>NZ_BAAIHT010000010.1:0-12896 GCF_054601375.1 Kitasatospora sp. Ki12 | reverse complement strand
CGCCGCGAAGTCCACCCTGATGCGGCTGCTGTGCGGCCTGACGCTGCCCGCAGACGGCGCGGTGACGTGGGACGGGCGCGACACCCGCGACATGGACCCGGACCTGCTGTGGGGCACACCGCTTTCGTCCAGCAGGACTTCTCCCACTGGCCGCTCACCGCCCGGCAGAACATCACGCTCGGCCAGCCCACCAGCCGGGGCGACGCCGCCGTGATGGAGGCCGCCGCCGCCACCGGCGCCGACGAGGTGATCGCCGAACTCGACCGGGGACTCGACACCCTCGTGTCGCGGGACTTCTGGGGAGGCACCGACCTGTCCGAAGGCCAGTGGCAACGCATGGTCACCGCCGCCGCGTTCCACCGGCAGTCCGACCTGCTCATCCTGGACGAGCCGACCAGCGCCATGGAGCCCAGGGCCGAACACCGGATCTTCAACGGCCTGACCGGCATCGCCAAGGACCGCGCCACCGTGCTGGTCACCCACAACCTGGAGAACACCCGGGTCGCGCACCGCATCGTCGTCCTGGACCACGGCCGCGTCATCCAGGAAGGCACCTTCGACGAACTCGCCTCCACACCCGGGATGTTCGCCGACCTCCGGGCGCTGCAGCACGACCGCAGCGGCGTGCCCGCGCAGAGGCCGCCACTGACCGAGACCCCTGAGACGACCAGCGAGGAGCAGACCGCGTGAGCGACCAGCAGACCACCTCCCGGCCCAGCACCGCCGAGGAGCTTCGCCACCAGCTCGCCGATCGGCTGCTCGCCGACAGGAAGATCCGCACCAGCGCGGTGGAGACGACGATGCGCACCGTGCCGCGCGAGCTGTTCGTCCCCGGCGTCCCCCTCACCACCGCCTACGCCGACGACATCGTGTCCATCAAGACCGACGAGGCCGGGACCTCGATCAGCGCGGCGTCCCAACCGCGGATCGTGGCCATGATGCTGGAGCAGCTCCAGGTCGAGCCCGGCCACCGGGTGCTGGAGCTGGGGGCGGGCACCGGTTACAACGCGGCCCTGCTGGCGCACCTGACCGGACCGGCCGGACGGGTCGTCACCATCGACGTCGATGACGACCTGGTCCGGGGTGCCCGCGCCAACCTCGCCCGGGCGGGCATCGGATCTGTGGACGTCGTCCTCGGCGACGGCAGGCTCGGCCACCCCAGCGAGGCGCCGTTCGACCGGATCACCGCCACCGTGGGCGCCTTCGAAGTCCCTCGGGCCTGGCTGGACCAGCTCCACCCCGCCGGCCGTCTCCTCGTCCCGGTGCGCCTGGCCGGGGCGGTGTCGCGGACCGTCCCCTTCGTCAGCGACGGCCACGGCGGCTGGGTCGGCGACGGCAGCGAGATGGCGGGCTTCATGCCGCTGCGCGACCCCGGCACCACCCCGGCCGCCTCCAGCACCATCGACCTGACCGGCACCGGCGCGGCCACCCTCCAGTCCAACCGGGACAACCTCCACGCCACCGACCCGGCCGCCCTGACCGGGGTCTTGAACACCCGGCACACCACCGTGCCCACCGGGGTTTTCGTCGGCCGACAGGAGTCGTTCGAGCAGCTGTACCTGTGGCTCGCCTGCCGCCTTCCCAACCCGCCGATGTGGTTGCGGTCCTCCAAGGACGCGGTCCCGGGCCTGCCCGCCCAGACGATGGCCACCACCGCAGGCGGCTCACTCGCCCACCTCGGCTACCACCTCACCGAGGACGGCGGCGACCGGTTCGAACTCGACTTCCACGGCTACGGCCCCGGCGGCGCCGCCCTCGCCGCCCAGCTCGCCGCCGAAGCCGCACTGTGGGACCACCGCTTCCGCAACCACCCCGCCGTCATCGCTATCCCGGCCTCGCCGCCGGCGGCCGACCCGGACCGGGGCCGCTTCGTCCTGGCCCGCCCCACCACCCCGATGACCGTCACCTGGACCACCGAGGACCCCCGTTGAACGAGCAGCGCAGGACGATCGCCGTGCTCGGCGAGATGGCCGAACTCGGACAGGACGCCGTCGAAGGGCACCGCGCTGTCGGACGGGAGGCCGGAGAACTCGGCGTGGACCTGGTCCTCGCTGTCGGCGGCGCTCTGGCTAAGCAGCTGGCGCTCGCCGCCGGTGCGGCGGGCGTGGAGACCGTCGCGATCGTGCGCGACAACGCCACCGCCGCCGCCTGGCTCCAGAACGAGGTACGCCCCGGCGACGTCGTCCTCGTGAAGGGCTCCCGCGCCGGGATGCTCTGGCAGGTCGCCGAGGCCCTGGCCGGGCAGCCGGTCACCGCCTGGGGCGACTGGAACCGTGCGAAGGAGGAGACCACCGCATGATCTCGTACAAGCTGCTCGCCGAACAGGCCCTGGCCGAAGGCGTCCAGAAGCTCGCGGCCGGAACCGTGGTGCGCGACCAGCAGGGCCATGTGCTGATGCTGCGCCGCAAGCAGGACGACGTGCTGCCCGGCCTGTGGGACTACCCGGCCGGCGGGCTGAACGACGGCGAGGACCCCCGGGACGGTGGGATCCGGGAGCTGGTGGAGGAGACCGGCATCCACTGCCCCGACATCGAGTACGTGCGGGCCCTGGACTTCGTCAACACCCGGGGCCGCCTAATGGGACTTGCTGAGTCGTAGAGACTCGGTGCCGTAGCCGCCAGCAGGTGAGCACTCGTGTCGCCGGAACCATTGCGAGTTCTGGGGTCAGACCGTGCCCCTGCTGGTCGGCCGGAAGGCCATGACCGCTGATGGGGTGGCGTGCCCGCCGGACAAGGCGTGAGCACTGGATCCATTAGGCCGCGTGCCGTGTCTTCCGCTGGCTGCACGACCGGCAAGTACACGACGGGGAGGACGAGTTGCTACTGATCGGCGACGACTGGGCCGAGGACCGCCACGACATCGAGGTCCAGGACCCGACCGGCCGGAAGCTGGCCGCCGCCCGGCTGCCCGAGGGCGTGGAGGGCATCGCCAAACTGCACGAGCTCGTGGCCAGGCACGCCGGCGAGGACCCCGACCCCGCCGACGTGATCGTCGGGATCGAGACGGACCGCGGCACCTGGGTGCAGGCCCTGATCGCCGCCGGCTACCAGGTCTACGCGATCAACCCCCGGCAGGTCGCCCGCTTCAAGGAGCGATACGGCACCTCCGGTGCCAAGAGCGACAAGGGCGACGCCCACGCGCTCGCCGACATGGTCCGCATCGACCGCGACCAGCTGCGGCCCATCGCCGGCGATAGTGACCAGGCCCAGGCCGTCAAGGTCGTCACCCGCGCCCACCAGACCCTGATCTGGGAACGCACCCGCACCTTCCAGCGGCTCCGCAGCACGTTGCGCGAGTACTTCCCCGGGGCGCTGACCGCATACGCGTCCCTGGAGCTGACCAGCGCCGACGCGCTGGAACTGCTGATCAAGGCACCCACGCCGCAGACGGCGGCGAAGCTGACCCGCACCCAGATCGCCGCCGTCCTGGCCCGGGCCCGGCGCCGCGACCGGGACCAGAAGGCCGGCGCGATCCAGGCCACACTGCGCGAGACATACCTGGAGCTGCCCGAGCCGCTCACGGCCGCCTACGCGGCCGCCACCACCGCCCACGCCCGCCTCCTGCTCGCCCTCAACGAGCAGATAGCCGCGATGGAAGAGCAGGTGAGGGCACATTTTCTCGCGCACCCGGACGCTGACATCTACCTGTCGATGCCTGGCATCGGCGAGATCACCGGCGCCCGGGTGCTCGCCGAGTTCGGGGACGACCCCACCCGCTACAGCTCAGCCAAGGCCCGCAAGAACTACGCCGGGACCAGCCCAGTCACTCGGGCCTCCGGCAAGAGCCACAGCGTCCAGGCCCGCTACGTGCGCAACAACCGGCTCGCCGACGCCCTCCAACGCCAGGCGTTCTCCGCCCTGCGCGCCTCACCGGGCGCCCGCCGCTACTACGACAAGCAACGAGCCCGCGAAGCCGGCTACAACCCCGCCCTCCGCCAGCTCGGCAACCGGCTCGTCGGCATCCTCCACGGATGCCTCAAGAGCCGCACCCACTACGACGAAGCGACCGCCTGGTCCCACCACGCAGACCTCCATGCCGCTTGACCTCAAACGTCATGGGGTGTCTGACCCGCCAGTTCGTCTTCACCTGCACCGTCCCGGACGAGACCACGGTGACCCTCTCCGAGCACGACTCCTTCGACTGGTTCCGCCCAGACGAGCTGCCGCCGACCAGCGACGGCTACCGCGAGGTGATCACCTGGCTCACCCACCGCCTCGCCGCCGGATGGAAGCCCGCCAGCCAGTACCTCGCCACGATCGACCGGCCGATGACGTACGCCTGCGTTCTCGTGCGCGACGAGCAGGGCCGGGTGCTGGGCATGCGCAACGCCGTGGACACCGACCGATGGGACTGGCCCGGCGGGAATTCCGAGCCCGGCGAGTCCCCGTTCGAGACCGCGCTGCGCGAGGCCCGCGAAGAGATCGGTCTCGACCTGCTCACCGAGAACCCGGACCCGGTCGGCCGACAGCGGCTGATCGCCGTCATCCACCAGCAGGCCGACCACGTCCGCCCCGTGCCGTCGATCGGATGGGTCTTCGACGGTGGCACGCTCACCGAGGAGCAGAAGGCCCGCATCGTCCTCGACCCGGCCGAACACTGCGAGTTCCGCTTTGAGACCGAGTACAACTGGCGCCACTACCTGACGCCCGAGGAGTACCGGCAAGACCTCCAGGTGCTGCGCGCCGCCCGCTCCGGCCGGGTGCTCTACATCGAACGGCCTACCCCGGAGCACCAGGACTTCGAGGGCATCGTGGTGTTCGTCACCACCCCGGACGGCGAGCTGCTGGTGCACCACCGGGACGAGAAGGAGGGCATCGCCTGGCCGGGATTCCGAACCCCGATCGGCGGGTGGCGAGAGCACGACGAGACACCGTCCGAGACCGCGACCCGGGAAGTGTTCGAGGAAGCCGGGATCACCATCACCGACGTCCGGGAGCTGCCCGGCCCCCGCCACGAGCGCGTCTCGGCGATGACCCGTGTCCTGCACGCGGTGTACACCGGCCCGAAGGACGCGATCCGGCTCGGCGACGAAGGCGTGGGCATCGCCTGGGTGCCCTTCGCCGAGGTCGCCGCGCTCAAGACCCCGCCGTACGTCGCCCACTACCTCGCCCTGATCGGAGCGTGAGCATGTCCGACTTCTACTGCGAGCAGGTGCTGACCGGCCTCACGAAGGTGGATACCGTCCAGGAGACGGACTCGGTCCTGGCCTTCCACCACACCAGGCCCAGCTACCCAGTACACATCGTGGTGATCCCGAAGCAGCACACCCCCTCCATCGAGGACCTGGGCGACGGCGGCGAGGAACTGCTGCTGGAGGTGATGCGGGTCGTCCGGCAGGTCGCCGCCCAGGTCAAGGCCGAGCACGGCGCCGCGTGCGTCGTGACGAACCTCGGCGACTACCAGGAGTCCAAGCACCTCCACGTGCACGTCCTCTACCGCGGCGACAAGCCCGAGGGCCTGGCCTGAACCCGGCTGCGCCAACGAACAGGAGACCGCCCACGATGCCGCAGTGGATTCCCCCCGCCGAATACCTGAAGACGATGCCGCAGGCGCTCCACGGCTGCGCCGTGTTCCTCACCGACCAGAGCAACCGGGTCCTGCTGCTCCACGAAGCCCCGGACGAGCAGCGGGACGCCTTCGGCGCCGAGCCACGCTGGCTGTTCCCCGGAGGACGCCTCGACCACGGCGAGAACCCGCGCCGTGCCGCGGCACGCGAAACCCTGGAGGAGACCGGCCTCGACCTCACCGGCATCCTGCGCCCCCTGGCGACGGACTTCCGCGACCCAACCGAGCACCGGCCGGCCATGACGGACTACCACTTCGACGGAGGCTGGCTCACCGCCGCCCAGGCCGAAGCGATCCGGCTGTCCGACGAGCACGACAGCTACGCCTTCCGCAGCCTCACCGACTGGCAGCCGATCCTGCTGCCCAACCGCTACGACCTGCTGTCTTCACTCACCCAGGCCCGCGCGGAAAGCCGCCAGCTCGTCCTGCACAACGGGCGTCCGATGTAGCACCCGTGACACCACAGCCAGTCCTACCAGAGGAGCCGACCTTGGTCCGCATCACCAATTTCAACGCCTACAAGCTCAAACTCACCGCTCGCAACACCGCTGATTGGAGAGCCCGCGTCACTGCCATTCGGGAGGTGGCGCCCGACATCCTGACCCTCCAAGAGGTCCTCGTCGACGAGGACCTGCAGGAAGGCGAGACGGAGCTTGACCGCGCGCAGCGGTGGCGGGCCGAGGCCGGCGAGATCATCGGATCTCTCGCGGCCGACTGCGGCCTGACCGCCACGACGATACGTGCGGACGGAACGCCTGGTGGCATCGCCATGGCGAACAACCAGCACCGGGGCTGGTACACGGCCATCCTCTGGAACCCTGACACCGTGCGCGCGGTCCCCGGTGGGTTCCGCCCGTTCGGCGCACCGGACTTCTGGCACAGCTGCACGACCCTGCAACTCGATGTCGGCGCGGCGGAGCCCCTCCTTGTCGGGAGCTACCACGGTGACCCGTTCCGGCCCGACGGCCGCGCGAACGAGGCTCTACGGCTCAAGGGGATCTTCCGCCGCACCGGCGGGGCGAAGCCGGGCATCCTGGCGGGCGACTTCAACTCCATCTCCGCCGCCACCACGTCCGACCACGTGTACTACGACGCCGAGCCCTACACCGACCAGGACCACGACGACCTTGAGTACCAGTGCATCGCCGAGACCGTCGGCGGGGAGAACCTGGCCGACCGCCGGCAGACCGCAGCGTTGCTGCGGCGCGGGTTCATGGTCGACGCCGCCGCCCAGCTGGCGGCACGGTGGCAGCCGACCGTCGGCTACTGGGCCGACGGGCAAGGCGATCCGGACCCGTGGGGCGAGCGACGGATCGACCTGATCCTGGCGACCCGGCCCGTGGCCCCCGCCCTGGTCCACTACCGTGCCCATGTCAGCCCGGCCAGCGAGGCTGCGGCCGACCACCGCCCCGTCTACGCCGACCTGGACGTCAGCGCTATCCCGGCGCGGCAGGAGACGCGGTGAGGAAGTTCATGACCACCAGCCGCTGGTGGGGACGCCAGGATGGCCCGGCTGAGGACTGGGTGCGACCACACGTCCTGTGGCTACCCCAGGACCAGCCGCAGGTCCTCGAGTACTTCGCCCGGCTGCGCGAAATCACCGAGCAGTACCCGGACGTGATCGCACCGATCGCCGACGACGACCTGCACATGACGATCCAGAAGATCCACCCGCTGACCGCCGCCGGCGCGCGGGTCGACGAGGCGATGCTCGCGAGCGCCGCCACCGCCGCCCAGAAGGAACTCGCCTACTTGGAGCCGTTCACCATCGAGATCGGCCCGGCCCGCGCCTCCGGCTCAGCCGGCATCGTGGACATCTGGCCGGAGCACGGCCCGGACCTGTTGTACCGGCGTGTGCGGGCCGGGCTCACCGCCGCGGGCGGGCGGCCGACCTATTCGGCGAGTTCCGATGCCCGACTGCACCATCAAGGACACCGACACCCCCGAACTCGCCGCCCGCTCGGACCGCCTCGCCTCCGACATCGGCCGCCGGATCCGGCCGGGAATCCGCACCAACGCCACCGTCTCCAGCGTGTGACTGGTGTGGGAACGCCAGCATCCCACTCCGGTCCCCCGCTACACCTTCGAGCGCGTCCACCAGCTGCACCTCGGCCAGTCCTGACCAGCAGCGGCGAGGCCGCGCCGCCCCACGCGGAACGGCCGCCGCACCAACGTGACGGAGAAGCGATCGTGGAGAAGTTCGTTCCGAAATTCCAGGGCGCGCCGTGGCCCGACGGCGCCCGCGTCCTGCACGTCTACGCCGTTCCGAACCTGCAGGCCGACCTGCCCCTGGCCCGGCTGGTCAGCGAGTGCCGCGGCGCAATGAGCCCTACCCGATCACCCCGGTCGGCGACGGCACGCTGCACTGCACCATCGAGATGGTCGCCGACACCACCGCCGACAAGATCACCCCGGAGGAGCGCGACGACCTCGTCGCCGCCCTGCGCACGCACCTGGCCTTCACCGGCCCGCTGGAGGTCACGGCCGGTCTCCGATCGCCAACCGGGTCGGGGCGTTCCTGGACCTTCGCCCGATGAGCGGCTGGTCGACCTGCGCGAGCGGGTACGCGACGCGATCCGCGAGGTCCGCGGGCCCGGCGCGCTGCTCCACGACGGCGGCCGGCACCACATCTCGCTCGGCTATGCCTGGGCCGAGGCGTCCTCCGACGCGCTGCAGACGGCCCTGCGGGGGATCTCGCCCAGCCACGTCCCGTCCGCTTCAGCGCGCTCCAGCTGCTCGACGTGAGTTCGGCAGTTCCCGCGGCCGGGTGGCGATCTGGCCTGGGAGCTGTCCTGGGAGCCGGTCGCGCCATCCCCCTCGCTGGCGGCTCCGACGGACGCTCAGCCGTCGCGGCAAGCTCGCTGACATCCGCGCTCGCCGTTCGCCCGGCACGCACGCGCGGGCGGGACGACCCGTCCACCGGGCCTCACGTGTCCCCAGGAGGAAACGCATGTCCGACCCACCATCCCCACCCCGGACCTCACGCGCCGGCCCGGCCGCCGTCGACTGGCCGGGTCTTCTCCGGCAGGGAACCGGGCCGATCCAGGCCGAGTTCCGCCGGCTCGTCGAGCGGACCACGCACTACCACGGCTACAGCCCCGATCTCGTCTGGGGAAACCTGCAGACCCGCGCCTACGCCGAGGAGGTCCTGCGGCTGGTCGTCGACCTGCACGGCATCCCGCGGGACATCGAGGCCGGCGCCGCCGAGCGCGTCGCCCGTGCCCAGTACTTCGGCGTCGGCGGGCGCAGCTTCCACGTCCTGCTCGGTGAGCAGGCGCTGCTCACCGGCATCGGTGGCCCCGAGGTCATGCGCGCCCAGCTCGAACACCTTCTGGAGGCCCTGACGTTGCCCGGCCTCACCCTCGGCATCATCCCCGCCCGCGCCCGGCTGACGGTCTATCCCGGCGACGGATTCGGGATCTTCGACGGCGCCCGCGTCGAGGTCGAGGGCTACCGAGGAGGCGAGACGATCACCGGCGACCGTGTCCGGGTCTTCCACCGCGCCTTCGACCGCTCCACGAGTCCGCCGTGTACGGCGACGACGCCCGGGCCTCATCACCAGGGCCCTGCACACCTCCTGACCTCCGACCCCCGCCTCCACAGTCGCCGGACACATGTTGGCCCCTGGATGCCGGACAGGCCCCCGCACACCCCTCGCCACGGCGTGTCGTCCGGTGGATGTGCCAGTGGCACAGGCCTGTGGAAAAGGCCGCCCCAGGAGGCTCGCAGAACCTACAGAACACCTTCAAATCAAAGAAGTTGACGTTCAGTCAATTCTCATGTGGAGTGAGCATGACGCTCTGGCCGGCGTCGGGGCCCCGGGGATGGGGCCGGTCGGCCGTGGCTGCCATCGGCGCAAAGGGGGAGCATCCTGATGGCATACGCGAAGGGTTATGACGTCTCCGACTTCCAGTCGGGTATTCCGGGGGACGCGGAGTTCGTCTTCATCAAGGCCACCGAAGGCGGCCACACCGGCCAGTCGGGGTACGCCGACAAGCTCTCGGACGCCCGGGGGCGCGGGCTGGTGGTCGGGCACTACCACTTCCTGCACGCGGAGAACCCGGTCGAGGGTGAGGTGGAGCACTTCTGCCGGGTCGTGGGGCAGGTGCCCGCGGGCGAGCTGCTGGTGCTGGACTTCGAGCCGTACGGGCAGTCGGTCGGCGACGGCGACGCGACCGAGGCGAAGAACCGGTGGCTGGCGGCGGTGAAGCAGCGTTACCCGGACCGCCTGGTCGGGCTCTACACCAACCGGGACTACTGGTTCCGGACGGACGACAACGCCGGTGACTTCCTGTGGATAGCGGACTACGTGTCCGCGGGTTCGCCGCGCATCCAGGCGTCCTGGCGCTTCCACCAGTACAGCGACGACCCGCTCGACGCGGACGTGTTCAACGGCTCGCTGGACGAGTTGCGGGCGTGGGCCGGCGCCGTCGGGGCACCGGCCCCCGAGCCCCCCGCACCGACCCCGGACCCGCAGCCGCAGCCGCCGTCGACCGGCTGGCCGGGGCTGCAGCTGGTGGACCGGGACCAGTGGGGCGCGCGGCCCTGGCGCGAGCCCAACGGTTCGATCCCGTACGCCGGTCCGCGCGCCGGGGTGAAGGTGCACTACCTCGGCACGGAGTACACCTTCGACGCCCACGACACCTGCCCGGCCTACGTCCGGCGCCTCCAGGCCTCGCACATGGACGACGACGGCTGGTCGGACATCGGCTACAGCTTCGTGGTCTGCGAGCACGGCCACGTGTTCGAGGGCCGCGGGCTGAACCGGCGCAACAGTGCCAACGGCGACGTCCCGCTCAACGAGGCGCACTACGCGGTGTGCGGGCTGGTCGGCTCGTCCGGTTCGACCGTGCCCACCCCGGAACAGCTCAACGGGCTGCGGGACGCGATCGAGTACTGCGAGCAGCAGGGCCCGGCGGGCCCGGAGATCAAGGGGCACCAGGACGGCTACTCGACCGACTGCCCCGGCCCGGCGCTGTACGCCTGGGTGACGTCGGGTGCGCCGCGCCCCGACGGCACGGTGGTCACCCCGCCCCAGCAGCCCGCGCCCCAGCCGGACCCGGCCCCGGACCAGACCCCGGCCCGGTACCGGAAGGACGTCGGCGGACTGCCGTACGGCTACGGCGCGCACGGTCCGCAGGTCACCGTCGTCGGCGAGGCGCTGGTGGCGGCGGGCTTCGGCTCGCACTACGACCAGGGCCCGGGACCGGACTGGACCGACGCCGACACCCTCAACTACGCCGACTACCAGCGCAGTCTGGGCTACTCCGGCGGGGACGCGGACGGCGTGCCCGGCGAGTCCTCGCTGCGCCGGCTGCTCGGCGGGGCGATCCCGCTGGCCGAGGTGTCGAAGTCGCGGGTGGTCGCGGCGGCCCGGCAGGACCCGGACGCGCCCCAGGGCGCCACCACCCACGCCGACGACGTGTACACGGTGGAGCGGGCCCTCGTCGCCGAGGGGCTGCTCGACCGGAAGTGGGCCGACGGCTCCTTCGGCACCCAGACCATCGACGCCTACTCCGCGCTGCAGCGCCGGTACGGGTACAGCGGGCAGCAGGCGGACGGCATACCCGGCATCAACTCGCTGACCCGACTCGGCCAGGCGCACGGCTTCACCGTCGCCGGCTGACGTCGGCCGAGGAGGACAGATGTACCAACTCGCCCTGTCCCTGTGGCGCACGTGCGTGCCCTACATCGTCGCGTTCCTCGTGCTGCAGGCCGCGCGGCTCGGCATCAACGTGGACAACGCCTCCGTCACCTCCGCCCTGGTCACCGGCTTCGGCACGGTCTACTACGCCGTGTTCCGGTTCCTGGAGCACCGGTTCGGCGCGAGCTGGGGCTGGTTCCTGGGGGCCGCCCGGCCGCCGTCCTACCAGCCGCCGACCCCCGCGCCCACGCCCGCGCCCGCCGCACCCACGCCCGCGCCGTCCGCACCCGCACCCGCACCCACGCCCGCACCGGCTCCGGCGCCGACGCCTGAGCCCGCACCCGCACCCGCACCCGCGGCGACGCCGCCGGCCCCCGCGCCGGCCCCCGCGCCGGACCCCACGCCGGCCCGGCCCGACTACCGGAACCTGCCCGAAGGCGGCTGACGGGGCATCGCACAGGGGTTGCGGAATACCCAATTCCGCAACCCCGAAAAAGCCCAGTAATACAATTAGCCTTTCCCGTTCAGGCCTTGACGAATTGTCACCTGAATCCGAGACTGAGCCTGCCATCAATGCATCCGGATCCCATTTACCGGTCTCTTGATGCACGAAGTGAACGGAGGGGGAATTGCCGACGACACCGACCTACCCGGGCGTCTACATCGAAGAGCTTCCCAGCGGCGTCCGTACCATCACCGCGGTGAGCACCTCGGTGACCGCCTTCGTCGGGGCCACCCGGCGCGGTCCGCTCAACCAACCGGTCACCATCACCAGTTTCGCGGACTTCGAACGCCGTTTCGGCGGACTCGCGAGCGAGAGCCCGGTCAGCTACGCCGTTCAGCAGTTCTTCCTCAACGGGGGCTCGATCGGGATCGTGGTCCGGGTCGCGGCGGCCGGCACCGGCGCCGCCGCGGGCGTCACGCTCAACTCGACGCAGACCTCCACCGCCACCCCGGCCCTGCAGGTCACCGCCGTCGAGCCGGGGCTCTGGGGCGGGGGGCTGCGGGTCGCCGTGGACTACCGGACGCCGACCCCGGCCGAGACCTTCAACCTCCAGGTCTTCGACACCTCCGGCGCCGTCCGGGAGTCCTTCGCGGACCTGTCGGTCCAGGCCGCCAGCCCCCGGTTCGCCGAGACGGTGGTGAACAGCGGCTCGGGCGTCGTCCGGGTCAAGGTGCTGGCGGAGAGCCGGCCGGACCCGGTGGGCACCGTCTCCAAGCCCTTCGCGGCCACCCTGCCGGACCTCACCCACGAGATCCAGGTGAAGATCGCCGGCGTCTCGCGGACCGTCAAGATCTACGACTCCGCCGCGGACGGCACCGCGCCGACCACCGTCCCCGAGCTCGCCCTGCTGCTGGAGCGCAAGCTGCGGGCCCTGCCCGACGCCCCGGGCAAGCGGGCCTTCGCGGGCACCCGGGTGAGCGTGTTCGGGCGGCAGCTCCAGGTCGTCGCCGGCTCCACCGACCCGGCCGACGTGGTGCGCTTCCTCGGTGAGGCCGCCAACAACCTCGGGCTGGAGGGCTCGGTCAACCCGCCGGTCCTCGCCCTCGCCGGCGGCCAGGACGGCGGAGCCCCCGGCATGACGGACCTGATCGGCAGCGAGGCCGGCAAGACCGGCATCCAGGCCCTGCGCGACGTGCCGGACGTCAACCTGCTGGTGCTGCCGGAACTGGCCGGCTACGCCAG
>NZ_BAAIHT010000009.1:0-30399 GCF_054601375.1 Kitasatospora sp. Ki12 | reverse complement strand
GCCGGGTGCATGGGGTCAGCCGCCGACCGTGGCGCCGGCCTGGGCGCGGCGTTCGGTGATGAAGGCGTCGATGGCGGCGACGGAGCGGAAGTTGTTGGGGTCCAGGTCGGTGTCGTCGACGGCAGGGCGAAGTGGTCCTCGACCAGGCGATGAGCTTGAGGACGCCGAGGCTGTCGATGACGCCGTCGGAGAGCAGGTCGTGGTCGTCGGCGAGCTGCTCGGGGGTGACGTCGGGCAGGAACTCGTCGATGAGGAACCGCTTGATCCGGGTGATGTTGCTCATGGCGGCAACTCCCTTGCGTGAGTGGGTGGTCGATGTGGGTGTAAAGGTTCTTCAGGGGGTGGTTCAGGGGGTGGGCAGGACGGCTTTGCGGTCGACCTTGCCGGTGGGGGTCTTGGCGAGCGGATCGTCGTGGATGGCGAGTTTCTCGGGACGGCGGCCCGGGCAGGTTGCGGGCCAGGTGCTCGCGCAGGGTGAGGGTGTTGAGGGCGGAGCCGGGGGCGCGCTGGACGGCGGCGTGCAGGCGCTTGCCGGTCAGCGGGTCGGGGGCGGCGGCGACGGCGGCTTCGCGGACCTCGAGGGGTGGGTGAGCAGGACGCGTTCGACCTCGGCGGTGTTGACGGCGACGCCGCGGACCTTGACCTGGAAGTCGGAGCGGCCGGTGAGGTGGAGCAGGCCCCGTTCGTCGCGGGTGACGAGGTCGCGGTGCGGAACCAGCGCCGTCCGTGGCCGGCGCCCTCGGGCTGGGGGTGATGAACGCCCGGTGTCGCGGGAGCGGTCGAGGTAGCCGGCGGCCTGGAAGGGGGTGGAGACGTAGAGTTCGCCGCTGCCCGGGCCGTGGACCAGGGTGCCGTCGGCGCGGCGAGGAGGGTGCGCACCGGGCAGCGGGGTGCCGATGGGCACGGGCAGGGCCGGCGGCGGCGTCCAGGCGGTCCAGGCGGTGCAGGAAGCTGTCGTTGGTCTCGGTGCAGCCGTAGATGTTGTAGAGCGCGGCGTTCGGCAGCAGGGCGGGCAGGGCCGCCAGGGTTCGGGCGTCGATGGCGTCGCCGGTGAACGCGGCGTGCTCGACGCTGTCCAGCGCGCCGGCGCGGCGCTCTGGGTGAGCAGGGCCACAGGCCAGCGGGGACGGCCTGCATCACGTGCGGGCGGTGGCGGGGTGAGCTGGGTGAGCAGGTGGCGGGCGTTGAGGGCGTGGGCGGGGTCGATGAGCAGGCAGGTGCCGCCCGGCGGCGAGGGTGGCCCACACGTCGAGCATGGCGAGGTCGAAGTTCAGCGGGCGTAGTTTGCGACGACGCGGCCGGGGCCGGGTCGAAGGTGTCGTGGGCCCAGGCGGTGAAGCGGTCGACGGCGCTCTGCCCGAGGGGGACGATCTTGGGCAGGTCGGTGGAGCCGGAGGTGGTGAGCATGAGAGGAGGTGCCGGCCGCCAGGGTGGGGCACCGGCGCGGCTGGGCCAGGGCCGGCAGCGCGGGGGCGTCCTGGCCGAGGGGGGCGAGCACGCGGCGGGCGCCGGCCTGGGCGAACAGGGCGGCCAGCAGCGCCGGGGCGAGCTGCGGGGAGGGCAGCAGGAACGGGCGGCGCTCGGTCAGGCAGGCCAGCACCAGGGCGATCGCCTCGGGGGACTTGACCGCGAGCACGCCCACCGGCTCCCCCGCGCCAGGTCCAGGGCCGCGGTCTTCTGCGTTCGGCCTCGGTGAGGTGGCGAGTTCGCCGTAGGAGAGGGTCGCTCGTGCCACAGGGGCGGGGGCGTCGGGCCGGGTGCGGGCGTGGGCGGTGAACGCGTCGGGCAGCGCCAGCGGCGCCGGGTCCGTCCCGTCGGCGCTCTGTCCGGTCCGCACGGGGCCGTCCCGGTGGCGCTCTGTCCGGGCCGGGGCTGTGGGTGGTCATCGGTGTCACTCCCCCGCCGCCGTGATCCGCGCCCAGCCGGCCTTGACGGCGGTGCCCGCGTCGGTGGCGATGGTGAAGCGCACCACGGTGCCCGCGTCGTAGGGCTGCAGGGTCAGGCGCAGCGGGGTGCCGGGGCGGGTGGGGGCGGCGAAGCGGGCGCCGAGGGCGCTGACGCGGGCGGGGTCGCGCCGGCGTGGCGGTCGGTGATCTCCTCGGCGGCCAGGGCGACCAGGTGCATGCCGTGGGCGATGGCGGAGGGGAAGCCGGCGGCGCGGGCGGCGTCGTCGTCGAGGTGGATGGGGTTGAGGTCGCCGGAGGCTTGCGCGTAGGCGGTGGTGTCGGCGGGGGTGAGGGTGTGGGTGTAGGTGAGCGGTTCGGTGTCGGGGTGGTGCCGGGGTGGGCGGCGGGGCGAGGGTGCCGTAGGCCTCGGTGCGGGTGGCGCCGACCAGCAGGGCGGAGGTGGCCAGGTCGGCGACGAGGACGCCGGTGGCGGGGTCGGTGAGGGGGTGGCCAGGGCCAGGCGGGTGCCGCGGGCCTCGCGGCGCACCGCGGCGACGTCGACGGTGATGTCGAGGTCGCCGGGGGTGAGGGGGGTGTGGGTGTGGATCTCCTGGGCGAGGTGGACCACGCCGGTGAAGCCGTCGTCGCCGGCGGTCAGGGCGGTGACGGTGTGCTGGGCCAGGGTGTGGGCGGCGACGAAGGGGTGCGCGGGGCTCGCGCCGCCCGGGGCGCCGGCGGTGAGGCCGGTGCGGGCGGCGGCGCGGTAGGCGGCCAGGGCGGCGGCGGTGACGGTGAGTCTGGTGCGCCGGCGGAACGGGGAGGTCCCGGCCGCGGGCGCCGTCGCGGGTGCGGTCGCGGGCGCCGTCGCGGGTGCGGGCGTGGGGCGGGGTGGTCGCGGGTGTGGTCGTGGTCATATCGGGGTCACCACCAGGGTCGAGTTGTGGCCGCCGAAGCCGAACGAGTTGGACAGGGCCGCGCCGGACCGTACGGGCGGGCGGCGGTGTGGACGACGTCGAGGTCCAGGCCCTCTTCGGTCTTCTCGTGGTTGGCGGTGGGAGGGACGGTGCGGGTGTTCATGGCCTCGATGGCGGCGATCAGCTCGACGGCTCCGGCGGCGCCGATCAGGTGGCCGATGACGCCCTTGGTGGAGGTGACGGGCACGCCGTGGGGGCCGAACACCGTGCGCAGGGCGGCGGCTTCGGCGCGGTCGTTGTGCACGGTGGAGGTGCCGTGGGCGTTGACGTGGGCGATGTCGCCCGGGGCCAGGCCCGCGTCGGCCAGCGCCGCGCGCATCGCGGCGACGGCGCCGGCGCCGTCGGGGCGCGGGTTGGACAGGTGGTAGGCGTCCGAGCTGGAGCCGTACCCGGCGAGCAGCGCGTAGGGGGTGCGGCGCGGGCGCGGGCGTCGTCCAGGCGTTCCAGGACGAGGAAGGCGGCGCCCTCGCCCATCACGAAGCCGTCGCGTTCGGTGTCGAAGGGGCGTGAGGCGCGGGCGGGTTCGTCGTTGCGCAGGGAGTGCGCGCCGAGGTTGCCGAACGCGGCGAGGGTGACCGGGGTCAGGGTGGCCTCGCAGCCGCCGGCGATCACCACGTCCGCGCGTCCGCTCTCCAGCAGCAGCGCGGCGTGGCCGATCGCGTCCGCGCTGGAGGCGCAGGTGGTGGCGATGGTCAGCGCCGGTCCGCTCCAGCCCAGGCGCATGGCGATCTGGGCGGCGGCCGCGTTGGGCATGGTGACCAGCGGCATCAGCGGGGAGACCCGCAGCGGGCCGTGCCCGGTGTAGAGCGCGGACTCGCGGTCGCTGGTGGTGCGTCCGCCGACCGCGTTGCCGACCACGATCGCGCTGCGCCCGGGCCCGGGTTCGGGGCGGCCGGCGTCGTGGTGGGCGGCGAGGGCGGCGAGGGTGCCGTAGAGGGCGAAGGGGTCCAGGCGGCGGGCGTCCTTGGCGGGCACCGGGCCGTCCTGGGGCAGGTCGCTGACGCGGCAGCCCAGGCGTACCTTGTGGCGGGCCAGCGCCGGGTCGGTGAGGGCGGTGGCGGTGGAGCGCCCGGAGGCGACGGTGTGCCAGAACTCGCGGACGGTGTGGCCGGCGGGCTGACCACGCCGAGGCCGGTGACGGCGATCGGCGGGCGGTGGGGCGGGGCCATGGCTTCCTCTCCTCTCCGGGCGGGGGCGGCGGTTCTCAGATCAGGCCGGTCTGGGCGGCGGCGGTCAGGAACGCGTCGGCGGCGAAGTCGATGTCGGCCGCGGTGTGGCGGGCGGTGACCGCGATGCGCAGCCGGGCCAGGTCGTTGGGCACGGCGGGGGTGACGACGGGCAGGCCGATGACGCCGGCCTTGCGGCAGGCGGTGGCGTAGTCGTAGGCGGCGTCGTCGGAGCCGGCGATGACGGGCAGCACGGCGGTGGTGGAGTCCATGGTGGAGATGCCGGCGTCGTTGAGGCGCTTGCGCAGGCGTTCGGCCTGGACCTGGGTGTGGGTGACGCGCTCGGGCTCGCGGCGCAGGATCCGCAGGGACTCCAGGGCGGCGCCGGTCTGGCGGGGCCAAGGGCGGCGGAGAACAGGAACGGGCGGGCGGCGTAGCGCAGGTGGCCGATGAGGTCGTGGCTGCCGGCGATCCAGCCGCCCATGGAGGGGATGGCCTTGGAGAGGGTGCCGAGTTTGACGTCGACGCGGACCTTGTGGTCGAAGTGCTCCTCGATGCCGCCGCCGGTCTTGCCGATGACGCCCAGGGCGTGGGCCTCGTCGACCATGAGCAGGCGTCGTAGCGGTCGCAGACCTCGCGCAGTTCGGGCAGCGGGGCGATGTCGCCGTCCATGGAGTAGACGCTGTCGACGATGACCAGGCGCACGCCGGTGGGGGAGGCGGCCTTGAGGCGGCGTTCCAGGTGCTCGACGTCGTTGTGGCGGAAGCGGGTGACGGTGGCGCCGGAGAGGCGGCAGCCGTCGACGATGGAGGCGTGGTCGTACTTGTCGATCAGGACGGTGTCGCCCTGGCCGACCAGGGCGCCGACGGTGCCGACGTTGGCGGCGTAGCCGGAGCCGAAGACCAGGGCGCGCTCGCGGTGGGCGAAGCGGGCGACCTCGGCCTCCAGTTCCTCGTGCAGCGGGATGGTGCCGGCCAGGGCGCGCACGCCGTGGTTGCCGGTGCCGTAGACGTCGACGGCGGCCTTGGCGGCGGCCACCACCCGCTCGTCGCCGGCCAGGCCGAGGTAGCTGTAGCCGGACATCATGAGCAGGCGCTCGCCGTCGAGGTCGCAGTAGGCGCTGTCGCGTTCCATGGTGTAGGCGACGAAGCTGTTGCGCCGGGAGGGGTCGGACTCCAGTGCGGCCACCCGGGCGTTCGTTGCGGCGAGCTTCGGCTCCAGGCGGTCCCATGCTCCGGTGGCGTTCACGGGCGTTTCTCCTTCACGGCTTCACGGCTTCGGCGGGCTTCACGGGGTTTCACGGTTTTCGCGGGGTCTGCGGGTCTGCGCGGGGTGTTTCGCGGGGTCTGCGGTGCGTGGTGTTGCGGGTCCCGGTTCGTTTCCGGTTTCCGTCCGGTTCACGGCCGCACCGAAGGGGGCTGTTTTCCGGTACGGCGCGGCGCCGGGCGGGGTGCGGGGGTGGTTCGGGGCGGCTTCGGGCGGCCTTTCTCGAAGCCTTCACGCGGGGTGCTCAAGGATGGCTACATTTCTACGGCAGGATGCGCAAGGCGTCCGCAATAGCCGCTTTCCCGGCCTGCGGGAACGCTCTGACGTGCGGAAACCTTGCGTCCACGACGTATCGACCGGCCGGCGGGTATGTTTTCCCGGCCGGTGTTGACATCGCGCATCGCGGCGAATGTATGGTCAAAATCCGCCGAAACCGAACTGCTGGTCGACGGCGAATGCGTTCCGTTTCGGATTTCCCATGCCGACGGCCCGCACGGGCCGTCACTTCCGCTTTGGCTCAAGGGGGTTGGAGCAACGTTGAACGGCTTCAGGGAAGACAGTCCGTCCGGCAGATCGGGGGCGCGGCGATGCTGATCCGCCTCACCGGTCTGGTGGCGATCGAGCACGAGGACGGGTGCCCGCAGCACCTGTCCAGCGCCCAGGCCCAGGTGGCGTTCGCCCGCCTGGTACTGGAGCGCTCCAGCGGCACCAGCCGCGACCAGCTGGCCGACACCGTCTGGCCCGACGGGCTGCCCGACACCTGGGCCTCGGCGCTGCGCAGCGTGGTGAGCCGGGTGCGGGCCTTCGTCACCGACCCCGGCCAGGGCCCCGGCGCCACCCCGCTGATCTCCAGGGCGGGCGCTACGTCCTGCGGCTGCCCGCGGACGCGGCGGTGGACCTGGAGGCCGCCGCCTCGGCCGTCGGCGAGGCCGGCGAGGCGCTGGCGGCGGGCGGCCACGCGGTCGCCCAGCAGCTGGCCGCCGGCGCGCTGGCCAACCTGCGCGGGGCGTTCCTGCCCGACCACGAGGGCGAATGGGCCCAGGGCGTGCGCGAACACGTGGAGGAACTGCGCATGGGCGCCCTGGAGACCGCGAGCCTGGCGGCCTCCGCGCTCGGCGAGGAGCACCACGCGCTGCGCTGGGCCGACGAGGCGGTGCGCCGCGCCCCGTTCCGCGAGAGCGCCTACCGCTGCCGCATGGCGGCCCTGGCCGCCTCCGGCAACCGCGCCGAGGCGCTGCGCTGCTACCAGCAGCTGCGCCAGGTGCTGGCCGAGGAACTGGGCATCGACCCGGCCGCCGAGACCCAGGAGCTCTACCTCGCCCTGCTGCGCACCCCCACCCCGCGCCGCCCGCCCCGGCGGCGGTACGGGCGGTGGACCCGGTGCTGATGGGCATCTTCGAACCGCTGGCCCTCACCCGCCTGCCCCGCCCGGTCCCCACCCCGGTCCGCGCGGCCTGACCCGCGCCCCCGGCCCGCCGTCCCCGCGCCCCCGCCCGCCGGGGGGCGCGGGGACGGCGGGGTGCGGGCGGGGCGTCCTCCGGTACCGCGCACCGCCGTACGGCGCGCACCCGCCCCGTACGGCGCGCGGTGCCCGGGGCGCAACCACCCGCCCGGCCCGCCCCGCCGGGCACACCCGGCCACGCCCCCTCACCCCTCTCCCCCGCGCCACCGCCCGCCCACCGTCCGTCCGCTGTCGGCCCCGCCGGCACCGGCCCGCGCACCGCGCCCGCCCGGCCTGCCGGGGGCGCGGGGTGCGGGTGGGGCGCCCTCCGGTACCGCGCCCGCCCGCCACGGGCACGCCCTTCCCCGCGCCACCGCCCGCCCACCGACACCGGCCCGCGCCCGCCCGGCCCGCCGGGCACACCCGGCCACGCCCCCTCATCCCTCTCCCCCGCGCCACCGCCGGCCTGGCGTCCGTCCGCTGTCGGCTCCGCCGGCACCGGCCCCGCGGGCGGCCCCGCCGGCCCTTCCCGGGCCTTCCCGGTCCCCGGACGTGTTGCGGGGGTGTTGCGGTGGGCGTGGCAGATGGGCTGGGCGTAGTAGCGTCTGGGCGTGAAGTCGCGCGCACGGCGCGGCTTTTGACCGTGGGACGGACGGGGGTCGAGCGTTGGGAAGGGGTGGTGGGTGTGGGACGGGCACGCGTCGTGGCGCGGATGATCGTGCACCCTGGTGTGGAGGACGTGAGTGTCCAGCAGGTGCTGGAGGCGCTCGCTGATCCGGCCCGCAGGTCGGTGGTGCGCACATTGGCGCACTCGCCGGCCGATCTCAGTTGCGGCTCCTTCGACCTGCCGGTCGGGCGTTCGACCTCCAGCCACCACTTCAGCGTGCTGCGCGAGGCGGGGCTGCTGCGCCAGTACTACGTGGGCACGACCAAGATGAACACGCTGCGCGCCGAGGAGCTGGAGCGCCGCTTCCCGGGCCTGCTGTCGGCGGTGGTGGCCGCCGCCGACGCGGAGGCCCTGGACACCGCGCCCTCGTGACGACGGCTCAGCCGCCCGCGGCGCCGCCGGCGGTGTCGTCCGCGTCGTCGTCCACGGTGACGACGATCTTGCCGGTCTGGGTGCCGGCCTCCAGGTAGCGGTGGGCCTCGGCGACGGCGTCCAGGCCCGCGAAGACGCGGTCGACGGCGGGGGTGAAGGTGCCGTCGGCCAGGCCCGCGGTGACGAAGGCGCGGGCACGGCGCAGCCGTTCGTCGTCGCGGGTCACCTCGTGCATCGAGTAGAAGCGGCTGGTGACGGAGGCGAAGGTGTCCTGGCCGGGCAGGGGGGTGTCGCGCGGGTCCAGGCGGCCGTAGACGATCAGGCGTCCGCCGGGGGCGATGGTGCGGGCGAGGGTGAGGACGCCGGGTCCGGCGACGGGGTCGAAGACGGTGCGTACGCCGCGCCCGCCGGTGGCGTCGTGGACGCGGGCGAGGAGGTCCTCCTCGCCGGTGACGATCACCTCGGCGGCGCCGGCGTCCAGCAGGGCGGGCGCCTTGGCGCGGGTGCGGGTGGTGGCGACGGGCACCGCGCCCAGGCGCCGGGCGGTGCGGATCGCGGCGAGTCCGACCCCGGAGGCGGCGGCGGTGAGCAGCACGTGGTCGCCGGGGCGCAGGTGGCCGTCCTCGGCGAGGGCGCCGTAGGCGGTGAGGTAGGACATCCACACGGCGGCGCCCTGGACGGGGGTGAGGCCGCGGGGGCGGTGGACGGTGGCGCGGGCGGGCACGAGGACGTGGGTGCCGTAGACGCCGTAGTCGTTGAGGTCGAAGGCGGGCACGGTGTCCACGTGGTCGCCGGCGGCGAAGCCGGTGACGCCCTCGCCGACGGCCTCCACGGTGCCGGAGGCCTCGTAGCCGAGGGTGGCGGGGAGTTCGGGCTCCTCGAGGTAGGTGCCGGCGCGGAAGAGCGCCTCGGCGCGGTTGAGGCCGATGGCGGCGACGCGCAGGCGCAGTTCGCCGGGCCCGGGTTCGGGCAGGGGGGTGTCGCGGACGGTCAGGACCTCCGGTCCCCCGGTGGTCTCGAAGACGACGGTCCTGGGCATGGCGCGGCTCCCCTGCTCGGTGCTCGGTGCTCGGTGCTCGGTGCTCGGTGCTCGGTGCTCGGTGCTCGGTGCTCGTTGGGCGTGCTCGTTGCTCGGTGGGCGTGCTCGGCGTGCGGCACGCGGTGCCGGTGTGCGGGCGGCGGTGCGGTCGCGTTCCCAGCCAAGCGGGCCGGGCCCGCCCTGTCAAACTTCGACGGCCATCGGAATAGTGGTCTTCGGGCGCCGGTTGCACGGGAGTTGACCCCTCGTCACCGCCCCGGGCCGCGGACCCGGGGCCCCGCCCCGTCGCCCCGGCCCGTTGCCCCGGCCCGGGCGGGCGCCGGGGCGGCGCGTAGGCTCTCGTTCCATGATCGGAGACGACGGCCGCCCGGACGACGACCAGGGCTGGGAGGCCACCCTGCGCTGGGCCCGCGGCGCGCTCGCCCCCGGTGAGCGGATCACCGCGGTGACGGCGCTCAAGGGCGGCTGGACCTCGCGGATGCGCCGCCTGGAGGTGACGCGCCCCGGCGGCGCGGACCCGTACGCGCTGGTGCTGCGCTCCTTCGTCAAGCCGTTCTACCGCCGCCACGCCCCGGCCATGCTGGCCCGCGAGGCCGGCGTGCTGCGCCTGCTGGAGGCCGGCGCCGTCCCGGCCGCGCGGCTGCGCGCGCTCGACGAGCACGGCGCGGCCTGCGACCACCCGTCGCTGGTGATGACCCACCTGCCCGGCGGCGTGCGCCTGGCCGAGGACGGCGACACGTCCCGGCGCGCGGACCTGCTGGCCGCCCAGCTCGCCGCCGTCCACGCCCTGGAGGTCGGCGAGCGGGAGCGCCCGCGCGCCTGGCAGGCGTGGACGGCCCCCGACCTGGTGCGCGTGCCCGAGCACACCGCGCGCCCCGGCCTGTGGGCACGGGCGGTGGAGGCGATCGACCGGCAGGCGCCCGCGCACCGCTCGTGCTTCCTGCACCGCGACTTCCACCCCGGCAACGTGCTGTTCACCGGCGCCGGCGACACCCTCGCGGTCAGCGGGGTCGTCGACTGGGTGGAGACCTCCTGGGGCCCGGCCGACCTGGACGTCGCCCACTGCTCCACCGCCCTGGCCCTGCTCCACGGCCCCGCCGCCGGCCTCGCCTTCGCCGACCGCTACCGGGCGGCCGGCGGCGCCGTGCTCGCCGAGGACGGCGAGCACCTCTACTGGCGGCTGCTGGACGCCCTCGCCTACGCCCCCGACGCGCAGAAGGTCGCCGTCCCCTGGCGCGAGCTGGGCCGCACCGACCTGACCCCGGCCCTGCTGACCACCCGCCTGGAGGACTACCTGCAGGCCCTGTTCGACCGCTACGCCTGAGCGCCGGCCCGCCCTGACCCGACCCGGCCCACCCCGCCTCGCCTCGCCGAAGTCCCCGGCCCGCTCCGCCAATTCGCTCGACCCGGCCACGTCCTCGAGGAGACCCTACGGGCATGGAGTTCTTCTGCTACCACCGCGACCGGCCCGACTCCCTGGCACTGCGCCGTGAACTGCTGGAGGAGCACTGGTCCTACATGGACCGGTACGCGAAGGAGATGACCGCCCGGGGCCCGACCCTCACCGGCCACGGCGGCGCTCCCACCGGCAGCGTGCACATCCTCGACCTGCCCGGTCCCGCCGCCGCCCGCGCGTTCGCCTTCGACGAGCCGGGCTACCAGGCCGGCGTCTACCGGGACGTGCTGCTGCGACGGTGGCACAACCTGCTGGGGCGCACCATGTGGGACTTCCCCGGCGGCCCAAGCGGCGGCAACCGCTACCTCGTGCTGGGCCTGGGCACCGGACAGGCCGCCGACCTCGCCGTGCCGCCCGGCACGGGCGACCTCATCGCCTACGGGCCGCTGCTGTCCGACGACGGCACCGCCTGGCTCGGCACGGCCGCGCTGCTGCGCGCGCCGGACCCGGACACGGCGGGAGCCGTCCTGACCCGGGACCGGTACGCCACCGTCGAGGTGCACGACTGGCAGTTCGGCGGCCGCCCGTCCTGACCCGCGCCGCGTGCAGCGGGGCGGTCCCGGGCGGCGGGACGAGGCAGCCGTGCGCCGCCTCCCGCGTGAAACGGCCGCCCGGCCCCCGCGGACCCTGCCCGGCCGGCAGGGGGCCCGCGGGGGCCGGGCGGCCCCGGTCCTACGTCAGGTGGCGGGCGAAGAAGCGGTCCCCGTCCTCCACTTCGAACCACGGGGTGCCGGTGTGCCCGCCCGTGTTGGCGTGCAGTGTCTTCTCCGTGCTGGCGAAGGCGTCGAACAGGTCCAGGGCGCGCCCGCGGGGGTTGCCCTCGTCGTCCCACTGCAGCAGGAACAGCAGCGGGACGACGACCTGCCGGGCCCGCTCGCGCTGGGCGCGGGGCACGTAGCCCCCGGCGAAGAAGCCGGCGGCCGCGATGCGCGGCTCGGTCGCCGCCAGCTCGATGCCGACGGCCGTCCATCCGGAGTAGCCGACCGGGCCGGCGATCCCGGGCAGGGCGAGGAGGGCGTCCAGGACGGTCCGCCATTCCGGGGCCGCCCGGTCGACCAGCGGGCCGATGAACGACTCGAGGATCTCCTCCGTCTCGGCGGCCGGCCGGCCCTCCCCCATCGCCCGGCGCAGCTCGGCGCGGGAGCGGTCGTCGGCGGCGCAGCGGGGCCGGTCGCCGTGCCCGGGGGCGTCGATGGCGGCCACCGCGTAGCCGCGGGCGGCGCAGTACCGGGCCCGGGCCACCAGTCGGGGCTCTCGCCTGTGCAGGCCGCCGTTGTGGGCCGTCAGGATCAGCGGCAGGGGTGCGGCGGATTCGGGCGTCCACAGGGTGCCGGGGATCTCGCCGAGGGTGAACTCGCGGGCGAGGACGCCGTCGTCGAGGCGCTGCTCGGAGGTGAAGCGCATGGTCGTGCCTTTCGGGAGTGCGCGTGATCGGCGCTCCCGGACGACCTATCGCCCGGCCGTGACCCCGTGGGGGAGCACCCGTGTCTGTATCGCGTTCACGGGTACCACCTCCTCGTTCTCTCGCACGGCCTCCGGCACCGTAGCAGCGGCCGCCGCGGTCCGCCAACAGGTTTTCCGGCGCGCGCCCCGCCCCCGCGAACACCCCCTCGCGGCCGCCCCGGAACGCCCCTCGCCGCTGCCCCGGAACGCCCCTCGCCGTACGGGAAGCGGGGCCCGCCGGGTCTCGCGTACGGCGCGCGCCGAAGCTGCGGGTAGGGTCCGGGCATGCTCCTGTGGATCAACGGGCCGTTCGGCGGCGGCAAGACCCAGACCGCGCACGAGCTCCTGCGGCGGCTGCCCGGCAGCGTCCTGTGCGACCCCGAACACGTCGGGTTCGGGCTGCACCGCATGACCCCGCCCGCCCTGCGCGGGGACTTCCAGGACCTCCCGGCCTGGCGCCAGGGCGTCTACGAGGTCCTGGACCGGGCCCTCACCGGGCACGCGGGCCCGGTGATCGTGCCGATGACGGTCGTGGAAGCGCCGTACTTCCGCGAGACCGTCGGCCGGCTGCGCGAACGCGGCCACGACGTACGGCACTTCACCCTGCTCGCCACCCGGGAAACGGTGCTGCGGCGCCTGCGCGAACGCGGCTTCGGACAC
Source organism: Kitasatospora sp. Ki12 (assembly GCF_054601375.1). NCBI lineage: Bacteria > Bacillati > Actinomycetota > Actinomycetes > Kitasatosporales > Streptomycetaceae > Kitasatospora > Kitasatospora sp. Ki12. Next base: position 18,029 of record NZ_BAAIHT010000009.1, on the reverse strand, counting down.
GCCGTCCGCCTGGTCGCCGGCAAGGACGCCCCGCTGCGCCGGGAGAGCTTCGCCCTCTCCCGGCTCGACCTGTGCCTGGAACGCCTGCGCGAGGAGGAGTTCGCCCAACACGTGTGGACCGACCGTCTCACCGTCGCGCAGGTCGCCGACCACATCGCCGCCGCCTGCGCCCTGACCCTCGCCCCGAACACCGACGGCCCGCTGCGCGGCCGGCTGCGCCGGGCCTGGACCGGCGCCCGCCACATCCGGTTCGACTGAGCCCCGCCCCCGCCCTCCGGGCAGCAGACCGGAGGCCGGGGCCGGTCACAGGTCCAGCCGCAGGTCCTCCTCGGCGGCCAGGACCTCGCCCCCGTAGGCGCGGCGGGCCTCGGCCAGCGCCAGGGCGCGGTCGGTGCCGGGCCAGAAGTGGGTGAGCAGCAGGCGGGCGGCGCCGGCGCGGCGGGCCCAGTGGCCGGCCTGGGCGGCGCTGAGCAGGTGCGGGTCCCGGGGGGCGGTGCCGCACACGGTGGCGCCGGCGATGAACAGGTCGGCGCGGTCGGCGAGTTCGGCCAGGGCCGGGCCGGGGCCCGCGTCGCCGCTGTAGGCGAGGGCCAGGCCCGGGGCGCTGAGCCGCACCCCCGCGTGGGGCACGTGGTGGGGCAGGCCGGCGGTGTCCAGGCGCAGCGGGCCCAGGCGGTGGGTGGCGGGGGCGGCGGGCAGGGGGTGGACGTCGAAGACGTCGTGGAGGTCTTCGCTGGGTTCCATCGCCTGGACGCGTTCGACGACGCCCGGCGGGCAGTACAGGGGCAGGCGCGGCGGGCGCGGGGCGGCGAAGTAGCGGGCCCGGCACAGGGCGCTGAGGTCGGCGCAGTGGTCGGGGTGGGCGTGGGTGATGACGACGGCGTCCAGGCCGAGGGCGCCGGTGTGGTGGAGCAGGCGGGGGAAGGTGGCGTAGCCGAGGTCGAGGGCGAGGCGGTAGCCGTCGTGTTCGAGGAGGAAGCCGCTGGCGGCGCGGCCCGCTTCGGGGTAGGCGGCACTGGTTCCGAGCACTGTCAGTCGGCGCACCGGGTGATGCTCTCACGGAGGGGGGAAGGGGGGTGAATCCTTTCTGGGCCGGGCCGCCTCCTATGGGCGGGCCCCGCGCGGGCCCGGTGGTGGGACGTTGTGGTGGGAGGTCGTCGTGGTGGTCGGTGTCGGTGTGGCCCTGGGCGCGGTGCTGGTGTGCGCCCGCGTGTCCGTGCCTCGGCGCCCGCGGGGCGGCGGGCGTGGCCGAGGACGGCGGGTGGCCCGGTGCGGACGTGGTCGCCGCGGCGCAGCGCGGTGACGCGCGGGCGCCGACCGGGCTGGTCACGGCCTCGCACCCGCATGTGCGGCGCTTCGCCCACTCGTTGTGCGCGAGCCGGGAGGACGCCGGGGACGCGGCGCAGGAGGCGCTGACCGTGCTGTACCGGCCGGTGGGCATGCTGCGGGCTTCCACGGCGCTGGGCTCGTGGCTGTTTCGCATCGTGCGCAACGAGTGCCTGCGCGGCGCCCGTTCGGTGCTGCGCCCGCACCCGGCGGGGCCCGGGGACGGCGGCGCCACGGGCGATGGGGACGGGGGTGCGGGCGGGGCGGCGGGCGGGGGTGCGGGCGGGGCGGCGGGCGGGGGTGCGGGCGGGGCGGCGGGTCTGGCGTCGGCGGAGGAGGAGGTGCTGCGGCGTCTGGAGGCGCGGCGGATCGCCGAGGCGCTCGCGGCGCTGCCGCCCGACCAGCGCTGTGTGCTGGTCCTGCGCGACGTGCGGGGCCGCAGCGGACGGGCGGTCGCCGAGGAACTGGGCATCGGGCAGGCCGCGATGAAGCCCCGGCTGCACCGCGCCCGCGCCGCCCTGAGGCACAGCCTGAGCACCGCCGAGGCCGAGGCCGAGGCCGGGGCACCGGCCGGGACCGGGGCGGGGGTGCCGGTCGCGGCGGGCGGGCGGGCGCGGTGAACGGGGACGGCGCCGCGGGCGGCGAGGACCGGCCCCGGCGCGTGCGTGCCCTCGCCGCCCCGTCACCCGGCGCGCGGCGCGGCCGGGTTCGGCGTGACGGTGTGGTGACGTTCGAGATCGGCATCGGCTGGAACAGCCCGCTGCCGAGGCGCACCGACGTCACGGTCCTCGACTGAGCACCGCGCCGGGACGTAGCCGGTGACGGCCGGCACCACCCGCCCCGCGCCGGCCCCGGGCCCACCCCCAGGGCCGCCGCGGGGCGCCACCGTTCGCTTCCGCGCGGGCCGGAGCGCGGGCGGGTCAGGGGCGTACGGAGTCAGTGGTGCGCGGAGTCAGGAGCCCGGGGCGCCGGTGCGTACGACGGCGTCCAGGGCCGGCGCGATGACGGCGAAGGACCGGTCGGTCAGAGCGGCGGCGTCCACCACCCCGCCGCCCCCGCCCCCGTCGCCGCGGTCCCCGTCGCCGTCGGCGCCGCTCCAGCGCTGCAGCACCGCGTGGAAGGCCGCCAGGGCCATGTCCGCGGCCAGCTGCGGGTAGAGCTCGGCCGCGGGTCCAGGCCGAGGCGGGCGGCGAGTTCGGCGGCGAGCGCGTCGCGCCACTGCGCCTGGCGTTCCAGGAAGCGGGCGAGCAGGGCGGGGGTGGTCAGGATCAGCCGCACGACGCGGCGGGCGCGTTCCTCGTGGCCGGCGCAGGCGGCGACCGAGCACCAGACGGCGTGCCGCAGGGCCACCGAGGGCGGTTCGGCCGCGGGGCGGGCGGCCAGTTCCTCGCGCATGGCGGCGCCCAGTCCGGCCAGGAACCGGACGACGACGTCCTCCTTGGAGGCGAAGTAGCGGAAGAAGGTCCGCTTGGACACGCCCGCGGCCGCCGCGATCTCGTCGACGGTGACGGCCTCGAAGCCCCCGTCCGCCAGGAGTTCCAGGGCGGCCCGGGTCAGCTCGTCGGCGACGAGCTGGCGCTTGCGCTGGGCCAGGGTGGCGGCGGGGGTGGTCACCGGGCCATCCTAGCCCCGCGCCATTCATGTCACGACACGCCAGTCTTGACACTTGGTGACATCGAGGGCAGCGTGAGCCACATGACTCGCAGTCACATGACCCGCAGCGACTGGACCACCGACCGCATCCCGGACCAGAAGGGCCGGGTGTTCGTCGTCACCGGGGCCACCGGCGGACTCGGCCTCGCCACCGCCCACGCCCTCGCCGCCAAAGGCGCCCGCCTCGTCCTGGCCGTGCGCGACGAGACCCGGGGACGCCACGCCGCCGACCTCCTGAGCGCCCGCCACCCCGATGCCCCGCCACCGGCCGTACGCCCCCTGGACCTGGCCGACGGCGCCTCCGTGCGCGCGTTCGCCGCCCGCCTGCGCGAGCACGGCCCGCGCCCCGACGTCCTGGTCAACAACGCCGGCGTCCTCGCGCCCCCGCGCACCCTCACCCCGCACGGCCACGAACTCCAGCTCGCCGCCAACCACCTCGGCCACTTCGCCCTCACCGCCCTCCTCCTGGACCTCCTCGCCGACGGCGACGACCCCCGGGTGGTCACCGTCACCTCCGCCAACCACCGCCGCGCCCGCATCCACTTCGACGACCCCGCCGGCGCCCGCTCCTACTCCCCGATGGACCGCTACAACCAGTCCAAACTCGCCGGCGCCCTCTTCGGCCACGAACTCCACCGCCGCCTGACCCTGGCCGCCAGCCCCGTGCGCAGCGTCCTGGCCCCCCCGGCTACGCCGCCACCGGCCTGCAGCACGCCACCCCCGTCCCCGCGGTGCGGCTGCTGTTCGGCCGCCTCCTACGCCCCCTGGCCCAGAGCCCCGAACGCGGCGCGCTGCCCCAGCTGTACGCGGCCACCGACCCGCAGGCCCTGGCGGAGCGCTGTACGGCCCCGGCGGCCCCGGCGAACTGCGCGGCGCCCCCACCCGCGTCCCCCTCGCCCGCGCGCCACCGACCCGGCCACCGCCCGGCGCCTGTGGGACCTGTCGGAAGACCTGACCGGCGTGCGCTTCACCCTCCCCCACCCCCACGAAGACCCCGACACCCGCCCGGCCCCGGCCCGCCCCGCCAGCCCTGACACCCCCACACCGGCGGGAACGGGCACGAGAAGCCGGACCCGCCGACTTCCAGCTCCGCGCCGACCCCAGACCCACGCGGATCCCGGCCCGGACCCGGCCGAACCGGCCAGAGCCGCACGAGAAGCCGGACAGGCCGACCTCCGGCGCCGCGCCGGACCCGGACCCGGACCCGGACCGAACTCCGGCACGGGCCGGGCCGCACCGGCGGGAACGGCACGAGAAGTCGGACCCGCCGACTTCCAGCTCCGCGCCGACCCCAGACCCACGCGGATCCCGGCCCGGACCCGGCCGAACCGGCCAGAGCCGCACGAGAAGCCGGACAGGCCGACCTCCGGCGCCGCGCCGGACCCGGACCCGGACCCGGACCCGGACCGAACTCCGGCACGGGCCGGGCCGCACCGGCGGGAACGGCACGAGAAGTCGGACCCGCCGACTTCCAGCTCCGCGCCGACCCCAGACCCACGCGGATCCCGGCCCGTGCCCGGCCGAACCGGCCAGAGCCGCACGAGAAGCCGGACGGGCCGACCTCCGGCGCCGCGCCGACCCAGGACCGGCTCGGGTCCGGGCACGAGAAGTCGGACGGGCCGACTTCCGGTGCCGGGCCGGTGTCCTGTTCGCGATGCCACCTTCGACGCCGCCTTCGACGAACCCCGACCGGTCCGGGCCGTCGTCCGGCCGGTCTGGACCATGGCCAGGACGGTGGTCCGCCGGTCCGTAGCCGATCTTCCAGTCGGCACGGACCCCGCAGAATCCGTCCGTCACGCACCGAAGGCCCACGGCGCCGGCCCCGGCGGGAAAACCGGGTGCGGGCCCCGGGCCGGGGCTGCTACGACAGCCGTATGGACGATCTTGTGACGGAACGCCTCATCCTGTGCCCGCTCGACCCCGCGCTGGCCCGGCGCATCGCGGCGAACGCCCCGCAGGCGGGCGACCGGTGGGAGGCCGGCTACCCGTCAGGAGCCGACGTGGCCGGTGCCCGCCGCTTCCTGGAGGTGTGCGGGCAGGACGGCGGGACGGGCCCGTTCGGCGCGTACGAGATCCGCCGGCGCGGCGACGGGCACGCGATCGGCGGGGCGGGCTTCCACGGCCCGGCCGATCCGCAGGGCGGCGTGAGCGTCGGGTACGGCCTGGTGCCCGCCGCGCGCGGCCACGGCTACGCCTCGGAGGCCCTGCGCGCCCTGCTCTCCCTGGCCCGCGAGCTCGGCGCCACCCGGGTACGCGGCGACACCGACCTCGCCAACACCGCCTCCCGCCACGTCATGGCGGCCTGCGGCATGCGCCCGGCCGGCCAGGACGAACGCCTCGCGTACTACGAGACCGTCTGGACCACGGCACCACCACACCCTGACCCGCCGCCACCCTGACCCGCCGCCACCCCGGCCCGGGGCCGGCGCCGGGCACCGCCCGCACCGGCCCCGGGCGAGGCGCAGGTCCGCGTCCGGCGAACGAACAGACCTGCCTGCAGTGCCAGCGACAGCCGTTGCGGGCCGGTGACACACCGCCCGGGCGACCACCCTCGGCCGGAGGATCCCCACCGGCGGGCACCCGGGCAGCGGCCCCGCCGGGCCCGGACCGGTCACCAGTCGCGGCCCGGACGGGACACGGACCGGGCCGGACACGGCGACTTCCCTTGGACTTCGCTCCGGGCCCGGCCGGGGAAGCGCCGGCCCATGGCGGCGCCAGCCCGCCGTTCCCGGGACACAGGACCGCGGCCCGGCTGCCCGACACCGGCAGCAGGTCGCGCCGTCACATCCCGCCCGTGGTAGGGCCCGCGGCGCCGCCGCGGCGACGGACCGTACCCGGGCAGGCCTCGATGCGGGAGGCGACGCCGTCGGCAAACCCGCCCGCACGCCGCACCCCGTCGGGCGCGCGGGCCGGACACCGGGGACCCGTACCTGCGGGGCGGGCCGCACGCCCCCTGGCGGTCTCCCGGCGCAGGACCTCCCGCCGGGCACGGGGCGTCGCCGAGCGGCCCGACCGGCGTTCCCACCCGGTGCGCGCCACCCACGACGGACCACCCGCCCACCTCGTCGCCCTCGCCCTCGCCCTCGCCCACAGCTACGGCTCCACCACCGCCGGCCCGGGCGCCCGGATGAACGGCGGCACCGGCCCCGGCCCCGGCAAAGCCTGCGACCCGCACATCGGCCCCGCACACGTCTGGGCCGGCGACGCCGAGAACGCCCCCGTCAGCCACCTGCCCGCCAAGAGCCGCGTCGCCACCGGCCTCACCCGGGCCCCCTCCTCGGCGACCCCCTCCACCAGACCTCCGGCCCCGGCGACGAGACCTGGTTCGACCAGGACCCCACCGGCGGGGAATCCGGCGCCAGCCGCTTCGCCGTCGCCGACGCCAAACCCCTGCCCTTCGACTCCCGCTCCGGCGACATGAACACCCCCGACCCGCACTCCCCCACCGGAGGGTCCGTCAACAACATCGGCCGGATCGCCGCCGGCCACCACGACCACGTCACCCGCCAGAACCACCGCCGACCAGCACAGACCATCCCCGCCCCCGGCAGGCCGTCCAGGCCCTCGACGCCCTCCTCTACGAAGCTATGTCCGCCGTCCCCCGGCTGCGCCACCGCGACGGCCGGCCCGGCTCCACCGGACAGCGCTCCACCGGACAGCGGGCCACCGGCCTCGACGTCTACTCCCCGGGCCGCGCCACCGCCACCCGCGAGCGCCACCTCACCACCAACGCCGCGCTCCTGTTCGGCGCCGCCGGCAACAGGCCACCCCCGTCCCCGTCATCCGCGACCCGTGACCCCTTCGGCACCCCCGCCCCCGAACCCGCCCCGAACCCGCCCTGCCCAACGGCACCCCCGACATCCCGGCCACCCGCCACGCCCCATCCGGTCCGCCTGACACCCCGCCCCGCCGGGCGGCACGCGGCCGGCGTGCGGCCGGTGTCCAGCCCGTGGCCGGCCGAGGGACGCGCCACCGGCGGGCAGTAGGATCAGCGGCGTTGCACACCCGTACACACACCGCTGCTAGGAGGCTTTCATGGCTCAGGTCACGCTGAAGGGGAACCCGGTCGAGATCGGCGGCGCGCTGCCCGCCGCCGGCAGCCAGGCCCCCGCGTTCACGCTGGTCGGCGCCGGCCTCGCGGACGCCTCCCTCAAGGACTACGCGGGCACCCGCAAGGTCCTCAACATCTTCCCCAGCATCGACACCCCCACCTGCGCCACGTCGGTGCGCACCTTCAACGCCCAGGCCGGCGCGCTGGAGAACACCGTCGTGCTGTGCATCTCCGCCGACCTGCCGTTCGCGCAGGCCCGCTTCTGCGGCGCCGAGGGCCTGGACAACGTCAAGACCCTCTCCACCCTGCGCGGCCGCGACTTCCACGACAGCTACGGCGTCGCCATCAACTCCGGCCCGCTGGCCGGCCTGACCGCCCGCGCCGTGGTCGTCCTGGACGAGAACGACACCGTCCTGCACACCGAACTCGTCGCCGAGATCGCCGACGAGCCGAACTACGACGCCGCGCTCGCCGTCCTCGCCTGACCCACCCCGCGCACCCGCGCGCCGCACCGCGCGCACCCCGACGGCGGCCCCGCCCCGGCCCGCACCCCGCCCCTCCCGGCAGGCACGCGGCACCGGCGGCCGGGCCGCCGCCCGCATCCCGGCCCCGCACCCCCGCCACCAGGACCCGGCCCCCGCCCCGCGAGCAGCCCGGCGATGGTTTCGTCGGGTCATACGGGTCCAGGCACGGAGTCCGTGAGGGCGATCAGCAAGCCGTCACGGTCCGTGCGTGTCTGCGACCGGGACTCACGCGGACCCTCCCGGTTCCCGCACGAACGGGGGCGCTACCTTGCCACCATGTGCATCTCGACCAGTGAGGCCGCGTTCTCCGGCACGATCGTGTACTGCGGTCGGCAGCACCACCCCGTGCACGGCCTCATCCATGTCCTGGGCTACCAGAACACCGCCGTCAACCTCGCGAGCGGCCCGAACGCGCTGCTGCTGCACCTGCCCACCGAGCGGCTCACCCCCGGGCACTTCCTCTCCGCCGGACGCGGCGCCGACGTCCTGGAGCGCATGGTCGACGCCGTTCGCCCCATCGCCGTCGCGGTTGACGAGACCGCGTGGATGAGCGCGCAGCCCCAGGCCGTCCAGGTCTTCGAGCACGACGTCTACACGGTGCTCCTGGCCGACGACCCCACCGCGATCCCCGCCGCCCTGCGGCAGGTGCCGGCCCACCGGCGCCCGTCCCTCGACCCGGACCTCCTGCGCTTCTACGCCGACCACTTCCCCGACCACACCGTCGCCGTCTGCTGCTTCGACAACGCCGACGCGCAACGGGCCCAACCCCTGCTGCTGTGGTACCCGCCCCTCGACCCCGACCAGCTGACCGTGCCGGCGCTGGACAGCCACACCGGAGCGGCACCGGATCTCGACGCCCTCGTGCCCGTGGACCACTGGGTCCTGCTGTCCAGCGACGAGGCCCCCCGCGGCTGGGGCGAGAGCGTCGACTACCCCGAGGGCATGCGCCACAGCCTGCGCTCCTTCCTCCCCACCACCGTCATGGGCCAGTACTACGGCGGCGGAGAAGCCATGCCCAACGCAGACTTCACCATCAGCCACCTCGACCTGCTCGCCGGCGACCTCGACCGCATCGAGCGCCGCCGGCCGGCCCGCCGCTGATCCGCAGCGTGGCGGCGCTACCGGTCCGCGAGCCGACACCCGGTCACCGTGGCCGCCGGCCGGCCGCGGTCAGTCACCAGGAGCCGCTCGCGCGGCAGCGGTGGCCCCGCCCCGCCGGACATGCCGCGCCCGAGCGCCTTCAGGCCGTCGACGCGGCCTTCGACCGGGCCGGACGGCCAGTCGGTGCCCATGCCGTGGACGACGGCGTCAAGACCGGGGGGCGGTGCGGCGGCGAAGCCGGCCGGCCCGGCCCGGCCGTCCGTCCGTCCGTCCGTCCGTCCGTCCGTCCGCGCGGCCGCTGCGGGCAGGCCGAGGACACGGGCAAGGGCGGCGAGGCCCGCACGCTCCGGCACCACCCGGGGACGTGACACCGGCGAAGGCGACACCGGCGCCGGTCACCGGCGGCGGCCGAACGGGACGGCGTCGCCGCCGCGGTGCTCGCAGTCCCCGGCGCCGGCGCGGCGCGCCGATCGCGGCGCCGTCGCGACGGTGGGCCCGGCCGGGCGCCCGGCACCGCGCCCTGATCCGCCACAGTCCGCAGGACAGGGCCCGACGGCCCCGCCCCACCGCGCCCCGGGCGCAGCGGGAGCACGGAACTGCGGGATTGCGGTGCTGCGGGACGCGGGCGCCCCGGTGGGACCGGCCCTGCGAGGCAGCGGGCCGGGCCCGCACTCCCGCCGGCCCCTGGCCCCCCGGTGGCGCCCGGGTGTCCGCGCCGGCGAGTTTCTGGCCCCACCGAAACGGTTTCGCCCGGCCCGTTTCCGGGTCGTGCGGGTGAGGGTGCGGGGCGGTGTCGAGACGGACCGGGCCGACGTGGCCCCGCCCCTGGCCGACGCCGTCGGGCGGCCTACGGCTTCGGCGCCGCGGCCGGTGCGGGCAGGTCGAGGACGCGGGCGAGGGCGGCGGTGACCGGACCGGCGTGCTCGGGTATCCGCCGGCGGGCCCAGGCGGTGGCCAGCGCGAGGAAGTAGGTCAGGTCGCGCTCGGCGCCGGCGAGCAGGTGGCGCAGCTCGGTCACGGGCAGCTCGATCACCGGGCTGCCGCTGTGCTCGGCGTTGACGGTGAGCCGGACGGTGTCGCCGAAACGTTCGGCGACCGGTGACACGGGCTCGTGGCCGAACCCGAGCAGGCCGCCGCCGTCGGCGAACACGTGCCAGTCGCGCCAGTCCTCCAGCCCGTCGCAGCAGCCGGGCAGGAAGGCGACCCCCGTCGCGTGGTCGGTGACGCGGAGGCCGCCGGCCGCGTAGAGGTGGTCGAAGGTCAGCAGTCCGTGCAGGAAGGACTGGAGCGGGTCGGCCGGCCGTGGCGGCCGGTCCCCGTCGGGGTCGATGTCGTTGCAGGCGGTGATGCGCATCACCGCCGTCCCGACCTCGGCGGGTGAGAGTGCGCCGTTCAGGGGCAGGAAGGCGAACGGCTCGACCCCGGCGATAGGCCAGAGGTCGAAGTCCTCGGGGGTGTTGATCTCCAGGACGGGCTGCATCACGATCACCCGGCGCAGTGTTCCGCACCCTTGCCCGTACCGCCTCTGGATGACGCCGGGCATCCGGCCTCTTGCGACACCTGACCGGGAGGAGGGCCGGACACCTTCGGGCTCTCGCGTGACGGCGAGGCCTGGAACTCACCCCGTCCTCCCGGGGCCGAGAACCACCGTCCTGAACAGCCGGGGCTCCCGCGGCGCCCGGGGCTCCCTCGGTGCCGTGACACCGCAGCCGCGAGGCGCTGCCCCGCCTCCCGTGCCCGGCGGGCCCGGGCGTCCTGACGGCCCGTCCCCGGCCCCGGCGGCCGGCGCCGCCGGGCGGCGGGCCTCGTCGCGCACGGGTGCCCGCGTACCCACGTGCCCGCCGCGGCGCCGCGCCCCCAGGCCCCGGGCGCCTGCCGCGGGCCCGGGCGTCCTGACGACCCGTCCCCGGCCGCGGTGGCCGCGGCCGCGTCCGCGGCCGGCGCCGCCGGGCGTCGGGTCAGGCCGCGAAGGCGGCGAGGAGCTTGTCGGTGAGGCGTTCGAGGTAGTCGGGGCGGTGGCGGTGTGGACGACGGCCAGGCGCCAGTACAGCGGGCCGGCGAGGAGGTCGAGGGCGATCTCGTGGTCCACGCCGGCGGGCAGCTCGCCGCGCTCGACGGCCCGTTCCAGCAGCTGGGCGGCCTTGCCGCGGCGGGTGTCGCGCACGGCGCCCAGCAGCACCCGCGCCAGCTCGGGGTTGCGGCCGCTCTCGGCGATCAGGTCCGGGACGATCCTGGACGGGAGCCGGTGGCGCAGCGCGTCGGCGGTGGCGGTGAGGAAGGCGAGGACGTCGCCGCGCAGGGTGCCGGTGTCCTTGATCTCGGTGGCGTCCACGGCCACGGCGCGGACCAGGGCGAGGGTCATGTCGAGTTTGGAGGGCCAGCGGCGGTAGATGGCGGCTTTGCCGGCGCCGGCGCGTCGGGCGACCGTTTCCAGGGAGAGGCGGGCGTAGCCGACGGCGGCGAGTTCCTCGAAGAAGGCGGCGGCGATGGCCTCGGTGACGGAGTCCTGGAGGACCGGCCCGCCCGGGGTGCGGCGCACGGCAGCCACGGGAGCCCCAGGGGCCTCGGGGGCGGCGGAGGTGGCGGGGGCCGCGGGAGCCTCGGGGGCCTCGGAGGTGGCGGGGGCCGCAGGAGTGGCAGGGGCTTCGGGGGTGTGCCGGTGGTGGGGGCGGGCCGGGGCGCGGGGGTGGCGGGCATGGCCCGAACCTACACCTGGCGGAACGCTTGCGTCTCGACTGGGAGGGGACTAGCGTCATAGGCGAGACGGAACGGTTCCGTCTCGCCTACGGGTTGGGAGTGCACCATGCGGTTCCTCTTCGAGGACGAGTCGTTCTCCTTCGAGACGCTGCGGGCGGCCGGGTTCGCCGGCGACGGCGGCGCCGACCTGGGCGAGGTGGTGGCCTGCGCCGCCAGGATCGGCGAGGGCGACGAGCAGGCCTGGCTGCGGGAGTGGAAGGCCACCGCGCGGCGCGCGCACGCCGTCGCCGAGGACGCCCTGGCGGCCGGGCACCGGGTCAGCGCCCGCGAGGCCCTGCTGCGCGCGTCGAACTACTACCGCACCGCCGAGTTCTACCGCCGTGACGACCCCGCGAACGACCCCGAGGCCCGGGAGCTGTCCCGCCTCTCCCGGGAGACCTTCGCCGCCGCCACCGCCCTGATGGACACCCCGGTGGAGGCCGTGCGCATCCCCTACCAGGACACCACCCTGCCCGGCTACCTCTTCCTCGCCGACGACTCCGGCGCCCCGCGCCCCACCGTCGTCTTCACCAGCGGCTTCGACTCCACCCTGGAGGAGTCCTACTTCGCCGTCGCCGCGGCCGCGCTGCGCCGCGGCTACAACGTGCTCGCCTACGACGGGCCGGGCCAGGGCGCGGCGCTGCGCGAGCAGCACCTGGTCTTCCGTCCGGACTGGGAGGCGGTGGTGACCCCGGTCCTCGACTGGGCGCTGACCCGCCGCGAGGTCGCCGCCGACGCCCTGGTCCTGTTCGGCTACAGCCTCGGCGGCTACCTGGCCGCCCGCGCCGCCGCCCGCGAACACCGCCTGGCCGCCCTGGTCCTGGACGACGGCCTCTACAGCTACGGCCAGGCCCACGACCGGTTCCTGCCCGCGTTCCTGCGCACGTGGACCGAGGACGGACGCGACGACCTCGTCGAGCCCGTCATGCGCCTGCTCATGCGGGAGAGCACCCAGCTGCGCTGGGCCCTGCGCAACGGGGTGTGGACGTTCGGCGCCTCCTCGGTCGCGGACTACCTGCGCCGCACCGCCGACTACACCCTCGAAGGCCTCGCCCACCTCATCACGTGCCCCACCCTCGTCCTGGACGCCGAGAACGACCAGTTCTTCCGCGGCCAGCCCCAGCAGGTCCAGGCCGCGCTGACCTGCCCGCACACCCTGATCACCCTGACCGAGGCCGAAGGCGCGGGCGAACACTGCCACATGGGCGCCATGGCCCGCTTCCACCAGAGCGTCTTCGACTGGCTGGACAGCACCCTGACCCCCGCACCCGCGCCCGCGCCCGCACCGGCGCCGCGCCTGGCACACCGGCCCTGACACACCGGGCCCCGCCGTCCGCCCCGCCGCAGGCCCTGCCCTCACCCGCCGGCGCGCGAGGACACGACGCCGCGCGAAGGCACGACGCCGGATGAGGGCACGGCGCCCGCCCCCCCCGCACCGCCCCGCACCCGCCCCGGTGCCGCCCCGGCGCCCGTTCCGGGCACCGCCGTCCGCCCCACCGGGCCCGCGAGCACCACGGCACCCGGGCACCGGACCTCCCCTGTACCGCGCCCCCGGACACCCGGACCCCGCAGACCCGGATCCCGCGGGAGCACGGCGCCGGATCTCCCGGGCAACCCGGACCCCGAAGCACCGAAGCACCGGACCCGCGGGAAGCCGCCCCCAGACCCGCACCCCCAGACCCGGGCCCCGCGGGAAGCCGCACTCCCCCCGGCCCCGGGCACCGCGGGAGCGCGGCGCCGGGTGTCCCGGGCGGCCTGCGCCCCGAAGCACCAAGCACCGGCCCGCGGGAAGCCGCCCCCAGACCCGGGCCCGCGGGAAGCCGCACTCCCCCCCCCGGCCCCGGGCACCGCGGGTGCGCGGCGCCGGGTGTCCCGGGAGCCGGCCCCGGTCCCGCCGTCCGGGGCGTCGCGGACGGCCGGTGCGCGGCCCTGGAACGGGGTGCGCCCCCGTCCCCGGGCAGGGGGCCGGGGACGGGGGCGCGGGGTGGTCCCGTCAGGCGGGCGGGAACCGGGGGGCGGGGCGGTGAGGGTGGCGGGAGGCCGCCCCGGGCCCGGCCCGGGGTGGCGGGCCGGGCCCGGGGTGGCCAGGGGACGGTGAGGGGTGGTCAGGGGGGACGGTGAGGGGGCCGGTCAGGTGATGGAGGCCCCGGAGTCGATGCTGATGACCTGGCCGGTCATGCAGTCCTGGTCGAGGAACAGGGTGATCGAGCGCGCCACCTCGCTCGGGGTGACGAACCGCGGCACCGGCACCTTGTCGCGCATCCCGGCGACGACGTGCTCGGGCAGGGTGTCCGTCATACCGGTGATCATGAAGCCGGGCGACAGGGCGTTGACGGTCACCCCGCGCCGTCCGCACTCCGCCGCCAGGGTGCGGGTCAGTCCGATCAGCCCGGCCTTGGACGCCGAGTAGGCGGTCTGCCCGGCGGTGGCGATCAGCGCCGACGGCGAGACGATGTTGACGATCCGCCCCCACCGCGAGCGCAGCATCGCCGGCACGCACGCGCGCGCCGTGTGGAAGGAGCCGACCAGGTTGGTGTCGATCACCTGCCGCCACTGCGCCGGGTCCTGCATCGCCATCAGCGAGTCCTTGCGGATCGCGCCGTTGTTGACCAGCACGTCCACCGGCCCAAGCTCCGCCCGGATCTCCTCGTACATCGCGGTGACCGCGCCGTAGTCGGACACGTCGCCGGTGACCAGCACGTGCGGGTTCGCCAGCCGCGCCGCGGTCTTCTCCGCCCCCTCGCGGGAGCTGTTGTAGTGGACCGCGACCCGGCAGCCCGCCGCGTCCAGGGCCACGGCCAGCTCACCACCCAGCCCCCCGGAGGCACCGGTGACCAGCGCCACCGGGGAATCCGGTCGCGTGCCGAAGGCGTCCTTGCCGCTCATCGCGCCCCTCCCCACGTCAAAAGGATCGAGCCCCACGTCATGCCGGCGCCGAACCCGGCCAGCAGCACCGTGTCCCCGTCCTTGATCCGCCCCGCGTCCAGCGCCTCCGCCAAAGCGATCGGGATCGACCCCGAGGCGGTGTTGCCGTAGCGCTCCAGGTTCGTCACCAGCTTCTCCGGGCCGATCCCGGTGTGGGAGAGCACCGAGTTGATGATGCGGATGTTCGCCTGGTGCGGCACCACGTGGTCCACGTCGGCCGCCGTGACCTTCGCCTGCTCCAGCGTCTCGCGGATCGTACGCACCGTGTACCGCACGGCGTTGAGGTAGATCTCGTTGCCGTTGATCTGCGCGTAGTGCAGGCCCTGGGCGACGGTCTCCGCGGTGGTGGGCATCCTTGAGCCCCCCGCCAGGACCTTCAGGCTGTTCTTGCAGCTGCCGTCCGCGCCCAGGTTCCACGCCCGGATCCGCTCCACCGGGCCCGGGGTGAGGACCACCGCCCCCGCCCCGTCCCCCACCAGGATCGACAGGTCCCGGTCGGCGGGGTTCGCGGTCTGGGTGTGGGTGTCCGAGCCGATCACCAGGATCGGCCGCGGGTCCATGCGCATCAGACCCGCCGCCGTCACCAGCGCGTACACGAACCCCGCACACTCGGAGTTCACGTCGTGCGCGCTGCCCGCGATACCCAGCTCGTCATGGACGAACGCCGACGTCGCCGGCGAGGGCTGCTCCGGAGTCGCCGTGGCCACGATCAGATGCGCGATGTCCGCACCCGTCAGCCCCGCCCGCTCCAGAGCACGGCGCCCCGCCTCCACCGCCATCGACGCCGTGGTCTGCCCCGCACCCACCGCGCGACGCTCACGGATCCCGCACCGCGAGACGATCCAGTGCTCGTCCACCCCGAACCGCTGCGCGAGGTCCGCACTGGTCACCACCGTCTCCGGGACCCACATCCCCCAGCCGGCGACGTCGAAACCACTCATCACCCGACCCCTCTCTCCCCGCCCCCGGGGCTCAGTTCGCCTCGGCCGGGACGAGCGCCAGGATCCGCTCGTGCACCACCCGCAGCGTCGTCGTGTCGTCGATGTCCGCGAACAGCGACTCGTCGGCCGGAATGTGCGGGTACTGGTTCTGGAACCCGTACAGCCACTCCATCAGGTCCAGCGAGTCCACATCCGCGATGTGCTGCAACGCCGCGTCCGCGTCGATCTCACGCGCACCGGACACCGCCTGCAACTGCTGCGCCAGGTCCTCGATGGTGGGGATCTGAGACATGGGTGATCGTTTCCTCTCCTCGCCCGCCCCCAGGACGGGGAAACCGGGCGGCTGTCAGATATGGCGTCGAACAACGGAAGGGGAACCACCGCACCCACCCCCCACCCACACCGCCCCGCACCCGCCCCGCACCGCGCCCGCCCCACGGCCCCCTCGACACACCGGCATGCCCGGCACAGGCACCCACGAGGACCACGAACAACGGACGAGCGGACGAGCGGACGAGCGGACAACGGAGAACCGGAGAACCGGAGAACCGGAGAAGCGGACGAGCGGACGGCAGGCGACGGACAGTCCCGAGAACACCGGCACCAAGCCGGCGACGGAACCCGAAACCACCCCCCGCACGGGCAGGAGCGGCACAGGCCCGGACAGACACCCGCCACCCCCGCAAGGGAAGCGGCCCGGCCCGCAGACCGCGTGTCCTGTCGAGACCGCATGAAACCCGCGCCCGCGCAAACGCCCCGCAACCCCCACCCCCCGACCCCCTTGCGCACCGCTTGCGAGACACACGCTTACCTGACCCACAACACACCGCACCCGCACGCACACCGGCACACCGCACCACCCAGGCCGGCCCGCCGGCCCGCCACCCGGCACCCATGTCCGACGGCCGCCAGGCCCAAGCACCACCCGGCACCCGGACCGCCGTGCGCGAAGGCCACCAGGCCCAAGCACCACCCAGCACCCGGACCGCCGTGCGCGAAGGCCACCAGGCCCAAGCACCACCCGGCACCACCCGGCACCACCCGCACCAACCACCGCAGCCCGCACACCGTCGGGCGACGCACCACCCGCGGCGCACCACACGGCACCACCCGTCCGGGCACCACGGCACCACCGCCCGGACAGCACGACCTGGACCGTACGGCCGGCACCGTCCGAACGGCCCGCGCGCCACGGCACCACCCGCCCGGACAGCACGACCGGGCACCAACAGCCTTATCCCGCACGACCGTCGGGCAGCGCACCACCGCCCGGCAGCACGGCCCGGACCGTAACGTCCAGACCCTGCGTCCGGACACCAACCGCCTCAGCCCGCACGCCCGTCGGGCAGCGCACCACCGCCCGGCAGCACGGCCCGGACCGTAACGTCCAGACCCTGCGTCCGGACACCAACCGCCTCAGCCCGCACGCCCGTTGGGGCGGCGCACCACCGCCCGGCAGCACGGCCCGGACCGTAACGTCCAGACCCTGCGTCCGGACACCAACCGCCTCAGCCCGCACGCCCGTTGGGGCGGCGCACCACCACCCGGCAGCACGGCCCGGACCGTAACGTCCAGACCCTGCGTCCGGACACCAACCGCCCTAACCCGCACAACCGTCGGGCAGCGCACCACCACCGGCAGCACGGCCCGGACCGTAACGTCCAGACCCTGCGTCCGGACACCAACCGCCGCAGCCCGCACGCCCGTCGGGCAGCGCACCACCACCCGGCAGCACGGCCCGGACCGTAACGTCCAGACCCTGCGTCCGGACACCAACCGCCCTAACCCGCACAACCGTCGGGCAGCGCACCACCACCCGGCAGCACGGCCCGGACCGTAACGTCCAGACCCTGCGTCCGGACACCAACCGCCGCAGCCCGCACGCCCGTCGGGCAGCGCACCACGCGGCAGCACCGGTCCGGGCGACACGGCCCGGACCGTAACGTCCAGACCCTGCGTCCGGACACCAACCGCCGCAGCCCGCACGCCTGTTGGGCGACGCACCAATGCGGCAGCAATGCGGCAGTACCGGTCCGGGCGACAGAACACCACCGCCCCGGGCCGGCCAGCCGGCACGCGGGCCGCCACGGCGCCCGCCGCACCGGCCCGCCCGCCTCCCGCGGACGGACCGGCCCACGCCAGGCCCCGGCCGCACCAGGCCGCACCGCACCGGGCCGGGCCGCTATCCGTAACCGTCCATTCCCGTCACCACCACCCGAGGGGCCCCATCCCATGACCACCGTCGAAGCCCGCTCCATCAACCCGACGTCGAGGCCATCCGCCACCACTACGAGGTCCCCAACGAGCTCTACCGCCTCATCCTGGGCCCACCATGATGTACTCCGGCGGCTACTGGGAGGACGGCGAGGACCTCGTCGCCGTCCTCGACGAAGCCCAGGAACGCAAGCTCGACGCCTTCACCGACCTCGCCCGCGCCGCCCACACCGCCAAGGTCCTGGACGTCGGCTGCGGCTGGGGCACCATGCTCAACCGCCTCACCACCGTCCACGGCGTCAAGCGCGCCGTCGGCGTCACCCTCTCCCGCACCCAGGCCGACTTCGTCGACGCCCTGAACAACCCCGCCATCCAGGCCCGCGTCGAAAGCTGGGAAGACACCCGCCTCGCCGACGGCGAAGAGGCCTACGACGCCGCGTTCTGCATCAACGCCCTCGAACACTTCGTCCTGTCCTCCCTCACCCCCAAGGAGCACACCCAGCGCTACCGCGTCTCTTCTCAAGCAGATCCACTCCCTCCTCAAGCCCGGCGCCCGCT
>NZ_BAAIHT010000008.1:0-31126 GCF_054601375.1 Kitasatospora sp. Ki12 | reverse complement strand
GGGCGCGGCGGCGGGGGTGCCCGCGGGGGTGCCGGCGCCGGGGGTGGCCGGGGCGCGGGTGGGGCGGCGGGCGCGGCGCTGCCCGCGGTGCCCGCGGTGCTGGTGCTCGTGCTCGCGGTGGTGGTGCCCGCGGTGGTGGTGGTGCCCGCGGTGGTGGTGCTCGTGCTGGCGGTGGCGTTGCCCGCGGCGGTGGTGCTCGTGCTGGCGTGCTGGCGGTGCTGGTGTCCGTGGTGCTGGTGGTGGTGGGGGTGGCCCCCGCCGCCGGGGCGGGGGTGGTGCCGGTGTGTGGGTGCGGTCGGGGCGGGGGTGGTGGTCATGGCGTCGGTGTCCTCTTCTGCGGTGGCTGAGGTGTCCTTCGTGTCCGGGGCGGGGGTCAGGCGCGGCGGGTGAGGGTGACGCGGAAGTTGTTGAAGATGTGGTCTTCGAGGGTGTAGGCGAAGATGTCGAGGTAGCGCTCGAAGCGGGCGACGGTGGTCTCGTCGGTCATGGCGACGGCTTCGTCGCGGCGGGCGGCCAGGAGCTTGAGCCAGGCGCGGCAGGCGCGGGCGAAGGACTCGGGTTCGTTGCGGATCTCGGTGACCTCGAAGAGGCCGTCGAGGCCGGCGGCGAGTTCGGGCAGGCGCGGGATGTGGCAGCCTTCGAACTCCTCGCGCTGGAGGAACTTGAGGTCGTCCAGGAGCTGGCGGCGCAGCGGGGGGTTCTCGACGGTCATGGTGTGCAGGACGAAGCGGGCGCCGGGCTTGAGGAGGGAGTGGATCTGCTTGAAGAAGACGCGGTAGCGCTGGGTGCGCTCCTTGGGGGTGAGGGAGGACAGGACGAAGTGTTCGAGGGCGTTGATGCAGAACGCGGCGTCGTAGGCCTCTTCGCCGTCGGCGAGGCGGTGGTCTTCCCAGCTTTCGACGCGGGCCTGGATGGCGGGGTTGTTCAGGGCGTCGACGAAGTCGGCCTGGGTGCGGGAGAGGGTGACGCCGACGGCGCGCTTGACGCCGTGGACGGTGGTGAGGCGGTTGAGCATGGTGCCCCAGCCGCAGCCGACGTCCAGGACCTTGGCGGTGTGGGCGGCGCGGGCGAGGTCGGTGAAGGCGTCGAGCTTGCGTTCCTGGGCTTCGTCGAGGACGGCGACGAGGTCCTCGCCGTCCTCCCAGTAGCCGCCGGAGTACATCATGGTGGGGCCCAGGATGAGGCGGTAGAGCTCGTTGGGGACCTCGTAGTGGTGGCGGATGGCCTCGACGTCGGGTTGATGGAGCGGGCTTCGACGGTGGTCATGGGATGGGGCCCCTCGGGTGGTGGTGACGGGAATGGACGGTTACGGATAGCGGCCCGGCCCGGTGCGGTGCGGCCTGGTGCGGCCGGGGCCTGGCGTGGGCCGGTCCGTCCGCGGGAGGCGGGCGGGCCGGTGCGGCGGGCGCCGTGGCGGCCCGCGTGCCGGCTGGCCGGCCCGGGGCGGTGGTGTTCTGTCGCCCGGACCGGTACTGCCGCATTGCTGCCGCATTGGTGCGTCGCCCAACAGGCGTGCGGGCTGCGGCGGTTGGTGTCCGGACGCAGGGTCTGGACGTTACGGTCCGGGCCGTGTCGCCCGGACCGGTGCTGCCGCGTGGTGCGCTGCCCGACGGGCGTGCGGGCTGCGGCGGTTGGTGTCCGGACGCAGGGTCTGGACGTTACGGTCCGGGCCGTGCTGCCGGGTGGTGGTGCGCTGCCCGACGGTTGTGCGGGTTAGGGCGGTTGGTGTCCGGACGCAGGGTCTGGACGTTACGGTCCGGGCCGTGCTGCCGGGTGGTGGTGCGCTGCCCGACGGGCGTGCGGGCTGCGGCGGTTGGTGTCCGGACGCAGGGTCTGGACGTTACGGTCCGGGCCGTGCTGCCGGTGGTGGTGCGCTGCCCGACGGTTGTGCGGGTTAGGGCGGTTGGTGTCCGGACGCAGGGTCTGGACGTTACGGTCCGGGCCGTGCTGCCGGGTGGTGGTGCGCCGCCCCAACGGGCGTGCGGGCTGAGGCGGTTGGTGTCCGGACGCAGGGTCTGGACGTTACGGTCCGGGCCGTGCTGCCGGGCGGTGGTGCGCCGCCCCAACGGGCGTGCGGGCTGAGGCGGTTGGTGTCCGGACGCAGGGTCTGGACGTTACGGTCCGGGCCGTGCTGCCGGGCGGTGGTGCGCTGCCCGACGGGCGTGCGGGCTGAGGCGGTTGGTGTCCGGACGCAGGGTCTGGACGTTACGGTCCGGGCCGTGCTGCCGGGCGGTGGTGCGCTGCCCGACGGTCGTGCGGGATAAGGCTGTTGGTGCCCGGTCGTGCTGTCCGGGCGGGTGGTGCCGTGGCGCGCGGGCCGTTCGGACGGTGCCGGCCGTACGGTCCAGGTCGTGCTGTCCGGGCGGTGGTGCCGTGGTGCCCGGACGGGTGGTGCCGTGTGGTGCGCCGCGGGTGGTGCGTCGCCCGACGGTGTGCGGGCTGCGGTGGTTGGTGCGGGTGGTGCCGGGTGGTGCCGGGTGGTGCTTGGGCCTGGTGGCCTTCGCGCACGGCGGTCCGGGTGCTGGGTGGTGCTTGGGCCTGGTGGCCTTCGCGCACGGCGGTCCGGGTGCCGGGTGGTGCTTGGGCCTGGCGGCCGTCGGACATGGGTGCCGGGTGGCGGGCCGGCGGGCCGGCCTGGGTGGTGCGGTGTGCCGGTGTGCGTGCGGGTGCGGTGTGTTGTGGGTCAGGTAAGCGTGTGTCTCGCAAGCGGTGCGCAAGGGGGTCGGGGGGTGGGGGTTGCGGGGCGTTTGCGCGGGCGCGGGTTTCATGCGGTCTCGACAGGACACGCGGTCTGCGGGCCGGGCCGCTTCCCTTGCGGGGGTGGCGGGTGTCTGTCCGGGCCTGTGCCGCTCCTGCCCGTGCGGGGGGTGGTTTCGGGTTCCGTCGCCGGCTTGGTGCCGGTGTTCTCGGGACTGTCCGTCGCCTGCCGTCCGCTCGTCCGCTTCTCCGGTTCTCCGGTTCTCCGGTTCTCCGTTGTCCGCTCGTCCGCTCGTCCGCTCGTCCGTTGTTCGTGGTCCTCGTGGGTGCCTGTGCCGGGCATGCCGGTGTGTCGAGGGGGCCGTGGGGCGGGCGCGGTGCGGGGCGGGTGCGGGGCGGGTGGGTGGGGGGTGGGTGCGGTGGTTCCCCTTCCGTTGTTCGACGCCATATCTGACAGCCGCCCGGTTTCCCCGTCCTGGGGGCGGGCGAGGAGAGGAAACGATCACCCATGTCTCAGATCCCCACCATCGAGGACCTGGCGCAGCAGTTGCAGGCGGTGTCCGGTGCGCGTGAGATCGACGCGGACGCGGCGTTGCAGCACATCGCGGATGTGGACTCGCTGGACCTGATGGAGTGGCTGTACGGGTTCCAGAACCAGTACCCGCACATTCCGGCCGACGAGTCGCTGTTCGCGGACATCGACGACACGACGACGCTGCGGGTGGTGCACGAGCGGATCCTGGCGCTCGTCCCGGCCGAGGCGAACTGAGCCCCGGGGGCGGGGAGAGAGGGGTCGGGTGATGAGTGGTTTCGACGTCGCCGGCTGGGGGATGTGGGTCCCGGAGACGGTGGTGACCAGTGCGGACCTCGCGCAGCGGTTCGGGGTGGACGAGCACTGGATCGTCTCGCGGTGCGGGATCCGTGAGCGTCGCGCGGTGGGTGCGGGGCAGACCACGGCGTCGATGGCGGTGGAGGCGGGGCGCCGTGCTCTGGAGCGGGCGGGGCTGACGGGTGCGGACATCGCGCATCTGATCGTGGCCACGGCGACTCCGGAGCAGCCCTCGCCGGCGACGTCGGCGTTCGTCCATGACGAGCTGGGTATCGCGGGCAGCGCGCACGACGTGAACTCCGAGTGTGCGGGGTTCGTGTACGCGCTGGTGACGGCGGCGGGTCTGATGCGCATGGACCCGCGGCCGATCCTGGTGATCGGCTCGGACACCCACACCCAGACCGCGAACCCCGCCGACCGGGACCTGTCGATCCTGGTGGGGGACGGGGCGGGGGCGGTGGTCCTCAC
The DNA here is from genome assembly GCF_054601375.1 of Kitasatospora sp. Ki12. Classification (NCBI taxonomy): domain Bacteria; kingdom Bacillati; phylum Actinomycetota; class Actinomycetes; order Kitasatosporales; family Streptomycetaceae; genus Kitasatospora; species Kitasatospora sp. Ki12. The sequence goes on along the minus strand of NZ_BAAIHT010000008.1, from coordinate 27,132 downwards.
CCCGGGCCCGGTGGAGCGGATCCGGGCGTGGAACCTGGGCGCGGACGGCAGCTGCAAGAACAGCCTGAAGGTCCTGGCGGGGGGCTCAAGGATGCCCACCACCGCGGAGACCGTCGCCCAGGGCCTGCACTACGCGCAGATCAACGGCAACGAGATCTACCTCAACGCCGTGCGGTACACGGTGCGTACGATCCGCGAGACGCTGGAGCAGGCGAAGGTCACGGCGGCCGACGTGGACCACGTGGTGCCGCACCAGGCGAACATCCGCATCATCAACTCGGTGCTCTCCCACACCGGGATCGGCCCGGAGAAGCTGGTGACGAACCTGGAGCGCTACGGCAACACCGCCTCGGGGTCGATCCCGATCGCTTTGGCGGAGGCGCTGGACGCGGGGCGGATCAAGGACGGGGACACGGTGCTGCTGGCCGGGTTCGGCGCCGGCATGACGTGGGGCTCGATCCTTTTGACGTGGGGAGGGGCGCGATGAGCGGCAAGGACGCCTTCGGCACGCGACCGGATTCCCCGGTGGCGCTGGTCACCGGTGCCTCCGGGGGGCTGGGTGGTGAGCTGGCCGTGGCCCTGGACGCGGCGGGCTGCCGGGTCGCGGTCCACTACAACAGCTCCCGCGAGGGGGCGGAGAAGACCGCGGCGCGGCTGGCGAACCCGCACGTGCTGGTCACCGGCGACGTGTCCGACTACGGCGCGGTCACCGCGATGTACGAGGAGATCCGGGCGGAGCTTGGGCCGGTGGACGTGCTGGTCAACAACGGCGCGATCCGCAAGGACTCGCTGATGGCGATGCAGGACCCGGCGCAGTGGCGGCAGGTGATCGACACCAACCTGGTCGGCTCCTTCCACACGGCGCGCGCGTGCGTGCCGGCGATGCTGCGCTCGCGGTGGGGGCGGATCGTCAACATCGTCTCGCCGTCGGCGCTGATCGCCACCGCCGGGCAGACCGCCTACTCGGCGTCCAAGGCCGGGCTGATCGGACTGACCCGCACCCTGGCGGCGGAGTGCGGACGGCGCGGGGTGACCGTCAACGCCCTGTCGCCCGGCTTCATGATCACCGGTATGACGGACACCCTGCCCGAGCACGTCGTCGCCGGGATGCGCGACAAGGTGCCGGTGCCGCGGTTCGTCACCCCGAGCGAGGTGGCGCGCTCGATCACCCTGTTCCTCGACCAGGACTGCATGACCGGCCAGGTCATCAGCATCGACTCCGGGGCCTCCATCACCTGACCGGCCCCCTCACCGTCCCCCCTGACCACCCCTCACCGTCCCCTGGCCACCCCGGGCCCGGCCCGCCACCCCGGGCCGGGCCCGGGGCGGCCTCCCGCCACCCTCACCGCCCCGCCCCCCGGTTCCCGCCCGCCTGACGGGACCACCCCGCGCCCCCGTCCCCGGCCCCCTGCCCGGGGACGGGGGCGCACCCCGTTCCAGGGCCGCGCACCGGCCGTCCGCGACGCCCCGGACGGCGGGACCGGGGCCGGCTCCCGGGACACCCGGCGCCGCGCACCCGCGGTGCCCGGGGCCGGGGGGGGGAGTGCGGCTTCCCGCGGGCCCGGGTCTGGGGGCGGCTTCCCGCGGGCCGGTGCTTGGTGCTTCGGGGCGCAGGCCGCCCGGGACACCCGGCGCCGCGCTCCCGCGGTGCCCGGGGCCGGGGGGAGTGCGGCTTCCCGCGGGGCCCGGGTCTGGGGGTGCGGGTCTGGGGGCGGCTTCCCGCGGGTCCGGTGCTTCGGTGCTTCGGGGTCCGGGTTGCCCGGGAGATCCGGCGCCGTGCTCCCGCGGGATCCGGGTCTGCGGGGTCCGGGTGTCCGGGGGCGCGGTACAGGGGAGGTCCGGTGCCCGGGTGCCGTGGTGCTCGCGGGCCCGGTGGGGCGGACGGCGGTGCCCGGAACGGGCGCCGGGGCGGCACCGGGGCGGGTGCGGGGCGGTGCGGGGAGGGGCGGGCGCCGTGCCCTCATCCGGCGTCGTGCCTTCGCGCGGCGTCGTGTCCTCGCGCGCCGGCGGGTGAGGGCAGGGCCTGCGGCGGGGCGGACGGCGGGGCCCGGTGTGTCAGGGCCGGTGTGCCAGGCGCGGCGCCGGTGCGGGCGCGGGCGCGGGTGCGGGGGTCAGGGTGCTGTCCAGCCAGTCGAAGACGCTCTGGTGGAAGCGGGCCATGGCGCCCATGTGGCAGTGTTCGCCCGCGCCTTCGGCCTCGGTCAGGGTGATCAGGGTGTGCGGGCAGGTCAGCGCGGCCTGGACCTGCTGGGGCTGGCCGCGGAAGAACTGGTCGTTCTCGGCGTCCAGGACGAGGGTGGGGCACGTGATGAGGTGGGCGAGGCCTTCGAGGGTGTAGTCGGCGGTGCGGCGCAGGTAGTCCGCGACCGAGGAGGCGCCGAACGTCCACACCCCGTTGCGCAGGGCCCAGCGCAGCTGGGTGCTCTCCCGCATGAGCAGGCGCATGACGGGCTCGACGAGGTCGTCGCGTCCGTCCTCGGTCCACGTGCGCAGGAACGCGGGCAGGAACCGGTCGTGGGCCTGGCCGTAGCTGTAGAGGCCGTCGTCCAGGACCAGGGCGGCCAGGCGGTGTTCGCGGGCGGCGGCGCGGGCGGCCAGGTAGCCGCCGAGGCTGTAGCCGAACAGGACCAGGGCGTCGGCGGCGACCTCGCGGCGGGTCAGCGCCCAGTCGAGGACCGGGGTCACCACCGCCTCCCAGTCCGGACGGAAGACCAGGTGCTGCTCGCGCAGCGCCGCGCCCTGGCCCGGCCCGTCGTAGGCGAGCACGTTGTAGCCGCGGCGCAGCGCGGCCGCGGCGACGGCGAAGTAGGACTCCTCCAGGGTGGAGTCGAAGCCGCTGGTGAAGACGACGGTGGGGCGCGGGGCGCCGGAGTCGTCGGCGAGGAAGAGGTAGCCGGGCAGGGTGGTGTCCTGGTAGGGGATGCGCACGGCCTCCACCGGGGTGTCCATCAGGGCGGTGGCGGCGGCGAAGGTCTCCCGGGAGAGGCGGGACAGCTCCCGGGCCTCGGGGTCGTTCGCGGGGTCGTCACGGCGGTAGAACTCGGCGGTGCGGTAGTAGTTCGACGCGCGCAGCAGGGCCTCGCGGGCGCTGACCCGGTGCCCGGCCGCCAGGGCGTCCTCGGCGACGGCGTGCGCGCGCCGCGCGGTGGCCTTCCACTCCCGCAGCCAGGCCTGCTCGTCGCCCTCGCCGATCCTGGCGGCGCAGGCCACCACCTCGCCCAGGTCGGCGCCGCCGTCGCCGGCGAACCCGGCCGCCCGCAGCGTCTCGAAGGAGAACGACTCGTCCTCGAAGAGGAACCGCATGGTGCACTCCCAACCCGTAGGCGAGACGGAACCGTTCCGTCTCGCCTATGACGCTAGTCCCCTCCCAGTCGAGACGCAAGCGTTCCGCCAGGTGTAGGTTCGGGCCATGCCCGCCACCCCCGCGCCCCGGCCCGCCCCCACCACCGGCACACCCCCGAAGCCCCTGCCACTCCTGCGGCCCCCGCCACCTCCGAGGCCCCCGAGGCTCCCGCGGCCCCCGCCACCTCCGCCGCCCCCGAGGCCCCTGGGGCTCCCGTGGCTGCCGTGCGCCGCACCCCGGGCGGGCCGGTCCTCCAGGACTCCGTCACCGAGGCCATCGCCGCCGCCTTCTTCGAGGAACTCGCCGCCGTCGGCTACGCCCGCCTCTCCCTGGAAACGGTCGCCCGACGCGCCGGCGCCGGCAAAGCCGCCATCTACCGCCGCTGGCCCTCCAAACTCGACATGACCCTCGCCCTGGTCCGCGCCGTGGCCGTGGACGCCACCGAGATCAAGGACACCGGCACCCTGCGCGGCGACGTCCTCGCCTTCCTCACCGCCACCGCCGACGCGCTGCGCCACCGGCTCCCGTCCAGGATCGTCCCGGACCTGATCGCCGAGAGCGGCCGCAACCCCGAGCTGGCGCGGGTGCTGCTGGGCGCCGTGCGCGACACCCGCCGCGGCAAGGCCGCCCAGCTGCTGGAACGGGCCGTCGAGCGCGGCGAGCTGCCCGCCGGCGTGGACCACGAGATCGCCCTCGACCTCCTCGCCGGCCCGCTGTACTGGCGCCTGGCCGTCGTCCACACCGCCACCGCCCCGACTACCTCGAACGCCTCACCGACAAGCTCCTCGCCGCCTTCGCGGCCTGACCCGACGCCCGGCGGCGCCGGCCGCGGACGCGGCCGCGGCCACCGCGGCCGGGGACGGGTCGTCAGGACGCCCGGGCCCGCGGCAGGCGCCCGGGGCCTGGGGGCGCGGCGCCGCGGCGGGCACGTGGGTACGCGGGCACCCGTGCGCGACGAGGCCCGCCGCCCGGCGGCGCCGGCCGCCGGGGCCGGGGACGGGCCGTCAGGACGCCCGGGCCCGCCGGGCACGGGAGGCGGGGCAGCGCCTCGCGGCTGCGGTGTCACGGCACCGAGGGAGCCCCGGGCGCCGCGGGAGCCCCGGCTGTTCAGGACGGTGGTTCTCGGCCCCGGGAGGACGGGGTGAGTTCCAGGCCTCGCCGTCACGCGAGAGCCCGAAGGTGTCCGGCCCTCCTCCCGGTCAGGTGTCGCAAGAGGCCGGATGCCCGGCGTCATCCAGAGGCGGTACGGGCAAGGGTGCGGAACACTGCGCCGGGTGATCGTGATGCAGCCCGTCCTGGAGATCAACACCCCCGAGGACTTCGACCTCTGGCCTATCGCCGGGGTCGAGCCGTTCGCCTTCCTGCCCCTGAACGGCGCACTCTCACCCGCCGAGGTCGGGACGGCGGTGATGCGCATCACCGCCTGCAACGACATCGACCCCGACGGGGACCGGCCGCCACGGCCGGCCGACCCGCTCCAGTCCTTCCTGCACGGACTGCTGACCTTCGACCACCTCTACGCGGCCGGCGGCCTCCGCGTCACCGACCACGCGACGGGGGTCGCCTTCCTGCCCGGCTGCTGCGACGGGCTGGAGGACTGGCGCGACTGGCACGTGTTCGCCGACGGCGGCGGCCTGCTCGGGTTCGGCCACGAGCCCGTGTCACCGGTCGCCGAACGTTTCGGCGACACCGTCCGGCTCACCGTCAACGCCGAGCACAGCGGCAGCCCGGTGATCGAGCTGCCCGTGACCGAGCTGCGCCACCTGCTCGCCGGCGCCGAGCGCGACCTGACCTACTTCCTCGCGCTGGCCACCGCCTGGGCCCGCCGGCGGATACCCGAGCACGCCGGTCCGGTCACCGCCGCCCTCGCCCGCGTCCTCGACCTGCCCGCACCGGCCGCGGCGCCGAAGCCGTAGGCCGCCCGACGGCGTCGGCCAGGGGCGGGGCCACGTCGGCCCGGTCCGTCTCGACACCGCCCCGCACCCTCACCCGCACGACCCGGAAACGGGCCGGGCGAAACCGTTTCGGTGGGGCCAGAAACTCGCCGGCGCGGACACCCGGGCGCCACCGGGGGGCCAGGGGCCGGCGGGAGTGCGGGCCCGGCCCGCTGCCTCGCAGGGCCGGTCCCACCGGGGCGCCCGCGTCCCGCAGCACCGCAATCCCGCAGTTCCGTGCTCCCGCTGCGCCCGGGGCGCGGTGGGGCGGGGCCGTCGGGCCCTGTCCTGCGGACTGTGGCGGATCAGGGCGCGGTGCCGGGCGCCCGGCCGGGCCCACCGTCGCGACGGCGCCGCGATCGGCGCGCCGCGCCGGCGCCGGGGACTGCGAGCACCGCGGCGGCGACGCCGTCCCGTTCGGCCGCCGCCGGTGACCGGCGCCGGTGTCGCCTTCGCCGGTGTCACGTCCCCGGGTGGTGCCGGAGCGTGCGGGCCTCGCCGCCCTTGCCCGTGTCCTCGGCCTGCCCGCAGCGGCCGCGCGGACGGACGGACGGACGGACGGACGGACGGACGGCCGGGCCGGGCCGGCCGGCTTCGCCGCCGCACCGCCCCCCGGTCTTGACGCCGTCGTCCACGGCATGGGCACCGACTGGCCGTCCGGCCCGGTCGAAGGCCGCGTCGACGGCCTGAAGGCGCTCGGGCGCGGCATGTCCGGCGGGGCGGGGCCACCGCTGCCGCGCGAGCGGCTCCTGGTGACTGACCGCGGCCGGCCGGCGGCCACGGTGACCGGGTGTCGGCTCGCGGACCGGTAGCGCCGCCACGCTGCGGATCAGCGGCGGGCCGGCCGGCGGCGCTCGATGCGGTCGAGGTCGCCGGCGAGCAGGTCGAGGTGGCTGATGGTGAAGTCTGCGTTGGGCATGGCTTCTCCGCCGCCGTAGTACTGGCCCATGACGGTGGTGGGGAGGAAGGAGCGCAGGCTGTGGCGCATGCCCTCGGGGTAGTCGACGCTCTCGCCCCAGCCGCGGGGGGCCTCGTCGCTGGACAGCAGGACCCAGTGGTCCACGGGCACGAGGGCGTCGAGATCCGGTGCCGCTCCGGTGTGGCTGTCCAGCGCCGGCACGGTCAGCTGGTCGGGGTCGAGGGGCGGGTACCACAGCAGCAGGGGTTGGGCCCGTTGCGCGTCGGCGTTGTCGAAGCAGCAGACGGCGACGGTGTGGTCGGGGAAGTGGTCGGCGTAGAAGCGCAGGAGGTCCGGGTCGAGGGACGGGCGCCGGTGGGCCGGCACCTGCCGCAGGGCGGCGGGGATCGCGGTGGGGTCGTCGGCCAGGAGCACCGTGTAGACGTCGTGCTCGAAGACCTGGACGGCCTGGGGCTGCGCGCTCATCCACGCGGTCTCGTCAACCGCGACGGCGATGGGGCGAACGGCGTCGACCATGCGCTCCAGGACGTCGGCGCCGCGTCCGGCGGAGAGGAAGTGCCCGGGGGTGAGCCGCTCGGTGGGCAGGTGCAGCAGCAGCGCGTTCGGGCCGCTCGCGAGGTTGACGGCGGTGTTCTGGTAGCCCAGGACATGGATGAGGCCGTGCACGGGGTGGTGCTGCCGACCGCAGTACACGATCGTGCCGGAGAACGCGGCCTCACTGGTCGAGATGCACATGGTGGCAAGGTAGCGCCCCCGTTCGTGCGGGAACCGGGAGGGTCCGCGTGAGTCCCGGTCGCAGACACGCACGGACCGTGACGGCTTGCTGATCGCCCTCACGGACTCCGTGCCTGGACCCGTATGACCCGACGAAACCATCGCCGGGCTGCTCGCGGGGCGGGGGCCGGGTCCTGGTGGCGGGGGTGCGGGGCCGGGATGCGGGCGGCGGCCCGGCCGCCGGTGCCGCGTGCCTGCCGGGAGGGGCGGGGTGCGGGCCGGGGCGGGGCCGCCGTCGGGGTGCGCGCGGTGCGGCGCGCGGGTGCGCGGGGTGGGTCAGGCGAGGACGGCGAGCGCGGCGTCGTAGTTCGGCTCGTCGGCGATCTCGGCGACGAGTTCGGTGTGCAGGACGGTGTCGTTCTCGTCCAGGACGACCACGGCGCGGGCGGTCAGGCCGGCCAGCGGGCCGGAGTTGATGGCGACGCCGTAGCTGTCGTGGAAGTCGCGGCCGCGCAGGGTGGAGAGGGTCTTGACGTTGTCCAGGCCCTCGGCGCCGCAGAAGCGGGCCTGCGCGAACGGCAGGTCGGCGGAGATGCACAGCACGACGGTGTTCTCCAGCGCGCCGGCCTGGGCGTTGAAGGTGCGCACCGACGTGGCGCAGGTGGGGGTGTCGATGCTGGGGAAGATGTTGAGGACCTTGCGGGTGCCCGCGTAGTCCTTGAGGGAGGCGTCCGCGAGGCCGGCGCCGACCAGCGTGAACGCGGGGGCCTGGCTGCCGGCGGCGGGCAGCGCGCCGCCGATCTCGACCGGGTTCCCCTTCAGCGTGACCTGAGCCATGAAAGCCTCCTAGCAGCGGTGTGTGTACGGGTGTGCAACGCCGCTGATCCTACTGCCCGCCGGTGGCGCGTCCCTCGGCCGGCCACGGGCTGGACACCGGCCGCACGCCGGCCGCGTGCCGCCCGGCGGGGCGGGGTGTCAGGCGGACCGGATGGGGCGTGGCGGGTGGCCGGGATGTCGGGGGTGCCGTTGGGCAGGGCGGGTTCGGGGCGGGTTCGGGGGCGGGGGTGCCGAAGGGGTCACGGGTCGCGGATGACGGGGACGGGGGTGGCCTGTTGCCGGCGGCGCCGAACAGGAGCGCGGCGTTGGTGGTGAGGTGGCGCTCGCGGGTGGCGGTGGCGCGGCCCGGGGAGTAGACGTCGAGGCCGGTGGCCCGCTGTCCGGTGGAGCGCTGTCCGGTGGAGCCGGGCCGGCCGTCGCGGTGGCGCAGCCGGGGGACGGCGGACATAGCTTCGTAGAGGAGGGCGTCGAGGGCCTGGACGGCCTGCCGGGGGCGGGGATGGTCTGTGCTGGTCGGCGGTGGTTCTGGCGGGTGACGTGGTCGTGGTGGCCGGCGGCGATCCGGCCGATGTTGTTGACGGACCCTCCGGTGGGGGAGTGCGGGTCGGGGGTGTTCATGTCGCCGGAGCGGGAGTCGAAGGGCAGGGGTTTGGCGTCGGCGACGGCGAAGCGGCTGGCGCCGGATTCCCCGCCGGTGGGGTCCTGGTCGAACCAGGTCTCGTCGCCGGGGCCGGAGGTCTGGTGGAGGGGGTCGCCGAGGAGGGGGCCCGGGTGAGGCCGGTGGCGACGCGGCTCTTGGCGGGCAGGTGGCTGACGGGGGCGTTCTCGGCGTCGCCGGCCCAGACGTGTGCGGGGCCGATGTGCGGGTCGCAGGCTTTGCCGGGGCCGGGGCCGGTGCCGCCGTTCATCCGGGCGCCCGGGCCGGCGGTGGTGGAGCCGTAGCTGTGGGCGAGGGCGAGGGCGAGGGCGACGAGGTGGGCGGGTGGTCCGTCGTGGGTGGCGCGCACCGGGTGGGAACGCCGGTCGGGCCGCTCGGCGACGCCCCGTGCCCGGCGGGAGGTCCTGCGCCGGGAGACCGCCAGGGGGCGTGCGGCCCGCCCCGCAGGTACGGGTCCCCGGTGTCCGGCCCGCGCGCCCGACGGGGTGCGGCGTGCGGGCGGGTTTGCCGACGGCGTCGCCTCCCGCATCGAGGCCTGCCCGGGTACGGTCCGTCGCCGCGGCGGCGCCGCGGGCCCTACCACGGGCGGGATGTGACGGCGCGACCTGCTGCCGGTGTCGGGCAGCCGGGCCGCGGTCCTGTGTCCCGGGAACGGCGGGCTGGCGCCGCCATGGGCCGGCGCTTCCCCGGCCGGGCCCGGAGCGAAGTCCAAGGGAAGTCGCCGTGTCCGGCCCGGTCCGTGTCCCGTCCGGGCCGCGACTGGTGACCGGTCCGGGCCCGGCGGGGCCGCTGCCCGGGTGCCCGCCGGTGGGGATCCTCCGGCCGAGGGTGGTCGCCCGGGCGGTGTGTCACCGGCCCGCAACGGCTGTCGCTGGCACTGCAGGCAGGTCTGTTCGTTCGCCGGACGCGGACCTGCGCCTCGCCCGGGGCCGGTGCGGGCGGTGCCCGGCGCCGGCCCCGGGCCGGGGTGGCGGCGGGTCAGGGTGGCGGCGGGTCAGGGTGTGGTGGTGCCGTGGTCCAGACGGTCTCGTAGTACGCGAGGCGTTCGTCCTGGCCGGCCGGGCGCATGCCGCAGGCCGCCATGACGTGGCGGGAGGCGGTTGTTGGCGAGGTCGGTGTCGCCGCGTACCCGGGTGGCGCCGAGCTCGCGGGCCAGGGAGAGCAGGGCGCGCAGGGCCTCCGAGGCGTAGCCGTGGCCGCGCGCGGCGGGCACCAGGCCGTACCCGACGCTCACGCCGCCCTGCGGATCGGCCGGGCCGTGGAAGCCCGCCCCGCCGATCGCGTGCCCGTCGCCGCGCCGGCGGATCTCGTACGCGCCGAACGGGCCCGTCCCGCCGTCCTGCCCGCACACCTCCAGGAAGCGGCGGGCACCGGCCACGTCGGCTCCTGACGGGTAGCCGGCCTCCCACCGGTCGCCCGCCTGCGGGGCGTTCGCCGCGATGCGCCGGGCCAGCGCGGGGTCGAGCGGGCACAGGATGAGGCGTTCCGTCACAAGATCGTCCATACGGCTGTCGTAGCAGCCCCGGCCCGGGGCCCGCACCCGGTTTTCCCGCCGGGGCCGGCGCCGTGGGCCTTCGGTGCGTGACGGACGGATTCTGCGGGGTCCGTGCCGACTGGAAGATCGGCTACGGACCGGCGGACCACCGTCCTGGCCATGGTCCAGACCGGCCGGACGACGGCCCGGACCGGTCGGGGTTCGTCGAAGGCGGCGTCGAAGGTGGCATCGCGAACAGGACACCGGCCCGGCACCGGAAGTCGGCCCGTCCGACTTCTCGTGCCCGGACCCGAGCCGGTCCTGGGTCGGCGCGGCGCCGGAGGTCGGCCCGTCCGGCTTCTCGTGCGGCTCTGGCCGGTTCGGCCGGGCACGGGCCGGGATCCGCGTGGGTCTGGGGTCGGCGCGGAGCTGGAAGTCGGCGGGTCCGACTTCTCGTGCCGTTCCCGCCGGTGCGGCCCGGCCCGTGCCGGAGTTCGGTCCGGGTCCGGGTCCGGGTCCGGGTCCGGCGCGGCGCCGGAGGTCGGCCTGTCCGGCTTCTCGTGCGGCTCTGGCCGGTTCGGCCGGGTCCGGGCCGGGATCCGCGTGGGTCTGGGGTCGGCGCGGAGCTGGAAGTCGGCGGGTCCGACTTCTCGTGCCGTTCCCGCCGGTGCGGCCCGGCCCGTGCCGGAGTTCGGTCCGGGTCCGGGTCCGGGTCCGGCGCGGCGCCGGAGGTCGGCCTGTCCGGCTTCTCGTGCGGCTCTGGCCGGTTCGGCCGGGTCCGGGCCGGGATCCGCGTGGGTCTGGGGTCGGCGCGGAGCTGGAAGTCGGCGGGTCCGGCTTCTCGTGCCCGTTCCCGCCGGTGTGGGGGTGTCAGGGCTGGCGGGGCGGGCCGGGGCCGGGCGGGTGTCGGGGTCTTCGTGGGGTGGGGGAGGGTGAAGCGCACGCCGGTCAGGTCTTCCGACAGGTCCCACAGGCGCCGGGCGGTGGCCGGGTCGGTGGCGCGCGGGGCGAGGGGGACGCGGGTGGGGGCGCCGCGCAGTTCGCCGGGGCCGCCGGGGCCGTACAGCGCTCCGCCCAGGGCCTGCGGGTCGGTGGCCGCGTACAGCTGGGGCAGCGCGCCGCGTTCGGGGCTCTGGGCCAGGGGGCGTAGGAGGCGGCCGAACAGCAGCCGCACCGCGGGGACGGGGGTGGCGTGCTGCAGGCCGGTGGCGGCGTAGCCGGGTGGGCCAGGACGCTGCGCACGGGGCTGGCGGCCAGGGTCAGGCGGCGGTGGAGTTCGTGGCCGAAGAGGGCGCCGGCGAGTTTGGACTGGTTGTAGCGGTCCATCGGGGAGTAGGAGCGGGCGCCGGCGGGGTCGTCGAAGTGGATGCGGGCGCGGCGGTGGTTGGCGGAGGTGACGGTGACCACCCGGGGGTCGTCGCCGTCGGCGAGGAGGTCCAGGAGGAGGGCGGTGAGGGCGAAGTGGCCGAGGTGGTTGGCGGCGAGCTGGAGTTCGTGGCCGTGCGGGGTGAGGGTGCGCGGGGGCGCGAGGACGCCGGCGTTGTTGACCAGGACGTCGGGGCGCGGGCCGTGCTCGCGCAGGCGGGCGGCGAACGCGCGCACGGAGGCGCCGTCGGCCAGGTCCAGGGGGCGTACGGCCGGTGGCGGGGCATCGGGGTGGCGGGCGCTCAGGAGGTCGGCGGCGTGGCGTCCCCGGGTCTCGTCGCGCACGGCCAGGACGAGGCGGGCGCCTTTGGCGGCGAGGGCGTGGGCGGTGGCGAGGCCGAGTCCGCCGGTGGCCCCGGTGACGACGAACACCCGGCCCTTCTGGTCCGGGATGCGGTCGGTGGTCCAGTCGCTGCGGGTCATGTGACTGCGAGTCATGTGGCTCACGCTGCCCTCGATGTCACCAAGTGTCAAGACTGGCGTGTCGTGACATGAATGGCGCGGGGCTAGGATGGCCCGGTGACCACCCCCGCCGCCACCCTGGCCCAGCGCAAGCGCCAGCTCGTCGCCGACGAGCTGACCCGGGCCGCCCTGGAACTCCTGGCGGACGGGGGCTTCGAGGCCGTCACCGTCGACGAGATCGCGGCGGCCGCGGGCGTGTCCAAGCGGACCTTCTTCCGCTACTTCGCCTCCAAGGAGGACGTCGTCGTCCGGTTCCTGGCCGGACTGGGCGCCGCCATGCGCGAGGAACTGGCCGCCCGCCCCGCGGCCGAACCGCCCTCGGTGGCCCTGCGGCACGCCGTCTGGTGCTCGGTCGCCGCCTGCGCCGGCCACGAGGAACGCGCCCGCCGCGTCGTGCGGCTGATCCTGACCACCCCCGCCCTGCTCGCCCGCTTCCTGGAACGCCAGGCGCAGTGGCGCGACGCGCTCGCCGCCGAACTCGCCGCCCGCCTCGGCCTGGACCCGCGGCCGAGCTCTACCCGCAGCTGGCCGCGGACATGGCCCTGGCGGCCTTCCACGCGGTGCTGCAGCGCTGGAGCGGCGCCGACGGCGACGGGGACCGCGGCGACGGGGGCGGGGGCGGCGGGGTGGTGGACGCCGCCGCTCTGACCGACCGGTCCTTCGCCGTCATCGCGCCGGCCCTGGACGCCGTCGTACGCACCGGCGCCCCGGGCTCCTGACTCCGCGCACCACTGACTCCGTACGCCCCTGACCCGCCCGCGCTCCGGCCCGCGCGGAAGCGAACGGTGGCGCCCCGCGGCGGCCCTGGGGGTGGGCCCGGGGCCGGCGCGGGGCGGGTGGTGCCGGCCGTCACCGGCTACGTCCCGGCGCGGTGCTCAGTCGAGGACCGTGACGTCGGTGCGCCTCGGCAGCGGGCTGTTCCAGCCGATGCCGATCTCGAACGTCACCACACCGTCACGCCGAACCCGGCCGCGCCGCGCGCCGGGTGACGGGGCGGCGAGGGCACGCACGCGCCGGGGCCGGTCCTCGCCGCCCGCGGCGCCGTCCCCGTTCACCGCGCCCGCCCGCCCGCCGCGACCGGCACCCCCGCCCCGGTCCCGGCCGGTGCCCCGGCCTCGGCCTCGGCCTCGGCGGTGCTCAGGCTGTGCCTCAGGGCGGCGCGGGCGCGGTGCAGCCGGGGCTTCATCGCGGCCTGCCCGATGCCCAGTTCCTCGGCGACCGCCCGTCCGCTGCGGCCCCGCACGTCGCGCAGGACCAGCACACAGCGCTGGTCGGGCGGCAGCGCCGCGAGCGCCTCGGCGATCCGCCGCGCCTCCAGACGCCGCAGCACCTCCTCCTCCGCCGACGCCAGACCCGCCGCCCCGCCCGCACCCCCGCCCGCCGCCCCGCCCGCACCCCCGCCCGCCGCCCCGCCCGCACCCCCGTCCCCATCGCCCGTGGCGCCGCCGTCCCCGGGCCCCGCCGGGTGCGGGCGCAGCACCGAACGGGCGCCGCGCAGGCACTCGTTGCGCACGATGCGAAACAGCCACGAGCCCAGCGCCGTGGAAGCCCGCAGCATGCCCACCGGCCGGTACAGCACGGTCAGCGCCTCCTGCGCCGCGTCCCCGGCGTCCTCCCGGCTCGCGCACAACGAGTGGGCGAAGCGCCGCACATGCGGGTGCGAGGCCGTGACCAGCCCGGTCGGCGCCCGCGCGTCACCGCGCTGCGCCGCGGCGACCACGTCCGCACCGGGCCACCCGCCGTCCTCGGCCACGCCCGCCGCCCCGCGGGCGCCGAGGCACGGACACGCGGGCGCACACCAGCACCGCGCCCAGGGCCACACCGACACCGACCACCACGACGACCTCCCACCACAACGTCCCACCACCGGGCCCGCGCGGGGCCCGCCCATAGGAGGCGGCCCGGCCCAGAAAGGATTCACCCCCCTTCCCCCCTCCGTGAGAGCATCACCCGGTGCGCCGACTGACAGTGCTCGGAACCAGTGCCGCCTACCCCGAAGCGGGCCGCGCCGCCAGCGGCTTCCTCCTCGAACACGACGGCTACCGCCTCGCCCTCGACCTCGGCTACGCCACCTTCCCCCGCCTGCTCCACCACACCGGCGCCCTCGGCCTGGACGCCGTCGTCATCACCCACGCCCACCCCGACCACTGCGCCGACCTCAGCGCCCTGTGCCGGGCCCGCTACTTCGCCGCCCCGCGCCCGCCGCGCCTGCCCCTGTACTGCCCGCCGGGCGTCGTCGAACGCGTCCAGGCGATGGAACCCAGCGAAGACCTCCACGACGTCTTCGACGTCCACCCCCTGCCCGCCGCCCCCGCCACCCACCGCCTGGGCCCGCTGCGCCTGGACACCGCCGGCCTGCCCCACCACGTGCCCCACGCGGGGGTGCGGCTCAGCGCCCCGGGCCTGGCCCTCGCCTACAGCGGCGACGCGGGCCCCGGCCCGGCCCTGGCCGAACTCGCCGACCGCGCCGACCTGTTCATCGCCGGCGCCACCGTGTGCGGCACCGCCCCCCGGGACCCGCACCTGCTCAGCGCCGCCCAGGCCGGCCACTGGGCCCGCCGCGCCGGCGCCGCCCGCCTGCTGCTCACCCACTTCTGGCCCGGCACCGACCGCGCCCTGGCGCTGGCCGAGGCCCGCCGCGCCTACGGGGGCGAGGTCCTGGCCGCCGAGGAGGACCTGCGGCTGGACCTGTGACCGGCCCCGGCCTCCGGTCTGCTGCCCGGAGGGCGGGGGCGGGGCTCAGTCGAACCGGATGTGGCGGGCGCCGGTCCAGGCCCGGCGCAGCCGGCCGCGCAGCGGGCCGTCGGTGTTCGGGGCGAGGGTCAGGGCGCAGGCGGCGGCGATGTGGTCGGCGACCTGCGCGACGGTGAGACGGTCGGTCCACACGTGTTGGGCGAACTCCTCCTCGCGCAGGCGTTCCAGGCACAGGTCGAGCCGGGAGAGGGCGAAGCTCTCCCGGCGCAGCGGGGCGTCCTTGCCGGCGACCAGGCGGACGGCGTGTCCGAAGCCGCGTTCGCGCAGGCGCCGCAGCACCGTTTCCCGGGTGGCGAGCAGGGTGAAGTGCCGTACGTCGTGGCCGCGTTCGCGCAGCCGGCCGACGGTCTCGCGGAAGTACGGCGCTTCCACGACCGTCATCGGCACGATCACCGGGCCCGCGTGCCCGGTGAGGGCCCGGTCCAGGACCTCGTAGACGCCCTGGCGCCAGGCCGGGAGGTCCTGGAAGTCCCCGCGCAGGGCGGGCGGGGTCATGCGGTGCAGCCCGAACCCGACGTGTTCGGGGTCGCACAGGACGCTGCCGGGCAGCCGCCGCAGGAGCTCGTGCGCGGTCTGGGTCTTGCCGCCGCCGAACGGCCCGTTGATCCACAGGAGCATGCCCGGACCCTACCCGCAGCTTCGGCGCGCGCCGTACGCGAGACCCGGCGGGCCCCGCTTCCCGTACGGCGAGGGGCGTTCCGGGGCAGCGGCGAGGGGCGTTCCGGGGCGGCCGCGAGGGGGTGTTCGCGGGGGCGGGGCGCGCGCCGGAAAACCTGTTGGCGGACCGCGGCGGCCGCTGCTACGGTGCCGGAGGCCGTGCGAGAGAACGAGGAGGTGGTACCCGTGAACGCGATACAGACACGGGTGCTCCCCCACGGGGTCACGGCCGGGCGATAGGTCGTCCGGGAGCGCCGATCACGCGCACTCCCGAAAGGCACGACCATGCGCTTCACCTCCGAGCAGCGCCTCGACGACGGCGTCCTCGCCCGCGAGTTCACCCTCGGCGAGATCCCCGGCACCCTGTGGACGCCCGAATCCGCCGCACCCCTGCCGCTGATCCTGACGGCCCACAACGGCGGCCTGCACAGGCGAGAGCCCCGACTGGTGGCCCGGGCCCGGTACTGCGCCGCCCGCGGCTACGCGGTGGCCGCCATCGACGCCCCCGGGCACGGCGACCGGCCCCGCTGCGCCGCCGACGACCGCTCCCGCGCCGAGCTGCGCCGGGCGATGGGGGAGGGCCGGCCGGCCGCCGAGACGGAGGAGATCCTCGAGTCGTTCATCGGCCCGCTGGTCGACCGGGCGGCCCCGGAATGGCGGACCGTCCTGGACGCCCTCCTCGCCCTGCCCGGGATCGCCGGCCCGGTCGGCTACTCCGGATGGACGGCCGTCGGCATCGAGCTGGCGGCGACCGAGCCGCGCATCGCGGCCGCCGGCTTCTTCGCCGGGGGCTACGTGCCCCGCGCCCAGCGCGAGCGGGCCCGGCAGGTCGTCGTCCCGCTGCTGTTCCTGCTGCAGTGGGACGACGAGGGCAACCCCCGCGGGCGCGCCCTGGACCTGTTCGACGCCTTCGCCAGCACGGAGAAGACACTGCACGCCAACACGGGCGGGCACACCGGCACCCCGTGGTTCGAAGTGGAGGACGGGGACCGCTTCTTCGCCCGCCACCTGACGTAGGACCGGGGCCGCCCGGCCCCCGCGGGCCCCCTGCCGGCCGGGCAGGGTCCGCGGGGGCCGGGCGGCCGTTTCACGCGGGAGGCGGCGCACGGCTGCCTCGTCCCGCCGCCCGGGACCGCCCCGCTGCACGCGGCGCGGGTCAGGACGGGCGGCCGCCGAACTGCCAGTCGTGCACCTCGACGGTGGCGTACCGGTCCCGGGTCAGGACGGCTCCCGCCGTGTCCGGGTCCGGCGCGCGCAGCAGCGCGGCCGTGCCGAGCCAGGCGGTGCCGTCGTCGGACAGCAGCGGCCCGTAGGCGATGAGGTCGCCCGTGCCGGGCGGCACGGCGAGGTCGGCGGCCTGTCCGGTGCCCAGGCCCAGCACGAGGTAGCGGTTGCCGCCGCTTGGGCCGCCGGGGAAGTCCCACATGGTGCGCCCCAGCAGGTTGTGCCACCGTCGCAGCAGCACGTCCCGGTAGACGCCGGCCTGGTAGCCCGGCTCGTCGAAGGCGAACGCGCGGGCGGCGGCGGGACCGGGCAGGTCGAGGATGTGCACGCTGCCGGTGGGAGCGCCGCCGTGGCCGGTGAGGGTCGGGCCCCGGGCGGTCATCTCCTTCGCGTACCGGTCCATGTAGGACCAGTGCTCCTCCAGCAGTTCACGGCGCAGTGCCAGGGAGTCGGGCCGGTCGCGGTGGTAGCAGAAGAACTCCATGCCCGTAGGGTCTCCTCGAGGACGTGGCCGGGTCGAGCGAATTGGCGGAGCGGGCCGGGGACTTCGGCGAGGCGAGGCGGGGTGGGCCGGGTCGGGTCAGGGCGGGCCGGCGCTCAGGCGTAGCGGTCGAACAGGGCCTGCAGGTAGTCCTCCAGGCGGGTGGTCAGCAGGGCCGGGGTCAGGTCGGTGCGGCCCAGCTCGCGCCAGGGGACGGCGACCTTCTGCGCGTCGGGGGCGTAGGCGAGGGCGTCCAGCAGCCGCCAGTAGAGGTGCTCGCCGTCCTCGGCGAGCACGGCGCCGCCGGCCGCCCGGTAGCGGTCGGCGAAGGCGAGGCCGGCGGCGGGGCCGTGGAGCAGGGCCAGGGCGGTGGAGCAGTGGGCGACGTCCAGGTCGGCCGGGCCCCAGGAGGTCTCCACCCAGTCGACGACCCCGCTGACCGCGAGGGTGTCGCCGGCGCCGGTGAACAGCACGTTGCCGGGGTGGAAGTCGCGGTGCAGGAAGCACGAGCGGTGCGCGGGCGCCTGCCGGTCGATCGCCTCCACCGCCCGTGCCCACAGGCCGGGGCGCGCGGTGTGCTCGGGCACGCGCACCAGGTCGGGGGCCGTCCACGCCTGCCAGGCGCGCGGGCGCTCCCGCTCGCCGACCTCCAGGGCGTGGACGGCGGCGAGCTGGGCGGCCAGCAGGTCCGCGCGCCGGGACGTGTCGCCGTCCTCGGCCAGGCGCACGCCGCCGGGCAGGTGGGTCATCACCAGCGACGGGTGGTCGCAGGCCGCGCCGTGCTCGTCGAGCGCGCGCAGCCGCGCGGCCGGGACGGCGCCGGCCTCCAGCAGGCGCAGCACGCCGGCCTCGCGGGCCAGCATGGCCGGGGCGTGGCGGCGGTAGAACGGCTTGACGAAGGAGCGCAGCACCAGCGCGTACGGGTCCGCGCCGCCGGGGCGCGTCACCTCCAGGCGGCGCATCCGCGAGGTCCAGCCGCCCTTGAGCGCCGTCACCGCGGTGATCCGCTCACCGGGGGCGAGCGCGCCGCGGGCCCAGCGCAGGGTGGCCTCCCAGCCCTGGTCGTCGTCCGGGCGGCCGTCGTCTCCGATCATGGAACGAGAGCCTACGCGCCGCCCCGGCGCCCGCCCGGGCCGGGGCAACGGGCCGGGGCGACGGGGCGGGGCCCCGGGTCCGCGGCCCGGGGCGGTGACGAGGGGTCAACTCCCGTGCAACCGGCGCCCGAAGACCACTATTCCGATGGCCGTCGAAGTTTGACAGGGCGGGCCCGGCCCGCTTGGCTGGGAACGCGACCGCACCGCCGCCCGCACACCGGCACCGCGTGCCGCACGCCGAGCACGCCCACCGAGCAACGAGCACGCCCAACGAGCACCGAGCACCGAGCACCGAGCACCGAGCACCGAGCACCGAGCACCGAGCACCGAGCAGGGGAGCCGCGCCATGCCCAGGACCGTCGTCTTCGAGACCACCGGGGGACCGGAGGTCCTGACCGTCCGCGACACCCCCCTGCCCGAACCCGGGCCCGGCGAACTGCGCCTGCGCGTCGCCGCCATCGGCCTCAACCGCGCCGAGGCGCTCTTCCGCGCCGGCACCT
Source organism: Kitasatospora sp. Ki12 (assembly GCF_054601375.1). Classification (NCBI taxonomy): domain Bacteria; kingdom Bacillati; phylum Actinomycetota; class Actinomycetes; order Kitasatosporales; family Streptomycetaceae; genus Kitasatospora; species Kitasatospora sp. Ki12. Next base: position 8,656 of record NZ_BAAIHT010000008.1, on the reverse strand, counting down.
ACCTCGAGGAGCCCGAACTCCCCGCCACCCTCGGCTACGAGGCCTCCGGCACCGTGGAGGCCGTCGGCGAGGGCGTCACCGGCTTCGCCGCCGGCGACCACGTGGACACCGTGCCCGCCTTCGACCTCAACGACTACGGCGTCTACGGCACCCACGTCCTCGTGCCCGCCCGCGCCACCGTCCACCGCCCCCGCGGCCTCACCCCCGTCCAGGGCGCCGCCGTGTGGATGTCCTACCTCACCGCCTACGGCGCCCTCGCCGAGGACGGCCACCTGCGCCCCGGCGACCACGTGCTGCTCACCGCCGCCGCCTCCGGGGTCGGACTCGCCGCGATCCGCACCGCCCGGCGCCTGGGCGCGGTGCCCGTCGCCACCACCCGCACCCGCGCCAAGGCGCCCGCCCTGCTGGACGCCGGCGCCGCCGAGGTGATCGTCACCGGCGAGGAGGACCTCCTCGCCCGCGTCCACGACGCCACCGGCGGGCGCGGCGTACGCACCGTCTTCGACCCCGTCGCCGGACCCGGCGTCCTCACCCTCGCCCGCACCATCGCCCCCGGCGGACGCCTGATCGTCTACGGCCGCCTGGACCCGCGCGACACCCCCCTGCCCGGCCAGGACACCTTCGCCTCCGTCACCAGCCGCTTCTACTCGATGCACGAGGTGACCCGCGACGACGAACGGCTGCGCCGTGCCCGCGCCTTCGTCACCGCGGGCCTGGCCGACGGCACCTTCACCCCCGCCGTCGACCGCGTCTTCGCGGGCCTGGACGCCGTCGCCGAGGCCCACCGCTACCTGGAGGCCGGCACCCAGACCGGCAAGATCGTCGTCACCGTGGACGACGACGCGGACGACACCGCCGGCGGCGCCGCGGGCGGCTGAGCCGTCGTCACGAGGGCGCGGTGTCCAGGGCCTCCGCGTCGGCGGCGGCCACCACCGCCGACAGCAGGCCCGGGAAGCGGCGCTCCAGCTCCTCGGCGCGCAGCGTGTTCATCTTGGTCGTGCCCACGTAGTACTGGCGCAGCAGCCCCGCCTCGCGCAGCACGCTGAAGTGGTGGCTGGAGGTCGAACGCCCGACCGGCAGGTCGAAGGAGCCGCAACTGAGATCGGCCGGCGAGTGCGCCAATGTGCGCACCACCGACCTGCGGGCCGGATCAGCGAGCGCCTCCAGCACCTGCTGGACACTCACGTCCTCCACACCAGGGTGCACGATCATCCGCGCCACGACGCGTGCCCGTCCCACACCCACCACCCCTTCCCAACGCTCGACCCCCGTCCGTCCCACGGTCAAAAGCCGCGCCGTGCGCGCGACTTCACGCCCAGACGCTACTACGCCCAGCCCATCTGCCACGCCCACCGCAACACCCCCGCAACACGTCCGGGGACCGGGAAGGCCCGGGAAGGGCCGGCGGGGCCGCCCGCGGGGCCGGTGCCGGCGGAGCCGACAGCGGACGGACGCCAGGCCGGCGGTGGCGCGGGGGAGAGGGATGAGGGGGCGTGGCCGGGTGTGCCCGGCGGGCCGGGCGGGCGCGGGCCGGTGTCGGTGGGCGGGCGGTGGCGCGGGGAAGGGCGTGCCCGTGGCGGGCGGGCGCGGTACCGGAGGGCGCCCCACCCGCACCCCGCGCCCCCGGCAGGCCGGGCGGGCGCGGTGCGCGGGCCGGTGCCGGCGGGGCCGACAGCGGACGGACGGTGGGCGGGCGGTGGCGCGGGGGAGAGGGGTGAGGGGGCGTGGCCGGGTGTGCCCGGCGGGGCGGGCCGGGCGGGTGGTTGCGCCCCGGGCACCGCGCGCCGTACGGGGCGGGTGCGCGCCGTACGGCGGTGCGCGGTACCGGAGGACGCCCCGCCCGCACCCCGCCGTCCCCGCGCCCCCCGGCGGGCGGGGGCGCGGGGACGGCGGGCCGGGGGCGCGGGTCAGGCCGCGCGGACCGGGGTGGGGACCGGGCGGGGCAGGCGGGTGAGGGCCAGCGGTTCGAAGATGCCCATCAGCACCGGGTCCACCGCCCGTACCGCCGCCGGGGCGGGCGGCGCGGGGTGGGGGTGCGCAGCAGGGCGAGGTAGAGCTCCTGGGTCTCGGCGGCCGGGTCGATGCCCAGTTCCTCGGCCAGCACCTGGCGCAGCTGCTGGTAGCAGCGCAGCGCCTCGGCGCGGTTGCCGGAGGCGGCCAGGGCCGCCATGCGGCAGCGGTAGGCGCTCTCGCGGAACGGGGCGCGGCGCACCGCCTCGTCGGCCCAGCGCAGCGCGTGGTGCTCCTCGCCGAGCGCGGAGGCCGCCAGGCTCGCGGTCTCCAGGGCGCCCATGCGCAGTTCCTCCACGTGTTCGCGCACGCCCTGGGCCCATTCGCCCTCGTGGTCGGGCAGGAACGCCCCGCGCAGGTTGGCCAGCGCGCCGGCGGCCAGCTGCTGGGCGACCGCGTGGCCGCCCGCCGCCAGCGCCTCGCCGGCCTCGCCGACGGCCGAGGCGGCGGCCTCCAGGTCCACCGCCGCGTCCGCGGGCAGCCGCAGGACGTAGCGCCCGCCCTGGAGATCAGCGGGGTGGCGCCGGGGCCCTGGCCGGGGTCGGTGACGAAGGCCCGCACCCGGCTCACCACGCTGCGCAGCGCCGAGGCCCAGGTGTCGGGCAGCCCGTCGGGCCAGACGGTGTCGGCCAGCTGGTCGCGGCTGGTGCCGCTGGAGCGCTCCAGTACCAGGCGGGCGAACGCCACCTGGGCCTGGGCGCTGGACAGGTGCTGCGGGCACCCGTCCTCGTGCTCGATCGCCACCAGACCGGTGAGGCGGATCAGCATCGCCGCGCCCCCGATCTGCCGGACGGACTGTCTTCCCTGAAGCCGTTCAACGTTGCTCCAACCCCCTTGAGCCAAAGCGGAAGTGACGGCCCGTGCGGGCCGTCGGCATGGGAAATCCGAAACGGAACGCATTCGCCGTCGACCAGCAGTTCGGTTTCGGCGGATTTTGACCATACATTCGCCGCGATGCGCGATGTCAACACCGGCCGGGAAAACATACCCGCCGGCCGGTCGATACGTCGTGGACGCAAGGTTTCCGCACGTCAGAGCGTTCCCGCAGGCCGGGAAAGCGGCTATTGCGGACGCCTTGCGCATCCTGCCGTAGAAATGTAGCCATCCTTGAGCACCCCGCGTGAAGGCTTCGAGAAAGGCCGCCCGAAGCCGCCCCGAACCACCCCCGCACCCCGCCCGGCGCCGCGCCGTACCGGAAAACAGCCCCCTTCGGTGCGGCCGTGAACCGGACGGAAACCGGAAACGAACCGGGACCCGCAACACCACGCACCGCAGACCCCGCGAAACACCCCGCGCAGACCCGCAGACCCCGCGAAAACCGTGAAACCCCGTGAAGCCCGCCGAAGCCGTGAAGCCGTGAAGGAGAAACGCCCGTGAACGCCACCGGAGCATGGGACCGCCTGGAGCCGAAGCTCGCCGCAACGAACGCCCGGGTGGCCGCACTGGAGTCCGACCCCTCCCGGCGCAACAGCTTCGTCGCCTACACCATGGAACGCGACAGCGCCTACTGCGACCTCGACGGCGAGCGCCTGCTCATGATGTCCGGCTACAGCTACCTCGGCCTGGCCGGCGACGAGCGGGTGGTGGCCGCCGCCAAGGCCGCCGTCGACGTCTACGGCACCGGCAACCACGGCGTGCGCGCCCTGGCCGGCACCATCCCGCTGCACGAGGAACTGGAGGCCGAGGTCGCCCGCTTCGCCCACCGCGAGCGCGCCCTGGTCTTCGGCTCCGGCTACGCCGCCAACGTCGGCACCGTCGGCGCCCTGGTCGGCCAGGGCGACACCGTCCTGATCGACAAGTACGACCACGCCTCCATCGTCGACGGCTGCCGCCTCTCCGGCGCCACCGTCACCCGCTTCCGCCACAACGACGTCGAGCACCTGGAACGCCGCCTCAAGGCCGCCTCCCCCACCGGCGTGCGCCTGGTCATCGTCGACAGCGTCTACTCCATGGACGGCGACATCGCCCCGCTGCCCGAACTGCGCGAGGTCTGCGACCGCTACGACGCCCTGCTCATGGTCGACGAGGCCCACGCCCTGGGCGTCATCGGCAAGACCGGCGGCGGCATCGAGGAGCACTTCGACCACAAGGTCCGCGTCGACGTCAAACTCGGCACCCTCTCCAAGGCCATCCCCTCCATGGGCGGCTGGATCGCCGGCAGCCACGACCTCATCGGCCACCTGCGCTACGCCGCCCGCCCGTTCCTGTTCTCCGCCGCCCTTGGCCCCGCCAGACCGGCGCCGCCCTGGAGTCCCTGCGGATCCTGCGCCGCGAGCCCGAGCGCGTCACCCACACCCAGGTCCAGGCCGAACGCCTGCGCAAGCGCCTCAACGACGCCGGCATCTCCACCATGGACTCCACCACCGCCGTGCTGCCCGTCATCGCCGGCTCCGACGACGCCGCCTACGACTACGCCACCGCCTGCCGCAAGGCCGGCGTCATCGGCCTGCCCGTCGTCACCCCCGCCGTGCCCAACGACCTGGCCCGGCTGCGCATCGCGGTCACCGCCCGCCACACCGCGGCCGACATCGACTTCGCCGCCGACGCGTTCCTGACCGCCGCCGCCCAGACCGGCCTGATCTGAGAACCGCCGCCCCCGCCCGGAGAGGAGAGGAAGCCATGGCCCCGCCCCACCGCCCGCCGATCGCCGTCACCGGCCTCGGCGTGGTCAGCCCGCCGGCCACACCGTCCGCGAGTTCTGGCACACCGTCGCCTCCGGGCGCTCCACCGCCACCGCCCTCACCGACCCGGCGCTGGCCCGCCACAAGGTACGCCTGGGCTGCCGCGTCAGCGACCTGCCCCAGGACGGCCCGGTGCCCGCCAAGGACGCCCGCCGCCTGGACCCCTTCGCCCTCTACGGCACCCTCGCCGCCCTCGCCGCCCACCACGACGCCGGCCGCCCCGAACCCGGGCCCGGGCGCAGCGCGATCGTGGTCGGCAACGCGGTCGGCGGACGCACCACCAGCGACCGCGAGTCCGCGCTCTACACCGGGCACGGCCCGCTGCGGGTCTCCCCGCTGATGCCGCTGGTCACCATGCCCAACGCGGCCGCCGCCCAGATCGCCATGCGCCTGGGCTGGAGCGGACCGGCGCTGACCATCGCCACCACCTGCGCCTCCAGCGCGGACGCGATCGGCCACGCCGCGCTGCTGCTGGAGAGCGGACGCGCGGACGTGGTGATCGCCGGCGGCTGCGAGGCCACCCTGACCCCGGTCACCCTCGCCGCGTTCGGCAACCTCGGCGCGCACTCCCTGCGCAACGACGAACCCGCCCGCGCCTCACGCCCCTTCGACACCGAACGCGACGGCTTCGTGATGGGCGAGGGCGCCGCCTTCCTCGTCCTGGAACGCCTGGACGACGCCCGCGCCCGCGCCCGCACCCCCTACGCGCTGCTCGCCGGGTACGGCTCCAGCTCGGACGCCTACCACCTGTCCAACCCGCGCCCCGACGGCGCCGGCGCCGTCGCCGCGATGCGCGCGGCGCTGGCCGACGCGGGCCTGGCCCCGGGCGACATCGCCCACGTCAACGCCCACGGCACCTCCACCGTGCACAACGACCGCGCCGAAGCCGCCGCCCTGCGCACGGTGTTCGGCCCCCACGGCGTGCCCGTCACCTCCACCAAGGGCGTCATCGGCCACCTGATCGGCGCCGCCGGAGCCGTCGAGCTGATCGCCGCCATCGAGGCCATGAACACCCGCACCGTCCCTCCCACCGCCAACCACGAGAAGACCGAAGAGGGCCTGGACCTCGACGTCGTCCACACCGCCGCCCGCCCGTACGGTCCGGCGCGGCCCTGTCCAACTCGTTCGGCTTCGGCGGCCACAACTCGACCCTGGTGGTGACCCCGATATGACCACGACCACACCCGCGACCACCCCGCCCACGCCCGCACCCGCGACGGCGCCCGCGACCGCACCCGCGACGGCGCCCGCGGCCGGGACCTCCCCGTTCCGCCGGCGCACCAGACTCACCGTCACCGCCGCCGCCCTGGCCGCCTACCGCGCCGCCGCCCGCACCGGCCTCACCGCCGGCGCCCCGGGCGGCGCGAGCCCCGCGCACCCCTTCGTCGCCGCCCACACCCTGGCCCAGCACACCGTCACCGCCCTGACCGCCGGCGACGACGGCTTCACCGGCGTGGTCCACCTCGCCCAGGAGATCCACACCCACACCCCCCTCACCCCCGGCGACCTCGACATCACCGTCGACGTCGCCGCGGTGCGCCGCGAGGCCCGCGGCACCCGCCTGGCCCTGGCCACCCCCTCACCGACCCCGCCACCGGCGTCCTCGTCGCCGACCTGGCCACCTCCGCCCTGCTGGTCGGCGCCACCCGCACCGAGGCCTACGGCACCCTCGCCCCGCCGCCCACCCCGGCACCACCCCGACACCGAACCGCTCACCTACACCCACACCCTCACCCCGCCGACACCACCGCCTACGCGCAAGCCTCCGGCGACCTCAACCCCATCCACCTCGACGACGACGCCGCCCGCGCCGCCGGCTTCCCCTCCGCCATCGCCCACGGCATGCACCTGGTCGCCCTGGCCGCCGAGGAGATCACCGACCGCCACGCCGGCGCGACCCCGCCCGCGTCAGCGCCCTCGGCGCCCGCTTCGCCGCCCCCACCCGCCCCGGCACCCGCTGCGCCTGACCCTGCAGCCCTACGACGCGGGCACCGTGGTGCGCTTCACCATCGCCACCGACGCGGGCACCGCCGTCAAGGCCGGCTGGGCGCGGATCACGGCGGCGGGGGAGTGACACCGATGACCACCCACAGCCCCGGCCCGGACAGAGCGCCACCGGGACGGCCCCGTGCGGACCGGACAGAGCGCCGACGGGACGGACCCGGCGCCGCTGGCGCTGCCCGACGCGTTCACCGCCCACGCCCGCACCCGGCCCGACGCCCCCGCCCCTGTGGCACGAGCGACCCTCTCCTACGGCGAACTCGCCACCTCACCGAGGCCGAACGCAGAAGACCGCGGCCCTGGACCTGGCGCGGGGGAGCCGGTGGGCGTGCTCGCGGTCAAGTCCCCCGAGGCGATCGCCCTGGTGCTGGCCTGCCTGACCGAGCGCCGCCCGTTCCTGCTGCCCTCCCCGCAGCTCGCCCCGGCGCTGCTGGCCGCCCTGTTCGCCCAGGCCGGCGCCCGCCGCGTGCTCGCCCCCCTCGGCCAGGACGCCCCCGCGCTGCCGGCCCTGGCCCAGCCGCGCCGGTGCCCCACCCTGGCGGCCGGCACCTCCTCTCATGCTCACCACCTCCGGCTCCACCGACCTGCCCAAGATCGTCCCCCTCGGGCAGAGCGCCGTCGACCGCTTCACCGCCTGGGCCCACGACACCTTCGACCCGGCCCCGGCCGCGTCGTCGCAAACTACGCCCGCTGAACTTCGACCTCGCCATGCTCGACGTGTGGGCCACCCTCGCCGCCGGGCGGCACCTGCCTGCTCATCGACCCCGCCCACGCCCTCAACGCCCGCCACCTGCTCACCCAGCTCACCCCGCCACCGCCCGCACGTGATGCAGGCCGTCCCCGCTGGCCTGTGGCCCTGCTCACCCAGAGCGCCGCGCCGGCGCGCTGGACAGCGTCGAGCACGCCGCGTTCACCGGCGACGCCATCGACGCCCGAACCCTGGCGGCCCTGCCCGCCCTGCTGCCGAACGCCGCGCTCTACAACATCTACGGCTGCACCGAGACCAACGACAGCTTCCTGCACCGCCTGGACCGCCTGGACGCCGCCGCCGGCCCTGCCCGTGCCCATCGGCACCCCGCTGCCCGGTGCGCACCCTCCTCGCCGCGCCGACGGCACCCTGGTCCACGGCCCGGGCAGCGGCGAACTCTACGTCTCCACCCCCTTCCAGGCCGCCGGCTACCTCGACCGCTCCCGCGACACCGGGCGTTCATCACCCCCAGCCCGAGGGCGCCGGCCACGGACGGCGCTGGTTCCGCACCGCGACCTCGTCACCCGCGACGAACGGGGCCTGCTCCACCTCACCGGCCGCTCCGACTTCCAGGTCAAGGTCCGCGGCGTCGCCGTCAACACCGCCGAGGTCGAACGCGTCCTGCTCACCCACCCCTCGAGGTCCGCGAAGCCGCCGTCGCCGCCGCCCCCGACCCGCTGACCGGCAAGCGCCTGCACGCCGCCGTCCAGCGCGCCCCCGGCTCCGCCCTCAACACCCTCACCCTGCGCGAGCACCTGGCCCGCAACCTGCCCGGGCCGCCGTCCCGAGAAACTCGCCATCCACGACGATCCGCTCGCCAAGACCCCCACCGGCAAGGTCGACCGCAAAGCCGTCCTGCCCACCCCCTGAACCACCCCCTGAAGAACCTTTACACCCACATCGACCACCCACTCACGCAAGGGAGTTGCCGCCATGAGCAACATCACCCGGATCAAGCGGTTCCTCATCGACGAGTTCCTGCCCGACGTCACCCCCGAGCAGCTCGCCGACGACCACGACCTGCTCTCCGACGGCGTCATCGACAGCCTCGGCGTCCTCAAGCTCATCGCCTGGTCGAGGACCACTTCGCCCTGCCGTCGACGACACCGACCTGGACCCCAACAACTTCCGCTCCGTCGCCGCCATCGACGCCTTCATCACCGAACGCCGCGCCCAGGCCGGCGCCACGGTCGGCGGCTGACCCCATGCACCCGGC
>NZ_BAAIHT010000007.1:0-96924 GCF_054601375.1 Kitasatospora sp. Ki12 | reverse complement strand
ACGGCGACGATCACCTGGTGGCCGGTGCGCCGGTGGGCAGGGTCGCGGTGTGGGTGGTGGTCGCGGCGGGCTGGCGGCCGTTGTAGGGGACGGTCAGGAAGGGGGTCAGGTCCAGGGCGGCCCGGGTGATCGGCTGGCTCGCGTTGTAGCCGGGCTTGGTCAGGTAGTACTTGAAGTTGGTGGTGGAGTGGCGGCCTCGATCTCCCAGGTGAAGGTGAGCTGCTGGCCCGCCGTCACCTTGGTGGTGGGCCAGGCGCCGCCGCGCGGGTTGTCCAGCGGGGCCCAGCGTCCGTCCCCGCCGGCGCAGATGGTGCCGTCGGCCGGGCCGCGGCCCGGGAAGCCCTTGGGGCCCTCGACGCTCTGGGGCTCCCACTGGATGTCGCCGCAGTCCCACGGGACGGCGTCGGCGCCGCAGAGCGCGGAGCGGCTGGGGGGCTGGTTGACGAAGCCGTGCGACTGGGCCGGCAGGGCCAGCGCGATCGGCAGGACGATCGCGGCCGCGGGGCCCCGATCAGGTGGCGTTTGCGCATGGTGCTCCCTCCGTGGGGGTGGATGGAGTGTGCGCCCGGCGCGGGGCGTGCGGACGGGCGTGCGCGTGGGGGTGCGCACGGGGCGCCGGCCGACGACTGGCGTGCTCGCGCCAGGCCGGTTGCCCGACACGTAGGAGCCGCCTTCCGGGCGTCAATGGTCTGAACCATTGCGGCGGCCCCCGCCCCCGCGGTGCCATCTGATGTGCCATCCGGCCCGCGAGAAAGCCCTAAGTAATTGCATGAGCGCTATACAGGCTCTAGCCGATATTTCAATCCATGGCTTATCCTGGCTGGAGCACACCCGCATCCGGAAGGAGGCCAGGCCCCATGACCGCCACGGACCCCGCGCTCACCGCCCTCGCCAGCGGTTGGGGCGCACTGTCCCTCCTGCACGGCAGGATCGAGTCGCACATCGAGCGCGCCTGCAGTCCAAGCACGACCTGAGCGTGCGGGAGTACTCGCTGCTCGACGTCCTCAGCCGCCAGCACGACGGCGAGGGCGGGCACCTGCAGATGAAGCAGGTCGCCGACGCCGTCGTGCTCAGCCAGAGCGCCACCACCGCCTGGTCACCCGCCTGGAGGACCGCGGCCTGCTGGCGCGCTACTGTGCCCGACCGACCGCCGCGGGATCTACACCAACGTGAGCGAGGACGGCCTGAAGCTCCTGGAGGAGGCCCGGCCGACCAACGACGCCGCCCTGCGGGAGGCGCTCGACGAGGCCGCCCGGAACCCCGAGCTGGTCTCGCTGGTCAAGGCGGTCGAGGCCGTGGACGCCGCCGCACCCCGCCCCTGACCCCGGGCGGCCCGCCGGCCGCTCCCCCGCCACCCCCACCGGGCCCGACCCGTCCCCGCCGCCCCGCGGCACCGGACGGATCGGGCCCGTCGGCGTTTCCGGACGGCCCCGCGCCGCCCCTCCCACCACATCCTCCTGCACACGCTCCTGTCTGCGCTTGCACTTATCACGCGTCTGCAACTATTGTGAAAGCACGCTAGACGCCCACTCAAGCACTCACGGAAGGGTTCGGGCCCATGCCCTCGCACTCCTCGCCCTGGCCATCGGCGCGTTCGGGATCGGGACCACCGAGTTCGTGATCATGGGCCTGCTGCCCCAGATCGCCGGCGACTACGGCGTCTCCATCCCCGACGCGGGCCTGCTGGTCACCGGCTACGCCCTCGGCGTCGTCATCGGCGCCCCGCTGATGACCGCCCTCGGCACCCGATCAGCCGCAAGACGATGCTGATGCTGCTGATGGGCCTGTTCGTGGTCGGCAACCTGCTCTCCGCGGTCGCCCCGAACTTCCCGCTGATGCTGGCCGGCCGCATCGTGACCTCACTGGCCCACGGCGCCTTCTTCGGCATCGGCTCCGTCGTCGCCGCCGAACTGGTCGCCCCCGAGAAGAAGGCCGGCGCCATCGCCACCATGTTCACCGGGCTGACCGTCGCCAACATCGTCGGCGTGCCGGCCGGCACCTTCATCGGCCAGGCCGTCGGCTGGCGCACCACCTTCGGCATCGTCGCCGTGCTCGGCGTGGCCGGCCTGCTCGGCATCGCCAGGCTGGTGCCCGCCACGCCGCGCCCGAGGGCGCCCACCTGCGCCGCGAGCTGACCGCCTTCCGCAACCCTCAGGTGCTGCTGGCGATGGCGATGACCGTCCTCGGCTTCGGCGGCGTCTTCGCCGCGATCACCTACATCGCGCCGATGATGACCAACGTCGCCGGCTACTCCGAGGGCGCGGTCACCTGGCTGCTGGTGCTGTTCGGCGTCGGGATGTTCCTCGGCAACCTGCTCGGCGGCAAGTTCGCCGACCGCAAGCTGATGCCGATGCTCTACACCACCCTCGGCGGCCTCGCGGTCGTCCTGGCGGTGTTCACCCTCACCGCGCACAGCAAGGTCCTCGCCGCCGTCACCATCCTGCTCGTCGGCGCCCTCGGCTTCGCCACCGTGCCGCCGCTGCAGAAGCGGGTGCTGGACCAGGCCCACGGCGCGCCCACCCTGGCATCGGCCGTCAACATCGGGGCGTTCAACCTCGGCAACGCGCTGGCCGCCTGGCTCGGCGGGATCGTCATCGCCGGCGGCCTCGGCTACACCGCCCCGAACTGGGTCGGCGCCGCCCTCGCCGCCGCCGCGCTCCTGCTCGCCCTCTGGTCCGCCGCCCTGGAGCGCCGCGCCCCGCGGCCTCGGCCGCCGCCGCCCCCGCACCGGCCGCCGTCCCCGTCCACCACTGACCGACCGCTCCCGCCTTCCCCCTCCCCCTTCACCCCTGGAGAAGCACCACCATGAGCACCACCACCGCCGTCGCCCCGCTGACCACCGCCGACGCCGAGACCCTCGTCTCCGCCGCCCGCGCCGCCGCCGAGGCGGCCGGGGCCACGGTCAGCGTCACCGTCCTGGACGCGGGCGGGCACCTGCTCGCCTTCCGCCGCGACGACCGCGCCGTGCTGATCTCCGGCGAGACCAGCACCCGCAAGGCCTACACCGCCCTCCAGCTGAATGCCCCGACCGCCGAGCTGGTCGACCTCGTCAAGCCGGACGGCCCGTTCCACTCCCTGCCCACCGCGCTGGACCGCCCCCTGCTGTTCATCGCCGGCGGCATCCCCGTCCACCGCGACGGCCGCCTGATCGGCGCCATCGGCATCGGCGGCGGCGCCCCCGAGCAGGACCACTCCTTCGCCACCACCGCCCTGGAGCAGCTCGCCTGACGGAGCGGCCCGCCTGACAGCGACCCCGCCCGCTCCGCCCGACGGCGGCCCCGCCCGTGACGGGCGGGGCCGCCGTTCCCCTACGCCCGGACGGAGCGAGGGCGAGGCCCGGGCCGCCTCAGGGGCGGGTGGCGGTGACCAGCCAGGCGGAGGTGCGCAGCCGTACGCCGTCGGGTCGGGCGTGGGGGGCGAGGGCGGTGGTGAGGGCGGCGCGGACGCGGTCGGCGCCGGTGGGGGTGCCGGCGGGGGCCGGGTGGGTGTGGTCGAGCAGGTCGGCCAGGTGGCGGGCGGGGCCGGAGCCGAGGAGGTGGCCGGCGGCGTCGGCGGCGTCGCGGCCGAAGTGTCCGTGGGCCTCGGCGGGTTCGGTGCGGACGTCGGTGAGGGCGGCGGCGTCGAGGACGCGGTGGATCTCGGCGGGGTCGGCGAGGGAGAACATGCCGGGTCCGGTGGGCGGGGCGGCGGCCCGCGGCGGGAGCGGGAGTGCGGCGCGCGCCTGCTCGAAGACCCGGACCCATTCGGTGCGGGCCGGGTCGGCCATGCAGACGAAGGCGAGGCGGCCGCCGGGGCGCAGGGCGCGGGCGATGTTGGCGAAGGCGGCGGCGGGGTCCTCGAAGAACATGATCCCGAAGCGGCTGATCGCGACGTCGAAGGCGGCGGTGGGCAGGGGGTGGATCTGGGCGTCGCCCTGCTCGAAGACGACGCGGTCCCGTTCGGCGGTCAGGGCGCGGGCCCGTTCCAGCATCGGGGCGGAGAGGTCGAGGCCGAGGACGGAGCCGCGGGTGGCGGCTTCGGCGGCGCGGCGGGTGGTGTGTCCGGCGCCGCAGCCGATGTCGAGGACGCGGTCGTCGGGGGTGATCGCGGCGGCGGCGAGGAGCAGCGGGTCGAAGCCTTCGTTGACGGCGTCCCAGCGGTCGTGGTGGTCGCTCCAGTGTCGGCCTTCGTCGCCGTTCCAGGCGTGGTTCTGGGCGGTGTTGACGGGTGTGCGCATGGGTTCGCTCCTGTCGGACCACTAGTATGGGCGAGTGCCCATAGCAAGGTATGGGCCAGTGCCCATACTGTGCAAGACCCTTTCCGGAGGACCTGGATGTCACCACGCGGCGTAGCGATCCCCGACGCGCGGGAGCGGCTGTTCGCGGCGGCCGAGCGCGTGCTCGCCCGGGAGGGGCCGGCCGGGCTGACCAACCGGTCCGTCACCGAGGAGGCGGACTGCGCGAAGGGGCTGCTGTACAACCACTTCGCCGACCTGGACGACTTCGTGGCCCAGCTCGTCCTGGACCGCTTCGAGCGGATCGCCGCCGAGGTCGCCCCGCTGCCGGAGCGGGCGGGCAGCGGGGACGTACGGGAGAACCTGGCCGGCGCCGCGCTCGTCCTGCTCGGCACCACCGGGCCGGTGATCGCGGCGGCGGCGGTCTCCCGGCAGGGCGCCGCGCAGCGGGTGCGGCTGGCCTGGGAGGCCGGCGCGCCGGGGCCGGACGCGGTCGAGGTCGCGCTCGCCCGCTACCTGGAGGCCGAGCAGCGGCTGGGCCGGGTCGGCGCGGACGCCGACTGCGCGATGCTGGCGCTCGCCCTCGCGGGCTCGGTCCACCACCTGCTGATGTACGGGGACCGGGCGGCCGACGGCCCCGCGCTGGTCCGGCGGCTGGTCGCCGCGCTGCTCCCCGGGGTGTGAGCCGGAAACCGGTACGGCGCCCTGAACGGTCAGGCCGTCAGGCGCAGTTCGACGGCGGCCTGGACGATGTTGGCCTGGTGCTCCGCCTGGCGGGCCACCGGGAGCCAGACGGGGCGGAAGCGGTGCTGGTAGCGGGCGCACCAGTCGTGCAGGAGGGCGTCCAGCCGGGCGGCCTCCGGGGCGGTGCGGGCCCCGGCGGGCTCGATGGCGCGGCGCAGCAGGGCGGCGGCGCGCACGGGGACGCGGTGGGCCCACAGGTCGATGCCGGCGAGTTTGGCCCTGGTCATCAGGCCCGGTCGCAGCAGGCCGCGGCCGAGGGCGCCGGGGTCCCATTCGTCGGCGAGCTGTCCGGAGGCGGTCAGCGGGCTGCGGACGGCGCGCAGCAGGGCGGTGTCGTCGGCGGGCAGGTGGGGCAGGGCGGTGTCGAGCAGTTCGGTGAGCAGGGCGCCGCGGGTGCGCAGCCGGTCGGCGGCGGCGCTCAGGCCCCGGGGGGCGTCGTCGGCGGGGCGGGTGTCGCCGAGGCGGTCGCTGGTCCAGGCGGGCACTTCGACGATGACGGTCTCGCCGCCGTGGCGCTGCGGGGCGAACCAGGTGGAGGCGCGGACGCCGCCGGTGTCGCCGGGCCGGGCGGAGGGGTGCGGGGCGAGCATGCCGGTGCTGCTCTCCTGCCGGTCGATGTGGTGGGGTTCCATCAGGAAGACGCCGGGCCGGATTCGCGCAGCCAGAAGGTGTCGTAGGTGCCGGTCTCGACGGGGATGCCGAGGGCGGCGGCGGAGGTGGCGAAGGGGGCGGCGAGGTCGGCCGGGTCGCGGGTGGCCTGGAGGAAGGTGCCGCCGACGTCCATGCTGTGCAGGGTGAACTGGAGGGCGGGGCGCAGTTCGTCGATGAGGTCGAGCAGGGCGCGGCTCTCGGGGAGCGGGGCGCCGATCGCCGGGGCCCATTCGGGCTGTTCCTCGGCGGCGGGGCGGAAGTAGCCGGCGAAGTACTCGGGCAGGGTGCGGGCGGTGACGGCGCGTCGGGCGAGGTGGGCGCCGTCGGGGTCGAGGCAGAGCAGGAAGTTCCAGGTCGCCGCGGTGCGCAGGGCGGGGCGGGCGAGGACCCGGTGGGCGAGTTCGACGGTGCTGGCGCGGCCGGCGAACTCGTCGGCGTGGGCGCCGGCCACGACCAGGACGTTGCGTTCGGCGCGGCCGACCGTCAGCAGGGTGAGGGGGCGGCCGGCGCGGGAGGTGCCGACGGTGCGCACCCGGCACAGGTCGGGCCGGGCGGCGGCCAGCCGGTGGGCGGTGTCGGCGAGTTCGGCGAGCGTGGGACAGCGGTCGTGGAGCAGGACCGCCTGGCCCGCGCCGGTCGAGGTGTCGGTGAGCATCCGGATTTCCCCCTGTGGTCGTCTCCCCCGGGCTGGGAGCGTACGACGGGCGGGGGCGTGGCGGGAGCGTCCCACACCGCCTTTGATCTGACGTATCATCCGATGATCTTGAAGGCTAGGAACGGGGATTTCGACATGGTCACGCGGATCGGCGCCGGCGCACGGGGGCTGGGCATCGGTATGGCGGCGATCGTCCTGGGAGGGGCGCTGAGCGCCTGCGGCTCCAGCGCGGTCTCGGGTGAACTGGCCGCCGGGGCACAGAAATGGGCGGACTTCACGACCGTGCTCTCCGACAAGGACGCGCTGAAGCACACCGTGCCCGACCGGGCGGCGCTGCCCGCCTGGGAGATCCAGAAGAGCGACGTCAAGGCGAAGGACGACGACGAGGACTGCCAGGGCTGCAAGCTGGAGGCCACCGCCGAGTTCGAGGACGGCAAGGTCACCGCCACTTTCGACGTCACCACCTTCGCCACCAAGGAACAGGCCGGCGCCTACCTCGCGAAGACGGCGACGTCGTTCGAGAAGAAGGCCCAGTCGCCGGCCAAGCTGGCGATGCCGACCATCGGCAACGAGACCGTGGCCTACGGCGCCACCTTCCGCAAGGGGCCGCGCAACGTCGTGCTGATGCGGGTGGGCACCACCGTCGCGGGCGTCATGCTCCAGGAGTCCTCGGACGTCAAGCAGTTGGAGAAGCTGGCGACGATGCTGGCCCGGCGCGTCGAGCAGACGGCCGCCGGTCAGACCCCCGACGCCGCCCTGGACGCCCGCTGAGCGGGCACTGAACGGGCACTGAGCGGCCCCGCCGGTCGCGGGGCACTGAGCGGGCGCTGAGCGGCCCCGCCGGTCGCGGGGGACGACCGGCGGGGCCGCGGGACCGGCGGGCGTGGCGGGGCCGGTCCCGGGACCGGTCAGGATTGGAGAAGCGCCGGGCGCCGTGCGGCCCCTAGCGTGATGGTCATGGCAACCACCGCTTCCACCGCAGCCCCCGCCTCCCTCGCGTCCGTCACCCTCGAGGTGGCCGACCCCGAGGCCGCCCGCCGCTTCTACCGCGCCTTCGGCGTGGACGCGTACGTACGCCTGCGGGCGTCCGGGGCGCACTCCGCCGGATTCCGCGGCTTCACCCTGGCGCTCACGGTGGCCGGGCCGGCCACCGTCGACGGCTTCGTCGGCGCCGCCGTGGACGCCGGCGCCACGGTGCTGAAGCCCGCCGCGAAGTCGCTGTGGGGCTACGGCGGCGTCGTCCAGGCCCCGGACGGGACGATCTGGAAGATCGCGACCTCGGCGAAGAAGGACACCGGCCCCGCCACCCGCGAGATCGACGAGGTCGTCCTGCTGATCGGCGTCGAGGACGTGAAGGCCACCAGGCAGTTCTACGTCGGCCGGGGCCTGACCGTGGCCAAGAGCTTCGGCGGCAAGTACACCGAGTTCGCCCCGGCCAGGCCGGCCCCGGTCGGCCCGGCCCCGTCAAGCTGGCGCTGTACAAGCGCCGCGCCCTCGCCAAGGACCTCGGCGTCCCCGCCGACGGCACCGGTTCGCACCGCGTCGTCCTCGGCGGCACCGCCGACGCCTTCGCCGACCCGGACGGCTTCGCCTGGGAGGCCGCCGCGCCGCCCGCCCCGGTGCCGTCCTGACGGCCGGCCCGGCCGGGCCCGACCTCAGCGTCCGGTCGGCGGTTCAGGCGCGGCGGGTCAGGTGCGACGGTTCAGGCGCGGCGGGTCAGGTGCGGGTGAGGCGGGCGGCGTCGAACTCGGCCCAGATCGTCTTGCCCCGGCCGTGCGGCTCGGCGCCCCAGCGGTCGGCCAGCCGCTCCACGATGACCAGGCCGTGGCCGCCGGGCAGGGCCGGCTCGTGCGGCAGCCGCGGGGCGGGCAGGGCCGGGCTGCGGTCGCTGACGCCGACCCGCAGCCGGGCCCCGGTGGCGTCCAGGAGCAGTTCCAGCGGGCCGTCGCCGTGCAGCATGGCGTTGGCGACGAGTTCCGCCACCAGCAGGAGGACGTCCGCGGCCACGCCCTCGCCGGTGCACGCGTACCAGTCGGCCAGGGCGCCGGCGGTGAAGGTCCGGGCGTGGGCGACCGGCTTGGGGAGCCCGGCAAGGGTCAGCCGTCTGCGCTGGCCGCCGGCGGGCAGCGTACGCCCGGCTCGGTGCGGATCACCGTCGAGGGTTCCCCGGCTCATCGTCATACGAGGGCACCCTTCGGCTCGACGGCGGTTGTCGCATGGTCGGTTTCCCGGCGCTTTCGGGATTATGCACCGCCGCGGCCCGGCCCGCGGCCCGGACGGCACACCCCGTCGACACCCGGCCACCACCCGGCCGACACGCGACCGGCACCCGACCGGCACTCCGGTCACCACCCCGACGGCACTCCGGCCGACACCCCGTCGGCGCTCCGGCCGGCACTCCGGCCGCCGCCCGTGGACGGGCGGGCCCGACCGCGCCCCGCTCAGCCCGCCAGGGCCTCCTCGACCGAGGCGTGCAGGGAGAACACCGCCTGCGCGCCGGTCAGTTCGAGGACCCGCATGACGGTGGCCGACACGGCGGCCAGGTGCAGGGCGACGCCCTCCTCCCCCGCCGCGAGCCGCGTCTTGAGCAGCAGGTTCAGGCCGGAGGAGTCGCAGAAGCCGACCCCCGAGAGGTCGATCACCACCGCGCGGGGGCGCCGCGCGACCAGGGCGGCGAGCGCCTCCGCGGCCGGCCCCAGCGTCTCGATGTCGAGGTCGCCCGCCAGGACGCACACCGCCGCGCCGCCCGTCCCGGGACGGACCTCCACCGCCCGCTCCGCCCGGGCCCGCGCGGCCGCCGGGGCGGTCTGCCGCCGGTCGTCGTCGGATGGCGTCATCGTCGTCCCCTCGATAGCCCTGCCCTCCGACCTTACGGAGGTCGCGCCCGCGGGCCAAGCAGGGGTCACGGACCGGACGGTGCCCCGCGGCACGGTCAGGCGTCCTCCAGGCCTTCGCGCAGGCGCCGCAGGGTGCGGCCGAGCAGCCGGGAGACGTGCATCTGGGACAGCCCGAGGCGCTCCCCGATCTGGGACTGCGTCAGGTCCTCGCAGAACCGCATCGACAGGATCAGCCGGTCCCGCTCGGGCAGGGCGGCGACCAGCGGCTTGAGCGCTACCAGGTCCTCCACGAGGGAGAGGTCCGGGTCGTCCTCGCCGAGGCGCTCGGCCAGCGGGCCGGGGCCGTCGTCGTCCTCCGTGCCGAGGTCCAGGGAGCCGGCGGTGTGCCCGTTCGCGGCGGTCAGGCCCTCGATCACCTCCTCGGCGGAGAGGTCGAGGTGCTCGGCGAGTTCGGCGACCGTGGGGGCGCGGTCCAGCCGCTGCGCCAGGCCCTCCTGGGCGCGGGCCAGCACGATCCGCAGCTCCTGGAGGCGGCGCGGCACGTGGACGGCCCAGGTGGTGTCCCGGAAGTGCCGGCGGATCTCGCCGAGGACGGTCGGCAGGGCGAAGGTGGTGAACTCGACGCCGAGGCCGGGGTCGAAGCGGTCGATGGCCTTGATCAGGCCGACCGCGCCGACCTGCAGCAGGTCCTCCTGCGGCTCGCGGTGCGCGGTGAAGCGGCGGATCGCGAACCGCACCAGCGACAGGTTCATCTCCACCAGGGTCGCCCGGACGTAGGAGTACTCCCGCGTCCCCTCCTCCAGCGCGGAGAGGCGCCGCAGCAGCACCCGGGTCAGCTCCCGCGCGTCGGCCGGGGCGATCTCCCGCGGGTCGTCGACGGCGGCCAGCCGCGACGGGAGCAGGTCCCGCAGCCCCCCGTCGGGCACGGCCGACGGGGACGACGGCCCACCCGTCGACGGATCGGCGGAAACGGGCAGTTCACCAGTGGGCGTGACCATCGGATTCCCTTCCTCCTGCGTCGGCGCGGTCGAAGGCCCCGGCTACCCGGTGAGGGCCGATCGATGCGCCCACCCGGGGTGGAGGTTTGGTGAAACCCGGCGACTGCCCCGGAGGCGACGGCGAAACCTCCGGACGACGGCTGACCCCAACCCATCTGTACCTACTAGTATGTACGGCACGGTGTCGAGCCCGGCACCGGCCCGGCACCCGGCCCCGGAGGGGGAGTCGCCATGCCTTTCGTCCGCATCGACGCGTCCGGAGCCGACCCCGGCCGGCTCGACGCCCTCGGACGCGCCGTCCACCAGGCCCTGACGGAGACCCTCGGCATCCCGCCCGACGACCACTTCCAGGTGCTGACCGGACACGACGGCGTCAGCAGCGCGCTGCGCTACGGCGGCTACCTCGGCGTGCACCGGGACGAGGGCATCGTCTACGTGTCCATCACGCTGCGCGCCGGGCGCCCGGACGAGCGCAAGCGCGCCCTGTACCGCAGGATCACCGAACTCGCCCACGCCCACGCGGGGACGGAGCCGCGCAACGTGTTCGTCGTCCTCACCGAGAACGCGCCGGTCGACTGGTCGCTCGGCCACGGCGAGGCCCAGTACGCCCCGGCGCCGCAGGAGGACCCCGCGCCGCAGGAGTGCCCCCCGGAGTGACCTGCGGGGGGCGAGCCGCGAAGCCGGCTAGCGCTGGTGGAGCTTGCGGGCCGCGGTGCGGATGGCGCGGGTGTAGGGGGCGTCCAGGGCGCGGGTGGGGGCGTCGAGTTCGGCGAAGGGCACCAGGGCCCGGTGGGTGTCGTCGGTGGCCTGGGTCCAGGCGGTCCAGGCGTTGTGGACGTCCTCGTCGGTGACCGCCTCGCCCTTGGCCTGGAGCAGGACGGCGTAGATGCGGAAGAGGTCGTCGGAGCCCGCGGGGGGTCTGGCCTCCGTGGGCAGGCAGTCGCGGATGAGTTCGGCGATGGGGTCGAGGTGGCTCATACGGCCAGTGTGCCGGTGACGAGGGTGCCGGTGAGCAGGATCAGGTGGGCTGCCGCGAAGACCACCGGCACGGCCCGCTCGCTGGTGCCGAGTTCGGTGTAGTGCTTGTGCCAGCGGCCCCGGCGGGAGGCGCTCCTGAGGGTGTCCCACTCGTCGGTGTAGATCCGCGCGGCGAGGTCCGCCTCCAGGGCGTTGATGACCTTGAACTTGGCGGCGTTGAGGTCGCGGTAGCTGCGCAGCTGCATCCACCAGGCGACGGAGAGGGTGATGCCGGCCAGCGCGACGGCGGTCGCCACCCACCACGGGGACTCGGAGAGCCTGGGTATGCCGAATCCGATGAGGGTGACCAGGGCGGTCTGCACGGACAGGAAGAAGGTGTTGGCGGTGCCCCGGCGGGCCGAGACGCGGTCGGCCATCTCCACGGCGAGTTTGTAGAGCTCCAGCAGTTCGTTCTGGCGGGTCGGCTCCGGCGGGACGGTCATCGCTGCTCCCTCGGGCGGGCGGGCGGCGGGGACGAACCGTTCGGGCACGGTGGCGCCCCCGCCTGCGCTGATGGAGCGTCATGTTCCCGGTGGGGGCGTGGTTCTACCGGCCGGGTGCGGAGGCGCTCGCCGTGGCGCCCGCCGAGGCCGTCGCCGTCGCGGTCGGGAGGCCCTGCAGCGCGGCCAGGGCCGCCAGGGCGCCCGCCTCGCCGTCCTCGTACTGGTGGGCGCGGGCGGTGCGCACGGCGGCGTCGAGGTGGCGGGCGGCCTCCTCCGGGTGGCCGGTGGCGGCGAGGGCGCGGCCGTAGAGGGTCTGCAGCAGGACCCGGCGGGCGGCGGGGAAGGCGGTTCGGCCAGCGCCAGGCCGCGGGCGGCGTGGTGGGCGGCCTCCTCGGGCATGCCGTCGGCGAGGCAGGCGTGGGCGAGGTGCTGGCGGGCGAGGGCGGCCAGGTCGGCGCGGTCGGCCCGCTCCGCGAGGGAGAGGGCGCGCACCAGCAGGCCGCGTACCCGCGCGTTGCGGCCGTAGCGGCCGAGGGCGACGGCCAGGTTCATCAGGCGACGGCCTGCGCGGCGCCGTCCCCGGCCCGGGCGGCGAGGTCGGGGGCGCGTTCCAGGTGGACGAGGGCCTGTTCGTGGCGGCCCTCCTCCAGCAGGACCCAGCCGAGCAGGGCGCGGGCGCGGGACTGGGCGGCGGGGTCGTGGTCGGCCTCGGCGGCGGCCAGGCCGTGTTCGAGCAGCGGCACCCAGCCGTCCCTGACCTGCCAGACGATCAGCGGCCACTGCAGCAGGACCAGGCGCCAGGCGCGGTCGTGCAGCCCGGCCGCGACCGCCGCGTCCACCGCGCCGCGCAGGGTGTCCCGTTCGGCGGCGTACCAGGCGAGGGCGCTCGCCCGGTCCGGGAAGGGGCGGACGTCGGCGGGCCGGGTGCGGGCGGCAGGGCGCAGCAGGGTTCGCTGCCGGGTTCGGCGGCGTCGCAGGCGGCGACGAGGGTGTTCAGCAGGTGGTCGAGCAGGCGCGGCAGCACCTGGTCGTCGATGTCGCCGGGCAGGCTGCGGGCGTAGAGGCGGACGAGGTCGTGCAGGGTGTAGGCGTCGCGGCCGATCTCGACGAGCAGGTGGGCGGTGGCGAGCTGGCCGAGCGCCGTGGCGGCCTCGGCGGGGCGGCAGTCGGCGAGCGCGGCGGCGGTGCGGCTGTCGAGGGTGGTGCCGGTGTGGGCGCGAGGCGGTGGAACATCCGGCGGGCGGGTTCGGACAGGTGCTGGACGGTGAGGGCGAGGGTGGCGGCGACGCTGGTGTCCTCGATCTCCAGGAGGTCCAGCCGGCTCTGTTCGTCGGCGAGTTCGTCGGCGAGCAGGGCGAGGTCGCGGGCCGGTCCGGTGGCGACCCGGGCGGCGGCCAGGCGCAGGGCGAGCGGCAGCCCGTCGCACAGGCAGGCCAGCCGGGCGGCGGCCTCGGGTTCGGCGGCGACCAGGTCGGCGCCGAGGGTGGCGGCGAGCAGGGTGACGGCCTGCGGGGGCGAGAGTTCGGCGAGCGGGACGGGGCGGGCGGCGTCGGAGGCGACCAGGCCGCCGAGCCGGTCGCGGCTGGTGACCAGGGTGACGCAGTCCTCGCCGTCGGGCAGCAGCGGGCGGACCTGGTCGGAGCGGCGGGCGTTGTCCAGGACGATGAGCATCCGGCGGTCGGCGGTCAGTTCCCGGTAGCGGGCGGCCAGCGCCTCGGGGGTGGCGGGCATCTGCTCGGCGGGCAGGCCCAGGCCGAGCAGCAGTTCGCGCAGCACGGCGGGGGTGGAACGTTCCGGCAGCGGGCTGTGGCCGCACAGGTCGACGAAGAGTCGGCCGTCGGGGAAGTCGTCCTGGCGGCGGTGGGCCCAGTACAGGGCGAGGGTGGTCTTGCCGATCCCGGCGCCGCCGGTGACCACGGCGATCGCGCCGGGTCCGGCGGCGGCGCGGTCGAGCGCGGCCAGTTCGTCCTCGCGGCCGGAGAAGCCGCGCGGGCGCCGGGGAAGGGCCAGGGCGCGGTGCGCGGCGGGCGGGCGGGCGGTACGGGTGTGGGCGGCGCGACCGGTGCGCCGGCGGCCCCAGGGACGGGGGCCGCTCCGGACGCGGGGTGCGAGTCGGGGACGGAGGACAGCCCGCCGACGGTGGCCACCCGCGGCGGCGGGACCCGGTCGGAGCGGCGCGGCGGCGCGGCGGGGGTGTGCAGCAGGAAGTCGTAGGCCTCGACGAGGTCGGGGCCCGGGTCGATGCCCAGTTCCTCGGCCAGGGCCCGGCGGGTGCGGTGGAACCAGTCCAGCGCCTCCGAGCGCCGCCCGGCCCGGCCGAGCGCCAGGACGAGCGCGGCCACCAGCGGCTCGCGCAGCGGGTTCATGGTGGCCTCGGTGGACAGCACGCCGGCCGCGGCGCCGTGGTCGCCGAGCCGGCCGTGGGCGCGGGCCAGCTCCTCCACGGCGGCGAGCCGCAGCTCCTCCAGGGCGTGCGCGGCGCACTGCAGCGGGACGCTGGGCGCGGTGCCGGCCAGCGCGGGGCCGCGCCACAGCGCGAGCGCCTCCTGGAGCGCCGTGACGGCCTCGGCGGCGTCGGGCGTCGTCCGGCGGAGCGCAGCAGGCGTTCGAAGCGGTCGGTGTCCACGGCGAGGTCGGGCACCCGCAGCAGGTAGGCGCCGCCGTCGGTGACCAGTTCGACGCCGCCGTCGGGCGCGCCGTGGGCGGCGAGCAGGGCGCGCAGGCCGGAGACGTGGTTGTGGATGACGGTGCGCGAGTGCCGGGGCGGTTCCTCGTCCCACAGGGTCTCGGTGAGCCGGTCGACGGTGACGGGTGCGCCGGGGTTGAGCAGCAGCATGGCCAGCAGGCTGCGCCGTTTGGCGGACCCTACCGGGAGTTCCCGGCCGTCCGCGGCCACCGCGGCCACCGATCCCAGCAGTCGGAAATCCAAGACCCGCCCTCATTCAACGTGACAAGCATATGACAGTAGGCGACTCGGCGATCACGGGATGTCGCCCGGGTGACGCCAAGGTGGCCACCGGATGACGGCCGGGTACCACGGCTTCGCCCACCGCACCGCCGACCGGTCCGCGGCCCTTGGCCCAGAGCTTGCGCCGTGGACCGTACCGGCCGCCAGGGATCACCGGCGATCCGGAACGGTGGAACGCCCGAGCAGGCCCTGACCAGGGCGGATGCCGGACACCTGGAACGCGCCGCCGAAACGCGGACGGATTCGGCGGAACCCGCGGCGGCCACCAGAATGGTGCGGACCGATCTTCGGAAGTACAGAAAGCAGACCCCATCATGGATCTCGGCGTGCGCTGGAAGCTGCACGGTGACGGGCGCACGCCCGAACCGGGGGCGGTCGTCCGCCCCGACGAACGGCTCTCCTGGCCCCGCACCGTAGGACTCGGCGCCCAGCACGTGGTGGCGATGTTCGGGGCGAGCTTCGTCGCGCCCGTGCTGATGGGGCTCGACCCCAACCTCGCGATCATGATGTCCGGCGTCGCCACCGTGATCTTCCTGCTGGCCACCCGCGGCCGGGTGCCCAGCTACCTGGGATGCTCGCTGTCCTTCGTGGGCGTCGCCGCGGTGATCCGGGCGCAGGGCGGCACCAGCGCCACCGTCACCGGCGCGGTGCTCGTGGTGGGCGTGGCGCTGTTCCTGGTGGGCGTCGCCGTCCAGCGGTTCGGGGCGCGGATCATCCACGCGGCGATGCCGCCGATCGTCACCGGCGCGGTCGTCATGCTGATCGGCTTCAACCTGGCCCCGGTCACCGCCTCGACGTACTGGCCGCAGGACCAGTGGACGGCGCTGCTCGTGATGTTCTTCACCGGGCTGGCCGTGGTCGGCCTGCGCGGCTTCTGGTCGCGGGTGGCGATTTTCCTGGGGCTGGTCTTCGGGTACGGGATCTCCTGGCTGTTCGACCGGGTCTTCGGGAAGATCCACTCGGTGGACGCGAGCGGGCACCTGACCGACCACTGGCGGCTGGACCTGTCCGGCGTCGGCAAGGCCGACTGGGTCGGCCTGCCCACCCTGCACGGCCCGTCCTTCCAGTGGTCCGCGATCCTGGTCGCGCTGCCCGTGGTGATCGCGCTGGTCGCCGAGAACGCCGGGCACGTCAAGGCCGTCGGCGAGATGACCGGCGCCGACCTGGACGACAAGCTCGGCACCGCGATCTCCGCGGACGGCGTCGCCTCCATCCTCTCCACCGCCGTCGGCGGCCCGCCGAACACCACGTACTCGGAGAACATCGGCGTCATGGCCGCCACCCGGGTCTACTCCACCGCCGCGTACTGGGCCGCCGCCGGCTTCGCCCTGCTCTTCGGCCTCTGCCCCAAGTTCGGCGCCATCGTGGCCGCCATCCCCGGCGGGGTGCTCGGCGGCATCACCGTCATCCTGTACGGCATGATCGGCCTGCTCGGCGCGCAGATCTGGACCAAGTCCGGGGTCGACCTGCGCAACCCGCTCAACCTGGTGCCGGCCGCGGCGGGCATCATCATCGGCATCGGCAACGTGACGCTCAAGTTCACCGACACCTTCAGCCTCAGCGGCATCGCGCTGGGCACCCTCGTCGTCATCACCGGCTACCACGCGCTGCGGGCACTGGCCCCGGCCCACCTCAAGACCCAGGAGCCGCTGCTGGACGAGGGCACCTCCTCGTACGACGAGCAGGCCGGGACCGGCACCGGGAGCTGACGGGGGCACCGGCGGAAGTGGTCGCAGGATTACTTCCGCCGGTGTTTCCGCCTGGTTTGAAAGCCCGACGGATGGTCGAATCGCTGCGTAAGCCCACGTCGCAGCCCATTTCGACCTCGGGAGAGGCATGTCCCTGCTGTCCGACCGCCGCAAGCTCACCTACGGGGGCGTGGCCACCGCCGTACTCGCCCTCTCCTGGGCCTCCGTGACCCCCAGCAGCGCGGCGGGCCAGGTCCTGTGGACCCCGAGCACGAGCAAGGGCCCGTCCTCCTTCCCCTCCGTGCAGTGCGCCTCGGGCAACTTCAAGGTCGTCAACGACGCGGCCAAGGGCAAGGTGTGGCGGGCGTACCAGGCGGCCGGCGAGGAGCGCTGCGAGACGGTCGGCCCCGACCTGAAGAACGGCGACACGTTCTACCTGGGGTGGTCGTCCAAGGTCGACATCAAGGACGACAACAGCCGGTACGTCTTCCAGCTGAAGTGCTCGCCGAGCACCGACACGGCCAACCACCCGATCGAGATCGACGCCACCAACGGCCGCATCCGGCTGCAGGAGTGGGACACCGAGCACGTGTCGCACACCCTGTGGACCGCGCCGACGACGAACGGCCAGTGGCACTCGTACGCGCTGAAGATCCGCCTGGGCCGGACCGACGGAACGATCGACTTCTGGTTCGACGGCAAGAAGCAGACCTTCACCACCGGCTCCGGCACCTTCAAGGGCACCACCTGGGACGGCGACCGGAACTACCTCAAGTGGGGCTCGTACCACGAGTCCACGGCGGACGCGACGAACACCTTCACCAGCCCGGTGATGGCGACGACCCTTGAGGCGGCCACCGCCGGCTCGTAGGCCCCCGCACCACCTCAGGCTCGGACCGCTTGTGGGGGCGGTCCGGGCCTGAGGCTTTTTCAGAGGTCGCGCCCGGGTCCTCACCCCTGCCGATAGGCCTGGACGAGCAACGTGTCGGCCGAGCGTGAACCCGAAGTAGTGGAGGGGAGCCGGTCGATACTGATCTCCGTGAACCCAGCCTCGTCCAGCAGCTTCGTCCAGACGTGCTCTTGGAGGACCCAGCGGCGCATCGTTGTCGGAGTGCCGTCCGAGGTACGGGCCGGGATGTCGGCGTGCCGGACGTCCGGCTCGGCGGGCGCTCCACCGACGTAGCACCCCAGGGTGGAGGCGACGAGAAGTCCGCCGGGACGCAGGGAACGGGCGGCGACGGAAAGCAGCCGGTGGGGGTCGGCAAAGCAGAGGCTGCCGAACACCGAGTAGAGGACGTCGTACTCGTCCGGATACGCGTCCAGGTGCTCGATCGCGTCGGCGTGCAGTGGGCGCAGGCGCGGCGCGAGACAGCCGTAGAGGCTGCATGCCATCGCGTGCTGGGCGGAGGAGGCATCGATGGCGTCGACCCGGGCCGGGGCCTGGTGGGCGACGAGGTGGGCGGCGTGTCGGGCTGCGCCCGCGCCGAGGTCGGCCACGACGAGATCGGTGAGGTCACCCAGTACCTCGGCCCCCGGTCCGCCGTCCTGGGCCCAGACCCAGGAGAAGGAGTCGGGGACGGTCCGGTCGGTGTCGGCGCGGGTGCGGCCGTAGTGGTGCCAGAGGTCTGGCTCGGCGCCTTGGGCGGGGGAGGTGGTCTTCACCCGGGCCATCCTGGTGCCCGGTGCACCCGGGCGTAGGGATTCGGGTGAACCGCACCCGTCCGTGTTGCGGTGGTCCCGGCCCAGCCGGGACCACCGCAACTAGCCGATCAGTGCGAGTCGTTGCCGGGGTGGCAGGGGCTGCAGTTGGCGGCGTCGGCCCACAGCGGAAGGTCCACGTCCCAGCCGTCGGCGGCGATGAGCCGGGCGGTGCGCAGGACGGTGCCGTCGTTCTTGAACTCGACGGCCGGCACGTGGTGCAGGAAGTGGCCCTCGTTGTGGGTCCGGCACAGCTCGGCGTAGGCGACGGTGTCCAGGATGATCGTGTGGACGCCGATGTCCACCAGCGAGCTGGGGCCGAGGCTCAGGTGTTCGCCGCGATGGGCCATCGCGGTCAGCAGGTAGGCGTAGCCCTGGCCGAGGACGCGGGTGGCCATGACGGAGTCGTAGGGGTAGTCGCGCATCAGCAGGTTGACCTGCTTGTCCCACAGATCGGTGGGGATGTGGTCGCGAACGTTCCGGAGCGGGCCGACGATCGGGTCGGTGGGTGCAACTGCGGTTGCCATGGTTCCTCCGACTGCTGTTGGGGCACCTGGTGGTGCCGGGCACTGCCCGGCGCCACTGTGAAAAACTACGGACCAACCCCTTTGCGCATCAAGGAAGTTGCGAAGAATTGCGGGCCCTTCACCCCAGCGCTTCGATCGCTGCGGTGATCAGTGCGCGAGCGGCGCCGCCGTGCACGGCCAGCTCGGCGAAACGGGCGAACGTCCGTGCGTAGAGGGCCAGATCGCTGGGCGCGGTCACGGTGACCTGGGCCGACAACAGCTCCACCCCGGCCTGCCGGTCGTCGAAGAGGTTGAAGGTCTCGGTCGGCCACATGGTGCGGGCAGCCGTGAACGGGATGACGCCCAGCGACACCGACGGCATCGACATGACCCCGAGCAGATGGCCGAGCTGCCCGGCCATCACCTCGTCGTCGCCGATCCGGTACCGCAGGACGGACTCCTCGATGACCGCGACGAACCGGCGCCCTCCTCCGAAGACGACGCCGGAACGGGCGAGCCGGGCCTCGACGGCGGCTTCCACATCGTCCGGGGTCTGGCGGACGTCGGCCACAATGCGCAGCAGGGCGCCGGCGTACTCCCTGGTCTGCAGGGCACCGGGGACTACGCGGGAAGAGTAGGCGCGGAAGTGGCGGGTTCGGGTGTAGAGCGGTACCCGGGCTTCCTGTGCCCGGCGCAGGCCCGTGCGAGTGATCCGCCGCCACTCGACGTACAGGGAGTCCGCGGCCCTGTTCGAGGCGACCAGGTCGGCCGCCTGGTCGTCGGCTCCACAGGCTCGACACCAGGCTCGGACGTCGGAGTCCGACGGGGCGACCTTGGCGTTGAGGATTCGGGAGGTCTTGGCCGGATGCCAGCCGCAGCGGGCCGACAGTTCCCCGCCCTTCAGGCCGGCGTCGCGCATCAGCTCGCCGAGGCGCGCGGCGAGGGCCAGACGGGCAGCCTGGGCGCCGGAGGACGGGGAGATCGACATCGATGCTGTTGGCCAGTGCCTACGTAATCAGACGGCGTACTTCTCGTGCGGCACGGCCCGCTCCCAGGCCGTCTCGAACGCGGTGGCGCACAGGCCGGCGACTGCGGGGTCGTCGCTGAAGGACGGCCCGGCGGACTCCCCGTCACCTGTGAAGTGGTTGAACCGCACCAACTCGCCGTCGAACAACCAGAAGTCGTTACCCGGCAAGGCGATGTCCGACGCCTGCCTCCGGGGCAGCCACCGGATCCGCTCGCCCGCGGCGATGTTGGTGAAGGTGCCGGAGTGCTCGAACCGGATGTACTCCGACACCGGCTCGGACACGATCCGGACGCGCCTGATCTCGACGCCCCGGGTGACGGTCTCCTCGATCAGTGTCAGCCACGGCCGCCACCAGGACACCCGGTCGTCAGGGTCGTGGCGGAAGCCGTCCCGCCACGCCGCGAATGCCCCGATCTCCTTGGCCACGCTGTAGGAGTCGCGCATCTCCAAATGGACTGCGCTGGATCGGGCGGCGGCCAGCTGCTCAGCGAACCTCGGCACCTTCTGCGGCATCGCACGCCTTCCTCAAGATCGGCACCATCCGCGCCGGCAGCCGGACCACATCCTCCGTGCTGGGGATGCTGCCGGTCTCCAGGCACTTGGCGCGCAGGTTCTCGGCGGCCTTCCAGCCCTGCACGACGATCTCGTCAGCTTCGTCGTCGTACCAGACGGTCGGGCACTCGTCGTCCCCCGTGTTGGGGTCTATCCCGATCAACCGTAGTGCCATGCCGACTCCCTCTCGCAAGCTGATTGCGCGGATTTGCCAGACGTTCCACGACTGAGCGACCACCGTCAAGACCCCCCATCACGGCATATCCGGCTGCAGAAGTGGGACACCGAGCACGTGTCGCACACGCTGTGGGCACGCCGACGACGAACACCTTCACCGGCCCGGTGATGGCCACCACCCTGGAAGCCGCCACCGCCGGCTCATAGGCCCCCGCACCAGCCGCAGGCCCGGACCGCATGTGGGGGCGGTCCGGGCCTGCGGCATGTCTGGGTTCAGATGTCGCCGAACTCGCCACCGCGGGCAGCCGCGACGAACGACTCCCAGGCTGCAGAGGGGAAGAGGAGAGCCGGGCCCTGGGGGTCCTTGGAGTCACGGACCGGCGCCAGACCGGGGAAGTCTGCGGTTACCTCGATGCAGTCACCACCGTTGTTGCTGTAGCTACTCCTGAACCACGCAGCGCTGGCCAGGTCCACACGATCCGCCATGACGCTCCTCTCAGACCTCGCCGAACTCGCCGCCACGGACAGCAGCGACAAACGACGCCCACTCTTCGATCGGGAAGACGAGGGCAGGCCCCTGAGGGTCCTTCGAGTCACGGACGGGGGCCAGGCCGGCGAAGTCGGCGGTGACCTCGACGCAAGTACCGCCGTTGTTGCTGTAGGAGGACTTGAACCACTGGGCGTCGGCCAGGTCTACACGGGGAATCATGACGTTCCTCTCACGCCTTGCTTGCGGATCTTCTCCAGTGACGCGGCCTTCGACAGCGCTTCCACCTGGAGCTGACGGAAGTCCCGCTCCCAAGCCTGAGCAGTCTCGGCGTCTCGCGCGAGGAAGCCACGCAACTGGCACTCCGAGTATGCCAGGAGTGTTCGATCCGTCATGGTCAACAGCGTGACAACCATGGTGAACGGCAGTTCCTCTGCCAGCGAGAACGGCGCCACCTGGATGGTGATGTTCGGACGGCTCGCAAGGTCTTCAAGATGCGCCAACTGCCGCGCCATGACCTTGGGCCCTCCCACCTTTCGCAGGAGGGCCCCCTCGTCCAGGACGAAGTGCAGGCGCGGCGCCGACTTCTGGCCAAGAAGCTTCTGGCGTGTGGCCAGGAAGTCGAGTCGATCCGCCGCCTGCTCCTCGGTGATGCTGCCGCGTCGTACGGCCGCGTGTGCAAAGGCGGCGGCGTACTCCATCGTCTGCATCAGGCCAGGCACGATGCCCAGCTCGAAGTGGGAGATCCCCTGAGCTCGTGCCTCTTGCTGCGCATACTCGGGAAACCCTTCCAGCAAGGACGAGCCGCTGAGACTCCAGTACGTCAGTTCCAGCGATCCACTGGCATCCAGGGCCCCGTCAGCGACACGGACCCAGTCGAGTGTGGGATTGCGCGTCCCTCTTTCGAGGTTCGAAATCTGACTATCACTCAGCACCGTCCGCTTGCCGAGTTGGGTCTGCGTCAGGCCCGCCGCCTTGCGCAACCTGCGCAGTTGGGCCCCAAACGCCTTGAGGGGCGAAGCCGATGGATCCAGCTGAGACTCACGCATCGTCAGGCCTCCGACGCCAAGCGAATACCACAACGGGAAACTGTCAAGTGGGAACGCCTTCCGATAGTAGGGGCAACCACGCCACCATGGCTACACCCGGTAATTCACCGGAAGCACAGTGCTACCCGTGGAGCCCCCATGCCTGACGCGCAGGACCCCTCCTTCTTCCAACTCCACGAGGTGGTACGGGACTTCAGCCGCCACGAGAGCGTCTTCGTCGACGTCGAGTTCGGCAAGGCGGTTCTCCGGCCGCTGGGGGCGAGCGGCCCCCTGCGGCGGGTCGAGCTCTCCTCGATCCGGCCGCTGGAGCCCCGGGAGTTCGCACCGGGGACCTGCGGGACGTCGCGTCGCCGGCCGTTCGACGGGTGGCCTTTGCCCTCCGACAGCAATTCCTCACATCTGGAGCAGAGTTGAGCAAGGCCCTCTTCAGCAGCAAGCCCCCCGGCCGGCGGTCGGGCCAGCAGGCCCTCGTCCTGCGAGAGGACCCCGGAGGGTCGGGCGACTTCTTCGTCCTCCTGGTCGATTCCGTCCACCACGACGGGCTGACCCTGCCCGGCGGCAGCGCCGAGCAGAACGAGCTCCCCCACCTCGCCGCCCGGCGTCACCTCGAAACGCAGACCGGGCTCGTCCTGCCCCTCCGAACCATCCTCACGGTCGACTACTCCCCCGCCGCCGAACTCCCCGAGAGCCTGGACTTCGTGTACGCCGGCGGGGTGGTCACCTCTCGGCAGGCCGGAGCCGTCCGACCGCACCAACCACCCCAGGACGTCCGCGCCCTGCACTGGGCGCCCCAGGCCAAGCTGCGCCGGGTCATGACGGACGACCAGTACCGCCGCGTCGAGGACGCCTGGGACGCCTGGGAGCACGGCGCCGGCGTCCCCCTCCTCGTCCGGGGCGTCCCGGTCCCGGTCGGCTGACCGGGACCTCAACCGGCGACGACGCCCGCGAGCCCGGACCGCGAACGGTCCGGGCCTTCAGGTCGGGCTCCGGCTCAGACTCCGCCGAACTCGCCGCTGCCCGGCCGTCGTTGCCCCGGTAGAGCTGGGTCCCGGCGACGACGATCTGTCGGGTCGGGTCGGGGTTGGCGTCGAGTTCGTCCGCGCTGCGGTAGCCGAGGACCGCGCCGGTGCGGGTTCTCACGCCGGTGTTCGGGCCGACGGTGTGGAAGACGCAGGCGTCGAAGAGCAGCACCCCGCCGACGGGGACGGGAACGGGGAGGGCCTGGTCGACGAGGTCGGCCAGTTCGGGGTGCTCGTCCATCCAGGTGCCGCCGCCACCGGGCTGTGGGACGCCGACATAGGGGGCGCGGTGGGAGCCGGGGACGATCCAGGTGCAGCCGGTCTCCACGCCGGCGTCCTCGAAGTACACGACGGCGGTGAGTAGACCGCGGGTGGGTTGGAGGATGTCGCGGTGCAGTCGGACCTCCTGGGCACCGGGGGCGTTCAGCGAGCCCTGGTTGTGGCGGTTGAGGACGTAGACCACGTTCGGGCCGAGCAGCGCGGTCAGCGGTGCGGTGAGGGCGGGGTGGGCGACGAGGCGGTGCAGCAGGGCCCGGTCGTGCTGGTAGAGCCGGTAGACCTTGGTCTGCCCGGCGGGCAGGCGGGCAGCACGGGTACGGATGACCTCGGCGACAGCGGCCAGGAGACCGCGAGGCAGGCCGGGGTCGGGCAGCCGCAGGTAGCCGAGGTCGCGGAAGTGGCGGGCCTGCTGTTCGGTCAGCGCGGGCCGGCAGGTGATGGACACAGTGGCCGGTCTCCTTCAGGCGGTGCGGCCGAACGCGGCCAGCCGGTCGGGGGTACCGAGGTCGGGGGCTGCGGTGCGGATGTCGTGGGCGCTGACGGGGTGCCCCTGGCTGATGACCCAGGGCATGAACTGCCGGTACAGGTCCGCCTCGTCCGGCTGAGTCTGGCGCTGGACGTATTCCTCGAACAGAGCCCGGAACGGGCCGGGGGTGAGGATGACGGCACCGGTACTGGTGGCCTGTCGCAAGCCCTGTCGGCTGCCGGTGGGCAGCGTGACGTCCACACCC
The DNA here is from genome assembly GCF_054601375.1 of Kitasatospora sp. Ki12. NCBI lineage: Bacteria > Bacillati > Actinomycetota > Actinomycetes > Kitasatosporales > Streptomycetaceae > Kitasatospora > Kitasatospora sp. Ki12. Next base: position 73,185 of record NZ_BAAIHT010000007.1, on the reverse strand, counting down.
TCCAGCGCGTGGACGACGAACCGGCAGCCGGGGTCGAGGAAGAGCCGGCCCGCGTTCTGCGCGCAGCGGCCGGGCGCGGTGGTGACGGTCCAGGTCACCACCGCCTGGCGGGAGCGGTGCGTGGCGACGGCGGCGGGCAGCAGGGCGGTGGGAAAGAGCGTGTCGGCGGGCAGGACCACAGCAATCGAGGTGTCGGGCAGGTGGGCCAGCGCGGCGTAGGCGGCTCCGGCGGTGCCGAGCGGGTGGTCCTCGCGGTGGATGGTCAGCTCCGCCTGCCGGGCCGAGTGGGTGAGGGCGTAGGTCTCGACGTCCTGGGCTCCGCTGGCGGGGTCGGTACTGGTGAGCACCGCGATGTGGCGGAAGCCCACGGCGGTGAGCTGGGTGAGGGCGTGGCCGAGCATGGGAGTGCGGCCGGTGGGGGTGTCGATCGGCACCAGGACCTTCGGGGTGCGGTGCAGCTCGGGGTCGTCGCAGGCGCGCAGGCGGCTGCCCTTGCCACCGGCCAGGACCAGGGCGACGGCCCGGGCGGGCAGGGAGACGAGGGTGCTGGTGTACCAGTCGGCGGGGCGGGTGTCGGTGGTGCTCCGTTCGGCCATGGCGTCCTCCCGGGTGGGTGAGCGTGGGGTGTCGGGCCCGGCCCGCCCGCCGTCTCCCGGGCTACAGGAGGTTCAGCATGTCCAGGGCGCGGTAGGCCGCGGCGGTGTCGGTCAGCTCGCCCCGGCGGAGCACGCGGGTGCGGAACTCGTCCAGGGTGAGGGTGACGACATCGATGAACTCGGTGCGTTCCGGCTGCGGTTCGGCGACCTCGACGCAGTCGGTGGCGAGGAATGCGAAGCGCAGGGCGTTGGAGTAGGCGTCGTGCCAGTACGGTCCGGCGGGGTGGATCCGGCCCTGGTAGCCGGTCTCTTCCAGCAGTTCCCGGGCGATGGCGTCCGCCGCCTCTTCGCCGGGTTCGAGGAAGCCGCCCGGCAGTTCGTACAGCACGCGGTCGGGGCCCGGCCGGTACTGGCGGGCGAGGATGACGCGTCGGTCGGGGGTGAGCGCGAGCACCGCGCCGGCCGGACGCTCACGCTTGAGGTAGAACTCCTCCTTCCGTCCGTCGGGCAACTCGAAGTCGACCCGGTCGACGGACCGGCCGAACTTGCTGAAGACGGTGGCGCGTTCGATCTCGCGCCACGGCGCGGTGGTGTCGGTCATGGCCAGACTGTACGGCCCTGGCCCGGCCGGTAGTTTCTGCGCCGGAGCCGGTGCCCGTCGGCAGGCGGGGCGCATCCAGGAGACCACCTGATCGGGTGATGGGGACAGGGCAGATCGGTGGGCAGTTCGCAGACCGCTCGATACGCTGGATTCTCTCCCTGCACCGAGAGTTGGGGGTGGGGTTTCATGGCGAACGCGCTGTTCAGGCACGCGCGGCTTGCGCTGGGCCTGACACAGGGCCAGGTCGCCGAACAGGTCCGGGGGCTGGTCGAGACGGTGGCCGGGCGGGAATCGCCGTTTGACGCCGGCTATGTCTCCCGCATAGAACGTGGCCTCATCACTTGGCCGCACGGGCACTACCGGCAGGCCCTCTGCCTGGTCCTGAAGGCGGGAACGGCAGCCGAACTGGGTCTGGTTCCCAAGCAGGTCCACCACCACGATCACCCCGATGAGGTGAGTCCCTCGAACCGCCGAGACGCCCTCGCCGCCGCGCTGGCCGGCCTGTTGCCGCCGGCCAGACCGCTCTCCCGCCTGCGCAGGGCAGACGTCACCACGATCGCCGAGCGCATCGGCGTGCTGGAGCGCTGGGATCGCCGATCCGGTGGGCGGGCCGTGCGCGACTTCGCACTGCGAGAGCTGCGCGCCGCCATCGACCTCACCTCGGCGTCGACCACCCCCGCCGTGCGCACCGCACTGCTCGGCGCGATCACCCGCCTGGCCAACCTGACTGCCTGGTCGAGCTTCGACGCCGGTCTGCACGACGAAGCCCGCCCACTGTTCCGGCTCGGTCTGACCGCCGGCCGTGAGCACGGCGACACCGGCCTGCTGTGACCAAGCCCTGCTCCTGGCCGGGCAGGTGGACGGTCGCCTGCCCGCCGCGGCCCGGGCGATGCTCGCCGCCGTCCGCGCCCAGGCCCACGCTCTGGGTGGGGACGAGCGGCAGGCGGCCCGGCACCTGCTGGCCGCCGAACGCGCCTACGAGCGCGTCACCGATCTCGCCTCGGGTCCACCATGGACGACCACCATCACCGTCGCCAAGCTCGGCAGCGACACCGGCTTCGCCCTCTACCTGCTCTCCGCCGCCACCGGCCGCGACAACCCCCAGGTCGTCGCCGACCTGCGTCGGGCCGCCGAGGCCGACACCTCCCAGGCCCGGGTGCGGGCGATGGCCACCACGCGCCTGGCAACTGTGCTCTATCGGCAAGGCGATCGCGCCGAAGCCGACCACCACGCCGCCCAGGCGGCCGCGCTCGCGGCCACCGTCGGCTCCACCCGGCTGGCCTCCGCTCTCGCCGACATGCGTCACGCCGCCGGTGCGCTGACGGCCCGGTGACGAATCACCGAACACGGTCAGGCCGGAAGGTTCGCGCCCTGCACTGGGCGCCGCAGGCCAAGCTGCGCACGGTCATGACGGACCACCAGTACCGCCGCGTCGAGGACGCCTGGGACGCCTGGGAGCACGGCGCCGGCGTCCCCCTCCTCGTGCGCGGGGTCCCGGTCCCGGTCGGCTGACCGGGACCAGCAAGAGCACCTACAGCCTGCTCGGGGCCGTCGTCAGGAAGTCCAGGACGAGGGGCCCGGCCTGGGCGCGGAACTCCTCGAAGTACGCGTGCCGGGCTCCGGGGATCAGGTGCAGCCGGGCGCCGGGGATGCGGTCGGCGAGCAGGGGCGCGTTGGCGGCGGGGTTGAGCAGGTCGTCGCCTCCGTGGACGACCAGGGTGGGCGCGCCGATCTGCGGCAGGAGGTCCCAGGCGTCGTGCCGGTTGCTGGCCACGAGGTGGTGGCGCCGGGCGTGGGCGGGCATGTCGGGGTCGCCGAGGGTGTGGTGCGGGCCAGGGTGGGCGTCGAGCCATCCCGGGGTGTACATCAGGTCCAGCAGGGCCTGCCGGGCGGCGCCGGGCTGGGATTGCGCCAGGGCCCGGCGGACGTCGTTGCCGCGTTCGACACCGTGCGGGCCACCGGGTGAGGTGCAGCCGAGGACCAGGGCGCCGACCCGGTGCGGGTGGCGGGCCGCGAGGTGCTGGGCGACCCGTCCGCCCATGGACGTGCCGTAGACGTCGGCCCGGTCGATGCCGAGGTCGTCGAGGACGGCGATGACGTCCTCGGCGAAGAGTCCGGTGCTGTGGGGGGTGTCGGGCTTGTCGCTGTCGCCGGTGCCGCGGTAGTCGAGCGTGAGGGTGCTGCGGGCGGGGTGGAAGTCGGCGCGGACCGCGTCCCACCAGTGGTGGTTGTTGGCCTGGCCGGCCAGCAGGACCAGCGGCGCCCCCTGGCCGTGGTGGAACTGGTAGGCGATGCGGACGCCGTCCGGTGTGATCGCGTGCGTCATGACTGCTCCGGCACCCGGTAGTCCGGCCCCGCGGCTTCGGCGTACGCGAGCCAGGCCGCCCCCGCGGAGTGGACGTGCAGGTCGACGGCGACCTCCTCGCCCTCCCAGCGGCCGCCGTCCGAGATCGCGAGGCCGATCAGCGCCAGGTTGCCGGCGTGGTCCCGCACCTCGTACTGCTCACGGGTCTCCTCGCCGAGCTCGCCGTCCGAGTCGTCCCGCTCCCAGGCGTCCACCGCGGCCTGGGCCACCGCCCGGGGCAGCCGCACCGTGACCTTCCCGACCTGGGCGTGGACGTGGTCCCCGATCTCCGCCAGTACCTTCGCTTCTTCCCGGTACAGGGCGTACCGCTCATGTTCCGTCACGGGGCGAGGCTACTGGGAGCGCCGGACCCGTCTCGACCGAATTGATCCGCGAACCTGGTCGCCGGCCGGAGATCGTCATCGGATCCAGCGCAGAACGGCGGCGGCGCCCGAAGGGGTCGCCGCCGAACATCGCCGAACGTCACTGACGGCACGCCACGGCGTTCCGGCCGTGGGTGACGCCCCATGGCACATGGACTGCCGGCAGACGACGGGCGTGGGACATCGGGCCCGGACCGCGAACGGTCCGGGCCCGCGGTGATGGGTGCCCTCGCCGGGCTCACGGGAGCCGGTGCACCGGGGTGACCTCGCGGATGTGGATGAGGACGTCGAAGGCGTCGGCCAGGGAGGCGACGGCCAGGTGTTCGGCGGCGTCGCGGTCCGGGGTGTAGACGCCGCTGATGACGCGGGCCTTCGCCGGGCCGTCCCACTGGCCGCGGACGTCGTCGTGGCGCAGGTCCAGCCAGTGGGCGGGCAGGCCGGCTTCGCCGAGCCTGGCGTCGACCAGGTCCGCGCCCGGGGCCGGGAGGACGGCGACGCCGAGGTCGCCGTGGTGGAAGCCGATCGCGGCGGAGACGTACTGCGTGCCGTAGCGCTTGCGCAGCAGGGTGCCGGCGGTGGTCTGCGGGCCGCGTTCGGGGGCCAGGCCCAGCACCGTCTCGGTCGCCGAGGTGTGGGCGATGCCGTCCCAGTACACGGTGCGCAGGCCGGTCGTGTGCTGGAAGTCTCCGACGATGTCGGCGCCCACCTCGGCGTCGCCCGCGAAGCTGCCGCGCCCGGCGACGCTGTGCTCGTGGAAGTCGACGATCAGGCGCATCCTCGCGACCACGTCCTCGGCGCCGGGACCCGCCAGGGACTCGACCAACGCGAGTGCGTCGCGGGCGTGTTCGGCGAACGGCCGTCCCGGGTGGACTCCCCGCGCCCGCTGCACGTGCTCGTCGATCTGGTGGGCGGTGCGGATGGGGTCCAGGTGGGCCGCCAGCTGCGCGAGCCGCTCCGGTGCCGACGCGCGGACGTGGGCCAGGACGGCGTCGTAGTCGTCGGGCGCGGCCTGGGCCGGCTTCACGCCGAAGATCCGGACGGGGTCGTCCGCGTGGTCGCGGTTGAACGCCCGGATCCACTCCAGGGCGCCGGCCATCTCCTCGGTGCGCCACGGCCGCCAGGCGCCGTCCAGCGCGGACGCGGCGGAGCCCCCGTCACCGCCCACGTACGCGTCGAGGGCCGCGGCGGCGCCCGCGCTGTCCTGGACGGCCAGCGCGCGGAAGCCGTGGTCGCGGACCAGCCGGCGGAACAGCTGGTCCCGTACCCCGAAGGTCTCCCGGGAGAAGCGCGTGGACTCCCCGAGGCCGATCACCGTCGCCCCGGCGGCCAGGTGTGCGGCGATCTGGTCGAGCACGGTGTCGGACAGCGGGAGGGCCAGGGTGTGGTCAGTGTTCGAAGGGGCGGGGTGGTGCAGGGGTGCGGTGTCGTTCGGCATGCCGCTCAGTCTTGTACCTCAAGCTGACTTGAGGTCAAGCGGCAACGATCGCCGGCTACTCCTGCACCCGGTAGGCCGTCCCCGCGGCTTCGGCGTAACTGAGCCAGGCCGCCCCCGCGGAGGCGACATGCAGGTCGACGACGACCTCGTCGCCCTCCCAGCGGCCGTCATCCGAGATCGCCAGGCCGATCAGCGCCAGGTTTCCGGCCTGGTCCCGTGCCTCGTACTGCTCGCGGGTCTCCTCGCCGAGTTCGCCGTCCGAGTCGTCCCGCTCCCAGGCGTCCATCGCGGCCTGGGCCACCGCCCTGGGCAGTCGCACCGTGACACGGCCGACCTGGGCGTGGACGTGATCCCCGATCTGCGCCAGCAGCTTCGCGTCTTCCCGGTACAGGGCGTACCGCTCATGTTCCGTCTGTTCCGTCTGTTCCGTCTGTTCCGTCTGTTCCGTCACAGGGCGAGGCTACTGGGGCCGCCGGCCCCGTCTCGACCGAATTGATCCGGGCCCGGCGGAACCCGTGCGGTCAGCGCGAGTCACCGCGGGTGGGTGAGGTAGCGGCCGAACGCCTCCTGCCCGTCCGGGACGAAGCGCCACCGCCGCACGGCCTCCCGCAGCTCCGCCTCCGTCAGCCAGCCGTGCCAGGCGACCTCCCCCGGGTCGGGCGTCACCTCGCCCGTGATCACGGCCTCGTGCACGCCGAGCCAGTACGGGGCGATCACACCCCGGCACAGGAACGTGAACAGGAGGCGCACCGGCACCCGGACGCCCAGCTCCTCGGTCAACTCCCGGGCCGCCGCCTGCTCATAGGACTCGCCCACGCCCACGGCCCCGCCGAACATCACCTCGTGCTGGCCGGGGAACCGGGACAGGTTCTCGGGCCGCCGGTGGACCAGCACCCGCCCCTGCCGGTCGCGGCAGACCGTCGTCGCCACCCGGTGCAGCCAGCCCCGACGGATGGCCTCGCCCCGGTCCACCACCCCCAGCACCCGGTCCTGATCGTCCACTCGCTCCACGAGTTCACCCACGGCACCAACGATCGCACGACCCGCCAGCGTTCTCGCCTCCGCCGCCGCACCGGCTTTCTGGACTTGTGGGTCCAATTTCGGCTGCCTACCGTGCTGTTCGTTCCCTCCCGAACGAGCCCGCACAGGAAGGCGGTCACCCCATGTACGCGATCCGGATCGAGGAGCACGGCGGCCCCGAGGTCATGCGGTGGACCGAGCTGCCGGACCCGGTGCCCGGCCCCGGCGAGGCGCTGGTGCGCCTGGGCGCCGCCGGGGTGAACTACATGGACGTCGGCGCCCGTTCGCAGGGCACGGGCGGTTGGGCGGCGCCGACGGTCCTGGGCGCCGAGGGGATGGGGTACGTCACCGCCCTGGGGCCGGGGGTGTGGGACCTGGCGGTCGGCGACCGGGTCGCCTGGTTCTACCACCCGGGCAGCTACGCCGAGTTGCTCGCCGTCCCGGCCGCCTCGCTGGTCAAGGTGGACGACGACGTGCCGGACGAGGTCGCGGGCGGCCTGCTGATGCAGGGCCTGACGGCGAATCACCTGAGCACCGAGACCTACCCGGTCGGCCCGGGCGACACGGCCGTGGTGCACGCGGCGGCGGGCGGGGTGGGGCTGCTGCTCACCCAGCTGGTCAAGGCCCGCGGCGGGAACGTGATCGGCCTGGTCTCCCGCCCGGAGAAGGCCGACGCCGCCCGCCGGGCCGGTGCCGACCACGTACTGGTGCACTCCGGCGCCGGTTTCGAGGAACCGGTACGGGAGTTGACCGGCGGCCGCGGGGCCGACGTCGTCTACGACGGCGGCGGCGCCGACACCTTCGCCTCCTCGCAGCTGGCCCTGCGCCCGCACGGGGTCCACGCCTACTACGGGCCGTTCATGGGCGTGCCGACCCTGCGGCCCACCGACCTGCCCAACAGCATCCTGCTCACCTACCCGGTGGTGCACCACCACGTCGCCACCCGCGAGGCCCTGGTGCGGCGCGCCGGCGAGGTGTTCGGCCTGGTCCGGGACGGGCGGCTGACCCCCCTGATCACCGGCCGCTACCCGCTCGCCGAGGCGGCCCGGGCGCACGCCGACCTGGAGTCCCGCCGTACCACCGGCAAGCTGCTCCTCCTCCCGTGACCGGACGGGGCGCAGTGCGCGAGGATCGGACCCGACCACCAGCACCGGGAGGGCACGTGCCGCTGACCCGCAAGGGCGCCGCAACCAGGCGGCGCATCGTCGAGGGCGCCGCCGGGCAGATCCACGAGGAGGGCGTGTTCGGGCTGCGCCTGGAGGACGTCATGGCCCGCACCGCGACCAGCAAGAGCCAGCTGTTCCACTACTTCCCCGGTGGCAAGGACGAACTGCTGCTGGCCGTGGCCCGCCACGAGGCGGACCGGGTCCTCGACGAGCAGCAGCCCGAACTCGGCTCCCTCACCTCCTGGGACGCCTGGCAGCGGTGGCGCGACAAGGTCGTCGCCCGCTACCGCGCGCAGGGCTCGGACTGCCCGCTGCACGTGGCCCTGTCCGAGCTGGGCTCGGCCACCGGCGCGGCCCGGACGGTGGCCGGCGAACTGCTGGCCCGCTGGCAGGACCAGCTCGCCGCCGGCATCCGCCACCTCCAGGACGCCGGCGAGGTCTCCCCCGCCCTGGACGCCGAGCAGGAGGCCGCGGCGCTGCTGGCCGGGGTCCAGGGCGGGGTGCTGATCCTGATGACCACCGGCTCGATCGCGCACCTGGAGGCCGCCCTGGACGTCTCCCTCGCCCGGCTGCGCGCGGCCCGGCCCGGGTCGGCCCGACGAGGGTCGGATCTGACGGCGAACGGCTGACGATGTGGCACGGGCCACACATAAAGGCCGGTTGAGGCCCCCGAAGTGACCAGGGTCACGCCCCCCGCGCGATCGGGCGCCCGGACGGCGACGGGCCCCGGCAGGACTGGACAAGCCGTTGATCGGCACAGGCCAAGGGCCCGTCCGCTTCGGGACCAAGGTCATGAATCCGGTCGACCTTCGGCCCGGTGGTGACGGTGGCGGACCCGGGCAACCGTGGACGGTCGCCCGGTGTGATCGGGCGGTGGCGCCGCCCGAGGTGGGCGGCGTCGTACCCCCGCCGTCTACCCGGCGCACGGGGGCGGGCCCCGCCCGCCGCCGTACGCTCCGGAGGACCCCAAGCACATGTCCCAAACGATCGACAACGCCCCGTATACCGCCTTCCACCGCAGGCTGGCCCTCGCCTGCTCGGGCGGGCCGCTGCTGGACGGCTACATCCTCAGCATCGTCGGCGTCGCCCTGATCGGGATGCGTCCCGACCTCGGGCTGTCCACCGCCGAGGTCAGCCTGATCGGCGCCGCCGCCCTGGTCGGCATGTTCGTCGGCGGCGCGCTCTTCGGCGTGCTGACCGACAGGATCGGCCGGGAGGTGATGTACACCGCCGACCTGCTGGTGATGGTCGCCTGCTCGGTGCTCTCCTTCTGGGTCGACGCGGTGTGGGCGATCACCCTGCTGCGCTTCGTGCTCGGCATGGCCGTGGCCGCCGACTACCCCATCGCCACCTCCCTGCTCGCCGAGTGGCTGCCCGCCAAGCAGCGCGGCCGCCTGCTCGGCCAGCAGATCGTGGCCTGGTACGCCGGCTCCGTGCTCGCCTACGTGGTGGGCTACCTGTTCCTGGAACTGGCCGGGCCGGGCAGCTGGCGGTGGATGCTGGCGAGCTCCACGGTGCTGTGCGCGGTCTTCCTGGTGATCCGCCGCGGCTCGCCGGAGTCGCCGCGCTGGCTCGCCGCCAACGGGCGGGTCGGCGACGCGGTGCGCGTGGTCGAGAAGCACCTCGGGGTACGGGTCGACGGCCGCGAGCTGATGCCCGACCCGGCCGAACGCGGCCGCCCCGCCGGACTGCGCCTGCTGATGACCCAGCCCTACCGGCGCCGCACCCTGTTCTGCGGCCTGTTCTTCCTCTGCCAGGTCGGCCCGCTGTTCGCGATGCTCACCTTCGGCCCGCAGATCCTCTCCTCCTTCGGCATGCCGGGCGGCACCGTGATGGAGACCCTCGGCACCGGCCTGATCAGCCTCGTCTTCCTGCTCGGCTGCTACCCGGCGCTGCGCCTGATCGACAGCCGCGGCCGGCGCCCCGTCATCATCTGGTCCTTCGCCCTGATGACCGTGCCGCTGGCCCTGCTCGGCGTGTGGCCCACCGCCCCCGCCGCGGTCGCCCTGCTGGCGCTGTGCGCGTACGCCTTCCTGTGCGGCGGGCCCAACGTCCTCGACTGGACCTACCCCAACGAGCTGTTCCCCACCGAGATCCGGGCCACCGCCGTGGGCGTGGCCACCTCGGTCAGCCGGATCGGCGCGGCCGTCGGCACCTACCTGCTGCCGCTGTCGCTGACCGGGCTCGGCACCGGCCCGACCATGCTGATCGCCGCCGGCACCACGGCCCTGGGCCTGCTGGTGTGCGTGCTGTGGGCGGAGGAGACCCGCGGCACCGCCCTGGGCGCCGCCCCGGCCGCCTCCGCCCGGACCCACACCCCCGCCGTCCCCGCCCAGCGCCTCCCCCAGCCGGTGCGCTGACGGCCACCGCATAACGCCTCGACGGCGCCGCCCGGACCTCCCGGGCGGCGCCGTGCTGACAGGTCGGTGTGGTTCCAGGGTTGCGTGATCCACTCCGTGGGCACGACGAAGAAGTCTCGGCCGCTTCACGGCTGGATATCGGGACTCGATCAAAGAGAGAAGCAGATGGCGAAGATAAAGGGCCAGGTCAAGTGGTTCAACGAGAGCAAGGGGTTCGGCTTCATCACCCCCGCGGACGGCAGTAAGGACGTGTTCGTCCACTTCTCGGCGATCCAGGGCAACGGTTTCAAGACCCTCGCCGAGGGCCAGAACGTCGAGTTCGAGATTCAAGACGGACAAAAGGGCCCGGCCGCCGTCAATGTCACCGCCGTCTGACCGGAACCGCGCCGTCCCGGCCTGAGCAGGCGGTCGCGGAAGCGGGCGGCCGGGGAGCCGACGGGTTTTCCGCCGGCCCCCGGCCGGGGAGCCGACGGGGTCAGGGGTGGAGCAGGGCCGCGGCGTTGGTACGGACGTGGTCCTGCCAGGCCGGGCGGACGTCGGGGATGCGGGACAGGGCGTGGAAGAAGAGGCTGTGGCAGACCATCACCGGGCGCCAGGGGTGGGGCGGCAGCGGGTCGTCGCGTTCGACGCCCGGGGGCAGGCGGCCGATGGCGGGGCGGGCGGGGTGCTCCCGGTGGAAGGCGAGCTGGCGCCAGAACCCGAGGTCCAGCGGGGCGGCGGCCACACCGGGGGGTACGGGCCAGGGCTCGCCGGTCTGCGGGTGGCGCGGGACCACGGCGATGTCCGGCAGGGGCTCGGGCAGGGGCAGTCCGGGCCCGGCCAGGACGGCGCGCTTGGCCGAGCGCGTCTGCGGGAGGGCGGCGAGGAACTGGCGGAAGGCGTCGGCGAGGAGCCGGTCGACGGTGACGGGCGAGCCGTCCGCGGCGGCGACCAGGTGGGCCAGCGTCACGGAGACCTCCGACTCCCAGCGCGGGTCCCACGCCCCCGTCAGGTCCAGCAGCGGGGTGCCGCACCGGTCCTCGGCGAGCTCGGCCCAGTCGGCGACCGGACGGGCGGGGCCCACGGCGACGAGGCGCACCGCGGCGGGCTCCAGCCAGGTGGCCTGCCAGAGCGAGCAGTCGTCGACCCGGGTGGCCACCTTGCGGCCGCAGCCCGCGCAGGTGACGTTGGGGCCGTTGCGGCCGTCGATGCCGCAGCAGGCGCCGTACTCGCGGCGCTGGACCAGGGCGGTGCCGTGGGCGTCACCGGGGGCGATCACGATCGAGTGGGCCTGCCAGGCGGCCGGGTCCTCGTCGACGGCGTAGGTGCCCGCCTCCATGAGCACGGGCATGGGGTGGCCGTTGCCGTAGGAGAAGCCCGCGTAGAGCGGGAAGGCGACCCGGGACAGCGGCGCGGTGAGCGCGGCGCCGCACCCCTCGCACGTGAAGACGTCCAAACCGCGTGTTCCCCCTTGTGACCCCGTCCGGTACCGGCTGGTACCGGCTGGCGAGTATCGCGGGCCGGGCGGCCGGGGGCCAACGGGTTTTCGGCCGGCCGGGGGCCGACGGACCCAAGGCCGGCCGCTCCCTCATGGGACGGGGTTCCCGCAGGTGGCGGCCGGTCGTCCGTACCCGAGGGGCGGCCGTCCACCGGAAGCACCGGACGGCTTTGTCAAGCCCGTACCGGAGCACGGGCCCGCCGCAGTACCGTCGTCCTCTCAACGACCGTTCCGACACGGTGAATTGGAGGCACAGGTGGCCGAGGCGAAGCCCGGGGACGGCAACGGGAACGGCGGGGCCGGCTCGGGAGGCGGCGGGCCGCTGCACGAGCGGGAGGCCGAGATCCGTTCGGCGGGCCGGGCGATCGAGGCGCTCACCGGGCCGGTGGGCACCGAGGTCGGCGAGCTGCTGCTGTACACGGGCGCGGCCGGGCTGGGCAAGACCGCGGTGCTGACCGAGGTGCGGCGGGCGGCGCGGCGGGCGGGCTGCACGGTGCTGTTCGCCCGGGGCGGGCAGCGGCAGTGCCACGAACCGTTCCATGTGGTGCGCCAGTTGGTGCGTCCGGTGCTGGCGGCCCTGTCGGCCGAGGAGCGGGCCCGGGTCTTCGGGCCGTGGGAGGACGTCGTCGGCCCGGCGGCCGGGCTGCTGCCGCCGGGCGGGCAGATCGATCCCCAAGGGGTGCGCGACGGGCTGGACTTCGTCCTCACCCGCCTCGTGCAGCTGCGTTCCCCGGTGGCGGTGATCGTCGACGACCTGCACTGGGCGGACCCGGAGTCGCTCGGCTGGCTGGCGGGCTTCGCGCTGCGCGTACGGGAGTTGCCGGCCCTGCTGGTGCTCGCCTGCCGCGACGAGTTCCCCGACGACGCCCTGGCGTTGCAGCGCGGCCTCGCCGAGCGGGCCGACCGCCGGCACGAACTGCGCCCGCTGCAGCCCGCCTCGGTCGCCCGGCTGGTCCGCGCGGCCCTGGGCACCGCGGCCGAGGACGCCTTCTGCCGCCACGTGTGGGCGGTCACCGGCGGGAACCCGTACGAGACCGCCGCCCTGCTGCGCGAGGTCGCCGACCAGCGGCTCGACCCGGTCGAGGAGAGCACCGGTCAGTTGCGCGAACTGGCCGCCACCGCACGGGGGATGACGCTGCGTCACTGGCTGGACCGGGTCGGCCCCACCGCGCTGTGCTTCGCCTGGGCGGCGTCCGTGCTGGACACCGACATCCGCCCCGACCTCGCCGCCGCCATCTGCGCCCAGGGCCCGGAGACCGCCGCCCGGTCGGTGCGGGAACTGCGCCACCACCGGGTGCTGACCGGCACCTCGGCGGGCCGGCTGGAGTTCGTCCACCCGCTGGTCGCCACCTCGGTGTACCAGTCGATGCCGCCCGCGGCCCGCACCGGGATGCACGGGGTCGCCGCCGTCGAGCTGGAGAACGCCGGCCTCGGCCTGCTCGCGGCCTCCCGCCACCTGCTGGAGATCCTGCCCGACGGGGACGGCGAGATCGTCGACAAGCTGCGCCGGGCGGCCCGCGAGCACCTGGCCATCGGCGCGCCCGAGGCGGCGCAGCGCTGCCTGCGGCGGGCCATCAGCGAGCCGCCGGCGGACGAGGACCGGGCGACGGTGCTGTACGAGCTGGGCTGTTCGGCGCTGCTCACCGACCCGGCGACCACGGTCAACCAGCTGCGGCTGGCGCTGGCCGACCCGTACGGGCTGGGCCCCGAGCTGCGGGTGGACGCGACGTTCCGGCTGGCGCAGGCGCTCGCGCACGGCAACCGGGTCGGTGAGGCGGCGGCGCTGTGCGCCGAGGAGGCGGCGCGGACCGGGCCGGGGCCGGGGCGGCTGCGGCTGGAGGTCGCGCACTTCATGTTCGGGGCGTTCCAGTTCGAGGACGCGGACGGGCCCGGGCGTTCGCGGCGGCTGGCGGAGTTCGACCGGATGCTGGGGACGGTCGGGCTGGCCTTCAGCGACGCCGACACCGAGGCGGGCGGAGGCACCCCGGGCGGGACGGTGTTCGAACGCGACGGCCTGGCGCACGCGGTGGCGGTACTGCGCTGCTGGGACCTGACGCTGCGCGGCGTCGACCGGGCGGAGGCGATCGCGCTGGGCGAGTCCGCGCTGCCGGGCGGGCGGCTGCCCCGCAGCCTGGGCTGGACCAACACCACCTGGGGCTTCGAGCTGCCCGGGATCCTGGGCATCAGCTACCTGTACGCCGACCGGGTCGACCGGGCGGAGGAGCTGTTCGGGGAGGCGGTGCGGGCCTACGAGGTCGCCGGGTGGAGCGGCGGTCACCTCGGTTTCGCCTATCTGCTGACCGGCATGCTGCGCTTCCGCTGCGGCGACCTCGCCGCGGCGGAGGACTACCTGCGCCGGGCGCTGCGGATCGCCGGGCGGATCGGCCGGGACATCCCGCTGCACTGGGACGCGGTCGGGGCGCTGGCGGAGACCCTGGCCGCGCGCGGGCGGCTGGCGGAGGCCCTGGAGCTGACGCGCGAGCACGCGTTCGGCCCGCCGTACCCGACGGTGATGGTGCTGCCCGACGCCCAGACGCTGTACGGGCGGCTGCTGCTGGCGCGGGGCGACGCGGCGGGGCGGCCGCGGCGCTGGCCGCCGCCGGGAGGTGCTGGACGCGCGGGGTGGCGCAACACGGTGTGGGCGCCGTGGCTGGGCCACCTGGCCCGGGCGGTGGCCGCCGAGCAGCCGGAGCGGGCCCGGGAGCTGGCGGCGGAGGCGGTGCGCCGGGCCCGGGTGTCGGGGACGGAGTCGGCGGTCGGCAGCGCGCTGCGGCTGAGCGCGGCGGTGCACGGGCGGCCCCGGGCGGTCGGGCTGCTGGTGGAGGCGGTCGGCCTGCTGGAGCGGTCGCCGGCCCGGTACGAGCACGCGCTCGCGCTGGTGGACCTGGGTGAGGCGCTGGGCGGCGGGGCGGTGGATCCGGGGACGGCGGACGGCAGGGCGGCGCTCACCCGGGGGCTGGAGCTGGCCGTCCGGTGCGGGGCGGACGGGCTGGCGGCCCGGGCCCGGGGGCTGCTGGGAGCGGGCGGGGCAGGCTGAGACCGGGGCAGGGCCGGATGCAGACCCTTGCAGATACCTGCGCGCGCAACTATCTTTAGGTTCATAAGTTGCAGCTGCAATCAGTTGCGGGCATGCACGCCACGCGTCCTGGCGCCGCCGACCCACCGGGAGTCCGACCATGAGCACCACCCTCTTCACCCCGTACACCCTGCGGGAGCTGACCGTCCCCAACCGGATCTGGATGGCCGCGATGTGCCAGTACAGCGCGCAGCCGGACGGGGACGCGGCCGGGGTGCCGACGGACTGGCACTTCACCCACCTCGCGGCGCGCGCCGCCGGCGGCACCGGACTGATCGTCACGGAGGCCACCGCGGTCAGCCCCGAGGGCCGCATCAGCCCGTACGACCTCGGGATCTGGAACGACGAGCAGGCCGCGGCCTTCCGCCGGATCACCGGCTTCCTGAAGTCCCAGGGCACCGTCGCCGCGATCCAGCTCGCCCACGCCGGGCGCAAGGCCTCCACCGAGCGGACCTGGGTCGACCGCGGCCGCCCCCTCGGCGCCGACGAGGAGCACGGCTGGGCGCCGGTCGGCCCCGGCGCCGAGGCCTTCTCCCCCGCCCACACCGCGCCGCACGAACTGACCGGGGAGCAGATCGCCGAGATCGTCGGCCAGTTCGCCGACGCCGCCCGGCGCGCGCTCGACGCCGGCTTCCAGGTCGCCGAGATCCACGGCGCCCACGGCTACCTCGTCCACCAGTTCCTCTCCCCGCACACCAACCGCCGCACCGACGGCTACGGCGGCTCCTTCGAGGGCCGCATCCGCTTCGCGCTGGAGGTCGTCGACGCGGTGCGCTCGGTGTGGCCCGAGGAGCTGCCGGTCTTCTTCCGCGTCTCCGCCACCGACTGGCTCACCGAGAACCCCGAGGACGGCCGCGAGGGCTGGACCTCCCAGGACACCGTCCGCCTCGCCAAGGAACTGCAGGCCCACGGCGTGGACCTGCTGGACGTCTCCACCGGCGGCCTCGTCCCCGACGCCCGGATCGAGGCCGCGCCCGGCTTCCAGGTGCCCTTCGCCGAGGCCGTGCGCACCGGGACCGGCCTGCCGGTGGCCGCCGTCGGCCTGATCACCGACCCCGCCCAGGCCCAGGCCGTCCTCACCGAGGGCCGCGCCGACGCCGTCCTGCTCGGCCGCGAGCTGCTGCGCAACCCGTACTGGGCCCGCCACGCCGCCGCCGAACTCGGCGGCGAGGTCCCCACCCCGCTCCAGTACCACCGCGCCTGACGCCCCGGCACCGCTCCGGCACCGCCCCGTGTCGGACTTGAGTTGGAGTGCACTCCAAGTCCTACGGTTCTGCCGTAAGTCCGACCCGCCGACCCCGGCGGGCCGGACGAAACGGTACGGGACGTGGGCCGCCGCCCGGGCGGCCGGGAGACAGGAGCACCACGATGAGCACGAGCGCGAACGACGCACAGGCCCGCCAGGAGCGCTTCGAGCGCGGGATGGAGGTGCTGGAGCGCATCGACGGGGAGGTCGGGCGGCGGGTCGTGGAGTCGCTGGACGACATCAGCCCCGAACTCGGGCACCAGATCGTCGCCTGGGGCTTCGGGGAGATCTACAGCCGCCCCCGACTCGTGCCGCGCGACCGCCAGTTGGTCACCCTGGGCATGCTCACCGCGCTCGGCGGGTGCGAGCCGCAGCTGGAGGTCCACGTCAACGCCGCCCTGAACGTGGGCCTCACCCCCGAGGAGATCGTCGAGGCCCTGCTGCACTCCGCCGGCTACTGCGGCTTCCCCCGGGCACTGAACGCCACCTTCGTCGCCAAGAAGGTGTTCGCCGAGCGCGGCCTGCTCCCGGTCGCGGCCGACTGACACGCCGCCGCGGACAGGTCCTGACCACCGCCGACTTCCTGGACGCGTACGTACTCGAGTGGACGCTGCACCACCTCGACCTCGTCGCGCACCTGCCGCACCTGTCGGCCCCGCCGCAGGGGGGCGCGGGCTCCCCCGCCGGGGAGAGCGGGGGTGACGGCCCGGCGGGTCTGCTCCTTCTCCTATCCCCGGTCCCCGCGCCGATGGGAGTCGAACGGGTGGAAGCTGGTGTCACGGCAGTCGCCGACCGGGGGGCACAGGGACAGGGCGAGGTCCTGGTCCCCCTCGGGGATCCGGATGCCGTAGGAGACGAAGGTGACGAGCTCGCCGCTGCCGAGGTCGACGGTGCGGGTGCGGACGGGGCCGAGGACGTGGTCGGTGTCGCCGGTGACCGTCAGGTTCTCGACCCGGCCGTGGAAGGCGGTGACCGTGTACCAGTCCCCTCCCGCCCCCGAGTCGAAGGGCAGGAGACGGTCGGTGGTCAGGCCGTCGATGGAGCCGAACCCGACGCTCCGGGCGCCGTTCGCGCTGATGACCGCCCAGCAGACGTCCACGCTGTCGACCAGCCAGAAGGCCTCCGCCCGGCCCTGTCCGTCGGAGTCGAGCACGGCCAGGGTCGCCAGGGTCGGCGCCGGGCACTGCTTTGGCCTCGCGTCCGCCGGGGTCACCGTGTCCACGATCCACTGGGCCGACGCCGGGGCAGGCTCGGGCAGCACCACCCTGTGGCGGTGGGGCCCGCCACTCCCGGTCTGCGCCGCCCAGACGGCCACGACCGCGACCCCCAGCAGCGCCGCCCAGCACAGAGCCCCTTGCCCGCGGTTCATCGCCTGCCCCCCGTGGAGACCGTTGTCTCCAGGCCAGGCTCCGCCCCGACGGGACGGCCGACAAGGCCTCGGGGTGTCCCGGATTCGTCGCAAGTCACCACGGGGGCAGGACGGTTCGGCGCGTGGGAAGTCGGACGGGCCGACTTCCCACGCGCGCGGCCGTCGCCGAGGGGTCAGGCCAGGAGGTCGGACTGGAGGGTGACGACCTGGCGGAAGGGGGCGGTGGGGATGCCGTCGGGGTTGGTCATCGTGATGACGGCCAGGATGTCGGCGGCGGAGAGGTAGGCGACACGGGCGGTGGGGTTGCCCTTGGGGCCGTTCCCGGTGGACTCCAGGGTGGTCAGGTCGACGCCGTTGACGGTGTCCCAGTCCTCGTGGGAGGTGGACTTCGTGTCGGGGGCGGCCTTCGGGCGCTCTTGGCGCGCAGCGAGTTGTAGGTGCCCCAGGACTCGCCGGTGGAGCCGAAGCGCAGCAGCCGGATCTGGGTGCGGGTGCCGTCGGAGGCGGTCCACTCCCGGACGGTGGCCGCGCGGCAGGCGTTCGTCAGGAGGAGTTCGCGCAGCTTGGCCGGGTCCTGCTGCTCGGCGAGGATCGCGTCGCAGGGCACCCAGTCGGCCACGGCGGCGGGGCCGGGACTCGCTGCGGCCGTCGGCGAGGCCGTCGGGGACGCGGTCGGCGACGCCGTCGGGGAGCCGGAGGCGGCGGGGCTCGCGGTCGGGGCCGGGAAGGTCGGCGCGGTCAGCGCGCCGCCGGCCTCCTTGGGGACGGGCAGCAGCAGGTGGCGCAGGTCCGCGTAGTGGAGGGCCTTGCCCTTGCCGTCCGGCGCGGCCTTGCCGGAGGGCAGCGGCGGCAGGGCCAGCGGCGGGAAGGTGTAGCGGCCGTCGCTCGCGGTGGCCAGGCCCGGGATGTCGGTGCGCTCGGGGGCGGTGACGGCCAGCGCGGTGCCGGTGCCGGCGAGGGCGAACACCAGGGCGGCGCAGCTCCAGCGCACCGCGGCCTTGCGGCGCCGGGCCCGGCGGGCCTCCTGCGCGGCGATCGCCTCGGCGCTCTGCGCGGGATCGGTGAACTCCAGTGCCCCGATGGCCGGTCCGGCCACCGGCGGGGCGGCCATCGGCGGCACCGGCGGGGCGGCCGGAGCCGGGACCGGCGGAGCGGCCGGGGCCTCCGGGGCCGCGGCCGGGACCGGCGGGAGCGGGTCCGAGGCGGGCGGCGGCGGGGTGACGTGGTCGGTCATGCGGTCGCTCCCGGGCGGGCGAGGCGGTCGAGCTGCAGGGTGAAGAGGGCGACGATCTTGTCCTTGGGCAGCGGTGCCACGCCCTCGGCGTTCATGACGACCAGGAGGTCGCCCTCGGCGGCCGAGCACTCCAGGTAGTCGATCGGCGCGGACGGCGGCGCCGGCATCAGGTAGCAGTGCGCCTCGGGGTGGCCCGGGATCGTGGGGCCGATCCGGAACAGGCCGGTGTCGCCGGTGAAGACCGCCGTGTACTCGTTGATCCGCTGCACTTCCTGCTGGTTGAACTGGCGCAGCTTCAGGCCGATCAGCAGGTCGTCGCCGGAGGCCAGGTAGGTGCGCACGCCGGTGCCCTTGACGTGCAGGCCCTCCCAGTAGGAGCGGAGCTTGTCGCGCTTCTCCTTGGGGATCTGCTGGAGTTCGGCGTCCAGCTCGGCGGCCAGCTGCCCGCCGCTCAGCTCGGTGTCGTTGCCGTAGACGCCGTCGTCGGGGCCGAGTTCGTACCCGGCCGGGACGGGCACCAGCAGGTCGCGCAGCGCGCCGAAGTGGCTGCCGTTGGACTTGGCGCCGTACGGGGTGGCGGTCGCGGTCGGGGTGGGCGCGGCGGACGGGGCCGCGGCGGTGGCCGGGGCCGGGTCGTCGTACTGGGTCTTGATGATGCCGATGCCGATGGCCACGCCGACCAGCGCGGCCGCGACCGTCGCGGCCCCCGCCCGCAGCAGCAGCCGGGACCCGGGCACCGGGGCGGCGGGGTTCGGGACAGCGGCCTCGGGCGCGGCGGCGGTCTCGGCCGCGGGCGTCGGCTCGGAGGCCGTCTCGGGCGTCGGCTCGGGCGCGGCCGGGTGCTCGGTCACGGTGTCGTCGTTCATACGAGGCGCTCCCACTGCCGCTTGGCGAGGTCCTTGAGGACGTCGGCGCTCACCAGCTGGGTGCCGAACACCTCGATCGTCATCTGCAGCGAGCCGCGCTTGGCGACGGCTTCGCCGTAGTAGTACTGGTCGGTGCTCTCGGCCCAGCGCCGGGGGGCGGTCTCCACCTTGTAGCCGCCGGTGGCGCCGTCGGCGAACGGCAGCCAGCTGACGGACTTGGCCTGGTCGGCGCGGTCCGGGGCGAACTGGATCAGGGAGACGCGGTAGCGGACGTCGTCCTTCTTCCAGTCCACCTCGGCGGCGCGCCGGAAGCCGCGCGAGGCGAGGTCGCGGAAGGTGTAGGACGCGTTGCCGCTGTGCTCGGCGATCTCGCCGATCGAGGCCCAGGCGGGCTTGTCCGGGTAGTCGCCCCAGGGGGTGCTGCCCTCGGGGGCGGTGATCAGCAGCTTGGTCAGGTCGCCCTCGATGGCCAGCGGCGCGGGCTGCTCGGCGGCGAGGGCGGCCGGGTCGAGGACCTCGGCCGGGTAGGACGGGCGCGCCGCCTGCAACGGCGGCAGCGGCGTGGGCGGGCGCTGGGCCTGCACGGCGTAGCCGACGCCGCCGCCGGTCAGGGCGCCCAGCACCAGGGCGCAGGTGGCCAGCAGGACCGGGCGGGGGCGGCGCGGGGCACGCGGGGCCTGCTCGGGGCCGGCCTCCAGCAGCTCGCCCGGCGCGACGGTGAACGGATCGGCGGCGTACGGGTTGGCGGCGTACGGGCCGGGGGCGGGCGGCGCGGTGGGCGGTATCGCGGGCGGCGGTACGGCGGGCGCGGGCGGCGCGGTGGGCGCGGGTACCGGCTCCGGGGGTTCGGTGGTCACGGAAGTGGCTCCAGAGGAGGAAGGAAGGGGTGGCGTCGGTGGACGGACGACGGCGGCGGCGCGCACGGGCACGCGCGCGCGGGCTCAGCCGCCCGAGGCGAGCCAGTCGCGCTGGCGCTTCATCAGCTCGCCCAGCAGCGCCGGGTCCGGCGTGCCCTTCACGTCGACGTCGATCGTGTACTGGACGTCGCCCTGGCTGGCGATGCCGGTCATCGAGCCGGTGTACGCCTGCTGCTTGGGCTTCTTGAGGTAGCCGCGGGCGTCGGGGAGGCCGGGGACGTCGACCGGGTCCAGCGACTTGATCTTGTAGCCCTTGACGAACTCGGTGGCCATCGAGGCGGAGCCGAAGTGCAGGAGGGTGACGGTCACCTCGGCCTTGCCGTCGGCCGTCCGGTACATCCGGGTCGCGCCCTCCTTGTAGCCGTAGGAGGCGAGGATGTCCTTGATGCCGTCCTGCTTGCCGAAGATGGCGGCGACGTCCTCGTCGCCCATGATCATCCCGTCCGCGGGCCCGTAGGACTCGCCGCCGGCCGGGATCGGGAGCAGGAAGAAGCGCAGGTCGCCCTCGTGCTTGCCGCCGCTGACGGTGCCCTTGACGGTGCTGGCCGGGGCGGGCTCGGTCGGGACGGCGGTCGGCACCGGGACGGGCTCGGGCGTCGGCGAGGCGCTCGCGGTGGCGCTCGCGCTCGCCGTCGGGGCGGCGGTCACGGCGGGGGCGGCGGCCGGCCGGGCGTCGGGCTTGCCGACGGCGACGGTCACCGCGGCGCTGGCCGCCGTGACGGCGAGCAGGCCGGCGGTGGCCAGCGCGACGCCGACGGCGCGCGGCAGCCGGCGCGCGGACGGCGCCTGCGCGGGCTGCGGCTCCGACTGCGACTCGGGCGCGAACGGCTGCGGCTGCGGCTGCGGCTGCGACTCAGGCTCTGGCGCAACCGACTGCGACTGCGACTCGAACGGCTGGGCCGGTGCCGGCGGTTCGGCGGCGGCGCTCTCGTTCTCGGGCTCGGGCAAGGGACTCCCCCAGGGAAAGAATGCGGATTCCCACACGTGGGGCCCTCGCGGGACCCACTCCCCCAGCGGGTTCCCCGGACCGTCCGTCACGCGTGTCAGCAGGCATTATGAGAGTCCGTCGACAGCCCTGCCAACAAATTCAATCACCGCACACTCACCCATTGCTTGATGAACCGGACACGCCCGTGATGCAACCGCAATGACTCCCCGCCGGGCCCGCGCGGCCCGGGGCCGACGTCCGCCGTCACCGCTTCGCCAGGGCGTGTCAGCCACGCCCCAGCCCCCTCAGGGCCGACTCCGCCGCGTGGAAGCCGGCCATCCCGTGCACCCCGCGCCCGGCGGGGTGGCGGCGGAGCACAGGTAGGCACCGGGCACCCCGGTCGCGTACGGGTCCACCGCGAGGCGGGGGCGCAGCAGGAGCTGACGCACCGTGTTGGCTCCCCCGACGATGTCGCCGCCGACGTGGTTGGCGTTGTCCGACCGCATCCGCGCCACCGTGCGGACGGACCGGGCGCGTACCCGCGTCCGGAAGCCGGGGGCGAACCGCTCGATCTGGTCCAGGACCTGCTCGGTCGCGTCGCCCCGGTAGCCGTGCGGGACGTGGGCGTACGCGTAGACCGGGTGGAGGTCCCCGGCCGAGCGGGACGGGTCGGCCAGGTACTGCTGGCCGACGAGCACGAAGGGCCGGCGGGGCATCCTGCCGCGGTAGGTCGCCTCCTCGGCGGCGGCGACCTCCTCGAAGGTTCCGCCGAGGTGGACGGCGCCCGCGGTGCGGCAGTGCTCGCTGACCCATGGGATGCCGCCCTCGACCGCCAGGTCCACCTTGAAGGCCGCGGGGCCGTACCGGTAGCGCCGGTAGGCGCGGGCGGTCCGGTGCGGCAGGCGGTCGCCCAGGATCCGGGCGGCGGCGTGCGGGCCGGTGTCCAGCAGGACGAGGTCGGGCCGGTCGAGCTGGTCGAGTGCGAGGACCTCCACCCCGGTCTCGACGGTGCCGCCGAGCCGCTCCAGCAGCCGCGCCATCGCGGTGGTGACCGCCTGTGAGCCGCCCTCCGCCACCGGCCACCCGTGGGCGTGGCCGACGGCGATCAGCATCAGCCCGATGGCGCTGCTGAACGGGGTGCGCAGCGAGCTGAAGGCGTGGGCCGCCGCCCCGCCGAACAGGGCCCGGGCCTGCTCGCCGCTCCACCTCCTGGACGTCCACGAGGCGGGCGGCAGGGCCTGGGCGCCGAACCCGGCGAGGGCGAGCGGCGAACGGGGCAGGTGCGGTACGGGTCGGAGGACGTCGTCCGCGAGCCGGTCGAAGCGGCGCGACAGCCCGCCGAACACGCGCCGCCACGTCCTGCCGTCCGCCGCCGGCAGGTGCTCGGCCGTCCGGTCCAGGTCGCGCCACAGCACTCCCGCGGCTCCCGAGTCCAGGGGGTGGGCCAGCTCCGCCGGGGCCCGGAGCCAGCGCAGCCCGTACTCCTCCAGGCCCAGCGACCGCAGGAACGGCGAGGCGACGCCGGTGGGGTGGAAGGCGGAGCAGTCGTCGTGGATCAGCCCGGGCAGCGTCCGCTCTCCGGACCGGGTGCCGCCGCCGATCGTCTCCCGGGCCTCCAGCACCCGGACCCTGACGCCTTCCTGTGCGAGGCGGATCGCGGCGGCGAGCCCGTTCGGCCCGCTGCCGACCACCACGGCCGTCGTCATGTCGTCAGATCCACCTCTCGCCGGGTCACCGGGTCACCGGGCGGCGTACGGGCCGGCCCACCCGGCACGCGGGGCCGGCCCGGCCTCGGTCCTCCGTGGAAGGCACAGGCGGCCGGTGAGCCCGATGGCCGACGCGGACGGTCGGGTACCGGTCATGATCGCTCCCCGGACCGGGCCGTGCTGCGGTGCCGCGCGGCGGCGAGCCGGCGCGACGCCTCCGGCCGTGACCGCAGCCGTACCAGCGTCAGGTGGCCGTGCTCCGGCCGGGGCGAGCAGTTCGGGCAGCAGGTGCCGGTTGCGCTCCCGCGCCCCGGGGTCGAGGTCGAGGATGACCGGGGCGCGGCCGGGAGGAGCGGCACACCCGGCGGCGTGCGCGTCGTCGACAGTCCTCATGCCTCGTCCCTCCGGGAGACGGCAGCCGGATCACGATCCACGGATCAAGCTGTCAACCGCCGCCGAAGGTGCGGCGGTAGGCGCCCGGGGTGGTGCCGACGGCGGTGCGGAAGCGGCGGCGCAGGTTGACGGCGGAGGCGAGGCCGACGCGGGTGGCGACGGCCTCCACGGGCAGGTCGGTGCGCTCCAGCAGGGCGCGGGCGGCGTCGATGCGCCGGGCCAGCAGCCACTGGCCGGGGCTGGTGCCCAGTTGCTCGGTGAAGCGGCGGGCCAGGGTGCGCCCGGACACCCCGGCGCGGGCGGCCAGCTCGTCCACTGTCAGGCGTTCCCCCAGACGCTGTCCGGCCCATTCCAGCAGCGGGGCCAGTGACTCGTCCGCCCGGGCCGGCTCCGGGGTGGCGGCGTACTGCAGCTGGCTGCCCTCGCGGTGCGGGGGCAGCACCATGTGCCGGGCGACCTGGGCGGCGTAGGCGGCGCCGTGGTCGTGGCGCAGCAGGTGCAGGCACAGGTCGATGCCGGCGCCGGATCCGGCGCTGGTGGCGACGTCGCCGTGGTCGACGTAGAGGACGTCCCGGTCGACCCGCAACGCGGGGTATTCGGCGGCGAGTTGGGCGGTGCGGCCCCAGTGGGTGGTGGCGCTGCGGCCGTCGAGGAGTCCGGCTCGGGCGAGGACGAAGGCGCCGGTGCAGATGGAGACGATCCGGGCGCCGCGGGCGTGGGCGGCGCGCAGCGCGGCGAGGACGTCGGCCGGGACGGGGGAGCCGGGCGGCTGCCAGCCGGGGACGACGACGGTGTCGGCTTCCTCGAGTGCCGTCAGGCCGTCCTCGACCAGCAGGGGGACGCCGAGGGTGGTGGGTACCGGGCCGGGGGTGCGGGTGCACAGCCGGAAGTCGTAGTGGGCGGTGAGTCCGGGCCGTTCGGTGCCGAAGACCTCGGCGGCGCAGGCGAGTTCGAAGGGCGACTGGGGCGCGCCGAGCAGGGCCACCACCCGATGGCGGCGCGCGGCGGGCGTACGGACAAGGGCGGTTCCGGTGCTCTCCGGGGCTGCGACGCTCATGTCAGGAATGTACCCGAGGATGTCTTTTAGGACTCTGGGGCGGTGGGTGCGGGGGCGGCCACAGTGGGGGCATGGACGACAACGAGATGGAACTGAAGACGTCGCTGCTGGTGGACGAGGTGGAGCCGGTGGAGGTCGCGCCGGGGATCGTGCGGCGCCGGCTGACGGCCACCGGGTACGCGCGCGGCTGGCTGATCGACTTCGCGCCGGGCAGCCGGTGGCCGGAGGTCGACGTGCACGACGCCGAGGAGCGGTACTTCGTGCTGAGCGGGGAGGTGATCGAGGGCGAGGAGCGTCACCCGGCGGGCAGCTACGTGGTGTTCGCGCCGGGCAGCAGCCACCGGCCGCGCACGGAGACGGGCGCGCGGATGCTCGGGGTCACCGTGACGAAGGCCTGAACACCCGACCACCCCGGCACCGGGCGGCCCGTGACGATGTCGCGGCCCCGTCACCGCTCGGCACGGATCCCGGCCCTGGGGTGTGGGCGGGCCCCCGGGCGGTAGGAGGATCGGCGGGAGGGCCGGACGACGGGGGAAGGACGGCGACGTGGGCGACCTGACGTACGGGCGGCGGGGGCGGGGGTGGACGGCGCCGGCCGCGGTGGCGCTGGCGGTGCTGGCCGTCGCGGGCGGGTCGGCGGTGTGGGCGTGGTCGCAGGACCGGCCGGTGGGCGGGGCGCGGCTGTGGGTGTGCGCCGTGGCGCTGGCGGTGGCCGTCGCCGCCGGCGTCCCGCTGAGCCGCCGGGCGGCGGGCCGCGGTTTCGCGCCGGTCGCCTCCTTCGCGGTGCTGCTCCTGCTGGCGCTGTGGGGTACGGCGTTCGCGGCGGCCCAGGCCGCCGACACCGTCCGCACCCGGGTGCACGAGCCGCCGAGCGTGTGGGCGGTGGTGACGCACTGCCGGGTGACCGGCCAGGTGGCGGTGGAGGGCGGCGGGCTGGGCGACCGGACGTACGGCTGCACCTACCGGTGGAGCGTGGACGGTCGGCAGTTCAGCGAGGAGCGCCCGGTCGACAAGCCCTACCCGGACAACCACGAGGTCAAGGTCTGGTTGGAGGACGGCGGGCGGATGACCACCGGGCGGCCGAGCCTGCTGGCGATCCCGTTCTGGATCGTGCTGGCCCTGGCCTGCCTGGCCGCCGCGGTGGCCTCGGCCGTCCGGCTGGGCGGGTGGGCCGAGGACGCGGGCCTGCGCGGACCTTGACGGGCGGTCAGTCCCAATGGGCAGTCAGTCGACATATGCCGTTGGCCTGCCTATTGTGGTCGGTGCGGTGGCCGTCGTGCCGCCGCGCCCCTGACCCCTGCGCGAGAGGACCGCCGTGCCCCGACTCCCCCGTGCCACCCGCACATTCACCCTCGGCGCCACCGCCGTCGTGACGCTGGCGCTGGCCGTGCCGCCCGCCCTGGCCCTGCCGGCGGCGGGCGCCCCCGCGCCGGACGCGGACCCGGTGCCCGCCCTGGTGGCCGGCACCGACACCGCCGCCCCGCGACTGGTGACCGGCCTGTCCGACCCCGCCCCCGGCGACCCGGCGCCCGCCGCGCTCGCCCACCTCGCGGCCCATCCCGACCGCTACCGCGTCGACACCGGCGAGCTGGCCGAACTCGGCTCCACCCAGGGCCCCGACGGCCGGCGCACCGTCAGGTTCGAGCAGCGCCACGGCGGGATCCCCGTGCTCGGCGGCCAGTACCTGGTGCACCTGACCGGCCAGGGCGCCGGGCAGAAGGTGCAGTCGGCGGGCGGGCGCTACTTCACCGGGCTCACCGCCCCCACCACCCCCGCCGTCCCGGCCGGGACGCTGCGGCAGGCGGCGCTCGCCGAACTCCCCGACCCGCGCTCCCGCGACTCGGCCACCGCCGAGGACCTCGGAGCGGTGATCCTGCCCGGCGGCGGCGGCCGCCTGACCGAGCACTTCACCGTGCGCGACAAGGCCGCCGCCACCGCCCGGGAGGTGTACGTCGACGCCACCACCGGCACCGTCGCCCTCGCCCACGACGCCCGCGCACCCCGGCCCGCGACCGCCGCGACGACCACCGCCGCTCCCGCCGTGCCCGCCGACGGCCTCCAGCCCGCCACCGGCACCGCCCCCGACGTCCACGGACGCACCACCGCCGTGCACATCGCCAAACGGGCCGACGGCACCTACCAGTTCACCGACCTCACCCGCCCCGCCCCCATCACCACCTACGACGCCGACGGCCGCGACGCGGGCGACTTCGACCACGTGCCCGTCCCCGCCGACGCCGTCCCCGCCTCCTCCCCCACCCCCGCCTTCCCCGCCGCCACCGGCGAGCACGGCGCCACCGACGCCCACGTCAACGCCGGTATCGTGTACGACTTCTACCGCGACCGGCTGGGCCGCGACGGCCTGGACGGCAAGGGCGGGGCGATCGTCTCCGTGGTGAACGCGAGCGACGGCGGCAAGCCGTTCCCGAACGCGTTCTGGGACGGCTCCAAGATGGTCTACGGCTCCGGCGGCCCCGACTACTACCCGTTCTCCGTCGCCCTGGACGTGGCCGGGCACGAGATGACCCACGGCGTCGTCGAGCACACCGCCAACCTGTTCGCCCTCGGCCAGCCCGGCGCCATGAACGAGGGGATCTCCGACTACTTCGGCAACGCCATCGAGGCCACCGCCCGCGGCCTGTCCATGGACGACCCCGCCGCCGCACTGCTCGGCGAGGGCCTGTGCCGCGGCGGCACCCCGCAGGCCTGCGCCCAGCGCCGCCTGGACGACCACCGCACCACGGTGGCCGACTACCTGGGCACCCGCTACGAGATCGACCAGGGCGGAGCGCACTACAACTCCACCATCTTCAGCGGGGCGCTGTGGGACATCCGGCGCACCCTCGACCCGCTCACCGCCGACCGGGTCGTCTACCACGCGCTCGCCGACTACCTCACCCCGCTGGACGACTTCACCGCCGGCCGCGACGCGGTCCTCTCGGCCGGCCGCGACCTGGGCCTGACCAAGCGTCAACTGCGCTCCGTCGCCGCCGCGTTCGACGCGCACGGGATCACCCCCGGCTGGCAGAAGCGGCTCGGCACCGACAGCCGCACCCTGCTGCCGAACATCTCCAACGGCATGGCCACCCCGGCCGTCGCCCGCGGCCACTGGCTGATCCTCGGCGACGGTCCCGCCGGCACCGGCCTGTACACCGGCACCGTCGACGGGCACGGCACCCCGGTACGCCTCAGCCCCGAGGACGGCCGCATCCACAGCTGGGCCACCACCGACGGCACCAACGCCGTCTGGGCGGCCATGGGCGGCCCCCAGGGCGCGGGCCAGGAAGTGCTGACCGCCCCGCTCAGCGGCGCCGGCCCCGTACGCAGCGTCTTCCGCTCCACCGGCACCGCCCAGCAGCTCGGCAACGCCCGGATCTCCGGCACCGACATCGCCTTCACCCTCACCGAGAACGGCCACACCCGGCCCTACCTGAGCCACGACGGCGGCGCGCCGGTCGCCCTCCCGCTGCCCGAGGGGCACGACGCGTCCGGACTCGCCCTCAAGGACGGCACCCTCGCCTGGAACGAGACCTGGCGCGACGGCGACGGCCGGCTGGTGACCGTACCGACGCTCTACTCCGTCGCCGCCGGGAAGATCACCGCCCGCTACCCCGAACACGCCCCGGCCGGAACCGGGCCCGGCAGCGCCGCCTCCCTCACCCTGGCGGGCGGACGCCTGCTGTGGCTGGACTTCCCCGCCGACCAAACCCGGCACGCCACCATCCGCTCCGCGGCCCTGGACGGCTCGGGCATCGCCGACCTGCTGAGCGGCGACTCCCCGAACGCCCCGCGCTCCACCGTCCTCACCGCCTCCGACCAGGCCGTCACCTACCGGGTCGACAGCGACAAGCCCGCCGGCGGCTGGACCAACGCCGCCCTGCCCAAGCTGTGGCAGGTCCCGCTCACCGGCGGCACCCCGCAGCGCCTCTCCTGCGACCGCGGCGGCCAGTACGAGGCCGCCGCCGACCAGGGCACCCGGGTGATCTGGCTCGACGCCACCACCGGCCGCACCGACCTCGTCGTCCGCGACCGCCCGGCCGGCACCTGCTGACCGAAGGTCACCGGCACGACGGCGCGGCCGCGGGGCAGTTCGCCCCGCGGCCGCGCCGCCCCAATCCCCGTGGGCGCGCGGGCAACGCCCCTCTCCGCGCCCACCCCCGAACCCGCCCCTTCCGTGGGCGCGCGGGCAACGCCCCGCGCGCCCACCACCTACCCCCACACCCCACCAGGCGAGAGGGACGCGCTGCGGGAGGGGGCGGTGGAGGGGGTGGGCGCGGAGAGGGGCGTGGCGGGTGATTTTCAGACTGCCAACGGCGCCCGACCCCCCACCCTCAGAGTCGGCAGTCTGAAAATCATCCAGCCCCTCGGAGCGCCCACCCCCGGAACCGCCCCCGCACCCACCCTCCCGAGAGCCCCCCGAACACCAACACACCCCCGCCTCACAACCACCCCCGCCGAGCGGCCTGAACCCCGGCCTGGAACCGGGTGGTCGCGCCCAGGTGGGCGAGGAGGGTGGAGACGCGGCGCACCACGGTCCGCCGGCCCACGCCCAGCCGGCGGGCGATGGCGTCGTCGGTGGAACCGCCCGCCATCAGGGTGAGGATGCGCCGGTCGCGTTCGTCGATGCGCAGGTCGACGCCGACGACGGTGGCGGGCACCGCCAGGCGCCACAGGGTCTCGAAGACGGCGGTCAGGGCGTTCAGCAGGCCGGAGGGGCGGATCAGCAGGGAGACGACGCCGGGGCGGTCGTCGGCGGGCAGGGTGACGATGGCGAGGTCGTCGTCGCCGATGGCGAGCTTGAGCGGCGGCTCGTCCAGGGTGCGGGCCTGCTCCCCCGCCTCGACCATGCGCGCCATGTTCGGCCCGGCCACCGGGTCCTCGAACGCGCAGCCCTGGTAGATCGCCCGGTAGACGACGCCGGCGGCCATCCGTCGGCGCTGCAGCACTTCCTGGTCGGCGTAGTGGGCGTGGCTGCCGGAGTACGGCGGCACGTCGATGACCCGTACCTGGTGGCGGGCCGCCAGTTGCAGGCGGCGGCTGGCGGCGAGCACCTCGGCGGGGTCCTCGACCACCTCCAGCGCGCCGTAGCTGCCGGCGTCGCGCCGGGCGAAGCGGTAGAGGCGTTCGAGTTCGTCGCCGGCCCGGCGGGCGGTGGCCTGGCGCAGCGCGTCGCGTTGCAGCACCGTCTCGACGACCCGGCCCGGTGGCAGCGCCTCCCAGGCGTGGTCGCGGTCGTCGGCGCTGCCGGCGGTGTCGAAGGCGACCGCGACGCCCTCGTCGGCGAGGTCGCGCAGGACGGCCAGCACGGTGTCCTCGTCCAGGCCGGCGCCGTGCGCCAGGTCGGCGACCCGGGCCCGCGGCCGGGCGACCAGGCCGCGGTAGACGCGGCCGCGTTCGGAGTCCGGATCCAGTACGTCGTGCACGACATCCCCCCGGTCATCGTGGACTGCGCCCGGGTGTGTCGGGCGGCCGCAGGAGCCTACCCGGGCGGGTGGCCCACATGCGCCAGTGGCCCAGGTGGGCCGCCGCGGGCTCTGGCGCCGGGGCGGTCGATGTGACGAAAGTTGTCGATGTTCAGACACGCAGTGTGAGACGGTTCGTCAGGACGCCCCGTCAGCACGCCCTGTCGGAACGCGAGCCCGCCACCACCGGGCCCCCGGACCCACCGACCGTCGAAGGCCGAGGACGACCATGACCCCAGCCCGGCTCCTGCCCGCCCGGCCGCGGCGTGCCCGGACGGCCGTCGCCGCCCTGGCCGCCGGCCTGCTCCTGCTCGCCGCGCCCGCGGCCGCCGCCGTCCCCGCGCCCGCGCCCGCCGCCACCGCCCGAAACGCCGAGCCCGCGCCCGGCCCGCCGCCGCTGGCCGACGGCTTCGGGCTGACCCAGGTCGGCACCGCCACCGGCACCGCCACCAACTTCGTCATCACCGTCACCACGCCGAAGGTCGCCGGGCAGCACACCATCCGGATCCTGCTGCCCGCCGACTACGCGCAGCAGCCGGACAAGCGCTACCCCGTGCTGTACTTCCTGCACGGCGCCTCGGACAACCCGAGCGACCCGGCGCTCGCCTACCCCGCCCTGACCGCCGCCCAGTCGATGATCACCGTCATCCCGGACGGCGGCCTGCGCGGCTGGTACACCGACTGGCTCGACCAGGGCACCGCCGCCGGCGCGCAGAACTGGGAGACCTTCCACCTCACCCAGGTCCTCCCGTTCGTCGACGCCAACCTGCGCACCCGCACCGACCGCGCCCACCGGGCCGTCGGCGGCCTGTCCATGGGCGGCTTCGGCGCCCTGCACTACGCCCAGGACCGCCCCGACCTGTTCGGCCAGGTCCTCACCATGTCCGGCGCCAACGACCTGTCCGCCGACCAGATGGTCCTGCGCGGCGCGATCGTCGCCATGCTGACCAACGCCGGCACCGTGCTGTGCGGCCCCAGCGACGGCCGCCCCTGCGGCTTCGACTACGGGCCCACCGTCTCCAGCGACGCGCTCTTCGGCACCCCGTACCCGGTGTTCAACGCCGACTGGCGCTGGAACGCCGCCGACCCGGTCTCCCGGGCGGCCGCGCTCGCCCACACCGGCATCGCCGTCTACACCGGCAACGGCAAGGGCAACCCCGCCGACATGGAGTTCTGGGCCGAGGGCACCGCCAAGCGCCTCAAGGACCGCCTGGACGCCCTCCAACTGCCGTACCACTACGTCGACTACGGCGACGGCACCGGCTGGGGCGCCGACTGCCAGGGCGGCCACACCGCGGGCTGCTGGGCGCAGGACCTCGTGGACTACGTCCCGCGCCTGGAAGCGGCCTTCGCCGCCGCGCCCTGACGTCCTTCTCCTCTCCCTTCCCGCCTCCCGCTGAAAGGACACCCTCCTTGCCCACCACCACGACCTCCGGCCGTACGGCGCCCTGGCTGCGCCTGCTCGCGGCCTTCCTGGTGACCTGTTGCGCCGCCCTGGGCCTGGCCGCCGCGCCCGCCCACGCCGCCCCGGCCCCGGCGCCCGCCGCCGCTCCGGCCGCCGCGTGCGCGACCCCGCAGCAGTGCCTGACCATCAAGTCGCTCGGCAACGGCCGCCAGCTCGACGTCCAGAACGGCAACACCGGCGACGGCGTCTACGTCGTCACCAACTCCGCGCCCGGCTACCACCAGTCCTGGCGGCTGAACGTCGACACCTCCGACTACACCTTCACCATCGTCAACAACGACACCGGCAAGTGCATCGACCTGGCCTCCTGGTTCGTCCCGGTCCTGCGCCAGCAGACCTGCGCCGGGCAGGCCAGCCAGCGCTGGTTCCTGCAGCCCGCCCCCAGCGGCGGCGACGCGTTCTTCATCCGCCACGCGGGCGACAACACCTGCCTGGACCTCCTCAACGGCGCCCAGTACGACGACGCCTGGACCGACCAGTACGCCTGCAACGGCACCGCCAACCAGCAGTGGGCCACCGGCTTCCCGCAGGCCGCCCGCACCCTGGCCGTCGACCACGCCGCCAAGCAGTGCCAGAAGGACGCCTCCACCTGCTCCTGGGCCGTCCAGAGCGAGGGCCCGGCCGCACCGCTGCCCCGGATCTGCACCTCCGCGGTCTGGTTCAACAACACCAGCGGGACCGTCCAGCAGAACTTCGCGGTGACCGACATGAGCGGCTGGTCGAGCACCCTCGGCAGCACGCTGGGCAGCGACATCTCCGCCGGCACCCCGAACGTGTTCGGAGTGAAGGTCGGTACCTCCATCACCTTCACCAACGTCTGGAACGGCTCGCGCACCGTCAACAACGCCGTCACCGTCACCGTCCCGCCGCAGCAGTACGGCTGGGTGACGCTCGCCGAGGTCGCCCGCAAGGTGACCGGCTCCTGGACGTTCGACGCCCACGGCATCCCGTGGACCGCCGACGACACCATCACCATCCCGGTGACCTCCGACCCCAACGCCGGGCCGACCCTCTACATCGCCAACACCAGCCCGACGTTCACCAGCTGCAGCTGACGCATCCTGCTCTCCACGGCCGCCGCCCGCGCTACGGGCGGCGGCCGTCCGCTATCGCGTGACGCCGTCCTCCCGGGCCAGGGCCTCGCGCGCCAGGGCCTCGCGCGCCAGGGCCTCGCGCGCGGCCAGCCGTCCGGCCACCCGGAAGGAGTGCTCGCGCGAGTCGATCTCGTGCACGACGGTGAAGTGCACCACCACCGCCAGCGCCACCGCCCGTCCCGGCGCCCGCTCGGCCAGCTCCTCGCGCACCCCCTCGGCCAGCGCCGCGTGGAACAGCGCCAGGTAGTGCGGATCGGAGTCGCCGCGCACCGTGGCGTCCGGCGCCACCTCCAGGTGCACGCCCTCCTCCCACGGCTCGAAGTCCACGGTGACGATCGCCACGTCGCAGGGGCAGCCGCTCTGGCGGACGTAGCGGGCCTGCACCCCGCGGATCGGGTGCTGCGGGAAGCTCTGCGCCGGGTCGGGGGTCATCGCGATCAGGACCAGGTGATCTCGACGGACTCGACCACCACGTCCGTCACCGGGCGGTCGTCCTCGGTGGGGGCGGTGGCGATCGCGTCCACCACGGCCTTGGAGGCCGCGTCGGCGACCTGGCCGAAGATGGTGTGCTTGCGGTTGAGGTGCGCGGGCGTGCCCACCGTGACGAAGAACTGCGAACCGTTGGTGCCCGGGCCGGAGTTGGCCATCGCGAGCAGGTACGGCTTGGTGAAGAACAGCTCCGGGTGGAACTCGTCCGCGAAGGCGTAGCCCGGCCCGCCGGTGCCGGCGCCGGTCGGGTCGCCGCCCTGGATCATGAAGCCCTTGATCACCCGGTGGAAGAGCGTGCCGTCGTAGTACGGGCCGCTGCCCGGCTCACCGGTGCGCGGGTCGGTGTACTCCCGGGTGCCCTCGGCGAGTTCGACGAAGTTGCGGACCGTCTTCGGCGCGTGGAACGGGAACAGCTCCAGGCGGATCGGGCCCGCCGTGGTGTGCAGGGTGGCGAACCGGGCAGTGGCCACGGGTGACTCCTCGGGTGCGGCTGGTGCGGTGACCAGGAAGATCGGCTACGGCATCCTGGCACAGACCCGGGGTTCGCGGCCGAACCGGGTGGAAGGATCCCCACGTGGAACCTGACGTACGGACGAAGGGCGGGTGACCGCGGTGATCGGCGCGGTGCTGATCGGATTGCTGGCGCTGGTCGTCGCCGGGTGCGCCTGCGTGGTGTGGGCCGACCGGGGCGGACCGGCCTGGACCCGGGTGGTCGCGGCCCTCACGGTCCGCAGCGGCGAGGCCCTGCGCAGGTACCGGCGCGACCGTCGCAAGAACTCGGGCGACAGCGGCGGCGGTGACTGAGACATGTGGGAACCGAAGGATCCGGAACAGCTGCGGGCCGTCTTCGAGTCGGTGCTGGCCGGCACCCTGGCCGGGCGGGGCGTGCCGAGCTGCCTGGGCCTGGACACGGACACCGACGAGGCGCTGTGGGCCATCGAGATGGCCCGCCCCGACGTGCCGCCGGCCCTGGTCGAGGCGGCCCGGCGCGCCTTCGCCGGGCAGCTGGACGGCAGTAACGCGGCCCGGTGGCGCGAGCGGATGGAGCGCCGGTTCGCCGACCCCGGCGACTGACACGCCGCGTCCCCGGCCGCCGCCCGTGGTGGCGGGCGGCGGCCGGGGACGCGCGGGGAACGACTTTCCCGGCGTCAGCTCTCGGTGGCGCGGCGGCGGGAGACGGCGACCAGCGCCGCGCCCGCGGCCAGGGCCGCGGCGGCGCCGCCGGCCTCCCAGCCGATCCCGTCGGCACCGGTGGCCGCGAGCGAGCCGGAGCCGGAGCCGGAGCCGGTTCCGGTGCCCACGGTGGTGATCCCGCCGCCGGTGCCGGTGCCCGAGGTGGTCCTGGCGCCCGTGGCGGTCCCGGTGAGGCCGGCGGGCTGGACGGCCTGCGCCTGCCCGCCGCCCTGGGCAGTGGCGCCGGTGCTGGAGCCGTTCCCGGAGCCGTTGCCGTTCCCGTTGCCGGACGCCGCCGCGGCGGCCTCGTCCACGGCGCGGGCCTTGGCCCAGCCGTCCGTGAGGAAGGCCAGGACGGCCGCGTCGCCGCCGTCCAGCGCCTTGCCGGCGGCCTCGCGCACGGCCGGGCCGCCGGTGGCCATGATCTGGGAGACCTTGACCCGGTTGTCGTCGCCGCGCTGCTTGGCCAGGTCGACCTCCAGGAAGTGCCGCAGGTCGGCGGCGGTGCCCTTGAGCGCCTTCTCCGCCGCCTCGCGCACACCGGGCCCGCTGTCCTTGTCGGCGAGGATGCGCTCGACCTCGGCCCGGTCCTGGTCCTCGACCCGGGCCACGTACTGACCGGTCTTCAGGAACTCGGCCACGTCCTCGTCGGTGCCGAGGAGGGCGGCCTTGGCGGCCTTCTGCACGGCCGGGCCGCCCGTGCCGAGGATCTGGAAGACCTTCACCCGGTTGTCGGTCTTGCGCTGCTGGCCGAGCTCGACCTCCAGGAAGTGCCGCAGGTCGGCGGCGGTGCCCTTGAGCGCCTTCTCCGCCGCCTCGCGCACACCGGGCCCGCTGTCCTTGTCGGCGAGGATGCGCTCGACCTCGGCCCGGTCCTGGTCCTCGACCCGGGCCACGTACTGACCGGTCTTCAGGAAGTCGAGGATGTCCTGGTAGGTGCCGCGCAGTGCCTTGTCGGCGGCCTTGCGCACCGCCGGGCCGCCGCGGTCCGAGATCTGGACGACCAGCAGCCGGTTGTCGGTCTGGCGGGCGGCCTCGAGTCCGGTCTCCAGATAGGTCCGCAGCTCGGCGGCGGTGCCCTTGAGCGCCTTCTCGGCGGTCTCGCGCACCTTGGGCCCGCTGGCCGGGTCGGCGAGGAGGCGCTCGATCTCGGCGCGGTCCTTCTTCTCCTGGTCGGTCGGCTGACCGGCGTCCTTCGGCGTGTCCTTGCCGGCGTCCTTCGCCGTCTCCTTCACGGTGTCCGACGCCGTGTCGGGTGCCGAGCCCGAGGCGGTGTCAGGACCCGAGACGCCGGCCGGCTGCGGGGCGTCGGCGGCGGAGGCCGTCGAGGGGAAGAGGACGGCGGGGGCCAGGACGGCGGCCGCGACGACGGCGGACACCCGGGGCAGCTTCAATGCGGCGGACCTTACTTCGCGTGAGGATCATGAACCCCGACAGCATAGATCGTCTTTTACGCTTCCCATACCGAATAATCACATGCCCCCACCGCCACCCCACCACCGCCGCGTTGCCCCGCCCACGGCCTGGATAGGGTGGGGCCGGTGAGCTTCCATCTCGTCGTCGGACACGGGCCCGCCGGGGCCGCCACCGCCCGCCTGCTGGCCGAACAGGGCCACGAGGTACGGGTCGTCACCCGCACCGGAGGTCCCGCCGGACAGCAGAGCGTCGAAGGCGTCGACCACCTCGCCCTCGACGCGAGCGACCCCGCCGCGCTCTCCCGGGCCGCCCAGGGCGCCGCCGCCATCCACGGCTGCGCCGCACCGCCGCTGCCCCAGTGGGCCGACCGCTGGCCGGCCCTGGCCTCCGCCCTGTGCGCGGCCGCCGAGGACAGCGGCGCCGTCCTGGTCATGCTCGGCAACCTGTACGGCTACGGGCCGCAGGCCGACCCCAGCCGCCCGCTGACCGAGGACCTGCCGCTCGCCGCGACCGGCCCCAAGGGCCGCGTCCGCGCGGCGGCCTGGGAGCAGGCCCTGGCCCTGCACGAGGCCGGGCGGATCCGGGCCGTGGAGGTACGCGCCTCCGACTTCTTCGGCCCGGGCGTCACCGACAGCGGCCACCTGTCCGCCCGCGTCATGCCCAACCTGCTCAAGGGCCGCCCCGTCGCCACCCTCGGCGACCCGGACGCCCCGCACAGCTGGACCTACCTGCCGGACGTGGCACGGGCGTTGGCCGAGGTCGCGGGCGACGAACGCGCCTGGGGCCGGGCCTGGCACGTGCCCACCGCCCCCGCCGCCTCGGTGCGGGCGATGGTCGGCCACCTCGCCGCCGAAGCCGGCACCACCCCGGTGACGGTGCGCCGCCTGTCCCCCGTCCTCCTCGGCGCGGCCGGCCTGTTCTCCCCCCTGCTGCGCGAACTGCGCGAAACCCGCTACCAGTTCGACCACCCGTTCGTCGTGGACGCCACCGCGTACGAGAGCGCGTTCACGGCCCGGGCCACGCCACTGGAGGAGCAGGTGAAGGCCACGGTGGCCTGGTGGCGCGAACGGCTGGGCGCCTGACAGGCCTCAGTGCTTGAGCGCGTCCGCCCCGCGGTAGCCGTCACCCGGCACACCGTCGATCAGGATGATGTCGGCGACCATGTGCCGGGTGCGCAGCGGCAGGATCTCCCGGTACGCGGGCGAGTCCCACCAGGCCCGGGCCCGCTCGAAGTCGGGGAACGCGATGACGATCGTCCCGCCCGTGCCCCAACGCCCCTCGACGGTCTCGTACGCACCACCGTGGACGATGAAGCGCCCGCCGAACGGGTCGAGCGTGGCGTCGATCCGCTCCAGGTACTCGACGATGTCGGGGCCGAACTCCACCGAGTGGACCTGGGCGATGGCGTAGGCGGTCATGGCTGCTGCTCCTGGGGGGGTCGTCGCGGGCTTTTCCTGCTGACGTCCCGACAGTAGGACGGAGACGGTGGCAGCCGAATCCGTCACGCATAGGTAGGCCCTACGTACGAGACCGCAGGTGCCCCGCACGGCCACAGCCCGTGCGGGGCGACCTCGTGCGCCTCAGCCGACGGGAAACTCCCCGCCCTTGACCCCCGCGAGGAACGAGGACCACGCATCGGCAGGGAACAGCAGCACAGGACCATGCGGGTCCTTCGAGCCCCGCACCGGCACGACACCGGTCGCGCCACTGGCCATCTCCACGCATTCGCTCTGCGCACCGGAGTGGGACGACTTGCGCCAATCAAGCCCGGCGCCATGGACATGCATGAGGTCGGCCACCTCAACACAGTTGCTCTGCGCACCCGAGCGGGAGGACTTCCGCCAGTTGATCCCCGGGCCGGGGACCGGCACACAGCCGGCGATCTCGACGCAATTACCGCCCTGACCGCTGTAACTGCTCCTGTGCCACAGAACGTCGCCGAAGTCCGATGCGAGCATGCCCACCCTCCGATAGCCGACGGCGGCACAGCTACCGCCGCACCCGAACGTTCCCCGCCGAGACCCGTCTACCCGTCCGAGAGCTCGCCGGCCTTCACGCCGCCGACGAAGGCAGCCCAGGCCTCTGCGGTGAACCGAAGGGTCGGACCGCTCGGATCCTTCGAGTCCCGGACAGCCATTCCACCCGGCACCGACCGGCCGGTCTCCACACAATCGTTCGCCTGAGCGCTGTAGCTGCTCTTCTGCCACTCATCGCCAGCGACCGCCGACGGAAGCTCTGCCGCTTCGATGCAATCGCCGCCCTGCCCGCTGTAGCTGCTCTTGCGCCACAGGACGTTGCCGAAATCTGATGCGAGCATCTCCTACCCCTCTACGCGCTTAGCGGCACAGCTCGTGCCGCTCCCGAGCGATCATGTCGAGACTGTCAGCCGGGCGCCCTGCCCAGAGGTAGCAGGCAGAAGCCCCGCACAGCCAGAGCCCGTGCGGGGCAACTCTCCGTGCGCTTCAGCCCGCCGGAAACTCCCCGCCCTTGAGCCCCGCGAGGAACGAGGACCACGCATTGGCGGGGAACAGCAGAGCAGGCCCGTTCGGGTCCTTCGAATCCCGGACGGCCATCCCGCTCAACACCGACTGCCGGGCCTCTACGCACTCGTTCGCCTGGGCACTGTAGCTACTCTTGTACCAACCCCGAGCGCCACTCTCCGGCACAGTCACGTGGTCACACCTCTTCTGTTCTCATCGTCATGTCGCCGCAGCGATGGCCGCGATCATATCCAGCGACTCCTTGGGGTTCAGAGCAGCTGATCGCAAGTACTCGAAGACCAACCCATAGCCATCCAGTTCACCCTGCTGCTCCAGGTAGTGGCTGCTTGTCAGTGTCTCCAGGAACACCGCTCCGGCGGTGGGCGAGTCGGAGAAGCCGTACATCACGAAGGCGCCACACGCACCGGCAGTCGCACCCACGTCCAACGGCACCACTTGCAAGGTGACGTTGGGAAGCTGCGCCATCTCCGACAAGTGCTCCAACTGCTCCCTGTGAACCTCCGCCCCTCCCACCGGGCACCTGAGTACAGGCTCCCAGATGATCGCCCAGAACCGGGCCGGATCCGGCTTCGCGAGGACCTCCTTGCGCTCCATCCGAATCTCGACCAACTGATCGATGCGCTCCGGTCGCACCGCAGCCGGATTGGCTTCCAGGAGCGCCCTGGCGTAGCCCTTCGTCTGCAACAAGCCGGGGACGACCATGGTCTGCCACATGCGGATGTACCGGGCATCGTCTTCCAGCCCGAGAACATCGACATAGGCCGAGGGGATCGTGTCGCCGTAGTCGTGCCACCATCCGCGCTTCTTGCTGTCTCTCGCCAGCCCCTCAAGAGCATCGCGCTCCTTGCCGACCACCCCGTACAGGTCCAGCAGGATCCCGAGGTCCAGTCGGCGAACGCCGGACGCGCCGGTCTCTATGCGGCTGATCTTGGCGCGGGAACAGGCAAGGGCCTGCGCCGCATCCTCCGTCCCCTTGTTCACGGCTTCGCGGAGGCGGCGAAGCTCCGATCCGAGTCGGCGGGCACGGACGGTCGGCTTCGGTTCATCGGCCATGCGCAAGTCCTCTCACCTGACGAACCCCAGTCTGCCTTGTGACGATTCGTCAATCCAGCGTAGCCATACATGCATCGTTGCAGAAGTCCCACTTGCAGGTTGCACCAACACAGGTGCATGCTACCTGGAGTAGTGAGTACTGCCACACAGCGTGATCATGGCGGGCTCATCACCCGGGCATCCCCATGCCCTCCTCGGCCGTCTTCACCCCGCACACTCCGGAGGTGGCTCCGCCATGTCTGAAACCGACTCCCCCTCCCCCGCCCCCACCGAATCGACCTGCCGGCTGCCCCGTAGCCGAACCTCCCCCAGCCTCGCCCGGCAGCGGCTCCGCGACTTCCTCTCCCCCTTCCCCATCGGCGAACTCATCCTCCCGACCGGCGAGTTGCTCGTCAGCGAGCTGGTCACCAACGCCGTCCAGCACGCCCGATTCCCGCGCGACCGGCTGATCCACGTCCGCTTCCACCTCGCCCCGGACGGCACCCTCCGCATCGAGGTGCACGACGCCGACAGCGAGAAGCCCGTGCTCCGCGACGCGCCCGTCTGCGCCGAGACCGGCCGGGGCCTGCTCCTCGTCCACGAGTTGGCCCGCAGCTGGGGCTGCTGCCCGCGCGAGGGCGGGATCGGCAAGTTCGTCTGGTGCCACGTCAGCCCCGAGGAGAGCGCCGCGTGACCACCGTCGTCCGGGCCGAGATCACAGGCATCATGGCGCCCGCCCTCTTCCCCGGCCTCGACCACGCCCTGCCCGTCCTGTGGGAGCGGGTGCGGGAACTCCCCGTCCGGGAGGCCCACCGGGACTACATCCGGATCTGCATCGGCCCCGGCGGCGGCCAGGGCGTCGCCCGCTGCCTCGCCCGGGGCGGCAGCTGGAGCACCACCCTCTACGTCGGCGGCATGACCGACTGGACCGCCCACCCGATCACCATCACCACCCACCACCCCTGAACCCCCCGTCCCCGCCCGGCGCGAACGCCGGGCGGGGACGGAAAACCCCACCGGCGGCCGGGCGCTGGGCACCCGGCCGCCGGACGAGACGGCGTGCGTCAGCTCCTGGGCCCGCCGGTCAGGGGTCGCCAGTCGGCCCGTGCCCGCCCGGCACCGGGTCGGCCGGCTCAGTCGGACGTCCGGCCGACGTGCGCCAGGAGGCGCGCGAGATAGTCCGCACGGTCGGACAGCACCGTGATGCTGACGAGGATCCGCTCTTCGTCGAGCGGGAGGAAGACCGGGCCGGCGACAGGCAACGCGGTCACCCGCAGCCGGAATCCGCCCATTCGGACGCCGCTGGCCCGCTCATGCTCGCGCAGGGCGTCCCGCAGACGGGGAACAGCGTGAGTGGGTCGGGTGACGCGAGCGACCTCGCGTTTGCGCGCGCCACTCCAGTGGTGAAGGGCGGCGAAGTTCTCCTCGACGACCCGGCCGAGCAGGCCCTCCGGCAGCGCCGGAGCGCCCGCCTCCTCACGCCGGGTGGCGTCGAGCGCGCGGCTCCACCAGCGCTGCCAGAGCTCTTCGGAGCCGCCGTCGGCCAGCACGGCCGAGTCGACGGCCAGGGCCTGCGGCGGATCGAGCGCCGGCAGGCCCTGCGGATCGGTGATGCCGAGCGCGTCGCGGACCGCCAGCGCGAAGGCCACGTCGTGCGAGTAGTCCAAGGCCACCGACCACGGCGCGCCCGACATCGTCACCATCCGGTCATTCTCCCGTCAGAAGATCCACTCGGTGTCGCTGGGCCCACCGCTGGAACAGATCTCACCGTCCCACAGCAGCGCGTCACTGGACGGAACGACGCCTGCGGTCTCCCAGGTCGCCCCGCCGCTGCGCACGTCCCACTCACCGTGCCAGGACGTGTCCACTCCCAGGCCGCCGCCCCACGAGTGGGAGTCGGAGCCCCACGTGTCGGACCTGTTGACCTGCCAGTGGTAGGCGACCGCGCCCATGTTGAGGTCGAAGCCGGTCTCGATCTCCGAGACGTAACCGCCCACGGCGTGGACCCACAGGTAGGAGTCGCCGCAGTTGCCCTCGACCACGTTGTCGGGGCTGAACGTCGTCGTCGCCTTGGCCGTCGTCGCCTTGTACGGACTGCCGTCCGGGTTGGTGGCCGCAGCGGTCGGGACCACGTGCTGGGTGCCGTCCGGGCCGGTCACCACCTTGAAACCGTGCGATTCCGCGACCTGCCGGTCGACGCCGCGGACCGTCATCTTGGCGACCTTCGCACCGGCGGGCGGTACGTGCTTCGACGGCTGGGCCACGGAGGCGGTCCGGCCGGGCGACGGATCCGCCTGAGCGGTGCCGACGCAGACCGTGGCGAGCGCGCAGGCCGCCACCCCCATGGTGATCGCCTGGCTGAAACGTGAAAGCCTCACAGTTTCTCCCCCCTCGACTGCCACAGCTTCCCCCAGGCCCCGTGCCCGGGCCGTGTGACAGACGGAAGCGACGGTAGCCAGGGGAGTCCCACGGGTCGCCGGTGACTCGGGTTGTTGGCCCGATCGCGCCGTGGAATGACCGGGGCCGCTCCTTGCCGGAGTACGCAAGGAACGCAATTCCGCTATGTCGGGCGGCAGTTCGTCGGCCTCGTCGATCTTGGTCGACACGGTTCCGGCACCACCTCACCGGCACCGGGTGGGCCGACAGCAGCCGAGCGCCCCGCCCCCGGTGTGGTGGGGGCGGGGCGCTCTGGTGTGCTGGTGTTACTCGGCGCTCCAGTGGACGAAGCGGGGCGGCTGTTCGCCCCAGGTGACGACGGCGCCGATAGGGCTCGGGCTGATCTCGCCGGAGAGCACCCCGTGGAGGAACTCGGCCATCCCCATGTCGAAGATCAGGGGCGCGCCGCCGTTGCGGCCGAGGACCAGGACCGGCCAGGCGTCGGGGTCGTCGCCGACGGCCAGCCAGCCGAGGGTGTCGGCGGTGCAGGAGCCGCCCCAGGCGATGATCTGCTCGGCGGAGCGGACCTCGTCGGTGGGTTCGCCGTCCTCCTCGAAGAGCCAGCGCGCCTCCTCGGTCATGCCGCGCACGCCGGTCCCGGGGGCGTCCGGGGGCAGCAGCTCCTCGGGGGCGAAGACGGTGAGGGAGCGGTCGATCTCCCCCTTCCCGTACCGGGTGATGACCTCGGTGTAGTCGCGCGGGAACCGCAGTCCCCACGCCGACTCGGCCGCCGCCCAGTCACCGGATTCGCCGGCTCCGTCCGGCGGGGGCATGAGCTCCAGGAGCCTGTTGATGTCGAATTCGTGTGCCACTGATCGCTCTCATTGAAGCCCGGGGTTGTACCAGGCCTTGGATTCTGGTCCATAGAGCGAGTTCGGAACGACCTCGGCCTTCTGCAACACGGGAGCTCCGGCGGCGTCGAGGTCGCCGTATCCGATGCACGTGTAGCGGTTCCGGCCGACCCCCTGGGCCAGGCCGGGGACGCTGACAGGGATGCGGCCGGGACTGCTTCCGTCCGGCTCTACTTGGCCTTCGCCCAGGGTGCCGGGGCGCCGCAGTAGGCGGTCCACTGTTCGGCGGGGATGTTGCCGCACCACAGCAGCGGGTAGGTGTTCTCGGCCGGGCGGCCCAGGTCGTGCGGGGCGGTGCAGGTGCCGGCGGCGGCGTACGGGGAGCAGGTGCCGTCGGTGCGCTGGAGGTGGTGGGCGCGCCAGGCGTCCAGGCCCATGTTCTGGTGGGTGGGGTCGCTGGGCTGGTAGCGGTTGGCCGACCAGGAGGCGCCCACGGCGGCGAACAGGGCGGCGGCGCACAGGGATCCGGCCGCGAGGCGGCGGCCGAGCGTCGGTGACGGCGTCGGGAACGTGCGGGCCGTCAGGGCGCGGGCGGTGCGGGTGGCGAGCATCGCGGCGAGGACGGTGAGGGCGATCAGCGCGTAGAGGATCTGCCAGGTGGTGCGGGGGTAGAGCATCACCGCCTGGTCGCGTTCCATCTGCCCGGCGAACCAGAACCGCAGCAGCCACGCGCTGACCAGGCAGGACAGGGCCGCGATCACCGCCGGCCGGCGCAGGCCGAGGGCGAGCGCCACGGCCGCTCCGGCGAGCAGCAGGAGGGTGAAGGTGCCCTGGCCGGCGAGTTCGCCGGTCGGCTGCCAGGGCAGTTCGGTGAGCCGGCCGGGCCGGTCCTGGTGCCAGCCGAGGACGTAGGCGGGGTCGGTGTAGACGTCGAAGTACGCGTAGCGGTCGACCGTGCCCGAGGCGTTCTGCAGCATCCGCAGCAGCAGGGGCGATCCGACCGCGCAGAACGCGGCGGCCGCGGCGGCCAGCAGGGCCCCGGCGCGCAGCACCGCCGCCCGGCCGCCGCGCCACGGGAAGAGGGCCGCCACCGCGACCAATGCGCCGGGGCCGGTCCAGACGAACCAGCCGCAGTAGGTGAGGAAGAGCAGCCCCAGCGCCCCGCCGAGGAGTGCCCCGCGCAGTGCCGCCGAGCGCGGCGGGCGGCCGGGCGCGCGGGTGAGTTCGGTCAGCAGCCGGGCGAGGACCGGCAGGAGGACCACCATCACCAGGTGGCTGTAGGGCCGGATCGGGTCCAGGAAGACGATGGCGGCGGGCAGGGCCACGGCCAGGGCCCATCCGGGGCGCAGCAGGGTGCGCCAGGCGAGGTAGCAGGCGGGGCCGAGGAGGGCGCTGAGGAGGAGCTGGAGGTCCTGGAGGGCGTAGCCGACCTGGCCGTGGCGCAGGTACCTGGTCCATTCGGCGAGCAGCACGATGAAGCCGGGCGGGTAGATGCCGGGCAGTCCCTCGCCGCGCAGGAAGGACACGGCGTAGCCCTGGAGGCCGGCCGGGTCGCCGTCCTGGCCGCCGAGGTCCCAGGGGGTGCCGTGCAGGGCGACGGTGATGCCGCCGGCGACGATGCCGGTGCCGAGTCCGGCGACGACGGCGCAGCCGAACCGCAGGGCGTGCTGGAAGTGGCGCCGGGAGGCGCGGTGTGCGGCGTAGAGGACGGCGGCCAGGACGGGCA
This sequence comes from Kitasatospora sp. Ki12, assembly GCF_054601375.1. NCBI lineage: Bacteria > Bacillati > Actinomycetota > Actinomycetes > Kitasatosporales > Streptomycetaceae > Kitasatospora > Kitasatospora sp. Ki12. The sequence continues at coordinate 29,426 of NZ_BAAIHT010000007.1, read as the reverse complement.
GGGCGATCAGGGCGGCCCGGAACTGCAGGGTGGCGAGGCCGCTGACCTGGCCGATCCGGATGAGCGGGTCGACGTCGACGGTGCGGGCCCAGAGGGTGAAGCCGAGGGCGACACCGGTGGAGACGGCGGCCTCGCCGGCGACGGCGAGGGCCCTGCGGCGGGAACGGGCGGGTAGGCGGGAACGGGTGGGCCGGCGCGGGCCTTGCGGCTGCCGCTCTTCCGGCCGCCCGTCCTCCGGCTCGGCGGGTGCCACGGCGTCGGGGGGCAGCGTCTCGGGGGCCGTCGTCGCCACGTCCGCCATGGTGTTCCGTTCCTGTCCTGTCCGGGAGTTCGGGTCCGGGGAGTTCGGGCCGCCGCCGGTCCGGGCGGGAGGGCCCTCGGGTACCTCGTGGGCGTTAACGACGTGCCGCCGGACGGGGCAACGGCCGCCGCCGGACGGGTCGTTCGGATCACCCGGTCGGAGCAAGGACGCGGCCGTGCTGACACGCCGGCGGCGGCCGGACGCGCGGTCGCGTTCCTCGCTAGGCTCGGCGGGGAACGGGGTCTGCCGGCGGGACGTCTGAAGGTGGGGAGTGGGCATGCTCGGGTACGACGCGGACGGGTTCGTACGGGACGGGGTGGCGCACCGGGTGGTGGCCGGCGCGGTGCACTACTTCCGCATCCACCCCGACCTGTGGGAGGACCGGCTGCGCCGGGTGCGGGCGCTGGGGGTGAACACGGTGGACACCTACGTGCCGTGGAACTTCCACGAACTGCCCGACGGCCGTACCGACTTCACCGGCTGGCGGGACGTGGCCCGGTTCGTGCGGCTGGCCGGCGGCCTGGGGCTGGACGTGATCCTGCGCCCCGGCCCGTACATCTGCGCCGAGTGGGAGTTCGGCGGGCTGCCGGCCCGGCTGCTGGCGGTGGACGGGCTGCGGCTGCGCTGCGCGGACCCGGCGTACCTGGCCGAGGTGGACGGCTGGTTCGACGCCGTGGTACCGCAGCTGCTGCCGCTGCTGGCGAGCCGGGGCGGGCCGGTGGTGGCGGTGCAGGTGGAGAACGAGTACGGCAGTTACGGGAACGACGGCGCCTATCTGCGCCACCTGCGCGACGGTCTGGTGCGGCGCGGCGTGGACTGCCTGCTGTTCACCACCGACGGCGCCCACGACACCAACCAGCAGGGCGGCGCCCTGCCCGGGCACCTGGCCACCGCGACCTTCGGCTCGCGCGCGCCCGAGCGGCTGGCGGTGCTGCGCCGCCACCAGGGCGAAGGGCCGCTGACGGCCATGGAGTTCTGGATCGGCTGGTTCGACCAGTGGGGCCTGCCCCACCACGTGCGCGACGCCAAGGAGACCGCCGCCTCGCTGGACGAACTGCTCGCCACCGGCGCCTCCGTCAGCCTCTACATGGCCCACGGCGGCACCAGTTTCGGCCTGTGGGCCGGCGCCAACCACTCCGGCGCCCACCCGCTGGACGCCGGGTACGAGCCGACCGTCACCAGCTACGACTACGACGCGCCGATCGGCGAGGCCGGCGAGCTGACCGAGAAGTTCCACGCGCTGCGCGAGGTCATCGGCCGCTACCTGCCGCTGCTGCAGGAGGAGTTGCCGACCGACCCGCCCCGGGTGGCGCCGCAGCGGCTGGAGCGGGCGGACGGGCGGGCGGCGCTGCCGGCGAACCTGGACGCGCTGTCGCAGCCGGTGGAGCGGGCCGCGCCGCTGCCCATGGAGCAGCTCGGGCAGTCCCTGGGCCTGATCCACTACCGCACCCGGGTGCCCGGGCCGCGCCCCGAACTGCCGCTGCGCATCGACGGGTTGGCCGACCGGGCGCAGGTGTTCGCGGACGGGCGCCCGCTGGGCACCCTCGACCGCAACTCCCCCGGCGCGACGCTGGCGCTGGCCACCGGGGAGGACGGGGTCACCCTGGACATCCTGGTCGAGGCGCTGGGGCGGGTGAACTACGGCCCGAACATGGACGACCGCAAGGGCATCACCCGCGGCGTCTCGCACGGCGGCCAGCGGCTGTTCGACTGGCAGATCCGGCCGCTGCCGCTCACCGACCTGTCGGGGCTGCGCTTCACCGACGACGCACAGATCCTCGACGGCGAGCCGGTGTTCCATCGCTTCACGACCGAACTGCCCTCCCCCGCCGACGCGTTCGTGGCCCTGCCCGGCTGGGGGCGCGGACTGCTGTGGGTCAACGGCTTCCTGCTCGGCCGCTACTGCGCCGCCGGACCCCAGCGCACCCTCTACGCCCCGGCGCCGCTGTGGCGGCCGGGCGGCAACGAGCTGGTCGTGCTGGAGCTGGAACGGCACGGAACGGCACTGGAGTTGCGGGACGAGCCGGACCTCGGGCCGACCACGGCGGCGCCGAGCTCCGAGTACTGAGCCGGACGAGCGGACGGGCCAGGCCAGGCCGGGTCAGGCCAGGCCAGGCCGGGTCGGGTCGGGTCAGTCCCACCAGAAGGACCACTGGTGGGCGCCCACCAGCCCCTCGGCGTACTCGGCGAGACTGCCGGTGCCCTGGAAGACCAGGTCCGGGCAGAGGGAGGTGTGCTCGGCGGCCAGCGGGAGCGCCTCGGCGAGCGTGGCGGGCGGCACGGGGACGCTCAACTCCAGGGTGTCGAAGCCGACTTCGACCACCTGGGCGCCGAAGCGGCGTTCCCAGTCGGCGAGCACGGCGGCAACCTTGGCGATGTCGTCCTCGTGGTTCGCCGGCCCGCTCCAGCCGCACACCGCCAGCGCCTCGGCGCCGCTGTCGGCCCGTACCAGGCCCAGGCGCACCTCCTTGACGGATTGCAGCACGTCCGCCAGCCCGCGGGCCTCGACGCCGGCCGCGCCCGCGGGCACGTCGACGGCGGGCGCCGGGCCGGGCCAGGTCAGGCCGTAGGGGGCGAGGGACTCGGCAAGCTCCTCGTCGTCCCCGCGGTCGTCCCCGTCCTCGCCGCCCGTCTCCCACCAGGTGCGCAGCAGCGCGGCCGGGTCGTACAGCCCGACGGCGCCGGCGTCGCTCGGGTACAGCTCACCGGACAGCCAGGGCCGGAAGTCGGGGCCGCCGCGGTCCAGCGGGCTGAGCAGCAGCGGCCAAAGCCCGCTGTCCGGGTGTGCGCGGTGCAGCCGCGCCCACAGCCCGCCGGGGGCGGGCGCGTCGCTGACCCACAGCAGCGGCTCGCGCCCGTCCTCGCCGCCGACGAGGCGGCCGGGCGGCAGGGCGACGGGCAGTGCGGCGAGGGCGCCGGCCAGGTCCAGGGGCTGCGTCATGCCGCCCACCGTAGGAGGCGGCACCGACAGACGGGCCGCCCAGGGCCGCCGCTCAGGCCGCCGCTCAGGCCCAGGGCAGCTGTGAGCGGGTGTGCCAGTACGCCTCCGACGGCTCGGCCATGGTGTCGAGGGTGGCCAGGTCCTGCGGGGTCAGGTGGGTGTCGGCCGCCGTCAGGTTGGAGGCGAGCTGGTCGAGGGTGGCGGCGCCGGACAGGACGATGTCGGCCCAGGGCTGGGCGGCGGCCGCGGCCAGGGCGAGGGCGTCGGGGGTGGTGCCGGTGCGGTCGGCCAGGGCGCGCAGGGGGGCGGTGTCGGGGCCGGTGGCGTTGCGTCCGGCCAGGCGGCCGTTGGCCATGCCCTCCTTGACGACGACCAGCCAGCCGGCCGCGTGTGCTTCGGCGAGGGCGGGGGCGGCGGAGGTCTCCAGCGGGTTCCAGGTGGACTGGACGGCGGTGAACAGCGGGCGGCCGGCCACGGTGACGGCCAGCGCCTCGCGGATGGTCTCGCCCTGGGCGGGGCCGCTGGTGGACAGGCCCACCCGTACGCCCTCGGCGGCGAGCGCGGCCAGCCGCTCGTGCAGGGCGGGGTCGGTGAGGGCGGGGCTGCCGGGGACGACGGAGTGCACGAGGTAGACGTCCAGGCGGTCGCCGAGCAGGGCCCGGGTCTCGCGGACCTGGCGGTCGAACACGGCCGTGGAGTGCTCCTTGACCTCGTGCGCGTCCACCCCGTCGGCCCGCCAGCCGGCCGTGTAGGTGTAGCCCCACTTGCTGCCGACCGTCACCTCGGCGGCGGCTTCGGGGTGTGCGTCCAGCCACTGGGCGAGGAACTCCTCGGCGCGGCCGTAGGAGCGGGCGGTGTCGAGGTAGCGCACCCCGGCGGCGTACGCGGCGTCCAGCAGGGTGTGGGTGCGCTCGCGCAGCGCCTCGACGGTGCGGTCGGCGGGCAGGTCCGCGTCGCGCCCGAGGGTGATGTAGCCGGGCCGGCCGACGGCCGCGGTGCCCAGCCCGAGGCGGGCGGGCTCCGACGTGGTGTCTGCTGCGGCGGGGGCGGTCGGCATGGCGTGGTCTCCTCGGGCGCGACGGTTCTCACCTGGGACTTTAGCCGGGCTTCCGCAGCCGTCGGCGATCACGGTCGCCCACTGGGCGCCGATCACGATCACTGACTCGACGCCGATGACGGTCGCTCACCCGGCGCCGATCAGGCTCGCTCACCCGGCGCCGATCACGGTCCGGATCCAGGGCGCGTACGCGGGCACGTCGCTGTACAGGCCCGGGCCGTCGGAGCAGGCCACGCCCGGGGCGCCGGGGCCGGAGGTGGCGCCGACCAGCTCCCACCGCCCGCCGCGCCCGCGCTGGACCTGCGGGCCGCCGGAGTCGCCGAAGCAGGCCATCGCCTTGGGGACCTGACTGACCGTGCACAGCCGGGTGGGCCCGGACCAGCCGGGCGCGCACTCGTCCTGGGCGCCGATCCGGGTGGGCAGTTCCTGGAGGCGGTCGGGGAAGACCATGTCGGGGTAGCTGTGGGTGTCCTTGACGGTGCCGAAGCCGAGCAGCCGGGTCGGGGTGCCGGCCGGGCCCGCGTGCTCGGCGATGCGGATGGGCCGCTGGGCGACCGGGCGGTCCAGGCGGATCAGGGCGAGGTCGTCGACGTTGGGCCGGGTGGCGCCGTCACCGAAGGCGAACCCGGGGTGGACCACGACCCGCGCGATGGTGCGCACGGTGCCGCCGCTGTCCCGGTGGGCGCTGCCGACGCGCACGGTGCCCTTGAGCTTCAGGCCGCTCTCCTCGTCCCCGACGACGCAGTGGGCGGCGGTCAGCACCCACTGCGGGTCGATCAGCGAGGCACCGCAGGAGCCGTCGGCCAGCTGCGCGGCGCTCAGCGGGACGGTCGCCATGAACGGGTAACGCTCGGTCGAGTCACGGCCGTTGACGATGGCCGAGGCGCTGCCGCTCATCGCGGTGGCGCCCAGGGCCCCGGCCAGCGCGGCGACGGCGGCGGCCTTGGCGACACGGCGGGAGGTCGTGCGGGTGGTCGTGCGGTCAGGGGTCGTACGAGTAGTGGTCGTGCTGACGGTCTTGCGGAAGTGCACGGTTGACGGCCTTTCGGGTCGGTCGGTGCGTGTGCCTCCAGCCAACCCGGGGCCGGCCCGCCGCGACACCCGGCCAGCGGGCCGCCCTGACCTGGGGTTGTCCCCCGTACGCCCCGGCGGGCTACCAGGTGGCCCGCCGCCCGCCCTGCCCCGGCACGACGGCGGGAACGGCCGGGACGGCGGCGGGAACGGCCGGAACGGCGTCGCCCGGCCACCCCGAGGAGGAGGTGCGCACGGCCTGGACGGGCGCGGCGACGGGCACCCCGGTCACCCGGGCGGCGCGCAGCTGGGTGGGGGCCGGGGCGAGGGCCTGGTCCAGGCGCAGCACGAAGTTGACGTAGTCGAGCGGTTTGCCCGGCCAGTGGCAGTCGTTGCTGGTGAGCAACTGGCTGCGGATGCCGTCGCGTTCGGTGACCGGCCCGGGTGTGGTGCGCAGGTTGGGCTGCCAGCTGCGCCCCCACAGGTGGTGTTCCAGGGAGAGCGTCCAGCTCTCCTCGTCGATCTCGAGCGCGGCGCCGACCCGTCCGGCGAGCACCCGGGAGCCGTACGGGCCGCGCACGACCGCCCGCTGGTCGAAGTCGGCGCTGCGTCCGACCACCGTGATCCGCCACGCGCCGTGGTACCTGAGCATGCCCGCCTCCTGCCGCCCTGGCGCCCGCTCCGGCAGAGGGCGCCCCTCCCCGTCTACGGCCCGGCCGCCTCCGCCGGCTCACCCCGGCGGTGCCCGTGCCCGCGCACGGCGGGATGGCGGCGGCCCGCATCACGCCGTGCGGGCCGTCGCCCGTGCACGACCTCGTCCGAGCCCGCGCGAACGGCTACCGCTTCAGAAACAGGGTCGGCGTCGCGCAGGGTCGGCGTCGCGCAGGACGTCCGGGCCGCCGAATCCGTCCGTGTCGATGGCTTCATGTCCTGGGGCAACCGGCCCGCCGGGCCCGGCGCCCCCCGATACTTACTGTTCGTCAGTTCCCTTACGGGGACGGTCTGCTGCCAGGGCGCGGAGCTGGACGTGGACGGCGGCGGGCTCGGTGCCGATGAGGGCGGCGATGTCGGCGGCGGACAGGTGGAGAACGAGGTGCAGCAGCAGGACGTCCTGCTGGGTGGCGGTGAGGTGGGCGACCGGGCCGAAGGGCCGTGGTCCGGCCAGGGCGCGGACGCGGCGGCGTACCGCCTGCCAGGCGCAGGCGGCCGGGCTGGTGGTGGCGAGGGCGTCGAGCCAGTGGCGGCTGAGGTCCTCGAAGGCGTCGCGGACGGCCAGGGGCGCGTCGGCGGGCGGCAGGAGCAGGGCGGCGTAGTCCAGGTAGTGGCGCAGGTGGAGGTCGTGCAGCGCCCGCAGGCCCAGGGCCGGGCCGGGGGCGGCCGGTTCGCGGCGTGGACGTGGCGTGGGTGACGGTGTTGTCGACGGCATCGGTGGTGTCGGCATCGGTGGTTGTCCCGGGGTGGCGCGGGTGGTTGCTGGTCCGCGGGCGGGGCGCGGCCGGCGCGCTCCGCCCGCGGACCCGGTCACACGGGCACCGACGGGTGTCGTCGGTGCCTTCGGCCCGTTCGGCGGCGAGGCTGTTGCGCAGCGCTTTCCACACCTTGAAGAGCTTCTCCGTGGAGATTCCGTTGGCCGACGCTTCCAACGCACGGCCCAACTCGCCCTGGCGGGTGCGCAAGGGACCCGATTGTTGGCGGCATAGGTTACTCGTCCGGTCCCAGGCCGCCGCCCATAGCTCGCGGCGGCCCCGAGTGACTCCGCAGGCCTCCATGTAGGTGAGGAACACCGGCTTGTGCAGCGGAGCTTCGCCCTTGAGCACCTGCGCCAGGGTGCTGGCGGGCAGGCGTCCGCCGTTGTCGCGGGCCCGGCGGTCCAGTTCCTTCAGGGAGGGCCAGTCGGCTTTACGCCGCATCTCGTGCATCGCCCGGCGCAGGTCGGCGAAGGAGTCGACCTGCTCGGGCTCGACGCGGCGGGGCGCGCGGCGGCGGTGGTCCTCCAAGGGGCGGGGGACGTGGGCCCAGTAGTTGGCCTGGGCCCACTTGCGCCGGGCCGTCCTGAGATCGCCGCCGCATTCACGGGCGATGGCCTCGACGACCTTCCAGTTCGGCACGGAACGACCGCTGGCGGCCCGCTGCAAAGTGGTGGCGTGGTAGTTGGTCCGATCAGCGAGCTGACGGTACGTCAGTCCGGACAGTTCGCGCTGCTCACGCAGCCAAACGGTCAACCGTGCCAAAGCGGGCTCGGTCGCTGCGATCGGATTCTCTCGACGCCCCATCGCTGGCAGGCATCCCCCCGGCTAGGCGTGCCCGTGTCGGCGCTTCGACCCCAGGAGCCCGATTCCCATCACCAGTTCCAGTGCTGCGCTGGTCGAGAGGCCGGCTGCCACCAAGGCGGCCGCTACGACGACCACCACGATCACGACAAGCACCTCACCCAAACCGGGCAGCACGGCTCCGCCCGGGTTCAGCGGCACACCTCCGGTGGCGCATCGGGCAGGGTTGCACTTCTTACGCTTCCTCGTCATCTGAGGAGACCTCCAAGGGACGCTGAACACTCCAACAGGCCACGGAGCTCGAGTGGTTGGCGTCACTCAGAGCCTCGCTGAGGACACTCTGCCAGGCGGTGCGGGAGATTCTGAAATCGAGTCAGAAGTTCATCGGCGAGGCCTGCATGATCTTTCATCAATTTTCTCCCACTAGCTGCTGACCTGCGTGGATCCCGTCCATGGCGCACTGAGGTGAGCTTCGGCGCCGGACGTGGGCGCATCAATCTTTTGTGGTCGACACCGCTGGATGTGACGATGGAGGCGGCGTCACCAGGACCCGCGGGTCCGGAACCCGGGGGGCGCTGTTCACTCCGACAATCTCGGGAACATCGGCAGCGGGCCGTGTTGGCGCATGGGCCCGCCCGGACAGCAGAGACCGCCCGGCCCTGGTGGCCGAGGGCGGTCTCTCTGCGTTCGGGGGCGCCGCACGGGACGTCGGCGCGGCCGACGTCCGGTGCGCGGGCGGCACCCGGTGCGGCCCGCCCCGACTTCCGGTGCGCCACCGGCCGGCGTGCGGCGCCCGCGCCGCGCCCCTCGGGCGGGGAATCCGGTGGCCCCGCGCGGCCGGGTGGCGGCAGAGTGGGTGGCGTGACGACTGGTACGGGCCCTGGTGCTGCGTTCGTGTCCGGGCTGGAGCCGGCCCGGGTGCTGTTCGAGGAGGCGGTGCACGGGGCGGGCGGGCGCGGCCGCCGATGGGGGTTCCGTCGGCGACCGCGCGGTCAGCCGTTCAGTCTCTGCCGCTCAGCCGTTCAGCACTGGGGGCGACGGCCGTGGTTGGCTCCGCGCTTGGCCCTGGCCTTCTTCTTGCGGCGGCGCTTCGACGACATGGCCACTCCTCTCGTAACCGGTCCACCCCCGTCTTCCACCGTTCCACACCTGGCGCGCCCCGGCCCGTCGAGCGGGTGCCGGGGCGGGGAGCCGGGGAAGAGCCGGGAGCTCAGGCGCGGCTCTCCAGGGCGGCGCGCCAGGCGGGGCTGTCGACGTAGTGGTTGTCGAAGCGCTCGGAGGAGGCGGCGATCGCGGCCGGCGCGGTCTCGCCGCGCATGACGCTGCCGAGCAGGCGCAGGTAGTCGAAGCGGTCCATGCCGGGGGTGAACATGAACAGCACGTCGGCCTCGGAGCCCTTGGCGGCGGCGAAGGCGTGCGGGGTGTGCGGGGGCATGGCCAGGAAGTCGCCTTCGCCCAGGACGGTGACCTCCTCGCCGACCAGCACCTCCAGCGAGCCGCTGATCACGAAGAACAGTTCCCAGGCCCGGGTGTGGAAGTGCGAGGGGGCTCCGGCGGCGCCCTCGGCGAAGGTGGAGCGGTAGACGGTGAAGCCGCCCTGGCCCGGGTCGGTCTCGGCGAGCAGGGTCATGGTGGAGCTCGGGTCGGCGCAGGTCTCGGCCTCGGCGCGGCGGGTCAGGATGGGGGCCTGGGCGAGAGTCTGGGTGGCGGCGGTGGGGGCGGCGTTGGTGTTCTTCGTCGTCGTCATGTGATCAATCTACAGTCGGATAGACCCATGATCATGTGGCAATTCTCGGCCATTTTCATGGGTCAATTTCCTCCTCCATCCGAGCCCCCCGACATGACGAAGGAGGCCCTGAACACGGGGTTCAGGGCCTCCTCCACCGGACCGACGACCGCCCGCGATCAGCCCGGGAGGTCCCCGTTGCCGCCCAGGTTGGCCACCATGCGGCGCAGCACGTTGACGGTGGTCACGAAGTCCTCGGGGTCGATGCCCTCGTGGGTGCGCTCGTGGACGCGCAGGTTGCGCTCGCGGGCCCGCAGGCGGCCGGCCTCGCCCTCCTCGGTGAGGGTGAACCCGCCGTCGGCGTCCTCGGTCAGCCAGCCGCGGGCGATCAGGTCGTCGAAGACGGCGTCGAAGGCGGTGTCCTGGTCGTCGTACGGGGTCAGCCGCTCGGTCAGGGTGGCCCGGTTCCAGCCGCCCGGCCTGCCGGCGGTGTGGTTGAGCGTCCACCAGTGCGGCTGGGTGAGGCCTTCCACCGCCAGTTGCTCGCGCAGGCCCCCCACCACCCGGCGGTACGCCTCGCCGCTCCACGCCCCGATGGGCTGCGCGGCTATGACCTCCGGTGCGTACGTCTTGATCGTCATGTCCCGTACTCCTTCGCTTGGCCGACGACCGATCACCCGACCGTCCGGTCGCCCGACCGACTGACCGTCTGGACGCGATCGACCGTAGGACTTCAAGTCGACTTGAGGTCAAGCGATCGCCCGTCCGCCCCGACACCCCGGCCCGGGATCCGCTTCCGGAACATTCGTCAACTGCCTTCTAACCTGGGCCACATGAAGCCGATACCAGCCATCGCCGCCGCCCTCGCCCTGTCCGCGACCGCCGTCCTCACCACCGTCTCCCCCGCAGCTGCCGACCCGCTGGAGCGCTACCGCCGCCAGCCGCTCGCCTGGACCGCCTGCCAGGACCCGGAACTGGCCGCCGCCGGCGCCCGGTGCGCGACCCTGACCGTCCCGCTGGACTACCGCGAACCCGGCGGCCGCACCCTCCCCCTCGCCGTCTCCCGGATCAAGGCCGCCGACCCGGCCAAGCGCCACGGCATCCTGCAGACCAACCCCGGCGGCCCCGGCACCCGCGGACTGGCCATGCCCGCCGCGGTCCGGGCCGTGATGGCGCCCGCGACGGCCGCCGCCTTCGACATCGTCGGCATGGACACCCGCGGGGTCGGCGCCAGCGGCGGCCTCGACTGCGGTCTCACCAGGGGCAGTTGGCTGCGGTCGGTGGGCACCGACCGGGCCGGCTTCGAGCAGGCCTGGACCCTGGCCGAGGCCGACGCCGACGCCTGCTGGACCAGGTACCCCGACCTGCTGCCGCACCTGACCACCCGCAACATCGCCCGCGACACCGACCTGCTGCGCGCCGCCCTCGGCGAGCAGCGGACCTCCTTCCTCGGGCAGTCCTACGGCGCGATGCTGGGCGCGGTGTACGCGCAGCTGTACCCGGAGCGGGTCGACCGCCTCGTCCTCGACAGCGCCCCCGACCCGGCCCGCTACGGCATCCGGCTCTTCCAGGACATGGGCGTCGCCAACGAGCGCGCCCTGGACGACTTCGCCGCCTGGGCCGCCCCCCGCCACTCCGCGTACGGCCTGGGCGCGACGCCCGCGGCCGTCCGGGCCACCGTCGAGGGACTGGTCCGCCGGCGGGGACGGCACCGATCGCCATCGACGGCTTCCAGCTGGACGACCGCCTGCTGCCGTTCCTGCTCGCCGTCTGCCAGGGCGACGACCGCGACAGCGCCGACTACGCCGACGTACTGCGCCGGCTCCTCGACGCCGCCGACGGAAAGCCGGTCCAGGCGGGCCCGCTCCTGCACGAGCTGCTGACCACCGTCCTCGCCCCGAGCCCCGAGGGCGGCGCCGACCTCGCCGCCGCGATCGGCATCCTGTGCGACGACGTCACCATGCCGCGCTCACCGCGCTGGTACCGCGCCGCCGTCGACCGCGCCCGCCCCACCCAGCCCGTCTTCGGCCCGGTCTACAACTCCCCCACCCCGTGCGCCTCCTGGCGCCGAACCCCACTGGAACCCCCCGTCGAGGTCCGCACCGCCGTCCCCGCCCTGCAACTCCACTCCACCGGCGACACCCACGCCCCCTACCAGGGCGCCCTCGCCCTCCACACCCGCCTCCCCGCCTCCCGCCTGCTCACCGTCCCCGGCCGCACCCACACCCTCTACCTCAACGGCTACCGCCCCTGCGCCCAACAGGCGGTCGACACCTACCTGTTGACGGGCGTGCTCCCGGCGGCGGACACCACCTGCTGAACGGCGTCCAGCTCCTTCCTGAAATGCTCCGTCCAGGAATCGCCACTGCCCTCCGGAACCACCCGAGGCTGCTTGACCACGGCCTCGCGAAGGTCACGCCCAAGGGTCGAACTTCCGTTCTCCGCACGGGCCTTGTGGATCCCGAAAAGATGCTCGACAGGAGCCGCACTCCCCCCTACCCTCCCGCCCCCGCCGCCTTCCGCAGGAAGCCCTCGAAGGCCACCACCGCCGGGGCACCCGCTGCCCCCGCCTCGTCGCGGTCCACACGCGCCGCACCGGGGTGTCGTCGGGGTGGAGGGGGATGAGGGCGAGGTCGGCGCGGGCGGCGCGGGCGGCCAGGGCGGGGATGAGGGTGGGGCCCAGGCCGGCGGCCACCAGGCCGAGTTTGGCGGTCCAGGCGGCGACGGCGTACTCGATGCGGGGCTGGAAGCCGCTGCGCAGGCAGGCGGCGAGGAGGGTGGATTCGGCGTGGTGGCGGGCGGCGATCCAGGGTTCGTCGGCGAGTTCGGCCAGGCGCAGGCGTCGTCGTCCGGCGAGGCGGTGGGTGTGTGGCAGGGCGACCAGGACGGGGTCGTCGAGCAGGGGCCGCAGGTCGAACTGGTCGCGGTCGTAGGCGTCTTCCTCGTACGAGGCGACCAGTGCGAGGTCGATCGCGCCGTCGGCCAGCAGGTCGAGCAGGTGGGCCGCGAGGCCTTCGGTGAGGCTGATGGCGACCTGCGGGTGCGCGGCGCGGAAGGCGGCGAGCGCGCCGGGGACCAGGGCCGCGTTGGCGCTGTCGAAGGCGCCCACCCGTAGGCGTCCGGCGGTGAGTTCGGTGAGCGAGGCGAGGTCGCGCCGGGTGGTGTCGAGGCGTTCCAGCATCGCCTCGGCGTGCGGCAGCAGCGCGCGGCCGTGTTCGGTCAGCCGGACGCCGCGGGCCAGGCGGTCGAACAGCGGGGTGCCCAACTCGGCTTCCAGGGTGGCGATCTGGCGGGAGATCGCGGACTGGGTGTAGCCCAGCCGTTCACCGGCGGCGGTGAAGGAGCCGAGGTGTGCGACGGTGCGGAAGACGTCCAGCCAAGCCATGTCCATTCCGCATGGCTACCATGCCGGACATTCGTTTGTCGCCTGACTCGCGGCTGCCTAGCGTGGTGGCCATGGAGAAGATCGCTTTTCTGGGACTGGGCCGGATGGGCCTGCCGATGGCCCGTCGCCTCGCCGACGCCGGCCACCCGTTGACCGTCTGGAACCGCTCCCCCGGCCGCGCCGACGGCCTGACCGAGGCCACCCCGGCGGAGGCCGTGCGGGGTGCGGCCGTCGTCGTCACCATGCTGTCCGGCCCTGAGGCCGTCACCGAGGTGGCCGGGCGGTTCGCGGCCGAGCTGGCGCCGGGCACGCTGTGGATCGACATGTCCTCGATCGGCCCGGCCGCGACCGCCGGGCTGCGCGCCGGGCTCCCGGACGGCGTGGCCCTGGTGGACGCCCCGGTGATGGGCAGCGTCGGCCCGGCGGCCACCGGTGGCCTGGTGGTCTTCGCGGGCGGCGAGGACGCCGACCTGGACCGCGCGCAGCCGGTCCTGGAGCGGCTGGGCCGGGTGCGGCGCTGCGGCGGCCCGGGGTCGGGGGCGGCGTTGAAGGTGGTGGTGATCGGCGCGATCGTGGCCTCGGTCACGGTGGTCGGTGAAGTGCTGGCGGTGGCCGAGGAGTTGGGCGTGCCGCAGGAGCTGGCACGGGAGGTGCTGGCGGCCGGGCCACTCGCGGGGGTGGTGGCCCGGGCGCACAGCGCGGACTCGGACTTCCCGGTCCGGCTGGCCGCCAAGGACCTCGCCCTGGCGGGCGGCGGCCGGGTCCTGTCGGCGGCCCGCGAGGTGTTGCTGGCGGACCCGTCGATCGCCGAGGAGGACCTGTCGGCGGTGGTGGGCTCCCTGCGACAGCGGTGAACGGACTCCGGTGGACGGGCTCCGGTGGGACGGACGCCTGGCCGTCAACCCGTCCGCCGCGAACTCGCCCGACCGGGGCCCGGGTTCGCGGCGCACCCCCGCCGCGACGTAGCGTCGTTCCGCGAGCGGGCGGGCCGTGGCCGGCGGCCGGCGGCCGGCGGACCCTGGAGAGAGGGGGCGCACATGCGCGGTGGACGGGTGTCGGCGGCGGTGGCGGCCGTGGTGGCACTGGTGGTGTCGTCGGGGTGCGGGGCCGGCCCGGCGGGCGGGGGCGGGAAGCCGGCGCCGGAGGACGACCGGCCGCTGGCGCTGGTATACCGGGGCCCGGCGGCCTGCGAGGGGTGTCCGGAGGCGGCGGGGCGCTGCTGGCGGGCGACGGGTTCAGGGTGCGCTACGTGGGGCCGCGGGAGCGGGTGCGGTTCGGCCCGAACGTGATGACCGGGGTGGCCGTGTACGTGCAGCCGGGCGGCACCAACGGCCAGGAGGTGGGCACCGCGTGGGACCTGCTGGGGCACGAACCCGGCTTCTCCCCGGAGCTGGTGCGGGCCTACGTGCGCCGCGGCGGGCATACCTGGGGCTGTGCATGGGCGGCTACCTGGCCGGCGACCCGGGCTTCGACCTCCTGCCGGGCGACTCCGGGCCGTACGTCCGCACCCCGGGGGCCACCGTCGCCGACGAGCGGGACACGCTCGTGGACGTGGTGTGGCGGGGCCGCCCGCAGCGGATGTACTTCCAGGACGGCCCGTACTTCGACGTCGACGGCCCGGCCGCGGAGGTCCTCGCCCGCTACTCCGACGGCCGCCCGGCCGCCGTGGTCGCCGCGTACGGCGCGGGCCGGGTCGCGGTCAGCGGCCCGCACCCGGAAGCGCCGGCCGCCTGGTACCGCGACTACGAGCTGCCCGACGAGTCGCAGACCGGCACGGCCCTGGGCCAGGACCTGCTGCACACCCTGACGGGCACCCCGGGCAGCGGAACCCCGGGCGGCGGAACCCCGGGCAGCGGGACGCCGACGCTCTAGCCACCCCGCCCGGAGTCGCCCCACCCGGAGTCGCCCCACCCGGAGTCGCCCCGCCCGGAGCCACCGCCATCGTGCCGCACTAGTGCACCCGCCGTCGCCCTCGACGCCCCCGCCACGGCCTCCCCGCTGCGGAAAAGCCGCCACCGTACGCCGCACACGGGCCCGGATCGGCCCCGAAGCGCCCTACCGTACTAGTGCACTACCGTCAAATTCCCCCAGCACAGGGCTTGTTGAGCGCAATGCGTACGGCGTACATTCATCGGTGTCGAGCACCCCGGCAGACACACCGACAGGACGGGCCCATGAACACCACCGACATCCTCATCTCCGGCGCCGGCATCGCCGGCCCCGCCCTCGCCCACTGGCTGCGCCGCCACGGCTTCCGCCCCACCGTCGTCGAACGCGCCCCCGGCCCGCGCCCCGGCGGGCAGGCCGTCGACCTGCGCGGCGCCGGCCGCACCGTGGTCGAGCGGATGGGCCTGATGGAGCGGGCCCGCGCGCTCTGCGTCGAGCAGGACGGCATGGCCCTGGTCGACCAGCGCGGGCGGGTGAGCGCCCGGATGCCCGTCGAGCTGTTCGAGGGCCAGGGCATCGTCTCCGAGATCGAGATCCTGCGCGGCGACCTCGCCGAGCTGCTCCAGGAGGCCACCGACGGCGTCGAGTACCTCTGGGACGACACCGTCACCGCGCTCGACGAGGACGCCGACGGCGTCACCGTCACCTTCGAGAACGCCCCCGCCCGCCGCTTCGCCCTGGTCATCGGCGCCGACGGCCTGCACTCCACCGTGCGCCGCCTCGCCTTCGAGACCCCCGGCCGCAGCGGCCGCAGCGACGGCGGTGACAGCCACTACCACCCCCTGGGCGGCTACCACGCCTGGTTCACCGTCCACGACACCGCGCTCGCCCGCGAGCTCGACGGCTGGTTCCTGATGTACAACGCCCCCGGCGGCCTGGTCGCCGGCGCCCGCCCCGGCCGGCTGCCCGGCGAGGTCAAGGCCTCCCTCGGCTTCCGCTCCGCGCCCCTGGCCTACGACCGCCGCGACACCGCCGCCCTCAAGCGCCTGCTCGGCGAACGCTTCGCCGGCGCCGGCTGGCAGGTGGACCGGCTGCTCGCCGGGATGCGCGGCGCCGAGGACTTCGCCTTCGACTCCTTCGGCCAGATCCGCCTCGACCGCTACAGCCGCGGCCGCGTCGCCCTGCTCGGCGACGCCGGCTACAGCCCCAGTCCGCTCACCGGCCTCGGCACCAGCCTCGCCCTCGTCGGCGCCTACCTGCTCGCCGGTGAACTCGCCGCCGCCCGGGGCGACTTCACCACCGCCTTCGCCCGCTACGAGGAGCTGATGCGCCCCTACGTCACCCAGGCCCAGGAACTCCCGCCCGGCGGGCTGCACGGCTACGCCCCCGACAGCGCCCTGATGATCCGCCTGCGCGCCGCCTCCATGCGCTGGATGGGCCGCTGGCCGCTGCGCAACCTGCTGGCCGGCCAGTTCGCCAAGGCCGACGCCATCGACCTGCCCGACTACCCGCTGCCCGTCCACTCCCTCTGACCCGTCCGCCCGGAACCGGGACCGCCCCCCGACTTGCACCTCACGCGACGTCAGGAGGAATGCTCGTGCCATGCCCACCGAACAGACCTGGAAGGTCGGCCCGCTCGCCGAGACGAGCGGGCTGACCGTACGCACCCTGCACCACTGGGACCAGATCGGCCTGCTCAGCCCCTCCCGGCGCACCGCCTCCGGCCACCGCGCCTACACCGAGCAGGACGTCGTCCGCCTCTACCAGATCCTCGCCCTGCGCCGCCTGGGCCTGGGCCTGGACACCATCGCCACCTGCCTGGACGCCGGCATCGACCCGGTCCGGCTGGTGCGCGAGCACCTCGCCGCCACCGAGGCCTCCCTCGCCGCCCTGCAGGCGCTGCGCGACCGCCTCGCCCACGTGCACACCGAACTCTCCGCCGAACGCGCCCCCGGCACCGCCGACCTGCTGCGCCTGCTGCGGGCCGTCAGCGCCACCGGCCCGACCGCCCCCGCCGCCCGGGAGGCCCTGCACCGCCACCTCGACGAGGACCGGATCCACGCCCTCGCCGACCACGCCGCCGCCCTGGGGCCCGCCGCCCACTACCTGCTGGACGTCGAATGGCCCCAGCTGTACCGCGGCGCCGAGGCCCTGCGCACCGCCGGCGTGGCCCCCACCGACCCCCGGGTGCGCCGCATCGCCGACCGCCTCGACGAGCTCAGCCGCCTCTTCAGCGGCGGCGACACCAGCCTGTCGGCGGCCGTCCGCACCGCCTGGCGCGAGGAGCCCGCCGCGATGTCCGGCGTCCCCGACGCCCCCGCCGACGAATGGGCCGACCTGCGCACCTACCTCGACCGGGCCCGGGAGGACTCGTGACCACCACCAACCCCGCCTCCGACCCCGCCTCCGACCCCGCCTCCGACCCCGCCTCCGGCCCCGCCGCCCCCGGCCCCGGCCCCGAAGGCCCCGCAGTCCCCGCCGACCTCACGAAGCCGGGGCGCCCCCGCCCGCCCCTCGGCCTGGCCAGCGCGCTGCCCGTCCTCGGCCCGGCCGGCATCGCCGCCACCGTCGGCGTGCTGCCCTGGCCGGTCCTGCCCGCCCTCACCGCCGCCCTGCTGGTACGGGCCTGCCTGCCCGCCCCCGACCCCAACAGGCCCTGACCCCGGCGAAAACCCTGCCCCCGGCAGGAACCCTGACCCCGGCGAGGCCCGGACCGGCCCCACGGGGGTGGACCGGACCGGCCCGCCGGCACCCCCGCCCGCACCCCGGGCGGGAACCGGGCGGGAGCGGGCGGGGAGCTGCCGCCCGTGGAAGGCTGGCAGCAGGGGGACCCGCCGCGAGAAGGGTGGCCGCCATGCCCCGGTTCGACGCCGGTGACGTGCCGCTGCACTACGAGCAGACCGGCACCGGCGAGCCGCTGGTGCTGGTCCACGGCTCGTGGAACGACCACCGCTCCTGGCAGCCGGCCACCGACGCCGGCCTGCGGGCGGCCTTCCGCGTGCTGGCGTACGACCGCCGGGCCACGGCCTCAGCGGGCCGGCGCCCGGCCCCGGCACCCGCCGCCAGGACGAGGACGACCTGGCCGCGCTGATCGAGGCCCTCGGCCCGGCCCCCGCCCACGTGGCCGGGAACTCCTTCGGCGCCTCGATCGCGGCGGGCCTGGCCGCGCGCCGGCCCGAGCTGTTCCGCGGGATCGTCCTGCACGAGCCGCCGCTGGCCGCCCTCGTCCTCGACGACCCGGCCGCGGCCGCGCAGCTGCGGCCGGTGACCGGGGCCGTCGCCCAGGCCCTGGACCTGCTGCGCGAGGGCGAGGACGCGGCCGGCGCGAGGCTGTTCGTCGAGCGGATCGCGCTCGGCCCCGGCTCCTGGGAGACGCTGCCCGCGCCGATGCGGGACACCTTCGTGCGCCACGCCCGGACCTGGCTCGACGAGCAGGAGGATCCCGCCTGGGACCGGCTGGACGTCGACGGGCTGCGCGCCTGCACCGCGCCGGTGCTGCTCAGCCACGGCGGCGAGAGCCCGGCGTGGTTCGCCACCGTGCTGGACCGGCTGGCCGCCGCCCTGCCCCGCGCGCACCGGCACACCTACCCCGGCGCGGGCCACATCCCGCATGTGACGCACCCGCAGGACTACGCCGCGACGGTGACCGGCTTCCTGCGCCGGTCCTGAAGCCGCGTCTGACGCTGCGCCTGGGGCGCTACGCGGTGCGCGGCTGGTTGAAGCGGAGCATGTTGCCCGACGGGTCGCGGAAGGCGCAGTCGCGCACGCCGTAGGGCTGGTCCATGGGCTCCTGGAGGACCTCGGCGCCGGCCGAGCGGATGCGTTCGAAGGTGGCGTCGCAGTCGTCGGTACGGAAGATGACGCCGCGCAGCAGGCCCTTGGCGAGGAGTTCGGCGGCGGCCTGGCGGTCGTCCTCGGAGGCGTGCGGGTCGGCGAGCGGGGGTTCCAGGACGATCTCGACGCCGGGCTGGTCGGGCGAGCCGACGGTGACCCAGCGCATGCCCTCGAAGCCGACGTCGTTGCGCACCTCGAAGCCGAGGACGTCGCGGTAGAAGGCGAGGGCCTTGTCGTGGTCGTCGACGGCGATGAAGCACTGCGCGAGTTCGATGCTCATGACCGTCACGCTACGGGAGAGCCCGGTCCGGCGCCGCTACCGGTACCGGATCCCGACCCCGACCCCGTTCCCGTTCCTGGCCCCGGGCGCCGCACCGGCCGGGTGCGGACCTTGGCGACGCAGGCCGGGATCGCGGCGCCGTCGCCGTGGTCGCGGGCCCGGTAGGCGCTGGGGCTCTCCCCGACGAGCTCGGTGAAGCGGGTACTGAAGGAGCCCAGCGAGGTACAGCCCACGGCCATGCACACGTCGGTGACGCTCAGGTCCCCGCGCCGCAGCAGCGCCTTGGCCCGTTCGATCCGGCGGGTCATGAGGTAGCTGTACGGCGTCTCCCCGTAGGCGGCGCGGAAGCTGCGCGAGAAGTGCCCGGAGGACATCAGCGCGGTACGGGCGAGCGCCGGCACGTCGAGCGGCTGCGCGTAGTCGCGGTCCATCCGGTCGCGGGCCTGCCGCAGCCGCACGAGGTCGGCGACGGGGAGGCGGGCCGGACGGGCTTCACTGGTGGACACACCTGCCACCGTACCCACCCCCTCCGACAGCCGGCCTCCCCCGGTGGTGCCCTACCATCCGGACGGCACACACGCACACCTGTTCACGGGGGAGTACCACTGTTGTTCCGGAGATCGACGGCAACGCCGACCAGAGCCGCCGCACGGGCGGCCCGCGCCGCCGTACTGACGGCGTCGGGCACCCTGGTGCTCGCCTCCTGCTCGGCCGGGTGGCCGTGGGACGGAGGGCAGGGGACGCCGGCCAAGCCCGTACGCGTCGAGTCCCGCGAGGAGGCGCTGACCCGGGCGACGCGGATCCAGGACCACGTGCGCGAGCTGACGGGCCTCGAACGGGACCTGTGGATCAAGATCGTCAGCTACGAGAAGTGCCCGGGGCGGGGCCTGGGCATCGCGGAACAGGGCGAGCCGTACCGGCTCACCTCGGTGGTCCAGCTGAAGGCCGCGGACGACCGGCACGCCGAGGTGCTCCGGGCGCTGCGGGAGAGACTCGCGGGCGAAGGCTTCACGATCACCTCGCCGGAGCCCGGTCGGGCCGCCCCGTCCACCCCGCCCTCCGAGGAGTTCGTGGCCGCCCACGGGCCGGACCCCTACACCGTCTCCCTGCTGGACGGGACGAAGCCGGGCCAGGGCGTGGGCGTCGCCGTCACCCTCCCCTGCCAGGCCCCGCCCGCCGACGCGGCCTCACCCACCCCGACGGCCACCGCCCCCACGGCCACCGCCTGACGCCGGCGCCCGGGGACGGGGTGCCCGTGGGCGGCAGGCTGTCCGGGGCGTGCGGTCCTACGTCGCGGCCGCTGCCGTGGCGGTGTGCCAGGCGGTGACGAGGCCGGCGGCCTTGGCCTCGAAGTCGGGGTCCCGCCAGGTGCCCGGGAGGCCTATCAGCACCGGCAGGGTGCGCACGCCGTGGACCCGGTGCGTGATCCGTACGACGTCCGGGGCGTTGGCGCGCTCGTTCTTCTTCACCACCTCGGCGTTCGTGACGTCCGTCCAGGCGACCCGCTTGCGGCCGCCCCACAGGGGGGTCCACCACAGTTCGTGCCCGTCGAAGCTCACGCTGGTGCGCAGGGCGAGCAGGTGGGCGGTGCCGATGACGGCCAGCAGGGGGACGAACAGGATCCCGACCAGGGCGGTCCGTTCGTTCAGCGGCCGGCTGAGGACGAGGTGCAGGAGGTAGGCCGAGCCCGCCAGGAAGAGCGGTCCGCTGATCCACTGGCGCCGCTGCTGCGCGGTGGTGAGACGGTGGGTCGTGTGTTTCACCCGCGGATTCTGGCAGTACGGGTGGACCTGAGGAAGCGTCATTCCGGCGGCCGGCGAACGCCCCGTCACCCCGCCCCGTCACCCCGCCCGTCACCGCTCCGCGTGCATGCGGGCGTTCAGGGCGTCCGGGGGGATCAGGGGGGCCGGGTAGTCGAGGGGTCCGTCGTGGGTCCAGGGCTGGTGGACGGTGCGGCCGGGAAGGTGGGCGAGTTCGGGGAGCCAGCGGCGGACGTAGGCGCCGTCGGGGTCGTAGCGCTCGGCCTGGCGCAGGGGGTTGAGGACGCGGTTGGGGCGGGTGTCGTTGCCGGTGCCGGCGATCCACTGCCAGTTGAGCTGGTTGTTCGCGAGGTCGCCGTCGACCAGGAGGTGGAGGAAGTGGGCGGCGCCGGGGCGCCAGTCGTGGCGCAGCGTCTTGGTGAGGAAGGAGGCGGTGATGAGGCGGGCGCGGTTGTGCATCCAGCCTTCGTGGGCGAGCTGTCGCATGCCGGCGTCGACGACGGGGTAGCCGGTGCGGCCTTCGCGCCAGGCCCGTAGTTCCTGTTCGTCGTGGTGCCAGCGGGTGCCGCGGGGGCGGTAGTCGGCGTGGGCGGCGTCGGGGCGGGCGGCGAGGACCTGGTGGTGGAAGTCGCGCCAGGCGAGCTGGCGGACCAGGGCGTCGGCGCCGGGTCCGCCGTGGGCGGCGGCGTGGTGGGCGAGTTCGCGGGCGGAGAGGCAGCCGAAGTGCAGGTAGGGCGAGAGGCGGGAGGTGGCGTCGGCGGCGAGGTCGTCGTGGAGGTGGTCGTAGTGGTCCGGGTCCCAGGCGCGCAGTCGTCGGCGGGCGGCGGCTTCGCCGCCGGGCGGCAGGTCCGGGGAGGTGCCGGCGGGGGCTTGCGGCAGGGGGTCGCCGGCCGGGCCGTCGGGGGTGGCGAGGGTGCGGGGGGCGGGCAGGACGGGGCGGTGCGGGGTTCGCTGCCAGGCGCGCAGGTAGGGGGTGAAGACGGCGTAGTGGTCGCGGCCGGCGGGGGTGAGGGCGCCGGCGGGAACGACGGTGAGTCCGTCGTGCAGGTGCAGCCGCTCGCCCAGGGCCCGGCGCAGGGCGGTTTCGCGGCGGGTGGCGAAGGCGGAGACCCCGGCGGCGGTGTGGACGGTGGTGGCGTCGCATTCGGCGGCGAGGCGGGCGGTCTGTTCGGCGGGGTCGCCGTGGCGCAGGACCAGGCGGGAGCCGGCGGCGCGCAGGGCCCGGTCGAGGTCGGCGAGGCTGTCGGCGAGGAAGGCCCGCCGGTTGGGCGGGGCGAAGCCGGCCCGATCGACGGCGGGGTCGAGGACGAACAGCGGGACGACCTGGTCGGCGCGGGTGCGGGCGGCGTGCAGGGCGGGGTTGTCGTGCAGGCGCAGGTCCTGGGTGAACAGGACGACGGCGGTGCTCATCGGGGGCCTCGTACGGTGCGCGGGGGTGGCGGTCTCAGTGGTCAACGGGTCTGCGGCTCTACAGGTGCTTCGCGGGGTGATTCGGGGGGGGCTTCGCGGGATGATTCGCGGGGTGATTCGTGGCCGGTCGCGGAACGGATTGCCGCCCGGGAGTGAGAGACCGGTCACCCCCGGCTGCGGGGGCCGTCCGTGGCGATCTAGGGTGCAGGCATGATCCCCACACCGATATCCGACCCGATCTCCGACCCCCGCGAGGCGCTGCGGATGCTGATGGAGGGCAACGCGCGGTTCGTCGCGAGCAACCCCGAGCACCCCAACCAGGACGCGGGGCGCCGTGCCGCGCTCGCACCGGCGCAGCGGCCCTTCGCGGTGCTGTTCGGCTGTTCGGATTCCCGGCTGGCCGCCGAGATCATCTTCGACCAGGGCCTGGGTGACCTGTTCGTGGTACGCACCGCCGGGCACGTGACCGGCGCGGAGGCGCTGGGCAGCATCGAGTACGGGTGAGCGTGCTGGAGTGCCCGCTGGTGGTGGTGCTGGGGCACGACTCGTGCGGTGCGGTGGCGGCGGCGCTGGACTCCCTGGAGCAGGGTCAGCTGCCGGGCGGTTTCGTGCGGGACGTGGTGGAGCGGGTGACCCCGAGCGTGCTGTCGGCGAAGGCGGCGGGCATCGAGGACCGGGACGCGATCGTGGACGTGCACATCCGCCAGACCGTGGACCTGCTGGTGGAGCGTTCCCAGGCGCTGGCGTCGAAGGTCGCGGAGGGCAAGGTGGCCGTGGTGGGCCTGTCCTACCGGCTGCTGGACGGCCAGGCCCGTCAGGTCGCCGCGCACGGGCCGGTGGACGGCGCGGCCTGACACACCCGGCGGGCCCGCCGGGACGGGCGGGACGGGCGGGGCAACTGGATGTCCGATCACCGCCAGCGCCCCCGTCCGGGCGGGGGCAGAGTCGGTGACCGACAGCGGTTCCCTCTCCCAAGGACGACGATTCCCGTGCACAAGGTCATCGACCTGAAGGTCCTGTACTTCGGCACCCCGGTGGTGCTGATCGGCTCGCGCAACGAGGACGGCAGCGCCAATCTCGCGCCGATGTCCTCGGCGTGGTGGCTGGGGCAGTCCTGCGTGCTGGGTCTGGGCAACACCAGCCAGACCGCCGACAACCTGCGGCGCGAGGGCGAGTGCGTGCTGAACCTGCCGTCCTCGGCGCAGGTGGACGCCGTGGACGCCCTCGCGCTGCTGACCGCCCGTCCGGACATCTCGGAGCTGAGGCGGGAGCAGGGCTACCGCCACGAGCGGCGCAAGTTCGAGGCGGCCGGGCTGACGGAGCTGGCGGGCGAGCTGGTGCGGGCGCCGCGGGCGGCGGAGTGCCCGGTGCAGCTGGAGTGCCGGGTGGAGGCGGCGACGCCGCTGGCGGGCAACGACCGGTGCACCGCGTTCGAGGTGAAGGTCGTGCGGGCGCACGTCGAGGAGGGTCTGCTCGTGCCCGGCAGCGACCACTACGTGGACCCGGTGGGCTGGGACCCGCTGATCATGAAGTTCTGCGAGTTCTTCGGGGACGGCCGGCGGCTGTCCCCCTCCCGCCTGGCCGAGGGCTGGCGGATGCCGGGGCGCCTGCCGGCGGGCGCCTCGGCCGGGTGACGGCGGCCCGCCGGCCCGCTCAGGAGGCTCCTCAGGGGACTTCTCAGGGGACTTCTCAGGGGGCGATGGTCTCCCCGCAGGAGTCGCACACCCGCGTGGCGGGCAGCTGCAGGAAGCAGTTCGGACAGATCGCCGGCGGGCGGGCCTCGGCGACGGCGGCGGCCTTGCGCTCCACCGAGGCCCGCAGGCGCGGGGCGAGGGCGGGGGTGCCGCCGTCGGCGGGCAGGTCGGCGCCGAAGTGGCGGTAGCAGGCCAGGCGGGCGGCGGCCGCGTGCTGTTCGCGGTCCATCTCCTCGGTCAGCGGGGGCTGTCCGGCCACCGCCAGTACCTCCTGGTAGCCGGGGCCGACCTTGCCGTCGACGGCGTGCACCACCAGGGCCGTCAGCGGCGGGTCGCCGCGCCGGTGGGCTTCGAGGATCACCAGGGAGAGCACCTTGCCGATCCAGTGCCGCTGGTTGATCCGGGTGCGTACCCCGGAGGCCTCCTGGACCGCTTCGGCCAGGTCCGCGTAGGTGATCACGCCGTGGTAGCGGCCTGCCACCTCCACCAGGGCCGGGTAGGCCGCCCTGGTCCACACGATGTGCGCCTGGGTGGCACTGACCGCCGAATCATCCGACACCCGCCAGTAGCCGCGCTGCTGCTCCGTCATCGACCGCCCCTGTCCGCCTCGTCCGTGCCCGTCCGCAGGCCCGCGCCGTGAGCGAGGCTACCCCGCGCCGGGGCGGCGGGGACGCGCGGGGGCGGGCCGCGGCGGGGACCGCGGCGGGCCCCGGGCTTGACTTCAAGTGCTGTTGAAGTTGTCGAATGGCACCCGACCGCAGCCGTACGGGCAATCCCGCGGTCGATGCCCCGCCCGTACGGAACCGTACCCGGGGCCGGGGCCGCCTGCTTCCCGATCGTGCCGCAGGCGGCCCCGGCCCCCGGGTCCACCCGCTCGCCCCGGCGGTCCCGGAACACGGTGCGAGAGCGCGACGCGGCGACCACCCGGAGCACGACTCGGCGACCACCGGCCCGGACGCCATGATCATCCGCCTATTCACCGCTTCGGGCGATTTCCAGCGATCCATGTATCCGGCGCCGATTATGATCCGTTTCCCGTGACGAAGAGTCAGAACACCCGAACGGCCGGGAACACGGCCGATGTTGTCATCCTCGGCGCAGGACCTGCCGGTCTCCTGCTCGCGAACCTGCTCCACCGCGAGGGGATCGACTGCGCCGTCCTGGAACGCGCCACCCCCGTACACATCCGCACCCGGGCCCGGGCGGGCTTCCTCGCCGCGAACACCGTCCGGATCCTCGACCGGCACGGCCTGTCCGGGAACCTGCACCGCGACGGCCGGCTCCACGGCAGCTGCGAATTCCGCACCGACGACGGGCACTTCCGCCTGGACTACGCCGGCCTCGGCCTGCGCGAGCAGCACACCGTCTATCCGCAGCAGGACCTGGTCGGCGACCTGCTGGACCAGTACCTGGACGCCGGCGGGCGCGTCCACTTCGAGACCGAGGCCCTGGCCGTGCACGGCATCGACGGGCCGCGGCCCACGGTCACCGTCCGCACCCCGGACGGCGGCGGCACGCGAAGCGGCGGCGGCGACACGAACGGCACCGCCGAGTGGGCGGCCCGCTACGTGGCCGGCTGCGACGGCCGCTACGGCGCGTCCCGGCGCTCCCTGCCGCCGACGGCCCGTCACCACCGCCGCGACCACGGCGTCTCCTGGCTCGGCCTGATCGCCGAGGCCCCGCCGAGCCTGGACGCCGTGGGCTACGCGCTGCACGGACGCGGTTTCGCCGGGCACATGGCCCGCACCCCGCAGGTCACCCGCTACTACCTGCAGTGCGAGCGCGGCACCCGGGCCGGCGAGCTGCCCGAGGAGCGGATATGGGACGAACTCGACACCCGGATGCGCGCTCCCGAGCACGGCCCGCTGCACCGCGGCCGCATCCTCCAGCGCGCCGTCGTCGACCTGGAATCCGATGTCGTCGAACCGCTGCGCCACGGCTCCCTGCTGCTGGCCGGCGACGCCGCCGGCCTGATCAGCCCCGCCGCCGCCAAGGGCGCCAACCTCGCCGTCCTGGAGGCCGAACTGCTCGCCCGCGCCCTGGTCGACGACCTCGCCCACGGCGACGGCCGGGCGCTGGAGCGCTACTCCGCCGAGGCCCTGGAGCGCGTCTGGCGGGCCCAGGAGTTCTCCCACTGGATGGTCCAGCTGCTGCACGCGCGGCCCGGACCGTCCGATGACGAATCGTTCTTCCACGAATCCATCCGCCGCGCCCGCATCGCCTCACTGCGCACCTCGCGCTCCCACCAGGACTGGTTCGCCGAGAACTACGTCGGCATCTGACCACCGGGCCGGTCCGCCCCCCAAGCACCGCAGCGCCGCACGCCCGGCGCCACACCGAGGACACCCTCATGACGACGACCACACCCACGACCGCCCAGGACGACGCGACCAGCCTGCGCCGCACGGCCGCGTTCGTCCGGGAACACGACACCGCCTCCCTGCTCCCCCTGCTGCTGCCCGGCCTGGCCGGCCCGGAGCTGCGGGCACTGGCCCGGCACTGCCGCTTCGCGCACGCCGCCCTCCTGGTCTTCCCGCCCGACCTGCCGACCCTGCACGCCCAACTCGCCGACTGCGGACTGGCCTTCGACGCGCCGCCGGTGCCCAGCGTCGTCGTCCGGGAGCGGCTGGCCCGGCGCCACGGGTACGACCCGGCCGGGCTCGACATCCGGATCCTGCGCCCGACCGCGCTCGGCCCCGGCCGTGAGCACCGGGAGGTCGAGGTGTTCGCGCTGACCGTCCCGCCGGGCTCCCCGCTCGCCCCCGTCGCCGCCCACGAACGGCCCACCGGCACGAGGCGCACCTCGCCTTCGAGGTCGACTCCGCGGACCCGCTGGTGCTGCGCGGCCTGTGCGCGCTCCTGGCCCGGCACGGCGCCCGCGCCGACGGCGGCGGGTACAACCCGCACGAGGACGGCACCGTCCTCTACTTCACCGTGCCCGCCGCCTCCGGGGCCGCCTACCGCCGGCTGGAGCTGCACACCCACGGCGACCACCCCGACATCCTCGCCGCGCACCTCGGCGGCCACCCCGGCCACCGCTCCGCGAACGACCGGCCCGCGACCGCGACCGCGACCGCCGAGACCCTCCTGCACCTGTTCACCGGCGCGTGGACGACCCAGGCACTGGCGGTCTGCGCCCGCCTGGCCCTGCCCGACGCCCTGGCCCCGGACACCCCCACCACCGGCGAGGCCCTGGCCGAGCGGGTCGGCGCCGACCCGGAGACCCTCACCGCGCTGCTGCGCTACCTGGCCATGCTGGACGTGGTGACGGAACACCCGGACGGCTTCCGCCTCACCGGGCTCGGCGCGCTGCTGCGCGCCGACACCCCGGGGTCGATGCGGTCGCTGGCGCTGATGTACGGCGGCCCGTTCTACGAGTCCTTCGCGGGCCTGGAGCACACCGCCCGCACCGGGCGGCCCGCCTTCGACCACCTCTTCGGCGAGAACCACTTCGACCACTTCGCCCGTGACCCCGAACTCGCCGGGCTGTTCGACCAGTCCATGGCCGCGAGCTCCCCCATGTTCGAACCGCTGCCCGCCCACCCCGTCCTGGCGGCCGCCGCGGCCCGCACCACCGCCCCCGAGAGCGCCCCCACCCCCGCCACCGTCGTCGACGTCGCCGGCGGCAACGGCGAACTGCTCGGCCGCGTCCTGGCCGCCCACCCGGGCCTGCACGGGATCCTGCTGGAGCGCCCGCACGTCGTCGACGCCGCCCGCCGCCGCCTGGACGAGGCCGGCTGCGGCACCCGCTGCGACTACCGGGCGGGCGACTTCGCGGACGTCCCGGCGGGCGCGGACGTCTACCTGCTGTCCCGGGTGCTGCACGACTGGGACGACGCGCGCTGCCGCGAGATCCTGCGCCACTGCGCCCGCGCGATGCCCGCCCACGCCGACCTGCTCATCGTCGAGCGCCTGCTGCCCGACGACGGGTCGCTCTCCCTGGCCACCGCCTGGGACCTCCACATGCGCTGCAACACCGGCGGCCGCGAGCGCCGCGCCGACCACTACGGCCGGCTGCTCGCCGACGCCGGGCTCGAACTCCTGGGCCACTCCCCCCTCCCGCTGGGCGCCGCCGTCCTGCACGCCCGCAGGGCCGCCCTCCCGGCCCCGGCCCGTCCGCCCCGCGGCACCCCCGCCCTCGCGGCGGCCTCCAGCGGCTGAGCGGGCACGCGCTCAGGCGCTCCGCTCGGCCAGGGTGTGGGCGACCAGGGCGTTGGCGTGGCCGTGGCCGAGCCCGTGCTCGGCCTTCAGCCAGGCGACCAGCTCCATGTGCTTGACCAGCGGGGAGGTGCGGATCAGGTCCTTCCACTCCTCCACGGGGCGGCCGTACTTCTTCTCGATCGACGGGAAGTACGAGGCCGGACCGCCCTTCGGGGCGGCGGTCTTCACGGCGGCGGTCTTCACGGAGTCGGTGCTCATCGGTCCGGTTCCTCTCGGTCGGGCACAGCGGAAGCGGTGCGCTCACGGGATAGGACCATGATCACACCGCCGACTCATCGCTCGAACAGAGTGATCCACATCACGCCGCCGTCACGCCGCTGCCGCCGCGGCCGGCGCCGCCTGCGCCCGGCGGGCGGGGTCGGGTCGGCGTTCCACGCGGCGACGGGGTTGCCGAGCCAGCGGGTGGCCCCGGGCACGTTCTCGCCGCGCATGACGAGGGAGGCGGGCCCGACGGTGGTGTTCGCGCCGAGGGAGGAGTTGAGCAGGACGACGGAGTGCGGGCCGGTGGTGGAGCCGGCGCCGAGGTGGACGGGGCCCAGCCGCATGACGCGGTCGTGGAAGAGGTGGGTCTGCAGGACGGTGCCGCGGTTGACGCTGGCCCCGGCCTCGACGGTGACCAGGTCGCTCTCCGGCAGCCAGTGGGTCTCGCACCACACGCCGCGCCCGATGCGGGCGCCGAGGCTGCGCAGCCACGCGTGAGGTACGGGGTGCCGGTGATGGTGGAGCCGCCGAAGGGCATGGCGAGTTCCCGACGAAGGTGTCGTAGAGCTCGTTGCGCCACACGAAGGGGGACCAGAGCGGGTGCTCGGCGACGCGGAAGCGTCCGACCAGCAGCCACTTGGCGGCGGTGGTGACGGCGCAGGCGGTGACGGCGGCCAGGGTCAGGACGAGTCCGGCGGTGGCGCAGGCCGCGCCCAGCCCGTAGTCGTCGCGTACGACTGCAGGGCGGCCAGGACGAGGTCGCCGAGGAGGGCGGCGAGGATGACGGGCAGCAGCCGGCAGACCTCGACGCCGGCGCGGGCCCACATCAGGCGCCGGGGCGGGTCGTAGGTGCGGCCCTCGCCGCCGGTGCCGGCGGCGCGGGGCAGGGCGAAGGCGGGGCGGCCGAGCCAGGAGGAGCCTTCGGGGCGTGGGCGGGGGTGTCGGACAGGACGCCGACGAGGGAGTTGTCGGGCAGGTGGCGGCCGGGGCCGACGATGCCGGAGTTGCCGACGAAGGAGCGGCGTCCGACGTGGGCGGGGCCCAGGCGCAGCCAGCCGCCGCGCAGCTCGTAGGGGGCGACGAGGGTGTCGTCGGCGAGGAAGGCGCCGTCGTCGACGCGCATCAGGCCGGGCAGGGCGAGGACGGTGGAGGCTTCGACGCGGCGTCCGATGCGGGCGCCGAGCAGGCGCAGCCACACGGGGGTGAAGAGGCTGGCGTAGAAGGGGAAGAGGGTGCGCCGGGCGGTGTCGCCGAGGCGGCTGACGGCCCAGGCGCAGAAGGCGACGCGGCCGCCGGCGGGGTGGAAGCCGGGGCGCAGCGGGCGGGAGAGCAGGCGGACGAGGAGCGCTATGAGGGCGGCGTGGCAGAGCAGGGTGAGGGCGGCGAGGGGGACGGTGGCGGGCAGGAGCTGGAGGAGGGCGTCGGCCAGGGTGCGGTCGGTGTCGATC
>NZ_BAAIHT010000006.1:0-128929 GCF_054601375.1 Kitasatospora sp. Ki12 | reverse complement strand
GCGAAATCCTCAACCGCTACGCCGGCTCCATCGACCGCCTCACCAGCGGCCGCGGCCGCCTCGCCCACGGCTACGTCTGCATCGACGACGACGCCCGCTTCCCCAACCTCGGCGCCCACCACGACTCCTACACCGAACTGATCGAAGCCTGCTCCACCGCCGCCGACCAGCCCGAGACCCCGCGCTTCCTGCCCCGCCCCCGCCCCACGGCCGACCTGGAGACGGCCAGGTGACCGGCCCCGGATTCCTCCTGCGCCTGGCCGGAGCCCTACAGAGCTACGGCAACGCCGCAGCGTTCCACCAGGTACGCGACACCGGCCCGTTCCCCACCCGCTCGGCCCTCATCGGCATGTTCGCCGCCGCCCAAGGCACCCCCCGCGACCAGCCCCTCGACCCCGCCTACACCAGCCTCACCATCACCGTGCGCATCGACCGGCCCGGCACCACCCACACCGACTTCCACACCGTCGGCCGCGCCGAACACAGCGTGCCCACCAGCAGCGGCCGCACCCGCGAACCCGACAAACGCACCCTCACCTCCCATCGCGCCTACCTCGCCGACGCCGTCTTCACCGCCGCCGTCCAGGGCCCGCCCGAACTCACCGCCCGCATCACCGACGCCCTCCACACCCCCACTACGCCCTGAGCCTGGGCCGGCGCGCCTGCGTCCCCGACGAACCCTGCTCCTGCGCACCCACAGCGCCGACCCCGTCCACGAACTCCTCCACCACACCCCGCTCAGCCTCCACCACCCGCCCGTCACCGACAGCGTCGACATCGACTTCATCTGGGAACAGCCCCCCGCCCCGGACCCAGGCGCGCCAGCGCCATCGAACTGGCCGACGACCCCGCCGACTTCCACCCCCGCCACCGCGCCCACCGCCTGCGCACCGTATGGCGCACCACCCACACGCTGCCCGCCGACCTCTACGCCGGGCCGTACCCATCGACCGTCTCCGACTACGTCCACCAGCAGGAGCAGCCGTGTCCGCGACCCTGACCCGCATCATCCTCAACCCCGCGCCCGCACGTGCGCCGCGACCTCGCCGACTCCGCCCCCTGCACCGCACCATGATGCGGCTGCTGCCCCACCAGCTCGGCCCCAGCCCCGCCAGCAGGGCGGGCTGCTCTACCGCCTCGAACCCGGCCCCGACCCGGTCCTGCTCGTCCAGACCGCCCAGGCGCCGCTCACCACCGAACTGCCCGACAACTACGGCCTCGTCCACACCCGAGACCTCCAGCCCATGTTCGAGGCCCTCACCGAGGGACGATCCGTGCGCTACCGCCTGGCCGGCAACCCCGTCCACCGCCTCCCCGACCCCGCCCACAAAGCCGGATACCGCCTCGCCGCCCTTACCGGGACCGCCGCCCTGAACTGGTGGCACACCCGCGCCCGCGCCGTCGGCCTCGACCTCACCCACACGATCATGAGCCCAGGCCGCTACAACACCAGCCGCGCCAAACCCGGACTGTGCCACGCCCTCGTCCACTTCGACGGCACCGCCACCATCACCGACCCCCACCGCCTCACCGACGCCATCCGCACTGGCATCGGCCGAGGCAAGGCATACGGCGCCGGCCTGCTCTCCCTCGCCCCCGCCTGACAACCCAGAAAGCCCCAAGGTGCCCGCCCGAACCCCCGAACCCGACCCCGGCCCCCCGATCCACGGCTCCCGCGAACAACGGGCCGCCACCGTCCGCCGCCTGCTCCACCTCAAAGCCGAAGGCACCCTCAACCCCAGCCACCTCCAAACCGCAGCCGACCTCTACGACGTCCACCAACGCACCGTGCAACGGTGGATGAACAACGCCGCCAGCCACAACGGCACCTACAGCCCCCAAGGCCGCCGGCGCTTCACCCTGACCGAAGAGATGCAGGAGATCCTCGCCGCCTGGCACGGCAACATCACCAGCACCTACCACGAAATCTACGGATACGACCACTCACAGCAGGAGATCTCCCTCGCCACCTTCCACCGCGCCGTCACCCGCGAACTCTCCCCGGGATGGCTCGCCGGCCTGCGCCACGGCGAGAACGCACGGCGCCGCTACGACGTCCACAACACCCGCGAACGCGGCCACCGCAACCAGGCATGGGAAGCCGACCACGTCAAACTCGACGTAGAAGTCCTCCTCGACGGCCGCCGCTGCAACCCCTGGCTCACCGCCATCATCGACGCCTCCACAACGTCTCATGGGCGCGGCCCTCACCCCCCCACGCCCCCAACCGCGGCGCGGTCCTGCTCGCCCTGCGCAGCGCCCTGCTACCCGACGAACCGTTCCCCTTCGCCGGCACTCCCGGCGTGATCCGCTTCGACCGCGGCAGCGAGTTCACGTGCGAGGCCGTCCACGACCTCCTGAAGGCATTCGTCATCACCAGGGTGATTCTCAAGAAAGGCGACAGCAAAGCCAAAGGCACCATCGAGAACTTCAACAAGGCGGTCCAGTCGATGCACTGCGCCCGACTGCCCGGCTACTTCCCTCCCGATGCCGACGGACCCCGCTGGCACGACTCGGAACTCATGTCCTACCAGGCGTTCCACACCCACCTCATCGACTGGATCAGGACGTGGAACACCCAGCACCGCAAACCCGTGCTCGGGCACCGCACCCCCGCCCAGTCCTGGGACGACGACATGACCCCGGTCTACCTCGTCGACCGGGACGCGCTCGAGCTGCGCACCCTCGACGTCCACCCCGTCCTGCTGGCGATCAAGGACGACGGCGTGCACTGGAGAAAAGGCCGCGTCTACCTTGCCAAGTGGATGCACGGAGAAGTCGGCAGGAAGGTCCGCCTGCGCTACCGCCCCTACCACGAGGACCAGGTCTGGCTCTACGACCCGAAGACCGACGAGAGCCTCGGCGAGCCCGCACAGCTCACAGGCACAGACAACCCCGAGCTCGCCCGGGCCGTCGTCCGCGAAGCCGAGCGGCTCGAGGCGCAACTGCGGAAGACACGCAAGGACGCCAGGAAGAACAGCAGACGCCGCTACGCGGCGACGACGACACCGTCCACACCCGCGGAGCTCACCGTCATCACCGACGAGGAGGCTCTCGCCCGGCTCGGCCACACACTGCCGGACCTCGACGACGGACCCGACCCCGTCCCCCTGCCCGAGCCGTCCGACCAGTGGACCAGGCCCAGGCCCCGCCCCCTGCCCCGACCCCGGACCCAGGACACCACGTGACCACCGACACCCCCGAGCCCACCGAGGCCGGCACCCCCGAGAACTGGCTCATCCCCACACCGGGCGAGCACGCCCACGACCTGCCCGACGCCAAACAGATGTCGACCCGCGCCACCCAGACCGTCCGCCAGAACCTCGACACCGTCATCCCCACATGCGGAATCCTGTGCATCCACGGCGATGTCGGCCTCGGCAAGACCTTCAGCGTCAGGACCACCCTTCGCGACATCGCCATCGGCAACCAGGACGTCGCAGAGGGCACCATCCACGTGCCCTTCGGCGATGACCCCAGCCGCTCCTACTTCCAGGGGGCCCTCCACTACGCCCTTGGCCTGCCCGGCGACCCTCCCAGCAACCGAGCCGTCCGCGAACGGCGACTCTTGGAGACACTCTCCAGCCGCCTGCACCTGCTCGTCTTCGACGAGGCCCAGCGACTGAACAAGGCTGCCCTCAACTACCTCTGGCAGCTGGCGGACGCCCGGCAGACGAAGAAGAAGCTGGTCATCATCCTCATCGGCGCCCAGAACTTCTACCGCAAGATCCAGGCTCAGAGCCCGATCGCCTCACGCACCCTCACCTGGCAGCAGTTCAGCCGCCTGAAGACCGAAGAAGTCCTCGCGATCATCCCCGACTACCACCCGCTGTGGAACGAGGCCAGCACTGAGGACATCACCTGGACCGACACCCTCATCTGCCACGGCAACTTCCGCAACTGGGCCACACTCACCTTCCACATCCGCGAGGCGAAACAGAAGAACCCCGAACTCAAACTCGACCGCACGCTGATCCGCTGGGCCGCGAAGAAGATGGGCCACAAAGGCGCCGCCCTATGAGCCAGCCTCCCCACGGGAACAACGCCGAGAGCCACAAGCGCACCAAAACCGGGTTTTGCCGGGTGACGCGAGGGCTACGAAGGTCAGGAACGAGGGTGGGCGAGAACGAGACCGGACGAGGCGGGGCGCCAGCCACCGAGCAGACCGGCCTCGAACGCAACCGCACTCAGACCGCACCCGAAGGCCGCAGCGTCCTCATCCAGGACGGCCGGGCGGTCGGGCCCGGCCGACCACATCACGACCGTCACACTATGTCCGCCTCCCCGAGCAGACCGACGACGCCTGCGGTCGCCCGGCACCTCCGACAGAGCGCCTCTGGTACGGGCACGGCCCCAGCTGACACAGTGAGCACCGTGCACGAAACAGACACCGAGGCCATCAACCCGACGGTCCCACAGCTCGTCCGCAACAGGTGGGGGAGCGACCTGCCGGTCGAAGGCATGCTGCAGCGGTTCACCGAACCCGGCTGGACCTACCAGGAACAGCTGGCCCGCCCGTGCCCCACCTGCGACCAGCCACTGCACTCGCTGCGCCGCCCGTACGAGTCAGCCGGACGCCAGTACCGCTACGTCGCCATCGTCTGCCCTGCCTGCCCGCGCACCTACAC
Source organism: Kitasatospora sp. Ki12 (assembly GCF_054601375.1). Taxonomy (NCBI): domain Bacteria; kingdom Bacillati; phylum Actinomycetota; class Actinomycetes; order Kitasatosporales; family Streptomycetaceae; genus Kitasatospora; species Kitasatospora sp. Ki12. The sequence goes on along the minus strand of NZ_BAAIHT010000006.1, from coordinate 124,301 downwards.
ACTCGCCGACCTCGGCGCGAAGACCTACGACAAGCTCCTGCGGACCGAGCCCACGGCGGCGCCCACCGCCCCCGCGCCCCGGCGCGCAAAGGCAGCTCCCACGGCGACGGTCCGCGCCGCGGTCCGGCTGATGGCTGGCCTCGACACCGATCACTGCCCGGCCAGGTCCGGCGTGACGGTCACCGCGATCCGTCTGCCTCACCCCTCCCGGGAACCTGTACCTGCGCCAGAGGGCCCGGCATGGCCCGACGACCTGCCCCTGCCGGCCCAGAAGGAGACACGGGCCCTGTGGTGGGGCAAGATCACCAACCCCTCCCGGAACCTGCCCGAACAAGCGATGCGCGCAGCCGCCGACGCCCGGGCCATCGTTCCGGCAGGGGAGAGGTTCGAGAACCTGCGCCGCGCTCTCTCCGGTCTCGGCGTCCAGGTGCGCACCGCCGCACACTGGGTGGAGGACGAGTACGTCACGACGGTGTCCGATCTCGGCGCGCCCGTCGAGCTGGCCGCCTGGCCCGGGGGCGCGGCGACTCCGGTCGCCGGCCCTGCCGCGTATGCGGCCCGGGACGCGTTCGCCGCCCAGTGGGACGCCCTGGACGAACTGCCCGACGGCGACATGGAGGCGTTCGTGCCAGTCGGGGACCTGGTCCCCGAACAGTGGAAAGCCCTGCTGCCGCACCCGGCGTTCAACCCGGTCCAGGCCGCGACCGTCCCCGCTGTCACCGATGGCGACGAGCACGTGATGGTCGTCGCCCCCACCGGCGCCGGCAAGACCGCGATCGGCATGGTCGCCGCCCTCACCGCCCACAGAAACGGCCGCAAGGCCGCTTGGCTCGTCCCCCAGCGCTCCCTCACCGACGAACTCGACCGCGACCTCGCCGCCTGGCGCCGCGCCGGCCTGCGCGTGGTCCGCCTGACCGGTGAAGCCGCCGTCGACACCGACCTCATCAGGGAAGCGGACCTGTGGGTCGCCACCACCGAGAAGTTCGAGGCGATCTGCCGCGCCGGCTCCCTGCGCGCAGCGCTCGCCGAGGTCGGATGCCTGGTCGTGGACGAGATCCACCTGCTCGGTGACCCCGTCCGCGGCCCGGTCCTGGAAGCCCTCCTCGCCCGGGTCCGCGAGGACGCCGCCCGGGTGCGGATCGTCGGCCTGTCCGCGACCGTCGCCAACGCCGACCAACTCGCTACCTGGCTCGGCGCCCGCCTGATCCGCTCGCCCTGGCGCCCCACCCGCCTGACCTGGCAACTGCCGGCCATGCCACCGGACGCCGACGCAGCCGACTGGACCACCCGCAACAACACCCGCACCCGCCACACGGTCGACCTCGCCCGCCACCACACCGCCGACGGCGGCAGCGTCCTGGTCTTCTGCGGCAGCAAGCGCTCGGTCCGCACCGCCGCCCTCGCCCTGGCCCACGACCGCGGCGTCGACACCACCGGCGCCGACGCGGACGACAGCGACGTCGTGGAACGCCTGTGCACCAAGGCTGGCGTGCGCCTGCACTACCGTGACTGGCCCCACAAACGCGACGCCGAACAGGCATTCCGCACCCGTCAGGCCGACATCCTCGTCGCCACCTCCACCGTCGCCGCCGGAGTCAACCTTCCTGCCCGCGCCGTCATCGTCCGCGACACCCAGATCGGTATGAGCCGCATCGAAGTGTCCATGGTCCAGCAGATGTTCGGCCGCGCCGGCCGCATCGGCGCCGGCGAACGTGAAGGCCACGCCTACCTGCTCACCGCCCCCAGCGAGCGCCACCACTGGAGGCCCCGCCTCGCCGCCGGATACACCGTCACCTCCCGCATCCGCGACCGCCTGCCCGACCACCTCCTCGCCGAAGCCGTCCAGAACCGCATCGCCACTGCCGCCCAGGCCGAACACTGGTGGAAGAGCACCCTCGCCTTCCACCAGGGCCACCACCCCTTCGACCCCCTCCACGACGCAACCGACTTCCTTACCGACACCGCCTACCTCATCCGCACCCCCGGCCCAGACGGCGACGACCAGCTCGAAGCCACCGAACTCGGCCGTCTCACCAGCCGCTTCATGGTCGACGCCGACCTCGCCTCCACCCTCGCCGACGCCACCGCAGGGCTTCCGCTCCCCACCGACCCGGACACCGCCGAGGACCTGCTCATCACCACCCTCGCCACCCGCCTGCCCGCACTCGAACAAGCCCCCTTCACCGACCGCGCCAAGGCCGAGCTCTACAACGTCCTGCGCACCCTTGGCCAACCCGACGCAACCGAACCGGACATCGACCAGGACGAGGACGACGACTGGCAGCCGGTCGCCGGCGACCTCGCCCGCGCCGTCCTGCTCCTCGTCGCCCGCGCACCGCGCGCCTTCCGCGGCTGGCCCGCCTACATCCGCGGCATCCCCGCCGACTCCATGGCCCCCGTCCTCGACGACGCCCAGCGCTACCTCGCCTGGCTCGGCGCCCAAGGCCCTTTCGCCACCGTCCACCCCTGGATCGCCATCACCGCCGCCGACCTCGCCCAGCGCATCCGCTGGCGCACCCTCGGCCCCTCCCGCGGCGCTGGCAGGCTGCTGTGGATGTGCGAACAGATGGCCACCCCCGCCCACACCCACACCCTCGTTCCCACCATGTGGCAGGCCGCACGTGCCCGCGGCATCGACTCCCCGGACTGGCCCGGCACCACCCCACCCAGCACCTGCCGACTCACCTCTGCCGACTACCGAACCCTCCTGAGCAACCGCAGCACCGGGACGGAAATCACCCTCCACACAGACCGCGCCCATGTCCGGGCGCCGCGCGGAGCCGTTGTGATTACCTGGAACGGGGCCGCCACCGCTCGTCATATCAGCGTCGGCACCGTCGTCGAGGTTTCTTATTCGGCGCCAGGGCAGGACGACCCGTCAGCAGGGGACACGGGCGCCGCCGTCTTCACCCGAGGCGACCGCACTGCAACCGGCTGGGCCGCCACATACAACGCGGTGACCTGAACAGATGCACCCTGACCTGGCAGCCCGACGGACTCGCCGTTGCGATATGTCAGGCACGTGCCGCCGCCTCGTGGTTGGCCTCGCGGCGCGTTGACATCACCGGCCCCGCCGTCAGCGCCGGCGCCCTCCAGAAGCCGTTCCGTACCATCAGACTCACCGCTCAGTCCCTGCGCACCGGCCGCATCCTTGACGAGGCTCGCCGAAGCGCCGATCCGGTCCGCCTCATGCTGCTGTTCGGTATCGCCCACATCACCGCCACCCGGTATGTATTCGTCGCGCATCCGGACAAGAAGCCCGGCCCGCTGCGCGCCTGATGGTTGTGGCGTCGGCGGGCGGTCGTCCGATGCCAGGAGGTGGGGCGGAGTTCCGGTAGCCCGGACGGAGCGTCCGAGATGGGGATGCCCGCGACCGTCGGTCGCACGGGAACCGGATCCTTGACGAAGCCAAGGAGACCGCCGACTTGGTCCACCTCATGAGGGTTTTCGGCCTCGCGAACACCACCCCGGTGAAGTACATCGCCGCAGCCCAGCCATTCGATATCCGCCCCCGATCCAGTGCAGGCTTGAAGATCCGTGCGGAAGGCTTTCGGTGGGCCCATGGGTCTCTCGTGGCGTCGGCCGGACTCGCACGATGGTGACATTGCCAGCGCGCTGGATCCCTCGCAAAATCCTAAGATCCTGGCATGGACGACGGGTTGCCTAAGATTTTAGTCGATTGGTCTGTAGTAGTCGGATCCGCACTTAGCCTGCTCGCTCTGGTCATTGCTCTTTATGCCCTATGGAAGTCGAATCGCGACATTGCCAACGAGTGACGGCGCCAGCATGAGCTGGATCTCATTCGCGATATATCAGACCTTCTGGCCCCGCCGACCCCCCAGGGCTTCGGCGTAGTCGGATAGCGTCCGGTTTGTGATCGCCAGAGGGCCGAGGAGTGCAGCTCTGACAGTCGAACGCGGGGCGGAGAGTCCGGTCAGCCCGAGAGCGGTTGGGCGACCGAGACAGTGACCCGGTCACCGAAGCGGCCGCGCAGGTCTGCCTGGGCGCTGGCCAGATTTCCGCTGACGCCGACCTCCACGACGCCGCGGGTGAAGCTCACCTCCGAGCCGTCGCCCACCATGACGATGCTGTAGTCGCTCGTGTGCCCTATCAGTGCCGTGACCCGGTTGCGGGTGGCGGCCAGCTCGCTGATCGAGCGCGGCGCGTCGCGCAGGTCCACGCGCACGCTCAGACCCAGGTGGGCAAGGGCGGCGTCGAAGCCGCCACCGCCCGGCTTCCGGTAGACGATGACGCGACCGTCCGGAACGTCCACCATCAGGCCCGTGAAGACATCCTGGTAGGAGCCGCCGAGGTGTGAGACCGCATCTGCGGCCGTGTCCAGCTGCTGCTGGTCCGGTCGGCCCGAGCTCGGCGGAGGGCTTGCGGCGACGCTCGGCGGAGGGCTTACGGCGACGGCAGATGCGGCGGTACTCGTCGGCACGGGAGCGGACGGCGCGACGTTGGTCGGTCCAGCGCAGGCTGCGCAAGCCAGCAGAGCGGTCAAGGCCAGGGTGCCAGCGGTCAGGTGTATCGGCGTTGGGGTACGGGGCATCGATCCAGCCTCACTTCATCGGCGACGGCTGGTGATCGTACGCGGGCGCGAAGCGGCGGGCGTAAAGAAGGCAGGCACGGCTTCCAAGATCATGGAGTTCTCTACGCCCCGTGACCCGAGTGGAAGACCGTGCCTGCCGACGCATCATCCCCGATTCCGACTGCCCTTGACCAGCTCCGCGAGCAGCCCGAGGCGGCGGCTGGGGAGGTTCCTGGTCTGCTGGAGCTGCTGGCCCAGGTGCCGGACCCCCGTGATCCGCGTGGAGTGCGGCACGCGCTGGCCGTGGTCCTCGCCCTGACAGCGTGCGCGGTGCTGGCCGGGGCGACTTCGCTGCTGGCGGTCGGTGAGTGGATCGCGGACGTCTCGCCGCAGGTGCTGGAGCGGCTCGGAGTGCGCCCCGATCCGGTGCTGCCCAGGCGGCTGGTGCCGGCCGAGACGACGGTCCGTCGGCTGCTCGCGCGCATCGACGGCGATGCCCCGGACCAGGCGGTGGGTGGGTGGCTGGCCGACCGCCGGCCCGCGGGTTCCGGACTGCGCGGGCTGTCCGTGGACGGCAAGAGCCCGCGCGGCGCGGCGAAGGCCCGCGGACGGAAGATCCATCTGCTCGCCGCGGTGGAGCACACCACCGGATTGGTCCTGGCCCAGCTCGACGTCGGCGAGAAGAACGGAGAGACCAGCCGCTTCCAGCCGCTGCTGGACAGCGTCGCCGACCTCGCCGGTACGGTCGTCACCAGCGACGCGCTGCACACCCAGCGCGAGCATGCCGGCTACCTTCTTGGCCGCCGGGCCCACTACATCGCGATCGTCAAGGGGAACCAGAAGAAGCTGCGCAAGCAGCTGAAGTCCCTGCCTTGGAAGGACATCCCGCTCCAGGGACGCACCCGCGGCGCCGGTCACGGCCGCACCGAGATCCGCCGGATCAAGGTCGCCACCGTGAACAATCTGTTTTTCCCCGGCGCACGGCAAGCCGTCCAGATCAAGCGCCGCCGCACCGACCGCCAGACCGGAAAGACCATCATCACGACCGTCTACGCGGTGACCAGCCTCACCGCCGAGCAGACCACTCCGGCCCAGCTCGCGCAACTGATCCGGAACCACTGGAAGATCGAGGCGCTGCACCACGTCCGCGACACCACCTTCGCCGAGGACGCTTCCCAACTGCGGACCGGAAACGCACCCCGCGCGATGGCGACCTGGCGCAACCTCGCCGTCGGCGCCCTCCGGCTGAACGGCGTCACGAACATGGCCGCCGGCCTCCGCCGCAACGCGCGCGACGCCCGACGACCCCTCACCCTCCTTGGCCTCGCCTGATCGCAAAACGGGCGCCTGCCGGCTACGCCGAAGCCCTGGCCGACCCCCAGCAGCGCGGCCGAGGCGATCAGCCCGACCGTGTCGAACTCCGCCCACGCCCACGGCAGCGCGGCCACCAGGACCAGCCGCACCGCATCCACCGCCGCCAGGGCCCGCAGCGACGCGAACCGGTCCATCACCCGCCGCCCGACCGTGCCCAGCACGATGCACGGCAGCGACTCCGCGACGGCCACCAGCCCCATCGCCCCGGCCCCGGCGTGCTCCCACGCCATCCACGTCACGGCCATCGCGTACAGCCGGTCGCCGAACACCGACGCCGTCTGCGCTCCCCACAGCAGAAGCACAGGCCCGCGCCGCAGCACCCGCACGTATCGCATGATCCACTCCGCCCCGGGAAGCACGAAGTCCCGGCAGCGAGACGCCACCGGGAACTCCCCACACCCTAGGGCAACTTGAAGCCCCACCCGCGCAGGTGCCCCGCACGCGGCACCGCGACGACCGCGGTCACATCCATCACTCGCACCCGGCCGCCGGATCGGGCAGGCTGGCCACCAGGGGACAGCCCGGACGGCGGCCGTCCCGGAAGGACTCCCGTGCACCCACTGATCACCGAGCTCGGCCTGGACGGCGAAGCGAAGCTCCTGCACGAGCGACGCGGCACCACCTTCTACAAGGTCGGCGACACCGTCCTCAAGATCACGGACGGCCTGATGGCCGGCCGCGAAGGCGAGGTGCTCGCCGCCCTCGGAGCCGACCACTACCGGGCCCACGGCCCGTACGGGGACGGCACCTGGCTGGCCATGCGGTGGATCGACGGCACCAGCCTCTGGGACGCCCTGGAACCCGCCCACCGAGGCGACGACACCCCCGCCGCCCGCCACGCGGTCCTCACCGCCGCCGCTGAAACCGCCGAAGCACTCGCTGACCTCCACGCCGCCGGCTGGACCCACGGCGACCTCCAGCCCGACCACGTCGTCTTCGAGGACGGCGCCGTCCGGATCATCGACCTGGCCTGTGCCCAGGGCCCCGTTCAGGTGCCGTTCTACGTCCACCGCGGCGGCCTGGCCCACACCACCGCCCCTGAGACCGCCGCGCTGATCATCGGCACCACCGGTCACATCGCCACCACCCCCGAGGCGGACGTGTGGTCGCTGGCCGCTTCCCTGTTCTGGGCCTGGACCCGCACCCCGCCCACCGACTACCGCGACCCCCAGGCCCGCCGCCCCGATCTCCTGGCCGGCATAGCGGCGGGCCGCTCGCACGACGTCACCGCCGTCCGGCCCTGGCCCTTCCCTGCCTTCGAGGACGCCCTGCTGGCCGGACTCGCCCACGACCCCGGGCACCGGCCCTCCGCCCGCGCGCTGGCCCGGTCGTTCCGCGCCGCCCCAGCCGGAGCCGGCACCGACGCTCCCTGTTGACCCGCCTGGTGCCCCGTTGCCCCTGCACGCGGGGGCAACGGGGCACCAGGGGGCTTCTCTGCTGGCGGGGCCGGTTCGGGTCGACCCGGGCCCGTGCAGGCAGGGTCGTGATGTTCTCCGGGTGTTCCAGGGCCTTGCGCAGGTGCCGGATCTCGTCGTGCTGGGCGGGGAGCCGCGACAGCGCGAGGTGCTCGCGTCCGTGCCTTACCGCCGGATCAGCCCCCAAGGCCGACGGGCCGACCCGGGGAGAACGGCGTCCTGCGACCGGTCGCAAGGCGGCGTGACCGGTCACAGACCAGACCGGGAATTTCCGTGGCCCGAACCGGAGACAGCGCGCCCGGTCGTCGCCATGATGTTCTCCGGGACGCCGGCTACGGGTCGGTAACACGAAGCGTGGTCACACGCGTCCCGCGACAGGCCATCGGGAATCCCAGCCACCCGGGGGAGTCATGCGCAAGCGCACGTCCAGGCTGCTCGCCGCCGCGGTCACCGCCGCCCTGACCGCCACCGCCACGGCCGTCACGGCCAGCCCGGCCTCGGCAGCGGTGCGCTCCAGCGCCGCGCGCTCCACCACCGCCGCGAGCGACCCCTTCTACTCCTACGACGACAGCACCCCGCTGGCCTCGCTCGAGCCGGGCACCGTGCTCAAAACGCGGACCCTGTCCTACCACGTCCTGGGGATCCCCACCCCGGTGACGGCGATCCAGCTGCTCTACCGCACCACCGACGCCCAGGGGCGCCCGGCCGCCAACGTCACCACCGTGCTCCGCAGCCTGACCGGGGACAGCAGAGCCATCTCCTACCAGTCCTTCTACGACTCGCTCGACCCCGCGGACGGCCCCTCCCGGGCGGTGGCCGGGAACCTCAGCCTGGGCGGCGCGATCCCGAGCGTCGAGGCGATCTTCATCGTGCCGCTGCTCGCCCAGGGCTACAACGTGGTGGTCCCGGACACCGAGGGCCAGAACGCCGACTTCGGAGCCGGACCGGAGTACGCCACCACCACCCTGGACTCGATCCGGGCCGCGACCCGGTCCCCGGCGACCGGCCTGACCCCGGACACCCGCTTCGGGCTGATGGGGTACTCCGGCGGCGCCGTCGCCTCCGCCTGGGCGGCCGCGCTCGCGCCCGGCTACGCGCCCGAGGTGAACGCCAGGCTGGTCGGCTACGCCGAGGGCGGGCTGCTGGTGGACCCGGCCCACAACATCAGGTACATGGACGGCTCACTGGTGTGGAGCGGGATCATCCCGATGGCACTGATCGGGGTCTCACGCTCCTACGGCATCGACCTCACGCCCTACCTGAACGACTACGGCCGCTCGGTCTACCGGCAGCTGGAGCACGCCTCGCTCACCGACGCCCTGGGCCACTACCCCGGGCTGACCTGGAAGGCGATGGCCAAGCCCCAGTACGCCGACCCGAACTCGGTCGAGCCCTTCGTCACGGGCGTCAACCGGACCAACCTCGGTTCGGCCCCGACCCCGACCGTGCCCGGCTACCTCGCCCAGGGCAACGCCGGCGTCCTCGAAGGCACCTTCGCCAACCCGCCCGGCATCGGCACGGGCGACGGCGTGATGGTCGCCGGGGACGTGCGGGCGCTCGCCCGCCAGTACTGCGCGACCGGCACCGCGGCGGTCGCGTACCAGCAGTACGACGCCCTCAGCCACTTCGCCGTCCCCGCCGTCTGGGCCCCACAGGCCCTCGCCTGGCTGAACGACCGCTTCGCCGGCCGCCCCGCCCCCTCCGACTGCGGCCACATCCCGGCCGGCAACTCCCTCACCCCGGAACAGCCCGTACCGAGCCCCTGACCCCGGCCTACCGGGCCCCTGACCCCGGCCTACCGGGCTCCTGACGCTCGAAGGTGAACGGGTCCGCGACGGCCTGGAGGGCGAGGTCCCGGAGACCGGGCCGGGGCGGCCGGAACCCCGTAGCGCCGAGCGCCGTCATACCGGGGTGCTACAGCGGGACTTGGCACCCCGGGATGACGGTTTCCGTCCCTCCCCGCCCGTACCGTCGCCCGTGTCGAAGGCGGACGCGGAACCGAACGAGGAGGAACGGCGATGAGCGGGCGAGGACGGGCCGTGGCGGCGGTGCTGCTGGCGGCGACGGCGACGTTGGGCGTGGTCGGCGCACCGGGCGCGGTGGCGGAGGGGCGGGGCACCGAGCGGCAGGCCGGGGCCCGGCTGCCGCAGCCGACCGGGCCGTACCCGGTCGGCACGACGTCCCTGCAGCTCACGGACGACCGCAGGGACGATCCCTGGAAGCCGGGGCAGCACCGCAAGCTGGCGATCAGCTTCTGGTACCCGACCACCCGGCCCGCCACCGGAAATGACCGCGCGCCGTACATGCTCCCCGCCGCCGCCGGCCACTTCGGCAGCGCCGGGAGCGTCGGCCAGGGCGACTACGGCTTCGAGCCCGGCCGCACCGACTGGGCGGGCATCCGCACCCACGCCCGCGCCGACGCGCCCGCCCGCCCCGGGGGAAAGCGGCCCGTCGTGCTGTACTCGGCGGGCTTCGGCGACCCGCGCACCTGGGGCACCGGCCTGGTGGAGGACCTCGCCTCGCGCGGCTACGTCGTCGTCACCGTCGACCACACCTACGACGCCTCAGAGGTCGCCTTCCCCGACGGGGACCTCGCCACCTCCGTCTTCCCCGAGCTGATGGCCCAACCCGGCCTCGACATCGGCGCCCTCCTGCGCAAGACGCTGCAGACCCGGGTCGACGACACCCGCTTCGTCCTGGACCGGCTCGCCGGGCTGCGCCACGACGACCAGCTGCCGGCCGGCCTCGCCGCCTCGCTCGACCTCGACCGGATCGGCATGGTCGGCCACTCCGGGGGCGGCTCCACGGCCCTGCAGACCATGCACGACGATCCGCGCCTCAAGGCCGGCGTCAACCTCGACGGCCAGCTGCACTTCCCCGGCCCGGACGGCACCGGAGTCCACCTGTCCACCGTCGCCGAGGACGGCCTGACCCGGCCCTTCCTGCTCATGGGCACCCAGAACCCCGACTCCGGCAGCTACCACCGGCAACCCGGCTGGGACGCCCTGTGGCAGCACAGCACCGGCTGGCACGCCGATGTGACCCTCACCGGCTCCCGCCACGGCTCCTACACCGACGCGCAGTCCCTGCTGCCCCAGCTCGCCCGCCAGGGCGCGATCAGCGGGGCGAAGCTGACCGAGGACGTCGGCGACGTCCGCCCGGACCGCGCGGTGCTGGCCACCCGCTCGTACGTCGCGTCGTTCTTCGACCGCTGGCTGCGCGGTCACGACGACCACCTCCTGGACGGCCCGTCGCCGCGCTTCCCCGAGATGGGCTACGAGCGGTAGCACGCGACCGGAGCCGGGTGACACGCGTGACCGGGGTGCGGCCTGCCGAGAAGGCGGGCACCGGCGCCCGCCGCCGCACCGAGGCGCGGGACGAGCCGCCGTCAGCAGTGGAAGCGGAGCCGGACGAAGACGACGTTTCCGGCCTGGGCCTTCTTGTCGATGTCTGCTTCAAGGACGGTGGCCGTCGTGCCGCCGGGCCTTGACGTCGAGCCCGACGACATCGCCTGGCAGACCGCCGAGTCGCTCGCCCGGGAGACCGGGCGGGACGCCCGGACGGTGCCGGTCCGGCCGGAACCGGTCGTCGAGGTCGCCTTCGACGCCCTCCAGCGCAGCCCCCGCCACCCCGCCGGGCCGGCCCCGCGGTTCGCCCGGGTGCTGCGCTACCGGCCGGACAGGGGCGCCGCCGAGGCCGACACGGTGGCCTCCGTACGGGAGTCGGCCACCGCCGAAGGCTCGTGAGGCCGTCCGCGCGGCCGGGTCCGCCGACCCGTCCGGCGAAGTACCGCGGGTTGAAACGCGTTACGCCGCAACGGGGGTTCACGCACAGGGGCCGAATCAGCCGTTCTCGATCCGGCCACCGTACTGGTCCGTCAACGGACCAGTGACGGCTAGGTTGACCGTGACAACGAGAGGCGGCCGCAGGGCAGTTGGCGCCGCCCTGGCGAAAGGTGCCCGACATGCAGGTGAGCGTCGACCGGGACCGTTGCTGCAGCTCCGGCATGTGCGTGACGAACGCCCCCGAGGTCTTCGACCAGGACGACCGGGACAGTCTCGTGAGACTCCGTCAGACCGTCTTGCTGCCCCAGCAGTTCGACGACGTCAGACTCGCCTCCGAGCTCTGCCCGGGCCGGGCGATCACCGTCACCGGGGACGAGCCCGCGCGGACCGGGACCTGACGGACCCCCGCCGCCGGCCCCGCAGGCCGCCGGGAACCTTCCCGGGCCCCGCACCCCACGAGAACACCCGCGACGTGAGGAGACCCCCGCCGTGACCACCGCACCCACCACCCCCGTCCTCCCACTGCCGGCCCGGCACTCCGGCGGCTGCCCGTTCGGCCCGCCGCCCGCGTACCCCGAGGCCGCCGCCACCGGGCCGGTGACCAGGGCCGAGCTGCCCGACGGCGACCTCTGCTGGCTGGTCACCGGCTTCGCCGAGGTCCGCACCGTGCTGTCCGACCGCCGGTTCAGCGCCGACATACGCCACCCGGCCTTCCCGCTGCTGGTCGCCGGCGCTCGCGAGCTGATCACCGACAATCCGGACTTCCTGCGGCTCGACGACCCCGAGCACGCCCGCCAGCGCCGCATGCTCACCGCGGAATTCCTGGTCAAGCGGGTGGAGGCGCTGCGCCCGGAGATCCAGCGGATCGTGGACGAGGCACTGGACCGGATGACCGCGGGCCGGACCACGGCCGACCTGGTCACCGACTTCGCGCTGCCGGTGCCCTCGCTGGTGATCTGCCTGCTGCTCGGCGTGCCGTACGAGGACCACGACCGCTTCCAGAGCCTGAGCCGCACGATGCTCAACCGGGAGAGCACCGTGGAGCAGCTCCGGGAGGCCCAGGAGGAGGTCCTGGACTACCTGCGCGACCTGACGGCCCGCAAGCGCGCACAGCCGGAGGACGACGTCCTCAGCCGACTCGCGGCGCGGGACGACCTGACCCCGGACGACGCGGCCGCCATGGGCGTGCTGCTGCTGGTCGCCGGGCACGAGACGACCGCGAACATGATCGCGCTGTCGACCGCGCTGCTGCTGGAGCACCCCGAGCAGATCCCCGGCCTGGCCGACCCGGCCACCCTGCCCGGCGCGGTGGAGGAGCTGCTGCGGCTGCTGACCATCGTGCACACCGGCCTGCCCCGGGTGGCGCTGGAGGACGTGGAGCTGGGCGGCGTCACCGTCCGGGCCGGGGAGGGCGTGATGGCGATGCTCTCCACCGCCAACCGGGACGAGACGGTGTTCGGCGGCGCCGGCCATCGGGCGACGGACGAACTGGACCTGTACCGGGACGCCCGCCGGCACCTGGCGTTCGGCTTCGGCGTGCACCAGTGCCTGGGCCAGCCGCTGGCCCGCGCCGAACTCCAGATCGCCCTGGAGACACTGTTCCGCCGGCTGCCGGGGCTGCGGCCGGCCGGCGAGCGCGGGTTCCGTACCGAGTCGTTCATCTACGGGATGCGGTCGCTGCCCGTGACCTGGTGAGCGGGGCCCGATGGAGAACTCTCACCTTTGATCTCCCAGGATGCCCCGTCCTTCAGGACGAGTCAGGAGGCGGACGGCTCGATCTCTCCCGCGAAGACGATGACCTGGTCGATGAGGTTGCGTCGCAGATGGACGACGTCCGTTCCCGCCAGGCGGGGGCCTCCGTCCGGCGTGGTGAAGACCCACCGGTACCGGGCCCACTCGTCGGGCATGTCCACCGCCGAGCAGCGTGCCATCGTGCCGGTCCCCGCCGGGTGGCGCCGGATGTCCAGCACGAACCGTTCGACCGCCGCGATTCCTTCGCTGCGACCCAACGGGCCCCAGAAGACCACGTCCGAGGTCAGGGCCTGGGAGAGCAGGGCAGTCACATAGCTGTCGTCCGAGGTGTTGAACGCGGAGATGAACGTGTCGATCGCGGAGCGTGCCGTCTCTTCCTGCATGCCCCAGTAATACCAGCCGTCGCGTGTGCGCTCGTCCCGCGAGCTGCTTTCCGATCACGGTGGACCATGGGTACCACGCGGTGTTGCGGCGGGGCGCGACACGGGGCTGGGCTGCGGGTCTGAGCAGGTGCCATGTGGCCGGGCGTGGGGGCGGCCACGCCCGGCCAGCGACAACAGGACGACCAGCGGTGGGAGGGCCGGACGAGGCTCTGCCCGGCGAAGGGCCGGTGTGTGTGACCTGAGGCCTCCTGCTACCGGGCCGGGGCTCCGGAGGCGACGCCGGGGGCGTTCGACCCGCGTACCTTGACCTTGGCCTTGGTCAGCCGCGTGAGCGCAGCCGTGACGTCGGCGGCCTGGGCGTCGGTGAAGGCCTTCTTGAGGACGGTCGTGGGCACCGGCGCTCCGCCCGGCCTCTTGACCAGGACCGACCAGGCCAGGGGAGTATCCGTGGCCCGGGCGACCGACGTCCACGGGAACCTCAGCTCCCCGGACGCCGTACGGATGACGGCCTCCTGATCGGTCAGCGCGACCGAGGTGGGACCGGCCTGGCGCTGGGCGGCACGAGAGCCGAGCTTCTTGACGACCACGGTGATGTTCTGGACCTGGAGCAGGCAGGCGATGAGCGCGGCGATCGCGAAGAGGACACCGTCCGCCGCGAGGCAGAGCAGGGAGAGCAGCAACCAGGCGCCGGCGACCGCCCAGCGCACCGCCGGGGCCGGGAAGTTGGCTCTCACCGCGGCGGCGAGCTCCTCAGGTGCTGCGTCGTACTCCACCTGGACGTTCACGTTCGTTCCTTTGTTCGCGAGGGGGCACATCATGACCGGGGCACCCCACCCAGCACAAATGCGATGCGACGGCCCCGGACGGGACGCCTACGACCAACACCGGAAGGCCCGGGAGAAGAAGGCCCGCCAAGCCGACCGAGACCCTGTGCGGGCCCTGACCTGCGCCGACTGCCGCCGGGTCCCCGAAGACGGAGCGGAAGACCACCGCGCAGTGCGGCCGTGAAATCCCGCGTCGGATCGCACCCTGCCGCTCGGGCCTTGCAGGCAGCGGGACAATGATCTTGGATGCCGGCTGATGCGGGGCAAGGGGGCGGGGTGCGGATCAACATGACTCAGTGTGACGAGGATCGTTGCTCGTCGGTCCATCAGATCCACTGTTGGCCCGACACGGTCCTTCCAGTGCGGCAGGATGCGGAGCTGTGATCGTTCCTACGCGTGTAGCCATGCCCGGCCAGGTGCGGAGCCTGGCAGCCCACCATCCCGCGGGTCCGCTGTACGTGACGAGCTACGGCAGCGACGTCTTCGAAACGGTTCTGACCGCGGTGGACCTTTCGGGAGCCGTGTTGTGGCAGCGGACCTTCCCAGGCACTGGACATCCGAGGTCTCGTGGCTCCCAGCAGGGAGTGATGTGGCTGCCCCGGCTGGGGGACGGCGGTCCGATGCTGGAGGAAGTCGGCCCGGACGGTGATACCCGGAGCGTCGTCGTCCCTGCTTGCGATGCCGGTGAAGAGATCGGTGCCTTCGTGGTGCTGGACGACGGGTTCTGCATCTCCTGGGCCGCCGTTCCCCCCTTCCGGCGCGGCGTCGCCCCGTACCGCGAACCCCGTGTGGCCCGGTACGCCCGCGACGGCCGGTGCGTGTGGTCGTCACCGGTCAGTCTCGGCGCTCTCTTCCACACAGGTGTGGCCGAGGCGGGAGTCCACAGCGACTGGGAGGTTCACTCGAAGCCCTGGACTTCGCAGGAAGCCGTGGTCGATCACTGGGAGCCGCTGCTGGTGTCCGGGGACAGAGTGGCCGCGAGCTTCGAGGACTCGCGGGACGGGATCGGCGCCACCTTCTTCCTGGACCTGGCGGGCGGCGGGATCGTCGCGTCGACGAGGCCCTTGCCGACGGGCCGGAAAGCCATTGCCGGGCCGGCGGAGTTCCTGATCGGCTCGCAGGGCTACGGGGAGTTCAGCACCGCACGCTACGACCGCGACGGCGCCCGGGTCGCGCGGTGGAACAGCCACGGAGCGATGCTGGTCGATGCGTCCGGAGCGGCTCGGGGTCCCGAACTGCAGAACCACCGCCCGTCCTGCTCCAGGTTCCGAGGACTGACCGATCTGGGCACACTGGTAGACGGCCCGGTGCTGACCGGCTACTACACCTCCTACCCCGCGCTGGACTGTGCGGGCACCGCTGTGTTCTGGCGGGACGGCAGGCTCCTGGCCATCGACTCGAGCCTGGGGCAGCAGGAGTACTGTGCGACCGGCGACTCCCGAAGGATCATGAGCCGCACCCTGCTGCTCGACAGCGGGCAGGTCGCCTTCGCGTTGGACGACGAGCTGCTGCTTTTTCAGACCCCGCTCGGCCCACTCGCCGCCGGCGCCTGGCCCTGTGGAGACGGAAATCTGCACGGCAACCCGGTCAGGTGGACCGACTGACTCCCCGGCCCGTGCGAGAGCCACGCGCCTTCGACGGGCTGGTCCGGACCGGGCTGCTCGGAGCCCCGGCCGTCACCACCGTGGCCGCCGTCACGATGCTGACGGTGATGCTCCTGCTTCGCGCGTCCGAGTGGAAGGGCGCGTTGCCTGGCTTGGCCAGGTGGCCGGGGGCGGTCGAACGCCGGCACCGTCTCGTCGGTGCGGACGGTCCAGCGTTCGACGGTGCCAAGGCGCAGGGTGTGGTTGGTGTGGCCGGAGTCGAACAAGCCGTAGGCCCGGGCGGCGTTCTGCGGCCGGGCCGGCGTCCGCGCCGACTGGCGGCGGCGTCCTGGGGAGCGTGCCGCTCAGGGGGTCAGGACGACCTTGCCGGTGGCGGTGCCGGATTCGGCGAGGCGCAGGGCCTCCGCGGCCCTGGCGAGCGGGAGCTGGGCGGCGATGCGGGCACTGACGTCGCCGCGGCCGACGGCCGCGAAGACCTCGGTGAGGTCGGTCCGCAGCCGGGCGCGGAAGCGGTCGCTGTTCAGCGACCGGCCGGCCCAGATGTTGTAGAAGTGGGCGCGGCGGCCGTTGGGCAGGGCGTTCCAGAGCCAGGTACGGGCGAGGATCTTCAGTACGGGCCACTGCTTGGAGCCGGTGTCATCGCGGGTGGAGGCGCTGCCGTACGCGACGAGGGTGCCGCCGGGGGCGAGCAGGTGCCAGGAGTCGATGACGCTGCGGCCGCCGACGTGGTCGAAGACGGCGTCCACCCCGCCGGGGGCCAGCTCCCTGACCCGGTCCGGCACGTTGCCGGCGCGGTAGTCGACCGGCGTGACACCCAGCGCCCGCAGCTCGTCGTGGTGCCGGGCGGAGGCGGTGCCGATCACCTTGACGCCCGCGGTGCGGGCGAGCTGGGCCAGGACTGACCCCACGCCGCCGGAGGCGCCGTGCACCAGGACGGTCTGCCCGGCGCGCACCCGGGCGGTGCGGTGCAGCATCTGCCAGGCGGTGATGCCGTTGACCACGACCGTCTCGGCCTGAGCCGCGGTCAGGCCGTCGGGGACCTCGACCGCGTCCGCCGCGTCGACGACGACGTGGCTGGCCCAGCCGCCGACCTTCACCAGCGCGGCCACCCGCCGTCCGGCCAGGCCGGGGTCGACTCCCTGACCGGTCGAGTGCACCCGTCCGACCAGGTCGTAGCCGGGCACGAACGGGAACGGCGGCTGGTCGTAGTACCGCCCGCGGCGCATCTGCTGCTCGGCGAACGAGACGCCGGTCGCCTCCATGGCGATCACGATCTGTCCCGGGCCGGGGCGCGGTACGGCGGTGTGGCGGATCTGCAGGCCTTCCGGGGCCACGATGCCCGGCAGAACGACCTGGACGAGGCTCTCGCTGTCCACGATGGCCCTCCCTTCGGTAGATGTCTTCGCGTTCGTTAGAAGTTATAACTCCCGGCGAGAGTGAGAGTCAAGAGCGATGGTGATAGGCTCTAACTGAACGGGTCGGTGGAGGAACGGGGGCAAGGTCGTGAGCGAGCCGGATGCGAGGACTCCCCGGGAGCGGTACCGCGCCCAGGTCCAGGAGGAGATCAAGCAGCACGCCTGGGGGCAGATCGCCAGCGCCGGGGCCTCCGCCCTGTCCCTCAACGCCATCGCCAAGCAGATGGGCATGAGCGGACCGGCCCTGTACCGGTACTTCGCCAACCGGGACGAGCTGATCACCGAGCTGATCAGAGACGCCTACCGCAGCCTGGCCGACACCTTCCGCGCCCGGGCCGAGGCCGGCGCCGGCACCGGCACCGGCCTCGGCGACCTGGCGCACGCTCTGCGCCGGTGGGCCCTGGACGACCCCCAGCGATACCTCCTCGTCTACGGCACCCCCGTGCCCGGCTACCGGGCACCCGAGGACACCACCCGGACCGCCGCCGAGATCATGGCCGTCATCCTCGACGCCTGCACCGCCGAACCACCCCCCGCCGCACCGCCGACACCTCTCGACGCACACCTGGACGCACACCTGGACGAGCACCGCGCATGGGCCGGGCAGCACCCGGCCCCGCCGTCGGCGCTCCGGCGCGCCCTCGCGTTCTGGACCCGGCTTCACGGCGTGCTGTCCCTCGAACTCGCCGGCCACTTCACCGGCATGGGAATCGACCCGGCCCAGCTCTACACCGCCGAGGCAGAGGCCATCGCGCGCCACTGACAGCGGCAACGGCGCAGCGGCGCAGCGGCGTCACGCGACGCGAGGGTCGTCCGAAAGGCGAGGAACCGCCAGGGACGCCGCCACACACAGGCCGTGAACGCCGAAAGTGCCGCGCGGCGAGCGGCGGCCGTCCGCTTCGCCGACCCCAGGAGCCCGGTCATCGACATCGTCCAGGCCGTCGGCCGCGCACTGCGCCAGTCCTACCGCCAGGGCAAGGTCTCCTGGGTCGTCATCCCGGTCCACCTGCCGGCGCCACCTGGGCGGCCAGGGCCTGCTCGATGCCGCCCGCCTCTCGGAGCCGGACGCGCGGCGGCCGTCAGGGTCCGCTGAAGGGAACTCCGGCGGCTACCGGTTGCTCGCCGCCCTCGCGGGCGGCGAGCAACCGGACGTGGAGGCCCCCTCTGGTCCGGTCGATCCGCGGGTCGCCGGTGTGGCCGAGCGCCGCTACTCCCGTGCCCCCGCCGCTTCGATCGAGCGCCCGCGAGTGGTGCGCCAGGCGGCGAGTACGGCCGCTGTCACCGCGACTGCGGCACACAGGGCCACCGCCTGCGCGACCGGTGTCCACGGGACGGTGGCCGCGAAGCCGTCCACCAGGCGGTGCAGCGCTGTCGCCTGAGTGGCCGCGACCGCCGCGCCGGCCACGGCGGCGAGCAGTGTGCCCACCAGTACGGCAAGCAGGGACTCCGCCGCGATCAGCCGCAGGGTCTGGGCCCTGGTCGCCCCGGCGAGGTTGAGTGCCGCCAGTTCGCGCCGTCGGCCGGCCGCGGCCATGACCAGGGTGTTGGCCACCGAGAGCAGCGAGTAGCCGACCGAGATCCCCAGCACCACCACGCTCGCGTTCCGTGACTGCGCGCGCTGCTTGGCCGCCGACCGGTCGAAGTACAGGTCGGCTGGTCCGACCTTGGCGTCCAGGCCGCCGAGCGCCGTACGGGCCGTTGCCGCGTCGGTGGGCGTGTCGAGCCAGGCCAGCGCGGGCAGCGCGCCCGTCGTGTGTGCCGCCGAGAGGTAGGTGTCGTCGCCGTTGAGACCGGTCCGGACCACCGCCGCGATGCGCAGTGCGGTCCGTGACCCGTCCGGGAGCCAGCAGGTCACGGTCTGCCCCGGTGACAGGTCGTCACTGCGGGCGGTGTGTTCGTCGACCACCAGGAAGTCGTCGCCGAGCCCGGTCAGTGAGCCCGCGACCACGGTCGGCGTCAGCACCGAGCCGAGTGCGTCGGGCCGGACGGCCTTTCCGCTGAGCGAGTCCAGGATCGTGCCGTCGGCGCCGCCGATCTCCAGCCGGGTGGGGGTGACGGTGGTGGCCCGCAGGTTCGCGAGCGCGGCGGCCGTCGGCCGGTCCAGCAGCCCGCCGTCCACGGGCAGTACCACGGCGGCGGCGTGGGTCTGGCTTCGCGCGAGATCTGCGCGGGCCCCGTCGCCGGCGCCCTGCATGCTCATCATGGCCGCGACCAGCCCCACGGCCACCACCACGGGGGTGACCGTGGCGGCGGTCCGGCGCCTGGCGTTGAGCGTGTTCTGGCGGACGATCAGCGGGCCGGCGCCGAGCCGGGCCAGCGGCCACGTGGCCAGCCGGGCGGCGGGCCGCAGCAGCACCGGCGCGAGCAGGGCGAGACCGCCGACGAAGAGCAGCGGAACGGCACCGTACTTGCGGGCGTTCACCGCGTACTCGGGCGAGGTCGCGGTGATCGTCCAGCCGGTGGCGACGGCGCCGGCGAGCAGGCCCAGGGCCAGTACCCAGCGCAGCGGCGTCATCGCCCGGGTGTTCGCGGCGGAGTCCCGCAGC
This sequence comes from Kitasatospora sp. Ki12, assembly GCF_054601375.1. Taxonomy (NCBI): domain Bacteria; kingdom Bacillati; phylum Actinomycetota; class Actinomycetes; order Kitasatosporales; family Streptomycetaceae; genus Kitasatospora; species Kitasatospora sp. Ki12. The sequence goes on along the minus strand of NZ_BAAIHT010000006.1, from coordinate 104,672 downwards.
GCCGCGACCGGGCGCACCCGGGCGGCCCGGACGGCGACGGCGGCGGCGCCTGACAGCGCGGCGGCGACGCCCAGCAGTGTGGCAAGCAGCAGCGCGAGCGGATCTGCTCCGACGTCGAACCACCCGGGTGCGACGCCGTGGTCGACCATCCACTCGCGCAGCACGCCGGCGCCCGCCACCCCGAGCAGCGACCCGAGCAGCGACCCGGCCGCGCCGACCAGTCCGGCCTCGGCCAGGACCAGGCCGGCCACCTGGGGCGGGGTGGCGCCGGTCAGCCTGAGCAGCGCGAGCTCGCGGCCGCGCTGCTCGATCGAGAAGGCGAAGGTCGCGATCACGATGAAGACCGCGACCGAGACCGCGATTGCGCTGGTGGTGGCGGCCATGGCCTGCGCGTTCAGCAGCTGGTCCGCGCCGCCGGACGGGTCGGGATCGGCCTGGCGGCGTTCCGGCCCGGTGAGCAGCAGCACGCCGTCGGCTGTCGGCAGGGCGGCCGCGGGGCCGGTGGTGGCCAGCGCGTTGACCGGTGGCGAGATCCGCGCGGCGGCGGCGTCGGTGAAGAAGGCCGCGTGTTCGAACCAGCGCTGCTCGGTGGCGCCGACGACGGTGTAGGCGGAGCGTCCGGCCGCGGTCGCGAGTTCGATCCGGTGGCCGACCAGCTCGGCGCCGCCGGTCAGCACGATCTCGTCGTCCGCCACCGGCGCCCGGCCGGCCGTCAGGTGGTACGGCGTCAAGGCGGCCGACGACCAGCCGTGCCCGACGCCGTCGGACGGGCCGCCCGGGCGGCGGGCCGGGAAGGTGCGGTCGGCGACGGTTCCGGCCGGCGCCCCGCCCGCCACGGCGGCCGGCAGCCCGGTGGGAAGCCGGGCCGCCTCGCCGCGTGCGTCGGCGGGCACGGCCACGGCGGTGGCGGCCGCGAACCGCTGGGGCGCGGGGTAGGGCGTACCGGCGGTCGCGGCCAGGACGAGCGACATCATCGAGATCAGCCCGGTGCCCAGGACCAGGGCGGCGAACACCCCGGCGAAGGCGGTCCAGCGGCTGCGCAGGTTGGCCATGGCCAGCTTCAGCACGCCGCGGCCTCCTCGAGGTGGCCGTGGCCGGTACCGGTGGGTTCGTCGTCGGCCGGCTCCAGCGCGGCCATCCGGGCGGCGACCGCGTCCACCGTCGGGTTGGCCAGCTCGTCCACCACTCGGCCGTCGGCGAGGAAGACCACCCGCCCGGCGTACGAGGCGGCCACCGGGTCGTGGGTCACCATGATGATCGTCTGCCCGTGCTCGGCGACGATCCGGCGCAACAGTGCCAGCACCTCCCGGGACGTGCGGGAGTCCAGGGCCCCGGTCGGCTCGTCGGCGAAGAGCACCTGGGGACGGGTGACCAGGGCGCGGGCGATGGCCACGCGCTGCTGCTGGCCGCCGGAGAGCTCGCTCGGCAGGTGCGCGGCTCGGGCGGCCAGGCCCAGTTCGGCCAGTACCTGGTCGACTTCGGCGGGCCGGGGCGGTTTCTTGGCCAGCTGGAGCGGCAGCTCGACGTTCTGGCGGGCGGTCAGCGTGGGCAGCAGGTTGAAGGACTGGAAGACGAAGCCGATCCGCTCACGGCGCAGCCTGGTCAGCGCCGTCTCCGACATGCCGCGCGGGTCCACTCCGGCGAGGCGGACCCGGCCCTCGTCCACTTGGTCGAGCCCCGCCGCGCACTGGAGCAGGGTCGACTTCCCGGAGCCGGACGGCCCCATCACCGCGGTGAAGGAGCCGGCCGAGAACTCCAGGGTCACCCCGTCCAGGGCCGCGACCCGGCTCTCACCGTCGCCGTACACCCGCCGGACTCCGGTCAGCGCGACGACCGCGCTGTCTTGCACCATGCTGAACTGCCCCCCGAGCTGAATGATCATTCAAAGAGGTGACAGTAATACCAGCTGCGGAGCCGATCGAGGACGAGTCCGGGTACGTCGACCGCATCCATGCCGCCGGTCAGGCCGCAACCGCCTCCGGTAGCCCCGCTTCCGCGGTCCTGCACCGGCTCCGTACGAGGACGATCCCCGCACCCTCTCCCAGCCGTCGAGGAGTCTCTCGGCGACCCGGGCACGCCCGCCGACGTATCCTCCGCTCTCGTCGCCTTCCCCGTCTGCGCGAGAACCCCTTCCCGCACCTGAGCATGCCGGTCCTGGCCCGCGTCCGGCTCCACGCCCGTAGCCGGTCGACGTGGCGGGCGTCGGCCCCTGGGCGTGAGGACCACAGCCACACCGGGCCCGGGTCCCGTCCGCCGGGCAGGCGCTCCACGGCCAGTCGGACCACGAGGCCGTGCAGGACGGGAAGTTCGGCGTTCTGGTCGGCGATCCAGGCCGAGCGACGGGTGAGCCGAGGGTGCAGGCGATCCTCTTCGTCCCGCGCGTCATCCGGTCCACCGGATTCGCACCCTTCGCGATCTCGGTCGCCCGCTGACCCCGACCGCTTCTCCGTCCCGTCGGCCCGGGGCGTCACCCCCTCCACCCGGCGTCGGCCGGCGCGTTGCGCCGTACGAGGTGGGCGTCAGGGAGCCTGGCGCTCCGGGTGGTTAGGGTGACCGGGGTGAGCGATGAAGCGGTCTCCTTGCGCCCGGTAGCCGAAGCCGACCTCCCCGCCCTCGGCCGGCTGATCAACGACCCGGAAGCGACCGGTGAGTTCCAGTGGCACGGCTGGCGGGATCCCGAGCGGCTCCGCCGCCGCTGGGAGGAGCACGGGTTGCTCGGCGACGACCAGTGGATCTTCGCGGTCGCCCTCGGCGACGAGTTCTGCGGCTTCGTCGCCGCCGACCGGATGGGCCTGCTGCCCACCATGCCGTACTGGAACATCGGGATCCAGCTGGCCCCGCACGCACGCGGGCGCGGGATCGGAACCCAGGCCCAACGCCTCCTGGTGGACTACCTGTTCGCCTGCACACCGGTGATGCGCGTGGAAGCGGACACCGAGACCGGCAACCTCGCCGAGCAGCGTGCCCTGGAGAAGATCGGCTTCACCCGTGAGGGCGTCCATCGCGCCGTGACCTTCCGCGCCGGCGAATGGCGCGACTCCGTCATGTACGGCCTCCTGCGCACCGACCCCAGGCCGTAGCGCGACATCCCGGCCCGCGCCCCGGACTTCGCCGCTGCGAACGCGGGTCGACACGGCGCGGGACCTGATCCGCCGGCGCGGGCCGGCCGCCGTCTTCGTCGGCCGCTTCGTCGCCTTCTTCCGCCCGCTGGTGCCCTCGCTGGCCGGGATGTCCCGGATGCCGTACCGCCGGTTCCTGTTCCACAACGCCCTCGGCGGGCTCGCCTGGGGCGTCGGCTTCACCCTGCTGGTCTGGTACCTGCGACGGCACCGCTCACGGCGCCACGATCCCTCGGACGACAGCGACAGCGCCGCCGACACCGGCACCGGCACCCCGCGCCGATCACGTGCGATCGAGGGCCCGTCCCGCCGGACGGGCCCTCGGTCGCACGGGCGCGGAGCGTCACGCGAAGCGGGAGCTGCGGACCGGGCCGGCGGAGCGGACGCGGTCGCGCGGGCCCGCGGCGGGCCAGCCGGCCGCGCGGGTGGCGAAGGCCGTGAGGGCGGCGTCCGGGTCGGGCGGGGTCCGGCCGTCGCCCTCCGGGACGGTCGGAGCGGCGGCCAGGACCGCCTCGGCGAGTTCCTCGGCCGAACGCCGGTCGGGCCCGGCCTCCTGCGGTTCGCCGTCCTCGCCGAACCGCAGGCCGGGCTCCCACGGGGCGTTCACGATCTGCCCCAGCAGGGTGGAGACGTCGGCCGTCACGGTGGGCGGGTCGGTCCAGCAGGTGGCGTGCTCGAAGAGCAGCTGGCCCTCGGCCCGCTCGTGCAGCTGCGCCACCACGTCGGGATCGCACGCGTTCAGGTCGTACGCGACCACCAGCACGTCCGGCGCCTGCGGCCGGTACGGTGCCGCCGGCAGGCCGAGCAGCCGCGCCGCCGCCAGTCCGAGCGCCCGGCTGCCCCGGTCGGGCAGCAGGCCGACCGAGGCGGGCTCGCGGTCGGTGGCGGCCAGCACGGCGCGCAGGCGCTCCAGGCCGTAACGGCAGTGCTCGAAGTCGTCCTGCAGGTAGGCCCAGCGGCCGGTCATACCCTGGTCGAACCCGTGCGGGGAGAGGGTGGTGAGCAGGCCGCCGGTGAGCACGTAGTGCCAGCCGCGCAGGTCCTGGCCGTCGGCCGGCGGCAGGGCCGCGGCCCGCTCCAGCATCCGCCCGACCCGCTGCGCCGGGCCGACCCAGACGCCCTCGGGGGCCGACAGCGCCTCGTACACCTCCCGGGCCAGGGAGATCCGGCCGGCCATCAGCGCGTTGTAGACCGTCAGGTACCGGTCCGGCCAGTCGCCGAGCCGGGCGTCGTGCTCCCGCAGCACGGCCAGCGCCTCGTCGTGCCGCTCGCAGCCCTCCAGCGCGGAGACCAGCTCCAGCAGCACCTTGCGCGGGCCGAGCGCCTGGGCGGCCTGCGGCTGGGGCTTGCGGCGGAACAGGCCGGTGCGCGCCGGGGCGGCGGGCGGGGCCTGGACCAGCCGCAGCGCCTCCCGCAGCGCGGGTACGGCCACCGCGTCGATGCCGCGCTCGACGCAGGCGTAGCCGTAGGCGTAGAGCCGGCCGGCCTCCCCGGGCCGGGCCGCCAGTGCTGTCGAAGCCTCCACCAAGTCCTCGAAACCGGCGCCTTCGGCCAGCTCGGCCACCAGCGGTGCGATGCCGGCGGGCGGGAGCCGGTCGGCCGCGGAGCGCAGCACCCGCATCGATCCCTGCGGGTCGCCGGACTCGAAGAGCTCCCAGGCTTCGGACAGTTCGGTGGTCATGTGTCTCCGGGGCCGGGGGGCAGGACCTGAGGATGATCCTCGACCGGCCGCCGTCCGGGCAACCCGGTTTCCACCGGCGGCCCGGGTGGGGGAGCCCGCCACCTGCCGCCGTTACAAGTCCCCTTCCCGTATGGGCGGTTCGGCGGGCCATTCCTCGCCGGTGGCGCCGTCGAGGCGCAGCAGCCCGCTGGCGTCCGCGCCGGCCAGGCGGGCCGTGCCGTCCGCCGCGGTAAAGACGGCCAGCGACCGCAGGCCCGTGCGGCCGGTGCCGCGCATCCGAGGCCCGGCCGCCTCCCCGGTCACCGCGTCGACCCGGTCCACGCGGCCGTCGCTCAACCCGAGCAGCAGGGGCCGCCGCCCGTCTTCGCCGCGGCAGGAAGCCGCCGCGGACACCCGCAGCTCCACGGCTTGCGCCGCTTGCCCCAGGTGTCGGGACAGGCCCGCTCGCCGGTCACCAGGTCGACCTGGACCGCCGTCCCGCGCAGCCCCCGGGACTCCTCCAGGGCCACCAGCACCGGCCGTTCACCGCCCACGTCGAGGTGCATCCGGCACAGCGGGCCGCCGGTGAATCCCGCGTCGAGCGCGAACTCCCTTACCAGGGAACCGTCTTCGGCGTCGTACGCCGCGAAGCCCCGGACCGGGGCGAAGACCGGCCGGATGACCGCCGGCCGGCCGCCGAGCTCGGCCCCGAGCAGCTGCCCGGCGCCGATCAACGGGTTGCGCCAGACCGTGAAAGGGGTCGCCCTGTGCATGACTTCCGAACCCCACTGTCCTCAAAGGGGGGCTGCCCGCAGGACGGCCCCGAAGCCGGCGCGACGCTACCAACCGGACCGACCGGCAACGGCCCTCGTCCCCGCCCCGGCGCCCGCCACACGTCGCGGCAGCCACCGCGCCCGTCCAGTGGCGGTCAGTCCTGGCCGGCGGCGAAGGGGCCCTCGTCGACGAAGCGGCGCAGGAGGCGGGCGAAGGCCCGGGCGTCGGCCTGCGGCCAGGAGGCGAGCGCCCCCTCCGGCGCGACGGGCCGCCGCCACCCCGCCGCCCGCGGCCATGCGTCCGTCCGGGTGCGAACACGCGTCGTTCGCGGGCCGTCCCGCCCCGGCACGACACAATCACCGATCGACGAGGAGGCCCCGGCACACCCCAGGAGGCGAACGGCGTGGAGCTCACGCGACGCGATGTCATGAGGAGGGCCGCCGCAGGCGGGCTCCTGCTCGGGTTCCCCGGGCTCACCGTCCAGTACGAGGCGGCGGCCGCGCCGTCCTCCAGACCCCTCCTCGAACCGGTCGCCGACGCCTGCGCCCGCCTCGCCGACCAGGGCTGGCGCACGCTCCTGCACGCCGTCACCCGGGGCGCGCTCGACCTCGGCGCCCGGGACCTGGCCGCCGAGCTCGACAAGCCCGTCGCCGAAATCGACCGCACCGTCCCGGGCTTCGGCGACTTCGCCCCGACGCTGCCCGCCCGCGGCATCGAACCCGGCAGCCCGGCGCGCAGCCTCCTCTACCACTCCTTCGCCTCGGCGGCCGTGCTCACCGACGGCCGGGACCGCACTCTCGGCGCGTTCCCGACCCTGGCCGAGATCGAGGCCGTCGAGAACTACGTCTACGGGGTCAGGCCCCCCGGCCTGGACCGGGTCCGCGAGCTCGCCGGGAGCAACCCGCTCGGCGTCGTCGTCTTCGCCCTGGACTACCGCGACGCCACCGGCTCCGTGCACGGCCGCCACGCCGACCTCTGCTTCTCCCGGACCGGCGTCGCCCGGATGGGAACCACCGAACCCCACTACGACGCCCGCAACCGCCAGTTCACCCCCTTCGACCGGAAGGATCCATTCGCCTTCCGGACGGTGCCGCAGCGCTTCGCCCCCTACCTCGCCATGCAGGTGACCGGCGCGGACCCCCGGCTCTTCGGCCCCCGTGACACCGTCGACGGCGACGACGCCCGCTCCTTCTGGGTGCCCCTGCACAAGCTCTTCCCCGGCCGCGAATGCCTCGACGGCCTGGACCTGACCCTCTCTCTCGACTCCCACCTCGTCAACGAGAAGCTCAAGCGGATGCACCTCTTCCTGCGGGAACAGGGCTACCCCACCGACTGGACCGGCAAGGACCTGGAGGCCTTCCCCTTCACCATCCGCGGCGAGCACATCGCCGCCCTGGCGCCCGAACAGCAGGCCCACGGTTCCGGCGTCCTCGCCCCGCAGCCGCACCCCTTCGCCAGCCGGGCCAGGTTCAAGGGCGAGTGGCTGAGCTTTGACGTCTCCGCCGACCTGGTCCAGGACCCGGGCGTCCTCATACTTCTCCTCCGTCCAGCTGATCCCCGGCGCCGTCGAGACCGAGCCGACCTACCAGGAGGGCGACGCACCCGACAACGACCGCCGCTCGCCCGAGTACGTCAACATCCGCCACCGCCTGCACGACGACGGCCGGCTGGAGGACCTCAACCTCGACCCCGACATGGAGACGATCATCCGCACGGGCGGCTACCGCGCCCAGCACTGGATCGACTTCGCCGGCGACGGCTTCGTCTCCGTCGCGTGCCCGCAACTCGCCCCCGAGATCACCACCTTCAAGCCCGCCTTCTGCAGCGTCGCACCACCCGACTTCTTCCCGCACGTCAACCAGCACGACCTCGCCGCCTGGTGGCGCACCGCCGTCCCCCAGGAGACCCGCGCCGCGCTGTGGGCCGTGTCACCGCGCCCCCTGTCGGAGTTCCGCTTCGCCGGCGACATCACCCTCCCCAAGGGGTTCGACATCTACGACGACACCGTCACCGCGGTCGTCGGCCCTCCCACCCCCGGCGACCCGGTGGACCGGCCCCTGCCCGACGACGCGCGCGGCCGGTACACGGGCCTGCCGGACGCCGCCGCGGGAGTGACCGACCCGGGCTGGGAGGTCAGCCAGGGCCTGGTCTACAACGAGCCGGGCGCGCCCCTCCAGCGCTACATGCAGGCGTACAGCCTCGGAACCCCCTTCCTGGAGGACGCCAAACTCTGCGCGGCACTGGGCAGTTACTGGCCGTCCGTAGCGCCGGACGCCACCCGCACCTTCAGCCCGCTCAAGGCCGCACCCGGCTTCCCGTACCCGTGGCCGACGATCGTCCCGCTGACCGACACCGAGATCGGCATGACGGACGCCCCGGGGCGCGGCCGGATGCCGTGGGACGGCGTCCGCGGCCCGGAGACCAGGACGGTGGACGGCCGCAAGGCGGCCGTCCACCAGGACATCGACCGCGCGGACTACATCACCACCCAGGAGCGGATGACCGCCCACCTCACCGCCCGCGTCGACCTCGCCGAGACCAAGGCACGCGTGCTGGCCATGTCGGCGGTGTACTGGAGCCTGGGCATCCACGACCCGGACTTCGCCCGGTTCGGCGACCGCGCGGTCATCGAGATCCTCAAGGCCAAATCGGCCTGGGCCGTGCTGTCCTTTACCACGGCCGGAGCCGACGACGAGGAACTCGTACGGGCCCAGAACGCCACCGGCGGGCGGCTCACCGGCCCGCGCCGCTACCGCTTCCGCGTCTACCGGCCCGGGACGCAGAGCCCGGACCCCGGCGACATCCAGAAGGTCCTGGTGGAGATCACCGAGGACGTGACGGCCTACACCGACGGCCGGACCGTCCTGCTGTCCAGGGACGGAGGGCCGTGGACGCGCGACACCTCGATCCCGACGCCGACGTCCTGATCGCCGGAGCCGGACCGGCGGGCTGCGCGGCCGCGATCGTCTGCGCGGCCGCCGGGCTGCGCACGGTCCTCGCCGAACGCGCCCCCGGCCCGGTGGCCCGCCCCGGCGAGGCCCTCCACCCCGGAGCCGAGACCTCCTGGCCCGCCTGCTGCCGGAGGGCTTCACGGACGCCGTCCGCGCCCGGCACGACGGCATCACCGTCGGCTGGGGCGACCAGCCGCGCTTCCAGCCGTTCGGACGGGACGCGGACGGGCCCTGGTACGGCTACCAGGTGGACCGCCGGCGGCTGGACGCCCTGCTCCTGGAGCGGGCCCGGCGCGCGGGCGCCGACGTCCGCCTCGGCTGCCGGGTGCTGGAACCGGTACTGCGGGACGGAGCGGTGACCGGGGTCCGGCTGCGCGGCGCCGCCACGGCGCTGCGCACCCGTACCGTGATCGACGCGACCGGCCGGGCCCGCTGGCTCAGCCGCGCCCTGGGCCTGACCGCCCCGCCCCGCTCGCCGAGACTGCTGGTCCGGTACGGGTACGCGGCCGGGAGCTGCCCGCGGCGCGACGCCGCGCCCGCCATCGTCGCGGACGGCACCGGCTGGACCTGGACCGCGCGGGTGGCGCCCGGACGGTACCAGTGGATGCGCCTGGACTTCGTCCCCCGGCAGGCGCGCCCGCCGTACGCCGGGTCGCCGCAGGAGTTCGCGGGCCTGCGGCCGCACGGGCGGGCCGGGGCGGCGGACGTCAGCTGGAGGCTGTGCCCCGGGCCGGCCGGCCCGGGCTGGTTCGTGGTGGGCGACGCCGGGGTCCTGCTGGACCCGGCGTCCTCGCACGGTGTGCTGCGGGCCCTGCTGTCCGGCTGGACGGCGGGCTCGCTGACCGCGGCGCTCGCGGCCCGGGCCCTGGACGCGGACCGGGCGGCGGCGCTGTACGGCAGCTGGCTGCACGAGGGCGCCGAACGGGACATGGCCCATCTAGCCTCCCGCTACGCCGAGTTGGGGGCCCGCGGCTTCGGCTGAGGGCGGCGAAGCCGCCCGGGCGGGCGTGGCGCATCAGCGCGTGCCCTCAGTTCGGTCGGAGCGGCGGGCGGGGGCACGCGCTGCGGGTGATCCGGGCTCAGGTGGTGCAGGCGGGACCGGCGGCGGGCAGAGCGAGGGCGGTCAGGCAGCGGTTCATGACGTCCCGCACGCACGGGGAGAACAGGAATGTGCTGTAGTCGTCGCCCTCACGGCCGACCACGACGCTGCCGGGCAGCTGGGCCGCCATGGCCGCGCCCGCGTCGAACGGGACGGGGGACGGGTGGGCGGACGGCACGACGGCCGCGCGAGCGGACGCTCGTCACTCCGGAAGTCCGGCGTCTGCCGGCGTTCTGGGGCGGGAACGTCGCCGCGTCCACCGCGAGGCCTACGCCGCCCGCATCGACCACGGGCGTCAACCGGTTTGACTCGCTGCCCCCGCCGTCGGCCGGACGGCGACCGCATCGATCTCGAAGAGCATCCCCGGCAGGGCGAGCGAGGCGACCCCGCTGAGCGTCTGCGCGGGCAGCCGGTCGCCCCAGGCCCCGGCCAGGGCCTTGCCGAGGACGGCCAGCTTCTCCGGGTCGTGGTCGACGATGTACGAGCCGAGGCGGACCACGTGCTCGAAGCCGAGGCCGACCCCGGCGAGCGCGGTGCGCAGGTTGGCGAGGGCGAGCTTCGCCTGGGCGGCGAAGTCGCCGGGTACGACCTGACCGCTGGCGTCGGAGGCGTACTGGCCGCCGATGAACACCGGTTCGCCGGGCGCGGAGGCGGCGTGGCTGTAGCCGAACGGCGTCGGGTCGTGCAGGCCGGGCGGGTTGGTGATGGTGCGGGTGTCGGTCACGGGGTTCCTCCCCTGGTGTCGGGCCGGGCTCGGTGCCGGGCGGTCTACGGCTCGGACCGGGTGGCTTCCTCCCGGGCGTCGCGCCAACTCGGCGACTCCAGGAAGTGGTTGTCGAAGAGGTCCTGCTTGGCGAGCAGTTCCTCGACCGTGGCCTCGCCCGCGCGGATCCGCTCCAGCAGGCGGAAGTAGTCGAAGCGCTCCACCCCGGGGGTGATCACGATCAGCAGGTCCGCCCCGGAGTCCGGCGCCGCCGCGAAGGCATGCGGCAGATGGGGCGGCACCACCACGAGGTCGCCGCTCCGGGCGGTGACCACCTCGTTCCCGACCAGCACCTGGGCCGAGCCGTCGACGACGAAGAACAGCTCCGAGGAGCCCCCGTGGTAGTGCGGAGTGGCGCCGTCCTTGCCGCGCCCCAGCGTGACGCGCAGGGTGCTCAGGGCGCCGCCGGTGGCGCTGGAGTCCGCCAGCAGCCGCCCCTTGCCGCCGGGCATTCCGACGGTCTCGGCTTCGTCGCCCCGCACCACCACGGCTTCCGGTCCGATCAGCGTCATTGGCCTCTCCCCACAGTGAGCGCTCCGGTAGTTCCCTAGATGATAGTACTACATCTAACTATCTCCCATCGAATAACATGCCCCCATGGATCACGTGGACGTCATGCTCGACCAGTGGAGCCGGGAGCGCCCGGACCTCGACCTGGCGGCGGTCGGCACCGTTGGCCGCCTCGGCCGCTTCGCGCTGCTCGCGGGCCGGGTCGTCGAAGAGGTGTTCAAGCAACACGGCCTCCAGCGCGGCGAGTTCGACGTTCTCGCCACCCTGCGCCGCTCCGGCGCGCCGTACGAACTGATGCCCTCCGAACTCGCCGCGCTGCTGCTGATGTCGCGGGCCGGCATGACCAGCCGGATCGACCGGCTGGAATCGGCGGGCCTGGTGGAACGCCGCACCGACCCGGCGGACCGGCGCAGCGTCCGCATCGCCCTCACCGCAGCCGGACGCGCCCTCGTGGACGCCGCCTTCACCGACCACGCGGCCAACGAGACCGCGCTGCTCTCCGCCCTCTCGGGCAAGGAACGGGCCACCCTGGACGGGCTCCTGCGCAAACTGCTCGCCGACGTCGAGGGCGCGCAGAGCCCGGCGCCCTGACGGCCCCGCCCGAGGTCCAGTCACCCGCGACCGCTCCGGAACGCCGTCGGCCGCCGTACGCGGGGAACGCGTACGGCGGCCGACACCCGGAGGCTGGGGAGGCCAAGCAGCCGGCGGCAGTGGAGTCGTCGGTCGAGTGGCTGAAAGGCATGACCTCAATGGCAAATATGTGAACCTGGGAAACTAGCCTCCGACGTGAACGGGCGGCTGATGGGAGTGGACGTAAACATTGAGGAGATGCTGGACCAACTCGGTGCGGTGATCGGGCCGCCACCTGAGAGCGGCGTGGTCCCGGTCCCGTGGGAGCACGCGCCGGGGGAGCTCGGCTTCCAGCTGCCAGCGGACTACCGGGCGTTCGCCGATCGGTTCGGGATGGTCAGCATCAGCGACGAACTACACATCTACACGCCATCGGCAGCGCCCAGTCCCCAGGTCGCGGAGCCGGTTGGCTTCGAGGGGTTCCTGTTCAACACGACGGAGCCCTAGGGATACTGTGCCTGGCTGGCCGAGGCCTACCGGGACGGGGACTTCAAGGAGTGCCCGTATCCGCTGTTCCCGGCTGAGGGTGGGTTGCTGAAGTGGGGCAACAACTACAACTCGGACCATTTCTTCTGGCTGATGCGGGGCCCAGACCCGGACCGCTGGCCGGTCGCTGCCAAGTTCCACTCGATGCGGGAGTGGGACCTATTCGAGGGCGGCTTCCTGGAGTTCCTGCTGGCCGCGGTGACGCAGCAGTACTCGTACCATGATGATGTCATCCCGGACGGGCTGAAGCAGGCTGGTGACGGCCGTGCTTATCGTTTCAAGGGTGACTGGTCCAACCAGGTTCGGCAGTGAGCCCACGAACATGGTCAACGGCCAGGTTGTGGCGCTGCTGGGGGCCTCGGACGGCTGAGAGCGCGGCGGATGCCGCGTCGGCGCAGGTGCTCGCGGATGGCGGGAAGGCGTTCGGAGAGGTCTTTGAGGAAGTCCGCGGGCTCGGCGCCGCCTGTGGTATGGGGGTTGAGGCGGTGGATCTCGTCCACCAGGACCAGGCTCACCCCAGGCTGGTGTACATGCTGCAGACGGTCGCGGTGAGCAGGGCCTGGGTCATGCGCGGGCCGACTGGCAGTCCGACGAAGCGTGCGAACTCGGCGGCCGGGCTCTTGGCGCTCGCTCCGGGTGGCACCAGAATGTACGCGACCTGCGCCCGCCCGGGGATGGAAGTGCGGGACAGGGACCGCTGGTGCAACTCGTAGGTGCGCCCGACTTCCTGGAGGGCGGTGCTCTTGCCGGTAGTGGGTGGCCCGGTGACGATCAGTCCGGGACGGGCGGTGCCGTCCTGGTGGCACCCGAGCAGTGTGAGGGTGCGCAAACTGGTGGTGATCTTGTCGAGGGCCGGGGTGCGTACGACGACGAACCGGGAGTGGTCGGCCAGCCGCTGGGCAGCGCTGCGCCGGGGCCCCTCGGGAGAGGGCGGTGTGGGTCGTTGCGGTCGACGAAGCGCCGCCGCTCCTCCCAGGTGGTGGGCGTTGCGGTGCCGGCCTGTGCCGCGGGCTGACGGTTGGTCGGGGTCACCCACTGCTGCGCCTCCTCGGCGGCGTTGAACAGCCCGAAGCCGGCGTCCCCCGCATCCGAGTCGTCCAGGTCGTCCGGGGCGTCACCGCCGGAGTGCGGGAACGTCGCCGCGTCCACCGCGAGGCCTACGCCGCCCGCATCGACCACGGGCGTCGACCGGCTTGACTGGTCACTCGCGAGCGGGGGCGCCCGCACTGGATCCGCGCCGCTGTCCCCGTCCTTGGGGAGGAGACACGGAACGGGTGCCAGTTCCGTTGGAAGGCCTGGGTGTGGATGCAACCGCGGACTCGACCAGTGGAGAAAAGGGGCGTTGCAGGACATCTACAATGCCCGCAAACGCGCGCACGGCGGGGCCCGCCGAGCTGAGCGGCCTCGAGCGGGTTCGGGAGCCACGGACGGGCCGAGGCCATGACCGACGATGAGGACGATGTGCTGACGCTTCACGATTCCCCAGCCACGTGTCGGACCTGCTCAAGGGTCACCGAACCAGTCGGGAGCCGTCGATGTGATGCCATGCCGGTGGGGGCATCATGCGAACCGGGCTGGCCGGCCGGGACGTTCTCAATGGTGTCGGCGGCGTGACCAGGTCCATCAGCGGAATGCTGCACCACGTCGAGATCTGGGTTCCTGACCTTGACCGTGCCACCGCCTCTTTCGGGTGGCTGTTGAAGGCCCTCGGATACACGTTGTTCCAGAGCTGGAGCAACGGGCGCAGTTGGCGCCTCGGGTCGACGTACCTCGTCTTCGAACAGTCGAAGGCTCTCACCGCCGACCGTCATGACCGTTGCCGGCCGGGGCTGAACCACCTGGCGTTCCACATCGACGGACAGGACACGGTGGAGGCGCTGGTCTCGGAAGCTCTCCAGCACGGCTGGTGCCTGATGTTTCCCGACCGTCACCCGCACGCCAGTGGCGAGCACGTCTACGCCGCCTATCTGGAGAACGACGACGGTTTCGAGGTCGAGCTCGTCGCGATCGGCGCGTCGGAGGCGGACTGATCGCGACGAAGGCGGGTTGAGTCCCCCGGGGGGCGTGGCTCAAGCGGAGCCGGCCGTACTGTCGCCGCTACGGGTGGGCTGCGGGCCGGCCGCTGGGATGATGTTGTAGCTGAGGTTCCAGGACATGGAGATGCGGACGGAGTCGTCGTGGAACTCGGGTACGGCGTGCTTGAGCCAGCCGGGGAACAGCACCAGTTCCCCGGGCGCGCAGCGCAGGCGGAAGTTGCGGCCCTCGCCGGCGAAGGTGATGCCGGGGTCGAAGTAGTCGATGTTCGCGCGGGGGTCGATGAGGTCCAGATCGCACGTGCCGGGTGCTTCGACGTAGTAGATCGCCGCTATCGCGGTGTTGGGGTGGAAGTGGGCTTCGTGGTGGTCGCCCTTGCGGTAGATGCTGGCCCAGCTTCGTCCGGGTACGATCGATGCTCTCCTGGCCGTCGTGCTGCGGGTGCCGTTGAAGGTCTCCTGGTCGTTCGCCACCGCGTCGGCGAAGGCCTCGTCGAGGCTCTTGCCCACCGAGGTCTCCACGAAGCGCCGGGCCGCTTGGAGGACCCAGGTCGTCAGGCTGTCGATCAGGGGCTCGCCCCAGGCGGTCATGTCCGCAGAGGTCTCGGCCTTGTACGTGAACTTGTTGTCGGTCCCGCTGAGCCTTCCGAGGAGCAGTTCGGCCAGCGGCTCGTTGAGCGCTGCGGCGAGTGGGTGGGGGACACGAGCGACCGGCGTGGCGAAGGTGTGCAGCAGCTTGCCTCGCGTTCCTTCTCCGGGCTGGGTGGCTTCGTCGTCCTGGAGCGGCGTGGCCATGCGTCCTCCTTGCGGTCGTCGGGTTCGTGGCGCTGGGCCGGTCACGGCAGTGCGGGGATTCCGGTCACGGTTGTGGCTCCGGCGAAGCGCAGCAGGTCCTGCAGTGCCTGGTCGAGCGCGGGGCGGTGGACGTCCTGCTGGTCCTCCCGGGAGAAGGCCAGAACCTGGAGTTCGCCTTTGGCCACCTTCATGTCGGCTCGTGCGACGAGGCGGTCCGCGTGCAGGAGCGGCATGGCGTAGTAGCCGTACTGTCGCTTGGAGGCTGGTTTGTACGCTTCGAGGATGTGGTCGAATCCGAAGAGGCGGCGGACGCGGGGGCGGTGCCAGATCAGGTTGTCGAAGGGCCCGATGAAGCGGGCGTCGGCGATCGTGGGGTGGTCCAGATGCTCCGATGCCGCAGGGTGGATCCATGCCTGGTCGGCCCAGCCTGTGACACGGGCGGGTTGCAGCGGGGTGTCTTCGATGACTGACAGGACCCGGTCTTTGCTGATCCGCAGATAGTCGGCCAGGTCGTCCGTTGTGGAGATGCCCATCGCCCGGCCGGCCTTGGTGAGAAGTTGGGTCAGTGCGGTGTGGTCATCGGGTTCCTGCTTCAGCAGGTGGGCGGGGATGGTGCGCTCGGGGAGGTCGAAGACGCGGTGCCAGCGACGTCGTGTTACACAGACCAGTTGTCCGGTCCAGAGGAGGTATTCGACGGCGGTCTTGGTGGGTCCCCAGCTCCACCCTTGGCTGGGACTTTCCTCGCCCCGCAGTTCACGCATAGTCAGGGGCCCGCGGTCGGCGATGGTGCCGATCAGGCGTGCCTGGACCTGTGTGTCGGGCCGCCAGTCGAGGTCTCGGGTCCGGGTGTGGTGCCTGCGGAAGTTCCACAGCGGCCAGTCGGCGATGGGGACCAGGGAAGCGGCGTGCGCCATGTACTCGAAGGCCACCGGGAGTTGTCCGTCACCCCAGAGCGTGTCGTCGACCTGCTTGGCGTCGAGGCCGGGAAGGCGGGTGCCCAGCGTGAGCTGGTGGGCCCGGGCGACTGAGTTGATGGAGTCGAGTTGGATGATGCCCAGATGGTCCAGCACCTCCTCGGCGGTGTGGTGTTGACGGCCGAGGGCTGATGCGTGGATGGCGAGACGCCGCGCTTCCGGCTGGGTCAGTTCGGTCAGGTTGCGGCTGGTCACAGTGCTCCTGGGTGGTCGGCTGGGGCGAGTTCCCACGTGCTCCAGGCCGGATTGAACCCCGCACGTCGCCAGAAGCCTTCGGGGCCGTCGGGCCCGAGCAGGTGGTGGGTGTAGGTGTTGGTGGCGCCGGTGCGGGTCAGGTGGTGGTTGGTGTGCTCGACCAGGTGCAGGCCCAGGCCCAGGCCCTGGTGCGAGGCTTTGACGGCGATCCAGTCAATGCAGCCAGTGGGGCCAAGCGGTGCGCGGGCGACCGCGTAGTCGTCCGGGGTGGTCTCGCGGCGGGCCTCGATGGCCCCGAGCACGGTGCCAGCCGCGTCTTCGGCGACCCAGACCCGGGATTGGTCTGCGGTGAGCCCGGCCTCGCAGGTTGAGATCCGGCTCCGGACCGCTTCGACCGCGGCGGCGTCGAAGCGGACGAACGGTGACGCCTTGGCCAGGGTGGTGAGGGATTCCGCGAAGAGGGTGGCGACGGCAGCGGCGTCATCTCGCTCCGCCGCACGAATCGTGCAGTCGGGCTGGCTCGGCGGCCGGGTGGGCGCTGGTCCGCTGCGGACCGACAGCGCGCTGTCGGCGCGGAACCCGCCGCTCGCCAGCGCCCCGTGCCAGTGTGGTTCACCGACGGGCATGCTCAGGGTGATGCGGTGTTCACCGTGGATGGCCCTGAGCCTTTCAGCAAGCCGGGTGATCACGCCGGCAGCTGCGCCGGGGCTGTGCCCGGGACGAGCGACGAGCATGGGTACGCAGATCGCTGTGGGGCCGGCCGCGGCGGCGATTTCAGGGTCGTCGTTGCGCTCGAGGTAGTGCAGCGCAACGGCGGCCGGCTCGTCGCCGTCGGCCAGGATGAGAAGGCGCTCGTAGTACCCGGCGGAATCCTTCCAGCGGTATCCCCCTGACGGGAGCGACGCTGCGGCTGCCGTGTCGACAAGCCGGGCTGCGGCTGCCCGCGCTTCGGACGTGCCGAGTGGGTGATCGTCGAGACGGATCCAGTGCACCTCGCGGGTCATACTGCTGCCTCCTCCGCAGGTTGCCGTGCTTCGGTTGTGCGAGGAACACGCCAGAGCCTCAGAAGGGCGAGGCACAGCAGTGCAACGGCGCCGAGCACGATCAGCGCCCACCGCCACTGTTCGCGGGCGACCAGGTAGCCGATGGCGATGGCGCTGGCTCCGTTTGCCAAGTCCGTGCTGGAGCCGACCCAGGCGTTGGCCTCGTACCGGGTGCGCTGGGAGATGACGTCGTCGACCAGGAGGTAGGCGCTGCTGAAGATCGGCGTGACGAACAAGCCAGCGAGCAACAGCAGCACGCCGAGCACCCAGGGCGTGGTCGCGAAAGGCAGCAGGCAGCAGGGGAGGGCGAATCCGGTGACGAGGCTTCGGTACTTCTGCCACAGACCGGTTTCCCACCGCAGAGCCCCGTAGGCGATGCCGCCGACGACCCCGCCGACACTGATGAGCGAGATGATGGGCCCGGACCAGCCGAGCATGTCCAGGTGGCGGGTGTACGCGGGGATGAACACCCCGAGCCCGCCGAACATCAAGCCCATCACCAACAAGGGTGCCACCAGTGGAATCATCGGCGGCTCGCTCAGGGGGCCCAGCCAGCGCCGGACCCGTTGGGCCAGCCGGGCCGACCCCTCGGCATCGACGGGTGGTGCTTCCTTCTGCGACTTGTGTCCAAGCTGGTACTTCGACGCCGCGGCCAGGTACAGCAGGAGACTCGCGGTTCCGGCGAGCACCGAGGCACGATACGCGCCCTGTCCCCCGTGGAAGAGGGCGAAGCCGAGACCGGCTGCAGCCGGTCCCACCACGAAACCGAGTTCCTCGATGATGGAGTTGGCCGAGTGGACGACCTTGAGCTGCTCCGGCCCGTCCACCGCCTGCCTCCAGGACACGCGCAGCGCCGATCCCAGCGGAGGCGACGTCATCCCGGCCGCGATGATCAGGGCCAACGTCGTGAACCACGGCCAGTTCCCCGCGATGGCCAGGACGATCAGGCCCTGGAAGGTTAGGGAGAGGGCACCCATCACCAGCAGGACCGCTCGCTGCCCGAACATGTCCAGGGCCCGGGCCCGGAACGGGCCGAGCCCGGCGAGGAGCAGGGTGTAGACCCCGTCGATCAGGCCGCCGACTCCGAAGCCGTACACGCTGGCGAGCGCCACCAGGAGCGCCAGCGGAACCGCGCCGCGTGTGATGGTGCTGATGAAGGAAACGGTCAGGAGGTGGGCGACCCTCGGCTTGGTGAGGACCGCCAGGCCGGTCCGGTCAATGACCACGAGAGTCGGTGCTCCGTTCGGTCCGGGCCTGGAGCGAGTCCTGGTGGAGGAGGATCAGGCGCGCGATGGGGTCGCCCCGCCGGATGGGGGCACCGGCGCGGATGCCGGCCGCCAGGCTGAATCCGCCGCGACCGGCCATCTTGTTGACGACTTGGGCCGGGAGTACCCCAAGGGGGATGTCCAGCGCACCACAGCCAGCTCCGGTGACCAGCAGGAAGTACCGCTCCGGGATCTGGATGCCCCAGCCGAGGCGCCATTCGACCGTGCCGGAGCCGTTCGGGACGAACATCCCCTCCCAACCTTGGTCGCCCCGGAAATCGAATTCCCGCATCCACGAGGCATTGCGGGTCGAGATCCACGCCTCGTCGCGTCGCCAGAGCTCGCCCGCGCTGAGCTTGCGCGCCGCGGCGGCGACTTCCTCATCGTCCGGGACGGTGAACTCCCTGTCCTCGAGCGGCTCGGGGGCGAAGGAGATCGGAGAGCGGACGAGCCAGCCCAGTTCCTGCCCCATGACCCAGGGAGGGCAGTCGGCGGGAAGCCGGCTGATCCGCTTGTAGCGGAAGCTCCTGTCGTACAGGTCGCGTTCTTCCCTGGCGGCCTTGCGGTCGATCTTCGACTGCTCGGGGACGACAGCCCACTCGTATAACGCTGTGAAGGTGACGGGCACCACGATGTTGCTCTGCTCCTCCTGAATGCGGGTGTGCCCGCCCGCTTGGGCGGGCGGGCACACCGGGCGGACGCCGCGTCAGACCTGGGTGTAGTCCAGGCGCTTGGCGCGCTCGTCCTCGGGGATCGTGTCGAGGTCGAACATGACCACGCTGCACGGTCCGAACCCTACGACGACCTCCTCGTAGGAGAAGGAGCCCTCCTGGCGGTCCAGCGGCGCGGAACTGAGGTCCACCTTGGTCAGGGCGTTCGCCCCGAAGTCCGGGCCGCCCTCCATGACGACGTCGGTGGTGCGCTTGAAGTTGGTGACGTAGAGGGTGTTGTCCTCCTTGTCCAGGGTGAGCCCGCGAGGGCCGGCACCGACCGGCAGGTGACGCTTGACCTCCAGCGTCTCCACGTCGATGACGTAGACCCGGGACTGCGTCTCGACGGTCACCAGCGCGAACTTGCCGTCGGCGCTGAAGGTGATCGCGCGACCTCCGATGGCCCCGAGGTCGACGTTGTGGACCTCGTTCGTGGCCACGTCCACCACGGTCACGTACGTCGCCTGGGTGTTGGCGACGAATACGCGGCTGCCGTCGGGCGTGATGTTCAGGCTGTACGGGTGAGCGGCCTGGTCGATCTCGATCCGCGCCACCTCGGCTACGCCCGCCGCGTCACCGGTCGCGAGTGAGGCGAGGTCGAGCTTGCTGATGTACCCGTCACCCCACACGCACACGTAGGCCCACAGGCCGTCGGCCGAGATCCCCATGTGCCGCGGGTCTCGGCCCACGGCGACCTGGCGGAGTTCGACGTTCAGCCCGAGGTCCACGACGGACACCGTGTCGGAGCCGGAGTTGCTGACCAGCATGTACTTCTCGTTCGGAACGATGCCCAGGCCCCGGGGGCCGTGACCCACCTCGATCCGGCGGACCTCGACCAGGGAGACGGCGTCGATCTCCGACAGCGTGTTCTGGCTGGTGTTGCACACGAAGCCACGCCCCGACTTCGTGAACTTCACTCCACCCCGCGGTGCGTTACCCACGCGGATCTGCTTGATCAGGCGGTGTTCGTTGGAACCGGTCTTGGCGACGACGGAGACCACACCGTCATCGGTGTCGGTCGAGAACAGCTGGATATTGCGCAACGCATCCACCTTTCCATGAAGCACGGATAGACGTGAGCGAGCAGAAGGCGCATGGATTCTGGACAGCCCGTTGTTGCGAAGGGCCCAACCCCGAAGCTCCCTCCTGCAACTCGCTTGCCGGGGAGCACGCGAACCAAGCCTCACCGAGGCGACCCAACAGTGTCAATGCCACGACAAGTTCCTTACGAAGCATCCCACTTTGAGATCCTATGCGCCTACAGATGTCTCGTTCTGTTATCGATGGTGACAGGTAGTGATCGCTGCGGTATGTCGGTGGCATGCGGTATGCGCGGGGTGGGGCCCAGACGTGATGCGTGCTCGGATCTCGGGCGGGGGGCCGGGTGAACGTCGAAGGGGGCGACCATCCATGATCACGTTGATACCGCACAGCAAGATCGAGTAGGCCGCGCCCGCCGCATGCCATCCTGCCCGGCCCGGCCCACCTCCCGTCAACTCGCCAAGTAACTCAACCTTGTCGGCGAGGAGTTGTGCTTGCCCGACTGCCTCCCTCGCTGCTCTAGGCCGTCCGGTCGGTGCCCGACCCGCGCACTCCGCACCCAGTCACGCACTCCTTGTCGATGCTGCCCAGCCTGGTCGCCTGCGCCCTGCTGTGAGGGGTCCGATCGGTGCGCGGCGTGATCCGCTGGGCCCACGGCCAGGGCGCTGGCGTCCTTGCCGCCCTCGAGGTCCCCGACGGCGACCCCGGCCAGCTGCCGGTGGCCACCACCTTTGCCCGCACGCTCGTCCGCGTCGACGCCGATGCGCCCGACGCCGCCGTCGGCACCTTCGTCCAGGCCCACACGGCCGACCCACTCGCGGGCATCGCCGGCGATCCGCCCGTGCTGCGGCTGGCCGTCGAGGCAGGGCGGTCCGCGGCGCCCGCGACGAACAGGGCTTGCAGTTGCACCTGCTCGGCGCCCTGCATACCGTCGCCGGCCACGCCCACTACTGCACCGACGCGGCGCCTTCGGCCTCTTTCCGGTCAAGGAGAAACCGCTCCGCCCTCTTTGTCCAGCTCGACGCGCTCGACTGGGACGAGCACGCCAACCCGCACATCACCGTGGTCCGCGCCGAGGAGACCAACAGCGGCCGCCACGAGATCCGCATTGTCCGCGTCCAGCCTCTGGCTCCGGGACAAGTGAACTTCCCGCACGCCACGCCGAACGCGCCAGCGCCGTACAGGACGCACTGAGCCGGGTGCACGCCCGCTGCGGCGGCCAGGATCCCAGCGCCGAGCCAAGTGAGCATGCCGATCAGCAGCACCAGAGCCGCCCTGGTCGACAGCAGCGCACGCTGCACCTTGAACCTCCTCGATCCGTGGCGGCCTTCGCCGACCATGACCTGCCCGCCAGTCGGGCCGGTCTGACGGTGCGTCATCGCATTGAGCCTCCAGGCACCGTTGCGCGGCTGTTGCCGGGGCGGTAACACCGGATGGCAACAGCGCCCCAAGGTCGTGTGGGAGGCGCTCGGTCACCTGGACCAGGCGGTGGAGGGCAGGCAGCGCCGCCGCCAGGCCGACCCGCACTTCCCGCATCTGCGGGATGTCGAGGTCGGGGCGGGCCGGACCGCCTACACACTGCCGGCCTGGCGCGGCCGTGTCGACCGGGTCAGCGGCTGGAGCTTCGGCTGACCCGGCTGAATCGTGGCGCGGCCGTGGGCTGCTTGGGATCAGCCGATCGCTGCGTCCAGCTCGGCGGCATTCCGGGTTGGCGCTGGCAGGGGCTGCCGGTCATCGGGGCCGGTCAGCTCGATGGCGGCTTCGTGGAGTTTCAGCAGGCTGACGTCGGACCAGCCGGTGCGTGCGGTGTGGGTGGCGCCGGGGATCCGGACGGCGCTGTTGACGAGCAGGTCTCCCATCTCCGTGCAGGTGGGTCCGTTGCGCCATTGCAGGCAGCGGCTGGTGTTGCTGCGGCGCGGGGGGATCAGCTCCGCGGTGTGGGGGTAGTGGCTCCACCAGAGGATGCCCCGGACCATCAGTGCGCTGCGCAGGGGCGTGCACGGGGTCACGGTCCAGTGAGGGGCGGTGGCTTCTTCGGCGGGCGTGACACTGGCCTTGTGCCAGAACGCGAGGTTGTCCGGCTTTTCGTCGGCGCCGGTCTCCCACCGCAGGCGCGAGCGCATCGAGCGGGCCGTTCCGGGTGAGTAGTCGCGCAGCTCCAGGCGGCCTTCGGTCGGCAGGTGCAGCAGGTGCACTGAGCGGCCGGTGACGCGTTCGATCCGCAGCCCGGGGATGCCGAAGTGCACGTACGAGCCGTCGGCGAAAGTCCGGGTGCGGGGAAGCAGGTAGTTCGCGACGCGGGGTGCCACGCTCGTCTGGATCACCAGTGTCCGGGGCTTCGGGACGATCCAGGAGATGTAGAGGGCGAGGTCGGGGAAGGACCTGCCGCCGCCGTGGTCCCAGGGGTGGTCGTGGCCGCGGCTGAAGAGCAGGTCCCACAGCAGGGCCTGGAACGACGCCTGGCCCTGGTGTCCGGTGTCGAGTTCGATCCGGCCGTCCACCGCGACTGCCCGGAGGACGTCCTGGGGGACGAAGAGCAGGTCGTGGTACTGCTTCAGGCGCGCACGGTCGTTGACATGCGGCATCGATGGTCCTCGCTGGCGACAGCCCGGACTGCGCCGCGAAGTCGGACGTTCAAGTCGTCTGGGGGCACAGCGAACCGACGGGGAGGTTGGGCATCCCACCCTGCGGCTCCCAGGCACATTTCGTCCGGGCGAACGGCCAGCCGTGGACCACCTCCGGGCCCAGCACAACAGTAGGGCGCCACCCATGGTGCCGAGCGGCCGCCACGCCGTCCCCGCCCTCAGCTGTTGTGCTCGGCGGGGAACGCGCCCCGGCGGGGTGGGCCGGACCGCGGTGGCTCACAGCGGCAGGTGGCGGAGCATCACGGCGTAGCGGGGGGGAGTCGGGGAAGGGCTGTCGCGGGCCGATCTGCCGGTATCCCCAGGATTCGTAGAGGGCCTGGACTTTGGGGTGGTCGGGGTCGAGGAGGAGGGCGGCGGGGTGTCCGGCGCGGTGGTCTTTGGTCCGCGGTGGTCGCCTACTGGGCCGGGGCGGCGGAGGGGTCGCGGGTGATGGTGTAGCCGAACTCGAAGGCGTCGCCGGACATGCGGGTGTCGTTGACTTCCAGCACGGTGCCGGCGGGGCTTGTGGTGGTGCGCACGGCGCGCAGCAGCGGTACGCCCTTGGGCAGGGCCAAGCGCTCGGCTTCCTTGGGGGAGGGCATCCGGGCGCCGAGACCTTCGTGCCAGTCGAGGGGGCCGTGGCCCATCTGCTCGAGCAGGTCGTAGATGCCGCCGGGGCCGGTGTCGCGTTCCGCCAGGCGGGTGCCGCGGGCGAGCGGGGCGGGCAGGTAGCTGGTGGCGAGCTGTTTGGGTGCGCGGGTGTCGGGGTCGCCCATGACGCGGTCGCGGATGAGGACCTCCTCGCCGGCCCGGACGCCGAGGACGGGCGCGAGGTCGCGTGGGGCGGGCCCCCAGTCGATGGTGGGCGGTTCCAGTGCCACCCACGGCTGGGCCGCGGGGTCGAAGTAGTAGCCGCGCTCGTCGCGGTAGACGGTCCTGGTGCGCAGCAGGCGCAGCCGGGCGGGGGCGGGCCGCACGACGGTGCCGCGTCGGCGGACCGGCTCGACCAGGCCCTCGTGCTCCAGTTCGGAGACGGCCTCGCGGGCGGTCTGCTTGGCGATGCGGTAGCGCTGGGCGATCTCCTCCAGCTTCGGCAGTGCGGTGCCTTCGGGGTAGTCCCCGCGCTCGATCGCGGCGCGCAGGTCGGCGGCGACCCGCCGGTAGGCAGGGACGTTCAATTGGGCCTCCTTGTTCACTCGCGGCAACGGCAGAACCAGATAGGACTAGGACTATTGACGGTCTGTCGGGTCAGGCCGAGCATAGTCCTAGTCCTATCGCGGTTGGCGGTGGGGCGCATCATCGTTGTTCCCCGCCGGGCGACCCCGGCCCCTTACCGCTGCCCACCCGCACCGGGCAGCCGTCAGCAAGCCGTGCCGGGCACCACAACGGCCCGGCAGCGCCCCCGCCTCCTCGGCCTCGGAGCCCGGCGGAGGCCTCCGGTACCACCCGCCCAGCCCACACCCGGGAGGAACCATGCACGCCCTCACCCCCGACACCCTGGAACAGGCCACCGAAATCCTCCAGGACGTCGTCACCGCCGGCCTGGCCCACAAGAGCGCCGAGACCGTCTACGCCGCCCGCGCCACCACCGGACAACTGCGCGACCTGCTGCTCACCGACCTACCCGACAAGCCGTCCAGCCCCGAGCAGATCTGGCGGGAGATCACCGACACGGTGCTGCCGTACTGCGTCAACATGAACTCGCCCCGCTTCATGGGCTTCGGCGACACCGGCGCCGACACCGCCTCCCTCGCGGCCGGCCTGTTCGCCGTCCTCGCACAGCAGAACCTCATCAACCAGTCCTTCTGCTCACCGTCCGGCACGTTCACCGAGATCGCCGTGCTGCGGTGGCTGCGCGGCCTGATCGGCTACACCAACCCGCGCGCGGACCAGGTGACCTCGGTGTGGGACGCGGGTGGGATCACCACCTACGGCGGCACCGGATCCAACGCGGCCGCGATGATGATCGCCCGCGAGCACGCCGTCCCCGGCACCCTCGCCCGCGGCGTCACCGACCCCGACCGGTTCGCCCTGATCGTCCCCAAGGGCATCGGCCACTACAGCGTGAAGTCCGCCGCCACCTGGATCGGCTGCGGCGCGCACATCACCGAAGTCGACACCCACGCCTTCCGCTACGACCTCACCGCCCTCGCCCGCGCGGTGAAGGCCGGGCGCGGCCGGACCATGGCCGTGGTCGCCTACGCCGGCGACTCCCGTACCCAGACCGTCGACCACCTGCGCGCCGTCGCCGAAACCGTTCGCGAACACGACCCCGACGTCTGGCTGCACACCGACGCCTGCTGGGGCCTGATGTGCGCCCTCACCCCAGGCCTGACCCACCGCCTCGACGGCATCGACCTCTTCGACTCCGTCACCGTCGACCCCCACAAGGTCCTGAACGTCCCCTACGGATCCTCCGCACTGCTGCTGCGCGACCCGGCCGCGCTGCGCCTGATCTCCTCCTACTCGGACCTGATCATGCAGGAGGATTACGCGTTCGGGCAGGTCACCCCATTCATCGGCACCAAGGAGTGGACGTCCCTGCGCGCCTGGGCCGCACTCCGTGCCCTCGGCCGGCAGGGCCTGGCCCAGACGATGGACGACCGCCTGGAGCGCGCCCGCCGATTCGCCGATCTGGTGGACGCCCGGCCCGGCCTGCTGCGGCTGAACGAGCCGGACATGTGCGCGGTAGCCTTCCTCGTCCTGCCCGACGGCCACGACCCGCAGGCCCCGGACATCGAGCGGATCAACCACCTCAACCGGGTCGTCCACGCCCGGATCCTCGATGAGGGCCACTGGCACCTGCACCACTTCACGATCCCCGACGACACGGGCCGCGTCCGGCGCGGCGCCCTCCTCGCCCCGCTGCGCTTCGTCTCCATCAACCCGCGCGTCACCGAAGCCCACATGGCCGAGGTCCTCGACTACGTCACCGCCCTCGCCCGGCAGGCCCAGCGGTGAACGCGCCCTTCGAGGACGCCGCTTGCCTCGCCGGCTTCCCCGGCGGCTACGCCCTCGCGTACGGCTCCCACGCCACCGCGACCCACCGTCCCGGATCCGACCTCGACCTGCTGTACACCGGCGGCGCACCGCTCACCGCCGAGCGCCTGGCCGACCTGGTGGAGCAGGTGAAGCGGCTCCACCGGCGGCACGGGCTCGACCTGGACGACGAGGTCCCCTACGAGACGAAGCTGTACGCCACGCTCCACCAGGCCGAGCAGGCCGCCGACGGCGAAGGCTTCACCCCCGGTGAGGGCACTCCGGCCACCGTCCGCGAGACCGCGTTCCTGAGCACCGACTCGTTCCGGCTCCGGCTGGTGTTCAACGCGCTCACCACGCCGAACGTCTTCCTCGCCGGGAACCCGGCCGCCTACCGGCGGCACACCGTCCGGGCGGAGCGCACCGCCGCCCGCCTCGCCCACACCCTCCACGGGGCGAAGAAGGTGACGGTGGGCCAGGCCGCAGAGGCCCTGCTGCACGCCCCGGACGGGCGCACCGGCAAGGACTATCTCGGCTACCTCCACCCCGCGCACCTGTACGCGGTCCTGGCCCGGGGCTTCGCCGACCTGGCCGCCCGCGGCTCCTACAAGACCACCGCACCAGGCGCCTTCCAACCGGTGCGGTGAGCGATCCACTCACGCCCCGCGGCGGCGGCCCGGGCCCGGTAGGCGCCGAGCGCGCCGCCGGGCCCGGTGCGCTGCTGCCACGCCCAGTACCCGGTGATGGCGACCGCGAACCCGGTTACCTCCTCCGCCGGGGCCTCCCGCCAGGCCGGCACCGCCTCGGCGAGCAGCCGCTCGGCACCGGCGGCGGTGTGACCGGCCAGGACCAGCTGCGGCAGCAGGAACGCGGCGTCGACCCAGGCGGCGCCGCGCGCGAACCACGACCAGTCGATCACCCTCACCCGGCCGCGTTCGAGCAGCATGTTGTCCGCGCGCAGGTCGCAGTGCAGCAGGGTGTCGCCCTCGGTCGCCCTGACCAGCGCGGCCGGATCGTCGAGCTCGGCCAGCTCGGCGGCGTGCTCCAGGTCCCAGCCGTCCAGGCCGTCCCGGACCAGGCGCTGCCAGTGGCCGGCCAGGGTGTCGGCGAGCACGGAGAACGGCCCGGCCTCACCGGCCGGGCACGGTGTCAGCAGCTCACCGAGTCCCGCCACTGCCGCGAGCACCGCGCCGAGCCCCGGCGATCCGGGCGCGAGATCCGGATTCGTGCCGTCGACGTCCTCGAAGCCGAGGACCAGCCAGCCCCCGGTCTCCACCGTCCACAGCAGCGCAGGGGCGACCCGTGAGGGAAGATCCGCTCCTGCGGCAGCCTCCGCCCGATACATTCCGCCGCCCCGTCCGCCGCCGGCACACCCTTGATGAATACCCGGGTGCCGTCGGCGAGCCGCAGGCGCGCGGCGATGCCCGGGGTGAACCCGCCCGACGGGTAGTCCACGCCCGTCACCCGGGCCCGCGAACGCTCCTCGACAGCCGTACGGACAGCGGGAGGAAGGTCGTCCCAACCGGGACGGCCGGCAGGCGGCGTGGACACCATGATGGCCTCCGGGGTCGACGGGTGGGCCGACCGTACCGCGCACACCACCGTGATCGCCGCGAATTCTGTGCCGGTGACGGCCCGCACGGGCGCCGTCTACCGCCGCTGACCCGCGCGAGCGCACGCCGGATACACACCGCCGGAGACGATCGACGAGCCGGCCACACGGTCGTGGTGGCCGGCGTGTCCGCTCTAGTGGGAATACCCGTTCAGGCGGCGTATGTCTGGGAGGTGGACGGCCGGGGCTGCGGGAGTTTTGAGTTTCGTCCGGTTGGTACTTGCGCTGGCCGAAATGAGCGGCACGCCACGGCTTCAGGTCGCTTGTCGGGGATATTGGCCCGAATTTGCGCCACCGATGATCGGTACTGACCGTCTTCGGGTGGTTGTGGGATTGAACGGTGGTATCGGCGGTTCGTTTACGTGATGAACGCTCGACACAGCGTGTCGGACAGGGAGGTAGGGTCCCCGTACGGATGAGCCCCGGACCAATGGCCTGGTAACCGGGGCCGGGGCTCAGCCGCTGACACATCATCACGATCAAGGAGTTCCGATGACTCTTGACCGCAGTGGCCGACGGGCTCTCATGCTCCCGGCGGCGGGATGTCCCGAAACTAACATGCCTGACCTGCACAGCCGCCAAACCCGACAGGTCGTTGACTGCTGGGCAATGTTGAGGTTTGGGCTTCTGGTGGCCGTTCCGGGAGCGCTCGCCATCGTCATTCACGGACAGGCGCTCTCCTACGGCGGCGCCCTTGCCTTGGCCTCCGCCGGCGCCGTCGCCAACCGCTCCTACGTCTGCTACCAGCGACGCAGCCTCTGACATTCCGCCAGGCCCGGGGTTCACTGTGCTGGTTCTGCCGCGCCGGTGCCCCGGGCCCGCCGCCGGCTCCCGGCCGGAGCATCCGACGCTTTTCGCACGCGCGACTGCGTCAGATTCCTCTTCGCTGCGTTGCAAACCGCGCAGCGGGCTCACCCTATAGCGCGAATCTTCAGTGGAAGGGACGACCCGCAGATGCCTGAGGCCCGGCAGATTCTGGTATGCCAGCAGTGCAACAACGACTTCACCCGCACCAGCGTGAAGGGCCGACCTCAGCGCTTCTGCACGCCGCGCTGCCGTGCGGCCTCCAGCCGCGCGGCAGCGCGGCGGGCTGCCGCAAGCGGACTCCAGCCGGAGCGCGGCCTGTACGACGTGACCGTCTCCAGGCTGTCCCACCAGGTCGTGACCCAGGCCCGCAGGCTGCAGAGGCTCGCCGACTCCCAGGACGACCGCACCGGCCCCTGCGCCGAACTGGAACTGCTGACCCTGCTGCGCGGGGAGCTCGAAGCGCTCACCACCGCAGTGGTGCTCCAGGCCCGCGAGCGGAAGGTCAAATGGGCCATGGTCTCGGAGATCCTCGCCGTCAGCCCCGGTACGGCCCGCTCCCGGTGGTCACCGGAGAACGGCGGCCGCTCCCTGCAGCACCACGGGGATCGCCAGCGGACCGCAGCCGAGGCCGCCCGGCGGCGCGGCGCCGGCACCCGCCGACGCCGTGCCCCAGGTGACCACGCCATGCCGGCCGGCAGCCCCACCGACCCCGAGGCCCAGCTCACCAGCGCCCTTTCCCACCTGCAGCGTTCGTCAGGCAAGTCCATGAGCCGCATCGCCGATGAGACTGACCTCTCGCCGTCGTTCGTCTCCCGGCTCATCTCCGGTGAGCGCTTCCCTTCGTGGCCGACCGTCCAGCACCTCGTGACCGCGTTGGGAGGGGAACCCGAGCACGTCCGGCCGCTGTGGCAGGCGGCCCGCGGGGAAGGGATCTCCCGGCCCTTCCTGCCGGGCCTGCCGGGCGCCCGCCGGTATGCAACCGCCGGGCTCCAGGCGACCGTCCAAGGCCTCTACCTGGCCTCCGCGTGCCCTCCCGAGCAGGAGGTTGCCAGCCGGGCCACTCGGCAGGTGACCGTCGCCCAGGTCGCCTCAGTCCTCGATGGACGGGGCGTGGAGTCCTGGACGATCGTCTCCGCCGTGGTCGAAGCCCTTCGAGGCCACCCCGACCAGGTCCGCCCTTGGTGGGAGCGTGTCCAGCTCTCCCTCAACCCCACCTGGACGCCGCACGAGACGAACCCTGGCATCTCAACCCACTGCGCCGGCGCGTTTGGTTGACCGGTGATCGCCCTCACCCTAATCGCCGCCCCGCGTCCGATCCCGGGGAGACCCATGCCGACTGCGTCCACTCACCAACCCGGCCGTCCCGCCGTGACCCACCGTCTTCCCGAGATCGGCCTGCGCGCCCTCTACGAGCTCTACCACCAGCGCTATCTCGATTACGCTCACCTTCTCCTCGGCCCCACGGACGCCCACCTCGCCCTGCGCGCCTCCTTCGAGTACCTCGCCGAGAGCTGGTCCGACATCCTGGGCGCCGCCAATCCGGCCGAACGTATCTGGCAAGCCGTGCGGCAACGGATCCACCTCCTAGCGGGCCCGAGGCCTCTCCAGCCCGTCGCTCATTTGGAGCCGGCCCTGCAAGACGCCGTCCTCCTCCATCTGGCCCTCGGATTCCCGATTCCGGACGTGGCGGCCATGACAGGTGCCGAACCGGCCCATGTCCGCGCTTGGCTGCGCTCTCTCGGCGCACCGGCAAAGGAGAGCTGACGATTGGGGCGGCAGAGGCCCCGCCGCTTGGTGCCGCGTACCAGGGCGCCTGTGCAGCTGTGACGATGCGATCGGTGTAAGCCCGGTATGCCTTGTGGCTGGCCGGAGTGGCCGCCGCCAGCGGCAGACGGCTCAAGCACACCTGTACCGGCGCCTGCCCGCCTGGCCCTGCGCCGCTCGCCGGAACACCGCCGTCGCCGCCACGCCCCGGGCCCTGCTGGACGCCCCGCCCAGCGCCCTGGCACTGCAGGGCGTGCCGACCGCCGACACGATGCCGAGCCCGGCTCCACCTCCTCCGATCCTGCCCGAAGCTCTGGTCGCCCGGCATCACCGACTGCGTCTGGCCGCGCTCCGAGCCCTGCCCGCCGCCCGGGACTGCCGCGGCCCAGGGCGGCTACGCCCTACCGCGCCGCCGTGCGCTGACCACGGGGACGTCCCCTTGTTTCGTCCCGTCCGTTGAACACGCTGAGCGCTCCCACCGTGGCACGCAACTGCGTCTCCTCCACACCGCCTGGCACGCACACCCCCGCAGCCCTGGGCACCGCACGATGAAGCCCTTGGGCGGCCGGGCCCGTACAGAGCCCGGCCGTCCTTCCCGCGTCACGAGGGGCTCCGTTGTCAGTCCCTGGAGGTAGGGTGCCCGCCACCGTCTTGAGCGAGGAGCACCCGTTGGCACAGCGTCTGAGCGCCGCGGAGCGGCAGCAACTGATCAGCACGTGGATATCGCCGTCCACCGCGGCCGAGGCGGACCGCCAAGCCAGGGCGGAGCGGATGGTGAAGGAGGCCATAGCCGCGCATGGGGCCCTCGACGACGTGCGTAGCAGCATCACGGTCGCGGCCAAGGGCTCCTACCCGAACAACACCAACGTGCGCTCTGACAGCGACGTCGACATCAAGGTGCAGCTCAACAGTCTGTACTACTACGACTTCGCCCCCGGTGTCGTCCCGAACCGCTCCTCCAGTTCCTACACCGGCCGGTGGACTCCCACGCTGCTGCGTCAGGAGGTCGGCAAGGCGCTCGTGAACGCCTTCGGCTCCGGCGTGGACGACAGTCACAACGTCGCCTTCTACGTGCCGCCGGTGGCGGGGAGCCGGCCCAACGTCGACGTGGTTCCGTGTTTCGAGTACCGGCTCTTCACCGACGGTGCCGGCATCGGCTTCCACACCGGCAGCGTGGTGTACGGTCGGGATGGCAAGCGGATCGTCAACTGGCCCGAGCTGCAGCTGACGAACGGCCGCGCGAAGAACTCCAACACGGGCAACCGCTACAAGTTCGTGGTGCGGGTCCTCAAGTCGGTGGAGAACGAGCTGTGCCGGCAGAAGCTCATCGAGGCGGTCCCCTCGTACTTCTGTGAGTGTCTGATCTACAACGTGCCCGACGCCGTCCTCAAGGCCGGAGACCTCGACGACGCGGTCCGGGAGGCACTCGCCGACGTCTACTCCCAGCTCGGAAGCCGGTCGGCGACGATGTGGGAGCCGAACAGGATGAAGCTGCTGTTCGGCCCGCAGCAGAAGTGGACGGTGGACACCGCCCGCGAGCTCGTTGGGCAGGCCTGGGTCTACCTCGGGTACGGCCAGTGAGCCCGGCGACCACCGTCCGCACGACGGCCTCCCTGCTCACCACCGCCTACACCTTCGCCCTGCCGCTGCTGGGCATCACGCCCACGGAGAACGTGAAGTACCTGTTCGCCTACCTGCCCTCGCTAATCGGTTACGGCGTCCTGATCTTCGACAAGTGGGCCTGGCGCTGGTGGGGCATCCACCGCATCACCGGGCACCCCTGGGTCGGCGGCACCTGGCGCTCGGTCCTCACCCCCGCCGCCGAGAGCCACATCCCCGCCGGTGGTAACCGCGGCCCCATCACCACCTACCTCACCGTCGAGCAGACCTACTGGACCCTCCACGCCACGCTCCGCACGGCGGAGAGCATGTCGCGCTCGAACAACGCGACGATCGTGAAGACGGACGGCTCGGGGATCGCGGAGGTGCGGTTCCTGTACGAGAACACACCGCGCACCGAGCACCAGGCCCGCAGCCCCCGGCACACCGGTTCGTGCCAGCTGTCCGTCACCGGACGGGCGCCGCGCAGCCTCACGGGCAGCTACTTCACCAGCCGCTTCACCGCCGGAGACATGGACTTGACCCTGGTCGACCGCTCCACCGAGTACGCCACGTACGCCCTTGCCCGGGCGGCCGACCGGCAGGCGTCGGCCACACCCTAATGGGACGCGTCGGGCCGTGAGGGAGACTACGGCCCGTAGCCGCCAGCGGGTGAGCACCTGGACTCTGCCACGGCCGCCGACATGTTCCGTTCGGACCGCGAGATCCTCGCTTACCCGCACCGCACCGGGGAGCCGATCCGTTCGGGGGAGTGAGACGGGCGGGGGCGACGGTGACGCTTCCTCAGATGCGCCCGACCTGCCAAGATCCGCTGGTGAAACATGTGACTTACCGTCTCCATCCGGCACAGATACGCCGCCAGCGGATCTTCTCGACGCTCTTCCTGGCCGGTGGTGCCTACCTTCTGTACCGCGGTTCGCTCTTCCCGGTGAACGTCCGGACTGCCGCCGTCATGGCTTCCGGCGTTCTCCTGATCATCGGTGGACTCCTCCAGGTGAGGGGCGCCTTCAGCAGCGTGAGCTTCGACGAGCGCGAGATCCGGTGGACCGGGGCGCTGGGCTCCCGCAAGCGGTTCGCCTGGGCGGACATCACCAACGTCGAGGTCGGGAAGAACCGCAACCGCCCCGATTCCGGGGACGTCGTGCGGGTCACCCACCGGGAGCACGGCGACTTCAAGCTGCCGGCCGTGATCGGCATGCCCGGCGCCTGGCGCGACCCGGACTTCGAGACCAAGGCGGCCGACGTCATCGCCGCCTGGCGTGCGGCGACGGCGACGTCCGAGCCCGCGGCGTAGCCGGGCATACGTGGCCCCTCGTTCGAGCTCGTCATGGCCGCCCTGCGCGTGCCTAGGCCGGGAGACTCGCGATGAACGCGTCGAGGCCTCCTGCCAGATCGAGGGGCTGGAGGTCGACGTCGTAGTCGATCCACCACACGACGGGCACCTCGGGCGCCAGGTCGTGCAGCACCCTGTAGATGACGGTCAGGGGCCCGACGGGCGACCCCCGGTCCTCAAACGAGAACACGGCGTGCCGGAGGTTGAACGACAGCTCCGCCGGCCGCCCGGGTTCGACGTCCGCCACGATCTCCAGGAAGCCCTCGAACGCGCTGCCCACCATGGCGTCCGGCCAGTACACCAGGACGCGTTCCTTCACCTGCTCCCCGGTGAAGGCCCACGGCCCGACGCGCTCGCGGTCGGCACTGATGTTGAAGCTGGATCCCACGTAATGCTCGTTTCTCTCGGTGGCGCAGGCCGGGTATGGCCGGTCAGGGCTCGATGCGGACTCGGCCGGTTACGCCCTGCGCCGTCATGAGGGACTGGAAGTAGGCGGAGGCCTGAGGGTCGTTCGTGATGAGTTCAAGGTGGTTGACCTTGTTCCTGGGGTCCTTCAAGGCCGATGCGTACTTCTCCAGTTTCGTGGACTCCCCCTGCATGGTGTGCTCGTACGCGAACTCGAAGACGCCGTCCGCGTTGTCCAGGCGGAACGGGGACTTGCAGCTCTTCTGCTGGCCGATGTACTTGGCGTCGATCGCGGCGCCATCCTCGGGGCGGACACCGTCGGCGTCCATACCCAGCTCGCGCCCGGTCGGGTCCGTGACGTCGGTGTAGAGCCGGTACTCCGTCGACCCGGCCACCCTGACCTGGTACGCCCGCCTCGCGTTGATCTTCGGATCGGGCTTGTCCGGGGGCTTGGGCGCATGGGGGCCGTTGGCCTGGAACGTACGGCCGTCCTGCTCCATCTGCGTCATCCACGCCCGGATCGCGGCCTGCTCCTGCGGGGGCAGCAGCGGGAACGGGCTGGTCGGGTCGTGCGGCAGCGGCGGCATGCCAGGGGTGACCGTGAACGGCGGGGGCTTGGGTGCGGGTGCTGCCGCCGCGTCGCCCGCCCCGGCCAGCACGACGGCCGCGGTGGCCGTGGCGGCGGCCGCTGCTCCCACCGGGATCAGGCTCGCCGCCGCGCTGTCGACCACGGCTGCCGCCTCGGCCAGCACGGCGAGTTCCGCGCTGCCCTCCACGGCTGCCGTCATGGCAACCGCTGCGGTGCCGGCCTCGGCTGCGATCGCCGCCTCCCCTCCGGCCGCCGCCACGTCGGACCCGCCGAGGGTGAAGACGGTCAGCAGGATGCCCGCCCCGGCGACGATGCCAGCGGTGATCGCGAGGTCCTCCAGCGTGTCGCGCAGGCCTTCGACCTCCTTCGCGTACGCCTCGCAGGCCTGCCCCAGCTTGAAAGCCGCGTTCGTGATGCTGTTCAGCAACGGGCCCTGCGTGGCGCAGCCGTCGTGCATCTTCGCCCAGTTCTGCGCGAAGCTCGTGACGGCGCTTGACGTGCTGGACGCGGTTACCCGCTGCACCCTCTTGTCGCCCTCAACTCCCAGCCGGCTGACGAGGCTCGCGAAGTTCTTCCAGTCGCTCGCCGCCTGGCGGAGCTTGCCCGGGTCACCCTGCGGCCAGAACTTCTTGAGGAAATCATGGACCGCGCCGCTGCCGTTGTGGCCCACGGCGGAGTTGAGCTTGGCCTTGGCCAGCTCCTCGTCGCACGCCGGGTCGGCGGACGCAGGGAGCTTCTGCGGGGCCATCATCGAGGCCGCGACATCGGCGTCGGTCTGCAGGTAGTTGACCGCCATGGTGTACAGGCCGTTGGCAGTTCCGCCGAGTTGGCCGACTGCCTGAGCCATCGCATCGGCGATCCTCTGAGCCGCGGGATCGTACGTGGCAGCAAACTTCTTACCGGCGTCGTCATCGCCGGCCATGCCTTTGACCTCGTCCATGGAGAACACGAGGCTGCGGTAGAGCTGCGCAGCCGTGTTGTGCAGATCGGTAAACCCGGCGGAGGAGAGAATCATGTCCACCGGCTTGACGTGAAAGCTGGTCATCAGGCCCCCGATTGTCTGTCCTCGCTCACGGTAGCAACCACCGGAACGGGAACGGGAGTCGACCATGTCGGCCGTCCGCCAGAGGGCCGGAGCACTGGGCGTCCGAACGGGTAGACGATCCGGTCCCAGTTCAGCGCTGGATCGGGGGCGAGCTTCCGGCCGACGGCCAGAGGATCAGCGCCGGCGAGACGCAGCTCGACGGCGTCGGCCTGTCGCTGGGCGATCAATCCGCGTCTCCGTCGGTCACGGCCAGGAGACCGAGCCGGCCGGGGCCACCACGTACACGGACCCGGCGGTGCAGCTGGCGGTGTCGAGCGGCCAGTCGTCGACGTTCCGGGTATTCCACACCGGGACCAACGGATTCGTGCTCTACACGGAGGTGACGGTCAACGCGGGTAGCCAGACGCCCCAGGTGCGGCCCGGGTGGGACCAGGTCCCCAAACGGCGTGGCGACGCCCAACACGATGGCTGTGTCCGTGGTCGCGCTCCCGAACGCAGCACCCTCTTGACCTACCGGGGCTCCAACAGCGACGAGGAGTGGAGCATCTTCCTCAGCGAGACGTCGAACTCCTGGATCGCCCCGACCAGGATCCCCGATTCGAGGAGTGACTTCCCCCTGCACCGCGAAACGGACCTCGGCTCGTGGGACTCCCACTGGCGGGGCACCATCATGGGCACCTGGCTCGGAACCGATGGCCAGGTCAACGTCATCCGTCAGACCTATGGGCAGGGCAAGTGGTGGGGGCATGAGATCCCCCCGGCGTCCAGGGCGAGGGCTCACCCTCTGTGGGGATCACGGACAACGGGGAGGGCCAGGTGGCCGTCCGCCGGGTCGGCGACAACCGGATCGCCCTCACCCGGGTCAATTTCAACGGTGGCTGGCAGGGAGGGTGGGACCTGGAGCGGAACGGCTTCACGGCCCGGGCCTTCTCCCTCTTCGCCTACCAGGCGGCAATCTACGTGCTGGCAAACGCCAACGGCCAGGTGTACTGGAAGCAGACCGGGCAGTACTGACGCCCGCCCGCAGCGTTCCGCGGAGCCGACTTGCGGGAAGCCGTGATCTCGGACCTCGACCTCTCGCAGGCCTTCGTCGACGGCGCCGAGCTCGATAGGGTGGGCCGGTACTTGGAGAAGCAGTAGACGCTCCCGCTGCCGGGGCGCGGCAGCCCCGCACCAGGAGTCCGGCGCTGACCGCGTCGTGCTACCACCGGGGCCGGCGCAGGCCGAGGGCGGTCAGCGCCCTGACGTCATGCGGCCGCAGGCATTCGTCCTGAGTGGCCGTTCGGTCCAGCCGGTCGCTGCTTTGCTGCCGCAGGTGACAGCAACGGTGCCTCGGCTGGGGCTCGCCGTGGCCGAGGCACCGTTGCTGTCAGGCTGTGCGGACGTGTGCGCCGCGTCGGTCGGTCAGCTTGTGTCGGACTTCGGGAACCACGGGGTGCGGCCATGCCTGGACCAGGTAGAACTCCACCGGGTCGCCGTAGTTGTCTTCCAGGTTCAGGCCTTCGTTGCGGCCCCGGACGTGGACCCGGACCCGGTAGGAGCCCGGGCCTGGGGCGGACAGGTGGGGGAGGCTGGTGATCGGGTCGTCATGGAAACCGTGTCCGACGAAGCTAGCCATCGGGGTGGTGAACGTCATGCTGACGTCGACGATGTCGTCCCACCCGTCGAGTGTGAGTGCCGGTTCTGTCGGACACGCCTCGTAGGTGAGCGCGATCTTCCCGAAGGCGGTGCCGGTCAGGATGGTGGCGTGGTTCTCGCCGCCGCGGGTCTGGATCAGCCCGTTCAGCCCGGTGTAGACGTCGAGGGCGGGCTCGGCGTCGGGATCCTTGATCCAGAACTGGGAGTGCGACACCCGGGTCTCGATCGAGAAGGCGTTCATCACGCCGCCACGTAGAACTTATCGCCGTTCAGCACGCGCTGGGCCGCGTAGAAGGCGCTGAGCGTGCCGCCCTGGCTGTCGTTCTCGGCCTTGGGTACCCAGACGGAGCCGCTGTTCGGCGGAGGCGTCTTGGCGGCGCCCTCCAGAGTCGTGGCGAACGGGTACTCGTCGCACGACCACACGGTGCCGGCGGGTGTCGTGGGCTTCGGGACACCGGGTACTGGGCAGGCCGCCTTCCGGTTGTCCGACTCCACCGTCGGGGAGGTCGAGCGGGTGAGCGGGTTCGGGCTGTCGGGCTGGCCCATGTGAAGCGGCGCGCTCTGGACCTTCCGGATGCCGGCGGAGATCGTCGGCAGGTAGCGCATGTCCGTCACCGGCCGCCCGTTCGGCATGACGCAGCCAGCCGTTGATCCGGGGACCTGGTCATCGCATCGGAAGTACGGGGAGTTCCAGTCACCGGCAACCTCGTTCCCGCCCAGAGGGCGGATCGTGATCTTGTAGGTTGCTTCGGCGCGGTCCTGCGTGGAAGCCGCGGGGCTGTCGGTGTAGGCGTCGTTGGAGTAGAAGGAAGCCCCCTGGCCGATCCGCCCGCCGTTGTAGAACGAGAGGGGCTTGCAGGCCACGCTGGTGCAGCCGGTCGTGTAGGTGAAGTCGGCGCCGACGGCCTGGCCCCACACATAGGGGAAGTCGACCTGGAAATAGCCGTAGACCTGTGTGCTCTTCGGATCGGCCTTCAGATAGTTGGTGACCTTGTAGGTCATCCCCCCGACCGGCGTGCCGTGCTCGTCGGTCATCTCCCACTGGCTCGTCTGCGTGTAGCAGGCCTCCGTCCGGTTGACCTCCCATTCACTGGTGCACCACGACGGGATCGCACCTTGACGTGGTCCCGGAGCCGCAGACGCCGTGAGACCGGCCAGCATCCGCGCGCCCTCCAACTGGTCCGCCACCGCGGTCCCGCAGCCGGCCGCCCCGCCACCACAGAGCGACGTCCCACCCGAACCCGCCTGCGGACTCCCTACCGCCTGGACAGCCGGCCCAGCGCCAACCCCTGCCCCCAT
The DNA here is from genome assembly GCF_054601375.1 of Kitasatospora sp. Ki12. Lineage (NCBI taxonomy): Bacteria > Bacillati > Actinomycetota > Actinomycetes > Kitasatosporales > Streptomycetaceae > Kitasatospora > Kitasatospora sp. Ki12. The sequence continues at coordinate 66,909 of NZ_BAAIHT010000006.1, read as the reverse complement.
ACCCGCCGCCTGCGCGCTGCCAGTCACGCTGATCAGCGCGGCAGCGCTGGCAAGAGCGGCGATCCCGCCGATCACCCGTCGGTCTGCACACCTCACTGAAGCCCCCTTGTCTGCGGATCGCTCCGCGTCCCCGACAGCCGCGACAAACAGGCACAACGCCCGTCTGGAGGCCGCCGACTATGCATCGTCTACCGCCGAAACGGCACCGGACGGCATCGTGCGCCATCCATCCAAAGACCACGGGCCAGACCGAGCGGACGGTTCAAGCGAACTGACGCTACGTCAATACGTGTGACGCGGAGACGGACCCGCCGAGGCACCGCTGCCTCGCGTCCTCAGGCGGGCACGCCGTTCGACGTCGCTGTTCCAGGTCGCCTGGACACAGGCGCGTTTCCCCTGGACACGGTCCCTCTGGGCTCCTTCGCGTCGCCGTACCCGCTGCCCGGCTCGGTTGCACCAGGTTTCCGCTTCGGACGTCCCTGACGGGGATAGCGGCGGGTGTGGCGGGTTCCGGCGAACACCCGGCGGCGGTGCGTGCACGCCTCTACATTGTCCGGGGTGACGATGCCGCCGATCGCGTGGGTGCATACTGCCCGTACCCGAGTCTCGCCGCTGATGCCGCGGGCCCGCCTCAAGGAGACTCTGGCCGGCAAGGTCAGGAAGGACCGGGCCCTCGCGGCGAAGAAGGCGGTACCCGAGGCGGAGGGGGCGCGGTTGGATGCCCGGGTCCGTGGTGTGCTGCTGCGCTGGTACTGCGCGAGCACCGTGGCGAGGTGGCGGATGCGGGGGGTGCTGTGGGTGGTTGCGGCCGTCGCGGTGGCTGTCGCGACGAGCAGCCCGTGGGCACGTCGTCCCCCGCACCCGACGTTGGGGGAAGCGGTCGACTTCGTCGTGGCTGGTGTGGTCTCGGCGGGGTTGGGACTGCTGATCATCCTGATCGTGCCGGTGGCTGGGACGGACGTGCTGTGCCGGCTGGTGCCCGGTCTGAAGTGGGCCGAGGCGGTCATGTCGTTCACGGCCGTATGCGCCTCATCCTTTGTGTTCCTGACGGCGATCGTCCAGGGCCGCCACCGGCTGCTGACGCCTCTGCCGGGCGACACCGTGGCGAGGGCCAACGGGCAGTGGGCCGGGATGCTGGCCGCAGGGCTGGCCTCGCTTGTGCTGGGCGGCTACCTCCTGCTCTACAGCCGGGCCCGGGCCATGGTCGCGCGTGTGGTGTGCCGCCCGTTCGACGCGGTGTGTGTCCACCTGGCACGGCTGGTGGCCGATCTCCACGAGAAGCGGCACCGCTGGTTCGCCGCTGAGGACGTGGCGGGCTGGTCAAGGCGACTGGAGGAGATCGCGGTCGGGGTGGAACGCGCTGGCATGTACCCGGGGCGCATCCATAATGCCGGGCCCGAGGTGACGGCAGCCCTGCGGCTGGAGAACCTGCGGATCGCCGCTGTGTTCCGCGCCCACAAACGCGACCTCGCCCAGGCCCACAGCGCCGCCGCCGTCGACGAGGTCACGGCCTCGCTCCTGAACGGACTGCGGGCACTGATGGCCGGGGACCGCGCCGCCCTGCTGGCGGGCGCGCCGTCCGACGTCGCGGTGCCCGGCCGCCTCGCGCGGTGGATGCCGCGCCTGGCTCCGGCGGCGGTGTTCGCCGCGGCCGCCGTCCTGCTGCCGATGGTCCCGTTCGTGGCGGACATCCCCGGGATGGCAACCAGCCTGCGCTGGACCTTTGCCGTGATGGCCGCCGTCTCGCTCGCCACGATCCGCCAGGACGTGGCGGCACAGGTCAACGAGGTCTTCGGCCGCGCCGTCCCTTGGGGCAAGTGATGCCCGCAGAAGGCCGGTTGCGGACGGTGTCCTTGACGGGACGGGACGGGACGGGACGGGGCATCGGGCCGGGGCGGCGGGACGAGCGCGCTGGTCCGCGGCGGAAGGCTGGCAGCCCACTCGGCCCTCGGTCCGGTGCGGGCGTGCTCCAGGCCGGCCTGCGCGGTTCGGCGGCCCTGCTTCCTGTAGCTGCGGTGGTGCCCGGTCCTGAGGCCGGGCACCACCGGGTTCAGTGGGGTGCGGTGGCTTCGTGGCCGGTGCGGACGGCGTCGAGGACGCGCTGGTGGTAGCCGGCGAGGGTTGTGTTCTCGGTTAGGGGGGTGGGGGTGCCGGTGAGGGTGTACCACTCGTCGGCGCCGGTGTACTGGACGGCGACCCAGGCCTGCCGGTCGGGGAAGGCGGTGGTGACGACGGTGAGGTCGCCGGTGATGGATCCGACTTCCTCGGTCATCACGCCGCCGGGGCCGGCGGTGACGCGGTCCTCGTACCGCTGGGTCGGGGCCGAGGGGGTGCTCACTGGTCGCAGGTGTCGAGCATGTCGGCGAGGGCGGTCTGCTCGTCGGCGGTGATGTTGAGGTGGAACAGGCTCTTCACGTGGATCCAGGCGCGGGAGTAGGTGCACCAGTAGGAGCGCAGCGGCGGGCGCCACGCTTCGGGGCCCTTGTCGCCCTTGGAGCGGTTGCTGGCCGCGGAGACGGCGACGAGTTGGGGGTCGGTGAGGTCGTTGGCGAAGGCCTTGCGGGTCTTGGTGTCCCACTCGTCGGCGCCGGAGCGCCAGGCGTTCGCGAGGGGGACGACATGGTCGACGTCGAGGTCCTTGGAGTTGGTGAAGGTCCGGCCGTCGTACGGGCTAGTCCAGTACCCGTCGACGGCCTGGCACTTGTCGTTCTGGACGACGTCCTGGCCGTCGCGGTCGAGGACGACTTCGCGGGTTATCTGCATGCACTCCGTGACTTCGTGCCACATGGGCCACAGAGGTAGTCCGCCTCTGTGCCTCACCGTTGTCGACCATACGGTGAGGGACAAGAGCGACAGATGATGCAGGAGAGCACCACCGCATGTTCAGAGCAGAGAAGGCGATCTCCCCGACCACCGGGGCGGTCACCTGGCTCCTCGTCGACGAGGAGACGTACATCCCCCACCCGGAGAGCCTTGAGTACTCCATTCACCTGCGCGCCAAGAGCCGCTCGCCCCACACCCAACGCAACTATCTGCCCCGCGTCGGGCGGTTCCTGAACTGGTGCTCCGAACGCGGCACCGATTGGAGAACTGTCTCCCTGGGTGAGATGGCCCGCTACAAGTTCCACGTCGAGCAGACCCCGGATCCGCGCACCAACCGACTTCCGACCGGCAAGACCGTCAACGCCGTAGTGGGTACCGCCTGCGGGTTCCTCCGCTGGTGTGCGGCCACCGGCAAGGTGGCACCCGAGATCGCGGACACGTTCAGCGAGCCGCGATTTCTCCAGTACACGCCCCGGGGCTTCGATGAAGGCGAGGACGGCCACTTCCGGCACGTCAACGCCCGCGTCCTGAAGGCGGCCGAGATCGAGCTGCCGCCCGCAGTCCTGCACGCGGAGCAGGTCGAACAGATTCTCTCCGCGACCCGTACCGCACGCGACCGGTTCCTTCTCGCGCTGCTCCTGGGGACCGGCCTGCGCATAGGCGAGGCGCTGGGCCTGCGGCGCGAGGACATGCACTTCCTCCCGGATTCCCGGCACCTCGGTTGCTCGGTCACGGGGGCGCACGTGCACGTCAGGCCGCGGCAGGACAATGCGAACGGAGCCCGGGCCAAGGCCGGGCGCCACCGGCATGTCCCCGTTGAAACAGCCGTGGTCGTCGCCTACCGAGACCACCTGGTCGAGCGCGGCACCGTCCGGCAGGCCGAAGGCTGCGACTTCGTGTTCGTGAACCTGACTTCCCGGCACATCGGCTCGCCGATGTCTTACTCCAACGCGAAGCAGATCATCGAGCGGGCCGGTAACCGCTGCGGGTTTCGCGCCCGACCGCACATGATGCGCCACACCGCAGCAACCACCTGGATCCGCCGGGGCGTCGACCCTGACGTGGTGCAGTCCCTGCTGGGCCACGTTTCATCGGCAAGCACGACCATCTACCTCCACGCCAGCGATGAGGATCTCCGCGCGGCGGTCGACTCGGTGGCAGCGGGGGTGGGCCGGTGACCGCCGCCCACGATCACGCCGTACGCCCTCTGAACCCGACTGGAAGGCCGGACTGGGCAGAATGGCTCACCGAGCGCCTTGACCCGCACTGGCGGACAGGAGAGTGGGATCCCAAGAGCCTGCTGTTCACCGCGGACCTCGACAACCCACGCACCCGGGCCTTCCCGTGTCGCGTGGTCGCGTGCCAGTCGGTGGTCGAGGGGCCACAGTCCCACTGCCAAGCGTGCCGAGCCGTCAGCCAGCGTCGCGGGCATCCCAGCGAATTCGACACGACGCACATCCCCTCCCTGCCCGCCATGCGCCAGCCGAATGTGGGGATCGGCTCTCAGCCGGGACGAACGCAGTTCTCCCTCGCGGACCTCTCCCCGGCAGTGGGAGCGGAGATCCTCTTCGGCCTGCAGCAACGCGACACCGAGGACCGGCCGATCGCACCCGCCACCATGCGCCGCACCATCCAGGCGATACCGCCCGACCTATGCTCTCTGCTGGAGCTCGATGCTGCGTTCCCCGCGGCCCGGCTCCCCAAGACGACGCACACCCTGTTTCACGATCTGCAGGTCAGGCTCCGCCGACTCCGCGCGCAGTACGAGGGCGCCGACCCGACGCTCGACGACGTCTGGGACTGCGCTCTGGTCGGTCTGCTGTCCGCGCCCAACCGCCGCTATCCCGCCGTGAGCGGGCACCTGGACTTCCGGGCGATCCGGCAGACCTGGCTGCGCGAGATCGTCAAGGAGTACGGACGCGCGGTCCGGCCCACAGTGGCCGAGCTGCGGCGCACGGCCAACGTCGCGGCACTCGCCTCGAACGCACTGATTTCCAGGCCAGCAGCCCAGACTCCACACTCGCTCGGCCTTGCCGACATGACCGCCGTTGTCGAGGCCATCAAGATCGCCCGGAACCCGAAGGACGGCAGCGACTACTCGCAGGCCCAACACAAGGCAATGCTGGGCTGGTGGCGCCGGCTCATGCACTACGCACGCCAAGCGGGCCTGATGGACGACGTCCCAGGTGCATTCGCGCTCAACCCCGAGCTGCACGGCATCGAGGTCGTCGACACTGCCGAGGACGAGAGCGGACGCGCGATCCCTGAGCACGTCATCGCCCAGCTCGACCAGCACCTGCACCTGATGGGCTCCAGCTTCAAGCACGCCGGCTGGCAGGCCGAGGACTTCGCGGCCATGTACCAGGAGGTCTACCGCATCATCCGCGACACCGGACGCCGCCCCGAGGAAGCCACCTCCCTCAAACGCGACTGCCTGCAGTGGACCGATGGCAAACCCACCTTGATCTACGACAACCGCAAACGCCGGCGCCACGGCCGACGGCTTCCCATCAGCCCGGAGACCGCCCGACACATCGAGCAGTGGCAAAAGCGCCGCGACAGTCTGCCGGAGATGCCCGGCTGCGAGAAGTGGCTCTTCCCCGCGCCCGGAGCCAGCAGGAGATCGAAGGTCAGATACCTGACCCCGCACTACTTCTCCGCCAGGGTCTTCCGCGACTGGGTGGACAGCATCCCAGAGATCACCGGCGACCGCCTCGACGACGATGGCAACCCTGTCTCTTACAACCGCTCCGAGGTCATCGTCTACGGACTGCGGCACGCCTACGCGCAACGGCACGCCGACGCAGGAACCCCCATCGACGTCCTGTGCAAACTCATGGACCACCGGTCACTGGACGTGACCATGGGGTACTACACCGTCTCCCAGGAACGTCGCCGCAAGGCCGTCGAGACCGTCTCGGGCCTGGCCTCCGACCGGCACGGCAACCCGAGAGGCTCCAGCGACCCGCTCGCCTATGAGCTGCGGTCCGTGGCCGTGCCCAACGGCGGCTGCACCGAGCCCAGCAACGTGAAGGCCGGAGGCGGGCACTGCCGCATCCGCTTCCAATGTGCCGGCTGCGACTTCTACGAGCCCGACCCCTCCTACCGTCCTGCTTTGGAACAGACCATCGCCGACCTGCGAGCAGACAGGGAGGCAGCGATCGCCATGGGCGTCGCCGACTGGGTCCTGGCGAACTTCGATCACCAACTAGACTCCTATGCAAAGGTATTGGCAAGCATGGACGACCGCCTGGCGGAACTGGAGCCCCAGGAACGGGAGGCAGTGGAAGCCGCGTCGAAGGAACTCCGGAAGGTCCGCGCCGCCCAGGCGTTCTTCCCTGGCGACACCCTGGAGATCAGGAGGGCCCGATGACGGACGCCGCCGATGCCGCCCGCGAGGCCCGTGTGCAGCGACTGCGGCAGGCACGGGCTGCGGACAGCAAGGCCAAGACCCGACGCAGCCTCGATGCCGTCGCCGGCATCCTCGCCGCCGGCGAGCGGGTCACGGTCGCCAGCGTGGCCCGCAAGGCCGCCGTGTCCACCTGGTTCGTCTACAACCGCCCCGAGGTTCACCAGGCAGTGCAAGCAGCCGCGCAGGAGCAGGCACGACACGGTCTGACGGCTGCGGCCGTCATCCCCGTGCAACGCGTCAGCCAAGCGAGCCTGCTCACCGACCTGGCCCTCGCCCGCGAGGAGATCAAGGATCTGAAGACCGAACGGGACCGCCTGCGCGAGCGGGTCAGACTCGCGCTCGGCGCCGAGATTGACGACGTCCAGCGCGGCGAGCTCCTACGTCGCATTCGGGAGTTGGAGAGCCACAACGCGCTCCTGGCCGCAGAGCTTGCCGAACAGACCGAGCGGGCCGGCAGGTTCGAACGCCGGACTGTCGAGCTGGAGGACGAGGTCACCGCGGTCCGCAGAGTCCTCGCACGGTCGATCAGAGTCGTTTCGCCATCGACAAGGTAGCCGTGTCGCGGCTGGGCTGCTGGCCGCCAGACAACCGGCCAGCAGCCCAGCTGCTTCTGCATGCATCAGCACGGATCAGCGCCGCGACCGGATTTGATCCCTTTTTTACTCGTCCCAACCAATTGTCGCTGACCGCTGGTACGGCCGACACGGCCAAATGAAGCAGCTCTTTCGGCGGAACAAATGTTGCGAACTCGCGCGGCATGGGTGATTGTTTTGCATACATATAGATTTCGCGGCCACCCATGGAGAATGCCTGATGCAAAGCGTTCGAGTCTCCGGCTTCAAGCCCAGCACATCTGGATTCCACTTCGCAAATGCCTTTCAATCTGGAATCCCAGTGGCAACTGTCCAAATTGGACCCAAGTCGATTCCGGTGGGCGACGCAGTCAACGGGGTTTGCTCCGGAATGGTCTATTCCGTGCTGGATTTCTTCTGTGCCAATCCCAGGTTGAATACGCCTTCCGACACTCTAGTTCCAGCAGGTGGAAGCCCTCTTGCGAACTACATCATGCAGCGATTTATGGACAGCTTTGCACTTTGGGCCACAGTGAATTCTAACGTCAGTCGCTTCCTTGATTTTATGAGCATGACCGACCATGACACGTGGTTCGGCCATGGAGCGCCATGGGAAATTGCGCATCGAGAGTGGCCGTCAATCAAGGCGGACCTGGACCGCGGCATGCCGTCACCGATTGGACTCGTAGCTGGGAGCTACACGTGGCCGACGAACGTTGCGGCTAAAATCGGATATCTTAAGAACTGTCATGCGGTTCTTGCCTACGGGTATGACATTGACAATGCAAATAATCTCACCCTTTGGGTCTATGATCCTGACGATCCAGATGAGGATGGATCGACCGTGTCGATGAGCCTCGGCAACCCCTCTCATAGCTCCGCCATTAGCACTCCATTGATCACCGGCAGCACGGGGCATTCATATCGCGCTTTCTTTCGCTATGGATATTACACTCCAACGCTCCCCCCGCTCGGCATTTCTCCGGGGCCGATTGCAATCTTGGTCAAGCCGCTTTCCGGAAACTCGATTCGCGCCGGAAAAGATACGGAGCAATTTATTGAAGCCAGGGATTCAATCACTGGAGAACCAGTCGATGGGGCGGTTTGGCTTGGGAACGTTCAGATCGCAGAAACAAACAAGCGCTTCACATTCAACTGCAATGCGGCTTACCAGAAGGTGTCGGTGATTAATCCAGAAACTGGCGCAGAAGAACTGCGGTGGGCTGGTCCACAACACCCCATCCTCTCGATCACTGCCGAAGGCTACGAGCGCGCCAGCATTCCGCTCACCCTGCTCGAAGCTTCTCCCCCAGCGATGTAGCGCCAGCCCCCGCACTCGATCTCGCCTGGTCTCTGACGACGCGAGCGAGACGTCAAAATAGAACAGGCAGGGGCGACGCCAGATGATCAAGATACTAAAATCGAAGATCGCCCCGAAGTCATCAAACCGACCGCGCGACCGTGAAGGTCCAGACGAACCGCATGGACGCGCTCACCAATCTAGCCACCGGGCAGGCCGCTCCCGCCCAAACCGTCCAGAGGCCGACTGCGAAGTTACGCAGGGCAACCATGATGCAGGTGCGGATGCGTGACCTCCACCGACCAGTTCTCCTGTGCGCCAGGTCGGGTGTCGGGTGGACGAAGCATCGCTGTCGCAGCCGACCCGCTATCGGTCATACCCCGACCAAGCAGCCGCGATGCTCCAACTCGTCGCGTGAGAACGCATCGTCCCTACCTCGGAGTGCCATCACAGACTTCGATACTTCTCTGGCACTGCTGTGCCTCACGTGCCTCGAAAGATGATCTTCGGCTAGATTCCTATCTGCCCTTGGTTGCGACTCCGACGGTTGAGCCCACAGTGCAGATAACACGGGTGTCACACTGGCCGTACTGGGTGGCCCAGTGCGGGAAGCGGGCGCGGCTGTAGCCCTCCATGGAGTGCGGTTCGGCGACCGGCAGGTCGGCCAGCTCGTCGCGCGCGACGGAGAGCGTCGGCGGCTCGGGCAGCGTACGGCGGGAGACGGAGGCCGGCGCGGTGGCGGCCTGGGCGGGCGAGGCGACGGCCGGCGCGAGGGCCGCGGACAGGGCGAGCAGGATGGTTGCGGTGCGGCGCCAGGGGCGGCGGGGAATGGTCATGCCGTATACGTACCGTCCTGCCTCGCGGGCACCCGTCACCGGCGCCCGTTCGTAGGCGCGCCGCCAGGCCGTCTTGACATGCCGTCAGTGGCGGGGCCACCGAAGACGACAGAGGCCAGGAGACGGCCGCGAGCGCAACCCACCTGCAGAGACTTGAAACACAGTTCAGCTGACCGATGACCGTCCTGTCGGACTTGCAAGGCCTTCCGGCTGGGCGTTCCTTCGAGCGGTCCAGCTGGGCGATGCTGCACGTCGACCGGCAGCCGAAGGCATCGGGTCGTGCCGGGTCAGCGTTTGACGCGGCTGCGGACGGCGAGGGCGGCGAGGCCGAGGAGGACGGGTTCGCTGATGCGGGAGGCCATCTCGATGGCGGTGCCGAGCAGGGTGAGGTTCTGGCCGCTGGAGCGGAACACCACGGAGTTGACCACGACCAGCGCGGCCTTCTCCGCCCGGGACGCCGTGATTCGCTTGTTCCAGGGCAGCGACAGTACTGGGTCGGGGGTTTTGGTCGTCACCTGGACGGTGCCGCCGTTGTAGGTGCCGGTCGTCTGGGGTTCGGGGGTGTCGTTCGGGAGTCCGAACAGGACCATCAGCGCCAGGGTGGCTCCCATCGCGACCAACAGCCACGACAACGCGCGAGAGGCCCGCAGACCGTACCCGGACGTCAGCCAGTACACCCCCAGCAACCGGCGCTCCGCCCGCGGCCGCTGCGCGTCGTGCCGGCGCATCTCCATCTCGCCGTAGTAGAAGTCTGCTGCATCCGGTTCGTTCCCGGCCTCCTCGAAAGCCTTCCGTAGCTGCTGATAGACACCCACCAGGTCATCCGGACCGGCTCCCCGCTCCGGTACCCAGTGGTGCGGACCCGCTGGCCACCCCCGCCCGGCCCGCCCACCTACCTGCGCACGCCAGTGCTGCTCTTCGGCGAGGACCTTGCGCCGTGACCAGCGGGCCAGCAGGGCGCCGCGGCGGTGCCGTGCGGCCGGGGGCTGGGCGAAGCGGCAGCCGAAGCCGATCTGGATCTGGTCGAGGTGGAAGGCGCCGGTGAACTGGCAGAGGGTGAGGTCGATGTCGGTCAGGACGAGGTGGGCGGCGTCGACACTGTCGAGGGAGGTCAGCTTGACGTCGGGCGGGTTGGCGCCGGCAGCGAGCAGGCTCTCGTCCAGCGTGGTGCCGTCGGACGTGGTGAACGGGACTGGCCAGGCCTGCACGGCCATAGGGGCAGAGAGGGCTGCGCGGCTCAGTTGCACCGTCGCGTACCGAAGACGTAGGACCGCGGAGCCCTCGAAGGTGGTCCGCTCGTACGTCACAGCTGCGGCGGCGGCCTCGATCGTGACCTGCTTCCCGGTCAGCCGGGCACTGTCGAAGGTGATCTTCCCTGCGCAGACGAGCGGGCCCAGGTGCTGCAATCCCTCGAAGACCGCCGAATGGAAGTCGAGGTCGCCGGCGAAGGAGGTCTTGTTGAAACCAATGATGCTGTTGAAGGTGGCTCTGGTGAAGTTGGCGATGCCGGTGAAGGTGGCCTCGGCAAACCAGGCGGTGCTGTTGAAGGTGGCCTCGGTGAACCAGGCGGTGCTGTTAAAGGTGGCCTCGGTGAACCAGGCGGTGCTGTTGAAGGCGACCTTGGCGAACCAGGCGTTGCTGTTGAAGGCGGCCTCGGCGAAGTTGGCGTTGCTGGCGAAGGTTGCTGCGGAGAATTTGATGTTGCTGTTGAAGGTGGCCCTGGCGAAGTTGGTGGTGCTGGTGAAGGTGGTCTTGGCGAAGTTGGCGTTGCCGGTGAAGGTTGCTGCGGCGAAGTCCGAGTCGCTGGTGAAGGTGGTCTTGGCGAAGTTGGCACTGCTGTTGAAGGTTGCTGCGGCGAAGTCCGAGTCGCAGGTGAAGGTTGCTGCGGCGAAGTTGGCGTTGCTGGTGAAGGTGGCCTTGGCGAAGTTGGTGGTGCTGGTGAAGGTGGCCTCGGCGAAGTTGGCGCTGCTGTTGAAGGTGGCCTCGGCGAAGTCGATTCGACCGAGGCGTGGGCGTCCTGTCGTGGGGTCGGTGCAGGCCGTAAGGAGTTCCCCCAGCAGCATCTCGTCGATGGCGGTGCCGCGCAGGTCAAGGTCACTGCCTGCGGTGAGAGAGTTGATGTAGGCATCGCGGTCGGGCGAAGGCATGTGGTTGAGACACCGGCCGTCGGCCGTGGCGTGTATGCCCCGGCAGCCCACCAGATCGGGCACGCCGGCGCCTACCCCGCAGTGAGGCCAGGTGGGAGCGGTGATGGTGGGTGCGGTGTTCATGGTGCTGTTCTAACGCGTCATCAGTAGTCGTGTAGGGGAGTCCGGCGAGTTGTGACAGACCCCGGAAGAAGCTACGCGTCGCGCCGACCGGGCCCGCGGCTGGACCGAGAAGGACGTCGATGGCCTGGACGGATGGATGGCCCTGGTCGCGCCATTATCCGGCGGGGCTGGAGCCCTCAGGTCGGCGTAAGAAGATCAGGGGTGAGGCCGGCACGCTGGGCTGGTACCAGGCAGGTATTCGGAGTGCGTCGTATTCCCCGGCTTCGGCGGGGATGGAATAGCCATGGGCCCGGGTATGGCGAGAGGCCGGGAACCCGGTCTCAATGTGTCGTGCAGTCGGCAGACTGGTTGACGATGGTGCCGTGGTGAAGGCGTCTGCCACAGGCCCGCCAGTCTGTTGTCCGACACGGGTGGTCGTCGTGGGGTCATGAGCGTGGGTTCTGCGCGAGTCGGGTGGACAGCAGCGCGCTGCCGTCTGCTCGGCCGACGGCCAGGACAGATCCGTCCGGAGAGAACGCCATTGCGGGGCCCAGTCCGTCGTGGCCGGGGAGTTCGCCAACCTGGCGGCGAGTGACTGGATCCCACAGCCGCACGATGCCGTCGGCAGTACCGGCTGCCAACAGTCCATCCGGGGAGAACGCCATCGAACGAGGCTCGGAGGCGTTGCCGGTCGCGGCCTCGCCGATCAGGCGCCGGGTGGTCGGGTCCCACAGCCGTACGACGTTGTCGGCTCCGGCAATCGCCAGCAAGGAGCCGTCGGGTGAGAACGCCGTCACCAGCAGCCTGCTCGAAGCCTCGGAACTGCTGCCCGACGCGGAGCGCCCGGAGCGGATCTGGGCGAAGGCGGTGGCCGGCACCGACCGCCTCAAGGATCGCCGGGCTGCGTTCGCGGACTTCAAGGCCCACACCGGCGAGGACGGCGAGGAGTGCGGCATCCTCTGCAACAGTCGCCTTCTGACCGAGGGCATCGACGTCGCCGCCGTGGATGCCATTTGCTTCGCGGACCCGAAGTCGTCGGTCATCGACATCGTCCAGGCCGTCGGCAGGGCGCTGCGCCAGTCCTACCGCGAGGGCAAGGTCTCCTGGGTCATCATCCCGGTCTACCTGCCGACGCCGGAGGTCGGCGACGACACCGCCGCCACGCACCCGGCCGAGGTCCACGACGCCGGCGAGGCGGTGAAGGCGGAGGCCGACGCCGAGATCGAGGCCTCCTCCTTCCGCACGATCTGGCGGGTCCTGCGGGCGCTTGCTGCGCACGACGCCCGGGTGGTCGGACGGATCACCGAGCTGCGCGCCAGCCGCTTGCAGGGCACCGCGCACACCACCGCGGCCAAGCCGGCCGATGGCGAGGCCGCCGAGGCCGGGGAGGCCGAGCAGCAGCCGGCCCCGGTGGAGTCGCCGATCGAGTGGCTGCGGATCAACGCTCGGCAGCACGCGGCGCGGATCCTCCAGACCGTGAAGCTGCGGGCGTTCAACCCGCGCGCGGTTGAGTGGCAGCGCATGCACGCCGTCGCAGCCAGGTTTCACATCGAGCACGGCCACCTCGACCCCACCGACAAGGCGAAGCACGCCGAGCTGATCTCCTGGCTCACCCGCCAGCGCCACCTGAACGGCCAGGGCCTGCTGGACGCGGCCCGCGTCTCGGAGCTGGACGCGCTCGGCATGCCGGGGCGCGCGGATAGCGATCTGGATCACGGGCCCGGCAAAGGGGCTCACCCGCTTCCACTCGCGGATCGACCAGATGACGGAGGAGGACGGCCCGGCCGCCGAGGCGCTCGCGGCGGGAGGTCTCTCCATCACGCTGGCCCGTGTTGAGGACGCCGACCGGCAGTACCTCGTCGTCCTGCCGCCCGGCGGTGGCGCCCGCATTGCGCGCGGGGCAATGGCTGCGTCTTCCAGGGCATAGCCCGGTCCTTTGCCGACTCCACCGGGCCCCTCGAGGCACTACTCCTCTGTCCGCCCGTACGGCGAATGCCGGGGCGCCCGTGCTGGTCGTGCCGGGGCTCGATCGGGGGGAAGGAGGACTCGAAGCTGGAGCTGCGGGAGAAGGCCCGGCCGGACCGGCTGGAGTGCCCCGACTGCGTACAGGCCCGCGTCGCAAAGGACTTGGGCCCGCTGATGCTGCCCGCCCCGGCCAAGCGTGAGCTGGTGGCCGCGCTGGTGTCCGCTCCGGGCGATCCGTGGTGGGAGGTACGGGTGTTCCACGCGAAGCTCTACCCGGGGCGGAAGCGTCCGGGGATGTGACAGCTGCGCTCTCCGCTCGGGATCTTGCTCTCCGCTGGGCCGTGGAGGGCGTCCGGGACGGCTTTAATGACGGCAGTGCCGGGTCGGGTGGCGAGTTCGGGGCTTACGCGTGACTCGTGTGTGTTGCCACGATGCGGAACAGGTCGAGGAGCAGCAGGATGTCGACTGCAATGCCTGCGATCAGCATGCGGCTGGTCGATCGGAGCAGGGCCGTGGCACCGAGGATGATCCCGGTGACAAGGAGGGCGAGAGAGGTGGCGAGGATCAGGTAGTAGACGGAGTTCGGGGCGTCCTGGCTGACGACCAGGTTGGCGCCGATGCTGGCGACGAGAAACTGGGGCAGGCCAAACAGCCAGACGGTGGCGGTCCTGCCGCTGGCAGGGCGGGGGCGCGGTGGCCTGGCCGGGGCGTACGGCGGGGTGGGGGCTGGGACGGGGGCCCGCGGCATGGTTGGCATTGCGGGCCGAGCGGTGCTCAGGGCTGCTTGGAGAAGCTGCCCGAAGGCGGGGTCGTGGGAGATCTCGTCCGCCAGGATGCTGCGGACGATGTCCGCTGCCCCGCCTCCTCCCTCGGTGTCGAGCCGGAAGAGCGCGGCGGTGCCGAGCTGGGTGCGGCCGAGTCGTTCGCGCAGGAGCGCGGTCAGGTCCTCGCTTGGCACCCCCGGCGTTCTCGCGTAGGTGGCTGAGTTCACGAGTCCGTCGACTGCGGCTGCGGCCAACTCCCTTATGTCCAAAGCACATTCCCCCTCGTAGATGCCAACCGTGATGGTACGGATCGAGACTAGTGCGCACCAGTGGGCTCAGGGCCGGTCCGCGCACGGGTTGGGACATCGCGGGTCCGAACGGACGAGGATCCGTCCAACCGCACGGTGGACTGGCGGACGCCGGCGGCACACACGCGCGGTGACCCGCGTGCTGCGCGCGAAGCTCTACCCGGCGAGGGGCCGCAGGGTGTGACCTGTTGGCCGGTGTGGGCGCGAGATGGCCTCTCTTGCCGGGTTGTCTGGACCTTTGGTTGTGCCTGTCGGGGGTGTTCGGGTGGGTGGGTGGCCGGGCTGGTTTGGTGACTGTGTGTGGTGGTGGGTGGGGTCGGGGGGTCGGGTCGGCCCGCTTGAGGGCCGGTGGGGTGTTGTTGGATTGGATTCGGGGGTAAATTCCGCCGGGTATTCCGCCTGGTTGTTTTGGCGGATTGGCTGCCGGGTGGTGGGCTGAATTCGGGTCGGAATTGCAGTGGATGGGGGTTGGTGTTCGGTTTGGTGGGGTCGGGCCCCGCGTCGTCCGGGTCTGCTGCGCCCTGCTCAGCCGCGGCCGTCCCGGGTCCGCCGTCCGGGCCGCGCCCCGTCCGGGTGCCTGCGCCGCCGTCCAGGGCGGTGCGCGGGCCGGGGCGGGCCGTCCGGGCGCTCTGCGCTGCCGTGCCCGTGCCCGCCTTGCTGCGCCGCTGTCCGGGCTGCCGTTCGTCGTCCCGCTGTACCGCCGTTCCGGCTGGACGACTGGGTGGCCGTCAGGCCCACCCCGGGGGTCGCTGTCCCGTCTCAAATGATCTGGTCTGCGGGCAGGGCTGTGACCTGTGGCGACCAGATCAACTGAGACGCCGGGCGGCTGAGAATCTCAGGTGGTCTGGTCCCGGGCAGTTGGATGCCCGGCGTTGTCTCAGTTGATCTGGTCCGGTGACGTCGCTTCGAGGTGATATCAGGTCTGGGCGGTCAGCCACGACTGGTAGTCCCTGAAGATCCTGGCGAGACTGTCCGACTGCTCTCGCGCGTCGAAGAACTCGGCGAGGAGTCGATGGAGAGTGATCACAGCCTCGGTGTCGGCCCGGGGTGTGAGCGGGTGGATCCAGCCGCCTGGGGCGAGGTGGCGGACCAGAGCCGGCCAGGTCAGGTTGTTGTCGCGGTTGAGTCGGACGACGAGCCATTCCCGGAAGCCGGTGAGCATGCTCCCGGAGGTGCCGGCGTCCAGGCCGAGGATGAAGGCGGTAGTCGTGGCGAAGGTGGTGTCGAGGCCATGCCTGGCTGGTTCCCGGCGAACGGCGGCCACGAGGCCCTGATAGTGCTTGAACACGCCAGCGTGGAGGGTCCGTTGGGATTCGGTCAGCGGGTCGCTGGACGTGCTTCGGGGGTGGCTGGTCATGCTGCCCGGTTTCTTGAGCGGATGGCTGGACATGTAGCGGTGAACGGTGCCGTAGGAGACGTCAGCGTCGTGTTCGTCCAGCAGCCGTTCCCAGACCAGTCTCACCGTGGGGACTTGGCCTGCGTGTGTGGCGGCGTGCTCGTCCAAGATGATGTCGATGGCGGGGCCGACTCGGCCCTTGGCGTGGCCTGCGATGGCGGGGCGCTTTTTGCGGGGCGGTGGCGTGGGCGAGGCCAGGGCCTGGCGGATCATGTATCGACTGACGCGGTGTCGATCAGCCAGGCTTCGGACCGTCGATCCTTCTTGTTCAGCATCTCGTCGGATGGCAGCGAAGAGAGCGGGCTTGTCGGCGCTGGTCGTGACGTGGCGCTTGGGCTTGGTCGGCTCGGAACGTTCCTGTCGCACCAGGTCGACCAACGCCCGTTCCAGCACGTCTTGCCGACGCCCGGTGACGGCGGCGAGCCGGTCGGCTCTGGGACGCTTGCCCTGGCCGTAGTCCGGCGGTCCGACCAGGTATCCGCGCAGGTAGCTGGGTTTGAGGTGGTTCGCGCGGGCCAGGCGACGGACGTAGGAGTCGGTGGTCTCCCCGGCTTTGGGGCGAGGCCGGACCGGCAGCAGGCGGACGCGGTCACCGTCGACAGTGCCAACGGTCATGAGGCGGGCTTGGCCTTGCGGGTCTGGGCGGCGCGATCGAGTTTGACGCGCTCCAGCGACTGGCGGGTGATCTTCTCGGTGCCGTCCAGGATGGCGTCGATAGCGGCGCCGCGGATGAGGTGGGAGAGGCTGCCGATCATGCCGCCGGTCCGTTGATGAAGGTAATTAGCCAGCCCTTCCAGGGACTTGGGCCGATGGTGGTGCAGTCGCAGGGCCTCCTCAAAGGTACTGACCAGGCCCTTCCACTCCTGGGTGCGGGGGAAGGGGACGGTGTCGATGACCGCGAAGCGTCCGGCGATCTGCCGGCCGCGGGTGCCGTTGAACATCCCGTTCGCCTCCAGGTCCACTCCGGCATAAACGAAGGTGGCCGGGATCCGCTCGGAGAAGTACTTCAGAGTGTCGGAGACCTCGGCGCCGTTCCTGGTCGCGAGCGAGAGATTGTGCAGCTCGTCGACACACACGACGCTCACTCTCGCGTCGATGAGGACGCCGCAGACGGCCTCGATGACGTCGGTGATGTTGGCGCGTGTAGTGACGGGCAGGCCGAGAAAGCGGGCGAACTCGACGGCCAGCATGCGCGAGGTCGCGGCGGGCGGGACCGTGACGTAGACGACTGGGATCCGGTCGACGCCCGGGTGCTGGCGCCGGTCGATGACCTCGATGGTCTTGCCGAACTGGGTGAGTGCGGTGGTCTTTCCGGTCCCGGCCGCGCCGGACAGGATCAGGCCCCGGCGAGCGCTGATCGCGTGCCGGTTGAGTAGGGTCAGGCGCCTGCCAGCATGGACGACGGTGCGCAAGGTGGAGGTCGTCGCAGCCACGGTCAGGCGGGTGTGGTAGTCAAGGCGGCAGTCGTCGTAGTCCAGCCGTCCGTCGTCGTCCAGGTCGGCGAGTTGGTTCGCGGTCAGGAGGTCGGGCGGGGCTGGGTCCTGGGTGGTGAACTCCCGCCAGCCCTCCAGGGTGGTGAGGTAGCAGTGCAGGTCTTCGCGGTCGAGGGCGCGTCGCCATCCGTGCTGACGGCCCAGGTCCGAATCCTGGCCGGGGGTGGGTCCGATCGCGGTCACCATCGCTTGTCCGCCTCCTTGAAGGGGTCGAAGACGCCGAGCGGGATAACCTTCGCGATCGGCTCGTCATCTGTGCCGTCCACGGCCTCGTCATCGTGGAGGGGCGACTCATACTCGGTGGCTGGCGGCGCCTCTGGCCTGGGTGGACGTGGTCCGGGGCTCTCGGCGGCGGCGCGGGTCCGGGCAGCGACGCGCCGATCGCGCTTGGACGGCCGGGCGGGCGGACCGTCGCCCTGGACGGTCGGTCCCTGGTTGGCTCTGACCAGCAGCCTGGCAACGGCCTGGGCGGTCTCCTCCTCGGTTGGCATCGGGTTGCCGTTGCTCCGCAGGTCGGCTGCCGCGTGGTCCCAGGCCAGGTCGCCGAAGGGTTGCGGGACACTGCCGAGATGTTTCCAGGGGACTGGGATCCAGCCGGTCTCCCAGTGGTTGCGCATCCAGATCCAGTTGGCGTCGTAGGGGTCGCGGTGGATCTCCCACAGGTTCCTTTTGCGCGTAACGCCCGAGGGCTGACGGCGGAACGAGCCCAGGTCATGGCAGTCGTAGATCCGGTTGTTGATCTTGATTCCATAGGAGTTGACGGCCCGCCAAGTGGCGGGCAGCAGCTCGACGTAGTCGTCACCGCCGAGGGCGAGGGGGACATAGCCGGCGCTCTCGACCGAGGCGGCGTACTTCTGGTTCGGGGTGAAAGTGCGGCCGGGGATACCCGGATCGCGGAGCCCGTCGTGGGGTCTGTTCTGCCACTTGGCTTTACCGACCGTGAGTTGTGCTGCCCGTGATGTCCGTCTGGGCCTGTGACGTGGACGTCATGGGCTCGTTTACCGACCGAGACCGGGACGTCCGTCATGTTCCGGAGTCGGTACGGAGGACGAGTGGCACGGCACGTCATCATCGGGGACTTGAGGGTCCAGCAGATCGATCGGAAGGGCGGGTGGAGGTCCTGGACGATCCTCTTGCCCGAGGGCACTCTTCACGTTGAAGCAGACCGGTTCCTGCGCCGGCACGACGGTTCGGGGACACAGCGGACCTACGCCTATCTGCTGGTGGACCATCTGCGCTGGCTGGAGCGCGAGTGTCTGGCATTCAGCGCGGTCCAACTACGCGACCTGGAACGGTACATGGGCATCGTCGGGGCCGAGGTCCGCATGCCGCTCGGGGAGCCGTGGCGGGTGGGCAAGCGCCCGTACGGCCGGTCCGCCCTGTCGGCGGCGGCCTCCTGCGTGAAGGGCTTCTACCTGCACCAAGCCTCTCTCGGCGTCAACGTCGAGCTCGGCGAGAAGCTCGACGGCACTCGGCTGCCGTCGCGGGTGGACCGTCACCGCTCGCTCCTGGGGCACGTGAAGACGGCCATGCCCGCCAACCCGCTCGCGCCGAAGGGACCGCACCGCCGGCATCCGAAGATGCTGCCGGACGGGGCCCGCGAGCGACTGCTGGAGACGGTGAACTCGGCCCGGGACCGGCTGCTGGTGACCTGGCTGGCCGACGGCGGGCTTCGGATCGGCGAGCTCTGCGGGCTGCACCTGGTGGACCTGCACCTGCGCGAGAACGCGGCCTGCGGCGAGTGCCGCAGCCCTCACCTGCACGTCTGCCACCGACCGGACAACCCCAACCGGGCCGAGGCGAAGACCAAGCACCCCTGGCGCATCGAGCACGGCACTGTGACCGGTGGGCTGATCAAGCGGGTCAGCCCGGCGATGGTGCACACCTACTTCGAGTACCTCACCGGCGGTGAGTATCCGCGCGCCGCCGCCGGGCACGGGATGCTCCTGGTCCAGCTCCACGGCCCCGGGACCGGGCAGCCGTGGTCACCGGTCGGGGCCCGCCGGATGCTCGGCCGCGCCGGGAAACGCTCTGGCCTGGGCCTGGTGAAACCCCATGCCTTCCGTCACAACTTCACCAGCGCGGTTCTCGACGCATCGGACGGCAACCTGCTGATCGCCCGCGACGCCGGCGGCTGGGCCTCGGCTGCCACGGTCGACGAGGTCTACGGCCACGTCGACATCCACGATCCAGCTTTCGACGCGGCCCTGCGCACGGTCTGGGGTGAGCCGAAGTGACCGTGACGACCCTGTTGCCGCAGCAGGACACCCGCACCGGCCGGGACCGGCTGGAAGTCCTCACCGCGTTGATCGGCACCCCGTCGTTCGACGAGTTGTTCCGCCCCGACATCGTCAAGGTCCCGCCGAACCACCCGGTCTACCGGTGGAACTGCCTGACGGCGGAGTGCGAGAGGTCCACGATGGGGCACGGCGACCTGTGCTCGACCCACGAGATGCTCTGGCGTGAGCACCGCGGCCGGGGAGGAACACGAGCCGAGTTCCTCCGCACCGCGCCGCCCGTCGGCCCTGGGGATGGGGTGGAGCAATGCTTCTGCCAGATCTGTCCGGGGCGTCCTTCCCGTCACCGCAGGCTGGAGCTCTGCCACTATCACGAGTTCCGTTGGTACAACCATCGCGGCCGCCGCAACGGCGACGCCGACTTCGACGCTTGGCTCCTCGATCAGCATGCGCTGCCCGGCTTCGGCAGTTGCCGGGTCCAGGTCTGCCCGGAACTGGCGGACTCCCCGCTCGGGCTGTGTTTCCGGCACGAGCGGCGCTACGGCAGGGACGGCAGACCTGGTGGAGCGGCCCTGCCGTCGCAGTGGGGCAACCGCTACGGTCGCCGAGGGCTGGTCGCGCCGGTCAGCTACCAGGACGAGCACGCCTTCCAGCGCTGGTGCGCGACCGTCCCGGCCGTGCTCCGCCCCGCGCAGGTCAACCTCCGGGGCCTGCACCCGCTGTTGCGGGCCGAGATCAAGTGGGGCATGTTCGCCTACACCCAGAAGGCGCACGGCCGCTGGGAACTGGTCACCTGGCAGGGCCTGGCGAACTTCGCCCGCGAGCACGGCCTGCGGTCGCTGACGGACACGGGTCCCGAGGAGGAACGGCTTCTGCGGAAGGCGGTCAGCCGCGAGGCGGTCCACATCGTCCGGGCCGTGACCGACTGGCTGCAACCCCTCTACGTGACGCCGACCGAGACGCGCGAGCTCGGATACATCCTCACCGAGCACTTCGGGAGGAAGCTCACCGGCCGCTCGGTCCACATGGACCTCACCGGCGTCTCCCAACGATGGCTACGCGACCTGATCTGGGACCACTTGGTCGCGATCCTGCGTTCTCCCAGCTGCCCGCGCAGCGGAGGCACCTTCGACGACATGCGCCGCGCCGGTCTGGAGCTGAGCACCTTCCTGGAACTTCACGCTCCCGCCGGCGGTCACGACCCGCGAGGACTGACGGCAGACCACATGCACCAGTTCGTCGCCGACCAGCGGCAACGCGAGCGGGACGGCCTGGTCTCGCTGGCGGCCAGAGGCGTCCACGGCAAACCGTCGATCGTGACCGCCAACACCCGACAGCGCGTCTTCCACCGCACCCGGCGGCTCCTGCGCGGGGCACTGGAGTCGGGGGAGGCCGAACGCCTCGGCCTGGACCGGGCCTTCATCGCGGCCATGCCCGCCCCGGGGCGGATGATCAGCCGCTCTCGGCAGCCGTTCGCTGACGGTGTCGCCCGCGCGCTCGCCGACGAGACCAACCTGAGCCGGCTCGCCGAGACCCACGACACGTTCGACCGCGGCCTGCGGGACGCCTGGGAGACCATCCTCGTCACCGGCCGCCGCTGCAGCGAGGTCCTCCAGCTCCGCCTGGACTGCCTCGGCCGCTACGGCGGACTGCCGATGCTCTGGCACGACCAGACCAAAGTCGGCAACTACGACCAGGCCCTGCGGATCCCCGAGCGCGTCCACCAACTCCTCGAAGCCCGCCAGCAAAAGACCCTGACCCTGTTCGAGGCCCGGAACAACCGGCCCCCCACCGCCGAGGAACGCACCCACATGGCGCTGTTCCCCACCAACATCCGCAACCGCGACGGACACCGGCCGCTGAGCTACAAGTGGTTCCACAAGGGCTTCAAGCCCTGGATCGACGACCTCGACATCGGCCGCGGGGTTCCCCACCAGGCCCGCCACTCGCTGGCGACCAGTCTGCTGCGGGCCGGCGCGACCCTGACCCACGTCCGCCGCTACCTCGGCCACGTCTCCGAGCGGATGGCCGAGCACTACATCCACCTGACCCAGTCCGACCTGGAGGACGTCCTGCAGCACGTCTGGGTCGCCGGCCCCGGCACCGCCAGCCCCGGCGAACTCCTCACCGAACCGGCGACCCCGCTCACCCGCGAGCAGGCCCAGGCCATCGCCGTCGACCTGTCCCGCCGCAGCACCCCCGCCGAGGGCGGCTTCTGCACCTTCCAACCCGTCGTCGACGGCGGCGCCTGCCCGTGGAACCTCGACTGCCACAACTGTGACAAGTTCGTGCTCTCCGGCGCCGACCTGCTCTACTGGCGACGCAAGCGCGAGCAGTGGCGGCTGCTGGCCGAAGGCGCCCCCGACGACACCACCGCCGACTACCTCCACCGCTACTTCGAGCCCACCGCCCGCGCCATCGACGGCCTGGAGAAAGCTCTCGCAGGACTGGGCCTCCTCGACGACGCGCTCGCCCTGGACCTGCGCAAACCACAGGACTCTTCCAGCGGATCTGGTCCACCGCGTTCCGCGCGGCCGACCTCGCCGAGGCTGGTTCCGAAAGCGCGGACGACATGGCAGGGCAGGCCGCATGAACACCGGCACCGTCCCCCAGGCCCGCACCGCCGCGGCTCTCGCCGCCCGGAACCGCAAGACACAGACCGCACTCGGACGCGTCCACGATGCCATCACCCGCCTCCGCCGGGAGAAGGCGCAGATCAGCATCGCCGCTGTCGCCCGCCGCGCAGACGTCTCCCGCACCTTCCTCTACGACAACCCCGGGGCCAGAGCCGCCGTCGCCGCAGCACTGGCCGAGGCCGGCGACCACCGCCACCGAAGCCTCGCCGAGCAGGAGGACCAGCGCGAAGCGACCTGGCGTGAACGCGCACTGAACGCCGAGGAAGCCCTCAAGGCCGCCCACACCGAGATCCAGTCCCAGCGAACCCGAATCGGCGAACTCCTCGGCCAGGTCCGCGACTTGCAAGCCGAGTGGACACAAGAGACCCTCCAGCGGATCACCACCGAGAACACCACCCTCAAGCAGCGCGTCCGCCAGCTCACCACCGACAACCGCACCCTCGACGAGCGACTCAAAGCCGCCCGCACCAACCTCCGCTTCCAGGACCGGCGCGTTGCCGACCTCGAAGCTCAGATCTTGGGCACCTGACAACTCGAGGAGGGGCCGTTCGGCCTGGTGTAGTGACCGCGGTGGGGACAGGATGCATCACCGAGCAAGGCGCCGACATGTCGAGCGCGCTTGAGCCGGGAATAGGCCACATGGCCGCCTCCCCACAGGACGGCAAGTGCCATGGTGGTTTGAATCGAGCTATGACTGATTCCGCTACTGAGCCATCTGAGGGATACGGGCTTCCAGCGGTATTCGAGGCACTTCGTTCGGACCTCGTGGCCGCACAACAACGACTGCTCAACGGCAACCAAGAGGCAATCCTGAATCTCAAGGAAACGGAAGTCGAATTATCATTCACGGTGGAGCGCGCCGGAAAGGGAAAGGGCAGTATTAATCTGAAGGTGTTCGGTGTCGGGTTCGAAGCAGGTGGAGAGAAGGGGGCAAACCGCTCCACTGTTCATCGCCTAAAGGTGACACTTGAGCCGAGCCAGGCACTTCTCGGGATCGCGGATGAGGACGCCGATTGATGAGCATCTGGGATCCCAGCGATTGGACCTCAGAGGTTCACGATCAACAGCTTCCATCGGAGTATCTAAGCGAACTTGGGCTCGTCTTGAGCGAGTGGGCTGAGGAACACCCTCTCGCCGATCAGCCGCTCCTCTATATCGCCAGCACGGCCCCAGATCAGGGTGACCAGATCATCACCCCACGAGATATTGCCCATGCAGTATCGAATGAGGAATCGCACCTGAGGGTGCCAGTTCTACGTCTACTCTCCGTAGGACTTAGCGGCTATTCCGGGGGTGTTCGGGATGCGATTAGTCAAGTGATCGAGGCGTTGCGCGAGGATATTCAAGATTGGCGACTTGAGCATGACTGAGTACCTTCTGATCACCCCCGATGATCCTGGAACTCCACGGGCGCTGTCCGGCATTGCACAGGGACTCGCAAATCAGTGCCCCTCGCATCACTCGACGACAGTGCTTCACGGGATGTCCGCGACCCGGAAAGCCGTCGAGTCGGCGCTGCCGCATTACGCAGCCGTCATCTACTTTGGCCACGGAAAGCCCGATGCATTGGAAACTCGCGGGCAGGCTCTCATCGATCTCGCCAATGAGGGCTACATTCAGGGAGTTCTTATCGCCATCGCCTGCCACGCTGCTGACGGATTGGGGGCGTCACGCTTTGGCAGGTCGCCGAGCCGCGCTTTTCTGGGATTCAACACCTACCTGATTCACCCCTGCCGCAACTCATCAAGAGCAAACGACGCCTATGAACAGGCTCTCGGTGGCCTATTTTTCGGGGCGACAGTCCAAGAAGTCGCCGAAAACCTCCGCGTCAACCTGCTTCAGGCAGCCCAAGACTACAAAACCAACCGTAGCGCATATAAGCTTTCTCGTGGCGACGCGATTGCAATCTTTGGCGGACTGCGCAGCAATGTGCTGGCCCTCGTTTGCCATGGAAATGCGGCGAGAACACTCAAGTCGACATCAGAGGTGGCCGGCAAACCGCGCGAGGCTCTTGCCGCGCTACGGCTAACGATGGACCACGAGATCTTCCAACTCTCCGGCCATGAAATGGGTGACGTCTCGGACATGGTCGGGCGACTCTCAAGCCAAGGGGTTATACGAGGAAGCCTCGCTGGCGCTCTTGTGGAATATATGCGGACGACCAATGAACTCCTCCACGCCCCACATCAAGAGTTCGAGAATACCGCGCAGGCACTCAGTACAGGTGCCGTACTGTCCGCAAGGCTGCACAGAATCTCTTTAGTCGAGAGACTCGTCGACGAAATGAGCGGTCACGCGATTTGGCATCTTCACCCCAAGGAGTCCCGGAACAGATATCTCCACTGGGCCGTAATTGCATCAGAGGCTCCAATCTTCGAATACAGCTATGAGATCCTAGCCGAAGCAGCCAAGCGGATCAATCAATCCGGTGGCTTGGATCGCATCCGACTGCCCACCATGAGGGAATTTATCGAAATTCTGAAGTTCCGCCTGAGCGAGCTTCAAAGACTCCGCGCGCGCGAGCTGCGATCGCTTCGAGGAAACAGGGTAGATCCGGTCGACGATCACTGGCGTTGGCCAGATGAATGGAACATTCCATGGAATGGCCCAATCGGAGTCGCTAGCCTGTGGGGGATTCAGGACCAGATTTTCCTCACCAGCAGATCAATCGAACGGTATCGCCAAGAGCTGAAAACTCTGTGACGCCAGCGCGCCCGGCCTACCCAGGCGGAGCGTGCCTCCGGAATACTCACGGTCGGCGAGGAATCGCCCTGGCTTGGGCATGGGCGACGCGGCGTCTCCTGCTCAGCTTTCGCCGCCCGTCCAAGCCATCGGACGCCGTGTCCTTCCGCAGCATCGACGAAGGTCCCGGCCGGGACCCGGCCCCGGACCGGCTACGTGGTCTCGCCTTGTCGGCACTACGGCCCATCCCGGTGGACGGGCCGTCCCATGAGATCACCCGGACGAGCTACAGCAACGACCACAACTCGTCGTCACGGACATGTAGTCTATGGATCACCGCAGGTCAGAGCCGGAATCGAGCTCCTGTGGTCGGTAAAGTGCGCGACAAGCCATTCGTCCAGGAATTCCTGGATTTCCAGCATCGACCACAGTGGTTCGTCCTCCACGCCTCGGCCGCGGTGTTCGGCGGTGCGGCCGAGATAGCCGGGGATGAACTGGCAGAACAGGGTGGCCACTGATTCAAGCGTGCGTTCGATGTGGGGCTTCTCCGCCGGGGAGCGCGGGTGGCAGGGCTGGAAGGTGATTTCCAGGGTGCGGCAGGCGGAGCGGAAGTTGTCCGAGATGAAGGCCTTGCCCCGGTCGCAGACGATCATCTCGGGGATGATCACCGGTCGGGCGGCGGCGTGTTCGAGGCGCTCGTCCAGGGACAGCAGCCTGCGGTGCGGCAGCACCGAGCGGGACATCGCAAGCGCCTGAGCCCAGCCCGGTCGCATCGGCTCCGGGGTCAGCGCGCGGGCCAGCAGCAGCGAGGCATCCACCGACTTGGTGGTCGGCCGCACCACCGCGGCGGCGATGGTGCGGGTGGCGACGTCGACCAGTCCGGTTAGCTCGACGCGACCGGGGATCCCCTCGTCCAACCGCACCAGCACGTCCAGCGGGGTGGAGTCGATCTGCATCAGCTCGCCCGGGGCAGCGACCGACTCGTAGCGGAACGGCCCCTCGGGCTGGTCGGCCAACGAGCGGCGCGTGCGCGCCGATCCGGTGACGTGGACGCCGTGCGAAAGCTTGTCGAAGAGCCGGTAGAACGTGGCCCGCGACGGCATCCCCACCGCGCCCTGGCCGTGTTCGGCGTCCAGGATCCGCTCGGTCCGCCAGCGCGCGTACTCGATCGTGCGGGTGGAGGCCGAAACGCTCTCGCTGATTGCCTGGCGGATCGCCGCCACCACCAGCGGATCGGCCCGGCCGAGGAGCGAGGCATGCGGGGCGAGCCGGCGGTCCACCACCGCCGCGATTCCGCCGGCCTCGTACTGCTGGCGCTTGCGCTTCACCGTCCGTGCTGTGACCTCTTCGCCCAGCGCGGTCAGCTCGGCAGCCTTCGCCCGCTCGCGTTCCGCCAACGAGCGGCACGCCGGGTCGTACTCGGGCTTCGCCCCGCTCCCGGCCGGGGCGTCGGGCGGCAGGCCGGTGAGGAGTTCGACCAGGTGCCGCTGCCACCACAGAGCGCGCTCGGCCACCGGCTTGGGCAGTGTGTCCAGCAGCGCGGCCGAGCCCAGCGCGGTGCGGTTGCCGGCCCCGAGCACCGCGAAGTCCTCGGCGGACTGCAGGTGGACCTGGTCGACGAGCATGCCGACGCCGTGCGTGTCGGCAAGCCAGACCTGCATCCCGGTCAGGCCGACGACCGTGTAGGTGTGCTTCTGAAATCTGATTCGGTCGCCGAGCCGCAGTTGCCCGGGTCGTGCGGAATTCACGGTCGTTCCCGGGACGCCAGGTGCACCAGGGTGGCGGTGCCCAGTGGGGCCGTCGTCAGGTCCGCCGTCAGCTCGTGCCGCCAGAGCAGGTGGTAGAGCACTGGCAATACGGCCAGCCGGTCCCCGACCCGCTCAGCCCCCGTAAGCAGGGGCAGCGGATCGGTGAAGACCTCCCGCAGCCGGTCGGCCACCGGCGCGCGATGGCAGCGGCGGTGTCGGTAGCGGGCCAGCCAGCGCAGGTTCGCCCGGTAGGGCTGGTTCAGGTCGCCGAGGTGGCGGAACTGCCAGCCCACCGCCTCGCAGATTCGCGCGGTGAACGCGAAGACCTCGGCGGTGGCCTCATCGACCAGGTCCTCCGGTCGCACGTCGACAACGACACCTGTGCCGTCCAACAACCGGGCGAAGTAGTCCGGGGTATGCCCGCGCTCCCGCTCCCCGTCCGTCCAGGCAAGGCGGAAGGGCTGCGAGGCCAGCGCGACGACAGCGGGATCGAAGTCCAACGCCATCGCCGCATCCCTTTCCACCCACGACTCATAGCCCACCTGGGTCCGCGACGTCGCCGCCCAGTACTCGCCGGTGAAGTTCTTCTGCCCCTTAAACGAGGCGAACGGCCTTACTGGCAGTGCCAGTTCGAAGGGCTCCGCCCACCAGCACGCCAACGGGCCGGAACGATCGACGCCGTCAGCGTCGATGAACCTGACCTCGACGCCTGAGGCGTACTCCCGGGCAACGACCACTGCTGCGGCCCCGTCCACGAACACCTCCGCCCTGCCGGGAGCCCCCCGTCACTGCGAGGGTGGAGCACCCTGCGGGCCACGATGGCCAAGAGCCGGAGACGTCACGCGAAAGGGTGACAAC
Source organism: Kitasatospora sp. Ki12 (assembly GCF_054601375.1). Taxonomy (NCBI): domain Bacteria; kingdom Bacillati; phylum Actinomycetota; class Actinomycetes; order Kitasatosporales; family Streptomycetaceae; genus Kitasatospora; species Kitasatospora sp. Ki12. The sequence continues at coordinate 39,630 of NZ_BAAIHT010000006.1, read as the reverse complement.
CCGCCTCAAACCGTGTCGGCGACGAGGACGATTCCGGATGCACTGGTGTCCGGCCCGATCTGCCGGGGATCAAGGCTCGATTCCGCAGCGACGGTCGGCGCCTCGCAGTCGCCCCAGGTGGCTCCCCAACTGCTGGCCAGGTCATCTTCGGGGTCGAGGTCTTCGGGCTTGCCTGGGATGCCGAAAGCATCCAGGAGGCGGCGCTCGACGCCAAAAGGCTCGCCCAACGCCAGCTCAGGATATTCGGCGATCCACCGCCTGATGACGGCGCCGCCTTCGGCGATCAGCCACGCCTCGCCGTCATTCTGCTCGCTATGAAAGTAGGCCTGAGCTCGTCCAAATTCCGAGCTCAGTTGTCGGCACAGGTTCGTGACGAGGTCGGTGCGCGTCGGATAGGGAAGCCCGCACCATGCCCCAACGATCAAGGTCCATCCATCGATTGATGGGGTGATCACGACTGTTGAGAATCGCTCCTCGCCGCTGTGCGCAACCTCGTCGATGAGATCGACACCGTCCGCCCAGGTTGACTCGCGCACGTTCCTGAGGCCAAGTTGCGCGACAAGATCGGTCTGGTTGGCGCCATGGACCGCGATCCACGAGAGCCAGCATGCACGTATCGCCAAGGGCGAGTCGGAGGTCTCCACGACCGCCACCATAGTCAGGCTGCGAGCGGGACCAGAGAGCCGGGCACCTGGCTCTACAAGATCATCTGAGACGTCGAGCGAATTGGTCCAGATCATCTGAGACAAGGGCCAGATCGACCGAGACGGGACAGCCCCTCTTTCCTTTCGAGCCCTGGTGGCAAGTGTCCTGTGTCAGGTGATCTTGTTCGTTTGCCAAACGATCTTGACTATCGGCGCGGGCTTGCTCACCAATCGGTGCTGACTTGGTCGGCGACCGAGAAGTCGGTCTCGCAGTCGGGGCAGGTCGCATGGCCGAAGACGTGGGTCAGCGCGTGTGCGACCTCGCGCTGCCCGTCAGCGAGTGCGAGGTCATGGAGTCGTCGGCCGATGCCGCCCGGTTCTGTGGGAGCTGCTGGGTGCAGGGCTCTCGTCTCGATGTCACCGTCCGCGACCGCGTAGTCGGCGCTGGTGGAGAAGTAGCCGCGTGCGCCGAAGACGATGAACAAGCTTGCCTCGCAGCCTGGGCATGAGACCTCGTACTCCTCGTTCCCGAGCCCCCAGGCCAGGTCTTCGCTCCACCCCGCGACGCCTTCGAAGGCCAGCATGGCTTCGATGAGATGGATGTACTCGGCGCGGCCTGGAGCGGTCTGACGGTACTGATCCACAGTCCTCAGCAGTGTTGCGATCTCCGCCGCACGCTCTGAGCGGACGTCGCCGGCCCCGTGCCGCTGACCGGCGCCGGCCACAATCGCGCCCGCCAGGACCAGGGCATTGACAGCCTGTTCCCGCTTCCCGCTCTCAGCCGTGCCAGCCAGCCACGGCAGTGCCGCGAAGCTGGCCGAGAAGACGCTGCCTTGGTGACACAACACCGACCACAAGTCGTTCCAGAGCTCGGCGTTCGGCTCTGCTGCAATCCGGTCCAGCAGGGCTGGCATGTCCTCGGCGGCCCCGTAGGCATGGCTGAGTTGCGACCAATCCGTCATACGGAGATCCAACCAGGCCAACGGGCTGATCGCGGAGGCAGGACGGCACTCGCTGGCCGCGACGACACCGTCCGTCAAGATCATTTGACAAACGGTCAAGATCATTTGAGGCGGGATGCCGACGCCTCTCGTCAACGAGGGGCGTCGCACTGTCTCGATCCGGCGAATGTGCGCCAAAATGTGCGATCCAAGAGTGACTTTCACGCTAGGGTGTGTGATGTGGAGGTGAGGTTGTGACTGACGACCTGTTCGCGTCGATCGACGCGCTGCTGGCCCGGCCGCGCCCGGTGGATGACCTGCCGGTCCCGGCCGAGCGGGAGCGGCTGCGCAAGGCCGGCGAGTACACCCAGGAGGAGCTGGCCGCGGCGTTGAAGACACGCCGGGAGACGATCGTGCGGTGGGAGGCCGGGACGACGGAGCCGCGGCCGCCCAAGCGCGAGGTGTACATCCGGTTCCTCGCGACGCTGGCCCTGCAGCACGGCACCGTGGAGCCCACCGAGTGGCTGCGCCGCGCGCAGGCTGCCGGCCTCGTACGCGCCGACGGCGACCAGGCGCCCGCCCCCGCGCCCGCCGAAGCGGCGCAGCATGCTGGCGCCCCTGCGCCGGTTCCGGTGTCGGAGGCGTTCGCCGCAGAGCCGGCCCCGGCGGTGCAGCTGGTGATGCTGGACCAGAACCCGGACGGCTCGCTGCTGATGGCTGCGCCCGCGCCGTGCGTGCAGTGCGGGCAGCCGTCGGTCTACCGGGCCCAGGGCCACCCGATGCACCTGGGCGGGTTCTGCCGCCCCGCCGCTGTCCCGGCCACCGCGCAGCCCGCCCCCGTCGTGGTGTCGCCGGAGCCGGCCGTCTCGGTCGCTTCGGTCGCTGCGCCCCGCCAGGCCGCCCCCGCGGCCGGTCCGGCGGCCGCGCCGCACCGCGCGTCGTCGCGTCCGGCGATGTCCTCGCGGGCCCGGAAGGCCCCGGCGAAGAAGCCCGCTGCGGCGGAGGGGCCGTCCGATTGGGAGGCCGCGGCGGCCGCCAGGTTCCCGTCCGGCCCGCTCGCGGTCCTGGACGTGGCCCCGTCCGGCAAGGGCCTGGTGGCCTACCTCGCCGACGGCACGGTGGCTCCGACCGCCCCGGCCGGGCGCACGCTCGCCGATGTCGTGGAGTGGGCGCTGGAGGCGAGTCTCGGTTCGCCCCGGCTGCACAGGCACGGCAAGGACGGTGACGCCCTGGTCGTCCTCACCGACACCGCCCTGGCCGAGCTCGGCCTGCCGCCGATGGGCCGCGATGAGAAGCGCGAGTTCGTCCAGCGCCTCGGCGCGTTGGCGAAGACCCACAAGGCCGTCAAGGCCATCGAGCGCGCCGGCTGGCTGCTGACCCAGCGAGGCCTCGGCCCCTGGGCGCGGATCTACCGCACGCCGGAGGACGGCAAGCGGGTCTGCGTGCAGCTGTGCATCCCCGCCTGGGGCGCGCTCGCGACCGGCGGCTGGCAGATCCCCGACGGCCTCGACGCCCCCGGCCTGGCCCGCCTGCTCGGCACCTACGCCACCCGCGTGCTCACCCCGCGCGGCTCCACCGCCTCCTCGGGCCTGGAACTGGTCACCGCGCTGCGCCCGCCGACCCGCGCGGTGCGCACCGAGTCCGGCTGGACCTCGGGTGCGGTGGAGGGTTCCCGGCCGAAGGACGCGTTCGACCCGGCGCCGCCGGAGGTGCTGGACGTGCACCCGCTCGCCCAGGACCGCGGCCCGGGACAGGAGCTGGTGACCGAGGCGTGGGACTGGTTCCGCGAGCTCACCGACGACGAGAAGAAGACGGCGTTGTACGGCGTCGGCCTGGACGTCAACATGGCCTTCCTCGCCGCCGCCGGGCGCCTGACGCTGCCGCTGGGCCCGCCCGTGTACGTGGTCGACCCGGTCTTCGACGCGAAGATCCCCGGCTCGTGGCTGGCCGACCTGTCCGGCGTCGACACGAACCCGTTGTTGCCGTCGCCGTTCACCGCGGACGGTTCCCGGCCGACCGGGCCGGCCTGGTACTCCACGGTGAAGCTGGCCTACGCCCAGGAGCTCGGCGCCACCGTGCGGCCGACCGAGGCGTACCTGCGCTACGAGCACGGCCCGTACCTGGACCCGTGGCACAAGCACCTGCGCCAGGCCTACCTGGACACGATGGCCGCGCTCGGCGTCCCGCTCACCCTCGCCGACCGCGACCCGGTCGCGTTCCTGGACGCCATGGCCGGCCTCAAGGCCACCGGCGACCCGGCGGAGCTCGCCGTGCTGCACGCCATCAAGCAGACCGCCAAGGGCACCATCGGCAAGATGCGCGAACGCCCCCGCGGCCACGGCTACAAAGCCGGCGAGCGCTGGGCCGCCCTGGAGCGCCCGACCTGGGACCCGCTGATGCGCGCCCTCGTCATCGACACCGCCACCGTCAACCTCCACCGCAAGCTCCGCAAGATGGCCGGCCACGGCCTGCACGCCTTCGCCGTCCTCTCCGACTGCGCGGTGTTCGCCTCCCCGGGCCCTGGTGCCCTGGACGTCCTCACCCGACCCGACGGCACCCTCACCACCGCGCTGCGCCTCGGCGTCAGCCCGGGGATGGTCAAGTTCGAGGGCAGCAGGCCGATGGCCGAGATCGCCGAGCTGATCGCCGACGACACGAACCCGGCCCGGCACATCAAGACCGGCGGCGTCGTCTCCGCCGACGAGTAGCCCCTGGGCGGCCCACCGGTCCCTGCCCGCGGGCCGCCCACTCCACCGTCACACGAACACGATGCCGCCCCCGGAACCCGGGGCGGCAGGAAGGACTGATGCCCCGTGGGGGAGATCGACGAGGGCCTGGAGCGCGCCGAGCGCACCCGCTCCATCCCGGTGCACCTGAACACCCGGGTGAAGTTCCTGTGGGAGAAGGTCGCCAAGGAGGACACCGCCCAGCTCGCCCTCGCGGCCGGCGTCTCGGTGCGCACCGCGCAGCGCTGGGTGCACGCTCTCAAGGCCGTCACCGAGGGCGAGCTGAAGGGCGACATCCCGATGGCCAAGGCGAACGCGGCCAAGGTCGAGCAGGCGGTCCGGGCGGCCTGGCAGCCGCGGGTGAAGCAGCGGGTGCGGCGCGACGCGGAGAAGAACGGCTTCACCCTGCACGTGCAGGCCGCCTTCGGTTTCAGCGCGGCGGCCGGCTCCACCGACGACCCCCGCCAGCGCGCGATCACGCAGAAGCTGCCCGGCAGCGTCGCCCAGGCACTCTACGCCGCCCGGGACGCCGGAGCCGGCCAGGCCGAGCAGGAGCAGATCCTGGCCGACGCCCTCGGCGAGCACTACTTCCGCCAGGGCGGCCGCGCCCGGCGCCTGGATGTCGAGCTGAACGACATCGCCTGGATGGACGTCGAGCTGTAGCGCTACCCGTCGGTGATGGCCGGCCCGGCGGGCTGTGACTGAGCGCTTCAGCTGGCGGATGAGCGCCTGACTTGGCGAGTTGAGAGTTCTTCCGGGTCAGCTGGGCCAGCCAGGGCGCCGCCCACCGGCGGGGTGCGGGCGAGGGGCCGCCCCCGGCTCCGCGGGCTGCACGCCGATCTGCATCGCGACCGCGGAGACCGGAAACGCTCAGTGAACCCCGAAATACCAAGTCTCCGGGCCTGGTTGATCGCCTGGGGCGTGCTTACGTAGACTCTCTGACCGCGTGCACGAGTGACCGATTTGGGCAGATCGACGGTCAGGCAGAGGGGGGGAGGAGCAGGACATGGCCCAGGTGGACAAGGTCCAACAGCGGTTGACCGGTGAGCTGTTGCCGGGGGAGCAGGTGCAGTACGGCATCCTCGGATTCAGGATCGGCGGAGTTCGCAAGACGATGGTCGGTGGGGCCGCGGGAATCGCCGGAGTGGCGGGTGCGGCGGCGATGGCCGTGGTCACGAGCGGTGCCAATGCCGGCGTTCCCGCCGCGCAGCTTCCGCTGCCGGGCCGGATCATCGTCGGGCTCACCGACCAGCGCCTGATGGTGTTCTCGATCGGGGGAGTCTTCGTCGCCAAACCGAAGAAGCTGCTGCATTCCTACGCCCTGGACCAGCTTGCATGGATATCTGAACCCGAACTGATCGAAGGCGTGGCGCAGGCACTCAGGGTCTTCATCGGTGTGGCGGGTGCAGGGGTGTTGAGCTTCGAGTTTCCGCGGCTGCAGGTCGCCGAAGCCCGCAACATGGTCAGGCGGATCGAGAAGGGCATGCCCACTCCTCAAGCGTAGGCCCGATAGGCCGGCTGTCACGCTCCCGCCGCCCGACGCAGTTGTCCGGGTCCACACGCCCGAGTTACGGGCGAAAGGATCACGGGTGATCAGCTCTGCTTGGCCAGGAACACCTGGAACTCCTACGCCCCGGCCAGGACACAGGAGCGTCATGGCCGAGGCCGACTGCGTCAGTGGGATTCCGAGCGGCGCCAGCTGGGCCGGCACGCCACAAGCCCGGGATGTTCGGAACTGGTTCCAACATGAATGGCAATCCACTGCGCCCCCGGAGCGGTCGTCGACATCGTCGCCGGTCAGAGGCTTTGCTCAACTCGCCAGCTGAAGCGCTCAGTCACACGGGCTCCGGACGTCCGCGAGCAGGCGGCCGGGCCGGCTTGCGGTTGCGGCCGCCCGAAGGTGAGGCCAACGGGTTTGGCTGCGGGGCTGGCGGCGGGTTGGCTACGTTGCTGGCCTCAGCGACAGAGAGAGGCGGGCGAGGTGGAGTTCCCGAAGCGGCAGGATCTGGCGGAGCTCGGTGCGGCGGAATACGAGGCGCTGGCGTCGCTGTGGGAGGCGGTGAGCATGCTGCACGTCGAGCTGAGTACGGCGCTGGCAGCCGAAGACCGGGCCCGGAGGCTGGAGGACAACGCCGAGCGCCGTACCGAGGGCGCACGGTTCGCGTTCGAGGTCGAGGCGTTCGGCGGACTGGGCCGGGTGGCATTCCGGTGTGTGGACGAGTTGGAGACGCTCGTGTGGCGGTACGCCAGCGCAGCCGCGGTGCTCGGGATCAGCGTGCTTGAGCGGCTGGCGGTCGGCGGCCCGCCGCTGCCCGCGGAGGTGGTCGAGCGGTTGTGCGCCGAGCCGACCCTGGCCGAGTTCGAGCGCGCGGTCGCCGTTCCGGTCGACGGACTCCTCAACCGGCAGGGGACGCACCTGGAGCGTCACCGCGAGGAGCGGCGCAAGATGCTCCACCTCGTGGAGACCGCCTACGAGTGTCTCGGCGATTCCGACGACCCCATGGACCGGTCCACGGCGGCCGGCGCCCGGATCTTGGTGGACCACCCCGAGCACACGGACAGGCCGTGGGTCGGCCTGCTCGATTCCCTGGTGGGCCTTGTCCTGCAGAAACCGAACGAGATCAGCCGCGTGCTGAAGGGCTGATCCTGCACCACCAGACAGTCCGGACCGCGGATCAACGATGCCGCGGCCGGACCGGCGCCACCGCGGGGGATGGGCGCGTCCGGCGGTGGGCGGCCGCGGCCGGGCGCGGCTCGCTGCCCAAGGTCGGGTTGAGTTCGCTGTACCTGGTCGACGGCCAGCGGGTGTACGCGCCCGCGGTCGGTGACCGCGTCAGAGTCCTGCACCTGGCCGTCGTCGTCGGCCGCAGCACGGCGCCGTGGGCCGGGTGCGGCCGGGTGAACCGTCTGGACGAAGACGGGCTCCTGTTCGCCGACGAGGTCGGTACCGCCCGGCTGTGCGCCGCAACCGGCTGTACCGGCCGGCCGTGGAACCTGGGCCGCGGCGCCCGGCCGGCACGCCGCTGAACGTCCGCAGCGCCCCCGTGTCGCCGAAAAAGCCATCCCCGGCCGCCCGAAAAGGGCGGTCGGGGATTTTTATGAACCAGTTCACCGAATTCCCGGAACGCAGCGGAGGAAATTCATGAATGAGCAGCACCCGCCCGACGGCGAGCAGCGGTTCCAGCTGCCGGTGCGCCGCGACCAGGACGGCGCCCTGGTGGTCCCGGCCGACGCTGTCACCGGCCTGCTGCGCTGCATCGCCGCGGTCTGGGACGAGTGGGCGCAGCTGGGGGTGCCCGGGATGGACCCGGTGACCACCGGTGGTTTGTGCGGGGTGCTGGCCGCGCTCGCCGACCAGCTGGACATCCAGTGCATCGCCAAGGCCGGCCAGGACTGACGCCAGGGCAAACAGCCGGGCCGAGCCGCCCAGTCACCCGTCCAGGGCCCATCCCCGCAGCGGGGGTGGGCCCTTTCGCATGCCCTCGCTGAAGGAGAAGCCGATGCCGACGCTGCGCTACACCCCCGCCGCCGCCCGCACCCTGGCCCGCCTGGAGAAGGGGCGCCGGGCCGACCCGCGCCGGCTGCTCCGGGTCCGACGGGCCCTGGACCACCTGGCTGCTGACCCGCGCCACCCCGGCCTGTGCTCCCACCGCTACCTTGGCCTGCCCGGCCACCCCCACACCGCCGCCTGGACGTCCTACGTCGACCAGGGCGCCGGCGCCTGGCGGCTGTTCTGGACCTGGGGCCCGGCCTGCGCCGACCGCCCCGGGTACGACGGCCAGGACGATTCGGTGGTCACCGTGCTGCAGATCGGCGCGCACCTGTAGACGGTCCGCGGTCACGGGAAGCCGGAGTGCCGAAGGCCTCGACGTAGCGGTTCGCCGATCCTCGGTCGAGCGTGATGCCATAGGTCAGCAGTTCGGCGAGCAGGGCCTCGGTGACGGCGTTGCGGCTGCGCACGTCGCCGGGCCGCACCCGCAGGCGGTGCAGCAGCTCCAGCGCGTCCTTCTTCGTCGCACAGGCGGCCAGCCGCTGACCCAGGTCTCCCTCGTCGTCCGGTGTGCGAGCGGGCGGGACGGTGGCGCCCGACGGGGAGTCCTGGGTGGTGGCCAGACGGCCGAGCTGTGCCTGGATCACCGCGAAGGCGACGCCGGCCGGGGCAGCCCGGCCCAGCTGCACGCGCAACTGCTCCTCCGCGTCGACCACGGTCGCACGGGCCTCCAATACGCGGTCCACGCTCCGGACCAGCTGCTCCAGGGCGTCCTCGGCCGGGCTGTCGGTAGCTCTCACGACGGGCGAACGAGCATGGTCCCGGACGGGTCACCGCCCGCGGCCCGTCTGGACGACGCTGATCACCGTGCCGCTGATCAGCCCGCACACGCAGTACGGCCGGCTCCGTCGTGTCCGCGAACCGGTGGTGGCGCGGGGCGCTACCGTGTCACGAGGCCGTTCCGGCGGCCGTGCCGTACGGCGTTCAGGGCCGACTCCCCTGGCATACGTCGGGCAGAAGAAGCCTGCTTCCCCGAGAGAAACCTGTCCGCGTGCCTGCTCTTCCCGGCGCGCCGGAGTCGGCGGCGTGCCCGAACGGAAGATCACCATGGCCGACAACAAGCAGCAGCGGATGGCGCAGATCCGAGCCTTCTGCACCACCGAGAGCTACCAGCAGGCCCTCGCCGCCATCCGGCGAGGCGGAACCTGGCGCCCGCTGGAGGTCAGTGCCGAGCTCAACGACGCCAGCGGATGGGACATCCGGATGGGCGGCGACGGCCTGCTGCGCACCTGCCCCGAGTGCGCCATCGACACCCTCGCGGACACCCGGCACGAGGTGATGCCCAAGAGCCTCGGACCCGGCGACGCCTGGTTCTGCTTCACCTGCCTGTTCACCGCCGCCGACAGCGAGCTCGGCGACTGCCAGTCGTGCGGCCAGCCCACCACCGACACCGAGCTGTCCGTGTGCGCTGGCTGCGTCAACGGCTGGATGTCCTGACCGGCCCGTCCAGTGGACACCGCCGCCGGTGGGATTTACCCACTTGCCCCGCCTGGGTACTGTGGGTTCTATCGACAACGAACCGCCCCGGGGCCGCGAATTTGCCGCCCTGCACCGGAAGGGCCCGACCATGACGATCATGCAAAGTGAGGAGTTCGAGACAGTCGCCGAGACCGAGGTCGACAGCCGTGGCCGGGTCTCCCTCGGCCGGGCCGGTGCCAAGCCCGGCCGCCGCTACCGGGTGGAATCCAACCCGGACGGCGTTCTCCTGCTGACCCCAGTCGTCTCCATCCCGGAGCGCGAAATGCAGGTGTGGACCGACCCGCTGCTCGCCGAACGCATCCGCGCCGGCATCGAGCAGGCGCAGCGCGGTGAGACCGTCGATCTCGGCGACTTCTCGGAGTACCTCGACCAGGACGATGGCGAGGACTAGGACACGGTGCACGTTCTGCGATTCACCGAAGACGCCGCTGAGACGCTCCGGCGCCTGGCGGCCGGCCCCAAGGCCGACCCGGTCAAGCTGAGGAAGGTCCGCAAGGCCCTCGCCCTCCTCCAGACCGACCCGCGCTACCCTGGCCTGCACTCCCACCAGTACGAGGCCTTCCCCGGACACACCGCCGAGAAGGTCTGGGACTCCTACGTGGAGAACCACAACCCGTCCGCCTGGCGGATCTACTGGATGTACGGGCCGGACGAGAAGAACGACCGGGGCGAGCCGGTCTCGGTCATCACGGTGCTGGTGATCGGCCCGCACCTGTAGGCCGCGGGTTCGGGGCGGGTCCGGCTCCCGATCGGCGGAGCCGGACCCGCGCCGGGCCTTCCCTGTGGTTCGCCCACAAGACGGGCGCCGGGCCGCAGGCGCGCTGACACCGGTAGCGGGCCGCCGGCAATCCCGCACCCCTGGCAGGCGCCGGGTGACACTGGCCCTGCAAGGGCGGCCGTGGAGTCGGTGGGTCCGTCCGGCCGAAGGTGGAGGGACTCATGACCGAGAACGAACGCCAGGCACCGGACGGCGGGATGCGCCAGGTTCTGGTGAAGGTGCGCTGCGACGAGGACGGCACCGTGGTCGCGCCCGCCGCCGACATCGGCACGATGCTGCGCGACATCGCCAGGAGCGGGTGGGCCGGGGCTGGGACGGTGTGGACCCGGCGACCACTGGTCGTCTCGGCGCGGACCTGATGCGGCTTGCGGACCAGCTCGACGTTGAGTGCATCGCCCGGACGCCGAGCTGACCCGCCGACCGGGGCAGGATCAGGCCTGTGCGGTGTCGGCGGGGGCGGGGAACAGCAGCTTGGCGGTGTCGAAGGCGGCGCGCACCATGTTCACGGCCATGACCGGAGTGAGGGCGCTGCCGGTCATCTCGCCGTGGGCGAGTTTGTTGCGCAGCGGCCGGCCGGCGTTGAGCCGGTCGGCGAGGTCGGCCGAGATGACGCCGGTGGCGGCGGCCAGATCGATGAGCTGCTGCAACGTCTTCTTCTTCACCCCGAGGTGCTCGGCGAGGGCGCGCTCCAGCGCGAACAGCGAGTACGTGACGGCGACGGTGGTGAACTCGTACCGGTAGTACGAGTGCCGGATCAGCTCCCGGGAGGTCTCCAGCACGCTGACGACGTAGGCGGGCGCGTGCTCGGGCAGGACCAACTCGGCGACCAGCTCGTGCATGTCCGAGTAGTGGTTCACGAAGTGGTGGGCACGGGAGTCCGGCACCGGCCAGGGGAGTGGTCCGGGCAATGGCGGCAGGGTGTCCATCCGCGCAGTCTCGTCCCGCGGCCGCACACGGCGCCACTGGTTTGGCACGCAAACGCCCACGATCCGCCGGATGACATGTCCGCGGCCGAAATATTGCAGGTCAAAGCCCTGGCCCCCGTCGATCAGCGGGTCTAGCATTCCCGGCACGGCGGCCCCACCACAGCAAACCGGGCCGCCGGCCAGCCAGCGCAGCAGCGCCGTGGCCCCGGCGCTGCTGGCCTCCCACCGGCCGGGCCCCGCGGAACACCCCCTGCTTCCCGGGACCCGGCCGCGCTTGCGCTCCCGCCTTGGACGCCCGCCCATTCGTTGCGCCCGTTCTGCAGGGACGGCTGCGGTCGCGCAATCCCCTTGCGCTAGGGCCTGCATGTAGTGGTTATATGTCACGCGCGCCACTACATGTTGTGTGCTGCGGTTCCGTGCCTTGCCCTCGGGGGCCGCGACCGCGCCTGCGCTCCGTTGGAAGGACACCTGCTCGGTGGGACTGAAAGACCAGATCAACCAGGCCCTCTCGGATCTCGTCGGCCACGACTGGCAGGTCACCCAGGGCACCGTCGTGCCGAAGACCGAGAACATTGTGTTGAAGAACGGCGCGCGGGAGCTGGACGCCGTCTACCTCTACGCCGACATGATGGGCTCCACCAAGCTGGTCACCGAGTTCCCTCCGGGGACGGCGGCGAAGGTGATGCGCGCCTTCCTCGCGACCGCCTGCCGCGTCATCCGCAGCCATGACGGCCACATCCGCAGCTTCGACGGCGACCGCGTCATGGGGATCTTCGTGGGCGGGAACAAGAACTCCCGCGCGGTCCAGGCCGCCATGGAGATCAAGTACGCCACCGACAACTTCGTCCGCCCGGCCCTGGAACGCAAGCTGCCCTCCCTGGTCACCAAGGGCTTTGCCCTTAGCCACGTCTGCGGCGTCGCCTCCGGGAAGGTCTTCATCGCGCGCGCCGGTATCCGCGACCACAACGATCTGATCTCGGTCGGCCAGGCCGCCAACATCGCGGCCAAGCTCAGCGACATCCGGGAGACGCCCCAGAAACGCACCTACATCACCAAGGCCGTCTTCGACACCATGGCGGGCAACCGGAAGGTCTCTTCCGATGGCAGGCCGATGTGGGAGGAGAGCGTCCAGACCGTCAACGGGACGCGCACCACGGTCTACCGCTCCGGCTGGGGCTGGGTGATCTCGTGACCACCGACGCCGACGCGGTGGAGACCGCGTGGAAGATCCACGCGGCCGTGGCCGACTGGACCGGCAAGGTCGACGCGAAGGCGTCCTTCGCGCTCACCCTGGAGACCGCCGTGCTTGTGGCGATCGGCGCGCTCCTCAACGCCGGCGACCGGCTGCGGCACCTCTCCGGCTTCTGGGCGAACCTGTTCTTCTGGCCGGGGGCGGCCTGCATCGGGATCGCCGCGCTGTACGCCATCGCCGTCGTCTCGCCGAACATCCGCAAGCGCGCCATGCCGACCGAGGCGGCCGAGAACTTCGTCTTCTTCGGGCACCTCAAGCAGTGGAACACGGACGACCTGGCCGAGGCGCTGAGGACCAAGGACCCGCTGCCCGTCCTGACCCGCCAGCTCGTCGTCATGAGCCAGATCGCCTGGACGAAGCACGTCCGTGTCCGCTTGTCCTTCAACTGGGCGGTCGCCGGATCGGCGCTGCTCGCCCTCGCCTTCGTGGCCGCCTGAGCAGACCGGCCGAGCCGGGTACGGGATTGTGGCTCCGCAGACCACTGCGAGGCCGCTACCGTCGACACCACAGGGCCCGGCCCGGTGCCGGGAGATGCCGACAGGGAGAGGAGTTGGTGGGGATGAGCGCCCAGCCCGCCGAACGAGGGGGCGGTCGTCTCGGACTGCCGCCGATGGACACGGTGCAGGAACTGCGCGCCGCGCTGCGCGCCGGCCACGGCTTCCCCGGCGACGCCGAGCGCCTGGACGCCGAACTCGCCGAGCAGCTGCTGCGCCGCGTGCCGATGGACCGCCTCGACCAGGTCGACCAGGTCCCCGCCGTCGTGGACCTGGTCGCAGTCGCCGAGATCGTCGCCGCCTACCGCGGCCGCGTGCTGCTCGCCGCCGACCCGGAGACATCCGACGCCGTCGACCAGGCCGTCGCCGACCTGCTGGCGCGGCAGGGCGCCGAGTGACCGACCAGCACCAGCAGCCGGACCCGGCGGTCGCCGTGGTCACCGACCGCGCCGCCCAGCGCGCCAAGGAGCTCGGCGCCACCGAGGCACTGGAAGCGCTGCGCGCCGAACTCGAACACCGGCCGCGGCTCGGCCGCCCGATCCGCACCGTCACCGAGGGCGGCCAGCAGGTCGAGCTGTACTCCACCCGGATCGAGGGCGACCGGGTCGAAGGCCGGCCCGCGCTCAACGTCGTGCACGCCTACGCCCCCGCCCCGCCCTGGCCGCCGGCCGTACGGATCGCAGCCGTCGTCCCCGAAGACCCGCCGCACCCCGCGCTGTAGAGCCGGGCCGCCGGGCCGCGCCCGCTACGCTGCTGCCGGTGCCCGCCGGACCCGAGACGCACACTCCGGGCCATCACCGGCGGGCGCCGTCGCGCCGCCGTCGGCCTGGGACAAGGCTGAGACACCTCTGTCCCAGCACGCCCGGTATGCCCGATTCGCTGGGACGGTCCCACCCGAAAACCCAGGTCATGCTGTTCTGCGTCCGGACCTGGGACAAGGCTGGGACAACCGGCCGCCGACCTTCGTGTCCTCTGACAGGTCACCCTGACCGATTGACAAGTGATCTTGACTGCCTTCGGGTCTCTGCCACCGGATCTTGACCGAGAGGAAGTGGTGGCTTCCCAGCAGATCCTGCGCTGTTTGCGCAGTGCACGGGCAGGTATGGCGGGGGAGTCAGCGCCCGTACAGGGAGATCACTGTCCGGCCGAACGGTGCGGGAATCCAGTTGCCGCGGACTGGACCGGGCCGATGAGCGTCCCAGCGGATTCGCGCGGTCGGCGGGAGGACCATCGGCACAGTGGAGGACAAGTCTGTGTCCGAGCCGATGAGCGGCAGGCCCAGTCCCACAGACACACGGCTGTGAGGCGGGGCGATCGACCAGTGGTCCGCTCGAAGGAGCGACTGGTAGTGGCAGGGCTCCAGGAAGGCGACGGGGAGCCAGGTGCCACCGGCGTCCTGTACCTGGAGGCTTACGACCAGGGTGGCGCCTATCGACATGCTGCCCCCCTTCATGTCCTCGGGCGGGTCGCCGACGACGACGGAGAGGAAGACCGTCTCCACCTCGGTCAGGTCGATGGACTCCGAGTAGCCGGTCCCGGCGAGCGTGACACCCGCCGGGTTGTCGCCGTTGTTGGCCCAGATCAGTCGTGCGGGTTGAGGCACGGGTTCCTCCAAGCGACGGCAGGGGTGGCAGCTGCGCATCCCCTGAGGGACACCAGGTTCACGCGGGCTACTCGGACAAGGAACCCCCTTGCCGGGGCCGGATGCCACGTGCGAGGCGCGGACGGGTGCGGGTGCGGTGGTGCCGGTCATCTCGCCGTGGGCGAGCTTGTTGCGCAGCGGCCGGCCGGCGTTGAGCCGGTCGGCGAGGTCGGCCGAGATGACGCCGGTGGCTGCGGCCTGCTCGATGAGCTGCTGCAGAGTCTTCTGGCGGCCAGCACCGGGCGCGACGGCCAAGGCGACGCGGTGCTCACCGCGCTCCGGATCGGACCGCACCTGTAGGCCCGGTCCGGGGCCACGGTGGGGCCCGCTCCCGGGTGTCGGAGGTGGATCCGGGGTTCGCCGGTCGGAGTTGCGCAGTGGTGCCGTGGGCCGTGTGCGCGGCCATGGCCGGGGTGGTGCGTACCGGCTGGTTCGCCATGGGCGGGCTTGGTTGTGCGTGTCCGGCCTGTCGGCCATCCGCAGATCCTTTTCGGACACTAGTGCGAATCTTTGATGTGTCCCTGCCCTCTGTTCGTGCAGGCTCTTCCCCGTGGCCCGACCGGGCCGCATCTCAGGAGGGGGGAACCTCGTGATCAAGTTCGCCACCGCCGCGGCCGTCGCGGCGCTGACCGCGGCGACACTGGCCGCCACGACGCCGTCCGCGACGGCCGCCGAGGCCACGCCGGCCGTGTCCCACGTGCACGGCGAGGCCGGCCTCAAGCTCACCGGCTACGACACGGCCGTCGCCGAGGCACACGGCTACGTCATCAAGAGCACGGCCGACGGCATGCAGTACACCGTCAAGAAGAACGCGACCCCGGCCGAGGACGCCACCGCGCAGGCCAAGGCCGCCGCGCTCTGGGGCAAGAGCGTGAAGCCGGCCCCGGGCGTGGCAGCGCAGCCGGACTCCCACGACGAGTGGAACGACGTTTGCGGCAAGGCCTGGCTCGACGGCGACGCGGTCGGCGGCCGCGCCATCCGTATCGAGTCCGGGTTCAACCTGCTGCCCGGCCAGGCCGCGATCTTCTACTACTGGCACGTCCACGCGGTCGACGGGGGTGGCGTGGCCAACCACGCCTGGGGGCCGAGCGGCCTGGCCGACCGTAGCGAGTGGAAGGGCAAGTGGGCGCCGGGCGGCCTGACCATGGGCAGCGCGTATACCCGGCTGGACTCGGACACCAGCTACGCGACGCTCGACGACGGATCGGTCTGCCACCCCGCGACCCTGACGGTGTACTACACCATCTACTAGGCCGACCGGAACCGCCTGCCCGGCGGGCCGAACCGCTGTCCGTGAGCGCGGGTGCGGTGCCACGATGAGACGGCACCGTACCCGCGCTCTACTCCCTTGGGGGGCTGTCATGTTCCGCAGCACTGCCCGTATGGACCGTCCCATCGAGCCCACCTGGCAGGAGACGCTCCGGGCGTTCGGCCACCGGGTCGCCGCACTGGAAGAGCCCCGTCCCGGCTGGCACCGGCTGGTCGGCCGGCAGTCGACCGACGGTGTCCTCCACCACCTCGACCTGCAGTACTACGAGGACCGCACGAACCTCGTCCAGGTCACCAGCCACCGCCCCCTGCCCGATCACATCCGGGCGCGATCCGCCTTCGACCTGGAATCGCTCCTGGACGTCTTCCTCGCCAACGCCTCCGCCACCGGACCGATCGACCTGCCCGGCGAGCCAGAAGAAGAGGGACCCGGGCAGCTCATCGTCGACGGCACCGTCATCGAGGCCCGACGGCTCACCCACGGCGACTACGTGGCCACCAGCGCCAGCATCGGGACGGAGACCGTCGCAGTCATCAGCACCGCAAGCCTGCACGACCAAGCGGTGCGCATCCGGCTCCACGCCGGCGAACTCCAACCGACGACGCGCTGAGATTCGCGCGCCCGGCAGCGCTCAAATCCAGGGGTGGGCCAGCCCAGCGGCACAGCCTGCTGCTCAGGCCGACGGGCCCACGGTGTCCTGGCGGGCGGCCTGCTTGAGGGCCATCTCGGCCTTGTGCCGGTTCTCCGCGCCGGCCCAGTACGAGTGGGAGTACAGCTCGGCGCCGACCGCAGCGAAGGCGCTGCGCTTGTCCTCGGTCGGGTCGGCGGCCCAGTCGGCCTCGGCGGCGTACCAGCGGCGCTGGAGGGCGAGCAGGTCTTCGGGGAAACCGGAGGAGTCGGACATCGGGCCATCGTAGGTCGTGCACCAGTGCGGTCGACGGCACCACGTCCCAGGCCCGCGGGACGATGCCGACCGGACCGCTCCCGGGCCGCTGCCCGTCGAGGCACAGGCCCGGCCCGGTGCTGGACCCGCCGACGGGGACAGGGGCGCTACGCCCCGGCGCGGCCGGCGTCCACGGCCTGGTTGAGGTGGTGGGCGAGTTCGGGTAGCTGCCCGATCGGGTCGTTGGTGTGGGTGATGGTGCGGGGCATCGCGAGGGCGATGGCGCCGACGGCGGCGAGGGCGAGGCCTTCACCGGCGGTGATTCCGGGTTCGCCGAGCAGTACCAGTGCGCTGAGTACGGAGGTGACGTCGTCGGGCACGCCGCCGTCCTGGTCGTCCTCGGGGTCCAGGTCCCGACCGCAGGCGAGCGCGGCGGCCGCGTACTCGGCCAGGTGCCGCCTGCCGCCGCTCCTGGTCCCGAGCCCGCAGCTCCGGGTCAGGGCCCGGCGGCACCTGGCCCTCGGCGGCCCTGGTCTTGTCCTCGTGCAGGGAAAGCGAGTTCGTCGTCATGACGAGTGAACCCGCGCACCGCTGCTCGGGTCACGGCACGAGGGCACAAGGCCGTGCTGGCGAAGAACCGGCGGCTCGCCGGATCCGGTGCTCGGGGTGACAGACTGTCACTCATGAGTGATGATCAGCCCGGCCGTCAGGCCCGGCGGCGCCCGCTGGCCCAGCCGTTCTCCCACGCCGATGCCGCGGTCGATCAGCCGTACGGCGAGCGACTGCTGCCGGTCCAGCGTCTGGACACGCCTTTCTCCACCGAGGCCGGCTGCGACGAGGAGAACGTGCGCGTCCGGCCCGCCAGCCGTCGTCCTCTGGGTCCCGGTGATCTTGCCGCCCGGACGCCCGCCTGACCAGACGGCCTGCCGCGGCCGGTGCCGGAGCGGCTGGTGGCCGTCGAGCTGGTTGCTCACCTCGTCGACGCCCAGGAGCGCGAGGCGATGGAGCGGCTAAGTGGCCGGCATCCCGGTACCACCAGCCGTCCGAAGCGGACCCCGCAGAACGTCGAAACCCGCTCGTGGAGGTGGGCGAACCCCGGTAGCGTCCGGGCATGGTCATCGACACCTCGGTCCGGGACGCGTGGGACGTGCTGCGCGGAGCCCGCTCCGCCCCGCCCGGCCTGGCCGCGACAACGCCGCGCCGGCGGCGGGTCTTCGGCGCGTCGTTGGAGCAGGCGGAGCAGTTCTTCCGGGCGGCGGCCACGGTAGGGCCTGCGACGCAGCCGGTGCTGGTGTTCTATGGGCTGAGCCAGGCTGGCCGGGCAATCGCGGCGAGTGCGACCGCGCTGGTCCAGGACGACAGGTGGGGTCTGAGTGGGCACGGCATCCGCGCGAAGCAGGCCGACGGCCCGCTGACGGAGGTCCGGGCGCTCACCGACGCCGCAGGGAAGCGGGCCAGCTTCGTGCGGCTGTCCGAACTGCTCGACTCTCCGGTGTGGGAGGACGAGCCGGTCACGCTCGCCGAGCTGTGGGACTGCCTGCCCGTGAACGTGCGGACGCCGCTGGACCCGGGGCACTCCACCAGGGTGACGCCGCTGCTCGTCGATCACCACAGTGTCCACAACGAGCCGCATCCGCTGGTGAGCGTTCCCGTGGTGGCGTGCGACGTCCGGCCTCCGCCGGGCGTCGCACGCGTTTCCGACCAACGACGGCGCGGGCCACGAGATCATCAAGAGTCCGGATGACCGTACGTCCGACGGGGCATGTTCAACTCGGACCTGTCCAGGGCGAGGGGAGCAGCGCGGTGTCGTGGCGAGATGCGGTGCAGCCCGCCCTGCGGGTCCTGCTCCAGGGCGACGGCTACACGGACCCGCATCTGGAGCTGCTGCGCCTCGGGGTGGAGCACCCGGAAGTCGCGGCCCAGACCGTCGTCGTGACGCTCGCCGTGGACGGTGCGCTCGTCACGGGGACCATGGTCTCGGCCGCGATGTGGGAGGACCTGCACGTCAGCCAGATCGGAGAGGCCGACTACTACGGTCTGCGGAAGGTCCTGCGAGAGGCTCTCGGGCACCTGGACCAGGCCGTCGAGGACGGGCGGCGGCGCCGCCAGGCCGACCCACGCTTCCTGCATCTGCGGGATGTCGAGGTCAGAGCGGGCCGGGCCGCCCACACACTGCCGGCCTGGCGCGGCCGCGTCGACCAGGTCAGCGGCTGGAGCCTCGGCTCACCTGTCTGACCGCGGCGGCTCACAGCGGCAGGTGGCGGAGCATCACGGCGTAGCGGGGGGAGTCGGGGAAGGGCTGTCGCAGGCCGATCTGCCGGTATCCCCAGGATTCGTAGAGGGCCTGGACTTTGGGGTGGTCGGGGTCGACGAGGAGGACGGCGAGGTGTTCGGGGCGGTCGGTGAGGAGGGCTTGGTGGAGGGCGGTGGAGGTGCCGGTCTTGCGCCAGGCGGGGCGGACCATGAGCTCGGACAGGCCGAACGTGGAGGGGGCCGCTGGTTCCTGGGGGAGGTGGTCGCGCCACCATTCCCGGCCGTAGGGGAGCGGGGCGCCGTACGCGAATCCGATCGGCTCGCCCTTGCTCTGGTCGTAGGCGACGGCGCAGGTGAAGCCGGGCCGGGTGGTCCAGTGGTCGACGAACCAGGGGAAGCGCTGGACGAACGGGTCGTGGGCCTGGTCGGCGTAGGCGTCGGCGTGGACGGTGAGCAGGAGGTGGCGGAAGTCGTCCGGCAGGTGGTCGGCGCGGTGGAGGCGGATGTCGGGGGCGGCGTTGGTCACGGTCGGCTCCAGTCGTCCCGGTGGCGGTCGGCCCACTCTCGCGCAGCCGGGGAGGCGGGCGCCAGGGTGAGCAGTCCGCGGTGGAGGTCGCCGAGCAGGGTCCGCATCCGGCCGGGCAACGGGGCGTCGGCCATCAACGCGAAGACCGTGCTTCCGGTGGCCGCTGCTTGTTCGGCGTCGCCCTGGCCGAGCTGGGCGAGGCCCAGGCGGGCGGTGGCCATGGCCCGGTTGCGGGTGAACCGGTCGGGCAGCTGGGCCAGTGCCTGGTGGGAGAACGCCTCGGCCAGCTGCGGCTCGCTGAGTTGCAGGTGGACGATCGAGTGCAGCGCCCACAGTTCGGCTCTGCCGTAGAACGCCACCCAGGACGGCCGGGGGGTCGTACGGTCCTCGGCCCTGGCGAGGGCGTCGCGGGCGTGGCCGAGCGAGCGTTGCGCGGCCCGGCGCTCTCCCAGGCCGGAGTGGGCGACGGCCGCCCGCGCGTGGGTGAGGGAGGCGAACAGCGGGTCACGGCGGCCCGCGCCGGTGGCCTGGGCCGCCTTGGCTGCGGCCAGGGCCTCGGCGTGCCGGCCGCGTTGGTGGGCGAGCATCGCCACCGAGTTCCAGACCCGGACCTGGGCGACAGGGTCGCGGGCCAGGCCCGCCAGGGTGAGGCAGCGGTCGAGGTGGCGCTTCGCGCGCTCGCGGCCGCGGGCGTCGATCGCCGACCAGGCGGCGACGGCGGTGTAGTCGGCCGCGACGGCGAACAGCCGGCTCCGGACACGTTCGCTGGCGCTGCCCTTCTGGAGGCCGAGCGTTCGGGCGGCGCCCGCGAGGGCCGAGCGCTCCAGCCCGGTGTGACCGCCGCGGTGGTCGTCGAGCGCGTCCAGGGCCGCCAGCCCGGCGCGTGCGCGTGCGACGTCGGACACCCCGACGGAGGCCGGCTGCCGGAGCGCCGGTACGAGCGCGTTGCCGGCTGCGGCGGCACCGGAGACGAAGAACGTCCGGCGGTCCACGGAGGCCTCCGGGGAGGCGGAGCGATGGGTGGCGGGCGGCACGAGACCGAGGTCTGCGGCCGCGCACCCGAATACGGCACCCAGCGCCGCGACCGTCCGTCCGTGCGGCCGGCGGTGCACCCCGGCCAGCAGGTTGTAGACGGTGCGCTCCGAGATCGTGCCCGGCCTCCCGGTCAGCCGGTGGATCTCGGCGTTCATCAGCCGGGCCAGCCCCGCCTGCGTAAGGCCGAGCTCCTCCATCCGCTGCCGCAGCAGCGCGTTCTCACCCACGGCACCCAAACGTAGCGTCACCGTCACCCCGCGCGTCGGGCCCTGGGCAAAGCCAGGGTCAACTCTTCCGGTTGGCCGCGACCACGAAGCAGCACTTCTTCCTGACCGGATCCGCTCCGAAGGGCGTTGACTGGTTGTCAGCCGCCCGGGACGCGGACACCAGCTTCCCGGGCCGGCCCCGATCGCGGCCTCGCGCCCGGCTTCCCCCGTCCGGACGCGGGGCCGCACACCCGGCACCGGCAGGGAGAGCCCCCGTGACGACAGCAGCAGATCGGCCCGGACCTCCGCCACTTGTGCCGCCCAGGCCCGACGCGGCGGTCGGCTATGTCTGCGCCGTCCCGGACATCGTGTCCGCCGGCCTGTTCGCCGCGTGGTGCGAGCGGCGGGCCGCCGGCGAGGGCTGGGCCCTCACCGAGGTGATCACCGACACCGACGAACTGCAGTCGCTGACGGAGCGGCCCGGCTGGCGGCGCGTCACCGAGCTGGTCGCCGCCGGCACGATCGGCGCGGTCATCACGGTGAACCGCTCGATGGTCGCCCCCGCCGCCCAGGGCTGGGCCCGCGTCTCTGACCGCCTCGCCGGCCATGGCGTCGCCCTGGTCACCACCGGCAGCACCGCCCGGGCCCGCGAGGCCCAGGACGGCTCCCGATGACCATCGGCCGGCCGGCCATCCGGACCGGCGTGGTGCACCGTCTGACCGCCGCCGCCACCGCACCCGACGCCACCAAGCGCATGGCCTGCATCGCCCCCGCCCGCAACGTGATGCGCACCGCGGCCACCAGCTGGGGCGTCGAGGCCTCCGAGCCGGATGCCCGGGTCGCCATCGCCGGCGAACTCGCCCTCGGCGGCCAGACCCCCTACGAACGCCTCAAGCAGAAGACCCAGACCCGGCTGTAGCCAAGCTCCGGCAGATGCACACCTAGTCGGTGATGGTGACGGTGAAGTTCTCGCCGTCGAGGATGCGTTCGGACAGGACGGCGTTGCCGTACTCGCCGCCCGCGCCGCTGTTCTGTTTGAGCGGTACGTGGCTGCGGACGCAGTTCACCATAGGTCCGGGGTACCTGATCATTTTGACTTCCCAGTGGTCGCTGTTCCACCAGGGCTGGATCTCCGTGCACAGGTTGCCGTTGGTGCCACCCTGCGCGGTCGCGGCGAACGGGAACTCGTCACACGAGTCTTGTTCCGCTGTGACGAGGATGGGTTTGAAGGGGTTCGGGGCGGCCTCGCAGCTCTGGTAGCGGTTGCGGTCCCTGATTTTTCCGTCGTCGTCCCGGACCCGGATCAGTGTGTGGTCCTTGGTTCCGAAGTTGCCGCCGATGAGCGTGTTCTGGGCCCACTGGTAGGTGATGGCTGCGGCCCCGTACTTGGCGATGGAGATCCTCACGTCGGCCATGTTCCCCATGACGATGCAGCCGGTGTTGGCGTCCTTGCTGACCTTCGCGTCGCAGCGCACCGTGTTGGGGTTGTTCCACCGGTTGTCACGCTTGCGGGGGATGTTCTCCCCGGTGGAGTACGTGACGGAGTGGTAGGACGGCACGATCTCGCTCTGGGTTTCGTTGCCGACCGTGGTCCTGAACGTGAAGAAGCCCCGTTTGGTTTCGCCGGGGGCGATGGTCGCGCTCATCCTGCGGTTGTCCAGCGTGCACTGGCCCGAGCATGAGGCCTCGAACACGAAGACCATGGAGCCGACGTTGGGGGTGGCCTGGACGGTCGTGGCGTCGACCTGCTCGCGCCAGCTCGCCCCCCGCGAATCGAGGGAGGCCTGCTGGGCGATGTGGAGGATGGCGCTGCCGATCGGCGCGCCTTCTTTGTCCTCGAGGGTGTAGTCGACTTCGCTTTCCAGGCAGTAGCTGTGGCGGGTCGAGGCGTACCATGTGTCCGATTTGCAACTCCACACCGGGATGCTGCTCTTGAGGGCTTCCCGGGCCGGGCCGTGCGTGACTTCCGTGCAGGATTTGACCGCGCCTTCCTCGTAGGCCTTGGTTCCGGGGCCGACCGGGGTGCAGGTCTTTCCGGGCGCGGCCGGGGGCACGGTGGCCGGTCCCGTCTTGATGCAGGTCCAGGCCATGCCCTCGCGCGAGAGGTCGGCCCCGGGTTCCGTGCAGTCGCTGTGGCCCTGGGGGACTGTACGGTTCGCGGGCGGTTGGGCGGCGGCCGGTTGGGCGCCCAGGGCGCACAGGGCTGCGGTGAGGGCGAGCGAGGCTACGGCTGCGAACAGTTGCCTGGCAAGTTTCAAAAGATGATCCCCTGTTCGATGGCGCACGGGTTCACCGAGGATCGAACCGGTCCGGCAGTGGTGTGCACAAGGGGAGGAATAAGACCCTCCACGAACTTATGTGGCCTGTTCCGGCCTCACGCCGCGCCCTCACGGTCGTTACATTCGTCCTTGACCTGACATATACACGACCAAGGGGAAATGGATAATGACGCGCCCCATACGACCCGTCAGCCGCACCGGCAGGTCACTCATGGCGGTGACCGCTATGGCGGTCACCGCCATGGGCTTTGCCGCCTCACCGGCGGCCGCAGCGCCCGCCGCCACGACGGCGCCCCGGCTCGGTGACACCTGTACGGCGGCCGACCTCGGCACACGCCACCCGGTCATCAAGAGCACCGAAGTCACCCCCACCATCACGCACTTCAAGGGCTGGTATGTCACCGACGGCTCGACCGGTTCGCAGACCGTGGACACCAGTGTCCAGGACACCATCTCGGTGTCCGTCGGAGTCAACGGCAACATCCAGGGCAACTTCCAGGTTGAGGCCCTCGGCATGGTCGGCGGCATGCTCGGCCTGAACGTGCAGGTCAACTACACCCACACCTCGACCACGAACAAGTCGATCTCGTGGGACTTCCGCAAGCCCGGCTACTACGGCCTGTACGAGGGCACGAAGAAGGTCACCGGTACGTACGGGAGCCTCAACTGCAACCGGTCGGATGCGGGCGTCCTGAAGTGGGTTGAGGGCCCCGACACCGGGTCCTACACCACGTACACCACCCTCGAAGAAGGCGCGGTGCGCTGCGAGGACAAGGTCCCCGCCAACAGCATCATGGCCAAAGCCCAGGGCCTGCTGGACTGCGGCTCTCCCGCCGCCACCGCGCAGCACCCGGCAGGTCCCGTCCCCTCGGCCAAGGCCGACCAGGCCAAGCACGACACCGCAGCAGCCGACGAGGCCGGCCAGAGCACGAAGGCCACCCAGGCCGCCAAGCCCGCCGCGCTCGCCGCCCTGAACTGCCAACCCGGCGCCTACAGGATCGACGTCCCCGGCAAGGTGTTGAACTGGAGCGCACCGCTCCTGGCCAACGACGGCATCCGCCTGCGCGAATCCACCTTCTTCAGCGCCCACCTGGACAACTGGCGGCTGTGCAACGTGACGGAGCACAACGGAGTCCTCGAGGCGTCCCTGTGGAACTGGGGCAACGGCGGATGCGCGACCATCCCCGCGAACATCGCCAACCAGGAGCAGGCCTACCTGACGACGGCCACCTGCAGGGAGGACGACCTCCAGCGGTTCTACATCTACCGCGACGTACCCGGCAGCCCGAAGGTCGGCCTGCAGAACAAGTACACCGGCTCCATGATCGGCTACGACCGGTACGCGGACGGCGAGCTGATCCGCCAGTACTCCAGCGGCAGGCAGGACGGCACGGGTACGTTCACCATGACCGGAGTCTGACGGCCCACACCCCGTGAGCGCGGCCCCGCACGTGAACCCTGGCCACCCGGATTCGTGCGGGGCCGGGCGGTCGGTCAGCTTGGCTGTGCGGGTCGAGTTCTCTCGGACCGCAGGGGGAGTGGGTGAGGAGCCGCTGGCGGACCTGTTGTTCTCATGGCGTAGCCGGTGCCGCCTCGTCAAAGGAGGCACCACCGGCTGCTCGCCGCTACGCCCACTCGACGCCGAACGTCTTCCTGGCCGGGAACCCGGCCGCTTACCGGCGGCACACCGTCCGGGCGGAGCGCGCCGCCGCCCGCCTCGCCCACACCCTCCACGGCGCGAAGAAGGTGACGGTGGGCCAGGCCGCCGAGGCCCTGCTGCATGCCCCGGACGGGCGCACCGGCAAGGACTACCTCGGCTACCTGTGTCCCACGCACCTGTACGCGGTCCTGGCCCGGGCTTCGCCGACCTGGCCGCCCGCGGCTTCTACGAGGTCACCGCGGCGGGGGAGTTCCAGCCGGTGCGGTGAGCGATCCACTCTCGCCCCGCGGCGGCGGCCCGGGCCCGGTAGGCGCCGAGCGCGCCGCTGGGCCCGGTGCGCTGCTGCCATGTCCAGAACCCGGTGAGGGCGACCGCGAACCCGGTTACCTCCTGCGCCGGGGTCTCCCGCCAGGCCGGCATCGCCTCGGCGAGCAGCCGCTCGGCATCGGCGGCGGTGTGGCCTGCCAGTACCAGCTGCGGCAGCAGGAACGCGGCGTCGACCCAGGCGGCGCCGCGCGCGAACCACGACCAGTCGATCACCCGCACCCGGCCGCGTTCGAGCAGCATGTTGTCCGCGCGCAGGTCGCAGTGCAGCAGGGTGTCGCCCTCGGTCGCCCTGACCAGCGCGGCCGGATCGTCGAGTTCGGCCAGCTCCGCGGCGTGCTCCAGGCCCCAGCCGTCCAGGCCGCCTTGAATCAGGCGCTGCCAGTGGCCGGCCAGGGTGTCGGCGAGCGCGGAGAACGGCCCGGCCTGCTTGACCGGGCACGGGGTCAGCTCCCGGCCGAGCTCGGCCACGGTGTCCAGCACCGCGCCGAGCTCCGACGAACCAGGCGCAAGATCCGGGTTGCCGCCGGCGACGTCCTCGAAACCCAGGACCAACCACCCTGCCGTCTCCACCGTCCACAGCAGCCCCGGAGCGATCCGGGCGGGCAGATGCACTCCGACGGTGGCCTCGGCCCGGTACATCGCCACCGACCGGTCTGCCGCCGGCACGCCCTTGATGAACACCTGGGTGCCGTCGGCGAGCCGCAGGCGCGCGGCGATGCCCGGAGTGAACCCGCCCGACGGGTAGTCCACGCCCGTCACCCGGGCCCGCGAACGCTCCTCGACAGCCGTACGGACAGCGGGAGGAAGGTCGTCCCAACCGGGACGGCCGGCAGGCGGCGTGGACACCATGATGGCCTCCGGGGTCGACGGGTGGGCCGACCGTACCGCGCGCACCACCGTGATCGCCGCGAATTCTGTGCTGGCGGCGGTCCGCATGGGCGCCGTCTGCCGCCGCCGGCCCGCGCGAGCGCATGGCCTCGCGCGCCCCGGCCCGGGTGGTGGTACGCACCGCCGCCACCGGCGGGGGCATCGACGACCTCGAGCTGGACGACTTCCTGACGGGCCCGGACGATCGTGCGGCTGAGGGACCGTCTGGATGACCTCGTTGCCTGGGAACAGGAGCGGCGGGCCCGGGCGTGGGCCGAGGAGCTGGCCGCGCAGTTCGGGGGCGACGACCGGTAGGCCGCGCGGGGCGGCCCGCGTGTCGGGCGGAGCCGAGGTCCGGTCCGGGCCGGGGGTGCCACTCCGGCAGGACGAGCGAGCCCCGGGTCAGGTTGACCGTTTCTGCCAGTGTTCTCGGCGGTTACGTCTCGGCGGCCTGATGGCCAGTCAAACCCGTTCACGGTGGGCAGTTTGTGTGATCTGCGCCACTTTAACTACTGTGAGTTATTGGTCATATCAACTGGGCTATTGGCATATGCCTAGCTCGTGGCCATCGGGGGCGCTGTGGACTGTCGCGACGACTACGTCAAGCAACCATAGATGATCTCTTAGTGAAATCCGTTCGGACCTCGTGCGTGAATCCGGGGGCTGTGCCGCAAAGCTGGAAGCGAGCCCAAAAGCGGCTCCGGCGAAGCAAGGAGCGCCGCAATCCGACCGGAAACGAGCACATGGACAGCAGTACGCACTACCGGCCCCGGCACCTCCAGCCCACGCTTGACGCCTGTGGCCCCCGGCGGTGTGCGGGGGGCGCGAAGTCGCGTGCCGGCCACCCGCCGCACAGCGGGGAGGAGAGTTGAGCGAGGACTCCCCGGGGGTGACCGGCGCGGACGACGCGCCGCTGTGGGACCCCGCCGCCGCGGCCGACGCGGTGTCAGCTCTCCCCGACCCCTTCGCCCTGGAGGACACCACCGACGTGGTCGACGTCGAGGTCGGCGTCGAGTTCGAGGGCTACGTCCTTGACCAGCGCCCCGAGATGCTGTGCTTTGCCGAGGAGGTCCTTCAGTCGGAGGCGGCGGCCGAGGAGGTCATCCACGAGGTCACCGTCTACCTGGGCGCCAACTGGCAGCAGATCCTCGCCTCGCGCAACGCCGAGGACGAGATCTGGGAGGTACTGGGCGCGGCCGTGCTGGAGCGCGCCTACCGCATGGGGCGCGACCCCCGCCTGCAGCGGGACCTGGACACCGCGCGGCGGCTGATCGAGGACATGTTCGCGCTCCTCCATGACCGCTACAGCGAGCTCGGAACCGTCCACGACGCCATGAAGCCGCTGACCCGCGGCGAGTTCGCCGCCGTCATGATCAAGCAGGTGATGGGCTTCACCAGCAAGCTCGCCGCCTTGATCCTCAACGTCCACCCGGCCACCGTCGACCGGAACCTGCGCCGTGCCAAGCAGCTCCTGCACGACGACCTGGCCCCGCTCCGGCTCTTCGAGGACCACCAGAACCGCGCCAGAGGAGGACGCCAGTGACGGCCCCCGACCCCACCGACCCGATGGCCCCCGAGCGGGTCGAGCAGCTCCTCGCCCGCGCCCGGCCCCAGCGCAGGACCACGGACGACTACCCCCGGGTCATCCGGCGCATCGCCCACGACCTGGCGGCGTACCGCCGCGGCGAATACGAGCATCCCGCCTGGTGGGCCCACCACTCCCGCGCCCGCCTGGGCCTGGACTCCCTGGTCCGCTCCGTGCTCACCGAGGAGGCCCTGGCCATGGTCGTCGACCTCGCCGAGCAGGACGAGGTCAACGACCGGCCCGCCCAGCTGCAGCACCCGATCGACGTCAGCGAGATCGACGCCGAGATCGCCGGGTTCCAGATCTTCGGCTGCCTGCTGTACCTGGCGGGCCACCCCACCTCCGCCGCGTTCTGGTGGGGCATGGCGGCCGGCGCCGGCGACCGGCTCTCGGCCACCTTCATCTACCTGCTCCACCTGCAGCGCGGCGAACTGCGCCAGGCCATTCGCTGGTTCCAGGAAGCGCACTCCTTCTTCGACCTGCCCGCCGGCGTCGGCACCATTCCGCCCGGTGTACCGGACATGGCCGGCTACATGCGTGCCCTGCCCGCCCACCTGATTCCGTGGACCAGCCCCGAGAACGCCGAGCCCACCGACCAGCTGGCCCCCGAGGTCGAGCGCCTGGTGGTCCGCGCCGGCCCCGGCGACGCACCCGTCATCGACGGCGTCGCCGGACGTCCCGGCCCCCGCCTCGCCACCCAGATCGAACAGCTCGCCAGCCACTGAACCCGGATCGGCCCGCCGCCCTTCGTCCGGCGGGCCACCCCGGGCGGCCTCTACCCAGGCCACCACCTCCGCTACGCCGGACCGCGATCCCGTCCGGCCTCGACCCGCCGGAGCAACCCCCATGTCCACCGTCCTCCAGCACACCGCTCTCATCACCGCGGCGAGCGCTTGCTGGTACGCCCTCGCCGTCTCCGCCGCCGCCATCACCGCGGTGGTCGCCCGCACCGCCGACCGGCGCCGCGACGCCCGGGAGGTCCTCAAGGTTCTCGTCCGCCGCGGCCGCTGACGGAGCGACAGCGGCCCGGCAAACCGGGCTCACGCGAACGGGTGCCCGCCGCCTGCCCCAGACCGCGCACGACCGCAAGGCCCAGGCCACGATGACCGCGTGACCGCCGAACCCCCGGCCTACCGCGCCGACGACGTCCTCGAAGAGACCACCGAACCCGGCCGACTGCTGCGCGTGCTCGCCGTCGGCGAGGAGTCCTACTTCATCCGCCTAATCGGCGACGCGCCCCTCCAGACAGAGCCGCGGGAGTGGGCGTGGGCGCACCAGGGGTGCGAGCAGCACACCCGCCTCGTCCGGCCAGCCGACGACCGGCCGTCGACCGCCGGCATCTGATCATTTGCCGCAAGGACCCGGGCAGTGACCGCCCCGCCCCGGTCGTCGTTGACCCCTGCGGGCGCCGGCTGCGCAGACCGGCGCCGGAGGAGGCACGTGAAAGCGACCGGACAGGGCGACCGATGACGGCCCCGTATCCGCCGACCGGCGTCGCGCCGTGGTGGCAGGGCGGCACCGGCGCGGGCGGCATCCCGCACCAGCACCAGCCCGGCCGCAAGACGGCGATCCCCGGGCTGGCCCCGTGGGACACGCGGGCGATGGCCACCGCGATCGAGCTCGGCCTGGCCGGCGGCATCATGACCGCCTACACCGCGATCCTCTACATCGCGAAGCCGGCCTTCGCCGTGCTCCAGGTCGTCGGCATGCTCGTCGGCCTGGACGTCCGCGCCGCGTTCACCTCCGCCTACTGGCTGCTCGGCGCCGGCTTCCTCACGTGGCAGTGGGCGGTCCGCGGCCGGACCGGCGAGTCGATCGGCCAGCGGCTGATGGGAATCGTCCTGGTCGACGAGGACACCGGCGCGCCCGTCGGCCCCGCGCGCTCCGTCATCCGCAGCCTCTGCCACGTCGTCGACATCCTGCCCGCCTTCGCCGGCTACGCCCGCCCGGTCGTGCACCCGAGGTGCCAGACCTTCGCGGACAGCATCACCCACACCGTGGTGGTGAAGCGCTCGCTGATCAACTCGATCGCCCAGTAGCAGGCCCCCGTACAGCTGGACTCGAACGAGTATTCGAATTACGTTGGGGGTGTGACCAGCGCCGTTCCCTTCTCCCGCCCCGCGCGCCCCGCCCCGGTGCCCGGCGACGCCGAGCGGGCACCGCGCGAGCTGATGACGCTGCCCGGCGCCCACCGGGACGTACGGCGCTGGCGCCTGGTCGAGATCCGCCAGGGCGGCCGCTGGCGCCCCGGGCTGCTCACCGTGTGGCGCCGCCCGCCCGGCAGCACGGTCTGGGTGGTCCACGTGCGCTGGGCCGACGACGCGACGGCCGACGGCATCGACGCGTGGGGCTGGTTCCTGTTCGACCAGGACCGCATCCGGCCTATCCCCGAGCCCGACAGTCCCGCACCCGCCTACGAGCCGTACTACGGAACCTGGCACGACGCCGTCGCCGTCCCGCGCGAACTCGCCGGCCCACCCACCGCCACATCCGAGGAGTCCTGCTGGCGCCTGGCCTGGCTGCGCACCGGCGGCGGGTGGCGCTCGGCGCTGGTCACCGTCCGGCGACGGCCCGGCCCCGGCCTGCCGTGGATCGTCCACGCCCGCTGGGGCGAGGACAAGGACGTGGCCTGGGTGATCGCCGACGCCGCCGTCGTGCGCCCGCTGTCCCAGACCGAGGACGCGGCCGCCGCCCAGCCGTCCCCGGCCGGCGACGGTGCGGCTCGCGGCGTGGCGGCCCACCCGTGACCACCGCCGCCCGCCCGGAGGCGGAGCGCCGCTTGCGCCTGGCCGAGCTCCTGGACCAGACCTCACCCGACACCCGTACGCGCCGCGGCGCCGACCAGACCCTGCCCGTCCTCGAACCCCTCGCCCCGCTCCTGCCCGCCGGCGCCCTCACCCGCGGCACCGTGCTGGAGACCGACGACGCCGCTCTGCTGCTCGCCCTCGCCGCGGGACCCCTTGCCGCTGACCCCACCCGCTGGGCCGCCGCAGTAGACCTGCCCGACCTCGGGCTCGCCGCCGCCGCGAACTACGGCCTGCCGCTGCAACGCCTCGTCGTCGCCGACCACGTCGGCGAGCAGCACTTCGGCGAGGTCGTCGCCGCCCTCGCCGACGCCTGCACCATCCTCCTGGTCCGCCCACCCGAACACCTCGCACCCCGCACCATCGCCCGCCTCGACGCCCACCTACGCCGCACCGGCACCGTCATGCTCTGCCACGGCCGCCCCTGGCCAACCGCCACGCTGCGCCTGGAGGTCACCGGCCGGCGGTGGGTAGGGCTCGGCGACGGCTGGGGCCAGCTGACCGGCCGCGAGACCGAGGTCCGCGCGTCCGGCCGCGGCGCGGCCAACCGCCCGCGTACCGCCCGGCTGTGGCTGCCCGACGAGAACGGCGCCATCACCACCGCCGCCGCCGGCGCCCCGGGTGTCGTCGGTACGGAGCGGCCGGCCGCCGTCGCCGCGCTGGCGTAGCCGTGGGTGCGCGACGGGGCGCGCGCCCGCACGCTGGAGCAGGGCCGGCCTGTCGTCCTGGACCCCCGAGCGGGCACGGGCCGGTCCCCGGTTTCCGTCCGTGGTGTCGGTGCCGGCTGGGATGCTGACCACCACGGACGACGAGGCACTGATGCGGGGCCGGGTCTACGGAGCGGACCACGACGATCCTGACCCCGGACCGCAGGACGGGCACGAGTACCGCGAGCTCGTCGGCGGGCCGCTCGACGGCCTGCTGCTGGACGTCACCGGCTGGACCGCCGCCGAACTCGCCGTCGGCGCCGCGCTGGCCACCGAGATCGGCACGTTCGGCGCCGGCGGCCGCGCCCACTACGAACCCCGCACTGCGGACCCATCCCGCTCCCGCTGGGACTGGGCGGGCGACAGCCCCTGACCCCACCCCGTCCCACAAACCCGGCCCCGCCGAAGACGGCCGACACCCTCCCGAACTCCCGATCCGGTCAGGGCGCCGATTCCGCGGCGTCAGCGCCAGTGCACCTCGATGTGCTGCGCGATGAACGTCAGCACGGTGACGAGCAGGCTGGAGCCGGCGCCGGTCAGGATCGCACCGCTCATCCGGCCCGGGTCGCGCCACGCGGGCCGCTCCCGCTGAGGCGTCATCCGGGCCAGCGCCGTACGCCGTCGCTCTGGTGCGTTCGAGGCCATGGTGGTTCCCCTCCGATGTGTTCTGCGTGTGGTTGACACGGACTCAGGGGCACCGCTCCTGCTGTCCAGTGTGCGCGGTGCCCCGGGCAGGGCCGGGTGGGTCCGTGACACCGGACAGTAGGGGCCTGGGAGCGCCGATCAAGCGGCAACGGGGGAGCGGATCTGCGCCGCGGAGCCGGGGCTGCGCGCGAGCGAACCGGTCGGGTCTACACCCTCCTGGCGGCCGGTCAACCCCCGTCGACCTTGGGTATCCGGAACCGGCCCGGACACGCTGGTGGCCGCCACCCCACTGCCGGGATGGCGGCCACCACGAGCCACGCCGCCTGCCAGGCGCCGGGCGGGAGCGCGCGGCTACGCGCGGGTGTCGGGCAGCTCGGTCAGCGTGGTCTCCCTTGAGACCAGGCCACAAGGGAGAACAGCCCATGGCCCAGCCGCCGGCAGAACGTTCAGGCGTTCAGAGCCGGCCGAGCTTCGGGGCGGGGCGCGGCCGACCTTAGTTCTGGTATTCGAACTTCGCCCTGCCGCCCGCCCGGTGGGCACTCGCGGGCGCGCGCGGGCGGCCCGGCAACTGGACCGCGGTCGAACCCTCGCCGCCGAGCGTGCGGGCACAGGCCGGCCGAGCCGGCGGTCGGACTCGGTGTCAGAGGCGGGGGTTACGGTGCGTCGTTGTGGACGTTGCTGATCTTGACTATCGGGCCCGGACGCGGTCCGGCTGCATCCCGCCGGAGCTGGTCTCCCGGCTTCTCGAACGAGGCCATGCCGAGGTGGTGGAGGCGTGGGCGGGGCGTGGGGAGTGGTTCTGCGCGCGGGAGTGGGCGCGGCTGCTCGGGGAGGAGGGCCGACAGGGCGAGGCGCTGGAGGTGCTCGGCCCATTTCTCGCCACCGGCTGGTGGACGGCGGTCGAGGCGACCGCCGAACTGCTGGAGGGTTGGGGCCGTGTCGAGGAGGCGATCGAGATCACCCGGGCCCGGATGGCCATCGGCCACCCGATGGCGCTGCGGTCCTACGCCCGGCTGCTGGCCCGGCACGGTCGCGCCGGCGAGGCGTTCACCCTGCTGCGGCCGCACGTCGACGACTGGTCCCTCGCCCGGGCCCTGGTCGACGTCTCCGAGGGCACAGGCCGCGACGAGGAGGCCGCCGAGCTGATCGCCGCCCGGATCCCGGCCGACCATCGCTGCGACGGCCCGTGGTGCTGCCGCGGACTCGACCCCGACGTTGCGATCGGCCTGCTCGCCACGATCCGCGAACGCCAGGGCCGCGTCGACGAGGCGATCGCCCTGCTCCGCACCCGCGAGACCACCTCGCTCAACGGCCGCGACCAGCTGGCCGACCTGCTCGCCCGGCACGGCCGGATCGGGGAACTGCGCGTGTACGCGTGGACCGAGGACCTGGGGCACGCTGTGCGGCGGCTGGCGGATTTGCTGGAGGAACGCGGCGACGTGCAGGGCGCGATTGCCGCGTACCGGCAGGCCGCCGGGCCGGCCGCCCAGGATCCGAACTCGGCGTACGAGCTCGCGCAGCTCCTGGCCCGGCACGGCCGGGGTGACGAGGCGATCGCCGTGATGCGCACCCAGGCCGACAGCCGCCCAGGTGAGGACTGGATCCTCCACTCCTTGGCCGAGCTGTGCCTCGACCAGGGCCGCCCTCAGGACGGCCTGGCCCACCTGGACGACCTCGCTGCCCGGCGCGGCGGTGAGGAGGAGTGGGACGTGTTCTGGATGCGGCTGCCGCTGATCGCCGCCAGCGCGGGGGGCGACGAGGCGGTCGAACGGGCCTGGGCCCACCCCGAGGGCAACACCTCGTACGCGGCCTCGCACGTCGCCAGGCTGCTGGCCGACGCGGGACGGACCGAGGAGGCCGTCGCCGTCCTCGAACAGCACGCACCGGCCAACCGCCACGCCCTGGCCGGCTACCTCATCGACCTCGGCCGCATCGACGACGCCGTCGCCGTTCTCCACCAGCACATCCCCCAACCACCCGTCCCATGGACCGGCCCCTGGGCTGACAAGCCCCCCTTCTGAGACGGCCGCCCGCCGAGCCGCAGGGCGAGCCGACCGGCCCGGCCACGTGCAGGTGCCGAGCATCGACTTCAGCGCCGGGCGTCGTCGGTCCGGCTGCCCGACGAGAACGGCGCCGTCACCACCGTCACCGCGAGCGCTCTGGGCGTTGTCCGTACGGAGCAGCCTGTCGCCGTCGCCGCGCTGGCGTAGCCGCAGGCGTGCGACGGGCCGCGTCCCCGCACGCTGGAGCAGGGCCGGCCCGTCGTCCCGGACCCCCGAGCGGGCACGGGCCGGCCCAGGGGCCCGACCGCGGTTCCGGTGCTGGCCGGGAGGCTGGCCGGCACGGACCCTCGGGCCCGGTCGGGGCCCGAGGGGCGGCGGGTGGCCTGTCGGCAGCGGTCTGGTGGGTGGGGTCAGCGGGCGAGTTCGACCGTGATGGTCTCGTCGGGGCAGCTGGCGGCGATCTGGTGCAGGGTGTCGGCTTCGCGCTGGTCGACGGTGAGGGACCAGCGGGTCTTCACGGTGGTCCAGTTGGTGAGGTAGGTGCAGGCGTAGTGGCGGGCGGGGGGCATCCAGTCCGCCGGGTCCTTGTCGGCCTTGGAGCGGTTGGAGCGGGCGCTGACCGCGATCAGGGACCGCTCGTCGCCGAGGTCGTTGGCGTAGGCCTCGCGCTCCTTGGGGCTCCAGGCGTAGGCGCCGGAGTCCCAGGCCTC
The DNA here is from genome assembly GCF_054601375.1 of Kitasatospora sp. Ki12. Classification (NCBI taxonomy): domain Bacteria; kingdom Bacillati; phylum Actinomycetota; class Actinomycetes; order Kitasatosporales; family Streptomycetaceae; genus Kitasatospora; species Kitasatospora sp. Ki12. The sequence continues at coordinate 5,438 of NZ_BAAIHT010000006.1, read as the reverse complement.
GGCGAGCGGCACCATGTGGTCGACGTCGAGGGCGGCGGAGTCGGTGACGGTGAGGTCGTCGTAGGGGGAGAACCAGGTGCCGCCGGTGAGCGCGCAGCCCGGGCCGACCTCGGGGGCGTCGACGGCCTTGGCGATGATGACTTCCTTGCGGGTGTTGCAGCCGTTCTTGTCGGCGTCGATCCAGTGCCGGAACTTGGTGCGCTCGTAGCCCTCGCGGTTCTCCTCGGCGACGGGCAGGGCGTCGATGGCGTCGTGCAGCCGGATCGTCAGGACCTGCCCGGGGGAGCGGTGATGGCCGCCCTTGGCCGGTGCTGCGGCGGCTGCCGGCGTTGCCATGGCGAGGGCGGTGAGCGCGAGCAGGGCGCTGGCGGCGAGCGCGGTCGTGCGCGCGAGGGCGGTGCTGGTTCGCATCGGGGGCTGTTCCGCTTCCTGATCGATCAACAGTCGTTGTGGATCTTCCTAGCGGCCGCCAGCGGGCAGGGGGAAGCGGATCGGCATGGGGTTCACCCGCCCGTGCGAGAAGTCGTACCGACATGGTTCGACGAACACCGAATCCGCTCCATCCCCGAGCCCGGCGACCCCGCACCGGCCCACGGTCTGTACTTCGGCACCTGGCGCGACGCCGCAGGCCAGAGCTGCAGCGAGAAGTCCGGTGACACCGCCTGCACTGGAGGAGGACGATGTCTCCCATCCCGACCTGCGGAGAGGACACCGCCCTGTGATCATTTTCGACACGAACGCGCTGAACAACATTCAGCTCGGCAGTCCGCGCGCGGACATCCTGCGCAAGTTCCGGGCCTCGGCCCAGCACAGGGTTGCGGTGCCGTGGATGGTCCTGGAGGAATTGGCCGCGCACCAGGTGAAGGCCTACATGGCCGCGCGGGAGACCACGCGCTCGGCTCTCAACGCGCTGCGCAAGGCAGCGCCCTGGCAGGTTGCCGAGGACTTCACCCCGCCGGCCCTGGAACTGCAGCAGTGCCAGGAGTACTGGCGCGAGCAGTACGGCGCCCTCTTCGACGACATCGTCGAGACCGGTGCCGAGGCGGCCCGCCAGGCGCTCGTACGGGAGGCCCTCGCGCTGCCTCCGGCCGAACGCTGGAAGGAGAAGTCCATAGGCGGCCGTGACGCTGCGATCTGGTTCTCCATCCTGGACTTCCTGCGGGCCAACCCCGAGGAGGAGGTCTGGTTCGTGACCGAAGACGGCGACTTCGGGGACGGCCGCGACTACCCGTACCCGATGGACCAGGACCTCGACGACATGGCCGGCCGCCTGCACAGGATCTCCGGCTTCGACGAGGTCATCTCCCGCTTCACCGAGACCATGGACGACCAGCAGGCCGACGCCGAGACCGAGGCCTTCCTGCGCTCCTCCCTGGCCGTGGAGACCGTCGCTCAGGCGGCGGCCGACCTGCTGTACTCCCAGTTCGGATTCGCCGGGACCGGGAGCGAAGGCCGGGAAACCCGGTGGCAGAGCTTCGCCATCCGTCCCCAGACCGGCCTCCTGAGTTTCGGGAACGCGAAGGGGCACCGGATCGGCGACGACGTCTGGTACACCGCAGAGACCACCTGGCTCCTTCACGGGATCGCGCTGGAGGCCGATCAGGACGGCATGGACAACGTCACGTGCGTCTGGAAGGTGAAGCTGCTGTTCTCCACCGTCGAGACCCAGAAGGCACCGACGATCCTGCACACCGAGGGACCGGCTGCCGCAGACACCGCCGACGAGCCGGTCAGCGCTATGCTCGCGACGCTCGAGGAGGCGCTTGTGCGAGAGACGGACGAGAGGGTACGGGGCCGAGACCACAGGCGGCTGACCGTCGGCGAGGTAGCGGCCTTGACGGGCATGTCGCCGGCCCCGGGCGCCCTTGGGCACAACATCCTGGCAGGGGCCGCGATCGCGAAGGCGTTCACCTCCTCCCCCAGCATCGACGTCGCGAGCACAGTGCCAGCCTGGCGGCAGTCATTCTTCAGTACCTCTGTCTCCAAAGAGATTCTCCGGGGTATGGGAACTGCCGCCTCCGACGCGATCATCCGGGGTATGGGCACCGCCGCCGCCGAGGCGATCATCCGCAACGTGGCAAAGCCGTAGACCGCACCGGAGGACAATCCAGATACCCAACTGCGCAGTTGGTCCACCGGCTGGGATGGGGCGGACCGGGGCGGTCACGACGGTGGCCGCCCCAACCGACCGGCGCTCAGCACAGGAGCGCGTAGACACCCCCGGCCACAGAGACAGCCTTGGCCAGCCAGCAGGCGGCCAGGCACATGAAGCCCGAAAGGCCGCCACCAACAGGGTGGCAGCCTCCGGAAGCCGGACCGCTGGGCCTCGTCCCGCTGGCCGAGCTGCTCGCCCTCTGGGCGCTTGGAAACAATAGTTTCCAAGTCGTTCGGTTCCTGGTCTCACCGCCGACCTGCCCTCGCACACCTAGGACGGCGGTCCGTACCCGACTTCCGGAGGCACCGCGCGATGGCCACCCACCCCGACCCCGCCGCCGCACCCGATCGGTTGGAGCTCTGGCCCTGTACAGCGGCCGGCCCGCGCCCGCCGACGGGACCTGGGCCGCCCGATCCTGGATTCCCCGCTGGTGCGCGGCGCGATGTGGCTTCGCTGGACCGGCCACGACGGCATCCGCACCCTCCACCAGGGTGCCGCCCTGGCCCGCGGCTGGACCGAGAAGGACGTCGACGGCCTGGACGGCTGGGCGGCCCTGAACGACGGCCGGATCGTCCTCGGCGCCCGCCCGGGCGGTGGCTTGCCGAAGCCGGTCGTCCACGCCGAGGCGTGGCAGGCCGGCGCGACGCCGCACGCCGCCCTCACCCAGCACCCCCACCACCCCGCCCCGGGCGAGGACGACGACCAGGAGACCGGACTGCTCGGCGGCGCCCGCAGCCGGGTCCGCCGTCGGGCGGCCGGGATGACCCCGGAGAGCCTCCAGCAGGCCCTGCACCGGGCCCGGGAGGACGAACGCGCCGCCGACCGGTACGCCGACGCCGGAGACGAGACCGCCCACGCCACCGCGGCCGACGCCATGGCCGAGTGGCAGCGCGTACACGACCACACCGCCGCCACCCGCGCCGAGCGCTACGACCCCGACCACGACACCGCCCTCCAACACGCGCTGCGCCGTGACCGCCACCGCCGCGACGTCGCCGAATGCGCCCGCGAAGCCGCCCACCAGGCCCGCCAGACCGCCGACGCCGCCCACCGTCGCCTCGCCGGCACCGCCGCCCAACCCCTCCACCGCCCTCGACCGCGCCGGCCTCCACACGCTCACCGACATTGACCACCAGGCCGTCCGCGACCTCACCCACCACCTCGACCCCGTCACGCTGCTGGGCCATCATCATGCCGAAGGCGCAGAAGTCGCTGCGCCGGCACCGTGCGTTCAGCCCCGACGGGCAGACTCGACAGTGATGGACAGGCCGTATTGCTGCTCCAACCACATCGAGGCCTCTCCTGCGGTTTTCCTCACGTCCTCGTCGTCGTGTTGCTTCATGGCGTCGATGAGGGTGAGGCTTTCAGGTTCTTCCGGCCACAGCATCGCGAGCAGCTTGATCACTTGGATCCGGATTTCAGCCGGATAGTCACTTTTGGTGTGCTCGCAGACAACAGGCCAGGCCACGTCCGGGAAGTTTGCTGCCGACAGGCGCAGGGCGGTGCTGCGGACGTCCGGGTCGGTGTCGGTGGTGGCGGCCAGGACGGCCTGGTGGGTGTCCGGGTGGTCCGCCCACCCTTCCGCCAGCACGTGCAGGGCGGTGCTGCGGACGTTCGGGTGGGTGTCGGTGGTGGCGGTCAGGACGGCCTGGCGGGTGTCCTGATCGCCAGGGAACCTTGCTGAAAGTACGTCCAGGGCAGTGCTGCGGACCTCCGGGTCGGTGTCGGTGGTGGCGGCCAGGACGGCCTGGCGGCTGTCCGGGTGGTTCGCCCACCCTTCCGCCAGCACCCCCAGGGCGGTGCTGCGGACGTCCGGGTCGGTGTCGGTGGTGGCGGCCAGGACGGCCTGGTGGGTGTCCGGGTGGTTCGCCCACCCTTCCGCCAGCAAATGCAGGGCATTGCCGCGGACGTTCGGGTGGGTGTCGGTGGTGGCGGTCAGGGCGGCTTGGTGGGTGTCCGGGTGGTCCGCCCACCGTTCCGCCAGCACGTACAGCGCGTTGCTGCGGACGTTCGGGTGGGTGTCGGTGGTGGCGGTCAGGACGGCCTGGCGGGTGTCCGGGTGGTCCGGCCATCCTCTGCCAAGTACCCGCAGGGCGGTGTTGCGGGCGAAAGTGGTGTCGGTGGTGTCGGTGGTGGCGGTCAGGACGGCCTGGCGGGTGTCCGGGTGGTCCGCCCACCGTTCCGTCAGCAAATGCAGGGCATTGCCGCGGACGTTCGGATGGGTGTCGGTGGTGGCGGTCAGGGCGGCTTGGTGGGTGTCCGGGTGGTCCGCCCACCGTTCCGCCAGCACGTACAGCGCGGTGCTGCGGACGTTTGAGTCGATGTCGGTGGTGGCAGTCAGGACGGCTTGGTGGGTGTCCGGGTGGTCCGCCCACCCTTCCGCCAGCACCCCCAGTGCGGTGCTGCGGACGTTTGAGTCGGTGTCGGTGGTGGCGGTCAGGACGGCTTGGTGGGTGTCCGGGTGGTCCGCCCACTGTTCCGCCAGCACGTGCAGTGCGTTGCTGCGGACGTTCGGGTGGGTGTCGGTGGTGGCGGTCCGGACGGTTTGGCGGGTGTCCGGGTGGTCCGCCCATCCTCTCCCGAGTACCCGCAGGGCGGTGCTGCGGGCGTAAGTGGTGTCGGTGGTGTCGGTGGTGGAGGTCAGGACGGTTTGGCGGGTGTCCGGGTGGTCCGGCCACCGCTCCACGAGCACCTCCAAAGCGGCGCTGCGAAGGAACGGGTCCCAAGGGATGCGCACTTGGCGCGCAGTTTCCTCCAAATCTCGGCTCAGCGCCGCAGCGATTTCGTTGCCCCGCAACGGGCTACCCGCCGTTCGGGTCGCGTAGTACCAGCGCAAGTAGCGTTCCCGGCCACTCCAGAAGCGGTCAAAGGTTCCAAGGGCAGGCACGGCTTCATCAAAGGAGACAAATACCGACTGGCGCAGCACGGTGATGAGGGTGTTGATGACGGCGTCACTTTGCGCGGCCACGGACAGGTGCCGGTTCTTGCTGTCCGGGGCGGGGGAAGCGCCGATTTCCTTGACCTCGGCCAGGACACGGATAGCCAATACCAGCATCGCCACTGACCCGCCGTCGGGACTGCCTTGTTGCCGGTGTCGGTGAAGGAGGTGCGCGATGAAGGCCGCCACGCCACGCTGATGAAGGTTGCCAGCCATGAGGAGCAGCACTTCGTGCCACGCGGGATCGCCAGCCTTTTCGGCCAGGACCGCGACCATCTCGTCGCGGCTCCATTCCTCCTCATAGGAACGGTTCAGGAGTTCGGCGGCGGCGAGGTACTCGAGGAA
>NZ_BAAIHT010000005.1:0-192196 GCF_054601375.1 Kitasatospora sp. Ki12 | reverse complement strand
CCCGCACGGCCGGCTCGGAGACCGCCGCCGCCTGGGCGTGCAGCTGGATCAGCATCAGGTCGTTGTCGCTGATCAGCCGGGCATAGGACTCCCCCATCGCGTGCAGCACCACCTCGGCGGAGCTGCCGGTCGCCTCGGCGGCGGCCCGCTCAGGCTGGCCCGCACCTGGACGAGCAGTGCTCGACGACGGCGACGAAGAGCGACTCCTTGCTCGGGAAGAGCCGGTAGACGTACGCCTGGGAGATCCCGGCCGCCTTGGCGACCTCGGTGGTGGTGGTCCCGAAGTAGCCGCGGGCGGCGAAGGCCCCGATCGCGGTGCGCAGCACCGTCTCCCGCGCTCCTCGGCGGTGGACAACTGTCGGCGGCGTTCCGTCTGCATGTGAGTACTCAACCACTCACACTTACGGACCGTCAGACCCCGCCGACGCGGGGGTCAGACGGGCCCGGACGACCGGGCGGGCGCGGGCATCAGAGTCGGACGTCAGAACTGGACGTCGGTGCAGGAGTAGAAGGCGTTGCCGGTGTCGGCGATCTCCCAGACGGCGACGATCACCTGGTGGCCGGTGCGCCGGTGGGCAGGGTCGCGGTGTGGGTGGTGGTCGCGGCGGGCTGGCGGCCGTTGTAGGGGACGGTCAGGAAGGGGGTCAGGTCCAGGGCGGCCCGGGTGATCGGCTGGCTCGCGTTGTAGCCGGGCTTGGTCAGGTAGTACTTGAAGTTGGTGGTGGAGTGGCGGCCTCGATCTCCCAGGTGAAGGTGAGCTGCTGGCCCGCCGTCACCTTGGTGGTGGGCCAGGCGCCGCCGCGCGGGTTGTCCAGCGGGGCCCAGCGTCCGTCCCCGCCGGCGCAGATGGTGCCGTCGGCCGGGCCGCGGCCCGGGAAGCCCTTGGGGCCCTCGACGCTCTGGGGCTCCCACTGGATGTCGCCGCAGTCCCACGGGACGGCGTCGGCGCCGCAGAGCGCGGAGCGGCTGGGGGGCTGGTTGACGAAGCCGTGCGACTGGGCCGGCAGGGCCAGCGCGATCGGCAGGACGATCGCGGCCGCGCGGGCCCCGATCAGGTGGCGTTTGCGCATGGTGCTCCTCCGTGGGGGTGGATGGAGTGTGCGCCCGGCGCGGGGCGTGCGGACGGGCGTGCGCGTGGGGGTGCGCACGGGGCCCGGCCGACGACTGGCGTGCTCGCGCCAGGCCGGTTGCCCGACACGTAGGAGCCGCCTTCCGGGCGTCAATGGTCTGAACCATTGCGGCGGCCCCCGCCCCCGCGGTGCCATCTGATGTGCCATCCGGCCCGCGAGAAAGCCCTAAGTAATTGCATGAGCGCTATACAGGCTCTAGCCGATATTTCAATCCATGGCTTATCCTGGCTGGAGCACACCCGCATCCGGAAGGAGGCCAGGCCCCATGACCGCCACGGACCCCGCGCTCACCGCCCTCGCCAGCGGTTGGGGCGCACTGTCCCTCCTGCACGGCAGGATCGAGTCGCACATCGAGCGCGCCTGCAGTCCAAGCACGACCTGAGCGTGCGGGAGTACTCGCTGCTCGACGTCCTCAGCCGCCAGCACGACGGCGAGGGGGCACCTGCAGATGAAGCAGGTCGCCGACGCCGTCGTGCTCAGCCAGAGCGCCACCACCCGCCTGGTCACCCGCCTGGAGGACCGCGGCCTGCTGGCGCGCTACCTGTGCCCGACCGACCGCCGCGGGATCTACACCAACGTGAGCGAGGACGGCCTGAAGCTCCTGGAGGAGGCCCGGCCGACCAACGACGCCGCCCTGCGGGAGGCGCTCGACGAGGCCGCCCGGAACCCCGAGCTGGTCTCGCTGGTCAAGGCGGTCGAGGCCGTGGACGCCGCCGCACCCCGCCCCTGACCCCGGGCGGCCCGCCGGCCGCTCCCCCGCCACCCCACCGGGCCCGACCCGTCCCCGCCGCCCCGCGGCACCGGACGGATCGGGCCCGTCGGCGTTTCCGGACGGCCCCGCGCCGCCCCTCCCACCACATCCTCCTGCACACGCCTCCTGTCTGCGCTTGCACTTATCACGCGTCTGCAACTATTGTGAAAGCACGCTAGACGCCCACTCAAGCACTCACGGAAGGGTTCGGGCCCATGCCCCTCGCACTCCTCGCCCTGGCCATCGGCGCGTTCGGGATCGGGACCACCGAGTTCGTGATCATGGGCCTGCTGCCCCAGATCGCCGGCGACTACGGCGTCTCCATCCCCGACGCGGGCCTGCTGGTCACCGGCTACGCCCTCGGCGTCGTCATCGGCGCCCCGCTGATGACCGCCCTCGGCACCCGGATCAGCCGCAAGACGATGCTGATGCTGCTGATGGGCCTGTTCGTGGTCGGCAACCTGCTCTCCGCGGTCGCCCCGAACTTCCCGCTGATGCTGGCCGGCCGCATCGTGACCTCACTGGCCCACGGCGCCTTCTTCGGCATCGGCTCCGTCGTCGCCGCCGAACTGGTCGCCCCCGAGAAGAAGGCCGGCGCCATCGCCACCATGTTCACCGGGCTGACCGTCGCCAACATCGTCGGCGTGCCGGCCGGCACCTTCATCGGCCAGGCCGTCGGCTGGCGCACCACCTTCGGCATCGTCGCCGTGCTCGGCGTGGCCGGCCTGCTCGGCATCGCCAGGCTGGTGCCCGCCACGCCGCGCCCGAGGGCGCCCACCTGCGCCGCGAGCTGACCGCCTTCCGCAACCCTCAGGTGCTGCTGGCGATGGCGATGACCGTCCTCGGCTTCGGCGGCGTCTTCGCCGCGATCACCTACATCGCGCCGATGATGACCAACGTCGCCGGCTACTCCGAGGGCGCGGTCACCTGGCTGCTGGTGCTGTTCGGCGTCGGGATGTTCCTCGGCAACCTGCTCGGCGGCAAGTTCGCCGACCGCAAGCTGATGCCGATGCTCTACACCACCCTCGGCGGCCTCGCGGTCGTCCTGGCGGTGTTCACCCTCACCGCGCACAGCAAGGTCCTCGCCGCCGTCACCATCCTGCTCGTCGGCGCCCTCGGCTTCGCCACCGTGCCGCCGCTGCAGAAGCGGGTGCTGGACCAGGCCCACGGCGCGCCCACCCTGGCATCGGCCGTCAACATCGGGGCGTTCAACCTCGGCAACGCGCTGGCCGCCTGGCTCGGCGGGATCGTCATCGCCGGCGGCCTCGGCTACACCGCCCCGAACTGGGTCGGCGCCGCCCTCGCCGCCGCCGCGCTCCTGCTCGCCCTCTGGTCCGCCGCCCTGGAGCGCCGCGCCCCGCGGCCTCGGCCGCCGCCGCCCCCGCACCGGCCGCCGTCCCCGTCCACCACTGACCGACCGCTCCCGCCTTCCCCCTCCCCCTTCACCCCTGGAGAAGCACCACCATGAGCACCACCACCGCCGTCGCCCCGCTGACCACCGCCGACGCCGAGACCCTCGTCTCCGCCGCCCGCGCCGCCGCCGAGGCGGCCGGGGCCACGGTCAGCGTCACCGTCCTGGACGCGGGCGGGCACCTGCTCGCCTTCCGCCGCGACGACCGCGCCGTGCTGATCTCCGGCGAGACCAGCACCCGCAAGGCCTACACCGCCCTCCAGCTGAATGCCCCGACCGCCGAGCTGGTCGACCTCGTCAAGCCGGACGGCCCGTTCCACTCCCTGCCCACCGCGCTGGACCGCCCCCTGCTGTTCATCGCCGGCGGCATCCCCGTCCACCGCGACGGCCGCCTGATCGGCGCCATCGGCATCGGCGGCGGCGCCCCCGAGCAGGACCACTCCTTCGCCACCACCGCCCTGGAGCAGCTCGCCTGACGGAGCGGCCCGCCTGACAGCGACCCCGCCCGCTCCGCCCGACGGCGGCCCCGCCCGTGACGGGCGGGGCCGCCGTTCCCCTACGCCCGGACGGAGCGAGGGCGAGGCCCGGGCCGCCTCAGGGGCGGGTGGCGGTGACCAGCCAGGCGGAGGTGCGCAGCCGTACGCCGTCGGGTCGGGCGTGGGGGGCGAGGGCGGTGGTGAGGGCGGCGCGGACGCGGTCGGCGCCGGTGGGGGTGCCGGCGGGGGCCGGGTGGGTGTGGTCGAGCAGGTCGGCCAGGTGGCGGGCGGGGCCGGAGCCGAGGAGGTGGCCGGCGGCGTCGGCGGCGTCGCGGCCGAAGTGTCCGTGGGCCTCGGCGGGTTCGGTGCGGACGTCGGTGAGGGCGGCGGCGTCGAGGACGCGGTGGATCTCGGCGGGGTCGGCGAGGGAGAACATGCCGGGTCCGGTGGGCGGGGCGGCGGCCCGCGGCGGGAGCGGGAGTGCGGCGCGCGCCTGCTCGAAGACCCGGACCCATTCGGTGCGGGCCGGGTCGGCCATGCAGACGAAGGCGAGGCGGCCGCCGGGGCGCAGGGCGCGGGCGATGTTGGCGAAGGCGGCGGCGGGGTCCTCGAAGAACATGATCCCGAAGCGGCTGATCGCGACGTCGAAGGCGGCGGTGGGCAGGGGGTGGATCTGGGCGTCGCCCTGCTCGAAGACGACGCGGTCCCGTTCGGCGGTCAGGGCGCGGGCCCGTTCCAGCATCGGGGCGGAGAGGTCGAGGCCGAGGACGGAGCCGCGGGTGGCGGCTTCGGCGGCGCGGCGGGTGGTGTGTCCGGCGCCGCAGCCGATGTCGAGGACGCGGTCGTCGGGGGTGATCGCGGCGGCGGCGAGGAGCAGCGGGTCGAAGCCTTCGTTGACGGCGTCCCAGCGGTCGTGGTGGTCGCTCCAGTGTCGGCCTTCGTCGCCGTTCCAGGCGTGGTTCTGGGCGGTGTTGACGGGTGTGCGCATGGGTTCGCTCCTGTCGGACCACTAGTATGGGCGAGTGCCCATAGCAAGGTATGGGCCAGTGCCCATACTGTGCAAGACCCTTTCCGGAGGACCTGGATGTCACCACGCGGCGTAGCGATCCCCGACGCGCGGGAGCGGCTGTTCGCGGCGGCCGAGCGCGTGCTCGCCCGGGAGGGGCCGGCCGGGCTGACCAACCGGTCCGTCACCGAGGAGGCGGACTGCGCGAAGGGGCTGCTGTACAACCACTTCGCCGACCTGGACGACTTCGTGGCCCAGCTCGTCCTGGACCGCTTCGAGCGGATCGCCGCCGAGGTCGCCCCGCTGCCGGAGCGGGCGGGCAGCGGGGACGTACGGGAGAACCTGGCCGGCGCCGCGCTCGTCCTGCTCGGCACCACCGGGCCGGTGATCGCGGCGGCGGCGGTCTCCCGGCAGGGCGCCGCGCAGCGGGTGCGGCTGGCCTGGGAGGCCGGCGCGCCGGGGCCGGACGCGGTCGAGGTCGCGCTCGCCCGCTACCTGGAGGCCGAGCAGCGGCTGGGCCGGGTCGGCGCGGACGCCGACTGCGCGATGCTGGCGCTCGCCCTCGCGGGCTCGGTCCACCACCTGCTGATGTACGGGGACCGGGCGGCCGACGGCCCCGCGCTGGTCCGGCGGCTGGTCGCCGCGCTGCTCCCCGGGGTGTGAGCCGGAAACCGGTACGGCGCCCTGAACGGTCAGGCCGTCAGGCGCAGTTCGACGGCGGCCTGGACGATGTTGGCCTGGTGCTCCGCCTGGCGGGCCACCGGGAGCCAGACGGGGCGGAAGCGGTGCTGGTAGCGGGCGCACCAGTCGTGCAGGAGGGCGTCCAGCCGGGCGGCCTCCGGGGCGGTGCGGGCCCCGGCGGGCTCGATGGCGCGGCGCAGCAGGGCGGCGGCGCGCACGGGGACGCGGTGGGCCCACAGGTCGATGCCGGCGAGTTTGGCCCTGGTCATCAGGCCCGGTCGCAGCAGGCCGCGGCCGAGGGCGCCGGGGTCCCATTCGTCGGCGAGCTGTCCGGAGGCGGTCAGCGGGCTGCGGACGGCGCGCAGCAGGGCGGTGTCGTCGGCGGGCAGGTGGGGCAGGGCGGTGTCGAGCAGTTCGGTGAGCAGGGCGCCGCGGGTGCGCAGCCGGTCGGCGGCGGCGCTCAGGCCCCGGGGGGCGTCGTCGGCGGGGCGGGTGTCGCCGAGGCGGTCGCTGGTCCAGGCGGGCACTTCGACGATGACGGTCTCGCCGCCGTGGCGCTGCGGGGCGAACCAGGTGGAGGCGCGGACGCCGCCGGTGTCGCCGGGCCGGGCGGAGGGGTGCGGGGCGAGCATGCCGGTGCTGCTCTCCTGCCGGTCGATGTGGTGGGGTTCCATCAGGAAGACGCCGGGCCGGATTCGCGCAGCCAGAAGGTGTCGTAGGTGCCGGTCTCGACGGGGATGCCGAGGGCGGCGGCGGAGGTGGCGAAGGGGGCGGCGAGGTCGGCCGGGTCGCGGGTGGCCTGGAGGAAGGTGCCGCCGACGTCCATGCTGTGCAGGGTGAACTGGAGGGCGGGGCGCAGTTCGTCGATGAGGTCGAGCAGGGCGCGGCTCTCGGGGAGCGGGGCGCCGATCGCCGGGGCCCATTCGGGCTGTTCCTCGGCGGCGGGGCGGAAGTAGCCGGCGAAGTACTCGGGCAGGGTGCGGGCGGTGACGGCGCGTCGGGCGAGGTGGGCGCCGTCGGGGTCGAGGCAGAGCAGGAAGTTCCAGGTCGCCGCGGTGCGCAGGGCGGGGCGGGCGAGGACCCGGTGGGCGAGTTCGACGGTGCTGGCGCGGCCGGCGAACTCGTCGGCGTGGGCGCCGGCCACGACCAGGACGTTGCGTTCGGCGCGGCCGACCGTCAGCAGGGTGAGGGGGCGGCCGGCGCGGGAGGTGCCGACGGTGCGCACCCGGCACAGGTCGGGCCGGGCGGCGGCCAGCCGGTGGGCGGTGTCGGCGAGTTCGGCGAGCGTGGGACAGCGGTCGTGGAGCAGGACCGCCTGGCCCGCGCCGGTCGAGGTGTCGGTGAGCATCCGGATTTCCCCCTGTGGTCGTCTCCCCCGGGCTGGGAGCGTACGACGGGCGGGGGCGTGGCGGGAGCGTCCCACACCGCCTTTGATCTGACGTATCATCCGATGATCTTGAAGGCTAGGAACGGGGATTTCGACATGGTCACGCGGATCGGCGCCGGCGCACGGGGGCTGGGCATCGGTATGGCGGCGATCGTCCTGGGAGGGGCGCTGAGCGCCTGCGGCTCCAGCGCGGTCTCGGGTGAACTGGCCGCCGGGGCACAGAAATGGGCGGACTTCACGACCGTGCTCTCCGACAAGGACGCGCTGAAGCACACCGTGCCCGACCGGGCGGCGCTGCCCGCCTGGGAGATCCAGAAGAGCGACGTCAAGGCGAAGGACGACGACGAGGACTGCCAGGGCTGCAAGCTGGAGGCCACCGCCGAGTTCGAGGACGGCAAGGTCACCGCCACTTTCGACGTCACCACCTTCGCCACCAAGGAACAGGCCGGCGCCTACCTCGCGAAGACGGCGACGTCGTTCGAGAAGAAGGCCCAGTCGCCGGCCAAGCTGGCGATGCCGACCATCGGCAACGAGACCGTGGCCTACGGCGCCACCTTCCGCAAGGGGCCGCGCAACGTCGTGCTGATGCGGGTGGGCACCACCGTCGCGGGCGTCATGCTCCAGGAGTCCTCGGACGTCAAGCAGTTGGAGAAGCTGGCGACGATGCTGGCCCGGCGCGTCGAGCAGACGGCCGCCGGTCAGACCCCCGACGCCGCCCTGGACGCCCGCTGAGCGGGCACTGAACGGGCACTGAGCGGCCCCGCCGGTCGCGGGGCACTGAGCGGGCGCTGAGCGGCCCCGCCGGTCGCGGGGGACGACCGGCGGGGCCGCGGGACCGGCGGGCGTGGCGGGGCCGGTCCCGGGACCGGTCAGGATTGGAGAAGCGCCGGGCGCCGTGCGGCCCCTAGCGTGATGGTCATGGCAACCACCGCTTCCACCGCAGCCCCCGCCTCCCTCGCGTCCGTCACCCTCGAGGTGGCCGACCCCGAGGCCGCCCGCCGCTTCTACCGCGCCTTCGGCGTGGACGCGTACGTACGCCTGCGGGCGTCCGGGGCGCACTCCGCCGGATTCCGCGGCTTCACCCTGGCGCTCACGGTGGCCGGGCCGGCCACCGTCGACGGCTTCGTCGGCGCCGCCGTGGACGCCGGCGCCACGGTGCTGAAGCCCGCCGCGAAGTCGCTGTGGGGCTACGGCGGCGTCGTCCAGGCCCCGGACGGGACGATCTGGAAGATCGCGACCTCGGCGAAGAAGGACACCGGCCCCGCCACCCGCGAGATCGACGAGGTCGTCCTGCTGATCGGCGTCGAGGACGTGAAGGCCACCAGGCAGTTCTACGTCGGCCGGGGCCTGACCGTGGCCAAGAGCTTCGGCGGCAAGTACACCGAGTTCGCCCCGGCCAGGCCGGCCCCGGTCGGCCCGGCCCCGTCAAGCTGGCGCTGTACAAGCGCCGCGCCCTCGCCAAGGACCTCGGCGTCCCCGCCGACGGCACCGGTTCGCACCGCGTCGTCCTCGGCGGCACCGCCGACGCCTTCGCCGACCCGGACGGCTTCGCCTGGGAGGCCGCCGCGCCGCCCGCCCCGGTGCCGTCCTGACGGCCGGCCCGGCCGGGCCCGACCTCAGCGTCCGGTCGGCGGTTCAGGCGCGGCGGGTCAGGTGCGACGGTTCAGGCGCGGCGGGTCAGGTGCGGGTGAGGCGGGCGGCGTCGAACTCGGCCCAGATCGTCTTGCCCCGGCCGTGCGGCTCGGCGCCCCAGCGGTCGGCCAGCCGCTCCACGATGACCAGGCCGTGGCCGCCGGGCAGGGCCGGCTCGTGCGGCAGCCGCGGGGCGGGCAGGGCCGGGCTGCGGTCGCTGACGCCGACCCGCAGCCGGGCCCCGGTGGCGTCCAGGAGCAGTTCCAGCGGGCCGTCGCCGTGCAGCATGGCGTTGGCGACGAGTTCCGCCACCAGCAGGAGGACGTCCGCGGCCACGCCCTCGCCGGTGCACGCGTACCAGTCGGCCAGGGCGCCGGCGGTGAAGGTCCGGGCGTGGGCGACCGGCTTGGGGAGCCCGGCAAGGGTCAGCCGTCTGCGCTGGCCGCCGGCGGGCAGCGTACGCCCGGCTCGGTGCGGATCACCGTCGAGGGTTCCCCGGCTCATCGTCATACGAGGGCACCCTTCGGCTCGACGGCGGTTGTCGCATGGTCGGTTTCCCGGCGCTTTCGGGATTATGCACCGCCGCGGCCCGGCCCGCGGCCCGGACGGCACACCCCGTCGACACCCGGCCACCACCCGGCCGACACGCGACCGGCACCCGACCGGCACTCCGGTCACCACCCCGACGGCACTCCGGCCGACACCCCGTCGGCGCTCCGGCCGGCACTCCGGCCGCCGCCCGTGGACGGGCGGGCCCGACCGCGCCCCGCTCAGCCCGCCAGGGCCTCCTCGACCGAGGCGTGCAGGGAGAACACCGCCTGCGCGCCGGTCAGTTCGAGGACCCGCATGACGGTGGCCGACACGGCGGCCAGGTGCAGGGCGACGCCCTCCTCCCCCGCCGCGAGCCGCGTCTTGAGCAGCAGGTTCAGGCCGGAGGAGTCGCAGAAGCCGACCCCCGAGAGGTCGATCACCACCGCGCGGGGGCGCCGCGCGACCAGGGCGGCGAGCGCCTCCGCGGCCGGCCCCAGCGTCTCGATGTCGAGGTCGCCCGCCAGGACGCACACCGCCGCGCCGCCCGTCCCGGGACGGACCTCCACCGCCCGCTCCGCCCGGGCCCGCGCGGCCGCCGGGGCGGTCTGCCGCCGGTCGTCGTCGGATGGCGTCATCGTCGTCCCCTCGATAGCCCTGCCCTCCGACCTTACGGAGGTCGCGCCCGCGGGCCAAGCAGGGGTCACGGACCGGACGGTGCCCCGCGGCACGGTCAGGCGTCCTCCAGGCCTTCGCGCAGGCGCCGCAGGGTGCGGCCGAGCAGCCGGGAGACGTGCATCTGGGACAGCCCGAGGCGCTCCCCGATCTGGGACTGCGTCAGGTCCTCGCAGAACCGCATCGACAGGATCAGCCGGTCCCGCTCGGGCAGGGCGGCGACCAGCGGCTTGAGCGCTACCAGGTCCTCCACGAGGGAGAGGTCCGGGTCGTCCTCGCCGAGGCGCTCGGCCAGCGGGCCGGGGCCGTCGTCGTCCTCCGTGCCGAGGTCCAGGGAGCCGGCGGTGTGCCCGTTCGCGGCGGTCAGGCCCTCGATCACCTCCTCGGCGGAGAGGTCGAGGTGCTCGGCGAGTTCGGCGACCGTGGGGGCGCGGTCCAGCCGCTGCGCCAGGCCCTCCTGGGCGCGGGCCAGCACGATCCGCAGCTCCTGGAGGCGGCGCGGCACGTGGACGGCCCAGGTGGTGTCCCGGAAGTGCCGGCGGATCTCGCCGAGGACGGTCGGCAGGGCGAAGGTGGTGAACTCGACGCCGAGGCCGGGGTCGAAGCGGTCGATGGCCTTGATCAGGCCGACCGCGCCGACCTGCAGCAGGTCCTCCTGCGGCTCGCGGTGCGCGGTGAAGCGGCGGATCGCGAACCGCACCAGCGACAGGTTCATCTCCACCAGGGTCGCCCGGACGTAGGAGTACTCCCGCGTCCCCTCCTCCAGCGCGGAGAGGCGCCGCAGCAGCACCCGGGTCAGCTCCCGCGCGTCGGCCGGGGCGATCTCCCGCGGGTCGTCGACGGCGGCCAGCCGCGACGGGAGCAGGTCCCGCAGCCCCCCGTCGGGCACGGCCGACGGGGACGACGGCCCACCCGTCGACGGATCGGCGGAAACGGGCAGTTCACCAGTGGGCGTGACCATCGGATTCCCTTCCTCCTGCGTCGGCGCGGTCGAAGGCCCCGGCTACCCGGTGAGGGCCGATCGATGCGCCCACCCGGGGTGGAGGTTTGGTGAAACCCGGCGACTGCCCCGGAGGCGACGGCGAAACCTCCGGACGACGGCTGACCCCAACCCATCTGTACCTACTAGTATGTACGGCACGGTGTCGAGCCCGGCACCGGCCCGGCACCCGGCCCCGGAGGGGGAGTCGCCATGCCTTTCGTCCGCATCGACGCGTCCGGAGCCGACCCCGGCCGGCTCGACGCCCTCGGACGCGCCGTCCACCAGGCCCTGACGGAGACCCTCGGCATCCCGCCCGACGACCACTTCCAGGTGCTGACCGGACACGACGGCGTCAGCAGCGCGCTGCGCTACGGCGGCTACCTCGGCGTGCACCGGGACGAGGGCATCGTCTACGTGTCCATCACGCTGCGCGCCGGGCGCCCGGACGAGCGCAAGCGCGCCCTGTACCGCAGGATCACCGAACTCGCCCACGCCCACGCGGGGACGGAGCCGCGCAACGTGTTCGTCGTCCTCACCGAGAACGCGCCGGTCGACTGGTCGCTCGGCCACGGCGAGGCCCAGTACGCCCCGGCGCCGCAGGAGGACCCCGCGCCGCAGGAGTGCCCCCCGGAGTGACCTGCGGGGGGCGAGCCGCGAAGCCGGCTAGCGCTGGTGGAGCTTGCGGGCCGCGGTGCGGATGGCGCGGGTGTAGGGGGCGTCCAGGGCGCGGGTGGGGGCGTCGAGTTCGGCGAAGGGCACCAGGGCCCGGTGGGTGTCGTCGGTGGCCTGGGTCCAGGCGGTCCAGGCGTTGTGGACGTCCTCGTCGGTGACCGCCTCGCCCTTGGCCTGGAGCAGGACGGCGTAGATGCGGAAGAGGTCGTCGGAGCCCGCGGGGGGTCTGGCCTCCGTGGGCAGGCAGTCGCGGATGAGTTCGGCGATGGGGTCGAGGTGGCTCATACGGCCAGTGTGCCGGTGACGAGGGTGCCGGTGAGCAGGATCAGGTGGGCTGCCGCGAAGACCACCGGCACGGCCCGCTCGCTGGTGCCGAGTTCGGTGTAGTGCTTGTGCCAGCGGCCCCGGCGGGAGGCGCTCCTGAGGGTGTCCCACTCGTCGGTGTAGATCCGCGCGGCGAGGTCCGCCTCCAGGGCGTTGATGACCTTGAACTTGGCGGCGTTGAGGTCGCGGTAGCTGCGCAGCTGCATCCACCAGGCGACGGAGAGGGTGATGCCGGCCAGCGCGACGGCGGTCGCCACCCACCACGGGGACTCGGAGAGCCTGGGTATGCCGAATCCGATGAGGGTGACCAGGGCGGTCTGCACGGACAGGAAGAAGGTGTTGGCGGTGCCCCGGCGGGCCGAGACGCGGTCGGCCATCTCCACGGCGAGTTTGTAGAGCTCCAGCAGTTCGTTCTGGCGGGTCGGCTCCGGCGGGACGGTCATCGCTGCTCCCTCGGGCGGGCGGGCGGCGGGGACGAACCGTTCGGGCACGGTGGCGCCCCCGCCTGCGCTGATGGAGCGTCATGTTCCCGGTGGGGGCGTGGTTCTACCGGCCGGGTGCGGAGGCGCTCGCCGTGGCGCCCGCCGAGGCCGTCGCCGTCGCGGTCGGGAGGCCCTGCAGCGCGGCCAGGGCCGCCAGGGCGCCCGCCTCGCCGTCCTCGTACTGGTGGGCGCGGGCGGTGCGCACGGCGGCGTCGAGGTGGCGGGCGGCCTCCTCCGGGTGGCCGGTGGCGGCGAGGGCGCGGCCGTAGAGGGTCTGCAGCAGGACCCGGCGGGCGGCGGGGAAGGCGGTTCGGCCAGCGCCAGGCCGCGGGCGGCGTGGTGGGCGGCCTCCTCGGGCATGCCGTCGGCGAGGCAGGCGTGGGCGAGGTGCTGGCGGGCGAGGGCGGCCAGGTCGGCGCGGTCGGCCCGCTCCGCGAGGGAGAGGGCGCGCACCAGCAGGCCGCGTACCCGCGCGTTGCGGCCGTAGCGGCCGAGGGCGACGGCCAGGTTCATCAGGCGACGGCCTGCGCGGCGCCGTCCCCGGCCCGGGCGGCGAGGTCGGGGGCGCGTTCCAGGTGGACGAGGGCCTGTTCGTGGCGGCCCTCCTCCAGCAGGACCCAGCCGAGCAGGGCGCGGGCGCGGGACTGGGCGGCGGGGTCGTGGTCGGCCTCGGCGGCGGCCAGGCCGTGTTCGAGCAGCGGCACCCAGCCGTCCCTGACCTGCCAGACGATCAGCGGCCACTGCAGCAGGACCAGGCGCCAGGCGCGGTCGTGCAGCCCGGCCGCGACCGCCGCGTCCACCGCGCCGCGCAGGGTGTCCCGTTCGGCGGCGTACCAGGCGAGGGCGCTCGCCCGGTCCGGGAAGGGGCGGACGTCGGCGGGCCGGGTGCGGGCGGCAGGGCGCAGCAGGGTTCGCTGCCGGGTTCGGCGGCGTCGCAGGCGGCGACGAGGGTGTTCAGCAGGTGGTCGAGCAGGCGCGGCAGCACCTGGTCGTCGATGTCGCCGGGCAGGCTGCGGGCGTAGAGGCGGACGAGGTCGTGCAGGGTGTAGGCGTCGCGGCCGATCTCGACGAGCAGGTGGGCGGTGGCGAGCTGGCCGAGCGCCGTGGCGGCCTCGGCGGGGCGGCAGTCGGCGAGCGCGGCGGCGGTGCGGCTGTCGAGGGTGGTGCCGGTGTGGGCGCGAGGCGGTGGAACATCCGGCGGGCGGGTTCGGACAGGTGCTGGACGGTGAGGGCGAGGGTGGCGGCGACGCTGGTGTCCTCGATCTCCAGGAGGTCCAGCCGGCTCTGTTCGTCGGCGAGTTCGTCGGCGAGCAGGGCGAGGTCGCGGGCCGGTCCGGTGGCGACCCGGGCGGCGGCCAGGCGCAGGGCGAGCGGCAGCCCGTCGCACAGGCAGGCCAGCCGGGCGGCGGCCTCGGGTTCGGCGGCGACCAGGTCGGCGCCGAGGGTGGCGGCGAGCAGGGTGACGGCCTGCGGGGGCGAGAGTTCGGCGAGCGGGACGGGGCGGGCGGCGTCGGAGGCGACCAGGCCGCCGAGCCGGTCGCGGCTGGTGACCAGGGTGACGCAGTCCTCGCCGTCGGGCAGCAGCGGGCGGACCTGGTCGGAGCGGCGGGCGTTGTCCAGGACGATGAGCATCCGGCGGTCGGCGGTCAGTTCCCGGTAGCGGGCGGCCAGCGCCTCGGGGGTGGCGGGCATCTGCTCGGCGGGCAGGCCCAGGCCGAGCAGCAGTTCGCGCAGCACGGCGGGGGTGGAACGTTCCGGCAGCGGGCTGTGGCCGCACAGGTCGACGAAGAGTCGGCCGTCGGGGAAGTCGTCCTGGCGGCGGTGGGCCCAGTACAGGGCGAGGGTGGTCTTGCCGATCCCGGCGCCGCCGGTGACCACGGCGATCGCGCCGGGTCCGGCGGCGGCGCGGTCGAGCGCGGCCAGTTCGTCCTCGCGGCCGGAGAAGCCGCGCGGGCGCCGGGGAAGGGCCAGGGCGCGGTGCGCGGCGGGCGGGCGGGCGGTACGGGTGTGGGCGGCGCGACCGGTGCGCCGGCGGCCCCAGGGACGGGGGCCGCTCCGGACGCGGGGTGCGAGTCGGGGACGGAGGACAGCCCGCCGACGGTGGCCACCCGCGGCGGCGGGACCCGGTCGGAGCGGCGCGGCGGCGCGGCGGGGGTGTGCAGCAGGAAGTCGTAGGCCTCGACGAGGTCGGGGCCCGGGTCGATGCCCAGTTCCTCGGCCAGGGCCCGGCGGGTGCGGTGGAACCAGTCCAGCGCCTCCGAGCGCCGCCCGGCCCGGCCGAGCGCCAGGACGAGCGCGGCCACCAGCGGCTCGCGCAGCGGGTTCATGGTGGCCTCGGTGGACAGCACGCCGGCCGCGGCGCCGTGGTCGCCGAGCCGGCCGTGGGCGCGGGCCAGCTCCTCCACGGCGGCGAGCCGCAGCTCCTCCAGGGCGTGCGCGGCGCACTGCAGCGGGACGCTGGGCGCGGTGCCGGCCAGCGCGGGGCCGCGCCACAGCGCGAGCGCCTCCTGGAGCGCCGTGACGGCCTCGGCGGCGTCGGGCGTCGTCCGGCGGAGCGCAGCAGGCGTTCGAAGCGGTCGGTGTCCACGGCGAGGTCGGGCACCCGCAGCAGGTAGGCGCCGCCGTCGGTGACCAGTTCGACGCCGCCGTCGGGCGCGCCGTGGGCGGCGAGCAGGGCGCGCAGGCCGGAGACGTGGTTGTGGATGACGGTGCGCGAGTGCCGGGGCGGTTCCTCGTCCCACAGGGTCTCGGTGAGCCGGTCGACGGTGACGGGTGCGCCGGGGTTGAGCAGCAGCATGGCCAGCAGGCTGCGCCGTTTGGCGGACCCTACCGGGAGTTCCCGGCCGTCCGCGGCCACCGCGGCCACCGATCCCAGCAGTCGGAAATCCAAGACCCGCCCTCATTCAACGTGACAAGCATATGACAGTAGGCGACTCGGCGATCACGGGATGTCGCCCGGGTGACGCCAAGGTGGCCACCGGATGACGGCCGGGTACCACGGCTTCGCCCACCGCACCGCCGACCGGTCCGCGGCCCTTGGCCCAGAGCTTGCGCCGTGGACCGTACCGGCCGCCAGGGATCACCGGCGATCCGGAACGGTGGAACGCCCGAGCAGGCCCTGACCAGGGCGGATGCCGGACACCTGGAACGCGCCGCCGAAACGCGGACGGATTCGGCGGAACCCGCGGCGGCCACCAGAATGGTGCGGACCGATCTTCGGAAGTACAGAAAGCAGACCCCATCATGGATCTCGGCGTGCGCTGGAAGCTGCACGGTGACGGGCGCACGCCCGAACCGGGGGCGGTCGTCCGCCCCGACGAACGGCTCTCCTGGCCCCGCACCGTAGGACTCGGCGCCCAGCACGTGGTGGCGATGTTCGGGGCGAGCTTCGTCGCGCCCGTGCTGATGGGGCTCGACCCCAACCTCGCGATCATGATGTCCGGCGTCGCCACCGTGATCTTCCTGCTGGCCACCCGCGGCCGGGTGCCCAGCTACCTGGGATGCTCGCTGTCCTTCGTGGGCGTCGCCGCGGTGATCCGGGCGCAGGGCGGCACCAGCGCCACCGTCACCGGCGCGGTGCTCGTGGTGGGCGTGGCGCTGTTCCTGGTGGGCGTCGCCGTCCAGCGGTTCGGGGCGCGGATCATCCACGCGGCGATGCCGCCGATCGTCACCGGCGCGGTCGTCATGCTGATCGGCTTCAACCTGGCCCCGGTCACCGCCTCGACGTACTGGCCGCAGGACCAGTGGACGGCGCTGCTCGTGATGTTCTTCACCGGGCTGGCCGTGGTCGGCCTGCGCGGCTTCTGGTCGCGGGTGGCGATTTTCCTGGGGCTGGTCTTCGGGTACGGGATCTCCTGGCTGTTCGACCGGGTCTTCGGGAAGATCCACTCGGTGGACGCGAGCGGGCACCTGACCGACCACTGGCGGCTGGACCTGTCCGGCGTCGGCAAGGCCGACTGGGTCGGCCTGCCCACCCTGCACGGCCCGTCCTTCCAGTGGTCCGCGATCCTGGTCGCGCTGCCCGTGGTGATCGCGCTGGTCGCCGAGAACGCCGGGCACGTCAAGGCCGTCGGCGAGATGACCGGCGCCGACCTGGACGACAAGCTCGGCACCGCGATCTCCGCGGACGGCGTCGCCTCCATCCTCTCCACCGCCGTCGGCGGCCCGCCGAACACCACGTACTCGGAGAACATCGGCGTCATGGCCGCCACCCGGGTCTACTCCACCGCCGCGTACTGGGCCGCCGCCGGCTTCGCCCTGCTCTTCGGCCTCTGCCCCAAGTTCGGCGCCATCGTGGCCGCCATCCCCGGCGGGGTGCTCGGCGGCATCACCGTCATCCTGTACGGCATGATCGGCCTGCTCGGCGCGCAGATCTGGACCAAGTCCGGGGTCGACCTGCGCAACCCGCTCAACCTGGTGCCGGCCGCGGCGGGCATCATCATCGGCATCGGCAACGTGACGCTCAAGTTCACCGACACCTTCAGCCTCAGCGGCATCGCGCTGGGCACCCTCGTCGTCATCACCGGCTACCACGCGCTGCGGGCACTGGCCCCGGCCCACCTCAAGACCCAGGAGCCGCTGCTGGACGAGGGCACCTCCTCGTACGACGAGCAGGCCGGGACCGGCACCGGGAGCTGACGGGGGCACCGGCGGAAGTGGTCGCAGGATTACTTCCGCCGGTGTTTCCGCCTGGTTTGAAAGCCCGACGGATGGTCGAATCGCTGCGTAAGCCCACGTCGCAGCCCATTTCGACCTCGGGAGAGGCATGTCCCTGCTGTCCGACCGCCGCAAGCTCACCTACGGGGGCGTGGCCACCGCCGTACTCGCCCTCTCCTGGGCCTCCGTGACCCCCAGCAGCGCGGCGGGCCAGGTCCTGTGGACCCCGAGCACGAGCAAGGGCCCGTCCTCCTTCCCCTCCGTGCAGTGCGCCTCGGGCAACTTCAAGGTCGTCAACGACGCGGCCAAGGGCAAGGTGTGGCGGGCGTACCAGGCGGCCGGCGAGGAGCGCTGCGAGACGGTCGGCCCCGACCTGAAGAACGGCGACACGTTCTACCTGGGGTGGTCGTCCAAGGTCGACATCAAGGACGACAACAGCCGGTACGTCTTCCAGCTGAAGTGCTCGCCGAGCACCGACACGGCCAACCACCCGATCGAGATCGACGCCACCAACGGCCGCATCCGGCTGCAGGAGTGGGACACCGAGCACGTGTCGCACACCCTGTGGACCGCGCCGACGACGAACGGCCAGTGGCACTCGTACGCGCTGAAGATCCGCCTGGGCCGGACCGACGGAACGATCGACTTCTGGTTCGACGGCAAGAAGCAGACCTTCACCACCGGCTCCGGCACCTTCAAGGGCACCACCTGGGACGGCGACCGGAACTACCTCAAGTGGGGCTCGTACCACGAGTCCACGGCGGACGCGACGAACACCTTCACCAGCCCGGTGATGGCGACGACCCTTGAGGCGGCCACCGCCGGCTCGTAGGCCCCCGCACCACCTCAGGCTCGGACCGCTTGTGGGGGCGGTCCGGGCCTGAGGCTTTTTCAGAGGTCGCGCCCGGGTCCTCACCCCTGCCGATAGGCCTGGACGAGCAACGTGTCGGCCGAGCGTGAACCCGAAGTAGTGGAGGGGAGCCGGTCGATACTGATCTCCGTGAACCCAGCCTCGTCCAGCAGCTTCGTCCAGACGTGCTCTTGGAGGACCCAGCGGCGCATCGTTGTCGGAGTGCCGTCCGAGGTACGGGCCGGGATGTCGGCGTGCCGGACGTCCGGCTCGGCGGGCGCTCCACCGACGTAGCACCCCAGGGTGGAGGCGACGAGAAGTCCGCCGGGACGCAGGGAACGGGCGGCGACGGAAAGCAGCCGGTGGGGGTCGGCAAAGCAGAGGCTGCCGAACACCGAGTAGAGGACGTCGTACTCGTCCGGATACGCGTCCAGGTGCTCGATCGCGTCGGCGTGCAGTGGGCGCAGGCGCGGCGCGAGACAGCCGTAGAGGCTGCATGCCATCGCGTGCTGGGCGGAGGAGGCATCGATGGCGTCGACCCGGGCCGGGGCCTGGTGGGCGACGAGGTGGGCGGCGTGTCGGGCTGCGCCCGCGCCGAGGTCGGCCACGACGAGATCGGTGAGGTCACCCAGTACCTCGGCCCCCGGTCCGCCGTCCTGGGCCCAGACCCAGGAGAAGGAGTCGGGGACGGTCCGGTCGGTGTCGGCGCGGGTGCGGCCGTAGTGGTGCCAGAGGTCTGGCTCGGCGCCTTGGGCGGGGGAGGTGGTCTTCACCCGGGCCATCCTGGTGCCCGGTGCACCCGGGCGTAGGGATTCGGGTGAACCGCACCCGTCCGTGTTGCGGTGGTCCCGGCCCAGCCGGGACCACCGCAACTAGCCGATCAGTGCGAGTCGTTGCCGGGGTGGCAGGGGCTGCAGTTGGCGGCGTCGGCCCACAGCGGAAGGTCCACGTCCCAGCCGTCGGCGGCGATGAGCCGGGCGGTGCGCAGGACGGTGCCGTCGTTCTTGAACTCGACGGCCGGCACGTGGTGCAGGAAGTGGCCCTCGTTGTGGGTCCGGCACAGCTCGGCGTAGGCGACGGTGTCCAGGATGATCGTGTGGACGCCGATGTCCACCAGCGAGCTGGGGCCGAGGCTCAGGTGTTCGCCGCGATGGGCCATCGCGGTCAGCAGGTAGGCGTAGCCCTGGCCGAGGACGCGGGTGGCCATGACGGAGTCGTAGGGGTAGTCGCGCATCAGCAGGTTGACCTGCTTGTCCCACAGATCGGTGGGGATGTGGTCGCGAACGTTCCGGAGCGGGCCGACGATCGGGTCGGTGGGTGCAACTGCGGTTGCCATGGTTCCTCCGACTGCTGTTGGGGCACCTGGTGGTGCCGGGCACTGCCCGGCGCCACTGTGAAAAACTACGGACCAACCCCTTTGCGCATCAAGGAAGTTGCGAAGAATTGCGGGCCCTTCACCCCAGCGCTTCGATCGCTGCGGTGATCAGTGCGCGAGCGGCGCCGCCGTGCACGGCCAGCTCGGCGAAACGGGCGAACGTCCGTGCGTAGAGGGCCAGATCGCTGGGCGCGGTCACGGTGACCTGGGCCGACAACAGCTCCACCCCGGCCTGCCGGTCGTCGAAGAGGTTGAAGGTCTCGGTCGGCCACATGGTGCGGGCAGCCGTGAACGGGATGACGCCCAGCGACACCGACGGCATCGACATGACCCCGAGCAGATGGCCGAGCTGCCCGGCCATCACCTCGTCGTCGCCGATCCGGTACCGCAGGACGGACTCCTCGATGACCGCGACGAACCGGCGCCCTCCTCCGAAGACGACGCCGGAACGGGCGAGCCGGGCCTCGACGGCGGCTTCCACATCGTCCGGGGTCTGGCGGACGTCGGCCACAATGCGCAGCAGGGCGCCGGCGTACTCCCTGGTCTGCAGGGCACCGGGGACTACGCGGGAAGAGTAGGCGCGGAAGTGGCGGGTTCGGGTGTAGAGCGGTACCCGGGCTTCCTGTGCCCGGCGCAGGCCCGTGCGAGTGATCCGCCGCCACTCGACGTACAGGGAGTCCGCGGCCCTGTTCGAGGCGACCAGGTCGGCCGCCTGGTCGTCGGCTCCACAGGCTCGACACCAGGCTCGGACGTCGGAGTCCGACGGGGCGACCTTGGCGTTGAGGATTCGGGAGGTCTTGGCCGGATGCCAGCCGCAGCGGGCCGACAGTTCCCCGCCCTTCAGGCCGGCGTCGCGCATCAGCTCGCCGAGGCGCGCGGCGAGGGCCAGACGGGCAGCCTGGGCGCCGGAGGACGGGGAGATCGACATCGATGCTGTTGGCCAGTGCCTACGTAATCAGACGGCGTACTTCTCGTGCGGCACGGCCCGCTCCCAGGCCGTCTCGAACGCGGTGGCGCACAGGCCGGCGACTGCGGGGTCGTCGCTGAAGGACGGCCCGGCGGACTCCCCGTCACCTGTGAAGTGGTTGAACCGCACCAACTCGCCGTCGAACAACCAGAAGTCGTTACCCGGCAAGGCGATGTCCGACGCCTGCCTCCGGGGCAGCCACCGGATCCGCTCGCCCGCGGCGATGTTGGTGAAGGTGCCGGAGTGCTCGAACCGGATGTACTCCGACACCGGCTCGGACACGATCCGGACGCGCCTGATCTCGACGCCCCGGGTGACGGTCTCCTCGATCAGTGTCAGCCACGGCCGCCACCAGGACACCCGGTCGTCAGGGTCGTGGCGGAAGCCGTCCCGCCACGCCGCGAATGCCCCGATCTCCTTGGCCACGCTGTAGGAGTCGCGCATCTCCAAATGGACTGCGCTGGATCGGGCGGCGGCCAGCTGCTCAGCGAACCTCGGCACCTTCTGCGGCATCGCACGCCTTCCTCAAGATCGGCACCATCCGCGCCGGCAGCCGGACCACATCCTCCGTGCTGGGGATGCTGCCGGTCTCCAGGCACTTGGCGCGCAGGTTCTCGGCGGCCTTCCAGCCCTGCACGACGATCTCGTCAGCTTCGTCGTCGTACCAGACGGTCGGGCACTCGTCGTCCCCCGTGTTGGGGTCTATCCCGATCAACCGTAGTGCCATGCCGACTCCCTCTCGCAAGCTGATTGCGCGGATTTGCCAGACGTTCCACGACTGAGCGACCACCGTCAAGACCCCCCATCACGGCATATCCGGCTGCAGAAGTGGGACACCGAGCACGTGTCGCACACGCTGTGGGCACGCCGACGACGAACACCTTCACCGGCCCGGTGATGGCCACCACCCTGGAAGCCGCCACCGCCGGCTCATAGGCCCCCGCACCAGCCGCAGGCCCGGACCGCATGTGGGGGCGGTCCGGGCCTGCGGCATGTCTGGGTTCAGATGTCGCCGAACTCGCCACCGCGGGCAGCCGCGACGAACGACTCCCAGGCTGCAGAGGGGAAGAGGAGAGCCGGGCCCTGGGGGTCCTTGGAGTCACGGACCGGCGCCAGACCGGGGAAGTCTGCGGTTACCTCGATGCAGTCACCACCGTTGTTGCTGTAGCTACTCCTGAACCACGCAGCGCTGGCCAGGTCCACACGATCCGCCATGACGCTCCTCTCAGACCTCGCCGAACTCGCCGCCACGGACAGCAGCGACAAACGACGCCCACTCTTCGATCGGGAAGACGAGGGCAGGCCCCTGAGGGTCCTTCGAGTCACGGACGGGGGCCAGGCCGGCGAAGTCGGCGGTGACCTCGACGCAAGTACCGCCGTTGTTGCTGTAGGAGGACTTGAACCACTGGGCGTCGGCCAGGTCTACACGGGGAATCATGACGTTCCTCTCACGCCTTGCTTGCGGATCTTCTCCAGTGACGCGGCCTTCGACAGCGCTTCCACCTGGAGCTGACGGAAGTCCCGCTCCCAAGCCTGAGCAGTCTCGGCGTCTCGCGCGAGGAAGCCACGCAACTGGCACTCCGAGTATGCCAGGAGTGTTCGATCCGTCATGGTCAACAGCGTGACAACCATGGTGAACGGCAGTTCCTCTGCCAGCGAGAACGGCGCCACCTGGATGGTGATGTTCGGACGGCTCGCAAGGTCTTCAAGATGCGCCAACTGCCGCGCCATGACCTTGGGCCCTCCCACCTTTCGCAGGAGGGCCCCCTCGTCCAGGACGAAGTGCAGGCGCGGCGCCGACTTCTGGCCAAGAAGCTTCTGGCGTGTGGCCAGGAAGTCGAGTCGATCCGCCGCCTGCTCCTCGGTGATGCTGCCGCGTCGTACGGCCGCGTGTGCAAAGGCGGCGGCGTACTCCATCGTCTGCATCAGGCCAGGCACGATGCCCAGCTCGAAGTGGGAGATCCCCTGAGCTCGTGCCTCTTGCTGCGCATACTCGGGAAACCCTTCCAGCAAGGACGAGCCGCTGAGACTCCAGTACGTCAGTTCCAGCGATCCACTGGCATCCAGGGCCCCGTCAGCGACACGGACCCAGTCGAGTGTGGGATTGCGCGTCCCTCTTTCGAGGTTCGAAATCTGACTATCACTCAGCACCGTCCGCTTGCCGAGTTGGGTCTGCGTCAGGCCCGCCGCCTTGCGCAACCTGCGCAGTTGGGCCCCAAACGCCTTGAGGGGCGAAGCCGATGGATCCAGCTGAGACTCACGCATCGTCAGGCCTCCGACGCCAAGCGAATACCACAACGGGAAACTGTCAAGTGGGAACGCCTTCCGATAGTAGGGGCAACCACGCCACCATGGCTACACCCGGTAATTCACCGGAAGCACAGTGCTACCCGTGGAGCCCCCATGCCTGACGCGCAGGACCCCTCCTTCTTCCAACTCCACGAGGTGGTACGGGACTTCAGCCGCCACGAGAGCGTCTTCGTCGACGTCGAGTTCGGCAAGGCGGTTCTCCGGCCGCTGGGGGCGAGCGGCCCCCTGCGGCGGGTCGAGCTCTCCTCGATCCGGCCGCTGGAGCCCCGGGAGTTCGCACCGGGGACCTGCGGGACGTCGCGTCGCCGGCCGTTCGACGGGTGGCCTTTGCCCTCCGACAGCAATTCCTCACATCTGGAGCAGAGTTGAGCAAGGCCCTCTTCAGCAGCAAGCCCCCCGGCCGGCGGTCGGGCCAGCAGGCCCTCGTCCTGCGAGAGGACCCCGGAGGGTCGGGCGACTTCTTCGTCCTCCTGGTCGATTCCGTCCACCACGACGGGCTGACCCTGCCCGGCGGCAGCGCCGAGCAGAACGAGCTCCCCCACCTCGCCGCCCGGCGTCACCTCGAAACGCAGACCGGGCTCGTCCTGCCCCTCCGAACCATCCTCACGGTCGACTACTCCCCCGCCGCCGAACTCCCCGAGAGCCTGGACTTCGTGTACGCCGGCGGGGTGGTCACCTCTCGGCAGGCCGGAGCCGTCCGACCGCACCAACCACCCCAGGACGTCCGCGCCCTGCACTGGGCGCCCCAGGCCAAGCTGCGCCGGGTCATGACGGACGACCAGTACCGCCGCGTCGAGGACGCCTGGGACGCCTGGGAGCACGGCGCCGGCGTCCCCCTCCTCGTCCGGGGCGTCCCGGTCCCGGTCGGCTGACCGGGACCTCAACCGGCGACGACGCCCGCGAGCCCGGACCGCGAACGGTCCGGGCCTTCAGGTCGGGCTCCGGCTCAGACTCCGCCGAACTCGCCGCTGCCCGGCCGTCGTTGCCCCGGTAGAGCTGGGTCCCGGCGACGACGATCTGTCGGGTCGGGTCGGGGTTGGCGTCGAGTTCGTCCGCGCTGCGGTAGCCGAGGACCGCGCCGGTGCGGGTTCTCACGCCGGTGTTCGGGCCGACGGTGTGGAAGACGCAGGCGTCGAAGAGCAGCACCCCGCCGACGGGGACGGGAACGGGGAGGGCCTGGTCGACGAGGTCGGCCAGTTCGGGGTGCTCGTCCATCCAGGTGCCGCCGCCACCGGGCTGTGGGACGCCGACATAGGGGGCGCGGTGGGAGCCGGGGACGATCCAGGTGCAGCCGGTCTCCACGCCGGCGTCCTCGAAGTACACGACGGCGGTGAGTAGACCGCGGGTGGGTTGGAGGATGTCGCGGTGCAGTCGGACCTCCTGGGCACCGGGGGCGTTCAGCGAGCCCTGGTTGTGGCGGTTGAGGACGTAGACCACGTTCGGGCCGAGCAGCGCGGTCAGCGGTGCGGTGAGGGCGGGGTGGGCGACGAGGCGGTGCAGCAGGGCCCGGTCGTGCTGGTAGAGCCGGTAGACCTTGGTCTGCCCGGCGGGCAGGCGGGCAGCACGGGTACGGATGACCTCGGCGACAGCGGCCAGGAGACCGCGAGGCAGGCCGGGGTCGGGCAGCCGCAGGTAGCCGAGGTCGCGGAAGTGGCGGGCCTGCTGTTCGGTCAGCGCGGGCCGGCAGGTGATGGACACAGTGGCCGGTCTCCTTCAGGCGGTGCGGCCGAACGCGGCCAGCCGGTCGGGGGTACCGAGGTCGGGGGCTGCGGTGCGGATGTCGTGGGCGCTGACGGGGTGCCCCTGGCTGATGACCCAGGGCATGAACTGCCGGTACAGGTCCGCCTCGTCCGGCTGAGTCTGGCGCTGGACGTATTCCTCGAACAGAGCCCGGAACGGGCCGGGGGTGAGGATGACGGCACCGGTACTGGTGGCCTGTCGCAAGCCCTGTCGGCTGCCGGTGGGCAGCGTGACGTCCACACCCTCCAGCGCGTGGACGACGAACCGGCAGCCGGGGTCGAGGAAGAGCCGGCCCGCGTTCTGCGCGCAGCGGCCGGGCGCGGTGGTGACGGTCCAGGTCACCACCGCCTGGCGGGAGCGGTGCGTGGCGACGGCGGCGGGCAGCAGGGCGGTGGGAAAGAGCGTGTCGGCGGGCAGGACCACAGCAATCGAGGTGTCGGGCAGGTGGGCCAGCGCGGCGTAGGCGGCTCCGGCGGTGCCGAGCGGGTGGTCCTCGCGGTGGATGGTCAGCTCCGCCTGCCGGGCCGAGTGGGTGAGGGCGTAGGTCTCGACGTCCTGGGCTCCGCTGGCGGGGTCGGTACTGGTGAGCACCGCGATGTGGCGGAAGCCCACGGCGGTGAGCTGGGTGAGGGCGTGGCCGAGCATGGGAGTGCGGCCGGTGGGGGTGTCGATCGGCACCAGGACCTTCGGGGTGCGGTGCAGCTCGGGGTCGTCGCAGGCGCGCAGGCGGCTGCCCTTGCCACCGGCCAGGACCAGGGCGACGGCCCGGGCGGGCAGGGAGACGAGGGTGCTGGTGTACCAGTCGGCGGGGCGGGTGTCGGTGGTGCTCCGTTCGGCCATGGCGTCCTCCCGGGTGGGTGAGCGTGGGGTGTCGGGCCCGGCCCGCCCGCCGTCTCCCGGGCTACAGGAGGTTCAGCATGTCCAGGGCGCGGTAGGCCGCGGCGGTGTCGGTCAGCTCGCCCCGGCGGAGCACGCGGGTGCGGAACTCGTCCAGGGTGAGGGTGACGACATCGATGAACTCGGTGCGTTCCGGCTGCGGTTCGGCGACCTCGACGCAGTCGGTGGCGAGGAATGCGAAGCGCAGGGCGTTGGAGTAGGCGTCGTGCCAGTACGGTCCGGCGGGGTGGATCCGGCCCTGGTAGCCGGTCTCTTCCAGCAGTTCCCGGGCGATGGCGTCCGCCGCCTCTTCGCCGGGTTCGAGGAAGCCGCCCGGCAGTTCGTACAGCACGCGGTCGGGGCCCGGCCGGTACTGGCGGGCGAGGATGACGCGTCGGTCGGGGGTGAGCGCGAGCACCGCGCCGGCCGGACGCTCACGCTTGAGGTAGAACTCCTCCTTCCGTCCGTCGGGCAACTCGAAGTCGACCCGGTCGACGGACCGGCCGAACTTGCTGAAGACGGTGGCGCGTTCGATCTCGCGCCACGGCGCGGTGGTGTCGGTCATGGCCAGACTGTACGGCCCTGGCCCGGCCGGTAGTTTCTGCGCCGGAGCCGGTGCCCGTCGGCAGGCGGGGCGCATCCAGGAGACCACCTGATCGGGTGATGGGGACAGGGCAGATCGGTGGGCAGTTCGCAGACCGCTCGATACGCTGGATTCTCTCCCTGCACCGAGAGTTGGGGGTGGGGTTTCATGGCGAACGCGCTGTTCAGGCACGCGCGGCTTGCGCTGGGCCTGACACAGGGCCAGGTCGCCGAACAGGTCCGGGGGCTGGTCGAGACGGTGGCCGGGCGGGAATCGCCGTTTGACGCCGGCTATGTCTCCCGCATAGAACGTGGCCTCATCACTTGGCCGCACGGGCACTACCGGCAGGCCCTCTGCCTGGTCCTGAAGGCGGGAACGGCAGCCGAACTGGGTCTGGTTCCCAAGCAGGTCCACCACCACGATCACCCCGATGAGGTGAGTCCCTCGAACCGCCGAGACGCCCTCGCCGCCGCGCTGGCCGGCCTGTTGCCGCCGGCCAGACCGCTCTCCCGCCTGCGCAGGGCAGACGTCACCACGATCGCCGAGCGCATCGGCGTGCTGGAGCGCTGGGATCGCCGATCCGGTGGGCGGGCCGTGCGCGACTTCGCACTGCGAGAGCTGCGCGCCGCCATCGACCTCACCTCGGCGTCGACCACCCCCGCCGTGCGCACCGCACTGCTCGGCGCGATCACCCGCCTGGCCAACCTGACTGCCTGGTCGAGCTTCGACGCCGGTCTGCACGACGAAGCCCGCCCACTGTTCCGGCTCGGTCTGACCGCCGGCCGTGAGCACGGCGACACCGGCCTGCTGTGACCAAGCCCTGCTCCTGGCCGGGCAGGTGGACGGTCGCCTGCCCGCCGCGGCCCGGGCGATGCTCGCCGCCGTCCGCGCCCAGGCCCACGCTCTGGGTGGGGACGAGCGGCAGGCGGCCCGGCACCTGCTGGCCGCCGAACGCGCCTACGAGCGCGTCACCGATCTCGCCTCGGGTCCACCATGGACGACCACCATCACCGTCGCCAAGCTCGGCAGCGACACCGGCTTCGCCCTCTACCTGCTCTCCGCCGCCACCGGCCGCGACAACCCCCAGGTCGTCGCCGACCTGCGTCGGGCCGCCGAGGCCGACACCTCCCAGGCCCGGGTGCGGGCGATGGCCACCACGCGCCTGGCAACTGTGCTCTATCGGCAAGGCGATCGCGCCGAAGCCGACCACCACGCCGCCCAGGCGGCCGCGCTCGCGGCCACCGTCGGCTCCACCCGGCTGGCCTCCGCTCTCGCCGACATGCGTCACGCCGCCGGTGCGCTGACGGCCCGGTGACGAATCACCGAACACGGTCAGGCCGGAAGGTTCGCGCCCTGCACTGGGCGCCGCAGGCCAAGCTGCGCACGGTCATGACGGACCACCAGTACCGCCGCGTCGAGGACGCCTGGGACGCCTGGGAGCACGGCGCCGGCGTCCCCCTCCTCGTGCGCGGGGTCCCGGTCCCGGTCGGCTGACCGGGACCAGCAAGAGCACCTACAGCCTGCTCGGGGCCGTCGTCAGGAAGTCCAGGACGAGGGGCCCGGCCTGGGCGCGGAACTCCTCGAAGTACGCGTGCCGGGCTCCGGGGATCAGGTGCAGCCGGGCGCCGGGGATGCGGTCGGCGAGCAGGGGCGCGTTGGCGGCGGGGTTGAGCAGGTCGTCGCCTCCGTGGACGACCAGGGTGGGCGCGCCGATCTGCGGCAGGAGGTCCCAGGCGTCGTGCCGGTTGCTGGCCACGAGGTGGTGGCGCCGGGCGTGGGCGGGCATGTCGGGGTCGCCGAGGGTGTGGTGCGGGCCAGGGTGGGCGTCGAGCCATCCCGGGGTGTACATCAGGTCCAGCAGGGCCTGCCGGGCGGCGCCGGGCTGGGATTGCGCCAGGGCCCGGCGGACGTCGTTGCCGCGTTCGACACCGTGCGGGCCACCGGGTGAGGTGCAGCCGAGGACCAGGGCGCCGACCCGGTGCGGGTGGCGGGCCGCGAGGTGCTGGGCGACCCGTCCGCCCATGGACGTGCCGTAGACGTCGGCCCGGTCGATGCCGAGGTCGTCGAGGACGGCGATGACGTCCTCGGCGAAGAGTCCGGTGCTGTGGGGGGTGTCGGGCTTGTCGCTGTCGCCGGTGCCGCGGTAGTCGAGCGTGAGGGTGCTGCGGGCGGGGTGGAAGTCGGCGCGGACCGCGTCCCACCAGTGGTGGTTGTTGGCCTGGCCGGCCAGCAGGACCAGCGGCGCCCCCTGGCCGTGGTGGAACTGGTAGGCGATGCGGACGCCGTCCGGTGTGATCGCGTGCGTCATGACTGCTCCGGCACCCGGTAGTCCGGCCCCGCGGCTTCGGCGTACGCGAGCCAGGCCGCCCCCGCGGAGTGGACGTGCAGGTCGACGGCGACCTCCTCGCCCTCCCAGCGGCCGCCGTCCGAGATCGCGAGGCCGATCAGCGCCAGGTTGCCGGCGTGGTCCCGCACCTCGTACTGCTCACGGGTCTCCTCGCCGAGCTCGCCGTCCGAGTCGTCCCGCTCCCAGGCGTCCACCGCGGCCTGGGCCACCGCCCGGGGCAGCCGCACCGTGACCTTCCCGACCTGGGCGTGGACGTGGTCCCCGATCTCCGCCAGTACCTTCGCTTCTTCCCGGTACAGGGCGTACCGCTCATGTTCCGTCACGGGGCGAGGCTACTGGGAGCGCCGGACCCGTCTCGACCGAATTGATCCGCGAACCTGGTCGCCGGCCGGAGATCGTCATCGGATCCAGCGCAGAACGGCGGCGGCGCCCGAAGGGGTCGCCGCCGAACATCGCCGAACGTCACTGACGGCACGCCACGGCGTTCCGGCCGTGGGTGACGCCCCATGGCACATGGACTGCCGGCAGACGACGGGCGTGGGACATCGGGCCCGGACCGCGAACGGTCCGGGCCCGCGGTGATGGGTGCCCTCGCCGGGCTCACGGGAGCCGGTGCACCGGGGTGACCTCGCGGATGTGGATGAGGACGTCGAAGGCGTCGGCCAGGGAGGCGACGGCCAGGTGTTCGGCGGCGTCGCGGTCCGGGGTGTAGACGCCGCTGATGACGCGGGCCTTCGCCGGGCCGTCCCACTGGCCGCGGACGTCGTCGTGGCGCAGGTCCAGCCAGTGGGCGGGCAGGCCGGCTTCGCCGAGCCTGGCGTCGACCAGGTCCGCGCCCGGGGCCGGGAGGACGGCGACGCCGAGGTCGCCGTGGTGGAAGCCGATCGCGGCGGAGACGTACTGCGTGCCGTAGCGCTTGCGCAGCAGGGTGCCGGCGGTGGTCTGCGGGCCGCGTTCGGGGGCCAGGCCCAGCACCGTCTCGGTCGCCGAGGTGTGGGCGATGCCGTCCCAGTACACGGTGCGCAGGCCGGTCGTGTGCTGGAAGTCTCCGACGATGTCGGCGCCCACCTCGGCGTCGCCCGCGAAGCTGCCGCGCCCGGCGACGCTGTGCTCGTGGAAGTCGACGATCAGGCGCATCCTCGCGACCACGTCCTCGGCGCCGGGACCCGCCAGGGACTCGACCAACGCGAGTGCGTCGCGGGCGTGTTCGGCGAACGGCCGTCCCGGGTGGACTCCCCGCGCCCGCTGCACGTGCTCGTCGATCTGGTGGGCGGTGCGGATGGGGTCCAGGTGGGCCGCCAGCTGCGCGAGCCGCTCCGGTGCCGACGCGCGGACGTGGGCCAGGACGGCGTCGTAGTCGTCGGGCGCGGCCTGGGCCGGCTTCACGCCGAAGATCCGGACGGGGTCGTCCGCGTGGTCGCGGTTGAACGCCCGGATCCACTCCAGGGCGCCGGCCATCTCCTCGGTGCGCCACGGCCGCCAGGCGCCGTCCAGCGCGGACGCGGCGGAGCCCCCGTCACCGCCCACGTACGCGTCGAGGGCCGCGGCGGCGCCCGCGCTGTCCTGGACGGCCAGCGCGCGGAAGCCGTGGTCGCGGACCAGCCGGCGGAACAGCTGGTCCCGTACCCCGAAGGTCTCCCGGGAGAAGCGCGTGGACTCCCCGAGGCCGATCACCGTCGCCCCGGCGGCCAGGTGTGCGGCGATCTGGTCGAGCACGGTGTCGGACAGCGGGAGGGCCAGGGTGTGGTCAGTGTTCGAAGGGGCGGGGTGGTGCAGGGGTGCGGTGTCGTTCGGCATGCCGCTCAGTCTTGTACCTCAAGCTGACTTGAGGTCAAGCGGCAACGATCGCCGGCTACTCCTGCACCCGGTAGGCCGTCCCCGCGGCTTCGGCGTAACTGAGCCAGGCCGCCCCCGCGGAGGCGACATGCAGGTCGACGACGACCTCGTCGCCCTCCCAGCGGCCGTCATCCGAGATCGCCAGGCCGATCAGCGCCAGGTTTCCGGCCTGGTCCCGTGCCTCGTACTGCTCGCGGGTCTCCTCGCCGAGTTCGCCGTCCGAGTCGTCCCGCTCCCAGGCGTCCATCGCGGCCTGGGCCACCGCCCTGGGCAGTCGCACCGTGACACGGCCGACCTGGGCGTGGACGTGATCCCCGATCTGCGCCAGCAGCTTCGCGTCTTCCCGGTACAGGGCGTACCGCTCATGTTCCGTCTGTTCCGTCTGTTCCGTCTGTTCCGTCTGTTCCGTCACAGGGCGAGGCTACTGGGGCCGCCGGCCCCGTCTCGACCGAATTGATCCGGGCCCGGCGGAACCCGTGCGGTCAGCGCGAGTCACCGCGGGTGGGTGAGGTAGCGGCCGAACGCCTCCTGCCCGTCCGGGACGAAGCGCCACCGCCGCACGGCCTCCCGCAGCTCCGCCTCCGTCAGCCAGCCGTGCCAGGCGACCTCCCCCGGGTCGGGCGTCACCTCGCCCGTGATCACGGCCTCGTGCACGCCGAGCCAGTACGGGGCGATCACACCCCGGCACAGGAACGTGAACAGGAGGCGCACCGGCACCCGGACGCCCAGCTCCTCGGTCAACTCCCGGGCCGCCGCCTGCTCATAGGACTCGCCCACGCCCACGGCCCCGCCGAACATCACCTCGTGCTGGCCGGGGAACCGGGACAGGTTCTCGGGCCGCCGGTGGACCAGCACCCGCCCCTGCCGGTCGCGGCAGACCGTCGTCGCCACCCGGTGCAGCCAGCCCCGACGGATGGCCTCGCCCCGGTCCACCACCCCCAGCACCCGGTCCTGATCGTCCACTCGCTCCACGAGTTCACCCACGGCACCAACGATCGCACGACCCGCCAGCGTTCTCGCCTCCGCCGCCGCACCGGCTTTCTGGACTTGTGGGTCCAATTTCGGCTGCCTACCGTGCTGTTCGTTCCCTCCCGAACGAGCCCGCACAGGAAGGCGGTCACCCCATGTACGCGATCCGGATCGAGGAGCACGGCGGCCCCGAGGTCATGCGGTGGACCGAGCTGCCGGACCCGGTGCCCGGCCCCGGCGAGGCGCTGGTGCGCCTGGGCGCCGCCGGGGTGAACTACATGGACGTCGGCGCCCGTTCGCAGGGCACGGGCGGTTGGGCGGCGCCGACGGTCCTGGGCGCCGAGGGGATGGGGTACGTCACCGCCCTGGGGCCGGGGGTGTGGGACCTGGCGGTCGGCGACCGGGTCGCCTGGTTCTACCACCCGGGCAGCTACGCCGAGTTGCTCGCCGTCCCGGCCGCCTCGCTGGTCAAGGTGGACGACGACGTGCCGGACGAGGTCGCGGGCGGCCTGCTGATGCAGGGCCTGACGGCGAATCACCTGAGCACCGAGACCTACCCGGTCGGCCCGGGCGACACGGCCGTGGTGCACGCGGCGGCGGGCGGGGTGGGGCTGCTGCTCACCCAGCTGGTCAAGGCCCGCGGCGGGAACGTGATCGGCCTGGTCTCCCGCCCGGAGAAGGCCGACGCCGCCCGCCGGGCCGGTGCCGACCACGTACTGGTGCACTCCGGCGCCGGTT
Organism: Kitasatospora sp. Ki12; assembly: GCF_054601375.1. Classification (NCBI taxonomy): domain Bacteria; kingdom Bacillati; phylum Actinomycetota; class Actinomycetes; order Kitasatosporales; family Streptomycetaceae; genus Kitasatospora; species Kitasatospora sp. Ki12. Next base: position 160,812 of record NZ_BAAIHT010000005.1, on the reverse strand, counting down.
TCGAGGAACCGGTACGGGAGTTGACCGGCGGCCGCGGGGCCGACGTCGTCTACGACGGCGGCGGCGCCGACACCTTCGCCTCCTCGCAGCTGGCCCTGCGCCCGCACGGGGTCCACGCCTACTACGGGCCGTTCATGGGCGTGCCGACCCTGCGGCCCACCGACCTGCCCAACAGCATCCTGCTCACCTACCCGGTGGTGCACCACCACGTCGCCACCCGCGAGGCCCTGGTGCGGCGCGCCGGCGAGGTGTTCGGCCTGGTCCGGGACGGGCGGCTGACCCCCCTGATCACCGGCCGCTACCCGCTCGCCGAGGCGGCCCGGGCGCACGCCGACCTGGAGTCCCGCCGTACCACCGGCAAGCTGCTCCTCCTCCCGTGACCGGACGGGGCGCAGTGCGCGAGGATCGGACCCGACCACCAGCACCGGGAGGGCACGTGCCGCTGACCCGCAAGGGCGCCGCAACCAGGCGGCGCATCGTCGAGGGCGCCGCCGGGCAGATCCACGAGGAGGGCGTGTTCGGGCTGCGCCTGGAGGACGTCATGGCCCGCACCGCGACCAGCAAGAGCCAGCTGTTCCACTACTTCCCCGGTGGCAAGGACGAACTGCTGCTGGCCGTGGCCCGCCACGAGGCGGACCGGGTCCTCGACGAGCAGCAGCCCGAACTCGGCTCCCTCACCTCCTGGGACGCCTGGCAGCGGTGGCGCGACAAGGTCGTCGCCCGCTACCGCGCGCAGGGCTCGGACTGCCCGCTGCACGTGGCCCTGTCCGAGCTGGGCTCGGCCACCGGCGCGGCCCGGACGGTGGCCGGCGAACTGCTGGCCCGCTGGCAGGACCAGCTCGCCGCCGGCATCCGCCACCTCCAGGACGCCGGCGAGGTCTCCCCCGCCCTGGACGCCGAGCAGGAGGCCGCGGCGCTGCTGGCCGGGGTCCAGGGCGGGGTGCTGATCCTGATGACCACCGGCTCGATCGCGCACCTGGAGGCCGCCCTGGACGTCTCCCTCGCCCGGCTGCGCGCGGCCCGGCCCGGGTCGGCCCGACGAGGGTCGGATCTGACGGCGAACGGCTGACGATGTGGCACGGGCCACACATAAAGGCCGGTTGAGGCCCCCGAAGTGACCAGGGTCACGCCCCCCGCGCGATCGGGCGCCCGGACGGCGACGGGCCCCGGCAGGACTGGACAAGCCGTTGATCGGCACAGGCCAAGGGCCCGTCCGCTTCGGGACCAAGGTCATGAATCCGGTCGACCTTCGGCCCGGTGGTGACGGTGGCGGACCCGGGCAACCGTGGACGGTCGCCCGGTGTGATCGGGCGGTGGCGCCGCCCGAGGTGGGCGGCGTCGTACCCCCGCCGTCTACCCGGCGCACGGGGGCGGGCCCCGCCCGCCGCCGTACGCTCCGGAGGACCCCAAGCACATGTCCCAAACGATCGACAACGCCCCGTATACCGCCTTCCACCGCAGGCTGGCCCTCGCCTGCTCGGGCGGGCCGCTGCTGGACGGCTACATCCTCAGCATCGTCGGCGTCGCCCTGATCGGGATGCGTCCCGACCTCGGGCTGTCCACCGCCGAGGTCAGCCTGATCGGCGCCGCCGCCCTGGTCGGCATGTTCGTCGGCGGCGCGCTCTTCGGCGTGCTGACCGACAGGATCGGCCGGGAGGTGATGTACACCGCCGACCTGCTGGTGATGGTCGCCTGCTCGGTGCTCTCCTTCTGGGTCGACGCGGTGTGGGCGATCACCCTGCTGCGCTTCGTGCTCGGCATGGCCGTGGCCGCCGACTACCCCATCGCCACCTCCCTGCTCGCCGAGTGGCTGCCCGCCAAGCAGCGCGGCCGCCTGCTCGGCCAGCAGATCGTGGCCTGGTACGCCGGCTCCGTGCTCGCCTACGTGGTGGGCTACCTGTTCCTGGAACTGGCCGGGCCGGGCAGCTGGCGGTGGATGCTGGCGAGCTCCACGGTGCTGTGCGCGGTCTTCCTGGTGATCCGCCGCGGCTCGCCGGAGTCGCCGCGCTGGCTCGCCGCCAACGGGCGGGTCGGCGACGCGGTGCGCGTGGTCGAGAAGCACCTCGGGGTACGGGTCGACGGCCGCGAGCTGATGCCCGACCCGGCCGAACGCGGCCGCCCCGCCGGACTGCGCCTGCTGATGACCCAGCCCTACCGGCGCCGCACCCTGTTCTGCGGCCTGTTCTTCCTCTGCCAGGTCGGCCCGCTGTTCGCGATGCTCACCTTCGGCCCGCAGATCCTCTCCTCCTTCGGCATGCCGGGCGGCACCGTGATGGAGACCCTCGGCACCGGCCTGATCAGCCTCGTCTTCCTGCTCGGCTGCTACCCGGCGCTGCGCCTGATCGACAGCCGCGGCCGGCGCCCCGTCATCATCTGGTCCTTCGCCCTGATGACCGTGCCGCTGGCCCTGCTCGGCGTGTGGCCCACCGCCCCCGCCGCGGTCGCCCTGCTGGCGCTGTGCGCGTACGCCTTCCTGTGCGGCGGGCCCAACGTCCTCGACTGGACCTACCCCAACGAGCTGTTCCCCACCGAGATCCGGGCCACCGCCGTGGGCGTGGCCACCTCGGTCAGCCGGATCGGCGCGGCCGTCGGCACCTACCTGCTGCCGCTGTCGCTGACCGGGCTCGGCACCGGCCCGACCATGCTGATCGCCGCCGGCACCACGGCCCTGGGCCTGCTGGTGTGCGTGCTGTGGGCGGAGGAGACCCGCGGCACCGCCCTGGGCGCCGCCCCGGCCGCCTCCGCCCGGACCCACACCCCCGCCGTCCCCGCCCAGCGCCTCCCCCAGCCGGTGCGCTGACGGCCACCGCATAACGCCTCGACGGCGCCGCCCGGACCTCCCGGGCGGCGCCGTGCTGACAGGTCGGTGTGGTTCCAGGGTTGCGTGATCCACTCCGTGGGCACGACGAAGAAGTCTCGGCCGCTTCACGGCTGGATATCGGGACTCGATCAAAGAGAGAAGCAGATGGCGAAGATAAAGGGCCAGGTCAAGTGGTTCAACGAGAGCAAGGGGTTCGGCTTCATCACCCCCGCGGACGGCAGTAAGGACGTGTTCGTCCACTTCTCGGCGATCCAGGGCAACGGTTTCAAGACCCTCGCCGAGGGCCAGAACGTCGAGTTCGAGATTCAAGACGGACAAAAGGGCCCGGCCGCCGTCAATGTCACCGCCGTCTGACCGGAACCGCGCCGTCCCGGCCTGAGCAGGCGGTCGCGGAAGCGGGCGGCCGGGGAGCCGACGGGTTTTCCGCCGGCCCCCGGCCGGGGAGCCGACGGGGTCAGGGGTGGAGCAGGGCCGCGGCGTTGGTACGGACGTGGTCCTGCCAGGCCGGGCGGACGTCGGGGATGCGGGACAGGGCGTGGAAGAAGAGGCTGTGGCAGACCATCACCGGGCGCCAGGGGTGGGGCGGCAGCGGGTCGTCGCGTTCGACGCCCGGGGGCAGGCGGCCGATGGCGGGGCGGGCGGGGTGCTCCCGGTGGAAGGCGAGCTGGCGCCAGAACCCGAGGTCCAGCGGGGCGGCGGCCACACCGGGGGGTACGGGCCAGGGCTCGCCGGTCTGCGGGTGGCGCGGGACCACGGCGATGTCCGGCAGGGGCTCGGGCAGGGGCAGTCCGGGCCCGGCCAGGACGGCGCGCTTGGCCGAGCGCGTCTGCGGGAGGGCGGCGAGGAACTGGCGGAAGGCGTCGGCGAGGAGCCGGTCGACGGTGACGGGCGAGCCGTCCGCGGCGGCGACCAGGTGGGCCAGCGTCACGGAGACCTCCGACTCCCAGCGCGGGTCCCACGCCCCCGTCAGGTCCAGCAGCGGGGTGCCGCACCGGTCCTCGGCGAGCTCGGCCCAGTCGGCGACCGGACGGGCGGGGCCCACGGCGACGAGGCGCACCGCGGCGGGCTCCAGCCAGGTGGCCTGCCAGAGCGAGCAGTCGTCGACCCGGGTGGCCACCTTGCGGCCGCAGCCCGCGCAGGTGACGTTGGGGCCGTTGCGGCCGTCGATGCCGCAGCAGGCGCCGTACTCGCGGCGCTGGACCAGGGCGGTGCCGTGGGCGTCACCGGGGGCGATCACGATCGAGTGGGCCTGCCAGGCGGCCGGGTCCTCGTCGACGGCGTAGGTGCCCGCCTCCATGAGCACGGGCATGGGGTGGCCGTTGCCGTAGGAGAAGCCCGCGTAGAGCGGGAAGGCGACCCGGGACAGCGGCGCGGTGAGCGCGGCGCCGCACCCCTCGCACGTGAAGACGTCCAAACCGCGTGTTCCCCCTTGTGACCCCGTCCGGTACCGGCTGGTACCGGCTGGCGAGTATCGCGGGCCGGGCGGCCGGGGGCCAACGGGTTTTCGGCCGGCCGGGGGCCGACGGACCCAAGGCCGGCCGCTCCCTCATGGGACGGGGTTCCCGCAGGTGGCGGCCGGTCGTCCGTACCCGAGGGGCGGCCGTCCACCGGAAGCACCGGACGGCTTTGTCAAGCCCGTACCGGAGCACGGGCCCGCCGCAGTACCGTCGTCCTCTCAACGACCGTTCCGACACGGTGAATTGGAGGCACAGGTGGCCGAGGCGAAGCCCGGGGACGGCAACGGGAACGGCGGGGCCGGCTCGGGAGGCGGCGGGCCGCTGCACGAGCGGGAGGCCGAGATCCGTTCGGCGGGCCGGGCGATCGAGGCGCTCACCGGGCCGGTGGGCACCGAGGTCGGCGAGCTGCTGCTGTACACGGGCGCGGCCGGGCTGGGCAAGACCGCGGTGCTGACCGAGGTGCGGCGGGCGGCGCGGCGGGCGGGCTGCACGGTGCTGTTCGCCCGGGGCGGGCAGCGGCAGTGCCACGAACCGTTCCATGTGGTGCGCCAGTTGGTGCGTCCGGTGCTGGCGGCCCTGTCGGCCGAGGAGCGGGCCCGGGTCTTCGGGCCGTGGGAGGACGTCGTCGGCCCGGCGGCCGGGCTGCTGCCGCCGGGCGGGCAGATCGATCCCCAAGGGGTGCGCGACGGGCTGGACTTCGTCCTCACCCGCCTCGTGCAGCTGCGTTCCCCGGTGGCGGTGATCGTCGACGACCTGCACTGGGCGGACCCGGAGTCGCTCGGCTGGCTGGCGGGCTTCGCGCTGCGCGTACGGGAGTTGCCGGCCCTGCTGGTGCTCGCCTGCCGCGACGAGTTCCCCGACGACGCCCTGGCGTTGCAGCGCGGCCTCGCCGAGCGGGCCGACCGCCGGCACGAACTGCGCCCGCTGCAGCCCGCCTCGGTCGCCCGGCTGGTCCGCGCGGCCCTGGGCACCGCGGCCGAGGACGCCTTCTGCCGCCACGTGTGGGCGGTCACCGGCGGGAACCCGTACGAGACCGCCGCCCTGCTGCGCGAGGTCGCCGACCAGCGGCTCGACCCGGTCGAGGAGAGCACCGGTCAGTTGCGCGAACTGGCCGCCACCGCACGGGGGATGACGCTGCGTCACTGGCTGGACCGGGTCGGCCCCACCGCGCTGTGCTTCGCCTGGGCGGCGTCCGTGCTGGACACCGACATCCGCCCCGACCTCGCCGCCGCCATCTGCGCCCAGGGCCCGGAGACCGCCGCCCGGTCGGTGCGGGAACTGCGCCACCACCGGGTGCTGACCGGCACCTCGGCGGGCCGGCTGGAGTTCGTCCACCCGCTGGTCGCCACCTCGGTGTACCAGTCGATGCCGCCCGCGGCCCGCACCGGGATGCACGGGGTCGCCGCCGTCGAGCTGGAGAACGCCGGCCTCGGCCTGCTCGCGGCCTCCCGCCACCTGCTGGAGATCCTGCCCGACGGGGACGGCGAGATCGTCGACAAGCTGCGCCGGGCGGCCCGCGAGCACCTGGCCATCGGCGCGCCCGAGGCGGCGCAGCGCTGCCTGCGGCGGGCCATCAGCGAGCCGCCGGCGGACGAGGACCGGGCGACGGTGCTGTACGAGCTGGGCTGTTCGGCGCTGCTCACCGACCCGGCGACCACGGTCAACCAGCTGCGGCTGGCGCTGGCCGACCCGTACGGGCTGGGCCCCGAGCTGCGGGTGGACGCGACGTTCCGGCTGGCGCAGGCGCTCGCGCACGGCAACCGGGTCGGTGAGGCGGCGGCGCTGTGCGCCGAGGAGGCGGCGCGGACCGGGCCGGGGCCGGGGCGGCTGCGGCTGGAGGTCGCGCACTTCATGTTCGGGGCGTTCCAGTTCGAGGACGCGGACGGGCCCGGGCGTTCGCGGCGGCTGGCGGAGTTCGACCGGATGCTGGGGACGGTCGGGCTGGCCTTCAGCGACGCCGACACCGAGGCGGGCGGAGGCACCCCGGGCGGGACGGTGTTCGAACGCGACGGCCTGGCGCACGCGGTGGCGGTACTGCGCTGCTGGGACCTGACGCTGCGCGGCGTCGACCGGGCGGAGGCGATCGCGCTGGGCGAGTCCGCGCTGCCGGGCGGGCGGCTGCCCCGCAGCCTGGGCTGGACCAACACCACCTGGGGCTTCGAGCTGCCCGGGATCCTGGGCATCAGCTACCTGTACGCCGACCGGGTCGACCGGGCGGAGGAGCTGTTCGGGGAGGCGGTGCGGGCCTACGAGGTCGCCGGGTGGAGCGGCGGTCACCTCGGTTTCGCCTATCTGCTGACCGGCATGCTGCGCTTCCGCTGCGGCGACCTCGCCGCGGCGGAGGACTACCTGCGCCGGGCGCTGCGGATCGCCGGGCGGATCGGCCGGGACATCCCGCTGCACTGGGACGCGGTCGGGGCGCTGGCGGAGACCCTGGCCGCGCGCGGGCGGCTGGCGGAGGCCCTGGAGCTGACGCGCGAGCACGCGTTCGGCCCGCCGTACCCGACGGTGATGGTGCTGCCCGACGCCCAGACGCTGTACGGGCGGCTGCTGCTGGCGCGGGGCGACGCGGCGGGGGCGGCCGCGGCGCTGGCCGCCGCCGGGAGGTGCTGGACGCGCGGGGTGGCGCAACACGGTGTGGGCGCCGTGGCTGGGCCACCTGGCCCGGGCGGTGGCCGCCGAGCAGCCGGAGCGGGCCCGGGAGCTGGCGGCGGAGGCGGTGCGCCGGGCCCGGGTGTCGGGGACGGAGTCGGCGGTCGGCAGCGCGCTGCGGCTGAGCGCGGCGGTGCACGGGCGGCCCCGGGCGGTCGGGCTGCTGGTGGAGGCGGTCGGCCTGCTGGAGCGGTCGCCGGCCCGGTACGAGCACGCGCTCGCGCTGGTGGACCTGGGTGAGGCGCTGGGCGGCGGGGCGGTGGATCCGGGGACGGCGGACGGCAGGGCGGCGCTCACCCGGGGGCTGGAGCTGGCCGTCCGGTGCGGGGCGGACGGGCTGGCGGCCCGGGCCCGGGGGCTGCTGGGAGCGGGCGGGGCAGGCTGAGACCGGGGCAGGGCCGGATGCAGACCCTTGCAGATACCTGCGCGCGCAACTATCTTTAGGTTCATAAGTTGCAGCTGCAATCAGTTGCGGGCATGCACGCCACGCGTCCTGGCGCCGCCGACCCACCGGGAGTCCGACCATGAGCACCACCCTCTTCACCCCGTACACCCTGCGGGAGCTGACCGTCCCCAACCGGATCTGGATGGCCGCGATGTGCCAGTACAGCGCGCAGCCGGACGGGGACGCGGCCGGGGTGCCGACGGACTGGCACTTCACCCACCTCGCGGCGCGCGCCGCCGGCGGCACCGGACTGATCGTCACGGAGGCCACCGCGGTCAGCCCCGAGGGCCGCATCAGCCCGTACGACCTCGGGATCTGGAACGACGAGCAGGCCGCGGCCTTCCGCCGGATCACCGGCTTCCTGAAGTCCCAGGGCACCGTCGCCGCGATCCAGCTCGCCCACGCCGGGCGCAAGGCCTCCACCGAGCGGACCTGGGTCGACCGCGGCCGCCCCCTCGGCGCCGACGAGGAGCACGGCTGGGCGCCGGTCGGCCCCGGCGCCGAGGCCTTCTCCCCCGCCCACACCGCGCCGCACGAACTGACCGGGGAGCAGATCGCCGAGATCGTCGGCCAGTTCGCCGACGCCGCCCGGCGCGCGCTCGACGCCGGCTTCCAGGTCGCCGAGATCCACGGCGCCCACGGCTACCTCGTCCACCAGTTCCTCTCCCCGCACACCAACCGCCGCACCGACGGCTACGGCGGCTCCTTCGAGGGCCGCATCCGCTTCGCGCTGGAGGTCGTCGACGCGGTGCGCTCGGTGTGGCCCGAGGAGCTGCCGGTCTTCTTCCGCGTCTCCGCCACCGACTGGCTCACCGAGAACCCCGAGGACGGCCGCGAGGGCTGGACCTCCCAGGACACCGTCCGCCTCGCCAAGGAACTGCAGGCCCACGGCGTGGACCTGCTGGACGTCTCCACCGGCGGCCTCGTCCCCGACGCCCGGATCGAGGCCGCGCCCGGCTTCCAGGTGCCCTTCGCCGAGGCCGTGCGCACCGGGACCGGCCTGCCGGTGGCCGCCGTCGGCCTGATCACCGACCCCGCCCAGGCCCAGGCCGTCCTCACCGAGGGCCGCGCCGACGCCGTCCTGCTCGGCCGCGAGCTGCTGCGCAACCCGTACTGGGCCCGCCACGCCGCCGCCGAACTCGGCGGCGAGGTCCCCACCCCGCTCCAGTACCACCGCGCCTGACGCCCCGGCACCGCTCCGGCACCGCCCCGTGTCGGACTTGAGTTGGAGTGCACTCCAAGTCCTACGGTTCTGCCGTAAGTCCGACCCGCCGACCCCGGCGGGCCGGACGAAACGGTACGGGACGTGGGCCGCCGCCCGGGCGGCCGGGAGACAGGAGCACCACGATGAGCACGAGCGCGAACGACGCACAGGCCCGCCAGGAGCGCTTCGAGCGCGGGATGGAGGTGCTGGAGCGCATCGACGGGGAGGTCGGGCGGCGGGTCGTGGAGTCGCTGGACGACATCAGCCCCGAACTCGGGCACCAGATCGTCGCCTGGGGCTTCGGGGAGATCTACAGCCGCCCCCGACTCGTGCCGCGCGACCGCCAGTTGGTCACCCTGGGCATGCTCACCGCGCTCGGCGGGTGCGAGCCGCAGCTGGAGGTCCACGTCAACGCCGCCCTGAACGTGGGCCTCACCCCCGAGGAGATCGTCGAGGCCCTGCTGCACTCCGCCGGCTACTGCGGCTTCCCCCGGGCACTGAACGCCACCTTCGTCGCCAAGAAGGTGTTCGCCGAGCGCGGCCTGCTCCCGGTCGCGGCCGACTGACACGCCGCCGCGGACAGGTCCTGACCACCGCCGACTTCCTGGACGCGTACGTACTCGAGTGGACGCTGCACCACCTCGACCTCGTCGCGCACCTGCCGCACCTGTCGGCCCCGCCGCAGGGGGGCGCGGGCTCCCCCGCCGGGGAGAGCGGGGGTGACGGCCCGGCGGGTCTGCTCCTTCTCCTATCCCCGGTCCCCGCGCCGATGGGAGTCGAACGGGTGGAAGCTGGTGTCACGGCAGTCGCCGACCGGGGGGCACAGGGACAGGGCGAGGTCCTGGTCCCCCTCGGGGATCCGGATGCCGTAGGAGACGAAGGTGACGAGCTCGCCGCTGCCGAGGTCGACGGTGCGGGTGCGGACGGGGCCGAGGACGTGGTCGGTGTCGCCGGTGACCGTCAGGTTCTCGACCCGGCCGTGGAAGGCGGTGACCGTGTACCAGTCCCCTCCCGCCCCCGAGTCGAAGGGCAGGAGACGGTCGGTGGTCAGGCCGTCGATGGAGCCGAACCCGACGCTCCGGGCGCCGTTCGCGCTGATGACCGCCCAGCAGACGTCCACGCTGTCGACCAGCCAGAAGGCCTCCGCCCGGCCCTGTCCGTCGGAGTCGAGCACGGCCAGGGTCGCCAGGGTCGGCGCCGGGCACTGCTTTGGCCTCGCGTCCGCCGGGGTCACCGTGTCCACGATCCACTGGGCCGACGCCGGGGCAGGCTCGGGCAGCACCACCCTGTGGCGGTGGGGCCCGCCACTCCCGGTCTGCGCCGCCCAGACGGCCACGACCGCGACCCCCAGCAGCGCCGCCCAGCACAGAGCCCCTTGCCCGCGGTTCATCGCCTGCCCCCCGTGGAGACCGTTGTCTCCAGGCCAGGCTCCGCCCCGACGGGACGGCCGACAAGGCCTCGGGGTGTCCCGGATTCGTCGCAAGTCACCACGGGGGCAGGACGGTTCGGCGCGTGGGAAGTCGGACGGGCCGACTTCCCACGCGCGCGGCCGTCGCCGAGGGGTCAGGCCAGGAGGTCGGACTGGAGGGTGACGACCTGGCGGAAGGGGGCGGTGGGGATGCCGTCGGGGTTGGTCATCGTGATGACGGCCAGGATGTCGGCGGCGGAGAGGTAGGCGACACGGGCGGTGGGGTTGCCCTTGGGGCCGTTCCCGGTGGACTCCAGGGTGGTCAGGTCGACGCCGTTGACGGTGTCCCAGTCCTCGTGGGAGGTGGACTTCGTGTCGGGGGCGGCCTTCGGGCGCTCTTGGCGCGCAGCGAGTTGTAGGTGCCCCAGGACTCGCCGGTGGAGCCGAAGCGCAGCAGCCGGATCTGGGTGCGGGTGCCGTCGGAGGCGGTCCACTCCCGGACGGTGGCCGCGCGGCAGGCGTTCGTCAGGAGGAGTTCGCGCAGCTTGGCCGGGTCCTGCTGCTCGGCGAGGATCGCGTCGCAGGGCACCCAGTCGGCCACGGCGGCGGGGCCGGGACTCGCTGCGGCCGTCGGCGAGGCCGTCGGGGACGCGGTCGGCGACGCCGTCGGGGAGCCGGAGGCGGCGGGGCTCGCGGTCGGGGCCGGGAAGGTCGGCGCGGTCAGCGCGCCGCCGGCCTCCTTGGGGACGGGCAGCAGCAGGTGGCGCAGGTCCGCGTAGTGGAGGGCCTTGCCCTTGCCGTCCGGCGCGGCCTTGCCGGAGGGCAGCGGCGGCAGGGCCAGCGGCGGGAAGGTGTAGCGGCCGTCGCTCGCGGTGGCCAGGCCCGGGATGTCGGTGCGCTCGGGGGCGGTGACGGCCAGCGCGGTGCCGGTGCCGGCGAGGGCGAACACCAGGGCGGCGCAGCTCCAGCGCACCGCGGCCTTGCGGCGCCGGGCCCGGCGGGCCTCCTGCGCGGCGATCGCCTCGGCGCTCTGCGCGGGATCGGTGAACTCCAGTGCCCCGATGGCCGGTCCGGCCACCGGCGGGGCGGCCATCGGCGGCACCGGCGGGGCGGCCGGAGCCGGGACCGGCGGAGCGGCCGGGGCCTCCGGGGCCGCGGCCGGGACCGGCGGGAGCGGGTCCGAGGCGGGCGGCGGCGGGGTGACGTGGTCGGTCATGCGGTCGCTCCCGGGCGGGCGAGGCGGTCGAGCTGCAGGGTGAAGAGGGCGACGATCTTGTCCTTGGGCAGCGGTGCCACGCCCTCGGCGTTCATGACGACCAGGAGGTCGCCCTCGGCGGCCGAGCACTCCAGGTAGTCGATCGGCGCGGACGGCGGCGCCGGCATCAGGTAGCAGTGCGCCTCGGGGTGGCCCGGGATCGTGGGGCCGATCCGGAACAGGCCGGTGTCGCCGGTGAAGACCGCCGTGTACTCGTTGATCCGCTGCACTTCCTGCTGGTTGAACTGGCGCAGCTTCAGGCCGATCAGCAGGTCGTCGCCGGAGGCCAGGTAGGTGCGCACGCCGGTGCCCTTGACGTGCAGGCCCTCCCAGTAGGAGCGGAGCTTGTCGCGCTTCTCCTTGGGGATCTGCTGGAGTTCGGCGTCCAGCTCGGCGGCCAGCTGCCCGCCGCTCAGCTCGGTGTCGTTGCCGTAGACGCCGTCGTCGGGGCCGAGTTCGTACCCGGCCGGGACGGGCACCAGCAGGTCGCGCAGCGCGCCGAAGTGGCTGCCGTTGGACTTGGCGCCGTACGGGGTGGCGGTCGCGGTCGGGGTGGGCGCGGCGGACGGGGCCGCGGCGGTGGCCGGGGCCGGGTCGTCGTACTGGGTCTTGATGATGCCGATGCCGATGGCCACGCCGACCAGCGCGGCCGCGACCGTCGCGGCCCCCGCCCGCAGCAGCAGCCGGGACCCGGGCACCGGGGCGGCGGGGTTCGGGACAGCGGCCTCGGGCGCGGCGGCGGTCTCGGCCGCGGGCGTCGGCTCGGAGGCCGTCTCGGGCGTCGGCTCGGGCGCGGCCGGGTGCTCGGTCACGGTGTCGTCGTTCATACGAGGCGCTCCCACTGCCGCTTGGCGAGGTCCTTGAGGACGTCGGCGCTCACCAGCTGGGTGCCGAACACCTCGATCGTCATCTGCAGCGAGCCGCGCTTGGCGACGGCTTCGCCGTAGTAGTACTGGTCGGTGCTCTCGGCCCAGCGCCGGGGGGCGGTCTCCACCTTGTAGCCGCCGGTGGCGCCGTCGGCGAACGGCAGCCAGCTGACGGACTTGGCCTGGTCGGCGCGGTCCGGGGCGAACTGGATCAGGGAGACGCGGTAGCGGACGTCGTCCTTCTTCCAGTCCACCTCGGCGGCGCGCCGGAAGCCGCGCGAGGCGAGGTCGCGGAAGGTGTAGGACGCGTTGCCGCTGTGCTCGGCGATCTCGCCGATCGAGGCCCAGGCGGGCTTGTCCGGGTAGTCGCCCCAGGGGGTGCTGCCCTCGGGGGCGGTGATCAGCAGCTTGGTCAGGTCGCCCTCGATGGCCAGCGGCGCGGGCTGCTCGGCGGCGAGGGCGGCCGGGTCGAGGACCTCGGCCGGGTAGGACGGGCGCGCCGCCTGCAACGGCGGCAGCGGCGTGGGCGGGCGCTGGGCCTGCACGGCGTAGCCGACGCCGCCGCCGGTCAGGGCGCCCAGCACCAGGGCGCAGGTGGCCAGCAGGACCGGGCGGGGGCGGCGCGGGGCACGCGGGGCCTGCTCGGGGCCGGCCTCCAGCAGCTCGCCCGGCGCGACGGTGAACGGATCGGCGGCGTACGGGTTGGCGGCGTACGGGCCGGGGGCGGGCGGCGCGGTGGGCGGTATCGCGGGCGGCGGTACGGCGGGCGCGGGCGGCGCGGTGGGCGCGGGTACCGGCTCCGGGGGTTCGGTGGTCACGGAAGTGGCTCCAGAGGAGGAAGGAAGGGGTGGCGTCGGTGGACGGACGACGGCGGCGGCGCGCACGGGCACGCGCGCGCGGGCTCAGCCGCCCGAGGCGAGCCAGTCGCGCTGGCGCTTCATCAGCTCGCCCAGCAGCGCCGGGTCCGGCGTGCCCTTCACGTCGACGTCGATCGTGTACTGGACGTCGCCCTGGCTGGCGATGCCGGTCATCGAGCCGGTGTACGCCTGCTGCTTGGGCTTCTTGAGGTAGCCGCGGGCGTCGGGGAGGCCGGGGACGTCGACCGGGTCCAGCGACTTGATCTTGTAGCCCTTGACGAACTCGGTGGCCATCGAGGCGGAGCCGAAGTGCAGGAGGGTGACGGTCACCTCGGCCTTGCCGTCGGCCGTCCGGTACATCCGGGTCGCGCCCTCCTTGTAGCCGTAGGAGGCGAGGATGTCCTTGATGCCGTCCTGCTTGCCGAAGATGGCGGCGACGTCCTCGTCGCCCATGATCATCCCGTCCGCGGGCCCGTAGGACTCGCCGCCGGCCGGGATCGGGAGCAGGAAGAAGCGCAGGTCGCCCTCGTGCTTGCCGCCGCTGACGGTGCCCTTGACGGTGCTGGCCGGGGCGGGCTCGGTCGGGACGGCGGTCGGCACCGGGACGGGCTCGGGCGTCGGCGAGGCGCTCGCGGTGGCGCTCGCGCTCGCCGTCGGGGCGGCGGTCACGGCGGGGGCGGCGGCCGGCCGGGCGTCGGGCTTGCCGACGGCGACGGTCACCGCGGCGCTGGCCGCCGTGACGGCGAGCAGGCCGGCGGTGGCCAGCGCGACGCCGACGGCGCGCGGCAGCCGGCGCGCGGACGGCGCCTGCGCGGGCTGCGGCTCCGACTGCGACTCGGGCGCGAACGGCTGCGGCTGCGGCTGCGGCTGCGACTCAGGCTCTGGCGCAACCGACTGCGACTGCGACTCGAACGGCTGGGCCGGTGCCGGCGGTTCGGCGGCGGCGCTCTCGTTCTCGGGCTCGGGCAAGGGACTCCCCCAGGGAAAGAATGCGGATTCCCACACGTGGGGCCCTCGCGGGACCCACTCCCCCAGCGGGTTCCCCGGACCGTCCGTCACGCGTGTCAGCAGGCATTATGAGAGTCCGTCGACAGCCCTGCCAACAAATTCAATCACCGCACACTCACCCATTGCTTGATGAACCGGACACGCCCGTGATGCAACCGCAATGACTCCCCGCCGGGCCCGCGCGGCCCGGGGCCGACGTCCGCCGTCACCGCTTCGCCAGGGCGTGTCAGCCACGCCCCAGCCCCCTCAGGGCCGACTCCGCCGCGTGGAAGCCGGCCATCCCGTGCACCCCGCGCCCGGCGGGGTGGCGGCGGAGCACAGGTAGGCACCGGGCACCCCGGTCGCGTACGGGTCCACCGCGAGGCGGGGGCGCAGCAGGAGCTGACGCACCGTGTTGGCTCCCCCGACGATGTCGCCGCCGACGTGGTTGGCGTTGTCCGACCGCATCCGCGCCACCGTGCGGACGGACCGGGCGCGTACCCGCGTCCGGAAGCCGGGGGCGAACCGCTCGATCTGGTCCAGGACCTGCTCGGTCGCGTCGCCCCGGTAGCCGTGCGGGACGTGGGCGTACGCGTAGACCGGGTGGAGGTCCCCGGCCGAGCGGGACGGGTCGGCCAGGTACTGCTGGCCGACGAGCACGAAGGGCCGGCGGGGCATCCTGCCGCGGTAGGTCGCCTCCTCGGCGGCGGCGACCTCCTCGAAGGTTCCGCCGAGGTGGACGGCGCCCGCGGTGCGGCAGTGCTCGCTGACCCATGGGATGCCGCCCTCGACCGCCAGGTCCACCTTGAAGGCCGCGGGGCCGTACCGGTAGCGCCGGTAGGCGCGGGCGGTCCGGTGCGGCAGGCGGTCGCCCAGGATCCGGGCGGCGGCGTGCGGGCCGGTGTCCAGCAGGACGAGGTCGGGCCGGTCGAGCTGGTCGAGTGCGAGGACCTCCACCCCGGTCTCGACGGTGCCGCCGAGCCGCTCCAGCAGCCGCGCCATCGCGGTGGTGACCGCCTGTGAGCCGCCCTCCGCCACCGGCCACCCGTGGGCGTGGCCGACGGCGATCAGCATCAGCCCGATGGCGCTGCTGAACGGGGTGCGCAGCGAGCTGAAGGCGTGGGCCGCCGCCCCGCCGAACAGGGCCCGGGCCTGCTCGCCGCTCCACCTCCTGGACGTCCACGAGGCGGGCGGCAGGGCCTGGGCGCCGAACCCGGCGAGGGCGAGCGGCGAACGGGGCAGGTGCGGTACGGGTCGGAGGACGTCGTCCGCGAGCCGGTCGAAGCGGCGCGACAGCCCGCCGAACACGCGCCGCCACGTCCTGCCGTCCGCCGCCGGCAGGTGCTCGGCCGTCCGGTCCAGGTCGCGCCACAGCACTCCCGCGGCTCCCGAGTCCAGGGGGTGGGCCAGCTCCGCCGGGGCCCGGAGCCAGCGCAGCCCGTACTCCTCCAGGCCCAGCGACCGCAGGAACGGCGAGGCGACGCCGGTGGGGTGGAAGGCGGAGCAGTCGTCGTGGATCAGCCCGGGCAGCGTCCGCTCTCCGGACCGGGTGCCGCCGCCGATCGTCTCCCGGGCCTCCAGCACCCGGACCCTGACGCCTTCCTGTGCGAGGCGGATCGCGGCGGCGAGCCCGTTCGGCCCGCTGCCGACCACCACGGCCGTCGTCATGTCGTCAGATCCACCTCTCGCCGGGTCACCGGGTCACCGGGCGGCGTACGGGCCGGCCCACCCGGCACGCGGGGCCGGCCCGGCCTCGGTCCTCCGTGGAAGGCACAGGCGGCCGGTGAGCCCGATGGCCGACGCGGACGGTCGGGTACCGGTCATGATCGCTCCCCGGACCGGGCCGTGCTGCGGTGCCGCGCGGCGGCGAGCCGGCGCGACGCCTCCGGCCGTGACCGCAGCCGTACCAGCGTCAGGTGGCCGTGCTCCGGCCGGGGCGAGCAGTTCGGGCAGCAGGTGCCGGTTGCGCTCCCGCGCCCCGGGGTCGAGGTCGAGGATGACCGGGGCGCGGCCGGGAGGAGCGGCACACCCGGCGGCGTGCGCGTCGTCGACAGTCCTCATGCCTCGTCCCTCCGGGAGACGGCAGCCGGATCACGATCCACGGATCAAGCTGTCAACCGCCGCCGAAGGTGCGGCGGTAGGCGCCCGGGGTGGTGCCGACGGCGGTGCGGAAGCGGCGGCGCAGGTTGACGGCGGAGGCGAGGCCGACGCGGGTGGCGACGGCCTCCACGGGCAGGTCGGTGCGCTCCAGCAGGGCGCGGGCGGCGTCGATGCGCCGGGCCAGCAGCCACTGGCCGGGGCTGGTGCCCAGTTGCTCGGTGAAGCGGCGGGCCAGGGTGCGCCCGGACACCCCGGCGCGGGCGGCCAGCTCGTCCACTGTCAGGCGTTCCCCCAGACGCTGTCCGGCCCATTCCAGCAGCGGGGCCAGTGACTCGTCCGCCCGGGCCGGCTCCGGGGTGGCGGCGTACTGCAGCTGGCTGCCCTCGCGGTGCGGGGGCAGCACCATGTGCCGGGCGACCTGGGCGGCGTAGGCGGCGCCGTGGTCGTGGCGCAGCAGGTGCAGGCACAGGTCGATGCCGGCGCCGGATCCGGCGCTGGTGGCGACGTCGCCGTGGTCGACGTAGAGGACGTCCCGGTCGACCCGCAACGCGGGGTATTCGGCGGCGAGTTGGGCGGTGCGGCCCCAGTGGGTGGTGGCGCTGCGGCCGTCGAGGAGTCCGGCTCGGGCGAGGACGAAGGCGCCGGTGCAGATGGAGACGATCCGGGCGCCGCGGGCGTGGGCGGCGCGCAGCGCGGCGAGGACGTCGGCCGGGACGGGGGAGCCGGGCGGCTGCCAGCCGGGGACGACGACGGTGTCGGCTTCCTCGAGTGCCGTCAGGCCGTCCTCGACCAGCAGGGGGACGCCGAGGGTGGTGGGTACCGGGCCGGGGGTGCGGGTGCACAGCCGGAAGTCGTAGTGGGCGGTGAGTCCGGGCCGTTCGGTGCCGAAGACCTCGGCGGCGCAGGCGAGTTCGAAGGGCGACTGGGGCGCGCCGAGCAGGGCCACCACCCGATGGCGGCGCGCGGCGGGCGTACGGACAAGGGCGGTTCCGGTGCTCTCCGGGGCTGCGACGCTCATGTCAGGAATGTACCCGAGGATGTCTTTTAGGACTCTGGGGCGGTGGGTGCGGGGGCGGCCACAGTGGGGGCATGGACGACAACGAGATGGAACTGAAGACGTCGCTGCTGGTGGACGAGGTGGAGCCGGTGGAGGTCGCGCCGGGGATCGTGCGGCGCCGGCTGACGGCCACCGGGTACGCGCGCGGCTGGCTGATCGACTTCGCGCCGGGCAGCCGGTGGCCGGAGGTCGACGTGCACGACGCCGAGGAGCGGTACTTCGTGCTGAGCGGGGAGGTGATCGAGGGCGAGGAGCGTCACCCGGCGGGCAGCTACGTGGTGTTCGCGCCGGGCAGCAGCCACCGGCCGCGCACGGAGACGGGCGCGCGGATGCTCGGGGTCACCGTGACGAAGGCCTGAACACCCGACCACCCCGGCACCGGGCGGCCCGTGACGATGTCGCGGCCCCGTCACCGCTCGGCACGGATCCCGGCCCTGGGGTGTGGGCGGGCCCCCGGGCGGTAGGAGGATCGGCGGGAGGGCCGGACGACGGGGGAAGGACGGCGACGTGGGCGACCTGACGTACGGGCGGCGGGGGCGGGGGTGGACGGCGCCGGCCGCGGTGGCGCTGGCGGTGCTGGCCGTCGCGGGCGGGTCGGCGGTGTGGGCGTGGTCGCAGGACCGGCCGGTGGGCGGGGCGCGGCTGTGGGTGTGCGCCGTGGCGCTGGCGGTGGCCGTCGCCGCCGGCGTCCCGCTGAGCCGCCGGGCGGCGGGCCGCGGTTTCGCGCCGGTCGCCTCCTTCGCGGTGCTGCTCCTGCTGGCGCTGTGGGGTACGGCGTTCGCGGCGGCCCAGGCCGCCGACACCGTCCGCACCCGGGTGCACGAGCCGCCGAGCGTGTGGGCGGTGGTGACGCACTGCCGGGTGACCGGCCAGGTGGCGGTGGAGGGCGGCGGGCTGGGCGACCGGACGTACGGCTGCACCTACCGGTGGAGCGTGGACGGTCGGCAGTTCAGCGAGGAGCGCCCGGTCGACAAGCCCTACCCGGACAACCACGAGGTCAAGGTCTGGTTGGAGGACGGCGGGCGGATGACCACCGGGCGGCCGAGCCTGCTGGCGATCCCGTTCTGGATCGTGCTGGCCCTGGCCTGCCTGGCCGCCGCGGTGGCCTCGGCCGTCCGGCTGGGCGGGTGGGCCGAGGACGCGGGCCTGCGCGGACCTTGACGGGCGGTCAGTCCCAATGGGCAGTCAGTCGACATATGCCGTTGGCCTGCCTATTGTGGTCGGTGCGGTGGCCGTCGTGCCGCCGCGCCCCTGACCCCTGCGCGAGAGGACCGCCGTGCCCCGACTCCCCCGTGCCACCCGCACATTCACCCTCGGCGCCACCGCCGTCGTGACGCTGGCGCTGGCCGTGCCGCCCGCCCTGGCCCTGCCGGCGGCGGGCGCCCCCGCGCCGGACGCGGACCCGGTGCCCGCCCTGGTGGCCGGCACCGACACCGCCGCCCCGCGACTGGTGACCGGCCTGTCCGACCCCGCCCCCGGCGACCCGGCGCCCGCCGCGCTCGCCCACCTCGCGGCCCATCCCGACCGCTACCGCGTCGACACCGGCGAGCTGGCCGAACTCGGCTCCACCCAGGGCCCCGACGGCCGGCGCACCGTCAGGTTCGAGCAGCGCCACGGCGGGATCCCCGTGCTCGGCGGCCAGTACCTGGTGCACCTGACCGGCCAGGGCGCCGGGCAGAAGGTGCAGTCGGCGGGCGGGCGCTACTTCACCGGGCTCACCGCCCCCACCACCCCCGCCGTCCCGGCCGGGACGCTGCGGCAGGCGGCGCTCGCCGAACTCCCCGACCCGCGCTCCCGCGACTCGGCCACCGCCGAGGACCTCGGAGCGGTGATCCTGCCCGGCGGCGGCGGCCGCCTGACCGAGCACTTCACCGTGCGCGACAAGGCCGCCGCCACCGCCCGGGAGGTGTACGTCGACGCCACCACCGGCACCGTCGCCCTCGCCCACGACGCCCGCGCACCCCGGCCCGCGACCGCCGCGACGACCACCGCCGCTCCCGCCGTGCCCGCCGACGGCCTCCAGCCCGCCACCGGCACCGCCCCCGACGTCCACGGACGCACCACCGCCGTGCACATCGCCAAACGGGCCGACGGCACCTACCAGTTCACCGACCTCACCCGCCCCGCCCCCATCACCACCTACGACGCCGACGGCCGCGACGCGGGCGACTTCGACCACGTGCCCGTCCCCGCCGACGCCGTCCCCGCCTCCTCCCCCACCCCCGCCTTCCCCGCCGCCACCGGCGAGCACGGCGCCACCGACGCCCACGTCAACGCCGGTATCGTGTACGACTTCTACCGCGACCGGCTGGGCCGCGACGGCCTGGACGGCAAGGGCGGGGCGATCGTCTCCGTGGTGAACGCGAGCGACGGCGGCAAGCCGTTCCCGAACGCGTTCTGGGACGGCTCCAAGATGGTCTACGGCTCCGGCGGCCCCGACTACTACCCGTTCTCCGTCGCCCTGGACGTGGCCGGGCACGAGATGACCCACGGCGTCGTCGAGCACACCGCCAACCTGTTCGCCCTCGGCCAGCCCGGCGCCATGAACGAGGGGATCTCCGACTACTTCGGCAACGCCATCG
This sequence comes from Kitasatospora sp. Ki12, assembly GCF_054601375.1. Taxonomy (NCBI): domain Bacteria; kingdom Bacillati; phylum Actinomycetota; class Actinomycetes; order Kitasatosporales; family Streptomycetaceae; genus Kitasatospora; species Kitasatospora sp. Ki12. The sequence goes on along the minus strand of NZ_BAAIHT010000005.1, from coordinate 141,121 downwards.
AGGCCACCGCCCGCGGCCTGTCCATGGACGACCCCGCCGCCGCACTGCTCGGCGAGGGCCTGTGCCGCGGCGGCACCCCGCAGGCCTGCGCCCAGCGCCGCCTGGACGACCACCGCACCACGGTGGCCGACTACCTGGGCACCCGCTACGAGATCGACCAGGGCGGAGCGCACTACAACTCCACCATCTTCAGCGGGGCGCTGTGGGACATCCGGCGCACCCTCGACCCGCTCACCGCCGACCGGGTCGTCTACCACGCGCTCGCCGACTACCTCACCCCGCTGGACGACTTCACCGCCGGCCGCGACGCGGTCCTCTCGGCCGGCCGCGACCTGGGCCTGACCAAGCGTCAACTGCGCTCCGTCGCCGCCGCGTTCGACGCGCACGGGATCACCCCCGGCTGGCAGAAGCGGCTCGGCACCGACAGCCGCACCCTGCTGCCGAACATCTCCAACGGCATGGCCACCCCGGCCGTCGCCCGCGGCCACTGGCTGATCCTCGGCGACGGTCCCGCCGGCACCGGCCTGTACACCGGCACCGTCGACGGGCACGGCACCCCGGTACGCCTCAGCCCCGAGGACGGCCGCATCCACAGCTGGGCCACCACCGACGGCACCAACGCCGTCTGGGCGGCCATGGGCGGCCCCCAGGGCGCGGGCCAGGAAGTGCTGACCGCCCCGCTCAGCGGCGCCGGCCCCGTACGCAGCGTCTTCCGCTCCACCGGCACCGCCCAGCAGCTCGGCAACGCCCGGATCTCCGGCACCGACATCGCCTTCACCCTCACCGAGAACGGCCACACCCGGCCCTACCTGAGCCACGACGGCGGCGCGCCGGTCGCCCTCCCGCTGCCCGAGGGGCACGACGCGTCCGGACTCGCCCTCAAGGACGGCACCCTCGCCTGGAACGAGACCTGGCGCGACGGCGACGGCCGGCTGGTGACCGTACCGACGCTCTACTCCGTCGCCGCCGGGAAGATCACCGCCCGCTACCCCGAACACGCCCCGGCCGGAACCGGGCCCGGCAGCGCCGCCTCCCTCACCCTGGCGGGCGGACGCCTGCTGTGGCTGGACTTCCCCGCCGACCAAACCCGGCACGCCACCATCCGCTCCGCGGCCCTGGACGGCTCGGGCATCGCCGACCTGCTGAGCGGCGACTCCCCGAACGCCCCGCGCTCCACCGTCCTCACCGCCTCCGACCAGGCCGTCACCTACCGGGTCGACAGCGACAAGCCCGCCGGCGGCTGGACCAACGCCGCCCTGCCCAAGCTGTGGCAGGTCCCGCTCACCGGCGGCACCCCGCAGCGCCTCTCCTGCGACCGCGGCGGCCAGTACGAGGCCGCCGCCGACCAGGGCACCCGGGTGATCTGGCTCGACGCCACCACCGGCCGCACCGACCTCGTCGTCCGCGACCGCCCGGCCGGCACCTGCTGACCGAAGGTCACCGGCACGACGGCGCGGCCGCGGGGCAGTTCGCCCCGCGGCCGCGCCGCCCCAATCCCCGTGGGCGCGCGGGCAACGCCCCTCTCCGCGCCCACCCCCGAACCCGCCCCTTCCGTGGGCGCGCGGGCAACGCCCCGCGCGCCCACCACCTACCCCCACACCCCACCAGGCGAGAGGGACGCGCTGCGGGAGGGGGCGGTGGAGGGGGTGGGCGCGGAGAGGGGCGTGGCGGGTGATTTTCAGACTGCCAACGGCGCCCGACCCCCCACCCTCAGAGTCGGCAGTCTGAAAATCATCCAGCCCCTCGGAGCGCCCACCCCCGGAACCGCCCCCGCACCCACCCTCCCGAGAGCCCCCCGAACACCAACACACCCCCGCCTCACAACCACCCCCGCCGAGCGGCCTGAACCCCGGCCTGGAACCGGGTGGTCGCGCCCAGGTGGGCGAGGAGGGTGGAGACGCGGCGCACCACGGTCCGCCGGCCCACGCCCAGCCGGCGGGCGATGGCGTCGTCGGTGGAACCGCCCGCCATCAGGGTGAGGATGCGCCGGTCGCGTTCGTCGATGCGCAGGTCGACGCCGACGACGGTGGCGGGCACCGCCAGGCGCCACAGGGTCTCGAAGACGGCGGTCAGGGCGTTCAGCAGGCCGGAGGGGCGGATCAGCAGGGAGACGACGCCGGGGCGGTCGTCGGCGGGCAGGGTGACGATGGCGAGGTCGTCGTCGCCGATGGCGAGCTTGAGCGGCGGCTCGTCCAGGGTGCGGGCCTGCTCCCCCGCCTCGACCATGCGCGCCATGTTCGGCCCGGCCACCGGGTCCTCGAACGCGCAGCCCTGGTAGATCGCCCGGTAGACGACGCCGGCGGCCATCCGTCGGCGCTGCAGCACTTCCTGGTCGGCGTAGTGGGCGTGGCTGCCGGAGTACGGCGGCACGTCGATGACCCGTACCTGGTGGCGGGCCGCCAGTTGCAGGCGGCGGCTGGCGGCGAGCACCTCGGCGGGGTCCTCGACCACCTCCAGCGCGCCGTAGCTGCCGGCGTCGCGCCGGGCGAAGCGGTAGAGGCGTTCGAGTTCGTCGCCGGCCCGGCGGGCGGTGGCCTGGCGCAGCGCGTCGCGTTGCAGCACCGTCTCGACGACCCGGCCCGGTGGCAGCGCCTCCCAGGCGTGGTCGCGGTCGTCGGCGCTGCCGGCGGTGTCGAAGGCGACCGCGACGCCCTCGTCGGCGAGGTCGCGCAGGACGGCCAGCACGGTGTCCTCGTCCAGGCCGGCGCCGTGCGCCAGGTCGGCGACCCGGGCCCGCGGCCGGGCGACCAGGCCGCGGTAGACGCGGCCGCGTTCGGAGTCCGGATCCAGTACGTCGTGCACGACATCCCCCCGGTCATCGTGGACTGCGCCCGGGTGTGTCGGGCGGCCGCAGGAGCCTACCCGGGCGGGTGGCCCACATGCGCCAGTGGCCCAGGTGGGCCGCCGCGGGCTCTGGCGCCGGGGCGGTCGATGTGACGAAAGTTGTCGATGTTCAGACACGCAGTGTGAGACGGTTCGTCAGGACGCCCCGTCAGCACGCCCTGTCGGAACGCGAGCCCGCCACCACCGGGCCCCCGGACCCACCGACCGTCGAAGGCCGAGGACGACCATGACCCCAGCCCGGCTCCTGCCCGCCCGGCCGCGGCGTGCCCGGACGGCCGTCGCCGCCCTGGCCGCCGGCCTGCTCCTGCTCGCCGCGCCCGCGGCCGCCGCCGTCCCCGCGCCCGCGCCCGCCGCCACCGCCCGAAACGCCGAGCCCGCGCCCGGCCCGCCGCCGCTGGCCGACGGCTTCGGGCTGACCCAGGTCGGCACCGCCACCGGCACCGCCACCAACTTCGTCATCACCGTCACCACGCCGAAGGTCGCCGGGCAGCACACCATCCGGATCCTGCTGCCCGCCGACTACGCGCAGCAGCCGGACAAGCGCTACCCCGTGCTGTACTTCCTGCACGGCGCCTCGGACAACCCGAGCGACCCGGCGCTCGCCTACCCCGCCCTGACCGCCGCCCAGTCGATGATCACCGTCATCCCGGACGGCGGCCTGCGCGGCTGGTACACCGACTGGCTCGACCAGGGCACCGCCGCCGGCGCGCAGAACTGGGAGACCTTCCACCTCACCCAGGTCCTCCCGTTCGTCGACGCCAACCTGCGCACCCGCACCGACCGCGCCCACCGGGCCGTCGGCGGCCTGTCCATGGGCGGCTTCGGCGCCCTGCACTACGCCCAGGACCGCCCCGACCTGTTCGGCCAGGTCCTCACCATGTCCGGCGCCAACGACCTGTCCGCCGACCAGATGGTCCTGCGCGGCGCGATCGTCGCCATGCTGACCAACGCCGGCACCGTGCTGTGCGGCCCCAGCGACGGCCGCCCCTGCGGCTTCGACTACGGGCCCACCGTCTCCAGCGACGCGCTCTTCGGCACCCCGTACCCGGTGTTCAACGCCGACTGGCGCTGGAACGCCGCCGACCCGGTCTCCCGGGCGGCCGCGCTCGCCCACACCGGCATCGCCGTCTACACCGGCAACGGCAAGGGCAACCCCGCCGACATGGAGTTCTGGGCCGAGGGCACCGCCAAGCGCCTCAAGGACCGCCTGGACGCCCTCCAACTGCCGTACCACTACGTCGACTACGGCGACGGCACCGGCTGGGGCGCCGACTGCCAGGGCGGCCACACCGCGGGCTGCTGGGCGCAGGACCTCGTGGACTACGTCCCGCGCCTGGAAGCGGCCTTCGCCGCCGCGCCCTGACGTCCTTCTCCTCTCCCTTCCCGCCTCCCGCTGAAAGGACACCCTCCTTGCCCACCACCACGACCTCCGGCCGTACGGCGCCCTGGCTGCGCCTGCTCGCGGCCTTCCTGGTGACCTGTTGCGCCGCCCTGGGCCTGGCCGCCGCGCCCGCCCACGCCGCCCCGGCCCCGGCGCCCGCCGCCGCTCCGGCCGCCGCGTGCGCGACCCCGCAGCAGTGCCTGACCATCAAGTCGCTCGGCAACGGCCGCCAGCTCGACGTCCAGAACGGCAACACCGGCGACGGCGTCTACGTCGTCACCAACTCCGCGCCCGGCTACCACCAGTCCTGGCGGCTGAACGTCGACACCTCCGACTACACCTTCACCATCGTCAACAACGACACCGGCAAGTGCATCGACCTGGCCTCCTGGTTCGTCCCGGTCCTGCGCCAGCAGACCTGCGCCGGGCAGGCCAGCCAGCGCTGGTTCCTGCAGCCCGCCCCCAGCGGCGGCGACGCGTTCTTCATCCGCCACGCGGGCGACAACACCTGCCTGGACCTCCTCAACGGCGCCCAGTACGACGACGCCTGGACCGACCAGTACGCCTGCAACGGCACCGCCAACCAGCAGTGGGCCACCGGCTTCCCGCAGGCCGCCCGCACCCTGGCCGTCGACCACGCCGCCAAGCAGTGCCAGAAGGACGCCTCCACCTGCTCCTGGGCCGTCCAGAGCGAGGGCCCGGCCGCACCGCTGCCCCGGATCTGCACCTCCGCGGTCTGGTTCAACAACACCAGCGGGACCGTCCAGCAGAACTTCGCGGTGACCGACATGAGCGGCTGGTCGAGCACCCTCGGCAGCACGCTGGGCAGCGACATCTCCGCCGGCACCCCGAACGTGTTCGGAGTGAAGGTCGGTACCTCCATCACCTTCACCAACGTCTGGAACGGCTCGCGCACCGTCAACAACGCCGTCACCGTCACCGTCCCGCCGCAGCAGTACGGCTGGGTGACGCTCGCCGAGGTCGCCCGCAAGGTGACCGGCTCCTGGACGTTCGACGCCCACGGCATCCCGTGGACCGCCGACGACACCATCACCATCCCGGTGACCTCCGACCCCAACGCCGGGCCGACCCTCTACATCGCCAACACCAGCCCGACGTTCACCAGCTGCAGCTGACGCATCCTGCTCTCCACGGCCGCCGCCCGCGCTACGGGCGGCGGCCGTCCGCTATCGCGTGACGCCGTCCTCCCGGGCCAGGGCCTCGCGCGCCAGGGCCTCGCGCGCCAGGGCCTCGCGCGCGGCCAGCCGTCCGGCCACCCGGAAGGAGTGCTCGCGCGAGTCGATCTCGTGCACGACGGTGAAGTGCACCACCACCGCCAGCGCCACCGCCCGTCCCGGCGCCCGCTCGGCCAGCTCCTCGCGCACCCCCTCGGCCAGCGCCGCGTGGAACAGCGCCAGGTAGTGCGGATCGGAGTCGCCGCGCACCGTGGCGTCCGGCGCCACCTCCAGGTGCACGCCCTCCTCCCACGGCTCGAAGTCCACGGTGACGATCGCCACGTCGCAGGGGCAGCCGCTCTGGCGGACGTAGCGGGCCTGCACCCCGCGGATCGGGTGCTGCGGGAAGCTCTGCGCCGGGTCGGGGGTCATCGCGATCAGGACCAGGTGATCTCGACGGACTCGACCACCACGTCCGTCACCGGGCGGTCGTCCTCGGTGGGGGCGGTGGCGATCGCGTCCACCACGGCCTTGGAGGCCGCGTCGGCGACCTGGCCGAAGATGGTGTGCTTGCGGTTGAGGTGCGCGGGCGTGCCCACCGTGACGAAGAACTGCGAACCGTTGGTGCCCGGGCCGGAGTTGGCCATCGCGAGCAGGTACGGCTTGGTGAAGAACAGCTCCGGGTGGAACTCGTCCGCGAAGGCGTAGCCCGGCCCGCCGGTGCCGGCGCCGGTCGGGTCGCCGCCCTGGATCATGAAGCCCTTGATCACCCGGTGGAAGAGCGTGCCGTCGTAGTACGGGCCGCTGCCCGGCTCACCGGTGCGCGGGTCGGTGTACTCCCGGGTGCCCTCGGCGAGTTCGACGAAGTTGCGGACCGTCTTCGGCGCGTGGAACGGGAACAGCTCCAGGCGGATCGGGCCCGCCGTGGTGTGCAGGGTGGCGAACCGGGCAGTGGCCACGGGTGACTCCTCGGGTGCGGCTGGTGCGGTGACCAGGAAGATCGGCTACGGCATCCTGGCACAGACCCGGGGTTCGCGGCCGAACCGGGTGGAAGGATCCCCACGTGGAACCTGACGTACGGACGAAGGGCGGGTGACCGCGGTGATCGGCGCGGTGCTGATCGGATTGCTGGCGCTGGTCGTCGCCGGGTGCGCCTGCGTGGTGTGGGCCGACCGGGGCGGACCGGCCTGGACCCGGGTGGTCGCGGCCCTCACGGTCCGCAGCGGCGAGGCCCTGCGCAGGTACCGGCGCGACCGTCGCAAGAACTCGGGCGACAGCGGCGGCGGTGACTGAGACATGTGGGAACCGAAGGATCCGGAACAGCTGCGGGCCGTCTTCGAGTCGGTGCTGGCCGGCACCCTGGCCGGGCGGGGCGTGCCGAGCTGCCTGGGCCTGGACACGGACACCGACGAGGCGCTGTGGGCCATCGAGATGGCCCGCCCCGACGTGCCGCCGGCCCTGGTCGAGGCGGCCCGGCGCGCCTTCGCCGGGCAGCTGGACGGCAGTAACGCGGCCCGGTGGCGCGAGCGGATGGAGCGCCGGTTCGCCGACCCCGGCGACTGACACGCCGCGTCCCCGGCCGCCGCCCGTGGTGGCGGGCGGCGGCCGGGGACGCGCGGGGAACGACTTTCCCGGCGTCAGCTCTCGGTGGCGCGGCGGCGGGAGACGGCGACCAGCGCCGCGCCCGCGGCCAGGGCCGCGGCGGCGCCGCCGGCCTCCCAGCCGATCCCGTCGGCACCGGTGGCCGCGAGCGAGCCGGAGCCGGAGCCGGAGCCGGTTCCGGTGCCCACGGTGGTGATCCCGCCGCCGGTGCCGGTGCCCGAGGTGGTCCTGGCGCCCGTGGCGGTCCCGGTGAGGCCGGCGGGCTGGACGGCCTGCGCCTGCCCGCCGCCCTGGGCAGTGGCGCCGGTGCTGGAGCCGTTCCCGGAGCCGTTGCCGTTCCCGTTGCCGGACGCCGCCGCGGCGGCCTCGTCCACGGCGCGGGCCTTGGCCCAGCCGTCCGTGAGGAAGGCCAGGACGGCCGCGTCGCCGCCGTCCAGCGCCTTGCCGGCGGCCTCGCGCACGGCCGGGCCGCCGGTGGCCATGATCTGGGAGACCTTGACCCGGTTGTCGTCGCCGCGCTGCTTGGCCAGGTCGACCTCCAGGAAGTGCCGCAGGTCGGCGGCGGTGCCCTTGAGCGCCTTCTCCGCCGCCTCGCGCACACCGGGCCCGCTGTCCTTGTCGGCGAGGATGCGCTCGACCTCGGCCCGGTCCTGGTCCTCGACCCGGGCCACGTACTGACCGGTCTTCAGGAACTCGGCCACGTCCTCGTCGGTGCCGAGGAGGGCGGCCTTGGCGGCCTTCTGCACGGCCGGGCCGCCCGTGCCGAGGATCTGGAAGACCTTCACCCGGTTGTCGGTCTTGCGCTGCTGGCCGAGCTCGACCTCCAGGAAGTGCCGCAGGTCGGCGGCGGTGCCCTTGAGCGCCTTCTCCGCCGCCTCGCGCACACCGGGCCCGCTGTCCTTGTCGGCGAGGATGCGCTCGACCTCGGCCCGGTCCTGGTCCTCGACCCGGGCCACGTACTGACCGGTCTTCAGGAAGTCGAGGATGTCCTGGTAGGTGCCGCGCAGTGCCTTGTCGGCGGCCTTGCGCACCGCCGGGCCGCCGCGGTCCGAGATCTGGACGACCAGCAGCCGGTTGTCGGTCTGGCGGGCGGCCTCGAGTCCGGTCTCCAGATAGGTCCGCAGCTCGGCGGCGGTGCCCTTGAGCGCCTTCTCGGCGGTCTCGCGCACCTTGGGCCCGCTGGCCGGGTCGGCGAGGAGGCGCTCGATCTCGGCGCGGTCCTTCTTCTCCTGGTCGGTCGGCTGACCGGCGTCCTTCGGCGTGTCCTTGCCGGCGTCCTTCGCCGTCTCCTTCACGGTGTCCGACGCCGTGTCGGGTGCCGAGCCCGAGGCGGTGTCAGGACCCGAGACGCCGGCCGGCTGCGGGGCGTCGGCGGCGGAGGCCGTCGAGGGGAAGAGGACGGCGGGGGCCAGGACGGCGGCCGCGACGACGGCGGACACCCGGGGCAGCTTCAATGCGGCGGACCTTACTTCGCGTGAGGATCATGAACCCCGACAGCATAGATCGTCTTTTACGCTTCCCATACCGAATAATCACATGCCCCCACCGCCACCCCACCACCGCCGCGTTGCCCCGCCCACGGCCTGGATAGGGTGGGGCCGGTGAGCTTCCATCTCGTCGTCGGACACGGGCCCGCCGGGGCCGCCACCGCCCGCCTGCTGGCCGAACAGGGCCACGAGGTACGGGTCGTCACCCGCACCGGAGGTCCCGCCGGACAGCAGAGCGTCGAAGGCGTCGACCACCTCGCCCTCGACGCGAGCGACCCCGCCGCGCTCTCCCGGGCCGCCCAGGGCGCCGCCGCCATCCACGGCTGCGCCGCACCGCCGCTGCCCCAGTGGGCCGACCGCTGGCCGGCCCTGGCCTCCGCCCTGTGCGCGGCCGCCGAGGACAGCGGCGCCGTCCTGGTCATGCTCGGCAACCTGTACGGCTACGGGCCGCAGGCCGACCCCAGCCGCCCGCTGACCGAGGACCTGCCGCTCGCCGCGACCGGCCCCAAGGGCCGCGTCCGCGCGGCGGCCTGGGAGCAGGCCCTGGCCCTGCACGAGGCCGGGCGGATCCGGGCCGTGGAGGTACGCGCCTCCGACTTCTTCGGCCCGGGCGTCACCGACAGCGGCCACCTGTCCGCCCGCGTCATGCCCAACCTGCTCAAGGGCCGCCCCGTCGCCACCCTCGGCGACCCGGACGCCCCGCACAGCTGGACCTACCTGCCGGACGTGGCACGGGCGTTGGCCGAGGTCGCGGGCGACGAACGCGCCTGGGGCCGGGCCTGGCACGTGCCCACCGCCCCCGCCGCCTCGGTGCGGGCGATGGTCGGCCACCTCGCCGCCGAAGCCGGCACCACCCCGGTGACGGTGCGCCGCCTGTCCCCCGTCCTCCTCGGCGCGGCCGGCCTGTTCTCCCCCCTGCTGCGCGAACTGCGCGAAACCCGCTACCAGTTCGACCACCCGTTCGTCGTGGACGCCACCGCGTACGAGAGCGCGTTCACGGCCCGGGCCACGCCACTGGAGGAGCAGGTGAAGGCCACGGTGGCCTGGTGGCGCGAACGGCTGGGCGCCTGACAGGCCTCAGTGCTTGAGCGCGTCCGCCCCGCGGTAGCCGTCACCCGGCACACCGTCGATCAGGATGATGTCGGCGACCATGTGCCGGGTGCGCAGCGGCAGGATCTCCCGGTACGCGGGCGAGTCCCACCAGGCCCGGGCCCGCTCGAAGTCGGGGAACGCGATGACGATCGTCCCGCCCGTGCCCCAACGCCCCTCGACGGTCTCGTACGCACCACCGTGGACGATGAAGCGCCCGCCGAACGGGTCGAGCGTGGCGTCGATCCGCTCCAGGTACTCGACGATGTCGGGGCCGAACTCCACCGAGTGGACCTGGGCGATGGCGTAGGCGGTCATGGCTGCTGCTCCTGGGGGGGTCGTCGCGGGCTTTTCCTGCTGACGTCCCGACAGTAGGACGGAGACGGTGGCAGCCGAATCCGTCACGCATAGGTAGGCCCTACGTACGAGACCGCAGGTGCCCCGCACGGCCACAGCCCGTGCGGGGCGACCTCGTGCGCCTCAGCCGACGGGAAACTCCCCGCCCTTGACCCCCGCGAGGAACGAGGACCACGCATCGGCAGGGAACAGCAGCACAGGACCATGCGGGTCCTTCGAGCCCCGCACCGGCACGACACCGGTCGCGCCACTGGCCATCTCCACGCATTCGCTCTGCGCACCGGAGTGGGACGACTTGCGCCAATCAAGCCCGGCGCCATGGACATGCATGAGGTCGGCCACCTCAACACAGTTGCTCTGCGCACCCGAGCGGGAGGACTTCCGCCAGTTGATCCCCGGGCCGGGGACCGGCACACAGCCGGCGATCTCGACGCAATTACCGCCCTGACCGCTGTAACTGCTCCTGTGCCACAGAACGTCGCCGAAGTCCGATGCGAGCATGCCCACCCTCCGATAGCCGACGGCGGCACAGCTACCGCCGCACCCGAACGTTCCCCGCCGAGACCCGTCTACCCGTCCGAGAGCTCGCCGGCCTTCACGCCGCCGACGAAGGCAGCCCAGGCCTCTGCGGTGAACCGAAGGGTCGGACCGCTCGGATCCTTCGAGTCCCGGACAGCCATTCCACCCGGCACCGACCGGCCGGTCTCCACACAATCGTTCGCCTGAGCGCTGTAGCTGCTCTTCTGCCACTCATCGCCAGCGACCGCCGACGGAAGCTCTGCCGCTTCGATGCAATCGCCGCCCTGCCCGCTGTAGCTGCTCTTGCGCCACAGGACGTTGCCGAAATCTGATGCGAGCATCTCCTACCCCTCTACGCGCTTAGCGGCACAGCTCGTGCCGCTCCCGAGCGATCATGTCGAGACTGTCAGCCGGGCGCCCTGCCCAGAGGTAGCAGGCAGAAGCCCCGCACAGCCAGAGCCCGTGCGGGGCAACTCTCCGTGCGCTTCAGCCCGCCGGAAACTCCCCGCCCTTGAGCCCCGCGAGGAACGAGGACCACGCATTGGCGGGGAACAGCAGAGCAGGCCCGTTCGGGTCCTTCGAATCCCGGACGGCCATCCCGCTCAACACCGACTGCCGGGCCTCTACGCACTCGTTCGCCTGGGCACTGTAGCTACTCTTGTACCAACCCCGAGCGCCACTCTCCGGCACAGTCACGTGGTCACACCTCTTCTGTTCTCATCGTCATGTCGCCGCAGCGATGGCCGCGATCATATCCAGCGACTCCTTGGGGTTCAGAGCAGCTGATCGCAAGTACTCGAAGACCAACCCATAGCCATCCAGTTCACCCTGCTGCTCCAGGTAGTGGCTGCTTGTCAGTGTCTCCAGGAACACCGCTCCGGCGGTGGGCGAGTCGGAGAAGCCGTACATCACGAAGGCGCCACACGCACCGGCAGTCGCACCCACGTCCAACGGCACCACTTGCAAGGTGACGTTGGGAAGCTGCGCCATCTCCGACAAGTGCTCCAACTGCTCCCTGTGAACCTCCGCCCCTCCCACCGGGCACCTGAGTACAGGCTCCCAGATGATCGCCCAGAACCGGGCCGGATCCGGCTTCGCGAGGACCTCCTTGCGCTCCATCCGAATCTCGACCAACTGATCGATGCGCTCCGGTCGCACCGCAGCCGGATTGGCTTCCAGGAGCGCCCTGGCGTAGCCCTTCGTCTGCAACAAGCCGGGGACGACCATGGTCTGCCACATGCGGATGTACCGGGCATCGTCTTCCAGCCCGAGAACATCGACATAGGCCGAGGGGATCGTGTCGCCGTAGTCGTGCCACCATCCGCGCTTCTTGCTGTCTCTCGCCAGCCCCTCAAGAGCATCGCGCTCCTTGCCGACCACCCCGTACAGGTCCAGCAGGATCCCGAGGTCCAGTCGGCGAACGCCGGACGCGCCGGTCTCTATGCGGCTGATCTTGGCGCGGGAACAGGCAAGGGCCTGCGCCGCATCCTCCGTCCCCTTGTTCACGGCTTCGCGGAGGCGGCGAAGCTCCGATCCGAGTCGGCGGGCACGGACGGTCGGCTTCGGTTCATCGGCCATGCGCAAGTCCTCTCACCTGACGAACCCCAGTCTGCCTTGTGACGATTCGTCAATCCAGCGTAGCCATACATGCATCGTTGCAGAAGTCCCACTTGCAGGTTGCACCAACACAGGTGCATGCTACCTGGAGTAGTGAGTACTGCCACACAGCGTGATCATGGCGGGCTCATCACCCGGGCATCCCCATGCCCTCCTCGGCCGTCTTCACCCCGCACACTCCGGAGGTGGCTCCGCCATGTCTGAAACCGACTCCCCCTCCCCCGCCCCCACCGAATCGACCTGCCGGCTGCCCCGTAGCCGAACCTCCCCCAGCCTCGCCCGGCAGCGGCTCCGCGACTTCCTCTCCCCCTTCCCCATCGGCGAACTCATCCTCCCGACCGGCGAGTTGCTCGTCAGCGAGCTGGTCACCAACGCCGTCCAGCACGCCCGATTCCCGCGCGACCGGCTGATCCACGTCCGCTTCCACCTCGCCCCGGACGGCACCCTCCGCATCGAGGTGCACGACGCCGACAGCGAGAAGCCCGTGCTCCGCGACGCGCCCGTCTGCGCCGAGACCGGCCGGGGCCTGCTCCTCGTCCACGAGTTGGCCCGCAGCTGGGGCTGCTGCCCGCGCGAGGGCGGGATCGGCAAGTTCGTCTGGTGCCACGTCAGCCCCGAGGAGAGCGCCGCGTGACCACCGTCGTCCGGGCCGAGATCACAGGCATCATGGCGCCCGCCCTCTTCCCCGGCCTCGACCACGCCCTGCCCGTCCTGTGGGAGCGGGTGCGGGAACTCCCCGTCCGGGAGGCCCACCGGGACTACATCCGGATCTGCATCGGCCCCGGCGGCGGCCAGGGCGTCGCCCGCTGCCTCGCCCGGGGCGGCAGCTGGAGCACCACCCTCTACGTCGGCGGCATGACCGACTGGACCGCCCACCCGATCACCATCACCACCCACCACCCCTGAACCCCCCGTCCCCGCCCGGCGCGAACGCCGGGCGGGGACGGAAAACCCCACCGGCGGCCGGGCGCTGGGCACCCGGCCGCCGGACGAGACGGCGTGCGTCAGCTCCTGGGCCCGCCGGTCAGGGGTCGCCAGTCGGCCCGTGCCCGCCCGGCACCGGGTCGGCCGGCTCAGTCGGACGTCCGGCCGACGTGCGCCAGGAGGCGCGCGAGATAGTCCGCACGGTCGGACAGCACCGTGATGCTGACGAGGATCCGCTCTTCGTCGAGCGGGAGGAAGACCGGGCCGGCGACAGGCAACGCGGTCACCCGCAGCCGGAATCCGCCCATTCGGACGCCGCTGGCCCGCTCATGCTCGCGCAGGGCGTCCCGCAGACGGGGAACAGCGTGAGTGGGTCGGGTGACGCGAGCGACCTCGCGTTTGCGCGCGCCACTCCAGTGGTGAAGGGCGGCGAAGTTCTCCTCGACGACCCGGCCGAGCAGGCCCTCCGGCAGCGCCGGAGCGCCCGCCTCCTCACGCCGGGTGGCGTCGAGCGCGCGGCTCCACCAGCGCTGCCAGAGCTCTTCGGAGCCGCCGTCGGCCAGCACGGCCGAGTCGACGGCCAGGGCCTGCGGCGGATCGAGCGCCGGCAGGCCCTGCGGATCGGTGATGCCGAGCGCGTCGCGGACCGCCAGCGCGAAGGCCACGTCGTGCGAGTAGTCCAAGGCCACCGACCACGGCGCGCCCGACATCGTCACCATCCGGTCATTCTCCCGTCAGAAGATCCACTCGGTGTCGCTGGGCCCACCGCTGGAACAGATCTCACCGTCCCACAGCAGCGCGTCACTGGACGGAACGACGCCTGCGGTCTCCCAGGTCGCCCCGCCGCTGCGCACGTCCCACTCACCGTGCCAGGACGTGTCCACTCCCAGGCCGCCGCCCCACGAGTGGGAGTCGGAGCCCCACGTGTCGGACCTGTTGACCTGCCAGTGGTAGGCGACCGCGCCCATGTTGAGGTCGAAGCCGGTCTCGATCTCCGAGACGTAACCGCCCACGGCGTGGACCCACAGGTAGGAGTCGCCGCAGTTGCCCTCGACCACGTTGTCGGGGCTGAACGTCGTCGTCGCCTTGGCCGTCGTCGCCTTGTACGGACTGCCGTCCGGGTTGGTGGCCGCAGCGGTCGGGACCACGTGCTGGGTGCCGTCCGGGCCGGTCACCACCTTGAAACCGTGCGATTCCGCGACCTGCCGGTCGACGCCGCGGACCGTCATCTTGGCGACCTTCGCACCGGCGGGCGGTACGTGCTTCGACGGCTGGGCCACGGAGGCGGTCCGGCCGGGCGACGGATCCGCCTGAGCGGTGCCGACGCAGACCGTGGCGAGCGCGCAGGCCGCCACCCCCATGGTGATCGCCTGGCTGAAACGTGAAAGCCTCACAGTTTCTCCCCCCTCGACTGCCACAGCTTCCCCCAGGCCCCGTGCCCGGGCCGTGTGACAGACGGAAGCGACGGTAGCCAGGGGAGTCCCACGGGTCGCCGGTGACTCGGGTTGTTGGCCCGATCGCGCCGTGGAATGACCGGGGCCGCTCCTTGCCGGAGTACGCAAGGAACGCAATTCCGCTATGTCGGGCGGCAGTTCGTCGGCCTCGTCGATCTTGGTCGACACGGTTCCGGCACCACCTCACCGGCACCGGGTGGGCCGACAGCAGCCGAGCGCCCCGCCCCCGGTGTGGTGGGGGCGGGGCGCTCTGGTGTGCTGGTGTTACTCGGCGCTCCAGTGGACGAAGCGGGGCGGCTGTTCGCCCCAGGTGACGACGGCGCCGATAGGGCTCGGGCTGATCTCGCCGGAGAGCACCCCGTGGAGGAACTCGGCCATCCCCATGTCGAAGATCAGGGGCGCGCCGCCGTTGCGGCCGAGGACCAGGACCGGCCAGGCGTCGGGGTCGTCGCCGACGGCCAGCCAGCCGAGGGTGTCGGCGGTGCAGGAGCCGCCCCAGGCGATGATCTGCTCGGCGGAGCGGACCTCGTCGGTGGGTTCGCCGTCCTCCTCGAAGAGCCAGCGCGCCTCCTCGGTCATGCCGCGCACGCCGGTCCCGGGGGCGTCCGGGGGCAGCAGCTCCTCGGGGGCGAAGACGGTGAGGGAGCGGTCGATCTCCCCCTTCCCGTACCGGGTGATGACCTCGGTGTAGTCGCGCGGGAACCGCAGTCCCCACGCCGACTCGGCCGCCGCCCAGTCACCGGATTCGCCGGCTCCGTCCGGCGGGGGCATGAGCTCCAGGAGCCTGTTGATGTCGAATTCGTGTGCCACTGATCGCTCTCATTGAAGCCCGGGGTTGTACCAGGCCTTGGATTCTGGTCCATAGAGCGAGTTCGGAACGACCTCGGCCTTCTGCAACACGGGAGCTCCGGCGGCGTCGAGGTCGCCGTATCCGATGCACGTGTAGCGGTTCCGGCCGACCCCCTGGGCCAGGCCGGGGACGCTGACAGGGATGCGGCCGGGACTGCTTCCGTCCGGCTCTACTTGGCCTTCGCCCAGGGTGCCGGGGCGCCGCAGTAGGCGGTCCACTGTTCGGCGGGGATGTTGCCGCACCACAGCAGCGGGTAGGTGTTCTCGGCCGGGCGGCCCAGGTCGTGCGGGGCGGTGCAGGTGCCGGCGGCGGCGTACGGGGAGCAGGTGCCGTCGGTGCGCTGGAGGTGGTGGGCGCGCCAGGCGTCCAGGCCCATGTTCTGGTGGGTGGGGTCGCTGGGCTGGTAGCGGTTGGCCGACCAGGAGGCGCCCACGGCGGCGAACAGGGCGGCGGCGCACAGGGATCCGGCCGCGAGGCGGCGGCCGAGCGTCGGTGACGGCGTCGGGAACGTGCGGGCCGTCAGGGCGCGGGCGGTGCGGGTGGCGAGCATCGCGGCGAGGACGGTGAGGGCGATCAGCGCGTAGAGGATCTGCCAGGTGGTGCGGGGGTAGAGCATCACCGCCTGGTCGCGTTCCATCTGCCCGGCGAACCAGAACCGCAGCAGCCACGCGCTGACCAGGCAGGACAGGGCCGCGATCACCGCCGGCCGGCGCAGGCCGAGGGCGAGCGCCACGGCCGCTCCGGCGAGCAGCAGGAGGGTGAAGGTGCCCTGGCCGGCGAGTTCGCCGGTCGGCTGCCAGGGCAGTTCGGTGAGCCGGCCGGGCCGGTCCTGGTGCCAGCCGAGGACGTAGGCGGGGTCGGTGTAGACGTCGAAGTACGCGTAGCGGTCGACCGTGCCCGAGGCGTTCTGCAGCATCCGCAGCAGCAGGGGCGATCCGACCGCGCAGAACGCGGCGGCCGCGGCGGCCAGCAGGGCCCCGGCGCGCAGCACCGCCGCCCGGCCGCCGCGCCACGGGAAGAGGGCCGCCACCGCGACCAATGCGCCGGGGCCGGTCCAGACGAACCAGCCGCAGTAGGTGAGGAAGAGCAGCCCCAGCGCCCCGCCGAGGAGTGCCCCGCGCAGTGCCGCCGAGCGCGGCGGGCGGCCGGGCGCGCGGGTGAGTTCGGTCAGCAGCCGGGCGAGGACCGGCAGGAGGACCACCATCACCAGGTGGCTGTAGGGCCGGATCGGGTCCAGGAAGACGATGGCGGCGGGCAGGGCCACGGCCAGGGCCCATCCGGGGCGCAGCAGGGTGCGCCAGGCGAGGTAGCAGGCGGGGCCGAGGAGGGCGCTGAGGAGGAGCTGGAGGTCCTGGAGGGCGTAGCCGACCTGGCCGTGGCGCAGGTACCTGGTCCATTCGGCGAGCAGCACGATGAAGCCGGGCGGGTAGATGCCGGGCAGTCCCTCGCCGCGCAGGAAGGACACGGCGTAGCCCTGGAGGCCGGCCGGGTCGCCGTCCTGGCCGCCGAGGTCCCAGGGGGTGCCGTGCAGGGCGACGGTGATGCCGCCGGCGACGATGCCGGTGCCGAGTCCGGCGACGACGGCGCAGCCGAACCGCAGGGCGTGCTGGAAGTGGCGCCGGGAGGCGCGGTGTGCGGCGTAGAGGACGGCGGCCAGGACGGGCAGGGCGATCAGGGCGGCCCGGAACTGCAGGGTGGCGAGGCCGCTGACCTGGCCGATCCGGATGAGCGGGTCGACGTCGACGGTGCGGGCCCAGAGGGTGAAGCCGAGGGCGACACCGGTGGAGACGGCGGCCTCGCCGGCGACGGCGAGGGCCCTGCGGCGGGAACGGGCGGGTAGGCGGGAACGGGTGGGCCGGCGCGGGCCTTGCGGCTGCCGCTCTTCCGGCCGCCCGTCCTCCGGCTCGGCGGGTGCCACGGCGTCGGGGGGCAGCGTCTCGGGGGCCGTCGTCGCCACGTCCGCCATGGTGTTCCGTTCCTGTCCTGTCCGGGAGTTCGGGTCCGGGGAGTTCGGGCCGCCGCCGGTCCGGGCGGGAGGGCCCTCGGGTACCTCGTGGGCGTTAACGACGTGCCGCCGGACGGGGCAACGGCCGCCGCCGGACGGGTCGTTCGGATCACCCGGTCGGAGCAAGGACGCGGCCGTGCTGACACGCCGGCGGCGGCCGGACGCGCGGTCGCGTTCCTCGCTAGGCTCGGCGGGGAACGGGGTCTGCCGGCGGGACGTCTGAAGGTGGGGAGTGGGCATGCTCGGGTACGACGCGGACGGGTTCGTACGGGACGGGGTGGCGCACCGGGTGGTGGCCGGCGCGGTGCACTACTTCCGCATCCACCCCGACCTGTGGGAGGACCGGCTGCGCCGGGTGCGGGCGCTGGGGGTGAACACGGTGGACACCTACGTGCCGTGGAACTTCCACGAACTGCCCGACGGCCGTACCGACTTCACCGGCTGGCGGGACGTGGCCCGGTTCGTGCGGCTGGCCGGCGGCCTGGGGCTGGACGTGATCCTGCGCCCCGGCCCGTACATCTGCGCCGAGTGGGAGTTCGGCGGGCTGCCGGCCCGGCTGCTGGCGGTGGACGGGCTGCGGCTGCGCTGCGCGGACCCGGCGTACCTGGCCGAGGTGGACGGCTGGTTCGACGCCGTGGTACCGCAGCTGCTGCCGCTGCTGGCGAGCCGGGGCGGGCCGGTGGTGGCGGTGCAGGTGGAGAACGAGTACGGCAGTTACGGGAACGACGGCGCCTATCTGCGCCACCTGCGCGACGGTCTGGTGCGGCGCGGCGTGGACTGCCTGCTGTTCACCACCGACGGCGCCCACGACACCAACCAGCAGGGCGGCGCCCTGCCCGGGCACCTGGCCACCGCGACCTTCGGCTCGCGCGCGCCCGAGCGGCTGGCGGTGCTGCGCCGCCACCAGGGCGAAGGGCCGCTGACGGCCATGGAGTTCTGGATCGGCTGGTTCGACCAGTGGGGCCTGCCCCACCACGTGCGCGACGCCAAGGAGACCGCCGCCTCGCTGGACGAACTGCTCGCCACCGGCGCCTCCGTCAGCCTCTACATGGCCCACGGCGGCACCAGTTTCGGCCTGTGGGCCGGCGCCAACCACTCCGGCGCCCACCCGCTGGACGCCGGGTACGAGCCGACCGTCACCAGCTACGACTACGACGCGCCGATCGGCGAGGCCGGCGAGCTGACCGAGAAGTTCCACGCGCTGCGCGAGGTCATCGGCCGCTACCTGCCGCTGCTGCAGGAGGAGTTGCCGACCGACCCGCCCCGGGTGGCGCCGCAGCGGCTGGAGCGGGCGGACGGGCGGGCGGCGCTGCCGGCGAACCTGGACGCGCTGTCGCAGCCGGTGGAGCGGGCCGCGCCGCTGCCCATGGAGCAGCTCGGGCAGTCCCTGGGCCTGATCCACTACCGCACCCGGGTGCCCGGGCCGCGCCCCGAACTGCCGCTGCGCATCGACGGGTTGGCCGACCGGGCGCAGGTGTTCGCGGACGGGCGCCCGCTGGGCACCCTCGACCGCAACTCCCCCGGCGCGACGCTGGCGCTGGCCACCGGGGAGGACGGGGTCACCCTGGACATCCTGGTCGAGGCGCTGGGGCGGGTGAACTACGGCCCGAACATGGACGACCGCAAGGGCATCACCCGCGGCGTCTCGCACGGCGGCCAGCGGCTGTTCGACTGGCAGATCCGGCCGCTGCCGCTCACCGACCTGTCGGGGCTGCGCTTCACCGACGACGCACAGATCCTCGACGGCGAGCCGGTGTTCCATCGCTTCACGACCGAACTGCCCTCCCCCGCCGACGCGTTCGTGGCCCTGCCCGGCTGGGGGCGCGGACTGCTGTGGGTCAACGGCTTCCTGCTCGGCCGCTACTGCGCCGCCGGACCCCAGCGCACCCTCTACGCCCCGGCGCCGCTGTGGCGGCCGGGCGGCAACGAGCTGGTCGTGCTGGAGCTGGAACGGCACGGAACGGCACTGGAGTTGCGGGACGAGCCGGACCTCGGGCCGACCACGGCGGCGCCGAGCTCCGAGTACTGAGCCGGACGAGCGGACGGGCCAGGCCAGGCCGGGTCAGGCCAGGCCAGGCCGGGTCGGGTCGGGTCAGTCCCACCAGAAGGACCACTGGTGGGCGCCCACCAGCCCCTCGGCGTACTCGGCGAGACTGCCGGTGCCCTGGAAGACCAGGTCCGGGCAGAGGGAGGTGTGCTCGGCGGCCAGCGGGAGCGCCTCGGCGAGCGTGGCGGGCGGCACGGGGACGCTCAACTCCAGGGTGTCGAAGCCGACTTCGACCACCTGGGCGCCGAAGCGGCGTTCCCAGTCGGCGAGCACGGCGGCAACCTTGGCGATGTCGTCCTCGTGGTTCGCCGGCCCGCTCCAGCCGCACACCGCCAGCGCCTCGGCGCCGCTGTCGGCCCGTACCAGGCCCAGGCGCACCTCCTTGACGGATTGCAGCACGTCCGCCAGCCCGCGGGCCTCGACGCCGGCCGCGCCCGCGGGCACGTCGACGGCGGGCGCCGGGCCGGGCCAGGTCAGGCCGTAGGGGGCGAGGGACTCGGCAAGCTCCTCGTCGTCCCCGCGGTCGTCCCCGTCCTCGCCGCCCGTCTCCCACCAGGTGCGCAGCAGCGCGGCCGGGTCGTACAGCCCGACGGCGCCGGCGTCGCTCGGGTACAGCTCACCGGACAGCCAGGGCCGGAAGTCGGGGCCGCCGCGGTCCAGCGGGCTGAGCAGCAGCGGCCAAAGCCCGCTGTCCGGGTGTGCGCGGTGCAGCCGCGCCCACAGCCCGCCGGGGGCGGGCGCGTCGCTGACCCACAGCAGCGGCTCGCGCCCGTCCTCGCCGCCGACGAGGCGGCCGGGCGGCAGGGCGACGGGCAGTGCGGCGAGGGCGCCGGCCAGGTCCAGGGGCTGCGTCATGCCGCCCACCGTAGGAGGCGGCACCGACAGACGGGCCGCCCAGGGCCGCCGCTCAGGCCGCCGCTCAGGCCCAGGGCAGCTGTGAGCGGGTGTGCCAGTACGCCTCCGACGGCTCGGCCATGGTGTCGAGGGTGGCCAGGTCCTGCGGGGTCAGGTGGGTGTCGGCCGCCGTCAGGTTGGAGGCGAGCTGGTCGAGGGTGGCGGCGCCGGACAGGACGATGTCGGCCCAGGGCTGGGCGGCGGCCGCGGCCAGGGCGAGGGCGTCGGGGGTGGTGCCGGTGCGGTCGGCCAGGGCGCGCAGGGGGGCGGTGTCGGGGCCGGTGGCGTTGCGTCCGGCCAGGCGGCCGTTGGCCATGCCCTCCTTGACGACGACCAGCCAGCCGGCCGCGTGTGCTTCGGCGAGGGCGGGGGCGGCGGAGGTCTCCAGCGGGTTCCAGGTGGACTGGACGGCGGTGAACAGCGGGCGGCCGGCCACGGTGACGGCCAGCGCCTCGCGGATGGTCTCGCCCTGGGCGGGGCCGCTGGTGGACAGGCCCACCCGTACGCCCTCGGCGGCGAGCGCGGCCAGCCGCTCGTGCAGGGCGGGGTCGGTGAGGGCGGGGCTGCCGGGGACGACGGAGTGCACGAGGTAGACGTCCAGGCGGTCGCCGAGCAGGGCCCGGGTCTCGCGGACCTGGCGGTCGAACACGGCCGTGGAGTGCTCCTTGACCTCGTGCGCGTCCACCCCGTCGGCCCGCCAGCCGGCCGTGTAGGTGTAGCCCCACTTGCTGCCGACCGTCACCTCGGCGGCGGCTTCGGGGTGTGCGTCCAGCCACTGGGCGAGGAACTCCTCGGCGCGGCCGTAGGAGCGGGCGGTGTCGAGGTAGCGCACCCCGGCGGCGTACGCGGCGTCCAGCAGGGTGTGGGTGCGCTCGCGCAGCGCCTCGACGGTGCGGTCGGCGGGCAGGTCCGCGTCGCGCCCGAGGGTGATGTAGCCGGGCCGGCCGACGGCCGCGGTGCCCAGCCCGAGGCGGGCGGGCTCCGACGTGGTGTCTGCTGCGGCGGGGGCGGTCGGCATGGCGTGGTCTCCTCGGGCGCGACGGTTCTCACCTGGGACTTTAGCCGGGCTTCCGCAGCCGTCGGCGATCACGGTCGCCCACTGGGCGCCGATCACGATCACTGACTCGACGCCGATGACGGTCGCTCACCCGGCGCCGATCAGGCTCGCTCACCCGGCGCCGATCACGGTCCGGATCCAGGGCGCGTACGCGGGCACGTCGCTGTACAGGCCCGGGCCGTCGGAGCAGGCCACGCCCGGGGCGCCGGGGCCGGAGGTGGCGCCGACCAGCTCCCACCGCCCGCCGCGCCCGCGCTGGACCTGCGGGCCGCCGGAGTCGCCGAAGCAGGCCATCGCCTTGGGGACCTGACTGACCGTGCACAGCCGGGTGGGCCCGGACCAGCCGGGCGCGCACTCGTCCTGGGCGCCGATCCGGGTGGGCAGTTCCTGGAGGCGGTCGGGGAAGACCATGTCGGGGTAGCTGTGGGTGTCCTTGACGGTGCCGAAGCCGAGCAGCCGGGTCGGGGTGCCGGCCGGGCCCGCGTGCTCGGCGATGCGGATGGGCCGCTGGGCGACCGGGCGGTCCAGGCGGATCAGGGCGAGGTCGTCGACGTTGGGCCGGGTGGCGCCGTCACCGAAGGCGAACCCGGGGTGGACCACGACCCGCGCGATGGTGCGCACGGTGCCGCCGCTGTCCCGGTGGGCGCTGCCGACGCGCACGGTGCCCTTGAGCTTCAGGCCGCTCTCCTCGTCCCCGACGACGCAGTGGGCGGCGGTCAGCACCCACTGCGGGTCGATCAGCGAGGCACCGCAGGAGCCGTCGGCCAGCTGCGCGGCGCTCAGCGGGACGGTCGCCATGAACGGGTAACGCTCGGTCGAGTCACGGCCGTTGACGATGGCCGAGGCGCTGCCGCTCATCGCGGTGGCGCCCAGGGCCCCGGCCAGCGCGGCGACGGCGGCGGCCTTGGCGACACGGCGGGAGGTCGTGCGGGTGGTCGTGCGGTCAGGGGTCGTACGAGTAGTGGTCGTGCTGACGGTCTTGCGGAAGTGCACGGTTGACGGCCTTTCGGGTCGGTCGGTGCGTGTGCCTCCAGCCAACCCGGGGCCGGCCCGCCGCGACACCCGGCCAGCGGGCCGCCCTGACCTGGGGTTGTCCCCCGTACGCCCCGGCGGGCTACCAGGTGGCCCGCCGCCCGCCCTGCCCCGGCACGACGGCGGGAACGGCCGGGACGGCGGCGGGAACGGCCGGAACGGCGTCGCCCGGCCACCCCGAGGAGGAGGTGCGCACGGCCTGGACGGGCGCGGCGACGGGCACCCCGGTCACCCGGGCGGCGCGCAGCTGGGTGGGGGCCGGGGCGAGGGCCTGGTCCAGGCGCAGCACGAAGTTGACGTAGTCGAGCGGTTTGCCCGGCCAGTGGCAGTCGTTGCTGGTGAGCAACTGGCTGCGGATGCCGTCGCGTTCGGTGACCGGCCCGGGTGTGGTGCGCAGGTTGGGCTGCCAGCTGCGCCCCCACAGGTGGTGTTCCAGGGAGAGCGTCCAGCTCTCCTCGTCGATCTCGAGCGCGGCGCCGACCCGTCCGGCGAGCACCCGGGAGCCGTACGGGCCGCGCACGACCGCCCGCTGGTCGAAGTCGGCGCTGCGTCCGACCACCGTGATCCGCCACGCGCCGTGGTACCTGAGCATGCCCGCCTCCTGCCGCCCTGGCGCCCGCTCCGGCAGAGGGCGCCCCTCCCCGTCTACGGCCCGGCCGCCTCCGCCGGCTCACCCCGGCGGTGCCCGTGCCCGCGCACGGCGGGATGGCGGCGGCCCGCATCACGCCGTGCGGGCCGTCGCCCGTGCACGACCTCGTCCGAGCCCGCGCGAACGGCTACCGCTTCAGAAACAGGGTCGGCGTCGCGCAGGGTCGGCGTCGCGCAGGACGTCCGGGCCGCCGAATCCGTCCGTGTCGATGGCTTCATGTCCTGGGGCAACCGGCCCGCCGGGCCCGGCGCCCCCCGATACTTACTGTTCGTCAGTTCCCTTACGGGGACGGTCTGCTGCCAGGGCGCGGAGCTGGACGTGGACGGCGGCGGGCTCGGTGCCGATGAGGGCGGCGATGTCGGCGGCGGACAGGTGGAGAACGAGGTGCAGCAGCAGGACGTCCTGCTGGGTGGCGGTGAGGTGGGCGACCGGGCCGAAGGGCCGTGGTCCGGCCAGGGCGCGGACGCGGCGGCGTACCGCCTGCCAGGCGCAGGCGGCCGGGCTGGTGGTGGCGAGGGCGTCGAGCCAGTGGCGGCTGAGGTCCTCGAAGGCGTCGCGGACGGCCAGGGGCGCGTCGGCGGGCGGCAGGAGCAGGGCGGCGTAGTCCAGGTAGTGGCGCAGGTGGAGGTCGTGCAGCGCCCGCAGGCCCAGGGCCGGGCCGGGGGCGGCCGGTTCGCGGCGTGGACGTGGCGTGGGTGACGGTGTTGTCGACGGCATCGGTGGTGTCGGCATCGGTGGTTGTCCCGGGGTGGCGCGGGTGGTTGCTGGTCCGCGGGCGGGGCGCGGCCGGCGCGCTCCGCCCGCGGACCCGGTCACACGGGCACCGACGGGTGTCGTCGGTGCCTTCGGCCCGTTCGGCGGCGAGGCTGTTGCGCAGCGCTTTCCACACCTTGAAGAGCTTCTCCGTGGAGATTCCGTTGGCCGACGCTTCCAACGCACGGCCCAACTCGCCCTGGCGGGTGCGCAAGGGACCCGATTGTTGGCGGCATAGGTTACTCGTCCGGTCCCAGGCCGCCGCCCATAGCTCGCGGCGGCCCCGAGTGACTCCGCAGGCCTCCATGTAGGTGAGGAACACCGGCTTGTGCAGCGGAGCTTCGCCCTTGAGCACCTGCGCCAGGGTGCTGGCGGGCAGGCGTCCGCCGTTGTCGCGGGCCCGGCGGTCCAGTTCCTTCAGGGAGGGCCAGTCGGCTTTACGCCGCATCTCGTGCATCGCCCGGCGCAGGTCGGCGAAGGAGTCGACCTGCTCGGGCTCGACGCGGCGGGGCGCGCGGCGGCGGTGGTCCTCCAAGGGGCGGGGGACGTGGGCCCAGTAGTTGGCCTGGGCCCACTTGCGCCGGGCCGTCCTGAGATCGCCGCCGCATTCACGGGCGATGGCCTCGACGACCTTCCAGTTCGGCACGGAACGACCGCTGGCGGCCCGCTGCAAAGTGGTGGCGTGGTAGTTGGTCCGATCAGCGAGCTGACGGTACGTCAGTCCGGACAGTTCGCGCTGCTCACGCAGCCAAACGGTCAACCGTGCCAAAGCGGGCTCGGTCGCTGCGATCGGATTCTCTCGACGCCCCATCGCTGGCAGGCATCCCCCCGGCTAGGCGTGCCCGTGTCGGCGCTTCGACCCCAGGAGCCCGATTCCCATCACCAGTTCCAGTGCTGCGCTGGTCGAGAGGCCGGCTGCCACCAAGGCGGCCGCTACGACGACCACCACGATCACGACAAGCACCTCACCCAAACCGGGCAGCACGGCTCCGCCCGGGTTCAGCGGCACACCTCCGGTGGCGCATCGGGCAGGGTTGCACTTCTTACGCTTCCTCGTCATCTGAGGAGACCTCCAAGGGACGCTGAACACTCCAACAGGCCACGGAGCTCGAGTGGTTGGCGTCACTCAGAGCCTCGCTGAGGACACTCTGCCAGGCGGTGCGGGAGATTCTGAAATCGAGTCAGAAGTTCATCGGCGAGGCCTGCATGATCTTTCATCAATTTTCTCCCACTAGCTGCTGACCTGCGTGGATCCCGTCCATGGCGCACTGAGGTGAGCTTCGGCGCCGGACGTGGGCGCATCAATCTTTTGTGGTCGACACCGCTGGATGTGACGATGGAGGCGGCGTCACCAGGACCCGCGGGTCCGGAACCCGGGGGGCGCTGTTCACTCCGACAATCTCGGGAACATCGGCAGCGGGCCGTGTTGGCGCATGGGCCCGCCCGGACAGCAGAGACCGCCCGGCCCTGGTGGCCGAGGGCGGTCTCTCTGCGTTCGGGGGCGCCGCACGGGACGTCGGCGCGGCCGACGTCCGGTGCGCGGGCGGCACCCGGTGCGGCCCGCCCCGACTTCCGGTGCGCCACCGGCCGGCGTGCGGCGCCCGCGCCGCGCCCCTCGGGCGGGGAATCCGGTGGCCCCGCGCGGCCGGGTGGCGGCAGAGTGGGTGGCGTGACGACTGGTACGGGCCCTGGTGCTGCGTTCGTGTCCGGGCTGGAGCCGGCCCGGGTGCTGTTCGAGGAGGCGGTGCACGGGGCGGGCGGGCGCGGCCGCCGATGGGGGTTCCGTCGGCGACCGCGCGGTCAGCCGTTCAGTCTCTGCCGCTCAGCCGTTCAGCACTGGGGGCGACGGCCGTGGTTGGCTCCGCGCTTGGCCCTGGCCTTCTTCTTGCGGCGGCGCTTCGACGACATGGCCACTCCTCTCGTAACCGGTCCACCCCCGGTCTTCCACCGTTCCACACCTGGCGCGCCCCGGCCCGTCGAGCGGGTGCCGGGGCGGGGAGCCGGGGAAGAGCCGGGAGCTCAGGCGCGGCTCTCCAGGGCGGCGCGCCAGGCGGGGCTGTCGACGTAGTGGTTGTCGAAGCGCTCGGAGGAGGCGGCGATCGCGGCCGGCGCGGTCTCGCCGCGCATGACGCTGCCGAGCAGGCGCAGGTAGTCGAAGCGGTCCATGCCGGGGGTGAACATGAACAGCACGTCGGCCTCGGAGCCCTTGGCGGCGGCGAAGGCGTGCGGGGTGTGCGGGGGCATGGCCAGGAAGTCGCCTTCGCCCAGGACGGTGACCTCCTCGCCGACCAGCACCTCCAGCGAGCCGCTGATCACGAAGAACAGTTCCCAGGCCCGGGTGTGGAAGTGCGAGGGGGCTCCGGCGGCGCCCTCGGCGAAGGTGGAGCGGTAGACGGTGAAGCCGCCCTGGCCCGGGTCGGTCTCGGCGAGCAGGGTCATGGTGGAGCTCGGGTCGGCGCAGGTCTCGGCCTCGGCGCGGCGGGTCAGGATGGGGGCCTGGGCGAGAGTCTGGGTGGCGGCGGTGGGGGCGGCGTTGGTGTTCTTCGTCGTCGTCATGTGATCAATCTACAGTCGGATAGACCCATGATCATGTGGCAATTCTCGGCCATTTTCATGGGTCAATTTCCTCCTCCATCCGAGCCCCCCGACATGACGAAGGAGGCCCTGAACACGGGGTTCAGGGCCTCCTCCACCGGACCGACGACCGCCCGCGATCAGCCCGGGAGGTCCCCGTTGCCGCCCAGGTTGGCCACCATGCGGCGCAGCACGTTGACGGTGGTCACGAAGTCCTCGGGGTCGATGCCCTCGTGGGTGCGCTCGTGGACGCGCAGGTTGCGCTCGCGGGCCCGCAGGCGGCCGGCCTCGCCCTCCTCGGTGAGGGTGAACCCGCCGTCGGCGTCCTCGGTCAGCCAGCCGCGGGCGATCAGGTCGTCGAAGACGGCGTCGAAGGCGGTGTCCTGGTCGTCGTACGGGGTCAGCCGCTCGGTCAGGGTGGCCCGGTTCCAGCCGCCCGGCCTGCCGGCGGTGTGGTTGAGCGTCCACCAGTGCGGCTGGGTGAGGCCTTCCACCGCCAGTTGCTCGCGCAGGCCCCCCACCACCCGGCGGTACGCCTCGCCGCTCCACGCCCCGATGGGCTGCGCGGCTATGACCTCCGGTGCGTACGTCTTGATCGTCATGTCCCGTACTCCTTCGCTTGGCCGACGACCGATCACCCGACCGTCCGGTCGCCCGACCGACTGACCGTCTGGACGCGATCGACCGTAGGACTTCAAGTCGACTTGAGGTCAAGCGATCGCCCGTCCGCCCCGACACCCCGGCCCGGGATCCGCTTCCGGAACATTCGTCAACTGCCTTCTAACCTGGGCCACATGAAGCCGATACCAGCCATCGCCGCCGCCCTCGCCCTGTCCGCGACCGCCGTCCTCACCACCGTCTCCCCCGCAGCTGCCGACCCGCTGGAGCGCTACCGCCGCCAGCCGCTCGCCTGGACCGCCTGCCAGGACCCGGAACTGGCCGCCGCCGGCGCCCGGTGCGCGACCCTGACCGTCCCGCTGGACTACCGCGAACCCGGCGGCCGCACCCTCCCCCTCGCCGTCTCCCGGATCAAGGCCGCCGACCCGGCCAAGCGCCACGGCATCCTGCAGACCAACCCCGGCGGCCCCGGCACCCGCGGACTGGCCATGCCCGCCGCGGTCCGGGCCGTGATGGCGCCCGCGACGGCCGCCGCCTTCGACATCGTCGGCATGGACACCCGCGGGGTCGGCGCCAGCGGCGGCCTCGACTGCGGTCTCACCAGGGGCAGTTGGCTGCGGTCGGTGGGCACCGACCGGGCCGGCTTCGAGCAGGCCTGGACCCTGGCCGAGGCCGACGCCGACGCCTGCTGGACCAGGTACCCCGACCTGCTGCCGCACCTGACCACCCGCAACATCGCCCGCGACACCGACCTGCTGCGCGCCGCCCTCGGCGAGCAGCGGACCTCCTTCCTCGGGCAGTCCTACGGCGCGATGCTGGGCGCGGTGTACGCGCAGCTGTACCCGGAGCGGGTCGACCGCCTCGTCCTCGACAGCGCCCCCGACCCGGCCCGCTACGGCATCCGGCTCTTCCAGGACATGGGCGTCGCCAACGAGCGCGCCCTGGACGACTTCGCCGCCTGGGCCGCCCCCCGCCACTCGCGTACGGCCTGGGCGCGACGCCCGCGGCCGTCCGGGCCACCGTCGAGGGACTGGTCCGCCGGCGGGGACGGCACCGATCGCCATCGACGGCTTCCAGCTGGACGACCGCCTGCTGCCGTTCCTGCTCGCCGTCTGCCAGGGCGACGACCGCGACAGCGCCGACTACGCCGACGTACTGCGCCGGCTCCTCGACGCCGCCGACGGAAAGCCGGTCCAGGCGGGCCCGCTCCTGCACGAGCTGCTGACCACCGTCCTCGCCCCGAGCCCCGAGGGCGGCGCCGACCTCGCCGCCGCGATCGGCATCCTGTGCGACGACGTCACCATGCCGCGCTCACCGCGCTGGTACCGCGCCGCCGTCGACCGCGCCCGCCCCACCCAGCCCGTCTTCGGCCCGGTCTACAACTCCCCCACCCCGTGCGCCTCCTGGCGCCGAACCCCACTGGAACCCCCCGTCGAGGTCCGCACCGCCGTCCCCGCCCTGCAACTCCACTCCACCGGCGACACCCACGCCCCCTACCAGGGCGCCCTCGCCCTCCACACCCGCCTCCCCGCCTCCCGCCTGCTCACCGTCCCCGGCCGCACCCACACCCTCTACCTCAACGGCTACCGCCCCTGCGCCCAACAGGCGGTCGACACCTACCTGTTGACGGGCGTGCTCCCGGCGGCGGACACCACCTGCTGAACGGCGTCCAGCTCCTTCCTGAAATGCTCCGTCCAGGAATCGCCACTGCCCTCCGGAACCACCCGAGGCTGCTTGACCACGGCCTCGCGAAGGTCACGCCCAAGGGTCGAACTTCCGTTCTCCGCACGGGCCTTGTGGATCCCGAAAAGATGCTCGACAGGAGCCGCACTCCCCCCTACCCTCCCGCCCCCGCCGCCTTCCGCAGGAAGCCCTCGAAGGCCACCACCGCCGGGGCACCCGCTGCCCCCGCCTCGTCGCGGTCCACACGCGCCGCACCGGGGTGTCGTCGGGGTGGAGGGGGATGAGGGCGAGGTCGGCGCGGGCGGCGCGGGCGGCCAGGGCGGGGATGAGGGTGGGGCCCAGGCCGGCGGCCACCAGGCCGAGTTTGGCGGTCCAGGCGGCGACGGCGTACTCGATGCGGGGCTGGAAGCCGCTGCGCAGGCAGGCGGCGAGGAGGGTGGATTCGGCGTGGTGGCGGGCGGCGATCCAGGGTTCGTCGGCGAGTTCGGCCAGGCGCAGGCGTCGTCGTCCGGCGAGGCGGTGGGTGTGTGGCAGGGCGACCAGGACGGGGTCGTCGAGCAGGGGCCGCAGGTCGAACTGGTCGCGGTCGTAGGCGTCTTCCTCGTACGAGGCGACCAGTGCGAGGTCGATCGCGCCGTCGGCCAGCAGGTCGAGCAGGTGGGCCGCGAGGCCTTCGGTGAGGCTGATGGCGACCTGCGGGTGCGCGGCGCGGAAGGCGGCGAGCGCGCCGGGGACCAGGGCCGCGTTGGCGCTGTCGAAGGCGCCCACCCGTAGGCGTCCGGCGGTGAGTTCGGTGAGCGAGGCGAGGTCGCGCCGGGTGGTGTCGAGGCGTTCCAGCATCGCCTCGGCGTGCGGCAGCAGCGCGCGGCCGTGTTCGGTCAGCCGGACGCCGCGGGCCAGGCGGTCGAACAGCGGGGTGCCCAACTCGGCTTCCAGGGTGGCGATCTGGCGGGAGATCGCGGACTGGGTGTAGCCCAGCCGTTCACCGGCGGCGGTGAAGGAGCCGAGGTGTGCGACGGTGCGGAAGACGTCCAGCCAAGCCATGTCCATTCCGCATGGCTACCATGCCGGACATTCGTTTGTCGCCTGACTCGCGGCTGCCTAGCGTGGTGGCCATGGAGAAGATCGCTTTTCTGGGACTGGGCCGGATGGGCCTGCCGATGGCCCGTCGCCTCGCCGACGCCGGCCACCCGTTGACCGTCTGGAACCGCTCCCCCGGCCGCGCCGACGGCCTGACCGAGGCCGCCCCCGGCGGAGGCCGTGCGGGGTGCGGCCGTCGTCGTCACCATGCTGTCCGGCCCTGAGGCCGTCACCGAGGTGGCCGGGCGGTTCGCGGCCGAGCTGGCGCCGGGCACGCTGTGGATCGACATGTCCTCGATCGGCCCGGCCGCGACCGCCGGGCTGCGCGCCGGGCTCCCGGACGGCGTGGCCCTGGTGGACGCCCCGGTGATGGGCAGCGTCGGCCCGGCGGCCACCGGTGGCCTGGTGGTCTTCGCGGGCGGCGAGGACGCCGACCTGGACCGCGCGCAGCCGGTCCTGGAGCGGCTGGGCCGGGTGCGGCGCTGCGGCGGCCCGGGGTCGGGGGCGGCGTTGAAGGTGGTGGTGATCGGCGCGATCGTGGCCTCGGTCACGGTGGTCGGTGAAGTGCTGGCGGTGGCCGAGGAGTTGGGCGTGCCGCAGGAGCTGGCACGGGAGGTGCTGGCGGCCGGGCCACTCGCGGGGGTGGTGGCCCGGGCGCACAGCGCGGACTCGGACTTCCCGGTCCGGCTGGCCGCCAAGGACCTCGCCCTGGCGGGCGGCGGCCGGGTCCTGTCGGCGGCCCGCGAGGTGTTGCTGGCGGACCCGTCGATCGCCGAGGAGGACCTGTCGGCGGTGGTGGGCTCCCTGCGACAGCGGTGAACGGACTCCGGTGGACGGGCTCCGGTGGGACGGACGCCTGGCCGTCAACCCGTCCGCCGCGAACTCGCCCGACCGGGGCCCGGGTTCGCGGCGCACCCCCGCCGCGACGTAGCGTCGTTCCGCGAGCGGGCGGGCCGTGGCCGGCGGCCGGCGGCCGGCGGACCCTGGAGAGAGGGGGCGCACATGCGCGGTGGACGGGTGTCGGCGGCGGTGGCGGCCGTGGTGGCACTGGTGGTGTCGTCGGGGTGCGGGGCCGGCCCGGCGGGCGGGGGCGGGAAGCCGGCGCCGGAGGACGACCGGCCGCTGGCGCTGGTATACCGGGGCCCGGCGGCCTGCGAGGGGTGTCCGGAGGCGGCGGGGCGCTGCTGGCGGGCGACGGGTTCAGGGTGCGCTACGTGGGGCCGCGGGAGCGGGTGCGGTTCGGCCCGAACGTGATGACCGGGGTGGCCGTGTACGTGCAGCCGGGCGGCACCAACGGCCAGGAGGTGGGCACCGCGTGGGACCTGCTGGGGCACGAACCCGGCTTCTCCCCGGAGCTGGTGCGGGCCTACGTGCGCCGCGGCGGGCATACCTGGGGCTGTGCATGGGCGGCTACCTGGCCGGCGACCCGGGCTTCGACCTCCTGCCGGGCGACTCCGGGCCGTACGTCCGCACCCCGGGGGCCACCGTCGCCGACGAGCGGGACACGCTCGTGGACGTGGTGTGGCGGGGCCGCCCGCAGCGGATGTACTTCCAGGACGGCCCGTACTTCGACGTCGACGGCCCGGCCGCGGAGGTCCTCGCCCGCTACTCCGACGGCCGCCCGGCCGCCGTGGTCGCCGCGTACGGCGCGGGCCGGGTCGCGGTCAGCGGCCCGCACCCGGAAGCGCCGGCCGCCTGGTACCGCGACTACGAGCTGCCCGACGAGTCGCAGACCGGCACGGCCCTGGGCCAGGACCTGCTGCACACCCTGACGGGCACCCCGGGCAGCGGAACCCCGGGCGGCGGAACCCCGGGCAGCGGGACGCCGACGCTCTAGCCACCCCGCCCGGAGTCGCCCCACCCGGAGTCGCCCCACCCGGAGTCGCCCCGCCCGGAGCCACCGCCATCGTGCCGCACTAGTGCACCCGCCGTCGCCCTCGACGCCCCCGCCACGGCCTCCCCGCTGCGGAAAAGCCGCCACCGTACGCCGCACACGGGCCCGGATCGGCCCCGAAGCGCCCTACCGTACTAGTGCACTACCGTCAAATTCCCCCAGCACAGGGCTTGTTGAGCGCAATGCGTACGGCGTACATTCATCGGTGTCGAGCACCCCGGCAGACACACCGACAGGACGGGCCCATGAACACCACCGACATCCTCATCTCCGGCGCCGGCATCGCCGGCCCCGCCCTCGCCCACTGGCTGCGCCGCCACGGCTTCCGCCCCACCGTCGTCGAACGCGCCCCCGGCCCGCGCCCCGGCGGGCAGGCCGTCGACCTGCGCGGCGCCGGCCGCACCGTGGTCGAGCGGATGGGCCTGATGGAGCGGGCCCGCGCGCTCTGCGTCGAGCAGGACGGCATGGCCCTGGTCGACCAGCGCGGGCGGGTGAGCGCCCGGATGCCCGTCGAGCTGTTCGAGGGCCAGGGCATCGTCTCCGAGATCGAGATCCTGCGCGGCGACCTCGCCGAGCTGCTCCAGGAGGCCACCGACGGCGTCGAGTACCTCTGGGACGACACCGTCACCGCGCTCGACGAGGACGCCGACGGCGTCACCGTCACCTTCGAGAACGCCCCCGCCCGCCGCTTCGCCCTGGTCATCGGCGCCGACGGCCTGCACTCCACCGTGCGCCGCCTCGCCTTCGAGACCCCCGGCCGCAGCGGCCGCAGCGACGGCGGTGACAGCCACTACCACCCCCTGGGCGGCTACCACGCCTGGTTCACCGTCCACGACACCGCGCTCGCCCGCGAGCTCGACGGCTGGTTCCTGATGTACAACGCCCCCGGCGGCCTGGTCGCCGGCGCCCGCCCCGGCCGGCTGCCCGGCGAGGTCAAGGCCTCCCTCGGCTTCCGCTCCGCGCCCCTGGCCTACGACCGCCGCGACACCGCCGCCCTCAAGCGCCTGCTCGGCGAACGCTTCGCCGGCGCCGGCTGGCAGGTGGACCGGCTGCTCGCCGGGATGCGCGGCGCCGAGGACTTCGCCTTCGACTCCTTCGGCCAGATCCGCCTCGACCGCTACAGCCGCGGCCGCGTCGCCCTGCTCGGCGACGCCGGCTACAGCCCCAGTCCGCTCACCGGCCTCGGCACCAGCCTCGCCCTCGTCGGCGCCTACCTGCTCGCCGGTGAACTCGCCGCCGCCCGGGGCGACTTCACCACCGCCTTCGCCCGCTACGAGGAGCTGATGCGCCCCTACGTCACCCAGGCCCAGGAACTCCCGCCCGGCGGGCTGCACGGCTACGCCCCCGACAGCGCCCTGATGATCCGCCTGCGCGCCGCCTCCATGCGCTGGATGGGCCGCTGGCCGCTGCGCAACCTGCTGGCCGGCCAGTTCGCCAAGGCCGACGCCATCGACCTGCCCGACTACCCGCTGCCCGTCCACTCCCTCTGACCCGTCCGCCCGGAACCGGGACCGCCCCCCGACTTGCACCTCACGCGACGTCAGGAGGAATGCTCGTGCCATGCCCACCGAACAGACCTGGAAGGTCGGCCCGCTCGCCGAGACGAGCGGGCTGACCGTACGCACCCTGCACCACTGGGACCAGATCGGCCTGCTCAGCCCCTCCCGGCGCACCGCCTCCGGCCACCGCGCCTACACCGAGCAGGACGTCGTCCGCCTCTACCAGATCCTCGCCCTGCGCCGCCTGGGCCTGGGCCTGGACACCATCGCCACCTGCCTGGACGCCGGCATCGACCCGGTCCGGCTGGTGCGCGAGCACCTCGCCGCCACCGAGGCCTCCCTCGCCGCCCTGCAGGCGCTGCGCGACCGCCTCGCCCACGTGCACACCGAACTCTCCGCCGAACGCGCCCCCGGCACCGCCGACCTGCTGCGCCTGCTGCGGGCCGTCAGCGCCACCGGCCCGACCGCCCCCGCCGCCCGGGAGGCCCTGCACCGCCACCTCGACGAGGACCGGATCCACGCCCTCGCCGACCACGCCGCCGCCCTGGGGCCCGCCGCCCACTACCTGCTGGACGTCGAATGGCCCCAGCTGTACCGCGGCGCCGAGGCCCTGCGCACCGCCGGCGTGGCCCCCACCGACCCCCGGGTGCGCCGCATCGCCGACCGCCTCGACGAGCTCAGCCGCCTCTTCAGCGGCGGCGACACCAGCCTGTCGGCGGCCGTCCGCACCGCCTGGCGCGAGGAGCCCGCCGCGATGTCCGGCGTCCCCGACGCCCCCGCCGACGAATGGGCCGACCTGCGCACCTACCTCGACCGGGCCCGGGAGGACTCGTGACCACCACCAACCCCGCCTCCGACCCCGCCTCCGACCCCGCCTCCGACCCCGCCTCCGGCCCCGCCGCCCCCGGCCCCGGCCCCGAAGGCCCCGCAGTCCCCGCCGACCTCACGAAGCCGGGGCGCCCCCGCCCGCCCCTCGGCCTGGCCAGCGCGCTGCCCGTCCTCGGCCCGGCCGGCATCGCCGCCACCGTCGGCGTGCTGCCCTGGCCGGTCCTGCCCGCCCTCACCGCCGCCCTGCTGGTACGGGCCTGCCTGCCCGCCCCCGACCCCAACAGGCCCTGACCCCGGCGAAAACCCTGCCCCCGGCAGGAACCCTGACCCCGGCGAGGCCCGGACCGGCCCCACGGGGGTGGACCGGACCGGCCCGCCGGCACCCCCGCCCGCACCCCGGGCGGGAACCGGGCGGGAGCGGGCGGGGAGCTGCCGCCCGTGGAAGGCTGGCAGCAGGGGGACCCGCCGCGAGAAGGGTGGCCGCCATGCCCCGGTTCGACGCCGGTGACGTGCCGCTGCACTACGAGCAGACCGGCACCGGCGAGCCGCTGGTGCTGGTCCACGGCTCGTGGAACGACCACCGCTCCTGGCAGCCGGCCACCGACGCCGGCCTGCGGGCGGCCTTCCGCGTGCTGGCGTACGACCGCCGGGCCACGGCCTCAGCGGGCCGGCGCCCGGCCCCGGCACCCGCCGCCAGGACGAGGACGACCTGGCCGCGCTGATCGAGGCCCTCGGCCCGGCCCCCGCCCACGTGGCCGGGAACTCCTTCGGCGCCTCGATCGCGGCGGGCCTGGCCGCGCGCCGGCCCGAGCTGTTCCGCGGGATCGTCCTGCACGAGCCGCCGCTGGCCGCCCTCGTCCTCGACGACCCGGCCGCGGCCGCGCAGCTGCGGCCGGTGACCGGGGCCGTCGCCCAGGCCCTGGACCTGCTGCGCGAGGGCGAGGACGCGGCCGGCGCGAGGCTGTTCGTCGAGCGGATCGCGCTCGGCCCCGGCTCCTGGGAGACGCTGCCCGCGCCGATGCGGGACACCTTCGTGCGCCACGCCCGGACCTGGCTCGACGAGCAGGAGGATCCCGCCTGGGACCGGCTGGACGTCGACGGGCTGCGCGCCTGCACCGCGCCGGTGCTGCTCAGCCACGGCGGCGAGAGCCCGGCGTGGTTCGCCACCGTGCTGGACCGGCTGGCCGCCGCCCTGCCCCGCGCGCACCGGCACACCTACCCCGGCGCGGGCCACATCCCGCATGTGACGCACCCGCAGGACTACGCCGCGACGGTGACCGGCTTCCTGCGCCGGTCCTGAAGCCGCGTCTGACGCTGCGCCTGGGGCGCTACGCGGTGCGCGGCTGGTTGAAGCGGAGCATGTTGCCCGACGGGTCGCGGAAGGCGCAGTCGCGCACGCCGTAGGGCTGGTCCATGGGCTCCTGGAGGACCTCGGCGCCGGCCGAGCGGATGCGTTCGAAGGTGGCGTCGCAGTCGTCGGTACGGAAGATGACGCCGCGCAGCAGGCCCTTGGCGAGGAGTTCGGCGGCGGCCTGGCGGTCGTCCTCGGAGGCGTGCGGGTCGGCGAGCGGGGGTTCCAGGACGATCTCGACGCCGGGCTGGTCGGGCGAGCCGACGGTGACCCAGCGCATGCCCTCGAAGCCGACGTCGTTGCGCACCTCGAAGCCGAGGACGTCGCGGTAGAAGGCGAGGGCCTTGTCGTGGTCGTCGACGGCGATGAAGCACTGCGCGAGTTCGATGCTCATGACCGTCACGCTACGGGAGAGCCCGGTCCGGCGCCGCTACCGGTACCGGATCCCGACCCCGACCCCGTTCCCGTTCCTGGCCCCGGGCGCCGCACCGGCCGGGTGCGGACCTTGGCGACGCAGGCCGGGATCGCGGCGCCGTCGCCGTGGTCGCGGGCCCGGTAGGCGCTGGGGCTCTCCCCGACGAGCTCGGTGAAGCGGGTACTGAAGGAGCCCAGCGAGGTACAGCCCACGGCCATGCACACGTCGGTGACGCTCAGGTCCCCGCGCCGCAGCAGCGCCTTGGCCCGTTCGATCCGGCGGGTCATGAGGTAGCTGTACGGCGTCTCCCCGTAGGCGGCGCGGAAGCTGCGCGAGAAGTGCCCGGAGGACATCAGCGCGGTACGGGCGAGCGCCGGCACGTCGAGCGGCTGCGCGTAGTCGCGGTCCATCCGGTCGCGGGCCTGCCGCAGCCGCACGAGGTCGGCGACGGGGAGGCGGGCCGGACGGGCTTCACTGGTGGACACACCTGCCACCGTACCCACCCCCTCCGACAGCCGGCCTCCCCCGGTGGTGCCCTACCATCCGGACGGCACACACGCACACCTGTTCACGGGGGAGTACCACTGTTGTTCCGGAGATCGACGGCAACGCCGACCAGAGCCGCCGCACGGGCGGCCCGCGCCGCCGTACTGACGGCGTCGGGCACCCTGGTGCTCGCCTCCTGCTCGGCCGGGTGGCCGTGGGACGGAGGGCAGGGGACGCCGGCCAAGCCCGTACGCGTCGAGTCCCGCGAGGAGGCGCTGACCCGGGCGACGCGGATCCAGGACCACGTGCGCGAGCTGACGGGCCTCGAACGGGACCTGTGGATCAAGATCGTCAGCTACGAGAAGTGCCCGGGGCGGGGCCTGGGCATCGCGGAACAGGGCGAGCCGTACCGGCTCACCTCGGTGGTCCAGCTGAAGGCCGCGGACGACCGGCACGCCGAGGTGCTCCGGGCGCTGCGGGAGAGACTCGCGGGCGAAGGCTTCACGATCACCTCGCCGGAGCCCGGTCGGGCCGCCCCGTCCACCCCGCCCTCCGAGGAGTTCGTGGCCGCCCACGGGCCGGACCCCTACACCGTCTCCCTGCTGGACGGGACGAAGCCGGGCCAGGGCGTGGGCGTCGCCGTCACCCTCCCCTGCCAGGCCCCGCCCGCCGACGCGGCCTCACCCACCCCGACGGCCACCGCCCCCACGGCCACCGCCTGACGCCGGCGCCCGGGGACGGGGTGCCCGTGGGCGGCAGGCTGTCCGGGGCGTGCGGTCCTACGTCGCGGCCGCTGCCGTGGCGGTGTGCCAGGCGGTGACGAGGCCGGCGGCCTTGGCCTCGAAGTCGGGGTCCCGCCAGGTGCCCGGGAGGCCTATCAGCACCGGCAGGGTGCGCACGCCGTGGACCCGGTGCGTGATCCGTACGACGTCCGGGGCGTTGGCGCGCTCGTTCTTCTTCACCACCTCGGCGTTCGTGACGTCCGTCCAGGCGACCCGCTTGCGGCCGCCCCACAGGGGGGTCCACCACAGTTCGTGCCCGTCGAAGCTCACGCTGGTGCGCAGGGCGAGCAGGTGGGCGGTGCCGATGACGGCCAGCAGGGGGACGAACAGGATCCCGACCAGGGCGGTCCGTTCGTTCAGCGGCCGGCTGAGGACGAGGTGCAGGAGGTAGGCCGAGCCCGCCAGGAAGAGCGGTCCGCTGATCCACTGGCGCCGCTGCTGCGCGGTGGTGAGACGGTGGGTCGTGTGTTTCACCCGCGGATTCTGGCAGTACGGGTGGACCTGAGGAAGCGTCATTCCGGCGGCCGGCGAACGCCCCGTCACCCCGCCCCGTCACCCCGCCCGTCACCGCTCCGCGTGCATGCGGGCGTTCAGGGCGTCCGGGGGGATCAGGGGGGCCGGGTAGTCGAGGGGTCCGTCGTGGGTCCAGGGCTGGTGGACGGTGCGGCCGGGAAGGTGGGCGAGTTCGGGGAGCCAGCGGCGGACGTAGGCGCCGTCGGGGTCGTAGCGCTCGGCCTGGCGCAGGGGGTTGAGGACGCGGTTGGGGCGGGTGTCGTTGCCGGTGCCGGCGATCCACTGCCAGTTGAGCTGGTTGTTCGCGAGGTCGCCGTCGACCAGGAGGTGGAGGAAGTGGGCGGCGCCGGGGCGCCAGTCGTGGCGCAGCGTCTTGGTGAGGAAGGAGGCGGTGATGAGGCGGGCGCGGTTGTGCATCCAGCCTTCGTGGGCGAGCTGTCGCATGCCGGCGTCGACGACGGGGTAGCCGGTGCGGCCTTCGCGCCAGGCCCGTAGTTCCTGTTCGTCGTGGTGCCAGCGGGTGCCGCGGGGGCGGTAGTCGGCGTGGGCGGCGTCGGGGCGGGCGGCGAGGACCTGGTGGTGGAAGTCGCGCCAGGCGAGCTGGCGGACCAGGGCGTCGGCGCCGGGTCCGCCGTGGGCGGCGGCGTGGTGGGCGAGTTCGCGGGCGGAGAGGCAGCCGAAGTGCAGGTAGGGCGAGAGGCGGGAGGTGGCGTCGGCGGCGAGGTCGTCGTGGAGGTGGTCGTAGTGGTCCGGGTCCCAGGCGCGCAGTCGTCGGCGGGCGGCGGCTTCGCCGCCGGGCGGCAGGTCCGGGGAGGTGCCGGCGGGGGCTTGCGGCAGGGGGTCGCCGGCCGGGCCGTCGGGGGTGGCGAGGGTGCGGGGGGCGGGCAGGACGGGGCGGTGCGGG
The DNA here is from genome assembly GCF_054601375.1 of Kitasatospora sp. Ki12. Classification (NCBI taxonomy): domain Bacteria; kingdom Bacillati; phylum Actinomycetota; class Actinomycetes; order Kitasatosporales; family Streptomycetaceae; genus Kitasatospora; species Kitasatospora sp. Ki12. The sequence continues at coordinate 102,758 of NZ_BAAIHT010000005.1, read as the reverse complement.
GTTCGCTGCCAGGCGCGCAGGTAGGGGGTGAAGACGGCGTAGTGGTCGCGGCCGGCGGGGGTGAGGGCGCCGGCGGGAACGACGGTGAGTCCGTCGTGCAGGTGCAGCCGCTCGCCCAGGGCCCGGCGCAGGGCGGTTTCGCGGCGGGTGGCGAAGGCGGAGACCCCGGCGGCGGTGTGGACGGTGGTGGCGTCGCATTCGGCGGCGAGGCGGGCGGTCTGTTCGGCGGGGTCGCCGTGGCGCAGGACCAGGCGGGAGCCGGCGGCGCGCAGGGCCCGGTCGAGGTCGGCGAGGCTGTCGGCGAGGAAGGCCCGCCGGTTGGGCGGGGCGAAGCCGGCCCGATCGACGGCGGGGTCGAGGACGAACAGCGGGACGACCTGGTCGGCGCGGGTGCGGGCGGCGTGCAGGGCGGGGTTGTCGTGCAGGCGCAGGTCCTGGGTGAACAGGACGACGGCGGTGCTCATCGGGGGCCTCGTACGGTGCGCGGGGGTGGCGGTCTCAGTGGTCAACGGGTCTGCGGCTCTACAGGTGCTTCGCGGGGTGATTCGGGGGGGGCTTCGCGGGATGATTCGCGGGGTGATTCGTGGCCGGTCGCGGAACGGATTGCCGCCCGGGAGTGAGAGACCGGTCACCCCCGGCTGCGGGGGCCGTCCGTGGCGATCTAGGGTGCAGGCATGATCCCCACACCGATATCCGACCCGATCTCCGACCCCCGCGAGGCGCTGCGGATGCTGATGGAGGGCAACGCGCGGTTCGTCGCGAGCAACCCCGAGCACCCCAACCAGGACGCGGGGCGCCGTGCCGCGCTCGCACCGGCGCAGCGGCCCTTCGCGGTGCTGTTCGGCTGTTCGGATTCCCGGCTGGCCGCCGAGATCATCTTCGACCAGGGCCTGGGTGACCTGTTCGTGGTACGCACCGCCGGGCACGTGACCGGCGCGGAGGCGCTGGGCAGCATCGAGTACGGGTGAGCGTGCTGGAGTGCCCGCTGGTGGTGGTGCTGGGGCACGACTCGTGCGGTGCGGTGGCGGCGGCGCTGGACTCCCTGGAGCAGGGTCAGCTGCCGGGCGGTTTCGTGCGGGACGTGGTGGAGCGGGTGACCCCGAGCGTGCTGTCGGCGAAGGCGGCGGGCATCGAGGACCGGGACGCGATCGTGGACGTGCACATCCGCCAGACCGTGGACCTGCTGGTGGAGCGTTCCCAGGCGCTGGCGTCGAAGGTCGCGGAGGGCAAGGTGGCCGTGGTGGGCCTGTCCTACCGGCTGCTGGACGGCCAGGCCCGTCAGGTCGCCGCGCACGGGCCGGTGGACGGCGCGGCCTGACACACCCGGCGGGCCCGCCGGGACGGGCGGGACGGGCGGGGCAACTGGATGTCCGATCACCGCCAGCGCCCCCGTCCGGGCGGGGGCAGAGTCGGTGACCGACAGCGGTTCCCTCTCCCAAGGACGACGATTCCCGTGCACAAGGTCATCGACCTGAAGGTCCTGTACTTCGGCACCCCGGTGGTGCTGATCGGCTCGCGCAACGAGGACGGCAGCGCCAATCTCGCGCCGATGTCCTCGGCGTGGTGGCTGGGGCAGTCCTGCGTGCTGGGTCTGGGCAACACCAGCCAGACCGCCGACAACCTGCGGCGCGAGGGCGAGTGCGTGCTGAACCTGCCGTCCTCGGCGCAGGTGGACGCCGTGGACGCCCTCGCGCTGCTGACCGCCCGTCCGGACATCTCGGAGCTGAGGCGGGAGCAGGGCTACCGCCACGAGCGGCGCAAGTTCGAGGCGGCCGGGCTGACGGAGCTGGCGGGCGAGCTGGTGCGGGCGCCGCGGGCGGCGGAGTGCCCGGTGCAGCTGGAGTGCCGGGTGGAGGCGGCGACGCCGCTGGCGGGCAACGACCGGTGCACCGCGTTCGAGGTGAAGGTCGTGCGGGCGCACGTCGAGGAGGGTCTGCTCGTGCCCGGCAGCGACCACTACGTGGACCCGGTGGGCTGGGACCCGCTGATCATGAAGTTCTGCGAGTTCTTCGGGGACGGCCGGCGGCTGTCCCCCTCCCGCCTGGCCGAGGGCTGGCGGATGCCGGGGCGCCTGCCGGCGGGCGCCTCGGCCGGGTGACGGCGGCCCGCCGGCCCGCTCAGGAGGCTCCTCAGGGGACTTCTCAGGGGACTTCTCAGGGGGCGATGGTCTCCCCGCAGGAGTCGCACACCCGCGTGGCGGGCAGCTGCAGGAAGCAGTTCGGACAGATCGCCGGCGGGCGGGCCTCGGCGACGGCGGCGGCCTTGCGCTCCACCGAGGCCCGCAGGCGCGGGGCGAGGGCGGGGGTGCCGCCGTCGGCGGGCAGGTCGGCGCCGAAGTGGCGGTAGCAGGCCAGGCGGGCGGCGGCCGCGTGCTGTTCGCGGTCCATCTCCTCGGTCAGCGGGGGCTGTCCGGCCACCGCCAGTACCTCCTGGTAGCCGGGGCCGACCTTGCCGTCGACGGCGTGCACCACCAGGGCCGTCAGCGGCGGGTCGCCGCGCCGGTGGGCTTCGAGGATCACCAGGGAGAGCACCTTGCCGATCCAGTGCCGCTGGTTGATCCGGGTGCGTACCCCGGAGGCCTCCTGGACCGCTTCGGCCAGGTCCGCGTAGGTGATCACGCCGTGGTAGCGGCCTGCCACCTCCACCAGGGCCGGGTAGGCCGCCCTGGTCCACACGATGTGCGCCTGGGTGGCACTGACCGCCGAATCATCCGACACCCGCCAGTAGCCGCGCTGCTGCTCCGTCATCGACCGCCCCTGTCCGCCTCGTCCGTGCCCGTCCGCAGGCCCGCGCCGTGAGCGAGGCTACCCCGCGCCGGGGCGGCGGGGACGCGCGGGGGCGGGCCGCGGCGGGGACCGCGGCGGGCCCCGGGCTTGACTTCAAGTGCTGTTGAAGTTGTCGAATGGCACCCGACCGCAGCCGTACGGGCAATCCCGCGGTCGATGCCCCGCCCGTACGGAACCGTACCCGGGGCCGGGGCCGCCTGCTTCCCGATCGTGCCGCAGGCGGCCCCGGCCCCCGGGTCCACCCGCTCGCCCCGGCGGTCCCGGAACACGGTGCGAGAGCGCGACGCGGCGACCACCCGGAGCACGACTCGGCGACCACCGGCCCGGACGCCATGATCATCCGCCTATTCACCGCTTCGGGCGATTTCCAGCGATCCATGTATCCGGCGCCGATTATGATCCGTTTCCCGTGACGAAGAGTCAGAACACCCGAACGGCCGGGAACACGGCCGATGTTGTCATCCTCGGCGCAGGACCTGCCGGTCTCCTGCTCGCGAACCTGCTCCACCGCGAGGGGATCGACTGCGCCGTCCTGGAACGCGCCACCCCCGTACACATCCGCACCCGGGCCCGGGCGGGCTTCCTCGCCGCGAACACCGTCCGGATCCTCGACCGGCACGGCCTGTCCGGGAACCTGCACCGCGACGGCCGGCTCCACGGCAGCTGCGAATTCCGCACCGACGACGGGCACTTCCGCCTGGACTACGCCGGCCTCGGCCTGCGCGAGCAGCACACCGTCTATCCGCAGCAGGACCTGGTCGGCGACCTGCTGGACCAGTACCTGGACGCCGGCGGGCGCGTCCACTTCGAGACCGAGGCCCTGGCCGTGCACGGCATCGACGGGCCGCGGCCCACGGTCACCGTCCGCACCCCGGACGGCGGCGGCACGCGAAGCGGCGGCGGCGACACGAACGGCACCGCCGAGTGGGCGGCCCGCTACGTGGCCGGCTGCGACGGCCGCTACGGCGCGTCCCGGCGCTCCCTGCCGCCGACGGCCCGTCACCACCGCCGCGACCACGGCGTCTCCTGGCTCGGCCTGATCGCCGAGGCCCCGCCGAGCCTGGACGCCGTGGGCTACGCGCTGCACGGACGCGGTTTCGCCGGGCACATGGCCCGCACCCCGCAGGTCACCCGCTACTACCTGCAGTGCGAGCGCGGCACCCGGGCCGGCGAGCTGCCCGAGGAGCGGATATGGGACGAACTCGACACCCGGATGCGCGCTCCCGAGCACGGCCCGCTGCACCGCGGCCGCATCCTCCAGCGCGCCGTCGTCGACCTGGAATCCGATGTCGTCGAACCGCTGCGCCACGGCTCCCTGCTGCTGGCCGGCGACGCCGCCGGCCTGATCAGCCCCGCCGCCGCCAAGGGCGCCAACCTCGCCGTCCTGGAGGCCGAACTGCTCGCCCGCGCCCTGGTCGACGACCTCGCCCACGGCGACGGCCGGGCGCTGGAGCGCTACTCCGCCGAGGCCCTGGAGCGCGTCTGGCGGGCCCAGGAGTTCTCCCACTGGATGGTCCAGCTGCTGCACGCGCGGCCCGGACCGTCCGATGACGAATCGTTCTTCCACGAATCCATCCGCCGCGCCCGCATCGCCTCACTGCGCACCTCGCGCTCCCACCAGGACTGGTTCGCCGAGAACTACGTCGGCATCTGACCACCGGGCCGGTCCGCCCCCCAAGCACCGCAGCGCCGCACGCCCGGCGCCACACCGAGGACACCCTCATGACGACGACCACACCCACGACCGCCCAGGACGACGCGACCAGCCTGCGCCGCACGGCCGCGTTCGTCCGGGAACACGACACCGCCTCCCTGCTCCCCCTGCTGCTGCCCGGCCTGGCCGGCCCGGAGCTGCGGGCACTGGCCCGGCACTGCCGCTTCGCGCACGCCGCCCTCCTGGTCTTCCCGCCCGACCTGCCGACCCTGCACGCCCAACTCGCCGACTGCGGACTGGCCTTCGACGCGCCGCCGGTGCCCAGCGTCGTCGTCCGGGAGCGGCTGGCCCGGCGCCACGGGTACGACCCGGCCGGGCTCGACATCCGGATCCTGCGCCCGACCGCGCTCGGCCCCGGCCGTGAGCACCGGGAGGTCGAGGTGTTCGCGCTGACCGTCCCGCCGGGCTCCCCGCTCGCCCCCGTCGCCGCCCACGAACGGCCCACCGGCACGAGGCGCACCTCGCCTTCGAGGTCGACTCCGCGGACCCGCTGGTGCTGCGCGGCCTGTGCGCGCTCCTGGCCCGGCACGGCGCCCGCGCCGACGGCGGCGGGTACAACCCGCACGAGGACGGCACCGTCCTCTACTTCACCGTGCCCGCCGCCTCCGGGGCCGCCTACCGCCGGCTGGAGCTGCACACCCACGGCGACCACCCCGACATCCTCGCCGCGCACCTCGGCGGCCACCCCGGCCACCGCTCCGCGAACGACCGGCCCGCGACCGCGACCGCGACCGCCGAGACCCTCCTGCACCTGTTCACCGGCGCGTGGACGACCCAGGCACTGGCGGTCTGCGCCCGCCTGGCCCTGCCCGACGCCCTGGCCCCGGACACCCCCACCACCGGCGAGGCCCTGGCCGAGCGGGTCGGCGCCGACCCGGAGACCCTCACCGCGCTGCTGCGCTACCTGGCCATGCTGGACGTGGTGACGGAACACCCGGACGGCTTCCGCCTCACCGGGCTCGGCGCGCTGCTGCGCGCCGACACCCCGGGGTCGATGCGGTCGCTGGCGCTGATGTACGGCGGCCCGTTCTACGAGTCCTTCGCGGGCCTGGAGCACACCGCCCGCACCGGGCGGCCCGCCTTCGACCACCTCTTCGGCGAGAACCACTTCGACCACTTCGCCCGTGACCCCGAACTCGCCGGGCTGTTCGACCAGTCCATGGCCGCGAGCTCCCCCATGTTCGAACCGCTGCCCGCCCACCCCGTCCTGGCGGCCGCCGCGGCCCGCACCACCGCCCCCGAGAGCGCCCCCACCCCCGCCACCGTCGTCGACGTCGCCGGCGGCAACGGCGAACTGCTCGGCCGCGTCCTGGCCGCCCACCCGGGCCTGCACGGGATCCTGCTGGAGCGCCCGCACGTCGTCGACGCCGCCCGCCGCCGCCTGGACGAGGCCGGCTGCGGCACCCGCTGCGACTACCGGGCGGGCGACTTCGCGGACGTCCCGGCGGGCGCGGACGTCTACCTGCTGTCCCGGGTGCTGCACGACTGGGACGACGCGCGCTGCCGCGAGATCCTGCGCCACTGCGCCCGCGCGATGCCCGCCCACGCCGACCTGCTCATCGTCGAGCGCCTGCTGCCCGACGACGGGTCGCTCTCCCTGGCCACCGCCTGGGACCTCCACATGCGCTGCAACACCGGCGGCCGCGAGCGCCGCGCCGACCACTACGGCCGGCTGCTCGCCGACGCCGGGCTCGAACTCCTGGGCCACTCCCCCCTCCCGCTGGGCGCCGCCGTCCTGCACGCCCGCAGGGCCGCCCTCCCGGCCCCGGCCCGTCCGCCCCGCGGCACCCCCGCCCTCGCGGCGGCCTCCAGCGGCTGAGCGGGCACGCGCTCAGGCGCTCCGCTCGGCCAGGGTGTGGGCGACCAGGGCGTTGGCGTGGCCGTGGCCGAGCCCGTGCTCGGCCTTCAGCCAGGCGACCAGCTCCATGTGCTTGACCAGCGGGGAGGTGCGGATCAGGTCCTTCCACTCCTCCACGGGGCGGCCGTACTTCTTCTCGATCGACGGGAAGTACGAGGCCGGACCGCCCTTCGGGGCGGCGGTCTTCACGGCGGCGGTCTTCACGGAGTCGGTGCTCATCGGTCCGGTTCCTCTCGGTCGGGCACAGCGGAAGCGGTGCGCTCACGGGATAGGACCATGATCACACCGCCGACTCATCGCTCGAACAGAGTGATCCACATCACGCCGCCGTCACGCCGCTGCCGCCGCGGCCGGCGCCGCCTGCGCCCGGCGGGCGGGGTCGGGTCGGCGTTCCACGCGGCGACGGGGTTGCCGAGCCAGCGGGTGGCCCCGGGCACGTTCTCGCCGCGCATGACGAGGGAGGCGGGCCCGACGGTGGTGTTCGCGCCGAGGGAGGAGTTGAGCAGGACGACGGAGTGCGGGCCGGTGGTGGAGCCGGCGCCGAGGTGGACGGGGCCCAGCCGCATGACGCGGTCGTGGAAGAGGTGGGTCTGCAGGACGGTGCCGCGGTTGACGCTGGCCCCGGCCTCGACGGTGACCAGGTCGCTCTCCGGCAGCCAGTGGGTCTCGCACCACACGCCGCGCCCGATGCGGGCGCCGAGGCTGCGCAGCCACGCGTGAGGTACGGGGTGCCGGTGATGGTGGAGCCGCCGAAGGGCATGGCGAGTTCCTCGACGAAGGTGTCGTAGAGCTCGTTGCGCCACACGAAGGGGGACCAGAGCGGGTGCTCGGCGACGCGGAAGCGTCCGACCAGCAGCCACTTGGCGGCGGTGGTGACGGCGCAGGCGGTGACGGCGGCCAGGGTCAGGACGAGTCCGGCGGTGGCGCAGGCCGCGCCCAGCCCGTAGTCGTCGCGTACGACTGCAGGGCGGCCAGGACGAGGTCGCCGAGGAGGGCGGCGAGGATGACGGGCAGCAGCCGGCAGACCTCGACGCCGGCGCGGGCCACACAGGCGCCGGGGCGGGTCGTAGGTGCGGCCCTCGCCGCCGGTGCCGGCGGCGCGGGGCAGGGCGAAGGCGGGGCGGCCGAGCCAGGAGGAGCCTTCGGGGCGTGGGCGGGGGTGTCGGACAGGACGCCGACGAGGGAGTTGTCGGGCAGGTGGCGGCCGGGGCCGACGATGCCGGAGTTGCCGACGAAGGAGCGGCGTCCGACGTGGGCGGGGCCCAGGCGCAGCCAGCCGCCGCGCAGCTCGTAGGGGGCGACGAGGGTGTCGTCGGCGAGGAAGGCGCCGTCGTCGACGCGCATCAGGCCGGGCAGGGCGAGGACGGTGGAGGCTTCGACGCGGCGTCCGATGCGGGCGCCGAGCAGGCGCAGCCACACGGGGGTGAAGAGGCTGGCGTAGAAGGGGAAGAGGGTGTGCGCCGGGCGGTGTCGCCGAGGCGGCTGACGGCCCAGGCGCAGAAGGCGACGCGGCCGCCGGCGGGGTGGAAGCCGGGGCGCAGCGGGCGGGAGAGCAGGCGGACGAGGAGCGCTATGAGGGCGGCGTGGCAGAGCAGGGTGAGGGCGGCGAGGGGGACGGTGGCGGGCAGGAGCTGGAGGAGGGCGTCGGCCAGGGTGCGGTCGGTGTCGATCATCGGGTAGACGATGGCGAGGGCGGGGAGGGCGGAGATGATCGGGACGAGGCCGAGGAGGGCGAAGGCGGCGCCGTAGGCGAGGTTCCAGGCGCGTGAGGAGGATGCGGCGGCGGCGGGCCAGTCGGCGAGGGGTTCGGTGCTGGGGCGGGCCGGGGAGCCGTGCCAGTGTTCGCCGGGCGGGACGGTGCCGGTGACGCAGGTGCCGGGGGCGATCTCGGCGCGGGCGCCGATGCGGGCGCCGGGCATGAGGGTGGCGCGGTGGCCGACGCGGGCGCCTTCGCCGACGTCGATGTGGCCGAGGTGGAGGGTGTCGCCGTCGAGCCACCAGCCGGCGAGGTCAGCTTCGGGTTCGAGGGAGCTGTGGGCGCCGAGGCGGGCGAGGCCGGTGACGGGGGGCAGGGTGTGCAGGCGGACGCCGGGGCCGACGCGGCAGCCCAGGGCCCGGGCGTAGCGCACGGCCCGGGGGTGCCTGAGGGCGGCGGTGCCAGCATGGCGGTAGCGTTCGGCGGCCCACAGCCGCAGGTGGACGTGGCCGCCGCGGGGGTGGCTGCCGGGGCGGACGCGGGCGGTGAGGAGGCGGGCTCCGGTGGCGGCGAGCAGGGTGCGGCCGGGGGCGCTGTGGAGGAGGAGGAGGCCGGCGGCGACGGGCCACCAGGAGCTGTGCGGGGCCCAGGCGAGGTGGTTGCCGGTGAGGTTGTCGAGGGCGGTGAGGGCGAGGATCCAGCGCAGCCCGGCGAGGGAGAACATGCCGAGGAGCAGGAGGGTCTGCCACAGGGCGGCGGTGCGGGGGGTGCGGCGGACGGTGCGGTCGGCGGGGGCCGGGGCGGGGGCGCTCCCGGGTGTCCCGGCGAGGGAGTCGAGGTAGTCGGCCAGGTCGCTCAGGACGGGGTGGGCGTACAGGTCGGCGACGGAGACGCCGCTGTGGCGGGTGCGCAGTTCGGAGACGAGGCGGGCGGCGGTGAGGCTGGAGCCGCCGAGGGCGAAGAAGTCGTCGCCGGGGCCGGGGGCGATGCCGAGCAGGCGTTCCCAGTGTCCGGCGAGCCGTCCGGCGGTGCCGTGGAGGGTTTCGGCGCCGGCGGCGGTGCCGGTGGTGGGCAGGGGCCAGGGCAGGGCGTTGCGGTCGACCTTGCCGGAGGTGCGGGTGGGCAGGGAGTCGACGAGGGCGAGGACGGGGACCAGCGAGGCGGGCAGGCGCTCCAGCAGGTGCTGTCGGGCGGCGGTGAGGTCGGGGGTGGTGCCGGGCCGGGCGACGAGGTAGCCGACGAGCAGGTCGGCGCCGGCGGGGGTCTTGCGGACGGCGGCGGCCGCGGCGCGGACGTGGGGCAGGGCCTGGAGGGCGGCGTCGATCTCGCCGAGTTCGATGCGGCGGCCGCCGAGTTTGATCTGGTCGTCGGCGCGGCCGAGGAAGACGAGGCCTTCGGGGTCGTTGCGCACCAGGTCGCCGCTGCGGTAGACGCGGGGTGAGGCGAGGGCGGGGTGGGCGCTGAACTTCTCGGCGTCCTTGGCGGGGTCGAGGTAGCGGGCGGTGCCGACGCCGGTGATGAGCAGTTCGCCGCTCTCGTACCAGGGGACGGGGTGGCCGGCCTGGTCGACGACGGCGATCTCCCAGCCGGCCAGGGGGGCGCCGATGCGTACGGGCTGTCCGGGGAGCATGCGGGCGGCGGTGGCGACGACGGTGGTCTCGGTGGGGCCGTAGGTGTTCCAGAACTCGCGGCCGGGGGTGGCGATGCGGTCGACGAGTTCGGCGGGGCAGGCTTCGCCGCCGACGATGATCAGGCGTACGGCGTCCAGGCATTCCTGGGGCCACAGGGCGAGCAGGGTGGGGACGGTGGAGATGGCGGTGATGCGGCGGTCCACGAGCCAGGGGCCGAGGTCGGTGCCGGCTTTGACGAGGGAGCGGGGGGCGGGGACGAGGCAGGCGCCGTGGCGCCAGGCCAGCCACATCTCCTCGCAGGAGGCGTCGAAGGCCACCGAGAGGCCGGCCAGGACGCGGTCGCCGGGGCCGAGGGGGGCGTGGGGCAGGAAGAGGCGGGCCTCGGCGTCGACGAAGGCGGCGGCGCTGCGGTGGGTGACGGCGACGCCCTTGGGGCGGCCGGTGGTGCCGGAGGTGAAGATGATCCAGGCGTCGTCGGCCGGGGTGGGCCAGGCGGGGCGGCCCGAGGGCCGGGCGGCGGGTCCGGCGTACAGGTGGAGTCCGGCGCCGATGACGGCGCAGACGGCGGCGTCCTGCCAGATCATCTCGGCGCGTTCGTCGGGGTCGTCGGCGTCGACGGGCACGTAGGCGGCGCCGCAGCGCAGGACGGCGAGGATCGCGATGTAGAGGTCGGCGGTGCCGGAGGGGATGCGCACGCCGACCCGGTCGCCGGTGCCGATGCCGTGGGCGGCGAGCCGGCCGGCGAGGGTGTCGGCCTCGTGGAGCAGGGCGCGGTAGTCCAGGACGGTGTCGCCGGTGTCGAGCGCGGGTGCCTGGGGGTGGGCGTCGGCGGTGGCGGCGATGACGTCGAGCAGGCTGCGGGGGTGGGCGGGCTGGGCCACCGGCCAGCCGACCGCGGGGCCCGGGTGGGGGCGGTGCAGCGTGCCTGGGCCGGCCTGGTCGTGGCGTGCGTCCATGGGGGGTTGTTCCTCGGCTCCGTGGTTCTGGGGGCGCGGTCGGGCTGTGTCGGGGGTGGTGGGAGGTGACACTGAGGTCACCGGCGGGCGCGCCCACTCACCATGACTCCGCTGGGAGTCCGCTGGATGCAGCGAAGGTGCGGTCAAAGGAAATTCTCATCATCGTTGCCGCGCGGGGCCGGCGGCACGTGAATCGAATGTCGATTCGGAGATTTTCGAGCATTTTCGCTGGTGAAGGGTAGTCGCCCGGCAGTGGGCGGGTGTGGTGGGAGAGGGCAGATTGATGAACACCGTCGCGTCCGGCACCGTACCGGCAGTGGGGGTGGTTTTACCGAATCGGGAGGTTTTGTTCGGGCCGCCCGGGCGGGCCGTCCGGTGCGGGTGCCGGCGCGCTCGCCGGCGCGGGTGCGCGCCGGCCCGCCGCGGCGTCCCCGGTCCTGCGAGCGGGCCGTGAGCGCGGACCCGGGCGGGGAGGACCTCGTCTGGTACGTGGCGTACGGCTCGAACCTGCACGCCGCCCGCCTCGCCTGCTACCTGCGCGGCGGCCGCCCCGACGGCTCGGCGCACACCCACCCCGGCTGCCGCGACCGGCGCCCCGCCCGCCGGACGGTGGCGGCCGCGCTGCCGGGCACCCTGTACTTCGCCGGCCGGTCAGCGGCCTGGGGCGGCGGCTCGGCCTTCTACGACCCGACGGCGCACGGCGAAGTGCCGTGCCGTGCCTATCTGGTGACGGTCGGTCAGTTCAGTGACATCGCCGCGCAGGAGATGCGCCGCTCCCCCGGCGCCGACCTCGACCTCACCCGGGTGCTCGCCGACGGGCGCGCCGCGCTGGGCCCGGGCCGCTACGAGACCCTGCTGCACGTCGGCGCCCTGGACGGGCACCCCCTGCTGACCTTCACCGCCCCCCACGGCCTGGCCGGCGCCGCGCTCGACGCCCCCTCCACCCCCTACCTGCGCACGCTGGCCGCCGGACTGGCCGAGTCCCACGCCTGGGGGCCCTGGCGCACCGCCGGCTACCTCGCCACCCGCCCCGGCGCGGCGGGCCACTGGACACCAGCGGCGGTCGCGGCGCTGCTGGGCCGAGCGGCGCCGCTGGGCTGAACGGCCCCGCCGTTCACACCCGCACGGGCGCGGTGGCGGAGGCCGGGGAGCAGCGCGGGGTGGTCGCGCACACCGTCAGCCGCTGCCAGGCCCCGCCCTCGCGGGGGACCTGCACGCTCCACAGCACCGGGGAGGGCAGGCCGCAGATCGCGCAGTGCCGTGCGGGCGGCTGGGGCGCGGGGGCGGGGACGGGGACGGGGACGGGCTGCGCGTACGGGTTGACCGGCGGCGGGGTGGTCCACGGCTGGGGCGCGGAGGGCACCGTCGGGGGTGCGGGTGCCGGGTACGGGGTGGACGGGGGCCCGAACCCGGTGGCGGGCGGCACGGCGGGCGCGGGCGGGGGCGGGGCCGGGGGCGGAGTCGCTGCGGGAGGCGGCGGGGCCGCGGGCATCGGCGGGGTCGGCGGCGCGTGCGGCGTCGGTGGTGCGGGCGGGGCCACCGGCGGGGGCGGGGTCGGCGGCACGGCCGGCATCGGGGGCGCCGCCGGAACGTCCTCCCAGATGCGCGCGCCGCGCATCGGGGTGCGGAAGTCGTGCCGGCACTTGTCGCAGGTGGTGAGGACGGCCTCGGCGCGCTGGTCGCCGCACCCGGGGCAGAAGGTGACGGGGCGCTCGTCGGCCTCGGTGCTCTCGCAGCGGGTGCAGATGAAGTCGGGTTCCAGCTTGGCCTGGCGGAAGACGGTGCTGAAGACCTGGAAGGGGTTCGGGTTGTCTCGGCCGGCGGTCACGCCGAGCACGGACGCCAGCATCTTGAGGTTGCGGTTCCTGGCCCGCAGCCGCTTCAGGTCCAGGTTGACGACCTTGGGGTGCTTGCAGTCCCGGCAGACGCAGAGCGTGCGCACCGGCAGCTGGGAGCGGATCGCCGCCTGCTGCCACAGGAACTGGAAGGTCAGCCGGTGCTCGTCCGGGACGTGGACGGTCTGCGGCCCGTAGGCGCCCTGGGAGAGCCTGGTCTCGATCAGCGCGGCGAGGTCGAGCACCTTGGCGCGCAGCGCGTCCGGCAGCGAGGGCGCCCCGCCCGCGGCCACCCGCTCGGAGCCGATCAGCGCGGGGACCGCCAGCAGCGCGCCGACGGCGGGCATGCCGAGCACCGCCTGGCCCGCGTCCGAGACGAACCGGACGTGGGTGATGCCCGCCCAGCCCGCCGGGCCGCTGCTCCTCGGCGCGCCGGACAGGCGGCCGGACAGCACCGAGGAGGCCCCGTCGACGAGGCGCTGCCCGGCGGCGTGGCCGCGCTCGGCGACGTCCGAACTGCGCTGGCGCGCCCACAGGTTCGGGGCGGGGAAGGCGCCGGGGGCGGTCCCGGGGACGAGGTCGGCGAGCGCCTTGTCGAAGGCGGCGAGGGTCGACAGGAACGCCTGCTGGAAGGGTTCCTGCACCCCGACCACCACGGCGGACAGCGCCCGGTCCGAGAAGTGCACCCGCACCAGCGCCGCCTGCGGCCCGGGGCCGGACCCGGGCTCGGGCTCGATCCCGGACCCGACGGCGGGCCCGACGGCGGGCCCGGGGTCGGGCAGCACGTTGATCCGCGCCAGCACCGGCACCTGGTCCGCCACCATCATCACCGCCCGTACGGCGGAGCCGCGTTGGGCCTCGATGACGGTGGCGAGGTCCGCGGTGAGCTGGAAGCCGGAGCGCTGGAGCACCGCCACCACGGCCGCGCGGGCCCGCTCCGGCGCGGCCGCGATCCGGCGTTCGGCGTCCAGGGTGATCGAGGGGGCCACGGCACCTCCGGTGGCGGCAGGCGGGGAGGATCAGCCCACCCGGCGCCGGGCGCGGTGGGCCTGGGGCAGCGTCAGATCAGGTCCTGGCCGTCGTGCCCGGTGTCGGCGTCGTACCCCGGGTCGGTGTCGTGGGCCGCCTCGCCGCCGTAGAACGCCTCGGACTCGTGGGACTCGTAGGAGCCCACGGCGACATCGGTCTCCGTCACGGACAGGTAGCTCTCGAAGGTGACCTCCGTGACCGCCACCGCCTCCACCACGTCGACCTCCACCACCTGGACGGCCTCCACCACCTCGACCGCGTGGACCTCGACCTCGGTCTCGGCCGCGAACGCGAACTCCGCGTGCTCCTCGACCGCGACGGCCTCGGTCTCCGCGTAGGCGAACGAGGCGCCGCTCTCCGCCACGGTGTGGTCCTCCGCCAGGAATCCGTCCCACTCGCCCATGTGTCCCCCAAGCGCCGTTGCCACTCCGACCGGACCGGCCCCCGCCCAGGTCCGGGATCACCATAGGGCCCAGGTACGCCGCGCGACACCGGAGTTCGCGATTGCGTGACGAATCCGTGAAGGTCGGCCCCGGCGCCGGGCGGGCCCGCCGCCGGAGTGCGCCGCCGGGACCGGGGCCCTGAGACCTCCGCCACATGCCCTGACCTGGTGTCGGACCGGAACCGGCCGGGCGGTAGGCTCGGCCCGCAACACGACGCGGAGGGAAGCCGGATGGCGCGGGTTGCGGTGATGGGTGGCGGGATCAGCGGGCTGGGGACGGCGCTGATGCTGGGACGGCGGGGACACCAGGTCACCCTGTTCGAACAGGACGTCCGGCAGGCCGGGGAGGACCCGGAACACGACTTCTACCGCTGGCACCGCCCCCGGGTCCCCCAGGCCGTCCAGCCGCACTCCTTCCTCGCCCCCGTGCGCACCGTGCTGCACGCCGAGGCCCCCGACGTCTACGCGGACCTGCTGGCCCGCGGCGCCGAGGAGTACCACGACTTCGACTGGTTCGGCGAGCACCCGCCGCACCGGGCCGGCGACGAGGACCTGGTGACGCTGCGCACCCGCCGCATCGTGCTGGAGGCCGCCCTGACCGCCGCCGTACGGCGGGAGCCCACCGTCGAGGTGCGCCGGGGCCGGCGGGTGAGCGCCCTCGCCGTCCGGGACGGGCGGCCGCCCCGGGTCACCGGCGTACGGGTGGGCGAGGAGACGTACGGGGCGGACCTCGTCGTCGACGCCTGCGGCCGCCGCTCGCCGGTGCCCGCCTGGCTGGTGGCGGCCGGGGCCCGCCCGCCCGTGGTGGAGAGCCACCGCGCCGGGATCGCCTACCTGTGCCGCTGGTACCGGCTGCGCCCCGACGGCCCCCGCGGCCCGGGGCGGATCAGGCCCGGCTCGGCGGCACCGTTCGCGCTCGCCGGCGTCTTCCCCTCCGACAACGGCACCTTCGCGGTCAACGTGGTGCTCTCCACGGCGGACCGCACCCGCGGCGCGCTCACCGACCCGGCCGTGTTCGAGGCCGCCGCCCGCCGCTTCCCCGCCACCGCCGCCTGGCTCGACCTGGACCCCGAGCCGCGCTCCCCGGTCCTGGCGATGGCCGGGCTGGACAACCGCTGGACCTCCCTCGCCGACGACGACGGACCCGTCGTCACCGGCCTGGTCAACGCCGGGGACAGCCTCATCCACACCAACCCCACCCTGGGCCACGGCGTGGCGCTGGGCCTGCTCGCCGCCCAGCGCCTCGCCACCCACGTCGAGGAGATCGCCGCGGACCCCACCGGCTACCACGCCTGGACGAGGCGGGCCCTGCGCCGGTGGTTCGACGCGCAGGTGGCGTCCGACCGCACCGGCGCACAGCGCCTCGCCGACAGCGAACCGTCCACGGACGTACGGGCCGCCGCCCAGGCCGCCTGCGCCTTCGACGACCCCGTCGTGATGCGCGCCCGGGCCCAGGTCCGCCACCTGCTGCGCACCCCCGACGAGGCGTTCGGCAGCGAGGAGGTGCAGGAACGCGTCAGCGCCTGGCTGGCCGCCCGCCCGGACTTCACGCCCACCCACGACGGCCCGACCCGCGACCAGTGGGACGCGCTCATACCGGCGTGATCAGCCTCAGCATCAGGCGTGCGGCATCCAGAAGGCGGCCAGCCGCCCGGCGCCGTGCTCGACGCTCTTCCAACTCCCCTGGAACGTCAGCACGGCGGCGGCCGCCGTCGGGAACCCGGAGCGGTTCATCCGCGCGAGCAGGTCGCCCTCCGCCTCCCCCGCCAGGGCGTCGGCCAGCGCGTGGACGCCCGGGTTGTGGCCGACCACGACCACGTCCTGGACCTCGTCGGACACCTCGTTGAGGACCCCGAGGAGCTCACCGAGGCTCGCCTCGTACAGCCGGTCCTCGAAGACCGTCCTCGGCTTGGTCGCCAGCTCGGCGGCCGCGAGTTCCCAGGTCTCGCGGGTGCGCAGGGCGGTGGAGACCAGCGCGAGGTCGGGGGCCAGGCCCGCGCCGGCGAGCCAGCGGCCGAGCACGGGGGCGTCCTTGCGGCCCCGCTCGGCGAGCGGGCGCTCGTGGTCGTCCCCGTCGAACTCGTCGGGCTGTTCGGCCTTGGCGTGGCGGATCAGGACGATCCGGCGCGGCAGCTCCTCGGACATGGCGTCCTCCCTCACTCCCCCGCACGAACTGCGACGGCAAGGATCGTGACAGCCCCGCCCGCCCACCCGCCCCGCGCCACACCGGCTCAGTGGCTGTACATGCCGACCTCGTAGCCGCCGCCGGGCTGGCGGATCATCACATTGCCCCGGTTGAAGGCGTTGATGACCGCGATCACGCCGACCAGCGCGGCGAGCTGCTCCTCGTCGTAGTGCTTGGCGGCGTTCGCCCACACCTCGTCGCTGACCCCGCCCGCCGCGTCGGCCAGCCGGGTGCCCTCCTCGGCCAGCTCCAGGGCGGCCCGCTCGGCGTCGGTGAACACGGTCGCCTCCCGCCAGACGGCGACCAGGTTGAGGCGCACCGGGTCCTCGCCGGCGTGGACGGCCTCCTTGAAGTGCATGTCGAGGCAGGCGCCGCAGCCGTTGATCTGGCTGACGCGCAGCCGCACCAGCTCCTGGGTGGTGTACGGCAGGACGTCGTCGGTGATGGCCTTGCTGGCGGCGATGAAGTGCTTGAAGACCTTGCCGAGGACGGGGCTGGCGAAGGGGTTCAGGCGGGCTTCCATGGTGTGCTCCTCGGTACGTTGTCCGTTGCTGCCCATGAAGACAGGGCAGCCCGGCGGTCTGTGACAGGCCCCGGATGTGACGTGCGCCACCCGACGGCGGGGCGCCGGAGAGGGGGACTTCCATGACGGAACCGGCGGCGGACGCGGCGGCGGCGGCGGACGCGGCGGGGTACCGGCCGCTGCTGTTCTCCATCGCCTACGGGATGACGGGCTCGGTGGGCGACGCCGAGGACCTCGTCCAGGACACCTTCCTCGGCCTGACCCGCGCCGGCCTGGCCGGAACGACGGTCGACGACCCGAAGGCGTACCTGACCACGACCGTGACCCGCCTGGGCATCAACCACCTCAAGTCGGCGCGGGTGCGGCGCGAGAGCTACGTCGGGGAGTGGCTGCCCGAGCCGGTGGTCGCCTTCGCCGAGCGCCCGGCCGGCCCGGCCGAGCACGCCGAGGTGGCCGAGCGGCTGTCGATGGCGTTCCTGCTGATGCTGGAGGCGCTCTCCCCCGCCGAGCGGGCGGTGTTCCTGCTGCGCGAGGCCTTCGGGTACGGCTACCCGGAGGTGGCGGCGATGACCGGCAAGTCGGAGGCGAACTGCCGTCAGATCTTCGCCCGGGCCCGCAAGCACCTGGCCCCGGCGGCCCCCGCGGCCCCGGACGCCGGGCCCGCGCCGCGGCGGCGCGCGGAGGGCGAGGAGCTGGCCCGCCGCTTCTTCGCCGCCACCGAGGGCGGCGACCTGGCGGCCCTGCTGGAACTGCTGGCGCCCGACGTGGTCTTCCACGGCGACGGCGGCGGCAAGGCCCGCTCGGTCGGCCGGTCGGTGGCCGGCCTGCAGCGCGTCGCCCAGCTGCTGATGTTCGGCTTCGGCCGCAACCGCGAGCTCGGCATCTCCCGCAAGCCGGTCCTGGTCAACGGCCGCCCGGGCGCCCTCTGGCTCGACCCCCAGGGGCGCGTCGCCGGCGTCATCGCACTCGACATCGCCGACGGCGCGATCCGCGCCTTCCACGCGGTGAACAACCCCGACAAGCTCGCCCACCTCGGCCCGCTCTCCGACCTCGGCCTGCGGCCGCAGCGGTAGGGCGTGCCGCGGGGGAGCGGGAAGTCGGCCCGGCCGACTTCCCGCTCCCCCGCGGCCGTACGGCTGTCACCCGACGTCGCGGGCGGCGCTCCCCAGCGACTCCAGGTTCCACGTGATGACCCGCCGGGGGTGGACGCGGACGATGTCGCGGCTGAAGCGGTCGGGCGCCACCGGCGGCACGTCGACGGCCAGCACCTCGGCCTGCCCCCTGATCTCGACGCCGCGCCCCCACCCGGCGGCGACCGGGTCGTCGGCCGGGGCCATGTCGTCCACCAGCACGGAGACCTCGGGACGGTCCCGGGCGTTGCGGTACTTGCGGCTGTCGGCCATGGCGGGCCCGCCGATGTCGATGGTGCCGTCGGCGTTGAGCCGGAAGCCCACCGGGCGGACCTGCGGACCGCCGTCGGGGCCGGTGGTGGCCAGCCGGGCCAGCGGCTGGGCGGCGAGGTAGGCGCGTTCTGTCTCAGTGAAGATCACCCGGCCGACCCTAGGAGCTCAAGTCCACTGGAGGTCAAGGCCGGACGCCACACCCGCTACCCGCTAGCCCGGCCGAGCGCCGGTGTTCCTCCGCCCGGGTAACGGGCCACCGCGCCGTCCGGGAACACCCGAGGCAGTTCGAGTACGCATCGACTGCGGCGCGGGAACCCACCCTCCGCCGACTGAGCCGAAACCCGACGTCCCAGGAGACCACGCATGGCCCGCATGAAGCCCCTCGTCCTGACCGCCCTCGCGGCGGCCACCGTTCTGGCCGGCAGCACCGCGACGGCGGTCGCCGACAACAAGCCCGCCCCCGACGACAAGCCCGTCGCGAAGCCGACCGTCACCATGCCCAACGACCCGACCGCCGCCAACCCCTCACTGCTGGCCGCGCACACGCAGGTCTTCGGCAGTTGGAACGTCGTGCCCCCGGGCCAGAGCGCGTCCGCCGCCGTCTCCTGCCCCTCCGGCCAGGTGCCCACCGGCGGTGGCGGCCAGACCAGCGCGTACAAGATCTTCTTCACCGACTCCTACCCGAGCGGCAGCTACTGGCTCATCCGCGGTACCAACACCAACACCGTGGAGGAGTCCATCCGCGCCACCGCCGTCTGCACCACCCCCTGACGAAGGCCTGAGCGCCCCGGACCCGCATCACGGGCCCGGGGCGCTCCCCTGCGCCCGGTCAGCCCACCTCCCGTACCGGGCGGGTGCGGGTGAACCAGCAGGCCAGTAGCAGATTGGGCACCCAGCACAGCCAGGCGATCACCAGGTAGCAGGTGCGGAAGTCCAAGCCCGCCGCGAGGGCGGCGACCAGCATGAGCCGCAGGGTGACGGCGGCGAAGGTGAGGGCGAAGCTGCGGACCATCCACCGGCGGTGGTCCTCGACCCGGCCTCGCAGGATCATCCGCAGTCCGATGCCGCCGGTGATCAGCCAGGCCACGCCCAGGCAGGCGAAGCCGAGCCGGGAGACCGCGTTCCCGTAGGCGAGCGGCGCCAGGAACAGCGCCCCGATCCCGCCGACCAGGCAGCCCAGCAGGTAGAGGACGCCGATCCGGCGGTGCCAGTGCGGCCAGCGCCGGCGCAGGCGGGCGGAGAACTGCCACGGCCCCACCGCCAGCGCGACGACGGCGCCGGATATGTGGACGCCGAGCGCGAGTCGGTGGTGGAGGTAGGTGTCGCGCTGCTCGCTGAGGAAGTCGTCCGGGTCGAGGCCGGCGTACTTGGCGGAGAGCAGGACGATCAGGGTGGAGAGCACCGTCATGAGGGCCCAACCGGCCCGGGTGATGCGCATGCCCAGAGTGTCGGGGCGCGCCGAGCGGCCCGGCATCAGGGTCAACCCCGAGAAGAATCCCCCAAAGAACCCTCATTTTCGTTTCCACAAAAGGGAATTGGAGACCTTTACGCCCTTCGCGGCCGATGCCATGGGGACATCCCCCCAATCCCCCCTGAGGCAAACCCGAGCACGCCCCGCCACGGGCCGGAAATGGTTAGCGTCCAGACATGACCTCGAATCTTCGAAAGCACCTCGCCGTGGCGGCCGGTGTCGCCGTGCTGCTCGCCACCGGCACGGCCACCGCCACCGCCCGGCCCGCCCATGCCCCATCCCCCGCCCAGCAGTTGCAGCGGGACGTGGAGGCGATCCACGCCCTGGGCATCAGCGGCGTACAGGCCCGGACGGTCGGCCCGGACGGCCGCTCGTCGGCGGCCACCGCCGGCACGGCCGATCTGCGCACCGGGCGCCCGGTGTCCCCCGACGGCTACTTCCGGATGGCCAGTACGTCGAAGACGCTGATCGCCACGGTGGTCCTGCAGTTGGAGGCCGAGGGCAGGCTGTCCCTGGACGACCCGGTCGGCCGGTGGCTGCCGGACGTGCCCTGGGGCAGGGACTACGACCCCGCCCGCATCACCCTGCGCGACCTGCTCCAGCACACCGGCGGTATCTCCGACGCCGGCCTGCCCGGGTACCGCACGGCGAAGGAGTACGACGAGCAGCGATTCCTGCGCTACAGCTCCGAGGAGTTGGTCGCCCGCGCCATGAACCAGGAGCCGGCGAAGGGCTGGAGCTACTCCAACACCGGCTACGTCATGCTGAGCCTGGTCATCGAGCGGGCCACCGGCCGTCCCTCCCACCTCGAGGTCGAGGACCGCGTCCTGCGACCCCTCGGCCTGAGCCGGACCCGGTGGACGGGCACCACGCCCACCCTGCCCCAACCGCACGCCCGGGCCTACGAGTTCTACGGCCCCGGCGCCGAGAAGGACGTCACCGTGCAGGTCCCGGTCTCCTCCGAGCTGTCGTGGGTCACCACGACCCGGGACGAGAACACCTTCTTCCGCGCGCTGCTCTCCGGGCGCCTGCTGGCGCCCCGTCAGCTGGCCGCGATGAAGGACGGGGTCGACGTCTCCGGGAACCCGCAGGCCGCCGCGATGTGGCCGAAGGGCACCCGGTACGGGCTGGGCCTGGTCGGGATCCCGCTGGACTGCGGCGGGGGCAGGACGGGGACGTACTGGAGCCACGAGGGCGGGGATGGCGGCTACATCACCCTCAACGGCGTCACCGGGGACGGCCGGCGCAGCGCGGTGGTCTCGATGTCGGAGGCGCGCGGGGACTCCCTGGAGCACGCCGTCGCGCAGGAGAAGGCGGCCGAGGCCCTGATCGAGCACGCGCTGTGCGGCGCGGGCGACTGACCGCCCACCGAACGGTTCGGGCGGCCACCGTTTCGGGGTGATCTTGATCGGGTGTCGGCGCGGCGTCCGGAGGGTCGCGGCGCACCGTCCGGTATGCATGTCCGGGGTCAGGCTTCGTGGGCGAATCACCCCCCGGGCCCGCCCGTCCATTGCCGGTATTCCGAAAGGATGTCGATCACTGTGAAGCTGGTACGACGAGTCGCTTCCGTCGGCTGCGCCCTCGCCCTCGCCCTGGGCGGTGCCGTCGCGCTCGCCCCGGCCGCGAGCGCGACCCCGCAGGGCTGCTTCTACTACGTGCTGGAGCACAAGCCGGACGCCGACACCCAGGTCACGCAGGACGCCTGCGAGATCGGCGCGGCCGGCGGTCAGGCCGCCTTCCAGAGCTGTTACCACCTCCTGCGCGAGGACTACGTCCCCGCCGTCGTCGCCGGGAACGCCTGCCGCAAGGCCGCGCAGGAGTAGCCCCGGGACGGGCGGCGGAGCGCGGGAAGTCGGCCGGGTCGACTTCCCGCGCTGCGGCGTTGACCTGTCGGCCCGTCAGCCCGTGGGGGTGCCGACCCGGTCGCGTTCGAGCGCGGTCCGCAGGGTCGCGAGGGCCCGGGCGAGGGCGGTCAGCGCGGGGTCGTCGAGGGTGGCGCCGAGGAGTTCGGCGAGGCCGTCCGTGAAGGTCCGTTCGGCCTCCGTGACGAGGCGGGCGCCGTCGTCGGTGAGGGCGAGCAGGGAGGAGCGGCGGTCGGCCGGGTTCGGCCGGCGGGCGGCCCAGCCCAGCTTCTCCAGGCGGTCGACGCCCTTGCTGGTGGCGCCGACGCCGATGGCGAACTCGGCGGCGAGGTCGGCCACCCGGCAGCCGGGGTGGTCGCGCAGGTAGCTCAGGAACTCGTACTGCGAGGTGACGATCCCGTGCCGCTCACGGAGCCGGTCGCCGAGGGCGTTGTAGAGGCGCGTCTCGCACCGGACCAGGTCGGCAAAGAGCCCGGGGAAGCCGGCTGCGGCACGGTCCCCACTCAATGTATATTCCACGGCATATAGTGTACGGGAAGCTACTTGTGGCGGGAGTGTGCCCATGAGCAGGGAACAGCGCATCCAGGTCGACCGGATCCTGCGGCAGCCGGACCCGAGCCCCGACGGGCCCCGGTCGGTGGAGCAGATCCGGGCCGGATTCCGGGAGTTGATGGCCCGGATGATCGTGCCGCACGACCGCATCCGCACCACGCCGACGACGCTCGGCGGCCGGCCCGCCCTGCGCGTCGAACCGACGGCGGGGCCGGGCACCGGAGAACCGACCCCCGGCGTGATCCTGTACTTCCACGGCGGCGGCTGGGTCTTCGGCTCGCCCGAGACCGCGCTCTCGCTGACCGGGCACCTGGTGGCCAGGACCGGCCTGCCGGCCTACTCGCTGGACTACCGGCTCGCCCCCGAACACCCCTTCCCCGCCGCGATCGAGGACACCCTGGCCGCCTACCGCGCCCTCCTCGACGGCGGCACGGACCCCGCCGCCGTCGTCCTCGCCGGGGACTCCGCGGGCGGCGGCCTCGCCGTCACCACCTGCCTCGCCGCCCGGGACGCGGGCCTGCCGCTGCCCGCCGCCGTCCTGGCCTTCTCCCCGGGCACCGACGCGACCCGCACCGGCGCGAGCATGGACACCAAGGAGGACGTCGACCCGATCTTCACCCGCGCCGCCCTCGAACACACCGGCGCGATGTACCTCGCCGGAGCCGACCCGCGCCACCCGCTGCTCAGCCCGGCCCTCCACGCCGACCTGACCGGCCTGCCGCCGATGCTCATCCAGGTCGGCGCCAACGAGGTGCTGCTGGACGACTCCACCCGGCTGGCCGCGCGGGCGAGCGCGGCGGGCGTGGACGTCATCCTCGACGTCACCGCGGACGTGCCGCACGTGTTCCAGTCCTTCGCCGGCGTCCTCGACGAGGCCGACGAGGCCCTGGACCGCGCCGCGCTGTTCCTGCGCCAGCGAGTCAGCGCAGCGCGGGAAGTCGGCCGGGCCGACTTCCTACGCCGATCCGAACGGCGGGCTGGGCCGCTGTCAGTCCACGCTGCCGAGCGGGACGTCGAGGTAGGCCCCGGCACCCTCGGGGGCGGTGATGTCCAGGGTGGTCGGGGCGGAGTTGGCGTCGGAGAAGAACGGGTCGTGGGTGCCGATGACCAGCTGGAGCCGGCGGCCCGCGGCCAGGACGTAGTGGGCGGGCTGGAGGGGGAAGGTCACGGTGGTGGCCTGGCCGGCCTGCCCGTTGGTGACGGTGTAGGGGGCGTGGGTGATGATCTGGGCCTTGCCGGTGGCCGGGTCGCAGTCCAGCAGGTAGGCCACGATCGTGGCGTCCATCGCCCGCGGCGTCACGGTCACCCGCACCTGCGGGGTGCCCTGGAGGCGCATGGGCTGCGTGAACGGCGTGCTGGTCCAGAACGCCGCGAGGTCGCGGTCGACCTCGGCGGTCTTGTAGACGTGGGGCAGGCCCGCGCGCTCGGCCAGGCCGGTCTGGATCAGCTTCGGGGCGACGAAGACCCCGGTGTCCCGGCCGGTGGCCTTCAGGGAGCGGGACCAGCCCGACTGCGGCTGCCCGTCGGTCAGCTGCCCGTCGCGCTCGCCGGCGGCCTCGGCCAGGTGGAACCGCCTCGGCGGCAGGACGTAGCTCTCCCAGTCGGGGTTCCGGAGGTCGGACAGCAGGTTGTGCATGTACTCCGAGCGGACGCCGAACCGCGGCTCGCGTCCGTCGCCCGCGTGGCCGCCGAGGTGGTGGTCCATCCACCGGTAGGCCATCTCGGTGGGCTTGGAGAAGAGGCCGGCCAGGCCCGGGAGTTCACTGTTGCCGTGGTCGCCGATCTGGACGAGCAGCGACTTGGGCACCGTCAGGTCGGTGAAGAAGTCGACGACGGCGGGCACCGAGAAGATCGTCTCGTGCCAAGCGGTGGCCATCAGGATCGGCGTCGCGAAGTCGTTGTACTCGGCCAGGTAGTTCTTGGGCGAGCGCACCTCCGCGAACTCCCGGACCTCGTCGTCGATGATGTTGTTGCGGATCTTCTCGATGACGTTGCGGAACTCCTTGGAGCACTTCTCCTCGCCGAAGAGCTTCACGAGTTCCTCGAAGGCCTTCAGGTGGCGGGTGCCGTTCTCGTACAGCGAGGCGAACAGGTCGCCCCAGGCGCTGGTGCCGGCCACGGCCTTGATCCGCGGGTCCTTCGCGGCCGCCAGCAGGCTCGTCCCGGCGCCGTAGGAGGCGCCGAAGAAGCCGATCCGCTCGGAGTCGACGCCGTCCTGGGTGGTCAGCCAGTTGATGAGCGTGGTCGCGTCGGCCACGTCCTGCGGTCCGGCGACCTGGATCTCGCCCCCGGAGGCGGCCAGGCCGCGCTGGCTGTAGGCCAGGACGACGTAGCCGCCCAGCGCCCAGCGCGGGAACATGCCGAGGTAGGCCCGGTGCCCGTACTTGTTCAGCGGGGCGGGCAGGACGACCACCGGACAGGTCTGCCCGGGTGCGAGGTTGCGCGGGACGCTCAGCGACACGTCGAGCTCCGTCCCGTCGTCCATGGCGACCGAGAGCTCGCGGTACGAGGCGATCTCCGCGTACGACTCGTAGGTGTCGGCCAGGCCCCACTGGTCCAGGCTGCCGATCAGGCGCGGCGACGGGTCCAGCAGCCCGGCGCGGATCGCGTCCAGCCTGGCGATTTCGTCGGCGTTGAGCGCGAACGGGCTGTTCGAGGGACTGTCAGTCGACATGGCTGTGAAGGCCTTCCAGGGAAAAGGGGATGACGAAGTGTCAGAGACATGCTCCATCCGTCGAGATCTTCACAGGAAAGCAACTGGCGCCGATCACTCGAACGAGTGATCGGCGCCACCTTAAACCTCCAGGCACGAACAAGTTCGGACCCAACTGTCGTGTTCAGGCGGCGCGTTGGCCGTGGAGGAGGACGGGCAGGGAGCGGTTGGCCAGGGCCTCGGCCGCGCGGGCGGCTTGGGCGGGGGCCATGTGGTGGGGGAGCTCGTGGGCGGGGACGAAGCGGGCGCCGAGCAGGCCGGACTTGTGCTGCGGCGGGACGGTGAGGCGCACGTGGTCGGGGACGGTGCCGCCGTCGAAGACCAGGTTGAGGCGCTCCAGGTAGCGGTCGGCCGGGGTGAAGTCGACCGCGATCACCTCGGTGAGACGGAGGATCAGGCCGGTCTCGGCCCGCAGGTGTCGGGCGGCGGCCAGGTGCGGGGGCTCGTTGGGGCGGGCGGCGCCGCCCGGGAGGATGAGGCCGTCCATGTAGTCGGGGTCGACGAGCAGGACGTCGCCGCACTGGTTGCGGACGAGGACGAGGCAACCGAGCCGGCACACCGGCGGCTTGGCGAGGAGGCGGGGGTCACGCACCAGGGGCTCATTTCCTGAGGGCGGCGAGGAGGACGACGGCGAAGCAGGCCCACCAGAGGAGTCGGCCGAGGAGTTCAGTCGTCATGGGTGAGGCGCTCGTAGCGCAGGCCCTTGCGCAGCAGGTCGACCACGCGCAGGAGGTCGACCGGGCGGGCCGGGCCGAGGTCGATCAGGAAGTTTCCGGTGAGGCGGCCGTACTCCCAGTCGACTTCGATGGAGGGCAACTTGACACCACCGAGCGTGAGGACGGTGGTCAGGTCGTCCAGCACGGCTGCGGCCTGCCGGCGCTGCTCGGCGGTGGCCCGCGAGAGGGTGGAACTCATCGCTCCTCCCCCGGCCTCGGGTGGACCTCGAACTGCCGCCAGGCGCTGTAGGCGTCGGTGAAGAAGGTGAAGGTGGCCAGCTCACCGGAGTCCTGGAGCATCCACTCACCGGTGATCTCGTTGCGGACCCGGTAGCGCTGGGAGTCGGGGTCGAAGCGGACCCCGTAGCCGAGGAGGCGGGGCACCTTGTCGTCGGGCATGGGCATGGGCATGGAACCCTCTGCGATCGGAGTTTCACGTTCTGTGCACATGGTGGCGCAGCGTGGCCTACGATCGGAAGCGGCTTGCTACTTGCCTTCGGGCCGGGCGGGAGTTGAGGACTGCCGTGAACAAGAAGACGATCGACCCTGAATCGAGCCCCTGGGCGCCCTTCGGGATCCAACTCCGCAAGTTCCGCGAGGCCAAGGGCCTCCGCCAGGAGCAGCTGGCCCCGCGCCTGAAGTGCTCCGCCTCGCACCTGTCGTACGTCGAACTTGCGCAGCGCCCCCCGAAGCGCAGGCTTGCCGAACTGGCGGACGAAGCGCTCGACACCGACGGCACCATGCTGCTGATGTGGTTTCAGCTCAAGAACGCGGCGATCCTGGAGGGCCTCCCGGACTACGCCCGCTACGAGGCCCTCGCGGAGCAGCTCAGGATCTTCGAGGTCGATGTCATCAACGGGCTTCTCCAGACCCGGGCGTACGCAACGGCCATCGAAACGGGTTACGCCAGGCAGAACGGCACCAGCGAGAAGCTGGTTGAGGAGCGGATCGAATTCAGGCTCAACCGCCAGAAGATCCTGGAGCAGCCCTCTCCTCCCCTCCTGCACGTGGTGCTGGACGAGGCTTCACTCAGGAGGATCGTCGGTGGACGAGACGTCATGGTCGAACAACTGCTCCACCTTGAGGAGATGAGCACCCGCCGCAACGTGGTCATCCAGGTTGCGCCATTCACCTTGGGTGAGGATCGGCCGTTCACTCACATGACGGCTCTCCTTACCATGCCGAACGGCAAAGTTCTCGCTTATGGCGAGGTAGAGCAGCGCGGTTACATCGACCGCGATACCAAGTCGGTTGCCGCACTGACCAGAGGCTACGATCGACTCGCGATCGAGGCCCTTGGCCAGGCCGAGACGCGAGCCTTTATCCGTGCGGTAAGGAGGGACTTGGAGTGGATGTCGACCTGACGGGCGCTTCCTGGCGGAAGAGTTCGTACAGCGGCGGTGGCGGCGCTGCGTGCATCGAGGTCGCCGACGGCTTCGACGCCGTCACGCCCGTGCGCGACTCCAAGGACCCCTCCGGCCCGGCCCTTGTCTTCTCCTCCTCCGCCTGGCAGTCCTTCGTCACTGCTGTCCGCACCGGCGAATTCGACGCCCGCTGACCGCACTTACCGGCCCCGCCACCCCGCCCGGGGTGGCGGGGCCGTGTCGTTACGTTCGCCCTGCTGAGAAACCGACAGAGGTCAGAGCGGTGGGGTTCCGAAGGCCGTAGAGATGGGTTCGGCGTCGGGAGCGCTCTACAACAAAGTGGCGGCCCCCCGATGCCGGAACGTGCCAGGATCCTCGAATGGAGATCCGTCGTGTCACTCAGGTCGAGGCGGTCAACGCCGCTGGACATCTCTTCGACACCGTCCCAGGGCGGGAGGCCACTGAACGGTTCCTGACGGACAAGCGCCATCACCTCCTGATCGCCTATGTGGACGACGTCCCGGCGGGGATTGTCACCGGTGTCGAGATGACCCATCCGGACAAGGGAACCGAGATGTTCCTGTACGAGCTGGGCGTGGATGAGTCGTTCCGTGGGCGTGGCGTCGGCCGGGCTCTGGTGTCGGCGCTTGCGGACCTGTCACGTGAACAGGGCTGCTACGGCGTGTGGACGATCACGGACGAGGAGAATGCGGCGGCACTGGCGACGTACCGTCGCGCCGGCGGTGTCCCGGAAACGGGACAGGTGGTACTCACCTGGACATTCGATCAGCTGTAGACCGACGCAACGGATCCCCTTCCCGCACCGCATGGTTGGCGACCCGGCGTCCGGTTGACTACCTGGGATGTGCGGGTTTCCGTCGAGCTGGCCTGGTGGCGGAACGCGTGCGGGTCCGCGAGATCGATGATGACGGGGGCAGCCGGCTGCTGCGGATCGTCCGCCGGGGCACCGGGTCGGTGGTGACCTGGCGGCGGGCGCAGATGGTGCTGGGCGGGCGGCCACGGCCGTTCACCCTGCCCGAGCGCCGGGAGATCAACACTCACCCTCGACGGCACCGACCACGCCAGCCACAACGTTGCCTGATGCGGCACTGGCACCTCATGTTCGAGAAGGCGACCCGCCTGATCACCCCCGGCGACGACCGCCACCAGGCCACCACCCCGTGGGTCGAGGAGGTCGAGAACACCGACACCCACCAGGACGTCGTCCTCATCGCCGGCGACCCCGCCGACCCGACGTCGCGCCGCCTCCGTCTCGTCGACGCCTGGGCCAGCGCCAGCTACCACCTGGACGAGGACGAGGACCCCGACGCCTTCGCGATCAGCTTCGCCGACATCGCCGTCGAGAAGTAGCGACGCGTGCCAACGTGCCCGCGCCGAGCGCGGGCACGTGACGGTTCGTCCACCGCCCCGGGCGCCGACCCGCGCTTCCGCACGCCGCGCTTCGCGCTCTGCCGTGCGGCTGACGGCGCCGTCGATCATGGGCCGTCCGGGGTGGATCGACGGCGAACGACGGTGTCCGGCGCCCCGGGTTACGTAGCGCTTCTCAGAAGGCACTACCGGGAGGACCGACATGACCGTCCGACTGCGACTGCTCCACCAGGTCGTCGCCCTGGCCGCGGCCCTGCTCGCCGCCGTGGCCGCCGTCCCGTTCACAGCCACCCCCGCGAGGGCGGCGGCCCCGATCTGCCTCAGCGGCGCGTTCCAGTACGACTACCAGTCCGCCGAGGACGGAACGGCCAAGCCCACCCGTACCAAGCCGGTGCGCAACGCCAACCTCGAACTGTGGGGCGCCGAGGGCAACGACGACCCGCACTACCTCGGCGTCCGGGGGTACAGCGGGAGGGACGACGGCAGCTACAACCTCTGCTATACGCCCACCAAAACCACCTCGCTGAGTGTCGTGTGGGTGCAGGCCTGGGCGGAGAGCAGCCGGCTGTGGCGGGTCCTGGACGGCGAGAACCAGTACGTCACCATGGAGTCGGTGCCCCGGCTCGCCGTCACCGCCAGTACGAACCTCGGCACGATGAAGGCCGAGGCGTCCACGGCGCGGGCCTGGCACGCCTTCGACACCGTCAATCTCCTGTGGTGGTCCCGCAACAACCCGAAGAGCGCCTGCTGGTCCACCCTCGAACCGGACAGCGGCAAGTGCACCGAGCTCACCATCCGCGCGTACGAGTCGGACCACGACCACTCGCTGTACGAGCAAAGCTCCAACACCGTCTACCTCATCGGCGCCGACGCCGACTCCGAGCACTACATCCTGCACGAGGCCGGCCACTTCTTCATGCACCGCCTCTACAACGGGATGTGGCCGCCCGACGACAGCTTCGCGGCCCACTACATCTGGCGGATGGGCGCCGAGACCTCCGCGTGGACCGAGGGCTTCGCCGACGCGGTCGGCGCCTACCTGCTCGGTGACAACCGCTTCGTCTACGGCAACGGGAGCAGCACCGAGTACACCTATGGCAGCGGGTGGGACGTCGGCGACCGGGTGGAGGGCAACGTGGCCGGCTCGCTGCTCGACCTCTGGCGCACCACCGACGGCGGCTGGAACAGGAGCATCGACGCGCTCACCGCGCGGCGGCCGGGCAACTTCTCGGCCTACTTCAACACCGCCCGCCCGGCGGCGAATCCGCCGCTGCCCACCGACAGCACGGCGCTCGGCAAGCTGACCCCGCACGCCATCGACTACGGGCCCAGCGTCGTCGGCGACGGCACGTACCACAGCCTCAGCGACGGCGGCGCCCTGGCGCTCGAGGTCTACGGTTCGTGCATCGCCGCCGCCGGCGCGAACATCAGCCTCGGCACCTTCGACACCACCCGCGCCTGGCAGCGCTGGAGGGTCGACGCGAACGCGGACGGCACCGTGCGGATCTCCGACGCCTGCACCCAGCCGCTCACCCTCACCGCCCCCGCCGCCGTCGGCGGCGCGGTCACCGCCAAGGCCTTCGACCCGGCCAGCACGTACCAGAAGTGGACGGTCACCAAGGGCAACGGCACCCTGAGGTTCACCAACCCGCAGACCGGCCGGGTCCTCGACAGCTCGCGCATCGCCGTGGGCGCCCCCCTGACCACCACAGCGCCGGGCAGCGCGAACTCCCAGTCCTGGGTGCCCCTGGCGTGAGTGGGACGTCGGCCCCGCCGACTTCCCACTCCCTGCCCTCGATAACCGCTTGCCTGGCGGCGATCACGGCGGATGCAATGTCCGCCATGACGACCTCCGTGCAGATAGGCGCCCTTGCCCCGCTGTCCCGGCCCGGGTGGGTGGAGGCGGGCCGGCACCTGCTCGCCGGGCTGGAGTCGGCCACGCGGGAGGTCAACTCCGGTGGCGGGATCGGCGGGCGGCCGCTGGAACTCCTCGTCCGGGACACGGCGGCCGATCCGCGGCGGGCGGTGGCGGCCGTGGACGAGCTGGCCGGCCTCGGCGTGCCCGCCATCGCCGGGGAGTACCACAGCGTCGTCGCCCAGGCCGTCGCCGCCCGGGCGGACGTGCTCGGCCTGCCGTACCTCTGTTCCTCGGCGGTGCTCAGCGCGCTCACCGAGCGGCCCTCGGAGTGGGTCGCCCGCATCTGCCCGGCGCAGGCGCACGGTTGGCGCCGCTACGGGGACTTCCTCCTCGGCGCGGGGCAGCGCCGGATCGCCGTCGCGATCCAGCCGAACGTCTACTGGACCTCCGGCACCGGCATCCTGCGCGAACACCTCGCCCCCCACGGCGCCACCCTCGTCGAACTCGACCTGACCGCGCTCTCCCCCACCGCCGTCGCCGACGAACTCGCCCGCCACGGCGCGACCGCGCTCCTCCTCCTGGCCGGCGCCCCGGATACGGCGGGGGCCGTCGTCGAGGCCGTCCGCAAGGACCCGCGCCTGGCCGGGGTCCTGATCGGCGCCCCGGCGGGGCAGCCGGAGTTCGCCGAATGGGCGCAGCCGCTGGGCGACGGCGGATCGGCGGTCCCGTTCCTGCGCTACCTGCCCGAGCACCTCGGCCCGCTCGGCACCCGGGTGCGCACGGCCCTGCGCCAAGGGCTGGGCACCGAGCCCTCCTTCGTCGCCTTCGAGGGCTACGACACCGTCATCGTCCTCGCCGAGGTCCTGCGCTCGGCCGGCACCGACCGGGCGCGCATCGCCGAAGCCTGGCCGCGCGTCGACGTCGAGGGCACCCGCGGGCGGATCCGCTTCTCCCGCACCCCGGACAGCAGCACCTGGCAGTGGGCCTGGCCACCCGTCCAGGTCGCCGACCGCGACCCGGCGGCCCCCGAGCGCTTCCGCGTCCTCCACACCGGCTGAACGGGCCCCTGGCGTGGGAAGTCGGCCCGGCCGACTTCCCACGCGGCCACCACTGGGGTCTTTCGTGCCACTGCGGGCCGTGGCCGATGCGAAGGGCCTGATGTGACAAGCCCGAGCGGGCGCGGAACGTCTCGCGGAAAACCCTTCGAGGACACCACCACCGACCCGCCATCCTGGTCGGATGCTGCTCAAACTGACCGGCTCCAGCTGTTCGGGCAAGACCACGCTCGCCCACGCCGTGGGCGAGCGGCTGGAGCGGGTCGCCGTGCACGACGTCGACGAGCTCGGCGTGCCGGAAGGCGCCGACCGCCGGTGGCGCAACCGTACGACCGAGAGGTGGGTGCGTCGCGCGCTGGAGTACCAGGACCGCGGCGTCGACCTCCTGCTGACCGGGCAGTCCCCGATGGGAGAGGTCCTGGCCAGCCCTTCCGCCCCGCTGCTGGACGGAATCGCCTTGTGTCTGGTCGACGTGTCCGACGAGGTCCGGCGCGACAGGCTCACCCTGCGCGACCCGGGCCGGTGGGACGCTCCGGCGGTTGACGCCTTCCTCGGCTGGGCCGCCTGGCACCGCCGGCACGCCGAGGATCCCCGATACCGGCCCGACGTCATCGTCGACGACAGCTGGCACCGCATGGCCTGGCACCGCTGGACCGGGTGGACGGCCGACGACCGGCGATGGCGCACCCACCCGCTCGACACCACGGACCGGCCCGTCGCGGAATCCGTGGACCAGGTTGAGCAGTGGGTGACCGAACAGCGCGACGCGCTCCGATCCGGCTGTCTCCCCCTGCGGCGGGGCTGGCCAGACCGGACAGCCGCCCGAGCCGGCCACGATTCTTGATCCACTTTCGCAACAGACCCTGGTTCGGCCTCTATGCTCGGCCGGTGGATGAGATCCGGCTCGGGCTCGGGCGACGCGACCTGCTGCGCAACAGGTGGACGATCGTCGGCATGAGCGTGCTCTGGGGTGGAGCGGCCGCCGCGTGCTGGTGGCTCCCGGGAACCAGGACCGGCAACCGGCCCGATCCGGACCGCGGCGCGTTCGTGATCGGGATCGCGGTCCTCTGGCTGCTCATCGTGCTGCGGATGGTCAATCAGGCCGTCGGCACCACCCGCCTGACCCCTGACCACGTCCACCTGCGCGGCCTCGTCATGAGGCGGTCGATCCCGTGGGCGGAGATCACCCGCTTCGAGGAGCGGCGCCGAAGTACGCCTCGCGCCGGCCCGTACTGGCAGGTCCGGTTGCACCGGGCGAACGGCCGCCCGCTCACCATGCCCGGCTTCCACACCAGCGGCCGGCGCGACCACGCGTTCGCCGAGAACCTCCGCAGGCTGAACGGCTACCGGGCGTCGGTCACGGACGCCGTGCGGCCTCCCCGCTCCTGACCTCTCAGTGGTCGATGCCGAGGTACAGGATGGTGGCCCGACGGTCGGAGACCAGCAGCAGGCGGCGCCACCAGATCACCTTCGGGTACGGGCCTGGGACCGGTCCGCAGCTGCGGACCGGTCCCAGGTGCGCCTCGATGAGGTCGGCGAGGCCGTCGGCGGCCTCGCCCGTGCGCCGGATCTCCTCGGGGGTGCGCAACGGGGGCACCGCGGAGCCGAACCGCCGGGCGGGCTGCATGTATCCCTCGGTGACGTCGTGGCGCAGGATGTCCCGCCAGGCGTCGGCCTGCTCGTACGGCCGGACCGGTAGGGCGAGCCGGCATCCGCCGGGCACCGCGTCGTAGACGGCCTGGGCGATCTCCCGCAGCCCGTCCTGGCCGGGTGCCGCCCCGGCCGCCGGGACCGGGACGGGGACCACCGGGTACAGCTCGATCATGGCGACGTGGTTGCCGTCGTCGAGCAGGTCCTCGAGCCGCTCGGCGGCGGCCGTCACCGCGCCCAGGGTGTCGGTCGGGTTCGGCACGGTACGTCGGGGTCCTCTCGTGCGGGTGTGCGGGGCGGGCCTCATCGTGGCCGGTCGGGCGCGTGCGGGCAACGGGTTTCCCCGCCCGGCGGGGCCGGGCGCGGGCTCAGCCCCCGTGGGAAGTCGGCCGGTCCGACGTCCCACGCAACAGGTCTAGTCGGCGCGGCCGGACACGGCGACGGCCGTGCCCAGCCCGATCATCGCCAGCCCGCCGGTGCCGCCGATCAGGGACATCCGCCTCGGTGACCGGCCGAACCAGGTGCGCGCGGCCGAGGCCGTCAGCCCCCACAGGCCGTCGGAGATGAGGGCCAGCACCGCGCCCGCCAGTCCGAGCAGCAGCATCTGGGCGCTGACGTGGCCGGCCTCCCGGTCGACGAACTGCGGCAGCATCGCCGTGAGGAAGACGACGCTCTTCGGGTTCGTCACCCCGACGGTGAAGCCGGCCCACACCGAGCCCCCGCGACGCGACGGCGCCGAGGCGAAACTGACCGCCTGCGCGCGGTTCCTCCAGCTCGCCCGCAGGGCCTTCACGCCGAGGAGGACGAGGTAGGCGGCCCCGGCCAGCTTGACCGTCTCGAAGACCACGACCGAGCGCTCGACCACCGCGCCGACGCCCAGGGCGACCGCGACGACCAGCGCGTAGCCGCCGAGCGCGTTGCCCAGCACCGAGGCCAGCGCGGTGCGGCGCCCGTGGGCCAGGGCCCGCCCGATGACGAACAGCACGCTCGGCCCCGGGATCGCGGACAGCAGCAGGGACGTGGAGCAGAAGGCGATGAGTTGATGAGAGCTGATCACGCCCGGGATCCTCCCCCGCGCCCGCACACGGGCACCAGAGCGACTTTCGGCCTAGGACCCGGCGGTTGGACAGGGGTCGGCGGTTGGACGGGGGGTCAGTAGTAGCCCTTGGTGCCGTCGAGGAGTTCGCGGACGATGTCGGCGTGGCCCGCGTGGCGGCCGGTCTCCTCGACGAGGTGGATCAGCATCCAGCGCAGGTTGGCGCCGGCGGAGTGGAAGCCGGTGTGGCGGCCCACGTCGTCCAGGGAGGCCGCGGCGACGATCTCGTTGCTGCGGGCGCACTGGGCCTCGTACTCGGCGAGGAGTTCGGCCAGGGGGCGGCCGCCGGTGTGCCAGTCGGCGCCCTCGGTCGACTCGTCGCAGGCGGGGTTCTGCTTCTCGTCGCCGCCGAGGAAGAGCACCTCCAGCCAGATGTGCTCGGTCCAGCGCATGTGGGAGACGAGCCCGGCCATCGTCATCGCCGGCGAGGTGGGGATGACCGGGCGGTGCGCGTCCTCCTCGCTCAGCCCCTTGCACTTCCAGCGCAGGATCTGCCGTTGCAGGTCCAGCCAGCCGATGAGCGCGGTGCGTTCGTCCGCTCGGAGCGGGGGGCGTTGCAGTTCGGGTGCCATGGCGGCGCAGGATACCCCGGGCGGCCGGGCGGGGGCACGCGGTTTTCCGGGCCGCCCGTCAGAGCGCCGCCCGTCAGAGGGTGTCGAGCCAGCGGTACGGGCGCGGAAGCGGGCGCCGCCGCTCGCCGAGGGGAGGGGCGAGCGACGGCGTGTTCGGGGCCGGCCGGGTTCGACGCCGGGCCGGACAGCCCGGCTAGTAGAACAGGACGGAGAGACGGGCCGTGGTCGGGGCGACGTCGCAGAAGTAGGTGACCGCCTCCCCGCTGGTCACGTAGGCCCGGCCGGCGGCGTCGCACGCGGCGCCGCTCGGGTACATGCCGATGTAGGTGTAGCCGGTGGTCCTGGTGGTGGACGCCTGGGCGGCGGGGGCGGCCGCCAGGCCGCCGGCGACCGTCAGCAGTCCGGCCAGGGCCACGGTGGAAACCGCTCTGCGCAGTGCCATGTCGGTGTCTTCCCTCCTCGGGCGGGAACACCGGATTCCGCGTCCCGGCGTTCGGCTGCGAGCCTTCCGGAATCCGGGATTCGAGGCAATGGTAGAGACCAATTGTGGCATCAAGCTGTCGGTCGCCCGCGGCCCGCCGCGGCCCGCCCGACACCGCCCCCGTGGCACGCTCCCGGCCCCGCCGCGGCGGCGGGGCCGGGTCACCGCCGGACGGTCAGACGTAGATCTCGTTGGTGCAGTCGGTCCACCACGGGCTGGCGTGGGGAATGCCGAGCCACTTGGTGCCGCAGATCTTGATGCTGTGGACCTGCTGGTACTTGACGGCGGTGGCCTTGCCCGCGTCCGCCCGCTGTTCGCCGCGGTCGTGGCCGAAGTTGTCCGTGACGCGGACGGTGGCCGTGTAGTAGGTGCCGCTGCCCGTGTAGATCCAGACCCAGCCGTCGGAGCAGTTGTCCACCTGGACCTGGATGTTGTCGACCTTGTAGTACTTGGTGCAGCCGGCCGTGGCGGAGGTGCCCGCCGTGGCCGGGGCGGCCGATACGGCGGTCAGCGCGGCCACGGTGAGGCCGAGGACTGCGGCCGTCCTCGCCAGCTTGCCGGACGTGTTGTTCATGGGTGACGACTCCCCTGGTGCGGTTCCTGTGGGTCTGCTCTGCGAGCGCCTCCACTGTCCCGTTGCCGTCACGTGCGCGGCATCAGTCATGTGACTGCTCTGCGGCGCGCACAGGCGCGTACATGTGACGGTCAGCCGGTCGTCCCCGCGCTCAGCCGTTGCGGGTGAAGGTGCCCAGGCCGTCGTGGTCGAGCTGCTCGACGACCACCTTCGACGCCCGCCCGTCCGCACCGACGGTGAACGTCACGCCGGAGCGGCCGACCGCGTTCTCGCCCCTGGTCTGGAAGCTGAACACGTCGCCGCTGTAAGGCTGGAGCGGGAACTGGCGGTTGTCCGGGCCCAGGGTCATCACCAGGCCTCCGCCGTTGCCGGTGCCGACCGTCAACGGGCCGTAGTGGCCGTTGGCGTAGGTGCCGACGTAGGCCGCGTCGGGCTTGGCGGGGGCGGCGCCGGCCGGGGGCTTGGTGTAGTCGGTCGGGGAGACGCCGGTCAGCGCGGCGGCGGGGACGACCTTGCCGAGGAAGCCCAGCCAGTCGACGGTCTCGT
This sequence comes from Kitasatospora sp. Ki12, assembly GCF_054601375.1. NCBI lineage: Bacteria > Bacillati > Actinomycetota > Actinomycetes > Kitasatosporales > Streptomycetaceae > Kitasatospora > Kitasatospora sp. Ki12. The sequence continues at coordinate 66,801 of NZ_BAAIHT010000005.1, read as the reverse complement.
GGCCCACCTCGGCGAGGTCGAAGAACTCCTCCCCCACGGCCTCCGGCAGGCCGGTCGGCTGGCCGTTGGTCAGCACGACGATGCCCAGCTGCTCGGCGGGCAGCAGGGTGACGACGGTGGAGGCGCCCAGTTCGAAGGCGCCGGAGTGGTTGAGCCGCAGCCGGCCGCCGCTGTCACGGCCGACGTTCCAGCCCAGGCCGTACTGGCCGGGATTGCCGGCGGGCGAGGACGGCGGGTTGGAGAGGCTGTGCGGGATCCAGGTCTCGCCCAGGGCGGCCTTGTCGATGACCTGCCGGCCCTCGTAGCCGCCGTTCGCGAGCTGCAGGCGCATCCAGCGGGCGAGGTCCTGCACGGTGGAGGAGACACCGCCGGCCGGGGACTGCGGGTCGGCGTCGTTGGTGGTGCTGACCTGCCAGCCGCTGCCGTCGGCGGTGCGCACGTGCGGCACGGCCTTGTTCGCGGCGCTGTCGTAGGCGGAGCGCAGGGAGCTCGTGGAGGTCATGCCGAGCGGCTTGTAGAGGGTGTCGGCGGCGAGGGCCTCCCAGGCGACGCCCTTGGCCTTGGCGACGGCCACGGCCGCCTCGGTCAGGCCGTAGTTGGTGTAGGCGTAGCTGGCGCGGAAGGGGGCGAGGGGCTGGTCGCGCAGGTGCTGGAGGATGTAGTCGCGCGGGTAGCCGAGGTCCTCCAGGAGGTCGCCGGCGTGGTCGGGCAGGCCGCTGCGGTGGGAGAAGAGGTCGGCGATCGTGACGTGGCTGCCGACCCAGGGGTCGGCGAGGGTGAAGCCGGGGTCGTGGGCGGTGACCGGGTCGTCCCATTTGACGGTCTTCTGGCCGACGGCGCCGGCGACGACCGTGGAGGCGATCGGCTTGGAGACGGAGGCGAGCTGGAAGACCGTGTCGGGGGTGACGGCGTCCGGCCTGCCGAGCTGGCGTACGCCGAAGCCCTTGGCGTGGACGACCTTGTCCTTGTAGACGACGGCCAGGGCCAGGCCGGGCACGCCGGTGGTGCGCATGGCGTCCTGGACGTAGGCGTCGATCCGGTCGACGGCGGAGTTCACCTGCTGCTCGGTGAGTTGGGGCGAGGGCTGCGGCGGCGCGGTGGCGGGGGCGGTGGAGGCGGGGCTGGTGGGCGCGGCCTCGGGACCGGTGGCGGCGGAGGTGCACCCGGCGAGCAGCGCACCGGCCAGCAGTGGTGCGGCGATGCTTCGTCCCTGCCGGGCAACGGTGCGGCGGTGCATCTGGGTCCTCCCTCGTCCGGGCGGGCGCGGCCGTCCGCCCCACCGCGCGAGTATTCGACGCGCCGCGACGCCCCGGGCGGGCGCCGCGCGCCGCCCGGGCCCGATTCCACCCGTCCGGCGGCGGCCATGGGGCGGCGCGGCGTCGGCCCGGGGGCGGGGGGCCGGGGGCCGGGGGGTCGTGGACCGCGGGGGTCGTACGGGGCACGCGCTCCGAGGGGTGATCCGGGGGCGTTTGCCCGCACCGAACGTGATCACGCTGGTACGTTCCGCCCATGGACTTCATGAGCATTGCGAACTCGTTCGTCCCGCACTACTACAACACCTTCGACGGTGGCGACGGCGTCCGCAAGAACCTGCTGAGCCTCTACCGGCCCGAGTCGATGGCGACCTGGGAGGGCCAGCAGCTCCAGGGGGCGTCGAACATCGTCGCGAAGCTGACCGGTCCCGAACTGGCCGTCGTGAAGCACCAGGTGCAGAGCATCGACGCGCAGCCCTCGCCCGGCGGCGGGGTCCTGGTGGTCGTGACCGGCGTGCTCGCCGTCGACAACGCCTTCGACAAGGCGATGCGTTTCTCGGAGACCTTCAACCTGCAGCCGATCCCCGGCCAGGCGGGCGGCTACTTCGTCTACAACCAGGTCTTCCGGCTGCTCCTCGGCTGAACCCCTCCCCCGGTGCTGCGGCTGCGCGAACTGGCCGACGGCGACGCCGAGTCGGTGCGCCGGGTGTACGGCGGCGGCGCGGCGGCGGACGTGTGGTTCGGCGCGATGACCGCCGACCAGGCCCTCGCCTACGTGCGCGAGGCCGCCCGCGACCCGGTGCTGCTGGTGCGCGGGATCGAGGTGGACGGGGAGCTGGTCGGCGTCGTGCGGCTCGACCGGGCGAGCGGGCAACTGAGCTACCTGGTACGCGAGGACGCCCGGGGCAACGGCCACGCCACCGCCGCCGTACGGGAGTTGCTCGCGCGGGTGCGGCCGGCCGAGGAGCAGAAGGTGGTCGCCGTGCAGCGGGTGGCGAACGCGGCCTCGGGCCGGGTCCTCGCCAAGGCGGGGCTGGTGCCGGTCCGTACGGCGGGCGGGTACGTGCACTGGGAGCTTCCGGTCCGGGAGGCCCGGTGAACCGGCCCGCCGGAAGGGGCCGTTGACCGGGTCGGGGCGCGGCCGCGTACCCCCGCGCCGTTCCACGACCCCGGAGGACTCCGTGTCCGCTGCCCCCCGCTCCGTCACGGCGACCGGCCTGCTGGTCGCCGCCGGGCCGCTGTCCGCCGTCGGCGAGCGCGTCAAGACCCTCGGCACCCCGGACCGCGACGACTGGACCGCCTTCTAGCCGCACTCCGAGGGGAACCGGAAGTCCGTGTCCGAAGTCATGTCCGATGTGAACTCCGACGCCACCCAGAACGAAACCCGGAACGAGACCCGGGACGAGACCCGGGGCGCCTCCGTCCCGGCCCGCCGTCAGATCGACCGCAGAAGGCTGCTGCTGAGCGCCGCCGGGGGCCTCGGCGCGCTCGCCGTCACCGGCGGGGTCGGCTGGTGGGTACGCCGGCCGCAGGCGCGCGGGCCCCGGCTGTGGAGCGCGGCCGACCTCGGCGGGCGGGTCGTCCTGCCCGCCGGGGCGCAGCGCGGCCTGTTCGCCTCGGGGTACGACGGCCGGGTGCGGGCGCTCGATCCGGGGACGGGGGCGGTGCGGTGGAGCCGGGAGGTGCGGGCGGCCGCGCCGGTGGACCAGCTGGGGGTGTGGCAGCTGGACTCCTCCGGCGGGTGGCCGGTGGCCGCGGGGGACGGCGTGGTGTGCGTGGTGTCCACGAGCCATGTGCAGGTCTTCGACGCGGCCTCGGGTGAGCCGCGGTGGGAGGTGGCGCTGCCGCAGGGGGCGGATTCGGGGTGGAAGCAGGGCCCGGTCGTCGGCGGTGGCGCGGTGTTCGCGGTCCACGGGTCGGCGCTGCGCTGCTACGACGCGGCGAGCGGCGCCCTGCGCTGGAGCGGCGAGGGTGCCGTCGGTGCCGTGGGTGATCCGGACGCCTCGGGCGTCTCGGACGTCTCGGACGCCTCGGGTGTCTCGGGCGTTCTGGCGCTGGACGGGGACACGGTGTACGCGGCCGGGCAGCGCGGCGGGCTGCTGGCCTTCGACGCGCGCGGCGGTGAACGGCGCTGGGCGCAGCGGACGGTCGGCGTCCTCGACACCCCGCCCGTGGTGGAGCGCGGTGTCGTCCACGTCCTGGAGAACGGTCCGACGCCGGGCTCGGCGCGGGTCTTCGCGCTGGACGCGGCCACCGGGCGGGTGGTGTGGCAGCGCGGGCACCTGCCGGTGGCGGGGCCGCTGTCGGTCGCGGACCGGGCGGTGTGCCTGCTCAGCGGGGGCCGGCTGATGGCGCTGGACGCGGACACCGGCGAGACGCGGTGGACGGCGGAGGTGGCCGTCGGCCTGGGGCGCGGGGTGAGTTCGATGACCGCGGCGGACGGCGCGGTGTACGTGGGGACCAACGACGACCGGCTGTTCGCGTTCGACCTCGCGTCGGGCCTGCCACGCTGGCGGGACGAGCCGGAGCGGCTGAGGGAGGACACCGAGTTCACCCGGGTGTTCCTGGCGGCCTCCGGGTCGGCGGTCTTCCGGGGCAGCCGCAGCGGTCTGCGCGCGCTGGGGGCGCCGCCGTCGGCCTGACGGGGCGGCGTCTGACGAACGGGAGTGGGAAGTCGGCCGGCCCGACTTCCCACTCCCGTTCGTCGGCCGTCCTCCGGCCCGGCGATGCGGACGGGGAATACGGAGCGTGGAAATCCGCTGGTCACGGGGGTGGCCGGCGGGTCCGCCCGGCCCGCCGGCCCTTGCTAGGATCCACCGCGCCCGACAGTGGATCAAGGAGAGCCGGCAGTGGACCAGGCACGGATGGAGCTGGCGTACGCGCCGACCGCGGAGGACTTCCGCGAGGCGATGGCCGCTCAGGCCCGGCACACCTCGCTGGGCCGGCTGTCCCGGGTGGTGGTGTGGGTGCCGGCCGTCGTCGCCGTGCTCGGCTGCGCCGCGACGGCGATGACCGGCGGGGTCGGCGCCTCGGACGCCGTGCTGGTGGCCGTCCTGGCGGCGCTGGCCCTGCTCGCGCCGCGCTACCAGGTGTCCGCGGCGAGCCGGCGGGCGCGGCGGCGCGGCGGGGAGTACCGCGCGGTGGTGGACGTCACCGGGGTGAGCGTCACCGACGCGCGCGGCACCCGGGCCCTGGGCTGGGAGCGGGTGCCGCGCTCCCTGGAGACGGAGCGCCTGTTCGTGGTGCTCGACCGCAGCGGCAACTGCTTCCTCGTGCTGCCCAAGCGCGGCACCTCCTCCCCCGACGCGCTGCGGGCCCTGATCGCCCGGCACACGACGCCCGTCGTCCCGGCCGCCGCGGCGGCCCGCGCGGGGTAGCGCGGACGCCCGCTCAGGCGGCCGCCAGGACGGAGCCGAGGGTGGCCGCGCTGAGCACGAGCATGCCGGTGGCGTTGAGGAAGAGGTTGCGTCCCAGGTCGCGGGCGCGGATGTGCATGGCGACGGCGGTGAGGAAGTAGCAGACCACGGCGGCGCAGGTCAGCACCGCCAGCGGGGTGAACCGGATGCCCGCGAGAAGTCCCGCCGCTGTCACGGTCTTCAGCGCCGGCAGCAGCGGCCACCAGCGCCGAGGGAACCCGACGTCGCTCAGGCAGTCGCGGATGAAGCCGAGCGGCTTGAGGCACATCGCGGCGTCCGCGAGGTGGATGACGGCGAGGGCGGCCAGCGGCCACCAGGGCTGGATCACAGGAGCTCCTTCGAACGGTTCGCCCCGCGTGGTCGCGACGGGGTGCGCCTGAAGGACCGGACGGCGCCGCGATCCGTGACATCGCCCCGGCGCGGCTGTCGATGCTCACCGACGGCAAGGTGCCCACCGACCGCATCGGGCCGCACACGGACCTGCTGCCCGCCTTCCCGTACCTGGGCCACCCGCACTGATCCCCGCCCGCAACGGGATCACTCCGGGCGCCCGGGGCAAGCAGGCGCGCCCCTGTCGGATGTCAGGGACCGCCGCCGGCTTCGCGTTCCTAGGCTGACGGGCACCGGAGCGGCGGACCGCCGGGTCCGCCCCGCACCAGCCAAGGGAGTACCACCCCATGCGCAGGATCACCCACGCCCTGGCCGCCCTCGGCCTCGCCACCGCCGCCCTGACCGCGATGGGCACCGGCAGCGCCGGCGCCGCCGACGGCTCCTGGGCGAACTGCCCGTCCGGCGCGGTCTGCATCTACCCGCAGAACCAGGACCCGGCCGTCTCCCCCACCGACGTGTACTACAGCTACGGCGCCCACAACCTGAGCAACCAGTACGGCAACCACTGGGTGCTCAACAACCAGACCGGCGGCGCGCACGCGCACCTGTGCCGGGGCTCGGGCGGCCGGGACTGCGTGTACGACATCCCGGCCCAGAACGGCGTCTACTACGACCTGGGGCCGATCAACTCGATCACCCTCGACCGTCCCTGACGTTCCGTCACCGGATGCCGGGGTGCCCGCCGCGCGGGGGGAGCGGCGGGCACCCCCCTTTTCGCGTCCCCCCGGGGAGTTACCGTGGCAGGCGCACCCGTCCTCCACGTGCGGTCGGTCTCCAAGTGTTTCGGGGGCCCGCGCACACCCACGAGACCCGGAGAAGCGCGTGAGCGTCGACCTGCGCCACCACACCGCCCTGACCCCGGCCGTGCGCCGGGACCTGCTGGACGTCTACACCGACGTGCGCGCCCCGCTGCTGCACCTGCCGAACTACGGCGTCGCCGCGTTCACCGAACGCCTGGAGCAGCACACCGCCGACCCCGGCTTCGAGCTCGTCCTCGGCTACCACGGCGAGGTGGCGGTCGGGTACGCCTACGGCAACAGTGTCGGCGCCGGCGACCGGTACTGGCGGCGGATGGCCGAGCCGCTGCCCGACGGGTTCACCGACGCCCCGGTCCTGGCGGTCAAGGAGATCGGCGTCCGCGCGCCCTGGCGCGGCACCGGGACCGCCCGCCGCATCCACGACGCGCTGCTGGCCCACCGCAGCGAGGAACGCGCCGTGCTGATGGTGAACCCGCTCGCCGGGGACGGGAAGGTCCGGCGGCTCTACGAGGCCTGGGGCTACCGGGAGTTCAACGCCCAGGACGCCACCGCGCAGTCCCCCCGGCTGGCCGTGATGATCCGTCCGGCCCGCTGAACCCCCGGCTCCCCCGCGTGAGAAGTCGGGCCCGTCGACTTCCCGTGCGGGCCGTCCGGGCGGACACGGCGCGGGCCGTCCGGACGGACACGGCGCGGACACGGGGCGCACGGGCCGTGCGCCGTTGACGGCCGCGCCGGGCCCGCCTACAACGGAGCACAGGCCCACCGGGGGCACCCCCGAGAGATCCCGAGGAGCAAGGCCATGGCTCCAGACGAACGCCGCTGCCCGGTACTGGACATGAGCGCCCGGACCCCGCACCAGCAGAACGCGCGGCTGCGCTCGGCCGGACCCGCCGTCCGGGTCGAACTCCCCGACGGCGTGATCGCCTGGTCCGTGACCCGCGGTTCGGTGATCCGCGCCCTGACCGGCGACCCGCGCATCTCCCGCGACCCGCGCAAGCACTGGCCCGCCCTGGCCTCCGTGCCCGAGGGCTGGCCGCTGGGCCCGATCGCCTTCCAGGAGAACTTCTTCAACCTCTACGGCGACGAACACCGCACGGCCCGGCGGCGGATGGCCCCCTCCTTCTCGCCCCGCCGGGTGAGCGCGCTGCGCCCCGGCATCGAGGCGACCACCGCCGCCCTGGTCGGCGCGTTCCGCGACCTGGGCCCCGGCGAGGCCGTGGACGTCCGCCGGGCCCTCGCCCTCCCGCTGACCATGACGGTGATCTGCGACCTCTTCGGCGTCCCCGCCGACCTGCGGCCCCGGATCGGCACCGCGATGGACGCCCTGCTGACGACGACCGCCACCACCGGGCAGATGACGCTCTGGCGGGAGCGGATCGACGCGGTGCTGGCCGAACTGCTGGACCTCAAACGGCGCGAGCCCGGGCCCGACCTCGCCAGCGACGTCGCCGCCCTCGGCACCGGCGGCGACACCGGCCGCACCGAGCAGGAGTCCCGCGACACGCTGTTCCTGATGCTCGGCGCCGGCTACGAGACCGCGGTCAACCTCATCACCAGCGCCGTCCAGGAACTCCTCACCCACCCCGGCCACCTGGCCCTGGTCCGCGCGGGCACCCTTGGCTGGGAGGACGTCGTCGAGGAGACCCTGCGCCACGAGAGCCCGGTGATGCACGTCCCGCTGCGCTACCCGCTGGAGGACATCGACCTCGGTGAGGACGTGGTCATCCGGCGCGGCGAGCCGATCCTGCTCGGCTTCGGCGCCGCCGGCCGGGACCCGGAGGTCCACCCCCGGCACCCGGACGACTTCGACCCGACCCGCCCCGACAAGGACCACCTGGCCTTCGGCCACGGCCCGCACTTCTGCCTCGGCGCGCCCCTGGCCCGCCTGGAGGCCGAGGTCGCCCTGGCCGGCCTCTTCACCGCCTGCCCCGACGCCGTCCTGGACCCCTCCAGGACGGCACCGGCCCGGCTGGAGTCCGTCATCGTCAACGGCCCCTGCGAACTCTGGATCGTCCCCACGCCCTGGTGATCCTCGTAGGGCAGTTCGGTGATGGTCGATCAGATGATCGGGATCGACCGGAACTGCCCGCTCTCACCCCTGTTGTCCATATATCGGCCCGGTCAGGCACCCCGAGCCGCCCCCAGCAGGTCGGCGAAGCGCTCCAGGGCGCGGTCGGCGCGGTCGCGGTCGCCGGTGAGGGTGAGGTCGAGCAGCAGGCCCCGCAGGACGGCCATGACCAGGGTGGGGGTGGCGGTGTCGCCCTCCCCTCGGGAGACGTCGGCGAAGGCGGCGCTCAGGGTGTCGAACCAGTCGGTGACCGCCCGGGCGCGGTCCGGGTAGTGCTCGGGGTGGGCCAGCAGGTCAGCGTGGACCTCGAAGAACAGCCGGACGAACGGGGCGCGGTCGGGTGCGCTGAGCCAGGCCCAGATGCCGCGCAGCCGCTGCGCGGGTGTGCCCGACCCCTGCGGCGGGCGGGAGGCCAGACGGGCCGCGCCGCGGCGGCGGGCCTCGGCCAGGACGGCGGCCACCAGCTCCTGCTTGCTGCCGAAGTCGTAGAGCAGCATCCGCGGGCTGGTGTCGAGGGCGGCGGCCAGCGGGCGCAGGCTCAGCCCGGCCAGTCCGTGCGCCAGCACGTGGTCGGTCGCGCGGGCCAGGGTGCGCTCGCGGCGGGCGGGGTCGGCGGGTCGTCCCACGGCGGTCGGTCCTTTCTGCGGAGTGGCCCGAGTTTATGGTACGACTGTTTCAAGAACGGCGGAGGCCGCCGCGATCAAGGGGGAAACCATGGCAGACGAGCACGCGGTGACGGACGGTCACGGACTCGGGCGGGCGCTGGTGCTCGGGCCCGGGGGCCGGCTGGGCGCCGCCTGGACGGCCGGCCTGGTCGGCGGGCTGCGCGAGGCCGGGGTGGACCTCGGCGAGGCGGACCTGACGGTCGCCACCTCGGCCGGGGCGATCGTGGCCGCCCTGCTGGCCGGCGGGCAGGACCCGGCGCGCCTGGTGGACCCGGCCCGGCGCCCCCCGGCCCCCGCCCGCCGGCCCGATCCGGCCGTCATGGGCGAGGTGTTCGCCGTCCTCGGCCGGGGCCTGGAGCCCGCCGAGGCCCGCCGCCTGGTCGGGCGCATCGCGCTCGCGAGCGCCGACGACGACGCCGAACACGACCTGCTGGCCCGCCGCGAGGCCATGGTCGGCACCCCCGCCTGGCCGGCCCGGCGCCTGCTGGTGACCGCCGTCGACGCGGTCGACGGCGCACCGCTGGTCCTCGGCGCCGACGACGGCGTGCCGTTGCTGCGCGCGGTCGCCGCCTCCAGCGCCTTCCCCGGCACGGAGGTACCCGTCACCCTGCCGGGCGGGCGCCGCGCCATCGACGGCGCGCTGCGCGCCGGCGCCAACGCCGACCTCGCCGCCGGCGCCCGCACCCTGGTCGTGGTCGAGCCGCTGGCCCACCGCCACCGGCCCACCGACCTCACCCCCTGGCCGGCCGCCCTGGCCCTCACCCCCGACACCCCGGCCCAGGCCCTCCTCGACTCCGAACGCCCGGACTGGGACGCCTGGACCGCCGCCTACGCCGAGGGCACGCGCCAAGCCGCCGACGCCGCCGCCCACGTGCGCGCCCTCTGGACGACGGCCTGACGGCCCCCGCCCCCGGGCGACGCACCCACCCGGGGCAGCGCTCAGCCCCCGAACGGCCGGACCGGGCCGCCGCGCAGGGGCACGCGCTCCGGTCGGCGGTGGCGGCCACCCGGCGCCGGGGCCCCGGCACAGGCCCTGCTCGACCCCGGGCGGCCGGACCGGAACGCCTGGACCGGCGCCCCACCGGGAGGGCGTGCGCCGGCCCGGCGGGCGCCGCTCACGTACGCCCCGGCGAACACCGGCCGACCGTGGACGGCGGCGGCATGCGTGGCGGCCGAGGCCCGCGGCGGCCGGCCGGTGGGCCCGGTCCGCTCGCCCGTGGCAGACCGGGCCGCCATGCCCGGGCGGGAGCCGTCGGCGGCGACGGCCACGGCCGCGCCCCTCCCCGTTCCGGTCGGGCCGTGCGGGTGCCGGTGCGCGGCCCGCCCTCTGACGGTATGACCGGTCGGTTATCGTGGCCGGGATCGATATCGCCCTGGCGTTATGGCGCCGTGGGCACGGGGGCCTGGGGGGGTACCGGTGGATCTGCACGCGCTGACGCAGTTCCTGGCCGTGGCGCGGGTGGAGCACCTGAGCCGGGCGGCCGAGGAGCTGCGGGTCGCCCAGCCGTCGTTGAGCCGCAGTATCGCCCGGCTGGAGGCGGAGCTGGGCACCCCGCTGTTCGACCGGGGCGGGCGGCTGCGGCTCAACGAGTCGGGGCGGGTCTTCCGCGACCACGTCGAGCGGGCGCTCGGTGAACTGGCGGCCGGGCGGCGGGCGGTGGCGGAGGCCGCCGGGCAGGGGTTCGGCACGGTCCGGCTGGCCTCGGAGACCCTGCTGGCGTTCAGCGGGCCGCTGGCCGCGTTCAAGCGGGACCATCCGGACGTGGAGATGGAGCTGCACCAGCTGTCCGTCGAGGAGATGGCCCGCCGGCTGCGGGCCCAGGAGATCGACCTGGCCGTCGCCTCCCTGCCGGTCGACGCCCCGGGGCTGGAGTCGGTGCTGCTGCTCGACGAGGAGGTCGGCCTGGCGGTCGCGCGCGGCCACCCGCTGGCCGGGCGCGGCCCGGTCGCGGTCGCGGACCTCGCCGGGGAGGCGTTCGTCGCCGGCCGTCCCGGGCACTGGCAACGGCGCCTGCTGGAGCGGCTGTTCGCCGGGCAGGGCCTGACGCCCAGGATCGTCTGCGAGGTCGACGAGGCCGGCACCATCGCCGAACTCATCAGCGCGGACCTGGGCGTCGGCCTGGTGCCCGCCATCGCCCACCGCACCGCCACCCGGCTGCCGCTGACCTGGGTCTCGATCGACCACCCCGGCTGCCGGCGCACCCTCACCCTGTCCTGGGGTACGGGCGGGCGCCTGCCCACCGCCGTCCGGCTGCTGCGCGACGCCCTGGCCGGCTGGGACTGGACGGGCGGCGGCCCCCGGAGCTGACGGCGGGCGGGGCTGACGGCGGAAGGGCAGACGGCGCCCGGGGCTCGACGGCTACGGCTTCGCCACCGAGAAGGTGTCGCACTGGGCGAGGTCGCCGCCGCGGTAGCCGGTGGTGAACCAGGCCTTGCGCTGCTCGGAGGAACCGTGCGTCCACGCCTCCGGGTTGATCCGCCCGGTGGCCTGCTGCTGGATCCGGTCGTCGCCGACGGCCGCGGCCGCGTCCAGGCCCTGGGCGATGTCCTGGTCGGTGAGCGAGGCGATCAGCGGGCGCCCGGTGGAGGGCTGCGGGGTGGTGGTGACGTGGTGCGCCCACACCCCCGCGTAGCAGTCGGCCTGCAGCTCCAGGCGCACCGAGCCGCTGTTGGCGCCCTGGCGGTCGCCGGCGGCCTTCTGCATGGCGCCGGTGAGGTTCTGGATGTGGTGGCCGTACTCGTGGGCGACGACGTAGGACTCGGCGAACGGGCCGCCCTTGGCGCCGAAGCGGGAGGACAGCTCGTTGAAGAAGCCGAGGTCGACGTACGCCTTCTTGTCGCCGGGGCAGTAGAACGGGCCGACCGCCGAGGTCGCCGGCCCGCAGGCGGTGGAGACCTGGCCGGTGAACAGCACCGTCTCGGCGCTCCGGTACGGGATGCTGGTGCGGCGCGGCAGCTCGGTGCGCCAGAAGTCCTGGAGGCTGTTGGTGACCGCCACGATCCGGCAGTCCTGGCGCTTGTTGGCGTCCGCGCCGGTCTTGCAGGCCTGCTGCGCCTCGCCTGCGGTGCGTACGCCCGGGGAGGAGGCGGAGCCGCCGCCGGAGGACAGGCCCAGCAGCTGCGGGTCGACGCCGAGGATGACCGCGAACAGCACCGCGATCAGGCCCACGGCCCCGCCGCCGATGGCGACCTTCCCGCCCGGGATGCCGCGCCGGTCGTCCACCTGCGAGGTGTCGAGGTCGCCCTGGTCGTCGAACTGCATGCCCTGCCTGCCCGTTTCTGTCGTGTTCCGCCCGGATGGTGACGGTCTGTGCCGTCGGCGGCCCGGCCCAGCCTACGGCGGGCGGCGCCCGGCGCGCCGCAGCGGGGCCCCGGGCGGGGGGGCTTTCCAGGGGCCGTCAGAGGGGGGCGCCGACCACCCGCAGCAGGTCCAGGCGGGAGGCGCACTCGCTGCCGGGCGCGGCGGTGTGCACCAGCAGCAGCTGCTCCTCGCCGGCGGTGGCCAGCACCTCGCACTCCAGGTCCAGCGGCCCCACCACCGGGTGCAGCACCCGCTTGCGGCCGCTGCGCCGCCGGGCGACCTCGTGCCGCTGCCAGCAGGCGGTGAACTCCTCGCCGGTGGCGAGGAGTTGCTCCAGCAGGTCGGCGGCGCGCCGGTCGCCGGGGCGGGCGGTACGGGCGGCGCGCAGGGAGGCGACGTGGGCGCGGGTGAGGTCCTCGTGGTCCTCGGGCGGGAACAGCGCGCGGACGTCCGGTTCGGTGAACCAGCGCAGCAGCAGGTTGCGCCGCTCGGGCGCCAGGGCGCCGACGTCGCCGAAGACGGCGGCGGCCATCGCGTTCTGGGCGAGCACGTCGCCGAGGTCGGAGACCACCTGGGCGGGCGTGTCGTGCAGCCGGTCCAGGACCAGCAGCAGGCCGGGGCGAACGTGTCCGAGCGGGCCGTGGCGGCGCGGCGGCTCGTGCCCGGCGAGGCGGAACAGGTGGTCGCGCTCGTCCTCGCTGAGCCGCAGCGCCCGGGCGAGGGAGGCCAGCAGCTGCGGCGAGGGCTGCGGGCCGCGCCGCTGCTCCAGGCGCGCGTAGTAGTCCACCGACAGCCCGGCCAGCTGCGCCACCTCCTCCCGGCGCAGCCCGGGGGTTCGCCGCCGCGCCCCGGGCGGCAGCCCCAGGTCGGCGGGGGTGAGCCGGGCCCGGGTGCGGGTGAGGAAGTCGGCCAGCGCCGCGCGGTCGATCATGCCCCCAGCATGGCCCCCGGGGGCGGGCCGTGGCCAGGGATTACCGGTCCCTGGCTGCGGGCCGCGCCGCCCCGCCGGGTGACCCTTCCCCGCCCGTCGCGTTGGACCGGGCGCACTTCCCCTCGGAGAACGGACGGTGACGAGATGTCGGACACGGCGAAGCGGCGCATCTTCGCGATGCTGGACAGCGACGGCGACGGCGTGATCACGCGGGACGAGTACCTCGCCCGGGTCGACCGGGCGGCCGCGGCCTTCGGGCGCGGCGACCGGGACCCGCTGGTCGCCGCGGCCCTCGGTGCCCACCGGGAGGTGTTCGGGCAGATGGACGGCGACGGGGACGGCGGCGTGACCTTCGAGGAGTACCGCGACTGGGCCGGCCACGAGGCCTTCGAGTCGACCTGCCGGCCCGCCCTCGGCTCGCTGTTCGACCTCGCCGACGGTGACGGCGACGGGCGCCTGACCCGCCCGGAGTTCACCCGGCTGCGCACCACCAGCGGCAACCCGGCCGAGGGGGCGGACGCCGCGTTCGACGCCCTCGACCCGGACGGGCTCGGCACGGTGGCGCGCGCCGCCTACCTGGCCGCGATCCACGACTTCCTCACCACCGGGGCCTCCCCCATGGCCGGCGCCTACGGCCAGGACCGCCCGGACCCGCGGGAACTGTCCGCCCGCTGACCGGTCGACCCGCGCCCCGGCGGCCTGGCGGTCGGCCGGCCGACCGCTTCACGCAACCGTACGGTTGCGCATGGGGTTCCGGGTGTGCAACCTTGGAGTTGCGCATCCGGATGACGACGAAGTGAGGCTGCCCGTGATCCCCGACACGATCGAACGCACCGTCATGATCAACGCCCCCAGGGAGCGGGTCTGGTCCGTCCTGACCGAACCGGCGTTCCTCGGCCGCTGGTTCGGCAGCGGCGCGCCGGTCGAGGTCGACCTGCGCCCCGGCGGCCTCCTGGTCTTCGACCACGGCGTCCACGGCACCATCCCCGCCCGCCTCCAGCGGGTCGAACCGCCGCACACCCTGTCCTGGCGGTGGTCCCAGGGCGCCGCCGGACAGGAGCCGGGCGACACCGACGCCACCCTGGTCGAGTTCACCCTGACCGCGGACGGCTCCACCGCCGGCACCCGGCTCACCATGGTCGAGAGCGGCTTCGCCCGCCTCGGCCTGCCCGCCGGCCAGGCCGCCGACCGGCACCGCGCCAACACCCTGAACTGGCCCGGCAAGCTCGACCGGCTGGCCGCGGACTGCGAACAGATTCCGGCGTGACCCGCGCCCCTGAGGGCGGCCCCGCTCCCGAACCGGTCCCCGAGGACGTCCTGGTGGCCCTCGCCGACCCGGTCCGCCGGGACGTGCTGACCGCCCTCGCCCTCGAAGGCGGCTCGACGGCGACCTCGCTGGCGGCACGGCTGCCCGTCACCCGCCAGGCGGTCGCCAAGCACCTGGCCGTCCTCGGCCGCGCCGGGCTGGTGCGCGCCCGCCGGGCCGGCCGCGAGGTCCGCTACGAGGCCGACCTGCGGCCGCTGCGGCGCACGACCCGGTGGATGGACGCCCTCGCCGCCCGGTGGGAGGAGCGCCTGGACGCGATCAAGGAGCTGTCCGAGGAGCTGTCCGAGGAGGAGGGCACTGCGCCGTGAGGCCGCGCCGGCCGTCCCGGACGCCGGCCCGGCCGCCGGCCCGAACCAGGGACCGGCGGTCCCTGGTTCGGGAGGTCTCTGCCGCGCCGAGCGCGCCGCGGGCAGGGTTGTGGGTGTCGAAGGACAGCGACTTCCCGAAGGAGACAGACCATGACGACGATCCTGGTGACGGGCGCGACCGGTTCCGTGGGCACCCGGCTGGTGCCGCGGCTGCTGCGGTGGGCCGGGGCGCAGGGCTCCTCGGTCCGGGTGCTGGTGCGCGACGAGCGGAAGGCAGCCCCCCTGGCCGCGCTCGGCGCGCAGGTGGTGGCCGGCGACCTGACCGAAGAGGCCGACCGGGCAAAGGCCCTGGAGGGGGCCGACACGGTGCTGAACGTCGCGGCGGCGCTGCGCGGGGTGCCGGACGAGGACGCGTGGGCGGTCAACCGGGACGCCGCGGTGGCGCTGGGCCGCCAGGCGGCGAAGGCGGGGGTGGCCCGGTTCGTCCACACCAGCACCAACCTGGTCTACGGGCGGGAGCTGGGACGCCCGGCCGTCGAGGACGACCGGCTGGCGCCGCACCCGGCGTGGGGCGTGTACGCGGCGTCCAAGGCGCAGGCCGAGGCCGGACTGCGCGCCCTGGGCGACGAACTGCCGCTGGTGGTCGCCCGGTTGGCGTTCGTGTACGGCGAGGGCGACCCGCACCTCGCGCAGGCGGCGCAGTGGGCGGCCACCTGGCCCGCGCACCAGCGCCTGGCCGTGGTGCACCACGCGGACGTCGCGCAGGCCCTGTGGCGGGCCCTGACCGCGCCCGGCATCGAAGGACGCACCTACAACGTCGGCGACGACGCGCCGCTGACCGCCTGGGACGTCCACGAGCTCAACGGCCGTACCCACCCGGGCACTTCGGCGCAGACGCCGTTCGACCCGTGGGAGGGGCAGATGTCGACGGCAGCGGCGCGCCGCGACCTCGGCTGGCGCCCGCTGTACCCGTCGGCCTGGTCGGCCGCGGAGGCCGGCGCGCTGTAACGGTGACGGTGACGGCGTAGCCGCGCGGCGCCCGGCCCTCCCGTCGTCCGGGAGGGCCGGGCGCCCCGGTGTCAGCCGGCGTTCACCGGCCCGCTCGCCGGCGCGGGCGCGTAGCCGGCCGGGCGGGTGGTGAAGGTGCCCCGGCCCTGGGTGCGGCCGCGCAGGCGGCCCGCGTAGCCGAACAGTTCGGCCAGCGGTACCAGCGCGCTCACCTGCGCGGTGGTGCCGTGTCCGGCCGTGGTGGCCCGGACGTGGCCGCGCCGGGCGGCGAGGTCGCCCAGGACGGTGCCCAGCGCGTCCTCGGGCACGGTGACCGTCACCTCCGCGACCGGTTCCAGCAGCCGCATCCGCCCGGCCCGCAGCGCCTCGCGCAGTCCGAGGCGGGCGGCGGTGCGGAAGGCGAGCTCGGAGGAGTCCTTGGGGTGGGTGGCCCCGTCGGTGAGGGTGACCGCGACGCCGGTGACCGGGTGCCCGCCCAGCGGCCCCTCGGTCAGCGCGTCGCGGCAGCCCGCCTCGACGGCCTGCACGTACTCGCGCGGCACCCGCCCGCCGGTGACGGTGGAGGCGAACACGAACCCCTCCCCCTCGTCCTGCGCGAGCGGCTGGACGTCCAGGACGAGGTGGGCGAACTGGCCCGCGCCGCCGTCCTGTTTGGCGTGCCGGTACACGAAGCCGCGCACGCCCTCCACCAGGGCCTCGCGCAGCGCGACCTTCGGCGCTCCGGTGACCGCCTCGACGCCGCTGTCGCGCCGCACCTTCTCCATCGCCACCTCCAGGTGCAGTTCGCCCAGCCCCGCCAGGGTGCGCTGCCCGGTCTCGGGGTCGGTGGCCAGGCGCAGCGAGGGGTCCTCCTCGGCGAGGCGGGCGAGGGCGGCGGTGAGCTTGTCGGTGTCGGTGGCGCGGCGGGCCTCGACGGCGACGGTGACG
This sequence comes from Kitasatospora sp. Ki12, assembly GCF_054601375.1. NCBI lineage: Bacteria > Bacillati > Actinomycetota > Actinomycetes > Kitasatosporales > Streptomycetaceae > Kitasatospora > Kitasatospora sp. Ki12. Next base: position 50,449 of record NZ_BAAIHT010000005.1, on the reverse strand, counting down.
ACGGGTTCGGCGCTCACGGGTGCCTCCAGGCGGATCGGGTGGTCGGGGTCGCAGAGGGTGGCGCCGACGCGGGCGGCCTTGGGGCCGATGACGGCGACGATGTCGCCGGCGCGGGCGTGGTCGGTCTCGGTGTGGCGGTCGGCCATCACCCGCAGGATGCGGGCGACGCGTTCGGTGCGGCCGGTGGTGGTGTCGAGCACGGTCGCTCCCTTGTGCAGGGTGCCGGCGTACAGGCGCAGGTAGGTGAGGCGGCCGGTGGGGGCCGCGACGACCTTGAACGCCAGGGCGGTCAGGGGCTGTCGGGGGTCGGCGGCGCGCTCCTGGGCGCGGTCGGCGGGGTCGGTCGCGTCGGCGGTGCCTGTTCCCTCGGCGGCGCGGACCGGCGGGAGGTCGAGCGGGGAGGGCAGGTAGGCGACGACGGCGTCCAGGAGGGGTTCGATGCCGCGGTTGCGGTAGGCGGAGCCGCACAGCACGACCACGGCCTCGCCGGTGCGGGTGAGTTCGCGCAGGGCGGTGGCGAGGGTGGCGGCGGTGACGCTCCCGTGGGTGCAGAACTCCTCCAGGGCCTCGGGGTTCAGTTCGGCGACGGCCTCCTCCAGGGCGCGGCGGCGCTCGGCGGCCTGCGCCGCGAGGTGGGCGGGCACCGGGCCTTCGGGGGCGGGGGTGCCGTCGTCGTGCCAGGTGAGCGCGCGCAGGCGCAGCAGGTCGACGACGCCGGTGAACGACTCCTCGGTGCCGATGGGGAGTTGGACGGCGAGCGGGCGCGGGTGCAGGCGTTCGCGGATCGAGGCGACGGCGGCGTCCAGGTCGGCGCCGGCGCGGTCGAGCTTGTTGACGAACGCGATGCGGGGCACACCGTGGCGTTCGGCCTGGCGCCAGACGGACTCGCTCTGCGGCTCGACGCCGGCGACCGCGTCGAACACCGCCACCGCGCCGTCCAGGACACGCAGGGAGCGTTCGACCTCGTCGGCGAAGTCGACGTGGCCGGGGGTGTCGATGAGGTTGATCCGGTGCCCGGCCCAGGCGCAGCTGACGGCGGCGGCGAAGATGGTGATGCCGCGGTCGCGTTCCTGGGGGTCGAAGTCGGTGACGGTGGTGCCGTCGTGGACCTCGCCGCGCTTGTGGGTGGTGCCGGTGAGGTAGAGGATCCGCTCGGTGACGGTGGTCTTGCCGGCGTCGACGTGGGCGAGGATGCCGAGGTTGCGGACCTCGGCGATGGCGGCGGTCGCGGCGGCGGTGGTCGCGGTGGCGGTGGCGGTCGTACGGGTGCTGGTGCTGGTGGTGGTGTCGGTGCGCATGGCCCGGGTGCCTTTCGAGGCGTTCTCCTGCGGGTGGGCGCGCGATCGTGCAGCGCCCGCGGACCGTCATGTGCGGTTCCCGGCAAGGCCTTTGCGGGCCGGGCGAGGGCGTGGTTCAGACGGTGGCGGCGCTGCTCCGGTGCCGGCCGCGCAGCGGGCACCGGGAGGACGGGGACACCAGGATCACCTCGTACCGGGAGGCGGGAGAGGGGGCGGCGGCGCTCTGCTTCGGCACGGCCGCTCACCCCTCTCTCTCGTCTGTCTCGTTCATCGGCACGGTGGGCCGCGCGTCGGAGCGCGGCTGCGTGGCGAGTGTAGGGAGGACGGGCCTCGCGGGGCGAGGGGTTTTACGGGGCCGGATCTTTACGGCGTAAAGACCCGGCGCCGGGTCTTTACGGCGCCCTGAAGCGCAGGACCGGTTCGGACCAGCCGTCGTCGGGCACCCCGGCGTCGAGGGCGGCGGAGATGGCCCGTTCCTCGTAGCCGAAGTGGGAGTCCATGATGGCGGCCAGTCCGTCGAGTTCACGCCCGACGGCCTCCAGGTCGGTACCCGGCGCGGCGGCGGCCTGTTCGGCGAGGTCGCGGACCCGGGTGAGGATGGCGGCGATGAATCCGTGGTCCTCGACGAGTTTGGCGACGGTCGGCGCCAAGTCGGGCCGTTCACGCAGGAGTTGGGCGAAGAGGCCGTCATCCTCGCCCTGGTGGTGGTTGGTCAGGGCGGTGCAGAAGGCCAGGCAGTGGGTGAGGAGCGTGCCGTCGTCCGGGCGTCGGCCGAGGTTGGTGCGCACGTCGGTGAGGCGGCGTCGCAAGTCCTGGTGCGCGCGGGAGAGTTGAAGACTGAGAGCGGCCGTACGGCCGTTCACGGGGGAGGCCACGGGTGGCGGTCCCTTCGGTTCCGCACCTCCATGCCTGACGCGGTCCGTCACCGGCACGCGATGCTGGCGCCAGCAGATCATGCCGTCCGGCCCCCGGGCAAGCGCGCCCCCTCGGTCTGCCCGGCCTCCTCGGTCCGCTCGACGGGTGCGGGCTCCTCGGTCCGCTCGACGGGTGCGGGCTCCGCGGCCCGGCCGCGCGGGCGTCCGAGGAGGATCCCGGCCGCGACCAGCGCCAGGCCCAGCCCCTGCCGCAGCCCGAACGGGTCGCCGTCCAGCGCGGTGCCCAGCAGCACCCCGGCCATCGGGTTGAGCAGTCCGAGCAGGCCCACCGTCCCGGCCGGCAGGTGGCGCAGTCCGGCGAACCAGCAGGTGAAGGCGAGGGCGGTGGCGATCAGGGTGCTGTAGCCGAAGGCGAGCAGGGCGGGGGTGTCCACCGCCGGGGGCGGGCCCTCGGCGGCCGCGGCGAGCGGCAGCAGCATCAGGCCGCCGGCGCTCAGCTGCCAGGCGGTGGCGGCCAGCGGGTCGGCGCCCTCGCGCCAGCGGGCGGCGAGGACGTAGCCGACGGAGGAGACCAGCATCGCCCCGGCCGAGGCGGCCAGGCCCGGCCAGCCGATCGCGCCGCCGGTGCCGAGCAGGGTCAGCGCGACCCCGGCCAGCCCGACCAGTGCCCCGGTCAGGTGGGCGCGGCGCGGGCGCCGTCCGGCCAGGGCCCAGGCGGTGAGCAGCATCGCGAGCGGGGAGGCGGCCATGACGGTGGCGGCGGCGCTGGTGGGCAGCAGCTGGGAGGCGAGGTAGAGCAGGACGAAGAAGACGGCGGTGTTGAGCAGTCCGAGCAGGGCGCTGCGCCACCACCAGGCGCCGTGCGGTCGGCGGCGGGCGAGGGCGAGCAGCAGCAGGCCGGCGGGCAGGGCGCGCAGGACGGCGCCCCAGAGCGGGCGGTCGGCGGGCAGGTAGGCGTGGGTCACGTGGTAGTTGGCGCCCCAGGCGAGCGGGGCGAGGGCGGTCGGCAGCACCCAGCGCGCATTGGCTTCCATGGAAGACAATATAGCTTCCCTGGAAGCTACCCGCGCTACACTGGACGCCATGGAGCACCCCGAGCACCCCGACCGGCGCGGTGGCCACCCCGCCCCTGTCGACCCCGTCGACCACGTCGCGCAGATCCAGGCCGAGTGGCAGCGCGAACGCCCCGACCTCGACGTCTCCCCGCAGGCCGTCATCGGCCGCCTGCACCGCCTCGCCGACCGCCTGACCGCCGAACTCACCCTCGTCTACCAGCGCTACGGCCTCGGCGAGGGCGAGTTCGACGTCCTCGCCGCGCTGCGCCGCGCCGGCGCCCCCTACGAGCGCGCCCCCGGCGAACTCGCCGCGCACACCATGGTCACCACCGGCGCGATGACCAAGCGGATCGACCGCCTGGAACGCGCCGGGCTGGTCACCCGCCGCCCCGCCGAGGACGACCGGCGCGGGCGCGTGGTCGCCCTCACCGACGCCGGCCGGCGCCTGATCGACGAGGCGTTCACCGCCCACATGCGCAACGAGCACCGCCTGCTCGCCCACCTCGCCCCCGAGGAGGCCGCCGCCCTCCAGACCCTGCTCACCGCCTGGCAGACCCGCCTGGACGGCACCGGGCAGCCGGACCGCCGCGCGGGGTGAGAAGCTGACCCATGACCAGCGCGCCGCCTCCCCCGGACTCCCCGCCGCCCGCCGCCCCGCCCCCGCCCGGCTGGGAGAACCCCGCCGTACGGGCCGACCGGCGCCTGGTGGAACTGCTGCAGGAACTGCGGGTGCTGCAGACCGGCGTACAGATCGTCTTCGCCTTCCTCCTCGGCGTCGCCTTCACCCCGCGCTTCGCCACACTCACCGACGCCCAGCAGGACGTCTACGTCGCCACCCTGCTGCTGGCCGTCGTCGCCGCGGCCGTCCTGGCCACCCCCGTCGCCCTGCACCGCGGCCTGTACCGCCACCCCGGCAAGGAACGGATCGTCACCGTCTCCGCCCGCATCGCCCAGGCCGGCCTGCTGCTGCTCGCCGCCGCCCTGAGCGGCGCCGTCCTGCTGGTCCTCGACGTCGTCCTCGGCACGGCGGTCGCGGTGCCGATCACCTGCCTCATCGCGCTGATCTTCGCCACCCTGTGGTTCGTCCTGCCCTGGGCCGTACGCCGCGCCACCACCCACGACAGCAGCTGACCGCACCCGGCCGGCCACACCCGGCCGCCGGGGGCCGTCCGTTTCCGCCGCCCGCGCGGGGAACGCGGGCGGCGGACGACGGACCGGGCCTTGGGCCGGCTGCCGACGCCGGGGGCCGGGCCGGGAAGGCCGCACCCCGTGCCGCCTCCCCCGCCCCCTAGAGCCCACCCACCCCCCGGACCGCTTACCGGCCCCCTGTCGGGCCCGTCCGTACCCCCACCGGGCCCGTCCGTACCCCCGCCGCCTACCGTGACGGTATGCACACCGACGACACCCCCTGGGACGTCCTGCTGATCGGCGGCGCCTCCGGAACCGGCAAGAGCCGCGCCGCCGCCCGCCTCGCCGCCCGGCACGGGGCGTTCACCGTGGAGTTCGACGACGTCGTCGCCGCCCTGCAGGCCGCCACCACCGCGGCCACCCACCCCGGACTCCACCACTTCACCGCCCCCGACCGGGCCCTGAGCGCCGAACGCGTCCTGGAGCTGCAGATCGCCACCGCCCACGCCCTGGACGACGCCCTGCTCGGCGTCGTACGCAACCGGCTGACCGTCGACGTGCCCGCGATCGTCGAGGGCGACTACCTCACCCCGGCCGCCGCCGCCCGCGCCGCCGCCGAGGCCGCCGCGCGGGGCCGGCGGGTGAGGGCGGTCTTCCTCCACGAGGGCGACCCGCACCGCATCGCCGCCAACTACGCCGACCGCGAGCCCGACGACGGCCCCCAGCCCGAACGCGCCGCCGTCAGCGCCCGCTACTCCGCCTGGCTCGCCGCCCAGGCCACCGCCCACGCCCTGCCCGTCGTCGACTGCCGCCCCTACCCCACCCTCCCCGAACGCCTCGCCGCCACCCTGGCCTGAGGCCCCCGGGGCACGCTCCCCACCGCCTCGCCCCGCACGCGTGTCGGCCCGCCGGCTCGTCCGCCTGCGGGCCGACGCGGCCGCGAGCAGCTGCGGGCGGTGTGCCGTGACGCCCTACGCGACGGCGCAGGACGCGGCTCACCCGCTCCCTGTCCTGCTGCCGGACGTACCGTTCGCGAACGTCCCACACGCCTCCGTCCGCCGACGGGCATCGCGCCGTCGATCACCCGAAAGCGGCCGTCCCGGCGCCACGGCTCAACCCCGCGCGCCCTGCCCGCCGTCGTAGGCGGCCCGCGCGTCCAGCACCTGCGGCATGTGGGACTCCGCCCACGCCTTGATGGCCCGCATCAGCGGCAGCAAGTCCCGTCCGAGCGCGGTGAGTTCGTAGTCCACGCGGGCCGGGACGCCGCCGGTGACGGTGCGGGTGAGCAGGCCGTCGCGTTCCAGGGCGCGCAGGGTCTGGGTGAGCATCTTCTCGCTCACCCCGGACAGGCGCCGGCGCAGGTCGCTGTAGCGGCGCGGCCCGTCGGCGAGGGCGTTGACGACCAGGCTGGTCCATTTGTCCCCGATGCGGTCCAGGAGTTGGCGGGCCGGGCACTCGGCGAGGTAGGCGTCGAAGCCGGCCGCGTCGGCGGCGCGGCGCTGGGCGGCGGTCATGGTGGGCACGGGCTCGCTCTCCTTGCCGTTCGGTACGCACCTTCGGGTGCGTGCTTCCCGTCGGAGAGTAGCTCTCCTTAGGTTGGGCGGCGTTCCCCTGGTTCCGTCTGAAGGAGTGTGGTGTGGTGCGTGCCGTGGTGGTGCGGGAGTTCGGCGGTCCGGAGGCGCTGGAGCTGGTCGAGGTGGCGCTGCCGGAGCCCGGTCGCGGGCAGGTGCGGGTGCGGGTGGCGGCGGCCGGGGTCAACCCGGTGGACGCGGTCACCCGCGCCGGGGTGCTCGCCGGGGCCGGGCTGATGGCGCCCCGGGCGGTGACGGGCATCGGCTGGGACGTGGCGGGGGTGGTGGACGCCGTCGGCCCCGGGGTCACCGGATTCGCGCCCGGACAGCGGGTGGTGGGCCTGCGCGACCGCCTGGACGTGGACCTCGGCGCCTACGCCGAGCACATCGTCCTGGACGCCGGCGCCCTCGCGCCCCTGCCGGCCTCCGTCTCCTTCGAGCGGGCCGCGACCCTGCCCCTGAACGGTCTCACCGCCCTGCAGGCCCTCGACCTCCTCGACCTGCCCGCCGGCTCCACCGTGCTGGTCACCGGCGCGGCGGGCGCGGTCGGCGGCTTCGCCGTCGAACTCGCCGCGCAACGCGGCCTGCGGGTGGCGGCACTGGCCGGGGAGGGCGACGAGACGCTGGTTCGCGCGCTCGGCGCGCAGTGGTTCGTGCCGCGCACGGCGGACGATGTGGCCGCGGCCGTACGGGAGTTGGTGCCCGGCGGGGTCGACGGCGCGGTCGACGCGGCCCTGCTGGGAGTACGGGCCCTTGGCGCGGTACGCGGCCGCGGGGCGTTCGTGGCGGTCGCGGGCGGCAGCGAACCGGTGGGGCTGCGCGGCATCCGGGTGGCCAACGTGTGGATCACCGCCGACGGCCCCGCCCTGGCCGGGCTCGCCGCCCTCGCGGGCGAGGGCCGGCTCACCCTGCGGGTAGCGGACACCCTGCCGCTGGAGCGGGCTCGCGAGGCGCACGAACGCCTGGCGGCGGGCGGACTGCGCGGGCGCCTGGTACTGACGCCCTGAGGGGTCAGGCGACTCGTCGGTTACCGCCCGCCCCCTTCGCGCCGCCGGCGGTTGCGCGCCCGTCGTCGTCGGTCCTCCTCCTTGCGCGCCCGCTCGGCCGCCGCACGCTTGCGCTCGGCATCCGCGCGGGCTCGTCGCCGACGAGCCTCCGCGTCCGGGTCCTCCGCGGCACGCGGGGCCTCGGATCGCCTCTCCTGCCTCTGCTCGTCGGGCTGCGGAGGACGCGGAGGAGGTGACGCGTCCGCCCGCCACGTGTGGCCGCCGGACGGCGGCGCGTCCTGCCAGGCATGGGTGTACGGCCCAGGCCCAGGAGGAAGCGGTGCATCCGGACTCCCGGCCCGACTGCCCGCCCGGCTGCCGGCGATCCAGCGGCGCAACGCGAGGCAGGCGACCAGCGGCCCGATGAACAGCGCGAGCAGCCACAGCGCGAGGACCGTGGACCAGAGGGCGCCGTGGGGCCGGGGGCCCGGCAGAAGCAGTCCCACCAGCACCATCAGCACGATCAGCGCCAGCCAGGTGGCGACGACCACGGCCGCCGCCCGCGCGGCAGCCACCACACCCCTCACAGTTCCCCCTCCCGGCAGCATCGCCGCGTCGACGCTCACCGTGTCCTACCCGCTCGCCGGCAGGCTATCTGCGGTTCGAGCCCCCACCTGCGGCGCGGGTCAAAGGGAAACGGTCGATCAGGCGGCGCGCTGGCCGTGCAGGAGCGCGGGCAGCGTGCGGTTGGCCAACGCCTCGGTGACGCGGGCGAATTGGGCGGGCGCCATGTGGGCGGGGAGGTCACGGACGGGGACGAAGCGGGCGCCGAGCAGCCCGGACTTGTGCTGCGGCGGGACGGTCAGGCGGGTGGCGTCGCGGACGGTGCCGCCGTCGAAGACCAGGTTCAGGCGCTCCAGGTAGCGGTCGGCGGGGGTGAAGTCGACGGCGAGGATGTCGGTCAGGCGCAGGTGCAGCCCGGTCTCGGCGTGCAGGTGCCGGGCGGCGGCGAGCTGCGGCGGCTCGTTGGGCTTCGCGGCGCCGCCGGGGAGGATGAGGCCGTCCATGTAGTCCGGGTCGACCAGGAGGACGTCCCCGCGCCGGTTGCGGACGAGGACGAGGCAGCCCAGCCGGCACACCGGCGGCTTGGCGAGGAGACGGGGGTCGCGCATCGGGGAGCTCACTTCCTGAGGGCGGCGAGGAGGATGAGGGAGAAGCCCGCCCACCAGAGCAGACGGGCGAGAAGGTCAGTCGTCATGCGTGAGGCGCTCGTACCGCAGCCCCTTACGGAGGAGGTCCACGATGCGCAGAAGGTCGAGGGGCCGGGCCGACCCGAGCTGCACCAGGTAGTTCCCCGTCCGCCGCCCGTACTCCCAATCCACGGAGACGGACGGCAACTTCACCCCACCAAGGGCGAGTACGGACACCAGGTCGTCCACGACGGAGGCAGCCCGCCTGCGCTGCTCGGCGGTGATGCGGGAGAGGATCGAGGACATCACGCCTCCCCCGGCCTCGGGTGAACCTCGAACACCTTCCAGGCGCTGTACGCCTCCCCGAAGAAGACGAAGGAGGCCAGCTCACCGGAGTCCTGGCGCAGCCACTCCCCCGTGATCTCGTTGCGCACCCGGTAGCGCTGCACCTCGGGGTCGAACCGCACCCCGTACCCGTGGAGCCGGGGAGTTTTGTGATTATCCATGGAATGACCTTCTGTGATCGAGCATTCACTTTCTGTAGGGAAAGGGTTGCGGAGAGATCCCCGCGTAGGGAAGCATCTGAAGTCGCCAGTTCAGCGTGGTTCAGTTGGGAAGCTTCATGAACCGTAAGGATCTTGACCCCACGTCATCGCCCTACGCACCCCTCGGCGTGCAGCTCCGCCGCTTCCGCGACGCGGCCGGGATGACGCAGGTCAAGTTCGGGAAAGTCATCTCCTACTCCGGCTCCTACGTCTCCAGCATCGAACGCGGAGTCCGGCGGCCGAGCCGCCGTTTCGTCGACGTCACGGACACGGAACTCAAGACCGGCGGCACGCTCTCCCTGATGCTCGACCAGCTCGAACACAGCATCTTGATAGAGGGATTCCCCGAGTACGCCGAGCAGGAAGCCGAAGCCATCGCACTCCGGCTATTCGAGGTCGGAGTCATTGCAGGACTCCTTCAGACCCCCGAGTACGCGGCCGCCTACGAGCAGGCTCCGGTCAGGCGGGGCACGGTTACTCAGCAGCAAGCCGACGAACGTATGCGGTTCCTCCTCACCCGCCAGGAACGGATCCGTCGAGCGTCTCCGCCCTTCATCCACGTTGTACTCGACGAATGGTGCCTGCGACGCCCGATCGGTGGACGAGCCGTGATGGCACGCCAGTTGGCCCACCTGGAGGATCTGGCGAGCCAGCCGAACATGACCATCCAGGTAGCGCCGATCAGCCTTGGAGAGAACCGGCCGTTCTCACACCCGGTGACGATCCTCACGATGCCGAACCGGTCGCTTCTCGGCTACTCGGAGACCCACCACCGAGGCTTTCTGGAGCGCGACGCGGAAACCCTTGCGGGCTGGGCCAGGGAGTACGATCGGCTGCAAGTTGAGGCGCTGCCACTGGCCGCGTCGCTTGAGCTGATCCGCGCGGTACGGAAGGAATTTGAAAGTGCACCTTGACCTATCCGGCGCTCACTGGCGCAAGAGCACGCACAGTGGACAGGGCGGCCAATGCGTCGAGGTGGCAGACAGCTTCACCGGCATCGTCCCGGTCCGCGACTCCAAGGACCCCAGCGGCCCGGCCCTCGTCTTCCCCTCCTCCGCCTGGCAGTCCTTCGTCACCGCTGTCCGCACCGGCGAGTTCGGCGCCAACTGAACCTTGCCTGTGCGCCGCCGCCCCGCCTCGGGGCGGCGGCGCACGGCCGTCCGACACCGCCCAGGAGGACCCGACATGGCCGATGACAAGCCGGGCGAGAGTCACTCCGGGATCTGGCTGAGCCGTTACGAGTTCTTCAGCAGCGGCCGCGACGACACGTTCACCGGGCTGCACCACGTCGTCCTCACGCAGCACGGGAACCGCATCTCAGGGCACTCGTTGCCCGACGCGTCGTCCAACCCCGGTTCCCCGCTGACCTTCGACCTGACCGTCGACCGGAACGTCGTCACCGGCACCTGGGTCGAGCAGACCGCGCCCGACGGCTACTACCAGGGCGCCCGGTACCACGGAGCCCTCCAGCTGCTGATCGACCCGACCGGGCGGCGCATGGCCGGCAAGTGGGTCGGCTTCGGAAAGGAATCCGATGTGAACACGGGGCCGTGGGATCTGCGGCTGCTCGACAAGTCCACGACGGACGACACGCTGACCCGGTACAGCTCACCGCCCGGTGAGTAACGGGTCGCGCCCTTGCCCCGCCGCCCACGCCGCGACCTCAGGGGGTGTTGAACGGTGATCCGGTCCAACATCAAAACCGGGCACGACCGCGAGGTGTTCGCCGTCTACCCGTACCGGTCGGCCTGCCCTCGGTCGGTGTGGGCGCAGCTGATCGCCGGGGCCCGGTCCGAGGTCTTCCTCGCCGGGTACACCAACTACTTCGTCTGGCTGGAGCAGCCCGCCCTCCTGCAGACCTTGCGGCGCAAGGCCGAGAGCGGCTGCCGCATCCGCTTCCTCCTCGGCGCCCCCGGCTCCGACACGACGCGCCGGCGTGAGCAGATCGAGGACGTGGCCCTCACAGTGTCCACCCGGATCGGGGTCACCCTGGAGAACCTCGCCAAGCTCTCCGACGCCCCGGGCATCGAGGCCCGTTTCAGTGCCGCCGAGGACGGACCGAACCACGTCGGCCTCTCGGTGTTCCGCTTCGACGAGCACGCGCTCGTCACCCCCCACCTCGCCCGCACCGTCGGCCACGACTCCCCGCTGATGCACCTGCGGCGCAGCGAGGAGAACGGCATGTTCGACCGCTTCGCCGAGCACATCGAGGAACTATGGTCCCGGGGAAGCGACATCCCAACGACCGCCCGCAACTGACCGGGTTTCGCCGCCCCGCCGCCCGCACCGGGCGGCGGGGCGTTCTGGCTCCCGGGTCCTCGGCTCCCTACCCTCGTTCGCACGACGGCCACCACCTCACCGCCCCCGAACATCCCGCATAGGAAGTCGACCCCGCCGACTTCCCACTCCACCGACCGACCAGGAGGCACCCGAAGTGAACGGCGACCACCCCGGCACTTGGCGCAAGAGCACCTACAGCAGCGACGGAGGCCAGTGCGTCGAGGTCGCTCCTGGCCTCCCGAACGTCATGCCCGTACGCGACTCCAAGGACCCCGACGGCCCGGCGCTCCTCTTCTCCGCCGACGCCTGGCAGTCCTTCGTCACCGCCGTCCGCGCCGGCGAATTCGGCATCAGCTGATCCCGATCACTGCCATCCGGCCCGACGGCACCGCGCGCACCCGCTGAAGCCGAGGCCCGGTTGTCTTCGCCCCGCCGCCCGGGCCGGGCGGCGGGGCGTTCTGGTTCCGGGCCCTCGGACTCCCTACCCTCATGCCATGAGCAGCCGCGCCGCGCCACCGCCCCTCCACTCCGTGTCCGTCGCGGGGGCGGTCGTGCGGGCGGACGGGCGGGTGCTGGCGATCCGCCGGGCCGACAACGGGACCTGGGAGCCGCCGGGCGGTGTGCTCGAACTCGCCGAGACCGTCGAGGACGGCCTGCGCCGCGAGATCTACGAGGAGACCGGCCTCAAGGTCGGCGTGGAGCGACTGACCGGCGTCTACAAGAACACGGCTCGTGGCGTCGTCGCCCTCGTCTTCCGCTGCCACCCCGAGGACGGCACCGAGCAGCTCTCCCCCGAGTCCACCGCCATCGCCTGGCTCACCCCCGCCGAGGTCGCCGACCGCATGGGCGAGGTCTACGCCGTCCGCGTCCTCGACGCCCTGCGCCCCGGCCCTCCCCACATCCGCGCCCACGACGGCCACCGCCTCACCGACCGTGCACAGGAAGTCGGCCCCGCCGACTTCCCACTCCACCGACCGACCAGGAGGCACCCGAAGTGAACGGCAACCGCCCCGGCACTTGGCGCAAGAGCAGCCGCAGCAACAACGACGGTGGCGCCTGCGTCGAAGTGGACGACGCGCACCCCGGCCGGGTTCGGGACAGCAAGGACCCCGACGGCCCCCGCCTCACCTTCTCGCCCTCCGCCTGGCAGTCCTTCGTCACCGCCGTCCGCACCGGCGAATTCGACGCCCGGTAGGCCTACTTCACCCCGGAGTGGGAAGTCGGTCCCGCCGACTTCCCACTCCGCTCGCGCAGCCTGCTCGGGAGGGCCTGCCGAGGTGACGTCGGACGGTCAGTGGTGGGCCTGGTCCAGCACGCTGCGGCAGTGGGCCCAGGCCGGCTCGGACAGCAGGGGCTGCCATCGGGTGAACAGGTCGAGGAGGTCCGCCCCGTGGCGGAGGCGGACCTCTGGGCTGATCGCGGCGATGTCCAGCTCGTTGGCGGCGGTGAGTTCGGCGAAGTCCCGGCGCACTTCGAGGCCTGGATGGATCGGTGTGCCGGTGAACCGGTCGACGAATGTACCTCGGGTGTCGGTCAGCCCGCGGTAGGACGACTCGCGGTCGCAGGAGGCGTAGAGGTAGACGAGTGCTTCGGCCTCGGCGCCGATCGCCTCGACCAGTTCCGCCCGGCGCCCCAGGTCCAGCAGTGCGACCGGGAACCCGTCCGTCCCGTAGAACGCGTGACACAGCCCGGCCGACACCAGCGCCGGGCGGGCGCCCCACGAGGCGAGGAGGGCGCTGACTCGCCGCAGGTGCGCCAGCAGTGTTCCGCCGGGGTGTTCGATTCCCTCGGCTCCCGCCGCCTTCAGGATCGCCAGTGCTTCCGCGGTCATCGCGACATCACCGCAGGATCCGGTTGCTCTTGTCGCGGTGGGTTGGGTTGAGCTGGGGATTCAGCAAGGTGTCTCATCGGTCTGTCCTCGGATTCGTCTCATCGTTCTGTGGCGTTCTGCGGGGCAGGGTGTGCTGGCGGGTGGCGAGGACGTGCTGGGCGGCGCGTCTGCCTTCCGAGGTGAGGCGGTAGTAGGTGCGTCTGCCGCCGGGGCCGCATCCAGGGTGGGGCCCCGGCAAGCCATTCGGCTTCTTCTTCGGGGCGTGCGGTGGACCAGCCGAGGCCTTCGAGTCCGGTCAGCACGGGGTAGAGCGTTCCGAGATCGGTGCCGGTGCTCTGGTGGACGCCGAATCCGTATTCGGGCTGTGCGAGGACCGCGAGGAGTTCGGCGCCGTGGGCGGTGGGCGTCATGGGTCGGCTGCCGGTGTGCGTGTCTCTGCGGTGAAGCAGCTGGGTTCCGATGTCGGCCTCCAGGCGTTGGAGTCGGGTCACGCGGGCGGTCGGCCTGGGCGTGAGGCGGATGGCGCTTCTACGCTAGGAGCCGATACGACGGATTCGGGGGCCAGGATGATGGGTCGTATGCTGGCGGGGCGCTACCGGCTGAGCGAGCGGATCGGTTCTGGCGGTATGGGAGTGGTCTGGCGTGCTGAGGACCTGGTGCTGCACCGTCCTGTGGCCGTCAAGACGATCGCCGCCGGCCCAGGGGTGTCGCCGGAGTCGGCGGCCCGACTGCAGCGCGAGGCACGGGCCGCGGCTGGACTGTCCGACAGTCCGCACGTCGTCACCGTGCACGACTTCGGCCAGGACGGCGACACGCTCTTCATCGTCATGGAGCTGGTCCAGGGCCGGCCCCTGGACCAGCTCCTGGCAGCCGACGGCGTGCCTTCCCCCGCGCGTGCCGTGCACTGGGCCCGACAGGTTTGCGCCGCCCTCGCCTTCGCCCATGAACGCGGAATCGTTCACCGCGACATCAAGCCCGCGAACGCGATCCTCACCCCGGACGGGACGGTCAAGGTTCTCGATTTCGGGATCGCCTGGTTCCACCCCGCCCTCGGGCTCGAGCAGTTGAGCCGGACGGACAACGTGATGGGAAGCGCGCCCTGGATGTCACCGGAACAGGCACGTGGCCGCGATATCGGCCCGGCGTCAGACTTGTACTCCCTCGGATGCCTGCTCCACCAACTTCTCACCGGCACTCCGCCCTTCGGGCAACGCGACCTGGTTTCCCAGCTGGTCGCGCACGCTTCGGAAACCCCTGAGCCACCCTCACGGACTCGGCCGGGCCTGCCCCCGGAACTCGACGCCCTGGTCTCGGACCTTCTGGCGAAGCTACCCGAACAACGGCCCGCGTCGGCGGCGGAGGTCGCCGCGAGGCTCGGCGCGATGGGCGAACTTCTCGGCTCACAGGCCACGGTGGCCGCGCCCCCACGCCCCACGCTCCCGCCCGTCCCGCAGAGCGTGCCCGTCCCGCAGAGCGTGCCCGTCCCGCAGAGCGTGCCCGTCTCGAAGAGCGTGCCCGGCGACGCCTCCACGGGCGGTGGTCGGAAGGTGAGCAGGCGGACGGTACTGATAGGAGCGGGTGTCGTCGTCACGGGTGGCGCGACCGCCGTGGTCGTGCCGAAGGTCCTGGACGACGGAGGAGGGGGGAAAGGCAGCGGCTCGTCGTCGGGTGAATCCACCGGTGCCACCGTCCAGCAGGCACGGCCCCGGTGGAGTTCTCCCGAGCGGTACGTGCTCGGTCAGGTGGGCTCCGTCCTCATGTCGGGCACCGCCGAGGGGGCCGTTCTCCGGGACGCGCAGTCGGGTGCCACGCTGTGGCAGTTCCCCGATCGCACCAAGCTGATCCGCGGCGATGCGCTCGCCCTCTCCACGGACTCCGTGCTGGCCGTCGTCGAGTCCTCCGAGGAGGTGCGGTGCCTCGACATCCGCACCGGCCAGATCCGTTGGTCGCATTCCCTGAATGTCGGGGGTGGCGAAGTGAGCGACGGTACACACGTCGCCGCCGCAGGGACCGCCCTGTACGTCGGGTTCGCCCGGCATCTCTGGCGCCTCGATCCCTCCAACGGCAAGGTGGTCTGGACATACCGGCTCCCTGGGGACCTGGACGTCTTGACGGGTCTGGAGCCAACCGCCGGCGTGCTGCTGGCACGCGACACTGAGCGCGCTTGGCTCGCCGTCGCGCCGGACACGGGCAAGGAGCTGTGGACATATCCGACCACGTCCAGCAGCGAAGACCAGACGATCGCCGGCTCCGCCGACGGCCGGATCTACTTCGAGGGACAAGACGAACTGCACATCGTCACTGCCGCCGACGGCAAGGTCCTCGCGCCGCTCAAGGCCCAAGGCAAGATCGTCCCCGAGCACGGTCTTGTCGTCGGCAGATCATCCGATGCAGACGAGGTAGCCGCCTGGAGCCTCGCCGACGGCCGCCGCCTGTGGACCGCGGCGAATGCCCGCGTGGTGCGAATGGCAGGCACCGCCCTCCAGCTGAGAACGTTTCCCCAGGGCGTCGGCAACCGTGCCATCGACATCCGCACCGGCAGCCCCCTGTGGGAGGCAGAGGACCTGCGCGACGTCATGCCCGAGACATGGGCGGCCATACCGGTGGCCGGCCCATGGTCTTTCGCCCCTCGGAACGCCGACTCCGATCTGGTGCTGATCGATCCGGCAAGCGGCCGACGAAGCAGTCCCGTGCGGTTCCCGCAACGGACCCTGCAGGTAGCCGAGGTCATCGGCGGCACCGTGTACGCCACCTGTGACGACAGCGCGACTATCGATGGACACCTTCACAACCCGACCCTCTACGCCGTTGATCGCCCGGAGTGATGTCTCAGCGCTCTGTCGCCACCGACACGGCAGTGACGAAGTGCTGAGACTCCGACAGATCTCATGCGAACCTACAATCACCCGCCCGAACGTTCGTCTTCTGATCCGAAGCACCCGTGATCGTAGAACGGAAGCGCCCCGGCTCGGACGGGCGGACCCGACGACGCGGTTGCGGCGCCTTCCCGGATGCCGTGTCGCGCCGTGTCGGGCCTGCCGCCGCCTCCCGGTGTGGCCGCCGTCACACGCGCGTGATGTCACGTCGGACGCCGCTACGCGGTCCTCATCTCGAAACAGAACCGCGAGAAGGGGATCGTGAGAAATGAAGACCGTCATCGTCTGCGCGTCCGTGTCGCACGGCAATACTCGTCGGGTCGCCGACACCATGGCCCACGTCCTGGACGGCGCGAAGGTCGTCTCCCCCGAGCAGGCCGGCCCGGCGGAGCTGGCCGGCGCCGACCTCATCGGGTTCGGCTCGGGTGTCTTCTACGGCAGGCTCCACCCTCAACTGACCGAATTCGTCAGGGCGCTTCCCGCCGGGCGGGGCCGGGCGTTCGTGTTCGCGACCAGCGGGCTCCCGGAGATGCCGTTGGCGCCGTTCACCCGCCCGCTGGCCCGGCTCCTGGAGGGCAAGGGCTTCGAGGTGGAGGGGAGTTTCCTGTGCCGGGCGTTCGACACCTGGGCACCGTTCAAGCTGGTGGGCGGCATCAACAAGCAGCGGCCGAACGGCGCGGACCTGGCCGGCGCCCGGGCGTTCGCCGAGCGGCTGCGGGACGGGCGGCCGCAGGACGGGCGAGGGTCACTGGCCTAGCCTCGCGCTCCCGCTGCCCGAGCGGCGGCGGGCTCCAGGACGAAGACGGGGATCACCCGCTCGGTCTTCTCCTGGTACTCGGCGTACGGCGGGTACGCGGCGACCGCGCGCTCCCACCACAAAGCCTTCTCGTCCCCGGTGACCTCACGGGCCGTCATGTCCTGCCGTACGGGCCCGTCCTGGAGCTCGACGTGCGGGTCGGACGTGAGGTTGAAGTACCAGAGCGGGTGGCGTGGGAAGCCGCCGTTCGAGGCCACGGCCGCGTACCGGCCCTCGTGCTCCACGCGCATCAGCGGGCTCTTGCGGATCTTGCCGCTCTTCGCGCCGCGTGTGGTGAGGATGACGACGGGCAGGCCCGTGTCCCAGAGCGTCAGTCCCCGCGTGCCGCCCGAACTCTCGTACAGCTCGACCTGCTCGCGCACCCACGGCACCGGATTCGGCGCGTACTCGCCCTCAAGAGGCATCGCGTTCATCCCGTCGTCACGTCAACCCCCGGGCGGGGAAGCCTATCGGGTGCCTGCCGGGAGCAAGCCGCAGGCGGTGCACGACACGCGGGTCCTAGGGAGTGGAATCGGCTCCCTGTTCGGCGAAGGTCCGCATCGCCTCGCCCAGGAATTCCACCATCTTCGGGTGGTAGGCGTTGTGGAATTCCCTCATGGCGTCGTCCTCGGCGTAGAAGAGCGCCATGCCGGCGTAGGCGCGCATGCTGGGGGTGTAGAAGCGGCAGGCGATGGCGAAGTGCCGGCGGACGAGGTCCTGGATGTGCGGGTCCCCGGGCCGGGAGGTGTCCAGGCGGGCCGCGATGTCCCGGTACAGCGCGTCCCAGTCCCGGTGGACCAGGGGCCTGTCGACGTGCGCCCAATTGTCGGTCTCGGCAAGGCTTTTCGCCTGTTCCTCGGCCAGCGACCGACGGCACTCGTCCTCGTACTGATTCCCCATGTCACCAATTCCGTCGGCCTGCTGTCAATCCCGCCCGAACAGTGACACGGGCCCGCCGGGTCGGCAAACCATTTACCTGAGCGGCTCAGTCGAGGCAGAACTCGTTGCCCTCGATGTCCAGCATCCCGATGCACGACTCGTTCTCGTCATCGGCGAGCAGGACCCGCTCGCACACCGCGCCGAGTGCGACCAGCCGGTCGCGTTCGGCCTTCAGCACGGCCAGGCGTTCCTCGCCGACGAGGCCGGTGCCGACCCGGACGTCGAGGTGGACGCGGTTCTTGGCGGTCTTGCCCTCGGGGACGCGCTGGAAGTACATCCGCGGGCCCTCGCCGGTGGGGTCACTGGCCACGAAGCACGCGCCCCGCTTCTCGGGCGGCAGGGAGAGGTTGTACGCGTCCCAGGTGGCGAATCCCTCCGGCGGCTGCGGGGCGACGTAGCCCAGCACCTCGCACCAGAACCGGGCGACGCGTTCGGGGTCGGCGCAGTCGAAGGTGACCTGGAACTTCTTGACCGATGGCTTGACCGATGGCATCCGGTCACCCTAACAGCGGGCCCTTTCCGGCTTCCGCCCGATTTCCGGCGGGAATCCCCGTGTTGGCGACTTCACGGCCGGGTGGCGGTGACCTGGACGGTGTCCTGTCCTGGCCGCCGTGTTCGCATCGGCGCTAGCCTGCGTCCCCATGACACGCCGTTGGCTCATACCCGCCCTGTTCCTGCTGTGCGGCTCGCTCCTCGCGGCCGGGTCGGCGTTCGGCGGTGGCCCGGGGCCGGCCGCGGGGCTGCTGGCGGTGTTCGTGCCGCTCGCCGTCCTGCACTCGCCGCTGGTCTTCCCGAGGTCGCTCGGCGTGGCGCAGGCGCGGCGGCGCAGCGCCGCCGACGGTCGGCCGGTGGTGCTGTGGCGGCCGGGCTGCAAGTACTGTCTGCGGCTGCGGTTTCGGCTGGGGCGGGACGCGCGGCGGGTGCACTGGGTGGACATCTGGCGCGACCCGGAGGCGGCGGCGGCCGCGCGGGAGGTGAACGACGGCAATGAGACGGTGCCGACGGTGTTCGTGGCGGGCGGGGCGCGTACCAATCCGCCGGTGGAGTGGGTGCGCGCGCAGCTGGCCGGGCCGGCCGGGGAAGCCTGACGGTCTGCGGGTCAGTTCCCGGCGGTGAGGAGGGCGTCGGTGGAGGTGACGGTGGCGCCCAGGTCGCGCAGGGCCCGCAGGGCGGCGGTGTGGGCGGGTGCGGACAGGGCGGTGACGGCGTCCTCGACGACGGTGGTGGGGTAGCCGAGGGCGACGGGTGGTGCCGGGCGGGCGGGTGCGGCGCCGGGTGACGGGGGTGGCGGGCTGGCAGGATGGGCGCCATGGAGCGTGTGGTGGGAATCGGCGGGTACTTCCTGCGGGCCGCGGACCCGGCGGCGCTGGGCGCCTGGTACCGGGACTGCCTGGGGCTGGACGCGGACGAGCACGGGCTGTGGCGTCAGGAGGCCGGGGCGACGGTGTTCGCGGCGTTCGAGTCGGGGACGGACTACTTCGGGTCGCGGGCGCAGCAGACGATGCTCAACTTCCGGGTCCGTGACCTGGAGGCGATGCTGGCGCAGCTGCGGGCGAAGGGGGCGCGGGTGGAGGAGCGGACACAGGAGATGGCGGGGGTGGGCCGGTTCGGCTGGGTCACCGATCCGGAGGGCAACCGGGTGGAGCTGTGGCAGCCCGCCTGAGCGCGGGGGTTCGATGACGGGCCCGGGGTCGGACGACGGGTCCGGGGCTGTCGGGTGAAAGCGGTGGCAGCGGCGGGCGGTGGGCGGCGAGACTGCTCGGATGGACACTCCCGTACCGGACCTGCGCGTCCGCGATGTCGTGCCCGGCTACGCGGGCATGCACCCCCTGGTCGCCGAACTGGTGCTGCCCGAGGGCGCGTCGATGTCGGTGATGAGCACGCTGGAGACCTCCCGTGAGCTGATCCGGCACTCCTACTACCGGTACGAGTTCGCGACCGTCGCCGTCACGCACTGCCTGCTGGCGCTGGAGGAGGTCCTCACGCAGCGGCTGGGCGACGAGGACGCCGACCTGCCGGAGCTGATCGGGCGGGCCGCCGGGGCGGGGCTCGTCTCGGCCTACCTGGCCGGGGAGTTGGGGCGCGCGGTGCGGGTGCGCGAGCGGATCGCCCGGGGCGCGGCGACCAGCGGCACCGTCAACCCGGTCCGGGCCGTCGACCTGGTGCGCGCGGTGTTCGACACCATCGCCGTGCTGCTGCGCCCGGCGGACGGCGCGGCGCAGGCCTCCGGTGAGGAGGATCCGCGCGAGCGGCTGACGCTGCTGTGGGAGGAGCACCGCCGGGCCGCGTTCCCGGAGAGCTTCCGCGGCGTGGCCGTCGACGGCGCCGACCTGATCATGCTGGACTCCGACGTCGCCGGCCTCGTCGAGCGGGAGCTGGAGCGCGGGCTCGACGGGGACGGCCTGGCCCGCCTGTGGGCGGGCATCGGCGACCTCGACCGGGCCGTGCCCCTGCTGGACGAGGAGTACTGCGCCGCGTACTTCGCCCGGCTGCGCACCGCGGCCCACCTCGCGGCGTCCCGTCACGTGCCCCCGGCGGCCTGACCCGCCCCCTAGGGCCGCCGGAGTGGCCGTTCCGCGGGGAAACCGGTTTGCCGCCCCGGGGGCGGGTGGGTAGCGTCGCCGCTCGTGACCACCCCGACCCTGCGTACCGCGCGCCTGGAGCTGAGCCCCTACGTCCCCGGGGACGAGGAGGACTTCGTGGCCCTGTTCCAGGACACCCGGGTGTCGCGGTGGATGGGTGACGGGCCCTCCTCGGAGCAGGAGGACCGGGCGCTGTTCGGGCGGATCTTCACCAAGGTCTACGCCCGGGAGCTGTTCGACGTCTGGGCCGTGCGCCGGGACGGGCTGCTGGTCGGGCACGCCGAGATCAAGCCGACCGACGCGGCCCCGGGCCAGGAGATCGTCTACGCGCTGTCCCCGGCGGCGTGGGGCTCGGGCCTGGGGACGGAGCTGGCGCGGGCCCTGGTGGCGTACGGCTTCGAGGCCCTCGGGCTGGCCGAGGTGCACGCCACCGTGGCCGCCGAGAACGGCGCCTCGCTGGCCCTGCTGGAGCGGATCGGCTTCGCGCACGTGCGGGACATCACCGAGGACGACGGCAGCACCACCCGCCTGCTGACCGTGCGTGCGACGCACGGTCAGCAGGCGGGTGGGGGGCGCTAGCCGCGGTCGGGCACCGGCCGCACGGCACCGGCCTCGGCCTCAACCTCGTCCGCGTCCGTGCCGTCCGTGCCGTCCGTGCCGTCGGCGGCCGGCTTGGTGCGCAGGACCGCGCGGGCCTGTTCGGCGGCGCGCACGATGCTCTCGCTGATGAAGTCGAGGAAGCGGGCGACGTTCTCCAGGCGGTGGGCGGCTGGGGTGTCGGCGCCGAGGACGGCGACGCCCTGGCGCGCGGTGGCGACGAGCTGGTCGTTGGCGCGGGCGCTGGCGATGGTCGCCTGGTAGAAGAGCTCGTCGTCGACGAAGTAGCGGTCGCGGCGGCGTTCGTCGCGTTCGCGGCGCACCAGGCTCTGGCTCTCCAGGAAGGCGATGGCCTTGGAGATGGAGGCCGGGCTGACGTCGAGGCGCTGGGCGAGCTGGGCGGCGGTGAGGCTGCCGGCGTCGGTGGTGAACAGGCAGGTCAGTACCCGGGCCGTCATCTTGGGCAGGCCCGAGCCCATCAGGACGGTGGTGAGGGTCTCCTCGTAGTCGGCCACGGCCTCGCTGTCGCGTCCGTGCGCCCGGGGGGCGGCCTGCGGGCCGTGGGGGGCGGCGGGCTTGCGCCGGTGGGCGCGGCGTTCGGTGGCGCGGTGGGCCAGGTCGGCGCGGTAGGAGGTGGGGCCGCCGTTGCGCATCACCTCGCGGGTGACGGTGGAGGTCGGGCGGTCCAGGCGCCGGGCGATCTCGGCGTAGGGGAGGCTGTCGGCCAGTCCCAGCGCGATCTGCTGGCGTTCCTGCTGGGTGAGTCGGCCTCCCGGCATCGGGTCTCCTCGGTGGTGCTCGTGACGGTCCTTGATCCCTGACGCGCCCACCATAGCGTTCACCTCCAAGCCATTGCAATGAGCAGACCCCCTGACGTTGCATTACCATCCAGGACCGTTGCAACAGTTTCCCGCATCTCACCTGCGAATATGGGAATCTGACGCAACGAGCATGTTGCCGCTCCCTTGAAAGCAACGTAGCGTTTCCGGTGTCAGAAACAACGTCGAGCACCGGAGAACACGATGCACACCTTCACCACCCCCGCCGCGGTCACCGCCGTCCTCGACATCCCCGCCGGACGCGTCCGGCTGATCGCCGGCGACCGCGCCGACACCACCGTCGAGGTCCGCCCCGCCGACCCCGCCAAGACCCGCGACGTGCGCAGCGCCGAGCAGATCACCGTCGACTACAGCGAGGGCCTGCTGCGGATCCGCACCACCGAGAGCGCCGGGATCTTCGGCCCCGGCTCGGTGGAGGTCACCGTCCAGCTGCCGGCCGGCTCCCGCGTCGAGGCCAAGGCCGAGGCCTGCGAACTGCGCGCCGTCGGCCGCCTGGGCGACCTCGCCTTCGACGGCGCCCACCGCCGGATCGAGATCGAGGAGGCCGACGGCGTGCGCCTGACCGCCGTCGACGGCGACGTGGAGATCGGCCGGCTCAACGGCCCCGCCGAGATCGCCACCGCCCGCGGCGACATCCGCATCTCCCAGGCCCACGGCGGCGTCCTCACCCTCGCCACCCAGTCCGGGAACATCACCGTCGACGCCGCCCCCGGCGTCTCCGCCGCGCTGGACGCCGCCACCGGCCACGGCCGCATCGTCAACGCCCTGCGCAACGACGGCACCACCGCCCTCGACATCCGCGCCACCACCCCGCACGGCGACATCACCGCCCGCAGCCTCTGACCCTCGGCCCGCCCCGTCCGTCCGTCCGTCCGTCCGTCCCGCAGGAGAGGCCCCGCCATGAGCATCAACGTCCAGCCGTCCCGGTGGAGCGGCCTGGTGCCGGTCGACGACACCGCCCTCGCCGTCACCGACACCGGCGGCCCCGGCACCCCCGTGGTGTACCTCAACGGCCAGTTCGCCACCCAGGGCTACTGGCGGCGCGTCATCGCCGAACTGGGCACCGGCTACCGGCACATCACCTACGACGAGCGCGCCCGCGGCCGCACCTCCCACCGCTCCGCCGACTACTCCTTCGAGGCCGCCGTCCGGGACGTCGACGCCGTCCTGTCCGCCCGGGGCGTCGAGCGGGCCCTGGCCGTCGGCTGGTCCTACGGGGCGTTCGTCGGCGCGCACTGGGCCCACCGCAACCCCCGGCGCGCCCTGGGCGCGGTCCTGGTCGACGGCGCCCAGCCCTACGACTGGCTCGACGAGGCCATGGAGCAGCGCATCCGCAAGCAGTTCCGCCTCTGGAGCCCGCTGCTGACGCTGCTGCGCCCCACCGGGCTGACGCCCCGGATGAACGCCGGGGAGCTGGCCGAGTGCAACATCGAGCTCGGCCGCGTCGCCCGCGAGCGCGACCTGGCGCCCGTCCTGGACGGCATCACCGTCCCGACCCGGTACGTGGTCGCCTCGGGGACCTCGCTGGGCAGCCGCGGCGACGAGCAGGAGCGGATCCGCGCGAGCCTGGGCGCGGTCGCGGCCCGCAACCCGCACATCGAGATCAGCGCGAAGGTCGCGAGCAACCACGGCGCGATCCTGAAGAAGGACTTCCGCGCCGTCGCCGCCGCCGTGCGCGAGGTCACCGCCGCCGACCGTACGGGCGCCTGACGGCCGGACGGGCCGGGGGCTACTGGGGGTTGCCGTTGGCGGCCAGGCGGGCGCCCATCTGCTCGTGGGCCCGCCGGGAGTGGGCGTTGGCCGGGTCGTGGACGAGCCGGAGGTAGTCGTAGAGGACCTGCACGCACCGGTCCCGGGTGGGGTAGGAGGCGTCGGCGGCCAGGTCCAGGCGGTCGGTGACCTCCATCAGCCGGCCGTCGTCCGCGGCGTAGACCGGGTGCCAGCGGAGCTCGACCGCCGGGTCGAGCGCCATCACCACCCGCAGCTGCGGCACCTCCTGCGCGATGAGGACGCTGTCGGGGTCGTACGCCCGCAGGAAGATGTGCACGGGGCCGCGGGCGCGGCTGACGAAGGCCTTGGACAGGACGTTCCACATCGGCGTCTTGAGCAGCCAGTCCGTGGTCAGGGTCAGCCGGTCGACCACCCCGCCGAAGGCCGTGGCCTCCAGCGGGGTGTGGCCCTTGGCGCGGGCGTAGTCGCTGACCTCCCGGCCGCCGGACCACAGGGCCAGCGTCGGCGTGTCGATCTCCAGGTGGTCGCCGACGACCTTCACCAGCTCCTGGTACCAGGTGTTGGACGCGCGGTGGTCGCGCTGTTCCTGACGCCCGGTGAACGTCGCCATGGCCTCGTCGTTGAGCCGGCCCTGCTCGGCGATGCCGCCGAGGACGAGCTGCCAGGCGACGTCCGTGACGGCGTCGGGGAAGCCCGCCCGGGCCATCAGGTCACGGAAGTCGCCCCACTCGCCGTGCGCGGTGGGATCGGCGGCGTCGCGCCGCGCCCGCTCCCTGGCCCCGGGGTCCGCCAGGCGCTGCAGCCGGCGCGTCACCGCCGCGTTGCCCACCGTCCGCTGCAGGACGGCGAGTTCGCCCGGCCCCGGCGCCCTCCCCGCGGCCGTCCGCGGCCCGGTGGCCGGGGTGGTGTGCCGTCGCGGCGCCGCCTCGGCGCCCGGTGCCACCGGGTGTGCCACGCTCCTGCGCACGTCTGCCCCTCCCCTGCCGCCGCCCGGGCTCCCCCGGCCCCCAGGCTAGGCCCCCGCCGCCGCTCCCGCGAGGCCCCACAGGGCAGCCCGAGGGCAGAACCCCGGTGCGGGCCCTGACGCGGGTGCGAAGCGGCCGCGCAGCGCAGGCGGCCGTCTGATATCACCTTTGATCTCCCAGGATGCCCCGGCCTTCAGGCCGGGGAGGAATGGGGGCTTGGCTTGGGGCCGCGTAGCGGCGGAGTGATCTCCGGGTGTTCTGGTGTGGGCCGTTGTCAGTGCCTGTCGTTAGGTTGATTTCGTGCACCTGAGGTACTCGTATCGCATCTATCCGACGGTGGGTCAGCGCGCTTCGCTGGCCCGGACGTTCGGTTGTGCACGGGTGGTGTACAACGACGCTCTCGCGGCACGGAAGGAAGCCCGCAAGGGTGGCTTTCCGTATCCCAAGTCCACGGATCTTCAGAAGCTGGTGATCACCGGGGCGAAGAAGACCGCGGAGCGGGCGTGGCTGGCCTCGGTCGGGGTGGATCCGTTGATCCAGTCCCTGCGGGATCTGGACACGGCGTACCGGAACTTCTTCGACTCGGTGTCCGGCAAACGCCAGGGGCGCCCGGTCGGTCTTCCCCGGTTCAAGTCCCGTAAGGACAGTCGGCAGTCGCTGCGGTTCACCCGCAACGGGTTCCGTGTCCGTCCCAACGGCAAGCTGTACCTGGCGAAGATCGGCGACGTGCGGGTGAAGTGGTCGCGGGCACTGCCCGCGGACCCGTCGTCCGTGACGATCGTGCTGGACCCGTCCGGCCGGTACCACGCGAGCTTCGTCGTCGATGTCGAGCCGGAGGTGCTGCCCGAGGTCGATGCCGAGGTCGGCATCGACCTCGGGCTGACCACCTACGCCGTTCTCTCGGACGGCAGCGTGATCGACAATCCGCGCTTCCTGCGCAAGGCGGAGAAGAAGCTCAAGGCCGCGCAGCGGGAGCTGTCCCGCAAGGCCAAGGGAAGCAAGAACCGGGCCAAGGCCCGGCGCAAGGTCGCCAGGGCGCACGCCAAGGTGGCCGACACCCGCATGGACTGGCTGCACAAACAGACCACCAAGATCATCCGCGAAACCCAAGCGGTGTACCTGGAGGACCTGAACGTGCGCGGCCTCGCCCGTGGCCGACTCGCCAAGCCCGTCCACGACGCCGGATGGTCCACCTTCCGGCGACTCCTCGAAGAGAAAGCGGCCCGGTACGGGCGCACGGTCGGGATCGTGTCCCGCGCGTTCCCGTCCTCTCAGCTGTGCTCGGCGTGCGGGCACCGTGACGGGCCCAAGCCCCTCGCGGTGCGCGAGTGGGCGTGCAACGAGTGCGGTGTGCGGCATGATCGTGACCTCAATGCTGCTCGGAACATCCTGGCCGCCGGGCAGGCGGACAGGCTAAACGCCCCTGGAGGGCCGGCAAGACCCGGCGTGGCGATCCCACGCCAGGCACGGCCCGTCGAACGGGGAACCCACCTCAGCGACCCGCCACGCACGGATGTCCGTGCCACGGGCGCGGGAGGAATCCCCGTCCGCTAGGACGGGGAGGATGTCAACACCGTCTCCACCTGCCTGATCGACCACCTCCCGCAGGACGGCGACCACTTCGCCACCGCCGAGAACGCCCTGGCCGCCTGCGCCGGGCTGCCCGTCCCCCGGGAGGCGAGGCTGCTGGCCGTCGAGGTACCCGCCAGCCCGGCCGCCGCCCTGGCCTCCGAGATCCACCGGGCCAGCAGCTACGAACCGGTGCTCCTGCCCCGCCTGGAACACGTCGGCCCGGCGCCGCGCCTGCCCGGCGGAGCCCACCCGCTCGGGTGGGAGGTCCTCGGCTACGACCTGGGCGCGCTGTGCGACTGGCTGTGCCACGACCTGTACCGCGACGCGGTGCGCGAACTCGGCGTCGCCACCGACGGGCACGGCCTGCTCCCGGACGCCGCCACCGCCCACCGCGTCGCCGCGTGGGCCCAGGCCCGTGACGACACCGCCCCCGCCCTCTGGTTCCCGGCCCGCCTGACCGCCTGGGACCTCCCGCCCGCCGCCGGCCCCGTCGGCGGCTGAGCACACGCGCACGGCGGGCACCCGGCAGGGCCCGCCGGCCGGGCGCCCGCCGGCCGTTCCCGAGCGGGCTTGAAGGTGGCGATGCCCGTAGCCCGGCCCACCCGGGCCGCCGCCGGGCCGTCCTCCTTGACGGCCCCGCCGCGGGCCGGATCCGGCCCTGACCGCAGCCGGCCCGCCAGCGCGTCAGCCCGCGCCCGCCCGCTGCCCCGTACCGCGCCGGGCGCCCGGGCGGCCCAGCCGGCGCACCGCCGGGCGCTCCACCACCGTGTACGTCAGCGCCCCCGCCCCCAGGGTCACCGCGAACGCCGCGAGGGTGAGCGCGACCGCGACCGGGGTGGGGTAGGTGCGGTCGCCCAGGAGCAGGGGGCGGCCGTGGAAGAGCACGACGCCCTGGCAGAGGTAGAAGCCGAAGGAGACGGCGCCGAGCCACTGCCCCAACGGGTGTGCGGGGGCGGTGCGGTGCAGGTCGCGGTGGGCGGCGGCGCACACCAGCAGGGCGAGCGGCACCAGCATCGGCAGGGTGAAGTCGTAGGGCGACGGGACGGCGAGGGTGAGCGCGTAGGCGGGCGGGAGCAGCAGGACGGCCGGGAGGAGGCCGGGGCGCGGGGCGCGGCCGGAGGCGACGGCGCGGGCGAGGAGCATGCCGAGGGCGAACTCCGGCAGCCGGGCGGGCGGGAAGAGGTATCCGAACCACAACTGGTCCAGGGACACCGGTAGTTGGGGGATCCGGGGCCGGTCGGGCAGCAGCGCGGCGTTGGCGGCGGCGACGGCCGCCGCGGCCAGCAGGGCGACGGCGGCGGCGGGCCCGACGCCCCGGTCGGGCAGGCGGCGCAGGGCGCGGTGCAGGAGCGGGAAGAGCAGGTAGAACAGCAGCTCGCAGCAGAGCGACCAACTGGGGATGTTCATCCCGGAGTTGACGTCGGGGTCGGGCGATTCGGCGTGCACGAGCAGGAGGTTGGGCAGCCAGACCCGTACGGGCGCGGCCCGGGCGAACAGCAGGAGGGCGGCCGTCCACACCACCAGGTGGGTGGGGTAGATCCGGGCCAGGCGCCGGCGCCAGAAGGTGCCCGGTGTCTCGCCGTCGCGTGCGGACCAGGTCAGGACGAAGCCGCTGAGGACGAAGAAGAAGGAGACTCCGGCGTACCCGGCCTTGGAGGTGGCGTGCGCGAGGGCGGTGGCGAGGGGCCGGTCGGCGAAGAAGGTGAGGGGGGTCCGCGGGTCCAGCGGGTCGACGGTGAGGAAGGCGTGGAAGAGGAAGACGGCGAGGGCGGCGGCGAAGCGCAGGGCGGTGAGGGTGGGCAGGGGGACCCCGGGCCTGCCGGTATGACATTGTGCACGCATGATCTGACTTTAAGTCACCGCGCGTGCGGGGCCGGTGGCGTGGGAAGTCGGCCGGTCCGACTTCCCACGCCACGGCGTGGACGGTCAGCCGCCGGCCGGCCCCGCGACCGCACCCCCGACCGGTCCCGCGACCGCGCTCGCGACCGGTGCGGCGCCCAGGGCCGCGGGCAGGTCCGCGAGGGAGTGCAGCACGCCGATCCGCTCCCCCACCGGCGTCCCGGTGGCGGCGCGGTCGAGCCAGAAGGCCCGCAGGCCGGCGTCGCGGGCGCCGAGCGCGTCCAGGTCGTACTTGTCACCCACGTAGGCGACCTCGTGCGGGGCCAGGCCCAGCCGCTCGCAGCCGGCCCGGAAGATGCCCGGGGCGGGCTTGGCCTCGCCGTGCTCGTCGGAGCAGACCAGCACCGCGTCGCCGAAGTACCCCAGCAGGCCGACGGCTTCGAGCTTGGCGCGCTGGTGGCCGGTGGAGGAGTTGGAGACGATCCCCAGCCGGTGGGTGGGCGCGAGCGCGGCCAGCACCGGCGCGGCGTCGGGGAACGCGGCCCGGACGCGGTCGCGGTGCGCCGCGTACCCGGCGAACCAGGCCCCCGCCTCCTCGTCCGACAGCAGCTCGGCGCCGCCCTCCCCCAGCCGCGCCAGGAAACGGCGGACCCGCTCGTCCTGCTGCCCCCGGAAGGTCAGCTCCCCGGCCAGGAACCGCGCGTAACTCCCCTCCATCACCTCCCGCCACACCGCCACCGCCGCCCCGGGCGACCCGAACCGCCCCAGCAGCCCCGACTCCCCCAGGTGGGCGAGGATCCCGGCCTCCTCCGATCCCGAGTAGTCGAACAACGTGTCGTCGACATCGAAGAGCACACCCCTGATGGACACGTCCCGCCCCTTTCCTCCACCGCCGCACCCGGCCCGCCCGGGGCCGCACGAAGCCGGCGTCAAGCCGTACGGACCCTACGCGAGCTCCGGGGCGGCCGGGGCGGCGGCCGCGGCGAGGAGGGCGTCGAGGAGGCCGGGGAAGCGGGTGTCGAGGTCGGCGCGGCGCAGGCGGACGAAGCGGTTGCGCCCGGCGACCCGGGTGGTGGTGACGCCGGCCTCGCGCAGCACCCGCATGTGGTGGGAGACGGTCGACTTGTGGAGGTGTTCCAGGCCCAGGCCGCGCGGGTCGCAGGAGTGCTCGGCGTCGTCCGCGTAGCTGAGCAGCAGGGTCAGGCGGACGGGGTCGCCGAGGGCGTGCAGGACGGTGACGAGGTCGATGTCGGCGGTGGCGGGCTGGGGCAGCCGCTCGTCCCCGCTCGTGGCGCCCGTGGTGGTCATGGCGTTCTGCCTCCGGGTCGGCTGGGGTGAGGGGAATGAATGGTTTGACAATCATCCACCAATCCCCGAGTGTTTGACGAGCTTCAAACTGTTGCACGTCTATCAAACAATCCATCCGACGATCAGCCCCGGGGGGCCCACCCGTGCCCGTACGTCTGCTCCTGCTCGCCCTCGGCACCTTCGCCGTGGGCACCGACTCGATGGTCGTCGCCGGCATCCTCGGCCCGGTCTCCGCCGACCTGGGGGTCTCGGTGCCCGCCGCCGGCCAGCTGGTCACCGTCTTCGCGCTCGGCTACGCGCTGCTGGCCCCGGTGCTCGCCGCGCTCACCGCCCGCTGGCCGCGCCGGCGCCTGCTGCTGACCGCGCTCGCCGTGTTCAGCGCCGCCAACGCCCTCAGCGCCCTCGCCCCCGGCTACGGCCCGCTGCTGGCCACCCGCGTGCTGGCCGCCGCCGGCGCCGCCCTCTACACCCCGACCGCCAACGCGGTGGCCACCACCCTGGTCGCCCCCGAACGGCGCGGACGGGCGCTGGCGACCGTGCTCGGCGGGATGACGGTGGCCACCGCGCTCGGCGTGCCGCTGGGCACCTGGGTGGGGCGCGGCGACTGGCGGCTGACCATGTGGCTGGTGACCGGCCTCGGCGTGGCCGCGCTGGCCGGGCTCGCGGCGCTGCTGCGCGGCCTGCCCGCCCCCACCGCCGCCCCCGCCCTCGCGGCGCGCCTGGCACCGCTGGGACAGCGCCGGGTGCTGGGCGCCGCCGCCACCACGCTGGTGTTCTTCCTCGCCTTCCAGAGCGTCTACATCTACCTGGCCACCGCCGTGTCCGGGGCCACCGGCGGCGACGGCGACCGGCTCAGCCTGATCCTGCTGACCTGCGGGGTGATGTCGGTGGCCGGCAGCTGGCTGGGCGGGCGCCTGGTGGACCGGCTGGGGGTGCGCCGGGTGCTGCTGGCCGGCTCCGCCGCGGCGGCCCTGGCCTTCGCCGCGCTGCCGTGGCTGGGGCGCACCATGGCGGGGGCGCTGGTGTACGCGGCGGTGGTGCCGCTGGCGGGGTGGGCGGTGTCGGTGGCGCTGCCGCACCGGCTGGCGTCGATCGATCCGGGGAACGCGCCGCTGCTGATCTCGCTGAACAGCAGCGCCCTGTACCTGGGGACGGCGGCCGGGGGCGTGGCGGGGTCGGCGGCGATCGGGGTGCTGGGCGGGCGGTGGTTCCCGGTGGCGGCGGCGGTGCTGGCGGTGGCGGCGTGCGTGGTCGCGGCGGCGACCACCCGCGAGGAGCGCCCCGCCTCGGCCCCTGCCGGAAGGCCGGCCGGCGCGCGGGTCTGAGCAGCCGTACGGGTGCCCCGGGCCGGGGTCAACTGGCCCGGGGCGGCGGCCGGTTCAGCTGCCGAGGACCTCGCCGACCAGGGCGCGGGCCTCGTCCTGGACCCGGGCGAGGTGCTCGGGGCCGTGGAAGGACTCGGCGTAGATCTTGTACACGTCCTCGGTGCCGGAGGGGCGGGCGGCGAACCAGGCGTTGTCGGTGCAGACCTTGATGCCGCCGATGGCGGCGCCGTTGCCGGGGGCGTTGGCGAGCACGGCGGTGATCTTCTCCCCGGCGAGTTCGCCGGCGCCGACCCGCTCGGGGGACAGCCGGGCCAGGCGGGCCTTCTGCTCGCGGTCGGCGGGGGCGTCGACGCGGGCGTAGGCGGGGGCGCCGTGGCGCTTCGTCAGGTCGCGGTAGCGGGCGCTGGGGGTTTCGCCGGTGACCGCGGTGATCTCGGAGGCGAGCAGGGCCAGCAGGATGCCGTCCTTGTCGGTGGTCCACACCCCGCCGTCGCGGCGCAGGAAGGAGGCGCCGGCGCTCTCCTCGCCGCCGAAGCCGATCGAGCCCTCCAGCAGGCCGTCGACGAACCACTTGAAGCCGACCGGGACCTCGACCAGGGTGCGGCCCAGGTCGGCGGCGACCCGGTCGAGCATCGAGGAGGAGACCAGGGTCTTGCCGACGCCGGCGTCGGCGGGCCAGTCGGCGCGGTGGCGGTAGAGGTAGTCGACGGCCACCGCCAGGTAGTGGTTGGGGTTCATCAGCCCGCCGTCGGGGGTGACGATGCCGTGCCGGTCGGCGTCGGCGTCGTTGCCGGTGGCGATGGCGTACTCGTCCTTGCGGCCGATCAGGGAGGCCATCGCGGACGGCGAGGAGCAGTCCATGCGGATCTTCCCGTCCCAGTCCAGCGTCATGAACCGCCAGGTCGGGTCGGTGAGCGGGTTGACGACCGTCAGGTCCAGGCGGTGGGCCTCGGCGATGCGCCCCCAGTAGGCCACCGACGCCCCGCCCAGCGGGTCCGCGCCGATGCGCAGGCCCGCCGCCCGCACCGCGTCCAGGTCCAGGACGGAGGGCAGGTCCTCGACGTAGGCGCCCAGGAAGTCGTGGCGGGCGGTGGTCGCCGCGGCCACGGCCCTGGCGTACGGGACCTTCTTCACCCCGCGCAGGCCCTCACGGATCAGCTCGTTGGCGCGGTCCTGGATCCACCCGGTGGCCTCCGACCCGGCCGGGCCGCCGCTGGGCGGGTTGTACTTGAAGCCGCCGTCACGCGGCGGGTTGTGCGAGGGGGTGACCACGATGCCGTCGGCGAGCGCGCGGGGGCTGCGCCGGTTGTGGGCCAGGATCGCGTGCGAGACCGCCGGGGTGGGGGTGTAGCCGTCGGCGGCGTCGATCAGCACGTGCACGCCGTTGGCCGCCAGCACCTCCAGGGCCGTCACCCTGGCCGGCTCGGAGAGGGCGTGGGTGTCCGCGCCCAGGAACAGCGGCCCGGCCACGCCCTGTTCGGCCCGGTACTCGCAGATCGCCTGCGTGGTCGCGGCGATGTGGTCCTCGTTGAACGCCGCGTCCAGCGAGGAGCCCCGGTGCCCCGAGGTCCCGAACGCCACCCGCTGGGCGGGCTCCTGCGGGTCCGGGTGCAGCGCGTAGTACGCCGTCACCAGCCGCGCCACGTCCACCAGGTCACCGGGCTGCGCCTGCTGCCCTGCCCGTGCGTGTGCCATCAGTCTTCTCCCGCCGCTTCCGACTCGTGTCCGGTTCCGCGTACCAACGCCTACTCACCGATCGTAGCCAGAACGCGACGGTGCCCCGAACCGCGACGGGCGGTCCGGGGCACGGGGGTCGAACTTTCCCGGGGTTCAGCCGGGCAGCTGCTGGCGGTAGCCGTCCAGGGCGGGCGCGGTGGTGGTCGCCAGGAACTCGGTGACCCGGTACGCGCACAGCCCGGCGACCGCGAACGGGTCGGTGGCCACCAGCGCCTCGATCGCGGCCCGGTCCTCGCCCACCGCCAGGATCACCCCGCCCTCACGCGGCACCTTGCGCCCCGAGGCGAGGAAGGTCCCGGCCGCGTAGTGCGTCTCCAGCCACGCGACGTGCTGCGGCAGCGCCGCGTCGATCCGCTCCAGCTCGGCGGTGTAGCTCAACTCCAGTACGAACATGCCGCCCAGGCTAACCGCGCCACCGCGGGGTCCTCACGCCGGTGGGCCGTTTTCCGGGGCCCGGGAGGTTGTCGACCCCCATCCTGCCAGGTCAGGCAACACTTCGGTAGGACGTAGCGCACCCTTCTTCCGCCTTGCCGCGCGGTGGGCGCGGGCCGCAGACTCGAGCAACATCCCACCCCCCCTTCCACGGTTCTGACGTGCCGGTGCCCCTGTTGCGGGCGGCCGGTGCGTGCTGCCGTCGTGCCCGGGGGCGGGGTGAGGTGAAGCGCAACGACGAAGGGGGACGCGGAAGATGAACGTGCACGGGGATCTGGTGCTGAAGGCGCGGGTTCGGCTGCTGAGCCACAACGAGCGGGTGCTGCACGGCGAGGAGGGCCTGTGGGTGTACCGGACGCTGTTCACGGTCACCCCGCACGTGTACGCGTACAAGTTGGCGCTGGTGCTGCGGGAGGCGGCCGAGGGCCCGCGGGTGGCCCACCTGCCCGGGGCGCGGGAGGCGCTGCTGGCGGAGGCGCGGGCGGCGGCGGCCCGCATCCCGGCGGGCGCGCCGCAGTACCAGGCGCGGATGTGGGAGTACTCGGTGGCGGATCTGCGGCTGACGGAGCAGCAGGTGGGGCGTACGGAGCGGTAGTGCGGGGCCGGGGCGGTGGGTGGCCGGGGGACGGCCGCGGTACGGCGGTCCCCCGGTGACGGCTGATCGGGGCGTTCCCGTGGCTCCCCGGGGGCCCGGGCCCCCGGGGAGCCACGGGACCGGCCGGGCCCCGTCAGGCGATCTCCATCTGGGCCATCATCCCCATCGCCGAGTGGTCCAGCAGGTGGCAGTGGTAGGGGTAGCGGCCGCGGTAGGAGTCGAAGGTGGCGTGCAGGCGCACGCTCTCGCCGGGCAGCAGGCGCACGGTGTCCTTGAGGCCGGACTCCTCGGGGCCGGGGGCCTTGCCGTTGCGTTCGAGGACGCGGAACTGCACCAGGTGCAGGTGGAAGTTGTGCGGGACGTCGGTGTTGGCGTTGACGACCGTCCAGATCTCCGAGGTGCCGAAGGCCACGGCGGCGTCGACGCGCGCCGGGTCGTACGCCTTGCCGTCGATCAGGCCGCGCGGGGCGGCGCCGCCGGTGCCCTCCTCGACCTTGAGGACGACGGTGCGTTCGCGGGCGGCCGGGCCGGGTGCGGGCAGGGTGCGCAGGCGGTCGGGGACGCTGCTGGGGTCGGCGGCGGAGCGGGTGATGTCGAAGCGCATGACCTGGCCGACGTGTTCGGGCGGTCCCGGCGGCAGGGAGTTGGTGAGGACGACGGTGGAGCCGACCGGGTAGCGGGAGAAGTCGATGACGACGTCGGCGCGCTCCCCGGGTGACAGGTCGACGGTGTCGGTGGTGTGGGGGCGTTCCAGCAGGCCGCCGTCGGAGCCGATCTGGGTGATCGGGCCGCCGTCCGCGAGGCGCAGGGAGAAGAAGCGCAGGTTGGAGGAGTTGAGCAGGCGCAGCCGGTAGCGGCGGGCGGCGACCTCGACCTTGGGCCAGGGGCGGCCGTTGGCGAGGATGGTGGTGCGGTTGAAGGGGTCGTCCATGCGGTAGACGAGGGTGCCGGAGGCGTCGAAGCGGGCGTCGCGCAGGGCGATGGGCAGGTCGTAGCGGCCCGAGGGCAGGGGCAGGGCGCGTTCGGTCTCGTCGGTGAGCAGGTAGGTGCCGGCCAGGCCGCGGTAGACGTGCTCGGATTCCATGTGGTGGGCGTGGTCGTGGAACCACAGGCTCGCGTGGGGCTGGTCGTTGGGGTAGGTGTAGGTGCGGGTGGCGCCGGCGCCGAGGAGGTTCATCGGGCCGCCGTCGCTGGCCACGGGCACCTTGGAGCCGTGCAGGTGGACGGAGACGGCGTCGTCCAGCAGGTTGGTCTGGCGTACGATCACCGGCCGCCCGGAGCGGGCGCGGATGACCGGGCCGGGGAAGGCGCCGTTGTAGGTGAGGACTTCGGTGCGGTGGCCGGGCACGATGCGGGCGAAGGAGCGGAGCATGGTGACGGCGTAGGTGTCGGCGCCGCCGTCGGTGGAGACGGGGCTGAGCACCGGGGGCACCGGCAGGGTGGTGGTGAACTTCTCGACCAGGGCGGGGCCGGTGTCGGGGCCCGGGTCGGGGGCGTCGGCGCCCGGGTGGGTGTGGTCGGGGGCCGTGTCCTGGACGGCGGCGGCGGGGGCGGCCGCGGGGGCGGCGGGGCGCAGGGTGGTGCGCATGAGCAGGACGCCTCCTGCGGTGGCCGCGGCGGCGCCGATCATCCTGCGTCTGCTCACCATCGCGTGTTCCTCCCGGGTGCCGCTCCCCCGGGTGCCCCGCGGGTGCGGGGCGGCCTGGTCCGGGGCCTGGTCCGGGGGTGATTGCAGCAGCGCCGCCTTGCGCGCCGCTGGGGTCCGGCTTGGGCGGGCGGCGGGGGCGGTGCGGCGGCGGTGGCGGGTGCGGGGGGCCGGCGTGGGGGCGGGTGGCGGGCCCGGTGGCGGTGAGCTGGGCGTGTTGCGGGCGCGTTGCGCGGCGCCTGGACGGTGGCTCGGGACGTAGTCGAGGAACGCTCGTGATCCGAGGCGGTCCCGGGCCCGGTGGGCTCGCGGAGGACTCGAAGGGGAGGGCCCAAGCGTGGACCTGCGGTACTGGCTGCCGAGGGCGGCCGAGGTGGCCGAGCGGTGGGGTGAGCGGTTCGGGTCGTTCGCCGCGCACCCCTCGCACCGGGTGGACGAGGCGGAGTTCGCCGCCGCGTTCGAGCGCTTCGCCAAGCGGCTGGAGCACAACTACCCGTTCTTCCACCCGCGGTACGCCGGGCAGATGGTCAAGCCGCCGCATCCGGCGGCGCTGGTGGGCTATCTGACGGCGATGCGGTTCAACCCCAACAACCACGCCTACGAGGGCGGTCCGGCGACCAACGACATGGAACGCGAGTGCGTGGCCGCGCTGGCCGCCATGTTCGGGCTGCCCGCGCACGTGGGCCATCTGACCAGCAGCGGCACCATCGCCAACCTGGAGGCGCTGTACGTGGCGCGCCAGAGCCATCCGGGCCGGGGGGTGGCCTACAGCGCGCAGGCGCACTACACCCACAGCCGGATGTGCCACGTGCTGGGTGTGGAGGGGCACGCGGTGGCGGCCGACGCCGAGGGGCGGATGGATCCGGGGGCGCTGGAGGAGCTGCTGCGCACCGGGCGGGTGGGCACGGTGGTCGTCACCTGCGGCACCACCGGGCCGGGCGCGGTGGACCCGGTGCACGAGGTGCTGGCGCTGGCGCGCCGGTACGGGGCGCGGGTGCACGTGGACGCCGCCTACGGCGGGTTCTTCGCGCTGCTGGCCGGTGACGACGGGCGGGCCGCGGAGCTGGGCATCGACCCGCTGCCGTGGCGGGCGATCGCCGGCTGCGACTCGGTGACGGTCGACCCGCACAAGCACGGCCTGCAGCCCTACGGCTGCGGGGCGGTGCTGTTCGCCGACCCGGCGATCGGCCGCCACTTCGCCCACGACTCCCCGTACACCTACTTCACCGACGCCGAACTGCACCTGGGCGAGATCAGCCTGGAGTGCTCGCGCGCCGGCGCCTCGGCGGCCGCGCTGTGGCTGACCCTGCAACTGCTGCCGCTGACCGCCGACGGGCTGGGCGCGGGACTGGCCACCGGCCGGCGCACCGCCCTGGCCTGGGCGGACCTGATCGAGGCCAGTGACGAACTGACGCTGCACCAGCGCCCCCAACTGGACATCGTCACCTACTTCCCGGCCCCCGGCGGCGGGCGGCCCGCGCTGTCGGCGGTCGACGCCGCCAGCGAGCGGGT
The DNA here is from genome assembly GCF_054601375.1 of Kitasatospora sp. Ki12. Lineage (NCBI taxonomy): Bacteria > Bacillati > Actinomycetota > Actinomycetes > Kitasatosporales > Streptomycetaceae > Kitasatospora > Kitasatospora sp. Ki12. Next base: position 14,400 of record NZ_BAAIHT010000005.1, on the reverse strand, counting down.
GCTGCGCGCCGGGATGGCCGACGAGCGGGACCCGGTGTACCTGAGCGTGCTGCGCGTGGACGCCGGCGACTTCGCCCGCCGCCACCCGGGGGTACGGGTGGACGCGGACGGGGCGCGGGTGCTGCGCAGCGTGCTGATCAAGCCGGAGGCGCAGGCGTGGCTGCCGCGGCTGCACGCGCGGGTGGCGGCGCTGGCGGCGCAGGCCGTCGCGGCGCCTGCCGCACCGGCCGGGCCGTGCGCCTCGCCTTCCTCCGACGTACCGACCGCCGTACCCGCCGTACCCGCTGGACCGCTCGCCGTACCGACCGCCGTACCGACCGCCGTACCGAGCTCCCCCTCGTCCGCACCCTCGTCCGTCCCCTCGCCCGAGGAGAGTGTCCGTTGACCACCGCCACCGCCCTGACCGCCGGCCCGGGAACCGCCGTACGCGTCGCCGTACGCCGGGCCCGCCCCGACGAGGCGCCGGCCCTGGCCCGGCTGCTCGCCGACGCCTTCGCCGACGACCCGCTGATGCTCTGGGCCTTCCCCGACCCCGACCACCGCGCGCGGGTGCTGCCCGCCTTCTTCCGCGTCCACCTCGAACAGTGCCTGGCCCACGACGGCGTCGTGGTCGCCCACGAGGACACCGCGTACGGGCGGCTGCTGGGGGCGCTGCTGTTCCTGCCGCCGGGCGTGTGGGAGGACCCGGGCCGCGCCGACGGGGCCGCCACCCGCGCCCTGACGGAGGCCATCGACGCCGGCCGGCACGGCGAGTCCGCGCGCCGGCTGGCCGCCATCACCCACCTGCAGCAGCGCCGCCACCCGCGCCACCGCCCCCACCACTACCTGGCGTTCACCGGGGTGCGCCCCGACGCCCGCAGCGCCGGCGCCGCCCAGGCGATGCTGAGCGCCGTCGTCGCGGAGGTCGACGCCGCCGGGCAGGCCGCCTACGCCGAGACCAGCTCGACGGGCGGCGCCCACCTGTGCGTCACCCACGGCTTCACCCGCTTCGGCGAGACCATCGCCCTGCCCGGCGGCGGACCCCGCCTGGTCCCGATGTGGCGGGGGCCCCGATGACCGCGCCCGCACCCGCCGCCGGCGCCCTGCGCGTGTTCAGCGCCGAGCGCATCGACGCCGGCGACGCCGCCGCCCACCCCGAGGCCGTCGAGGTCCTCCACTGGGCCCGCCGCTTCCTCACCTCCGCCCACCCCGACCTGGGGCGCAGCGGACCGGTCTGCCCGTACACCCAGCCCTCGCTGCGCCGGGGCCTGTTCCACATCGCGGTGGCCGAGCGTGACGGCGGTGACGGGGACCTGCCCGCGCTGGTGGGTGAACTGCGGTCCCGCTACGACGCGTTGCTGGCCGAGCTGGCCGAGGAGTCGGACCGTGAGCTGCTGACGGTGCTGCTGGTGCTGCCCGAGCTGGACCGCGCCGACTCCACGGCGCTGGACGAGGCGCAGCGCAAGGCCAAGGACGAGTTCGTCGAACAGGGCCTGATGATCGGCCAGTTCCACCCGGTGTGCGAGGAGCCGGGGCTGTGGAACCGTTCGTTCCGTCCGCTGCGGGCGCCGGTGCCGCTGCTGGCGGTGCGCAAGCTGCTGGTCTTCGACCTGCCGTTCCTCACCGGTGACGAGACCCATCTGAACCACTACCTGGCCCGGTTCGCCCCCGAGGTCCCGGCCCGCATCCGCGACCAGCTGGTCACCAGCGTGCGCGCGCACCAGCGGGCCGCCGCCTGATCCGCCCCTCCCCCTGCGCGCGCGGAGCCCGGCCGGCGCCCGGCTCCGCGCGCGCCCCCCTGCGCCTGCCGTGTTCGGGGCTCGATGCAGGATGGGGGTCGACGGCGTGCCCCCTGGAAGAAGTTCTCGTGGTCGACCCCCGGCTCAGAGCCGCGCTGGCGCGCCTGCGCGCCGTGAGGTCGCGGCGGCCGGCCGGTGCGGATCCCGGCGACTTCGCCGACTGGCGGGACGCCATGGCCGATGCGCTGGACGGCCTTGCCGGTGTGCTCCTCTTCGAGGACGACCGGGTCAGGGCGAGAGCGGAGGCGGACGCGGCGCGGGCTCAGGCCGAGGAGATCCGACGGCGCGGCGAGGTCACTTCCCCGGATACGGCCTGACCACGTGGGCGGGAGCCGGCCATGACCGCCGGCGGGTGGCCGGGGCCGTCCGCCCCTGGTCCCGGTGGACCTGACCTGAGCTGCGGCGATCAGGATCCGTGATCGCCGCCGGAGCGTTCCAGGTCCGGGGGCGGGCGGCCCTGACCGGGTGGACTGTTCCCGCGGCCGGGGAAGCCGGCCGCGGGAGGTCCGGTAAGGAGCCGAGGATGCCGATCGTCACCGTTCAGCAGGGCCCGCGCGAGGCCGGGCCCAAGCGCGAGCTGGTCGAGAAGGTCACCGCCGACCGGTAGCCGGGCACACCCGGTCCCGCCCTGCCCCGCCCCCTGGTTCTAGCCGTCCTGGCCGGGCATGGCCATCGTCGTGGGGACGTAGCGCATGCCGTACGCGGCGCCGACCTCGTTGACCTTGGCGGTGTCCATCCGGCCGTCGGCGGTGCGCAGGGCGGGGCCGGCGGCGAAGACGTCCTCCAGGTAGCGGTCCCAGCCGCCGGGGGTGGAGACCTGGAGGCAGCGGGCCGGGGGCTGGGAGGCGTTGCGCATGGCGTGCGGGACGCCGTGCGGCAGCAGGGCGCACATGCCGGCCTCCAGGCGGTGGGTGCGGCCGTCGTAGTCGATCTCCATGGCGCCGTCGAGCACGTAGACGAACTCGTCCATCAGTTCGTGGACGTGGAGCGGGACGTCGATGTCGAGCCGGTTGACCAGGATCGCGGCCCGGCCCTCGGTGTCGGCGGTGGTCGCCTTGACGCCGAAGCCGGGCGGCAGCGGGACGCCGGTGGGCCGGTTCTCGGCGGGCCGGAGGATGAAGAACCGTTCGCTGCTCATGGAGCTGTCCCCTCGTCGGGTTCGGCCGCGGGCGCGGCGCGTCGCGGGCGGGCGCCGTGTCGCGCCCGCACCGTATACTGCTTCCGGAAACGGATTCCCTTTCCGTTTTGATGCTAGGAAGGAGCCGATGCGATGTCAACGCGATCCACCGAAGGCGGGACCCCGGGCGGTGCCGCGGGCAGCGGCGCGGGCGGCGCCCCGGGCGGTGAGCGGCGCCCGCGCGCCGACGTGGCCCGCAACCGGGCCCGGCTGCTGGCCGCGGCCCGCGCGCTGTTCGCCGAGCGCGGCGAACAGGTCGGGCTCCCGGACGTGGCGCGGGCCGCCGGGGTGGGCATGGGCACCGTCTACCGCCACTTCCCCACCCTGGCGGACCTGGTGGAGGCCGCGGCCGAGGACCGCTTCGCCGGGATCCTCGCCCACGCCCGCGCGCTGGCCGACGGCGGCGGCCAGGACCCCGTCCTGGACTACCTGCGCCACGTCGGCGAGGTCCTGGAGGCCGACCGCGGCCTGTCCGCCGCGATCGAGGCCCTGCGCGGCACCCCCGGCTCCGCCCCGCTGGGCCGCACCCGCGCCGAACTCGAGGAAGCGGTCGGGGTGCTGGTCGACCGCTCCCGCCGCCGCGGCACGCTGCGCCCGGACGCCACCGTCGCCGACGTCCACCTCCTGGCCGGCGCGATCTCGGCCACCGTCCGCACCGGCAGCGGCCCCTGGCGCCGCCTCCTCGACCTCACCGTCCAGGGCCTGCGCCCCCGCCCGGACGCCTGACGCCCGCCCGGCCGCGCGCCCGCGCCCGTACCCGAAACCCGGTGACACGCGCGCGCCGGACGGGGAGACTGGCGGCGGACACGCACGAACGGGCCGAAAGCGGAGGGACCACGCGGTGACACTGGCGAAGAAGGGCTCCCGCCGCATCGTCGTCGACGGCGTCGAGTACCGCTGGCGGGTCAGCAGGAAGCACTGGTGCTGCGACTACGACGCCGCCACCCTGGGCTACGCGGTGGAGGCCGCGGCCCGTCCCGGCACGACGCTCGTCGTGGAGACCGGCCGGCCCTCCGTCGCCGAACCGCGCGCGGCGGCGGGCGAGCTCGTCCTGCCGCGCGAGGTCGCCGCGGGCATCCGCGCCGCCCGCTCCGCCGGCTGGACGCCCGGCCGCGACGGCGCGCCGTTCAAGCTCCGCCTCTCCGCCGTCCCACCCGACGGGCCCTGACCGCGCGGCGCAGGCCCCGGCCGGCGGGCGGACCGGGCGGACCGGGCGGACCGGGCGAGGCGGTCGGCGAACGCGAGGACGGACGGCGGCGAACCCCGTCGGCACGCGCTCGACAGGATCGGGCACCCACGGCGGACGGAGGAGACGCGTGAGCGAACCGCTGCCGAGCCGGGTCGAGTGCTGGTGCTGCTCGAACGGACTGGTCCTCTTCTGCGTCGACACCGCGAGCGGCCGCCCGCTGCTGGAGTGCGAGGAGTGCATGTCCGCCCGGTGGGCACCCCCGGGCGGGGGCGAGGGAGGGCAGGAGCCCGGCTTCCTCACCATCGACATGCCGACCCGCCCGGCGACCCGGGCCGAGATCCGGGCAGCCGGCTGGGAACACCTCGTCCGCGCCCGGTGACCACGCGTCCGCAGGCAGGGCGGAGGCGGCCGCGATGCCGGCAGGACGGCGGCGGTCAGGACAGCGAAGTCAGCGGCAGGTGGCCGGGGGTGCCGATCAGCGGGCCGCGCAGCGCGTCGACCGGCGGTGCGGGAGGGGGGAAGGACCGCTGCCCGGCTCACTCTGGCGCCGCCGGACGATCTCTGACAGCATCTCAGCCGACGTGAACGAAACGTGTACCCATCGTTCACCTCTCCCGCACAAATTCCGAGTCGCCGAGAAGATCTGAGGCCTGCCATGAAGACCTTACGGACCCACACCTCGCACCTGGTGACGGTCGTGCTGCTGCTCCTGGGCATGATGACCGCCGCGAGCGCGCAGGCGCAGGCGGCCCCGCAGCGGGTCACCGGCAGCACGACCATCTGCTCCTTCTCCCCGATCCCGGCCGGCTGGGTCGTCACCAGCTCGTACAGCAGCTGGGGCTGTCCCGGCTCCGGCGTCTCGTACACGATCACCGACACGGCCGGGCAGACCAACCTCGCCATCTGCTCCTTCTCCCCCAAGCCGGCCGGGTGGGTGGTGACCAGCTCGTACAGCACCAGCAACTGCGCGGGCAGCGGCGTCGCCTACGGCTTCCACAACGTGGCCAACGACCTCAACGTCGGCGCGTGCTCGATGACCCCGATCCCGGCGGGATGGGTGATCTCCAGCTCGTACAGCAGCAGCAACTGCGCGGGCACCGGCGTCGCCTACACCCTGCACAACACCGTCAACGACACCAGCGCCGGCGCGTGCTCCATGACCCCGATCCCCACCGGGTGGGTCGTCACCAGCTCGTACAGCAGCAGCAACTGCGCCGGCACCGGCGTCGCCTACACCCTCTTCAAGATCACCACGCAGACCTCCGCCGTCGTCTGCTCCTTCTCCCCGCTGCCCGCCGGCTGGGTGGTCAGCAGCTACTACTCCAGCAGCAACTGCTACGGCAGCGGCGTCGCCTACTCCATCCGCAAGGCCTGACGCCGGACGGCGTGACGCCGGACGGCGTGACGCCGGACGGCGTGACGGCGGGGCCGCTCGGCCGCCCGGGGGCGCGTCCCCTCCCCCGGCCACCGGGCGGCCCCGCCGCACAGGCCCCGCCACACACGCCCCGCCCCGCCGCACGCGCCACGCCACGGCCGGCGCTGTCGGTGCGGCCTGCTTCGATGGCCTCCCGGAAACGACGACACCCTTCGGAGGAGACCTCGTGGGCACGTGGGGCAGCGGGAACTTCGAGAACGACACGGCCCTGGACCACCTGTCGACCGTCATCGACCGCCCCGCCGCCGTCAGGGCGTCCCCGGGCCGAAGCGGCGCCGGTAGGCGGTCGGGGTGATGCCGGTCGTGCGGCGCATCAGGGCGCGCAGGTTGGCGGCGGTGCCCAGGCCGCTGTGGCGGGCGACGGCCTCCATGCGGTTCTCGCCGCGTTCGATCAGCCGGCAGGCCAGGGCGAGGCGTTCGCCGGTGAGCCAGGCCGGCGGGGTGCATCCCAGCTGGGCGCGGAAGCGGCGGTGCAAGGTGGCGGGGCTGACGGCCGCCCGGCGGGCGAGGTCGGGGACGGTGAGGGGTGTGTCGAGCCGTTCCTGGGCCCAGGCGAGGACGGGGGCCAGGGATTCGTCGGGGGTGTCGGGCATCGGGCGTTCCACGAACTGGCGCTGGCCGCCGTCGCGGTGGGCGGCGAAGACGAGCCGGCGGCTGACGGTGTTGGCGACCTCGGCGCCGTGGTCGCGGCGCACCACGTGCAGCCCGAGGTCGAGGGCGGCGGCGCTGCCGGCGGCGGTGAGGATGTCGCCGTCGTCGACGAACAGCACGTCCGTCTCGAGGCGGACGGCGGGGAAGCGGGCGCGGAAGGAGTGCGCCCACTGCCAGTGCGCGGTGGCCCGGCGCCCGTCGAGGACGCCGGCCTCGGCCAGGGTGAAGGCCCCGCTGCAGAAGCCGATCAGGCGGGCGCCGCACGCGTGGGCGCGCCGGACCGCGTCGAGCACCTCGCGGCGCCGGGGCACCTCGGGGTCGGGCCGGTTGGGGACGATCAGGGTGTCCGCGGCCTCGGCGGCCGCCAGGCCTTCCACCCCGGTGAGGGTGAAGAAGCCGTCGCGCATCAGGGTGCGGGCCTGGGGGGCGCAGAGCCGGAAGTCGTAGAGGTCGCGGCCGATCTCGGGCCGGCGCAGGCCGAAGACCTCGGTGGCGCAGCCGAGTTCGAAGGGGTTGGAGTTCTCGTCCACGATCACGACGACCCGGTGGAGGTCCGCCGGGCGGGCGTGTGTCTGCGGGAGCCGGCCGGCGAGCGCACGGTCGTGCTGCCGCGCGGCGCGGTGTTCACCGTGCCGCGCGGCACCGAGCACAAGCCCTGCGCCCCCTCCGGCGCCGCGGTCCTCCTGTTCGAGCCCTCCGGCACGTTGAGCGTGGGCGAGCGCCACGACGAGCTCCCCGGCCACGTGGACGCCACGACCGGGCACGCCCTGGGCACCTGAGGGCCGGCCGGCCCGGTGAAGGGAGGAAGCCGCGCTACACGGCGACGAAGCGCCGGCCGCCGTCGCCGGCCAGGACGCGGCCGAAGCGCATGCCGGGGAAGTGGGCGGCGACCAGCAGGTCGCCGGTGTCGGCGGCCTCGTCCGCGATGCGGTTGCGCACCGCGGAGGCGGCCGCCGGGTCGACGTCCCAGATCACCTCCCAGTCGCGCTCGCCGAACTGCACCACCGAGTGGGCCACGTCCCCCAGCAGCAGGGCGCGGCGCCCGCCGGAGGAGAGCACGTACGCCGTGGTGCCGGGGGTGTGGCCGGGCAGGTGGAGGGCGTCCACGCCGGGGGCGAGGGTGAAGTCGGCGTCGAACAGCTCCAGTTGTCCTTCGACGGGGGTGAGTTTGGCGACGGCTTCGGGGGTGGCGCCCGCCCCGGTGACGAAGTGCTGCCAGTCGGCGCGGTGGGCGCGGTAGGTGGCGCGGGGGAAGACCGGCCGGCCCTCGACGGAGGCCCAGCCGACGTGGTCGAAGTGCAGGTGGGTGAAGACCACGTCGGTCACCTCCCCGGGCGTCACCCCGTGGGCGGCGAGCGAGTCCACCAGCGCGCCGCCGCAGTACCTGCCGTCGTCGAACGGCCCGACCCCGGCGTCGACCAGCACGGTGCGGGTGCCGCCGCGCACCAGGAAGCCGCCCAGCGGCAGGGCCAGGGTGCCGTCGGCCGCCAGGTGGTGGGCGTGGCAGGCCCACGGGTCGTCCACGCCGGGGCGGGTGAGGATCTCGGCGGCGACCTCGGTGCCGACCCCGTCCGCGACCGCCAGGACCTCGATGTCGCCGATCTTCACGCCGTACCCTCCCGGTGTCCGTCCACGTCACGGTGCCCGCGCCGCAGGAGTCCTCCGTGGGCGGGCCACCGGCTGCAACCCGTCGGCACCGCCCGGTCATTCCCGCACCACGCGAAGGCCCGGCGGGCCGTCAGGCGAGGGGCGGGCGGCGGCCGGTCCAGGGGTGGGCGAGTTCGAGGGTGCGGGAGACCTGGAGGAGGAGGTCCTCGCGCCAGGGGGCGGCGACGAGCTGGACGCCGACGGGCAGGCCGGTGGCCTCGTCGTGGTGCAGCGGCAGGGAGACCGCGGGCTGGCCGGTGACGTTGAACACCGAGGTGAACACCCCCATCGGGTAGCTGTTGCGCAGGGCCGCCGACGGGTCGTCCTCGGTGCCCGCCCGCCAGGCGCCGATCAGCGGCGGCAGGCACGCCATCGTGGGCGTGACCAGGAGGTCGAAGCCGGCGAGGAAGCCCTCGACGATGCGCCGCGACAGGTGCTGGGTGCGCTTGACCGCCTCCGCGTAGGCCCAGGAGTCGACCGCACGCGCCGCGGCGCGCAGCGCCCGGTTGTGCGGCTCGACGCGCTCGGGGTCCGCGAGCGGGACCCCGGCGGCGCCGGTGTTCCAGATCGTGGTGAACGCCGCGACCAGTTCCTCGGTGCGCGGCAGCGCCAGGGCCGTGTCGACGATGTGGTGGCCGGCCGCTTCGAGGGTGCGCAGCGTGCGGGTGACGGCCGCGGCGCAGGCAGGGTCCACGTCGACGCCGTCGACCGGGGAGCGGGTGAGCGCGCCGATGCGCAGCCCGGTGGGCGCCTGGGCGGCGAGCGCGGCGGTGAAGGGGCGGTGCGGGCCGGGCGGGGACCACCAGGCGCCGGGGTCGTGGCGGGCCAGGACGTCGAGGACGGCGGCGGTGTCGGCCACGGTGCGGGTGAGGACGCCGCTGGTGCCCAGGCCCTCCACGCTGACGGTGGCGCCGGTGATCAGGCCGCGGGTGGGTTTGAGTCCGACGAGGCCGTTGCAGGAGGCCGGGATGCGGATGGAGCCGCCGCCGTCCTCGGCGTGGGCCAGGGGGGCCATCGCGGCGGCGACGGCTGCGCCCGCTCCGCTGGAGGAGCCGCCGGGTGTGCGCTGCGGGTCCCAGGGGTTGCGGGAGATGCCCAGGGCGGGGCTCTCGGTGAAGGGCAGGGCGCCGAATTCGGAGGTGGTGGTCTTGCCGAGCAGGACGAACCCGGCGGCGGTGAAGCGGCGTACGACCGGGTCGCTGGAGGCGGCCGGGGTGCGGGAGGTGGCGAGGGAGCCGTGGGTGGTGGGCCATCCGGCGACGTCGAGGAGGTCCTTGACGGGCAGGGGGACGCCGAGGAACGGCGGCAGGCCGTCGGGCTCGTCGCAGCGTGCCAGGGTGTCGGCCGCGGCGCGGGCGGCTTCGCGCACGTCCTCGTCGGCCCGGTGGCAGAAGGCGTTCAGGGCGGGGTCGAGGTGGTCGACGCGGGTGAGGTAGAGGTCGGCGGCCTCGGCGGGGCTGAGCTCCTTGCGGCGGATGGCGGCGGCGAGGCCGACGGCGGAGGTGTACGGGTCGATCGGCGGGTGTGTCACGAACGGTCCTTCCCGGTGCCGGCGTTGGTGTGCCGTCAGCGTCGCGGCGGTGGGGGCGTCGTGTCTTGGACGAATGTCGCGTAGCCTTTGCGGTATGCGAGCCGTCGGGTCCTCTCGTGCCGCCGCCGCGCTGTGGGACATCTCGACTCCCGTGCGGCCGGGCCTTGTTCGCGGGGTCGCCATGGCCGGTTTCCGTGCCCGCGGCGCGGACCCGGTGGAGCTGGGGGTGGTCCCGTACCCGGCCGTGACCGTGGTGGTCGACCTCGGCGGCGACACGCTCGCCGTCGACGACGCCGGCGGTGTCCGGCACGGGGGCGCTGTGGTCGTCGGCCTGGCGCCCGGCGCGGTGCGCGGCGGCGGCCGTGACGTGGAGGTGCTGCAGGTGCGGCTGTCGCCGCCGGTGGCGCACGCGGTGCTCGGCGACCCGGCTCACCTGGCCGCGGCGGTGGTGCCGTTGGAGGAGCTGTGGGGGCGTGAGGCGGCGCGGACGCGGGAGCGGCTGCGGGCCTGCGGGTGCCGGCAGGAGCGGTTCGCGATCGCGGCGGCCGTGCTGGGGCGGCGGCTGGAGGCGGGCCGGCCGGTGGATCCCGAAGTGGCGTACGCGTGGCGGCGGCTGGTGCGCGGCCGGGGTGCGGTGCGGATCGAGGAACTGGCGGCGCAGACCGGGTGGAGCCGCAAGCGCCTGTGGTCCCGCTTCCACGCCCAGATCGGCCTCGGCCCCAAGCACGCGGCCCGGCTGGTGCGCTTCGACCACGCCGTCCACCGCCTCGCGGCGGGCCACAGCGCCACCCGGGTGGCGGCCGAGAGCGGCTACAGCGACCAGTCCCACCTCCACCGCGACGTCATGGCCTTCGCCGGCGTGACCCCCACGGCCGTCGCGCTCGCCCCCTGGCTGGCGGTCGACTCCGTCGCCTGGAACGCCCCCGGGCCCGGGCGGACACCGCACACCTGAGACAACCGTCGGCGCCGGGGGTGGCCGGCTGTGCGGGAACATTCGTCCAAGACGCCCGCCAGCGGCCCTGGCCACACTGCGGGCATGGACCGGACTCGACGTGACACCCCCCTGCCGCGCCCGCGCGGGCCGCGGTACGGCATCGACGCGCCCGCCTTCCCGGCGGCCACCGCCGCCGCCGGACTGGCCTGCTGCCTGGCCGCCGTACGCCGCGCTCCCCTGCGGCCCGCACGCGCCGCGCTGGCCGCCGCCGGCGCGGCGCTGCTCGCCCACAGCGGCGTCTACCTGCACACCACTCTGCGCGGCAAACTGCGCCTGTGGGCGCGGGAACTGGACCGGGCCGGCCTGGCCGGCGACGAGGACCTGCTGGACCTGGGCTGCGGGCGCGGCATGGTGCTGATCGAGGCGGCGCGGCGGCTGCCGTCGGGCCGCGCGGTCGGCGTGGACCTGTGGACCGCGGACCAGAGCGGCAACACCCGCGCCGCCGCGCTCGCCAACGCCGCCGCGGCCGGGGTGGGCGACCGGGTGCAGGTGCGCACCGGTGACATGAGGGCGCTGCCGTTCCCGGACGCCTCCTTCGACGTCGTGACGAGCGCGCTGGCGATCCACAACATCCCCTCGCCCCGGGACCGGTACCGCGCGCTGGACGAGGCGTTACGCGTCCTGCGCCCCGGCGGGCGGCTGCTGATCGCCGACCTGCGCCCGATGGCCCGCAGGTACGCCGCCCACCTGGGCCGGGGCGAGCTGCGCGATCTGGGTCCCGCCTACTGGTACGGGGGCCCGTACCTGGCCGTCACCCTGCTGGAGGCCGTCAAGGACGGGTAGGGCCCGGGGCGTGGGGCGGTGCGGGCCCGGGCCCGCACCGACGGGATCACAGGGTGGAACAGGACATCGGCCCGGGCACGCGGGCGCCCGCGTTCGAGATCGCCCCGTAGGCCCCGGGTGCGCACGGCAGGAAGGCCCCGCCGGGTGGCGGGGCCTTTCGCGCGCCCGGGGCCGGGGCGGCGGGTCAGACGGCGGCCAGCACCGGCGCCGCCGCGCCGGCCTGGGCCTGGGCCTGGGCGCCGGGGTGGGCGGCGCGGGTGCGGCAGTCGTCGGTGAAGGCGAGGGCGCGCAGGTGGTAGGGGCGGGCGGCGTGCCCGAGGGAGAGGTTGTGGCCGGCGCCGTGGGCGGTGACCAGGTGGGCCAGGCCGTCGGGGAAGGCGGCGGTCAGCGCGGTGCGGGAGGCCGGGTCCAGGCGCCACCAGTGTTCGTGTTCGGCGATCGTCAGGCGTACCGGGACGCGTACCCGGGCGGCGAGGGCGGCGTAGCGGGCGGGCCAGGTGGCGAGTTCGCGTCCTTCGAGGGCGGGGACGGGGGTGAGCAGGGCGCGGGCGGCGTGGAAGGTGCCGGGCGGGTAGAGGGAGAGGGGGCCCCAGTTGAGGCGGCCGCCGCCGGCGAGGTCGTCGGGGCGGTCCCAGGCGCCGGGGGCGTAGTGCTGGGCGAGGCCGTTGATGTCGGCGCCGAGCAGGGGCAGGCGGGGGTTGTCGGGCCAGTGGGCGGCGAGGTGGAGGGCGATCTTGCCGCCGAAGGAGTGGGCGAGGAGCTGGACGCCGGCGCCGGTGGGGTGGGCGCGGGCGTAGTCGGTGAGGGCGGCGTGCAGGGTGGCGGCCTGGTCGGCGATGAGGCGGCCGGCGGGCAGGCGGTGGGCGGAGGCGCCGTGGCCGGGGCGGTCGATCGCCAGGACGGTGTAGCCGAGGTCGGCGGCGAGGGTGAGCAGGCTGGTGTCGGGGTGGGCGGGGCCGGCGAAGTAGGCGGCGCGCATGCCGCGGCCGTGGATGGCGAGGACGACGGCCTTGGGTTCGCCGTGTTCGGGTTCGGCGACCAGGGCGGACAGGGGGATGCCGTCGGCGTCCAGGACGAGGGAGCGGGTGCGCAGCGGGTCGGTGGTCATGCGGCGACTCCGGTGCGGGCGGCGTCGAGGGTGGTGAGCCAGGTGGGGATGTCGTCGGTGCGCATGAGGGCGGTGCCGACGAGGAGTCCGGCGTAGCCGGCGTCCAGGAGGCGGGCGGCGGTGTGCGGGTCGGTGATGGCGGAGGCGGAGACGGGGGCGGGGCAGCCGGTGGCGCGGACGGCGGGCAGCAGGCGCAGGCTGCGCTCCAGGTCGCCGCTGTCGCGTTCGCGGGTGCGGATGTCCTTGTTGTTGACGGCGATGACGCAGCTGTCGGGGTGGGGCAGGTGGTCGAGTTCGCGTTCGTGGGTGATCTCGACGAAGGGGGTCAGGCCCAGGGAGAGGGCGCAGGTGACGAGGCGGGTGAGGGAGGTGGCGGGCAGGAGGGCGGCGGTGAGCAGGACGGCGGAGGCGCCCATGGCGTGGGCGGCTTCGAGCTGGGCGGGGCGGGTGAGGAAGTCCTTCTGGAGGACGGGCAGGGTGGTGGCGGCGGTGACGTCGCGCAGCAGGCGGGTGGTGCCGCCGAACCAGCGGCCGGTGACGACGGACAGGCAGGGGGCGCCGGCCTGTTCGTAGCGGGTGACGAGGTCGGTGACGGTGCGTCCGGCGAGGAGGTCGCCGCCGTGGGGGTCGCGGAGTTTGACTTCCATGACCAGGGGGCGGCGGGCGCCCAGGAGGGCGTTGGCGAAGCCGGTGGTGGTGTCGCTCATGCGGTGGCCTCCTGGAGGCGCGGGTGCCAGGCGCGGGTGAGGGCGGTGACGGCGTCGTGGGTGAAGTGGCCGGTGCGGTCGCGGGCGGCGGTGTCGATGTCGGCGCCGGCGTAGAGGGGGTGGTCGGTGACGGTGCGGTAGGTGTCGCGGTTGGCGGTGTTGAGGCCGCCGGCGAGGAGGAAGGGGGTGTTGAGGCGGGGCAGCAGGGCGTGGACGTGGGCGGGGTCCAGGCTCTGGCCGGTGGAGCCGACGCGGCCGTCGTCGGTGACGGTGTCCAGGAGGAACAGGTCGGTGCCGGCGCGTTCGAAGGCTTTGGTGAAGGCGCGTTCGAGGCAGCGTCCGCGGGAGAGGTGGAGGACTTTGACGAGGACGGCGTAGGGCAGGCGCTCGCGCAGGTCGGCGACGAGGGCGGGGCTCTGGTAGGCGTGGAGCTGGATCCAGCGGATGCCGGTGGAGCGGGCGAGGCGGGCGAGGCGGTCGGGGTCGTCGAGGAAGGTGACGAGGACGGGTTCCAGGCCCAGGCGGATGGCGGTGGCGGCGAGGTCGGCGAGGTGGTCGGCCTCGAGGTCGGCGGGGCCGTCGGGGACGCCGTGCCACAGGCCGACGAGGGTGGGGCCGGTGTCGGCGAGCAGGGCGAGGTCGGCGCGGCTGCGGGCGCCGCAGACTTTGAGGTGGCCGGGGCGTACGGGGGCGGGCGGTGTGGCGGCCAGGGTGGCGGGGGCGGTCATTTTCCCAGTCCCAGCATGGCGGCGATGCGGTTGTACTGGATCTCGTTGCTGCCGGAGTAGATGGTGCCGGCGACGGCGTTGCGCACGTCCTTCTCCAGTCCGTATTCGGACATGTAGCCGTTGCCGCCGAAGACCTGGACGGCGGCCAGGGAGGTGGCGAGGTTGGACTCGCTGGTGAGGAGTTTGGCGATGGCCATGTCGACGGTGACGTTGTCGCCGGCCTCGAGGCGCTGGGCGGTGTCGTAGAGCCACTTGCGGGCGGTCTCGAGGCGGATCTTGGTGTCGACGATCTTGTTGGCGACGGACTGGTAGGAGCCGATGGGCTTGCCGAAGGACATGCGGGTCTTGGCGTAGTCCAGGCAGCGGGCCAGGCGGTGCTGCATCTCGCCGGTGTTGACGATGAAGGAGTAGAGGATCTCGCGTTTCATGACGTGGTCGAGGACCATGAAGCCGCCGCCGACGCGGCCCAGGACGCGGTCCTTGGGGACGCGGACGCCGTCGAGGAAGAGTTCGGACAGCGGGGAGGTGCGCAGGCCCATCTTCTTGATGGGGTTGCCGGTGGTCAGGCCGGGTGTGTCGGCGTCCAGGAGGAAGGCGGTGACGCCGAGCGCGCCGCCCTGGGGGTGGGTGCGGGCGTAGACGACGATGACGTCGGCGACGGGGCCGTTGGAG
>NZ_BAAIHT010000004.1:0-337118 GCF_054601375.1 Kitasatospora sp. Ki12 | reverse complement strand
ACAGGTCCGGGGCCTGGTTAGGGCTGGTGGGGCGGGGGACGTTGAGCAGGAGCGTGGTGTAGAGGTCGTGGGGCGGGTGGTGGTAGGAGACGGTGGAGCGCAGGGGTCCGGCGGTGAGGTCGGCGGTGCCTTTGCGGCCGGGCAGGGTGCGAGTGGAGCAGCGGCCGGCCGGGCCGTAGTAGTGGTGGATGAGCAGGTGCCACAGGGCCTGGTCGCAGGGCAGGGGCTGGGGGTCGGTGTCGTTGTGGGCCGAGAACCAGGCGAAGTTGTTGCCGGCGGGGCGGCCGTAGGTGAGGGCGTTGACGCCGGCGCGTTCCTTGCACTGGGCGGGCAGGGAGGGGTCCTGCAGGAAGGGGCGGAGCGGGTGGGTGTGGAGCAGGTCCCAGGTGCAGCGGTCGAAGTAGGTGTGGACGGCGTTCTCCTCGAAGCCTGTGGGGGTTTCGAGGAGGGTGCGGCGGTGGTGCGTCCAGTGGTCGGTGCCGCTTTCGGTGTCGTCGAGGCCGGTGATGCGGGCAGTGATGGCGGCTGCGATACGCATCAGTGCGGAGGCGGCCGGGGGGATGGGCAGGGCGAGGTCGTGCAGGAGGTGGGCGTCGAGGAAGAGCTGGCGCAGGCCGACCGTGGCGTGACGGCCTTCCAGAGTTGTCACGGGGATGCAGGGTTGTTCGTCGACGCGGTAGCCGATGTGTTCGGGCATGGGTCAACTCGGTTGCTGTGTCGGTGATTTGTCGGTGCATCTGGGCCTGCGCCGCGCATGCCGGCGGCGGGCTTGGCCGGCAGGGCGGGGGCGGCGTCCGGTCCTGGTATGGAAGGTGCCGGGGCGCTGGGATGGTGGGTGGTGGCGCTGCCCGGAGACCGGGGCCTGTCCGGGATGGCAGCCGTGGAATGGGGTCCGGGATTCGACCTACGTCCGGCCTGCCGGCCGGCCGGGGCTTG
The DNA here is from genome assembly GCF_054601375.1 of Kitasatospora sp. Ki12. NCBI lineage: Bacteria > Bacillati > Actinomycetota > Actinomycetes > Kitasatosporales > Streptomycetaceae > Kitasatospora > Kitasatospora sp. Ki12. The sequence continues at coordinate 336,182 of NZ_BAAIHT010000004.1, read as the reverse complement.
TCCGCTGGAGGTGGGGATGGGAGCCGGGGCGGCACGCCGTCCGTGCGCGTTGGACGGCTGGGTGTGCGCGGCCCTGGGCGGGAACCGGGTCGGGTTCCTCCCCGCGGCACACATGGTAACCACACGAACCCGTCCGATGACAAAGCGTGAGAGCAAGTGCGATTTTCATCCAGATGCAGGGCTGTGCGTCAGTCCTGCTCCGTGTGGACCAGGCCGAGTTCGCCGTCCAGGCGCAGCAGGTGGCGTCCGAAGCAGGCAGGGGTGGCGTCTGCGTGGTGCGGGATGAGGACGACGCCCGCGAGCAGGGCGTGGCGTTTCCACGTCTCGGGTACGGCGGGGTGCTGCGCGGGTCTGGGGGTGACCCAGGCGGGCGGGACGGGGAAGGTGTGCTGGAGGACGGTGCGTACGTCGCGGGAGCGCAGCTGTGTGGTGCCGGGCAGTGGGTGGTGGCCGGCGGCGTCGAGGGTGGGCGGGTGGCCGGGGGTGCAGTGGACGGCGAGGGCGCGTACGGGCATGGCGCCCAGGCGGGTGGCGGCGGTGGCGCTGGTGAGCGGCTGGCGGTGCAGGTCGGCGAGGGAGGAGACGTAGGCCGGGGCGGGGATGGCGTGGCGGGCGGCGTGGTGTTCGTCGATGCCCGTCCGGGCGCGGTGGCCGGCGAGGAGGTGCCCGAAGCCGCCCGTGTCGGCGGCAATTGGCCCGGTGGCGTGGATCTGTTCGACGAGGTGCTGGACGTCGTCGGGCATGGTGACCCGCGTGTGGCCGCGGGTGTGCAGGAGCGCGGCGGTGGCGTGCAGGAGGTCCGGGTGCTCGTGGCGGCTCCAGTGGCCGGGCACGAGTGTGGTGCCGGTGGCGTCGACGGGCTGCAGCACGGTCAGCGGCGCGCGGCCGGGCCGGCGGGCGAGAGCGGTGCGGCCGGGGGCCGTCTCGAAACGCCTGAGGCGGCCGGCGAGTTGCAGGAGCCGGGCGATGGAGGCGAGGTCGGCGACCAGGGTGTCGAAGTCGATGTCGAAGGAGATGTCCAGGCCGCTCGTCGACACGACGATCAGCCGTTCGGGCCGCGGGCCGCCGCGCCCGAGGGCGTTCAGGACGCGGCGGGTGGCGGCTTCGCGGACGGCTCCGGGGAAGCGGGCGTGCAGCAGCACGAGTTCGCTCTCCCGGCCGGGGCGGGTGAGGTCGGGCCGGCGGTGTTTGAGGTGCAGGTAGGTGTCCTGGGCGTCGGCGACGGTGGCGCAGGCGATGCCCGCGCAGCCGCCGTGCTCGGCGGTGGGCGCCAGAAGTTCCTCCACGAGGTGCAGCCGCTCCCCCGCCTGCGTGGGACGGCCGGTGTGTTCCAGGCGGCGGTGGAGGACCGGGCGTACGGCCAGGTGCACGTCGCGGCGGTGCGCGGCGGCATGTGCGGCGCAGGCGGTGGCGTGGGCGGTGGTGACGGTGGCGGTCGCGGCGTCGGTGAAGGTCCAGCCGGGGTAGGGCGCGGCGAAGGAGCGTGCGGCCAGGGCTGCTTGGCGGTGGCCAGCGCCGGTGAGGTAGGCCCGCACCAGGTGGTCGGTAGTGGCGGCGGGCATGGTTGCCGAGAGCAGCACGACGGGGGTGCGGTAGGCGCCGAGCCAGGACAGCAGGCGCTCAAGGAGGATGCGGCTGTAGGGGGCGAGGATGTGGGCCTCGTCGATGACGACCGTCTTGCCGGACAGGGCGAGCATCCGCATGGCGCTGTGGCGCACGGGAAGGGCGGCCATGAGGGCCTGGTCGTGGGTGGCGACGGTGAACTGGGCGAGGAGTGCCTGTTCGGCGCCGCGCAGCCAGGGGTCGGGGACGGTGACCTTTTCCTCGGGCCGGCCGCGGCCGTCGGCGCCGTCATCGTCCCGGTGGCCGTCGCTGGTGCGGGCGCCGCCCGGCGCCAGGGCGCGGTCGTTGTAGGCCGGGTTGAGGAAGGCGTGGCTGTGGACGAGGGTGAGCGGGGCGTGTTCGGGCTGGTGGGCGCTCACGTAGGCGTCGGCGAGGGCCCAGGTGGCGTCGGTGGTGGCGGTGGTGGGCAGCAGGATCGCCCAGCCCCGGGTCCCGCACGCAGCGTTGAGGATGCGGGTGGCTTCCAGCGCGAGGACGGTCTTGCCGCCGCCGGGCATGTCGGTGGCCACCAGGATTCCCGCCCCCCGGCTCCCGGCCGCGGCGGGCAGCTGGCCGATCAGGGACGCCTGCAGGTCGTTGGGCCGCTCGTGTCCGTGGGCCCGGGCGAACGGCACATCCGCGAGGCGGGTGCGCAGCAGCCCGGCGTCCCTGAGCGTGTCCGCCTCGGCCATGGAATGGACGGCGCTGCGCAGGGCGGTTCGGGCGCGGGCGAAGTGCTCGGCAGTGCCAGAGGCGGGCAGTTCCGCCAGCGGCAGCCAGAAGTCGCGCCGGCTGACGAGCCGGTCTGCGCTCTGGGTGAGGCCGCAGATCAGGACGGCGGCGGGTACCGACACGCGGGTTGGGACCGCGGTGGCGCCGGTGAGGTGGCGCAGCTGGGCGGTGTAGCGGCGGCGCAGGTCCTGCCAGCGTGCGCCGCCCAGGCCGGCGGTGACGCGGGACAGGCGGGCGGCGCCTGCGAGGTCGAGCTGCAGGAAGCGTCCGCGGTGGCCGCCGAAGATCTGGGCGATCCTGACGGACGGGGTGTTGTTGCCGCCGGCGGCGTAGCCGAGGTCGGCGAGCAGGTGGACGCCCAGGTGCATGGAGGCGCGTTCGTGACCGAGCCGCTCGTAGCGGCCGGCGTCCTGCTGGAGGGCGTCACTGACGGCCGCCCACGCCACGGGCTCGCACGCGGCGAAGGAGGGGATCAGCTTGCCGATGTCGTGCAGGCCCGCGAAGAACGCGACCAATCGCCGTGCCTGCGCCCGGGTCACCCCGAGGCCCTCGGCGATCACCTTGCGCTGCGAAGGAGTCAGGAACCGGTCCCACAGCTCGAGCGCGGCAGCCGCGGTGTCCAGCAGGTGGAACAGCAGCGGGTAAGGCAGGTTGAGCCTGCCGCAGAACTTCCCCCAGGGACACAGGTCGATCCCCTCGAAACCGCTCTCCTGCAGCACGTCCACGTCCCGCTCCCCGGCATCGCGCACCCCGGCCGGACGCTCCTGTCCGACCGGTGACAGCGCTTGGCGTTCTGCCTAACCGGCCCGATGCGCGAACAGGCGGGCTTCTCTGCCGAGTTCACCTGATCAAGCGACGGGCCAGCCCTGTGTTTCACGGGTCACCGGTAAGCGGCGTACCGTCTCCGTCGGGTTCGTTCCTGCCTTCGCACCAACACCCTGCTGGTCACGAGGCAAGGCAAGCACGCAGCCAGAGCGCGAGGTCCCGCAAGGCCTCCTCATGCCAACCGTCCGGAGTTCGATCGAAGTAACAACCGTCCCCCGCGGGGGGTGGATCCCCGGCCCAGAGCATCGTGGCCGCCCTCAAGCCGTAGTTCCCCGGCACACGGGGGTGGCTCGTGGAATGGGGCCCGTTGTCTCGTCTACCGGGAGTGCTCCCCGACGCTCGGGGGTGACTCCGGCCCCGCCGTATGGTCGTCCAGCACCTACGACTAGTTCCCCAGCGGGCGGGGGTGGTTCCTTCCTCGTTCGGCCTTACACGCGCGACATGCAGCAGTTCTCCGGCGCACGGGGGCAGCGCTGCCACGCCGGCAAGCTTCCCTTGGACCGGCTCCGTTCGATCGCCAGGGCCCTGATGGCTGGCCTACGGCCGGAGCCGGTGGGCTTCGACGGCTTCCCGGACATCGCATGTGAGATCGCGGAGCACCGCAACGTTGCGGACGATGAGGAACGAGCGGGTGGTCTGGCTGATGACGACGGCTTCGAGGCGGTGCTGGCCTTGCAGGCATGCACCGTGGCTGCAGAGGGAGATGACGTCGGGGTTGTGGTCGTCCCAGCCGCCGTCGGCCATGTCGCGTGCGCGGGCGGTGTCCAGCCGGCTTGACGTCTCGACTCCGGCCTTACACGGATGCCCTGAACCGGACCACCAGCGCCCGCCGCGGCGGTAACATCCTGGTGGGAAAGGGCGGTCCCCACGCATACGGGGGTGCTTCTCCGGGGATCGGCTTCACCCTGATCGCTGACACGCGGTCCCCACGCGGGGGTGCTTCGGACTGGTACGAGACGGCTCTGCTGCTGTCCCCGCGATCCCCACGCGTACGGGGGTGCTTCCCAGGCCAGCGCCTACCGCCGTCGCCAGGAGCTGCGGTCCCCACGCGTACGGAGGTGACTCCACCAGCACGCCGCCGGTGGCTTCAGCACGGGGGTGGTTCCCTGTACTGGGAGCACCTGGCACTGCTGGGCCGCCTCCTCGGCCCCTTCGCTGGCGGCCCGCTCACACTGCTGCGGGACCTGGCTTGCCAGGAAGGCTCAGGGGTGTCCAGGCCGGTCAGCGGGCTTTGCCCGGCGGAAGGTAGAGGGTGAATGTGGAGCCCGCGCCTACTGTGCTCTCCACGTGAATCTCTCCACCGATCAGCCGAGCGCTTTCACGGCTGATCGACAGTCCCAAGCCCGTTCCTCCGTACCTGCGGTTGTTGCTGTGGACTCCCTGCGTGAATGCCTCAAAGATGTCCCCCAGCCGTTCAACGGGGATGCCAATGCCGGTGTCGGCTACCTCAAAGGCAATCAGCGGCTCGTCAAAATCAGTGATTGAGCCGGATCGGAGCAGGCGCCGGCGGATGCCCTGCGGCATGTCTGGCCCATCCGGGGCGACCGTGAGCTGTACGAGGCCCGTGTCGGTGAACTTCAACGCGTTGGAGATCAGGTTGCGCAGCACCTGCTGGAGCCGCTGCTCGTCGGTGTGCAGAATGGCGGGCAGAGCGGGCGAGACCCGCACCGCGAAGTCCAGGTTCTTGTCCAGGGCGACGGGCTGGAAGGTGGCCTCGACGTAGTCGACGAGCTGGACGAGCGCGATCCGGGACGGGTGAATGTCTCCCTTTCCTGCCTCAGCCTTGGACAGGTCGAGGATGTCGTCGGTCAGCTGGAGCAAATCCAGGCCCGAGCCGTGGATGGTGTCGGCGAACTCGACCTGTCTGGGCGAAAGGTTGCCCTCGTTGTTGTCGGAGAGCAGCTTGGCCAGGATCAGCAGCGAGTTGAGCGGGGTGCGCATCTCATGGGACATGTTGGCCAGGAATGTGCTCTTGTGTCGGGAGGCAATGGCGAGTTGCTCGGCGCGCTCCTCCAGAACCTTCCGAGCGTCCTCGATCTCTCTGTTCTTGACCTCGATGAAAAGGTTCTGCTGGGCAAGCTGCTCGGCCTTCTCCTGCAAGTCCTCGTTGGTGCGCTCCAGCTCCTCCTGGCGCACCTCCAACTCGGCAGAGCGAATGGAGAGTTCGGCGGTGAGCCGCTGGGACTCCATCAGCAGGCCCTCGGTCTTGGTGTTGACGCTGATGGCGTGGACAGTGGTCCCGGCCAAGTCAGCGATCTTGTTCAGGAACTCCAGGGCGACAGCGCTGAACGGCTGGGCGGCCGCGACCTCGAGGACGCCAAGCAGTGAGCCTTCATGCTTGATCGGGAGCACTGCGACGTGCGCCGCTGCTGGTCCCAGTTCCGCCGAGCGGGTTAGGGCTCCCGGAGGAGCGTCCCACAGGACCATGGACCTCGAAGCGGCAGCTTCGTTGACGGCCGCAAATTCCCTGCTCGCCACCGGCTCACTGCGGCCTGGGCGGTGCCCGTAGCGTGCGATGAGCCGCAGGACGGAGTTCTGCTCCTCGTCGTAGCCGACGATCATCTCCCTGGCACTGCGGCTGACTTCTAGAGCAAGGTAGAAGGAGCCGTAGGGCGCTGCGACGGCAGGTGCCGCTTCGGTCAGTACGAGGGAGGTCGTGGCTTCCAGGTCGCGTTTGCCCTGCAGCATCGCTGCAATGCGGGCCAGGTTTGTGTTCTTCCAGGTCATCTCCTGGAGTTGTCTGTACTCCTCGACAAGTTGCTGGGTGCGTTGCTCCGACTTGGTCAGTCGTTCTTCGGTCGCGCGGCGGGCGATGATGGCTGACTGGCTGCGCGTCACCAGGTGGGTGATCTCCTCGGGGATGTCGGTGCCCCGCTCGGCCAGCCAGCGTTGCGCCTCCGTTACTCGGGCCTCGGACAGGAGGTCCGCTTCTGCGGCTCGTTCCTCCATGACGGCCAGCCATCGCTGGAATTCCGCGTCTTCGTCTACCCAACTGGCGAGCCTCGACCATTCTCGGATGAGTGCCTCGTGGGCGATCTCTGCGGAGCCCGAACCGTCGGGGCCGATGACGACGAGTCGGTGTTCTGCCTGGGCGAGTGCCTGGGCGACCTCCCAGTCGGCGCCGAGGCGCTCGCGTTGGGCGACCACCCGGACGGCGCTGCTCGCTCCTCCGCGGGCCCGCGTCATTGCCATGAGTACGCGGCGGATTCTCGATTCGTCGAAGCTCTCCCGGACGGAGGAGTACACCGTTTCGGCGTGCTGGTTCAGGGCGCCGGACACCCCGCCGAGTTGGTGGTAGGAGTCGAAGCTCATCTGCCTGTTGCGCTGGAGCGGCCATAGTTCTGTCAGCGCGAACTCCAGCAGGGGAAGCCCTCCTGGCCCGCCGCTGGCGTCACGCGCGATTGTTTCGGCCAGGCCGGGAACGTAAGTGACGTCGGCGGTCCTGGCCGGCTCGACGATCACGCGTGACAGCGCCTCCCTGCCGAGTGGCGAGATGTTCAGCTGGCGGTCCTGGAGGCGGGGCCCGATGTCGGAAAGCGCTAGGAGATCGGGAAGGAAGTCAGCACGTAGGGTGCAGATCAGGCGCACGTCCCCCACGGCTTCCGGGCCGTCGAGCGGTGGAAGCATCTGGTCCAAGAACTCGACGTGTCCACTGCCGCTGGTCCGGTTGGTGAAGACCTCTTCGAACTGGTCTCCGAGCAGCGCTATACGTCGGCCGGTGAGGAGGGCGACTTGCGAGGCCACACGCCAGAAGCCTTCGCGCCGCAACTGGTCTGAACGAGCTATCAGGTCGTCGAGCGAAAAATGCGGTCGGGCCGGCCTCTCGAGTTCGAGAAGTGCACGAGCCACGGCGTCGAACGGTGCGATGCCAGGTCGGAAGGACGCCACTAGCCAACCGTCGTTGACCAGCGTCGGCCACAGACCCGCTGACACCACCGAGGACTTCCCCACCCCGGACGGCCCCACCACGGCCACCAGCGGCTTCGCCCTGACCATCGTACGAAGGCGCGACACCTCCTCCTCGCGTCCCACGAACAGCCCGCGTTGAGCGTCTGCGGCGGTGAAGGACTGGAGCCCTCGATAGGGGCAAGGCGGCAACATACTGCTGCCCAGCTCTTGAGGCCATGCGGCGGCCAGTTGGATCGACGGGACCGCATAGGCATCACCCGCCGTCCCGTCCCGGCCCGCAACGGCGATCATGCCGACCACGGCATCGCCGAACTCATCCGTGATCACAGCCGGCGAGCCGCTATAGCCGGGCTGTGTACGCAGCGCGGCCTCCATCTCGGTGTCAAACTGGATCAGTCCGCCGCCGGTTGCCCCTCGCAGAACGCATCGGCTCCATCCACCGTTGGTCCGGCCCGGCGGATTGCCGGGATACCCGAAGACGCTGGCTTTGGCATCCCGCACCGTGCTGTGGTCGACCAGCCGTGCGGGTCCGGCTCCCACGGGCAGGGTGTCGCCGCCCACCAGGGCAAGCCCCGCGATGTCACGACCGGCCGATCCCTGCCCGGGAGGGGGGTCCCATTCCTCGATCTTGCAACTGCGCAGGGGGGCGCCTTCGGAGTCCCCGACCAGGGGGAAGTCGATGTGGATCCGTACGCCGTCCGCGGGACGGTCCGCAGCCGACTTGTCGCGGTTGATGGCCGCGTTGACCACGTGGGCGCAGGTGATGATGCGGCGGTCACCAACGACGAACCCGACCCCGACCGAGTCCTCGCTCCCCACTCGCCGGATGCGGACGACGAACCCTTCCCTATTGACGTGCACCACCCTCAGGACTGACTCCACCTCAGACGCACGGCGAAGTTCACCTCTGCGGTGCCCTTGGCGATGATCACGCTCGTGTCACCGCCCACTTTGAGGCCGAACTCCAACTCGACCTCGTCAGGGCTGAGAGACCGCACCGTCCGCACCACGCTGGCCAATGCCGGCCTCACCTGTTCAAGCGCTTCGTCGAGCGTGACCTTCGCGCGTGCGACCACACCGCTGCCAGCGGCAGCAAGTTCGAGGTCGGAGCCTGCCGGACGGCTGTCCACCTCGAAAACGGCGACGGACCCGACGCTGTCCCCCAACTCCACCGCAAGCAACTGTTCCATCGGTCCCCCCGATGTCGAGCCGCCCGAATGAACGGCCTATTGGATCTGTCAGCCTGCGAGTCCCGTCTGCAGGCCGACCCAGAGTACGGCCCTGGCCCGCCTCCCCTCCCCCGAATCGTCCAACTACCTCGATCACAGTCAATCTGTGATGGCTCAAGGACCGTCTGCCTGTTGGTGTCGGGGCCGCCCCTGTACCACCCTGTCAGGGAGGCTCGACCTGCCGGGCTGGCCGAGGCGGCATTTCGGGCGGCAGTCCCACGCCCACAGGGGGTACCTTCGGGTGTCCGGGCGTCTCCTTATCCGAATCCACGGTCTGGCGCCGCGCAGTCCCCATGCGACGGGGGTGATACCCACTATCGCCCGGGGCCGCAGTAACATCTCTGCTGAGAAAGGGTAGTTCCCCGGCGCATGAGGGGGGTGGCTCCCGGAGCCTGTACGCCCGCAAGATCAAGGACGTGTAGTTCCCCAGCGTATATGGGGGTGACTCGGAGCGGAAAGCCCTCCAGTCCTACGGCACCACGGGGTCCCCATGCCTACGGGGGTGGCTCTGGCGGTCACGTGCAGGTGGTAGTTCCCCAGCTGTGGTCCCTCCGCATTAGGGGGGCGGCTCGGTGCAAAGGCTGGCCCAGCCGGTGCGGTCGCGGCAATCCCCGTATATGAGGGTGCCTCGTCATGGCCCGCGTCTTCGCCTCCGACACCGGTAGTCCTCACACGTGGGGGTGATTTCTGGTACCGGGTTGCCGAGGCCATGCGGTTCCCATGCATTCGGGGGTGGCTCGCTGAGGAGCACGGCGACGAACCGGCCCAGGATGGTCCCCACATATACGGGGGTGGCTCGGACCTCACTGGCAAGCGCCACCGAATGCCCAGGTAGTCCCCGCACGCACTGGCAGTTCTCACATCATGTCACGCCGCTTCTGGCTCCCCAAGGCCCAGACTTGAGACTGTCGCCTGCAGACACGCGACTAACCACCCAGCTTCTCTTGACACCTTTATGAGAAATCACAGCGACACCGAACTGCTCACTTGTGATCGCAATCATGCTGGCCGAGCACCGCCTCAACCACCCCGGCTTCGTCGCCGCCTACCAGCGTGCCGCCGCGGCCTGCAAGGACCAGCTCGCGGAGCAGCGCAAGAAGAGGGCGAAAGCGAAGACCCGCAAGGCCGGCAGCATCCGCTTCCTTCCCTCCGTCTGCTGGCTTCGCCGTTCCCTCCCGCGGGACTGACGAGGTTGCAACCGGCCTGGTGGAGCGAAGTTGACGATCCAGTGGATCGGCACCCGCCGACCCGGCTACGGTCGTGCCGATCAAGCCCGGTGATCGTGCAGGCAGCGGGGAGCGCGAGGTGGACGAACAGCAGCGCGACGTCGTCGAAGGCGTTGTCGAGCGCGTGGTCTACGTGCGCAGGGACGGCTTCACCATCGTTCGATTGAGCGTGGCCGAGGGGCAGACCATCAGCGCCTCCGGGGACTGTCTCCTCGACGTCCAACCCGGCGAGACCCTGCGACTTCAAGGCACCCGCTCGATGCATCCGAGCTACGGGGAGCAACTGCACGCCACCACGTGCCAGCACGTCGCGCCGTCCAGCTGCCACGCGATCCGCGCCTACCTTGCTTCGGGTTTGGTGAAGGGCATCGGCAGACGGCTGGCCGAGGCCATCGTCGACGAGTTCGGAGAGCACACGCTCGATGTCATCGACGAGACCCCCGAGCGGTTGCTGGAGGTCCACCTGATCGGCACCAAGCGCTACGCCGACATCCTCGACGCCTGGCAGCAGCACCAGGAGATCCGCCAGATCATGGTGCTACTCCAGAACGCTGGCGTCTCAGCCCGGCACGCCCCCCGGATCGTGCACCACTTCCGGGACGTGGTGCACGAGGCCACTGGAGCGTGCGAGGTACTGGAGATCGTGTGCGAGCACCCCTATCGCCTCACCGAGGTGCACCGGGTTGGCTTTCGCACCGCTGATCGTGTCGCGCTCTCCCTGGGCCTGCCCGAGCACGGCGCCGAGCGGCTCCAGGCCGCGATCGTGCACGTCCTGGAGGAGGTAGCCGGGCAGCAGGGGCACTGCTTCCTGCGCCAGGAGGAACTCCTGGACGAGGCGGACCGTTCGCTGGGCGGCTCGCTGCGCCACCTGCTGCCTGAGCAGCTCGACGTCCTGCGCGCTGAGCGGCACGTCGTGATCGAGCCGCTCCCCCAAACCGACCGGGACCAGGGCGGTGCGGAGCGGCGGCGCGACCGGGGGCCTGCGGTCTTCGGGCGCCGGCTCCACGCCATCGAGGAGTCCGTCGCCCACCGCCTCGGTCGGCTGTCGCGAGCCAGGAGCGAACTGGCCGCACGGTGCCGGTGGCGCGGTGGGCCCCTCCCGCTGCTGGACAGCACGATGGAGCTGCACCCGGACCAGGAGGCGGCCGTGAGGATGGCCCTGACCGAGCCGGTCAGCGTCCTGACCGGCGGGCCCGGCTGCGGCAAGTCCTTCACCGTTCGGGCGGTCGTCGAACTGGCCGAGGCATTCGGCGCCAAGGTCAGCCTCGCGGCGCCGACCGGCAAGGCCGCCAAGCGCCTCAACGACCTGACCGGACGCCAGGCCACCACCGTTCACCGGCTCATCTATCCGCCCCGGGCCGACCCAGCGGCGCAGGTGAGCCTCTTCGATGCCCACGATCCCCTCGAAGCCGACCTGTTCGTCATCGACGAGGCATCCATGCTGGACGTGCGGCTCTTCGACCGGCTGCTGGAGAAGATCCCCGCCGGGGCGCACCTCTTGCTCGCCGGCGACGTCGACCAGCTTCCAAGCGTCGGGCCCGGCCGAGTCCTGGCCGATCTGCTGCGTGTCGAGGCTGTGCCCCGCGTCGCCCTGACGCACATCTTCCGCCAGGCCATGGGCAGCAGCATCACGACGAACGCCCACCGCATCCGGGCCGGCGAGAGCCTGCGCAACGGCGGCGACTTCTACTTCATCGAGGTGAAGGAGCTCGGCACTCTGGCGGACGAGGTCGTCGACATCGTTACCCGCCGCCTGCCCGAGAGGTACCAGGTCCCTCACAGCGACATCCAGGTGCTGTGCCCCGCGAACAAGGGGGCCGTGGGCACCCTGGAGCTCGGTCTGCGTCTCCAGGACATCATCAACCCCGGGCGCGACGGCGAGCCGGTTCACTGGAGCGAGCGCCGTCCCTTCCGGGTGGGCGACCGCGTCATGCCCGTGCGCAACAACCCCCGCAAGGGCGCCAACGGTGTCTTCAACGGGAGCGCGGCCACCGTCACCGCAGTCGACACCACCGGGCGTACCATCCGGATCCAGCTCGAGGACGGCGACAGCGCGGACTACGGGTTCGACGAACTCGACACCCTGCTCCACTCGTACGCGATCACCGTCCACCGCTCCCAGGGCAGCGAGTACCCGTTCGTCGTCGTCCCGCTGCTCAAGGACTCCAGCACGATCATGCTGCGGCAGAATCTGCTCTACACCGCGGTCACCCGCGGCAAGCGGATGGTCGTCCTGGTCGGCCAGCACGCCGCGCTGATGAAGGCCCTCAACACCCCCGAACTCGGCCGCAACACCCGTCTGGCCGTCCGTGTTCGCGACGCCCTCGCCGGAGACGGGCCCGGCCCCGGGCAGCTGCGCGCCGCGGATGGCCAGGCCCCGCTGTACTGACCAGTCACCCCGTGCAGCCGCCTGCGGTCAGCCCTACCAGCCGGCCGCCGCGGGGAATCGGAGGGGCCCGACCGAACGCTCCCGCGATCGGGCCGCAGGATGGTCCGCCCCGGTATCGGCGTCACCGTCCCGGCGAGGTCGGCGAAGCTGGTCTCCACGATCGCCGCGAGCACGGTGGGTGTGACGAGGTCCGCGTCGAAGTCTCGGTCCAGCCGTTCGGCATGACGTCCCGGCGGGTACGGGTCGTGGCCGGCCTCGCGCAGGTACCGGAGAACGGCCTGCTCGACGGCATGGGCCTCGAAACCGGTGGCGAAGGGCCCGTCCTGGACGAAGACCCAGCCGGAGCGACCGTGGTGGGCGACGCGCTCGTTGCGGCGATAACATCCCTGGTGGGAAAGGGCGGTCCCCACCCGTACGGGGGTGCTTCCTTCTCCAGCAGCCCCTCGGAGGCCCCGCTCGTGCGGTCCCGACGCGTACGGGGGTGCTTCGGCGTCGCCGGATCTGTCCATGGCTGCCTGGGAGTGGTCCCCACGCGTACGGGGATAGCTCCTGAACCCGCACGGTCTGCGGCGGGACTGGCCCGCAGTCCCCACGCCCGGGGGTGACTCCTTCCGAGGGAGGCGCTACACCGCGGTCGCAGAGCAGTTTCCCTTCGTAGGAGCACCGCAGTAACGTCCCTTACGAGAAAGGGAAGTACCCCGGCACTCAGGGTGGCTCGTAGCCGTCGACGTTGATCGCGAAGAGTCCCAGCAGTTCACTCGGGGGTGGCTCCAAAGCCGCGCTGGGCGTTCTGAGATTCTGGAAGTAGTTCCCCAGCGCGCGGGGTTGGCTCCCTTCCAGTGCAGGCGTTCCGAGTCCTGATGATGTAGTCCCCAGGGCACAGGGGTGACTCGGCGGCGGCGTGGTGGGTCTTGAGTCAGGCGGAGTAGTTCCCCTGCGCACGGGGGGTGACTCGCACGCCTGCGCCGACGCTCTCCTCGATCACCTGATAATTCCCCAGCGCATGGGGGGTAGCTCACCGTCGCGTGGCTGACTGGCGGACCAAGCGCATGTCCCCAGCGCTTTTGGGTTGCTCCAGGGAGAATTGGTAAGGCTGGGCGTAGTGCGAGGTGGCTCCCCGCCGAACGGGGGCGGTTGGCTCCTACAGAACGTCAGCCATCAGCCTCAGCTGCGGGCCTCACCCGGGCCCCAAACCAAAACACCGGGGTGCACCATCGCCGTAACATCCCTGATCAGGAAGGGTAGTTCCCCAGCGCACGGGGGTGGCTCTCGAACACAGGGAGGGGGGTGCATGGATTGGCGGTAGTTCCCCAGCGCACGGGGGTGGCTCCACCGGGCGTCTCTGCCAGGCCTGCAGCTGCCAGTAGTTCCCCAGCGCACGGGGGTGGCTCCACCGGGCGTCTCTGCCAGGCCTGCAGCTGCCAGTAGTTCCCCAGCGCACGGGGGTGGCTCCGTGCGCCAGTTCGTCCTTCGCCGGGGTAGGAAGTGGTTCCCCAGCGCCACGGGGGTGGCTCCACGAGCACGCCGCCGGTGGACTGCAGCACGGGGTGGTTCCCCAGCGCACGGGGTGACTCCTGGTGGGTGATGTCCTCGGTGTAGGCCGCGTCGTGGTTCCCCGGCGCATGGGGGGGGTGGCTCCCCCAGCCCGTCCTGAGCCCCGACTCAGAGAGACACTCAGCTGCGGCAGGGCCTGCCAGAAAAGCAGAAAATCGCAACAAAAAGGCACGTCGAACCCTCTTGCAGGATTCTCGCTAGAATGCACCGGCACTTCTCACTCAATGTCATGATTCCGTGTCGAGTGACGCCATTCAATGCTGTCGCAAGATATCCCACTGGCCTGCACTTTTATACGCACTACCACTAAATGATGCCCGGCATCTCCATGAGAACAACGGACGACACTGAACTGCTAACTTGCAACGTCGTCTTCGGGGCGCCGGACGACGATCTGCCCGACGCCGTGCTCGCCACCGCTCTCGCCCGGGTTGAATCCGCCTCGCTCCCCAGCGCCGAAGCGCCCCGGCCGCGGCGGGCGGCCTGGGTCTGTCCGGGCGATGTGCTGGGGTCCGGCCGACCTGAACGTCTTCCTCCGCCCCCCGCGCCGACGCCGCATGGGCCTGGTGGGCTTCACGCTCGCCGGGTAGGGAGCGCAGGTCCGCCGCCCGCTGCGAGCGACTCTGACGGCGGACCTGTTCGACATCAGCGGCACCGGCCGGGCGGCTGTCGAGCAATCGGCCGGGTCGGGACCGTCGGCGCGGGCACCCTATGGAGGGGAGGAGCGATTGCTCCGGCCCGGCGGCATGGCACTCGTCCGCGGCCGCGCACTCCGCGCGTCGTGGATACCGTCGCCGCGATCGGCAACCCGCGGGCCGGTCGCGGTCAGTGGCGTCGTCGCCGGGCGAGGCCGGCCAGGACCAGAACTGCTCCGGCGACTAGAGCTACGGCCGCCGCGGCAGCGGCGGTGACGGTGCCGCTCGCACCGGTGTGGGCGAGTTCCCCGTCAGCCGGGGTGGTGGAGGGTCCGGCCGGCTCGGCGGTCGTGCCGGTGGGGCCCGTGGCGCCGGTGGGGCCGGAGCCGGCTTCGTGGCTCGGTGTGCCGGTGGGGACGGAAGTCTGGGACGGGTGCGGTGAGCTGGACGCGGTGGGGTCGGGGGACGGCGCCGGATCGTTCCCGCCGTTGCCCGGCTCTTCCGGCTTGTTCCCGTTTCCGGGTTCCTCGGACTCGCCGTTTCCGGGATCGCTGGGGTCTTCGGGGTTCTCGGTGGGCGGTGGCGTGGGATCAGCCGCGGTCCACACCGCCTTCGCGGTCGCGCTGACGGGGACCCGAGCGTCACCGCCCACCACGAGGAGGTCCTGGCTGTCCGGGCTGGTGAGCGCTCGGCCCGGCGGGGCGGCGACGGCGGCGGTCGCGGTGACGGTCGCCTGGCCCGGCGTGGCGTCGGCCGGGACCTTCAGGAACAGTTGCCCACCGTTCTTCGCGGGGCGGGTCAGTGCGCCGTGGCCGTCGGAGAGGACGTTTCCTTCCTGGTCGGTGAGCGTCGCACCAGCCGTGACCGCTGCCGGGTCGAGGGATGCGGCGACCGGATCACCGCTGGAGGTGATCACGATCGGGCCGAGAACCGTTCCGGCCTTTCCGGTCACCGTGTCGGGGGACAGGGAGAGCGCGGCGGCCGGTTCCGGGATGTCGGCGGCGTGTGAGGTCAGGTAGTCGGCGAGCTTGGCCCCGACCGAGTCGAACGGCACGCCGGCGACGTGGTTGGTGATGCGCCAGATGGCGGCCTGGGTCGCGCCGGCCGCCGCGTCCTTGGACAGCTCGCCGCCGACCAGCTTGCCGAGCTCGCCCTCGGTGACGTTGGGGTAGCTGTGCTGGAGGATCCAGTTGACCTTCCCCGCATCGGGGTTGCCCTTCAGTGTGGTCGCACCGGATGGAGCGGTCTCCTGGTAGAGCGAGCCCTCCCGCACGTCGGTCTTGGCGTCCAGGCAGTACACGAGGAACGTTCCCCCCTCGGCGGTCCTCACCTCGATCAGACCGCCGGGCACACCGTCGTCCTCGTCGCCGCTGAAGCGGATGTAGTCGCTTTCGGCGAGCTCAGCAGCCGTGATGAGGGTGCCAGCGGCCGTTGCGGCCGGCCCCTTCGAGCCTTCGGTTGCCGCGGCGGCCACCGCCGGCGCCAGCCCGCCGCCGGCCAGCAACCCGGTCGCCAGTGCGACGGCTGCCGTTTTCGTTGCGCGATTCCACTTCACTGCCGGGTCTTCTCCTGTATCAGTGTCCGGGCTGAACAGCCCGTTTCCCATCGGCACAGCACTGCTGTCCGACCTCACCCTTCACGCCACGGCTGAGCCGGGGCAGGGGCGGCCGATCGATTACCCCATAGAGCTGTCGTATGGCCTGCCCGGGCTGACACCGGCGATTCGATGCCGGCCTTTTGCGAAACGTCTGATATCGCCGCCGGCAGTGGTGACTTCGAGCCCCTTCGGTGAAGGACCAAAGATTCCCCGGGCTGGGACCTAAGTCCCGTCTTCCGAGAAAGGCCGCAGAGCCACTTCCTTTTCCGTCGTGCCGTGTGCCACAGTCCCGGAAGCAAGATCGCTTCGGCTCGGCCGCCCGTCTCCCGGTCCGCAAGCCGGCACTGCCAGGCACCGCGCCTGGGCATCGACGAGGCCGGCACCGGCGGCTCCGCAGGAATCCGCCAGGAACGGACCCCGTCCTCGGGCCGGCCGGGCGGGGGAAGCACTTCACGCGATCCCGCCATCGGCGGCGAATCCCGGCATGCCCGGATGCGTACGACCGGCGTCCCGCGCCGGATTTCAGGAAGCTGCACCGGAATCTGCAGGAAGCTGCGGCCTACTGCGGCCTGCCCGATTGCCTTTCCTGCGACAGATAGATTCAGGAGGCCCACTCGGGGCCTCACTGCCCAGCCGGCAGTAATTCATCGGAGGGACCAATGAATTCCCGGGTTCTTCGCCCGTTCTCGACCGCGCTCGCCGTGGTCGTCACCTGCTCGCTCCTGGCCGCCGCCGGAAATGCCTCGGCCGCCGTGGCGCTTCCCCGCGACAACGGCGCCGTCGCCGTCGCCCAGGCCGACCCAGCGCGGCAAGCCGTCACCGAGCAGATCCTCGCCGCCGTCGACGCCGCGCGCCAGGACGGCCTGCGGCCGGGCCAGTCCGTTCCGGTCTACACGGCGGACGCGGTCACCGTGGAGCTGGCCGACGTGGACGGCACCCTCGTCCTGCGTGCCGACACCGGCCCTCAGCAGCACGGCTTCTGCCACACGGCGGCGATGACCGCCGTCTACACCATCGGCGCGCCGGTCTTCGGCGCGGCGGCGCTGGCCGGGGGCATCACCGTCGTCGGGATCGCGATATCGGCGGAGGCCGCGGGGGCGTTGTCGTCCGCGCTCGCCGTCGGCTCCGGCGTCTCCGGCCTCGTCTCCCTCCACATCTGCTGAGGCCCGGTATGCGTGAACTTCTGGCATCACTCGCCGTGCTCGACATCGTCGTGGTGACCGGTGCGATCGTCACCCGGCGTGAGAGCGAAGGCCGCTCCGGCACCGCGTGGACGGCCGCGCTCATCGCCGTCAACGCCGCCCTGGGCGTGGCCACCCTGTGCTGGATGGCCCTCAGCGGCTGAACCCCGCCGCCACCAAGCCCGCGCAGCCCGGTACGTCCCGTCCGACGGCGGGCGGCGTACCCGGGCTCCGCCCAGACCAGCCAAGTGGGGCCGGCCGACCAGCCGGCGGCCGGCCCCGGACACTCCCTCACATCATGAGCCCGCTGCCGGGCCACCGACCCGGTCCGCCGCCGCCCCGCTCCGGAGCCCTGATGACCCGTACCCCTGCCCCGTCGCCCGCCCCCGCCCCCGCCCCCGCCCCCGGGCACCCGTGCGCGCCGTGACAGCGGACCCCCACACCCAGGCCGTCGAACAGCCTCCAGCCCGCTGGCTCTTCTCCTGCCCGGCCGCCTTCGCCGCACTCGGCCTGCTCACCCTTGCCGCAACGGCCGTCTGCGGTCCGTGGGTACGCCCCCTCGTCCCCTGGTACACGATGTGGCCGCTCCTCGTAGCCCTCGCCGCACGGCACCAGGCCAGAGGCCATATTGGCGGTGCGCCTCCCGCCTCCCTGCCGGACGGCGCCTGAGCTGCTGCCAGCGGAATGCCAGCGGTCTGCCAGCGGGGTGCGGAACTGTCACATGTGCCGGGCGGTGCGCCGCAACCGAGGAGCGCCTACGACTGCCCGGACCGTCGACGAAAGGGCACCCGCGTGACTCGCACCTCCCCTCCCACCGGCCCGGCCGCAGGACCGCGCCGACCCAGGGCCTCCCGCACCGCGAATCGGCGGGAGGCAGCCTGGCGGCTCGTCGCCGGTGCCGCCGCGGCCGCGCTGCTGGCCGCGGTGTGCCCGACGACCGCGGTGGCCGCGCCGGACACCGTCCCGGTGCCCCGACTCGCCTGGGCGGCGTGCGCGGACGGCTTCGAGTGCGCGACCGCCCGCGTCCCGCTGGATCACCACGACCCGCGCGGCGCCGGGATCGACCTCGCTGTCATCCGGCACCTGGCGCAGGACCGAGCCCACCGGATCGGCTCACTGTTCTACAATCCCGGCGGCCCGGCCGTAGCCGGCACCGTGGCCCTGCCTATGATGCTCGGGCAGTTCCCCGAAGAGGTGCGCCAGCGCTTCGACATCGTCAGCTTCGACCCGCGCGGCACCGGTGGCAGCGCTCCCGTCCAGTGCTTCGACGACCCGGCGGACGAGCAGGCCCTGCTGGCGGGCACGGCCGCCGGCTACCCCGAGGGCGCGGACCAGCAGAAGGCCTGGGCCGAGGCCTACCAGCGCCTCGCCCGGCAGTGCGCGGCCCGCAATCCCGCCCTGCTGTCGCACATCTCCACCGCCAACGTGGCCCGGGACATGGACCTGCTCCGCCGCGCGGTCGGCGACCGGCAGCTCAGCTACCTGGGCACCTCGTACGGCAGCTACCTCGGCGCCACCTACTCCAACCTGTTCCCCGGCCGGGTCCGCGCGATGGTCCTCGACAGTGCCCCGGACCCGGTGGCCTGGTCGACCGGTCACGGTGGGCAGGCCGCCACCACGGGCACCCTGCTGCGCAACGGCAGCGACGTGGCCGCCGGCCGCGTCCTGGACGCCTTCCTCGACCAGTGCGGCCAGGCCGGCCCCCGGACCTGCGCCTTCTCCGCCGGAACGGCCGCCGCCACCCGGGCCAGGTACGGCGAGCTGCTCCAGCGGCTGCGCACCCGGCCGGTCGTGGTCGACGGGGCGACCGTCACCGCCGGCTCGACCGTGGAGACGACGATCACCTACCTGTACGCCACCAACCCCGTCGCGAAGCTGCCCATCGACTGGAGCCAGCTCGGCACCAGGCTCCAGACGTTCTGGACCGCCACCGAGACCCTCTCCGCGCCGGGCACCCCGCTGCCGCCCGTCCCCCACCAGTCTCCGGACCAGGCGCTCGCGGTGGTCTGCTCGGACAGCGCCAACCCGACCGCCCGGGCCGACTACCCCGCTCTGGCCGCGTCCGCCCGGGCCCGCTCCGGTGAGGTGGGCCCGTACTTCGCCTGGGCCGATGAGCGCTGCGCCGACTGGCCCGTCCGGGACCGCGACCGCTACGACGGCCCGTGGAACCGGCCGACCGCCCGGTCGGTCCTCGTCGTCGCCAACACCGGTGACCCGGCCATGCCGTACGAGGGGTCCCGCGCGATGGCCCGCTCGCTCGCCCGCGCGCGGCTGCTGACCGTCGACGGCTACGGCCACACCGTGCTGGCCAACCCCAGCGACTGCGCCGCCGAGCACGAGACCCGCTACCTGATCGACGGCGTCCTGCCCGCTCCCGGTACGGTCTGCGCACCCACCAAGCCGCCGTTCAGCGGCTGATCGCACATCCGGCCAGCCCCCCCGGGGGGCGGTCAGCCCGCCTCCAGAGCCAGCGACTCCGGCCGCGACAACGCCCGACCGCGCTCCCAGGCGGACCGGAAGCCGGCCTCCCCGAGAGCCTCGGCGCAGCCGTCCAGGACGGCCCGCAGCTCCGGATCGCCCGCGTCGTGGGTCCCGCGCAGGCCGTACGCGGCGCCCAGTGCCGCCGCACCGCGCGCTGCCTCGCCGAGGTCGAGGCAGTACTCGGCGAACCCCTCCAGCACGTCCGCCCGCACTGGTTGGTCGTCGCTCCTGGCGGCCAGCTCCAGGGCCCGGCGGTGCAGCGGGCCGGCCGCGTCCGGCGCGCCGCGCCGCTGCTGGGTGCGGGCCAGGCTGGTGTGCAGCAGGGCGAGCAGGTGCAGGCGCGCGGGGGCGCCGGGGCCGGTCGTCGGCAGTTGCTCCAGGCGCCGCAGCGTCTCCTGCTGGCCGTGCAGCGATTCCCCCAAGTCCCCGGTGCGGCGCGCGAGTTCACCGAGCGCGTAGCGGGCCGCGGCCTGCAGGTGCGGGTCCCGGGCCCGTTCTGCTTCGGCCAGCGCTCGCTCCAGGTCGGCCCGGGCCGCGGCCGGTTGGCCGCAGCGCGCCCGCAGGCGGCCAGACAGCAGCGGTGACAGCGGCGCCTCGCCGGAGCCGCCCATCTCGGCATCCCGCTCACCGGCTTCCGTCAGCGCCGCGAGGGCCTCGTCGGCCGCGCCGGTGACGGACAGCAGCGCGGCGAGCGTGACCAGCGCCATGGCCGTCCCCCAGCGGTCACCCAGGGCGCGGAAGCCGTCCACCGCGGTCCGCAGGCAGTGTTCGGCGTGCCCGATCCGGCCCGCGCCCAACTCGATCCGGCCGAGCACCAGATGGGCGGCGGCCCGCATCCACCGGTCGGGGTGCTCGGCGTACCGCTGCGCGGTCGCGCCCACTGCTTCCGGCGGTCCCGCCATGGCGAGCAGCAGCGCGGCGGCCAGGGCAACCGGGTGGTCGGCCTGCTGTGCCGTGACCAGTGCCGCGCCCATCGCCTCCGGTGGGATCGCGGACTCGCCGCTCTCCCGGAGCGGGGCGGTGAGCTGGGCCAGGACCACGCACAGGGCGTGTGCCTGCTCCAGGTTGGGCGGCGGAATGCAGCCGTGGGCAGCGAGAACGGCCGCCGTCCACTCACCGGCCTCACGACCCTGACCGCGCATCAACCAGGGCCAGGCCCGGGCGGCCGTCAGCCGCAGCGCGTGTTCTGGTGGGCCGACGGCGACCGCCCGGCGCAGTGCCGCGTCCAGGTTGCCCTGCTCCGCGTCGAGCCGGGCCAGCCAGCCGGTCTGGCCGTCCGTGCGCAGCCGGGGTTCGGCGTTCTCGGCGAGCTCGACGAAACAGCGCAGGTGGGCGGCGCCGGTTCGGTCGTCCTCGCCGGCCTCGGCGAGCCGTTCGGCGGCATAGGCGCGGACCGTCTCCAGCAGCCGGTAGCGCACCGTGCCGGTCTCCCGGCCGACGGCCGCGACCAGGGACTTGTCGACCAGGGACGCCAGCAGGTCCTCCACGGCCGTCGGGTCGGGCGCCGGCCCGCCCGGCCAGTTGTCGGCGCAGACCAGGTGTGTGTCGGGGAGGGTCGCTCCGCCGGCGAACACGGATAGCCGTCGCAGCAGGGCGCGTTCGTCCTCGTCGAGCAGTTCCCAGCTCCAGTCGATGACGGCGCGCAGAGTGCGGTGCCGGTCGGGAGCGGTGCGTGGGCCGCGGTCCAGCAGCCGGAGCCGGTCGTGCAGCCGCGCCGCGACCTGTCCGGGGCTCAGGGCCCGCAGCCGGGCCGCCGCCAGTTCGAGGGCCAGCGGCAGGCCGTCCAGCTCCCGGCAGATCCGGACGACCGGCTCGACGGTGTCGTGGTCCAGCGTGAAGCTGGGGCAGGCTGCAGCAGCCCGTTCCGCGAAGAGGTCGACGGCCGGGTGCGCGAGCGCTTCCTGGGCGGTGGAGCCGGGCTCGGGCACGGCGAGCGGTGTCACCGGCCATAGCGCCTCGCCGGTGATTGCGAGCGGTTCGCGGCTGGTGGCCAGCACGGTGAGCCGGGGCGCGGCGGCCAGCAGTCGATGGGTCAACCGGGCCGCGTCCTCGATCAGGTGCTCGCAGTTGTCCAGGACGAGCAGGACCTCTCGGCCCTCCAGGGCCCGGACGATCCGGTCGACGGGGTCCCCGGCCTGCTCGCCGGCGGGCAGGCCGCCGGCCAGCACGCCGGCCTCCGCCGGGCGGCAGACAGCGGTCAGTACGGCCTGGGTCACTGCGTCCGGCCCGTCGACGCCCGCGAGTTCGGCGAGCCGTACGTCCGTCGCGGGCGGGGCGGCCGTCGCGGCCGCAATCGCCAACCGGGTCTTTCCGACACCGCCCGGCCCGGTGAGCGTCACCAGGCGGGACCGGTGCAGGCGCTCCCCAACCGCCGCCAGCGCCTCGTCGCGGCCGACCAGAGCGGTGAGCCAAGTGGGCAGTGCCGCACGCCCGGCCGGGAACCCTGTGGGAGCTGGGGCCGGCCTGGGCGCCGGCGACCCTGCGCCGGACAGCACCTGCAGGTGGGCGTCGCGCAGTTCGGCGGACGGGTCGGCGCCCAGTTCCTCGGCCAGTGCCCGCCGGGTACGTTCGTACACCTTCAGCGCCGCCGCCTGCTGCCCGTCCGCGTGGAGCGCGCGCATCAGCCTGACGGCGGCCCGCTCGCGCAGCGGATGCGCGACGCAGAGCCCGGTGAGCTCGGCGACCAGCCGCGGCAGCGCTTCGGTGCTGCCGAGCGCGAGCAGGGCGTCTGCCCGGTCCTCGAGCGCCGCCAGCCGCAGCTCCGTCAGCCGGGCCGCCGGCGCGGAGGTGAACCCGGCGCTCGCGGCGTCCGTGAACGGTGCCCCGCGCCACAGTTCCAGTGCCCCGTCCAGCAGCGCGACCGCCTCGGCGGACCGGCCCGCCGTCAGCGCCGCCCGCCCTGCGGCCACCCGCTGCTCGAAGTCCCAGGCGTCCACGCTCGCCCGGGGCCGGTCCAGCAGATACCCGGCGGGGTGCGAACCGATCACGGTCCGGTCGGCCCCCAGCGCCCGGCGGAGCCGGGAAACCAGGGACTGCAGGGCGCCGGCGGGCTCCTCCGGCGGGGTGTCTCCCCAGAGGTCGTCCACCAGACGCTCACGGGTGACCACGCGCCCGGGGTCGAGAGCCAGCCGGACCAGCAGCAGCCGAAGCCGCGCCCCGCCGACCTCGAAGTCCGCCCCGTCCCCACCCCGCACAACCTGAAGCGGCCCCAGAACGTTGATCCGCACCCCGCCCGCCCCTCGCCCAGCACCAGCCAGCATCCAAGATCATTATCCCGATGTCCCACCAGACCCGGACGGCAGGGCACGATCCGAGCGAGGCCTCATGGCCGCACCACGGGACGGCGTGTAGAACGTCCCGTCCAGTGACGAACGCGTAGCGCATCCGAGCCCGCCTGACGGCGTGCTGGTCGGAGTTGATGAGCGGCGGAAGACCAGTCGTCAACCTGGTGCGCCGTTCATTCGTGACACCAGGACGGTGGCATCGCAATGTCCCACAGCCCAACAGGCACCCGCAGGTCGACCCATCCGCGCCCAGGCCCTGTGCCTCATGAGACACCCGGACTGTAGAGAACACGCCCACCCACCGCCGGCGGGTGACCTCCAGGCGCAGCGTGGCGGTGGGCTGGGGGCGGCCGTGGCAGATCACGGCGGCAGCGGGGCGGCTCGGTGCGGGCGGCTCAGCGCAGGCAGCCGGTGATGCGGACGTTGGTCTGGGTCCGGCCGGTGAGGCCGTTGGCGGAGTCGCGGGCGGTGAGGACGAGCGGATAGGTGCCGTCGGCGAGCAGCGGGACGGTGAAGGTGGCGGTGGTGCCGTGGCCGAGGGTGAGCGGTCCGTTGGGCCCGATCAGCTGCCAGGTGGTGGCCTGCGGGTCGGTGATCGGCTGGTTGCCGGGCCGGGTGTGGGCGGTGCCGCTGAAGTGCTCCTCGCAGCCACGCCGCAGGGTGCCGCCGGAGGCGGGCTGCTCGATGGTGACGGCCGGTGGCTGCGGTTCGGGGTTCGCGGTGGGCGGGCTGCTCGGGGCGGTCGGCGGGGCTCCGGTCGGGCTCTGGCTGCCGGGCCGATCGGACGGGGTGGTCTGCGGGGCTCCGGTCGGGCCGTGGCTGCTGGGCCGACCGGACGCGGTGCTCGGCACGGCGGAGGGGCTGGGCGAGGGCGACTGCGGCGACCCGGACTGCGAGGGCGAGGTCGACGGCGGGGTCGACGGCGAGGCGGAGGGCGGGACCGTCGGTACGACGGCGGGTGAGGCGATCCCCCCTGGGACGTCCACGGCGGGCGGCCGTTGCGGCAGCCCGGTGGCGACGTGGACCGCGCCCGGCTCGGTGGGTTCGGCGTCGATGGTGGCGCAGACGGCGGCGGCGACCATGTGCTGGCTGTCCGGTGCGGTGGTGCCGCGCAGGAGCTGGTCGTCGGCGCCGTGCGGGTGGCTGTCGAAGTAGACGTTGCCGGTGGAGGTTTCGCGGTCGCTGTGCTCGATCCACACCGAGTCCTCGTACTGGGCGCCGGCCTGCTGCCGGTTGCGGCCGGTGATCTGCCAGTCCTTGACGGCGTGCCCGCTGACGCCGGGGGTGGGCCCGGAGGCCGGGGCGTACAGCCAGCCGTCGCCGTGGAAGCGCTGGGCGCCACCGACTGCCTTCTCCCGGAAGCTGTACCCGCCGCCCACGACGAAGCGGCCCTTGGGGCAGGCGACGGCGGCCGCGGCGGTTCCGCCGGCGGGAACGTCCACCGCGCCGGTCACGATGGTGGCGGAGGGCAGTTTGGCGCAGATCGGCCGGACACCGACCGCGTAGTTGGCCTCGGGCGGCTGCGGATCGACGATCCGGGTCATGCGCTCCGCGCCGTCACTGTCGCCCAGCGGGAACGGTCGGGTGCTGAGCGCGGTCCCGGGGTTGGTCTTGGCGGCCCAGTAACTGGGGGCACTGGAGCCGGTGTCGGCGGAGGCCGAGTCCAGTTCGGCCAGTGGTACGGGTGCCACCGCCCGTCCGGTGACCAGGCGGGTGGCCCGGAACTCCACGCCGAGCTGGACGAGTCCGCCGCCGTCGCAGTAGGGCTGTGCCATCGACTTCGCGGTCAGCCCGGCGAACGGGCCCTGCTCGGTCAGGTCGCCGCCCCCGATCTTGTCGCTGCTGCGGTCCTGGAAGGCGTGCGCCTGCATGGTGTACTCGCCGCGCGGAGCGAACTCCACCGATGCGTTGACGCACAGCACGTAGGCGGTGAGGGTGACGGAGGTGCCCCCGGGGTTGTACGCGGACACCAGCCAGTCGGAGCCGCCGAGGAACTCGCTGGTGGTGGCGAACCCGTCGCCGTCGACGGCGTACCCGCCGCTGAGCGCGGTCTCGTGCTTGGCGCAGCCGGCCACCGCGGTCTGTTCGCCGCCGCCCGCCACCACGACCTGCGCACTGCGCTGCACCACGTGGAGCGCGGGGCCGTGGACGGCCCACCAGACGCCGGCGCCGGCGCCGGCCGCCGTCAGTCCTCCGGCGGCGACCAGTGCGGCCGTCCGCCCGCCGATCCCTCCGCCGAGCTTCGCCAGGACCCCCGAGCCCATCCCCGCCGCCTCCCACCCGCGTCCGTCCGCAAGCCCCGCTGCGGTGCGGGAACTGTAGCGCCGGGGCGACGCCGGGCACAGGGCCCGCGCACGGCGGTCGCAGAAGCCGGACGCGACCGGTTCGTAGTGCATCTGCGACTTGAGGAAGCGGTGCGCGGCGAGGGAGCCGGTGCCGGTGGCCACCGCGGCGACCATCAGCAGCGGTACGGTGCTCTCCAGTCCGACGACGATGCTGACGGCGAGGCTGCAGCCGGCGATCGGCAGGCTGGTGATCAGTACGACGTTGGCCGGCTGCCGCCAGTCGGCCGGCTCCTGCTGCTGCGTGTTGCCCCAGTCGCCGACGGTGCGGGCCGTCTTCTGCCCGTTGTCGTCGTCGCGCAGCCGCACCTGCCAGACGTCGGCGGTGCCCTCGCAGTCGGTGGGCGACGCGGTCAGCTGGATGCTGTTGCCGATGGCGCGCAGGTCGAGGTGGCGGGGCCCGTCCTCGTTGTTCAGCGCGGTGGCGTACCGGTCGCCCGCAGGCCCGATCTCCAAGCGGGCGGCGTTGGCACGCAGGTCCGTCACCTGTGCTGGATCAGCAGGATGGCGGCCGCTGTGGCGCACGCGCCGACAGCGCAGGCAGCACCTCGAACGGTGCCGAGGCGAGCAACGGCGCTCAGACACTTGACCGTTGGGTGCGGGCGGTGAAACCGTCCACAGGTGATCAATACTGCGGGGGAATCGACTTCGGCCCGACCGGACGACCGCGCCGCGTCCGTTCTGCGCTTCGCGGTGGAACTCGTCGCATGGGTGGCGACGCCCTGGGTGCTGGCCGGCCACTCCTGGCTGCTTGCCGCTCTGTCCGTGGTACTCCTGGTCGGCCTTCCCACGTGCTTCTCCACTCCAGGTGACAAAGCACAGGTGATCATCGCAGTACCGGGCTGGGTCACGATCCTTCTGGTGCTGCTCCAACTCGCCTCGGCCGTGGCTTCCTCATGGCTGGCCTGGCCTGTGTGGGCGGCCGGCCCCGTGACCCTGCTGGCCGCCGCGACTCTGGTCACGGAGCGCCGACGCTGGCGGTGGCTGGTCTCCGGCGAACCGACTCGTCACCCAGGGCACTCATCCGCCAGCTGAAGCGCTCAGTCACAACAGCCGGACGCCAGCGGCCTCCGGCCGCGAAGGCTACAGCTCGACGTCCATCCGTGCGACGTCGTTGAGCTCGACGTCGAGTCCGCCGGCGCGGCGGCCGCCGTCCTTGAAGTACTCGTCGCGCAGGGCCTCGGCGAGGATCGCTCCCTGCCGGGCCTGGGGTCTTTCCGGCGCCCGGGGCGAGGCCTGTGGCCCGCTCGACCTCGTCCCCGCCCCGGAGCTGTCCGCCGGCGGCGCGGGGTGTACCGGCTCGCCGCCCACCTCGCATACACCGCCGGCACCGGCGAGGAGCGGCACCGTCTGCGGGCGTTCATCGAACGGCACCGTCCCTCGCACCGAAGACGGGCAGACCGCGGCGCACCTGGCGACCTGCGCCGGGGTGTGGGAGAAGGCGGGGAGGGCCGGGCGTGGGAGCGACGCTGGCGCTCGTTTCCACAGCTGGTGGTGGTCCTGGTCGGCACGGCGGCCTCCCGTGCGCGCTGTCGGTGCCGCGTTCTAGGATCAACTTCGTGTACCGAACACCGGTACGACAGGTGAACACGGCAGGGGGGACCACGATGAAGCGGACGAAGACGCGCACGCTCGCCGCAGCGGCCGGGGTGCTGGGGGTGACGCTGGCGTTCGCCGGGACGGCGTCGGCGCGGCCCGCCGATCCGGCACCGGCACCGGACGAGCCCTTCGGCCAGCCGGGGACGGGCCGGATCCTGCCGCCGGCTTCGGACGAGGACACCATGTTCTCGATCCCCGACTGGATCGGGAACGGCGGCGCGGTGACGGCCTCGGTGATCGAGACGCTGCCGATCGCCGTCACCGTCGGCTGTCAGGGCGGCGGTTCGGTGCAGGTGCACGTCGGCGGTCCGGCTCCGGCCGACTTCACGGCGCAGTGCCCGGTGGACTCCGTCGGCGTCGGCTCGGTGGACATCCCCGCCCGTCCGGGCCGGGACTTCCAGTTCACCGTGCACACCTCGGACCCGTCGATCCACTGGGGCATCAACGCCCTCCAGGTCCGCCCCGTCCACTGACCCGGATCCCGGGGCCGGGGCCTCGGCCTCGCTCCGGGGGGTGACGGCCGTACGCAAACGTGCCCACCCGGGTGCGCGGTTCGCGGTCGGCGGCGAGCACCATGCGAGCCCGCGCCGGATCCCCGGGGCGGGCCTCGCGGGCCCGTTCCACGATCCGGTCGGCCCCGCTGCCGCCCGGCAGCAGGAGCTCGGTCACGCGACCCGCCAGGTCTCGGGTCCGGAAGGCGGTGTGGTCGTCGCGCCGCTGCTTCGCCGGCCGGGTCACCGACGCCGGCGGTGCCCGTCGGGGCGGCCGGTGCCGGCCGCCCCGACGAGTGGTCAGGTGTCGGGGTTCGCGTTGGTCCGCTGCGGCCTCAGGTGGTGGGACTGGCCCGCCCCGGACGTCTCCGACTTCCAGATGGGGGCACCCGCACCCAGGTAGTGCCCCTGCGCGTCGGTACCGACCACGCTGGCCGGGTGCCGCCGGCCGTCAGGGGCGTCGGTGCCGTCGCTGACGGCCGTGGCACCGACACCGACGAGCGCCGCCGTGGTCAGGCCGGCAGCGGCGACGGCGTGGGCCAACCCACCAGTCCAGTCGGGCATATTGATCATCCCCCGTAGTTCGCGGCCCGTCCCGTGACAGGCTCCACTG
Source organism: Kitasatospora sp. Ki12 (assembly GCF_054601375.1). Taxonomy (NCBI): domain Bacteria; kingdom Bacillati; phylum Actinomycetota; class Actinomycetes; order Kitasatosporales; family Streptomycetaceae; genus Kitasatospora; species Kitasatospora sp. Ki12. The sequence goes on along the minus strand of NZ_BAAIHT010000004.1, from coordinate 308,493 downwards.
AGGCAAAGTCAAGCACCGACATCGGGCTCGGACAAGGCGCAGACGGATGCGCGCGACCGCGGGGCGGGTCGACCTGCGGCTGAACCACGGCGCGGGCAACGACTGAACCGGCCAAGGGAGTTGGTGCCTGAGCCTGGATGGCTCAGCCGCTGGTGAGTCAACGGAGGCGGTGCGCCGGACGGGGCTGCCCGGGGCTGAGCGCTTCGACGGGCGGATCGTCAGCGGCAGCGGCGTCACCGTCAACGCCCTGCCCTGCCCTGCCCTGCCCTGCCCTGCCCTGCCCTGCCCTGCCCTCTGGCAGCGGTGCGGTGCCCACCTGTAGCTTCCCCATCTACCCGAACCTGTGACAGCCGTCGACCGAAGAGGAACGATCGCAGCATGAGCAAGCATCCTCAGAGCCGCCGCCGGTTCCTGGCCCGGGCCGGAGCGGCGGGCATCGCCCTGGGCGGGGCGGCGGCCGGCGCCGGTGGCGGCCTGTCCGGCGCACAGGCCGCCACCCCGGCGGGCGGCACGGCGAGCGGCATGTTCGGCTACACCGACGACGGCCGCGAGTACACCGTGCGCACCGGCGCCGACCTGGTCTTCCGGGTCAGCAGGAGCACCGGCGACCTGACCTCCCTGGTCTACCGGGGCACCGAGTACCAGGGCTACAACGGGCAGAACTCCCAGGTCGAATCCGGCCTCGGCCCGTCCACGGTGGGCATCGCCCAGCACGGCGGGACCATCCTGGTCAGCGTCGTCCACGGCACCCTGCGCCACTACTACGCCGCACGCCAGGGCGAGAACAACGTCTACCTGTGGACCGACAAGGCGGACGACTCGATCACCGTCACCCGCTACATCGTGCGCGTCCCCCCAGGCCTCTTCCCCAATGACAACCCCGACTCCTGGGACTCCACCCAGGACGTCCTCATCGAGGCCCAGGACGTGCGCCGCCGGCCCGACGGCACCACCCGGTCCAAGCACTACTCCAACCAACGGGTCATCGACTACCGGTACGTGGGCTGGAGCAAGCCCGGCGTGGGCCTGTGGATGGTGCGCAGCAACCACGAGAAGGCGTCCGGCGGACCGTTCTACCGCTCCCTGATGCGGCACTCCTACGAGAACGGCGCGGGCCTGTACGAGATCCTCTACTACGGCGAGAACCAGACCGAGCCGAAGCGCTTCGGCCTCCAGGGGCCGTACGTGCTCGCCTTCACCGACGGCGGCGCGCCCTCGTCGGAGCTGTGGCACGAGCGCGTCGACACCTCCTGGGTGGACGGGCTCGGCCTGGAAGGCTGGGTCGGCGACAGCGGCCGCGGAGCCGTGGCCGGGGTGGGCATTTCGGGCCGCGACCCGTCCCTCGCCTACACCGTCGGGTTCGCCAACGCCGACGCGCAGTACTGGGCGAGCGCCGCCCCGGGCACCGGCGCGTACGCCGCCCGCCGGATGCTGCCCGGCGACTACACCTGGACGGTCTACCAGGGCGAACTCGCCGTCCGCACCGGCACCGTGACCGTCCGGCCCGGAAGCACCACCGCCCTGCACACCATCACCCTCACCCCCGCCGACGACCCGGGCCGGGCTCCGGCGATCTGGCGCATCGGCCGCTGGGACGGCACCCCGGCCGGCTTCCGCAATGCCGGCCTGGTCACCCACGCACACCCCTCGGACGTGCGCGCCGAGCCGTGGACCGGCGACTTCACCGTGGGCCGGTCCACGGACGCCGACTTCCCCGCCTACCAGTGGCGGGACGTCAACGACGGCCGGAAGGTCACCTTCGACCTGACGGCAGAGCAGGCCGACGCCCCGCGCACCCTCAACATCGGCATCACCACCGCCTTCCTCAACGCCCGCCCCCGGATCCGGCTCAACGACTGGACCTCACCCGTCCTCCCGCCCAGCCCCGAACCGAGCACCCGCTCGCTCACGGTCGGCTCCTACCGCGGCAACAACCACACCTACGCCTTCACCGTCCCCGCCTCCGCCCTGCGGCCCGGCACCAACACGCTCACCGTCACCGTCGTCTCCGGCAGCAGCGGCTCGCGATTCCTCAGCCCCGGCTTCGCCTACGACTGCGTCGAACTGCTCACCTGAGCCCGACATCCGGTGGAGCCGCCCCTAGCCACGGGCGGCTCCACCGGACGCCTCCGCGCACCCCCGGGGAGGCGGGCACTGCCCGGTGCCGCCGACGACGACGGGTTCGCCGGCAGCGTGTGTGTCTCGGCGGGCTTCGCCGGGTAACGGGCCGGTCCGCGATCGAGGGGTTCCGGGCTGGGGAGTCAGCCCCAGATGAGCGGGTCGAGGTGAAGGTAGAAGCGCAGACGTTCGTCGTCCAGGGTGATGCCGTACCTCTCGGCGAACGCCACGTCCGTTCGAAGGCGTCCGCGCCGGTGCCGACGACGGGCGGGCGCGCCGCGGCCGCCCGGACCGTCCGCAGCACCCCGGCGACCACCTGCTTCCCGTATGCCGCGACGGCCCGGCTGCTGCGCGAGTCGGACGCGCCGCTGACGACGGTGGCGGCCCGGACCGGATACGGCTCGGAGTAGCCGTCGCGAAGACGTTCAAGCGGGAGTTCGGGCAAGCCCCCGGCGGCTACCGCCGGGGGCCCGCGCCGCGTGATCCCCGGATCCTACGTCCGGACGACGATCACGTTGATGCCTCGCCCCGGCGGTGTCTCGACGTTGCCGGCCACGTCCGTGGCGGCGGACGTCACCCGGTAGATACCGAGGCCGGACGGCGGCCGTACCCGCCAGGTGCAGTGCCGGTGCGTGCCGTCCGTGCAGCTGAGCTCGGCGCGCTGCACCAGCGTCGGGCCGGGCACCTTCGAGGTGAAGACGACGTCCACGTGGTCGACGCCGGAGGCGTTGTCACCGGCGGTGCCGGTGACGTACTGGTCGTCGTGCGGCCCGCCCGCCGGGACGGCCACGAAGATCGTCTCGGACGCGGTGGTGAAGGCCGACTTCGGCGGGGTCCGGTCGAGCCGGACGGTGTATGTCTTCTCGGTCTCCTGGTTCCCCGCCCGGTCGGTGGCGTGGAAGGTGATGACGGTCTCGCCCTCCTGGGTGATCGTCAGAGCGGCCGTGTCGCCGGGCACGGTGGTCTCCGGGGTGGTCTGGGCGCCGCTCGTCCGGTAACTGACGCTGGCGACGCCCGAGCCGCCCGGTTCGTCCAGCGCGGTCAGGGTGACGTGCCCGTCGGCGGTGATCCAGCCGGCCGGGTTGGGGGTCGAGCCGAGGGCGGCCGTGGTGACCGGCGGTGTCCGGTCGATCCGCACCATGAGATCCCTGGCGTCCTCGGTGTTCTGCGCGCGGTCGACGGAGCGGTAGGACAGCGTGTGGACGCCTGCGGTGGTGATCGGCACCGGGCCGGTGTAACTGGTCCAGCCTCCGCTGTCCAGGTTGTACTCGGTCCGTGCGACCCCGCTGAGGTCGTCGGTGGCGCTCAGGCTGACGGCGACGTCCCCGTTGTTCCAGCCGGCGCCGTTCGGAGGCGGGTCGGCGGTGGCGGTGGTGACGGGCGCGACGGTGTCCACCGGCTGGATCTGCTGGAAGACCCGCGCGTCGGGTTCGTGGATCTCCTCCGGCTCGGGAAGCCCGGGCGTGTTGGACGCCCCGATCGATCCGCCGGTCAGCTTCAGGTGCGCCCAGTCGTCGTAGCCGTTGAGCACGGAGCTCTTCACGCCGTCCTTGTTCACGTCGACCGGGACCCGCCCCGGGTCCTGGCTGCCGTTGCAGTTCCAGTCGATGTAGCCGGCCTTGCCGACGGCCGCGGCGATGAACGAGCCGCCGCAGTTGCGTTTGATGTCGTAACGCCGGCTGCCGGTGGGCGGCACGAAGCTCTCGTCCAGCATGTTCTCGTCGAGGGTGGTGGCCACCCGCGAGTAGTCGAGGTACCGGTTGTTGCCGAGCGGCAGGCCGTCGCCGGAGTAGAGGTAGTTCATCACGCTGAAGTACTGCGGTTTGAAGTTGATCTCCTCGTTCCCGCCGTGCTGCAGGCTCAGGTTGTGGCCGAGCTCGTGCATCAGGTCGGTGGCCTGGGTGTTCGTGTCACCGACCTGGTTGGTCTGCGACCCGAGGGCCAGCACGAAGTCCGTGGTGCCGGTGGGGGCCTTGCCGATGGCCGTGCTGCCGAGGGCGAGCTGGTGGGCGGCCAGGGCGTAGTGGAACACCGACGCGCGTCCGGAGCTGACGAAGCCGCCGGGGGCGCGTTTGATGTCGTAGAAGTCGTTCCACTGGTACTTGCTGCCGTTCTCACAGCTGCCGTCTCCGTCGCAGCTGCCCAGGTTGGTGGCGTGCGTGACCGGCCGGGCCCGGCTCAGCGGTCCCCAGGTCTGCCCGGTGGCTTGGTTCATGACGCTGCTGGGGCCGGCGTCGATGTGCAGGTTGATCCCCGGGCCGGCAGCTCCCCTGCGCTGGTACGGCGCGTTGGCGAAGGCGTCGACGAGGAGCTTGGCCGCCTGCGGGTCGAGCTGGTGGCTGTGGGCGGTGTTGATCATCCAGTCGACGTGGACGAAGATGTCCGGCCGGTTCACGTCGGCGCCCATCGCGGGCAGGTCGATGAACTGCGGCCCGCTGCCGTCGCCGGGGTCGAGGGTCACCCCGTGGAGCTTCCAGTCGTCGGGGATCCCGTCGCACATCCGCGAGTTGCAGTCGAAGGTGTAGGTGGCGGTGGCGTCGCCGCCGCCACCGCCGTCGCGGGGCATCGTGTACCCGGCGGGGACCGTCTCGCTGTAGCTGTTGGATCCGATGAACGGGTTGTCCCAGTGGATGCGCAGGTCGGGGCCCTTGCCGTTGTCGATCCGGAAGAAGGCGGTTCCCTCGGTGCCGGTGGCGACGCCACAGGACTCCGACTTCCAGCTGCCGCTCGCGCCGGGCTCGATCCGGGCGGGCGGCTCGTGGGTCCAGCAGCCGTGGTCGAGGTTGTCCCCGGTCAGCACCAGCGGCAGGTCGCTGTTGTTGTTCAGGACGACCGTGGTGGTGCGGGTCGCACGGACGGCCGCCTCCGCCGGCGGCGGTGCCGTGCCGAACCCGGTACCGGCTCCCAGCAGCGCCAGGCCGAGCACCGCCACGGCCCGTCCGGCCCGGCCGCGCCACCGTCCGCCGCTTCGTTCGTGTCTCATCCGCCCTCACTCTCCGCATCGCACCCGCCCAACGCTCACACCGTGGGGCGGCCCCCGGCCCCGGGCATCCAGGCGGAGCCCGAACGGGGACGGAAGACGATCGAACGGCCGGACCGGGCTGGCCTCCCCGAGTGAACGGGCCCCGAACGCCCGAAGACCAAGGCCGTGAGGCTACGGCGTTGGGCCGCCCACGATCTGTGGCTCTCCACCCTGGACTTCCTCGACCACAACGCTCCCAACGCCCGGTCGTTCATGATCACGCAGGGCATCGGCTTCGTCATGCCACCACCGGCCCGCGCACTTCCCAGCCCCGAGACGGCCGGCACCAGGGGCGAGAGCTCCTCGAAGACGATGACGGGCCGGGCCGTACGCGGTGAAGCGCAATTCGATCGTCCCCCTTCCCCTGGTGGGCCGGGAGCCGACGGCGGTGAACATGTCGTGTTCCGTACAACTTCGGGGTGGTTTCGCGGCTGTCCGGCTCCGGCCGGGCGGCTCGCGCCGCCGTTGCGTCCGACGGCCATTCTCTCCATGGGCCGCGATCACACCGGCGCCTCGACATCCCGATACTCGACCGAAGGATTCCCCATGCAGATCGGCAGGAAGCTCCTCACCCTCACCGCCACCGCCGGCCTCGCCCTGGCCGGGGTGGCCGTGGCGGCACCGGCGAACGCCATCGGCGGAGTGGGCTGCCCGACGAACGGGCTCACGGTCACCACCAGCGGCAACGGCAACTTCTGCGCCGCGGGCTCCATCGGCTACAAGAACACCAGCAGCCTGTTCGGGATCGGCCAGATCGACCACGTCATCTACGAGTCGACCAACTGGAACTGGGCCGCCTTCTACAACTCCAGCGGCGTCATCAAGCTGAAGCCCGGTCAGTCCACCGGCTACCTCGGCGGCGTGATCACCTACGCGCTGGAGATCGACAACCCGAACTGGACGTGATCCCCGGCCCCACCGGTCCGTGAATCCGGCACCCGCCACCGACCCGCGGTCGCCCGTGGCGGGTGCCGCTCCGCCGCGCCCGCTCCCGGAGGACGGAAATGAAGCGCTCCACGACCTCGGCCCTGACGCTCGTCCTGCTGACGGCCCTCGCGGGCTGCGGCACGGGCGGCACCCGCACCGCTCCCCCGCAGCTGGGCGAGATCCCCACCATCACCGGCGTCGGCCAGGTGGTGCGCCCGATCGACGTCTACCTCCCCACCACGGCGCAGACCCGGACCGTGGAACGGGCCGCCTACCTGACGAGCGCCCTCTGCCTGCGACGGCTGGGCATCACGGAGCCTCCCGGCCCGGACCCGGCCCGCGCCGAACCCGCCGACCGGGACGTCCGGTCCCAGCTCTACGGGTACTTCGCCCCCGACCGCGTCGCGACCACCGGATACGACGCCGTCGTGGCCACCGGCACCGGGCAGCCGACCTCCGCCGCCACCATGCAGGTACTCACCGGGCGGGACGCGGCCGGCACCCCCGTCACGGACTTCCAGGGCCGGGCCGTCCCCAAGGGCGGCTGCCTCCAGGAGGGCCTGGACGCCGTCGGCGGAGCGGTGCTCCTGAGCTCCGACCCCTCCGCCCTGCCCGGCGGCGGGCCGAAGGAGCCCCTGACGGACCCTCGCGTCGTGGCCGCCGACCGGCAGTGGAGCAGCTGCATGAAGGACCACGGCTTCACCTACGCCACCCCGGCGGACGCCTACATGGACCCGCGCTGGCGCGACCGCACGCACGGCGCCGCGGCGTCCGCCGCCCACACCCCGGCCGAGCTCGCCACCGCGGCCGCCGACGACGCCTGCAAGCGGTCCACCAACTTCATGGGGATCGCGGTCGCCGTCCAGGCCGCCTACGACCGGCAGTACATCGCGGCGCACCCGCAGGAGCTGGCGACGTTCGCGCAGGGCGTCAGCCGGCACGTCGCCGACGCGCAGAAGGCCGTCGCGGAGGGCGCGGCCGGGTAGCGCAGGCCCGGATGGCCCGGGTGGCCTGGGACGGGGGCGGTTTCCGGGCCCGGGTGGCCCGGGACGGGGGCGGTTTCCGGGCCCGGGTTCGGGCGCTGGGCTGGGCTGGGCCGGGCGGATTCGCCTCTCGGGTGCGGGGTGGCCGGTAGGGGCGGCGGGTGGTCCGCTGCTGGGGGTTCCGCTGGTCGGTTGCCGGTGGGGACGGGCGGGGGTGCTGCCGTCAGCGGGTACCGGTCGGGGACGGGTGGCTCGCGCGGGCGAGGGCTTGCCGGCGCAGGCCGCGGAGTTGGTCGAGGAGGGGCTGGTCGGTGCCGAGCACGGTCTTCTCGACGTCGGACTGGATCTGTTCCACGGTGGCGGCGAGGCCGGCCTGGTCCTGGCAGCGGGCCGAGGTCTTCGCGAGGGAGAGCTCGCCGCCGATGAGGTCGTGGGTCTTCGCCGGGTCGCCGCCGTCCTGTTTCACCCGTTGGTCGATCACGGCCACCGGGTCCGCCAGGCGGGCGGCGCTCTGGTGGGCTGAGGACATGCAGTCACGCCAGTGGCCTTCGGCGGTGGTGTACCGGCCGTCGGCCTGGACCCCGCTGACGACCTTGTTGCTGAGCACCTGGAAGGTGTTGAACAGCCGGAAGTAGTCGGGGCCGTAGAGGGTGTCGCGGGCCTGGGTGAGGCAGGAGTCGCTGTTGTAGTAGAACTGCTGGTGGTCGGGCAGGTCGACGGTGACCTGGTGCGCGTCCGTCCCCAGCAGGGCGGCCTTCCATGCCTGGTCGGCGTCGTGGTCCTGGTTGGGGTCGGCGGCCTGCTTCAGGTTCAGCGCCGTGCTGATCACGCCGAAGCCGTCGTCGGCGGCCTGGTCGCCGCTGAGCAGCCCGTACGGGTTGGCGTCGACGCGGTGGTCGCCGGTGACGAGGCCCTGGGGGCGGTAGGCGAAGCCGCGCTCTCGCATGCATCCGGTGACGAGGACTTCTTCGGCGTCGTGCAGGGCGGCGCGCTGCCGCTCGTCGTAGTGGGTGACGCCGCCGAAGGGACGCGGCAGGGCCCCGGGCGGGGTGGTGCCGCCGGACGAGGAGCATCCGGCGGCACCGAGGCCCAGGAGGACCGCCGCGAGGGCGAGGGTGGTCCTGGTCTTCATCACTGGATCAGACCGTGCACCAGCGGTTGGAGAGGATCGTGGGCAGGTTGTCCCCGATCAGGGTCCAGCCCTGGCCGCGGTAGAGGATCCAGCCCTGGCCCTGGGCGTTCTTGTCGGCGTAGACGACGACGTTGCAGCTGTTGCCGTTGTTGAACGCCGAACCGCCCTGGCTGTGCGCGAAGTTGGTGTACTGGCTGAGGTCGTTGTTGTCCTGGTAGACGGTCTGGACGCCGCCGCCGTAGTTGGCGTTCCAGTACACGCAGAGGCCGCCCGCGTTGCAGCCGGACGGCGCGGCCTGGGCGGCGGGGGCGGTGCCGACCAGGGTGAACAGGGCGGCGCCGGCGACGGCGGTCGCGGCGGCGGCCTTGGCGATGCGCGACTTGATGGTCACGGAGGTGTCCCTTCCAGGGTGGTGTGAGCGCTGGCTCGGATTCGTGTGCTGGTGCCGACGGCCGGTCGATTGCTTCCGGCCGCCGCGTTCCGGGGAAGAGCCTCTCCGGATCGTGATCACGCCGCTATCCGCTTTCGTGGTGGCGGGTTTTCCCGTCTTGTGGATAGCGGAGCGGGGCGGAGGCTCTTACACACCCGGACGGGCGGCCGCTCGGGTCGCTCGGTCGCTGGGTCGCTCAGGTTGCTCGGTCGCTGGGTCGCTCAGGTTGCTCGACGGCTTCGGCGCAGCGTCTCGGACGGCGGCTGTCCGAAGGACTTGCGGTACGCCGCGCTGAAGCGGCCGAGGTGGGTGAAGCCCCAGCGGCAGGCCACGTCGGTCACCGTGCCCTGCGCCTGGCCGCCGGCGATGGCGAGGAGGTCGCGATGGGCGTGGTCGAGCCGCAGCTGGCGCAGATACGCCCGGGGCGTGGTGTTCAGGTGCGTGCGGAAACCCTCTCTCAGGCTCGGCAGACTGGCGCGCGCGGCGAGGGCGATGTCCGCCACCGAGACGGCCTCGTGCACGTGTTCCTCACAGAACGCCTTGGCCCGGCGTACGGCGGGTGGCAGGGCGGCGGCCGAGTCGCCGGCCGTCAGGGTGCCGCTCTGAGTGTGGTGTCGGGCGTCCGGTGGGCCGTCGATCGGGAGCTGTTCGACGTGCCGTGCTCCCAGCGGAGAGCGGCGAGTCGACGGCGATGCGAGGAACTCGTTGAATCCCCGGACGAGTTCGATCCACGCGCCGGCCAGCGGGTCCTGCTCGTCGAGCACGGGGTCGGAGCTCCCCGAAGCGATGGAGGACTTACCCCTGTGTGCTTCCAGGGCCTGCGCGACGACCCAGCCCGGAATGGTGAGGACGTAGTTCCGTGCCTCGCCGTTCCACGTCATCGAGACCCGGCTGCCCGGGCCGGCGGTACTCCGCGGGGACGGCAGGGCCATGCCGTCCACGGTGACGACGCCCGTACCCGACAGGGGCAGCTGAACGGTGTGGATCCCCGCGCGCGGCCGGACGCTCCTGGCGAGGCGCCTCGTTGCCCGTCGCCCCATGACGAACGTGGGGAACGTGGGGAACGCCCACCGCCGCGGACGCGATGCCGGAGGTCGTGATCGGACTCGCCACGGCGAGCGCGTCGTCGGATGAGCGTGATTCGCCGTCCGCAACGATGCCCGAAGCCCACGAGGGCGAACACCCCCGCTCCGTCCCACCCGGCGGCCCCGCTCCGTCCCACGCCGCCTGGCCGCGGTGTGCGACGCGATCCGGCAAGGGATCGAGACCGCCGCGACCTTGGCGGGACAGCCGCAACCGCGGCTCCGCCGGCGGCCCATGACCCGGCCGCGGCGGACAACGGGCCGGGTCCGGGCCATGGCCCTCAAGGTTCCCGGCTCCGCGGGGACGGCGTGCCCGACTTGAACGGGCCGGTCGACCGTGGTCACTGACAGCTCCGACCAGGCAGCGTTGATCGCGAAACGGCGCGAGGGGAGGGTGATCTGACGGCCAGTCCGATGCTGATCTCGCGCATGGTGTTTCCCTCCCGTTGGCGTGCGCGCCGTACCGGCGGCGCATCGTGTGCTCCGAGACTAGGCAGCAGGTATGCCTCCGAGGGGTATCCAATTGAGCGCCGTTCCCGTGGGCCATTCGGACGGCCGGAGGCCGCTCACCTGGCCCCTTCCCCGTTGCCCGGGGCGGCCGGAAGCCCCTCCCCTCCGCGAAGGCGAGACGAACCCCGCGCCGCCGAGGACCGGGCGCTATCACCGCTTGGTCCCGCCCACCGCCGAACACTGCGGGCGCCGCGGGAGCAGCGGGAGCAGCGGGAGCAGCGGCGGGTGCTGGGGCCGGTGACGCCCGGACCTGCCCGTCGAGGGCGGCCGGAGCGATCTCGCACCGGGCGGTCTTCCCGGGCCGCTCGCCTGCACGTTGCGGCGGGGCCGCGACGAGTCGGTCCCCGTCGCGGCCCCGCCACGGCGCTGCTCCCCGGGGTGAGGGCGACGGCCCCCGTGACCGCCGCCACGATGATCGACAATCTGCGCATGACGCACTCCTCCCGAAACCCGCGCCCACCCGCCGGGGCGTGCACGCACCAAGCTACGAGGAGCGGCCGGTTGGTATCCATGACCGCGTACCGGTAACCCGTTCGGCCGTATTGAGCGGACGATATGCCTGTCAGATCAAACGGCCGTCACATGAGCGCTTCCCGGGCAGCGCCAAGGAGCCGTGGGCGGCTGAGGCGCATTGGGCCGCGCGCGCTGTGCCGGGTGCGCCGTCGTCCGAGGCGCATCCACTTCCGGGACATTGACCATTCCTGGCTTGCGAACGAATACTGTGAGTTGCCGTTCGGGTGACGTCGCCCATGGTTTCGCCGACGAAGTGGAAATGTCCGAAGGCTCGATCCGCTCACGATCCACGAACGTCGAGGAGTTCCCATGAAGTCGCGATTCGTACGTGCCGCCGGGGTGGCGGCCCTGGCGGCCGGACTGCTGACGGTGCCGGCGTACGCCGTCCCGACGGTACAGACGGCGGACCTGGCCGCCGACACCTACCTCACGAACGGGCAGGGCACCGGCAGCTGCCCGTCGGGCCGACTGTGCCTCTACCGGGACGCCAACTACAACGGGGGCGGCAGCGCCCCGATGCTGGTCACCCGCTCGAACGTGTCCTACCTGGGTGCCTATAACTTCAATGATGCAGCCAGCTCGTACTACAACAACACCAACCTGCCGGCGGTGCTCTACGAACACGCGGACTACGCGGGCGGACAGCTGGCGATCCGATCGTGGGGGTACGGCAACCTCGACAGCTCCTGGAACGACAAGGCATCCTCCCTGCAGTTCTTCTCGTAGCCCCCGCACCGGCCCCACGGCCGGCACGGCCACGGGAAGACGCCACTCCGCGCCGGTCCAGGCCTTCAGCAGGTCCTGGAGGAGACCCAGGACCTGATAGAGAGTCAGGCCGGCGTGTGGACTTTCGGGTCGAGCCGCCCGAGGGTGAAGCAGCCTCGGCGGGCTCCACCGGGCGGGACGGCGGGGTGGAGCGCCCGCCGGGGACACCGCCCACCACGGCCGGCGCACGGTCGGTGAGGCGATCTGCTCGCGCAGCGTCTCGACGTCCTCCCTGACACCGTGCACCATGACGACGAAATCGTCGGCATAACGCACCAACCGCCAGTTCGGCAGTCCTTTCTGACGCCGCCGCTCGCGCCGCTTCTCGCTCGACATCGTCCCACCCGGCTGCCACGGCCCCATCACGTGCTCATCGAGCTCGGACAGTGCAATGTTCGCCGATAGCGGTGACAGGATGCCGCCTTGCGGAGTACCGGTGTCGGAGTCCTCGTGTCGGCCGTGTTCGGTCATCACCCCGGCCTTGAGAAACGCCTTGACCAGCGTCAGCACGCGCTTGTCCTTGATCCGCCTCCGCACCCGGTCGATCAAGGCCGAGCGCGATATCGAGTCGAAGCACGCCTCGATATCGGCATCCAGCACCCACTGGTACCGCTCGGTGCCGAACAGATGGATCTCGGAGATAGCGTCATGCGCCCTCCGCAAAGGCCGGAAGCCGTAGGAGACCGGCTTGAAGTCGGCCTCGAAAATCGGCTCCAGCACGAGCTTCAGCGCGGCCTGCACCACCCGGTCCGCAACGGTGGGAATCCCCAGCCTGCGGACCTTTCCGGAACCGCCCTGCTTCGGGATCTCGCGCTCCCGAACAGGCAACGGCCGGAACGAGCCGTCCTTCAACTCGGCTCGCAGGTTGTGCAGGAACCCGAAGACCCCGATCTGTCGCTCGACGTCTGCGACGGTCAGCCCGTCCACGCCAGCCGGCTGGCTGCCGGCGGCCAGGGAACCGGACTCGGGTGGTTCCCGTGTTCACTGCGATTCGCATCAGCGAAGGAGGAGCCCGACTGTGCCCCGGTGGCCTCGCCATGGGTACGCCGCAGACCTTCCCCATGGCCTCCCGGACGGCGATTCGGTGCCGGACGCATTCCCAACCCGGATCGTGGTGGATCGACGGCCGGGCGGGGAGGTGCTGCGGGATGACGGCGGTCAGGCCTTGGACGGCCTCTGACGGACCGGACTCCCGGTGGGGTGGGGTGCTCTCTGGGACGGCCCGGCCTCACCTTCGTCGTTTCAGCGCACCTACCACGCGGGGGTATTCGCCGTGGAGCAGCCGGCCGGCCAGTGCGCCGCCGTACACGACGGCGCCGACGCCGACCAGCCAGGACTGGATGACCAGGACGGTGCCGATCGGTCCGTAGGCGAGGGTGTTGGTGGCGATCAGCGGCGAGAAGACGAGCCGGGAGAAGACCCTCAGGCCGAGAAGGCCGACGGTCGTGGCCACGGCGCCGGGCAGCAGGGCGCTCCAGCGGACCCTTCCGCCGAGCAGCAACCGCTGCGACCACCAGAGAAACAGGATGGCGCTCAGCGCCGCGGCGCCGCCGCCGAGCGGGGTCCGACGCCACAAGGTGGTGATCGCGGACAGCAGGAGAAGGCCGATGAGGGCGGCGAGCCACACGACGTGCCGCCACCTGGCCCACCAGCGGCCCGGTGGCAGGCCCCAGACCTTCTCGTAGGTGGTCTGCACCGCTGCCCCGAACGACAGTCCGAAGACGGCGAGTGCGGCGAGGCTGAACGCCGTGGTGGTCCGCAGTGTCTGGCCGGGCAGGGCGATCAGCTGCTCGATCTTGTTCCTGGAGGGCGCCGCCACGCCGAGTCCTTCGCCCAGCCATTGTGCGAAGCCCTGCCCGTTCGCCGGGTCGGCCGCTGAGATGACGATCAGCAGCGGCACGAGGGTGAGGAAGCCGAGCGCCGCGAAGCCCAGCGACCGCTGCCACAGCTCGAGGGCGCTGCCCCGTCTCCATCCGCGTCCGGCCGACGAACGGCCGACCCTGCGGCGCAGCCGTCCGAACAGGGACGGACGGCCCTCGGGGTCGGGAGGCTTCATCGGCATGGGGTGTTGAGTACCACGGTCGACGCCGTCGCCGTGCCGGCGGCGCGGCGAGCGGCCGGCCGGTTTCCGGCCGCAGCGGTGGCAGGTGGGGTGAGGGCACCTTTCGAGGGGTTGTGGGTCGACGCGCTGTCGGTGTCGCTCGGGGAACGGGGTCGGTTGCTCTGTCGGCACGCCTGCCGTTTCACGGCAGCGAGCAGGATGTACGGGCCGGCCATCGCCGCGACGGAGCCCGCAGAACCTGTCCATAGGCTCCGCCCGCGGCTGTGGGCCGGGTTGCCGGTCCGGTCAGGTGTCCGCGGTGGGCTCCTGGTCGTGCCGGGAGCGGCGGAGTCGTTCGTTGAGGCGCAGGGCTTCTTCGAGTTGGTCTTCGAGGATGACGATGCGGCAGGCGGCCTCGATGGGGGTGCCCTGGTCGACGAGGTCGCGGGCGCGCATGGCGATGCGCAGTTGGTAGCGGGAGTAGCGGCGGTGGCCGCCTTCGGAGCGCAGGGGGGTGATGAGGCGGTGTTCGCCGAGGGCTCGGAGGAAGCCCGGGGTGGTGCCGGTCATCTCGGCGGCGCGGCCCATGGTGTAGGCGGGGTAGTCGTCGTCGTCGAGCTTGTCGGTTGTGTCGGGTGTGTCGGGGCTGGCCGTTGTAGTCACTGCACCTCTCTGGTTCTCGGGGAGAACGCGTCGAGGGGCCCCGGGGCCGTGTCGGCTCCGGGGCCCCGAAGGGGAACAACACCATCTACCGGCCTGGGCCGGTCCTTCTACTTCCGCAATACCCCGGGGTAGGGGGTGTGCGGGGATCGCGTATGCGTGACCGGAAACCACCGTCCTTGCGTTGGGGTCTGCGGTGTCCGCCCGGGTGAGTGTTCACGGGCCGGGCGATCCTGATGGCGCTTGCGCCCTCCGTTCATCCTCTGTACTGAACTGTCGGTTTCGTACTGCTGGTACTGCTGGTAGTGCACCTGCTGAACTGCGTACTACGGGTACCGCTGGTGGCGGCCCCTGATGCCTGCGGGCCGCCCGGCCCGGCAGCCAGCCCCGTCGCCGTCCTGCACCTGCTGGCTTCGGAACTCCGCTGCCGGACCGAACTGCGAACTTCTGTCCAACAACCCCGGCCAGTTCGTGTCTGGCCGGTATCGCCGACTGCTGTCTACGAGAGAAACGTTAGACCCGCCCACGGGCAATGTCTACTCCGGCGCGCATAGATTTTGCGGTGCCGGCGAGTGAGGTAGCCTCCCGCTGCGCGCGGCGGCGGCAACCCCCCCGAGCCGCCGCCGCGCACCCGAGGAAACGAGCGACACCGCACAGGGAGGCGGGTATGGAAGGGCTGGCGCCCGCAGTGCCGGTGACGGCCCGTATCCGGTTCCGGGTCACGCCGCGGTGATGAGGTCGGCTCGGCCGAACAGGAGGGCGTAGCCGCGGGGCAGGTCCGCGAGAAGCCGGTCGGTCAGCCGGTCGCCGGCCAGGTCGGCGAGGGCGGCGAGGACGGAGGAGGTGTCCCAGCGGGCGCCGCTGAGGCTGGTGTTCAGGACGTGGGCGACGGCTTCGACGAAGGCCGGGGCGGCGACCGGCTCGGGCAGCGGAATCTGCGAGGCGAGGACCGCGCGGGCCCGCTCGGGCAGGGCCGCGGCGAGGTCGCAGCGTTCGTCACCGGTGAGCTGGCTGCCGAGGACGGCCAGGACGGCGTGCAGGACGCGTTCGGCCTCCTCGTCGGTGGTGTAGCGGCCGAGGGTGCGGACCTGCTGGAGAAGGAGGCGGTACCGGGTCATGGCGGTGGCCTTCCGGGGCGGGGCCGACCGGGCGGTCGCGGCGGGCGGCGCGGACGGGTTCAGGGGCGGTGGCCGGGCTGGGGCCGGCCGAACAGGAGGTCGTAGCCGGGCGGCAGCTGGAGCAGGACACGCCCGGTGAGGTCGTCGCCGGCGGCGTCGGCCACCGTGGACAGGACGGCGCCGATGTCCCACAGGGCCGTGGCTTCGGTGGCGCCCTCGATCCAGGCCGCGGTCGCGCGCACGAAGCGCTCGGGGCTGAGCGGCTCGGCGGCCTGCAAGGGGTTGAGCAGGACCAGGGCCATGGTCTCCGGCAGGCGGGCGGCCAGTTCGGCGCGCACGCCGCCGACCAGATGGGCGCCGAGCAGGGCCAGGACGACCCGGGCGGCCCGTTCGGCCTCCTGGGGTGTGTCGTATTCGCCGCGTTCCCGGACCTCGTCCAGGAACGCCTCCCATCGAAGCGTCATCGCGGTTCTCCCTCCATCCCGAGGAGCCGGTGCGAACGGTGCCCGGTCAGGGGTCGACGGCCAGGCGCCGGTGCAGACCGGTGAGCTTGAGCAGCCGGACCACACGGCGCCCGGCCCCGCGCAGGACCAGGCGCCCCCCGCTGCGGTCGGCCTGGTTGCGGGCTTGGACGAGGGTGCCCAGGCCCGCGCAGTCCATGAACGTCACCTCCGACAGATCGAGCACCACCTCCCGGTGCGACTCGAGCGCGGCGGCCAGGGCGCGGCGCAGCACGGGGGCGGTGTCGAGGTCGATCTCGCCGTTCGCCCGTACGGTGAAGGGCTGGTCGCTCTGGCCGTTCATGGCGTCTGCGCGTCGCTGGGGGCAGGCCGGTCCGGGCGAGGGCGGCCTGCCCGGGGGTGTTCCGGCCGCCCCTTCGACCGAGGGGGAGAGATCAGGGGCGGCCGGAACGGCGTCGGGGGCCGGTCAGGCCCGGATCTGCTTGCGGTCGCCGCTGTGGCTGATCGCGACCTTGCGGGGCTTGGCCTTCTCGGCGACCGGGATCTTCAGGGTCAGCACGCCGGCGTCGTAGTCGGCGGTGATCCCGGCGGGGTCGAGGGTGTCGGAGAGCATGACCTGGCGGGAGAACACGCCGAGCGGGCGCTCGGACAGCTCCCACTTCACGCCCTCGCCTTCCTGGCGGGGCCGGCGCTCGGCCTTGACGGTCACCATGTTCCGCTCGACGTCGATGTCGATCGCTTCCGGGTCCACTCCGGGCAGGTCGAAGCAGATGACGTACTCGTCGCCGGCCCGGTAGGCGTCCAGCGGCATCGGTGCCGGACGCGACCAGGTTCCCGTGTTGCCCAGGAACTGCTGGGTCAGACGGTCCAGCTCGCGGAACGGGTCAGTGCGCAGCAGCATCGCGAAACACCTCCACTGATCGAACGGGTGCCAGTGCGCTTCGTCTGACACCTTTCTAGCGCGTCATCCGTCCGATGACAAGTAGCCGTGTCGCCTATAGAGTGACCGCATGAGTGAGAAGTCCCGCAGAGCCGCCGCCGACTCTCCCCTGCCGGTCGAGCCCGCCTCGTTCCTGGCGGCCGCGGCGGCGCTGGCCGCCATCGACGACGCCGTCCGCACCGCCCGGAACCCCGCGTCCCGGCCCCCGGCCGCCCCTGATGCCCAGGAAGGCCCCGAGCAGGCCCTGGCCGCCCTGGTGCTGCTGCGCGAGCTGCGCGCCGAGCTCGCCGGCTGGGAAGCCGGCCTGGTGGAGACCGCCCGGGAGGCCGGCGCCACCTGGGCCGACCTCGCCCGCCCCATGGGCGTCGCCAGCCGCCAGGCCGCGGAGAACCGCTACCTCCGCCTCAAGCCCGCCAGCAGCACGACGGGGGCCGGTACCGGTGCCGAACGCGTCAAGGCCGTCCGCGACCGCCGCGCCGCCGACCGCACCGTCACCGCCTGGGCCCGCGACAACGCCGCCGAGCTACGGGTCCTCGCCGCCCGGATCACCGCCGTGCCCGGCCTGCCGGCCGGTGCCCGGACCGCCCAGGCCGCACTCACCACCGCCCTCGGCAGCGCCGACCCCGCCGACCTCATAGCGCCCCTCGCCGCCGTCCGCCCCCACCTCGGCACCGGCCAGGACGATCTCGCCACCCGCCTCGACGCCCTCACCCACCACACCACCCTGCTCCGCGATGACAGCGACCGCCGACGCTCCTGACCCGGCCGCCACCGCCGAAAGGCGCTGGCAGGACCTCCTGAACCGGATCCACGACCTCGAAGGGCGAGTGACCACCACCACGAGCACCGTCAACGCCGCCCTCGACGCCCACCTCGCCCGGCTCGACGCCCTGCACCGCCACCTCGCCCACCCCGCCTGGCCGCTGCCCGCCCCCGGTCCGGGCAGCTCCCCCACCACACCCTCGAACGACGGGCCGGCCTGACGAGGCCGGGAGCCCCCGGTCCAACCCGACGGCCCGTCAGGGCGACGCGGGCTTCGCGCACCGGCGCGGGGCAGTCGGGGTGAGCAGGATCGTCCTACTCAAGGGTGAGCAGGATCGCCACCGTGTTGCCCTCGGCGTCCAGGCAATCGGTCGTGTTGGAGCCGTCCGGGTCGGCCAGGACGCCCAGCACGGTGCCGGTGCCGTCCTCGTCCGGGATCATCAGCCAGTCGTTGGCGAAGTCGCCCTCGACCGGCTCCACCGGCCAGTCGGCCGGGTCGACCGAGGCACGCTGGAGAATCTCGCGGAGGTTCTCCAGCCTCCAGCTGTCGCCCTCGGCGGCGCGGGCGTGCAAGGCGGCCCAGGCGCGCTTGAGCATCCCGGCGCCCGGCTCGATCCAGGTCGTACTGGGATTCGCGTGCACCACGGCCAGGCCGGACGGGGTCGCCACGCGGTCGCCCCAGTCCTGCGTCCGGACCGGGACGGTCTCGCCGGGGTGCACCAGGACGGCAACCGGGGCGCCGGGTGCGTCCTCGCGGGCGATCAGGTAGACCGGCGTACCGCCGGGCCGCATCGGGAAACCCCCGCCCTCCGGCCCCAGCGGGTCGTAGACGGTGCCGTCGCCCGCGGCTCCCCGGATCAGACCGAGCCGCTCGATCCGCCAGCCGTCGAGGGCCCGCACACCCTCTGGCGGATCGGCCAGGACCGTGGTCAGCGCGGGCATGAACCCGTACTCGCACTCGTCATCGTCGTAGGACATTCGATCACTTCCCGAAATCGTGGATGTCCGGGAACGTAGACCACGGCACCGACAAGCCGCGCAGCGGGGCGGCGGCCCGGGCTCCGGCCGCCCGGCGGGGCGTCAGACCCAGGGGTCGCCCTCCTTGAACGGCGACGACGGCGGCGACGGCGGCGGTCGCGGGTGGGGTGTGGGGCCCTGATGCCCTCGTCGGTGAAGGCCGGGGGAAGGCGGACCTCGACCACGGCGACGTCCGGGCGGTGGGCGAGCGCGACCGGCCCCGCGGACCGCGGCCCCGCGCGTACCCTCCCGGCTCAGCCGCCCAGCGGGCGGAGGGCCGAGTCCAGCGGGTCGAGCGACCAACCACCGCCGCCGGGGCGGCAGTTGAGAGCGGCGTCGGCCGTGCCGGCCGCGTTGGTGCCGGTGTTGAAGTTGGCGTTCGGGGTGTTCGGCAGCACGCCCATGTAGTACATGCCGGCCGATGTCCACACGCACTGGTGCAGGTTGAGGAAGCGGCTGCCGGCCAGGTCGAAGGACTTGACGGCGGAGTTGGCGAGCGTCAGCGTCCAGCCGCCCCCGCCCGGGCTGCACCGCAGCGCGGTGTCGGGCGTGTCGGAGACGTTGGTGCCGGTGTTGAAGTTGACGTTCGGGGTGTTCGGCAGGACGGCCGTGTAGTGCTGGCCGGCCGAGAAGTACACGCACTGGTGGACGTTCAGGTAGCGGCCGGCGGCGAGGTCGAACGCCTTCACCGCCGAGTTGGCCGGCGCCGGCTTCCAGCCCCCGCCCCCCGGACCGCAGGAGAGCGCCGTGTCCGGCGTGCTGGAGACGTTCGTCCCGGTGTTGAAGGGCGTCTCGGCGGTGTTCGGCAGCAGGTTGGTGTAGTGCCCGCCGGGGCCGTAGTACACGCACTGGTGGATGTTCAGGTAGCGCGCGGCGAGCCGCGGCCCCGGCGGTCCCGCCACGGCGCTGCTCCCCAGGGCGAGGGCGACGGCCCCCGCGACCGCCGCCACGATGATCGACAATCTGCGCATGGTGTGCACTCCTCCCGAACCCGCGCCCACCCACCGGGGCGTGCACGCACCAAGCTACTGAGGAGCGGCCGGCGGGTGTCCACGACCGCGTACAGGCAACCCGTTCGGCCGTATTGAGCGGACGATATGCCTGTCAGATCAAACGACCGTCGACACCCGAGCCGCCCGGGTCGTCGCCCACCTGCTGCAGCCCCACACCGGCAGGGGGTCGGCGGCGATATGCAGACGTTCGATTACCGGAACCCACTCGACCCGGCCAACCGGATGATGCTCAATCAGTTCGCTTTCGCCACCGAGACGGAGGCATTGTCGATCAAGGAACGCGTCGCCGGGGCGCAGGCAGCGATGCGCAATACGGCACCCCGCTCGTGTTCGGCTGGAGGCCTACCGTCCTGCACAAGCCCCTTCGGAAGTTGCCCTGATCGGATGGAAGACCCGCAAGGGGATGCCGGTCCGAGACTCACCAGGCAGCCCCGTGATGGCCACCGAAGAACCGGGGAAAGACAGCGGCCGCCTTCGGAGCCTTCGCCGTCGGCCCCTGACTCACTTCCGTGCCCACCAGGCCGTGAAGACCGTACCTCCTGCTGCCGTCGCCGTGATGAGCCACGGAGGGATGCGCTGGATGGTCAAGTGCATTCCACCCCAGCGAAGTTCGAACTGTGGCCGCTTGGCTTCTCGTTGCGTTGCTGGCATGCCGTCCATAATGCACCTTCGAATCGAAGGCGCACATCGACAGGGAGGCGAAAACCCACAGGATGCCAGGTCCGTCCTGGCCGCCGTGTCCAATCCGGGTTGCCGAGTTCCGCATATCGACCCCGGCCCCGTGCGGCGTGCCGCGGTGCCCCGAGCTGACCATCTGTCGTGGTTGCCGACCTACCTACTTCCACGCCGACCAGGCCGTGAGGACGGTGCCGCCGGCGGACGTCGCCCCACCCTCGATCGTCACCGGAGTTCCTCCGCGCCCGGCCGGCGGGCCTGTGGTGCGAGAGTGTGATCCGGCGCCGGGTGGGGTCCACGTCAGACATCGAGGTGCACAACTGGCGGTTCCGCGGGCGTCCGTCATGACCCGTGGACGTCCGGACCGGCGGGCCGGACCCGGCCGGCGGAGCCGGGGAGCAGCGGAGCCGGCGAGCGGCCGAAGCGGACCCGCGCGACGGCGGCCGAGCCCGGACACGGCTGGCCCCGTGCCCCCGGCTCTCCGGGCGGAGGGGCGGGGGCACGGGGCGGCGGGGCGGGGGGTGCTACCCGGCGCGGACGACGGGGCCGTCCCGGAGGCCGGATTCGGTCGGGTAGAGGGACGCCTCGAAGCCGCCCGAGGCGCAGTGGACCCAGGCGTCGCCGACGTTCATGCCGTTGTCCTGGTAGTCGTTCCAGTCGGTGTCGAGGCGGTCGCCGCAGGCACTGGCGACGCGGAGCCAGAAACGCTCGTCGGTGCTGGTGCGGCTGGCGTTGACGGTCCAGTGGATCAGGGCGTCCTGGGGGCCGGAGTAGGTGACGCAGACCTGGTACGGCGCGCCGTAGCGGCTGCCGCCCCATGTGGAGCAGAGCGGCGGGTCGGCGTGCGCGGTGCCCGCGCCCAGGCCCACGACACCGGCGGCGGCCAGGCCGAGGACGGCGAGGCCGGTGGTGGTCTTCTTCACGGCGGGTCCCCTCAGGCCGAGGCGGTGGGGCCGCTGTAGTTGCCGGACTCGGTCGGGTAGAGCTCGATCTCGACCCCGCCGATGATGCCCATGCCGCAGCCGATGCTCGCGCCGCCGTTGTTCCGGCTGCCCTGCGACCAGTCGTTCCAGTCGGTCCAGATGTCCTGATCGGTGCAGTTGCTGACGACCTTGAGGTGGAAACGCTCGTCGGTCTTCGAGTAGCTGGTGTTCACCGACCAGGAGACCGTGGCGTGGGTCGGGTCGTTGTAGGTGAGGCAGACCCGGTACTCGGTGGCGTAGTTGCTCCACAGGTAGTCGGAGCAGTTGGTGCCGGCGTGGGCCGTGCCCGCGCCGAGCGCGATGACGCCGCCGGTCGCGAGCGCCAGCGCGGTAGCGGAGCGGGTGAGTGCGTGGAGTGCGCGTTTCATCGTTCCCCCAGGTGAGTAGGTTTGCGGCGTTCGGGCGATGGACTGAAGACCGTGGGCGACGGCCCGGTCAGCACCGGTAGCTTCCCCAGGTGTTCGGGGACGGCGTTCCGGTGCGGAAGTCCCACCAGGCGGAGCCCTCGTCGATCGAGCACGTGTTGTAGACCCAGCCCAGGAACGCGGTGAACTGCATGCTCGGGTACCCGTCGATGGAGGACGGCGGAGTCGTGTAGTCCGGGAAGGACGAGTTCCCGCTGGAGACGTTCCTGACGGCGACGGGCGCGGCCTTGTTGTTGTAGAGCGAGAGGTCCACGTTCCAGCCCGAGTGGTGGGACGTGAAGGTGGAGTCGACGTGGAAGTGCGCCTCGACGCTGCGGCAGGCCGGGGCGTAGAGGAGTTCCACGAAGCCGACGTACTCGCCCTGCGAGGTGCGGATGTCCTGCGTCCCGTAGCGGCCGGTGTAGGAGCACGAGGCCGCGGCGGCCGGACTCGCCGCCGCGGTGTCCGCGATCCCGGCGAGGAGGGAGGCGCCGATCAGCGCCCCGACCACGAGGTTCCTGCGCTTGGCGGGCTTGGCAGCCTCGGCGGGCTTTGCGGGTATGGCGGTCTTCACGGGCATGGCGGCCTTTCCGGGGGTCGGCGGGTTCGGCAGGGTCCGTGGGGTCGACACCAGGACGGCTCCGCGGTGCGCCCCTTCTTCGTCCGCACACCAGGGTGCCGGTCACGAGGGAGCCGGGGAACGACGTTGACCGGACGTTGGCCTGACACTCGCTGGCCCCGCCGGGCGGGGCGGCGGGGTGGAGCGCCCCGGCCGGGGCGCCGGTCACCGTGGGCGGTGCACGGTCGGTGAGCTGCTAATATTCTTCTTGTCGCGAGGGACAGTGAGTCCTCGTCAGGCGTCAGCGGTGCTACCAGAGCACGTCCTACTTTCAGTAGGAAGAGTCCGTGCGATCCGGGCCTGGCGCTCCACTGTCGGAAGGGGTCCGGCACCTGCCCAGGTGCCGGACCCCTTCCGCGTCCCGTCCCGGGCCCGGCCTCGCGCCTGCAGGACGCCGCTCGGCCTCGCGGCGGGCAGGCCCTACGACGGGATGCGGGTCAGGAGTTCACGGGCGGCCCGGGTCAGGCGCTCGGCGGCCTCCTCCGCGGGCGGCTGCGAGTCGGGACGGCCCATGGACGCCACCACCGCGTCGACCATGGGCGCCAGTTCCTCGCACTCCCCGTACGCCTCGGCCACGTTCTCGATGATGAACCCGGCCCCCTCGAAGGGGTCGAGCCATCCGCCGACGATCTCGGCGGCCCACCAGCGGGCGAGCGCCAGCCGGCCCTGCCAGTAGTCCCCGTACTCCCCGAGCGGGCGCAGGCCGAACCCGAGCTCGTCCATCACCCGGTCGAACAGGCCCGGGGCCTGGTCCTCCTCGCCGCTGAGCAGCCAGGCGAGCAGCCACAGAGACGGCGTGTCCACACCGGCGACCAGGGCGCGCAGAGCGGCCCGGATCAGCGTCTGCGGCTCGGCGTGGCGGCCGTCGACCCACTCGTGGGCGATCCCCCGCAGTTCGCGCACCGCTTCGGCCGCCGTTCCGGGGGCTCCGCTCGTCGTCATGGCGGCATCCTGCTGGGCTCCGCCCGCCGCCCGCCAGCGGATTTCCCTCCCTCCTCTTCCTCCTCCGACGGCGCCCGGGAAAATTCCCTCTCTCCGGACCGATGAGTTCGGGTGGCGGCGGCGGTCAAAGCAGGGAAAGCAACGCCAACCGAGCCGGGGAGACCTGAGATGTCCAGCACCGCCACCGCCGTGAAGTCCAGCCAGGCCGCCGTCCGGACGGTCTGGACGCTGCGGATCCTGCTCGCGCTTTTCTTCGCCCTGGCCAGCGCGCTGCCCAAGCTGCTCGCGCTGCCCGCCGCCACCACCGTCTTCGACGCCATCGGCTGGGGCCACTGGTTCATGTACCTGACCGGGCTGGTGGAGCTCGCCGGGGCGGTCGGCCTGCTGGTCCGCCGGCTGGCCGGGCCGGCCGCGACGGCGCTCATCGTCTTCCTGGCGTTCGCGTTCGTCACCCAGCTCACCGCGATGCACGGCGAGAACGCCGGGACCCCGTTCCTCTTCATGGTGCCGCTGGCCGTCATCGCCTGGAACCAGCGCACCGGGACGGCCGGGCTGCTCGGCCTCCGGCGCTGACGGGGGCGCCCGCAGGGCCCGCCGGCCGCGTGAGGACCTGGCCCTGACCGATCACCGCGGTCCGGCGCCCCTTCGGTCGCCTTCGGTCGCCGGACCGCAAGGGTGCGTCATGAGACACGTGACGCATCCGGGGCGGACAGTCGCTCGGTGCCGGCGCCGAAGGGGAGGAAGACGGTGCGGCCGGCGAGGAGCCAGGCGCCGTCGATCTTGTGGAAGGTGTCCTCGTAGTGGCCGACATTGGCCGGGAGCCTGGGCTCGATCATTCCGCCCGCGTAGCCGTCGACCCGGTACGTCGTCAGGTACGAGACGGCCCGCGCCCTCGACCCGGACTCCACCGTGACCAGGATGTTCGTCATCAGGCGACGTGACAGCCTGTCCGCCGGGCGGGAGGCGAAGTAGCGGCGCAGGGCCTCGCGTCCCTCGACGCGCCGGTCCCCGTGGGGCCAGTGCCAGAAGCCGTCCGCGGTGAACAGCTCGGCCACCGAGCCCGGGTCGCCGAGGTCGAGGCGGTGGATGAAGTCCACGATGATGCGCTCGCAGGCGCGTTCCGCGAGCATCCGCTCGACCGGGGGAATGATTTCGTCGTCCATGTCCCTTTCTATCAGCGCCAACGGGCCCCAGGGCAACGGGTTTTCCGTATCAGCCCTGGCAGGACACCGCCCCACGCCGCCTTCGGGAGTTCGCCTTTTCGTTGGCCGCGCCGCCCCGGCCTTGAAGGCCCTTCCCGGCTCTGGGCAGGGCCTTCAAGGTGCGCTGATCGCCGCCCGGGGCGGGTCCAGGGATCAGGCCTTGGCCTTGAGCCCGGAGACCAGCTGGCTGCTCAGCTTCTTGGCGGTGGCCGCGCCGTTGTCGCTGCCGTCGTTGGCGAGCACGGTCACCACGGAGGTGCCGACCCGGGCCGCGATCAGGGTGTCACCGTTCTGCCAGGCCGAGTCGGTCACCGTGATGGTGTACGCCTCGTCGCCCAGGCCGGCGAGCGGCGTCTCGGTGACCTTGGTCTTGCTGCTGGTCTGGGCGTCGGCGAAGGACGGGCAGGCCAGGGCGAGCTTGCCCAGCGCGCCGATCACGGTCTGGGCGGTGGCGCCCTGGTAGACGTCGATCTCCTGGGCGATCTCTGCGGAGGTGTTCTTGTTGACGTAGTCGTTCTGGGCGAACGACACACCGGTGATCCCGGTGATGCCGGTCCAGGACGTGCCGCCCAGCCGGGTGCAGTCCGGAGTGGGCACGTCGGCGGCGGTCGGCTGGGTGTAGGTGTCGCCGGTGTCGCGCGAGCCGGCCGAGTCGACGTCGAAGCCGGACGGGAAGAACGTGGCGGGCGCCAGCAGGGCCTTCAGCTGGGTGCCTGTCAGTAGGCCGGCGTTCGGGCCCGCGGCCTTCGTCGCGGCCGGCGAGGAGGCGTCGGCTTTCGTCGCGGCGGGCGAGGAGGCGTCGGCTTTCGTCGCGGCGGGCGAGGAGGCGGCCGTCTGGGCGGCGGGGGCGGCGGACTTGGTGGAGGTAGGCCCGCAGGCCGTCAGGACGAGCGGCAGAGCGATGGCGGAGAGCAGCTTGACGGCGGGAGGAGAGAGACGCATTGGAGCCTGATCCAGGAGGTACGCGGGAGCGCGGCGCGGCACCGTGGCCGCCCGCTGCGGGCCTGGCCCATCGCCAGATCCTGAGCGGGGACGATAACCAGCCAAGATTACTGAATAGGCACATTTTGGCCACGGAACGATCGACACGGGAACTCCTACCGGACGTTCCCACCAGCGACACAGTCCGACCACGGACGGAACACGTACCAGCGCACGCGTCGGAGCGGTCCTGCCCCGGCGTGGAGATTCGCCCGCGCCTCCGCCGCCTCGCCGACCTCCCCCGTCTCCCCCGTCTCCCCCAGCGCCGTCCACGCCTCCGAGCTCCAGGAAGCGGGGATCTACTCCCTGATGAACCAGCACACCGGCCGCTGCATCGACGGACAGCGAGCTCGGCTTCCGGTCCGTCGACTGCAACCAGAAGGACTACCAGAGCTGGTACCTGCAGAAGTACAACTGACCCCTGGTACCGCCAGGACCCGCCGTCGGCACTGCCCGGCGGCGGGCGCCCCACGCCGACCGGGCTGTCAGTCCTCCCGGGGGACGGCGGCGAACACGGCCCCGCCGGCCGCACGTTCCAGGCGGTACGGTCCGCAGACCCGGTCGAAGCGGGCCCGGCTCCCCGGCGGGGCGCCGCGCAGGTCGGCGACCGGTGCGGTGTCCGGGACCCTGGCGGCCAGTTCGGCCACCACCGGGTCCGCGCCGGGGGTGCGGAGTGCCGCCGCGACGGGCAGCGGCAGGTCGGGGCCGTCCGGGTACAGGGCGTCCCAGAAGTCGTCGGCGTACGGCTGGACCCCCTCGTCGAAGCCGGGGTCGTCCACCAGTTCCTCCGCGGTGGTGACCAGCCGGTCCAGCCACTCGGCGAGCGAACCGGCCTGGACGTACAGCCCTCCCTCCCGGTACCGCATCAGCACCTGGCCCCACCCTCCGTCGGCCGCGACGTCGACCCAGGTCAGCCCGCCACCGCCGTCGTCGGAGACCACCCAGCGCCGTTGCGGCAGCCCCTGCCCGCTCCCCTGGCGCGGATGCCCGGTGAGCGCGAACTCCACCGGCGGAACGGTGAACCCGCCGATGGCGCCGAGCAGTTCACGCTCGACGGCGGGCAGCGGAAGGCCCCACGGGACCCCGGGTGCGGCGCCCGGGCGCAGCGCGAGGTCGAAGGGCACCCGGTCGGCGAGCGCGTGCAGGCGGGTGAGCAGGGTGTCGGCGGTGATCACGCCGGCCACGCTAGCGGGTCGCGGTGGTCGTCGGGGCCGGGGCGTGGGGGTGGGCTCAGGCGGCGGGTTGGGAGCGGGGGGCGAAGCGGGCGATCGCGTCGCGGATGTGCTGGACCTTGGTCTCGCTGTCGAGGTGCCCGGCGTCCTCGGCGACTTTCACCTCGGCCTGCGGCCAGGCCCTGGTCAGTTCCCGGACGGCTTCGAGCGGCCCGTTGAGGTCCATGCGGCCGTGCACCAGTACGCCGGGGATCCCGGCCAGCCGGGCGGCCCCGCGGACGAGCGCGCCGTCCTCGAGGAAGAGCCCGTTGGAGAAGTAGTGCGCGCAGAGGCGGGTGAGGCCCGTCCGCTCGCGTGCGGGGAGGTCGGTGAACACCCCGGCCTTGCCCTGTGTCTCGTGGGACAGCAGGGCGTCCTCCCAGGCCGACCAGTCCAGCGAGGCCTTGTCCCGGACCTCCGGGTCCGGGTCCTCCATCAGCCGGGCGTAGCCTCCGAGGAGGTCGAGGACGTCGCCGTCGGGTGAGGCGCCGGGTACCCCGGCGACGAACCGCTCCCACTCGTCCGGGTAGAAGCGTCCGGCCTGGCGGTAGAGCCAGTCGATGTCGCGGCGGCGGCCGCCGAAGACGGCCGCCAGGATGATCTCGGACACCCGCTCCGGGTGCTGTTGGGCGTAGGCCAGGCTGAGTGCCGAGCCCCAGGAGTAGCCGTAGAGCAGCCAGCGTTCGATGCCCAGGTGCTCGCGCAGCCTCTCCATGTCGGCGATCAGGTGCTGGGTGGTGTTGTGCCGCAGGTCGGTGGCCGGGTCGCCGGCGTGCGGGGTGCTGTCGCCGCAGCCGCGCTGGTCGAAGAGCACCAGTTGGTAGCCGGCCGGGTCGAAGCTCCGGTATCCGCCCCGGGCGAAGCCGCCGCCCGGGCCGCCGTGGACGACGACCGCGGGCTTGCCTCCGGGCGTGCCGCGGACCTGCCAGTACACCTGGTGGCCGTCGCCGACGTCGAGCATGCCGTCGTCGTAGGGCTGCGGTGCTGTGTTCGGGTGGGTCACGTGCACTCCTTCGGCGAGGTGGTTCACGTTCGCGGATGTGGGCCCGGCCCGGCCCGCGGCAGGGCGCATCGGACGCACCCGGAGGAATCTACCGACCGGCCGTCAGGAGTGCCACGGAGTCGCGGTCGTGGTGTCAGGAGTCGAACCACACGGTGAGCCTCACGTTCTTGGAGCCGTGCAGCTCTGCCAGGGTGCGCATCACCGTGAACACCGGTGCCCACGGACCGTCCGACGGGATGGCGTCACGCCGGGTCAGCCGTTCGATGCGGTAGAGCCAGTCGCCGACCGTCCACTCGTCGCCCTCGACACGGCCGGCGTGGTCGGTACAGGACTTCGCGCGCAGGACGAGGGTCCCGTTCGGGCCGGGACCGTACATGTGGACCCGTTCGTCCGCGCGTTCGGCCGGTTCGTCCCAGTCCACTGCCTCCAGCTCCGCCCAGCCGATCCAGGTCGGGCTGTGGATGCCTCCCTTCACCCTGTCGTAGGCTGCACGCGTCCGCTCGGGCAGTTCTTCGGGCAGGCCTCGATCCGGGGCGAGCGGTTTGAAGCCGGCGAATGCGGGCGCAGTGGGCGCTGGAGCCGGTCGGCGGTGGCGACCTTGAGGACGCCGAGGGCGGGGACATCGGCGCGCCGGCTCGTGGCCGAGCCGCTCGGGTTGGCGGTGCCGCGGGCCAGTGCCTCCTTGCGGAGTTTGCCGGCGGGTGAGCGGTTCAGGGTGGCGACGAGGCGGAATTCGCCGGGGGTCTCCCGTGGTGAGAGGCGGGTGAGGCAGTGGGTGATCAGGTCCAGGGGGTCGGCTGCCCGCCGTCCGCGTTCTGCGGGACGACCAGGGCGATCAAGCGGGTGCCGAGGGTGTCGTCGGGGACGGCGGCGACGGCGACGACGGGGTGGTCGCGCAGGGCGGTGGCGGCGCGGTCGGTGTGCACGTTCTCGCCGCAGAGGACGCCTACGTCGACGCGGCAGAGATCGCCGCACTGCTGCACGAGATCGGGCACACGGTGATCGAGCCCGCCCGCGAGCAGCACCGCCCGACCGACGAAGCCTCCGAGCCGCCACCTGAGCCTCTCCCGCCCGCCCCGACGACCGACACGGCAGACAGCGTGAGGGTGCCCGCCATACAGGCGGGCACCCTCACGTGCGGTCAGGAGGTGCTCTGTTTCGGGGCCGGCCCACGGACGGCCTCAGGGAGGCCGACGGCAATCACGGCGTTCTGGCCTTCTCGCCAGAGCCGCAGCGAATCACCCGCCTTTTTCACCGGCAGCGATTCGCCGATCCCTTCCACTGTGACCGCCATTGCCTCTTCGGAGCAGCCGACGGTCGCGAACTGAAAAGGTTCCAGCCGGGCGGATGCCGCAGTGTATTTTCCGTCGAGAACCGTTCCGGGGAACTCCTCATGGGCATCCGAGGAGTTGTGACCGGCAGGCCGCGGTGACCCGACGGATGCCGGAGCCGTCGTGGTCGGCTCGGTCAGTGCGGCCGGCAGGAGCGCCACCTGGCATACTCCGTCCTTCACGGAGAGGATCACGTCGGTGTCCGCGATCCCGGCGATCCCCAGGATCTTCGCGGTCCCCTGGGAGGGCGGGGCGTCGATGCTGCGCTGGATCGGCGCCCCGGCGGACGTGGCCACGAGGCCGTTCAACATCCATGGCCCGTCTCCGCCTTGGGGCTGGCTGCCCTCACCGGTGCACGCGGTCGCGAGGCCGGCCACGAGGAGGAGTACCGTGCTCGCGAACCGACTCGATCGCCGCATGTGCTGAACTCCCCCAGTCGGCCCAGTGGTTGTGGCCATAGACTACCGAGTGGTAGGCGTCACCGCCGCCGACGCACCGGTCGCCCGCGCGCACCTTCAGGTGGCCGTGCCCTGAGCCGGGCACTGCCAGTCGGCCGCGTCGATCGCATGGCCCGCCGTGTCAGCGAGGTGGAAGCAACGGCCGTTGGCCCACACGGTCACCGAATCCGGCCGGTGCGCGACCTGGAAAGGCTCGTCCCCACTCAACGTCCCGGACCAGGAACCGTCCGCCGCCGGTGAGTGGGTGACAACGACGCAGGTCTGCTGCGGCTGGATCTGGTACGTGTCCGCCCAGGGCTCCACAGTCAACTCCAGCGGCGCTTCACCGTCGTTCGTGACCAGCAACCGCGCGGTTCCCCCGGCGAACATCTCCAGCACCTCTCACTCCCCCTGCGGGTGATCTCGCAGGCAAGCACCATCCACGGGTGCACAGGCCTGATCCTCACATACGGGATCAGCTTCGCCGGCGCCGTCCCCCCTGATCTTCCACCGCAGACTCTCCACACGAGATGGTCCGGCTCGGACCAGCTGATCGTTCAAGGGTCGACCAGCGGGCGTCCGTTGAGCAGACTGAGCCGAATGACGACACAGCCCTCTTCTCAGGAAGACCTCCGCGCCGTTCTCTTCGACTCGGGCGGCGTGCTGATGCGGCCGATCGGCGGCCGGTGGAACCCGCGGGCGGACTTCGAGCAGACCGTTCTCGCCCACGTGCCCTCGATCACGTCGGAACAGTTCGCGGCAGCCGTCGCCGCAGGCGACCGCTTCCTCGCCGCCTCCTCGCCCGAGCCCGAGCCCGACGACTACCACCGGCTGATGCTGCGTGAGGTGGGGGTGGAGCCGGGCCCGGAACTCCTCGCCGACCTGCGCCGCGAGGTGCCGCCGGCCACGCTCCTGGAGACGTACCCGGAGGTCGTGGGCACCCTGGAGGAGCTCGGCCGACGGGGCGTGCGGATGGCGGTGGTGTCGGATGCCTGGCCCAATCTGCCGGACCTTCACGCGGGGCTGGGGATCGGGCGGTTCTTCGAGGCGTACGCGATCTCCGCCGTACTCGGCTGCAACAAGCCGGACCCGCGCATGTACCACCATGCCAGCACCGCGCTGGGGCTCGCGCCGGCGCAGTGCCTGTTCGTCGACGACGATCCGGCCCTGGTCGCCGCCGCGATCCGGCTCGGGTACGCGGGGCGCGCGGTCTGCCGGGGATCGGCCACCACGGAGGTGCCGTCCGTCGCGTCCCTGGCGGAGTTGCCGGACCTCTTCTGACACGGGCGGGACGGTCTGCGTCCCGGACGCGGACTGCCCCCGGGGGGTGCGGGGTGACCGGGCGCTTCAGTGGGCGGGTTGCGCGGCCTGTCCGGGGGTCAGGGCCGGGAGTGGCCGCCAGGTGGCGGGGAGGCCGCGCATGACCAGGGCGCTGTCCAGGGTCGCGCTTCCCGGGGGGAAGCGGTCCGGGTCGTCGAAGAAGGTGGAGGCGGCGGAGCGGACCCGGCCGGCTTCCATCTGCCAGGCGTCGGTGCGCAGTTCGATGCCGTCGAGGTGGCGGCCGGAGCTGGTGGCCGAGTAGCCCTTGGCCCCGGATCGGAAGAACCGTGAGGCTTCGGCGAGGTCGGCGAAGAGTTCGCTGCCCCGTAGTTCGTCGGAGAGTTCGACGGTGACATCCACCCGGGTGTCGCCGTCCCGGGTGGCGAGTGCGACGCGCAGCCGATCGGCGGTCTCGTCCACCTGGAAGTCGGCCCGGCCGTGCTCGCCGGGGAAGAGGCGGCCGCCCGCCCAGGCGTTGAGCCGCGAGGCGGTGTCGCGCCGCGGGATGTAGACGCCGGTCTCGACGCCGTCCGGGCCGTCCCACTCGACGGCGATCCGGTGTGCCGCGTTCTCGCTCCGCAGGCCGAACGAGCCGGGCGCCCAGGTGGGCCGGGCGCTTCCCAGGCGCAGCAGGCAGATGCCCGCGACCGCGTGGCCGTGGACCAGTTGCGGGCGCAGCGGGCCGGGGAGCAGGCGGGCCGCGGCGTCGGGGGCGACCCGGTAGTTGACCAGGAGCCGTCGCTCGATGACGGTGGACAGGTGCGGTTGCCTCATGATCCCTCGCTCTGCGGGCCGGGGCGCCATTTGGTGTGGCGGAGCACGATCTGTTCGGGGCAGACGGCGCTGAGGAAGCGGCCGACGCAGGTGGCCAGGCGTTCCTCGGCCAGCGCGTAGATGATCCGGTTGCCCTCCCGCCGCTCGGTGATCAGTCCGGCTCCCTTGAGCACGCCGAGGTGCCGGGAGACGGAGGGCGCGCTGATGGCGAACCTGGCGGCGATGTCACCGGCCGCGAGTTCGCCGTCCCGGAGGTCTTCGAGGATCTGGCGCCTGGTCGGATCGGCGAGGGCGCGGAAGGCTCCGGCCTCGTCCTGGGCTTCTGTCATGCCATCTATTTAGCACTTTAGCTAAGCATCTAACAAGGTGGCGGGTGGACGGCGTGACAGCGGTCGGCGGGTGTCCACGCTTCGGTCGGACCGGCCGGAGGACTTGATCACGACGGGTGGTCGGGGCCAGGATCTCCCCCGGTTGGATCACAACGGGGGGAGCCGTGATGTCAGAGGACCGGTCGGTCGGTCGTGGACTGAGACAGCGCCACATCGCCATGATCGCGCTGGGCGGTGCGATCGGAGCCGGGCTGTTCGTCGGCTCCGGCGTCGGGATCGCCGCGGCGGGGCCCGGGATCGTGGTGTCGTACGTGGTGGCCGGGGTGCTCACGG
Organism: Kitasatospora sp. Ki12; assembly: GCF_054601375.1. Lineage (NCBI taxonomy): Bacteria > Bacillati > Actinomycetota > Actinomycetes > Kitasatosporales > Streptomycetaceae > Kitasatospora > Kitasatospora sp. Ki12. Next base: position 276,455 of record NZ_BAAIHT010000004.1, on the reverse strand, counting down.
TGCTGGTCATGCGGATGCTCGGCGAGATGTCCGCCGCCCGCCCCGGCTCCGGGTCGTTCTCCGCGCACGCCACCCGCGCCTGGGGGCCGTGGGCCGGGCTGCTGGCCGGCTGGATGTACTGGGCGCTGCTGGTGGTGAGCGTGGCCGCGGAGGCGATCGGGGCGTCCCGGATCGTGGCGGGCTGGCTGCCGCAGGTGCCGGCCTGGGTGTGGGTGGCGGTGTTCATGGCGCTGTTCACCGGGACGAACCTGGCGGGGGTGCGGCACTTCGGTGAGCTGGAGTTCTGGTTCGCCGGGGTGAAGGCGGCCGCGATCTGCGCGTTCATCCTGCTCGGCGCCGCCGCCGTGCTCACCGGCCGGGCTCCGGCCGGTGAGCACCTGACGGCGCACGGCGGCCTGCTGCCGCACGGCTGGCACGGGGTCGCGGTGGGCACCATCGCGGCGGTGTTCGCGTACGGCGGGCTGGAGACGGTGACCATCGCCGCCGCCGAGTGCGCGGACCCGGTGGCCGCGGTGCGCCGGGCGGTGCGCACGGTGCTGTGGCGGGTGGCGCTGTTCTACATCGGCTCGATGGCGGTGATCGTCGCCGTGGTGCCGTGGGACGATCCGGCGGTCGCCGGCGGCCCGTACGCGGCGGCGATCGGCCGGATCGGGGTGCCGGGCGCGGCGCAGCTGATGAACGCCGTCGTGCTGGTGGCCCTGCTGTCGGCGATGAACGCCAACATCTACGGCTCCTCGCGGATGCTGCACGCCCTCGCCGCCCGCGGCGACGCCCCGCGCCTGCTGACCCGCGGCGGCCGGTCGGCCGGTCGCGGCGGGGACGGCTCGGCCGGGACCGGCCGCGCCGTGCTCGCCTCGGCCGCGTTCGGCTTCGCGTCGGTGGTGCTCAGCCTGGTGTGGCCGCGGACCGTCTTCCCGTTCCTGCTGAACTCGATCGGGACGGCGATCCTGGTGGTCTGGATCCTGATCGCCGCTTCCCACCTGCGGCTGCACGGCCGTCGGCAGCACACGGACGGGCCGGAGCGCGGGCCGGGGCGGGCGGCCCCGATGCGGGGCTTCCCGTACCTGGGGTACCTGGCGCTGGCGGCGATGGCCGGGGTGCTGGTGTTCATGCTGGTGGACCCGGGCAGCCGCAGCCAGGTGCTCTGCACCGGCGCGTGGACGGCGGTGCTGCTGCTGGTGGCCGGGGTGCGGCAGCGGCGGCGGCGCGGGCCGGGCGCCGGAACCGCCGCCGGGCCCGCCGTTGCCGCGGTCACTGCCACAGTGGGCACTGCCGCCGCGGTCACCGCTCCCGCGCGTACCGCGCCAGGAACAGGTCGACCCCGGAGCTGATCATCCGGTGCATCCCGGCCTCGTCCAGTTCGGCCTCCGGGCGGAACGTCCGTACCAGCTGCGGCACGCCCACCGTGCAGGCGACCAGCTGCTGCACGGCCAGCGCCGGGTCCTCCACGGCGAGCACGCCGCGGCGGTCCAGTTCGGCGAAGGCCTCGATCAGCGGGCCGTTGTTCATGTCGTAGCTGACCCGGTACCAGAGCTGGCCCAGCTGGGGGAAGCGGTCGATCTCGCCGATCACCAGGCGGCGCAGCGACATGATGTCGGGGCGCAGCAGGATGCGCGTCCAGTCGAGGGTGAGCGTGATCAGCGCGGAGCGCAGGTCGTCGGCCTCGGCGATGGTGGAGTTCCACGGCTTGAGGTCCTCGTAGGTGGTGGGCAGTATGCCGCCGATCACCGCGAGGAAGAGCCGTTCCTTGTTGCCGAAGTGCTTGTAGATGGTCGCCTTGGAGACGCCGGAGCGGGCGGTGATGGCGTCCATCGAGGCGGCGGAGTAGCCCTCTTTCAGGAACTCGGCGAGCGCGGCGTCGATGATCGCCTGTCGGCGTCGCTGGGCGGCGTCGGTCGGCCCCGGGATGATCGGGATGCCGAACTCGTCGGTCGGCTGGGGGCTTTCGGCGGCCATCGGGGGTTCTCCTCGGGTGCTCGGGGGGAGACGGTACGGGCCAGTATAGGAAACTGAACGGTTCGGTTGGCGCGGAGGCGCGGCGGTGTCCCGGCGCGGCGGCTACGGGCCCAGCCCGGCGAGCCGCCCGCCGAACGCCGCCAGCTGCGGGCCGAGCGCCGCACCGAGCAGGAACACCAGGTTGAACAGCCCGATCGCCTCCGCCCGTCGCCGCGGCTCCACGGCCTCGGCGGCGGCGCCGGTCAGGACGCCCTGGCCGCCCGCGTTGACGCAGGCGCTGGCCCCGGCGCCCAGCAGCACCAGCGGCGCCCAGGGGCCGAACGCGGCGAGCGCGAGTGCGGCGAACGAGACGCCGAGCAGCAGGCCGGCGGTCCGCCGCAGGCCCAGTCGGGGCGCGGCGCGTACCAGCGACCAGGAGAGCAGCGCGCCGGTCAGGGTGGCGAGCGAGCCGACGGCGCCGGTCTGGACGGCGCTCCAGCCGGTCAACGCGGCGGCCCGCCGCGGTGCGCCGTAGACCAGGCCGAAGTTGACGGTCGCCAGGACCAGCATCACCGCCGCGACGGCCCGGAAGCGCGGCACCGCCAGGGCGTCCAGGCCGAGGAACGAGCGGCACGCCGCCACCACGCCCGCACCCGCACCCCGCGCCGACTCAGACGCCGGCTCCGGCTCCGGTACGGTCCCGACCGTCGGGCCCGCGGCCGGTCCGGCGCACCCGCGCAGTGCGGCGGGCAGCACCGCCAGGGTCAGCACCGGCAGCACCAGGCAGGCCCGCCAGCCCAGCCCGGCCGCCACCGCCGCGCCGATGAACAGTCCGGCGGTGCCGCCCGCCGCGCTGCCGATCGCGACGATCCCGGAGGCGCGTCCGTCCGCTTGGCGCGCGGCCAGTTGGAAGGCGGCCACGTTGAACCCGGCCGCGCCGACCGCCTGCAGAGCGCGCCCGGCGACCAGCGGGCCGAGGGCCGTCCCGGCGGCGAGTGTGAGCAGCACGCCGAGCAGCAGCGCCCCCGTGGAGGCGAGCAGCAGCGCCCGGGGGCCGCGCCGCCCGGCGGTGCCGGTGAGCAGCGGGGTGCCGAGCATCATGCCGAGCCCGTAGCCGCTCATCAGCCAGGCGGCGGAGCCGGGGCCGGTGTGCAGTTCCCGGGCGATGGCGGGCAGGACGAGGCTCGGGCTGGAGAGTCCGGCCGCCCCCGGGGCGGCGACCGCCGCGAGCAGCAGGCCGGTCCGGAGCGACCCCTGTACGCCCCGGCCGGTGCTGCCCGTCGGGGGCCCCGCCGGCGGCTCCGCCGGGGGTCCCGTTGAGGGTTCCGTTGGGGGCGCGCCCGCCCCTGCCGCCGTGTCCAGCGTTCCCGGGCTCACTCCGGGATCCGCCCGAACTTCCCGTTCGAGAAGTCGAGTTGGGCCTGCCGGAGCTCGGCTGCGGTGTTCATCACGAACGGGCCGCCGCGGGCCACCGGCTCGCCGATGGGCTCGCCGGCCAGGACCAGCACCTCGGCCGGGCCGTCCGGCGCGGCGACGGCGATCCGCTCGCCGTCGTGCGCCAGCACCGCGAGCTGGCCGTCCGCCAGCGGCGCGTCGGGCAGTTCGACGGCGCCGGAGAGCACGTAGACGGCGGCGTTGTGGCCGACCGGCACGGTGAACTCGGCCTGCCCGCCGGCGGGCAGTACGGCGTGCGCGAGCAGGACCGGCAGGTGGGTCTCGAAGGGTCCGGCCACGCCGTGGCTGCGGCCCGCGATCACCTTGATCCGGCTGCCGTCCTCGGTGTGCACCACCGGGATGGTGTCGGGTCCCTGGTTCTGGCTGCGGGCGGGGAGGTCCTTCAGCCGGGCGGGCAGGTTCACCCAGATCTGGAGCATGTGCTGGCGGCCGCCGTGGGCGAGCAGTTCGGCGGTCGGCTCGTTGGAGTGGACGATGCCGGCGCCGGCGGTGAGCCATTCGACCTCACCGGCGACGCTGGTGCCGCGCCGGCCGGTCGAGTCGGCCCAGTCCATCGAGCCCTCGATGAGGTAGGAGACCGCCTCGAAGCCGCGGTGCGGGTGGGCGGGGGCGCCCTTGGCCTCGCCGGGGGCGAGCAGCAGCGGACCGGTCTGGTCGACCATCAGGAACGGGTCGAGCATCGGGAGCTCGGCCACCGGGAACGGGCGTCGGACGGGGAAGCCGGCGCCCTCGAAGGTGTGCACGGGGTCGATGACGGTGGTGGTCGAGCGGACGGGGGCGGCCTGGGCCGCGGCGGGCTGAGTCGTCGTCATGCCGAAAACTGAACTACACGACTCAGTTCAGAGTCAAGACTGAACTGTCTGGTTGACGCATTGAACTGAACCGTTTAGATTTCTCGGCGTCGGAACGACCGGCGGCCCGGCACCGGGCCCGCACCGGGCAGGCCGCCACCCGCACCCACACCCGCACCGCAAGCAAGGAGCACCGTCATGAGCGCGTCCAAGGTCTTCGCCATCTCCGGTTCGCTGCGCGCCGACTCGCACAACACCGCGCTGCTGCGCGCCGCCCGCAAGGTCGACCCGGCCGGCATGGAGATCGAGATCTACGACGGCCTGCGCGAGATCCCGCCGTACGACTACGACCTCGACCACCCGGGCAAGCGCCCGGCCGTGGTCGAGGAGCTGCGCCGCAAGGTGGCCGAGGCCGACGGACTGCTCATCGCCACCCCGGAGTTCAACTACTCCATCCCCGGCGTCCTGAAGAACGCCCTGGACTGGCTGAGCACCGACTGGACCAAGACCGAGGGCCTGCCGCTGCACCGCAAGCCCACCGCGATCATGGGCGCCGCCCCCACCAACTTCGGTTCCGTCCGCGCCCAGCTGGCCCTGCGTCAGGTCTTCGTCTGGACCGACAGCGATGTCGTCGTCAAGCCCGAACTCGTCGCCTTCCGCTCCCACGAGCGCTTCGACGACCAGGGCGAACTGACCGACGAGACCACCGCCGGCATCCTCAAGGACCTGCTCACCGCCCTCCAGGGCAAGATCGACGCCCGCGCCTGACACCCGCACCCGATCGCCCGACACCCGCCCGCACCCCGGTCGACCGGCGCCCACGCCCCGATCGACCGGCGTCCGACGGGCCGCCTCGGTGCCCCGGCCCGGCCCCGCGCCACGCCCCGGCACTGCCCCGGCCCGACACCGCACCCCTACCCCGGTATCCGCGGTATCCGCACCCCGACACCCGCACCCCGAAATCCACCGCCCCCACGCGGTCCGAAGCCCCGCCGGGCACCTGCCCGGCGGGGCTTCACCACACCCGCGGCTGCGGGTCATCCGGCCTGATTCGCCTCCGCCGGGAAAAAGGTGCGAGGGCCGTGCGGTGTGCACGGCCCTCGCACCGGGTGTGGGCGCCCCGATCCCGCCCTCGCCGTCCGGATCTGCACATGGTGGTGAGCTGTGCGATGTGCTCTGTCACCTGTACGCGATGCTGAGCTGCATTGTTGAGTGAGGAATCGAACCCCTGCGTTGCTCTCCACGCGCCAGGGCCGGATGAACCGCCGGCCACGGTGTGTGCACGCCTCCGTGACGACTACCTGCTTTTCCCACACCCTGCTCGTGGGGTCAGTCCTCGACCAGGTCGATCTCCCAGTTGGTGCGCTGGATCAGCGTGTCCACCTCGCGGATCTCCTTGGCCAGCTCATCTGCCCGGGCGCGGAGTTCGGCCACCGGCAGAGCGGAAAGGATCCTGAGCTCGGACCGCAACTGCCGTACGGCTCCGCGCTGGTCGCGGCCGGAGGCGGCGTCGGCGGCCGACGTGGTCACCGAGTGGCGCAGCCGCAGGACGTCCCGGCGGGCGAGGGCGTCGGTGAGGGTGCCACCACCCTCGACGATCGTGGTGGAGTTGGTCCGGTTGATCTGCCGGATCAGCCGCTCCAGCTCGTCCAGCACTTCCCCGGTCTGGGCCAGGACCTCCGCCGCGTTCTCGGCCGGTTCCTCGCCCTCCTGGTAGCGGGCGCTGCCGACGACCCGCGCCCGCAACTGCTCCACCTGCCGCACCGCAGCCGCGCGCTGCGCGAGCGCCTCAGCCAGTTTCACCGCGCCATCACCTCTACGTGCTCCTGATCGTCCGGTAAGTATGCACATCGGTGTCCGACGGCGCGGTCGGCGGGGTGGGGGTCGGCCGGACCGTCGCGGCGGGAGGCGGGCCAGGTCCTCCCCTGCGGATCCAGCGGACCTGTCCGCCGCGGGTCCGGTCTCCGGCGGACAGCCGGCCCTCGCCGTCGACCGGACGACCGGTCATCAGCGCGCCGGCGCGCCGTGGTTGTCGGTGGGTCACCCGGCTGGACCACACGACGGGCGGGGCCCGGGGGCGGGTGCCAGATTCGTGCCGTGAGCGTGCCTTCCGCTCACGGCACGAATCACCGCCAGTCAGCACCACCTGGTACGCGGCCTTCGCACCGCACCGGGCCGCACCGCACCGGGCCACCGGGGCGCCTCCCGGGGCCCTCGTCTCCACCGTCCCACCGTCCCGCCGCTGCCCGTGGGCGATCCCGTGCCCCGGGCGGACCCGTTCCCCGGCGGTGACCTGTCGCAGAACGGCGGCTCCCTCCGTGAAACCCCTGAAGTTCGCCGCCGCGGCCGTGACCGGCGCGGCGATGTGCGTGCTCGTGTCGCCGCCGGCCCCGGCGGCGGACCGCGGCGCCGCGGGCCAGCCCCGGCCCGCGGTCCAGCCCTGGCCGTGGCCCTCACCGGGGAACGGGTCGTGGCCGTTCCCGAACGGCGGGCCCTCCTTCCCCTCGCTGCCGACGCCCGGCACCGGGATACCCGGGCACCCCGCCACGCCCTCGCCCGGCCTCCCCCGGCCGATGTCGGGCCCGGCACCGGCCGGGCCGGCGGGCCCCTGGGACCCGACGTTCGCCGACGAGTTCAACGGCACGTCACTGGACCCGAAGAAGTGGTCGTTCCAGTCCGAGGCGGAGGCCGACTGGTCCGCCAGCCCCCTGGGGACGGGGAACCCGGACAACCAGCAGCTCGAGTTCGACCAGCCGGCGAACTGCTCCGTCTCCGGCGGGATGCTGGACATCACGGCGAAGCCGGACGACATCACCAGCGCCGCCGGAAAGCACTACGCCTGGTCCAGCTGCATGATCAACACCTCGCCGTCCTACGCCTTCCAGTACGGCTACACCGAGATCCGGGCGAAGCTCCCGGCACCGAAGGGCTTCTGGCCGGCCCTGTGGACCTGGTCCGCGCCCGGCGTCGACATCCCGGCCCACGGCGAGACCGACGCCTTCGAGTTCTACTCGGACGACCATTCGCGGCTCCACCTCAGCCAGCACAACCCGGCCGGAGGCGGCGGGTTCGTCCCGTCCGGGTTCATCCCGTCCGGGCTCTCGTGGCCCGGACTCGCCGGCACCGTGCACCGGCCCGCGTTCGACCCGGCCACGGGCTTCCACACCTACGGCGTCGACATCGAGCCGTGGGGGACGACCTGGTGGATCGACGGCCGGATGGTCTACTACAGCACCAGGACCTCGCCCGGCCGGGTGAACGTCCTCCTCGACAACTTCGTCTACTCCAAGATCCCCCCGGCCCCCGGCAGCCAGGGGCACCTGCTGGTCGACTACGTGCGGGCCTGGCAGCGCCCGGCGAACTTCCCCCGGCCGCCGGTCCCCGCGTTCCCGTTCCCGCTCCACTGACCCCCTGACCAGCCCGACCCGCCGACCCGTCGGCCCGCCGTACTCAGGCGGTGGTTGAGTACCTCCGCCCATGAAGTCCCGGCCGGCCGGTCCCTATCGTGACCCGCATGGACACGGACCCGACCCCCACGCCCCCTCCGCCCGCGGACGAGCCGCGGTGGGCCACCGGCTGCGGGATCGCGCTGGCCGTCCTCACCCTCCTGGCCGTCCTGGGAGCCATGGCACTGGGCGAGTTCGAGAAGGGCCTGACCGGGTAGCGCCGGATCGGGCGGCCGCGAAGGCGACCCGTTCGGCGCTGGTTCGCGGCGGGTTCGTCGCGCGGGGGTGTGGTCCGATGGGCGTGCTCCCCCGGCCCCTCCCCCCGATGAGGACACCATGCCCTCCGCTCCCAGCCGCCCCGCGCGCGTCCGGCGCGGGGAGTTCCGCTCGATCTGCGTGGAGGGGCTGGGACGCATGGCGCTGGCCGGTGTGCTCGCCCTGGCCGGGGTGGTGGCCACGACGACGGTCGCCCGGGCCGCGCCCGCCTTCGACACCGCTCCGGCCGCCGCGGCGCTCGGGCGGCTCCTTCCCGCCCAGCAGAGGCAGATCACCCTGGTCCCGGTCGCCCGGGGGGCGGGGGGTGACGCCTTCTCGGTCTCCGGTACCCGGGGGGCCGTCACGGTGTCCGGGACCACGCCGGCGACGCTGCTCGCCGGTGTGGGCTGGTACCTGGAGCACGTGGCCCGGGTCGACATCGGCCTGCCCGGGGACTCGCTCGGGGCGCTCCCCGCCGTACTCCCCGCGGTGGGCACCCCGGTCAGGCGGTCGGCCGTGGTGCCGCACCGCTACGCGCTGAACGACACCGACGCGGGCTACTCCGGCGCCTACCGTGACTTCGCCGCCCACCGGCGCGAGCTCGACGTCCTCGCCCTCCACGGGATCAACGAGGTCTTCGTCCAGACCGGCGCCGAGTACCCGTACTACCGGGCGCTCCAGGAGTTCGGCTACGGCGCGGCGGAGCTGCGCTCGTGGATCCCGGGCCCGGCGCACCAGAGCTGGTGGCTGCTGCAGAACATGAGCGCCTTCGCCGGGCCGGTCTCCGAGCAGCTGATCGACGCCCGGGTGGCGATGGGCAGGCGGATCACCGACCACCTCCGCGCTCTCGGCATGACCCCGGTGCTGCCGGGCTACTTCGGCACCGTCCCGGCCGGCTTCGCGGCGCGGAACGCCGGTGCCCGGGTGGTGCCGCAGGGGAACTGGGTGGGCTTCGCCCGTCCCGACTGGCTCGACCCGACCGGCCCCGTCTTCGCCGGGCTGGCCGCCGCCTACTACCGGGCGCAGCGTGCGGCCTTCGGCGACAGTTCGATGTACAAGATGGACCTGCTGCACGAGGGCGGCACCGCCGGGCCGGTCGACGTGGGCGCGGCGGCCGGTGCGGTGCAGCGCGCGCTGCGGGCGGCGCATCCCGGGGCCGTGTGGGCGCTCCTGGGCTGGGAGGGCAATCCGTCGCGGGCGCTGCTGTCCGGGGTGGACTGCGGCCGGATGCTGGTCCTGGACGGGCTCGCCGACCGTTACGACGGCCTGGACCGCGAGTCCCAGTGGCAGGGCACGCCCTACGCGTTCGGCACGATCCCGAACTTCGGCGGGCACACCTCGCCCGGGGCGAACACGGCGGTGTGGGTGCGGCGTTTCCGGCAGTGGCGGGCGAAGTCCGGCAGCGCGCTGCGGGGCATCGCGTACCTGCCGGAGGCGACGGGGACGGATCCGGCGGCGTTGGCGCTGTTCAGCCTGCTCGCCTGGGAGCCGGCGGCGGTCGACCGGACCGTCTGGTTCGACGACTACGCCACGCGCCGCTACGGCGGGGCCGACCGGCACGCGGCGGCTGCCTGGGCCGCGCTGCGGCGGGGCCCGTACGGCATGCCGTCCGGCGCGTGGAGCGAGGCGCAGGACAGCCTGTTCGCCGCGCGGCCGAGCCTGTCGGTGTCCAAGGGTGCGCAGTGGAGCCCGGACGCGATGCGCTACGACCCGGCCCTGGTCCGCTCCGCTCTCGACGAACTCCTGCTGGTCGCACCGGCGTTGAGGGGTTCGGACGCCTACCGGTTCGATCTGGTGACCTTCTCCCGGCAGGTGCTGGACAACCGTGCGCGGGCCCTGCTCCCGCGGATCTCCGCTGCCTACGGCGCCCGGGACCTGCCGCTGTTCCGGGTACTGGTGACGGAGTGGAACCACGACCTGGCGCTGGTGGACCGGGTCTCCGGGGCGGACGCGCGGTCCATGGTGGGGCCGTGGATCGCCGCCGCCCGGGCCTGGGGGGCCGACGCGGCGGAGCGTGACCGGCTGGAGTACGACGTCCGGTCGCTCCTGACGACCTGGGGTCCGCGGGCCGCGAGCGACGACAACGGCCTGCACGACTACGCGAACCGGGACTGGGCCGGGCTGGTGTCCGGGCTGTACGCCCGGCGCTGGAGTGCCTACTTCGCCTCGCTGGACACGGCGTTGTCCACCGGGGCCTCCCCCGCGGCGATCGACTGGTTCGCCGTGGACGACGCCTGGGCCCGGCAGACCACCGCGTACCCCACCGTGCCCGCCGGGGATCCGGTCGCGCTGGCCCGGGAGGTGGCGGAGGCGGTCCCGGTGGCGGAGGCGGTCCCGGGCCCGGTGTCCGCGGGGCGGCCTCAGGCTCCGGTGGCGGTGGGGGCGGCGGAGAGGGTGTCGTCGAGCCAGTCGTAGACGCGGGCGAGGGCCAGGCGCATGGCGCCGGGGTGGCAGTGGGCGCCGGCGCCCTCCTCGGCGGTGAACAGCATCAGCGTCTTGGGGCAGGTCAGGTGGTCGTAGAGCTGCTGCGGCTGGCCCTCGAAGAACTCGTCCTCGGCGGCGTCGCAGACCAGGGTGGGGCACTGGATCCGTTCGGCGATGCCGTGGTCGAGGGTGTAGTCGAGGTAGGAGGCGTTGAAGGCGCGGGGGGTGTCGACGCCCATGACGTACATGCCGTGGTTGATCGCCCATCGTGCGGTCGCGTCGGCGGCCATGATCTGTTCGAGGGCGGCGTCGAGTTCGGGGGCGGAGTCGGCGCGCAGGAGCCGTTCGGCCTCCGCGCGGCCGCCGGGGATGTTGCGCACGGATATCCGGCCGAGGTCGTAGACGCCGTCGACGGCGATCAGCGCGGCCAGCCGGTGTTCGAAGGCCGCGGCCCGTGGGGCGAGGAGGCCGCCCATGCTGGAGCCCAGCAGCGCGATCCGGCCGGTGTCGACCTCTGGAACGGTCTCGGCGAAGTCGATCACGGGGGTGATGACCTTCTCCCAGTCCGGACGGAAGACGAGGCCCTGGTGGTGGCGGGGCCCGGGCTGTCCGGGGCCGTCGAAGGTCAGCACGGTGTAGCCGCGCTCGACGGCCGCCAGCGCGCCGCTGAAGTGCAGTTCCTCGGCGGTGCCGTCGAAGCCGGAGTGCATGATCAGGGTCGGCCGGGGCGTGCCGGTGGTGTCGGCGCGGTAGAGGTAGCCGGGCAGGGTGGTGCCCTCGTAGGGGATGCGGACCGGCTCGACGCACGGGGTGTACAGGGCGGCGGCCGCCCGGAAGCACTCCACGCTGCGGTCGTAGGCGTGGTCGTGGCGGGGGTCGCAGGGGTGGCCGTGCAGGAAGAACTCGGCCGAGCGGTAGTAGTTGGACGCCCGGAGGAAGCCGTCCCGGGCGCTCACCCGGTGGCCTGCCGCCAGGGCCCGCCGGGCCTGGTCGGCGACCCGGTCGGCGGTGGCCAGCCACTCGTCGTGCCAGCTGTCGTAGTCGCCTTCCACGATGCGCTCGCCGGTGGACACGACCTCGCCGAAGTCGGCGCCGCCGTAGGCGATGTGACTCATCGAGCGCAGGGTCTCGTACCAGAACTGGGGGTTGTTCGGGAACAGCAGCTGCTTCATCGCACGCACTCTCCTCGGAGACATCAAGCACAGATCTGTGCTTACGGCAGGACTCTAGACCCTCCGGGCGCCACTAAGCAAACATCTGTGCTTACGATGTGGGAGTGACTTCGAAACAACCGACCACGCGCAGCCGCAAGAGCCCCGAAGAGGTCCGCTCGGCCGTCCACCAGGCGGTCATCGACCTGCTGTCGGCCTCCGGGGGCGCGGAGCTCACCATCCCCGCGATCGCCCAGCACGCCGGGGTGAACCACACCAGCGTCTACCGGCGTTGGGGCAGCCGGGAGGCGCTCCTGGCCGACGTGGTCACCACCCGCCTGGAACGGGACTGGCCGCTCGACGACACCGGCACCCTGCGCGGCGACCTCATCGCCTGGGTGCGCGCGGGGGTGGCCAGCATCCGCACGACCGAGGGCCGCCTCCTCGTCCGCGCCGTCGCCCTGTCCATGCCGAGCGGCCCCGACGCGCAGGCCGACCGCGCACAGCACTTCCGGCGCCGGCTCCACGCCGTCGAGCGCATCCGCGAGCGGGCCACCGCCCGCGGCGAGACCCCACCGCCCCTGGAATCCATCCTCGACCAGCTCGTCGCACCGCTCTACCTGCGGGCGATCTTCGGCATCGAGCCCCCGGCCTCCGGCTACCCGGAACTCCTGGTGGACCGGCTGCTCGACAGCACGGGCGCACCGGGCACGGACTGAGCCCCGGCCCGGGCACCCGGACGGAATGAGGTCACCGGCCTGCCCGAAGGCCCCCGGGCACCGCGCACCGCGCACCGGATCCCGGCGCGGGCCTTCCGGAGGCGGCCTGGTGGCGGGCAGCATGGGGGCATGACTGTCGATCATGCCTTCGCACAGCGGTTCGCCGGGGAATGGGTGGCGGCGTGGAACGCCCGCGACCTGGAGGGCGTCCTCGCCCACTACACGGACGACGTCGTCTTCTCCTCCCCCCGGGTGGTCACCGTCCTGGGAGAACCCTCCGGGGAGGTGCGCGGCAAGGAGGCGCTGCGCGCGTACTGGAGCAAAGCCCTGGCGCTGCTGCCCGATCTCCGCTTCACCCTGGAGTCGGTACGGGTCTCGGTCGACACCATCGTGATCGACTACCGCAACGAGCGCGGGGTGGCCGTCTCGGAGGCCCTGACCTTCCGTGACGGCCTGGTCCACCGGGGCTTCGGGGCGTACGGGCCGGAGAGCTGAGCAGCGCCCCGCCCCGGGCAACCCGGGGCGGGGCGCTCAGTGCCAGCCGGTGGACCCGCCCGGGCTCGCGGGCCCGGCGTCGGACAGGAAACCGGCCACGAAGAGGACCAGCACGATCAGCGCGAGCAGCACCAGCCAGAACGTGTCCTCGAACCCCGGACGGTGCGGCACGGGCGGACGGTCCCGCCGATCGCCGTCTCCCCCGGTCTCTCCCCCGGCCCCTACGTCCGCGGGCCGACCCTCGTCGTCGCTGTGCTCATCGGTCACCGCGCACCCTCCCTGCCGCCGGATCCATCGGACCGCCCCGCGGCGCCGGCGTCAACCTCCCCGCAACAGCCTGGGACGGCCGGGACGACAGGGACGACAGGGCGGCCGGTTCATTCGCCCGCGGCGTCCTCGGCCTCCCAGCGGAGCAGGTCGCCCGGCTGGCAGTCGAGCACCTCGCAGAGCGCGGCGAGTGTCGCGAAGCGCACCGCCTTGGCCCGGCCGTTCTTGAGTACGGCCAGGTTGGCGGGTGTGATCCCCACGCGGTCCGCGAGTTCGCCCACGGACATCTTCCGCCTGGCCAGCATCACGTCGATGTCGACGGCGATGGGCATCAGATCACCTCGTCCAACTCCGCCTGGAGCTGGGCCGCTTCGACGTCGCGGGCGACGGCCTGGGCGAGCAGCGTCCGCAGCACGAGCACGATGAGCGCGACTCCCAGGATGGCCAGGCCGATCCCGCCCATGATGAGGGTGACGCCCGGGTCGTCCCGCTGGCCGGGCGCGTTGACGGCCGTGACCGTGAACCACATGAGGGAGGCCGCGACGATCGCGCCGATGATGACGTCCACGTACCGGAAGGCGGCGTGGGAGAACACGGTTCCGCGCCGCACCATCGTCACCAGTCGCCAGACACAGACGAGGGTGACCTGGGCCGCCCCGATGCCCAGGACCGTGATCACGCGCAGCGGGGTCAGCGGGAGCGACCCGTCCTCCGGGTCGTTCCCGCTGGCCAGCGTCCACACCATCAGCGCCTGGACGAACACGGTGCCGGTGAGCACCACCACGAGCACGGCGCGCAGCGCGCGCACTGTCAGCTTTCCCATGACCTACTCTTCCATCGAGTTGCGATGGGAATCTATCGACTATCGATAGGCAGAGCAAATGGCCCGGTCTCGCGCTGCGCGAGTTCAGCGCCGCATGGGCTCAGCGCCGCGCCGGGTGGAACAGCGTGTCGTCGTAGTCGGGGAAGACGAGCGGCATCGCGCGACGGAAGGCGGTGACCTCCGCGCTGTCCTCCAGGCCCCGGCAGAGCGTCTGCGGCCAGTACCAGAAGCCGCGGGAGGCGATCAGCCGTTCCAGGTACGCGTCGAACGGGTACCCGGTGTCGTACAACTCCTCGCCGAGGTAGTGGTAGTGGACGGAGCCGAGGGGTGGGACGAACGCCGCGCAGGCCTCGGGGACGAACCTGTCGAAGGGTTTGACGGCGCGGAACTGCTGGTCGTCCGCCGAGTGCCAGGTGATGCCCTCCCAGTCGCCGAAGACCTCGCGCAACGGCAGCAGGTCGATCAGGCCCTGGTCGGAGAGGTCGTCGTTCAGGACCTCGGGGACGGTGTGCCGCCAGGTCAGGCGGACCGCGCCGACCTCGCGGTAGAAGGCCTCGACACCGTCCGGGAGACGGCCGCCGGCCAGGCGGGTGGCGAGCTCGATGTCCGCCGGCGGGGTCGGCGGCGCGACGGTGGCCTCCAGGAGCTCCACCCGGGGGTTGCGGTCCAGGTCGGCGATCATCGCGGTCAGCCGGGCACGGGGGTTGATCACGTACGTACGTCTCCTTCGGCGTCTTCAGCGGCGCCAGCGGGTGTGGTCACTTCTTCCGGTTGTTCTCGATCTCCCACGCGTCGCCGCGCAGTTCCTTGCCGGTGGTGTCGTAGACGGTGTACTCGGCGTGGAGCTTGCCGGCGAGTTTGGCGGCGTAGTTGGCGTCGATGTCGGCATCCACGTTGGCGTCCCCCGTGTCGAAGTCCTTCGCGGCGGGGTGGGTGCCGTACTGGGCTTCCACGTAGTACTCGACCACGTTGCCCTGGTTCAGCACCTCGTCCTTGACGTCCTTCTCGACCTTGGAGTGGTGCGCCGAGTTCGCGGACGCGGTGATCGGCGTCATGTTCTTCATGACGCCGGGGCCGCCGACGTTGTGGTTGAGCAGGTGCCCCTGCACCATGTAGTTCTTGAACCACGTGCCGGTCGCGCCGGTCTTGGGCCACCAGGACGGCTGCTCCTTGGGCACGGAGCCCGTTCCGAGCTGCCCGGGCCAGAGTTCGGCGTGCATCGTGGTGCCGACGCCGTTCCCGTTCACCCCGCCGTAGGTGACGTACGGGGCGCCGGTGAAGGCGCGCTGCACCACCGGCTCCTGCTCGGCGGACGGCGACCGCACGGCGGCCCGCTGGACGGCGTCGGGCACCGGCCCGCTCAGCGCCCGGACGGCGTTCGCCTCGGCGGCGCGCTCGAAACGGTCGCCGGGGTCGCTGACGGACAGCCCGTCGCCGTGGTCGGTGCCGGCCACGGGGCCCGAGCGCTGCTGGATGACGTGGGTCAACTCGTGGGCCAGCGTGTGCTTGTCGGCGCCGCCGTGGCCGAGCACGACGTGCTCGCCGGAGGTGTAGGCGCGGGCACTGATCTCGGCGGCCGAGCGGGCCGCGGCGGAGTCGTCGTGGATCCGCACACCGCTGAAGTCGGCGCCCAGGCGGGCCTCCATCTCCGCCCGCACGTCCTCGGCCATCGGCCGGCCCGGCGAGCGCAGCACCTGGTGGACCGTCGAACGCTGCACCGGTGCATCCGACTCCCGCTGCTGCCTGAGCAGTTGGACGACGGCCGCATTGCCTATCGTGCGCTGCAGCGCGCCGATCGAGCGGGGATCCGCGGGCGCGAACCGCCGCTGTTCGGTCGGGCGGCCGCGGTCACGCCGCTCGGGCCCGCCCTTCGGTTTCTGGTCATGCGCGTGCACATCCACCTCCTGGACGGGCCGTTCGAGCCGCGGTTCGCGGTCTGTCCATGCCGGTCTATGCCGGGCCCCGGGGCCCGCGCAAGGACCCGAGGGGCAGTGTCGGGGCAAGCTCCGGGGAACCCGGAGGTTGCCGGGCGGCCGGTCCGTCCGGACCCGGGAGGTGATGTCGAACTGCTCGACATCGGCCGGATCCACACCGGCCTGCGGATGCCCGACTGCCTCGGCAGCACCGTGCTCCGGCTGGGCTCGATCCCAACTCCCGTACGGCTGAATGGATGAGCGGCCGACACCACCTCTCGGAGCCCGCTTGCCGAGCTGCTGAGCGGGCTTGCCGTCGAGGACCCCGCCTGTCCGGTGAACTGCCGGATGGCACTCGTGGCTGCAGCCGCCTCACCGTGGTGCGCGAGACGGCTGTGGCTACCGTTGGTTGCGGTGACCGCTCAGCCGGTGGTGCCGAGGGACTCGAGCATGGGGACGAGGGCGGCCGGGGTGGGCAGAGCATCGTTGGCGGCCTGCTGGGTGCGGGCGGCCGCGCGCAGGCCGGGGTCGGTGAGCAGGCGCTCGAGGACCTCCGGGTCGACGGTCTCGGAGGTGGAGCGCAGGGCGTTGCCGGCCTCGGTGAGGGCGTCGGCGACCAGGTAGTTGTCGGCGCCCTGGGGCAGCAGGAGCTGAGGCAGGCCCGCCTGGAGGGTGGTGAGGGTGGTGCCCGCACCACCGTGGTGGACGACGGCGTCGGTGTTCCGGACGAGTTCCGCGAGCGGGATCCACGGCACGGCACGGACGTTGGCGGGCAGGGTGCCGAGGGGGGCGAGGTCCGCGTCACCGACGGCGAGCAGGAACTCGGCGTCGACCTCGGCGGCGGACTCGACGAGGCGGGTCACCGAGCCGACGCCGTCGAGGGTGGCGACCACGCTGCCCAGGGTGATCAGGACCCGGCGCCGGTCGGCGGGACGCAGGAGGTCGGCCGGGACGAGGCCCGCGCCGTTGTAGGGGAGGTAGCGGGTGCGCACGCCGTCCGGGTCGCCGCCGAGCGGGCCGACGTTGAGCGCGGTGGAGTCGGCCGGCCCCGCCACGCCGTACTGCTCGTAGACGTCGGCCAGGTGCTCGGCGAAGCGGGCGACCATCTCCCGTCCGCTCGGGATGCCGTAGTTCTGCAGCACCAGCGGGATCTTGAGCATGGCGGCCACCAGCGGGGCGGCGCCCTGGAAGGCGGCGTGCACCAGCACGTCGGCGCCCCAGCCCTCGGCCACGTCCAGCAGTCCGGCCACGGTCGGCCGGGCCGCATGCGCGAAGGCGCGGGCGGCCTTCTCCAGGAGCTCCTCCTGGGAGGCGCCGTCGCCGCCGTAGCTCAACTGCGCCTCGGTGTCGAAGAGCAACTCGCGCAGCGTCCGGCCGTCGCCGATCTCGACGACCGGGAACCCGGTGGGCAGCAGGGAGTCCAGCGGCTGCGAACCGGCGAACAGGACCTCGTGGCCGGCCCCGCGCAGGGCCTGGGCGACGGGCACCATCGGGAAGAGATGGCCGGCCGCGGCCGGGCCGGTGAAGAGTATGCGCATGGTCGTCTCCTTGCCGTGACGCCTGCGGCCTCCGGGCCTGGGCGTCGTTGATCGGACACGCTCAGTCTCACCCCTCGAGTTGACTTGAGGTCAATTCGGTTCCGGCGGTCATGCGCGGTAATCAGCCTTTCTGCCAAGGGACTTGTCACCGGCCGTGCGATGTGCTCCGAGCCGGCCGGCGCGCCGCCGGATCCGCCGCAGCGGGGCCGGTGCCCACCAGGCCCGGTGTCCCAGCAGTTTCATCGTCGCCGGAACGAGTACGGCCCGGACCAGGGTCGCGTCCACCACGATGGCGATCACCAGGCCGACGCCGATCATCTGCATGAAGGCGATGGACGAGGTCAGGAAGCCGCAGACGACGACCACCAGCAGGAGAGCGGCACTTGTGATGATCTTTCCGGTCCGCTGCAGGCCGAGCGCGACGGACTCGCCCGGATCGCCGGTGCGGTCGTAGCTCTCCTTGATCCGGGAGAGCAGGAAGACCTCGTAGTCCATGGCCAGGCCGAACGCGATCGCCACGATCAGCACCGGGAAGTCGGCGTCGATCGCGCCGATCGGGGTGAAGCCGAGCAGGTCCTTCAGGTACCCGTCCTGGAAGATCAGCTTGATCGCGCCGAACGCCGCCGAGAGCGACAGCAGGTTCAGCAGGACCGACTTCAGCGGGATGGTCACCGAGCCGAAGGCCAGGAAGAGCACCAGGGAGGACACCGCCGCGACGAACAGGGCCATCCACGGCGCCCGGGAGCCGATCATGTCGACGATGTCCACCCGGGAGACCGGCATCCCGGTGAACCGGGTGGCGGCGGCCGCCGGCGGTGCCTGTGCCCGCAGGCCGTCCACCATGGTGCGGGCTTCCTCGGACATCGGGTCCATCGAGTAGTACGCGGTGATCCGGGCCAGGTTCCCGTGGGTGCCGGTCACCGCGGCGCCCCGCACGCCGGGTACCGCGTTCAACCGGGCGGCGTACTCGCCGAGCGCGCCGGCCTCGCCGCTCGCGGGGCCCGGCAGCGTGACGACGGCCGTGACGGTCCTGGTCGGGTCCTGCCGGAAGTCCGTGGCGAACTGCCGGCTGACGACCCGGGCGTCCGAGCCGCCGGGCAGCACCCAGTCGCCGGGGCGCGCCCAGTTGACGCCCAGGAACGGCGCCCCCAGGCCGACCAGCAGGGCGACCACCGCGAGCGTGGTCAGCAGCGGACGGCGCATCACGGCCTTGGCCGTGCGGTACCACCGGCCCCGGCTCTCCGGCCCGGGTGCCGCGCCTCGCCGGTCCCACGGCATCGGCACCCGCCACGAGTCGATCCGGCGGCCGGTGACCCGGAGCAGCGCGGGGAGCAGGGTCAGCGAGCCGATCACCGCGAAGGCGACCACGGAGACGGCCGCGTAGCCCATCGAGCTCAGGAAGCGGGACGGGAAGAGCGTCAGGCCGGCAAAAGAGATGGCGACCGCGAGGCCGGAGAAGGCCACCGTACGGCCCGCGGTGGCGCTGGTGCGCTCGACGGCGGCGTCCACGGACGCTCCGGCGGCGAGTTCCTCCCGGAACCGGTTGACCATGAACAGCGCGTAGTCGATGGCGAGTCCGAGCCCGAGGATGGTGATCACGTTGATCACGCTGCTCGAGACGGCGGCGAAGAGGGTGAGCACGCGCAGTACCGCGAAGGACCCGAGCGCCACCACCGCGCCGACGGCCAGCGGGAGGGAGGCGGCGACGGCACTGCGGAAGACGAGGACGAGCAGCACCAGCAACAACGGCACCGAGAGCATCTCGGCCCGCCCGATGTCCTTCCCCGTCAGCCCGTTGACCTGCTCCGTCATCGCGGTGACGCCGCCGAACCGGACGTCCGTCCCCGGGACCTCGAAGCGGTCCTCGATCGCCTGCAGGGCCCTGACCCGCTCCTGCTCGTCCGAGGACGTGAACTGCAGTGCCACATAGGTGGCGTGACCGTCCTTGCTGAGGAAGTCCGGGTTGTCGCCGGTGGACCAGTAGGTGTCCACCCGGGCCAGGTCGGTGCGGGGCACGGCGGCCACCGCCGCCTGGATCGGTCCGGCGAGGGACGGGTCGGTGACCGGACGGTCGGCGCTGCGGTACATCACCACCACGTCGTCGGCCCGACGGCCCAGAGGTCCGGCGAGCACCCTGTCGGCCTGGGCGGACTGGCTGGCCGGGTCGTCGAACCCGGCCCCGCCCGTGATGGCACCGAACACGCCGGTGCCCCAGCCGCCGGCCAGCAGGGTGAACAGGGCCGCGGCCATGAGGACCCACCGCCGGTTCGCGGCGGCGAATCTCCCGATCGACGCGATCAATTGAGCGCTCCTTCAGAGAAATGGGGAGTGGAGAGTGGAGAGAGCCAGGGGGACGGCCGGTCAGCCCGCCGCGCGGCGGTGCACCCGCAGGGCGTAGGCCAGGCAGCCCGCCGCGTACGGGAGTTCCAGCGTCACGGCGGTCAGCAGGGCCGCCGGCAGGTAGTCCGAGGGCGCGGTGCCGACGTCGAACCACAGGTCGGTCACCATGAAGACGGCGATCCCTGCGGCGGCCAGCCCCACCCGGGAGTCGCGCCTCAGGGCCAGCCAGGCGGCCAGCGCCATCGCGGCGGCCTCCAGGACGTCGAAGCCGACCCAGAGCACCCGGCGGCCCGGCTCGGCGTGGACGCCGACCGTCACCGCCCAGACCGTCACCACCAGGGCGGACAGGGCGAAGACGTATCCGGCGAACGGTCGCCGCCCGCGAACCTGTCCGTTCCCGGCCTGTCCGCCGTGGGCCGTCACCGGGAGGAGCGCCATATTCGACGGGGCGCCGACAGTATGAGCCTTGGTCATGTGCCCAGACTTCCGGCGGGGCGGGCTCACGGGCTTCGGGCGACCGGTCGGACCAAGCGGCCTGAAGGGCCGGACGGGGCGGCCTGAAGGAGGAGACCGCCCTCCCCCTCGGGGAGGATCATGAAAGGCGCCGGTCACCGTACAGTCCCACCTGTGGCGCGGGAGTGGATCAGACGTCTCTTCAACCGCCGGTTCGGGCCGATGCGGCTGGCACTGGTGGCCTTCGGCCTGGGCTATCTGCTGCTCCTGCGCAGGCCGGCCGAGCTGGGGGCGGCGGACTGGTCCGTCGGCCTGGCCGTGCTGGTGCTGGCCTCGGTCGGCGGTTTCCGGCTGCTGCCCGTGGCGCTCGGCCAGGCCGGGATGCTGGCGCTGGCCGAGCTGTCCGCGCCGGCCGTGCTGGTCGAGGTCAAGGTCGGCGCCAGCGCCGCGCTGTTCGAACTGGCGGTGCGCCGGTGGGGCCGACCGACGACGGTGGCCGCGGCGGCGCTGCTGGCCGCTCAGCTGGTCTCCGCCGGCCACACCGTCGACGGCATCGGATCCGCCCTCTACCGGGCGGCGGTGATCGTCAGCGTGCCGGTGCTGCTGGCCGGCTACATCCGCTCGGCGGAGTCGGCGGCCCGCACCGCCCAGGAGCGTGCCCGCGAGGCCGAGCACAGCCGGGACCTCGCCGAGTGGGGTGCCCGGATGGGCGAACGGGCCGCGATCGCCCGGGAGTTGCACGACATGGTGGCGCACCATCTGGCCTCCACCGTGCTCCGGGTGGGCGTGGCGCGGCACGTCCTGCCGCGGACCGACCAGCGGCTCGCCGAGGTGCTGGACGACGTGCACGCCAGCGCCACCACCGCGCTCACCGACCTGCGGCGGCTGCTCACCGCGCTGCGCGAGCCCGCCGACCACGACCTGCCACCCCGGCACCTGGCGCCGCTGCTCGCGGAGACCACCGGCCTGCCGGCCGCGGTGCAGGGGGTGGTCGAGCGGTCCCGGCAGGCCGGGCTGCGGATCGAGGCCGAGATCGGCCCGCGGATCTCGGAGTTGGACGCGATCCGGAGCCTGACCGTGCTGCGGCTGGTCCAGGAGGGGCTGGCGAACGTGACCAAGCACGCCGGACCGTCCGCCGCGGTACGGCTCCGGGTCGGGATGGAGGAGGGGACCTTGCGGCTGGACCTGGAGAACGACCTGCCCCAACGGCACGGGCCTGGCGGGCCTGGCGGACCGGACCTGCCGCAGCACGACGGCACCGGCTACGGGTTGCTCGGCATGCGCGAACGGGTCGCGCTGGTCGGAGGCGCCATCGACGTGGGCAGGGTCCCCGGCGGTTGGCGCCTCACTGCCAGCCTGCCCGCGCCGACCTCCCCGACCCCGGCGGACCGGAGCCGGCTGTGATCAGCGTGCTCATCGCCGACGACCAGCAGCTGGTGCGGGCGGGGGTGCGGATGCTCTGCGAGTCCACGGCGGACATCACGGTGGCCGGCGAGGCGGTGAACGGCGCGGAGGCGCTGCGGCTGGCCGAGCGGCTGCACCCGGACGTGGTCCTGATGGACCTGCACATGCCCGGGATGGACGGCATCACGGCGACACGCCGGATCCTTCAGGCGCGACCCGCCACCCGGGTGGTGGTGCTGACCACCTTCGACGACGACGATCGGCTCTACCCCGCACTCGGCGCGGGCGCCTGCGGCTTCCTGGCCAAGGACGTGTCCCCGGCCTCGGTGCTGGACGCGATCCGCCGGGCGGTCCAGGGAGAGAGCCCGTACAGCCCGAGTGTGCTGCGCAGGGTGGTGTCCCGGGCCTCCTCGGCCTGGGACAGCGAGGGCGACCGCCGGCGCGACGCGGTGCACTTCACGGACCGCGAGCAGGAGGTGCTCCGGCTGGTCGCGGAGGGGCTGTCCAACACCGAGATCGGCGAACGGATGCACATCGGGATCACCACGGTGAAGACCCATGTGTCGAACCTGATGACCAAGACCGGCAGCCCCAACCGGGTACGGCTGGCGGTGCTGGCGATCCAGCAGGACCTGGCCGCCCGCTGACCGACCGTCCCGGCCGGGTCAGCGGGAGGCCGGGTCGTCACGAGGCCGGGTCAGCGGGAGGCCGGGTCGACGGGAGCGGGGAGGCTGAGCACAGCGCCCAGGCGCGCGACGGAGGCGGTGTCACCTTCGACCTGGACGTCCCCCGCCGCGATCGCGTCGGCCAGGGGGCGTCCTCCGTACACGACGCGTGCGAGCGCGGATGGCCGCGCGGTGATGACGGCTTCGGGTTGCTGCTGGTGGCCGCGTTCGGCGCGCAGGGTGCCGTCGGCGATGAGGACCCGGAAGACCTCGTCGCCGAGGTGGAGCTCGTAGCGCCCGTGCACGTCCTGGGCGCGGGCCGGGTCGAAGTTGGTGCGCAGGGAGAGGACGAACGAGGTGGGGCTCAGGTGGGCGGTGCGGTCGTGGGCCGGTGAGCGTACGGCCCAGCGGCCCAGCGCCCGTACGACGGGTTCGAGTTCGAGGCCCCAGTCGGTGAGCTCGTAGGCCTCTGCGGCGGCGGGGGCGGGGAGGCGGTGCTTGCGCACGATGCCGGATGCCTCCAGTTCGGCGAGGCGCTGGGCGAGCACGTTGGTGCTGATGCCGGGCAGGTCCGCGCGCAGTTGGCCGTACCGCTTGGGGCCCAGCAGCAGTTCGCGGACCACGAGGAGTGCCCATCGCTCGCCGACGAGATCGAGCGCGTGGCCGGTCCCGCACGCGTCGTTGTAGCTCCGTTTCGTTGCCATGCCGGTCAGTCTACCCCTGGTGCTTTCGAATCAAAACTGACTGGTTGTTTTTTGAAAGCGTGGTGGCTATGGTGATCACAACGACGGCCGGAAGCGCGCCGTCCGCGGCAGGCCGCACCGGGCCGGCGCCACGAGAACCAGCTACGAGACACCGAGGAACCACCGATGCGCACCCTGATCAGCTCCGCTTTCATCTCCCTCGACGGCGTCGTCGACTCCCCCGGCGGTGAGCCCGGCTACCGGAACTCCGGCTGGACCTTCAAGGACATCGAGTTCGTCCCCGAGGCGTTCGAGATCAAGGGCCGCGAGCAGGAGGAGGCCGGCGCGATGCTGCTGGGCCGCACCAGCTACCAGGCCTTCAGCCAGGTGTGGCCGGACATGGCGGACTTCGCCCGCTACAAGACCCTGCCCAAGTACGTCGTCTCCACCACCCTCACCGACGACGACCTGGTGTCGAACTGGGGCGAGACCACCATCCTGCGCTCGCTCGACGAGGTCGCCGCACTGAAGGAGACCGAAGGCGGCCCGATCATCGTCCACGGCAGCGCCGCCCTCAACCAGGCCCTCTCCGACGCCGGCCTGGTCGACCGCTACCACCTGCTCGTCTTCCCCCTGCTCCTCGGCGCCGGCAAGCGACTCTTCAGCACCACGGACAAGGACGCCCAGAAGCTGAAGCTGGTCGAGCACGAGGTCTACAGCAACGGCCTGCAGAAGCAGGTCCTCGACGTCCTCCGCTGACAAGGTCCCCGCGCTCCCCCGGACCTCGTACTCGTCCGGCGCCTGGTCTTGGTCCGAGCCCGGTGTTGACGGGTCAGGAGGCGAGGGAGACGGCGAAGGGCCTGAAGCCGTGTCGGCGCAGGACGTGGGGGACCACGAGGACCATGGCCTCGGTGGCGCGGGCCGTGGTGATGCCGCCGAGGTCCTCGATCCATCCGGGCTGCCAGCCCAGGTCGCCGAGCAGGCGGGTGACGGTCTCCTTCGCGTTCCGGTCGTCGCCGGAGAGATAGGCGGTCGGTGGGACGGCCAGGGCTTCGGGAGCGGTCATGACCATGAACAGCATGGTGTTGAGGGTCTTGACCACACGGGTGTCGGGGAGCGCGGCCTGGAGCTTCTCGGCGAGGCTGCTGCCGGGATAGCAGAGGTCGCCGGGCAGGCCGTCATCGGTGTCGCGGGTGGCGTTGGAGACGTCGACGAGGAGTTTTCCGGAGAGCTCGGCGCGCAGGCCGACCAGGCGGTCCAGGGAGCTGTCGCCGGGCGTCGCGTTGATCACGATGTCCGCGGTGCGGGCGGTGGTGCGCTGGTCGGCGAAGGCGATCTGCGGGGCGATGCCGGCGGCGGGCGCTGCGGTGTCCTCCGGGTTCCGGACACCGAGGGTGACACGGTGTCCGGCCGCGGAGAGCTTGCCGGCGAGATTGGCGCCGACGCGGCCGGCGCCCAGGATGCCGATGCTGGTCATGAGGTGATGCTCCTTGCGGTATCGGGTGGGTGGCGCGGAGGGGCCCGGTCAGGCGATGGTCGACAGGACCTTGCGGGCGGCGGTGTGGATGCCGGGGGCGGCGGCCAGGAAGTCGCGGCTGCCCGTGTGCCAGGGCTCGCCCGCCAGGTCGGTGACGGTGCCTCCGGCCTCGGAGACCAGCAGGGCGCCGGCGACCAGGCCGGAGCGGACGTCGGAGAACTGCCAGAAGGCGTCCATGCGTCCGGCGGCGACGTGGATGAGCTGCATCGTGGCGGGAACGGACACGCGCACGACCAGGCCGTTGACGAGCATGGCGGTGACCGAGTCGCCGATCCGCCGGAAGGTGCGCTCGTCCTCGCCGGGCCTGGCCTGGCCGGTGCCGATGAGCGCGGCACCCAGGTCGGTCTTGGCGGACACCGTCAGGGGCCGGTCGTTGAGGCGGGCACCGCCGCCGGCGACGGCGGTGTAGGTGTCGCCGGTCAGCGGCAGGTGGACGACGGTGAGCACCGGCAGGTTGTCGCGGACCAGGGTGGCGGTGACGGCCCAGTCCTCCATGCCGTGGACGTGGTTGATGTTGCCCTCGGCGGGGTCGACGACCCACCACTCCCCCGACGGGAGCGCACCGCCGGCCAACTCGTCCTCGGCCCACCGCGATCCGGGCCGCGCCCGCAGCAGCGGCTCCCGCAGCACGTCCAGCACCGCGTCGTCGTTGGCGTGGATCTCGGCGACGACCTCGTCCAGACTCACGCCCCGGGCGTGCGAGGTGTGGCGGTCGCGCAGCGTGAGGCCAGCGGTCCTCACCGCGGCGGTCACCTCGGACAGGAGCGTCGTGTCGGCGGCGAAAGGCATGGCTGTGCTCATGGCGGGCTCCCTGGGTTCGATGGGTGCGGGCGGCTTGTCTCTCGCCCGCACTTCGAAGGTAGGGGCCCCGATCATTAACAACAAGTGCATGCTATGCACTTGTAGAGTTACCGACATGCAACTGGATCTGAACCTGCTCACGGCCCTGGACGCACTGCTGGAAGAGGGCAGCGTCGCCGGCGCCGCGGCACGCCTCCACGTCACCGCACCGGCGATGAGCCGCTCCCTGGGCCGCATCCGCAAGGCCACCGGAGACCAGATCCTGGTCCGCACCGGCCGCAGCATGGTCCCCACCACCCGCGCACTCGCCATGCGCGCCCAGGTCCACGCCCTCGTACAGCAGGCCCACCAACTCCTGTCCGCACAGCAGGAACTCGACCTCGCGGCTCTGGACCGGGTGTTCACCGTGCGCTGGCACGACGCCCTGACCGCCGCCTGCGGCACCGCCCTGATCACCGCCGTCCACCAGCGGGCCCCCGGCGTCCGGCTGCGCCTGTCCGCCGAACCCGGGACGGACGACGCCGAGTTGCGCCGGGGCGAGGTCGACCTCGAATCGGCCTCCAGCGCTCCGGCGCTCCCCGACATCCGCCACCGCCTCGTCGGCAGGGACCGGCTGGTCGTCGCCGTCCGGCCGGGCCACCCCCTCACCGAAGGTCCGCCGAGCACCGAGCGCTACGCGGCCGCCGAACACCTCACCGTCTCGCGACGCGGAAGCCTGCGCGACCCGATCGACGACGCCCTGACCACCCGCGGCCTCGAACGACGCGTCGTCGCCGCCGGGCCCACCGCCGCCTTCGCACTGCAACTCGCCCTCGACACCGACCTGGTCGTCACCCTCCCCGACGCGGTCACCCGCGCGGCCCGGGAACACCTCGGCCTGGCCACCCTGCCACCACCACTCCCGCTGCCCGACGTCCCCCTGTACCTGCTGTGGCACCAGCGCTACGACGACGACCGCGCCCACACCTGGCTGCGAGACCTGGCCACCGAAACCGTCCAGGCCCTGTTCGCCCCACCGACCGGACCTCAACAGCCCCTCACCGACCGGACCGGGCGGTGACGGATGCACCCGGGGAAAGGCCTACGGCAGCCGACTCCCGTTCCCGTGAACATCACGTGTCCACTGATCGTCCTGCGGCGCCCGGTATTCGAGGAAGCCGCTGATGTCTGTACCCATGCCGGGCATTCTTCCGACCCCGTCAACCGGTTTCGTCTGCACCGGGTCGACGGTCCCGTGTCCGCCGTGGTTGACGGGAGGGGTCCCGGGTCGGCTCCTCTTGGGTCGGGGTCAGCACACCCGGAGGTCGGTCACCGGCTGGTTGGCCACCTCGTAGCGGCACAGGCGGCCGTTGGCCCACAGGGCGACGTCGATCTGTTCGCCGGGCCTGGCCAGTTCGGCGGCGAGCCGGTCGGAGAAGGCGTCGAGCTCCTCGGGCGTGACGTGGTGGCCGGTGAAACGGGCCGTGTGCCGGACGGGCAGTTCGCCGGCGCGGTGGGCGATGTCCCACAGGATGCCGGAGGCCTCGGCGAGTGCGGGGATGAGGACGGTGGTCCGGGCGGGGTCGGCCGGGGCCGGGTGCAGGTTCGGGGTGAGGGCGGCCGGGAGGGTGGAGGTGGTGGGGGTCTCGGCGGCCCACCAGAGGTCCAGCTCGACGGCCGGGAGGGGCTCGGGGCCGAGGGCTGACCGGGTGTCGGTCCAGTAGCTGGTCAGACTGTCGGCGTCGACGTAGAAGGCGCTCTCCACCAGCCCGGTGCGGCGCAGCCGGGTGACGGTCTGCCGGCACTGGGCGCGGAGCACGGCGAACGTGTCCTCGGGGTACGGGGCGCTCTTGGAGGGGGAAAGGCTGAGCCAGTGGTCGTAGGCGTGCTCGAAGGTCCGGGAGGGGTCGACGAGGTCCCTCGGGTCGGTGGAGACGGTGATCCACATCCTGCTGTGGCCGTCGGCCGAGACGATCTTGCCGACGATGCCCGACCCGTTCCGGGAGGTGATGCCGAACTGTTCGGCCAACTCCTCGGCGGACGGAGCTTGGCCCTGGGGCCAGCGCAGGTACAGGCCGGCGTCCACGGACATGGGCGTGCTCCCTTCGGGGTGACGGACGGGACCGGGGCTCGGATGCTACGGGCGGGAAAGGCCTTCCTGCCAGCGCGTTTCGCCGCTCCGAAGGGTGGCAGGCGGAGCCCGGCCGGGTCAGTAGCCCTCGCGTACCTCGAAGACGCCGCTGCTCCAGTACACGGACGGCTCGTCGGCCGAGCTCGGCCAGTCGCTCTGCAGATGGCGGCGGCCGTGCCCCAGGGCTCCGGCCCGGTGCGGGCTCAGCCGGCCCGCCGTCAGGTCGTCCGCCTCGGTGTCCGTGATCGGCAGCACGGTCCGGTACTGCGCGTCCCGCGAGCCGGCCCAGTCGACGTACTCGGTGAAGACGCTCACGAAGGCCTGCGAACAGAGGCCGCAGCGCTGGACGGAGACGATGAAGTGCGAGTCGTCCTGGATCATCGTCTCCAGCCGGACCCCGGTGTAGCTCTGATGGTGCGCCCGTGCCGCCGAGGCGTCCTCGGCACAGCACGCCTCACACCCGAAACGCTCTGACTCCGTCACGCCGCCCCCCATCCCCCGTGGCCGCACCCCTGCTCCGGCCGTGGCGCCACATGCTACCCGGGCCCGTGCCGGCCGCGGGGCGCACCGCGTCGGACGCGGGCACCCGCTCGGCAGCGGCCGGATCCAGGCCGGCCGATGCCCAATTGCCTTGGTGGCACTATGCTCCGGCTGCATTCGAGCCCGACTCACCTACGGAGAGACCGATGAGCGACGACACCACGTCTCAGAGCCCGCTTGCCGAGCCGGCCGGGTTCGCCGTCGAGGACGCCCGGCGTGTCCCCGGGCGACGGCGGGGCATGAGCCTGCGCCGGACGTACCTGGCCCGGCTCGCCGCCCTGGCGCTCGCCGGCGCCGCCGTGACCGCGGGCTACGCCGCCTACGGGGCCGACTCGCGGCCCACCACCACGAACGCCGACGTGACGGCGGGCGCCGCGTACGCCTACTACTGATCGGGCGCCACGGGGACCGCGGCCGGCCCGCGGCGGTGGCCACCCCGTCGCCGGGAGCCCCACCCCCTGGAAGCCGCCTGAGCGGGGGCGGGGGGCGGGGCTCCGGGCGACGTACGGTTCGCGGCTAGCCGAGGCCGCGGGCGTCCTGCTTCAGCGCGGTGTCCACGGTCAGCGCGGTCGCGACGACGAGGCTGAGCAGCGGGTCGGCGAGCGGGCGGTGGATCTGGAGCACGTAGTTGTCGGCCGTGGTGAACATCGTCTTCGCCAGGCCTTCCCAGGTCTTGGTGATCCGGGCGACCTCGGTGTCCGTCTGGTCGACGATGGAGAAGTTCCAGGCCCGCCAGTTCTCCGCCTTGATGGCGCCGACCTTCTGGCCGCCGACCTCCAGCGCGAAATTGATCTTCCCGATGGCGTTCTGCTGGATGATCTGGCCGACCTCCTGGCCGTCCGGACGCTGCACGATCACCCGCGACTTGATGAGCTTCGCCGGACGGGTCAGCAGCAGCACCGGGGTGCCGTGCGCGTCACGGATCTCCAGCTTGTGGGTGAGGTACTGGTCGAGGGAGGTGAGCAGCCGCAGGACCTTGCGCAGCGCGCCCTGGCCGACCTGGACCACCGATCCCAGCGTGGCGCCCTGCTGGTCGAAGACCGCGTACTCGTTGGTCAGCTCGATCAGCTTGGCCTTCTGATTCACCACCAGGACGGGCTCGGAGAAGAGGGTGCCGCCGCCACCGGAGACCGGTCCGACGCCCGCCTGCTGCTGTACCTGGCGCTGCACCTTGGCGGAGTCGCCGGCCGGAGCGGCCGGCTGCCCGGGGAAACCGGGGGTGTTCGTGTTCTGGGACATGGCGGGCAGGCTAGGCCCAATCCGCTTGGGGAGCCAGGTCGTTTCGAGCGGCCCCCGGGTTCGTCCGGGACGTCGATTTGTGAATTTGACGTGCAGGTCCGGGGTTTGTGATCGACACCCGGCCGGTGCTCGGCGGAGCGGATGTGGCTGATGTCACATCCGCTCCGCCGTGCATCCGATGCGTCCTCAGGTCGTGGCGCGCGGCGGGGGCGGAGCCGGCGATCGGGTCACTCCCGGTGCACGACGGCCGCGAGGGCGCGCTCGCGGACGTCCGCCGAGGGTGGCGGCGCAGTTCGCGCAGGAGGGCCCGCCACTCCTGGGGCCAGCCGAGGCGGTCGCCGAACACCTCGGTCAGCGCCGTGGCGAACAGTCCGGCGGCCGCGCCGGTGTCCCCGTCCCGGCGGGCGGTGCGCGCCAGCGCGTCGGTGGTCCCGGGCGGCGGCAGCGGGCCCGAGGTGTGCTCGCGCAGCAGCGCCGCCGCGGTGAGCGCGGCCGCCGCCGGCCGGCCCTGGTGGGCGTCGGCGAGCGTGCCGAGCGCGGCCGCCAGCGCCTGCGGCCCGGCCGTGGGGTCCACCAGCCGGCGCAGCGCGGCCGTCCTGATGCCCGTCAGGTCGGGTTCGGCCGCGAGCAGGTCGGCGGCGCCGGCGAGCAGCGGCCGGTGGCGGTCGTCCGCGGGGAGGTCGGCGAGGTGGGCCAGCCTCCGGCGGGCCGGCAGGTCACGGTCGTCCCCGGCGTCGGGGTCGCTCCCGGCGTCGTGGTCGTCCGTCCGTGTGGCGGCGGCGAGTTCGGCGAGGGTGCGGTGCAGCAGGCTGCCGGGGGCGGCGCCGCCGAGCGGGTGCGGCAGCCCGGAGGCGGCGAGTGCGCGGACGGCGCCCGCAGCCTCCAGCCAACTGCCCCGGTTCGCAAGGTCGGTGACGGTTCGTCGGGCAACGTCCGCGGTCTCCGGCGCCCAGGCGGCCCACCGCGGCAGCTCGGCGAGGGCGGGCGTGGCGACTTCCGGGTCCGGCGAGGCGGCGACGGAGGCCACCAGGCGGGCGTAGCGGGCCCGGTGGACCTCCGGGAGGTGCGCCGGGTGGGCCCGCAGTACGGCGCGGCGCACGGGTGGCGGGGCCTGCCCGGCGGCCTCGGCGAGCAGGTCCCAGACGGGTTCGGCGTCCAGCAGGCCGGTCGCGAAGGCGACCACCGCGGCGCGGACGTCGCGGTGCTGGCCTTCGACGCGGTACGCGGTGACCAGCAGGTCGGCGGCGGTCCGCGGCGGGAGGTGCTCGGCGGCCAGCCGTACGGCCTCCTTGCGGCTGGTCACCTTGCTGCCCTGCGTCCTGGACAGCAACTCGCCGAGCCGCTGGGCGAGTTCGCCGGGCGGGGCGAACCGGGCGGCCCGGGTGGCCGCGTACACCGCGACCCGGGCGCGGTCGCCGCCCGCGTGGGCGAGCAGGTCGCCCAGCGCGTCGGCGGGCCGGTCCGTCCGGGCCAGGGCGGCGAGCGCCGCCTCGACGAGCACGGTCTCGCTGGGCGCGGTCTCGGTGGGCGCGGTGTCGGTGAGCACCGCCTCGCTGAGCGCCGCCTCGCTGAGCGCCGCCTCGGTGGAGTGCAGGTGGGCGCGGACGACCGCCTCGCCGTACTCGGGGATCGCGGCGGCGGCGTGGACGGCCGCGGCACGCCCGTGCAGTGGCAGGGAGGGGTCGTTCGCCGCCGCGGCGGCGAGGCGGGCGGCGGCCCGCCACTGGCGCGGCGTCCAGCGCCTCGCCGACCCGGTCGGCGGCAGGGGCGCCCGCTGCGGCCGCTTGAGGAACCGCCCGTACGGCGGCACGGGGGCGAGCAGCGGGTCGAGCAGGTCGGTGCGCCGCTCGGCCAGCACGTCCCGCACCGGCCGCAGGAGGGCGGCGGAGGGCTCGAGTTCGAGGATCTCAGCGACCCGGGTGTCGCGGGTGCGCGGGTCGTCCAGCCACAGGGCGGCGGCCGTGACGAAGGCGCCGTCCGACCCGAACTGAAGGGCGTGCAGGAGGAGTTCCTGCAGTTCCGGGACGCCGCGGGCCCGTCGGCCGAGTGAACGGGCCAGGGTGAACAGCAGCCAGTACTCCGCGGTGTCGGCCATGGCGTCCAGCCACGGCCGCAGGGTCTCGAACACGGCGTGCTCCTGGCCGCGCCGCAGCCGGTGCTCCAGCCGGCCGAGTTCGACCGTGCCGGTCTGCCCGGCGATGCGGCGCAGGCTCCGCAGTGCCCACTCGACCAGCTCGGCGCCGCCGGTGACGGCGTGCTCGCGCAGGACCTCGGCGACCAGTCGCTGCAGGGCGGTGCGGGTGGCGTACGAGCAGTCACGGGCGTCGACGGCGTCCTGGACGGCGGCGTCGAGGACGGGCACCGCCTCCCGGGTCAGCAGCCGGGCGGGCACCTGGGCGAGCGCGGTCAGCGCCGCGCAGCGCACCGGGTCCTGCTCGTTGCGCAGCCGCGGCAGCAGGCCGAGCGTGTCCTGGACGGCGGCCCGGTCGCCGGAGGCGGCCGCGCCCGCGAACAGGGCCGTCCAGGCGGCGCAGCGGTCGTCGGCGTCCGGGCGGGCGAGGGCGGCTCGCAGCTCCGGCTGGGCCTCCTCGGCGGGCAGGTGGGCCAGGGCGGGGGCGATCTGGGCCCAGGGGCGGCCCTTCGCGCGGCGTGCGGCGACCTGCCGCCGGGCCTCGGCGTGGCGGCGCGCGTGCGGGAACAGCGGTAGGAGGAGGGAGAGTTCGCCCTCTCGTGGGAGGGCGCCGGCGTACACGAGGTCGAGGAACGCGTCGCGCCGGCCCGGGGGAAGGGCGCACAGCAGGGCGGCGAGGCAGCGGGGCGCGGCCAGCCAGTGGCGGCCCAGGGCGGGGAGCGAGGGCGGGTCGGCGCGCACCAGCCGGCGCAGCGTGCCGCCGGTGGGCGGCGTGGTGTACGGCCCGACCGTGCCGCGCCGCGGGTCGGCGAGGAGCCGGACGGTGCGTTCGGCGTCGGTGGCGGCCAGCGGCGGCAGGTGCTCCCGGCGCAGCGGGAGGTCCGGGCCGAACCGCTCCAGCAGGTCGAGGACCCGTGCGGGGCGGGCCCGCACGACGGCGCCGAGGACGTCGGCGAGGGCGGGCCAGTGCCCGAGCCGCAGCGTCTCGGGGTGCTTGGCGAGGACCCGCTCCAGGTGGTCCAGGACCTCGTCCGGGAAGCGTGCGGCGAGGGGCGCGAGCGGTGCGGCGTGCGCGAGTTCGGGCAGGGTCCGGCCGACGAAGGCGGGGCCGCAGGCGGAGAGCAGCCGGGCGGCCTCGGCATCGCCCCACTCGGCGCGCAGGCGTCCCACCAGCCGCTCGGCGAGCCGGTGCCGGCGGCCGTGCCGGACGACCCGGGTCAGCTGTCGGCGCAGGGTGCAGGAGGCGCCGGTGAAGGCCGCCTCGATCGCCTCGTCCGGGATGCCCTGGGTGCGGGCGGCGCGCAGGGCGTACCCGCGGACCACCGGGTCGGGGTCGGTCAGCCGCTCGGTGAGGTGGCCGGTGGCCCGGCCGGCCGACGCGGCGAGCGCGGCCAGCCGTCGGCCGTACACGCCGGAGCGCTCCAGGCCGAGCAGGAGCCCCGGGAGCCCGCCGTCGGCGGCGAGTTCCCTGGCCCTGCGGGCGACGAGCCGTTGACGCTCCGGGTGGGAGAGCGGGTCGAGGTCGGCGAGCAGCTGATCGGCTTCGTGCGGCATGCGGTCATTCTGGCCGGGCGCGGCGGGCACCCCCCACCGGTTTTTGTGCGAGGCCTCGGGGCGGGAGGCCTCCCGCCGGGGCGGCTCACTCCCCCCAGGGCGTGCCGGTGGTGGCGAGTTCCAGGCCGGTCACGCCGTCGGCCCGGCGTTCGCGGAGGAGTTCGCCGCCGAGCGAGTAGCGGGGAGCCGCGGCGTCCGACCGGGCGGCCCGCTCCACGATCGCGTCGACGAGCGAGCGGACCATGGCCAGGCGGGGGTGGGCGGCGTGGATCCGCTTCTCCCACGGGGCGACGATCTCCGCGCCGCGCCCGAAGTCGGCGCCCACGCCCTCGCGGGTGAGGTGGCACAGCAGGCCGCGGCGCTCGGCGATGCCGGGTGAGGTGTGCAGGGCGATGGCCTCCCACACGCGGTCGACGTCCGCCTCGGGGACGTCGTGCCGGCGCAGCAGATCCGCCGCCAGGTCCGCGCCCTCCACCTCGAACCGGGCCTCGCCCTTGGCCAGGCTGCCGGTGCCCAGGTCGTGCAGGACGGTGGCGGCGAACAGCAGGTCGCGGTCGTAGGCGGCGTCGTCCAGGCATCCGTCGTGGGCGGCCAGGAGCTGGGCGAAGAGGAAGCTGCGCACGCTGTGGTTGAGGATCGGCGCGGTCTCCGAGGCTCGCGCGGCGGCGAGGACGGCCTCGGCCAGGGGGCCGGTCGGCAGGTCGAGTGAGAGTTCCACGGGCGAGCGTTCCATCGGCGAGCGTTCCATCGGCGAGAGTTCCATGGGCGCAGGCTACGAATCGCGGCCGGGCCGCCGACAGTGGCACGGGGGCCGTTCACCGCTAGGATTGTGCCATGTCGGCCGTCGATGGGCACCGGGTCGCGGTGCTGGCGCTTCCCGGGGTCCTTCCGCTCGACCTCGGCATCCCGGCGCAGGCCTTCGGGTCGGACCCGCACTACCGGGTCACCGTCTGCACCGACCCGTCCGCCGGGCCGGTTCTCAGCGGCGGGTTCACGGTGGGCACGTCCGCCGGGCTGGAGGCGCTGCGCGACGCCGACACCGTGGTCGTCCCCGGCTACGAGGATCCGGACAGCCCGCTTCCCGCCACGGCGCTGTCGGCGATCCGCACGGCGCACGAGCGCGGAGCGCGGCTGGTGTCGATCTGCACGGGGGCGTTCGCCCTGGCGGCCGCCGGGCTGCTGGACGGGCGCCCCGCCACAACCCACTGGCGGGACGCCGCCGAGCTGCAACGCCGGTACCCCCGGATCGACGTCCGGCCGAACCTGCTCTACGTCGACGACGGCGACGTCCTCACCTCCGCGGGGGTGACCGCGGGCGTCGACCTGTGCCTGCACATCATCCGCGGGGACTACGGCGCCGCGGCCGCCAACACCCGCGCCCGGCTGCTCGTCGCCCCGCCCCGACGTTCGGGCGGCCAGGCGCAGTTCATCGATCGCTTCCGGCCGGCCGCCCGCGGCGAGGACCTCGCCCCGGTCCGCGCCTGGATGCTCGACAACCTCGCCCACCGCCAGAGCGTGGACGAGCTGGCCCACCGCGCGCACATGTCCCGCCGGACGTTCATCCGCCGCTTCCAGCAGGAGACGGGCACCTCGCCGATGGCCTGGCTGACCGACGCCCGAATCGACTGGGCCCGCGAACTCCTGGAGACGACCGCCGGCCCCGTCGAACAGATCGCCCGCCTCAGCGGTTTGGGCAGCCCGGCCGCCTTCCGGGCCGCCTTCCACCGCCGCGTCGGCACGTCCCCCGCGGACTACCGGGCCACCTTCCGCGTCACCGCGCCAGACGACGCCCTCCGGCCCCCCGCCGGGTAGGGCACCTCGTGGTGGCAGGGGCAGCCGGAGCCGGCGCCGTCCTGCTCGTCAGAGGGTGTCGGTCGCCGCGAACTCCCCCGTCAGGCCCGCGCGGGCCAGTGCCCGGACGATGGCCGGCGGGTCCAGCGGGTCGTCGTCGCGGTTGGTCTCGCCCAGCCGTTCCAGCAGTTCGCGCGGCTGCAGCCGGTAGGCTTCCGCGTCGGCCAGGAGGCTGTCCGCGCTCGGCCCGTCGACCGTGTCGTCCAGGTGGTCCGTCAGTTCGCCCAGGACCTCGCCGCGGTCGATGAAGGAGCTCATACCGCAGTCCAGGCCGTCGTCGGCGAGGCCGTCCGGGTACGGCGCCCGGGCCCAGACACCGTTCGCGTACCAGTAGACGCAGCCGATCTCGTTCCCCTCGAGCCGGGACCGCAGTTCCTCGTAGGGCAGCCAGTCCGGGCCGCCCGCCAGCACGTCGATCGCCGGCTCGTGCCACTTGACGCCGCTCGCCTCGTCCTCGCCGTACAGCACGAACCGGCCGTCGCCCGCCGCGGACATGACCCACCAGGTGCAGCCGCAGTCGTCCCAGTGCAGACCCTCCCGATCGATCCACCGGCCGGTCCGGTGGCGCGGCGGGCGCTCCTCGTCCTCGGTGGTCGCCTCCAGGGCGGCGAGCAGCGCCCAGCGTGCCCACAGCTCCTCGGCCGGCGGAAGGTCCGCCGGCAGTCCTGGCCGGTGAACGGTCATGTGTGCCCCCGTTGTGCGCGTTCCGGTGGTGATCGCGGGCAACGATACGGTCTGCCGCCGCACGCGGCGATCGAGTCGATCAGGGACCTCTCCCGGTCCTGCCACTACCCGGTCCCGGCGAGGTCCGGTAGCGGCGGAGAGCCGGCCCGCGCACCTGAGTACGCGTACTCAGGTGCCGGGCGGGCCGGTTCTGTGAGCATGGCCGGATGAGCGAGAAGCGCCGCGGGCCGACGAGGGTGAAGCATTTCCTGGGCGGCGCCGCCGTCATCGTGCTGGTGCTCCTGCAGGCGGCGTTCGGCTCCGGCGTGCCCGCCACGTGGCGGGCACGCCGGAAAGTCCGCTCGCAGGCCGTCCGGCAGGCCTGTCGGGATGCCGAGGAGCAGCTGCGGGCGCGGCTGGAGGCGATCGCGCGGACGTACGAGTTGCGGCCCGTCTTCAGCCGGACCATCGACACCTGCTGGCGGGCCTCACGGATCGTCGTCATCCCTGACGCCGGCCGGGGCCCCGCGCTGACGGGGGAGGTCAAGGTCGTCGCGTACTTCGCGCCGTCGGCGCCCGTGGAGCGCGCGGTTCCCGAGCTGATCGGACGGCTCCCGCCCCGGCTGCTGTACGGGGACCACTTCGCGCCCGTGCCGGAGCCGGACAGCCCCGGCCCGCACTACGTTCTCGACGGGCAGGGACACGCCCACGTCGACTGGGACATCCCCGGCGGCCGTTTGATGACCGCCGGACGGCCGGCCCGGAAGGACCGGCACACTCTGCGCCGACAGGTCTCGACCGACCCTGCGGGCATGACCCTGGAACAGGCACGGGAGGCCCACGGCCCCCTCATCGCCTGGTCCGTCTCCGCCAGGTACCACACAGAGCCGAAGACCCGGTAGCCCGCGCCCGCGACGAGGCCTGCGGCCCGACCGGCCGTGGAGTCGGGCCCCCGTTCGCCCATTGCTTCAGGCCGGTCGCGAGGAACCACAGGAAGGCCGCGCCGGCCTCCAGGGCGAGCGTCACCAACCCGGCCACGGCGTCCAGCAACGGCCATAAGGTCATGCCTCGCATTCTCGCCCGACGACGCACAGCGGGGCAGGTGACACAGCTCACCCGACCGGTCGTCAAACCACCGCACGAGCGGCTGTGATCGCCCCGGACGCGACGACGCGGGCGACCGCTGCCGGCCGGCTCCCGGCTGGTAGCATCGCCGGCTCGGAGGCCGGCCCGCGGAGGGTGTCGGCCTCTCTCCCTTGAGGACAGTGAGGTTCGGCGGGAATGCGTACGGCGGCCCCTTTCACGGCCTGGGACGGCCCGTCCGCCGGCCTGGGGGGGCGCCTGCTCGGTGTCGCGCTCGACGGGCGACCGGCGGTCATCCGGGCGGGCTCGACCCAGGGTCGGGGCTTGACGGCATTCGATGCCGAAGACGGTTCCCTGGTACGGGAGTTCGCGCTCGACGAACGCTTCATCAGCGGCCAGCTCCGCGGGGCTCACGTCGACGACGACGGCGAACGGCCCGTGCTGGTGGTCCTGGATCAGTTCCGGGGACTGCGCGGGACGGTGTTCCAGTTCGACCTGACGACGGGCGAGCGGGTCTGTCCCGACACCTGGGGCAAGCGGCGCAAGCCGTGGGGCCGGACGTGGCCGCGGATGTCGGCGGCGTTTCCCCACCGCGGCGCCGACGGGCGGCGGAACCTGCTGCTCGGGTGGAGCGACGGCCGTGTGGAGCGGGTCGCGGTGACCGGGGAGGCGGCGGGGCCGCGGATGCGCGGCACCGGTCGCAGGGAGGTGTGGTCGCTGACCGCGTTCACCACGGCGGACGGCACGGCCCTGCTGGTCGGCGGGGACGCCGACGGGCTGCTGCGGGCCTGGGACCCGGCGACCGGCCGGCCGGCGGGCGGTCCGGTCAAGGCGCACAACGGGCCGATCAACCACCTCGTCCCGTACGCCGCGGACGGCCGGATCCTGCTGGCCACTGGCGCCACGGACCACTCGGTACGGATCTGGGACCCCGAGACCTGGACACCGCTCGGCGCGATGATGGCGCACCCCGAGAACACACTGGGCCTGTGCGCCTACCAGGTGGGCGACCGGACGGTGCTGGCGGTGGCCTCGGACCGCCTCCACCGGTACGACGCGCTCACCGGACAGCCCGTGGGCGAGCCGGTCGACGGCTGGGAGGAGGACGCCTGTCTGGCGGTGGGCGCCGTCCGGGTGGGCGGCCGGGTCGCCCTGTTCGGTGCGGACGAGAACGGAGTACGCCGCCTCGACGGCGCCACCGGCGAGGAATGGCCCGCCGGGCCTGCGTGAGCACACCCCGGGCGGGGCGCGGGGACGACCTCGTCCCCACCCCGTGCGGTCTGACGTGCCGTCTCCAGGACGTGCGGGTCCCGCTGGGGCCCCGCTCGCGCGAGGCCCCACGACGGGATCAGACGGTGAGGACGAGCTTGCCCTGGAGGTGACTGCCGTCGAGCAGCCGGTGCGCGTCGGCGACGCGCTCGAACGGGAACGTCTCCTGCACGTGGACCCGGAGCCTGCCCTGTTCGACGAGTTCGACGAGACCTCGCAGGGCGACCGGATCAGGGTCGACCCCAATGCCGCTGAAGCGCATGCCGGCCGCCTCGTACATGGCGATGAGCTCCGCGTCCTCCTCCGCGACCGCCGTCACCAGGTGACCGCCGGGGCGGAGCACGTCGAGCGACCGCTCGACGGTGTCGCCGCCGATCGTGTCGAGCACGACGTCGACGTCGCGGACCGCCTCGGTGAAGTCCACCGCCGTGTAGTCGATCACCTCGTCGGCGCCGAACCCCTCGACGAACGTCCGCTTGCCCCCGCTGGCGGTCGCGATCACGTACGCGCCGAGCGCCTTCGCGATCTGGACCGCGACGTGGCCGACCCCGCCGCCACCGCCGTGGACCAGGACGCGGTCGCCCTCGGTCACGCCGCCGAGGTCGACCAGGCCCTGCCACGCCGTCAGCCCGACGACCGGCAGCGCCGACGCCTCGACGTGCGACAGCGACGCCGGCTTGCGGACCAGGTGCAACGCCGGCGCCGACACGAGCTCGGCGTACGCGCTCGCCGCCCGCGGGAACAGCGGCATCCCGAACACCTCGTCACCGGGCCTGAACCGCCACGTCTGCGCCTCCTCGACCACTCCGCTGACGTCCCAGCCGAGGACGAACGGCGGCCGGCCGAGCAGCGGGAACTCGCCGGCGCGCAGACGCGCCTCCAGCGGGTTCAGCCCGATCGCCTTGACGCGGACGAGGACCTCGCTCGGCAGGGGCCGGGGCTCGGACGCGTCCACGACGGTGAGCACCTCGGGACCGCCGAGCGACTGCTGGGTGATGACTCGCATGACTCTCCTGACTCGGAAAGGGATCGGGAGGGGAGGAGAGGACCCACGCTAGGTTCCCGACAGGAACCGGCAGGTACCGTAGGCGCCATGAGCGGATTCGGTCCCGGCGATCCCTTTCTCGCCGACTGCCCGGCGCGTCTGACGGTCGAGCTGATCTCCGACAAGTGGACGGCGGTCGTGCTCTACGGCCTCAGCAAGGGCCCGGTGCGCCACGGCGAGCTGGTCGAGCTGATCGGCGGCATCTCCCGCAAGGTGCTCACCCAGACCCTCCGACGGCTCGAGGCCCACGGACTCGTCCGCCGCCACGCCTACCCCGAGGTGCCGCCCCGCGTCGAGTACGAACTCACCCCGCTCGGGGCGACGCTGATCGATCCGATCCACATGCTGACCGAGTGGGCGCGGGCGAACGGCGACGCGGTCCTCGACGCGCTCGACGCGCTCGACGCCGCTCCCGAACCGGGTCGGCCGTAGCGGCCGAGGCCTCCGCCAGGACTGCGACCGCATAGACCGCTGTCGGCTTCCACACCGACCGCGGACGTAGCCGGCAGCGGACGCCGACGGCGCTGACGCGCCCGCAAACGGGCGCGGCCGAGCCGGGGGCAGTCCGGCAGGGGGCAGTCACCAGCAGCCGACGGCCCGGACAGGCCGGGACGGTGCGGGGCCGGCCCCCGGCTCCCGTGTTCGGCGCAGGACGGCGGGTTCGGCTACGACGGCGCGGAGGACGTGGTTCTTGGCTCCTTGTTGCCGTTTCGCACTGGCGGGTGCCGGGATCTCCGCGCACGGAAGAAGTGTCATTGAACCGTGATGGTCGATTGATGGTGCTTGGACGACACGTTTTGGTTCGGATTGCCCGTCAGGTCTGATATGCCATCTGCGCTTCCAGCGCCTTGTGGCGCGGGGAATTGAGTGCAGGTCACGGGCCCAGCTGCGGATGTGGCAGAACTTTGACGCCGAGATGCCTGGTCGGTAGCGTCCGCTTGGTTTTCTCTTTACTGGCAAGCGGGCGGTTGGCACCCCCCACGGGTATTTACCGGGAGTTTGAATGCGCACTGTTGAAAGACTCGCACTGTCACTCAGTGTGGCTGTGGCGATACCGGTGGTGGCCGGTTCGATGCCGGTGGCGGCGACGGCCGCAGAGGCTGCCGCTCCGGCGGCGGTGGAGGGGTTCGCCTACCCGGACGCGGCGAAGGTGCTGGCGGAGCGGAACATCACGCTGAAGTCGGGTGACGGGCACATCGTGCTCGTGGACTGTGCCGCGGGGCCCGGGCAGGTGCAGCTGTTCAGCCGGGCGGCGAACCCGAGCGAGGTCTGCTTCAAGATCACCGGGCCGACCGGGTACCTGGCCCTGGAGATCCCGAAGATCTACAACATCAAGGGTGACGACCACGCCATCAAGGCCACGGTCAGCACCGACGGCACCACCTCGACCGTCGACGTCGCCAAGAACGTCTGGACCCCGATCGGTGAGGGCGGCACCTCGGGCGGCGCCACGACGCTGCTGGAGCTCACCGCCACCGGCGGGCCGGCCGCCCCGGCCAACACCGACTTCCCGGCGGTCGGCACGGTGACGGCCGGTCAGCCGGGCCACAGCGAAGCGCGTTCCTGCACCGCGACCCTGGTGGACCGTTACTGGCTCCTGACGGCGGCCGGCTGCTTCGGCGGGGCCTCGGGTGTCCCGGCGGTCGGGACCACCGCCACCGTCAGCGGCCACACCGCCGACGTGGCAGAACTCGTCACCCGGTCCGACCGTGACGTGGTGATGGCCCGTCTGACCACCCCCATCGACGGCGTGACCCCCGCCGCCCTGGCCGCCGCCGCCCCCACGAGCGGGGAGAACCTGCGGGTGGCCGGCTTCGGGCGCACCGCCACCGAGTGGGCGCCGCTGAAGCCCCACGCGAGCACCCACACCGCCACCACCGTCGCGGCCACCACCGTCGACACCGCGCCGGCCGCCGGCCAGGCGCCGGTCTGCGCCGGTGACGCCGGGGCCCCGCTGCTGCGCGACGCCGGCGGCAAGACCGAGGTCGCCGCTGTCGCCTCCCGTTCCTGGCAGGGCACCTGCCTGGGCACCCCGGCCACCGAGACCCGTACCGGCGCCACCAGCAGCCGCGTCGACGGCCTCGCCGAGTGGGTGCGGCAGGTGAAGGCGTCGCGTCCGGGGAGCCGGCTGTTCGCGGTCGGCGGTGACACCCAGATCTGGACCAACGAGGGCTCCTACACCACCAACGTGTGGGGCACCTTCGAGGCCGTGCCGAACAACAGCGGCATCCGCCAGGTCAGCGCCGTCACCATGGGCGACAAGGTCCGGCTGTTCGCCATCGGCGGCGACCAGCGCATCTGGACCGCCACCAAGGACGGCACCACCGGCGCCTGGAGCGCCTTCGACGCGGTGCCCGGGAACAGCGGCATCCAGCAGGTGAGCGCCGTCGCCATGGGCGACAAGGTCCGGCTGTTCGCCATCGGCGGCGACCAGCGCATCTGGACCGCCACCGGCGACTACACCGCCGGTACCTGGACCGCCTTCGACGCCCTGCCCAGCAGCGGCATCCAGCAGGTGACCGCCACCACCGTCGGCAACACCGTGCGCCTGTTCGCCATCGGCGGCGACCAGCAGATCTGGACCACCACCGGCGACTACACCGCCGGTACCTGGACCACCTTCGCCGCCATCCCCAGCAGCGCCATCCAGAACATCACCGCCACCACCGTCGGCACCACCGTGCGCCTGTTCGCCGTCGGCGCCGACAACCACATCTGGACCACCGACAGCACCGACAACGGCCCCTGGACCACCTTCGACCCGGTCCCCAACGCCAGCGGCGTCAAGCAGGTCGCCGCCACCACCATCGGCGACACCATCCGCCTGTTCGCCATCGGCAGCGACCAGCAGATCTGGACCGCCGACAAGAAGGCCGACGGCAGCTGGACCACCTTCTACGCCGTCACCAGCAGCGCCATCCAGAACATCACCGCCACCCCGGCCGGCTGACCCCAGCGTCGGCTCACAGCCAGCCCGCACCCTGGTGCGGGCCCTCGGCCCCGGCCGGCGCCCCTGCAGCAAGCCCCACTCGACTGGTCGGTCACCCGGCCGTGCCGGATCACCACCAGCCGCCCGCCCCACCGGGCGGGGCGGCAGGCCATTCGGCGCGTGCCGCGTCGAACCGCGCCACGTACCCCATCAACGCCCAGGGCCGCCGAATTCCAGGCCGGCCCGGGCCGGCACTGCGGTGCCCCGACACAGACAGGAACGCGAATTCCGATGAGGGAATTCTGGACCTCACGGGTCCCACGGTGGCGACTGGCCACCGGGCTCGTGGCCGGCGGCCTTCTCACAGGGCTGCTCACTGTCCCGGCCGCAGCGGCGAACACACCGCTGGCGACCGGGCCCAACCCCGACCGGGTCAAGACGGTTGCAGCCTGGCAGGCCGGCGGCCCCACGGTCCGCCAGGCCGCGGAGAGCGCGCTGACCGGCTCCGACGACGACCTGAAGAAGTTCCTGGCGACCGGTCAGGCGGCTGCGGCCGACCAGGACCTGCGGGCGAAGATCGAGGAACTGGTCGCCAAGTCCGGACCCGGTGTCCGCGAGGCCGGCACGGCCGCGCTCAAGGGCTCCGCGGCCGACCTGAAGGCCTTCCTCGACAAAGGCGTCAAGAAGGCCTTCGAGGACGACCAACGAGTCCTCCTGTCGCAGATCATGGCGGCCGGCGGGCCTGGTGTGAAGGACGCCGCGGGCAAGGCCATGGACGGTTCCCTCGCGGACGTCACGGCGTTCCTCAACGAGGGCCAGTTCAAGGCCAG
Organism: Kitasatospora sp. Ki12; assembly: GCF_054601375.1. Taxonomy (NCBI): domain Bacteria; kingdom Bacillati; phylum Actinomycetota; class Actinomycetes; order Kitasatosporales; family Streptomycetaceae; genus Kitasatospora; species Kitasatospora sp. Ki12. The sequence continues at coordinate 234,116 of NZ_BAAIHT010000004.1, read as the reverse complement.
GAACGACGACGACCGCGTCCACCTCTCCCAGCTGATGGCCTCCGGCGGTCCGGAGGTGAAGAAGGCCGCCGGCGCCGCCCTGGACGGTTCGATGGAGGACGTCCAGCTGTTCCTCCAGTACGGCTACCAGACCGCCGCCTCCCACGATCAGGAGACCCTGACGGTCTCCCAGCTGGCGGACCTGACGACCAACGCCTCCACCCAGGCCGGGCAGCAGGCCCAGACCGCAAAGGACGCGGCCGGCAAGGCACTGGACGCCACCCGGCTGGCGAAGGAGGCCTCCGAGCGGGCCGCGAACGAGACCAAGGCCGCGCAGGGTTCGGCCGGGCAGGCGTCCAACGCCGCCGGCCGCGCGGCCGATGCCGCCGGCCGGGCGGCGGCGGCCGCGCAGACGGCCTCCACCGCGGCGAAGGCCGCGAACGAGGCTTCCCGGCAGGCCGCCAACGCCGCGGCCGACGCCGCGTCGGCTGCCACCAAGGCCGGCTTCGCCGCGACGCGGGCGCTGGCCGCCGCGGCCGGTGCCGCGGGCAACGCCGGGCAGGCGGAGACCGCGCGCAACGCCGCCGTGACCGCGCGCAACGCCGCCTCTGATGCCCGCTTCGCGGGGGAGGCCAGCGCGTGGGCGGGACGGGCCGCTCTCCAGGCCGGACTTGCCGCGCAGGCCGCCGCCGCCTCGGGCATCAACGCCCAGGCCGCCGCAGAAGCCGCCGCGGAGGCGGCCGGTTACTCCGGTGTCTCCGACGGCGCCGCCGCCCGTGCCCGCAACGCCGCCGCCCGCGCCAGAAGCGCGGCCGCGGAGGCCACTCGCGCCGCCAACGCCACCCTCGCGATCGCGAACCAGGCCGCTGCCGCGGCCGGTGACGCCCAGCGCGCCGCCAACGACGCCGCCGCCCACGCCGAAGCGGCGGCAACGGCGGCCGAGGAAACGGCCAAGCACGCCGGTGACGCGTCGACTGCGGCCGGCCTCGCGCAGACGGCCGCCGAAGCGGCCGACGCGGACGCCAACTCGGCGGCGAACTCCGCCACGCAGGCCCACAAGGTCACCGACATCGCCCGTGCCTCCGATGCCGAACGCCTGGCCGCGCAGCAGGCCACCGAGATGGCCGCCGCCGAGGAGGCTTCCCGCGAGGCCGACCAGAAGGCCAAGGCCGCGGCCTGGGAGAACGGCAAGGCCACCCAGCTCGGTGCCGACACCGATCAGCTGATCAAGGACGCCACAGCCGCAGGCATCGATCCGAAGACGGCGATCTTGAAGGGGCGGCAGGCCGCGTTCCGGCTGCTGGACACCGCAGGCCCGTGGACCAAGGCCGCCGCCCAGACAGCGCTCGAGGGCGACGACAACGACGTCCGGGACTTCCTGGCGACCGACCTGACGACCGCCCGCGACCGCGACGACCTCACCAGCGTCATGGCCATCGCCCAGAGCCCCGGCAAGCTCGAGAAGCGCCTCGCCGCCGAGACCGCGGCGGTCGGCACCGCAGAGCAGGTGCGGGCGTTCCTGGCCACCGGCCAGTACCCGGGGAAGGACGACGACGACCGCGTCGCCCTCTCCCAGATCATGGCCAACGGCGGACCCGGCGTGAAGGCCGCGGCGGGCAAGGCCCTGGACGGCACCATCGACGACGTCCGCGCCTTCCTGACCACCGGCCAGTACAAGGCACGCGACGACGACAACCGCGTCCTCGTCACCCAGGCCCTGGCCGGTGGTGGTCCCGAGGTCAAGGCCGCGGCCCAGGCCGTGCTCTCCGGCCCCACCGACCGCCTCGTCCCGTTCCTGCAGACCGGCCTGCCGAAGGCCCAGCAGCGCGACGCGATGACCGCCACCCACGTGGCCACCATCGCCTCCTACCTCGCCACCATCGACGGCCAGGTCGCCCAGGCACGCCAATACGCGGCCCAGGCCGCCCAGTCCTACGCCACCGCCCGCGGCGCCGCCGACCAGGCCGCCCAGTACGCCAACCAGGCCGGCCAGTCCGCCCAGCAGGCCCAGGGCTACGCCGGCCAGGCTGCCCAGTCCGCGCAGGCCGCCCAGGCCTCCGCCGCCCAGGCAGCCCAGTACGCAAAGCAGGCCCAGGCCTCCGCCGCAGCCGCCCAGGTATCAGCCCGCAGCGCGACCATGTCGGCGCTCATGGCCACCGGCTACGCCGCCCAGGCCAACAGGTACGCGGCCGACGCCAAGACCGCCTCCGACCAGGCCAAGGCCTCGGCCGCCGCCGCTGCCAAGAGCAGGGACGAAGCGATCTCGGCTGCCAAGCAGGCCGCCGAGCTGGTCATGACGAAGCAGAAGGACGAGAGCACCGAAGGGAGACTGCAGGACGGCACCGCCGTCGTCGACGACCAGGGTCGGATCTCCTACATCGAAGCCTCCGCCGAGCCTGACACGAAGCCGGAGCACGTCAAGGACGACCTGGACCGCTGTGCGGCGGGCGACATGATGCTGTCGATATACGGCACCGTCCAGCAGCCCATGGACACCAGCGTGTGGCACAACGACGCCTCGGGAAAGCCGGTCTGTACCGTCACGGTCACTACCAAGGTCACCGGCACCACCACCTACATCCTGAAGACCTGCCCCGATCCGAACCTCACCATCGCCGCCTGCGCCGGGAAGTACACCGTCTGGAACACCACCGTCGTCGGCAGCGAGAAGATGGACGTCCAGTTCGACCAGACCGTCGAACTGACCTACGCCGACTACCTTAAGTACTACAAGCCGAAGAACCATGGAGTCGAAGACCTCTGGAAGATACTCTCCAGCGACTTCGTCAACTGCTACCACGACTTCGGCTTCAACAAATCCTGCGTCCTGGCCGCAGCCAACTTCATCCCCTACGAGAAGCTCCTCGCCAGCGTCAAGTCCATCGTCGCGTTCCGCTACGCGCTCGAGACCGGCATCGCGATCGACGAGGCCAAGCTCGCCGTCCAGGCGACCCTCGACGGCTACAGCAAGGCAGCCCTCGCCAAGTTCACCGCCACGGCCGACCTGGTCGCGAAGTTCCGCTCCACCCTGAAGGACGGGGTCGGCACCGAAGCGGCGCTCGACGCACTGCGCAAGGAAGCCAACGTCGAGCGCGGCATGGTCCAGCAGGCTGAGTTCGAGGCCGAGATCGCGGACGGGGTTCGCACGTCGTGTCAGAACAACAGCTTCCCGGCCGGCACAATCGTGATCATGGCCGACGGCAGCGGCCGGGCCATCGAGACGGTGAGGGCAGATGACCGCGTGTTGGCTACTGATCCCGCCACGGGTTCCACTGGGGCCCAACCGGTGACCAGCACTTTCGGGCACCCCACCACCCGCCTGGTCGACATCGACACCGAGCGCGGGGACCGGATCACCAGCACGGTTGGACACCGCTTCTACGTCGACCAGACCGGCTGGCGCGAGGTCTCCGACCTGCACGTCGGCGACGCCCTGATCGGCAGCGACGGGTCACGCAACCGAGTGACCGCTCTTCACGAACGGACGAGCGCCACCAAGGCGGTATACGACCTCACCGTCGACGGCACACACACCTTCTACGTGCGCGGGCCGCAGAACACGGGCAGCGGCATCCTCGTCCACAACTGCTTCGACCTGTGGGGTGACGAACTGGGACGGAATGCGGACCCCCGCGCTCACACCCTCAAGAAGCACGTGGCCAAGGGCGACTACGGCCCCAACGGCGAGACCGCAGGGGTCACGCCCGCCGAGGCGGCAGCGCTGACCACCGCCGTCGACCCGAACGGGGTGTTCACCGACCTCAGCATCGCTGGGGACGCACTGCGATCGGCCCTCGACAAGAGCACGAGGGCAATTGGCATCTGGGGACGGGAGGGCCAGCCAGACTTTCTGGAGATCATCATCAATGTCGATGTCATCAGGAAGGGCGAGCGCCTGCCCTCGCTGGGCAAGGTCTATCCCCCGGGTGGCAGTCTCAACGCCGTCGATGCCGGGACCAAGGTCAAGGTGCGGCTACTGAGGGCGCCGAAGCACAATGGCAAGAAGTGGATCGTCGGTTCCATCTTCCCGCTGGCGCCGGGGGCGTGATGACTGAGAGATACGGCGGGCACGAGTTCGGGCTGCCTCACCTGGGACAGGTGTTCCATCACAGCTGGCGAGACGATTGGGCCACCGAGGCGCAGGCACTCGCGTACTACACCGCCGGCATGCCGCCGCACCTGGTCGAGGCGCTCCTCGTCGACGCGCTCCGACTCGCCGCTCCGGCCGTGCCGACCTGGGTGTTCGAAACGCTCTGGGCGGTGGGGAGCGAGCGCCGCCTGAACTTCAGGAGCGAGGGGATCGACCCGCGGGACTGGCTCCTCGGAATCATCCGGATGTGCCGGGAGCGACTCCGAGCGGAGGGCATCGACCCTTCGGAGGAGGTGGCGCCCAGCCCGTACCAGTACCTGACCGGGGCTGTTCTGGACGAGATCATGATCGTCGCTCCCGGTCTCCTGGAGCTGGCACAGGACTCGTCCTGGAAGTCCATCCCCGGGGCGGTACCCGCACTCAGCCACGCAGCTGGCCATGTCTGCCCCGACCTGGCGTTCCGCTTCCTCCTGCGCGCGCTTACCTACGCCCCACAGATCACCCGGAAGCAGTACGACCGGTACGTGGCCCTCGGGAGGCAATTCGAGTACGGGGAACTCGTGGTAGATGGCTATCAGCATCTGATGGCCTGACACCACAAGGCGACGGCGCGCGGCCGGTGCACGATGCACCGGCTGCGCGCCGTCGTTCTCTGGAGTGGCAGAGCCTGGTGCCCGACCACACTGTCGGCACCCGGCCCTGCATGCCCGTCAGGCTGTGGAACTGGTGGTACCGGTGGGGTCAGGCCGAGAAGTAGCCGATCAGGTCGGCGACCACGTGCGTGCTCCCCCACTGGTTGGCGAAGGACACGCGCCCGTCGACCACCGGGACCATCACCAGCGCGGAGACGACCTCGCCGGGCCGGTAGTTGATGTTCGACGCGTCCGGGCGGGCCGTCCCGTGCGGGAAGACCGTCAGGAAGCTGGTGCTGGTGGGCCACACGACGGTGACGTTCATCAGCACCTCGGTGACACCGGTCGCGGGCACGCCCTCGACCCCGGCCACCTTGACGCTGACCACGTCGCCCGCCCCGCCGAGGGCACCGCTGCGGGCGCCCTCTCCGGTACGGGTGTCCATCAGCCGCACGAGGTTGGACGCCGTGTAGGTGGCGCCCTTGTCGGAGTAGTAGCCGACGACGTCGACGCCGAGGTCGACCTCGCCCCAGGCGTTGGCCAGGTCGACCTTGCCGTTCGCGCTCACCGGGACGGTCACCAGGTTGGAGACGTTCTGGCCCGCGGTGAAGTTGAGGTTCGACGCGTCGGGCACGCCCTGGCCGTCCGGGTACACCGTGACGTAGCCGGTCCGCGAGGGGTTGACGGCCGTCACGCTCATCACGACCGCCGTCACGCCGCTGGACGGCACCCCGGCGACGCCGGTCACCTGCAGCGGAACGACGCCGCCCTGGCCGACCCGGCCGGCCGGCGCGCCGACACCCATGACGGTGTTCAGGATGCGCGTCGGGTTGACCGGGCTCAGCAGGGAGCCCTGGCCGCCGTCGGTGTAGTAGCCGGCGACGTCGACGCCGAGGTCGACCTCACCCTTGGCGTTGCGCAGGTCCACCTTGCCGTTGGACAGCGGCACGGTCACCAGGTTCGGCACGTTCCGGCCGGCCGCGAAGCTCACGGTCGGCAGGTCGGGCACCGCCTGGCCGCTCGGGTACACCGAGATGGCGCTGTCGGCCGTCGGGTTGACGGCCGTCACGTTCATCACGACCGCGGTGACGCCGGTGGCCGGGATCCCGCCGACACCCGCCACCTGCAGCGTGACCACGCCGCCCTGGCCGACCCGGCCGGCCGGCGCACCGACACCCATGACGGTGTTCAGGATGCGCGACGGCGGGACGGGCACGAACCTGCCCTTGACCGGCGGCTGGGCGGCGGTGACGGTGAAGGCGTTGGCGAGCAGCGTCTGCGAGCCGTAGGCCTGGATGTCGTACGTGCCCGGCGCCAGGCCGTTGGTGTCGACCAGGACGTGCAGGGAGGTGCCGTCGGCGCTGGCCGACAGCGGCTTCATGGCCGGCTGGACGGAGGTGCCGCGGAGGGTGAGCGGGGTGGCCAGCGAGAGGCCGCTGCCGCGCAGCTCCGCCTGGACCTGCGTCCCGGCGGCGCCGGTGGCGGGGCTGACCCTGGCCACCGTCAGCGGCGTGCCGTTGCCGTTGCCGGTGCAGGTGCCCCACTCGCAGGAGGCCTGGAGGCTGTACTCGACGGGCGTCGCCGCACCGGCCGCGCTGACCAGCAGCAGGGCCTGGCCGGCGTCGGCACTGCTGGTGCTCTGGCAGCGGGCCCCGAACTGGCCGTAGTTGTTGGAGCACTGGTAGCTCAGGTCGTTGGTTTCCCACTTCACCGGGCTCAGCAGGCTGATGTACGGCTGCCAGCCGTTGGTGCTGCTGGTGATGCCGAAGAGGTTCAGCGACTGCGACGGCTTCATGTCCATCACCGCGCAGTACGCGGACGAGGAGTCGGTGAACAGACCGTTGCGCGCCGGGAATCCCTGCACCGACAGCGGGTTCGCGGCGCACTCCGGCGCCCAGCCGCCCGCCGTGCCGACCTTCCAGGTGTCCACGCCGACGTGGATCGGGGTGCCGTTGTAGCCGGCCGCGAGCACGACCATGGTGTAGGAGCTCGAACCGGTCAGGCGGCAGGACGTGCCCCACTGGGTGCAGACGTACTTGCCGTTGGCGTCGACGACCTGCACCTCCACCGCGCCGCCGGACGCCCGCGCGGCCAGCCACATCTTGTCCCCGGCGTCGGCGCCGACCCGGAGGCACCGGGCGTCCAGCGTCGAGGAGAGGTCCGTCAGGACGGCCTGTCCGCCGACCGCGGTCGACGTGGGGGTGAGGCAGTTCGCGGTGGGCGAGATGTCGCGCCGCACCATCTTGTAGGTGTCGCCCCAGGCGTTGTGGGTCAGCAGCGCGGTGTACGGGACACCGGCGGCGAGGGCGCACGTGAAGGCGGAGCTCACACTGGTCTGGCAGACCACGGTGCCCTGCGGGTCGACGACCTGCACCGAGCCGTTGACCCGGTTCTGGGTGTTGGTGTAGTCGAACTGCTCGGCGGTGGCGTGCTGGTCGGCCGGCAGTCCGAGACAGGCCGCCGGGGCGTCGCCGGTCACGGTGACCTCGGCGCCCCAGGTGCCGTCGAAGGGGCTCCGCGGGAAGGCCGCGCAGCCGGCCGTCAGACCGGTCCGGTGGATCACCAGCTGGAAGGCCTTGTTCGCCTCGCCGCTCAGGACCGCGCGGAACGGCGCCGTCCCGGTGAGCTTGCAGACGGCCGAAGCGGCGGCGTTGTTGTCGCACTGCTTGACGCCGGCCGCGTCGTAGACGGCGGCGAAGGCGTTGGCACCGTCGGTGGGCTTGCGGTTGAGCAGGTAGACGCCGTTCGCGGTGGCCGTCGGCAGGGTCAGGCAGGCCGCCTGGCCGGGCGCGCCGAGGGTCCCGGTGACCGCGCCGGACACCAGGCCGTCGTCCTTGGTCACGGTGCAGCCGCGGGTCTCCGCGTCCGCGCGGAAGACCATGCCGAACGCCGGGGAGTCGAAGTCGCGCGCCTCGACCACCCAGGTGTAGTCACCGGGCTCCAGGCTGCAGTTGACGCGCTGCCAGCAGTTGCCGAACAGCTGCGTGCCGTCGGCCGTGTAGAGCTCGCCGGCGAGGTTGGAGTTGTCGGCCGCGACCGGAGCGAAGGAGTACAGGCCCGACTTGGTGACGTGGAGGAGGCGGCAGCGCGCCGTCGACGTCAGGTCCGGGACGGCGCCGTACGGCTGCGGCTCGACGGTGAGGCAGCCCTCCGGCTGCGAGAGCCGCTCCAGCGCGAGCCTGTAGGCCTGGGCGTTGCCCCAGCTCCCCTGCACCAGCACGCGGTAGGGCGCGCTCCCGGTGAGCTTGCAGAGCACCTGGGTGCCCGCGTAGCGCCCGTCGGTGCACAGTTCGGTGCCGGTGGCGTCGAAGATGCGCTCGGTGTACACGCCGTCGAGGTAGGTGCGCAGCGTGTCGCCGGTGGCGAGGTTCAGCTGGTAGCAGTCGCCCGCCGAGCCCGCGGCCAGCGTGGCGGCGAAGGTCTTGCGCGCGCCGAGGTTGCGGTCGGCCGCGGTCACCGCCGTGCAGGCGGGGGTGGAGAGCACCGGGACGTACGACAGCGAGACGCCGTTCGCCCGGAAGTCGGTGTTCTTGACCAGCAGCGTGTAGGTGCCGGCCTGGTTGGTGGCACAGCGCAGCCCGCCGGAGGCGCTGTCACAGGTCACCGCGGTGCCGTCCGGCGCCGTCACCTGGGGGTAGACCGGCGAGTAGACCGCGACGGTCTGGACGAAGAGCACGTCCTTGGGCTGCGTGACGCTGATCGAGAAGGAGGCGGCCTTGTTCGGGTCGATCGCGCAGGTGACGACGGTGCCCGGGGTCAGGCTCGCCGGGCAGGGGCCGGTCGGGTCGGCCTGCTGGAGGTCGCGGACGGCGGCCTCGTGCTCGGCCTTCGGGTCCGCCTTGGGCGCGGCCGTCGGGCCGGGGGCGGGCGCCGCACTCGGGGCGCCGGAAGGGTCCGCGCTCGGGCCGGCCGGAGCGCTCGCGGACGGCGCGGCCGAGGGCGGGTTCACCGCCGCGGCCGCCGGGTTGACCTGGCCCACGATGCTGGCCAGGACTGCGAACAACAGGACCCCCGGGGCGGCTATGCCTGCCCGTCTCCGCCTGTGTCGCATGTTTCTGCCTGACGGCAGAATGTTCATGCTTCCCCCATCTCAGGACACGTACCCGACTCCGATGACCATTCACGGGAGCTCAGGGCAGCCGGAGTCTAGCGACCCGCGCACACGGATCGATCACCGCCTCTGGCGAAGGTGAGAGTGCCATGAGGACCCGGCGAATGCGACGGGAATATTCCGGACCACCCCGCTGCCGGGGCCGCGCCGCGCTGGTCCGGGCGGCCCCTGCCGCAGCGTCTGCTGGTGATTGGTCAGCGCCTTGGTCTCGTTGTGAAGGTCGCCGAGCTCGCGGAACAGCGCCGCGGAACGGCTGAAGGATTCCAGGGCCGCCGGGCAGCGGCAAGGACAAGGACAAGGACAAGGACAAGGACAAGGACGCGGGAACGGCTGATGCGGGCGGAAGGTTCACCCGGGAACCGGACAACTCCCTTGCGGGCGAGGAGAGATGACTCTCACCGGACCAGATTGATCATGAGTCGGCAGCTGCGCGAGGATGGGGCCGAAGCCCTGGCGTGAACGACCGCCGGCCTTCCGCCACGGCCCGGCCGTCCCCTGCCCGCCCCGCCCCCCGAGGTATCCATGAACAAGCCCGCAGCCGCACTCGCCACCCTCACCCTGCTCGCCACCGCTGTCCTGACCGCCACCCCCGCGCAGGCCGGCGACCTCCCCCGGGTCTGCACCAGCACGCACGGCTTCGACAACGGCAGCTTCTACTGCGGCGGCGCCTACGGCGACGGCGAGAGCCTCTGGCCGCTGAACAGCGGCGACTGGGTGGACTTCGTGATCGGCACCGACCACGCCGTCTGGTTCCGCACCACCAACAGCGGCTGGAACTCCCTGGGCGGCTACTTCACCGGCAAGGTGACGTTCACCAAGAAGCTCAACGACCTCAACTTCACCATCAACGCCCTCGGCTCCGACGGTGTGACGACCTGGTCCCGCGACCGCACCCACAAGGGGTTCGTCACCCCGTGGTACGTCAAGAGCTGAGGCCCTCCGGCGGACGATCCGCCCCCGGTCCCGGACCCGCCGGACCTGCCGGACCTGCCGGACCCGCCGGAGCAGAGGTGCCGCGCAGGATGGTCACTTCGCCGGCGGGTCCTCCAGGTCGCTGATCACGAGGGTGCCCAGGTCCACCGAGTACCAGACGTCCTGCGACTGTCCGCCGCCCCAGCGCTCCGTGAGGACGATCGTGGTGTGGCCGGCGCCGCTGCCCTCGTAGCGGGTGGACCAGTCACGCGGCACGTTCTGGGCGCGGAACACCGGGTCGGCGTCGTTCGCCTCGGCCCAGGCGTCGAGCTTCTTGTTCAGGTCCGCTGTCAGGTAGTGGGCGCGGACCTCGGCGGGCGACCGGTCCTTCGTGTCGAGGACGGCCCGGCGGTACTCCCGGAAGAAGGTGTTCACCTGGGCCTCGGGCGTCGTCGCGGCCGCACGGGCGGGAACGGCGGGCACCACGACGGCCGGCACCACGACGGCGGCGCTGAGGAGCGCGGCGGCGAGGGCGGTGGGCAACTTCGGCACGGATCCTCCATCGGGACGGGAACGCCTTCCCCGGAGGAACGATCGGCCGCGCCTTCCGCTACTACGCGCGCCTTCCACCGGATCGCCGCCTGCCCCGGCGCCGGGGACCCGCCCCCGGGACTCGCGCGGTCCGGGGTGTGGGCCTCGGTGGCGCGGGCCGGTTCGGGCGGGGCGGCGGCGGGCCCTACCTGCGGCACCTCTCCAGCTCGTCGACGGTCAGGCCGTGGGTGCTGTGCATGGCGATCGAGCTGTAGGAGGAGCGGGCGGCCTGCAGCCGGGCCCTCAGCTCCTGCTCGGCCCGCAACCCCTCGACGGTCTCGGTCCGGCTGCCGGACCGCCGGTGCAGGTGGACCGCGAGGCCGGCCACGACGACGGCGAGGCCCGCGAGCACCTCCGCGCGCCCTCAGAACGTGAGGGTCTGGCCCGGGGCGGACGCCTGCCTCCCGGTGTAGGCGACGCCGTGCACCTTGAGGCCGGCCGGGTCGAGGAGGGTGATCACGCCGCCGTCCTCGCCCAGTCGGAAGCCGTTCGCGACCGGGAGGGTCGTGGAGGCGCCCGGCTGGAGCTCGGTGTCGGGCAGCGGGAGCAGGTTCTGCTGGTCGCTGAGGTGCCAGCCCTGGAGGTTGATCGGCGCGGCCGAGGTGTTGACCACGGTCACCGTCCCGGTCGCCGGGGCGAGCGGGTTGACCAGCGCGGCCGAGATCCGTACCGGCTCCTGGTGCGGGGTGGTGGGCCGGGTGGGGGCGAGGGCGTGGCCGGTGGTGTCGTCGGTGTGCCACGCCTGGGACTGGAAGGCCAGGAAGATCGCGACCCAGCGGTTCTCCGGGGCCACGTGCAGCAGCAGGCCGCCGTCCTGCCAGACCCCGTCGTCGCCGGCGTGCCCCGCGTCGTTGCCCTGGTTCATGTGGATGTCGTGGACGCCGTTTCCGGGGTGGAAGCCGAACACCTTGTCACTGGCGTCGGTGGGCCAGCGCTGGCCGAAGACGTACAGGCCGATGCTCTGGTCGGCGATGGCCCGCTGGACGTAGTGGTCGAGGAGGTCCTCCAGGTCGTTGTCGAGGCCTGGAACGTCGGGCGGGAGGACACGCATGGTGGCCGGGTCGAAGAGGTTCCCGCGGATGAAGTCGAGGCTGACCGTGCCGGGCCGGGACGGCTCCGGGTGCCAGCCGCTGCCGGCCGGCGGGAGCAGCTGCGTCAGCGGATGGTGGAAGTCGTCGATGGCGACGTACAGCAGATTCGGCGGCGTGCCCTGGGACCTGACGTTCACGGCGATCCGGTAGTCGGTGCCGCCGTCGTCGCGCGCGTGGATCTGGTAGTGCGGCGTCGAGTTCCCTGCCTCGCGCTTGCTCTCGACGACTCTGGCGGCGAGCACACCGTAGTTGATCAGGGGCATCTGTCATCCTCTCGGCTGAACGCGCGGGCGGCGGCGGCCCGGGCTGCCTCCCGTTATCGCCGATCGGCCGCCGGGAGGGACGGAGAACCACGCGGTGTTCACCCGCCTGCCGTCCGACCGCACGCCGAACGCGCCCGGACCGCGCCGCCGCCCCCGGACACCAGCCCCGAACGCGGAGCGCGGACGGGCCAGAGGCGAGCCCCGGCAGGTCCGGCAGGTCGGCGGAGCCGATCCGGGGAGGGGAACCGCGTGATCCGCTCGTACCGGTGCCCGGGGTTGATCACGGGCGAAGCCGGAGCCGGAGAGCCGGAGCTGGAGCCGGATCGCGGCAACGGCGGGACGGGCCGTACGTCATGTCTCGCCGTCAAATGACTGATGTGTGCCCGGGTGCGGGTCGGCGAGAGTCGGGGTGCCGGGTGTTCCCCGGTGGCGGGCGCGAGGGTGCGCCCGTGTTTGTCGACATGCGGGATCGAGGAGTACCAGGATGGCATCCAGTCTGCGTTTCGCCGGAAAGTGGAAGACGGCCGTGGTCGCCGGGGCGGCGGCCCTCGCCGTCAGCGGCGCCGTCGCCGCGCCGGCCGGCGCGGCGCCCCAGCCGAGCTCGGCGGCCGACCGCCTGAGCAGCGGGAACCAGGACCTGTACGGCGACGTGCAGTCGGGCGAGCCGGTGCACCCCCGGGACCACCCGGGCGGGCGCCCGCTGATCAAGCACTACTGGGTCGCCAAGCTCGGGTACGCCGCCGTGTCCGCCCTGAACCAGAGGACCAACTACGCCTGGCAGCGCAACTACAAGGACTGGACGGTTGCCATCGTCGGCAACAACATCCAGGGCAAGGAGGTCACCGTCTACACCAAGATCACCAACCTGATCTACGGCGAGGGCGGCGTCATCGGCGCCCAGACGGCGCCGACGTCACAGGTGACGGTGGCCCACAACACCATCGTCGCCCAGGGGAACGTCAACATCATCACCGAGATCGTGAACGCCCACGTCATCAGCCCCAAGTGGGAGGACGTCTACAACGCCGACTGCCGTGCCCAGGAGGACCTCCGCAACGCGGTGAAGGCGCAGCTCGCCTGCACGATGGGCTGAGCCCGGCTGGGCGATGCCCGCACGAAGCCGGAACGGCCGGTCGGTCACGGTACCGGCCGACCGTTCCTTCGCGTGCGCACCCAGGCGGTGGCGATCCGGCGCGGCGGGCGGACGGGGCCGTCCGGGTCCTGACGGTTCGTTCCCCGGCCGAATCCCGCCCGGACGCTCGTCGTCGAAGCATCCCGGGGGCAGGCTGCTTCCGTGGCCGCGTCAGCACGGACGCGGCGCGACGGAAGGACGAACATGACGAGCACGCGTGGCCGCATCGCCGCCCTGCTGGGCGCCGTCGCGATGGTCGCCGGCACCGCCCTGGCCAGCACGCCCGCCCTCGCGGCGCCGGCCGAAGCGGCCCGGCACCGCGGCGGGATCACCGGGCAGGCGCCCTGCCCGGACGCACCGGAGTTCACCTGCGGGACCCTCACCGTCCCGTTCGACCACAGCGGCGCCACCCCCGGCACCCTCCGGCTCGACGTGGCGATGACCGGGAACGCCGACGCGCCCAAGGGCGACCTGCTGTTCCTCGCCGGCGGCCCCGGCCAGCCCAGCGTCCCGGGGATGAGGCGGATGGCGGGCAAGCTGGAGCCCGTCCTCAAGGACTACCGCCTGGTGATGTTCGACCAGCGCGGCACCGGCCGGGGCGCGCTCCAGTGCCCGGGCCTGCAGGAGGACATGGGCTCCTCCGACCTCGCCGTGCCGCGCAAGCAGTCCATCGCCGACTGCGCCGCGGCCCTCGGCCCGAACGCCCGCCACTACAGCACGGCGGACACCGTCGCCGACATCGACCTGCTGCGCCGCGCCCTCGGCGACCGCCGCCTCACCATCGACGGCGTCTCCTACGGCACCTTCGTCGCCGAGCGGTACGCCCTCGCCCACCCGGCGCGCGTGGCCCGGCTGGTGCTCGACTCGGTGGCGCCGCGGCAGGGCATGGACCCCCTCGACCTGGCCGCGCTGCCCGCCACCGCCCGGGTGCTGCGCGCCGCCTGCCAGGCCACCGGCTGCACGACCGACCCGGCCGCCGACCTCGCCGCCACCGTCCGGCGGTACGGCGACGGGGCCCAGATCCTGAGCGCGCTCACCGGCTACGAGTTCATCGACCCGGACTACGGCGGGGTCCCGGAGATCCTGCACGAGGCCGCCGCCGGGCAGCCCGCGAAGCTCCAGGACTTCTTCGAGCTCGTCCACCGGGAGGTCGACGCCGCCCCGGCCGAGGAGCTCAGCCAGGGTCTGCACTCCGCCACCGTCTGCGCCGACTCCCGCTTCCCGTGGGGCACCACCGACACCCCGGTCGCGGGCCGGGCGGCGGCACTGGAGCGCACCCGGCAGCGGCTGACCACCGAGCAGACCTGGCCGTACGACGCGGCCACCGCGACCGGGCTCGGCAGCCTGCTGGTCTGCCTGGACTGGCCGCGCGAACCGGTGCCACCGGCCCCGCCGGCGCACCGCAAGCTGCCCGACGTGCCGGTGCTGCTGCTCGGCGGCGACCGGGACCTGGCCACACCGTACGAAGTTCTGTACGAGCAGGCCGAGTTGGCACACGACCCGCAGATCGTGATCGTGCCCGGGGCGGCGCACTCGGTGCAGAACCGGGCGGCGAACCCGGCCGGGCGGCAGGCGGTGTACGACTTCCTGCTGAAGTAGCGGGAGCCGGTGGCGGCCCGACGGCCTCAGGGGCGGGTGGTCACCGGATCACGAAGGCCGGAAGAGGCCGCTCCTCCACGTCGCGGGGCAGGGCGAGGCCGAACCGGGACTCGAGCATCCCCAGGGTGGCGCGGTCCTCGTCCCCGAGGCCCTCCTCGTCCGAACGGGCGGACTCGCCGTCCGGGAGGAGCACGCCGGCCCGCACCAGATCGGCCAGCAGGAAGTCCGGCTGCTGGCCCCACCGCCAGACCTCCTCGCCGAGACCGAAGGAACATATCTCCACCCCGTCCCTGGCGTAGGCGAACTGCTTCGGCGGATGGTCGGGCTGAGGATCCAGCCGGACGACCTCCACCCCGCCCCGCGAGATGTCCGCCAACCGCTCCGCCCCGGTGGGAATCCCGTACTCCAGGGCGAAGGACCACTCCCCGTACGCACCGACGCGCACCAGATCCTCGTCGTCCGTCCCGTCGTCCATGACGACGCGCCAGGCCTCCGCACCCGTGATCGGCGACCCGACGGACCCCGGCACACCGCCCATCCGCAGGGCGAGCTCCTCCGGCGCGAGGCCACGGCCGAAGAAGACGCTGTGGCACCAGTCGTCGTGGTCCAACAGCCACTGAACACCGTCACCCATGGCACAGACCCCTTCCCCCACCCGCAGGTGATGATCACTACGCATCCGCGGCCACTCTAGGCACCAGCACCGACAAGCCGTCTCCCGCTCCGGCACGGGAAGCGAGCGCCCGGCTCCGGGCTTGGACGGGTGCGCTCACTCGAAACTGATCAACCACCACGCGACCAGGTGGAGCAGGAACACGCCCCCGGCCAGGCCGACGAGACCCAGCACGCCCCCCAGGCAGCCCTTCGCCAACCCCTTGTCGAACACTCCGCCCCTCCGTCCTGACTCCCGTCCCATCACCGTAGGCGCGGGGCCCGGAGCAGCGCCTGAGTACCCGTACTCAAGCGCAGGCCACGGGCCCGCACCATCCCGGGTGAGGCGGAACCCCCGGCCCCCGCAGCCGACGCGCGCTGACGGCGTGGGCGCGGTGGATCAGGCGGGCGGGACCGGTTCGGCGGGGGGGAGGGCCCGGGCGCGCAGGCAGGCGTGGGCGTGGGCCAGGGACGTGGCGGCGTGGCGCAGGTGGTGGTTGACGACGGGGATCGGGGTGCCGCGCAGGCGGTCGGCGGCGTGGAGGGCGGTGGCGGCCTGGTCCAGCAGGTCGCCGGCGCGGTGTATCGCCTGGCCCCGGTCGCTGGCGCGGTACTCCCCGGCCAGGGCCTGGGCGGCGTGGGCGAGTTCGCCGACACCGGGGTCCTCCACCGGGTCGGCGCCGAAGAACTCCAGCGCGTATGCCAGTTCCGCCAGCCGGACGCTGCGGCGCGTCTCCCACCACGTACTCACGTCGCGATCATCCACCACAACGGGACCCGGCGGGTACGGAACGAACCAACTCACCCGTTCCGGGCGAGAAATCGGCCCTTGTGAAGGGCCCCGCCGGGGTGCGGTGCGGTGCGGAACTGGCGGGCGAGGTAGTCGGTCCAGGTCCGGTGGAAGGTGGCGGCCAGCCGGGAGCCGGGGGCGATGAGGTCGAAGGCGTGGTAGGCGCCGGGGTAGAGGTGGAGTTCGACCGGGACGCCCTGGGCGCGCAGGCGGGCGGCGTACTCGAGGTCCTCGTCCCGGAAGCAGTCGAGGTCGCCGACGGTGATGAAGGTGGGCGGCAGGGAGCCGAGGTCGGCGGCGCGGGCGGGGGCCGCGTACGGGCAGACGTCGTCGGTGCCGGCGCGCTCGCCCAGGATCGCCTGCCAGGCCAGGAGGTTGGTCGAGCGGTCCCAGATGCCGATGTCGGTGATCTCGTGGCTCGACGCGGTCCGGTTGCGGTCGTCGAGCATGGGATACGTCAGTGACTGGAACAGGGGCTGCGCGCCGCCGCGGTCGCGGACCAGGAGGGCGGTGGCCGCCGCGATGCCTCCGCCGCCGCTCTGGCCGGCGATGCCGATGCGGGTGACGTCCAGGCCCTGGGCGTCCGCCTCGCGGCCGAGCCACCGGTAGGCGGTGAAGCCGTCCTCGGCGGCGCCGGGGGCGGGTGTCTCCGGGGCGAGCCGGTAGTCGACCGCGGCGACGGCGCAGCCGAGGGCCGCGCTCAGCCGGGTGAGCCAGGGGTCGTCCTGGGCGGCGAAGCCGAGGACCTGCCCGCCGCCGTGGAACCAGAGCAGCACCGGCAGCGGCCCGGGCGCGGTCTTGGGCCGCAGCAGGCGGACCGGTACGTCGGGGCCGTCCGTCCGGCTCACGAGGTGTTCCTCGATGGCGACCGACGGGTCGGCGGGCTGGCTGTCGGCGGCGGATTCGGCCTGGGCGCGGAAGGCCGCGCGCGTCGCGGCGAGGTCGGTCAGGTCGAACGCGCCGTTGGGGGTCATGGGGACCGCGTCGAGGGCCAGGCTCAGTTCCTGGTCCATGGGTCGGCGGGAATCGGGCATGGGTGTGCCTGCTCTCAGGGGAGACGGTTCGGACGGTCCGACGGGTCGAACCGGTTCGGACGGTTCAGGGGCGGAAGGCGTCGATGACGACGACGCCGGTGGGCCCGTACGTCTCCAGGGACTCCAGGACCTCGCTCGCCTCGTGGAGGCCGACGGTGCGCGAGACGATGCGGCCGGGGCTGAGGCGGCCGGCGGCGATCATGTTCAGCATCGTGCCGAAGCGCTGGCCCTGCATGCCGAAGGCGCTCAGGAACTCCAGCTCCTTGACCATCATGACGTCGACCGGCAGCGGGACGTCCCCCTGCTCGGCGGCGGTGGTGTGCCCGAGTTGGAGGTGGCGGCCGCGGGTGCGCAGGGAGAGTACGGAGTTGCGGCAGGCGGCGGCGATGCCCACGGCGTCGACCGACACGTGCGCGCCGCCGCCGGTGAGGTCCTTCACGGCCTCGGCGGGGTCGGTCGCGGCCGCGTCGACGGTGTGGACGGCGCCGAGCGCGCGGGCGGCGTCCAGTTTGTCCTGGGTGATGTCGATCGCGATGACGTTGGCGCCGGTCGCCGCGGCGATCTCCACCGTCGACAGGCCCATGCCGCCGCCGGCGCCGTACACCGCGACCCATTCGCCGCCGCGGACCCGCGCCTGGTCGACGATCCCGTGGAAGGCCGTCATGTAGCGGCAGGCCAGCGCGGCGACGTCCACGAAGCCGACGCCCTCCGGCACTTCGACCAGGTTGACGTCGGCGAAGCGGACCATGACGTACTCGGCGAAGGCGCCCCAGTAGGAGACCCCGGGCACGAGCGCGTCCACGTGCTCGCAGACGTGCTGGTTGCCGCTGCGGCACATCTCGCACGAGCCCTCGCCGGGGTTCATCGGGAAGATGACGCGGTCGCCCTCCTTCCACCCCCGCACCTCGCGGCCGACCTCCACGACGGTGCCGGCGAACTCGTGGCCGAGGACGAACGGGGCCTCGACCCGCGGTCCGCCCGTCCAGAACTGCCCGGCCCACAGGGCCCAGTCGGTCCGGCAGATGCCGTTCGCCCCGACGCGCACGATCGCGCCGTCCGGCGGGCAGGCGGGCTCGGGCACGTCGCGGAGGACGAGCGGCTTGTGGAGTTCCTCGATGACTGCGGCGCGCATGGCGCGGCCTCCTCGTGCTGCGGAGAGACGTTGCGGGAAGCGGGGACGAGTTGCGGGAAGCGGACTGCCCGCTCAAAAGTCCACCGGTTCAAGCGGTGGACCTGGAAGCTAGCCGTTTGCCCGGAATCATGTCAACCGCATAAAGTGGTGGACATGGAAGACGGCGCAGCAGAGGACACGAACGGCAAGGACGGCGGCCGCGAGGGGCGTCAGCGCGCCAAGGCCG
This sequence comes from Kitasatospora sp. Ki12, assembly GCF_054601375.1. NCBI lineage: Bacteria > Bacillati > Actinomycetota > Actinomycetes > Kitasatosporales > Streptomycetaceae > Kitasatospora > Kitasatospora sp. Ki12. Next base: position 215,883 of record NZ_BAAIHT010000004.1, on the reverse strand, counting down.
ACTTCCGCTTCGACGACGCCCGGCTGTGCTTCGCCTTCGCCGGTACCCTGGCCGACCGCGGCACCGGCACGCCCTTCGAACGGCTGGCCCGGCCCGAGGACTTGAGCCGCTGGGCCGTGCAGAGCGCCTGCACGACGGCCGCGCCGCCCTGCGCCGAGGCCGACCTGGACCACGCCAGGCACCTGCGCGAGGCGATCCAGCGCACCGGCCGCGCCCTGGCGGACGCCGTCCCGCCCTCCCCCGCGGACATCGCACTCGTCAACCGCGCCGCCGCCGAGCCGCCCTCGATGCCCGAACTCGCCCCCGACGCGGCCACCGTGCGCTGGCACGGCGACTCGATCGCGGCGGTGCTCTCGATGGTCGCCCGGGACCTGATCGCCCTCTGCGCGTCGGAGCACCGCAGCCGCGTCCGCATCTGCGGGAACCCCGACTGCGGCGTCCCCTTCGTCGACACCTCCCGTGCGGGCGCCCGCCGCTGGTGCTCGATGAAGACCTGCGGCGCCCTCGTCAAGAAGCGCGCCTACCGGGCGAGGCTGCAAGCCCCCGGCGACGGCGCCTGACCGGGCGCCCCGACCGCCCCACCCCCGTCCGCCTGCCTGTCTGTCCGCCTGCCTGCCCTGTCCGCCTGCCGGACCGGTGGCGGCCTCCTCAGGCCGGGTAACTTCCGCCCACCCCACGACCGTTGGAACACAGACAGGACGGCATTTCAAGGGACGCGGCCCGGGTCGAGCGAAAGGAAAGCCGGCCGTCCCCGCGGTGAAGATCTGTCAGAAAGCACAAGTGCCTGGTCAGGGCGGGCGATGACAGGCTCTTGCGCACAGTGGCCGTCCGAGGGGCGGTCACCGGCTCACCAGGGGCGACGTGGCCACAGCCGACATCGAGGCGGACCCGGCCCTCCCGCGCGCGGCACGGCTCCCGGCGCGCGGGACGTCCCGTACCCGGCGGAGACCGGTGGACGGAGGGCCGGGTCCCCCGACCAACCGAGCACACCCATCCGCATCAGGAGGACCACTGTGCGAGTCCTGTTCACCGCCCCCGGGGCGGTCGGCCACATCTTTCCCGTGATACCCACCGCCCTGGCCCTGCGGGCGGCCGGGCACGACGTCCTGTTCGCCGGCCAGGAGCCGGTCGCGGTCCTGCGCAACACCGGACTGCCCGTCGTCGAGGTCGGCGACGGCGGCACCCTCAGGGAGGCCTTCGCCCGGGCCCTGCCGGAGGACGTCCGTTTCGCCGACGCGGAGCGGACGGAGGAGGAGACCAACGAACTGGGCGCGCTCGGTTTCGCCGAGTTCGGCCGGTCGACCGTCGACGGGCTGCTGAAGGTCGCGCGGGACTGGCGGCCGGACGTCGTCGTGCACGAGTCCTTCCAGGGCGCCGCGCCGCTGGTGGCCGCCAAGCTCGGCATACCCGCCGTGGCGCACAACTTCGGGGTGACCTCGGGCGGGGTGGCCGCCCGCCTGCGCCGGCTGCTCGCCGCCGACTACCGCGCGCACGGGGTCGAGGCGACCGCGCCGGCCGCCGTCGTGGACGTCGTGCCGGCTTCGCTCGGCGGGGACGGCGGGGGCTGGCGGGTGCGGTACGTGCCGTACAACGGCGGCGGGACGATCCCCGCCGACCTGGTCGGGCGCGGCGCCAAGCCGCGGATCGCGGTGACGCTGGGCACGGTGTTCACCGAGTGGGAGGGCATCGCGCCCGTCTCCCGGCTGATCGAGCAGGCCGGGGCGCTCGACGCCGAGGTCCTGCTCGCCGTCGGCGACGAGGACCTCACGCCGCTCGGTACGCTGCCCGGCAACGTCCGGCCGCTGCCGTGGGTGCCGCTGAGCCAGCTGCTCCAGGCCAGCGACGGCGTCGTCCACCACGGCGGCTCGGGGAGCATGCTGACCGCGGCGGCGCTGGGCGTCCCCCAGCTGATCCTCCCCCAGGGCGCCGACAACTTCGCCAACGCCGCCGCCGGCCGGGCCAACGGCTTCGCACTGACCTCCAGCCTGGACGCCGTCGACACCGCCCTGCTCGACCGGCTGGTCACGGACGACGGCCTGCGGAAGTCGGCCGCGGCCGTGAAGGCCGAGATCGACGCCCTCCCGTCCCCCGCCGACCTGGTGGCGGACTTCGAATCGCTGGTCTCTCCCGGCGCGGGCGCGGACCGGGTGACGCGCCGGTAGCCGGTACGAGGACGGGTGGACGCGGCCGGACCGTGCGGACGACGCGGACGGCGCGTCAGGCGGGCCCGGCGGCGTCACACGGCCCCGGCGGCGTCACGCGGACCCGGTGCGTCACGCGGGCCGGGCCGCCTCCAGCAGGCGCGGCGGGAGGTAGGGCGAGCGGACGTGGACGGTCCAGCCGCGGGTGCGGCGGGCGTGGCAGGCGAGGGCGAGGATGCCGAGGTTGAGCGGGGCCTCGGTGTCGGTGGCGCGGTCGGCGACGGAGTGGTGGTCGCGGTGGGCTTCCAGGGCGTCCAGCAGGGCGAGGTTGAAGCTGGTCTCGTCGCCCTCGACGAGCTGCGAGAAGAGGACGACCGGGGGCGGGAGGAAGGTCCGGTCCCCGATGCGTTCCACCTCCTTCAGGGCCCGCTCGGTGGCCGGGAGCGGGTCGGCGCCGCGGAGGTGGTCGTGCAGGGCGGTGCGGTACGGGGCGGCGAACGGCGAGCGGTCCTCGGCGGCGATCGTGGGGCCGGCCAGGAGGAGCGGTTCGAGGTCCTCGGAGCTGCCGGTGATCAGCGCGTAGGAGAGGGCCGTCTCCCAGAAGGCCGGGCCGAAGTCCGTGTCCCGGCTGGCGGGGAAGCGCAGTGTCCGGCCGTCGATCGTCACCTCGGCCTCGGTGCCCGGCTCGGCGAGGGCGGCCCGGTACACGGCGGCCCCCAGCCGGGAGCCGAGCCGCAGGTTGGCGAGCTGGGCGTCGGTGGCGTCGGAGGATTCCGAGGCGCGCGCCGCGAGGAGGTGGGTCTGGTGGCGCAGGGCGCAGGTGAGCTCCCAGGCGTCCAGCGGCTCGCCCTCCTTCGGCGTGAGGGCCTCCAGGGTGCGCCGCTCGAACCGCGCCTCGCTGTCCGGGCTGAGCGGCCGGGCCGGGCTCGTCCGGTCGAGGTCGACGGGCCCGGCGGCGAGCCGGGCCACGGCGTCGGGGCGCGGGTCGCGGCCGAGGCCGCGGACGCGCGGGCCGGGGGCCTCGAAGCCGGTGACCAGGGCGTGCGGGAGGTAGTCGGTGTCGACCGCCGGGGACCAGCCGTGGGTGCGGTACGCGAGGGCGGCGAGCGCGATCGGGACCAGCGGCAGGAGGCTGGCCGGTCCGGTGCCGTGCGGGCCGTCCTGGAGGAGCGCGAGCAGCGCGGCGTCGAAGGCCTCGCGGTCCCCGTCGGTGAGGGCGCGCAGCGCGCGCAGGCCGGGCTGCGGTTCGGCGGCGGAGGCCGTGGGGAATTCCTCCTCCTCGAAGAAGTGGGCCCCGAAGCCGTCGGCGAGTTCGAGGGTGGAGGTGACCGGCCCGTCGGGCATCAGCTGCCGGGCCCAGCAGAAGGCCTCACCGTGGGCGGAGACCTTGTCGGAGAGGATCGCGAGGCAGAAGGCGTCGAGCCAGTCCCCGGCGGTGACCCGGTTGCGGGGGTCGCGCTCCTGCCCGTACTCGGGGTCGTAGCTCATCCCGAAGTTCGGGTAGTCGAGGAAGACGTGGAAGCTGTCGTGCGGGTGGTAGGCGGCGAAGGAGACGGCGCCGACGGCGGCCTCGGCGGCGTCCTTGAGGACGGCCTTGGCCTCGGCGCAGTCCAGGTCGGGCCGGGTGGTGGAGAGGGCCCCGAGGTAGTCGAGGAAGGAGTCGGTGATCAGCTGCCACTCGGTGGTGGTCATCAGACCGGCGCGGGAGTAGGAGTGGACCTGCCTCCCGATCCGGTTCACGAAGTCCTCGCGGGCCTTCGCCACCCGCGCCCCGTCCACCTGGTGACGTTCGATCCGCACAGTCCTGCCCCCTTGGTCATCGGCCTGGCCCCAGCCTAGGCAGTGGGTCGGACATCGGGGCCCGCGGGGTGGTCGGGGCAGGCGGGGGGGGCGGCCAGGACGGACGGGGCGTACGGGGCGTACGGGGCGTACGGGCTACTGCAGACCGGTGAGCAGCTCCTTCATCACGTCACTGGTCGTGGCGGCCACGGCGTCGTCCCGGAAACCCGTGTCGTGCGGGACGTACGCCCTGACGACCCGGTTGGCGGTGACCGTGGCCAGGCGGTAGTCCCGTTCGGACAGGGCGGTGTCGTCCTTCGTCGACTGGAAGGCCTTCTCGCCGAGCGCGACGGGCGGCCTGGACGCCGTCCCGGTGTCGCTCTTCTCCCAGTCCGCGTAGAACTGCCGGGCCTGCTCGGGAGTCCCGAAGGTCAGGGTCTCGAAGCCGACGTAGGTACTGGCCCTGGCACCGCCGGCGAACCAGAGGGTGCAGGACTGCGAGGAGAACGCGTTCGCGGTACCGGCGCCGTAGGACTTGGTGCTCCCCTCGGGCGCGCGCGTCCCCTTGCCGAAGAGCTGCTCCAGCTTTCCGGTGTCGATGTTCCGGCACTCGGCGGGCACCGGCCGGCCGGGGGTCGCCGCGGTGCTCGGGGCGGTCGCCGCCGCGATCGGGGCAGTCGGCGTGACCGCGGGGACGGACGGGCTGTTCCCCGGGACGGCCCGCCCCGAAGCGGCCTTCCCCGCGCCGGGGTGCAGCAGCGCGGCCGCCGTGACCGCCGCCGCGGCCAGCACGACCGCGGCGGCGGCGACCAGCGCGTTGCCGCGCTTGCCCCGCGTCGGGGCGGGCGCGGGCTCCGGCACCAGCACCGTCGTCTTCGGATCCGGCACCGGCTCCGGCACCGGCTCCGCTGTCGCTTCCGTCCTCGTCAGCACCGTCCTCGTCGGCACCGGCTCCGGCTCAGGCACCGGCGGGGCCTGTGCCGGGCCCTCCGTCCGCTCCGGTGCCGCGTCCAGGTTGAGCAGTTCCACCGTCCTGCGGCTGATCTGCGCCATCAGCGGCGCGGCGAGCCAGCCGGCCGCGACCAGCTCGGCGGCCCCGCCGGGGGCGAGCCTGGCCGCGACCTCCCGCGGGCCGGGCCGGGCGGCCGGGTCCTTGGCCAGGCAGGCCTGCGCCACCGCTCGCGGCTCGCCCCGCAGGCCGCTCAGCTCCGGCTCGCCGTGCGCCACCTTGTAGAGCAGGGCGGCCGCGCTGTCCGCGCCGAACGGCGACCGTCCGGTGGCCGCGAACGCCAGCACCGCGCCGAGCTGGAACACGTCCGAGGCGGGACCGAGCGGCCGGTCCTGGACCTGCTCCGGCGACATGTACCCCGGCGATCCCACCACGACCCCGGTGCTGGTGAGCGAGGACGTGGCGAGGCTGTCCATCGCCCGCGCGATCCCGAAGTCGATCAGCACCGGGCCGTCCGGCGACAGCATCACGTTCGACGGTTTGAGGTCACGGTGGATCAGCCCCAGCCCGTGGATGGCCTCCAGCGCCTCCGCGAGCCCGGCCGCCAGCGCCCGCACCCCGTGCTCGGACAGCGGTCCGAACTGTGCCACCGCCTCGGCCAGCGAGGGCCCGGCGACGTAGCCGGTGGCCACCCAGGGCTCGGGCGATTCGGTGTCCGAATCGAGCACCGGCGCCGTCCACTCGCTCCCGACCCGCCGCGCCGCCGCCACCTCGCGCCGGAACCGGGCCCGGAACTCGGCGTCCGCCGCCAGCTCCGGCCGCACGACCTTCACCGCGACGGTCCGGCCCCCGGCCGTCCGCCCCAGGTAGACGCAGCCCATCCCGCCCGCGCCCAGCCGCCCCAGCAGCCGGTACGACCCGATGACCGACGGATCCTCGGCCAGCAACGGCTGCATCGCCGCACCACTCCCCCACTCGCCCTCCCGGGCACGGCGCCCCGAAGCCGCCCAGAGCCTAGCGGTATCCCCCGGGAGCTCCCACGGCCCGCCCGGCCTCGCCCCCCGGCCGGGACGACGATCACCGGACAGCGACCGGAGCCGGCCCGGGCGGAAAGGCTCACGCTAAACCTGAGGGTGAGGGTCCACTCCGTCGGGGGCGGTCCGCGCGTGGGCACGGAGGAGGTCGTCGGCGATGGTGGTCAGTGCGTCGGGCGCGAGTGCGGCGAGGAGGTCGGCCGTCCGGTGTCAGCTGCCCAGTCGTAGTGCCCGGACGGCCAGCGGGCGGGCCCGGTCCGGGTCGGCGTGGCGGGCCACGGCCGCGAGCGCCTCGGCCTGCCGGTCCGGGTCGGCGATGGACCGGGCGATCGATGCGGCGCGGTCGACAAGCCCCGCGCGGGCCACCACCTGAGCCGTGCCCAGCAGCGCGTGGGCCCGGGCCCGTGGCCCCGGGTGGACCGCGGCGCCGGACAGGGCCTCGGCTTCGCGGGCGAGTGCGGTGGCGTCGTCGACGCGCCCCTGCCGTGCCAGCGCCTCGGCGAGTCCGGCCAGCGCCCATGCCAGCCACCAGGAGCCTGCGAACGGAGACGACGCAGCGGAGGTGGCGGGCCTGGCGGAACGTCACTCCCGCGCGGTCCAGATGCTCAGGGCGCGGTCGCGGACGTCGGGCCGCGGATGCCGGCGCAGGGCGAGCAGGGCCGCCCGCCACGGTGCCGACCACTGCCGGCCGGGGCCGTACAGGGCCACCAGCCTGGCCGCGAACAGCCCGGCGGCCAGGCCGCCGTCCTCCGTCAACCGGCGGACGGCCGCCAGTGTGTGCTCCCCCGGCGGCGTGCGGTCGTCGTCCGGGCGCAGCGCCTCGGCGGCCTTGTCGGCGAGGATCGGGCGGTCCGTCAGCACGGCCGCCAGCTCGACGAGGTCCTCGCCGAGGGTCGCGGAGTCCAGGTCGACGGCGTGGCACAACCGGGGGACGGCCTGCGGGACCAGGGACGGCTCGGTCATCAGCAGGGCGGCCAGGGCACGGGCCCTCGCCCGGCTCTCGGCCGTCACTTCCGTGAGGTAGAAGTGCGTGCCGCTGAACTCCGCGATCCGCTGCCGGGCCGCCTCGTCCCGGCCCTCGTCCCGGCCCTCGTCGTCCGCCGGCCCGCCGGTGCGGACGGCCTCGATCAGGTGGCTCAGGGTCTGTTCCAGCAGGCTCCCCGGGGCGAGGCCGCCGAACGGGTGCGGCGCGTCCGACCAGGCGATCGCGCTCACCGCCCGGGCGGCCGGGCGCCACCGCTCCCGCTCGGCCAGGTCCGTGACCACGGGGACCAGCGCGGCCACCGCCTGCGGGGCGTACCGGCCCCACACCGCGAGCTTGCCCGCGCCCAGGGCCGCGACCAGGGTGTCCTCGGCGAGGGCCAGCCGGCCGACCAGTTCCGCGTAGCGGCGGCGGTCGTCCACCGGCAGTCCGTCCGGGCGGAGCTCCCCGGCGAGCACCGTCCGCAGCTCGGAGGTGCCCTCGGCGACCTCCGTCAGCACGTCCCAGAGCGGGAGGTCGGCGGGCCGGGCACTCGCCTGCTCCACCACCACCCGCCGTACGTCCTGATGCTGCTCGGGGGCCCGGTAGGCCGTCTCCAGCAGCGCGGTCGCCTCGGGCAGCGGCAGGTGGGCGGCGGCGATCCGGACGGCCTGCTTGCGGCTGGTCACCTTGGTCGTGGGGTCGGTCACGATCCGGGCCAGGGCCGGGCCGAGCTCGTCGGCCGGGGTGAACCGGGCGGCGCGGGCGGCCGCGTACACCGCGACCCGGGCGCGCTCGTCGGCGGCGTGGCCGAGCAGTACGGGCAGCGCCTCGGCGGGCCGGGCCGTCCACGGCAGGGCGGCGAGGGCGGCCTCGGAGAGCACCGTGTCGGTGTGGCCGGCGTAGCGCAGCAGCAGTTCCCGGCCGTGGCCGGGCAGGTGCGCGGCGGCCCGGAGGGCGGTGGTCCGCTGCGCGGGCGTCGCCGTGGTGTCGTCCGCCGTGCGGGCCAGTGCCGCTGCGGCGGCCCGAACTTGACGGTCCGTCCAGCGGTCGGCGGCGGTGAGGTCGAGCGGCGCGCTGTTCCCGGGAGCGAGCAGCGGGGTGAGCAATGCGGTGAGCAGCGGGGTGAGCAGGTCGGTGCGGTCCCGGGTCAGGACCGCCCGCACGGCCGGGAGCGGGACGGCGGCGGGCTCGGCCTCGATCAGGCGGGCGACCCGCTGCCCGCGGGTGGCGGGGTCGGCGAGCAGGTGGGTCACCGCCCGTCCGTACTCCTGGCCGTCGGCCGGCACCCGCTCCAACAGGCGTGTGATCAGCGGGAGTCGACGTGCGGCGGGGTGCAGTCCGTCGACGAACGCGAGCAGCAGTGCGGCCGACCGTTCCAGTGCCGGCCGCAGCTCGGCCGCCACCGCCGCCTGCCGCTCCCGCGGGAAGACCGGAGCGGGCGGGGCGGTCTGGGCGGTCAGGGCGGTCGGCGCGGCCCGGGCGAGTTTCTCGATCGTGCGGACGGCCCAGTCGACCAGGTCCCGGGCGGTGCCGCCGGCGTGCTCGGCCAGTACGGAGCAGGCCAGCAGGGCGAGTTGGGTCCGGGTGTACGGCGAGCAGTCGCGCGCGGTCAGCGCGTCCTCGGTGAGACGCGCCAGGGGTCCGGCCGCGTCGGCCTCGAAGAGCTTCGGCGGTACGGCGGCGACCGCTGCCAGGGCCTCGGCCCGCACCATGTCCTGTTCGTTCCGCAGGCCTTGGAGCAGGACCAGGGCTTCGGTGACCGCGCTCGGCGCGCCGGACAGCCCGGCCCGCTCCACCACCTGGCCCCAGGCGTAGCCCCGGTCCCAGGACTCCGCCGTCCTGGTCTCCGCCAGCAGCCGGGGCAGCGCCTCGGCGGCCGGGAGCTGGACGAGCAGGTTCAGCGCCTCCGGGTCCTCGGCCAGCCGGGCCCGGGCCCGGGCGATCCGCTCCGGCGCGGGCAGGGTGGCCAGCACCTCGCCGGAGTACCCGCGGGGGTAGGTCTTCGACACGGCCACCACGGCGTCGTGCAGCGCCACCCGGGTGGCCGGCGGCAGTCCGCGCGACAGCGCCGCGTGGTCGGCGGGGCTGCGGTGGGCCAGTTCGGTGAGGAGCAGCAGCGGGGCCGCCGCCAGCCGGCGGGCGAGCGCGGGCCGCGGCGCCGGATCGTGCCGGTCCCGGCCGGCAGCCACCAGCAGCCGGGCGGTCCGCTCCGGGTCGTGGGCGGCCAGGGCCGCGAGCCGGTCGCGCAGCGGCGCGGGGAAGGTCGGCCGGTACTGGGTGGCGGGGTGGCGCTCCAGCAGATCCAGCGCCCTCCCGGGCAGCCGGCCGGCGGCGGCGCCCAGCCCGACGGCGTTCCGCCGCCAGAACCCCGCCCGCTCCACGCGGGGCAGTTCGCCGAGCCGGCGCTCCGCCTCGTCCAGCACCGCTGCCGGGTGACGTTCCCCGAGCGAGCGGGTGAAGGTGACGGCATGGGCCAGGCCGGGCAGTTCACGTGCCACGAACGCGGGTGAGCAGACCGGCAGCAGCCGCCCCGCCTCGGCGCACCCCCACCGCTGCCGGGCGACGGGCACCAGGCGCTCGGCCACCGCCGTCCGGCCGGCCTTCAGGACGGCGCGGATCAGCTCGTCCCGGACGGCGGTCGGGGCGGTGCGGACGGCCCGCTCCACCACCTCGTCCGGCACCGGGAGTTCACGTACGGCCCGGTGGGCGTAGCGGCGCACCACCGGATCGGGGTCGGTCAACCTGTGTGACAGATAAGGGAGTTGCTTCCCGGTCAGGGCCGCGAGCGCGGCGATCCGCTGCTCGTACGGGCCGCCGGCGGCCAAGTCGTCGATCAGGGGGGAGAGTCGGCCCTTTTCCGCGAGGCGGTGGGCGGTGCGGGCGACCTCGCGCAGGCGCAGGGCATGGGGCAGGGACTCGACATCGGCCAGCAGCCGGTCGGCGGTGAACTGAAGCATCGCCGGCGATTCTGCCCGTCGGGGCTGCGGCCCCGCACCCGGTTTTCTCCGGGCTGCCTCCCCCGCATCGAGGAGCAGCCGCTCAGGAGCAGGCCGTTCATTCGAGGAGCAGCTGTTCAGGGGTTGCGGCCGTCGCCGTCGTCCGACGGCTCACGGCGCCGCGAGCGGTGCCGCCGCAGGTACCAGACCAGCAGGGCGACGGCGACGAGCACGGCGATCGCGATGGCGGCGACCCGGCCGACCGTGCCCTCCACCCTGGTGTAGGCGGCCCCGGCGAAGTAGCCGAGCAGGGTGAAGCCGACGCCCCAGGCGAGCCCGCCGAGGGCGTTGTAGAACAGGAACCGGCGGTACGGCATCCGGGACATCCCGGCCAGCGAGGGCACCAGCGGGCGGAAGAAGGCGATGAAGCGGCCGACGAAGACGGCGGCCGGCCCGCGCCGGCGGATCAGGTCCTGCGCCGTGTCGACCTGCTTGGCGTGGCGCCGCAGCGGGCGGGTGCGCAGGATCGCCGGGCCGAGGTGCCGGCCGATCTCGTAGCCGGCGGAGTCGCCGAGGACGGCCGCGCAGACCACGACCAGGACCATCCAGGCCAGGGAGACCCTGCCCTGGTGGGCGAGGAAGCCGCCGAGGACGGCGGCGGTCTCGCCGGGGATGAAGAAGCTGAAGAACAGGGCGTCCTCGGTGAAGACCATGCCGCCGATGACCGCGTACACGACCGGGCCGGACAGGCCGCGCAGCCAGTCGGTGATCGAGTGCATCGGCCACACCCCGTCGGCGATCGTGCCCCTTTTCGCCCCAATGTAGTGCTTCTTCCCGTGCCGGCCCTGTCGGGCGGGGACCCGACCGTCGCACCCGTCTCCGCGGCCTGGTACCCGGCGGTGTCGTCCGACAGGATGCTCCGGTGGCGAACATGACCCGGATCTGGACGACGACCCGCACCAACTTCCGCGCGGCCGACCCGGCCGAGCGGTGGACCGCCCGCGCGGCCTGGGCCGTGCTGACCGCGACGGCCTGGCTGGCGGTGATGTTCACGACCGTCTTCGGGGCCGAGGTCGCCGGGGTTCCCATGGGTACCGTGACCTGGCTGGCGATCGCCCTCTCGCTGGCGGTCCCCCTCGTCTCGTGGATCGCCGTCACCTCCGAACCCGGCGGGCGCCCCGGCGCTCCGGCGCTGACGGTCGTCCTCCTGCTCGCGGCCGTCCTGCTGGTCATCGCCCTCACCTGAGCCGAGGCATACGGCCCCCGGTCGCGGAAAACCGGGTGTCGGCGTGGCGATGAGTTTTCCGGCGCCGGGAGGTCTACATCTCGACCGGAACGACCGGAACGACCGAGGCGCCCGGAACGGCCGGGACGACCGACTCATCGGGAGCACAGACATGGGACTCATCCACATCGAGATGTTCGCGACCCTCGACCTCGTCGGGCAGGCACCCGGCGGGCCCGACGAGGACCCGGTGGGGTTCCCGTACGGCGGCTGGCAGGCGCCCCTGCTGAACGAGACCACCGGGGCGCAGATCCTCGCCGCGTACGAGGGCACGGACGCCCTCCTGCTCGGCCGGCGGACGTACGACATCTTCGCCTCCTACTGGCCGCACCAGAAGGAGGGCGAGATCGCCGAGCTCTTCAACCGCGTCCCGAAGTACGTGGCCTCCCGCGGCACGCCCGAGCTCCCGTGGGCCGGGTCCACCCAGCTCGGCCCGGACCTGGCCGAGGCGGTGCGCGGGATCCGCGACCGGCACGAGAACGTGAAGGTCGTCGGGAGCCTGGACCTGGTGCAGAGCCTCCTGCGGGAGAAGCTCTTCGACCGCCTCGACCTCTGGGTGCACCCGATCGTGCTCGGCGTCGGGAAGAAGGTGTTCGAGGGCGGCGCGGTGCCCACGAACCTCACGCTCCTCGAACCGCCGGCAGCCGGTTCGCAGGGCACCGTGTACCTGCGCTACGCCCTCGCCGACGGCACACCGAGGACGGGCGACATGAGCGCGCCCGACCGCGGTCTCGGGCCCGACGACGGCCGGTGATCCCGATGACCACGGTCGACGTCGACGGGACCGCCCTGGGCATCGAGTCGTTCGGCGACGACGACGCGCCGCTGGTCCTGCTCGCGGGCGGGACGACGATGCTCTCCTGGCCCGACGCGCTCTGCGAACGCCTCGCCGCCGGCGGGCGCCGCGTGGTGCGCTACGACCTGCGCGACAGCGGGGAGTCGACGACGGCGGATCCGCAGGCGCCCGCCTACACCCTGCGCGGCCTCGCCGCCGACGCGGCGGCCCTGGCCGGCGCGCTCGGCCGCGGGCCCGCGCACCTCGCGGGGATCGGCGTCGGCGGGATGGTCGCCCAGGTGGCCGCGCTCGACCATCCGGGCGCGTTCTCCGCGCTCACCCTGGTCGGCACCCGCGCGGTCGCCCCCGGCCCGCCCGACGACGACCTCCCCGACCACGACCCGGCGACGATGGGCCGGCTGTTCGCGCGGCCGCTGCCCGACTGGGCCGACCGCGCGGCGGTCGCGGAGTTCGCCGCCGCCGGCGCGGAGATCCTCGGCGACGACCCCGCCGCCGCGCGCGCCGTCGCCGGGCGCGTCTGGGACCGCACCCCCGGCACCGCGCCCCCGGTCCAGCTGGCCAACCAGCTGGGCCTGGTGTTCTCCCGGCTCGACTGCGCGCCCCGTTGGCGCGAGCGCCTGCCCGGGATCGGCGTCCCCACCCTCGTCGTCCACGGCCGCCGCGACCGCTTCTTCCCCGTCGGCAACGGCGAAGCCATCGCCCGCGAGATCCCCGGGGCCCGGCTGCTCGTCCTCGAGGAGGGCGCCACCGCGATCCCCGCCACGGCGGTCGGCGAGGTCGCCGAGGCGATGCTCACCCTCGGGTAGCGGGTGGCACCGGTCGTCCCGCGGTGGTCCCGCCCCAGGACGGAACCACCGCGGACCGGCGACGTCCGTCAGTACGAGGCGCTGGTGGCGCAGCGGCCGGTGTCCCCGTTGCACACGACGACGTACGAGGTGATTCCGGCGTCCAGGAGCTCTGCGGTCCAGACCGTGCCACCCCGGGTCGACGCGCCCGAGTGCCCGCCGTTCGATTGCCGGAGCTCTACGCTGCAGAGGTCACCCATGGTGGAGGTCACGTAGCCCTGCACGTGGTCGTGCCCGCTGTAGAACGAGACCACCATGCCCCCGGCACAGCCGGGGACGTTGGCCGGGTAGGTGGTGCTGGCCGATGCCATCCCGGTGCTGAGGCCCAGGCCGGCGGTGGTGGCGGCGATGACGGCGGCGAGGCGGACGGCGGTGTGCTTCCTGATCACGGGGGTCTCCTGGTGTTGGACGGATGATCGCGAGGACTGGGAGTGCCGTGAGCGGGCCCCGGAGCCGCACTCGGACGCTCCGGCCCGCCCGGTGTCCATCGTCACGGCAGGACGTACCGGCCGACCACGACGTTGACCCGACGTTGACCCGACACTTCCGACACGGGCGGCAGAGGCCTCTGCCGCCCGATCAGGCGGTCGACGGGCGGGGACAACGGGCAGCGGCTCATCCGGGCAGCCTGCCGTCGCCGGCTGCTCCCGTTCGTCCGGCACCAGGTGGTCGCGCAGCGCCCGGGCCCTGACCGACGCTCTCGCCGGCGAACCCGTCCCCCACGCCCACGCCTGACAACAGCCCGCGGGGACCGTCCGGGGTTTCCTCCGGGCCCGGCCGAGGAATTCGTTCCTCGGCCGGCCCGTGGGCTGTCAGGCGGGAGACTGGGCCTGCGGCGCGTCGGCGGGTGCGGGTGTGGCGGCCGGAGGGGACGCCAGGGTCTGGGCCCGGGCCCGGGCTTCCTGGGCGGCTCTGGCGGCGAGCGGGTTGATGTCGGCCCGGCGTGCCTGCTGCATGGCGGTCAGCCGGTTGACCACCTGGATCGCCGCCACCGCCGCCACCAGGCGCAGCGCCGATCCGGCGGCCTCGACCCGGATGGTGTCGCGCAGGCTCTCCAGGTTGTCGATGACCGTCAGGTCGACGTGGCGCACCATGGTGCTCGCGATCCGGCCGACGACGATCGAGCCGATCCAGGTGGACCACCACAGGGCGAGCACCTTCTCCGACGGTGTGCGTCGCCGTCCCTCGGCGTCCAGCGGCGCGCTCGCCCGCCAGCAGTCCACCATCAGCTGCCAGGGGAACCAGAGCAGGACGACGGGGGTGAACCAGGCCCCGATGGTCCAGCCGCGTCCGTGGCGGTGCCCGTTCGGCGTCAGCAGGTCGGCGTTCTCGCGGATCCGGTAGAACCAGACGATGAACACCACGGCGGTGGCGAGCGCCAGCGGGAGGAAGATCCCGTTCACCGTGTCCGCCACGGCTTTCACGGCGTCGAAGTCGTCGAGGCCGACGTCGTCCGACCCGTCCAGCACCCGGCCCAGGAGCACGTTCGACCAGACGTCGACCGCGACCACCACGGCCGCCAGGACGGCGTTCAACCCCAGCAGGACGTAGACCGCCGCGGCCAGGCCGTTCGCCGGGCGCAGCGCCGCCGCCCATCCGGGAGCCGCTTCCGCGCAGCCGAAGCAGCGGCCGCTGTCCGTCCCCACCGGGCGTGCCCCGCACGCCACACACACCATCAGACCGTCAACTCCTGGAATCGCCACGCGTGCTCGACCACGCACGCCGGTACGCCACCACCCCGACCGGGGCGGGCGCGCCGACTCTAGGGGATCCGCGACCTCGGCTGCCAGCGAGAATTCCCAGCTCAGCGGCGGTATCGCCAGATAACCGACAGATCGCTCCGACAAGCCGGTCGACGGCTACCCGGTCGACGGCTACCCGGGCGGCGAGCAGGTCGCGGGCGCCCATGACCAGCGGGCCGATGGCCGGTGACCGGTGACCGGCCGCATTACGTCGGGATGACCGATGCCCGGTGTACGGCCGTCGCCGTAGCGTCGGTGACGTCACCCCACAGCAGAACGAAAGCAGGACTTTGCGCCAGCTCACCTATTACGTCGGCACCACCCTCGACGGTTTCATCGCGGGCCCCGACGGCCAGTTCGACTTCTTCCCCTTCGAGGGCGATCTCGCCGCCGCGCTGGTGGCCGAGTACCCCGAGACCTTTCCGGCCCACGGCCGTGGGCCGCTGGGCCTGGACGGCGTCGCCAACAAGCGGTTCGACACGGTGCTGATGGGCCGCGGCACCTACGGGCACGGCCTCGCGGCCGGCGTCACCAGCCCCTACCCGCACCTCGCCCAGTACGTCTTCTCCCGCACCCTGGCCCCGCTGGACCCGGCGGTGGAGATCGTCTCCGGCGACCCGGTGGCGTTCGTCCGCGGCCTCAAGCGGCAGGACGGCGCGGGCATCTGGCTGTGCGGCGGGGCGGACCTCGCCGGTCAGCTGCTCGGCGAGATCGACGAACTGGTCGTCAAGCGCTACCCGGTGGTGGCCGGCTCCGGCATCCCGCTGTTCCGGGCGCCCTTCCTCCCCACCGGGTTCACGCTGACCGACTCCCGGGTCTTCACCTCTGGCGCCACCGTCACCACGTACACCAAGGAGTCCCGGATGCTGTTCCGCCCCACCACCGAAGCCGACCTCGACCGGGTCACCGCCGTGACGGTGGACGAGCCGGTCGGCTGGATCGACGCCGACCGCTACCTGGAGGAGCTCGGGGAGGGCATGTACCGCCCGGAGTGGACCTGGATCGCCGAGCAGGACGGCCGGGTGGTGGCCCGCGCCCTGTGGTGGGGGCAGGCGAGCAGCGAACACCCCGTCGCCCTGGACTGCCTGCACGTCGACCCGTCGGTCGCCGACCGGGCGGCGGTCGGGGCCGAGCTGATCGGCGCCGGCCTGCGGGCCTTCGCCGAGCAGGGCGCGGCCAGGCCCCCGCTCTACAACCTGACGCTGCCGACGGGCTGGCGCGAGGACCCGGCCGTGGTCGCGGCCGCCGACTGGCGCCGCGACGCCGCGCTGGCCGCCGGGCTCACCGACGTGGTGGAACGGCTGCGCCTGGAGTGGACCCCGGAGGCCGGGCTGCCCGCCGGCAGCGGACGGCTGGTCTTCACCGAGGGCACGGACGAGGAGTTCCTCGACGTGTTCCGCCGGATCGCGGTCGGCAGCCTGGACGCCGAGACCCGCCGCAACGTCGCGCTGATGGGGGCCGAGGCAGCCGCCCAGGAGGAGGTCGACTTCTACCTCGGCTGCCCCGGGGAGCGCTCGTGGTGGCGGCTGGCCCGCACCCCCGACGGCGCGGTCGCCGGGCTGGCGCTGCCGTCGGCGACGCCGTACAACCGCAACGTCGGCTACCTCGGCGTGGTCCCCGAGCTGCGCGGCCAGGGGTACGTGGACGACGTGCTGGCCGAGATCACCCGGGTGCAGGTGGAGGCGGGGGCCGAGCTGATCACGGCCACCACGGACACCGACAACGCGCCGATGGCGGCCGCCTTCGCCCGGGCCGGCTACCGGGTCGCCCAGACCCGGCTGGTCTGGTCGGTGCCGGAGTCGGCGCCTGCGCAGTGAGGCCGGAGGCGCCTCGTGAGACCGGAAGCGGCGGCACGGAGTCGGCTCCCGCCTCAGGACGCCAGCAGAGCGGCCAGTTCGGTGCGGGAGCCGACGCCCAGCTTGGGGAAGGCCCGGTACAGGTGGTGCCCGACCGTACGGGGGCTGAGGAACAGCTGCGCGGCGATCTCCCGGTTGCTCGCCCCGGCCGCGGCCAGCCGGACCACCTCGCGCTCCTGCGGGCTGAGCAGGCTGATCGGCCCGTCCTGGCGGGTGGTCAGCACGGTCTCTCCCCCGGCGGCGCCCAGCTCCGCCCTGGCCCGGTCGGCCCAGGGCCGGGCGCCGAGCCGTTCGAAGTCCTCCCGGGCGGCGCGCAGCCGCTCCCGGGCGTCGATCTGGCGGCGCAGGCGGCGCAGCCACTCCCCGTGCAGCAGTGCGGTGCGGGCCCGGTCGAACGCGCTGCCGCCCTCGTGCAGGGCCCGGGCCTCGGTGAAGTGTTCCTCGGCCGCGCTGTCGGGGCCGGTGAGCGCCCGGCAGCGGGCGGCCAGGGCGCCGAGCGCGGGTCGTCCCAGTGCGGTGGCCCACTCGTCGAGCTGCCGGGCGGCGTCCGCCGCCCGCTCCGGGCGGCCGGCCCGGACGGCCGCCTCGACCAGGTCCGGCAGCAGGGGCAGCGAGAGCAGCGGATGGGCCACCTCGCGCCGGGCCGCCTCCAGCTGTTCCAGGGCCGCTTCCGCCCGGCCCAGGCCGAGTTCGAGCAGGCCCAGCGCCCACAGGGCGTCCGCCGTGGCCCGGCCGACGCCGCGCGGCCGGGCGTAGGCCAGGGCCTCGTCGGTCAGCGCCCGGACCTGCTCCTCCTCGCCCCGGACGGCCGCCGCCGTGGCCAGGGCGGCGCGCAGGTGGGCGGCCCGGTGGGCGAGGTCGTAGTACTCGGCCAGCCCGAGCGCCTCGGTGCCCCGGGCCGTCGCCTCGTCGTGGTGGCCGAGCGCCAGCTCCGTGCGGACCAGCAGGTCCAGCGTGGTGGGCAGCCAGCCGCTGACGCCCTGCTCCCGGCAGTGGGCGACCGCTGCGGCGGCGGCCTGTCGCGCGGTCTGGTGGTCCCCCGTCAGCCGGCAGTAGATCCCGGTCATCAGCCGGTCCATCACGCCGGTGCCGTCGTCCCGGCTGCTCGCCACGAGCCGCCGCAGCGCGTCGAGCGCGCCGGGCACGTCCCCGCCGAACAGCCGGGCGGGCACGGCCAGGACGGGCAGGTCGGGGGCGCGGGAGGCGATCTCCTCGATCAGCGCGGCGTTCCCGCCGGACCAGGCCGCGTGGACGGCGTCGGTCAGCAGGGAGGCCGTGGTGTCCGGCGGCGCGGCAGCGGCCGGGGCGACGTCGCCCGGGGCGGCACCGGCCGAACCGGCGGCACCCGTCCGGTCGGCGCTGTCGAGCAGGATCCGGGCGGCCCGCTCCGGGCTGCGGTAGCCGAGTTCGACCACCGCCCGGGCGCGCGCGAAGTTCGCCGCCACCCCGGGGTCCGCCAGCGGCAGCGGCACCTGGTCGGCCAGGGCGCCGCACCGTTCGTCCTGGCCGGCGTCGGCAGCCTTCTGCGCGGCCTGGACCAGGCGGCGGGCCCGCCGGTCCGGGTCCGCGGTGAGCTGGGCCGCGCGTTCGTACGCGGCGGACGCGGACGCCATCGCCTGCCGGTTGCCGGCCCACTCGGCGACCCGCTCCAGCTCCTCGGCGACCCGCTCGTCCGGTCCGGTCGACGCGGCGGCCAGGTGCCAGGCCCGCCGGTGGGCCTGGCCGACCGCGCCCAGGGCCTCGGCGAGCGCCCGGTGCGCGGCGATCCGCCGGGCCAGCGGGGCGCTCCGGTAGGCGGCGTAGCGCACCAGCGGGTGCCGGAAGCGCACCAGTTCCCCGGTCAGGACCACGAACCCGGCCCGTTCGGCGGGTTCGAGGTGTTCCACGGCCGTGCCCAGCTCCCGGGCGGCCCGCAGCACCACGGCGAGGCTGCCGGTGTCGTCGGCGGCGGCCACCAGCAGCACCAGCTGGGCGGCGTCCGGCAGCCGCCGGATCTGCTCCAGGAATCCGTCCTGGATGCGGCTCGGCCGCCCGGCGGCCGTCTCGGGCAGCGCCAGCGGGCCCATCCGCCCGGCGCGCTGGGCGGGGGTGAGCGAGGCCGACAGCTCGATCAGGGCCAGCGGGTTGCCGCCGGCCTCCTCGATCACCCGGTCCGCGACGTACGGGGGCAGGCCCGGGAGCAGTTCGGCGGCGGCGGTGCGTTCCAGCCCCTCGACGAGCAGCCCGGGGATCCCCTTCACGGTGGCGCCCGGCGCCCCGTCGCGGACCGCGAAGAGCATCACGACGCCCTCCGCGCGGAGCCGGCGGGCGGCGAAGGTCAGCATGTCCACCGAGGGCTGGTCGACCCACTGGGCGTCGTCGACCAGGCAGAGCAGCGGGCCGTCGGCGGCGGCCTCCGACAGCAGCGTGAGGACGGCGAGGCCGACGGTGAAGCCGTCGCGGACGCTGTCGGCGGTCAGCCCGAAGACCGCCCGCAGGGCGGCGGCCTGCGGGCCCGGCAGGGCGTCGACGAGGTCCAGGACGGGCAGGAACAACTGGTGCAGGCCGCCGTAGGCGAGCTCCGTCTCCGACTCGATGCCCTCGACGCTCAGCACCCGCGCGCCGTCGGCCTGCCCGGCGGCCCAGTCGAGCAGGGCGGTCTTGCCGATGCCGGCCTCGCCGTGCAGCAGCAGCGCGCCGCCGGTCCCCTGCCGGGCGTCCGCCAGCAGCCGCCCGATCCGGTCCCGCTCCGTGTCGCGCCCCCGCACCTGTGCCCCTGCCCCCGTGTGCTGATCGTCTCTGTCGATCGCCTGTTCTGATCGTCTGTGCCGATCGTCGTCCGTACGGGCCGCGCGGCGCCGTACGGGGGCGGCCGGACGCCGCCCCGGTGATCCTCTCATCAGGCGCAGCCGGGCATACGCCCAGGTCAGGCACGTCCTTCGCGGCCCCCGGCGGAGCGGGGCGGCGGCCCTCGTAGAGTGGCTCACCGATCTTGAAGGGGAAACGCGTCATGCCCAGCAGTTCTCAGCCGGCAGCCGTGTCGCCGGCCGGGCCCGGCAACACGCCCGCCCGGGTCAGCGCCTGGTCGGCCGCCGTCGGTGTCGGCCTGATCGTCGCCGTCTTCGCGACGCCGGTGTTCTGGCTGCTGTACGGCGGCTACTACACGTTCGCCATGTTCGTGTCCGGGGTCGTGGCCATCCCGGCCGGGCACCTGGGCCGCCGCCGCGGCAAGCTCCTGGGCGGCCGCGACCGCGGTCTGGCCCTCCTCGGCATCGCCACCGGCTGGCTGCTGGTCTTCTGCAGCCTGCTGCTGGTGCTGGCCTACGCCGGGGCGGTCGCCGGGCTCGGCTTCCTGCTCGGCTCCGCCGGCTGAGCCGCCACCCGTAGCCGGCGTCGGCGTCGAACAGCTCCCGGCGCAGCAGCCGCTCGTGGGCGACGATGCGGATCGGGATGAGCTTGCGGGTCGGCATCCGCGGTGGGGCGCGATGTCACCGCACGGCGCGCCGGCTGCGTGCGGAGCGCACGGCGAGGAAGACCACGTCGGCGACGAGGAGAAGGACGCCGATGGCGAGCAGGTACAGCATCCCGTGCACCACGACGCCGACGATGCCCAGCACCATCGCCACGATGACGACCAAGAGGAACAGGGCCATCACATGCCTCCCTGCGGCGCGGGCAGGCCCGGGCGGATTGCCGGTGCACTTCCAGTCTGCGCCCCGCCCGCCGGCCTTCACCAATACCACCGGGTGGCGGGATGCGGCCCGAGGGCGGCACCGGCGGGTTCGACGGTGCCGCATCAAGATCGGGTGAATGACAACCGCGCCGTGAGACCGGAAGACCCCTGCCGAGGAAAGGCTCATCCGTGCGGGCACAGCCCGCTACCGCCGTCGGCACCCGGGTCCTCACCGGCTCGGACAGCCGAGGATATTCGGCTACGCCAATATGTTTTTATGACATTTCCCTGCGCATCTGCCGTTCTACTGAAGTCAACCGAGTCGGTCGTGTCCTGACGTTGAGCGCCGGAATCCTGCGCTCCACTCTCTTGCTAAGCGATCGCCGAAAAGAGCCTCCAGGACCTGCGAGATCCTGCTGACGCCTCCGAGTCAGAAGCCTCTCGACGCGATTGTGCAGGGCGCCAAATGCCCGTCACGTGTTTCACACCAGAGATTGGTATCAGATGACATTGAAATTCTCCAGTTCGCCTTACTGGCGAACGCTGTCCGGTTGGATCGCGGCGGTGGCATTGATCACCAGTGCCGCCGTGGCGTTGACGCCCGCACGGGCACAAGCTGTCGCTTCACCCATTTCCCTGGGCACCGCGAGCAGCTTCGCGGTCCTGGGCGGTCAGTCGGTCAGCAACACCGGTCCTTCCGTGATCACCGGAGACCTCGGGGTGAGCCCCGGGACAGCCGTCAGCGGATTTCCGCCCGGCACGGTGAACGGCACCATCCACTCGGCGGACGCGGTCGCCCTGCAGGCCCAGAGCGACCTGACCGTGGCCTACAACAACGCCGCGAGCCAGGCCATGGACGCCAGCCTCACCTCGCCGGGAGACCTCGGCGGCCTGACGCTGGTCCCGGGCGTCTACAACGCCTCCTCCTCCATCGGGCTCACCGGAACGCTCACCCTGGACGCGGGTGGCGACCCGAACGCCGTCTGGGTGTTCCAGGTCGGATCGACCCTGACGACCGCTTCCGCCAGCCGGGTGAACCTGATCAACGGCGCCGCACCCTGCAATGTCTTCTGGCAGATCGGAAGCTCCGCCACGCTCGGCACCAACTCCACCTTCGTGGGCAACATCCTGGCCCTCACGTCGATCACCGTGACCACGGGGACGACCATCGACGGTCGGGCCCTGGCCCGGAACGGGTCGGTGACGCTGGACACCAACACGATCACCCGTGAGACGTGCGCCGGCGGCACGACGGGTGGCACGACCGGCGGGACCACCGGCGGCACGACGGGTGGCACGACGGGCGGCACCACCGGCGGGACCACCGGCGGCACGACGGGTGGCACGACGGGCGGCACCACCGGCGGGACCACCGGCGGCACGACGGGTGGCACCACCGGCGGCACCACCGGCGGGACCACCGGCGGCACGACGGGCGGCACCACCGGCGGGACCACCGGCGGCACGACGGGCGGCACCACCGGCGGCACGACCGGCGGCACGACCGGCGGGGACGACTGCCCGCCGATCCCGTGTCCGCCGATCCCGTGCCCGTGACGGTGACTGCGAGGCGGTCGCCGGCTCGGTGAAGGTGACCTCCAGCGGCACACGACGAATCCCCCGCGGATCGTCGTGTGCCGTTCGGGGCCGGCGCCGGGCAGGCATCCCGAGGATCACAGCAGCCTGTCTGCGAGGGGAGCAACGAAGATGGAAACGACTGGGCGCGGCACCGCGCCTGGCACCGTTGGGCCACAGGATGTGGACGAGGACCCGTGCCGCGGGCCGGCCCACGACACGGCCGCCGCCGGCAAGGGGCCGCACGTGCGACCTACGGCCGGGGCAGCCGGCGTGCCCCCGGGATTCTCGGACCTGCCGCTCCCGCTGCGGGCGGCCGTGAGGATCGCTGCGGCCCTGTGTCTGGCGGTCGCTCTCGTCCACGTGGTCATGGTGTTTCTGTACGTCGCCCCTGCGAACGAAGTGTCGCAGCGCTACCGCAAACAGATCAATGCCTGGATCCACCCGCTGTTCGAGCAGAACTGGCGACTCTTCGCCCCGGATCCGCAATCGGTCACCCAACAGGTTTCCGCGAGGACCCTCCACGTCTCCGCCGACGGCACCCAGCAGGTCAGCGACTGGTTCGACCTGACCGCCGTCGACGATTCCGCCGTCAACCACAACGCCTTCCCGAGCCGCACCTCCCAGAACATGCTGCGCCGCGCCTGGGACGCCTATGCCGCATCGCACGGAGCCGATGACCGATCGAACTCGGAACGGGCCCTGATGCTGCAGAAGTACCTGCGCAACATCGCCGTGGACCGCGTGTCCGCCTACCGGCACGACGCGTTCGAGGACATCGAGCTGCGGGTGATCACACGGCCGATCGCCGCCGACGGCCCCCGTCCGAACACACCGGCCCAGACCAGGTACCTGCCCTGGTGGAAGGTGGCATCCGATGGAAACTGAGCAAGCACCCCGGGTGGCGCCCACACCGCACCACCCGGCCCCACAGCCCTCGGGCACGCACGCCCAGCGGCTGCTCGGTCGCCTCGCAGCGCCGCGCACCGTCCTGACCAGGCCGCCGGTCTCCCTCCACGCGGCGGCGGTGCTGCGTATCGGGTACGGGCTGCTCTACCTCGCCATCCTGCTGAGGGAGTTCCCGCACCGCGACGAGATCTGGGGTCCCGGTTCGCCGTGGACGCCCGCACTGGCCACCGAGCTGTTCCACCAGACGGAATGGTCCAGCATCCTGACCCTGTCCGACAGCCAGACGTACTTCGAGGCCTGCTACGCGCTGGCTCTGGCCACCTCCGCGGTGTTCATGCTCGGCTGGCACACCCGAGCAGTGTCCGTCCTGTTCGCGATCGTGGTCACCTCCTTCCATGCCAGGGCCGTCTTCATGACGGACGGAGGCGACAACCTCATCCTGCTGATGGCCCTGTACCTGCCCTTCACCGCGTGCGGCCGACGCTGGTCCCTCGATGCGCGCAGAGCCCGGATCCGAGCATCCGCGGGCACGGCCGCGCGATCGGCGGGAAGCCGCGGAGCGGACCACCTGGTGGGACAACTCGGGTACGCGCGCCGGCTCTTGACCACGGTGCTGCACAACTGCGGCATGTTCGTCATCGCGGCTCAGGTCTGCTTCCTCTACGGATCCGCAGGGCTGTACAAGGTGCAGGGCGGCTCCTGGGGAAGCGGAACCGCCCTCCACTACGTCCTGAACCTCGACCTGTTCCGGCCGTGGCCCGCGCTGTCGCTCCTGGTGGACAGCCGTCCGATGCTGGTCGCCGTCGCGAGCTACGCGACCGTACTCCTGCAAGTGGCCTTTCCGTTCGTCCTGTTCGGCAGGTACAAGTACCTCGTGCTCACCATGCTGCTCGGCATGCACGTGGGCATCGCGGTCCTCCTGGGACTCCCGGTCTTCTCCGGAGCAATGATCATCGCGGATGCCGTGTTCCTGCCGGACCGCTTCTGGACGGCCCTGGGACACACGTGCCGGAGCACCCTGCGACGAACAACCGAAGACAGGGTGGGGACGTTGTCCACGGCGGAAGCCACGCCCGTACCGCCGCAGACCGGATCGGCCGGCTGAAAGGCCGGCCCCGCAAGACAAGGGACGGCGGAGCATGTCCGACACCATGTCGCCAGTGATCATCTACGACGGCAGCTGCGGCTTCTGCCGCGCAGCCGTCCGCTTCCTCATGCCGCGCCTGGCCCTGGCCGGCGTGGTCCAACCCTGGCAGGGCGCCGATCTGACGGCCTACGGACTGACCGAGGACCAGGCCAGGGCCCGGATGTGGTTCGTCCAGGGCGACCGATGCCACGGCGGTGCCGCCGCCTTCGCGGCCTGGGCCCGGACCGGCAACGCCGGCGCCCGTGCCGCCGGACGCCTGCTGTCGCTGCCCGGAATCACCCGGATGGCGGCCGGGGCCTACTGGATCGTCGCCAGGAACCGGCATCGGATCCCTGGGCCTTGGGAGCACACCTGCACGCTCTGAGCACCTCTTATGCAGGACACGACAAAGCTGCCCCGGCTTCTTCGACGTCCGCGGCACGGTCCCCCGCCCCCACGGCCGGGTGTGTCACTCGCGTGACCATTCGGCCTCGGCCTGGGGCCGGTCGGCGATGTCGGCCCCGTCCCAGAGTCGGATCCTGATCGCCCGAGGGCCGGGCGCGGGCCGGGAGAGCGTGCGCACGAACACGTCCCGCAGGTGGTTGGCCGCCTGCTGGGGCGGCCCGTCGTACTCCAGCGGATCCCGCAGGGGAGCGCCGTCCTGCCGGGACCAGCGGCCGTCGTCGTCCTGTGTCTCCAGAACCCATCGGTAGCGCCGCATCCTGGTCTCCCGTGCCGACGATCACGCCCCCGGAACGACTCTATGGGCGGGACGGATCGACAGCGACCGGTGGATCCGCCCGGCCACGGCCGAGCAGCCGGGCAACCGCCGCCGAGGGCCTGCAGTCCGCCCGGAACGGATCGTCGTCAGTACTCGCAGCCGCTTCGCAGGCAGGTTCCCTCAGGACGCTTCGCCCGGTGGCTCGGGACCGATGCCGGTGGCGACGAGGATCTGCCGCGCCGAGTCGGTCCCGTCGGCCTCGACCGCGCGTGCCATCGCGGCCAGGGCCGCCTCCTGACTCGCCTGCGGAGGGACGACCAGCAGGCTGAAGTGATCGCGGTCGCCCCGCGTGACGATCACCGTGTCATCACCGACCGGGTACCGGTCGATGTGCACCGACCGGCCGTCCACGACCAGCCGCGCCGGCACGTCGTCCCAGGCTTCAGCGTCCAGCCCGACGCCCACCACGGGCCCGAGGTGTTCGGTCAACGCCCTGACCAGACCCGGAAGTTCGGCTCCGACATCCCGTGAACGCGGCCACCACGCACCGTCGAGCACACCCTCCCGGGACCGGGTGGTCTCCAGACGCAACAGGAGCGTCCCCGGCTTCGCGGCCTGCCGGAACCGGTCCGGCAGGAATCCCGGGAACGCAGCACCGGTTTCGTCCGACATGGCTCGCCACCTGTCCGTGGACGCCCGCCCGGCCCCACCGAGCCAGGCCCGACCCTCGGGGAGCGGCAGCCGGGCCGCCCCGATATCCCCACGGTACTCCGCCCGCACCGCGCCGATCCGGCCGATCCGACCGGCCGGGAGAAGGCGGAGCACAGCCTCCACCGTGGTGGCGGTTTCGGTTGCGTCCACCTCCGGCCACAGCCGTTCAGAGCCTTGGCGACAGGACGCTCCGTCGCAGCTCAGGACACATGCGGACCTCTCCGGACAGTCGGACGGACATGTGGCGGGGAAGGCACTGGGCGCCCCCTGCGAGTGCCGGAGGGACTGCTGCACCGGAACGCTGGACACCTCGGAGAGGAACGCCGGTTCCTCGGCCCTGCCGCGGACTCTCGGCCCTACCGCAGGTCGCGGACGAGCCGGCTGACGGCCTGGGACAGGGCGAGGCCGTCGTCGCGGAAGTCCGGGATGTAGTACTCGCGGATGGCGCGGGCCACGTCGTAGCCGGCGTCGGCGTCGAACAGCTCCCAGCGCAGCAGCCGCTCGTGGGCGACGATGCGGATCGGGAAGAGCTTGCGGGTCCCGCTCTCCCGTTCCGCCCGTACGGCCCGGCCGATCTCGGTGGCCACCCAGTTGCTGGCCATGCTGGCCTCGGAGAGCACGAGGATCATCCGTCCGCGCCGCTGGATCTCCTCGGTGACCTGCTCCAGGATCGTGCGTCCGCCGCGGATGTCGTGCGGCGCGAACCAGGTGTCCACGCCGTTGGCCTCCAGCTGGTCGCGCAGCTCGGCGGCGAAGGACTCGTCGGCGGCGCTGTAGCTGATGAAGACGCTGGGCCGGGCCGGCTCGCGGGCACCGCGGGCGGTGTCGCGGTAGGCGCGTACGGTGGCCGGGTCGGCCCCGGCCTGTACGAGGAACCGTTCCAGGCCGGCGAGGTCGCGGGTCAGCTCCCGGACGGCCTGGTCGTCCCGCAGTCGGTCGCGGGCGTGGTCCAGGGCCCGGCTGGTGAGGATGAAGGAGGCGGCGATGGTGCGCTCGTCGATCCGGCAGAGCCCGTTGACGGCCACCGGGTCCAGGGTGCTGGAGAGCAGCTTGGCGTCGGCGAAGACGTTGAATCCGAAGTGGGCGCCGTCGAAGCGGGCACCGCGGAAGGTGACCTCGTCGAAGACGGCCTGGACGAAGAACGCCTCGCGGTAGTTGCCGCCGAACGTTCCGCCGCGGAAGGTGGCCTTGAAGAAGTCGGCGGTGCCGAAGGCCGCCTGTTCGAGGTCGCAGTGCAGGAACCGGGCCTCGGTGAAGCTCGCCTGGATGGCGTTGATGCGGCGCAGGCGGCAGCCGCGGAACTCGCAGCGGTCGAAGGCGCCGAGGGCGAGGACGCAGTCGTCGAACTCGCAGTTGACGAAGACGGCGTCGCTGAGGTTCTCGCGGCCGAGCCGCAGCCCGGTGAACGTCCTGCCGTCGAACTCGCGGGTGCCGGCGGCGTACTCGGCGAGCAGGGCGCGGGTGGCCTGCTCGCCGCCGCGGTCGGCGTCGGCGTCACCGCCGGTGTCGGTCATGGACGGCCCCCGGGGTTCCTGCGGACGCGGGACGGACACATCGAACATAGCACCGGGGTACGGAAGTTGGGCGCCATTCAGGGCCCCCGAGACCCCAGGGCACCCTCCTAGAGCAACCAAAGGTTGCGCATCGCGGCGGGGAGGCCTACCGTTGTACGCAACCAAAGGTTGCGCAAGGAGGAGAGCGGCATGGAGTACGGCAGCATCGCGCGGGAGATCCGCGTCGAGGCCACGCCCGAGGTGGTCTACGAGGTCATCAGCACGCCCGAACACCTGCGGGAGTGGTGGCCGGACGAGGCGGACCTCAAGCCGGTCCCGGGGGCCACCGGGGTCATCTCGTTCGGCGTGGGGACGCCGGACGTGAAGGTCGAACCGCTCACGGTGGTGGAGGCCGACCCGCCCCGGCGGTTCAGCTTCCGCTGGGTCTACGACGAGGGCCGGGCCGCGGCGCCGGGCAACTCGCTCCTGGTCACCTTCGACCTGGTCCCCTCGGACGGCGGCACCCTGCTGCGGTTCACCGAGACGGGGTTCCGGGAGAGGGGCTGGGAGGCGGCCGTCCTGGAGGAGGCCTACCGCGACCACGCCAGCGGCTGGGACCACTTCCTGCCCCGCCTCGTCACCCACGTCGCCCGAGTGGTGTCGCGCGCGTGAACGCGGCCCGCAACGCGCCCGGGAGCGTCGCCGTCGACGACGAGCTCTGGTCGGCGGTGGGAGACCCCATCCGGCGCCGGATGCTCGACCTGCTCCTGACCGGCGACGGCGGGACGGCGACCACCCTGAGCGAGCAGCTGCCGGTCACCCGGCAGGCGGTCGCCAAGCACCTCGGCGTGCTGGGCCGCGTCGGGCTCGTCCACGACACGCCGTCCGGACGCGAACGCCGCTACGAGGTCGACGAGGCCCAACTCGCCCGCGCCGTCGCCCAGTTGTCGTCGGTCGGCGCCGCCTGGGACGCCCGGCTGCACCGCATCAAGCGGATCGCCGAGGCCATCCAGCACGACCGGGACGAGCACGACCCGGACGACTGAGCCCACGGGCACGGACGGACGAACGCGCCCGGAAGCGGGCGCCCGCACGAGAGAGAGGTACCGCCATGGCGGACATCCTGAGGGCCGAGGGGTTCGCCCCTCGGCCCCCGGGGCCCCCGGCCCCGTACGGCTGGTCGGCAGGACGGGCTCAGCGGAAGTCGTCGGCGTGGTCGGCGGCCCACTGGGCGTAGGTGTGGGCCGGAGCGCCGGTGATCTTCTCGGCGATGACGGAGGTCGCGGCCGCGACGCCGTCGGCGGCGGCGGCGGCCCACTGGCTCACGATCGCCTCGGCCACGACCGGGTGCATGGTTCTGGCGACGTCCGCGCGGGCCTGCTCCTCGGAGACGCGTTCCACCCGGATGTGCCGGCCGACGGCCTCGCCGATGTGCTCGACCTGGCGTCGCAGGGTCAGGGACTCGGCCCCGTGGACGGTGTAGGCCTGGTGCGAGTGGCCCGGTTCGGTCAGGGCGGTCACCGCCAGCGCCGCGATGTCCTTCTCGTGCACCGGCGCCGACTGCGCGAGCGGATAGGGCAGGCGGACGACGCCGTCGGTGCGGATCGATTCGGCCCACCAGGTGCGGGTGTTGGCCGCGAACGTCCCCGGCCTGAGGAACGTCCAGTCCATGCCGGACCGTTGGACGGCCTGCTCGATCGTGCGGTTCAGGCGGGCGACCGGGTGGCCGGCGTCGGGGTCCAGGACGACCGCCACCGACGAGAGCAGCACCACCTGCCGGATCCCCGCGGCCGCGGCCGCCGCGGTGACCTTCTCGATGTCGTAGGGCTTCTGGGGGTCGAGCATGCCGTACAGGAACAGCTTGTCGCCGCCGTCGAACGCCGCGGGCAGCGTCTCGGGACGCGCCAGGTCGGCGACGACCGCTTCGCACCCGGGCGCCGTGCCCGCGGCCGGGGTCCGGTTGACCGCTCGGACCTGCTCACCGGCGGCCAGCAGGCCGTCGGCCACGTGACGGCCGACGTTTCCGCGGGCGCCTAGGACGACTGCCACCATGAGGGAACCTCCTGCTTGCTGTGGACGTGAACTGCCGTATCTGCGCGGTCGGTCGCGGGTGACGCGGGTGAGGGCTTCCGACGTGAGCGCCGGTCGCCGATGGCCGGTCAGGGCCGGATGTTCTCCAGGTCCGCCAGGAGGCCGGGGTGCTGCGGCTCCCAGCCGAGCACCTGCCGGGTGCGGGTGCTGGACGAGGGCTGGTCGGCCGTGAAGATCGGGCCGAGCGGGCCGTAGGTCTCCTGCGGCACCGGCTCGACCGGCAGGCCCAGCCGTCGGCCGATGACGGCCGCGATGTCCCGTACCGCGTCCCCCTCGTCGGCCACGGCGTGCCAGGCGGTACCGGCCTCCGCCCGTTCCAGGGCGAGCCGGAAGAGGACGGCCGCGTCGAGCGCGTGGACGGCGGGCCAGCGCTGGGTGCCGTCGCCGGGGTAGCCGGAGACCCCGCTCCGGCGTGCGATGTCGGTCAGCAGACCGGCGAACCCGCCCGTGCCCTCGTTGTGCACCGTGCGCGGCAGGCGTACGGACGTGCTCCGGACCCCGCGCGAGGCCAGGCCCAGGACCGCCGTGACCGTGCGACCGCGGCCGCCGACCGGCCCGTCGGTCGGCACCGGGTCGGCCTCGGTGGAGGCACGGCCCGCCACCCGGGGCGTACCCGAGACGGTGACCAGGGGACGGCCGCTGCCGACGAGTTCCTCGCCGAGGGCGGTGAGGGCGGCGGTCTCCTCGGCGATGTTCCGGGCGAGGGCCTCTGGGCTGCTGAAGTCGTTGCCGAAGGCGAGGTGGATCACCCCGTCGGCCCGGGCGGCGCCGGAGCGCAGGACGTCCGGATCGGCGAGGCCTCCCCGCAGCGGCTCGGCGCCGGCCGCCTCGGCGGCCTGCGCGGAGGCCTCGGAGCGGGCGAGCGCGAGGACGGTGTGGCCCGCGCCGAGGAGTTCGGCGACGACGGCGGTACCGATCAGACCGGTGCCGCCGGTGACGAAGACGCGCATGGAACCCTCCCAGAAGTGATGGGACTCTTGTCCCATCACTGTAGCAGAGCGATGGGACAAGAGTCCCATCACATATGCTGAACCCATGAGTCGATGGGAACCAGGTGCGCGTGAGCGCCTCGTCGTGGCCGCGGTCGACCTGTTCACGGAGCAGGGGTACGACGCCACGACGGTCGCGCAGATCGCCGAGCGTGCCGGGGTCACCAAGAGCACCTTCTTCCGGCACTTCCCCGACAAGCGCGAGCTGCTGGTCGCCGGGCAGGAGACGCTGAGCCGGCTGCTGGCCGAGGGGATCGCCGACGCGCCCGGTGACGCCAGCCCGCTCGAGGCGGTCGCCGCCGGCCTTGAGCGCGCCTCGGCCGCGATGGGCCCCGGGAGCCGCGAGCTCGCCCCCCGCCTGAAGGCGGCCGTCGCCGCCAGCACCGAGCTCCAGGAGCGCGACACCCTCAAGACCGTCGGTCTCGCGGCCGCGATGACGACCGCTCTGGTCGCCCGCGGCGTACCCGACCCGACCGCGGCCCTCGCCGGCGAGCTGGGCGTCCTCGCCTTCAAACGCGGGTACGCCGCATGGGCCGGGGACGACCGCGGCGCCGAGAACGAGCTCGCCGGGTACGCCCTGGCGGCCCTGGACGAACTGCGCGCGGCGAGCGCGTCACTGGGCTGACCGGACGCCGCCGAGGCGTGAAGCCGCGGGCACCGTGGCCGGCACCGTCGCGGGGCCCGGACGCCGTGCTCCGCCCTACCGGGCCCCGCCGCCGGGGGCCGGGGTGCGCGGTCGCAGGCGCTCCCCCTGCGGCCCGAACATGATCAGGTATTCGACCGGTCCGCCGGGTCCGGCGTTCGCGACCCCGTGGGCGGTGCGGGTGTCGAACTCGGCCACCTCCCCGGCGCTCAGCACGAGGTCCTGCTCGCCGAGCGCCAGCCACAGCCGCCCGTACAGGACGCACAGCCATTCGTACCCGTCGTGGGAGACCTGCCGCGGCCGCGCCGGCGGCGCGTCGACGGCGGGCAGGACGTGCTTGTGCGCGTGCAGGCCCCCGACGTACCGGGTCAGCGGCAGCACCTCCTTGCCGTCGCCGGAACGCCGCGGCACCGGGGCGCGCGGTCCGGCCGCCGTGGCGGGTCCGCTGCCGGCCGCCGCGGCGGGTGCGGTGCCGGCCAGCTCGTCCAGGGAGACGCCGTACGCCTTCGCGAGCCGCAGCAGCACCTCCAGGGTCGGCTTGCGCCGGCCGGTCTCGATCCGCGACAGCGTGCTCAGCGAGACGCCGGTCGCGCGGCTGACGCCGGTGAGGGTGGCGCCGTGCCGCTCGCGCGCGGTCCGCAGCCGGGGGCCCATGGCCGCCAGCGCGTCGGCAGTGCCGTCGTCCGTCACCGTCGCCCCGCTCCCTCCGGCCGTGCCGCCTCCACCGCCCTGTCCTGCCAGTTTGCCAGAATGACAAGGGTGTTCGCGTCGCGCGGCCGCCGCGCCGCATGATCGGCGGGTAACCGCGGCCGCCCGTGAACCGAGGAGAAACGATGCACCACCCCGCACCGTCCGCCGACCCGCGCCACCGCACCGTCGAGGCACCCGCCGGGCGCCTGCACCTGGTCGAGCAGGGCACCGGACCGCTGGTCCTGCTCGTCCACGGCTTCCCCGAGTCCTGGTACTCCTGGCGCCGCCAGCTCCCGGCCCTCGCCGCGGCCGGGTACCGGGCCGTCGCGCTCGACGTGCGCGGCTACGGCCGCTCCTCCAAGCCGGCCGCGACGCACGCCTACCGGATGCTCGACCTGGTGGCGGACAACGTCGCCCTGGTCCGCGCCCTGGGCGAGGAGACGGCCGTGGTCGTCGGACACGACTGGGGCTCCCCCATCGCGGCGGCCTCCGCCCTGCTCCACCCCGAAGTCTTCCGCGCCGTCGCACTGCTGAGCGTCCCCTACACGCCGCCCGGCGGCCCCCGCCCCACCGACGTCTTCGCGCGGATGGGCGGCGACCAGGAGTTCTACGTCTCCTACTTCCAGGAACCCGGCCGGGCCGAAGCGGAGATGGAACCCGACCTCCGGGGCTGGCTCGCCGGCTTCTACGCCGCCATGTCCGCCGACACCATGCCCGCCCAGGACGAGCCCGACCCGCATTTCGTGACCCGCGCCGGCGGCCGGCTGCGCGACCGCTTCCCCGCCGGCAGACTGCCCGCCTGGCTGACCGAGGACGACCTCGACGTGTACGCCGGGGAGTTCGAGCGCACCGGCATGACCGGGGCCCTCAACCGCTACCGCACCATGGACCGCGACTGGCAGGACCTCGCCCCGTACAACGGAGCCCCGATCACACAGCCCTCCCTGTTCATCGGCGGCGCCCTCGACGCCTCCACGACCTGGATGGCCGACGCGATCGCCGCCCACCCGGCCACCCTCCCCGCCCTGACCTCCACCCACATCCTGGACGGCTGCGGCCACTGGATCCAGCAGGAACGCCCCGACGAGGTCAACCACCTGCTGACCACCTGGCTCGCCACCCTCCAGGACTGAACCGGCGGGCGCGGCTCACCGACTGGCTCCGCGGAAACCAGCCCGTGCCGACGATCCACCCCGTTCCCGGCTGCCCTGACTGCTGACGGACCCTCGGCCGGTCGTGTCCGGTCAGTCGGTGTCGGTGGCGGCCAGGACCGCGACCTCCCGGCCCCCGGGCCTGAGGGCCGCGACGGCGAGGTCCCAGGCGACGTCGTGGAACCACGGGGACGAGGTGCCGATGCGGAACCAGCTTGTCCGCCGGACGAGTTCGGCGACCTCGGCGACGGGGGCGTCCGCGGGGCTTCCGGTCAGGCCGCCGAGGGAGCGCCAGGCGGCCAGTCTTCCGTACGCGCCGTAACGGGCCCGGCCGTAGGCCGGTGCGCGGACCGCGGCAGTGAGCAGGATCCGCAGCACGAGGTCGGCGTCCGACGGGTGGAGCGTCGCCCGGGCCCCGTCCGCGGGCCAGGGGGTGAGCGGCAGGAGCTCGAAGACCGCAGGGAAGTCCTCCCACGCCACCGGGTCCATCAGCCGGAACTCCTGGGCGGCGACCGTGCCGTTGGAGTGGGCGAGCCAGTGTTCGACGGCCGCGCCCATGGCGTCGGCCGTGGCCGGGACGCCGGTCTCGGTGGGATCGAGGGCGGCCGCCCGCCGGCGCGTCGACGGCGTGATCAGCGGCTCGTGCGGGTCGGCCGTCTCCCGCCAGACGGGGGGAACCATCCAGGTCCAGTCGTCCGCGGCTTCCGGTGGGCGCCGGAGCCCGTGCTCCTCGGGCAGGAGGCTCAGCGGCAGGACGGCGAGGGGGTGGTCCTCGGCCAGGAGGGTGTCGGCGAAGGCGCGCAGGGCCGGGTGGCCGTCCACCTCGCCCTGGACGAGCACCGACTCCTGGAGGAGGCACGCCGCGAACTCACGCGCGAAGGCGGCCTCGGACACCCGGCCGAACACCACGTCGGCGATGGTCTCGATGCGGTGGCCGCCGGCCACGACCGCGGCCAGGAAGCCCGGGGAGGCGGCCTGGTCGACGCCGCCGTGGTGCGGTGATTCCATGACGCGCACGAGGGCGCGCAGGCTTCCCGGCTCCGGGTGGGCCGCCAGGGCGTGGAGGGCCCAGTAGGCGACCGTGCCGCAGTGCCCCTTGCCGTCCTCCCCCGCGCCGACCCGGGCGGCCAGCTCCCCCGCGAGGCCGCCGACCCAGTCGAACTCCCCGGCGGCGACCCGTGACTCGACCTCGGCGCGGAGGACGAAGACCTCCGCGTCGTCGTCCTCGCACAGGGCGTCCACTGTTCGGGTGATGTCCTTGCCCATGGCGTGATTGTCTCCCGACCTGCCGGGTGGGGCGTGCCCCGGCCGGGCGGCGGCGGGCAGGGGCACGCACCGCCGTCCGGCCTGCTGTCCCCGGCTAGACGCTGTCCTGCGGGTGGTAGAGCTCCCGGGCGCGGGCCAGGTCGACGGGCCTGTCCGGGTGCAGGCGCAGGAAGAAGTCCAGCTGCCACGCCTGCGTACGGCCGGCCTGGCGGTTGGGAGGGGTCACCCAGGGCGGGTAGACGCGAAGGGCCCGCTTCCCACCCGAACCGTCCGCCGATACGACGCCGTGCCGGCGGAGCGCGTCCATGGGAAAGACGAACTGGCCGAAGCCGTGACCGTCGCGGGTGCTGATGACGAAGAGGTCGACGGGGTCCGTGACATCGAAGGGCTGGATGGGCCCGGCCGGGGACCTCTTCCAGACGGTGACGAACTGGCCGGCCTTGGTGGGGGTCGTCCTGGCCGCGCGAAACCGGACGGCGAGGCCGTCGAGGGTGAACTCGTGGGCGGCGTAATCGGCACTCTCGGATTCGGGCACCGGCTGCGAGCAGGAGAATCCGCAGCGGTCGTAGACGAGTGCCTTCGCCGCGACGAGATCTCCGTGGACCGGGGCGTTCCCCGGCCCGGGTTCCGGGCGGAGATCGGCTGAGTTCTCGCGGTCCGTGGTCATGCGCCCACTCTGTCACGGGTGGTGATCGGAGCGATCGGAGTGATCGGAACGACTCGGCCCCAGGACTAGGACAGCAGCTCCTCGGGGACGTCGGTGGCCCGGGTGAACACCGAGACCGGGTACTGGGTGTCGCAGTACTTGTTGCCGGTGGAGACCACGCCGATCACGACGCCGCCGACCATCAGCGGCCCGCCCGAGTCGCCCTTGCAGACGCTGTCCGTCGTGCCGGCCCGCGGCAGGCCGCAGACCTTGAGCAGCGGCGAGTCCTCGGGAAAGGTGTACGGGTCGCAGGAGGCCGGCGGGGCCTGCGTCAGCACCGCCTGCTTGAGGTGCGTACCGGGGCGGCCGTCCGGGCCGGTACGGCCGAACCCCAGCAGCGTGGCCGTGCGGCCGTCCCGGTACAGCGCCTCGTCCCCCTGCCGCGCCACCCGGACCGGCTTCTGCGGCAGCGGACGGTCCAGGGTGAGGACGGCGGAGTCGTGCTGCAGGCCGGAGGTGTAGCGCGGGTCCACCCGGTACCCCTTCACCCGGCGGACCTGGCCGCCGGAGCCGGTCAGGTCGGTCCGCCCGGCGATCACCCGCAGCGAGGCCGGGTCGTCGGCCTCGGCGACGCAGTGACCCGCGGTCAGCACCCTGGTCGGCGCGATCAGCGCGCCGGTGCACCACTGCTCGCCCGCGGCGGTCTCCAGGGCCACGACGAACGGGTGGGCCTTGGTCGTGGTGTCCGATCCGCCGTGGACGGCGGCGGCCGGGGCGGCGGCGACGGCCACCAGTCCGGCGGCGGCCAGCAGGACGGTGGTCGGGCGTCGGTTCGAGGTGCGCATGAAGGGTCGCATGAAGGGTCTTCCCCCTGGGGTCGGGTGCCGGGTGGCGGGGCCGGGTTCGGTGCCGACCCGCCGTCGGTCCACAGACTGTCCCGGGCCCCGTCCCGCCCGCCAGCTCCGCCCGGCGATCCGGGACGCTGGAACAGCGTCATGCCCCCTGACCTGCGGATTCGCCCCTTCCTGGAACGTCGCGACGGAACGCGGCGTGTGCCCGGAACGGGTGCGCGAGGGTGGGAGACCGACCCACAGGGGGCGACCGCCGATCCCGGAAAGCACGAAACCGGGGCCCGCACCCTCAGGTGCGGACCCCGGTTCGCGCATGCGCGCCGGCGAATCAGGCGGGGGTGATGTTCTCCGCCTGCGGGCCCTTCTGGCCCTGCGTGACGTCGAAGGAGACCCGCTGGCCCTCCTGGAGCTCACGGAAGCCCTGGGCCGCGATGTTCGAGTAGTGGGCGAAGACGTCGGGGCCGCCGCCGTCCTGCTCGATGAAGCCGAAGCCCTTTTCGGCGTTGAACCACTTCACGGTTCCCTGTGCCATGACGTTCTCCTTCTGTAGGCAGAGGCCCCATCCGGAGACGCCGGAA
Organism: Kitasatospora sp. Ki12; assembly: GCF_054601375.1. Taxonomy (NCBI): domain Bacteria; kingdom Bacillati; phylum Actinomycetota; class Actinomycetes; order Kitasatosporales; family Streptomycetaceae; genus Kitasatospora; species Kitasatospora sp. Ki12. Next base: position 180,464 of record NZ_BAAIHT010000004.1, on the reverse strand, counting down.
AACAAATAATGTGCCTGGAGGAAAGCATTCCCGTCAGGCACACATAGTTCATGGGTACCACAACTGCGACTCCAAAAACCGTAGCACGATGCACTGGCTCATGGTCGATCATCGAGGCGTCGGAGTTCCTCGGAGTCATTCATTAATGTGATATTCATTCCGATTAGTTCGGACGGTTACCGCGGTGGCCGAACGGATCGCGCCGGACGGATCACGCCGCCCGGCCGCGCGGTGCCCGTCAGCACGCGCAGGAGATGCCCGAGCGCGGGGCGGTCAGGTCGTCGATCGGGCGCTGCTCGGTGCCGGCCGCGGAGTCGTAGGCGAAGCCCTCGCGCACCCAGTACTCGAAGCCGCCGAGCATCTCCTTGACCCGGTAGCCGAGGCGGGCGAAGGCCAGCGCCGCGCGGGTCGCGCCGTTGCAGCCGGGGCCCCAGCAGTAGGTGACCACGGTCAGGGCCGGGTCGATGAGCTCCGGTGCCAGCTCGGCGATCCGCGCGGTGGGGATGTGGAGGGCGCCGGGGATGCGGCCCTGGTCCCAGGCGGCATCGCCGCGGGTGTCGACCACCACGACGCCGGGTGCGCCGGACGCCAGGTCGGCGTGGACGTCCGAGACGTCCGCCTCGAAGGCAAGACGGGCGGCGAAGTGGGCGGCGGCCTCGGCCGGGGCCGCGGCGGGCACGCTCAGGACGGCGCCGACGGTCTCGGTGGCAGCGGTGGCAGACATGGGGGCCTCGCGTTCGTGCTGGTCGGGACGGGTTCCGGTGGGCCGGGCCGGGTTCCCCCGGCCGGCGACGACTCCATCCTCCGGCCCCCGGGGCCGCCCCACGAGTGGCGTAAACGCCTGAGGCCGCCAAGATCCCGCCAGCCGCCCGGAGTGCCGGAGCGCCCCTCGCCGGAGCGCCCCTGGCCGGGCACTCCCCCGCGCCCTCCCCGGACCCCCTACCCGTTCAGGTGCGCCGCAGCGTGGCCGTGGCGATCTCCAGGAAGTCGCGCACCAGCCTCTCCCGCCGGTCCGCGAGGACGGCCAGGCAGGTCTCGATCGCGGGGGCGTCGGTGACGGGACGGTGGGCCAGGTCGGGGCGGGAGTAGGAGCGCGCGACGCTCCGCGGGACCAGCGCGATGCCCTGCCCGGAGGCGATGAGCTCGAACTTCTCCTCGAGCGAGGAGGTCCGCCGCCTCGGCACGTCGAGCATCCGCTCGCCGTCGAGGTCCGCGGAGGTGAGCTCGTCCCGGCGCGCCAGCGGGTGCGCCGCGGGCATGCAGGCGACCCTGGGGTCCTGGCCGATCGGGATGGTGTGCAGCCCCGATTCGTCGAACGGCCGCCGCAGGTAGCCGACCTGGGACCGGCCGTCGCGCAGCGACGCGTCCGGCTCCCACCAGCGCGCCGGGACGACGTCGGTCTCGACGTCGGGGTGGCGCTGCGCGAACGCCCGGATCGCGTCGGCCACGTGGAGTCCGGGCGAGAAGGCGACGACGAGCCGCCGGGTGCCCCGGTCGGCGTCGTGCACGCGCTGCACCGCCGCGGCGACGGCCGCGAGGATCCCCTGCGCCTCCTGGTAGAGCTGCTTGCCCGCGGGGGTCAACTCCACCCGGCGCGTGGTCCGTTCGAGCAAGGTGCAGTCCAACTCCTGCTCGATGGCCCTGATCTGGCGGCTGAGTACCGGCTGGGTGATGTAGAGCTGTTCCGCCGCCCGGCCGAAGTGCCGGTGTTCGACCACCGCGACGAAGTAGCGGAGCTTGCGCAGGTCGAGATCCATGCCGAGAAGGTATCAACGGCCGGAAAGGGCATTGGACGCCGCGGGCGGGCCGCCCGGAGACTCGAAACATGATCGTCATCACCACTCCCACCGGCCAGATCGGCGGCCGGCTCCTCGACATCCTGCTCGACCTGGCCCCCGCCCGCGGCGAAGAGCTGCGCGTCGTCGTGCGCGACCCGGAGAAGCTTCCGGACGCGGTCCGCGCCCGGGGCGACGTCGACGTCGTCACCGGCTCGCACGGCGACGCGGAGGTCGTCGACCGGGCCTTCGCCGGCGCGGACGCCGTCTTCTGGGTGGTCCCGCCGACGCCGCGGCCGCCGAGCCTGGACGCCCTGTACCTCGACTTCACCCGCGCCGCCGCGAAGGCCGTCACGGCCCACGGCGTCGGACACGTCGTCGGCGTCTCGGCGCTCGGCCGCGGCACCCCCGTCGCCGGCCGCGCCGGGCTCGTGACGGCGTCGCTGGCCATGGACGACCTCATCGCGGGTACGGGCACGGCCTACCGGGCCCTCGCCTGCCCGAGCTTCATGGACAACCTGCTGCGGCAGGCGGCGACGATCCGTGACGACGGCGTGTTCACCGACATCGTCTCCGCCGACCGCAGGGCGCCCCTGGCCGCCACCGGGGACATCGCGGCGGCCGCCGCCGGCCTGCTGCTCGACCGGTCCTGGACGGGAGCGGGCGAGGTCCCGGTGCTGGGCCCCGAGGACCTTTCGGCGGACGACATGGCGCGCGTCCTGTCCGAGGTTCTCGGCCGCCCGGTCCGCTACGAGCGCCGGCCGCTCGACGACTTCCGCGCCGCGCTCACCGGACGGGGTGCCACGGAGGCGCTCGTGGAGGGCTACGTCGACATGATGCGCGCCAAGGAGGACGGCCTCGACGCCGGGGTGGAGCGGACCCCGCGGACCGCGAGCCCGACCACCTTCCGCCAGTGGTGCGAGGAGGTGCTCACTCCGGCGCTCCGGGCCTGAACGCCAGGGCCGTACGCCGGCGCCGTACCGGGCAGGGGGGCGCAGCCGGCCGGGGTCCCGGGGAGCAGGGGGTTGGTCCGCGGGGCCCCGGCCGTGTGGGAGGCCAGCCGCGCCATTGGGGGGAGGACGCGGCTGCTCTGCTCGGCGGCCCGACTGCGGTGGGGTCGCCGTGTCGGGAATGCTAGACCCCGGGTGGTGTGGTGAACAGTGCTGTGACCTGGGATTTTTCGGCCGCGAGCATGCCATCCGGAAGCCGCGGCTCCGGCTTTCGCCCCGCCCCCTGACCCCTGGGCCGCGCCCGAAGACCGGCCCCCGTCCACGCGATCGCCCCCGTACCGCGGGCCTCGTGATCGTTTTCGACGGCAGGCCGCTGACCTGCTAGTCTTCTTCTCGTCGCGAGGGAGATGATTCCTCGTCAGGCGTCAGCGGTGCTACCAGAGCACGCCCTACTTTCAGTAGGGAGAGTCCGTGCGACCCGGGCCTGGCGCTCCACAGTCGGACGAGGTCCGGTACCCACTCGGGTACCGGACCTCGTCCGCGTTCACGGACGGCCCGCGGGCCGGGCCCGTGACACGGCATCACCCGCTCCTGACCGGCTGTCCGGGGAGGGGCGCGGGGTCGACGCCGGTCAGGTCTCGGCTGGCGTCCCAGAGGCGGGCCGCGACGGAGGTGTCGGCGAGGTGGGGCCAGAGCGGTTCGCGCCGGGGGGTGCCGCGCAGGCCGAAGGCGCGTGGTCCCCAGAGCTGGCCCCCGCGTACGGCCGGGTCGAGCACGGCCCGGACGGCGGGCCAGGCGCCGGCGTGCTTGCCCTGGACCAGGAGGGCCGCGGGGGCCGCGCCCAGCCGGGCGCCGGTGGTCCGGACGTGGACCGGCGGCCGTGCGGGGGTGAGGGAGTCCAGCGCGCCGCCGGGGTGGACCACCACGCTCGTCACCGTGCTGCCGGCGGCGCGCAGGCGGCGGTCGAGTTCGAGGCCGAAGTACATCTGGGCCAGCTTGGAGCGCCCGTAGGCGCGCTTGGGCCGGTAGTCGTCGCGGGACTGCAGGTCGTCCGGGTCGAGGCGCTCGGACTTGGCCGCGAAGCTGCCCGTGGTGACGATCCGGGCCGCCGGAGCGGCCGTCAGCAGCGGCATCAGCCACCGGGTCAGGGCGAAGTGCCCGAGGTGGTTCGTGCCGAACATCAGCTCGTGGCCGTCGCGGGTCTCCGTGCGCGGCGGGTCGTCGAGCGCGACGCCGGCGTTGTGGACCACCGCGTCGAGGCGTTCCACCCGCAGTGATTCCGCGACGGTCCGCAGCGACGGGAGGTCGGCGAGGTCCAGCCGGACGGCCCGCACCCGCGCTCCGGGCACGCGCGCGCGGATCGAGGCCGTGGCGTCCTCGGCCTTCGCGGGGTTGCGGCTGCCGAGGACGACGGTCGCCCCGGTCGCCGAGAGCTGCTCGGCGACGAAGTACCCGATGCCGGCGTTGCCGCCGGTGACCAGGAAGACGCTGCCGTCGGCACGCGGCAGCCGGTGGACGTTCCAGGGCGGGGTGGAGGATGCGGATGGCACGGTGACGGGGCTCCCTTGCTGGTGGCGAAAGCCGCGGCTGCTCGCCGGGCGACTCGCGGCCCACGGTTCCAGCGGCCACCGGCATCCCGCCCACAGGCGGCCCACAGACCGCTGGCAGCCCGCCTGCAGCCCTGTCGGACGGCCGGCGGCCCGGCCGGCGGCCCGAACGGGTTCGGGCCGCCGGTCCGGCGGGACGTCAGACCCGCACGACGGTCAGGACGCGCACTCGCGGCAGATGGGCTGACCGTTCTTGTCCTCACCGGCGAGTTGCGCGCGGTGGTGGACCAGGAAGCAGGTCATGCAGGTGAACTCGTCCGCCTGCAGGGGCACGACCCGGACGGTGAGCTCCTCCCCGGACAGGTCGGCACCCGGGAGCTCCAGCCCTTCGACGGCCTCGGGCTCCACGTCGACGGTGGAACTCTGCTTGTCGTCGCGCCGGCCCTTCAGTGCCTCGATGCTTTCGTCGTTGCTCTCGTCGCCGGTGTCGCGGGGGGCGTCGTAGTCGGTTGCCACTGTGCTGTCTTCTCCTCAAGGGTCGCTTCCGGCGGACGGGTCGTACCGCCCGCCGGTCCGCACGGTGCCGGCCGACGCGTGGTCGTCCCGCCCGTGGCGCACCACCATCCCATCTGTCGGGCCCGACCGCCGCGCGACGGACGGGTGGCGATCGTCTCGTCCGGGCCGGGGCCGGCCGAAACCCGGGGGCGAGGCGGTCCTGACCCAGGCCCGGCCGGGCCGGTGACGGTCAGTCCTGGCCGGCGGCGAAGGGCCCCTCGTCGACGAAGCGGCGCAGCAGGCGGGCGAAGGCCTGGGCGTCGGCCTGCGGCCAGGTGGCGAGCGACTCCTCGATGCCGGTGGCGAGCCGCTGCCGGGTGGCCTCGACGGCGGTGCGGCCGTCGTCGCTGAGGGCGAGCAGGGTGGCGCGGCCGTCGGCCGGGTCGGGCTGGCGCCGCAGGAGGCCGGCCTGTTCGAGGCGGTCGGCGCGGCGGGTGACGGTGGTGCGGTCGAGTCCGATCTCGCGGCCCAGGTCGGCGGCGCTGTACGGGCCGGTGCGGGCCAGGCCGCTGAGGACCGGGTAAGTGAGTTCGTCGACCGCCTCCCCCAGTCCTTCGGTCAGGCGGGTGTAGACGCGGGCTCGGGTGCTGCGGCGCAGGAGCAGCCCGAGGGCGTCGGCGATGTCGTGTCCGGTCGGGTTCTTCACCCCTGCAGATTAGCGTGCTCGGCGCACGCTTTTCCTGGTACAGTCATAAGCGTGCTTCAGGCACGCATCTTCATCATCCACCGCGGGCCGCTCCCGAGCGTTTCCAAGCGTCTCCGAGCGCTCCCGCACGCCTCCGAAGGAATCCCCGTGAACCACACCGACGTCCGCGCCGCCCTCACCGACCTGCTGCTCACCCCGGGCCTCGACCTGGACGAGGCCGCCGACCGGCACTTCGCGCCCGACTACCGCCAGCGCACCGACGGAGAGTGGGCCGACCGCGCCGAGTTCCTGGCCCACATCGCCCACCTGCGCACCGTCGTCGCCGACGGCTCCGTCGAGGTCCACGACGAGCTCGCCTCCGGCGACCGCTACGCCGACCGCCACACCATGACCATCGTCAAGACCGACGGGTCCACCGCCCGCATCGAGGTCTACGTCTTCGCCGAGTTCGCCCCCGACGGCCGCTTCCGCCGCATCGAGGAGACCACCCTCATGCTCGAAGGCGCCGAGCACGACCGGAACCTCGGCAGCGCCCGCTGAACCCCCGGCACGAAGCGCGCCCTGCGCGGGAAGTCGGCCCCGCCGACTTCCCGCGCGCCCCGGTGCCGCACGGTGGCCCGCGCGCGGGAGCGCACGACGGGCGCGCGGGCGCCCGCGCGCGACGGCATGGCCGGCGGCGAGGGTGCCGGTGACGCCCCTGACCAGGAGGTCCGGACGGGACGGGCGGTGCGTACGATGCCTCGCTGTGGGGGAAACGGGAAGGGACGTCCGGCCGTGGCCGGCGCGGGCGTTGGTGGTGGCGGTCGGAGCCGCCCTGGTGGCGGTGCACCTCTTGAAGGGGCTGGCGCGCGTACCGGCGCAGCCGGGTGCGGGGGCCGCGGTCGTGGCGGCCTGCCTCGCCCTGGTGGTGCTGCAGTCGCGGCACACCCGGCCCGGTCCGGGTGGCGGGCCCGTACGGGCGGGCTGGACGGTCGCGGAGCTGGCGGTGGCCTTCCTCGCGGTCGGTCCGCTCGGGGTCTCGGTCGGCCTGCTCTGCCTGCCCGCCGCCTCCCTGCTGCTGGAACGCCGCCGGCCGCTGCGCCGGCTGCTGCTGCCGCCGTTCGTGGGGGCCGCCGTCCTGGCCGCGGCGGTGCGGTCCGCGTCCGTCCGGGACGCCGTCGACCTGCTGCTGATGGTCGCGCTCGGCGGCGTCATGCTGTACACCGTCACCCGGCTCGCGCTGCTGGCGGCAGGCGTCCACGCCGCGCGGCTCACGCTGGCGGCCTCCGCGGTCACCGACGAGCGGCTGCGCATCGCGTCGAGCCTGCGCAGCGAGCTGTCCGAAGGGCTCGCCCGGATCCGGGGCCTGGCCGTGCGGGCGGACCCGTCGGTCCTGGACCCGCTGATCGCCGTGGCCCGCGGGACGCTCGCGGCCGCCCGGGCCACCACCGCCGAGCTGCGCAGCCTCTCGCTGGCCCCGGAGGCGGCCAGTGCCCGGGCGCTGCTGGCCTCCGCCGGCGTCGCGGCCGACATCCGGATCGGGCACCGCGAGCCGCTGGGACCGGCCGGGACCGTGCTCGCGACGGTGCTGCGCGAGTCGGTCACGGCGGCCGTCCGGGTCGGGGACGCCCGCCGCTGCGAGGTCAGCACCGGTGAGCGGGCCGGGCGGGTGGTGCTGCGCGTGGTCAGCGACGGCATGCCGACGGCCGCGCTCGGCGCGGACCTCCTGGACGACCTCGCGGACCGGGTCCGGGTCGTGGGCGGCCGGCTGACGGCGGGTCTGGAGCCGGACGGGCGCTTCGCCGTGGAGGCGTCCGTCGCCGCCACGGCCGCCCCGCGGGCCGCCGCCGACCCGTCCGAGCTGCGGACCGCGCTCGGCCTCTACTACTTCCTCCTCGCCGCCTTCGGCGCCAGGGTGCTGCTGTTCGTTCCGGCGACGGTGACCGGCCTGGGACTCGGCGTGGCGTGTGTGCTGGCGTTCTGCGCCGTCCAGGTCCGCGTCTCGGTCCACGGCGTGACCCGGCACCTCCGCTCCGCCCTGCTCGCCTCGGCGGTCCTCGCCCTGGTGCCGCTGCCCTGGCTGGGCCGGAACTGGATCGGGGCGGCCGGCATCCTGGCCGGCTCACTGCCGGTCGCCCTGCCGCTGCGCGCCGGGGCGGCCGCGGCCGCCGTGCTGGTGGTGGCCGCCGGGGTGATCGGCGGGGGCGCTCCGGTGTCCCTGCCGTCGACGCTGTCGACCACGGTCAGCGTGATGATCACCTGTGTGGTGGTGTACGCGGTGCTGCGGCTGGTCAGGCTGGTGCGGGAGTTCCAGCGGGCGGGTGCCGGGCTGGCCCGCGCCGCCGTGGTCACCGAGCGCCTGCGCGCCGCCCGGGACCTGCACGACCTGCTCGGGCACGGTCTGGCCGCGATCGTGCTCAAGGCCGAGCTCGCGCGACGGCTCGCGGACGTCGCCGGGGGTGGCATCGGGGACGCCGCCGGGGGTGGCGCCGGGGACGCCGCCGAGGCGGCCGGTGAGCGCTGCCGTGCCGAGCTCGCGGACATCGTGCGGCTGGCCGAACGGGGGCAGAGCGAGCTGGGGGCGGTGGCCGAGGAGAGCCCCCGGCTGTCCTTCGCCGCCGAACTCACGTCGGCGGCGGCGGTCCTGGAGGCGGCCGCCATCACCGTGGAGCTGGAGGACGTCCCGGTGCCGGGCGAGGCGGGGGCCGTGCTGGGCGTGGCCCTGCGCGAGGCCGTGACCAACATCCTGCGGCACAGCCACGCCCGCCATGCGCGGATCGCCACCTCCGTCACCGGCGACGTGGCGCGCCTGGAGGTGGAGAACGACGGCGTCCGCGAGGGCGTCACCGCACCCGGCTCCGGGATCGGCGGGCTGACGGTCCGCCTCGCCGAGGCGGGCGGCACCCTGACCGCCGGCCCGGACGACGGCTGGTACCTGCTCCGGGCCGAGCTGCCGCTGCACTGCCCCTGAACCGACCGTACGGTCAGCCCCGGCCCCGGCCGGCCTACGCCGTCAGCCAGCCCGCCTCCCGCGCGATGCGCACCGCGTCCGTCCGGTTGCGGGCGTTCAGTTTGCCGACGACGGCGGTGAGCACGTTGCGCACCGTCCCCGTCGACAGGTGCAGCCGCGCGGCGATCTCGGGCGGTTCGGCGCCCTCGGCCAGCTCCCGCAGCACGTCGTTCTCGCGCGGCGTGAGCGGATTGTCCGCCAGGTCCCAGGCCGCCACGGCCAGCGACGGGTCCAGCACCCGTCCGCCGGCGGCGACCTGGCGGATGGCCGCGACCAGGTCCGCCGGCGGGGCGGTCTTCAGCAGGAAGCCGTCGACCTTCGCGTCCAGGGCCCGGCGCAGCAGCCCGGGGCGGCCGAGGGAGGTCAGCATCAGCGTCCGGCAGTGCGGCAGCTTCTCCTTGAGCGCGGCGGCGGCCTGCAGGCCGTCCGTCCGGCCCGGCATCTCGATGTCGAGGACCGCGACGTCGGGGGTGAAGACCAGTGCGCGGGGCACCACGTCGTCGGCCGAGTCCGCCTGTGCGACGACCCGGAGGTCGGGTTCCAGTTCCAGGAGTGCCACCAGGGCGCCGCGCACCACGTGCTGGTCCTCGGCCAACAGGAGTTTGATCATGTTCCGACCCTACCCGTGACGATGTCACGGGTGGCCCGTGATCCTCTCCCTGGGACGGGAGTTCGCAGGTCGGCAGGCTTGGGGGCATGAACGAAGCGATCACTCTGGACGCCGTGAGCAAGGTCTACGGCAAGGGGCGGGGCGCGGTGGCCGCGCTGCGCGAGGTGACGGTGCACCTGCCCAAGGGCGGCTTCACCGCCGTGATGGGGCCGTCCGGTTCGGGCAAGAGCACCTTCCTGCACTGCGCGGCCGGCCTGGACCGCCCGTCGTCCGGGACGGTCCGTCTCGGCGGCACCGACCTGTCGCGGCTGAGTGAGCACAAGCTGACCGAACTGCGCCGGGAGCGCGCGGGGTTCGTGTTCCAGGCGTTCAACCTGATCTCCTCGCTGACCGTCGAGCAGAACGTCGCCCTGCCGCTGCGGCTGGCCGGCCGGCGCGCCGACGCCGGCCGGCTGGCCGAACTCGTGCACCGGGTGGGGCTGCGGGAGCGTGCCGGGCACCGGCCCGGGCAGCTGTCCGGCGGCCAGCAGCAGCGGGTGGCGATCGCCCGGGCGCTGATCTCGGACCCCGAGGTGGTGTTCGCGGACGAGCCCACCGGCGCGCTGGACACCATGACCGCCCGTGAGGTGCTGACGCTGCTGCGCCAGACCGTCGACGAGCTCGGCCAGACCATCGTCATGGTCACCCACGACCCCGTCGCCGCGTCCTACGCCGACGAGGTCCTCTTCCTGGCCGACGGCCGGGTCGCCGACACCATGTCCGGACCGACCGCCGCCAAGGTCGCCGACCGCATGATCCGCCTGGGAGCGTGGAACCGATGATGCTGAGCCTCGCCCTCACCACCCTCCGGCACCGCGCGGCCGGCTTCGCGGGCGCCTTCGTCGCCCTGTTCTGCGCGGCCGCCCTGGTCTGCGGGTGCGGGACCCTCCTGGTCACCGGCCTCACCGGCACCGTCCGGCCCGAACGCTACGCGGCCGCGCCGATCGTCGTGTCCGGGGACCAGGACGTGCACGCCGTCGAGGACAAGGGCAAGGGGAAGGTCAAGGAGAAGAGCAAGCCGGTCGCCGACCACGCCTGGGTGCCGGCCGCCCTCGCCGACCGCATCGCCGCCCTGCCCTCGGTCCGGGCCGTCGCCACCGAGGTGACCTTCCCGGTGCTGCTGCCCGGCGGGCCCACCGGCGGCTCCTGGGGCCACGGTTGGGAGTCCGCGCCGCTGAGCGGGCTCACCCTCGCCGCCGGCCGCGCGCCCTCCGGCCCGGACGAGGTCGTGGTCGACGCGGCCACCGCCGCCGGGCTCCGCCTGTCGCCGGGCTCCACCACCCCCGCCCGCACGGCCTCGGGCACGCTGACCGTCCACGTGGTCGGCGTCACCGCCCAGGGCTTCGACAGCCAGGCCGCCGTCTACTTCGCCCCCGACCGGGCCCGCCGGCTCGCCGGCCACGACGGCCTGGTCGGCGCGATCGGCGTCTTCCCGGCCGCGCCGTCGGCCGCCGACGACGTCCGGGCGCTGCTCGCCGGAACCCGGACCGTCCCGGCGCCCGGCGGGACCGCCCCTGCCCCCGGCCAGAGCGTCCCGGCGCCCAGCGGGACCGCCCCGGCACCCGGCCAGAGCGTCCCGGCGCCCGTGGTCCGCACCGGCGACGACCGCGGCCGGGTCGAGTTCCCCGACGCCGCCAACGCTCAGGTCCGCCTGGTCAGCATGGGCGCCGTCCTGGCCGGCACCTCGCTGCTGGTCGCCCTGCTGGTCGTCGTCGGCACCTTCGGCCTGTCGATCCAGCAGCGGCAGCGGGAGATCGCCGTCCTGCGGGCCGTGGCCGCGACCGGCCGGCAGGTCCGCAAGATGATCGGCGGCGAGGCGCTCGCCATCGGCCTGGCGGCCGGAACCCTCGGCGCCGCCGCCGGCCTGCCGCTGGGCGACTGGCTGCACGGCCGCTTCGTGGCCCTGGACGTCATCCCGGCCAACCTGCCCGTCGTCCTCTCCCCCTTCCCCGTCGTCGCCGCCGCGGCCGCCACCCTGCTGGCCGGCTGGGCAGCCGCCCGCCTCTCCGCCCGGCGCGCCACCGCCGTCAAGCCGGTCGAGGCCCTCGGCGAAGCCGAACTCAAGCCCCCGCGGCTGGCCCGGACCCGGATCGCCCTCGGCGTCCTCGCCACCGCCGGCGCCGTCACGCTCACCGCCCTGCTCACCGTCCTGCACTCCGACCAGGCCTCGACCCCGGCCTGCTTCGTCGCCGTCCTGCTGTGGTGCACGGCGCTCGCCCTGCTCGGCCCGCTGGTGGCCCGTGCCGGTGTCGCCGTCCTCGGCCTGCCGCTGCGGGCGTCCCGGGTCGGCGGCTACCTCGCCGCCCACAACCTGCGCGCCGGGGCGCACCGGCTGGCCTCGGTCGTCACCCCGCTGACCCTGCTGGTCGCGATGGCCTGCACCATCCTGTTCACCCAGACCACCGTCGACCACGCGGCGGACGCGCAGCGCGAGCGCGGGAACACCGCCGACTTCGTCGTCGGGCCGCGCGTGCCGGGCACCGCCGCCCAGGCGCTCGCCGCCGTCCCGGGCGTACGGACCGTGACCCGGGTGCTCCACACCCAGGTCCGCGACGGGCTGACCAAGCGCAGCGTCCAGGCGGTCACGCCCGAGCGCCTGTCCGACACCCTCGACCTCGGCGTCACCGCCGGCGACCTCGGCCGTCTGACGGACGGTACGGCGGCGGCCGCCGACGGGCTGGGCTACCGGCTCGGCCAGCGGGTGCGCCTGGTCCTCGCCGACGGCACCCCGGCCGAGGTGACGGTCGTCGCCCTCTACGGCCGCGGCCTCGGCTTCGGCGACCTCACCCTCGCGCACTCCCTGGTCGCCGCCCACGTCGACGTGCCGCTCGACGACGAACTGCTCGTCCGGGGCGACGGCAGCGGGGCCGCGCCCACCCGGCAGGCCCTCACCGCCGCCCTGCACGGCGACCCCGGCCTGGGGGTGCTGGAGCGCGCCGCCGCCGTCCAGGCCTCGCAGACCCGGGTCAGCGCCCAGATCGGCTACGTCACCCTCGGGCTGATCATCGCCTTCGTCGCCATCGCCGTCCTCAACACCCTGGCCATGAGCATCAGCGACCGCCGCCCCGAGTTCGCGGCCCTGCGGCTCACCGGCGCCACCCGCCGCCAGATCCGGCGAATGCTCGGCTGGGAGACCGCGGCCTCCGTCGCCGTCGCCACCGCGCTCGGCCTCGCCATCGCCGCCGCGGTGCTCACCACCTACGCCCAGGGCATCACCCGCGGCACCGCCGGACCCGCCGTACCGGCCACCACCCTCGCCCTGGTCCTCGCCGGCACCGCCGCCCTCGCCGCCCTCGGCACCTGGCTCCCCGCCCGCACCACCCTGCGCGGCCTCCGCGGCCGGGCGTGAACAACCCCGCACCCCGGCGGCCCGGCCCCGGCTACGGGGCCGGGCCCGCGTGGGCCCGGCCCCGTAGCCGACACGCGCGGAAACCGGGATGCCCCGGCCCGCTCGGGCGGAGGCGCCGTCGTTCGTGAGGGTCCGTGAGCGCCCGTGTGGGCCCGTGTGGGAGAGTACGGCGCGATCATGAATCCTGGGGGGTGGATCAGTGCGCACACGTCATCGCGTGGTGACCGGGCTCGTTCTCGCGGTTCTCGGCGTGTCGGCCTGCGCAGCCGACCCGCGGGCCCGTCCGGACAGCCCCGCGGCCTCCCGCCACGTGCCTTCGGACCGGCTGCGGGACGGCCTGCTGACCCAGGACCGGCTCCCCCGCGGTTTCCGGCTGAACACGGCGGAGGCCGACTCGACGACCACCGGCGCTCCGCACACCCCCTCGGCGGTCCCCATCGCGGCGATGCCGTGCTCCGAACTCGGTGTCGACTCCTTCATGACGGCTCACGCCCCACCGGCGGAGGACGTCGCGGTGGGGGTGGAACGGACTCCGGCCGACGACGGCGACGACGACTCCGGGTGGTTCGGCCAGGAAGCGCTCGACCGGTACCAGCCCGGACAGGCGGCCGCGGTCATGGCCGCCATCCGCGAGGCCGCCCGGCGCTGCGCCTCCTTCACCACCACCGTCGTGGACGGGACGCCGCTCCGCCAGACCGTGTCCGTCACACCGGCCGGGGTACCGGCCGACGACGGCCTGCTGCTCCACCTCACGTCGACCTTCCCCGACGACCCGCAACCGTTCATCGACGAGACCGCCTTCGTCCGGATCGGCGATGTGATCATCCTGGTGCAGCGGATCGCCGACCGGAAGCCGTCGTCGGATTCGGAAGCCGTGCTCGCGGCCGCGGTGACGACGTACCGTTCCGCCACCGGCCGCTGACGGCTCAGCCGCCCGCCGGCACCCGGAGCGTGCCGCACCGCTGCATCCGCTGCCGGCGCGGCCGGGAGCCGGCGAGGGCGGTGAAGACGGACTGGACCACCACCAGGTACATCAGTTGCCGGTGGACGAACTGCTGCAGCGGCAGGCTCCACAGCCGTCCGAGCCGTTCCCCGTCCAGCCGGAACGCGTAGGCGCCCATCAGCGTCTGGACGGGGCCTCGGTCCACGCCTTGGCCTTCTCCTCGTAGACGACCCGCCGGCCGGCCCGGCAGAGCGCCATGGTGAGGTCGGTGTCCTCGGCGAGCGTCTCCTCGCCCACGCCGCCGGCCGCCGGCAGCGCCGAGCGGCGGAAGGCGCCGGCCGCGCCCGGCACGGTGGGCACGCACTCGGCGAGGTCGAAGAGCCGGCGGTCCGGGTTGAAGCCGACCACCGATCGCGGCGGATCGCGGGGTGGGCGGCCGCACCCTGTTCAGCGCCTGTGCCCGGCCCGCTGTCACACCCCTTCTCCCCCTCCCGGGCGGCCGTGGGGCGGCGTCGGGCCCGGCTGCCGGGCCGTGGGCCGTGGGGGCCTGATCGCGCCGAACGCCGTTTCCTGCCACGGCGTCTCGGCTACGCTCGCGCTGGGGACGGCCGGAATCGAACAAGGGGGCGCATCCATGCCGTACGCGATCGGCGCGAAGGTGAAGCTGACCAGGGACGCGCAGGTCACCTCGGACGCCGCGGCGGCCGGGCTCGGCCTCCCCGGCCCGCTGTTCCTGGCCGAGGGCCTGGAGGGCGTCGTCACGGGCTCGGCGCAGGAGGCCGGCGGCATGGCCCAGGAGTACCTCGCCGCCTTCGACCAGCAGGTCGGCCCCGGCCAGTTCACGGGCCACACGGCCCTCCTGATCGACGGGCTCCGTCAGCAGGTCATCCGGCACGGGGCGGCCCTCCCCGGGGGCAGCGCCCGGGTCAGGTACCGGGTGCGCTTCGAGAACGGGTTCGTTCTCGGCGGTGTCGAAGAGAACTGGCTGACCGGAGCCTGAGTGCCCGCCACCGTGCTCCCGCCGGCCGGCGGGAGCCGGGCATGACGTCCGGCAGGCGCGGGCCCCGCTCATCCCCCGGCGCCGCGGAAGGCGACGGCGGTGACCAGTCCGGCGATCCGGTGTTCGGCGGCCGGGCGCAGTCCGGCCTCGGCCGCGTGGCGCAGCCACACCGACCGGGGCAGGAAGTGCCAGGCCCCGGGGCCGTAGGCGGCGATGTTGGCGGCGTCACGCAGGTGCTCGACCAGCAGCAGGGTGCCGCCCGGGCGCAGCGTGCGGGCCACCTCGGTGAACAGCGCGCGGCGGTCCGCGGGTCGGCGCAGCTCGTGGGCGGCGAAGACGGCGAACACGGTGTCCAGCGAGGACGTCCGGGCGGGCAGCGCGCCCGGACGGGCCGGCACGGTGCCGGGGGCGGGCGGGACGCGGCGCCGGGCCCGCCGGATCGAGCCCTCCGTGGTGAGCGCCGGGTCGTACAGGTCGGCGATGTGCTGGCGGGCCGCCGGGTGGCGGGTGGAGATCCGGGGGCTGGCCTCGTCCAGCCCGGCGGAGATCACCAGGTGCGTGCCGGGGCCGTCGGGCAGCAGCGCGGGCAGCCAGTCGTAGGTGTAGAGCTCTGAGCGGTCGTAGACGCACCAGGTGGCGAGGGTGCTGACGGCGAGGTGGGCGGCCGCGGTGGCGGCCCCGGCCCGGGCGAGCACGGCGGCCGGCCGGGGCAGGTGGCGGGCCGCCGCCCAGCCGCCGGCCGCGGTGAGGACGCCGGCCGCGTACAGGGGCCAGTTGTAACGGACCACCTCGCGGACGCCGGAGGGGCGCCGGGGCGCCGGGGCGGTGGTCACCGGGCGGCCCCGTCCAGGGTGCGGCGGCTGCCGCGCTGCCAGCCGTAGTCGACGTCGGCGACGTGGAAGGCGTTGGCGAGCACGGGCCGGCTGCCGGCCAGCGGGCCGTGGTCGAAGAAGGTCAGCCGGGGGACCTCGACCGCCACCGGGACGGGCTGCCAGTCGGTTCGGGTGGCCTTGACCACGACGACCGAGCGGGTCTGCGGCTCGTACTCGAAGGTGTAGGGCAGCGGGCCGGCGAACCGCCGGGCCGCCCGGGCGTCCGCGAAGGGGCTGCCCGGCGGCAGGGCGGCCGGGGCGCTCCCCAGGTCGGCGCGCACATGCAGGTCGGCGCGGCCGTCGCCGCTGAGGACCTTGAACTCCAGGGTGTCGCCGACCGTCCGGGTGCCGATCCGGGCGTGGCGGTAGTGGTAGCGGGTCAGGAGGTTGCCGCCGGCGGTCATCAGCCGGCTGTCGGTGTCCGAGCGCAGGATCCGCAGCCCGCGCATGGTCCGCCCGGCGGGGGTGGGGAAGCGTGTGAAGACCCGGTAGCCGGTGAGGATGAAGTCGCGGCCGAACCGGGCCGGCAGCGCGGCCGGGCGCAGCGCCCGGGTGTCGACCACGGCGGCCGCGACGAAGCCGTGCTCGGTTCCGGTCGGGTCGGTGTAGGTGTCCAGGGCGAGCCCGGGCGGTACCAGCGGGGCGAGCAGCCGGGGCGGCAGCGCGTAGGTGAGGACGAGGGAGTGCGCGAAGTGGGTGCGGATCGGGACGGGGTGGCGCTGGAGGAGGTGTCGCACGGTCGACTCCGTTGGTCTGTGCGGGGGTTGGGGTGGGGGTGGGCGTTCGCGGCGCGGGTTCGCGGGGCGCGGTTCAGGGGCGCGGGGCGCTGGGCGCGGGTTCGCGGGGCGCGGGCTCAGAGGTGGACAAGCCGGATGACGCCCCACAGCGGGCAGCGGTCCTCGGCGGCGGCTCCCGGGCCGGCTGGTCCCGGTTCGCGGACGCTGCGCAGCACCGCGACCCCTCCGGGCCGGACGGCGTGGCGCACGGCGGCGAGCAGCCGGCGGGCGAAGGCCGGGTCGGGGCCGTCCAGGACGTTGGAGAGCGTCACCGCGTCGTAGGCCGCGGCCGGGGAGCGTTCGAGGTGTTCGAGGACGTCGCCGTGGAGCAGCCGGACGGGTGGCCCGGGCGGGGCCGTTCTGCCGGGCGGTACGTCGCCGCCGGGCAGTTCGCGCCCGAGCAGGAGCCGCCAGGCCCAGGGGTTGTCGGCGTTGGGGTGGCGGGCGAAGCCGCGGGCCAGCCGGGCCCGCAGCACGGTGTCGAAGCGGTGCGGCAGCACGGCCCGGAACGCCGGGCGCAGGCCGCCCGCGAGCGTGCCGGCCGGACGGAGGGCGGCGCCGAGCAGCAGCCGCAGGCCCGGGCCGTCGAGGTGGCGGCGCCAGTGGCGGGCCTGCGCCGCCGGGTCGTCGAGGCGCAGGAACCGTTCCAGCGCCGCCGGGCGCCAGGCCGGCAGGACGGTCGCGGCGGCGGACCGGCCGAGGGCGAGCAGCCGTTCCGCCGTACCGGTCGCGGCGGGCGCACCGGCGGTCAGGCGGGCGTGGGCGTAGGCGAGTTGGGCCGGGTTGAGGTCGACCGCGGTGACCTGGTGGCCGGCGGCGGCCAGCGCGGCGGCGGTGTCCCCGGCGGAGGCGACGCACAGGACGCGGGCGCCGGGCGGCGGGAAGGCGGCGAGCTCGACGCCGGGGTCCTCGTACATCCGGCCGAACAGCACGGCGGGGCGGCGGGGGCGCAGGCTCAGCAGCCGGTGGTCGGCCCAGGGGGTCGTGGTGCTCACGCGGTCCTCACCGTACGGGTGGCGGGGGTGTGCCGGCTGGCGGCGACGGTCCAGATCAGTGCCAGGAAGGCGAGGTCCTGGACGACCAGCCGTCCGGGTTCGGGGATCTCGTCGGCGCCGAACAGCAGGCCGCCGGTGTTGAACCCGGCCACCAGGACGGTCTGCACGACCGCGGCGAGGCGGGCGCGGCGGCCGGTCAGCACCCAGAGGCCGAGGGCCACCTCGGCCGCCCCGATGGCGAGCAGCAGTGGTGTCACCGCCCACCCGGGCAGCAGCGGCACCGACTCCACGATGGCCCGCTGGTCCGCCCGGCCCGGCCAGATCTTGCACCAGAGCCCTTCGTAGCCCCACATCAGCGCCACCGCTGCGGCGGCCGCCCTGTCCTGCCACGGCGTCATGTCTCCCCCTTCCTCCTGCCGCCCGACGGGGTCACGCGACCGCGTCAGGGCAGCCCGGGACCGCCCCGCACCGCTGTTCACGGCCGGGAGGTGCCTGCTCGGCATCATCATGGCGCACGACTTTGAACACGTTCAACTCGGCTCCTCCCCTACCCGCCGGGGCCACCACCGAGCAGGGCCGCGCCACCCCGGCGACGGACGTGGGGGCGGCCCCGTGCCAGGGCGTCCGGCCTGCGGGCGCAGGGCCTCCTGGACGTACGAGAGCCCATCGGCACCGGGCCGCACCACCCCGAGGGTCCCAGGTGGTCGCCAAGTACGCGTAGGACTCACAGAGTTGGGTGCGACTGGGTAGCCTGATCCGTACTCGTCAGCCCGCGTGCGCGACGTGCGGCAAGCGGGCGGGTGCGAGGCGCGGCAGGGGCTCTCGGGTGAAAGGGGGACGTTCGTGGAGCGGGATGCGCGGGGCGAGGGACGAACGGGCGACGGGAACGTCGACAACAAGGTCGCGGGGGTCAGCGGGCCTGTCGTCCTAGGGCGGGATTTCGCGGGCGACGTCACGATCAACACGTTCGTTGAGCCGCCGGCCAGAACGGCTGGGGACGAAGCCCTGGCCCGGGCCGCGGACGACCTCGCTTCCGCCGTCAGACGCCAGTGGAGGGAGGAGGCGGCGCTACGGCGGCTGAACGATCCGTATCCGCTGCCGGTCCGGTGGCGGCCCGCCGAACCTCGGCTCATGGAGCCCTGGCGTTCGCTGGTCCAACTGGCCACGACGGGCATCGGCTGGGCATCGGCCTCGCCGTCCGCCTGGGCGTCCGGGCCGGAAGCGCTGTCCGGGGGCGGCGGCGAGTTGGTGGGGGTGCTGACCCGGGTGCCCACGGGCCGCCTGGTCGTGCTCGGGGAACCGGGTTCCGGCAAGAGCGTGCTGCTGGTGCGGCTCGTGCTGGACCTGCTCGCACGCCGCCGCCCCGGGGACCCGGTGCCCGTACTCGTACCACTCGCCTCGTGGGACCCGGGACGGGAGGAACTGGATCTGTGGCTGGAACAGCGGCTGGGCATCGACTACCCGTGGCTCGGCGATCCCGGCCGGTCGGGAGCCAGCAGGGGACGAGAGCTCCTGGACGCCGGCTGGATCATGCTGGTGCTGGACGGCTTGGACGAGATCCCCGACGGCGTCCGCGGTCAGGCGATCGCCCGGATCAACGACACCCTCGGCCTCCTCCCGGATCTCGGAATGGTCCTCAGCTCGCGCACCGCTCCTTTCACCGCCACCGTCCGGCCGCACACCGGGCCCGAGGTACGGGTGATCGGCGCGGCGGGCGTCGAGCTCGAGCCGCTGGACCTGGACACCGTCGCGTCGTACCTCCGGGACTCCGCCGGCGGGCCGACCAACGAAGCCCGCTGGCAGGAGGTGTTCGCCGCGTTGGCCACCGGGCATGACCCCCATCCTCTGGGCCAGTTGCTCACCACGCCGCTGATGGCGTACCTGGCCCGGGTCGCCTACAACCCCGCACCGGACGCGGCCGAGGACAACGGGCCCGGCCCCGGGCCGGCCGACCGCCCGTCGGATTCAGCGCAGGGCCCCGAACGGGTCCCCACTCCGGACGAACTCCTGGACCGCTCACGGTTTCCCACGCCCGCCGCGATCCGGGAGCACCTGCTGGACTCCTTCATCCCCGCCGCCTACGCGCGGCACCGGACCCCGTCCCCGGCCGCCCGAACGGCCGGGTCTCCACGGTCGAAGCACAGCTGGACGCGCGGGCAGGCGGCCCACTTCCTGACCTATCTCGCCCGTGACCTGGAGCACCGCCAGCAGGGCACCACCGACCTCAGATGGTGGGACCTCCCCGACGCGGCACCGAGGGTTCTAGCAGGAGCCGTCGTGGGACTCGTGGCCGTGCCGGCCGGTGTGGTGATGCCGTTCGGCGCCTGGCTCGGGGTCGGCATGATCGTCGGCGTCGCCGTCGCGATGACGGGCCGCCGGTGGAGTCCGCCCACCCGGAGCTTCAACCGCGGGCTGGCAGGCGGGCTGATCGGCAGCCTCCTCGGGTCCGCGTTCGGCCTCGGCATGCGCGCCGCGCTCGGGGTCGACAGCCCGGCGGGGTACCTCGTCAGCGGGCTCGCACTGGGCCTGGTACCCGGGTTCCTCGGCGGCTTCCGGGCCGGTCTGGCGGGCGGTGTCGCGGCGTCCTTCGTCGGGGCGTTCGTCGGCAGGCCTGAAATGGGGGACTCTGCACCGTTGGTCAACAGCGTCGGCTTCGCCGTCGCCGCGGTCTGCGTGGTCACCATGGGCCGCAGCCGCCTGCCGGCGCGAGGCCTGCGCTGGTCACCGCTCGGCATCCTCACCGGTCTGGGTGGCGGTCTCGCCCTCGGGATCGCCGTCACCCTGCAGGCCGGTCTGCTCAACGGGCTGCTGGCAGGCGCGGTGGGTGCCGCCGGCGGTTCCTTCGGCGCGGGACTGGAGGCCAAGCCGGCCGAGGCGACGGTCGTGGCGGACCCGCAGACCGTCCTGGACCAGGACCGCGTCACCTTCTGGACCACCGCTCTGGCGGGCGGCCTCGCCATCGGCCTCGCCGCCGCGCTCGTCATCGGATCGCTCCTGGAACCGTGGCGCGGGGCCCTGACCGGAGTGGCCGACGGGCTGGCGACCGGCCTGGCCTGGGGCTTCCTCCAGGCCAGGTACGGATCGTTCACACTCGCCCGATGGTGGCTCGCCCTACGCGGCCAGGTGCCATGGCGGTTGATGCCGTTCCTCGCGGACGCACACCGGCGGGGAGTGCTGCGGCAGGTCGGCGCCACCTACCAGCTGCGCCACGCCGAACTGCAGCGTCGCCTCGCCGGGAGGGCGTGAGCCGGTCGTAGGCCGGTTCCCGTCGGTGGCGCCGGTTCAGTCCCCTTGCAGGCCGGCCGCAGCGGAAGGTGGCTCCCCGTCCGGGGCAGGGCGCGTCGGCCCGTGCACGTCGGCGGGCACCTCGCGGGGGCCGGCCGAGGCGTGGGTGGTGATGGTGAGGTTGGAGAAGTCCCTGCCCTGGACGACAGGACCGTACTGCGTGCCCCCACTGACCCGGTTCGTCACCGTGCCCTCACTCGTGCGCACCGACTGCGCCTGCTGCCACCAGTGCTCCAGGGCGACGCGGAACTCCGCGTTGAGCGCGGCGCGCACGGCAAGGGCCGTGCTCAACCGCTGCGCCCGCTCCAACTCCCGGGGATCCTGCGCCAACGCCCTGAGTTCGGCCTCACCGGAACTCACGACGAGCGCACCGTCCGCACCGGCCTCACCGACCGCACCGGCCTCACCGCGGTGGAACGGGCGGTGGATCAGCGCACTCAACGCCGTCCACGCCTGTCGGCCGGCCTCACCCCCGACGCCCCCTGCCAGAGCCGCCAGCGCGGCTGCTGAGATCGGATCCATCACCACTCCCCCATCACCCATCGGCACCGCGCCCGCCGCACACCGGGCAGCACGCCCACAGAGCATGCCCCGTCCGACCGTAAACGCATCACCGACTCAAGGGCCTTTCCGCAAAGGAGAGTTGATGATCACTAAGGACGGTACGACGAGCCGGCCCGGGGCATCCCGAGCGAGAGTGGGCGAGGGCGGATTCGAACCGCCACAGCCGAAGCGGGGGTGTTACAGACCCTTGGGCTCTCCTGTGCCCGGCTCGCCCTTGGCGGAGGAGGTGGGGGTCGAACCCACACGGATGCTCGCGCACCCCAACGGTTTTCAAGACCGAGGCCGGCGCCGCCTGTCGGCTGGCTCCTCCAACGAACTGCTCAGTACTGCGCGGAGAGTGCGCGGATCGAACGCGCGCGGGCTTTCACCCGACGACGGCTTAGCAAGCCGCTGCCTTACCACTCGGCCAACTCTCCATGTGCTGCGCTGCCGGACGAGGATTCGAACCCCGATCGCCTGATCCAGAGTCAGGTGTGCTGCCTGTTGCACCATCCGGCACGGTGGGGCGGCACACACGAAAAAGGGCCGCCCGCGCGGGGAACGCTCCCCGGGGCGGCCCGGCAGGAACGCCGGTCAGCGCGCTACGAGGACGTCCCGCTACTCTGGGAACGCGAGGAGCACTGATACGACTGAACGCGGGTGACGCTGCTGTTCACGGTCGTTGCCCCTTCCTTCTCCAGGGCCTGTGCGGCGCGATGTGCCCACTGTGCCGGAGCAACGACGGCGGGGACAACCGGTTTTAGCGGCCGGGCGGTTCGAGCGCCTCGTCCTCCAACCCGCGGCGCATCGTCCCGATCTCCGGCCTACGGCCCACGCCGTAGGATGACGCCGATCATCACGCTGAACAGGGGGAGGTGTTCCCGTGGATCTCACCGGGCGCACGATGGTGGTGACCGGGGCCGGGCGCGGTTTCGGGCGGGCATTGGCGCTTCAGGCGGGTCGGCTGGGTGCGCGCGTGTTCGTGTCCGCGCGTTCTCTGGCGACGGCTCGGAAGGTGGCCGACGAGGTGGCGGCCGACAGCGGCGCGCCGGCCGAGGCGTTCGCCTGCGATCTGGCCGATCCGGCTTCCGTCCGGGCCTTCTCCGCCGGAGTGGCCTCCCGCACCGACCGGGTGGACGTGCTGGTCAACAACGGTGCCCGTTACCTGGCGGGCCCCGATCTCGGGGACGCGGAGGACGACGCGATCACCGACACCGTCGCCTCCGGAGCCACCGGCACACTGCTGACGGTCAAGCACCTCCTGCCGCTGCTGCGCGCTTCCGCCGGAGCGGACGTGGTCAACCTGGTCTCCTCGGCCGCGGAACCCCGGGACCACCGCTCCCAGGCACACCCCGCGTTCTACGCCGCCAAAGCCGCCCAGGCCGGCTTCGCCGACGTCCTCTCCCACCGGCTGCGCCCCGAGGGCATCCGCGTCATCTCGCTCTACCCCCCGGACTTCACGGACGGCGACCCGCTCGCCCCCGCCTGGGATCACGCTTCCCGGACCGCAAGCGACCCGCTGACCGCGCAGTCCGTTCTCGACTGCGTCCTGTTCGCGATCAACCAGCCGCGGGACTGCTTCGTCCGCTCCTTCCACTTCGAGCAGCTGTAGGAACCACCCCGGCCGAGCGCGCCTTCACCCACTCACCGGGACGACCCGCCGAGTCCATGCGAGCCGCCTGACCGAACACCCTGAATCCGGCGTCCGGTAGGCGGCGCCGGACGGTTCACCCGCCGTCCGCGGCCCGCACCGGGCGGCGCGGAAATTCCTGGAATCCGTGACCCCGCGGCCGCCCGGAACAGTGCCGTGGGCGGCCCTCGGCGGGCCTTGGCGGCGGTGCGGCGGCCGGGCGGCACGGTGGGCGGCCGGGCGCTTCCGATCGCGCCTCAGAGGGCCCGTCGACGGCTTCGGCAAACCGGCTCTGACCTGGTGTTTTCTCGGAAATCCCCTAGGCTGGGCGAGCTCTGTCGGACACCCTCGGAGGGGGCATCATGAGCGAGGAATCCACGGCGTACGACGCCGGCATGATCGTGGTTCTGGAGGGCCTGGACGCCGTTCGGAAACGGCCCGGGATGTACGTCGGATCGGTCGGTCGACGCGGCCTGCACCACCTGGTGTTCGAGGCCGCCGAGCGGGCGCTGGAGGAGGTCCTCGCGGGCACCGCCGCCCGGGTCGAGATCACCCTCACCGCCGACGGCGGCGTCCGCGTCGCCGACGACGGCGCGGGCCTGCCGGTCGGGCGCGCGGGCCACACCGGCCCCGGTGGACCCGGCGACGGCCCCGGCGACGGCCCTTCGCTGGAGCAGTGGTTGACCGTGCTCGGCTGCGGGGTCCAGCCGGTCAACCGGCGCTCGCTGTCCGGTGGTTACTCCGGCGTGGGACTGGCCGTCGTCAACGCGCTGTCGGGCCGGCTGACGGCCGAGGTGCGGCGTGGCGGCGCCCGCTGGGTGCTGGAGTACGAGCGGGGCGTGGCCATCGCGGCGCCCGCCCGCACCGGACCGGCCGAGGGCAGCGGGACCACGATCACCTTCCGGCCCGATGCCGGGATCTTCGAGACGCTGGAGTTCTCGTTCGACGCGCTGGCCGAGCACTTCAGGGAACTGGCCTTCCTGAACCGGGACTTGGACATCACCCTGACCGACGACCGCGACCCCGCGGCGCCCCGGGCCGTCCGCTTCCGCTTCCCGGGCGGGCTGCGGGACCACCTCGCCGAGCAGGGCGGCCCGCTCCACCCGGACGTGATCGCCTTCGAGCGCGAGTGCCCCGGCATGGAGGGCACCGTCGAGGTCGCCCTGCGCTGGTGCGACTCCCCCGGGGAACGGGTCACGAGCTACGCCAACAGCCGGCCGACCGCCGGCGGCACCCACGAACTCGGCCTCCGCGACGGCCTGGCGGCCGCACTCACCGCCCACGCCCGCGAGCAGCGGCTGCTCGCCCCGTCCGACCCCGACCTCACCCCCGCCCGACTCGGCGCGGGCCTGACGGCGGTCGTCTCGGTGAAGCTCGACCGCCCCGAGTTCGAGGGCTGCATGCGCGAGCGGCTGGGCAACACGCCCGTCCGCGCCTGCGTCGCCGAGGCCGTCCGGGAGCACCTGGCCGCCTGGCTCCGCGCCGAACCGGCACAGGCGACGGCCGTCCTCACCCGGATCCCGACGGCCACCCGCCGCTGACGGCGGCACACCGCCGGCCCGGAGGGTTGTCCACCGCCTCCGGCCGGTGCTTTGCTGAGAGCATCAACTCCCGCCGGTGGGGCGGGTGATGAACGGGGGAGGTATCACATGCCGGAGATGACCGGCGGGCTCGCGAAGATGACCGTCATGAGCGCCGTCGTGGCATCCGCCGCGCTCGGCCTCGCGGCACCGTCGCACGCCGCCGCACCGCAGGCGCCGGTATCCGCCGCCGCCCACGAGACCCACGCGGCCGCCGACACCGCCGCTCCCGTGCACCCGGTGACGGACAGGCAGAACCAGGGGCACTGACGGGAAGTGGCGACGGCTCCCCCGGTACGGCCGGGGGAGCCGTCGCCCGTGTCTCCCAGCGCATGTCGTTCCCGGGGGCCCGGTCAGACGGGGAGGCGCCGGGCGAGCCGCTCCCACTGCCGTACGGGCGGGGAGTCGGGCGTGGTGGTGACGAGGTGGAGGCTGACGTGGTCGGCTCCGGCGTCGAGGTGCTCCAGGACGCGGTGGGCGATGTCCTCGGCGCGGCCGTGGGCCACCAGTGCGTCGACCAGCCGGCCGTCGAGCGCGTCCGGGTCCTCGTGCCCGAGCCCTCGCAGCAGTTCGCGACGGTTCGGCAGGGCGGCCGCGGCCGCGGTGCGGGCCAGGTCGGCGCTGTCCGCGCGGTCGTGGCCGAGCACGCACAGCTGGGTGACGGCCAGCAGGGCCTCGTTCCCGAGGACGGTCCTGGCGGTGCGGGTGTACTCGACCGGCATACCCAACATCGTTGCGCCCCGCGCGCGTTCGGCGGCGAGGGCGAGCATGTCGGGTGTCAGCGCGGCGAGTACGCGGCTGGGCGAGGAGGCCGTGCCGGGTGGCCCGAACGGGGCGGTGTCCAGTGCGTCGAGGTAGGAGCGCATGGTGGCCACGGGCGGCCCGAAGCGGTGGCCGCGGACGTCCTCGGCGAGGCTCGGGTGGCTGTCCCACAGGCCGAGCAGGAACCGTCCGGGGAACGCCTCGTCCAGGGTGCGCTGCGCGGCGGCGGCCGTGACGGGGTCGCGGGCGTAGATGTCGGTCATGCCGGCGGCCACGGTGAGGTGCCGGGTCGCCGTCAGGAGGATCGCGGCCTGCGCGACGGCCTCCCGTCCGGTGGTCTCGGCGAACCACAGGGTGCCGTAGCCGAGGTCCTCGACCGCGGCGGCGGCCTCCCGGACCCCGGCGGCGGGGAGGTGGTCGAGGTCCCCCGCCCAGATCCCGATCCGCCCGAGGCCGTGGGGGCGGGCGCTCACGCTTCCTGCCCCGCGGCGCGCGCGGAGTCCGGGGCGGAGCCCGGGGCAGAGTCTCTGGCGGAGTCCAGGAACGCCGCGATCCGGGACGCGCCGGTGCGCTCCAGCCAGGTGCCGAAGTCCATCACGGCGGGGTGGATCCTCCGGGTGGCGGGGAGGTCGGCGCGGTAGCCGAGCGTGTTGAGCCACTCGTTGGCGTAGGCGAAGTCCTCGCTCAGGGCCCGGATCGCGTCGATCGGGATCCGGACGTAGGGCAGCGGTATGCCGAGCGCCTCCCCGATGGCCGCGGCGATCCGGACCGGCGTGAGTTCGTCCCCGGCCAGGGCGACCGCCCGGCCGATCCACTCCTGCGGCCGGGAGAACGCCAGCGCGGTGACGGCGCCGACGTCGTCGACGGCCATGACCTGCTGGGGGACGTCCGGTGCGAGCCCGGTGGACAACGTCCCGTCCCGCAGCGCGTATCCGCCGATGAAGTTCTCCATGAAGGAGACCGGCCGCAGGATCGTCGCGGGCAGGCCGAGCGCAGCGATGTGCCGCTCGATCCGCCACTTGCTGACCAGGTTCGCCGGGACCTTCTCCTCGGGGTGGCGGTCCGCTCCGGCGACCGAGGTGAAGACCAGGTGCCCGACGCCGGCGGCGTGCGCGGCCTCGGCGACGTTCATGCCCCAGCGCACCTCGTCCTCGGCGGTGAAGTCCGGTGCGGTGCCGGGCGAGCCGACGGTGGGCTGGACGCTGAACAGGCCCCAGGCGCCCTCGGCCGCGGCGGTCAGGGAGTCGACGTCCTCCATCCGTGCCCGCACCACCCGCGCTCCGGCCCGTGCCAGCGCCACGGCACCGGGCCCGTTCGGGTCGCGCGTCAGTGCGCGCACCTGCCAGCCGTCGCGGAGCAGGTGACGCGTCACGGCCGTGCCCTGCGGGCCGGTCGCTCCCGTCACCACGACGGTCTTCTGCGGCGGTTCCACGTCTCTTCTCCATCGCTTCCGTGCGGAAGGGGAGCCGCCCCATAAGTGGGGTGTCCCTCCGTTTCTCGTTCGCTACGATATGGAGGACCACCCCGTTTTTCAAGCCGTCAGGAACGCCCGTGCCCAAGGACGCCGCCACCCCGCCGAACCGGCCGATGCGGCCGATGCGCGCCGACGCCCGCCGCAACGCCGAGAAGATCGTGGCCGCCGCCGGGGCCCTCATCGCCGAGCACGGCGCCGACGCCTCCCTGGAGGAAGTCGCCCGCCGCGCCGGAGTCGGCTCGGCCACCCTGCACCGCCACTTCCCCTCCCGGCAGGCGCTCCTGGAGGCGGTCTTCAAGGACCGGGTGGAAGCCCTGTGCGCGAGGGCCCGCGATCTGCTCACCGACCCCGACCCCGGCCACGCCCTGTCCACCTGGCTGCGCGCCGTCGGCGCACACGCCGTCGCCAACCGGGGCCTGGGGGCGTCCCTGATGCGCGACGCGGACCCGGCACTGGGCGAGACCTGCCACGACATGATCACCGACGCCGGAGACGCCCTCCTCGCGCGCGCCCGGGCGGCGGACGCCGTCCGCCCCGGGATCACCACCACCCGGCTGCTGAGACTCGTCGGAGCCATCGCCCTGGCCACCGAACAGGACAGCGACGGCCCGGCCGAGGCCGACCTCCTGCTCACGATCGCCATCGACGGCGTACGCGCGCGCTGACGGTCCGCCGGGCCCGCGTCACCTCTCCCCGGCTGCCCGGCTGGGGAGAGGTGACGCGGGTGCCGGCGGTGCGGGTGTCCGAGGTGGTCACCCGCCGCGGGGGTCAGCTCCAGACGCGGTAGACGGCCTCGCGCGCCGGGCCGAGGTACTTCTGGTAGGTGCCCAGGTTCCAGGCCGCCCAGGAGGCCCAGCCGCGGCCGGTGCCGTCGTTGTCGATCCTGTAGGCCTTGCGGGCCGACCAGCCCATGTCCTGCCAGTTCTCGGCGGTGACGACCTCGGCGTCGTGGTAGTGGACCTCGGGGTACCAGCGCTCGTTGATCTGCCAGGCGCCGAGGTCCTTGGTGCCCGGGTCGGGGTCGGTGGGCAGGTTGGTGTGGACGGCCAGGCGGTCGCAGCCGGACTCGGCCATGGCGATCGCCACGGCGTAGATCGCGTCGTCGTTGCGGCCCTCGCCGGACTTGTCCTTCGCGAAGCCCGCCAACTGGGCTTCGCGGGCGCAGGCGTCGATGCCGCTCTGGTCGCCTGCGGCCTCGGCGGTGAAGGTGGTCGAGGTGAGGCAGAGGGCCAGGACGGCGACCGAACCGGTCAGCAGGGCACGGGTCTTGCTCAGCACGGGAGTTCTCCCTTCGACGACGGCCCGGGGTCGGGCCGTTACGAGGAAGGACGCTAGGCAGCGTTGGTAGACAAACGGTCAACGCGCGAGCGCGGACCGTCACCACCCATGGGCCGGTGCTACCGGTCGAGGTGACGGATCGTCACAGTAAAACCCGTCGCCGAGGCCGACGCCCGCCGCCGGGGGCCCGGTGGTGTGGTCAGTCCGAGGTGGTCGGGGTGCCGGGGCGGTCGCCTTGGCGGGCGACGGCCTCCGTCCACTGGGGGAACCGCTCCAGGGGTATCGCGGGCGAGGTGGCGGGGAGGAAGGCGACGCGGCAGCGGCGGCACAACCAGGTTTCCCGCCACACCTGTTGGAGCTGCTGCCACTGCTCGTAGGTCCGGGGCCACTGGTCCGCCGTGTCGCCGCGGCGGCTCCGGTGGCCGGACTGGACGGCGAGCCAGATCCCCAGCAGGATCGCGGCGACGAGGAACACGCCGTAGCGGTAGCCGATCCGGTAGGCGGGGTCGGAGCTGCCGCCGCCGTCGCCGGAGAGGAGCGTGTGCAGGCCCAGCAGGGCGAGGAGGCCGGCGAGGACGAAGAGGGTGATCGCGGCTCCGGTCGTGCCCCCGGGCTCGGGTGGCAGCGACAGCAGTTCCCGCGTCGGCGGGTCGAGGGGGCGGTCGGAGTCCAGCAGGGCTTTCCGTACGGCGACGGTTTCGTCCGCCGCGGCGCACGTCGGGCAGGTGGGGCTCATCGGGTGGTGGCTCCGGAGGCGATGCACGGCGTGCACGAAGGGACGACGGGACGAGCACGTAGTACAGCACAGGGGGCTGACCGCCCGTCCGACCGGCCCGGGGGCCGGGACCCGGAGCCGGGACCCCCGGAGCTGGAACCCCGGAACCGGGACCCCGGGGCCGGAACGCGACGGCCGTGCGGCGGGGCCTACTTGCCGGCGCCGGCCATGGAGGTGACGGCCTCGGCGACGGTGGGGCGGTAAAGCCCCATCTGCGGGTTGAGGACGTGTGCGCCGCCGGGCAGCGGGAAGTTGCGGGTGTTCGCGAGGGGCATGTTGGTGCCCTCGTCGTCGACCAGCACGTTGATTTCGTTGATGCCGGGGGCGGTTCCGGTGGTGGCGCCGCTCGGGTCGAGGTCGATCACCGCGTAGGCCTTCTGGCCCGCCGCGACCGGAACGCGCAGCGTGCCGCTGGCGAGGATCGGCTTGATGTTCTTGCTCTGGTCGCGGGCGGTGGAGTTGCCCAGGTCGACCCCCGGGGAGGAGCTCAGGCTGCAGGCGGCCGCACCGGTGTTGTGCACCTCTATCACCCACTGGTTGGGGGCCCCGGCGCGGGCCGCCGCGTTGATCGCGAGGTTCTGGATGTCGCACGGGCGGGCGGTGGAGCCGGCGCCCCCGCCGTCGGGGCGGGTGCCGCCGGACGGGCTCGCGCCGGACGGCGTGTGCGGGGCGGGCGCGGCGGTGTGCGAAGTCCCCGCGGTGGCCGGGGTGTTCGCGGTGGGAGCGGCGGGGGCCGGGGCACCCGCCGAGGGCGTGGCGGCCGCCGTCGCGGGCGCGGGGGCCGCCGAGCCGCCGGCCGGGTCGGCGTTGTCGGGCCCGCACGCGGTCAGCGCGAGCCCCGCCCCGACGACGAGGGCGGCGGAGGCGAGCAGCGAACGACGGTGGCGGACGGACATGGTGGCTCCCCGGTGGCGGTTGCGTGCTGACTGTTCGGACACAGCACAGGACGGCCGGAGGGCGGGATCCGGTGGCAGACGGGGCGTCACAATCGTCAGGACATGACAGGGATGGGACTGTGACATTCGGTCGGGTGCGGTGGACTTGACGCAGGGCTCCCCCTGTCCGCGGACAACGGCGCGCGGGCACCCGGCCGTGGTGGCGCCGTGGGACGCTGTGGCGGGCGCGGGCACCCAGGCCGTGGCGGCGCGGGCACCCGGCGCCCGCCGGTCAGAGGGAGAGCGCCCCGGGGAAGACCCCGTGCCCGACGCCGGGCGCGGTCAGCGCGAACCAGCCGTGCCCGGTCATCGGGGTGTCGGCGTCGATGTCGTCGGGGTCGACGGCGAGCGTGGCCGCCACTGCCTGGGCATCCAATTCCAGCGACGCGTTGGGCTCGTACAGGCCGGGCTCCCACCGCGGGTCGGCCGTCTGCGGCTCCTCCCAGGGGAGCGGCTCGCCCGTCCAGGCGGGTTCGCGGTACGTCGAGTAGGAGCGGACGATGCCGCGGCCGCGCTCGGCGATCGCCCAGGTGTGCTCGTCCTCGTAGCCGTCCCGGCCGAAGTAGAGCGCCCGGCCGCAGCGTTCGGCGAGTTGCTCCAGCGCTCCCGTGTCCGGGCAGCTCACGAGGACCGTGCCGAACAGCAGCCGCCAGCCCGCGATCTCGGGCGTGACGAACACCCGGTGCACCGTCAGCGCGGTGCCGTCCGGGCCCGGCACGACCGCCTCGTCGTGGATCCGGCCGGACTGGCCCATCGCCAGGGTGGCGGGGATCCGGTCGTGCAGCCCCAGCACCTCGAACGCGCCCTCGTACGTGTCGCCCGGCAGCGCGATCCAGTGGAAGTCCCAGTCCGGCTCCGGGCACCGGTCGGTGATCAGCTTGATCCGCACCAGGCGTTCCAGCGCCGACCGGTCACCCTCCGCCAGCCGGTCGCAGGCGCCGAGCACGGCGAGGGCGTGCAGGGCGTGGCGGCGCAGCCGGCCCGGGCCCGCCGCCCGGACGGCCAGCAGCTCCGGGACGGCCTCCTCCCCCATCGCCCGCACGGCCCGCTCGGCCGAGGTGGACGCTCCCCGGTCGCCGAGCAGCGGCAGGACGGCCCGTACGGCGGGCGCGGCGGCCGGCCCCAGTCCGGCCAGGGCGTGGAGCGCGGCACCGCGCACCGGGGGTTGCGGGTGGCCCAGCCGACCGGCCAGCTCGTCCAGTTCCTTCAGTTCGTTCACCGCGTCCGCCTGCTGTTCCGTGCTCATGCCGGAGAGGGTAGGCGACCCCACCGACGCCCGGCGGGGGCGCGGCGGCGGGGCGGGCGGTCCGTCAGACGGTCACCGCGATCGCGTACGCCGTCACCGCGAGCAGCCCGGCACAGATCACCACGGCCGGCACCCACTCCAGCAGCAGCCGCTGCTGCCAGGGCCGCTCAGCCGGCTCGGCCGCCTCAGCCGCCTCGGTCGGCTCCGGCTCGGCCGGTTCCTGCGCCAGCCGGCGCAAGCGGGCGGCGAACTCCTCGGTCAGCCGCGGGTCCGACTCGGGCGGTGCGTCCCGCAGTTCCGAGAGCAGCGCGCCGAGCCCGTCCGGTGGGCCGGGCGGCGCCGGGTGTGCGAGCAGCTGGTGCAGTGTGGCGCCGAGCGCGGACAGGTCGGGCGTCCGGGCCGGGGCGAGGGTGCCGAAGCCGAGGATCTTCACGACTCCGGCCGGGGTGAGCAGCAGGCGGGCGGGGTCGATCCCGCCGTGCGTCATCCCGGCCCGGTGCGCGACCGCCAGGGCCTCCGCGACCTGGGCCCCGAACTCGGCGACCTGGGCCGCCCGGTAGCCGCCGTCCAGCAGGTGGCCGTCCAGCGTGTACCCGTCGAGCCGCTCCATGACGAGGAAGGGCCGGCCCTCGTGCTCGCCCGCGTCGAGCACCGTGACGATCCCCGGGTGGCGCAGCCGGACGGCCGGTCCCGGCGCCCGGGCGGGCGTCTTCACCGCCACCGGCCGTCCCGACGCGGTGTCCCGCGCGTACCGGACCTCCCCCGCCCCGCCGACCTCGATCCGGTACCGCCCGCCGACCACGCTGCCGATCTCCACGCCGCCCCCAGCCACTCCCGGCCCCTCGCCGACTCGGCCCCTTGGCCCCCTCCTCCGGGAGTCCGTACGGAACCGCGGCGACCAGTGTGCGGCACCCGGACGTACCCGCGACGTGCCCGCCTCTCAGCGGAACCGCGCCGCGTGCTCGGCCGCCCAGTCCCGGAAGCCACGGGGCCGGCGCCCGGTGACCCGGCGGACGGTGTCGGTGACCGGCTCCGGATCGCCGATCCGGGCGTGCAGGAAGTCGAGCGCCCCGTCGGCGATCGAGGCCGGCCACCCGTCGGCCAGCATCCGTTCCCGGGCGGCCCCGCGCGGGATCTCCTCCCAGCGGGTCGGCCGTCCCGCCGCCTCGCCGATGATCCGGACCTGTTCGGCCCGGGTGAGCGCCTCCGGCCCGGTGAGGACGTAGCGGGCGCCGTCGTGGCCGTCCCCGGTGAGGACCCGGGCGGCGACCTCGGCGATGTCCCGCTCGTCGACGGGATTGAGCCCGGCCGCCCCGCCGTAGTCCCGCACCACTCCCTCGGCGCGGATCTCCGCGGCCCAGCGCAGCGCGTTGGCGGCGAAGCCGTACGGCCGCAGCACGGTGTGCCGCACACGGCTGCGGACGAGCATCGCCTCGATCTCGCCGTCCGGCCGCCCCGGCGACTGCGGCCCGGCCCCTGGGACGTCCCGGACGGCCGCCGAGGACAGGTACACCACCCGGCCGACCTGTCCGGCCAGTGCCGCCACCGTCTCCTCCGCGCCGTCGACGGTCGGGAACGGCCAGACGAGGAACGCCGCCGTCGCGCCCCGCGCGGCCGCCGCCACCGACTCCGGGTCGCGCAGGTCCCCCCGGACGAGCTCCCCCGCCTGCTCCTTTGCCCGCTCCGGGTCCCTGGTCAGGGCCCGTACCCGCACCGCGGCGGCCGTGAGCCGGGGCACCAGGTGGCGGCCGACCGTCCCCGAGGCGCCGGTCACGAGGACCTCGGGCGATGCGTCAGTTCGTGTGTCCGTCATGCCTACGACCGTAGGTTCGCAGGCCCGGGCGGCCCATGCGTACGGGTCTTCCGTTCCTGCGTGATCGTCTACCTTCGTGCGGGTGGACGTATTGAGCGTGGACGTATTGAGCGACGTGGTCGCGACGCTGCGGACGGGGGAACCGCGCTCGGCCCGGGTGGCCTGGCGGGCGCCGTGGGGCCAGCGCTTCCCGGGGGCGCCGGGGGCGGGCTTCCAGGTGATCCTGCGCGGCTCCTGCTGGCTGGTCCCGGACAGCGGCGAGCCGCTCCGACTGGCCGCGGGGGACGTGCTGTTCCTGCCGCGCGGCCACGGGCACGCCCTCGCCGACCACCCCGGCACACCGCTCGCCGAGCCGCGCTGCGAGCCGCTGGCGGGGCCGTACACGGGTCCGTACACGGGAGCGGAGACGGGAGCGCGGGCGGAGCCGGACACCGTCACCCTCTGCGGTGCGTACCAGCTCGACCCGGTACACGCCCACCCGCTGCTCCGGGACGTCCCGGACGTCCTGCACCTGGCCGCCCGGCCCGGCCGGCACCCGGAGCTCCGCGCGGCCGTCGGACTCCTCGCCGGCGAGCTGGAGTCCCCGCGCCCGGGCGCGGCCGCCGTCGTCCCTGCACTGCTCGACACGCTGCTGATGTTCATCCTGCGGGCCTGGTCCGAGCGGTCGGCGGACGGGCCGGAGCACGGCTGGGCGGCGGCCCTGGCCGATCCCGCGCTGGGACGCGCCCTGCAGGCCGTCCACGCCGAACCGGGCCGGAGCTGGACGGTCGGGACGCTGGCGGCCGAGGCCGGCCTCTCCCGCGCGGCCTTCGCCCGCCGCTTCACCGCCGCGGTCGGTCGGCCGCCCCTCGGGTACGTCACCTGGTGGCGGATGGCGCTGGCCACCCGCCTGCTGCGCGACTCCGACCTGCCGCTCGGCGTGCTCGCCGCCCGGGTCGGCTACACCTCGGAGTTCGCCTTCTCA
This sequence comes from Kitasatospora sp. Ki12, assembly GCF_054601375.1. NCBI lineage: Bacteria > Bacillati > Actinomycetota > Actinomycetes > Kitasatosporales > Streptomycetaceae > Kitasatospora > Kitasatospora sp. Ki12. The sequence goes on along the minus strand of NZ_BAAIHT010000004.1, from coordinate 147,133 downwards.
CACGCCTTCAAGCGCCACCACGGCCTCGCCCCGGGACGCTACCGCAGCGCCTCCGCCTGACCCGACCGGCAGACGACCGGAGGACATCGGCGCGGCCCACGACGACGTGAGCCCCCGGCCGAGGTGGGCCGGGGGCTCACGGTCGACGCCTCACGCCACGTCGAGAACGGTCACCGCGCCCCCGTCGAGCTTCGTGCGCCGGGCCGACGGCCGGGGCTGTTGTCAGTGGCCCGGGTTACGCTCGCCGCACCCTGAGGAAACCCGGGGGGCCGCCTCCTCGACTTCGCCTAGAGGAGGCTGCCCTCCGCCCGCAAACCGTGGGCGCAGCGGCCGTCGTGCCGGTGGGCGACGCCGTCGTGGGGGGCAAGGCAGCCGTCCGGCCGACGGGCTCCGGCCACCCGGGGTGCCACTCGCCGGCCTGCTCTTCCCGTCCCTGCCCGACACCCCCGTGCGGGCCCGCGCGCCCCGCGCCGGCCCGGGGGCTGGTGTGCCCCCGGGCCGACCGGGTGGGGGGTGCGGTGGGGGTACGGGTGGTCAGTCGGCCTGCCGGTAGGAGCCCGACTCCAGCTCGGCGACCACGCCCGGCCGGGTCGGCTGCCAGTCGAGGGCGGTACGGGCGGCGGCGCCGCTGACGCTCTGGTCGAGGGCGAGCGCGTCGGCGAAGAGCGGGCCGAAGACCTCGGCGGCCTGGTCCACCGGCACCGGGTGCGGGTCGGCGGGTACTCCGGCGGCGTGGCCGGCGGCCCGGGCGAGGTCGCGGACCGGGACGGCGGATTCGCCGACGCCGTGCCAGACGGTGCCGGCCTCGGCCCGCTCGACGGCGGTGACGAACAGGTCGGCGAGGTCGTCGACGTGGACGGTGGGCCAGCGCACGTCCTTCTCGCCGTAGTACTCGGGTGCCCCCTGCGTGCGGGCCCGGTCGACCAGGATGGCGGGGATGCCGCCGCCGCGGCCGTACACGATGCCGGGCCGGACGACGACCGCGCGCACGCCCTCGCCGGCCTCGGCCAGGACCCGCTGCTCGATCCGCGGGCGGTAGCCGACGATGTCGATCGGGTTGGTCGGGGCCTGCTCGCCGACCTCCTGGGCCTCGCCGGTGGCGCCGAGCACCCAGACGCCGCTGGTGTAGACGAGGGGGCGGCCGGTGCCGCGCAGTGGGGTGGCGAGGGCTTCGATGACGGCGGTGTCGACGTCGGCGTCGCCGCTCGGGGGCGCCAGGTGGATCACGGCCTCGATGTCCGGGGTGACGGCGCCGGCCAGCGAGGCCGGGTCGGCGGTGTCGCCGACCAGCTGGGCGTGCCAGGCCCGGCCGGGCTGGGGCTCGGCGCTGCGGGTGAGCGCGACGACCTGGTGGCCGGCGGCGACGAGGTGTTCGGTGACGGCGGAGCCGATGTAGCCGGTGGCGCCGGTGAGCAGGACCTTCATGACGGTTCCCCCATGTCGAAGGTGTCGAAAATTTCGATGTCGAAATTATAGGCAAGCTCGATCCGCGATGTCAAACATTTCCACATCGAAATGTTAGACTCCGGGGCATGACGGAACAGCAGCCGCAGCACGACGGTGTCGACCGCATCACCGCACAGTGGCGTGCGGTCCGCCCCGACCTGGACACCTCCCCCATGGCCGTGATCGGCCGCATCTCCCGCGCCTCGCGCCTGCTGGAGCGCGGGATCAAGGAGAACCTGACCGTCCACGGCATCGAACCCTGGGAGTTCGACGTCCTGGCCACCCTGCTGCGCTCCGGCGCCCCGCACGTCCTCACCGCCGGCGAGCTCAGCTCGGCCGCGATGGTCAGCTCCGCGGCGCTCACCAACCGCATCGACCACCTCGAACAGAAGGGCCTGGTCGAGCGGGCCGTCGACCCCGCCCACCGCCGCCGGGTGCTGATCTCCCTGACCGACACCGGCCGGGAACTGGCCAACCGCCTCGTCGAGCACCACCTCACCGGCGAGGAGCACCAGCTCGCCGGGCTCACCGCCGACGAACGCGACCAGCTCGCCGGCCTGCTGCGCCGCGTCCTGCTCACCCTCGGCGACCACACCGGGGACCCCGCCGGTCGATGACCCCGCCGGGCAGCAGCCTCCGGACAGCAGCCTCAGGGCGGCGCCCCCGCCGGACGCGGGCTCCGGGCGGGGCCGCAGGGCCGTCCGCTACGCGCCGGCCGCCGGGCCGTGGACGGTGAACACAGCCTTGACGAGCCTGTCCAGGGCCACCGGGAACACCTCCGCGGGGTTCATCTCGGCGTCCCCGGTGGTCAGTCCGGCGGTCAGGGTCCTTCGGCCGTCCGGCGAGCTGTACATCAGCGCCCCGTAGCCGCCCGGCGCGCCGCCGTTGTGGTGGTAGACGGTGCCGCGGTCCGGGCCCAGGTCCTGCACGAACAGCCCGAAGCCGTAACCGAGTTCGCCGTGCGGCGTGCGCATCTCGGCCAGCAGCGGCGCCGGCAGGAGCGTGCCGGCGTTCAGCGCGGAGACGAAGGTGTGGAGGTCCCGGGTGGTCGAGATCATGCCGCCGGCGCCGAGCAGCATGGAGAGGTTCTGGCGGGAGACGTCGACGGCCTTCCACTCGTCGCCGTCCTGGTAGCGGTAGTAGCCGTGGGCGTGCGGCTCGGGCAGGTCCGTGACATCGCCCGCCAGGACGGTGTCCCGCAGTCCGAGCGGCTCCAGGATCCGCCGGCCCATCTCCTCGCCGTACGGGCGGCCGGCGACCCGCTCGATCAGCAGCGCGGCCAGCGTGTAGTTGGTGTTGGAGTAGCTGAAGCCCGCTCCCGGTTCGAACCGCGCCGGCTTGGACAGCGCCAACTCGACCAGCTCCTGCGGCCGGTAGGCGCGCAGCCGGTTGTCCACCCAGTCCTTGCCGGTGGCGGGGATGCCCGGCACGACCGTCCCGTCCTCGTAGTACTCGCCGGTGTAGTTGAACAGCCCGCTGGTGTGCCGCAGCAGCATCCGCACCGTGATCCGCTCGTCCAGCCCGAGTTCGGGCAGGTGCTCGGCCACCGGGCTGTCCAGGCCGATCCGTTCCTCGGCCACCAGTTGCAGCACCGCGGTCGCGGTGAAGGTCTTGACGACGCTGCCCGCCCAGAACCGCCCGTCCGTCGCCGGCTTGGCGCTCTCGCCGAGGTCGCGCACCCCGGCGCTGCCGGTCCATTCGCCGTGCTCGTCGTTGACCCGCAGCTGTATCCCGGCGAAGCCGGCGGCGACGAACTCCTCGATGGCCCGCTGCAGTTCGGGACGGTCGGGGCCGACGGGGCGCTCGACGGTGTTCAGGGACTCGCTCATGATGATTCCTGTCTCGTGGTGGGTGTGCGCGGTGGTGCTCAGAGGCTGCGGGCGGTGATGTCGCCGTAGGCGGTGGTCGCGGTGACGGCCAGGCCGACGGCGACGCCCTCGGTGTTGGTCAGGGCGTTGCGGACCCGGCCGTAGGAGGTGCCGGCGTCGAGGGTGGCCGAGACGCCGCGGGCGGCGACGACCGAGATGTCGCCGTGCTCGGTGCGCAGCGCCAGGGTGCCGCCGGTGGCCTCGTCGATCCGCAGGTTCCCCTTCCGGGTGCTGAGCTGCGCCGGGCCGTTCAGGCGGCCGAGGTGGATGTCGCCGGCCTGGACGGTGAGGCGGGCGCCCGCGGTCTCCTCGAGCGTGACCGTGGCCTGCGCGCCTTCGAAGGTGACGTCGCCGAGGCGGCCGGTGCCGTGCAGTTCGGCGAGGGCGGCCTTCGCCTCGACGCGGGAGCCGGCGGGCAGTCGGACGGTCACCTCGACCCGCCCGGAGTCGCCGAGGATCCGGTTCTTCGCCGCCGGGGCCTCGATCCGCAGCAGGCCGTCGGCGTAGGCGACCCGGATCTGCTCGGCCGCCTTCACGTCGCGGTTCTTCGAGGCGTCCGCCGGGAGGACCTCGACCGTGGTGTCGCTCCGCTCGTCGGCGACGAACCGGATCAGGCCCGCCGGGAGGTCCAGGGCCGCGGTGATCGGGGCGGTGGTGTCGAACTTCTGCATGGTCTCTCTCCTGCTCCTGCGGACTTGCGCTTCGCGTTTCTGACAACGGAAAAGCTACGTTGCTTTCCAAATCTCAACAAGCAACTCATTGCGCGAAAGTGACATCACAGCAGGTCATCTGCCTTAAATCGTTGCAGCGAGCGTAAATCTAACGCAACGACAGCTACCGTTCCATTGCAATGGACTGACGGTGAACGCTACGCGGAGGCAACGGAGGCGACGCGGCGCGCCCCGGGACCCGGCGGCCGGGTGAACCGCGCCCCCGGAACGCGACCGCCCTGCCGTCGGCGGGCACGGATCAGGGACACGGGATCAGGGACACGGATCCCCCGCCGGAAAGGGCCACACCATGCGCCGCGCACTGATCGTCGTCGACGTACAGAAGGACTTCTGCGAGGGCGGCAGCGTCCCGGTCAAGGGCGGAGCCGACCGGGCCCGCGCCATCGCCGGCCTCGCCCGGCGCGGCGCCGGCAGCAAGTACGCGCACATCGTCGCCACCCGCGACCACCACCTCGACCCCGGCGGACACTTCTCCGACCACCCGGACTTCCGCGACTCCTTCCCCGTGCACTGCGTCGCCGGCAGCGACGGCAGCGAGTTCCACCCGCACTTCGCCCCCACCGCCGCGTCCGAGGCCGTCGACGAGGTCTTCTACAAGGGCGCCCACTCCGCCTCCAAGAGCGGCTTCGAAGGCTTCACCGCGGCCGGCACCCCGCTCGCCGACTGGCTGCGCGCCCGGGACGTCAGCGACCTCGACGTCGTCGGCATCGCCACCGACCACTGCGTCAAGGCCACCGCCCTCGACGGCGCACGGGCCGGCTTCACCGTCCGCGTCCTGCTCGACTACACCGCCGGCGTCGCCACCGACACCACCACCGCGGCCCTCCACGAACTGCGCCAGGCCGGCGTCCACCTCACCGGCAACCCCGTCGTCCTCGCCTGACCGGCTGCCCCACTGCCCTGCTACCCGGCCGGGCCGGGGCGCCGCCGAATGGTTGGCACGCTGTGCGAAGCACCGGTGCCGCGACCGCCCGCCCCCGGGGGCCGGGAACCCGCTGTCCACGGGGTGCGTCCTCGTCGTCGGTCGTCGTGCCGTAGGGTGCCGCGCCGGCAGGCACGGCGCGTCCGCATCGGCGCGGCCGGCGGCCGGGGACGGCGGGCACGACAGGAGCAGGGAGCACCGGACACATGGACGACCGGACGCAGCAGGGCGACAGACCCGGCGGGGGCGAGGACTCCCCCGCACCGCCGACCGCGGACGCTCCCATACCGCCGGTCGAGGACGGCGACGAGCACGACGTCTCCGGCACCCCCGCCTACATGCCGCCCGAGCAGTGGGCGGGCCGCCCGGTGTCCCCGGCCGGGGACCGTCTACGCCGCCACCTTCGCCTTGGATCTCCCAGGATGCCCCGGCCTTCGGGCCGGGGAGGAACGGGGGCTTGGTTCGGAGCCGCGTAGCCGCGGAGTGATCTCCGAAGGTTCTGATGTGAGGCGTTGTCAGTGCCTTTCGGTAGGTTGGTCGTGTGCACCTTCGGTACTCGTATCGCATCTACCCGACGGCTGGTCAGCGCGCTTTGCTGGCCCGGACGTTCGGGTGTGCCCGGGTGGTGTACAACGACGCTCTCGCGGTACGGAAGGAGGCCCGGAAGGCCGGGCGGCCGTACCCCAAGAGCGCGGATCTGCAGAAGCTGGTGATCACCGGGGCGAAGAAGACCGCTGAACGGGCGTGGCTCGCTTCGGTCGGCGTCGATCCGTTGATCCAGTCCCTTCGGGATCTGGACACCGCGTACCGGAACTTCTTCGACTCGGTGTCCGGCAACCGGCAGGGGCGCCCGGTCGGCCTGCCCCGGTTCAAGTCGAAGCGCGACGCTCGGCAAACGCTGCGCTACACCCGCAACGGGTTCCGCATCCGGGGCAACGGGAAGCTGAACCTGGCGAAGATCGGCGACGTGCGGGTGAAGTGGTCGCGGGCACTGCCCGCGGACCCGTCGTCGGCGACGGTGATTCTCGACCCGGCCGGCAGGTACCACGTCAGCTTCGTCGTGGATGTGGAGCCCGAGCACCTGCCCGAGGTCGATGCCGAGGTCGGCATCGACCTCGGACTGACCACCTACGCCGTCCTCTCCGACGGCCGCGTCATCGACAACCCGCGCTTCCTGCGCAAGGCGGAGAAGAAGCTCAAGGCCGCGCAGCGGGAACTGTCCCGCAAGGCCAAGGGCAGCAAGAACCGGGCCAAGGCCCGGCGCAAGGTCGCCAGGGCGTACGCCAAGGTGGCCGACACCCGCATGGACTGGCTGCACAAACAGACCACCAAGTTGATCGGCGAAACCCAAGCGGTGTACCTGGAGGATCTGAATGTGCGCGGCCTCGCCCGGGGCCGACTCGCCAAGTCCGTCCACGACGCCGGATGGTCCACCTTCCGGCGCCTGCTCGAAGAGAAAGCGGCCCGGTACGGGCGCGCCGTCGGCATCGTGCCCCGCGCGTTCCCGTCCTCCCAGCTCTGCTCGGAATGCGGGCACCGTGACGGCCCCAAACCCCTCGCGATCCGCGAGTGGGCCTGTGGTGCGTGTGGCGTGCTGCATGACCGGGACCTCAATGCTGCTCGCAACATCCTGGCCGCCGGGCAGGCGGACAGGTTAAACGCCCCTGGAGGGCCGGCAAGACCAGGCGTGGCGATCCCACGCCAGGCACGGCCCGTCGAACGGGGAACCCACCTCGGCGACCAGCCACGCACGGGCATCCGTGCCACGGGCGCGGGAGGAATCCCCGTCCGCTAGGACGGGGAGGATGTCAAGTTCTTCGAGTGCCTCACCGGTGCCCGCCCCTACGACGGCGTCACGATCGCCGAGCTCGCCGTCCAGCACGCCGAGGCGCCGATCCCCGCCGACCTGGCGCCCGACCTCGTCCGGCCGCTGATCCTGGCGGGTCTGGCGAAGGACCCCGGGGCCCGTCCCGACAGCGCGGCCGCGTTCGTCCGCGAGCTGGAGGCGGTCGCGACGACCGGCTACGGGCCGCGCTGGGAGGAGCGGGGCCGCCTCGACCTGCTGGCTCTGCTCGCCCTGCTGGCGGGCCTGCTGCCCGGTGCCGGCGCGGCCGGCGGCTCCACCTCGCTGGCCCACACCTCCCTCGGGGCCCAGGGCGCGCTCGGTTCGCAGGCCGCGACCGGCGCGCTCGGTGGCGCGCTCGGTGCCGTGGCGGACCCGGCCCCGGGGGTCCCGCGCCGGGACCCGGCCGGCCGCGGCGCGCTCCTCCGCAACCGGGGCAAGGCGCTGACCGGTGTCGCCGCCGGTGCCCTCACCCTGGCCACACTGGCCGGCCTGGCGGTCGCGGGAGCCACCGACGGCGGCGGCCACACCGTCGTCGGCGCCGCCTCCCCGGAGGCCACCACCTCCCTCGGCCCGCCGCAGCCGACCGGCGGCGGCACCTCCCCCACCCCGAGCGGCGACAGCACCACGGCCGGCCCGACGCCGTCCGCCCCGACGGCCACGCCCACGGCCACCCCGAGCACGCCCGGCGCCACCCCGACCTCCCCCGGCGCGCCGACCACCGGGGCCTCCACCGCACCGGCGGGCCCGGCCCCCTCCTCCCCCGGCCGGCCCCCGGCACCGTCCGCCCCCGCCGTACCGGCCGCCACCACCGCCCCGCCGAGCCCGAGCCCCAGCCCCAGCCCGAGCCCGACGGTCGCCCCCGCCACCCTGACGGTGAGCTCGGTCAACCTGAACTCACTGACGTGTAGCGGACGTTGGAGCCTGACTGCCACGGTCACGGTGACCGCCCAGGGCACCGGCAGCGGGACGCTGACGTTCAGCTGGTACCACAGCTCGGGCGGCCGCGCGGTCACCGTCGCGACCGACACCGTGCCGGTCCAGAACGGCACCGCCACCGTCACCCGCGCCCACGACTTCGGCTCGGCCGACAACTTCACCACCTGGGGCGTACGGGTCGGCACCACCCCGGCCGCGGCCAAGCCGGGCAAGACGTCCGCCGAGACGGCCGCCTTCCTCTGCGACCCGCCGCGCTGACGGACCGTCAACTCCGCTTGCCCTGACGCCTGTTCCCGTCCCGCCCTGCCCTGGAGAAGCCACATGTCCACGCCCCGCCCCGACTCCGCGCCCGCGCCGGGCGCGGCGGAGACCGTCGTGCTCGGCGCCGGCGCGAACCCGGGCCCGCGCCCGGGAGAGGAGACCGTCCGGCTGCCCCGCGGGGCGGCAGCGCCCGAGGAGGCCGAGGAGGCGGAGAGCGCGACCTTCCTCGACCCGCGCGTCTGGGGCGGTGCGGCGCCGAGCGGGGAGACCACCACCCTCACCGACCCCGCGCCGACAACCGGCCCCGCCACATCCGCCGCCGCGTCCGCATCCGCATCCGTATCCGTATCCGCCGGCTCCGCCCCGCCGGAGGAACGCCCCCTCGCCCCGGGCGAGTTGCGCCGCTTCGGCCCCGGCGTCCCGCCCCGGGCCGCCGCCGCCTGGCACGGCGAGACGGTGCCGGAGAGCGGGCGGCCCCGGCCGCCCCGCCGGGTGCGGCGGTGGCTGGTACCGCTGGTCGCCGTCCTCCTGGCCCTCGCGGCCTTCCTGTTCTGGCGCCACCTGCGCACCCCGGCCCTGGCCGTCACCGGCGTCACCGTGACCACCGATCCGGCGGGCCCCGGCTGCGCGGGCACCGCGGTGGTCACCGCCGCCGTGGAGACCAACGGCGGTTCCGGCACCCTGCGTTACCGCTGGCTGCGCAGCGACGGCACCACCTCGGACGAGCTCGTCCAGGACGTGCGCTCCGGCGCGCACCGCACCGACCTGGTGCTGCGCTGGAGCTTCGAGGGCCAGGGCTCGCTCCAGGCCACCGCCACCCTGCGGCTCATCGCCCCCGGCACCCGCAGCGCCGGCGCCTCCTTCACCTACCGCTGCGCCTGAGACCGCCCGGTCCGGGCCGTGCCCACGAGGTCGCCCCGCAAGGTCGCCCGCGAGTCGGGCCGGGCGGGGCGGTGCCCCGGAACCCCGCGGGTGCGGGGCCGCGGACCGGCGGCCCCGCACCCGCGGGACGCCGCTAACCCTGCTTGATCGCGGAGATGTCGAACTCCAGGACGACCTTGTCGCCGACCAGGACGCCGCCGCCCTCCAGCGCCGCGTTCCAGGTCACGCCGAACTCCTTGCGGGAGATGGTCACCGAACCCTCCAGCCCCACCCGCAGGTTGCCGTACGGGTCGACGGCGTTGCCGGTGTACTCGAAGTCGATGGAGACCGGCTTGGTGGTGTCCTTGATGGTGAGGTCGCCGGTGACGCGGTACTCGGTGTCGGAGAGCGACTCGACCTTGGTGCTGCGGAAGGTGATCTCGGGGAAGTTGGGGGCGTCGAGGAAGTCGTTGGCGCGCAGGTGCTGGTCGCGCTGCTCGACGCCGGTGTCGATGCTCTCGCTCTTGATCACCACCTGGCCGGTGGAGCCGGCCGGATCGGACCCGTCCAGGTGGGCGGTGCCCTCGAACTGGTGGAACGCGCCGCGGACCTTGGTCACCATCGCGTGGCGGGCGACAAAGCCGATCCGGGTGTGGGCGGGGTCGAGGACGTAGTCCCCGGTGAGCTCGGCGAGGTCGGTGGACGTGGTCAAGGTGCCTCCGTAAGGTCGGGATCCCGACGACGGCCCGCCGCCCGGATCGTTCCCCCGCCACGCTAGGCCTCGGCCCGCCCCCACCGCCGCCGAACGCGCGGAACGCCGGCCGAGTCCACCCCGACCGGCCCGCCGCCGGCCTGAATCGTGATCTTGTCTGCCCGCTGCCCGAGCCCGGACCCCGGGCCCCGGGCCCCGCCCAACCGTGCCCGTCGGCGCCGAAGCGGCGGCGGCACCGAAGCGGCGGTGGCACCGGCTCGGGGTGAGCCGGCGCCACCGCCTCCGGGCAGGTCCTGGTGGGGCAGGCCGCCCGGAGCGGCCCGGGAGGGTCAGATCGCCTCGAGCCACCAGCCCTGGTTGCTCCAGCTGTTGCTGTCCCAGAGCTGGACCTTGGTGCCGTTGGCACCGATGGTGTTCAGGTCAGCGTCCAGGACCCGGCCGTTGTAGCCGTTGACCCACCCGTAACTGGCGGCGTTCCAGCGCTGGTTGGTCCAGCCGTTGAAGTCCCACAGCTGGACCTTGGTGCCGTTGGCGCCGATCGTGTTGAGGTCCGCGTCGAGGTAGCGGCCGCTGTAGTTGCTCTGGATGTAGTCGATGTTGCCGTCCGTCCAGATCGTCCAGTTCTGGTTGGTCCAGCCGTTGCAGTCCCAGAGCTGGACCTTGGTGCCGTTGGCGCCGATGGTGTTCAGGTCCGCGTCCAGGCACTTGCCGTTGTAGTTGCTGTGGAACCGGTACTGGCCCACGTAGTTCAGGGCGGCCAGGCCGCGGACCGCGGCGGGCTTCGCGCTCGGGCCACCGGTGGCGGCCGAGGCCGACCCGGCTCCCGCGCCGAGGGCGGCCGTGACCAGGGCCAGGATTCCGAGGCCGGTGCAGATCTGCTTACGCATGGGAGCTCCTCGTGACATGAGGGAACGGACGAACGGACGGAGCACCGTGCGCGATCCGGGGCCCGAGCCCCACGGGCGTTCCGGCGGTACGGGTCTCACGACGCTCGCCGTGCCAGCCGACCGACCGGCTGACAGGGCTCATCCTCACCGCCGCCGGACACCCCCGGCCACGACGTTGACCCGACGTTCGCCCGACACTTCCACCCGGCCGCCCCCACCGCCGGCCGCCGGCGGCGGTGGTGCGGGTGGGAACGTACGGGGCTCGGGATACCTGAGTGAGAACTGGTGATCCGTCAGGTATCGTCACACGACGCCGGATCCGGCCTGACCGTTCGACGAGCCCGCGGGGGACATCCATGGAGACGCGACAGAAGCCCGACCAGCCCGCTCTGGTCCTGCTCACCGGTGCTGCCGGCCGGATCGGGACCTGCCTGCGGGAGTTGCTGCCCGCCTACGGGTACCGGCTGCGGTCCTTCGACCGGCTGCCGGTGCCGGGCGAGCCCGGGGCGATCACCGCCGAGCTGCGGGACGCGGAGGCGCTCGCGGCGGCGATGGAGGGCGTCGACGCCGTGGTGCACCTGGCGGGGATCCCCGGGGAGGCGCCGTTCGCCGACATCCTGGCCGCCAACATCGACGGCACCTACCGGCTCTACGACGCCGCCCGGGCGGCGGGCGTGCGGCGGATCGTGAACGCCAGCAGCAACCACGCGGTGGGCTTCACCGAGCGGCCCGCCGACGGCGGCACCGTGCCGGTGGACACCCCGCAGCGGCCCGACACCTACTACGGGCTCTCCAAGTGCTTCGGCGAGAACCTGGCCTCGCTGTACGCCGACCGGCACGGCCTGGAGACGGTCTCGCTGCGGATCGGCTCCTTCACCCCCGAGCCCCGCGGCGTCCGGATGCTCGGCACCTGGCTGAGCCCGGGCGACTGCGCCCGGCTGGTGCACGCCGCGCTCACCGGTCCGGTGGACGGCCACACCGTGGCGTACGGCATCTCCGCCAACACCAGGGCCTGGTGGGACCTCTCCTCGGCCCGGGCGCTCGGCTACCAGCCGCTGGACGACGCCGAGGACTACGCCGCCGAACTGCTCGCCGAGCTCGGCGAACTCCCGGCCGACGACCCGGAGTTCCGCTACCTCGGCGGCCGGTTCACCCAGACCGGTCGCTGAACGGAGGCGAGGACAGGGTAAGGGACAAGGACCGCCTCAGGCCGGGCCGTCGGGGGTGTGCGCGAGGCGGGCCTCGATCTCCTCGAGGACCGGCCGGTAGGCCTCCTCGGCCGCCCGCATCAGGGCCCGGCACTCGGCGAACAGCCGCCGGGAGCGGGCCTTTCGGCCGGGCAGCAGGTCGTAGCGGCGCAGGCGCACCGTGCGGACGTCCACCATCAACCCGGGCCTGCTGCGCACCCCGTGGGCGTGGCGCACGGTGCTCTCGGCGTGGCGCAGCAGGTCCTGGTAGGCGTCGTGGGCCGTCTTCCAGCGGGCGGCGTCCTGCGGGGTGCCGGGGACGTCGACGCCGCGGACCGTCGGCTGGACGACGTCGTACAGGGTGAAGTCGAGCCCTTCGGGCACCTGCGCCCAGCGCATGACGCTCCAGGGCCAGGCGATCAGGGTGTGGCTGCGCTGCTGTACGCGTATCACGCGGTCCCCCCGGGGTCTGTGCGCGGCGGGCCGGATGCCCGGCGCCAGCGTAGGGGCCCGCAGCCCGGCCCGCCGGACCGGGGGGGGAACGGAGTGGGGGGACGGACCGGGGGCGAAGGCCGTCGACAGCGGGACGCGGGCCTCCGGGACGGGTCCCGGAGGCCCGCGTCGCTCGGCGTCAGCTGACGTTCAGGGCGGTGTCGTCGATGACGAACGAGGTCTGCTTCTGGGAGCCCTCGGTGCCGGTGAAGGTCAGGGTGACCGACGTACCGGCGTAGGCCGACAGGTCGACGGTCTTCTGGGTGTAGCCGGTGTTGTGGTCGAGGTTGGAGTAGCCGGCCAGGGTGGTGCCGTTGGCGGTGAGGACCAGCTTGTCGTAGGCCGTCGTGGTGGTGGTCTCCGCGGTGTCGATGTGCAGCCAGTAGGTCAGCTTGTAGCTGGTGCAGCCGGCCGGCAGAGTGACGGTCTGGGAGAGGGTGTCGGTGGTGGGCGAGCCGTAGCCGTCCAGCCAGGCGTTCCAGTTGCCGGTGTGCGCGCTCTCGCTGCCGGAGTTGCTGACCACGCCGCTGGAGGCGGTCCAGGGCGCGGCGGTGCCGGTCTCGAAGCCGGGGTTGCCGAGCAGTTGGGCCGCCGTGCAGCCGGTGCCGCCGGTCGGGGTCACCGTCCAGGTGAAGGCGGCGGTGCCGCTGACGCCGGTGGAGTCGGTGGCGGTGACGGTGACCGAGGAGGTCCCGGCGGTGGTCGGGGTGCCGCTGATCAGCCCGGTCGCGGCGTTGATCGACAGTCCGGCCGGCAGGCCGCCGGCCGACCAGGTCAGGGTGCCGCCCGCGGTGTCGTTCGCGGTCGGCTGCAGCGAGGCGGCGGAGCCCGCCGCCGTCGACTGGGCGCCCGGGTTGGTCACGCTGACCGTGCCGCTGGTGCCTCCGGTGCCGCCGCCGGCCAGCCACTGGGTCGCGTTCAGTGCCAGCGCCGCGTCGGTGCCCGCGGGGTCGTCCCAGCCGTCGAAGAGCGTGTTGCCCGGCGAGCCGGTGCCGTCGTCGACGGTCGAGCTGTCGCCCCAGATGGCCACCCGGCCCTTGCCGAAGCCGCTGGTCGCGAAGAAGGCGCCGGTGTTGCCGCTGGAGCCGGTCCGGTAGACCAGGCCCTTGACCGACGGGTTGTCGGCGGGGTTGAGGGTGAAGGTGGTGCCGTTGCGCAGGATCGAGCCGGTCACCGTCCCGAAGGGGCCGTTGAGCACCGGGTCGGTGCTGACGCTGATCGCCCGCGGGTTGTCGGTCTGGATGTTCAGCAGGTCGACCGAGAACCCGAACGGGTCGTTGCTGTTCACCGAGTTGGTGGTCAGCAGGTCGTTGATGATGGCCGGGGAGTCCCAGCCGTCGTTGTTGCGGTCGCTCTTGGTGTGGTCGGAGATCAGGAAGAGGCCGCCGCCGTTCTGCACGAACAGCATCAGCGCGGTCTTCTCGGCGTCGGTGAGCCGGATGTTCGGCTCCGGCAGCACGAACTCGTCGAAGTTCGCCAGGTCCAGCGCCCCGCCCGTGCCGTAGGTGATGGTGTTCCCGGCCGGCAGCGTCTTCAGGCTGTAGTTGCCGGTCTTCTGCAGGGCGACGCCCCAGGCCGAGATCGCCCCGGTCCAGTCCGTCTCGGTCTGCGGGTCGGCGTTCTCCGCCAGCGGGTCGGGCTGGCCGGTGCTGATCACCCAGTCCGCGTTTCCGGCGGTCTCGGCGTGGCTCGCGTCGAACAGCACCCGGTGCTTCGCCGGGCCGGCGGCCGGGGCGGCGGTGGCCGGGGCGGCGGTGCTGCCCGTGGCGGCGGCCGCGGGCAGCACACCGCTGCCGGTCACCGCGGCCAGCACGACGGCGGCCGCCGCCATGGCGACCGGTCGGGCACCGCTGTGGATCCTGGTGCCCCTGTCGATCCTGAGCATGCGTCAAACTCCTTGTGTGGGGAGGAGGAACAGACGTGCATGGCCTGCGCGCTCGGCTCACGCGCGCGGCTTTCCGGCTCCGGGTCCCGTACGGGGAGCGGAAGTCCGGCCGGAGGTCGGCCCGCCGGTTGCGACCGGTCGCAACCTCCCGGCACCACCCCGGTTCGCCGTCTGGTGGCTACGAACCGGGGTGGCACCGGGAGATGACGGTCGGTCAGGCCTCGCGGCCGTCCATCCGGTACTTCTGGGCGAACCGCGGGATCAGCCGGGTGGTGGTGCCGGTCGGGTGCAGCAGGTCGGGCGCCTGGGTGTGGATCGGCACCACTGTCTTCGGCGCCACCCGGTGCACCAGGGCGTGCAGGTCGTCGGCGGTGGCGTGGCCGAAGGAACCGATCCGGCGCAGCGGCACGCCCAGCCCGTCCAGCCACTCGGTGAACAGCTGCCAGCGCGACTCGAACGGGCCGAGCGGCTCGCCGTTGGCGTGCAGCCAGACCGTGCCGGGCCCGATCGGCAGGTCGGCCAGCTCGGCGATGTCGCTCAGGGTGCCCATGTCCGGCTGGTAGACGAAGGCGCCGGGTTCGGCGCGCAGGGCCGCAAGGCCGAGTTCGCTCCAGGACAGCACGCCTTCGATGCCGGTGGCGCGCAGGAAGGCCGCGACCCGGTCGCCCCAGACGATGCGGCGTCCGGCCGCGCCGGCGATCTTCAGGAACTCTTCGACTCGCTCCAGGTCCCGGGGGTAGAGGCCGAGCAGCAGCAGGTCCTGGCCGGCCTCTGTGAGCGCGGCGGCGAAGTCGCCGGCCACGTCGTCCTCGTTGCGCGGCGGGCCGGCCGGCAGGCCCAGGCCCAGCGCGGTGCCCTCGGTGATCAGCAGGTCGCAGCCGGCGGCGCGGTCGGCGAAGTGCCAGGAGCGCTCGGGGGCCCGCCCGTGGAAGCGGATGTCGCCGGTGAAGGCGAGGACGCCGTCGCTGGTGGTGACCAGGTAGCCACTGGCTCCCGGGGTGTCGTGGTCGACGTCGATCCGCTCGACCGTCATCGGGCCCACCGTCACCGGGGTTTCCGCCGCCACCGGGTGCCAGAGCGGGTCGCCGCCGGGCAGGCCGTCGCCGGCCTCGGCGAGCGCGGTCAGCAGCGCGACGGTCTCGGGCGAGGCGTGCACCGGGACCTCGGGGCGGACGAAGCCGGCCAGGCCGCAGTGGTCGATGTGGCCGTGGGTCAGGAACAGCGCGGTCGGCATCACCTCGGCGGCCAGCGGGTCGCCGTCGTCCAGCAGGGCCGGGTCGTAGACGCCGCCGATCCGCGGCGCGGCGCCCATCCGCAGGCGCTGCGCGAGGTGGCGCTCGGGCCGCACCGCGACCGGGGCGCGGAACAGGTCGGCTCCGGCGGGCACGTCCATGCCGAAGTCGAGCATGACCCGGTGGCCGCCGTCGGTGACGATGATCTTGCTGGAGCCGATGACGCCTACGCCGCCCCAGAATTCAACAGTGCTCAAAAGAAACGTCTCTTCCTAAATGGATGGTGCGGTGCGGGAGGTGGCCCGGTGCGCCCAAGCGGTCAGGGCGGGCAGCAGGTCCTCGGCGCGGTCTGCGGTCGCGGTGGCGGGGCCGTCGGCGCGGCCGAACCGGTCGATGTAGCCGGTGGCGGCGCCGACCGCGGCGGCCGGTTCGATGTCGTTGCGGTAGTGGTCGCCGATCGAGAGGAGCAGTTCGGCCGGGCGGTCGGCCAGGTTCGCCCCGATCCACCGGCTCAGGCCGGCCGGCTTGGCGGCGCCGGGGACGACCTCGTCGAAGGCGTCGGCCAGGCCCATCCGGGCCAGCAGCGGGGCCAGTCCCTCGGCGGGGCTGTTGGTGGCGAGGACGATCCGCACCTCGCCGCGCAGCTGCGCGTACAGGTCGATGAGCGGTTCGACCGGGTCCAGCGAGCAGGCCTCGTCGAGCATGTGGACCCGGCTGGCCAGGAAGGCCCGCTGCACGGTGGCGGGGTCGATGCGGTGGCCGTCGGCGAGCGCCTGGACCACGCTCCAGCCGTCCTCGGCGGCGCGCAGCAGTGCGGCCTCGGCCGGGTCCTCGCTGCCGTCGGCGGCGGCGGTGCCCTCGGCCAGGTAGCGCTCGAAGACGTCCAGGAACCGTACCGCCTCGGCGCGGTCCAGGGCTCCGGCGACCTGGCGCGCGTAGAAGCGGATCGGGTCGTCGCTGCGGTACACCGTGCCGTCGAAGTCGGAGACGATGACGGGTTGTTGACGCTCAGCCACGGACGCCTCCGGCGGCGGACAGGGCGCCGCGGATGAACTGCCGCTGCAGCACCAGGAAGAACACCATCACGGGCAGTGTGGTGAAGGTGACCGCCGCGGCCAGGCCGGGGAAGTCGGTGCCCTCGGCGGAGGAGAAGATCGACAGGCCGACCTCGACCGGCTGCACGGTGTTCGAGGAGTCCATGGTGCTGCTGGTCATGATGACCGGCCACAGGAAGGAGTTCCACGAGCCGAGGAAGACGTTGACGGCGATGATGAGCAGCGCCGGGCGGACCATCGGCATGCCGATCGAGCGCAGCACCCGCAGCCGGGAGGCGCCGTCCAGCGCGGCCGCGTCCAGGATCTCCTGCGGGATCGCCAGGAAGAACTGCCGGACCAGGAAGATCCCGAAGACGCTGGCGCCCCAGGGGATGATCTGGATCCAGTAGGTGTTCAGCAGGTGCAGGTCGTTGGCCAGTACGTAGTCCGGGATGATCAGCACCGTGCCGGGCATCATCAGCACCGAGAGCACCAGCAGGGTCAGCGCCTTGCGTCCGGGGAAGCGCAGCACGCCGAAGGCGAAGCCGGCCAGCAGCGAGGTGACCAGGCAGAGCAGCACCGTGCCGGAGGCGATCAGCACCGTGTTGGCGAACAGGCGCACCCACGGCGCCGCGTTCCAGGCGCGCGACCAGTTGGACCACTGCCAGTGCGGCCACAGCGCCGGCGGGAAGTTGCTGAACTCGCCGGGCTTCCCGAGGGAGATCACGACGGTCCAGTAGAAGGGGAAGACGAACGCGGCGCCGATCAGCAGGGCCAGCGCGAGCCGGGCGTAGTGCCCGGCTCGGCCGGCTCCACCGAAGGCCGGCCTCCTTCCCTTGCGGGAGGCGGTCTTCATCGGATCATCAGCCCTGGGTCTTGGCGGTGGCGCAGGCGTCCTGCGCGGTCTTCAGGGCGTCGGCGGGCGCCGCCCCGTTGTCCAGCACGTCCTGGATCGCGGTCGCCTCGTAGCCCTGGCACTTGAAGATCCAGTTGTACGGGGGCAGCGCGAAGGCGGTGTCGAGCTGGGAGACCGCGGCGGTCTCGTAGGGGTTCTGGGCGATGAAGTCCTGCATCTGCGGCAGCGCCTGCGGGGTGACCGGCAGGTAGCCGGAGGCGGCGGCCCAGCCGGCCTGCTCCTCCGGGCCGGTGATGAACTTCATGAACGCCCAGGCGGCGGCCTTCTGGTCGGCGGTGGCGTTCTTGAAGACCACCATGTTGGTGCCGGTCAGCTCGTTGACCGCGCCCTGCGGGCCGGACGGCAGGGCGGAGATGCCGAGGGTGAGCTTGTCGCCGACGGTCTTCTTCTCGAAGCCGTAGCCGGCCGCGGAGGAGATGTCGAAGGCGCCCTTGAGCGCGCCGAGCGCGGTCTCGCCCGGGTAGTTCTTGCCGGTGGCCAGCGCGTGCGCGTCCTTGAGCGACTTCAGGTAGGTCATCGCCTTGACCGCGCCGGCGTCGTTCAGGTGCGGGGTGCCGTCCGCGTCGTACAGGGCGCCGCCGTCGGCCTTGGTCAGGATCTCGAACCACTGGGTGCCGAAGGCGGCGCCGGCGGCCGTACCCGGGTCGATGGTCGAGCCGGTGACGCCGTTGGTGGAGACCGCCTTCATCGCGGTGGCGTAGTCGTCCCAGGTCTTCGGCTCGCTCTGGCCGGCCGCCTTGAGCATGTCGGCGTTGTAGAACAGGATCAGCACGCTCTTGTTGAACGGCCACATCCAGTTCTTGCCGTCGCCCAGCGCCAGGTCCTTCTGGACGCCCTTGTAGAAGCCGGCCAGCTGCGGCGGGGTGTCGGTGCCCGCCAGTTCGCTGATCGGGGTGATCGCGCCGCCGGACTGGAAGTAGGACGCCCAGCTCTCGTAGACCTGGCCGATGGTCGGCGCGTTGCCCGCCTGGACCTCGGCCTTCTCCTTGGTGTACATCGTCGCGTAGTCCGGGTCGCCCTGGAGCTTGACGGTGATGTTCGGGTACTTGGCCTGGAAGTCCGCGACCAGCTTGTCCATCGCCGGCTTCAGCGTGCCGATGGTCATCGCCTCCTCGAAGGTGATGGTCACCGGGGTGGTGGGGACGGCCAGTTCGTGGCCCGAGGGGGCGGCCGCGGAGCTGGAGCCGGCGGGGGTGCCGCCCCCGGCGCAGGCGGAGAGGCTGAGGGCCGCGACGGCGGCGACGGCGGCGGTGCGCACGCGCATGGGAGGGTGTCCGTTTCTTGTTCTGTGTGGGGCAGTACGGGTCGGGCGGGGACGAGCGGCGGAGCTCACGCGCGTGGGGACGCGCGGCGGGAGCTCGCACGGGCGGGGACGGACGGCGGGGCTCAGACGAGCGAGGACTCCGAACCGGCGGCGGTGCGCCGGCGGACCAGGGTGAACAGCACGGTGACGGCGAACAGGACCACGGCCAGCGCGGCTCCGTAGCCGGTGTCGCTCAGCACGAAGGCCTCCTGGTAGACCAGGTAGCTCAGGGTCGTGGTGGCGTAGACCGGACCGCCGCCGGACAGCGCGTAGAACTGGGTGAACGCCTGCAGCGAGGTGATCGCGGTGATCGCGACCACGAAGGTGGTGACCGGCCGCAGCTGGTGCCAGGTGATGTACCAGAACTCCTGCCAGGCCGAGCAGCCGTCCACCCGGGCCGCCTCGCTCAGCTCGTTCGGCAGGGTGGCGAGCCCGCCGAGGAAGACCACGGTGGTGAAGCCGACCTCGTGCCACAGGCTGTAGATGATCACCGCCGGCATCGAGGAGCCGGACGACTGCAGCCAGTCCGAGGTCGGCAGGTGGAGGCTGTGCAGCACCCAGTCGGCCAGCCCGAAGCGCGGGTTGAAGATCCAGACCCAGATCATCGAGGTGGCGATCACCGGGGTGGCGTGCGGCACGAACAGCGCCACCCGGGAGGCGTTCAGCAGCACGCCGCCGCGCTGCAGCAGCAGCGCCATGGCCAGCGAGACGGCGGTCCCGCCGATCACCATCGCCCCGCTGAAGTACAGCGAGTGCCACACGCTGGACAGGAAGGTCGGCTGGGTGGCGGCGAACAGGCGCTGGTAGTTGCCCACTCCCTTGAAGGTGGACATCGCCGGATTGAGCGCGTTCCACTTCCAGAGCGAGACGTAGAACGTGTAGCCGGTCGGAACGATGACGAAGGTGGCGAAGATCAGCACCGCCGGGGCCGAGTAGGCCCAGCCCCATCGGGTGGTGCGGAAGTCACGGGCCTGGTTCCGGCGGCGGGCGGGACGGCCCGGCACGGCGAGCGGCCGGGCGGTGGTCGTTGCGGTCACGCCGAGAACTGTGGCGAGCATCGGTTTCCGCAGGACCAAGTATTGATGAACAATTGACTACGTTCACCGCGCTTATTGGCTACTTGAGATATCCTGAAAGGCTTGGCACTCGTACAACCGACTCGCCCCCCGCCGACCCGCGCCCGCCTCCCGGCGAGCAACCTGTCGCACCGTCAGGACACGTGCCGGCCCACAGAAACCGCAGGCCCCTTCCGCCGGCGGAAGGGGCCTGCGGAAGGGGCCTGCACGTGGAGCCGGGACGCTCAGGGGTGCTGCGGGTCGGCCCGGTGGGCGGACCGGTCCGACAGCCGCACCGCGGCGAACGCGATCGCGTACCCGGCGGCGAACAGCACCACCGGCCGCAGGACGAACGGCAGGGCGTCCGCTTGGACGTCCACCAGCACGGGCCAGAGCAGCGGCGGCCCGGCCAGGACCGCCGTGGCCAGGGCCGCACGCCCCACCGTGCGCGCGGTGCAGGCGATGGCCACGCCGACGGCCACCGGGGCGGCGAAATCGAAACCGGTGTGGGCGGCCCGCTCTCCGAAGTAGCCGTCGGCCAGCGTCAGGGTGACCTCCGCGACGGTGATCGAGACGGCCACCGCCCACGGCGCGACCGGGCGCGGGTGCGACGTGCGGTCCGGCGGGGCGACCAGCAGGACCAGGGCGTTGAACGCGAGCAGTACGGTCTGGGAGTCGCGCAGTTCGGTGCTGTGCAGGGTCGCGAGCAACGGCGTGGCCACCACGGTGACCAGGGCCAGGGCCCTCGCCGCCGTCCAGCGTCCGGCCAGCACCGCGACCGCCATCAGCGCCGCCGGGGTGACCGCCAGCGCGGTGACGGCGACCGCCCGGGCATCGGAGGGCCCCAGCTCCTCGGCCCCGGGGCCGAGGACCAGCTGGACGGTGTACCAGAGGTGCCAGGCGGCGTAGGTGCCGGCCAGTACCGCGGCGAGCGGGGCGGCGGTGGCCAGCGCCCGGCCCATCGGCCGGTGGGAGACCAGGCCGAGCCGGACCCGGGCGCCGTGTCCCGCCACGTCGGCGACCTCGCGTAACCCGGCCAGCGGGCGCGCGGCGCGGACGCGGCGTTCGGCGTGGTCGGCGAGTTCGGCCAGCCCGTGGGTGCCGTAGGAGGCCGGGTAGAGGGTGAGGGCCCGGCGCAGCAGCCGGGTGTTCAGGGTGGTCCGGTCCGGGGTCATGCCGTGCCTCCGGCGAGTCGGTTGCGGGTGGTCGCCAGGCGCCGGTCGGCTTCGCGGAGGGCGGCCCGCAGCCGCTCGCTCTCGTCGGTGAGGGCCTGGGTGCCGGCCGGGGTGAGGGCGAAGACGCGCCGGGGGCGCCCGTCGACGGTCTCCTCCCTCTCGACCCTGATCAGCCCCTCGGCCAGCAGCCGGTCGAGGGTGCCGTACAGGGTGCCGGCGCCGAGCCGTACCCGGCCGCCGGAGATCGCGGCGACCTCGTCGCCGAGGGCGTAGCCGTGCCGCGGCTGGTCGGCGAGGGCGGTCAGCAGGAGGAAGGTTGGCTCCTGCATGGAGCGTTTCTTCGTCATGCCGATCACCATAGTACGGTCACCGTAGTGTCTGGCAAGGGGCGGCTGACCCGTCGTCAACGACCGCTGGAACGTCGCGGACCGAGGCCGGCTCCGGCGTCGCGCCCCGCCAAGTGTCGGGTCAACGTCGGGGCAACGTCGTGGCCCGCGGGCACCCGCCGCGGCGAGGATGGGAGCAGAGGCGCCGCCACCGCGCGGCGGCCCGCGAATGGCGGCGAGGACGGCCGCCGGAGGAGGAAGACGATGATGAAGCCCGGGACCCGCATGGCCCGCCTGGTCGCGATGGGCGTCCTCGCCGCGTCCGCGACCGTTCTGTCCGCCGGCGCCGCGAGCGCCACCTCGGGCCCCACCGGGGGCGGCGGTGTCAACCTCGGCCGGTTCTCGGAACCGGACTGCTACAAGCACGGGCAGGAGGCCGTCGACAGCCACCGGTACTCGCAGTTCTCGTGCGTGCGAGCCGTCAACCAATGGGGCAACACCTGGCTGGACGACCTCTGGGTGGCCTGACCCGGACGACCCCGACCCGGGTGCCCCCGACGCGACTGCCCCCGAGCCGGGCGACCCTGAAGTCGCTCAGGCGCGGGGGCGGTTCGGGCGACGCCCGGGTGCGGGGGAAGCGGGTTCAGTCGTCGATCGCGCCCAGCAGGTCGCGCAGCAGGTCGTTGAGCTGGGCGGCCCGCTCGGGGCCGAGGGCGTCCACGACGCGGCGCTGGGCGGCGAGTCCGGCGCTCACCGCTCCGTCGATGGTGGACCGGCCCTCGGGGGTGAGGTTGATCCGCAGGCCGCGGCGGTCGTTCGGGTCGGGGGAACGGGTGACCAGGCCGGCCCGCTCCAGTTTGTCCAGACGGCCGGTCATGCCGCCGGTGGTCAGCATCAGGGTGGCGGTCAGCTCGCGCGGCGAGAGCGAGAACGGCTCACCGGAGCGGCGCAGGGTGGCCAGCACGTCGAACTCGCCGCGGCCGATGCCGAACGGGGCGTACGCGCGCTCCATCCGGTCGCCCATGCCGCGGGAGAGCCGGAAGATCCGCCCGAAGGTCTCCATGGCGTGCAGGCACTCCGTCAGGTCGGGCCGCTCCCGGCGCCACTGGGCGGCGATCGCGTCCACCGCGTCCGGGGTGACGGTGACGCGGTGCGGGTCCGGGGCGGGGTGGAAACCCTGGGCGGTGTGGAAGCCCGGGGCGGGGTGCGGGCTCGGGGTGGGGTCGGCGCTGTCGGTCATGCGGTCAAGTGTGGCACAGGGTCACTTGCCGGAAAGAAGCTTGACAGCAATTAGCTTACTGCTAAGTTACTCACATGCTTTCGAAAAGGAGCCCGGGCTTCCCCGGCGAACGCAGCCTGATGACGGCCCTGGCCATCGACGCCCTCGGCAACGGCATGTACGTGCCGTTCAGCCTGGTCTTCTTCCGCCACGTCACCGGCCTGCCGCTGACCGTCATCGGACTGGTCCTCACCGCCACCGGCCTGCTCGCGATGGTCGCGCTGCCCCTGGTCGGCACCGCCGTGGACCGCTTCGGCGCCCGCCGCATGCAGATCGCCCTCCACCTGGTCCGGGCCGCCGGGTTCGCCGTCTACCCCTTCGCCTCGTCGCTGCCCGCCTTCGTCGCCGTCACCCTGGTCACCGCCGTGGCGACCCGCGGCTACCCGGCCGTCCAGCAGGCCAGGATCGGCGAACTCGCCTCCGGCACCGCCCTGGAGCGCGTCAACGCCCTCGGCCGCAGCCTCGCCAACGCCGGCCTCGGCGCCGGCAGCATGCTCGCCGCCCTGCTGGTCGGCCTGGCCGGCGACGGCGGCTACACCGTCGCCGCCCTGCTCAACGCCGTCAGCTTCCTGGCCGCCGCCGCCCTGGTCCGCCGCGTCCCGGACGGCCGCGCCGAGGCCGCCGCCGGCCCGGCCCCGAGCGGCACCGGACAGATCGGCTACCGCGCGGTCCTGGCCGACCGGCCCTTCCTCGGCCTGGCCACCGCCAACCTGCTGATCTCCCTCGGCTACGCCGCGCTCGCGGTCCTGCTCCCGGTGTACGTGACGAGCGTCCTGCACGCCTCCGCCTCGCTGGCCGGCCTCGCCTTCGCCGTCAACACCGTGCTCTGCGCCGCCCTCGGCGTCCCCGCCGGCCTCGCCGTGCGCCGCTTCACCACCCGCAACCGGGCCGCCGCCACCGGCGCCGCGCTGTTCGCCGCCGGGTTCCTCGCCCAGGCCCTGCTGGTGCCCGCCGCCGGAGGCTTCACCACCGCCGGACTGCTGGCCGTGGTCGTCGTGATCACCCTCGGCGAGATCGTCCACAACCCCGCCGCCGCGGCCCTGGTCACCGACACCGCCCCGGCCGCCGTCCGCGGCCGCTACATGGCCGCCTACCAGCTCTCCTGGTCGCTGTCCGCCGCCCTCGCCCCCTCGCTGCTCACCGGCCTGCTGACGCTCGACAGCCGACTGCCCTGGCTCGTCCTGGCCGCCACCGGACTGGCCGGCGCCGGCCTCCTGCTCCGCCTGGAGCGCCGCCTCCCGGCCCGGGCCGTCCGCCCCGGAGCCCGGCAGGACGACCTGACCACCGCGGCCTGAGCCCGGACGCAAGGCCCTCCCCCTCCGCCCCCGCCTGGCCGGTCGTCCACACCACGACCGGCCAGGCGGGGGCGGAGACCTGTCGGGCAGAACCCCGTCGAGCAGAGGCCCGCCCGACGGCACCGGCGTCACACGCGCGGCCGTCGGCGGCTGGCGGGCCCGACCCCGCGCCGGATGCTGGTGGCATGCCCCTCCCCCGCTACGGTGTGGCCGCCGGCACCTTCCACTCCTTCACCCGCGACCCGTCCCACGACTTCGGGCACTGGTACCACGGCCACCTCACCCTCGCCACGCCCGACGGCCCCTGCGCCTCGGCCCTCGACGTCGACGCGCCGCGCGACACGGGCGTCGCCTACCGGGTGGTCGACGACCTGACGGTGGAGCACATCGCCGCCGTCCGGGCCCTGCCCGACGGGTTCCACCCGCTGGCCTCCACCCCGGCCTCCGGCGCGCTCGACTACGCGCGCAGCCCCATGCTCCAGGACACGGCCTGGCTCGCCGCGGCCGCCGCGCTGTTCCGCAGGGTCCGCCTCGCCGTGACCCGCCCCGCGCCCGGCTCCCCCGCGTTCGGCCCGGACCTCGCCGACCGGCTGGCCGCCCGGCTGCCGGAGCGCACGGCCCGCGCCTTCCCCTGGGTGCGCAGCAACGGCGACAACGCGCTGGACGTCCTGCTCCCGCACGTCCGGGCCGCGAGCCGGATCTACGTCTTCGGGCAGCGCTTCGACCACGGGCTCGGCGTCCACGACGTCCACCTCAACCAGGGCGACCCGGTCGACAGCCCCTGGTACCCGGACAACGGGATCTGGCAGGACGGCGCCGTGGTGTGCGAGCACTCCGACGGGCGAGTGGTGGTCTGGCAGATCAAGTTCGACACCCAGGTCCTGACCACGGACGACGCCGGCCACCCCCGCTGAACCCGGCGGCCGCCCCGACCCGTTGAGCGCGGGCGAGGCTGGAGGCCCCGCGGCGACACCACGGCCGGGCGCCGGAAGGCGCAGTCCGGCGGGCCCCCGGGGCACGGCTGCGTGACGATCGGCAGGACGGCAGGACGGCGGTCCGTGCGCCGGCCGCCGGCAGAAGGGCTCGCCATGACCATCGACCGACGCCGTTTCCTGGCCACCCTCGGGGCCGCCACCGCGCTGGCCGTCCGCGCCGCTCCCGCCCGCGCCCTGACCGCCTTCCCGCCCCGCGACCGCGTCTGGGCGGACGCGCCCCCCGACTGGCAGGCGCTGCGGCAGCGGCTGGGCGGCCGGCTGGTGCTCCCCGCCGACCCCGGCTACGGAACCGCCCGGCTCGGGTACAACAAGCTGAACGACGGTCAGCTGCCGGCCGCGGTCGCCCGGTGCGTGTCGGCCGACGACGTCCGGGCCTGCCTGGACGTGGCGCGCGGCCACGGGATCCCGATCGCGGCCCGCAGCGGCGGCCACGGCTACCTGGGCTACAGCGTCCCCGACCGGGGCCTGGTGATCGACCTGCGCGGCATGGCCGACGTCGTGGTGCGCCCCGACGGCACCGCCGAGGTCGGGGCCGGCGCCCGGCTGATCGAGGTGTACGCGGCGCTCGCCCAGGCGGGCCGGCTGCTCCCGGGCGGCAGCTGCCCGACCGTCGGGATCAGCGGCCTGACCCTGGGCGGCGGCATCGGCGTGCTGGCCCGCGCGTACGGGCTCACCTGCGACCGGCTGGCCTCGGCCGAGCTGGTGACCGCCGACTCGCGCGCGCTCACCGCCTCGCCCACCGAGGAGCCCGGCCTGTACTGGGCGCTGCGCGGCGGCGGTGGCGGCAACTTCGGCGTGGTCACCCGGTTCGCCTTCGCCACCGCGCCCGCGCCCGGCCTGACGGTCTTCGTGCTCGCCTTCCCGGCCGGCTCGGTGACCCAGGTGCTCGGGGCCTGGCAGCAGTGGGTGGCCGGGGCCCCGTACGAGCTGTGGGCCAGCTGCCAGGTCTCCGGCGGCAGCCCGCCGTCCTGCCGGGTCGTCGGCTGCTGGGTGGGCGACCCGGGCGGCGTGAACCCGCTGCTCGACCGGCTGGTGCGGGCGGCCGGCACCACCCCGGGCTCGCGCACCGTCACCGCCAAGGACTACCTGGGCGCGATGAGGTTCATGGCGGGCTGCTCGAACGACACCATCGCCCAGTGCCACCCCACCTGGGAGGGCGGCGTCCTGCCCCGGGCGGGCTTCGTCGCCGTCTCCCGGATGCTGGGCCCGGCGCCGCTGGACCCGGCGAAGGTCACCGGGCTGATGGCCGGGCGCAGCGGTGTCGACCTGCTGCTCGACTCGCTGGGCGGCGCGGTCGGCCGACCCGCCCCGGACGACACCGCCTTCCCGCACCGCGACTCCCTCGCCAGCGCCCAGGTCTACGCGAGCGCCACGCCGCTCAGCGAGGACCGGGCGCGCGCCACCGTGGACGCGATCCGCGACGGGCTGGCCGGGCTCGGCGCGCGCGGCGCGTACGTCAACTACATCGACGACACCCTGCCCGACTGGGGCCGCGCCTACTACGGCGCGAACCTGCCCCGGCTGAAGGAGGTGGCCCGCCGCTACGACCCGGACGGCGTCTTCGCCTTCCCCCAGTCCGTGACGGCCGCCTGAGCCGGCCTGAGGCCGCCTCCGGACAAGGGCGGGGCCGTGCGGGGCGGGGCCGTGCGGAGTCGGACGGGGCGGGTTGAGAGGATCGCCTCATGGAATTCGACGATCCGGCCGTCATGCGCCGACTGTGCGGGGAGCGGCTCGGCCCGGAGGCCGGGCGGCAGTTCGCGGCACTGGCCCGGCCCGGCTTCCGGCTGGTCCCGGCCTCGCAGGAGGCGCCCGCCGCCGGCCGGTCCCGGCTCGGCGGGCCCGCGCTGCTCGAACCGGGCACCCCGTGGCCGGAGTCGACGGGCGTCCCGCTGTCCCTGCACGCCGTGCTCGACACCGACGCGCTCGCCGGGTGGCTCGGGGAGCGACTGCCCGTCCGGCCGGGCCTGCTGAACTTCTTCTACCTCGACCCGGACGTGCCGTACGAGGAGTACCGCGAGCTGGACATGTACGGTCCCGGTGCCGGGCGGGTGGTTCCCGCCGATCCCGCGCGGGCGGTCGCCGTGACCGCCCCCGAGCCCGCCCGCCGCTACCCGGCACGGCCCGTCCACGCGGCCGAGGTGACCATGCTCCCCGACTGCTGGGACGTCGAGGACGACGACCTCACGTACGACGAGGACCGGCACTGGGGCGCGCCCTCGCTCATCCTCGGCGAGATGGACGACCTCAACGGGAACACCACCGGCCACCACCGCGCCTTCGGCTGGCCCGACACCTCGTACACGGTGCGGGTGACCACCCGCGACGACGACGGCCCCGCCGTCCACCTGCTCCAGCTCGCCGAGGACACCGACCTCGGATGGGGCTGGGGCGACGCCGGGACGGTGTACTTCACCATCCCCGCCGGGGCGCTCGCGGCGGGCGACTTCGGCAAGGCCGTGGCGACCGGCCTCTGCTGCTGAAACCGGCGGCCGGCTGCGCGCCGGGCCGGCCGTCCTTTTCCGGGTACGGCAAGGGAGTTGGTGGCCTGATCCCGGTGCGTATCGAGGCGGCGCGCGGTGCCTTCCGCCCGCGCGGCTTCTCCCAGGGCAGAACGCCGCTCCCTTCCCCCGGCGCCCCGGATCCCTAGGCTGAAGGAGTGAGCACTCAAGCGCCGAACGAAGCCCGCGTCATCCCCCTTCGCCCGCAGGCCGTTCCGCCCGCGGACGGCGGGGCCCGCCCCCAGCAGCGGCCGGCCGCCGCCCCGCCGGCACCCGCCCCGCGCGAGCCCCTGTGGCGCGACCTCGTCGGCGACGCGCTGCGGCGCGAGCGGCTCGCCCAGGAGCGCACGCTGAAGGACGTCGCGGAGGAGGCCCGGATCTCGATGCCGTACCTGTCGGAGCTGGAGCGCGGGCGCAAGGAGGCCTCCTCCGAGGTGCTCGCGGCCGCCGCCCGGGCGCTCGGCCTCGGCCTCGGCGACCTGATCTCGCTCGCCCAGGACGAACTGGCCCGGTACGGCCGGAGCCAGGTCGGCCGGGCGGGCCGGGCCGGCCAGGTGCGCCGCAGCGGCACGGCGCCCACGGCACGGTACGACGGGCTCTGCCTCGCCGCCTGAGCTTCGCCGCCTGACCGGGCCGGCGGCCGGTACACCCCCGTGGTACCGGCCGCCGGCCCGGCCATCCGCCACGGGCGCGCGCTCAGGCTCAGGCTCAGGCTCAGGCTCAGGCTCAGGCGAAGGGGAGCCGCCGGCTCAGCACCTCGTCGGCGATCCCGTAGGCGACGGCCTCCTCGGCGCTCAGCACCTTGTCCCGGTCCATGTCCGCGCGCAGCGTGGCCACGTCGTGCCGGGTGTGCCGGGACAGGACCTCCTCCACCTGCGAGCGGATGCGGACCATCTCCTTGGCCGCGAGGCTGAGGTCGGAGACCGTCCCCTGCCGGCCGCCGCTGGCGGGCTGGCCGAGCAGCACCCGGGCGTGCTGGAGCACGAAGCGCCGCCCGGGGTCCCCGCCGGCCAGCAGCACGGCGGCCGTCGACGCCGCCTGGCCGACGCAGAAGGTGGAGATCGGGGCCTGCACGAAGGTCATCGTGTCGTAGATCGCCATCAGTGAAGTGAACGATCCGCCGGGCGAGTTGAGGTAGATCGAGATCTCCCGCTCCGGGTTCTCCGACTCCAGGTGCAGGAGTTGGGCGATGACCACGTTGGCGACGCCGTCGTCGATCTCGGTGCCGAGGAAGATGATCCGCTCGTTCAGCAGCCGGCTGAAGACGTCGTAGGAGCGCTCGCCCTGCGCGGTGCGCTCGATGACGTAGGGAACCGTGTACGACCCCATGTCACAGCCCCATCCGTCGACGCGTCGAGGCCGGGCGGATGTCGGCGAGCGACTCCACCACCCGGTCCACGATCCCGTACTCCCTGGCCTGTTCGGCCGTGAACCAGCGGTCCCGGTCGCCGTCGCGCGCGATGGTCTCCTCGCTCTGCCCGGTGTGCTCGGCGGTGATCCGCTCGATGGCCTCCTTGGTGAACTGCAGGTTCTCCGCCTGGATCACGATGTCCGCGGCGGTGCCGCCGATGCCCGCCGACGGCTGGTGCATCATGATCCGCGCGTTCGGCAGCGCGAACCGCTTGCCGCGCGCCCCCACGGTGAGCAGGAACTGGCCCATGCTGGCGGCGAACCCCATCGCCAGCGTGGACACGTCGTTGGGGACGAGCCGCATGGTGTCGTAGATCGCGAGGCCCGCGGTGACCGACCCGCCGGGGCTGTTGATGTAGAGGCAGATGTCGGTGTGCGGGTCCTCCGCCGACAGCAGCAGCAGCTGCGCGCACACCCGGTTGGCCGACACGTCGTCGACCTGGGTGCCGAGCAGGACGATCCGCTGCGCGAGCAGCTGCGCCGCGAGCTGGTCGTCGAAGGCGCTGGGCGGGGTGTCGCCCTCCCCCGCGCGGGGCGGGAGCGTGGTGCGGGCAGTCATCGGGGCCTCCTCGTCGGGGCGGTGGTGCCGTCGACTCCCACTCTTGCCCCCGGAGGACCCCCGGCCCCGGTTTCTCTGCCCCCCGCAGATTCGCCACGGGCAGAGCACCCCGGGAACCCGCCCGTCATGCCGTCAACGCTGCTGGTCGCACCCGCCGCAGTGGCGTTCCGCGGTGCGCCAGGCGGCGGTGACGGCGTGGCGGGCGGTGGCCGTCGCCTCGCCGGTGTCGCCGGCCAGGTGGAGCGGGGCGCCGAGGTGGACGTGCAGGGCGGGGCGGCGCAGCGGGGCGGTGGCGAAGCCGGCGAGCTGTTTGGCGGCGCCGCCCGAGCTCAGGCGGCGGGCGCCGCACTGGCCGAGCGGGACCACCGGGGCGCCGCTGGCCGCGGCGAGCCGGGCCAGGCCGGTGCGGAAGGCGCCGGGTTCGGTGTCGCGGGAGTCCCGGTGCTTCGGCAGGCCGCCCTCGCCGTAGATCAGGACGACCCGGCCGGCCGCGAGCGCCGCGGCGGCCGAGTCGAGGGCGCCGGCCGCCCGGGCCGTGCCGCGGTGGACGGGGATGTGCCCGCCGGTGCGCAGCACCCGGCCGAGCACGGGCACCCGCCACAGGCCGGCGGTCGCCATCACGACCGGTTCGGTGCCCAGGCGGCGCAGTGCGGCCAGCACCACGCCCGGGTCGGCGAGCGAGCTGTGGTTGGCCGCGACGATGCTGCCCGGGGCGACCGGGCCCGCCACCTCGGAGGTGACGGACAGGCGGCCGAGGACGGGCACCAGGGTGCCGGCGATCCGGCTGAGCATGACGGGTCCCTCCGGGCGTTCGGCGGGCTGGTCCCGCTCTCCGTCCCGCCATCGTGGCGCAGCGCCGCCGGCGGCCGCCTGAGTGGCCGTACTCAATCCGGGCCGGGTACGGGCCGGTCGGCTGCTGTGTTCAGGGGCGCCCGGCTCAGGACGCCCGGCTCAAGGCGCCCGGCTCAGGGGGCGGCGAACAGCCCCGGGAAGGCCGGGGCCAGCCACGGCCGGCGGCCCCAGGCGAGGACCTTGCCGCGGAGGAGGGAGCCGACGGCGGTGGAGCGGCCCAGCGCGATGAGGAAGAACGCCACCGGCTCGGTGAGGATCGTGCAGTCCGGGCGGCGCGGCGGTTCCTGGCTCACCGTGGCGGCGCCGTCCGTGAAGGTCACCGCGAACCCGCCCAGGCCGCGCACCCGCAGCCGGTAGCAGGCGTTGTGGCCGGCCGCGGCGCGGGCGTCGGTCACCCGGGGCATGGCCGTGCGCAGGAACGGCATCGCCAGCGCGACGCGGTGGCGGTCGATCGGATGCGGCCGGCCCTGACGGCGATGTCGTAGAGGTGGCCCAGCATGTGGGTCAGCAGGTAGGCGCCGAGGGTGTCCAGGTCCATCGGGCCGAGCGGGGTGCGCACCGGCTCGGTGCCGGCCCGCGGGCCGGCGGCCGCCGTGAACTCCCGTGCCCACCGGGCGATCTGCTCGGCGAGCACGGCCGGGTCCCGCTCCGGCCGGGCGGCCAGCGAGGCCGCGTTCGCCGCCGCCAGCGAGGCCACGGTGCCGTCCCCGTACGGCCGTTGCTCGCCGGCGGCCAGAGCGGCCATCAGCTCGTTGGCCATCGCCAGGTGGGCGGCGGCCTCCGCGACCGTCCACTCGGCGCCGGCTATCGGGGTGTCGCCGCGACAGCCTGCGAGCAGGGCGACGGCCTCGTCGCCGACCGCGGTGACGGCCGCGAAGAGCGCGGTGCGAGCGGCGGCGTCCAGGGCGGCGGCGTCCGGGGCGGCGGCGTCCGGGGCGGCGGCGCCGGGCTCGGGGAGAGGGAGATTCATGGTCGTGCACACTGGCCGACTCCCGTACCCGCTGTCCAGACCCGCGACGGGCCGGGTCCGCGCCGACGCCCGCCGGCCCGGTTGGGCGGCCCGGCTGGGCCCTCCGGCTGGGCACTCCGGCTGGGCGGCCTGGGGTGTCGGAGGGCGTCGCTACGATGCCCGGCATGGGCTACACCACGGAATTCACCGGCCGGATCGCCGTCGATCCGCCGCTCAACGAGCAGGAGATCGCCTACCTGCGAAAGTTCGCCGGCACCAGGCGCATGGACCGTGCCAACGGCCCCTACTACGTCGACGGCACCGGCTTCGCGGGACAGGGCCACGACGCGGACATCCGCGCGTTCAACGAGCCCCCGGCGGGCCAGCCCGGCCTGTGGTGCAAGTGGGAGCCCACGGATGACGGGGCCGCGATCGAATGGAACGGCCAGGAGAAGTTCTACGGCGCCCCCGAGTGGATGGCCTACCTGGTCGACCACTTCCTGAAGCCCGGCGGGCACGCCCGGGGCGAGGCCGGGTTCGAGGCCTTCACCTTCGACCACGTGCTCAACGGCGTAATCGACGCGCAGGGCGAGGAGCCCTGGGACACCTGGCAGCTGACGGTGCGCGACAACGCGGTGTCCGCGTCCGAGCCCGTGGATCCGGAGACGGCGTGGCTCTGCGGAGGCTGCCTCACCGTGGTCGCCGACGAGGACACCCCGTGCTGCCCGGGGTCGGAGCCGGTGCTCGCGGACGTCGGGTAGGGCCGTACGGGGGTCACCGCGTGCCGTGGACCGCCACCGTGCCGTGCAGCACCCGGCCCTCCCGCTGCTCCCGTTCGAGCCGGCGGGTGAACTCCTCGATGCGCGCCTCGATGCGCGCCTCGGCGTCCTGCTCGGCCGGTCCGGGTACAGGTCCGGGTACGGGCGGCCGGGTGTGCGGCGGCAGGATGGTCACCACGGCCCGGCCCCGCTGCCCGGCCGCCGCCAGCCAGCCGGGTGACGCCTCGACCGGTGAGCCCGGCTCCCAGCCCTGACGGCCGCCGACCAGGACGAGCCGTCGCACCCGGCCGTCGGCGACCTCTACGGCGCCGGTGGTCTCCGGGGGTTCGCCGGCGGCGACCGTGAAGCCGCTGTCGACCGCGGCCTCCAGCAGATCGGCGTGGAGGCCGGCGCCGACCTCCACGATCAGTTCCGCGACCGGCGGCCCC
The DNA here is from genome assembly GCF_054601375.1 of Kitasatospora sp. Ki12. Classification (NCBI taxonomy): domain Bacteria; kingdom Bacillati; phylum Actinomycetota; class Actinomycetes; order Kitasatosporales; family Streptomycetaceae; genus Kitasatospora; species Kitasatospora sp. Ki12. The sequence continues at coordinate 115,014 of NZ_BAAIHT010000004.1, read as the reverse complement.
TGCCTCATCTCGCGGACGGCCAGCGCCCACACCACCGGCCCCCGGGCCCCGCCGTCGTCCGTCTCGCTCGCCACGACGGTTCAACGAGCAGCGGCGGCTTCCGTGGCGACCACCCGTGCCCGGGTCCAGGACCGAGTTCGTCGACGTCCTCCTGTACTGCCCGCCGAACACCACCGTCACCAAGGGCTGGGTCAGCCACACCCCGTGACCCGGAGCTCCGGTTCCCGCTGCGCCGCCGTCCCGCGGGCGCGGTCGCTCGCGGGGTCGCTTCTGGACCGTCAGGCAGTCCGGACGTTCAGGAGCCGGCCGCCGTCCGGAGCGCCGGGGCCGCTCCGCTCAGGACGGTGGCGACGGCGCGCGTCACGAAGTCCTCCTCGACCGGGAGGCGGCGGAACACGATCCGGATCCAGGCGGCTCCGGCCAGGAGGTCGACCAGGAGCATCGGGTCCGCGTCCGGGGGGAGTTCGCCGCGGGCGACGGCGCGTTCGAAGACCGGCTGTTCGCGGGCGAGCCGGTCGGCGAAGAACTCGCGGACGTGGCCCGCCAGTTCGCCGCTGTGGGTGACCGCTCCCAGCGTGGCGACGGCGACCTCGGCGGCCGGCGACACGGTGAGCAGGGCCGTCAGGGATCGCAGCAGGGCCTCCAGGTCGCCGCGGAGGCTGCCGGTGTCGGGCGGGACGAGGTCGAGGTGGCGGCCGCCGATCAGCGCGGCGCCGAGCAGGGCCCCCTTGGAGGACCACCAGCGGTAGATGGTGGTCTTGTTGACCCCGGAGCGCTCGGCGACCCCTTCGATGGTCAGCCCTTCGTACCCCCGCTCCGCGAGCAGGTCGAGGGTGGCATCGAAGATCTCCTGCGACCTGCGCGGGCCGGTGCCGCGCCGCGCCTCCTGCTGCTCCTTGGACATGGGGCCAGGCTAACACCGGCACAACGCAACGGTGCGTTGCGTTTGCGTGTTAGCCTGACCCGTATGAAGCCCGAAGAGCCCGCGCCGCACGCCCGTTCGGCACCGACCGCCCGGATCTGGGACCTGGCGGAGTCCCTGGAGATGCCCGTCCCGCCGGACGTCGTCTACGCGGCCGTCGCGGACGTCCGCCGGATGAAGGAGTGGAGCCCGGAGGTGATCTGGACGTGGCGCCGCGGCCGCCGCTTCACGGGCTTCAACCGGCGGGGCGGCTGGGTCTGGTTCACCGGCTGCCGGATCGTCATCGCCGACCCCGGCCGGGAGTTCGCCTTCGACGTCACCGGTTTCGGCCTCCCGATCGCCCGCTGGGGCTACCGGATGGCGCCGACGGCCGAGGGGACGCTGGTCACCGAGTACTGGCACGACCACCGCCGGCACGGCTGGCGCCGACGGATCGCCGAGACGCTCGGACTGCTCTGCACCGGGACCCCTGCCGCCCTGCGCGCCGAACGCAACCGCGACGGCATGCGCGTCACCCTCGGCCGGCTCCGCGCCGCCGTCGGGCAGAGCGCCTGACGGAACACCCCAGACAGGCCCCTACCGCTCGTCGCCGGCCAGGTAGGCCGCGGCCTCGGCGAAGGCCCGGACGCGGGCGGTGGCGTGCCCGCGCGGCCAGACCAGGCCCCATTCGAGCGGCGGCGCGCCGTCGAGGGGGACGTAGGCGACGTCGGGGCGCGGGTAGTAGCGCCGGGCGTGGGCGCCGACGGGCAGGACCCCCTGCCCGGCCCCGACGTGGGTGAGTGCCTCCTGGACGCTCTCGGCCGCCGGGCCTGGCACCCGGTCCGCCCGGCGCGGCGGCACGGCCATGCCCTCCGGCAGCCGTACCACCGGCACGCCCGCCAGGTCCTCGGCCGAGGCGCCGCCCGGGCGGTCGAGGGGGTGGCCGGCGGGGACGGCGAGCATCCGCGCCTCGCGTACCAGGACGGGGCCGCAGACGATGTCGGGCTCGTGCACCGGGAGGGGGCCGAGGCACAGGTCGGCGTCGCCGTCCCGCAGCCAGCGGACCGCCTCCGTCGGCCGGGCCTCCTTGAGCCGCACCTCGCAGTCGGGGGCCCGCTCCCGGAACAACTCGTTGACCCCGATGAGGAGTTGTCCGGCGGCGGCGCCGACGTAGGCGACCCGCAGGCTGCCGGACAGGCCCCGCCCGGCGTCGACGGCTCCTTGCAGTGCCGCGCCGACGGCCGCCCAGGCCGGCCTCAGTTCCTCCGCCAACTTACGCCCGAGCGGGGTGAGTTCGACGCGGCGGCTGGTGCGCTCGAACAGTGCCGCCCCCACCCGCCGCTCCAGCTTGCGGATGGTCTGGCTGACCCGTGCGGTGGACACCCGCAGCCGCTCGGCGGTGCGCCCGAAATGCAGTTCCTCCGCGAGGGCCAGAAACGACTCCACCTCGTACCGCTCGATCACACGCCACCCCGTCGTTAAGCCCGAGTTCACGATCATTGCGCAGAGCGGCGTTGTTCGCCAACGAGCACGGCAGCAGAGTGGGGGACGTCGCAACCGACCCTCCCGCTCGATCCCGTCCCACGGAGAACACCATGACGACCCACGCCCCGCAGGCCGCCCCGGCCCACCTCCCGCAGGCCCTGGCCGCGAAGCCCGACGACACCGCCGCGGTCGTCGCCGAACTGCGCGACCGCGCCGAGATCACCGACGCCCTCTACCGGTTCGCCCTCGGCCAGGACCTGAAGGACCGCGCGCTCTTCGCCTCGGCCTTCACCGCCGACGCGGAGCTGGACTTCCGTCCGGCGGCCGCCCGTTGGGGCGCCGAGCCGCCCCTGATGACCGGCCGGGACGCCATCGTCGACGCCATCCTGGCCATGTTCACCGGCCGGGTCGACACCACCCACCAGGTCACCAACCCGCGTGTGCGGGTCGACGGGGACACCGCCCGCCTCACCGCGCTGGTCGAGGCCCAGCACCTGCTCACCGCCGCCCCGGCCACCCACGCCCTGCTCAAGAACCCCTACACCGTCGACCTGGTGCGCGACGGCGACCGCTGGCTCATCCGGCGGATGCGCATCGACAACACCTGGTTCACCGGCGACCCGACGGCGATCTTCGGCGCCTGACCGCCTGCCTGACCGCCCGGCCGCACCTTCCACGCGGACGACCCGCCCGCACCTTCCCGCAGGTCACCGGCCTCCTGCCGCACCCGGGGCGAGGATCCCGGCCGCCGCGTCGCGGACGGCGGCGGCCGGGGTGTGCGGGGCGGTGAGGTGGGCGGCGTGGCCCTGGCCGGTGAGGGTGACGGTCCGGGCGTCGGGCAGGACGGCGGCCAGGTCGGCGAGGCGCTCGCGCAGGTGGGCGGGGCTGAGGTCGCCCTCGATCAGGGTGGTCGGGACGGCGAGCGCGGCGTAGCGGCCGGTGCCGACGCCGAGGGCGTCGAGGGCCTCGTCGTCCGCGATCTGCGCCGCCGCGTGGGCGCACACCAGGGACCGCAGGTGCGGGTCGGCGAGCATGCCGTCGACCAGGTGTCCGGGGACGCGCACGATGTCCCGCAGGTGGATCCGCATCGCCTCGACCGGGTCGCCGGCCTCGATCGCCGCCCGGGCCCGCGCTCCCGCCGCTCCGGCGACCAACTCCCGGGTGGGCAGCGGCGGTTCGTAGAGGACGAGTCCGGCGAAGGCCGTCGGGGCGAGCCGGGCGGCCTCCAGTGCGGCCACGGCGCCCGAGGAGTGGCCGACGAGGACCACCGGCGGCTCCAGCAGGCCGGCGACGGCGAGGACGTCGGCCGCCTCGACGGCCATCGTGTGCGGCAGGACGGGGGCCGCGCCGGGGGCGTAGAGGCGCCGGTGGATCCTGACGACGCGGTGGTCGCCGGTGAGGTGGGCGGTGACGCCGTCCCAGGACGTCGCGTCCCCGCCGCCGGGGTGGACCACCAGCAGGGCCGGTCCGGCGCCGTCGTCCAGGGCGGTGACGGGCCGGCCGTCGCGGGAGGGTGTGCGCAGTTCGCTCATGGGCACCAGCGTGCCCCCGGGCGCCCGCATCCCACCGGCGGGGCGCTGTCAGGCCGCTGACACCGGGTCCGCGAGGGCCTGAAAAGTGCCGTCAGGGCCCGGGCGCCGGGCCGGCCGCGACGCAGAACTCGTTGCCCTCCGGGTCGGCCATCACGACGTGGTGCCCGTCGAACTCGGCCAGGACGGCGCCGCCCGCCGCCACCAGCCGCTGGGCCTCCGCCCTGATCCGCGCCCACCGCTCGGCCGGGCTGCCGTGGCCGGGCACCCGGATGTCGAGGTGGAGCCGGTTCTTCGCGGTCTTCGGCTCGGGGACCTTGAGGATCGACAGCCGGGGCCCGGCGCCGTCGGGGTCGCAGAGCCAGGCGCCGTCGTCCGCGCCCTCGTCCTCCGGGAGGTCGAACTGCGCGAGCCACTCCTCGCGGGTCCGGAACGGCGGGGGCGGCGGCTCGTCCACGTACCCGAGGGCCGTCTTCCAGAACGCGGCGAGGAGGGTCGCGTTCGCGCAGTCGAGGGTCAGGTCGATTCTGGCTGCCATGCCAGGACCGTAGTGGGTGCCGGTGACACCGGCCGGGTACGACGCGGGGACCGCACCGCGGGTCTCAGCGCCGCAGCCTCTCGGCGGGGCGCAGCAGTATCTGATGGATCGTCAGAAATACGGGAGGCCGGGGAAATCCACCGACCACACACCGACCCCTGTTCGGCCGCCGCCCAGGACCGACAGAATCACCCGTATGACAACCACCACGGTCGCGCCGCCCACAGGCGCCACTCCCGTCGACCTCGCCCGGGGATTCCTGACGGGTGGTGTGATCGGGGTGTCGCTCACCGCCTTCATCGTCGGCTGCGCCCTCGGGAAGCCGCCGCTGATCGTCGGGGCGCTGGCCCTGCTCGCGGTCTACGGCCTGCTGTTCTTCCTCGCCGGTGCGCCGCGCCGGGCCCGGGAGGCGGCCCTGGCGCCCCGCACGGCGCTCGCGCTGATCGAGGGCATGGAGGCCAAGCAGGGCGAGGAGACGGACGTCCCGGTGCGCTTCGACCTCACCGTCGCGCCGGAGGACGCCTCCGCCTTCCGCATCCGGATATCCGAGGGCGTCCACGTCTCCGAGCTGCCCGACTACCGCCCGGGCCGGGTCCTGGTGGTCCAGTACCCGCCCGACCGGCCGTGGCGGCTGCGGATCGTGAAGCGGCCGACCCCCGCCTGGGAGGAGCGGGCCGCCGGCGCCGCCATCGACTCGGCGCCCGGGCCGGCCGTGGCGGGCGACCGGGCGGAGGGCTGCGCCTGGGGCTTCGTCACGCTCCTCGGTCTGCTGCTGGGCGCGGCCGCCGTGGTGCTGTTCTTCCGCGCCGAGCTGTTCGGGGGAAGTGCCGACGCGCAGCCGGCTCCCCCCGAGCAGTCCGTCTCCGTCACCTCGTCGAGCTCGAGCACGAGCGTGGTCACGACCTCGGCCACCGGCACGGTCTCCTTCGGCCCGGGCCGGTCGATGCTGGACCGGGGCGCGCTGCGGGAGGCCGTCGAGTCGCTCACCGAGGGCGGGGACGGCAAGCAGGCGCTCACCGTCGTCGTGCGGGAGCAGCTGCTGACGGTGGTGTTCTCCCCCGCCGGCGTGGACGCCCCGGCGTTCGACCCGCGGTCGCTGCCCTTCGACCGGGTGCCCGCGCTGGTCGAGGAGGCCGGAACCACGCTCGGCGTCGACTCGCCGCAGACCTGGCAGCTCTCCGCGGACCGGGTGACCGGCTCCCTGACGATCCGGGTCAGCGTGACCGGCGTGGGCGGCTCGGCCTCGCTGGAGGCGGACGGGCAGGGCGTGGTCGTGCGGCGCAGCCCGGCCCGCTGAGGGCGCCCCGTGCGTACGGCTCCGGGCGGTCACGGCGCCCCGGGGCCGTCGGGGCCGTTCGCCGCCGTGGATTCGGTCCCGGTAACGATCAGGAGGAGGGCGCGTGGATTGGACGGATTGGCACGCATATCTGGCGCTTGGGTTCGCGGTGTTGGGTGTGGTGGTGCTGGTGGGCTACGGGCGGTCGCTGGCCGGGGTGACCCGGGCGCAGCGGTCGGTGCGGGTGCGGGGGCGGATCGAGGAGGTGCGGGCGCCCCGGAACGGCGGCTCGGGGCGGGGCGGGATATCGGTGGTGGTCTCGTACCGCGAGCCGTCCACCGGTGAGGAGGTCGTCGTGACGAACGACGGCGAGCGCGGCGAGACGATCACCGCCGCGTGGACGGGCCGGGAGATCGGGGTCCACTACCCGCGCGGGAGGCCGCACGCCTACCGGTTCAGCGATGACCCGGAGGCGGCGGGCGGCCGTGGGCTCGGCTGGCCGACCACGGCGCTCTTCCTGATCTACGTCGGGCTGGTGGTCGTCGCCTCGATCGACTGGGACTGGCCGTGGGCGCTGATCGGCGTCTGCGGGCCGTGGGCCCTGATCGGCGTCTGCTACCTGCCCGGGCACGTGCGCGACGTCCGGCGCCGCCGGGAGAGGCTGGCGGCGATGGCCGACGTGCCGGGCCGGATCGTCGCGGTGCTCACGGACGTCAGCTCCGACGCGGAGGGCGGCGTCTCCAGGACCATCACGCCGGTCGTGGCGTTCACCACCCGCGAGGGCGTGGATGTCACCGCCCACTGCGGGTCGGGGGTGGCGGATCCGGCCGGGGCGTACGGCCGGGAGGTGACGGTCCACTACCCGCAGGACGACCCGGCCGGGTTCGTCCTGGACCACGCGGCCAGGCAGCGCTCCGCGCGGTCGGACATCGCGGTCACCGTGGTGACCCTGGTCGTCGTCACGGCGGCGGCCGTCGTCGGCGTCGTCCTGCTCTGACCCGGAACAGGTGAACCGGGACTGGTGAACCGGGGCGGGCCCGCCGCAGCCGGCGGGGCCCGCCCTGACCCGGCTAGAGCATGACCAGCAGCTTGGTGCCCGGCACCAGCTTCCGGTTGACGGAGGTCGACTGGACGAACACGGTGTAGGCCGGGTTGTCGCCGGGCTTGACGGTGGCCTCGGCGGCGGGCAGGCCGAGGAGGCTGCGGGCCGCCGGGCCCGAGAACACCTTGCCCGTCATCCGGCCGGTGGCCGGGTCCTTCTCCGCCACGGCGAGCTGCTTGCCGCCCTGGATCTTCTCGCGCTTGGACAGCTCGTAGTAGGCGCAGCCGGTCGTGTAGGTGTGTCCGGTGCGGGTGACGAAGTCGCGGATCGGCGCCTGCTCGTCGACCGGGACCAGGACGTACTTGCCGGTGTCCAGGGCCTCCAGGTTGGCCTTCACCTCGGCGGTGTTGAGGTCCTGGCCCATGGTGAAGAGGTTGCGGGTGCCGCGCACGCCCTGCTCGCGGCCGCGCAGGAAGCTGGTGGCGGCCTTCTTGACGGTGCCGATGGCCTCCTCGACGCCCTTGCTGGAGTCGGCGTCCCAGATCGCGATGTTGCCGGCGGGGAAGCCGTACTCCTGGGCGGTGCGCTTGGCCAGGGAGTTGGGGACGAGGATGGCCGAGGTCCAGTGGTCGGGGAGGCCGTCCATGGCGCCCTTGATGCGGCCCATCCAGTCCTTCAGGACGGCCTTGCCCGAGCCGGCGCTCATGGTGGTGTGCATCCGGCCGCTCTGCGCCCAGCCGGAGGCGTTCTCCTCGCCGTCGGTGACGACGACCTGGAGGAAGGAGTGCTCCCCGTACCCCTCCCAGATGTTCTTCAGGTCGTCGACGGACTTCACGGCCGCCTCGATCAGCGCCGTCGCCCCGCCCTCGACCTTGTACAGGCCCCGCAGGGACGGCAGGTGCTTGACGTCCATGTCCCAGACGAGGTTCTGCACCTTGTGGTCGAAGGCGTAGAGGCTGATGCGGGTCTCGTGGCCGAGCCGGTCGGACTCCTCCTGGAGGCCCTTCACGAACTCGTCGACGACGCGGACGAGCTGCTCCGCGTGCTGGCGCATCGAACCGGAATTGTCGACCACGAGCGAGACGTGGTTGACCTTGTGCTTGATCCTGTTCGCAGACATGCCCCACCCTTTTCCGGCGTGTTTTCCAACGCCTTTTCGGCGCCTTTCCGGCGCCCCCTCCGACGTTGGTTCCACACTACGGTGAGGCACTGACAATCGGCCCTGACCTGGGGCTTCGTGAGGGGTGGTCAGGCGGGACCCCGGACGGGGAAAGGATTTCGCCGGCAATCCAGGGGGCGTCGGAAGGGGATGCCGGGACGGGATTCCGGAAGGGGGTTCCGGAAGGGGTTCCGGGACGGGATTCCGGGACGGGTTTCCGCCCGGCTCAGCCGCGGTCGTGGAGGGTCACCTGGTAGCCGTCGGGGTCCGCGAACGTGAACGTGCGGCCGAACGGCCCGTCGACGGGCGCCGAGACGATCGTCGTGCCGGCGGCGGCGAGGGCGTCGTGGATGTCCTGCGCGTCGGGTGCGTGCAGCCACAGCGCCATCCCCTGGCCCGGCTGCGCGATCGCGTCCAGGTCGACGCCCGCGACGACGTCGCGGACGGCGAACGCGATCGGCTTGGTGTCGAACACGACGGCGTGCGGCGGTCCCGCGTCGGAGCGCTTCAGCCCCAGGTAGCGCTCGTAGAAAACGGCGGAGCGCTCCAGGTCGCGCACCTGCAGTGAAATGAAGTCGGGTCCGGTGACGGCCACGATCCTTGCCTCCTCGTCGCATGTCAGTCTTCTGACATGCATCACCGTATGTCAGACTTCTGACATGAGTCAAGGTGAACCCGGAATCGAGCTGGACACATCGCTGGGCTACATGCTGAAGGCGGCCTCGAGCGCCCTGCACTCAGCCCTGGAGGCCGTGCTGAGTCCGCTCGGCATGACGATCACCCACTACTCCTGCCTGGAGCTGCTCGCCCAGCGACCGGGTCTGTCGAACTCCGAGCTCGCCCGCGGCGCCTTCGTCACCCGGCAGTCGATGAACGTGCTCCTGCAGGCCCTCGAACGCCAGGGACTCGTCATCCGCCCGGCGCGGGCACCCGTGGGCAGGGCCCTGCCCACCGAGCTGACCGCCCTCGGGCGCCGCCAGCTCGAGACGGCCAGCGCGGCGGTCCGCCGCGTCGAGCAGGCCATGCTGGCCGATCTGGACGCCGGCCAACAGGATCAGATGCGGCGCCTGCTCACCACGTGCACCGCCGCACTGACCCGACCGCCCGCGTCGGCGACGTGACCGCTCCGGAAGTCGCGGCCTCGCCGCGCCCCCGGCCGCCGGACCGGATTCCCGGTCAGACCCCGGGGCAGCCGTCGAGGAGTTCGGCGAAGGCCTCGCCGGCGGCGTCGGCGGGCAGGACCCGCAGCACCCGGTCGCGGCCCGGCGTGGCGATCACGTAGTGCTCGGCGCGGTGGGAGAAGTCGTCCCAGGGCTCCCAGGTGTGGGCGCGCAGCAGGAGCCGGCCGCAGCGGTTGCAGCCGATCCACGGCGCCAGCACCAGGCCCGCGAGCTCGGGCCCGCCCAGGCCGGTCACCGGCTCGGCCCCGTCGGCGTCGTCGTCGAGCAGCCGCACCGGGGCGGGCCCGCCGTCGCCCAGGCAGCGCAGGATGCCGGGGGTGAGCCGCTCGCGCAGGCCCCACTGCTCGGCGAGCACCGAGAGCAGCGCCCGGTCCGCCCCGCCGACCGGGACCTGGCGGGCGAGCAGGCCCTCGACCAGCAGACCGAGCCCGCTCTCCTGCTCCCCGGTGTCCCAGCAGTCCTTGACGTGCTGCGCGGCGGCCTCGGGGAGGAGGTCGGCCATCCGGTACCAGGGGGCGGCGGTGTCTGCGTACATGGTCCGGACCCTACCCGCCGGGCGGCCGGGGCCCGCAGGACGGGTCCCGGGGCCCGGCCTGGGTGCTGGGAACCGTACCGGCCGGGCGGTGGGCCGGGTCAGCCGTCGGCGCGGGGGGCGAAGACGCCGAAGGTGGCGCCCTGCGGGTCGCGGATCACGGCGATCCGTGGGCCGTTCTCCATCTCCACGTCGACGGGTCCGTGCAGGACCTCGGCCCCGAGGCGGCCCGCGGTCGCCGCGGCCGCGTCCACGTCGGCGACCAGGAAGAAGGGGCTCCAGTGGGAGGGGACCTCCGGCGGCACGGAGGCGTCCATTGCCATCACGCCGCCGAACATCCGCTCGCCGAGGCCGACCATCGGGTAGGTGTCGTCCGGCCAGACCCGCCAGCCGAAGACGCCCGGGTAGAAGGCGAGCGCGGCGTCCTTGTCCCGGGTGGACAGGTCGGTCCAGCCGAAGGCGTTCGGCTCGTCGACCACGCCGAAGCCGTCGAAGCGGCGGGCCTGCCAGACGGCGAACGGCGCGCCGGTCGGGTCGCTGAGCAGGGCCCAGCGTCCGAGGTCGCCGACCTCCATCGGCTCCATCCACACCTGGGCGCCCGCCGCCTTGGCGGCCGCGCAGGCCTGGTCGACGTCGTCGGCCGCGAAGGACATCAGCCACATCACCGGCTGCTGCGGGTTCATCAGCGGGGCCACGGCCGCGGCGGGTGCGCCGTCGTGGGAGAAGGTGGTGTAGCCGCCGTACTGCGGGTCCGGGTCGGTCTCGGCGGTCCAGCCGAACAGTTCCCCGTAGAACCGCTGGGCGGCGGGGAGGTCGCGGGCGCTCAGCTGTGCCCAGCACGGGGAACCAGGGCGGATCTCGGTCACCTTCAACGCACTGCCTCTCGACGCGGTGTCCTGACACTGCGGTGGCCGTTCGACGTTTCCGCAGGTCAGGTGGTCGGTGGCGAGCCTAGCGGGCTGACGCCCCCTCAGCCCGGCGCCTCGCGGGCGCGACCGCCGGGCCCTGGGCGCATATCCGCTGGAGCCGTCTGGGTTCCGTCCGGCCGATCATGTTGCTCGTGAGTACCCCGCGTCACCGGACGAGTCCGATGGCCTCGATCTCGATCATCCACTCAGGGTTCGCGAGTGAGGAGACCTCTACGAACGACTCCGCGAGGTGGGGCTTGTCCGGGAAGTGTTCCGCGCGCAACTTCGCGAAGATGTCCTGCTGCGCGATGTCCGTGACGAACACGGTCGCCTTGACGACGTCGGCGAGGCTGGAGCCCGCGTTCGTGAGGACCGTCGACAGATTCGCGAGCGCCTGACGGGCTTGCGTCTCGAAGTCCCCGGCGCCGACCGTGGCCCCCTGGGCATCGATCGGCGCCTGCCCTGACGTGAAGACCAAGTTCCCGACCCGGACGCCGAGCGAGATACCGGCCGACTCGTACCAGTCGGGTTCCGCGGAGACGCGCACACGCTCCACGGCAGGCTGTGCAACGGACATACTGCTGACACTCCCTCAAAACCGCACACACACGGAGCCGGGCAGCTGTGATCACCTCGGCTTGATCGACAGCCACGCGACCCTGGGATTCATTCCCGAGGGCATGCAAGTCCGCCTCGGCACAGCTCAGGTGACGGTCACCGCCGCCCGCCTACGCGAGCGCGCCGCAGCCCAGGCGCGATCCGCAGGACCGGCCCTAGCCGGCGACCCAGGCGCCGGTCAGGGTCTGGACGGCCGATCCGTCGAGGTCCTTGAGCTTGGCGCCGGCGAAGGCGCGCGCGGCCTCGGAGGTGAGCAGCCGGAAGGCGGGGTGTTCGGCGGTGAGGCCGTCGACGATGAGGCCGGCCACGTCCTGCGGGCTCTGGGCGTTGGCGAAGGCGCCGCGGGTGCGCTCCAGGTAGGCGGCGAGGGCCGGGGCGTACGGTCCGGCCTGCTCCAGGGCGTCGTCCGGCAGGCCGACGTTGGCGACGAACTCGCTGGCCACCGCGCCCGGTTCGACGACGGCGACGGTCACGCCCGTGGTGGCCGCGACCGGGGCGAGGGACTCCATGAAGCCTTCGACGGCGAACTTGGCGGCGCAGTAGGCCTCGTTGAAGGGCTGGCCGATGACGCCGCCGACGCTGGTGACGGTCAGCACCCGGCCCCGGCTCGCCCGCAGCAGGGGCAGGGCGGCCTTGGTGACGTGCAGGACGCCGAAGAAGTTGACCTCCATGACGGCGCGCACCTCCTCGACGCTCTCCTGTTCGAGGGTGCCGACGTGGCCGGCGCCGGCGTTGTTGACCAGCGCGTCGAGCCGGTCGAGGCCGGCCAGGCAGGCGGCGACGGAGGCGGGGTCGGTGACGTCCAGCGCCCGGACCTCGACGGTGGTGCCGGCCTGTTCGGCCGCCGCCAGCAGGGCGCCGGCCTTGGCGGTGTCGCGCATCGTGGCGATCACGTGCCAGCCGGCGCGGGCGGCGGCGACGGCGGTCGCCAGGCCGATGCCGGTGGACGTGCCGGTGATCAGGACGGTCTTGGCACCCATGGTGTTCTCGGTGCGCTCGGTGCTCATCGCGGTGACCCCTCACATGCTTATGCTTCATAACCAATATGAACCATAACTATGCGAGCCGACATTCCACCCTGTCAAGCACCTCGTTACGCTGGCCCCATGTCCAACCCATCGGATGAGCTCACCGGGGAGGTCGTCGGCCTCTTCGCGGCCGTCAACCGCCGCTACACCCAGGAGTCCGAGGCCGCCGCCGCGGCCCACGACCTGACCCCACTGCAGGCCAAGGCGCTGCTCGCGGCCGAGAGCCCGGTGCCGATGCGCCGCGTCGCCGAACGGCTGCACGCGGAGCCGTCCAACGTGACCGTGATCATCGACCGGCTGGAGGCGCGCGGCCTGGTCGAGCGCAGCCTCGACGAGAACGACCGGCGGATCAAGCGTGTCGCCGCCACCGAGGCCGGGCGCGCCGTCGCTGCGGACCTGCGCGCCCGGACGCCCTTCGCCGCCGACCCGCTGGCCCGGCTCACCGCACCGCAGCGCGAGGCCCTGTGCGAGCTCCTGCGGCTGGTCCTGGAGGCCTGAGCGCGGCAGGCCCGCCGACCCCGCACCCCCTTTTTCGTCATCTTGACGAAAAAGGGGGTCGCCTCATATCGTCGTCATGACGAAAAGGGGTTCTCCGATGGCCGACATCACCAGACGATTCGGGCGGCGCCACCTGCGCGCCGTCCCCACCGCGCACATCCGCCACCTGCGGCGCGGGAAGGTCGCCCACGACGGGACCGGGCTGGCGTTCTGGTTCCGGCCGCTGACCGCCGCGATCTCCGAGGTCCCGGTGGACGACCGCGAGCTCGCCATGCTCTTCCACGCCCGCACCTCCGACTTCCAGGACGTCACCGTCCAGGCGACGCTCACCTACCGGGTCACCGACCCGGCCACCGCCGCCACCCGCGTCGACTTCGGGATCGACCCGGACACCGGCGCCTGGCGCGCGGCCCCGCTCGACCAGCTCGCCACCCTGCTCACCGAGACCGCCCAGCAGCACGCGCTCGGCCTGCTCGCCCGCACCCCGCTCGCCGACGCCCTCGCCGACGGGGTGAGCGCGGTGCGCGCCCGGATGGCCGAGGGCCTCGCCGACGAGCCCCGGATCACCGAGACCGGCCTGGCCGTGATCGCCGTCCGGGTGGTGGCGCTGCGGCCCGAGCCGGAGGTCGAGCGGGCGCTGCGCACCCCCGCCCGCGAACTGGTCCAGCAGGAGGCCGACCGGGCGACCTTCGAGCGCCGCGCGGTGGCCGTCGAGCACGAGCGCGGCATCGCCGAGAACGAGCTCGCCAACCGCATCGAACTCGCCCGCCGCGAGGAGCAGTTGCTCGCCCAGCAGGGCGCCAACCAGCGGCTCCAGGCGGAGGAGGAGGCCGTCGCCGACCGGGTGCGCACCGACGCCGAGGCGCAGCGCCGCACCCGGCTGGCCGGCGCCGACGCGCAGGCCGCCCGTGAGCTGGGCGAGGCCCGGGCGGCGGCGGAGGCCGCCTGGCTGACGGCCCACCAGCAGGCCGATCCGGCGGTGCTGCGGGCGCTGGCGCTGATGCGGCTGGCCGAGCACCTGCCGCGGATCGACAGCGTGACGCTCACCCCGGACGTGCTCACCGGCCTGCTGGCCCGCCTCGGCGGCCCGGGGGCGCAGGCCCCCGGGGGTCAGGCTTCCGGGGCGCAGGCTCCCGGGGCACAGGCTCCCGGGGCGCAGCGGTGAGCCTCGCCCCGCGGGTGGTGCTGGTGCACCGGCGCACCGAGTACGAGGAGCTGGTGGCCCGGCACGGCACGCCCGGGCAGGCCGCGTTCTTCCTCGCCTCCCGGGGGCGTTCGGCGCGGGAGGTGGAGGGGCGCCACCACCGGCAGGCGGCGGCGCTCGCCGGGGCGGCGGCGGCCGTGCCGCTGGACTGGCGGCGCAGCCGGGTCGAGCGGTCGGACCTGCCGCGTTTCCTGTTCGAGCCCGGGGACGTGGTGGCCGTGGTCGGCCAGGACGGTCTGGTGGCCAACGTCGCCAAGTACCTGGACGGTCAGCCGGTGGTCGGCGTGGACGCCGACCCGGGCCGCAACCCCGGTGTGCTGGTGCGGCACCGGGTGGAGGCCCTGCCGGCGCTGCTGCGGGCCGCGGCGGCGGGCGGCGCGGGGGCGCTGGAGGAGCGGACGATGGTCGAGGCCGTCGCGGACGACGGCCAGCGGCTGCTCGCGCTGAACGAGGTGTACGTCGGGCAGGCCGGCCACCAGACGGCGCGCTACCGACTGGGCACCGCCGGCACCCCCGATGCCTCTGAGGGTCCCGACGCCACCGGGCCGGTGGAGGCCCAGGCCTCCTCGGGCGTCCTGGTCTCCACCGGCACCGGCGCCACCGGCTGGTGCCGCTCGGCCTGGCTGGAGCGCGGCGGCCCGGCCTGCCTGCCCGCCCTGCCCGGCCCGGACGCGTCGGCGCTGGCCTGGTTCGTCCGCGAGGCCTGGCCCTCCCCCACCACCGGGACCAGCCGGGTGCACGGCCTGCTGGAGGCCGGGCAGCGGCTGGTGCTCACCGTCGAGTCCGAGCGCCTGGTCGCGTTCGGCGACGGGATCGAGGCGGACGCCCTGGACCTCACCTGGGGCCAGAGCGTGCGCCTCGGCGTCTCCGCGACCCGGCTGCGCCTGCTGGGCTGAGCCCGGCGCTGATCTGATGGATCGTCAAAGGCGCAGGTGGGAGGCCCCGTTGAGGTCCAGGACGGTGCCGGAGGCCCAGGTCGCCTCGGGGGAGGCCAGGTAGAGCACGGCCGCGGCGACCTCCTCCGGGGTGCCGACCCGGCCGAACGGGCTCTGCTCGCGCAGGGCCAGCCCCGACGCGCCGGTCAGCCGGTCGGCGACCCGGTCGGTGGCGGTGAAGCCCGGGGCCACCGAGGTCACCGAGATCCCGTGCGGGGCCAGGGCGACGGCCAGGGACTGGCCGAGGGCGTGCAGCGCGGCCTTGCTCGCGCCGTACGCGGGGTGGTCCGGCTCGCCGCGGAAGGCGCCGCGCGAGCCGATGTGGACGATCCGGCCGGGGGCGCCGCGGGCGATCAGGCGCCGGGCCACGCAGTAGCTGAGGTTCGCCGCGCCGAGCAGGTTGACGTCGACCATCTCGCGCCAGACCCGCTGCCAGTCCTCGTACGACACCTCGGCCACCGGGTGGGCGTTGGCCGCCGAGGTGGCCACGGCGGCGTTGTTGACCAGGACGTCCACCCCGCCGAGCCGTTCCTCCGCCGCCTGGGCGATGCGCTCGGCCGCGGCCGGGTCGCCGAGGTCTCCGTCCACCAGGACGTGCCCCTCGCCGGGCAGTTCGGCCAGGGTCCGCTCGGCCTGGGCCCGGCTGGAGGCGTAGTGCACGGCGACGCGGTCGCCGCGGGCGGCGAAGGCCCGCGCCACGGCCCGGCCGATGCCCCGGGAGGCCCCGGTGACCAGGACGCCCCTCACCGGGCGAACAGCCGGGTCTCGTCCCGGAACGCCTTGAACTCCAGGGCGTTGCCGGCCGGGTCGTGCAGGAACATCGTCCACTGCTCGGCCGGCTGCCCGGCGAAGCGCAGGGTCGGCGCGATGACGAACCCGGTACCGGCGTCGGCCAGCCGCCCGGCCAGGGCGTGGAAGGCGTCGACGTCCAGCACCAGCCCGAAGTGCGGCACCGGCACGGCGTGGCCGTCCACGGTGCCGTGTCCGGCGGCGTCCGGCCGGGGACCGGCGACCAGGTGCGTCACCAGCTGGTGGCCGTGGAAGTCCCAGTCGACCCAGCCGTCGGCCGACCGGCCCTCCGGGAGCCCGAGCACACCGCCGTAGAACGCGCGGGCACGGACCAAGTCGTCGACGGGGACGGCGAGATGAAAGGCAGGACGGGTCATGTCCCTCACCTTGATCCCCGGCACGACCTGATGTCAACATTCGGACATGGACGATGAACCCCTGCCGAAGGCGGTCCGGCGCGGACTGGCCGACGAGGTCGCCGACCGGGTCCGCGACGCCGTCTTCGCCGGACGCTTCCCGCCCGGCGCCCCGCTGCGGGAGGTCGAGCTCGCCGAGTCACTGGGCGTCAGCCGCGGGGCCGTGCGCGAAGGGCTCGCCCGGCTGCAGCGCGAAGGGCTGATCCGCACCGGCTGGCACCGGCCGACCACCGTCGTGGCGGCGACCGCCGCCGACGTGGAGGAGGTCTACCGGGTGCGCGCCGCCCTCGACCGGCTCGCCGCCGTCACCGCGCTGCGCCGGGCGACACCGCGGGACCTCGACGAACTCGACCGGCTCGTCGACGAGATGGCCGCCGAACTGGCCGCCGGCGCCGGGGTGCCGCGCCTGCTCGCCCTGGACATGGCCTTCCACGACCGGATCTACCGGGCCGCCGGCAATGGCCGGCTCACCGCGGCCTGGCAGGCCGTACGGTCCCAGGTGTTCCTGTTCCAGCTGCAGCGGGTCTCGCTCGCCCGCGGCCAGTACCGCGCGCTGGTCGTCGCCGAACACCGCGAACTCGCCCGGCTGCTGCGGGCGGGCGGCGACGAGCACCACCTCGACCGGCTCGCCGCCGAACACGTCGACACCGCCCGCCGCAGCCTGCTCGCCCTCCTCCCCGACCCGGACGGCACGGACACGGACGGCACGGACACGGACGGCACGGACACGGACGGCACGGACACGGCCGGCACAGGCCCGGCCGGCACGGACCCGGACGGCACGACCGCCGCGGGGTGAGCGCTGAGCGGCGGCCCCGCGTGGCGCCCTATCGTCGGTGCCATGAGCCGAGGACTGCATCTGGACACCTATCTGCTGGCCTTCGACACCCGGGCCCAGTCCCTGCAGGACCGCGCCCGCGCCGGGTTCCTGGTGCGCGCCGCCGCCCTGGCCGAGCTCGCCCACCGGGGCGCCGTCGCGGAGGACGGGGCGGGCCGGGTGCGGGTCGCCTCCGGCGCCGCCACCGGGGACCCGGTCCTGGACGCGCTGCTCGCCGAGCTGGGCGACGCCCGCCCGCACGGCTGGAAGACGTGGATCAGGCGCGGCCGCGAGGACACCCTGGAGGCCGTCGAGGAGCGGCTCGCGGTGCTCGGCGTGGTGACCATGGCGGACCGCGACCCCTACGGCCCGGTCGCGCCGCGGCGGACGGTGGCGATGGAGGACCCGCGCGAGGCCCTGGACCTCCAGGCACGGGTGGCCGCGCTCGTACGCGGTGACACCCCGGTCGCCGCGGTGCCGTTCGCCGACGCGGTCCTGGCGGCACTGGCCGCCCACGGGCACCTGCGGCTGGTGCTCTCGCGCCACGACCGCGGCGCCCACGCCGAGCGGATCGCCGCGCTCACCGGCCGGCTCGACGACCGGACGCCGGGGCTGGCCCGGGCGGTACACGGGCTGGGGCTGACCATGATCGCCGCCCAGGGCGGCCTGGGCGGCGGCTGACCGCCCCGAGGCCCCGAACACCCCGAGGCCGTCTGTCGATTGGCCCACGGAAACGGCGCTCAATTGGATACCCCTCTGGGGCATGCGCCCTGACTAGTGTCGAGGCACACGCTGCGCCGCCGTTACGGCGCACGCCAACGGGAGGGAACCACCTTGCGCAAGATCGTCATCGGGCTGGCCGCCACCGGCCTGCTCCTCGCCGGCACCGTCGCCACCGCCGGCACCGCCAACGCCGCGGGGTCGCGCTGCGGCGACTGGAGCACCAGCGAGCCGCTGCTGAAGTACGGCGCCACCGGCGACGCCGTACGGGAGCTCCAGTGCGAGCTGAACTACTCGATCAACCCCGACACCCGCGCCAAGATCACCGTCGACGGGGTGTTCGGCCAGGCCACCCTGGACTCCGTCCGCTACTTCCAGGCCTGTATGGGGTACCTCCAGGTGGACGGCGACGTCGGCCCGCAGACCTGGGGCGCGCTGGACTGGTGGAGCTCTGTGAACACCTACCCCAACTGCCACTAGGAACGACGCCGGGGGGCGGGGTATCGCCGGATGCCCCGCCCCCCGGCGCGTCCCCGGCGCGTCCCCGATCCACCCCCCGACCCGCTCCCGTGACGCGTGTGACGTTTGGCGCTCGATTCCTCACGCAACGTGAAATGATCTCGGTCGACAACGGTTCGCATCAACCAGGGGACAGCACATGACGGATCGTCAGAATGGCACGGTCAAGTGGTTCAACGACGAGAAGGGGTACGGGTTCATCACCCCGGAGTCCGGCCCCGACCTGTTCGTCCACTTCCGCGCGATCGAGAGCCAAGGCTTCAAGTCCCTGGTGGAGGGGCAGAAGGTCAGCTTCGAGGCCGTCCAGGGCCAGAAGGGCATGCAGGCCGACAAGGTGCGCGTCGAGGACCAGTAGGCGCCGGCCCGGCGGCGGTGCCCGGCGGGCCCGCCGCCGGGCGCCGGCCCGCCTTCCGGCCCACCGCTCATCCGGCCGCCGCGGCCTCCGCGGCCTCCTCGGTCCAGACGCCCGGCGGGTGTTCGCCGACCGGCAGCCACAGGCTGGGCTGGGCGCGGCAGCCCGGGGTGGCGTGCTCGTCCGAGGGCCAGCGGCGCTCCCGGTCGGGCCAGACCAGCTGGACGACGGGGACCGGGGTGCGCCGGTAGAAGCCGACGGCCGTGCCGAACAGGGGGCGGTGCCAGCTGCCGTCCACCGGTTCGAGCCGGACCTCGTAGTCCTCGATGACGCCGGGCAGCAGCGTGCCGGGCTCCGTCGGCGCCCCGTCCCGCAGCCGGGCGGCGGCCTCGCCGACCCAGTGCATCAGCCCGCGCACCTCCAGGCCGAACATGGCGACCTCCGGCATCCGGTAGGAGTGCCACAGGCCGACGGTGAACGCCCAGTCCGGGACCTCCCCTCCCCCGCCCACGCCGACCACGTGCCAGCCGTACTCGCGGACGTGCGCCGTCTCGGCGGACCAGTGCCTGGCCAGCCGCCGGCGGGCGAGGATGGTCGCGGAGGCCGCGGGGTCGCAGAGCACGCAGGGGCAGACGGGGGGTGCGGTCGAGTCGGTCACCGGGACATCCAAGCAGATCAGGGGCGGTGTCCACGCTCGCGCGCGGCGGCCGCGGGGTGCCCGGACGGACCACCCGGTACGGGCTCCGCGCGGCCCGGCGCGGCGCCGGTTCGGGCGGCCCGCCCCCGGTGCGTGGAAGGACCCCCCGGCCTGCTCCGCCCGACTGATCCCGGGAAGTCAGCATACGATCGGCATTCCCGCAGGTCAGCTCGGTGTGTCTGACGAGTCGTGAGGTCCGGCGGGCGGCGGCAGCACTTGCGGGGGGTCGCGGCGCGTGGCTGTCTGAAGTCGCGGCGGGCCGATTCGGCGCCGCCCCTTCCAACCCCTGAACTCCGTGGAGGAGATTTCCATGCGTGCTTTCAAGCGTGTCCTGACCGTTGCCGCTCTCACCGCCCCGCTCGTGATGGGCTGTGCCGGCCTGGCCTCGGCCCAGGAGGGCCTGAGCGCGGACTACGGCAAGGGCGCGTTCGTCGCGAACCAGAACGGTGCCGGTGTCGGGGCGCTCGAATCCTCCGTCTCCCCCGACGGGATCGCCCACGCCGAGTTCTTCATCTGGGCGGACGAGAACGGCGTCTCCGGCTCCTTCGTGGGCTCGGGCGCCAGCTGGAACAACGACTGACGGAGCCCGCACCGCCGACGGCCCGGGACCGGCCGCCGCCCCACCGGACCGGACCCGGCCCGTGCGGGCGCCGGGCGGACGGACCGCGGGCGTGGTGGACGGGGCCGGCGTGACGACGCGGCCGCCGCGTCCACCGGGACAACGGCGGGAGGCGGCGCGCGGCACCCCCTGGGGTGAATCCGCGCGCCGCCTCCCGCCGTCCCCGCCCCCGTCCAGCCCCCCGTACCCCCGTAGCGGGGGGTGCCGTGGCGGTCGTGGCGATCGTGGCCGCCGTGGTGTCAGACCCTCAGGCCGTGGTGTCAGACCTTCAGGCCGTGGCGGCTGACGTACCAGTAGTGGAAGCCGAACAGCCCGCCCAGCACGGCCAGCCACTGCAGCGAGTTCACCAGCGGCACCAGGTCCACCGGCAGGGTGCAGGCCAGCGTGACCCGGATCCCGGCGTCCACGGCGAACCCGAGGCCCCACACGGCGGTGAGCAGGCGCAGGTGGCGGCGGAAGACCGCGTCGTGGTCCCAGCGCCCCACCCACTCCGCGGCTCCCGCCTCACCGACCTTGGCGGCGACGATCGAGCGCGCCGCGGTCAGCATGAACGGGCGCCGCGTCGCCAAGGTGCCCAGCACCCAGATCCCGAGCGCGCCGAACACCCAGCTGTCGCGCACCAGCAGCACCCGGGGGCTGCCGCTGACCATCGACATCAGCGCGCCGACGGCGACCATCAGCAGGGTGAAGGCCGGCATCGCCTCGATCCGGCGGCTGCGCACCATCCCCAGCACCAGCCACGGCACCAGCAGCAGACCGCTGATCAGCAGCGCCGCCCACTGGCTCATCCCCAGGCCGTGCAGCAGGTAGAACCCGCCGAGCGGCAGCGCCAGTTCGAAGACCAGCGACTTCACCAGCGCCCGCTTGGCGGCGCGGGCCTTCTGCCGCTCGCCCGGCGCGGCCCCGCCCTGCGGCCCGGTGTCGAGACCGCGCTCCTGACCGTTCTCCTGACCGCTCTCCCGCCCGGTGTCCTGTCCCGCGACCCGCCCGGCCTGCTCGCCCATGGTCTCCCCCATCACACTCGCCCCTCGCATGACTGCCTCTCCCCTGTCCTGTGCGCCCCGCCGCCGGGCGGCCCCGCTACGATTCGGCCCGGGTCGCCCGGTCGAAGATGTCGGCCAGCTCGCGGCCGGCCTCGGCGACGTCGAAGTCCGGGTCGCCCACCCAGCGCATCACCACGGCGTCGATCGCCCCGCGCAGCGCGACGAGCATCAGCCGGGCGTCGAACTCCCGGAACTCGCCCGCCTCCTGCGCCGCGCGGACCGCCTGCTCCTGGCCCTCCATCAGCGCCTGCATAGAGGCCTGGTAGCCGACCGTCGCCGGGTCGTCCCCGCCGAGGTTGGGCAGCACCTCGATCAGCGCCTTCAGGTGCCCGGGCCAGAGCGCGAGCAGCTCGATGTTGGACTCGATGAACACCCGCAGCCGGGCGCGCGCGCCCTCGGCCGCGCCCACCCTGGGCGCCATGAACGCGCCGGTCACCCTGGTCACCTCGGCGACGACCTCGTGCATCAGGTCGTCCTTGCCGGCGAAGTGGTACGAGATCATCCCGGTGCTGCTCAGCCCGGCCTGCTTCGCGATCCGGCTGAACGAGGCCTTCGCGTACCCCAGTTCGGCGACCACCTCGATGGCGGCCCGGACGATCTGCGCCCGGCGCCCCGATTCGGTGAACGTCCGCCCCATCCCCACGCCTCCTTGCTCGCTCAAGCAGTTTCTTGCTTGCCCGAGCAAAACTGTAGAGCGTTTTGCTCGCCCAAGCAAGAACTTGCTTGGGCGAGCAAAAAGTGGGCTGAGGCGCGGGGAGGCCCCGGGCAGCCGGTCAGCGGCCGCCCGGGGCCTCGGTCCGCGGGCCCGGCGGGCGGGGCCGCGGCCGGGAGGTCACTTCGCCAGGAAGGCGAGGAGCGCCGTGTTGACCTCCTCCGCGTGGGTCCACAGCAGGCCGTGCGGGGCGCCCTCGATCTCCACGTAGTCGGCGGCGGGCAGCGCCCGGTGGAACGGCCGGGCGGTGTTGTCGACGGGCAGGATGCGGTCGCCCGTCCCGTGCAGGATCAGGGCCGGCACGTCGACGGCCGGGATGTCGGCCCGGAAGTCGGTGTACCAGGTCGATGGCGCGGCCGCCGCGGCGAAGAAGCCGCCGCCCGCCGCGACGCTCCAGCTGTTGCGCACGGCCTCCTCGCTGATCCGGGTGCCCAGGTTCTCGTCCAGGTTGTAGAAGTCCTTGTAGAACTCGGTGTAGTACGCGTAGCGGTCCGCCTTCACCGCCGCGACGATGCCGTCGAAGAACTCCTTCGGCGCGACCCCGTCCGGGTTGTCGTCGGACTTGAGCAGGCAGGGCTCCAGCGAGGCCAGGAACGCGACCTTGGCGACCCGGGCCGAGCCGTAGGCGGACACGTACCGGGCGACCTCGCCGGTGCCCATCGAGAAGCCGACCAGCACCGCGTCCCGCAGGTCCAGGGTCTCCAGCACGGTGTTCAGGTCGGCCGCGAAGGTGTCGTAGTCGTAGCCGGTCGTCGGCTGGGACGACTGGCCGAAGCCCCGGCGGTCGTAGGTGATGACGCGGTAGCCGGCGTCGAGCAGCACGGCGCTCTGCCGCTCCCAGGAGTGCCCGTCCAGCGGGAAACCGTGGATCAGGACGACCGGCTGCCCGGTGCCGTGGTCCTCGTAGTAGAGGTCGATGGGGGTGGAGTTCTCCTGGCCCACGGTGATGTACGGCATGGTGTCGTTCCTTCGTCCGGAGTGGCTGACGCGGCGGATGCGCGGCACTGGATGTCGTCACGCTAGGACGGACGTCCCGCCGCCTGTTGTCCCCCAGCGCATCGCTTCTTGCCTGGAAGCGTCAGGAGGGGAAGCGTCCCGGCGCACCGCCGCGCGGGGGTGCGAAACCGCCCGAAGAGGGAGGCTTGACCTGGGCGGGGCGGCCACGCACGGTGTTCCCACCGGGAACCGCGACCCGTGGGACCGCGACCCCTGGGACCGCGACCCCTGGGACCGCGACCCGTGGGGCCGCGCCCCCGCCCCGTGCGGTTCCCCGCCGACGGGACCGTGCGCCCACCGTCGGTCCACTGCGGGAAGGGGCAGAAGTGGCGGGGCCGGACGAACCGCTGACCCGTTGCGGTCTGCGGGGGCGGGAAGCCGAACTCGAAGGACTCCGGGCGCTGATCACCTCGGTGGCCCGCACCGGGAGCGGCGCCCTGGCCCTGCTCCGGGGGGAACCGGGCATCGGCAAGACCACGCTGCTCACCGAGGCCGTCGCCCGGGCCAGGACGGCGGGATTCTCGGTCGGCCTCGGCAAGGCCGACGAGCTGCACCACATCGTGCCGCTGTCCTCGTTGGCGACCAGCGTCCTGCACGGCGACCGGCCGCTGCTGTCCGGCGAGGCCTTCGCCGCTCTCGCCCGGAACCAGGACCAGCGGATCTGGCTGGTGGAGCGCCTCGCGGAGGCGATCGAGGACCGAGCCGGCCGCACGCCGGTGCTGATCGCCCTGGACGACGTGCAGTGGGCCGACCCGCTGAGCCGGTTCGCCCTGCAGCAGCTGCCCGTACGCCTGCGGACCTCGCCGGTCCTGTGGCTGCTGGCCGGACGGCCGGACCCCGCCGGGCCGGCCGAGGAGATCGTCGCGGCCGCGGCCGGCCAGCTCCCGACGGTCACCGTGCCCCTGGGGCCGCTGTCCGGCGCCGCCATCGGCCGACTGGCCGACGACACCCTGGGGCCGGCCGTCGACGAACGGGTGCGGGAGCTGCTCGACGGCGCCGGGGGGAACCCGTTCCTCGCGGTCGAGATGCTCGCCGGACTGGGCGGCGCCGGGGCCCCGGGCGACCCGGTGCCCGCCACGCTCGTGGTGGGCGTGCGCGGCAGGCTCGGGTCCCTGCGGCCCGACACCCTGCGCTTCCTGCAGATGGGGGCCGTACTGGGACGCAGGTTCGGCTTCCACGACGCGGCCGCGCTGTCCGGCCGGCCGCCCGCCGCGCTGGTCCCGGCGCTGGAGGAGGCGGTGCGCGCCGGACTCCTGGACGACGACGGCGAGGAGCTGGTCTTCCGGCACGACCTGCTGCGCCAGGCCGTCTACGTCGACATCCCGCCGTCGGCCCGCAAGGCCCTGCACCGGGAGGCCGCCGGCCACCTCGTCGCCACGGGCCGCCGGCCGGTCGACGCGGTGCCGCACATCCTCAGGGGCGCCCTGCCCGGGGACGAGGAGTGCGTGGCGCTGCTGCGGCGGGCCGCCGAGGACGTGCTTCCGGTCACGCCGGGCCTGGCGGCCGACCTCATGACGCGCGCCCTGGACCTGGTCCCCTCCGCACGGCCGCTGCGGTTCGACACGGGTGAACAGGCGATCCTCGCCCTGACCCGGGCCGGCCGGAACCGGGAAGCGCTGGCGGCCGGCGACCGGCTGCTGGCCGGCCGGCCGCCGCTGGCGGTGGTCGGCCGGCTGCAGGCCGCCCTCGGCGGGGCGCTGTGGAACCTGGACCTGGCCGGGGAGCTGCTCCGCCGGACCGAGTCGGCCCTCGCGCTCGGGGGCGTCGCCCCGGAGGTGGGGGCGAGGCTGTCCGCCCTGCGGGCGCTGGCCCTGTCCCGGGGCGAGGACCTCGTCGCGGCGCGCGAGGCCGGCGAGGACGCGCTGCGCGCCGCCACCGCGACCGGTGACCGGGAGGCGCACGTCCTGGCGCTGTCCGGGCTCGGCGAGATCGCGCAGAACGCGGGTGAGAACGCGGTCGCGCTGGAGCGCTTCACCGCGCTGCGCGCCGTCGATCCCGCCTTCCTGCCCGAGGAGATCGTCGCGCACCTGCACATGGACGACTTCGCGGCCGGGCGGCGACTGCTCCTGCGGGCCGCGGACGACGCCGGGCCGACGCGTCAGGCGATGCTGCTGTGGGCCCAGGGCCAGCACGACCTGGGGATCGGCCGGCTCGACGACGCCGACGCCGACTTCGCCACCATGGAGCGCCTGGAGGACGACGTGCGGGCACCCGTCCAGCAGGTGAACGGCCGGGTGATCCGCTCCCGGATCGCCCTGCTGCGCGGCGACCGGGAAGCGGCCCGGGAGCACCTGGCCGCCGCGCGGGAGCGGCTGGCGGTCAAACCGAACCAGGGCAACACGGCCGCGGTGCGCTTCCTGGAAGCCGTCCACGCGGAGGCCGACGGGGACACCGGGCTCGCCGTCGACCGGATCCGCCAGGTCCAGCGGGAAGGTCCCTTCATGCGCTGGCGGCTGTTGCGCGACTGGGTCGACGCCGCGGTCCGCGCGGCCCTGCGCGGCGCGGACCGCGAGCTCGCCGAGGACCTGGCGGCACAGGCCGGGGCCCACGCCGAACGCAATCCCGCCGTGCCCACCGCCACGGGCATCGCGGCGCAGGCCCTCGGGCTCGTGCGGAACGATCCCGCCCTGCTCGAACACTCCGTGGAACTCCTCGCGGCGAGCCCCCGCCCGCTGGTCCGGGCCGCCGCCCACGCCGACCTCGGACACGCGCTGCTGGCGGCGGACCGCGGGCCCCGGGCGCTGGAGGCCCTGACGCGTGCCCGGAACACGTACACCGAGACGGGCGCCCACGCGGCGGCGGCACGCCTCCAGCGCGACCTGGACGCCGCGGGGGCCGGCGGCCGCGGGGCGGCGACCGCGCGGCGCCCCGTCCAGGGATGGGAGTCCCTCACCGCCTCGGAGCGGAAGGTCGCGCGCCTGATCGCCGAGGGCCACACCAACCGGTCGGCCGCCGACGCCCTGGTCGTCTCCCCGCACACCGTGAACACCCACCTGACCGCCGTCTTCCGCAAGCTGGCGGTGAACTCCCGGGTCCAGCTCGCCAACCTGGTCACGGCCCTGCCCGACGACTGAGCCCCGCCCGCGGGTGGTTGGTA
Organism: Kitasatospora sp. Ki12; assembly: GCF_054601375.1. Taxonomy (NCBI): domain Bacteria; kingdom Bacillati; phylum Actinomycetota; class Actinomycetes; order Kitasatosporales; family Streptomycetaceae; genus Kitasatospora; species Kitasatospora sp. Ki12. The sequence continues at coordinate 89,403 of NZ_BAAIHT010000004.1, read as the reverse complement.
CGTTCGCGCGATGCCCCTCGCGTCCGGACCCGCTTGGCTGGGAACCGACCCGATCGGAGGGCACCGCCATGCCACCTGTCCCCCCGCCGCCGGCCGTCGTGCTCGTGCACGGGGCGTTCACCGACGCCTCGTCCTGGGCCGGGGTCATCGGCCACCTCCATGCCGCCGGGCTGACCGTGCGCGCCCCGGCGAACCCGCTGCGCGGCCTGGCGCAGGACGCCGCCCACGTCCGGGGCGTGGTGCGCGACATCGGCGGGCCCGTCGTCCTGGTCGGCCACGACTACGGCGGCGCGGTCATCACCCACGCCGCCACCGACGCCGACGACGTCGTGGCGCTGTGCTACGTCGCCGGGTTCGGCCTCGACGCCGGCGAGTGCGTCCTGGACATCACGCGGCGCTTCGCCCCCGTGCCGGTGGCCGACGCGACCGTCGCCGCCGCCCTCCCCGCCCACGCCCCCGGCGGCCCGGACGAGGAGCTCTACATCCGCCGGGACCGCTTCCCGCAGGTGTACGCCGCCGACCTGCCGCCCCACGTGGCGGACGTGATGTCCGTGGCCCAGCGCCCGATCGCCCAGCGGGCGCTGACCTCCAGATCGGGCCCGCCCGCCTGGGCCTCCAAGCCGTCCTGGTACGCCATCGCGACCGCCGACCGGCTGCTCAGCCCCACCGCCCAGCGCTTCATGGCCCAGCGCATGGCCGCCACCGAACACGTGCTGGACGGCTCGCACGCCGTGCTGCTGTCGCAGCCCGCCGGCGTGGCGGCGATGATCCGGGAGGCCGCTGAACGGGGCAGCGGCCGCGACGCCGGCGCCGTGCCCCGGCACGCCTTCTGAGCGCGTGGAACCCCATGACGGAAGATGCCGGTACGGACCGTCCCGACGGCGCCCCGGGGTCCGCCCGCCCTCGTGACACCGGCCGGCCCGGCCCGCAGACGTCCCGCCCCTCGGCAAAGGCACCAGCATGAGCTCACCGGCCGGTCCCCCGGCGCGACGGACCACCGCCCTCCTGGCCGGAACCACCGCCCTGCTGCTGACCGCCGCCGGGTGCGGGGGCACGACCGGGCCCGCCCCGGGCGAGGTCACCTCCATCACCGCGCTCGACTACTACACCGACGAACCCGAGCACACCCAGTGGGCCGGGACGCTCTCCGACTGCGGCAGGGCCGCCGGGGTGCGGGTCGAGCAGACCAGCGTCCCGGGGGCCTCACTCATCCCCCAGGTCCTGCGGCAGGCGTCGTCACGGACCCTCCCCGACCTGCTGATGCTGGACAACCCCGACCTGCAGCAGATCGCGCAAACCGGCGCGCTGACCCCGCTGGACCGGTACGGCATCGACTCCGGCGGCTTCGCCCCGGGCATCCTGTCGACCGGCACCTACGACGGGAAGGTGTACGGGCTGGCGCCCTACGTCAGCACGGTCGCCCTCTTCTACAACGAGGACATGCTCGCCCAGGCCGGTGTCGCGGTGCCGAGGACCTGGGACGAGCTGAAGGCGGCCGCGGCCCGGCTGACCCGCCCCGGGCGCTACGGCCTGGCGCTCGACGCGAACGCCACCTTCGAGGGCACCTGGCAGTTCCTGCCCTTCCTGTGGTCCAACGGCGGCGACGAGAAGCAGCTGGACACCCCGCAGGCGGCACAGGCGCTCCAGCTCTGGGTCGACCTGGTGAAGAGCGGATCCATGTCGAAGTCGGTGCTGAACTGGACCCAGGCCGACGTCCACGACCAGTTCGCGGCCGGCCGGGCCGCCATGATGATCAACGGCCCCTGGCGGATCCCCGCCCTGGACCAGGACAAGGCCCTGCACTGGGCGGTGGCCCCCGTCCCCGTCCCCCGGGCGGGACAGACCCCCGTCACACCCCTCGGCGGTGAGGTGTGGACGGTCCCGCAGAACGCCTCCAAGGCCCGCCAGGACAAGGCCGCCCGGGTGCTCGCCTGCCTGAACAGCCCCTCGACCATGCTCACCCTGGCCCAGCAGCACTCCACCGTGCCCTCGCGCACCGAGGTGGCCGCCCGGTACGCCCGGCAGGTCCCGTCGATGGCCGTCTTCGTCGAGAGCGCGGCGACGGCCCGGGCCCGTACCGGCGAACTCGGCGCCCGGTGGCCCCAGGCGGCGACCGGCATCTACACCGCGATCCAGTCCGCGCTGACGGGCGAGCAGACACCGGAGGAAGCCCTCAGGCACGCGCAGCGGATCGCGACCGGTGGCTGACCCGCGCTCCCGGGAGCGGGCGGCCCGGTGGCTGTTCCTGGCGCCGGCCGCGGTGTACCTGCTGCTGTTCTTCGGCTACCCGGTCGTCAAGAACGTCGTGACGAGCTTCCAGCGGTACACGGCCACGACGTTCTACACCGGTTCCGCGCCGTTCGTGGGGCTGCGCAACTACGCCGAGGTCCTGTCCTCGGACCTGTTCCCCAGGGCCCTGCTGACGACGGTCCTGTTCACCGCCGGCTCGCTGTGCGGGCAGTTCGTCGCCGGCCTGGGCCTCGCCCTGTTCTTCCGGCGCCGCTTCCCGCTCGGCGGCGTCCTGCGCTCGCTGCTGCTGCTGCCGTGGCTGCTGCCGCTGGTCGTCTCCGGGGCGACGTGGAGGTGGATGCTCGACCCCGACACCGGGGTCGTCAACGCGGTGCTGCGCGGCCTGCACCTCTCGTCGTCCGGGGTCCCCTGGCTCACCGGCACCTCGCAGGCGCTGGTGTCGGTGATCCTCGTCAACGTCTGGGTCGGGATCCCCTTCAACACCGCGATCCTGTACGGCGGCCTCCAGGACATCCCCCCGTACCTGTACGAGGCGGCGGCGCTGGACGGCGCGGGCCCGGTGCGGTCGTTCCGCCACGTCACCTGGCCCCTGCTGCGGCCCGTGGTGGGCGTCGTGCTGGTGCTGGGCGCGGTCTACACGGTCAAGGTGGTGGACATCATCCTCGTGGTGACGGGCGGAGGACCGGCCGACGCCACCGAGACCCTCGCCACCCGGGCCTACGAACTGTCCTTCCGGCAGCTCGAGTTCGGGCGCGGAGCCGCGATGGGCAACATCCTCGTCCTCATCTCGCTCGCCTTCGCGCTCGGGTACCTGCGCGCCGGCCGGCGCGCCCGCGGCGTCCGGGAGGAGGCCGGGTGAGGCGCGCACCGGGCCGCGGCCGGGTGTCCACCGTCGTCGGGATCGTCCTGGTCGCGCTGATGCTGTTCCCCGTCTACTGGATGGTGAACGCCTCCCTCCAGCCGGCGGGCACCATCCTGCGGGGGGGCTGGTTCCCCTCCCGCCCCGACCTCGGCGGGTACGCCACCGCGCTGCGCGACCAGGGACACAACCTCCTCACCAGCCTCATCGTGGCCCTCGGCAGCGTCGCCCTCAGCCTCGGACTCGCCGCGCCGGCGGCCTACGCGCTGGCCCGGTCGCGCGTCCGCGGAGCCGGCCTCGTGCTCTTCGGCATCCTGGTCACCCAGACGGTGCCGGGCATCGTGGTGGCCGACGCGCTCTACGGCGCCTACGTCGACCTGGGGCTCCTGAACTCCTACGCCGGGCTGATCCTCGCCGACTCCACCGCCGGGGTCCCCTTCGCGATCATCGTCCTGCGCGCGTTCATGCTGGGCATTCCCGGGGAGGTCGTCGAGGCCGCGCGGGTGGACGGCGCCGGGAGCCTGCGCGTCTTCCGCTCCGTGGTGCTCCCGATGAGCCGCAACGCGCTGATCACGGCGGGCGTCTTCACCTTCCTCTTCAGCTGGAGCGACTTCCTCTTCGCCCTCACCCTGACCACCACGGACGACGTCCGGCCGATCACCCTGGGCATCTACCGGTACATCGGCGCCCACACGAACCAGTGGAACGCCATCATGGCCACCGCGGTCCTGGCCTCCGTCCCCGCCGCCGTCCTGCTCGTCGTCGCCCAGCGCCACGTCACCGCCGGCGCCTCCGGCGGCACCGTCGAATGAGGCCGCCCCCGGCCCCACCTGCGATCTAGCGGATTCACGCGATGTGCCGCCACCCGGGTCCCTGGCACGGTGTACGCGAAGGCGCACCGGTCGAAAAGGGACGGATCTGATGGCACCTGACACCCTGGTCCAGGAACGAAGCGCCGCCCCCGGCGGCTTCCACACCACCGATTCGCTGCCCGTCGACCACCGGCGGCAGTACTGGCGCGACGCCCTGTCCCAGACGTTCGGCACCGTGGACATCACCGTCCCCGACGAGGTGTATTCCGGCACGATCCGTGCGACACGGCTCGGCCGGCTCCAGGCCGTCACCGTGGACGGCGACAGCCTGTCCGTCCTGCGAACGCGCCGGCACGTCGCGCAGAGCGGCGAAGACGAGTACGTGGTCGTCAAGCAGCTGGACAGAGGAGTAGCCCGCCTGGAGCAGGGCGGCCGGGAAACGCTCCTCGGACCGGGCGACATCTACGTCTACGACATGGCGCGTCCCGGCCTGCTGAACCTCCCCCAGTCCTTCCGGACGAAGTCTCTCGTCCTGCCGAGAGACGTCCTGGGCCTGAGCGAGTCCGACATGGCTCATGTCACGGGCTTCCCGCTCTGCCCCTACACGCCCCTCGGCGGTCTGCTCTCGCCCTTCCTGGCCGGGCTCGTGGACGGCGTGGGAACCTACCCGCCACGTGCCAGCGAGCTGATGGCCCGGAACGTCGTGGACCTGCTCGGCGTGCTGGCCGACGAGATCCTCGGCCGCTCCGGCGCGGACACGCCCGGCGGGAACCGGGCGCTGCTGCTGCGGGTCCAGGCGTTCATCGACCGGCATCTCGCGGACCCCGAGCTGACCCCGCAGATCATCGCCCGCGCCCACCACATATCGCTGCGCTACCTGCACAAGCTGTTCGAGAACGAGGACGCCACCGTCGGCCGGTGGATCCAGCGGCGCCGCCTGGAGGAGTGCCGGCGCGAGCTGGCGCGCGGGAACGGCACCACGATCGCCGCGGTGGCGCACCGCTGGGGTTTCACCAGTGCCGCGCATTTCAGCCGGGCGTTCCGGGCCACCTACGGGATGGCGCCCCGCGAATGGCGCGGCACCCGGGGCACGGCACTGTAGCGGGTTCTTTCTCGTACCACATTCCATGCATTCCGCGACAATATTCCCGCACCGCGGGATTTTAGGGTCACACCAAGGAAATCCGGCCCTACCGTCTTTGTTGGGGAATGAAATGATCCAGCCTCCCTCCCCGGTCAGCTGCCCGGTGTCCGTGCACGTCAGCGTCCCGGACGAGCCGCCGACCCCACTGCCCGCGGAACTGCGCTACGACCCGGCCGACCCCTACGCCGTCCGCCTCTCCCTGGGCGCGCCCTCGGCCGGCCCGGTGGAATGGGTGTTCGCCCGCTCGCTGCTCACCGAGGGCCTGCGCGGACCCGCCGGCACCGGGGACGTGCTGGTGGCACCCTTGCCCCGCTGCCGTCCGCGCTCCGTGCGCGTCGTCCTGAGGTCCCCCACCGGCACGGCGCTGATCGACATCGCGGAGTCGGCCGTCGCGGCGTTCCTGCGGCGGACGAACGCGCTCGTGCCGCCGGGGACGGAGAGCCTTCACATCGACATCGACCGGGCCCTCGCCGAGCTCACCGGCCGGTGGGACTGAACCGGTCCGCCCCCGCGGGCCCGTGGCCCGCGGTGCGTTGCGCTGTCGGGACACGGGCCGTGCGCCGAGGGGCAACGGGCGCCGGCCGACCGGTCCTACGGTGCCCCCAGGAGTCGTTCGACCGAGAGGAGACACCGTGGGATCGCCCGCAGTGGTGGAGATATCGCGATGGCAGTTCGCCGTCACCGCGGTCTTCCACATGAGTTTTCCCGCACTGACCGTCGGACTCTCCGTCTTCCTGGCCGTGACGTACACGCTCCACCTCAGGACCGGGAATCCGCTGTACCTCCAGATGTTCCGTTTCTGGAAGAAGATATTCGCGGTCGGATTCGGCCTCGGCGTGGTCGCCGGAACCGTCATGACCTTCGAGTTCGGCCTCAACTGGGGACGGTACGCCCACGCGGTCGGCCCGATCCTCGGTGTCACGATCGGTATGGAGGTCATCACGGCCTTCTTCCTGGAGGCCGGGTTCATCGGCATCATGCTCTACGGCGACGGCCGGGTACGCCCCCGGACCATGGCGCTCGCCTGCTGGATGCTCGTCGTCGGCACCCTGCTATCCACGACCTGGATCCTGTCCGCCAACAGCTGGATGCAGGACCCGGCCGGCTTCACCGAGGTCGACGGCCAGTTCCGGGCGCGCAACTGGTGGCACGTGCTGTTCAATCCGGCGTTCTCCTACCGGTACCCGCACATCCTGCTCGCGGTGCTGATCAGCGCCGGCTGGTTCATCGGCGGCATCGCCGCCTGGTACCTGGTCAAGCGGCGGGCGCTGCCCTTCGCGCGCCGCACCCTGTCCATCGCCCTGGGAGTGCTGGCGATCCTGATGCCCGTACAGCTGTACGTGGGCGACGCCACCGCCGCGTTCATGGGTGCGCACCAGCCGGCGAAACTGGAGGCCTTCGAAGGCAACTGGAAGAGCGACAACAACGGCTACAACCTGTTCGTGGTGCCCGACACCGGCAAGGGCGAGAACAGGGTCCAGGTCGGGATCCCGCACCTGGGCGCCGTCATCGGCAAGGACCTGTCCGGGCAGGCGCACGTCCCCGGACTGCTGCAGACGCCCGAGGACGAGCGCCCCGACATGTGGGCCGCCTTCTACGGCTTCCGGGCGATGTACTTCACCGCCCTGGCGATGTTCGCCATGGCCTTCGCCGGACTGGTGCTGCGGCTGCGCGGCAGGCTGTACACGGCCCGGCGGTTCCTGCGGCTGATGGTGTGGATGACGCCGGCCGGCGTCGTGGCCATCAGCGGCGGCTGGATCACGGCGGAGGCCGGCCGGCAGCCCTGGGTCGTCTACGGCCTGATCCGCACCAGCGACGCCGTCTCCCACCTCTCCCTCGGCGCGGCGGTCGCCAGCCTCACCGGCTTCGTCGCCGTCTACGCGCTGCTGCTCGGGCTGTGGATCCGCTACATCGTCCGCACGGTACGGACCGGCCCCGAGCACCTGGTGACCGACGCGGGCACCACCGCCCACTCCACGGAGATCAGCCATGCTTGAGTACGCGTCATACGCCCTGGTCCTGCTCGCACTCGGCGCCTACGTCCTGCTCGACGGCTACGACCTGGGCATCGGCATCCTGAGCCTGTTCGACCGCAGCGACCGGCGGCGCAAGGAGTACAACGAGCTGATCGCGACCGCCTGGGACGCCAACGAGAGCTGGATCGTCCTGGCGGGTGTCGCGCTGTGGGCGGGCCTGCCCGACGTCTACTCCACCGTGCTGCCCGGCGTCTACCTGCCGCTCGTCGTCATGCTGCTCGCCGTCGTGCTGCGCGGCACCGCCATCGAGCTGCAGAGCGCCGTCCCCGGCTACCGGCGCGGCTGGGGCCTCGTCTTCGGGCTCGCCTCGCTGGTGGCCACGGTGTGCCAGGGCCTCGTGGCCGGGGCCGTGCTGTCCGGGCCGCCCCACTCCGGCGGGGCGTTCACCGGGGGCGCCTGGGACTGGTTGACGCCCTACAGCGTGCTGTGCGCCCTGGGGCTGGTGGCCCTCTACCTGCTGGCAGGGGCCGCCTGGCTGCAGGACAAGACCACGGGGACCGCCCACTCATGGGCGGGCCGGCTGGGCCGACCGCTGGTCCTGGCGGTCGCGGCGGCCGGCCTGGTCCTGGGATTCGGGCTCCGGTTCGCCGACCCGCAGCCCCTGCGCTTCGACCAGCCGCTGCGCGCGGCCCTGTTCGGCCTCGCGGTGGCCGCGGCCGCGGTCTGCGCGGCGATCGCCTGGCACGGCTTCGGGCGCCGACCCGACTGGCGTCCGTTCGCCGCCGTGGCCGGTGCGGAGGCCGCGGGCCTGCTCGCGCTCGTCGCCGCCACCGCGCCCGTCGTCGTCCCGCCCGACCTGACCGTGCACGCGGCCGCCGGCCCGCACGGCTCGCAGCTGTTCCTGCTCATCGGGGTCGGCGGGTGCATGCCGGTCGTCCTGGCCTACAACGTCTACGCGTGGTGGATCTTCCGCGGGAAGTTCTCCCGGCCACCGGCCGCCTCCGTCCCGGCCGGTCCGCCCGGCTCCGCGGCTGCGGCGGCCGCGGGTGACGGCCGGTGGGCGGTCGTCGTCGTCCGGCGGGTACTCCTGACCTTCCTGGCCGTGGCGGCGGCCGCCGTCTCGCAGGACGTCTTCGGCGGCGTGCGGGTGTGGATCGGCCCGGCCGGTGTCGCCGTGTTCGCCGTGACCGCGCTCGCCGTGTGGATCCGGTCCGACCGCCGCTCGGCGGCCGCCGGCGACTTCGACCTCCGGGCCGCCGACAAGTGAACGACATCCCCGACCACCTCGCCCGGCTCGGCCGCGACGACGAGGACGGCGCCCGCCGGGCAGCGGGGCTGCTCGCCCGATGGGCGGCGGCCGCCGAACCGGCGTTCCGGCGAGCCGGTACGCTGCGCGGGCTGGCGGCCGCGGGCCATGTGCTGTGGGCGGCGGGCCTGGGCCGGGCGGCCCAGGCCGCCCTGCGGTCCCCGCACGGGGGTGTGGCCCTGGCTCCGGTGCTCTCCGGTGCGGCCCTGGTCGCCGCCGGACTGCTGCTGCGCGCGGTCCTGCTCACGGCGGCCGACCGGGTCGCCGACGGCGGGGCGGCCGCCGTCCGGGACCACCTGCGCGCCCGTCTGCTCCTGGCCGCGCTCCCGTCCACGGGCACGCCACCGGAGGAGGTGCCCGACGCCGCTCTCGGCGAGGCGCTGGAGAACGAGGTGGGCCGGCTCGGCCCGTGGCTGACGACGTACGTCCCGGCCCGGCGGACGATGCTGCTGGGAAGCGGCATCGTCCTGGCCGCCGTCCTCGCCGGCAGTTGGGCCGTCGCGCTGATGCTGGTGCTGGCGACCCCGCTGCTGCCGTTCAACCTCAAGGTGATCGGCATGGGTACCCGCGCCGCCGTGCACGCCCAGCTCACCTCCACCCGGCAGCTGAGCACCCACCTGCTGGACCAGCTGCGCGGACTGCCCACGCTCATCGGCCTCGGAGCCGGTGAGGAAGCGGTGCGCGCGACCGAGGCGGCCGACCGGGAACTGGCCGGGCGCACCAACGCCGTCCTGCGGGTGGCCTTCCTCTCGACCGCCTGGATCGAGCTGCTCATCACCGTGGCGATGGCGGTCGTCGCCACCTACTGCGGGCTCGCCCTGCTCGGGTACCTCGACCTGCCGGTGGTCCCGTCCACCATGAGCCTGGGCACCGCACTGTTCGTCCTAGTGCTGACCCCGGCGTACTTCGCGCCCGCCCGGGAGCTCGCACGCGGCTACCACGCCCGTGCCGAGGCGTCTGCGGCGGCCGAGCTGATCGCGGGGATCATCGAGCGGGCTCCGGCCGTACCGGCCGTACCGGCCGGCGGGCGCGCGGCCCGTGTGCCCGCCGGCCCTTCGAGCCCGCCGCGCCCGCCGCGCCCGGCCGGTGTGGTCCTGGAGGGGGTGACGGTCCGGTACCCGGGCCGCCACGACGTGGCTCTGGACGACGTCACGCTGACCGTGCCACCGGGTGCGGTCGTGGCCGTCGGCGGGCCCAGCGGCGCCGGGAAGACCACCCTGCTCTCCGTGGCGGCGGGTCTGCGCGCACCGGACCGCGGGCGGTGCCTGCACTCCGTCCGTTCCGTGGCCCTGCCCGCCTCGCCGGCCGGGACGGCATGGGCCGGGCAGCCCTCCTACCTCCTCCCGGGCACGCTGCGCGACAACCTGCTGCTGGCCCGGCGCGACGCCGACGACGACGAGCTGACCGCGGCCTTCGCGGCACTGGGCTTCGAGGACCTGCTGGCCGCACTGCCCCGGGGGCTGGCGACCCGGATCGGGGAGCGGGGCCTGGGCCTGTCCTCCGGGCAGACGCAGCAACTGGTGCTGGTCCGGGCCCTGCTGCGCGACGCCCCGCTGCTGTGCCTGGACGAACCCACCGCCCATCTGGACCCGGACGGCGAGGCCCGGGTCATCGGCGCCGTCCGCACGCTCGCGCGCACCCGCACCGTGCTGCTGACGACGCACAGCCCGGCGCTGCTCGACATCGCCGACGACGTCGTGCGGTTGAGCCGGGGACGGGTGTCCCGCATCAGGGAGGCACTGTGACCGCGTTCGGGCTGCTGTGGACCTCGGCGGACCGGCGGGCGCGCCGCGACCTGCTGTTCGCCGTGCTGCTCGCGGGTACCGCCGAACTGTGTGCCGCCGGTTTGCTGGGGGTGTCCGGCTGGTTCCTGGCCTCCTGCGCGGTGGTCACCGCGCAGGCGAACACCACCTGGTCGTGGATGTACCCCTCGGGGACCGTCCGCGCGCTCGCCCTGGGCCGCACCGGTCTGCGCTACGGGGAGCGCCTGGTCAGCCACGGCGCTCTGCTCGGCGCGACCGTCTCGCTGCGCTCACGGCTGGTCCGCGCCGCGACCACCGTGCCGGCGCGCGAACTGCGCGACCACCGGGACGGCGCCCTGATGGCCCGGCTCACCGGCGACGTCGGCGCGGTGGGCGGCTCGGCCGCCCGGGTCGTCCCGCCGCTGGCCGGGATCGGCCTGACCGCCGCCGTCGTCGTCGCTCTGCTGACGGCGGCGAGTCCGCCGTCGGGTGCGGCCGAACTGCTGCTGCTCGCGCTCTCCACGGCCACGGCCGTGGCCGGCGAACGACGGACCCGCGGCCACCGGCGGACAGCGGCACAAGCGTGGGCCGCCGCCCGCACCGGGCTGCTCAGCGCGCGCTCCGCGCTGGCGGAACTGCGCTGCCTGGACGCGGTCGGGCCCGTCCGCGACCGGGTCGCGGACGCGGTCGGCCGGGCCCGGCGGGCCGAGGCTGAGGCGGAGTCGGTGATGCGCCGGTCCAGGCTGCTCCTGCGGCTGCTCGCCGTGGCCGGCCAGACGACCGTCCTGGTCCTGGCGCTGTCCGGTCCCGCCTTCACCCAGCCGGCTGCCGACGCCATCGGCGAGGTGCTGCTCGTCGCGGCCGCGTACGAGCTGATGGAGACGCTCCCCCAGGTGCTCCGCGACCACGGCCTCGCCTCCGACGCCGCCCTGCGGCTGAAGGATCTGGCGAACCGTGCCCTCCCGGACGGGCCGCCGGCCGCGTCGACGCCGCCGCCCACCGGCGTCGGGGGAACGACCCTGGTGGCCCGCCACGTGCCCGTGGGCGTCGGCGACGCCCGCACCCGCTGGTCCGCGGCGATCGGTCCCGGCGCCGTCGTCCTGGTCACCGGGCCCAACGGCAGTGGCAAGAGCACCCTGTTGGAGACACTGGCGGGACGCGTCCGCCCCACCGCACCCCGGTCGGTGCTGCTCGACGGCGTACCCGTCGACTCCCTGCCCGCCCGTGCGCTCGCCGATGCGCTCACCCTCGTCGAGGCGGAGGACTGGATCGCCGACGCGACCGTCGCCGAGAACCTGCGCCAGGCCGCCCCGGGCGCGGACGACGACGCCCTCCGGGCCGCGCTCGCGGCCGCGGCCCTGGAGCAACTGCCCCTCGACACCCCGACGGGCCCGCTGGGCGGTGCGCTCTCGCAGGGCCAGCGGCGCCGCCTGGTGATCGCGAGAGCACTGCTGCGGGCACCCGCGGTGCTCCTGCTCGACGAACCGACGGCCGGCCTCGACGACCGTACGGCGGTGCGGATGCTGACGGGTGTGCGCCGCGCCCTGCCGGACAGCGCCCTGGTGATCGCCTTGCCGGACCGGCACGACGACCTGCTGCCCTTCGCCGCCACCCACACCCTGCGGCTGGACCCCTCACCCCATGGAACGCCGTCAGGCGCTACCTCCTTCGGGTGAAGCGGGGCGCATACCGCCGTTGACGTGCCCCGGCCGGACGGGACTGTGCTTCCAGCAGCTCCCCGAGCCGGTGGAACCTCCCCGGCGCTGCTACCAGCGGCTGATCCGAGGGGGCACCGAACGCGTACGCCTGAGCGCGGCCGCCGACCGGGTCGCGGCCGCCATGGTCACGGTGACGCCTCCGGGCATCCCGGTGCTGATGCCCGGTGAGTCGACCGGTGCCCCCGACGGGCCGCTCCTGCGCTGCCTGCGCGCTCCGGAGTCCTTCGACAGGGCCTTCCCCGGCTTCCGCAGCGAGGCGCACGGCGTCACCGTCGCCACCGGGGACTACCTGGTCGAGTGCGTCCGCCGACCGGAGGCGTCAACGTGACCCGGCCCTGAAGGACCGGGCTTGGAGGTAGGGCGCGGCTGGCTGCCGCGTGGCCTCCCACGTCTGAGCCACCTATGTCGCGGTGGCTGGGACGCGTGACTCACGCCCCGCGGTTCCCGGCGCGGACGTTCGCCTTCAGCGCGGTGCAGGCGTCGCGGGTCTTCTTGATGGTGTGCTGGGCGGCCTGCGCCCCCAGACCGCGCGCCTTCAACTCGGCGTAGGTGTGCTTGCGCAGCTCGTACTCACGCGGCACACCGCGCTCGAACGCCACCGCCGACACCCAGTTCGCGGCCTCGTTGACCGTGCGCGGGGTGGAACGCAGCACGTCGGCCTGCCCGGCCTCCGCAACGAGCTTCACCCGCGTTACGAGCTTCATGTCGCCGACCCTACAGCGCCGGTCTGACAACACAGTTGGCTCCGGCACTCCGCGTCTCCGGGCCAGGGATGCGATTCCTCCCGGGCGCAAACGCCCGGGGTTCCTCGCAAGATACTGCTGAACCGGCGCACACGGTCAGGACGGTGGCCGGGTCCAGGCCGGGTCGCCGGCCGAGAGGCGGTGGGTGGCCGCGGCGACGAGGGCGAGGAGCAGCAGGATCAGGCCCAGGGTGAGCAGGAGGTGGCCGTGCAGCACCAGTTGGGCCCCGGCGAAGGCGCCGAGGAGCATCGCCAGCGCGGACAGGATGCGGCGGCCGGGGCGCGGCGCCCGGCCGCCGGCCGGGGTGGAGTCCGCGGCCAGCCCGGTCAGGGTCAGGGTCAGTACGGTCGTGGTGAGGTCCGGGACGGCGAGGCGCCGGGCGACCGCGTTCTGCAGGCCCATGGCGATCCCGAGGAACACGATCAGGGTGTACTGGACGCCCGTGGTGACCCGGCCGTCGGTGAGCGCGGCGGCGGCCACGGTGACCGCGACCAGCACGGCCTGCAGGGCGGTGGCCGTCTTCAGCAGCTCTCCGCGGTGCGTCGCGAACCGGCTGCCGAGCCTGCCCCCGGTGAACGCGCCGACGAGGAACGCCACCAGTGCGACGACCGAGGCGAGCACGGACAGTTTCGCGGCGCCGGACAGGGCGAACCCCATGAACACCACGTTGCCCGTCATGTTGGCGACGAAGACGTGCCCGAGCGCGAGATAGCTCACCGCGTCGACCAGTCCGGTGACCGCCGTCAGGGTCAGCATCAGGGGCGGCAGCGGGCCGTGGCGGTCCTCTCCGGTCGGTACGAGCGTACGTGCGGCGTCATTCAGCAGCCTGCGCATGCCGCTTCCTCTCCGTTGTGGTGGGCGGACGGTGCAGTACGGCGCGGGTGAGGAATCCGCTCACCGGGCCGAGCACGATCGCGGGCAGGACGACCCACAGCGGCCAGGACGTGACGCCCAGGGCGTGGTCGAGCGACCACCGGCCGGGCCCGGTGAGGGCCAGTGCCGCCGCGACGGCGACGAGGACCAGCGGGTACTCATAGCCGTCGTTCTGCACCCACAGGCCGTTGGGCCGTTTCACGGTGCCCGCGACGGTCATCACCCCCATGGCCACCATCGCCGCCAGGGGGGTGAGCAGTCCGGCGGTCAGGAACAGGCCGGAACCGATCTGGCCGGCTCCCGCGGCGATCGCGGTCAACCGGCCGCCGCGGAACCCGTCGTGGCGGAACTCCTCGGTGCCGCCCGCCAGGCCGTGGCCTCCGAGCCGGAAGCTCACCTTCTGGATCCCGTGGCCGGCGATGAGGAGTCCCACCACCACCCGTAGGACCAGCAGTCCAGCGTTCATCGATTCCCGCCTGTTCCTGACTCGGTCCTTGCCCCGTTCTGCTGGGGATGTGATCAGCCGGCGGCGTGGTCCCCGATGAAGGCCTGGGCGTAGACCACGCCGAGGCCGTAGGTACCGCCGTGCTCCTGCACGATGTCCATGACCGACGTGTAGGTCTCGCTGCGGGCCCAGTCACGCTGGAGCTCCAGCAGCACCTGCACCCAGGTCACCGGGACGGCGCCGCCCCGGACCATGCGCTGGACGGCGTGTTCGTGGGCCTGCGGACTGACGCCGCCGGACGCGTCGGTCACCACGTAGACGTCGTAGCCCTGGGCGATGGCGGAGAGCACGGGCAGCACGACGCACACCTCGGTCCACAGGCCGGCGATGACGAGCTTCTGGCGGCCGGTCGCCTTGACGGCCTCCACGAAGTCGACGTCCTCCCAGGCGTTCATGGTGGTGCGGTCGACGACCTTCTGGCCGGGGAAGACCCCGGACAGCTGCGGGATGATCGGGCCGGAGAAGGACTCGGCGGCCACGGTGCTCAGCACGACCGGCACGTCGAAGGCCTTGGCGGCCTTCGCCAGGCCGGCGGTCGCGTTGATGATCGCGGTGCGGTCTCCGCTGCCGGTGCCGAAGAACATCTGCGGCTGGTGGTCGATGAACAGCACCGCGCAGTTGTCGGGGGTGAGCAGGTCGGGGCTGGGGGCCGCGGTGACTGCGGAGATGTTGACCATGGGACTGCCTTTCCAGGTGTGTCGTCATCGCGGACGGGTGTCCGCTGTCGGTGGCGATCGCGCGCCGGGTGGCGCGGGTCGGTCGGTGTCCCGGACGGGGCGGCTCGTGACCGGACCCCGCCCGGGAGGTCAGAGGGAGAAGCAGGGGTCGAAGAACTCGCCCGCCGCCTCCGAGGCCTGGCCGCGTCGGACGCGCCACTGGCGGTGCTGTTCCGACTCGGCGACGGCCTGGCCGAGCAACTCCGCCTGGCGGGCGCCCGACAGGCCCGTGCCGGGCATGGCCTGGTAGCCGCCGAAGTGCGCTACCGGGCTCCACTCGGGGCTGACCGGCGGCAGTTCCTCGTCCAGGCCCTCGTACTCGGCGGTCGCGTAGACGATCCGGCCGCCGACGACCGTCAGCAGGGACTCGATGTGGGCGATCTCCTGCTCGGGCACGGTGAAGTAGTCCTCGGACAGGACGGCCAGGTCGCCGAGGAAGCCCGGGCGCAGGACGCCCTTGACGTGCTCCTCCCCGGTCAGTGCGGCACCCGCCTCGGTGAACATCGCCAGTGCGGTCCGGCGGTCGACCCGGTTGTGCGGGGGGCGCAGGACCAGGTCGCCGACGGTGCGGCCGGTGATGAGCCAGTGCAGGGCCACCCACGGGTTGTAGGTGGAGACCCGGGTGGCGTCGGTGCCGGCGCCGACGGTCAGGCCGCGCTCCAGCATGGCCCGGATCGGCGGGGCGTCGGCGGCGGCGCCGGGGCCGTAGCGGGCCAGGAACGCCTCGCCCTGGAAGGACAGCCGGTTCTGCACGGACATGGCGCCGCCGAGGGCGGCGATGCGGTCGAGGCTGTCTGCGGAGACGGTCTCCGCGTGGTCGAACAGCCACCGGTTGCCGGCCGGGAAGAGTCCTTCCGCGGCGAGCTTCTCGAACACCGCGAGGTCCCGGCGGATGGTCTCGTCGTAGGTGGCGTGCAGCCGGAATCCCCAGCCGTTCTCCATGAGCAGGCGTACGGCCTTCTCGAATTCGGCCTCGTAGGGGGGGTGGTCCGGGCGCGGCTGGGCGAAGTTCTCGAAGTCCGCGGCCGCCCAGGTGAGGTTCTCGCCGGCGCCGTTGAGGCGGAGCCATTCGTCCCCGTCCTCGGGGCGGGCCATCTCGATCCAGCGGGTGAGGTCGTCGATCTCCTGCCCGGCGGTCTGCGGGAAGAGGTGGTAGGCGATGCGCAGCGAGAGTCGGCCGGCCTTCGCCAGTTCGACGACCGTGCTGTAGTTGTCGGGGAAGTTCTGGAACCCTCCGGCCGCGTCGATCGCCGACGTGAGGCCGAACCTGTTCAGTTCCCGCAGGAAGTGACGGGTGGAGGTCTTCCTGTCCTCGCCCTCCAGCACCGGGGCCTTGGCCAGGGTCGCGTAGAGGATCAGGGCGCTGGGGGCGGCCAGCAGCATCCCGGTGGGCTCGCCGTCCCGGCCCCGTACGATCTGGCCGCCCTTGGGGTCGGGGGTGTCCCGGGTGAATCCGGCGGCCTTGAGGGCCGCCCGGTTGAGCACCGCCGACTGGTACAGGTGCAGGACGAACACCGGGGTGTCGGGGGCGGTGGCGTTCAGTTCGGCGACGGTCGGCAGTCGCCGTTCGGCGAACTGTTCGGCCGACCATCCGCCCACCACCCGGACCCACTGGCCCTTGGGGGTGCGGGCTGCCTGCTCGCGCAGCATGGCCAGGCCCTGGCGCAGGGTGGGGACACCGTCCCAGCGCAACTCCAGTACGTAGTTGAGACCGCCCCGGATGACGTGCAGGTGTGCGTCGTTGAGGCCCGGGACCATCCGGCGGCCGAGGGCGTCGACCACCTTCGTGTCCGGACCGACGTGGGGGGCGACGTCGTTGTCGTCACCGACGACGGTGATGACACCGTCCCGGATGGCGATCGCCCCGGCCTGGGGACGGACCGGGTCTCCGGTGTGGATCTTGGCGTTGCGGACCACCAGGTCCGCGGCGTTGTCGGTGGCGCGGGGGACCAGCCCACCGACCGGCATCGTGGACACCTTCGACGACCTCCTTCGGGATGAACGGCGATGAACCAGGGATGAACGGCTCCGAATGCGTCTGCACCGGCTTCCTTGTGCGTCGACGGCGGCGGCCGGGGGCTCACCCGCAAATGCGCGGTCACTGCGCCCGGGCCGAACCGGTCCGCGTTCCGGGCCGGTCTTCCGTGCGGCGCACGGGCCCGGCCCCAGCGGACGTCGACTGCTGTTCCGTCAGGCTATTTCGGGCCGAAGTGTCCGTGTTTCCCGGCAGTGCACTGACTGCGTTCCGACCGTGTACTGCCCCTGTCCGTGTCCTGTCGCGAGGTCGACTCCGGTGTGTGGGCGGGAGATCACGGTCGCCTCCGGCGGTCGGCGGTGTCACGGCCGCGCGGCGCGCTCCCGTACCGTGACCACCACGACCAGGCCCGCCAGCAGCACACCGGCCAGCAGCGCGGGTGCCGGGGACGCGGCGGCCGCCAGGACACCGGCCGCGGTGAGGGGGAACGAGATCCGCTCGGCCGTGCTCCTCTGGTGCGGCCGCAGGTGCACCGTCCAGACCGCGACCAGGAAGACGGCCGCCGGAACGGTGACCGCGGCGCCGGCGGCGACCGACGGGCCCGCGGGGTGGCGCGTGAGGTGATCGGCGTACGCGGCCAGGCCCGCGCCCTCGGCCGTCGCCGAGGCGAAGACCAGGTAGTGGCCGTAGGCCCAGGGGAACCTCCTGCGGTGGGCCCGGTGCGTCGTGGCGAGCAGCGTGCGCGCCGACCGGGCGAAGTACAGCCACCACATGGCGTAGGCCGTCAGCAGGCCGCCGGCCGCCAGCGCGTACAGCGAACCGGTGCCCTGGTGCCGGTCGAAGGCGCTGCGCACGGCGAGGGTGGCGGCCGCGACGGACTCGCCGAGCACGATGAGGGTGAACTGTTCGTAGCGCTCGGCGATGTGGTGCGGGTGCCAGGGCGTCATCCCGGCGGACTGCGCCCACACCGGAACGGACACCTCGGCCAGAATCATCACCGCGATGCCCGGCAGCCGCAGCGGCGCCGGGACGACGAGCAGCCCCACCCAGCCGATCTGACAGGCCGTCACCCCGGCGGCGAAGCGCAGTGCGGTCCTGCGCCGGGCGGGATCGGACAGTGCGGCACGCACCCACAGGGCGGCCAGCGCCGTCCGCAGCACGACGTACCCGAGCGTGATGACGTACAGGTCCCCGTCCTCGAACGCGCGGCGCACGCCGGCGGCGAGGACCAGCGATCCGGTGATCTGCACCAGCACCGTCAGCCGGTAGGTGACGCCGTCCGGGTCGTAGGCGGAGGCGAACCAGGTGAAGTTCATCCAGGCCCACCAGATGGTGAAGAAGACCAGCGCGAAGCGCAGCACACCGCCGGCCGGGTCCCCTCCGGTCAGCGCGCCGTGCAGGCTCGCGGAGGCCTGCGCCACCGCGACGACGAAGCACAGGTCGAAGAACAGCTCCAGCGAGGTGGCGGACCGGTGCGGCTCGCCGGGGTTGCGGCCCACCATGGTGCGGCGGCGCCCGGCGCCCGGGGGCGTCCGCTCGTTGGTCCTCATGGCTCTCCTCGTGGTGCCGGCGCCGTTGTGCCGGCGCGTGCCGTTGTGCCGGCGCTCCGGGCGCGGCCGGTCCCCGCGACGCTAGGGCTGCCGGGGAGCGGCCCGAGTCCGCCCGTGCACGGGGACTTGACCGGGAGCGAACACCCGGTACGGGCGGCGGCCCCCGTGCGCTGGCGGGCGGCGGCCCCCGTGCGCTGGCGGGCAGCGGCGCATGCGCTGCGGGTCAAGCGGTGCCCCGACCGGGCGCCTAGCGTCGCCGCAGTACGCACGACCCGGCACCCCAGGAGGCCGTCATGACCGCCAACCCCCCGTCCGCCCACGGCAGCAGCCACAGCCACAGCAGCCAGCCCTGGCTGCACCAGAAGGGCGAGGTGATCCAGGAGTTCGGGACCGTCAAGCAGTTCCCGGTCGCCCTGTCCTTCGAGACGCGGATGTACTCCTGCCAGCGCCTGAACAGGGCCCTCGCGGACACCCAGATCCTCTACGGCCTCTACAAGAAGCACCACTGGCTGATGCGCGGCGCGACCTTCTACCAGCTGCACCTGGTCCTGGACAAGCACGCGGGCGAACAGCTCGCAATCATCGACACCATCGCCGAACGCGTCCAGTCGCTGGGCGGCGTGGCGGTGGGCGACCCCCGGCACGTCGCCGAGATCACCTCGATCCCGCGGCCCCCGGACGGGGTGGAGGAGGTGCCCGCCATGCTGTCCCGGCTGCTGGCGGCCCACGAGACCATCCTCATCGACGCCCACGACGCCGCCGCCCGGACCGCGGAGCTCGGTGACGACGGCACCAACGACCTGCTGGTCTCCCAGGTGATCCGGGCCGGCGAACGGCAGGCGTGGTTCCTGGCCGAGCACCTGGTCGACACCCCGCTGGTCCGCGCCTGAGGCACGCCCGCGCCCGGGCCGCGGCCCCGAACCGCGGCCCCGGTGCGTGGGACCACCACGTCCCGTGGCCGCACCGTCATCCCGGCCGCGCGGCGGACTCCTACCGTTCGAGAGCCACCGAACCACCCGTCATCCGGAGGAACCCATGCAGTTCGGAATCTTCAGCGTCGGAGACGTCACACCCGACCCCACCACCGGGCGCACCCCGACCGAGCACGAGCGCGTCAAGGCCATGGTCGCCATCGCACTGAAGGCCGAGGAGGTCGGCCTCGACGTCTTCGCGACCGGCGAGCACCACAACCCGCCGTTCGTGCCGTCCTCGCCGACCACGATGCTCGGCTACATCGCGGCCAGGACGGACCGGCTGGTCCTCTCCACCGCCACCACCCTCATCACCACCGGCGACCCGGTGAAGATCGCCGAGGACTTCGCCATGCTCCAGCACCTGGCCGACGGCCGCGTCGACCTGATGCTGGGCCGCGGCAACACCGGCCCGGTGTACCCGTGGTTCGGCCAGGACATCCGCAAGGGCCTCGACCTCGCCGTCGAGCACTACGGCCTGCTGCACCGGATGTGGCGCGAGGAGGTGGTGGACTGGGAGGGGAAGTTCCGCACCCCGCTGCAGGGCTTCACCTCCACCCCGCGCCCGCTGGACGGCGTACCGCCCTTCGTCTGGCACGGCTCGATCCGCAGCCCCGAGATAGCCGAGCTGGCCGCGTTCCACGGCGACGGCTTCTTCCACAACAACATCTTCTGGCCCGCCGACCACACCAAGCGCATGGTCGAGCTGTACCGGACGCGCTACGCCCACTACGGGCACGGCACGCCGGAGCAGGCGATCGTGGGCCTGGGCGGCCAGGTCTTCATGCGGAAGAACTCCCAGGACGCGGTGCGCGAGTTCCGGCCGTACTTCGACGTCGCGCCGGTGTACGGGCACGGGCCCTCGCTGGAGGAGTTCACCGACCAGACCCCGCTGACCGTCGGCTCACCGCAGCAGGTCGTCGAGAAGACCCTGTCGTTCCGCGAGTACGCCGGTGACTACCAGCGCCAGCTGTTCCTCATGGACCACGCGGGACTGCCGCTGAAGACCGTCCTGGAGCAGCTCGACCTGCTGGGTGAGGAGGTCGTCCCGGTGCTGCGCGAGGAGTTCGCGAAGGGCCGGCCGGCCGACGTACCCGGGGCGCCGACCCACCGGTCCCTGCTCGCCGCCGCTTCCGGGGCCTCCGGGGCCTCCGCCGCCTCCGGGGAAGGGGTGGCCGCATGAGGCTCGTCGCCGTGTCCGCGGGGCTGAGCGCCCCCTCGTCCACCCGCCTGCTGACGGACCGTCTCACCGACACGGTCCGCGAGGAGCTCGCCGGCCGAGGGCACGGGACGGAGGTGGACGTCGTCGAGTTGCGCGCCCTGGCCGTCGCCGTCGCCAACCACCTCGTCACCGGATTCCCCCCACCGCAGCTGGCCCGCGCGATCGAAGCGGTGACGGGCGCCGACGGCCTGGTCACCGTGACACCGGTGTTCAGCGCCTCCTACAGCGGACTGTTCAAGTCCTTCTTCGACCTGATCGATCCGGGCGCCCTCGCCGGCAAGCCGGTCCTGATCGGAGCGACCGGAGGCACCGCCCGCCACTCCCTCGTCCTGGACCACGCGCTGCGCCCGCTCTTCGCCTACCTGCGGACCGTGGTCGTCCCGACCGGCGTGTACGCGGCGTCGGAGGACTGGGGTTCGGCCGGCGACGCGCACACCGAGGACCTGCCCGCACGCATCCACCGGGCGGGCCGGGAGATGGCCTCGGTCCTGGCCGCCGGGGCGGCCGGCCTCCGGCCCGGGGAGGACCTCACCGGGTCCAGGTCGCACCTCTCCGATCTGCGCCTGGACTGAGCGCACTCGGCCCCCGGCCGTCACGGCCGGCCCGCGCCCCGCCTCCTCCCGGCGCGGGAGGGGCGGGGCGGAGCTTCCTCACCGCACCCAGTCGGCGGCGAACCCCGCGCCCCGCCGGCTGACCCGTGCCGCCCCCGCCCCCGCGAAGTGCGCCGGGATCACCAACTCCCGCTCCGCCGCCGCCCGTTCCAGGATCCGCAGCCGGCTCGCCGCCGCCTGCGCCTGGTCCAGGCAGAAGCAGCTGCTGCACGAGGGGTGCGCCAGCTGGACCGGCGAGTGCATCAAGTCCCCCACGAACACCGCCCGTTCACCGCCGGAGTCGACCCGCAGCACCGACGAGCCCGGGGTGTGGCCCGGCGCCTCCTCCAGCACCAGCGCCGAGTCCAGGCGCAGCGAGCCCGACCACTCCACCGCCTGCCCGGCCGCCAGCACCGGGGCCACGCTGTCCTCGAAGACCAGGTCCCACTCCGCCCAGCGCTGCGGGTCCACCGCTCCGCCGTCGCGGGCCGGGTGCTCGGCGGCCGGGTCGAAGAAGGCCCGGTCCGCCGCCGGCAGGTAGTACTCCGCGTTCGGGAACATCGGCACCCAACCGCCGTCCCGCTCCGTGGTGTTCCACCCCACGTGGTCGGCGTGCAGGTGGGTGTTGACCACCACGTCCACCTCCTCCGGCCGCACCCCAGCCGCCGCCAGCAGCTCCGGGAAGCGCCCCTCGCGGCGGTGGAACATCGGGGTCGAGGGCCGCTCGCGGCCGTTGCCCACGCCGGTGTCCACCAGTACCGTCCGGCCGCCGCTGCGCACCACCCAGGTCTGCAGCGCCCCGATGTAGGCGCCGGAGTCCGGGTCGTAGTGCTCGGGCGCCAGGGCCGGGGCGCCGTCGGCGCCGGCGCCGGTCCAGGCCGACTCCGCCAGGCCGGGCACGATCCTCTCGGCCGGCACGAACGGCCCCTGGTACTCCACGACCCGGATGATCTCCACGTCCCCCAGCACGATCCGCTCCACGGTTCGTCCTCCCACTCGCTCGTCCGTCGCTTCGCTGTCCGCTCCTTGATCGTAGGAGGCGGAAGTGAGCCGTCCAATGCGCCGACAGCTCGTCTGGATACGCGAACGGCTCACCCGCGGCGTTGGGCCCGGTACGGCGGCAGCGCTCCGGCGTCGTCGTACCGGAGGGCTACGATGGCCGGATGGACGTGGTCAGCGACGCGATCGCCGCCGTACGGGCGGGCCGGCCCTCCTCCAACCGGCTGCGGGTGACGGGGCGTTGGGGCGCCCGGATCCCCTCCTACGCGGGCGCCGGCTTCCACGTGGTGCTCGCCGGCGGCTGCTGGCTGCTCGCCGACGGCGGCGAACCGCTGCGCCTGACGGTCGGCGACGCGGTGCTGCTGCCGCACGGCAGCGGGCACGCCCTGTCCGACGGGGAGCTGACGGCCTCCCGGGCGGCGCGCCTGCCCGACCTCGACGCCCTGCTCGGCGCGCACCGGCGCCCGGCCGCCGCCGTCGACGCGGCCGTGGACGTGGGCGCCTCGGGCACGGCCGACCTGCTGTGCGGCAAGTACCGCCTCGACCACGGGCTCGGCCACCCGCTCATGCGCGAGCTGCCCCAGGTCGTCCACCTGCCCACCCGGACCGGCGAGCATCCCGAACTGCGCGCCGCCGTCGACCTGTTGAGCGCCGAACTGGCCGCCGAACGCCCCGGCGGCGAACTCGCCGTACCCGGACTGATCGACCTGCTGCTGGTCTACCTGGTCCGGGCCTGGACCACCCGGCGCGGCGCCGACGGCTGGGGCGCCGCCCTGACCGACCCGGTGGTGGCCACCGCCCTCGCCGCCGTCCACGAGGACCCGGCCCACCCCTGGACGGCCGAGACCCTGGCCGCCCGCGCCGGAGTCTCCCGCGCCACCCTCACCCGCCGCTTCACCGCCCTCACCGGCCGCCCGCCGATGGCCTACCTCACCTGGTGGCGGATGACCCGGGCCGCGGGCCTGCTGCGCAGCACCGCCGAGCCGCTGGAGGCCGTCGCCCGCAAGGTCGGCTACGCCAGCCCGTACGCGCTCTCGCACGCCTTCGCCCGCCAGTTCGGCACCACCCCGGGCCGCTACCGCACCACCCGCGCCGCCCTGGTCGCCTGACCGGGGGGCTGGCGGTGCACGGCGGGCGGGGTGGTGACGGTGCCTCCGGTGGCGGGGGGTCAGGCCGCCGCGGTGCCGATCACGCGGGTGGGGGTGATCCGGACGACGACGCGGGTGACCTCGGGGGGCAGGTCGAGGTACTCCTGGCCGGCGCCGGGGCCCTCGTACTGCTCGGCGAGGGCGGCCGCGAAGGCGCGGCCGGCGTCCTCGGTGACGGTGGCGAGGCCGCGGATCTCGACGTAGCGCAGCGGGTCGGCGGGGTCGTAGACGGTGAGGCTGGCGCGGGGGTCGCGGTGCAGGTTGCGTTCCTTGCGGCGGCCCGCGGCGGTGGACAGGAGCACGTCGTCCCCGTCGCGGCCGACCCAGACCACCGAGGTCTGCGGGCCGCCGTCCGGGTTGAGGGTGGCGAGGACGGCGGGAATGGGCGCGTCGAGCAGGGCGCGGACGGCGTCGTTCAGGGTGGCTGTCATCGGGCGAGGCTATCCGCCCCGGAGTCGGGGTCCGTGATCCGGGGTCAGTGATCCGGGGTGCGGGGTGCGGAGTTCGTGATCCCGGGTCCGTGATCCGTGGTGCTTCCGTGGTCGATACGGAAGCGGCGCGTGGGGCGGGTGGGGCACGATGTGACCACGGCGATCGGGGCCGGCCGCGCAGGCCGGGGCCGATCGGGACTCAGGACGACAGGGGTGGACCATGACCGGCAGCACGGGCACCAGGCACGAGGGCTTCTCCGCCGAGGAGCGGGCCGCGATGAAGGACCACGCGCAGGAGTTGAAGGCCGCCGCGCGCAAGGCCTCCAAGGAGGAGAAGGCCGCCGAGGCGCTGCGGGACGTACTGGCGAAGATCGCCGAGATGCAGGACGGCGACCGGGTGCCGGCGGAGCGGGTGCACGCCGTGGTGACCGCCGCCGCCCCGGTTCTCGAACCCAAGCTCTGGTACGGGATGCCCGCCTACGCGCTGGACGGCAAGGTCGTCTGCTTCTTCCAGAGCGCCGAGAAGTTCAAGTCCCGCTACGCCATGCTGGGTTTCAGCGACCAGGCGCGGCTGGACGAGGGCCCGATGTGGCCGACCTACTTCGCGCTGGCCGAGATCACGGCGGACGTGGAGGAGCGCATCGCCGACCTGGTCAAGCGCGCCGTCGCCTGAACGGCCTCGGGCTGAACGGCCCTGCCGCCGGGGCGGGTTCGGCCGCCCCGGCGGCGGGGCGGGCGCAGGGCCCGCCCCCCGTTCGCCGGGTCAGGGCACCGGGACGCGGTACGGCTCCGGGGCCGTCGGTTCGGCCCGGTGGTGGTGGCGGGCCGGGCGGAGCGGCCACCAGAGGGCGCGGCCGAGCAGGGCGGCGACGGCGGGCACCAGGACCAGGGACAGGACGACGGCGGAGAGCAGGATGCCGAGCGTCAGCGCGAAGGCGACCTGTTCGCTGCCCGGGGTGGCGGCGAGCGTCGCGAAGGACCCGGCGAGGACCAGGCCGGCCGTGGCGACGGCGGGCATGGTGTGCCGCACGGCGCGGGCGACGGCGGCGCGGGGCGGGCCGGGGCGGTGCATCTCCTCGCGGATCCGGTCGGTGATCAGGATGTTGTAGTCGGTGCCCAGTGCCACGACGAACAGGAACAGCACCAGCGGGAGGGTGAAGCTGACGCCCGGTTCGCCCAGCCCGTGCTGGAACAGCAGGGTCGCGGCGCCGAGGGTGGCGGCGAAGCCGAGCCCGACCGAGAGCATCAGGACCAGCGGGGCGAGCAGGCTGCGCAGGAGCAGCAGCAGGATCAGGGCGATCAGGGCGGCCGCGACCGGGAAGACGATCGCCAGGTCGTGGTCGACGGCGGTGGAGATGTCCGCGAAGATCGCCGCCGTGCCGCCCACGTGGGTGCTGGTCCCGGCGGGCGTGTGGGCGGCGACCGCGGCACGGACCGGGCCGGAGGCCAGGTCGCGGGCCCGCTGACTCTGCGGGTCGGCGGTCAGGTAGAGGTCGATCCGGGCGGCGCGCCGGTCCCCGTCGAGGACGGTGGCGCCCGTCTTGCCGACGCCGTCGACCTGGGCGAGGGCGTGGGAGAGGCCGTCGAGCCGGCCGGGGGTGAGGGTGGTGCCGTCCGTGGTGACGACGTAGACGCTCGTCGGGTCGGAGACGCCGGCCGGCAGGGTGCGGGAGATCTCGGCGGCGGTGGCGGCGGCCGGGGTCCGGTCGTCGGCGCCGCCCCGGCCGTAGTCCATCCGGATCCCGGTCATCCCGGCGGCCAGGGCGCCGAGCAGGGCGACGGCGGCGAGCAGCATCGGCAGCGGCCGGCGGGCGACGAGCGCGCCGAAGCGGGCGGCGAAGCCCTCGCGCGGCCGGCGGCGCAGGCTGCGGGAGGGCCAGAACATGCCGCGGCCGCAGGCGGCGAGCAGGGCGGGCATCAGGGTGAGGCTGCCCAGCAGCATGACCAGGACGGCGACGGCGATGGCCGGGCCGAGCGAGCGGAACTGGCCGAAGCTGGCCACGCCCAGGGTGGCGAAGGCGGCGACGATGGTCAGCGCGGCCGAGGTGATCGCGGTGCCGACCCGGGCGGTCACCTGGGCGGCGGCCTCGCGGGCGGGCTGCTCGGGCCGGGCCCGCAGGTGTTCGCGGAAGCGGAAGAGCAGGAAGAGCAGGTAGTCGACGCCGATGCCGAGCAGGACGACGGAGACCAGCCCGGGGGTGCCGGCGTCGAGCTTGAGGCCGGTCAGCGTCGCGGCGACGGCCACGGCTCCGCCGGCCGCGCCGCCGATCACGGCGACGGCGAGCAGCGGCAGCAGGGCCGCCGCCACGCTGCGGAACACCAGCACGTTGAGCAGGACGATCAGCCCCATGACGAGCGCGTTGCCGACCGTCGCGGCGGTGTGGTGGGAGTCGGCGGTGTCCACGGCGTCGGCCAGTCCCCCGGTGAACCCGGTGCGCATCCCGGCCTCGGCGAACTGGACCCGGGTGGCGTCCCGGAACGTCCGGTAGACGCCCTGGACGCCCTCGTCCGCGGCGCTGCCGGTCAGTTCGACGGAGAGCAGTTCGAAGCTCCGGTCGGGCGCCACCATGGCCGGGGCGACCCGGGGGGTCTGGGACCGGTCGGGGACGAGGAAGGCCGGCGCGTCGTCCTTCCTGGGCATGGCCACCCGGCGCTGGGCGAGCTTCGCCGCCTCGGCCTCGACCCGCTGCTGGTCGGCGGCGGTGAGCGCCTGGCCGTCGGTCCTGGCGACCAGCACCGTGACCGTGGTGGCGTCGGGCCTCATCCCGAAGTTCTCCTCGGCGATCCGCAGCGCGGCGGCCGAGTCGTAGCTCCTGGGCAGGAAGTCCCCGCTCTGGGACTGGGTGACGCGGGAGAGCAGCATCGGGCTCAGCACGGCCAGGGACATCCCCAGGACCACCCAGAGGGCGATCACCTTCCACGGGTTCCTGGTGGAGTATCCGGTCAGTGCGCGGATCACGTTTCCTCCGGCGGTGGACGCGAGCGTCCGCAAGGTCGGTCTCGGCTCCGGGGGTTCCCGGCCGGGTTCCAGACCATCACCCGGGGTGGGCCGCGGACGTCCCTGCGACGGACGATCCGCACCGGGGCCCCTGCTCCTCGGCCGGGGCCCGGACCCGGGACCGTGGTCCTGGTCCGGGCCGCTGCGATCGGCCGCGGGGACCATGCCGGGGCGGGGCGGGCCGATGCCAGAATGGAGTCATCAGGCCTGTTCAGGGCCGATGACGGTTGATCGGGGCCTGATCGGGGCTCATCGGGGCTCATCCGGGCTCATCGGTGGGGCGCGGCGCGGAGCCGGGCACAGAGGGGAACGGACATGGGCGGGCGTCAGCATCCCGTGGCGGACGCGGCACTCGGGGCGGAGGCGACGGCCCCGGAGGACCCGGCGGACGCCGAGGGTGCGCCGTGGACGCGCGCCGACGCGCTGCTGGCCGTCGGCGCCTGCACCATCGACCTGCTCGGCTACCTGGTGTTCACCGGGGAGGCCGGTGACCACGGGGCGAGCCTGACGGGCTTCCTCCTGGTCACGCTGTCGGCCCTGCCGCTGCTCGCCCGGCGCAGCCGCCCGGTCGCGACGCTGGCCGGCGTCCTGGCGCTCCAGTCGGCGGCCGACCTGTCCGCGCCGGCGAGCCCCCACTTCGGCGCCGCGCTGGTGGTCGCCCTGTACTCGGTGGCCAGGGCCCGCACCGTCCCGGAGACGGCGGCGGCCTCGGCGGTGACGTCGGTGCTGACCCTGCTGAGCCAGAGCCACCTGCGGATGCCCGCCTGGCAGGCGGCCGTCAGCGCCCCCGTCTCCGCCCTGCTCGTGGCCGGCGCCGGGCTCGCCGTGGCGCGCTGGCAGCGGGAGGTGGCGGCCAACCGCACACTGCTGGCCGACCGCGCGGTGGCCGACGAACGCCGGCGCATCGCACGGGAGTTGCACGACATCGTGGCGCACCACATCACCACCATGCAGCTGATGGCCGGCGGCGCCCGGGCCAACCTCGCCCACCCGGAGGTGGTCCGGGAGGCCCTGGTCACCCTGGAGTCCTCCGGGCGACTGGCCCTGCGGGAGATGCGCCAGCTCCTGGACGTCCTGCGGGTCGGCGACGAACCGGACACCGCCCCGCCCTCGCCCCAGCCCGGGGCCGAGGACCTCGGGCGGCTGGTGGACGAGTCCCGGGTGGCCGGCCTGCCGACCGACTTCGGCGTCCACGGGCCCCGCCGCCCGCTGCCGCCCACCGTCGGCCTCACCGTGTTCCGGATCGTCCAGGAGGGCCTCACCAACGCCCGCAAGCACGCCGGGCCCGCCCGCGCGGCCGTCACCCTGACGTACGGTCCGGACCGGGTCACCGTCGAGGTGCGCGACGACGGGGGTACGGCGGGCACGGGCGCCACCGCGCCGCAGGAGGCGGCGCCGGCCGGCGGCCGCAGCGGGTACGGCCTGATCGGCATGCGCGAGCGCGTCGCCCTGCACGGCGGCACCCTGCGGACCGGACCGCGCCCGGAGGGCGGCTTCGCCGTCCTGGCCGACCTGCCGCTGGCACCGGAGGAGACGGCCGACGCGGCCGTCCAGCACGGAACGGCGGCGGCCCGGTGAGCGCGTACAGCCGGAACGACGGTGGCCCGGCGGGCGGGGACGGCCGGAAGGACGGTGGCCCGGCGGGCGGGGTGGCACCGGGCATCCGGGTCCTCATCGCGGACGACCAGCCGCTGGTGCGGCGCGGCCTGTCCCTGATCCTGTCCCCCGACCCGTCCATCGAAGTGGTGGGCGAGGCCGAGAACGGGGAGCAGGCCGTCACCGCCGCCCGCCTGCTGCGCCCCGACGTCGTGGTGATGGACATCCGGATGCCCGTGCTCGACGGGGTCGACGCGACCCTGGAGCTGGCCCGCGCCCTCCCCTCCTGCCGGGTCCTCGCCCTCAGCACCTTCGACATGGACGAGTACGTGGTGGCCGCGCTGCGCGCCGGCGCCCACGGGTTCCTGCCCAAGGACGTCTCGCCCGAGGAGCTGGGCGCGGCGATCCGCACCGTCCACGCCGGCGAGGCGGTGGTCGCCCCTCGCCTGCTCACCCGGCTGATCTCCACCTACGTCCGGGCCCCGCTCGGCGCCCCGCCGCCGGTCACCGACACCGGCGGGCTGACGCCCCGGGAGGTCGAGGTGTGGCGGCTGATGGCCACCGGCCTCGACAACACCGAGATCGCCCAGGCTCTGGACATCAGCCTGTCGACGGTGAAGAACTACATCACCAGCATCTTCGGCAAGCTCGACGTCCGGGACCGCGCCCAGGCGGTCATCGCCGCCTACGAGTCCGGCCTGGTCACCGCCCGCACGGGAGGCGGGTAGCGGGGCCCCTGCGGCCGCAGTCCGCGCGGTCAGGCGGACAGCGTCTCGTGCAGGGCGTCGAGGCCGTCGGCGTAGATGCCGGTGAACGGGTCGACGGCCTCCTGCTCGGTGGCGCCCTCGGGGTTGAAGCGGCCGGACCACTGGACCTCGGCGACGCCGCCGCGGCCGGGGACGGTGTGGACCCGCAGGGTGGAGACGTAGCCCGCCACCGGGAACGGGGCCCGGAGGATGGCGTAGCCGTAGTCGCGCCCGGTCTCCCGGGTTCTTCCGCGGGTGAGGGCGGGGCGGTGCTCAGGCGCCGTCGGGGAGCGGGGCGGCCGGGCTGACCAGGCCGGCCGCGCGCAGATCCTGCCAGAACGCGGCCGGGACGGCCTCGTTCAGCGCGGCGGTGTCCTCGGCGATCCGGCTCGGACGGGTGGCGCCGGGGACGACCGCGACGGCGGCCGGGTGGGCGAGGGAGAACTGCAGCGCGGCGGCCTTGGTGGAGACGCCGTGCCGCGCGGCCAGGGCCTTGATCCTGCCGACCCGCTCGACGATGTGCGCCGGGGCCTGCTGGTACTCGAAGTGGGCGCCGCCGGCGAGGACGCCGGAGCTGTAGGGGCCGCCGACGACCATGTCGACGCCCTGCTCCCGGGCCGTCGGCAGCAGGCGCTGCAGGGCGTGCTCGTGGTCGAGGAGGGTGTAGCGGCCGGCGAGCAGGAAGCCGTCGGGGCGCGGCTCGTCCAGGGCCAGGGTCAGCTCGATCGGCTCGGTCTTGTTGACGCCCAGGCCCCAGGCCTTGATGACGCCCTCCTCGCGCAGCCGGGACAGGACGCGGAAGGCGCCGGTGCGGGCCTCCTCGAACTTCTGCAGCCACGCGTCGCCGTGGAAGTCCTGGGCGATGTCGTGGACCCAGACGATGTCCAGGCGGTCGGTGCCCAGCCGTTTGAGGCTGTCCTCGACGGAGCGCTCGGTGGCCTCGGCGGTCCACTCGTGGATCATCCTGTTCGGGTTGCCGTGCTCGAACAGGCCGCCCTTCTCGCCGAGTTCGCGGGCGGCGGTCTCGTGCTCGTCGAGGACGACCCGGCCGACCTTGGTGGACAGCACGTAGGAGTCGCGGGGCTTGGCGGAGAGCACCTCGCCCAGACGCTCCTCGGCGAGGCCGGCCCCGTAGAAGGGGGCGGTGTCGTAGTAGCGGATCCCGTGGTCCCAGGCGGCCTCGACGGTGGCGAGGGCCTCGACGTCGGGGATCGCGCGGAACATGTTGCCGAGCGGAGCGGTACCGAAGCCGAGCCGGCCGGGAAGCAGGTGGTGGAGGCTCATTAGGAGCTCCCTTTCGTGCGGTGTGGTGAGCCGCTCGGCGTCTCCCCCCACGCCTTTGCGCAGCCTTGCTTGCACACGACAGTACTTGCATGCGCAGACTAATGCAAAGGCCGACTATAAGCGCCCGGAGGCAGACGGAGGGGAGCGGAGGGGCGGGAGGGGAAGCCGGGAGCAAGGGGTGAGCTGAGGGCTGAGGGCTGAGGGCCGGGGGCTACCGCGCCCCGCGTGGCCGGCTCAGCCTCCGGAGCGCCGCCCTGAAGGACATGCCTCGGTCGCGCCACATCATGCCCGTGGACGCGCCCAGGATGATCACCACGCCGATCGCGATGAAGAACGACATCAGGGAGAAGACCACCCCGATCGGCCCGTACTCGTCCTCGTTGCCGACGACCATGTCGGAGAAGGTGAAGTGGAAGACGACCAGCATGCCGGTCCAGAACGCGGCGGTGGCGACCGCGCACGGCACCAGCCGGCGCCAGGCGACCCGCCCGGCCAGCAGGAACCACATGGTGAACCACCAGAAGCCGACGCACGCGACGACGGTGGTGATCCACCACAGCACCGGCAGGTTCGCGTGGAACCGGCGCCCTGCGACGGTGCCCAGGGCGATCCAGCCCACCACCAGGGCCAGCCAGACCAGCGCCCGCAGCCGGTCCCAGGGCTGCCCGGGCAGCTGGAACACCCGCTGGTACAGCTGCTGGATCGAGACGGCGGTGGCCAGGCCGCCCAGGACGAAGAAGACCCACGACAGGCCGGTGACCGCCGACGAGGTCGTCGCGGAGGAGGCGAACAGGTGCCCGATGTCGGCGGCCGCCTGCGGGCTCAGACCCAGCCGCCGGGTCAGCCCGGCCACCGCCGACCGCCCGGCCAGGGCGGACACGACGAGCAGGAACGGGACCGCGCACAGCAGCAGCGTGGCGGCCAGCACCATGGCCTGGCTGAGGAAGTCCACCGCGTCCAGCCGGCGCCACAGGTTCTCGGCCCAGGAGCCGGAGTACCTGGCCTGCCCCCACTCGGCCGCCCGCCGGGCCCGCCGCCCGCCCGCCCGCCCGGGCGCCCTCCCGCCCGCCCGGCCGGCCGACTCCGGGCGTTCCGCTCCGGGCCCGGCCGCGGGCTCGGGCTCGGCGCCGTGCCCATCGTCCGGCTCTCCCGATGTCCTGTCCCTCGCGCGCATGGTGCATCCTCCGATGACCGCGCGGACTCGCGGCCGACCGGGCCCGTCACACCGATGACGGCACACGGTGACGGCACACCCGCCCGGAGCCGCGGTCCTGTGTCCGGTCCCGCATCCGGTCCTGCATTCACCGTCGCACGGCGGCCCCCGCCGCGCCCGGGCCAGGATGCGCCCCGACGACGGCACGGCGGCG
This sequence comes from Kitasatospora sp. Ki12, assembly GCF_054601375.1. Classification (NCBI taxonomy): domain Bacteria; kingdom Bacillati; phylum Actinomycetota; class Actinomycetes; order Kitasatosporales; family Streptomycetaceae; genus Kitasatospora; species Kitasatospora sp. Ki12. Next base: position 57,882 of record NZ_BAAIHT010000004.1, on the reverse strand, counting down.
CACCGGGCGCACCGAGCGGACAGGCCCGAGACGAGACCGTGCCGGACGGCGCGTCGGCGGCGCACCGAGCAGGCGGGCAGGGCGGGGCAGGCCGCGCCCCCTACTGGCCGGCCGTCTTCGGCACCTCCAGCTCGGTGTGGTGGACGGTGAAGCCGCCCCGCAGGACCGGGGCGAACGGGGCCGGCGCCATGCAGGTGCCGACCACCGGCTGGTACAGCTTGCCGTCGGCGCCCACGTCCAGGTTGCCCACGCCCCAGGAGAACCCGAGCCGGCCGCCTTCGCGCCCACCGCCCTGGTAGACGCTCAGGCCTATTCGCTCGCCGACGTTGCCCACGTCCGACCTGGTGACGACGGCCGTCAGCGTGGCGACCGGGCCGCCGGTGCTCAGGCAGTCCACCTCCGCCTCGGCGCTGTAGGTCTTCCCCGTGCTGCTGTCGCGGTGCGAGTAGCGGACCGAGCCCCGGGCGTCGGTGGGCAGCCCCTCGGCCGCCTTGGTGCCCGGGAAGCGGTGGGTGTACGGGACCGCCTGGGCGTCGACGGTGAACCAGATCTCGTCGTTCGGGGAGAAGGCGTACGAGATCCGGGCGGTGCCGCTGACGCTCGCCGGACGCCCCGGACGCCCGTCCTGCTGTGCGGAAGGGCCGGAGGTACCGGAGGTGTCGGTGGCCGAGGCCGGGGCGATCCCCGTGAGCGCCGTGAGCGCCGCGAGGGCCAGCCCGGCAGCGGCGGCACCCCGGGCGGCACGGACGCTGACGCGGGCACTGGTACGGATGCGGAACATGGTGGGCTTCCCTCCTCCCGGCGGCCCGGGCGGCCGCCGTCTCGATGCCCCAAGAGTGGCCGTCGCGCCCCCTCCCGCACATGTGCCGATCGGCATAAAAGTCCTGCTCTCCCGGGTGTTCTGCCCTGCCGATCGGCAGGGCAGAACACCCGGGACGAAGCCGCGATCGCCTCATGCCCGCGGACGGCACGGGCCCCCTCGGTCGGCTCGTCGCGGTCGAAGCCGTGGACGCCCTGCGGCATGTCGACCAGCCGCACCGGCGTGCCGTGCGTCCGTGCGTCCGTGCGGCGGCCAGGAACCCGTCCACTGCCCCGGCCACCTCCGGACCTCCCGGTCCACCCGGCCCCCGCTGGCGTCGGCGCCGACCGGAAGCACGAACTGACCCGTGCGGCGGACGACCGGGTGCCCGGCCGTGCACCGACCGGCCATCGCCAGGCCGGAGTTGCTCTGCGACGGTCTGCGCGAGGCGTACGCGCCGGCCGCCCCGGCCCTCGCGGCGGGGCACCGCCCGCCGTCGGGGGGAACGGCGCTCGACTGCTTCGTCGCGGCGCACTCGCGCTCCCACCGCCGGCGCGAACCGCCCGCCCGCCATCCGGCTACTGGGAGTTGGCGGGCGAGCCCTCCCCCACCCTCGACCCGGCGGACGCCCGGCTGGGCGAGGCGCAGCCGCTCCGGCGCCTGACGACCCGCCGGAGCTGCGCGGTTCGCACGGCCTGCGCAGGAAGTCGGCCCGTCCGACTTTCCGTGCGACGGCCAGTGGGCCCGGTTACACGGGGGCGTCGTGGTCGAGCCTCGGCGTCTGACGGCCCCGGCCCTCGGCCACGTGCTCCGCCGGACTCCGCTGCGGGAGGACGTCCGGGGCGGTCGCGGAGAGCGCGTGGGCCTCGTGCAGGGTGCCGGCCGCGGCGGCGTTGTCGTTGTCGACGAGCTCTGCCATGGCCAGGTCGGTGAGGGCCCTGACCAGGCGACGGGCACCGGCCGCGGGGTCCGTCGCGTGGAGGCGCCGTTCGATGTCGACGCTGCGCCGCAGCCGGGGGATCGTGGTGCGGGTGTAGGTGTGCGGGCGCTCGCCCAGGACGGCGCGGCGCAGGTCGCACCGCCGGGTGAGGGTGCCGAGGGCGGCGAGCAGGTCACGGTCCTGCGGCAGCGGCGTGCGCGCGGCGGCGGTGCGCTCGGACCTGCCGGTGATGGCCTCGACGGCCCCGACGAGGGCGCCCAGTCCCGCCTCGAAGGAGGTGCGCGGGCCGAACGACCAGTGGTGGATGCTCACACCCAGCAGCGGCTGGAGGCGTTGGCCCGGGTCGACGCCGAGCGGTTCCGGCGAGTCGGCCGCCGCCTGCTCGTCCCGTCCCCCGGAACGGGCGAACAGCGCGGCCCGGACGGCTTCGTGGAAACCGAAGTCGCCGCTCTCCCCCCGGGCGGGCAGGTTCTCGGCGGCCCGTGCGGCCTCCGCGAGCAGGGGGTGGACCCGCGCGGGGTGGCCGAGGTCGTCAAACCACAGCGCGGCACCGGCCGTCCGCAGGGCCGTGACGGGGCTGGGGGCGCGCCGCGCCTGCCCGCCGCGCCGGCGGACGACGGCCTCGCCTTCAAGGAACTCGCCTTCGAGGGCCGCGTGTTCGACGGCCATGGCTTCCTCGGCGCGGCCGGCGAGGCGGAGCAGCACCGTGAGGTCGAGCAGCCGCCACATCAGGTCGCTTCCGCCTTCCCCGGTCACGGCCCGGGAGCGGTCGGCCACCGCGCGGGCGGCGTCCACGGCCTCGTCGAACCGTCCTGCCTCGGCGAGGGCGTGGGAGAGTTCGGCGCGCAGGACGGCGGCCCGGCCGAGGTCCGCCACCGGCCGGGCCTCCTCGGCGCGCCGGGCCAGGTCGGACGCCTCGTACCGGGCGGCGAGGGCGAGGTCGTGGGCGCCGGTGCGGGAGTACGCGTGGGCGAGGGAGGACACGGCGGAGGAGGCGGGGCCCAGGTGTTCGACCGCGCCGTCGGCGACCAGGGCGCGGTAGATGTCGGCGGCCTCCTCCATGAGGCGGACGGCCCGCCCGGGGCGGACTCCGGGGCGGACCGCCAGGCCCCGCAGCGCCCGTGCCAGCGCGGGCAGCCCCGTGGCCGGGTCGGTGCGCGCCGCCTCCCGGCAGCGGGCGACCGTCTCGGCGGTGACCGGTTCCCGCCTCATCCGAGCAGCCCCTGCGGGGCGTGGTCGGACGGGGCTTCGCACATGGTGGTCACACGGTTCCTTCCGAGCCGGGGACGCGGCGTTCTCCCACCCGAACGCCCCTCCCCCGCTCCGGGTTCCGGCCGGCCCGCCGGGTCCGCGCGCGGGAAGTCGGACGGGCCGACTTCCTGTGCGCGGGCCCGGCGGGTCGTCAGGCGTGCGGCGCCTGTCGTACGCCGCGGGACGGGCCGGTCGGCGTCCGCACGATGTGACGGCATGACGGCATGACGGTAGGACGGTATGACGGTTGATGGTGCGACGGTTGACGGCCGGGCGGCGCCGGTGCCAGCATCGCGAGGTGACTGATGGCCCCGGCTCTGTGATCCGCATCCCCACCGGCTTCTGGCAGCGTGTCATCCTGACCGTGGTCGGGGCGGTCTTCCTCCTCCTCGCGGTCGTCGAGCTCACCATCGGGGCGTGGGGCGCCAGGATCCTCGGTGTGGCGATCGGGGTGCCCTCGGTGGTGATGATCTACCGGTCGCCGCGGCTGGGGGTGGTCGTCGACGACGGTGGGATCACCAACCGCTCGCTGGAACGCACCCGGCGGATCCCCTGGTGCGACATCGCCTCGGTCGAGCCGGCCCGCGCCGGGTCCGCCGCCCCCTCGACCACCCTGGCCCTCACGACGGAGGGCGGCGAACGGATCGTCCTGGACAGCCTGGCCGGCTACGCGACGACCGACGGAGCCGCCCGGCTGGAGCGGACGCGGGCCCGGATCGAGGCCGTGCTCGCCGCCCACCGGACGGGCTGCGCGGACTGCGCGCACGCCGCCCCCGTGTAACCGGACCCACTGGCCGCCGCACGGAAAGTCGGACGGGCCGACTCCCTGCGCGGGCTGCGCGGACCGCGCGGCTCCGGCGGGTCGTCAGGCGCCGGAGCGGCGGCGGTAGGTGGCCACCAGGACGCCCGTCTTGCCGACGACGCGCATGGGTCCGCTCCTTCGGATCGCTCGGGATTGACGCGGTGGGACCGGCGGCCCGGCCGGGTGCCGTCGCCCCCGGCCGGTCAGGGGACGGGCCGCGAGAACCGATGGCCGCCGTCCCGCCGGGAGGCTTGACCGGCGGCGAGCGGCGGACACGGCGCCGACCCGACGGGGAGGATCCCGTGGAGGACCCGCAGTTCACCGTCCTGCTGCCCACCCCCTCCCCCGGCGGCGCGGAAGCGCTCAAGGCCGTCCGCGCCGTCACCGGGCTGAGCCTGTGGCGCAGCCGGCAGCTGCTGGATGGCGTGCCCGTGGACGACCCTCCGGTGGACGGCGTGCCCATGGCCGGCGTGCCGGCCGCCGTCCGGTGTGGCTGGTGCCGGCGCACGCTGCCCGGCGACGGCTCCCCCGTCGATCCCGGGCCCTGCGCGTCCGTGTACTGGCCCGCCGCCCACTGCCCACTGCCCACTGCCCACTGCCCACTGCCCAGCCAACGCGGTAACCGGGTGCGACTGTTGCCCCCGGCCCGGCCGGGCACCACGGGGCCGACGGGGCCGACAGGGCTGACGGGGCCGACGTCCGGTCAGCGCTTCTGCCACCACCGGCGGCGCGGTGCCTCGGCCGGGGCCGTGCCGTCGGGTGCGGGGCCGGTGAAGGGGGGCAGGGCACGGAAGCGGTCGTCCAGGACGGCGGTCGCGCCGACCCGGGCGAGGGTCTGCCGTACCAGGGTCAGCGGGTGGGTGGGGAAGTGGGCGTCCCATTCGGGGAGGTCGGCGACGTGGTACGGGAGCGGGGCGCTCAGTTGCGGGTCGTAGGGGTGGGGGCGGAAGTAGGTGTCGAAGCCGACCCGGTCGGCGACGACCGCCTCCCGCATGCCGCTGACCGCTCCCTCGGCGGCCTGCACCTTCAGGACGACGCTGCACCGGTCGCGCGGCACCGTCCATGCTCCGACGAAGATCTGCCCGGGGCCGGACGGCCTGGGGATCTTGATGAGCTGCCACAGTCCCGGCACGCCGCCCAGTTCGCGCACCTCGGCCTCGATCAGGGCGGCCCCGCTCCGCGCGGTGTAGCGGGCCAGTTCGCGCAGCAGCCGCTCGCCCGCGTCGAGCGGGGCCACCAGGTCCGGGACGATCGCGAAGTCGTGGACGGACAGGACGACTCCCCGCTCGTCGTCCCACACCCGGTCCGCGCTCCCGGCGCCGTCCTCGTCCTCTCGCGGGACGAAGCCGGCCAGGTCCAAGCTGATGATCGCACTCATGACGGCCATCCTTCCGCCTCGGGCCGCCCGGGGGAAACCTCCTCCGACGGACAGCCGTGGTGATCACCACGGTCCGGACGCGGGAGAATGGACGGGTGACCGGCAGTCAGCTCCCCCGAGGCATCACCGCCCTGATTCCCAGCGCCCCCACCACCGCCACACCCGGTGAGCGGGCGGCGTCGCAGCTCCTCCACCTGCGGACCGTGGAGGTGCCCCTCCCGCTCCTGGCCGCGGCCGTGGAACTGATCGCCCCGCAGCTGGAGAGCGCGGACCAGGTAACCCGCGAGGCCGCCGCCGACGTCCGCGCCCGCCTGCTCGCCGCGCTCGACGGCGCCGGGCCACAGGCCGTCCGGCCGGGCGCCGGCTGAGGCCGACGGGCCGGCTGAGGCCGACGGGCGGGCTGAGGCCGACGGGCGGGCCGGGGGGTCAGCCTGCCGGCTGGTACAGGGATGAGGGCGCACCGGCCCAGCAGCGCAGCGCGTCTTCGAGGCCGGCGGTGTCGGCACTGTCGCAGGCCCACGCGACCACGCCGTCCGGGCGGACCAGCACCCCCGTCGGCGTCGCCCGGCCGCTGTCGGTCACGGCGCGCACCCGCCCGGACCAGGGCGCGGCGAGGCGGGCGAAGGCGCCGTCCGGGGTGCGGTCGAGGAGCAGGAAGCCGCCGTCGTGGCCGTGGTCGGCCAGGCGGGAGCCGTCGGCGAGCGGCAGGTCGGGGGCGGCGCGGCCGGTCAGCGGGTGGTCGCCGGGCAGGTCGAGGCGCTGGGTGACGCCGGAGATCTTCTTGACCGCGTGGGTCGCGCCGTCCCGGGTGGCCAGCAGGTCGGCGAGGACCTCGCGCAGCGCGGCCGACTTGGCGTCCCCGCGCAGCACCCCGGTCTGGGCCCGGGTCCAGTCCAGCACCCAGGCGCCGAGGGGGCGGCGTTCGGCGTCGTAGGTGTCGAGCAGTCCTTCGGGCGCCCACCCGGCGACCACTGCGCCGAGCTTCCAGCCGAGGTTCATCGCGTCGCCGACGCCGAGGTTGAGCCCCTGGCCGCCGAACGGCGAGTGCACGTGCGCGGCGTCGCCGGCCAGCAGCACCCGGCCGGCGCGGTAGGCCGCGGCCTGGCGGGCGTTGTCGCTCCAGCGGCTCGCGGGGGCGCGCAGCGCGGTCAGGGTGACGTCGGTGCCCGAGACCCGGCGCAGGCTGGCCTGCACCTCGTCGAGGGTGACGGGTGTCGAGCGGTCGGCGGGGGCGCCGTCGAACTCGACGGTGACCACCCGGCCGGGCTGCGGCCCGCAGCGGTAGGCCCCGCCGGTCGTCCAGGTCCATCCGTCGGCGAGTTTGTGCGGTTCGGCGATGTCGGCGACGGCCATGCGCCCGGTGAGTTCGGGGTCGGTGCCGGGGAAGCCGATGCCCGCGAGGCGGCGCACGGTGCTGCGTCCGCCGTCGCAGCCGACCAGCCAGCCGGTGCGCAGCGGGCCGGCGGTGGTGTCGACGAGCACGCCGTCGCCGGTGTCCCGGAGCCCGGTGACCTCCACCCCGCGGCGCACCGGTACGCCGAGCCGCGCGACGTGGGCGGCGAGCAGTTCCTCCAGTTCGCGCTGCGGCACCATCCGCGCTCCGTCGACGGCGGTGTGGGCGGCGAGGTCGGGGTCGGACCAGTCGACCAGGGCGGGGTCGAGGACCATCCCGGCGAAGTGCCCGGTGAAGCGCGACTCGCGCGCCGGCCGGTCGCCTTGGCGGTCCTCGGGGGTGCGGACGAGGGGCCCGAACCGCTCCAGCAGGTCCCGCTGCACCCGTTCGGCGGCCGGCAGCAGGCCTCGGCGGTCGAGCGCCTCGGCCGTCGGCACGTTGATCCCGCCCGCCTTCATCCCCGTCTCCGGCTCGGTCAGCCGTTCGAGCATCTGCACCCGTACGCCGCAGAGCGCCAGTTCCGCGGCGAGCACGAGGCCCACCGGTCCGGCCCCGACCACCGTCACGTCCGCGTTCGTCTCCGCCACGTCCACACCCTGCTCCACGTCCTGGCCCACATCCATAACGAACAGTGTTCCATAAACGAACGGCGTTCGCATCGAGCTATGATGGCCGGGTGAACCCGAGAGAGCGACGCGAGGCCCGCCACCAGCCACCGAACCCCGAGGCCGGAACCGCCCCCAGGCCACGCCGCCGCAAGGCCCCGATCACCGTGGAACAGGTCGTCGACACCGCGCTCGGCGTCATCGCCACCGAGGGCTACGAGGCACTGACCATGCGTCGACTGGCCGGCGAGCTCGACACCGGCCCCGCCTCGCTCTACGCCCACGTGGTCAACAAGGCCGACCTCGACGAGCTGCTCATCGGACGGCTGTTCGCCGAACTCGCCCTGCCCGAACCCGACCCGGCGGCCTGGCGCGAACAGCTGCGCGACGTGTGCGCCGGGATGCGCGACCAGTACCTCCGGTATCCCGGCATCTCCCGCGCCACGCTCGCCGCGGCGCCCACCGACGTCGAGATCCTGCGCGTCGGCGAGGGCCTGCTGGCGATCCTGCTCACCGGCGGCGTCGCCCCGCAGGCCGCCGCCTGGGCCGTCGACGCCCTCCTGCTGTACGTGGCCGCCTACTGCCTCGAACTGTCGATCGCGCACCAGCGCGCGGCGCACGAGGACACCGCCTGGGTCGTCGACCGCGACGAACTGCTGCGCCGCGTCACCGCGCTGCCCGCCGCGGCCTTCCCCCACACCACCCGCCTCGCCGCCGAACTCACCGCGGGCGAGGGCCACGACCGCTTCGACTTCACCCTCGGCCTGATGATCGACGGCCTCGCCTCCCGTTAGGGCCCGTCCTCAAAGCGCCTCAGGGCGTCACGGTGTCCCCGTGGCGGTGCACCACCCGCCACTGCCCGTCCTCGCGGCGGTAGACCTGGGTGGCCCGCAGCGTGTAGCTGCGCGGGCGCCCGTCGACGGACACCGTGACGTGCTCCAGGGCGACGGTGTGGGCCATGTCGCCCACCACGTCGGCCGCCAGCAGGTCGAAGGCGTACGAGGTGCCGTGGGAGAAGCTCTCCTCCAGGAAAGTGAAGAGGTCGTCGACCTCCTGCCGGCCGGTGGCGTTGCGCCACGCCCCGAACAGGCTCACCGGTTCCCTGCGGGACCACAGGGCCCGGCGCGGGCCCGCGTCACCGTTGTGCAGGGCCACCTCCGCCGCGCGCAGGTCGGTCCCGACCCAGCGCAGGAAGTCGTCGTGGTCGGTCATGCCTCCATGATGCGCCGCCCCGCCCGCCCCGGCCCGTCTCCCGGGTCCTCGCCGCTCCCCGGCCCCGGGCTCAGCCGCGGGCGGCGGCCTGGCGGGTGCGGCGGGCGAGGCGGTGCAGGCGCTGGACGGCGACGAAGCGGTGCATCCGGTCGGCCAGTGTCAGGCGGTACTTGAGCCGCAGCTGGCTGCTCAGCCCGGCGATCCGCTGGGGGCCGATGGCCGTCAGCAGCCGGCTGACGTGCTGCTGGTAGGCCTCGCGGTAGGCGCGGTCGCCGTCCGGGACGGACCAGAAGAACATCGGGATCTCTTCGACCAGGCAGTTGCGGTCGTAGGCGCTCAGGTGGTCGGCGAACACCGGCTCGGGGCGGGCGAGCAGCCATTCCCGGACGAGCTCCATCGAGCGGACCCGGTCGACCAGGCCGCGCGGGTCGGTCTTCTTCTGGGTGATGGACAGGTTGCCGTCCTCGCGCACCCGCCAGTGGTAGACGGGCTCGGAGAGCACGTCCACCCGTTCGGCGAGGAAGTGGTGGGGCACGCTGACCGGGGCGTCCTCGTACAGGATGCCCTCGGGGTAGAGGATGCCGGCGGTGTCGAAGAAGGAGCGCCGGTAGACCTTGTTCCAGGCGGTGCGGTCGGTGACCAGGGCGGGCAGTTCGCTGACGTGGGTGCGCAGCCGGGTCTCGCGGAAGGCGCGGCGGTGGCCGTGCGAGGGGGTGAGGCCGGTGGTGCGCAGGCGCAGCGCGTTGCCGGTGCAGAAGTCGGATCCGGTCTCGTCCAGCGTGCTGATCATCAGCTGGTAGGCGTGCGCGGGCAGGGTGTCGTCGCTGTCGACGAAGGCCAGGTACTCGGTGCCGGGGGTGAGGTGGCGCCAGCCGGTGTTACGGGCGGCGCCGAGGCCCTTGTTCTCCTGCTGGACCAGCCGGAAGCGCCGGTCCCGGGCGGCGTACTCCTTGGCGATGACGGGGCCGTCGTCGGTCGAGCCGTCGTCGACCAGGACGCATTCGAAGTCCTCGAAGGTCTGGGCCGCGATCGAGTCCAGGCACTCCCGGAGGTAGCGCTCGACGTTGTAGATCGGGACGACGACGGACAGGCGGGGGGCCATCGGGGGCCTTTCGCTCAGGTGCGGACGGGCCGGGCGGACCGGACGGGCACGCACCGACGGCGGCCGACCACCGGCAGTGGCCCGAATGTAGGGACCGCACAAGGCTGCTGGGTTAACGGGTGGTGAGGTGGAAGCTGCGGATCAATGGAGCAGGCGTGCCCGGGGTCAGCCGGTCGCAAACACTAGCGCCCCGGACGAGGGAGCAGCCCGCGAACCCTTGACGCCGACCGTTGACACCACCCTCTGAAGCCGACACCGTACGCCATTCCCCGCCGGGCGGTACGGGGCAGCGGAGGGCAGCCTGGGAGTACGGCGGCACCGCCGGTGCCGGTCGGCCGAGGAGCGGGCATGGGCGACACCGAAACCGACACCGACGTCCTGGTCGTGGGGGCCGGACCGGTGGGCCTGACCGCCGCCGCCGAGCTGTGCCGCCGCGGCGTGCGGTGCCGGATCGTCGACCGGCTGGACGCCCCGCAGCCGTACGCCAAGGCGGTCGGGATCCAGCCCCGCACCCTGGAGGTCTGGGACGCCATGGGGCTGGTGCGCCGGGTCCTGGACGAGGCGGTGCCCCTGCTCGGCCAGCTCTCCTTCGTCGACGGCGCCCCCGGACCGACGCTCGGACTCGACCTGCCCGCCGAGGTGCCGTACCGCTTCGCCGCGCTGCCCCAGAACGCCACCGAACGGCTGCTCGCCGAGCACCTGGCCGGCCGCGGCGCCGTCGTGGAGCGCGGCACCGAGGTGCTCGGCCTGACGCAGGACGCGGACGGCGTGCGCGTCACCCTGGCCACCCCCGGGGGTCCGCGCGAGCTGTCCGCCCGCTGGGTGGTGGGCTGCGACGGCGCCCACAGCACGGTGCGCCACGCCGCCGGGATCGGCTTCGGCGGCTCCGCCTTCCCCGAGCAGTTCATGCTCGGGGACGTCGAGCTGGACTGGGACCTGCCGCCCGGCTACGCGGTGCGGGCCACCCGCGGCGGAACGCGCGACGGGGCCCGCGGAGCCCGCGACGGAGCCCGCGGCACCGCCGACGGAACCGCCGGCACCCCCGGGGAGACGCTGGTGTGCGTGCCGCTGCCGGGGCGGCGCCGCTACCGGGTGTCCATGACGGTCCCGCCCGAACTCGCCACCGACGCCGACCCGGTGCGCGGGGTCGCGCACGGCCTGGAGGGCGGCCGCGCCCCCGAACTGCGGCACCTCCAGCAGGCCCTGGACCGGCTGTCGCCCCGGCCCGTCACCGCGTCCGCGCTGCGCTGGTCCTCGGTCTTCCGGATCAGCCACCGCCTCGCCGAGCACTACCGCGCCGGCCGGCTGCTGCTGGCCGGCGACGCCGCCCACATCCACCCGCCGACCGGCGCCCAGGGCATGAACACCGGCATCCAGGACGCCTGGAACCTCGCCTGGAAGCTCGCCCTCACCGTGCACGGCGCCGCCACCGCGGACCTGCTCGACAGCTACCACGCCGAACGCCACCCGGTCGGCGAGGAGGTCGTCTCCCGCACCGTGCGCCACGCCCGCGCGGGCTTCGACACCGACCCCGCGGACCCGGCCACCCCGCTGCTGCGCGAGGCCCAGCTCCTGGTCGGCTACCGCGACGGCCCGCTGACCGAGCCCGCCCCGGGCACCGACCCGGCCCCCGGCGACCGCGCCCCCGACTGCCCCGGCCTCACCCGACCCCTGACCGCCTACCCGCAGCGCCTGCACGAACTGCTGCGCGGCACCCACCACGTCCTGCTGCTGGCCGCGGGCCCCGCCACCGACGCGCCGACCCTGCACGCCTGCGCGGCGGCCGCCCACGCCGCCGCCCACGGCCTGCTCGACGCGTACGCCGTGCTCCCCGCGGAGTCCCCTGACTCCGCCCACTCCCCCGGCGCTCCGGACGGCCTACGCCTGCCCGTCCTCCGCGACACCGGCGCCGCCTACCGCGCCGCCTACCGGCCCGGCGACGGCGAGGCCCTGCTCATCCGGCCCGACGGCTACCTCGCCGCCCGCCTGGCCGCCGCCGACCCGGCCCGCCTGGTGGCCCACCTGCGCCGCACCTTCGCCCCGGCCTGACCGCCCACCGACCCTGACGTTGCGTCACCTCCCGCCCTGGAGCGACAACCGCCATACCAAACAGCAGAGTTGACGGTCAGTCGGCCACCACGCCCCGCAACCGGCGACCGGTGGTGCCCGAACCGCTGCCTATAGTTGGGCGCCATGAGCGACCCGCGCCCCACCTCGGCCTTCCACACGGCCAACGTCGACCCCGCGGCCACCGACCGGCTGACCGCCGCGCTGGACGTCCAGGCCGCCAATCCGGGTGTGCGGCGGCTGCGCGCGTGGGCGCACGAGCGGCTGGCCGCGCGCCCCGGCGAGCGGGCGCTGGACGTCGGCTGCGGCACCGGCTCGGAGACCCGGGTGCTCGCCGACGCGGTGGCCCCGGACGGCGGCGCGACCGGCGTCGAACCCCACCCGGGACTGCGCGCCGTGGCCGAACGGCGCGCCGCCGAGGCCGGCAGCCCGGCCCGGTTCCTGGACGGCGACGCGCTCGCGCTGCCGCTGCCCGACGCCGGCGTCGACGTGGTCTGGTGCGAGCGCGTCCTCCAGCACCTGGACGACCCGGCGCGGGCCGTCGCCGAGATCGCCCGGGTGCTGCGCCCGGGCGGCCGGGTCGCCCTGCTCGACACCGACTGGGCCACCTTCATCCTGCACCCGGCCGACCCGGAGATCCGCCCCGCACTGTCCACCGCCGTCCGGGCCGCCGCCGCGACGCCGGACGCCGGGCGCCGGCTGACGGGCTGGCTGGCCGGGGCCGGTCTGAGCGTCGACAGGCTCGGCTCCGACGTCCTGCTGCACGACCCGCGCACCGTCAGCCGGCCGATCGTGCAGGGGATCGCCGCCGCGGCCCGCGCCAAGGACCTGATCACCGAGGAGCAGCGCGACCGGCTCCTGGCCGGTCTCGACGAGGCCGCCGGGCGGGGCGCGTTCCACCTGTCGGTGACGATGTTCGCCGCCGTCGCCCACCGGCCCCGCTGACCACCCGGCGGGCCCGCCCACCTGCCCCGACCAGGCGCCAGACCGGGCGCCCGAGCAGGCGTCAGCATGATCTTGCGAGGAGCCCCGGGCGTTTACGCCCGGGAGGAATCGCGTCCTTGGCCAGGAGGGGCGGAGCGCCGGAGCCAAGTGCGTTGTCAGACCCCCGCTGTAGCGTCGGTGGTGTGAAGCTCGTGACGCAGGTGAAGCTGATGCCGGAGGCCGACCAGGCCGCCGCGCTCCGGGCGACCCTGCGCACGGTCAACAAGTCGGCGAACTGGGTATCAGTGGTGGCGTTCGAGCGCGGGGTTCCGCGTGAGTACGAGTTGCGCAAGCACACCTACGCCGAGTTGAAGGCGCGCGGACTGGGGGCGCAGGCCGCGCAGCACGTCATCAAGAAGGTCCGCGATGCTTACACCACGCTCAAGGGCAACCTCAAGGCCGGGAATCTGGGCAAGCCGGGTTCGAAGCGCCGGGCCAGGGCCGAGTCCAGGCCCGTCGCCTTCCGGCTGGATGCCGCGCAGCCGTACGACGACCGGTGCCTGTCCTGGCAGTACGACCAGCGGACGGTGTCGATCTGGACCGTCGCCGGGCGGCTCAAGGGTGTGCGGTTCGTGTGCTCGCCGGACGCGCTCACGATGCTCCGCGAGGACCGCAAGGGCGAGAGCGACCTGATCGAACGTGACGGCGTGTTCTACCTGATCGCCACCTGCGACATCCCCGAGCCGCAGGTGTACGAGCCTGCCGGGTTCGTCGGTGTGGACCTGGGCATCGCCAACATCGCCACCACCTCCACCGGCTACCGGGCGGCCGGGCGCGGCCTGAACCGGCACCGCGAGCGGCAGCTCGACCTGCGGAAGAAGTTGCAGGCCAAGGGAACCAAGTCCGCGAAGCGCCTGCTGAAGAAGCGCGCCCGCAAGGAAGCCCGGCACACGGCCAACGTCAACCACGTCGTCTCCAAGACCATCGTCACGACCGCTGAACGCACCGGACGCGGGATCGCCCTGGAGGACCTCACGGGCATCCGCAGCCGGGTACGGCTCCGCAAGGACCAGCGGACCACTCTGCACTCGTGGAGCTTCCACCAGCTCGCCACCTTCGTGGAGTACAAGGCGAAGCGCGCCGGGGTTCCGCTGGTGTACGTCGATCCGGCGTACACCAGCCAGGAATGCTCCCAGTGCCACCACATCGACCGGAAGAACCGTGTCGATCAGGCAACGTTCGCGTGCCGCGCCTGCGGCACCCTGCTGCACGCGGACGACAACGCGTCCCACAACATCGCCCGCAGGGGCGAGACCGCGTGGACCTCGGGGCGTGAGTCACGCGTCCCAGCCACCCCATAAGGGGTGTCCGGACGGAGGAGGCCACGTGGCAGCCAGCCACGCCCTACCTCCAAGCCTGGTCCTTCAGGGCCGGGTCAAGTTGACAGCGGTTCGCCCAGGGGCCCGTACTGCTCCTCCAGGTTCGCGGCCCAGTGCGCGGCGAAGTCCGGCCGGCTGCCGTCGGCGTCGGTGAACCCGTACTCCCGGTACAGGCCCCAGGTCGCCAGTGCCCGCCCGGTCTTGGCCATGACGTCCGGGTCCGCGGCCAGTGCGGCCACCGCCCGGCCCAGGTAGGCGGGGCTCTCGGAGTGGGCGAAGTTCGGGTCCTGTTCGGCGCCCTTGCGCCAGTCGTCCTCGGTGACGCCGAAGTGCTCCAGCAACGCCTCCGAGCGCAGGAATCCGGGCGTGAGCGCGACGGCGGCGACGCCGTGCGGCCGGAGTTCGGCGGCCTGGGCGACGGCGAGGCGGATGACCGCCGACTTCGCCAGGTCGTAGAAGAAGGAGCCGCGGTAGCGGGCGGTGTTGCCGTCGGTGACCTCCACGACCAGGCCGCTCCCGCGGGCGACCATGAGCGGCAGCGCGTACCGGCTGGTGATCACGTGGGTCTCCACCGCCTGCCGCAGCAGCCGCAGGCCGGTGTCGAGGTCCTGTTCCCACAGGGGGTGTTCCCAGTCGGTGAGCGGGTCCCCGCCCCAGACGGAGTTGACCAGGAGGTCGAGCCGTCCGTCCTGTTCGGCCGCGATCCTGCCCACCAGGTCCCGGACCTCCTCGGGGCGGCTGTGGTCGGTGCGGACGGGGATGCCCCGGCCGCCGGCGGCGGTGACCTGCTCGGCGGTGCCCTCGATGGTCTCCGGGCGGTCCAGCTCGGAGCGGCCGCCGGCGCTGCTGCGGCCGGTGACGTACACCGTGGCACCGGCGGCGCCGAGCGCGACGGCGATGCCCCGCCCTCCGCCCCGGGTGCCGCCGGCGACCAGGGCCACCTTCCCGGCCAGCGGGCGGTACTTGTCGGCGGTCGCGTCAGTGGTCGCGTCGGTCGTCACGTCAGTCATCGCTGTTCCTCCGGGGTGTCGGCGGGCGGGAGGTGGGGGCGGAGCACCGCGTCGAGTTCGCCGCGCAGCCGCTCGCCGAGGGCGCCTTCGCGCTCCAGGGCCCAGGTCAGGCCCGCTCCGACGGTGACCGCCTGCACGGTGCGGGTCAGCGCGGCGACGTCGGTCCCGGCACGCAGTTCGCCGGCGTCGGCGGCCTGCGCCAGCAGCTCGGCGACCGCCCGGGCCTGGGCGCGGTGGACGGCCAGGGCGCGCTCGTGGAGCTGCGGGTCGGCGAGGTCCGCGCACAGGAAGGCCAGGTGGTTGGCGAACGCCTCCGGCGTGGCCATCACCGCCACCGTCTCCGTCAGCAGTGCCGCCAGGGCCTCGACAGCGCTGTCGTGGGCGCGGCGCACCCGTCGGATCAGCTCGTCGGCGTCCTGGACGGACCGGTCGGCGAGGGCCAGGAGCAGGCCCCGCTTGGAGCCGAACCGCTGCACGAGGGTGCCCGGCACGACGCCGGCCTCGCGCGCCACCACGGCCAGGGTGAGCCCGGCGGGCCCCACCTGCCCCATGACCCGCGCCGTCGCGCGCAGGATCGCCAGGTCGTCGACCCCGCGGGGGCGTCCGGCCATCGCCACCACCTCCCATTAATAAATGCCTGTTCATTTATTAAAGCAGGCGGAGCCGCCCTCCGGCCACCCGCCCCGGCCGGAGGACACACGGCGGGCGACACATCGCGAACAGGAGGCACATTCACCCGGACGGAGTAACTTGGTCGTACTCCACCCGTCATGGTCCGGCCGTCGGAACGACCATCGAAGGACCGTGCGTACGGGCCACCAGGCGATGAGGTGATGGACATGCGCGAACCGATGACCGAGGGCGGCGTGCCGGAGTCGGCGTCCGGGATGCGGCGGCAGCTCTACAGCGGGGGCGAGCGCCCCTTCGACCCCGAGGACCTCGTGATGGCGTCGGGCCGCGACGTCACCCCCGGGCGTCTGGAGTGGGCGCGCCAGGAGATCGAGCAGAAGGGCGCCGCCGCACTGGAGCGCTACCTCCCCTGAGCGGAGGCGGTCCGGCGGTGGTGCCGCCACCGGACCGCCGAGCCAGGCCGTTGAGCCGGACCGCTGAGCCAGGCCGCCGAACCGGACCGCCGGACCGGACCCGGGCGGGTCTCAGGGGAAGCGCAGGTCCTGCCACGAGCAGGAGGAGTCGGTGCCCCTGCCCGCGATCGTCCAGCCGGCCGGCACGGGGTAGCCGTAGACCCGGCCGCCGGGCATCGTGCAGCCGACGTCGGTCCTGACCACGGCGCCGTGCGGCGCGCCACCGAGGTAGGCGACGGAGGAGGTCCGGGCGTCGAGGGACACCCCCACCAGCACCCAGCCGGCGGGCACGGTGGTGTTGGCCAGGACGCCGACCCGGGCCAGGTAGGGCGCTCCGCCGAGGTACTCGATGGTCTTCTGACCGGCCGCCTGGTCCTGGGCGATCGCCGCCCAGCCCGCCGGGACGGGGGCGTACAGGCCGATCTTGGTCTGCGTCCCGAACGGCGGGTTCGCGGCGGCGGCCGCACCCGCGGTCGCCGCCGGCCACAGCAGGGCGGCCGCCGCGAGCACGCAGGCGGCCAGGACGGGGGTTCTTCGGACGGACGCGCTGGAGCGCATGGGGACTCCTCGATGCTCGGGGCGGGACCACGGACGCGAACAGGAGAGAGGGGAGAGGACGAGGACGGGGCGCTGATCGTCACGGGCCGGACCGGACCGGCCCGGCGGGCGGCGCCCCGTCACCGGCCACGCTCCACCCCGGCGTGACCGGCCGTCAACGCCGGCCGCCCCCGGCCGGGGGCAGACCGCGCGCACCGCCACCCCGACGGAAGCGGGGCGCGCCCGCCCGCGCGCCGGTGGTACGCCCGGCCCGCCCCGGCGGACCCGACCGGCGCGGCCCCCGACGTGACCCCGGCGCGGTCCGACCGGTCGAATGTCAGTGCCAGTGGCGATGATGCTGCCTATGAACGACGCCGCTCTGCTCACCCCCGGCGACTACGCCGATGCCGTTGCCACCGCCGTACGGGCCGCCGCCGCCTACTACACCGACGGCGCCACCCCGCTGGGCGACGACGAGTACGACGCCCTGCTGCGCGACGTCGCGGCCTACGAGCAGGCGCACCCGCAGGAGGTGCTGCCGGACTCCCCCACCGGGAAGGTCGCCGGCGGCGCGGTCGGGGGCGACGTGCCGCACAGCGTGCCGATGCTGTCGCTGGACAACGTCTTCTCGGCCGAGGAGCTCGCGGACTGGGCGGCCGGGCTGGAGCGCCGCCTGGGCCGCCCGGTGGACGCCTGGTGCGTGGAGCCCAAGCTGGACGGGCTGGCGGTGGCCGCCCGCTACCGCGCCGGGCGGCTGCACCAGCTGATCACCCGCGGCGACGGCCTGGCCGGCGAGGACATCAGCCACGCCGCCGACGCCGTCCTGGGCCTGCCCGCCGTGCTCGCCGAGCCGGTCGACGTCGAGCTGCGCGGTGAAGTCCTGCTCACCCGCGAGCAGTTCGAGCACGCCAACGAGGTGCGCACCGCCCACGGCGCCGTCCCGTTCGCCAACCCCCGCAACGGCGCGGCCGGCACTCTGCGCGCCAAGGACCGCCCCTACCGGGTCGAGCTGACCTTCTTCGGCTACGGCGCGGTCGGCCTCGACGAAAGCCCCGACGGGGGAATCGGCGACGGGCCCGGCGAAGGCGAAGGCCTCACCCACAGCGCCCTGCTGGAGCGCCTGGCCGCCCTGGGGGCCAACACCGCCGCCACCACGGCCGCCCACCCGCTGCGCTGCGCGACGCTGGAGGAGGCCCAGCAGCGGGTCGACGAGATCGCCGCGCTCCGCTCCGAGCTGCCGTTCGGCATCGACGGCGTGGTGGTCAAGGCCGACTCCGCGGCCGACCAGCGGGAGGCCGGCTCCGGCTCGCGCGCGCCGCGCTGGGCCGTGGCCCGCAAGCTCGCCGCCGAGCACAAGGTCACCCGGCTGCTCGACGTGGAGTGGAACGTCGGGCGCACCGGCATCATCGCCCCGCGCGCCGTCCTGGAGCCGGTCGTCATCGACGGGGTCACCGTCACCTACGCCACGCTCCACAACCCCGCCGACATCACCCGGCGCGGCCTGATGCTCGGCGACCGGGTCTTCGTCTACCGGGCCGGTGACGTCATCCCGCGCGTCGAGGCGCCGCTGGTCGACGAACGCACCGGCGAGGAGCGGCCGATCGCCTTCCCCGAGGTCTGCCCGCGCTGCGGCGACGCCATCGACCGGGAGGAGCAGCGCTGGCGCTGCGTCCGGGGCCGTAACTGCCAGCTCGTGGCGTCCATCAGCTACGCCGTCGGCCGCGACCAGCTGGACATCGAGGGCCTGGGCGGCACCCGCGCCGTCCAGTTGGTCGAAGCCGGCCTGGTGAGCGACCTCGCCGACCTGTGGGCCCTCACCCGTGAGCAGCTGCTCGCCCTGGAGCGCATGGGCGACACCAGCACCGACAACCTGCTCGCCGCGATCGAGACCGCCCGCAGCCGCCCGCTCAACCGGGTCTTCTGCGCGCTCGGCGTGCGCGGCACCGGGCGCACCATGTCCCGCCGGATCACGGCCCACTTCGGTTCGATGGCCGCGATCCGCGCCGCCGACGCCGAGACGCTGGCGCAGGTCGACGGCATCGGCACCGAGAAGGCCCGCGTCATCGTCGCCGAACTCGCCGACCTCTCACCCCTGTTGGACCGCCTCGCCGACCGCGGCGTGGGCACCGCCGTCACCGCGCCGCAGGCACCCGCCCCCGCCAGCGCCGAGGAGCCGACCATAGAGGGCACCGGCCCGCTCGCAGGCGAAGCCGTCGTCGTCACCGGCAGCATGACCGGCCCCCTCGCCACGCTCTCCCGCAACGAGGTGAACGAGCTCATCGAGCGCGCCGGCGGCAAGGCCTCCTCCTCCGTCTCCAAGCGCACCACCCTCCTCGTCGCCGGAGAGAAGGCCGGCTCCAAGCGCGCCAAGGCCGAAGACCTCGGCATCCGCATCCTCACCCCCGACGAGTTCGCCGCCCTGGTCGCCGCCCACCTGCCCCAGGCCTGACGGCCCCGGGCAAGCGGGCCGAACGCCGGCGTCAGCGCACGACGTCGGCGTTCTCCCAGTGGCGGTCGAAGTACTCCTTGAAGTACTTCGCCGCCTCCGGGCCCTCCAGGCGCATGCCGGAGACCCGGGCGCCGACGGTGAAGGCCAGGAAGACCGCCCGGTCGTCCATGATGGCCATGCTCAGCAGGTCCGCCCGGATGGACCAGCGCACGTCCCTGATCTCGTAGCGGGTCAGGTCCCGGGTCTCGGCCCGGTGCCGGGCGGTCCAGTCGGCGAACTCGGTGGACGAGCCGGAGCAGAACAGCCGCCGCACCGAGCCGCCGGCGCGGGCCCAGTCCAGCACTCGGCCGAAGTAGTCGGCGAACTCCTGGGTCGACTGGCTGAAGTCGTCCGGGGTGCCGGTCCGGACGTACCAGGTGTCGAGGTTGCGCACCCCGCGCTGGAGCAGGTAGGCGGTCGCCGCCCCGTAGAAGGCGGCGGCGTTGGGGTAGTGCTCGATCCGGCTCGGCGCCGACCGGTCGACGCTCTCGCGCAGGGACCGGAGCTCGTCGCGCATCCGGGCGAGCTCGTCCTTCGACTTCCGCAGCGGCACCAGCGCCCGCATGATCACGTAGATCGCGAGGAACAGGAACGGCATCTGCCAGGCGAGCGAGACTCCGAACACCCCCGCCACAGCCGACGCGCCGCAGGCGACGATGCACATCCCGGCGACCACCCGGTCGTCCCACGACGCGATCTGCCGTTCCGACTCCTCGACACTCCGACTCCCCGGCACAGTCCCCACTTCCGATCGATGATCGACATGAATTCCTGCGGCATGTAGCGGAATTGACGATGCATCATGGTAGGGGCGGCCTCGGAACGACCAGAAGCACAGGTCCGTCGCGGTTCTGTCACACGACCGTGCGGGCGGGTACCGCGCCCCGCCCTCCACCGTGGACGTGCCGCACGGGAGCCTTGCCGGCGAGCGCCCACCGGTTCCGGCCCCGCCCGCGCCTTCGACCAGATGTCGGATGCGGGGCCGGCGAATCGCAGGCGTGTGGCCTCGAACACTCAGTCACCGTGAGCATCCAGCCAGAAGACGATACCGGCAGGAAGCCATCGATCCGCTTCCGACTCGGAGAGCTGCCGCCCAACGAGACATGGCCGCTGCGGGGACACGCCCTGTGCAGCGATACCCGGCGACGTCGTCCCGCGCGTCGAGGCACCCCTGGTCGACGAGCGGCCAGGCCGTCCAGCCGGGCCGTGAGGAGCCTCCTCCGTCCGGGCCGCAGTCGCAGACCGTCAGACGAGCAGTGAAATGTCACCCGTCACCCGTCACGCGTCACGTGTTGACAGTGGCCTCGTTCTGACAGAAGCTCAACTCCTGTCACAGGAAGGGGGGATCATGCCTGCGGATGCCTGTCTGGGAGGCGGGGCGGCGGTGGAGGCTGTCGAGCGGTCTTCCGTCGGCGCTGCCGCTGGGAAGCTCAGGAGGCTGCAGACGGCACTGGCCGTTGCGCCGCCCCGGCCCACCATGCTTCCCGCCCAGTCGACGGAGACGTGCGGAAGCGGCTCTCCTTGCTCGGTGCGCGCGGCCGTGTACGCGGTCGACGACACTCGGCGGTCGTCCGTCACGGACGCGGCCATCCCCCGATCGCCCGGCGTCGTCACCGTCGCGGGTCCGTGCCTCTTCTCGGATCCTCTCTTCTGCCTTGTCTCGGGAGCGCCGGTCCGGCGCACGAGCACTGGCGACGAAGGCGCGCGGCGCCGCAGGTCATCACGATTACCGGTCGCCTTGCCGGTCAGCGATCCGTCCGGCATCAGGTGGGGGATGTGAAGAGTATGGCAACGCCTCCACCTGGCATCGGTATGAGGGCCGCCGCAAGCCTTCTCGAAGACACGGTTTCCACGGCCTGCTCAATGCCGCATGACGATTCCGCCATCGCCCGGGCCGAGAAAGCCGTGTCAGCGTTAGGGAAGTTCTTTGCACTACACCCTGTCGCAGCTTCCTTCCCTTCGTTGTGAACTCCTCAGATTGCTCGACAGCTTCTTTCCGGCGCGTCACGCATCACGCAACTGGTCGACATCTATGCCGGCGTGCGACAACTGACTCGCTGGCAGCGTATTCAACTCAGGAATTCCTCAGTCACCTCCCTCCTGCAAGAGGTTTCCCCTCATCTCCAGGCTCTTCGGGGGGCGGGTCAAGTCCGCCCACCGACCATGCCTGCAGGCCGAGCGGCGATCCCACGGGGCCTCCGACTCGACCGTGACTGGTCGCCCTTCGACGGCGCCGGATTCTCATCGTTCAAGCGCATCCTCCAGCAGACCCACTGCGTGTTCGCCCAGCGCTCGACGATCTGGGCGGCACCCGACTGGAACGGCAGCACCCTCGCCGACGCGATGGATCCCTGGAGCCGGGCGCTGGCCGGCTTCGCGGAGGCGTGTCGGCGCGAGGCTCTCGACGGCGTCCTCATGTCCCTCCCCTCCTCCTTCGGCGCCACTGTGAACGGGCTGGCCTACACCACCCGTCAGATCGTGGAGGGGCTGGCCGCCCGGGACCCGCGCGGTCGTGGCGATGCGAGGTCGCCGGAGCGTGAAGGCTGGTATTTCAGTTTCGCCGGCGAGCGGATGTTTGTGATCGCCATGGCGTCCTGCTATTCGCCAGATCATGCGCGCCACACTTTCGGGGAACCCTTCACTTTCCTTCTCCTCCAGCCCGACAGCGCTTTCGAACGGGCAGTCAGCCCCGGAAGCGACGGCCTCATATCCGGTGCGGTGCGCTCACGGATCAGGGAGCTGTACGCGCGGCACGGCCGTCCTTGCGACGTCTCGATCACGCTCTCCCCCTGTGAGGCTCACCGATTCGTGAAGCCTGCCGCTCTGGGAGATCCGCCGGTTCGCTGGTGGGAATCCGTCGGCGGCGTTCGGGGTTCTTCGCCCCGGCGGCGACGGGCCTGACTCCGGCAACCGTGCCGGCCGACGAGCTTCAACGCGCGAACGCCCTGCTCGGTCTGGTGGGCAACGGAGCCGGCCTGCTGGGACCCGCCATAGCCGGTCTCCTCGTCGTGTACGCCGGCCCCGGCTGGTCCCTGCTCATCGATTCCGCGACTTTCCTCGTCTCAGCACTTCTCCTGCTCCCCATGCGCCATCACAGCGGGGGCGATCCCAAGGTGGGCGGGGTCCCGCGAAGTGTCATGGGGGAACTCCCCGACGGCCGGCACGAGGTGCGGTCCCGTTCGTGGATGGTGGCGGGTATCGCTCAGTTCCTGGTCTTCCAGGCAGGCTTTGCGGTGTTCTTCACGCTGGGACCAGTGACCGCGAGATCCTCGCTGGGCGGTGCGGGAGCCTGGGGGGCGCTGGTGACGGCCTTCGGTGCCGGATCGCTCATCGGCGGCCTGCTGTCCCTGCGGTTCACGCCGACACGCCCCCTGGTGGCCGTGCAACTGTCCATGCTGGCTGCGGCCCCGGCCCTGGCCGCGCTGTCTCAAACCGGCGTACTGCCGCTGCTCCTGGTCGCCACGGCGCTCGCCGGGGCGGGCTTTGCCGCGGCGGACACGTTCTGGGAGACCACGCTCCAGCGGGAGACACCACCGGACCGGCTCGGACGGGTGGCCGCCTTCGACCGCCTCGGATCCTCCGCCCTTCGCCCGTTCGGATATCTGCTGGCCGGCAGCGCGGCCGCGGCCGTCGGCCGGAACGTGACCCTGCTCGAGGCGAGCGTCCTGTTGGCCCTGACCGTGCCCGCGATCCTCGCGTTCGTACCCCGAGTGCGGCGCCTCACGAACACGCCGGAGGCGCCGCACGCACAACCGGCGGAGAAAACCTCCTGACCCCTCTTGCGGAGGAAGAGCACTTCAATGACCACACCCCGGAAGATCGTGCTGCTCGGCGGCGGATTCTCTGATGATCCGGACACCCTGCTCGACGACTTCGTTCTGAGCCACGCGAGAAGCAAGCGGCCGAAGATCTGCTTCCTGCCCACCGCGAGTGGCGACTCCGACGGCTACGTCCGACGCTTCCACGCCGCGTTCGGCGAACGCGACGACTGCGAACCGGCCCATCTGCCCTTGTTCCGACGTACGCACCACGACCTCCGCGCGTTCCTGCTCGGCCAGGACATCGTGTACGTCGGGGGAGGCAACACCGCGAACATGCTCGCCGTGTGGCGGGAGCACGGCGTGGACGACATCCTGCGTGAGGCCTACGCGAACGGGACGTTGCTCTGCGGAATCAGTGCGGGGGCCGCCTGCTGGTTCGAGGCCTGCCTCACCGACTCCTTCGGTCCTCTCGCCCCGCTCACCGGGGGCCTGGGGATCCTGCCCGGCAGCATGTGCCCGCACTACGACAGCGAGGCCGAACGCAGAGCGGCATATCTCTCCGCCGTGGCAAGCGGGGCACTGCCGGAGGGCTGGGCCCTGGACGACGGCGTCGCCGCACTGTTCGCGGACGGACGCCTCGCGGACATCGTCTCAAGAACCCCGGACTCCGCGCTCTACCAGGTAGCCCGGGGCGTCGACGCCGTACGGTCGGCCGCTCCCGACGCCGTTGAAACGCGATTCCCCGCGAGCCTTCCCGCATCCCGCCGCCTGGAGGCCGAACGACCATGAACCTACTGCAGCTCAAGCCCTACCTGGAGGCCCGCAAGCTCGGTACCACGCTGCGGATCGGCCATGTCCCGCCCAGTGGTACGGAGATCCTCGACGCACCCGGCTTCCTCACCGGGCTGATCGCCATGTTGTCCGCCCCCACCGAACGCGGCACCGCAGTGGGGTACCTCGCCGAGACGGCCGGCCTGACGGCAGAGGCCGCGGAAGAACTCATCGACCAGCTCGTAGACGCCGAGATCGTCGGTGCACCCATTCCGAGCGACGGCCGCTACGCCCGGCACCTGCTGTACTACGACATGATCGGACTGGAACACGAGAACGTGGAGCTCCTGGGGCAGGCCGGGTTCCAGCGGGTCGACTGCTTCTGGAGATGGATGAACTTCGCGGGCTGGATAGCGGTGAAGACCGGATGATGCACCGGTGACCACCCGGTCGTCCCACACTGCCCATTGCCCGCCGATGGGACACACCCGAACCCCGACCGCCGAGTAATGAGTGGTCAACTCCCTTGGCAGACAATAGGCTTCGCGCATCCTGAGCCCAACTCATCCACGGGGGAACCGATGAAGCTCCGCACTTCCGCCATGCTCGGCACCGGTCTGCTCGTCGCCATTCTGCTGTCCGCCGGTGCCGGGGGCAGCGGCGTCGGCACCGCCTCCGCCGCGCAGAACGCGCCGACGTACTTCGCGGCGGGCTCGGACGCGTCCGCGACGGAGTACGGCCTGCTGCTGACCGCCGGCACGGACGCGACGACCGTCGAGTACGGCCTGCTGTAGGGCCGCCGCACCACACGCTCGACGACGGGGCCCCGCACCGGACGCCGGTGCGGGGCCCCGTCGTGCCCGTGGGCGGTGACCGGTGTCAGGAGGTGGTGAAGGCGACCTGGTCGACGGTCCAGAAGGCGCTGTTGGTGCCGGTGTAGCGGAACTGGAAGCGGGCGGTGGCGGCGGCCGCCGGGATGGTGACGGGCAGCTGCTCGACGGTGTTGAGGTCGCTGCGGTAGGACTTCACCAGCTGCGGGGCGCCGTTGTCGAAGACCACGTACAGGTCGCCGGTCTGCGGGCCGTCGATCTTGTAGTTCGTCGCGAAGGAGAGCGTGCCGCGGCTGCGGCCGGTCACCGGGTAGGCCGGGCTGACCAGGGTGGAGTCGAACTGACCGGCGCCGTGGGCCTTGTCGTCCCACTCGTCGGAGTCGGCGACGGCGAACACGTTGCGGGCGCGCACGTTGGTCTCGCGGGACTGGCCGAGCTGGGTGGCGGTCCAGAACTCGTCGGTGGCGAAGGCCCAGCCGCGCCACTCGGTGACGCCGCCGCTGGGCATCCGGGAGTTGTCGATGCTCCAGCCGGCCGGCGGGGTGTGCGTCCAGCCCTTCACGGCGGCGGGGATGCCGGTCTCGTCGACGCGGGTCTGCAGGCTCGGGCGCAGCGCGTCGAAGGCGTCGGGGGTGATCTCGTCGATCGGCTGCCCGTCGAGCTTCCAGGCGGGGTCGACGGGGACGCCCTGGTGCTTGAGGACGGTGGGGGCGATGTCGACCGGCTTGACGTCGTAGCGGCGCGAGCCGGGGGTGTAGCCGGTGCCGTCGGCGATCAGGAAGGTCTGCCGCTCGTTGGCGCTGTTGCCGCCGTGGCCGCCGGCGTCGGTGTGGCCGTGGTCGGTGGTGACGACGATCAGCCAGTCCTCGGAGCCGTACGTGGGGCGGGACTTGACGGCCTGGACGACCTGGCCGACGAGGGCGTCGACGGAGTGGATGGCGGCCGCGTACTCGGGGCTGGTGCCGCCGTGGGCGTGGCCGGCCTCGTCGACCTCGTCGAAGTGCAGGAAGGTGGTGTCCGGGTTGCCGTGGGCGAGGTAGTCGGCGGCGTCGGTGGCGGTCTTGGTGTCGTTCTCGCTCTCCGGGATGCGCAGGTCGGCGCGGCCGTTGAAGACGTTGGCGGTGATCGGGTTCCAGGAGCCGATGACCAGCGTGGAGTTGGTGGGGTCGGCGTTCTCCAGGCGGGTGGCGAAGTCGGGGAACAGGTCGAAGCGGGCGCCGGTGAAGGCGTTGTCCTTGACCTGGTGCTTGTCGGGCCAGGCGCCGGTGGCGATGGTCGACCAGCCGGGGCCGGACAGGGTGGGTGCCAGCGGGTTGGCGTAGAGGTTGCTGGTGGCGGTCAGGCCGCCGGCCATCAGGGCCTTGAGGTTGGGCGCGTCGGCGGTGAGCAGCTTGTCGTAGCGGGTGCCGTCGACGCCGATGACCAGGGTCTTGGCCCGCTTGGTGCCGTTCGGCAGGCCCTGGTACGAGCCGTCGGCGGTGGCGGTGGCGTCAGCGGTGGCGGTGGCGGTGGCCGCGGAGGCGGCCGCGGAGGACAGCGGGATCAGCGCGGCGGCGGTGGCGGCGGCGGTCGCGGTGGCGAGGGCGACGGTGCGGGCGGACCGGGAGGTACGCAAGGGGGGCTCCCAACGGGGCGGCGGCGCGGTGCAGTTGCACCGGCACCGAGGATGGGGCGGCCGGGCGAGGACGGGCCCTCGGCGAATCCACGGTTGTATGAACAACCGCCGAAATTCAGTCCAGACTGGTTATCGTTCCGTGACCTTTGGGTCCGCTCCCCCGGGCCCGCTTCCCGCCCACACCTCCGGGTCCGCTCCCTCCGCGCCCGCTTCCCGTCCGGGCCCGCTCGGTAGGCTTGCCCGGTGATCCACCCCATCCCCCCGGCCGGCCCCGAGCCCGCCCGCGCCGGCGTCCCCGAGCACGGCCGGGTGCCGAAGTACTACCTGGTCAAGTCCCGGCTCGAGGACCTCATCGGCGACCTGGGCCCGGGCGGGCGCCTGCCCACCGAGGCCGACCTGGCCCAGCGTCACGGCGTCGCCCGGGCCACCGTCCGCCAGGCGCTGCGCGAACTGCTCCTGGAGGGCCGGCTGCGCCGCCAGGGCCGGGGCACGGTCGTCGCCGGGCCCAAGATCGAGCAGCCGCTCTCCCTCACCAGCTACACCGAGGGCGTCACCCGCCAGGGCCTGCGCCCCGGCCGCACCCTGATCGGCCTGGACCGCCTGCCCGCCGACCCGGCGATGGCCGGGCGCCTGGACGTGGCCGAGGGCGAGCCGCTGTGGCACCTGGAGCGCGTGCTGCGCGCCGACGAGGAGCGGGTCGGGCTGGAGTCCACCTACGTGCCCGTCGCCCGGGTGCCCGACCTGGCGGGCGACTTCGACCCCGAGGGCTCCTTCTACGGCTACCTGCGCGACCACGGCGTGCACCTGGGGGCCGCCGAGGAACGCATCGAGACCGTGCTCGCCACCCCGCGCGAGGCCCTGCTCATCGGCACCCCGCCCGCCCTGCCGATGCTCCTGCTCCACCGCCGCAGCCTGGACGCCGACGGCCGCCCGCTGGAACAGGTCCGCACCCTGTACCGCGGCGACCGCTTCAGCTTCACCCTGGCCCTGGGCGCCCCGCCCGCCTGAGGACCCGCGGCGGGCCGGCCCGGACGGGGTGCTCGGGGCGGGGTGCTCGGCTGGGTGGGTCATGGCGGGCCCGCGACGGTTTCCCTGGGCTGCCGGCGGGTGATCCTTTGCGGCCGGAGCGGCGGTCCGACGCCCGCCGCCGAGTCACCCTGAGCACCCCGAGCCGTCGTCCGGAGGCCCCGCCGTGTCCCTGCACCCCCGCCCGTCCCCGCACCCCCACCGCCCCGGCCGCGCGGCCGCCGTCCTGCTCGCCGCCGCGCTGGCGCTGGCGCCCGCCGGGCCCGCCGCGGCATCGGCAGCCGCGGCCACGCCCCACGACGACGGTGACCTCGCGCTGCGTGCCCGGCTGCAGGAGCTGGTCGACCGTCCGGACGGGCCGCCCGGCGCGATCGCGGTGCTGCGCGAGGGCGAGCGGGTGCGGGTGTTCCGGGCCGGGGTCGCCGAGGCCGGCACCGGCCGTCCGCCCCGCACCGACGACCACATGCGCCTGGCCAGCGCGGCGAAGGCGTTCAGCGGCGCGGTCGCGCTGCGCCTGGTCGACTGCGGGCTGCTCGGGCTGGACGACACGGTCGCCGGCCGGCTGCCCGCGCTGCCCGCCGCCTGGGGCGCGGTGACCCTGCGCCAGCTGCTGAACCACACCAGCGGGCTGCCGGACTACAGCGCGGCGCCGGACTTCCTCGACGTGATCCGCGCCGACCCGCACCATGTGTTCGACTCCCGGCACCTGCTGGACTTCGTCGCCGACCGGGAGCTGGAGTTCGCCCCCGGCTCCCGCTACCAGTACTCCAACTCCGACAACATCGCCGTCGCCCTGATGGCCGAGGCCGCGACCGGCCAGCGCTACGAGGACCTGCTGGACTCGCAGGTCTACCGGCCGCTCGGGCTCACCCGGACCAGCCTGCCCTCCGGCTACCAGCTGCCCGCGCCGTACCTGCACGGCTACGACGTCCAGCCGCCCGACCCGCCGGAGGACGTCAGCACCCGGTTCGGCGCCTCGGGCTCCTGGGCGTCGGGCGGCCTGGTGTCCACCCCGAGGGACTTCAGCGCGTTCGCGGCCGGGTACGCGGGCGGCCCGCTGATCGACGACGCGACCCGCCGCCAGCAACGGGACTTCGTCGCGGGCGCCTCCGAGCCGGCCGGCCCGGGGGCCAACCGCGCCGGACTGGCGATCTTCGAGTACCGCACCCGGTGCGGCGTGGTGTACGGGCACACGGGCAACACCGCGGGCTACACCCAGCTCGGCGCGGGCACCCCGGACGGCCGCCGCAGCCTGACCGTCTCCGTCACCACGCAGGTCAACCAGCGCGGCAACCCGGACCTGCTGGCGCACCTGCGGGACGTCGAGGAGGACTTCGTCTGCGCGCTGCTGACCGACTGAGGCCGGGGGCCCGGAGCCGCGGGCGTCAACTGTCGGGACCGGCACCTACCTGCGCCGGATGCACGTCCACGCCGGCGCCTACCTGGGCGGGCAGCTGTCCGAGCTCTGCCTGGACCGGCCGGCCTGAGCACCGTCCCGGGGCGGCCGGTGCACGACCGGCCGCCCCGGGACCGTGCGGAGACCGCTCAGGGCCCGGTCGGCAGGGCCCGCAGCCGGCTGACCGGCGAGAGCACCAGGCCGACCACGACGGCCGCGGAGCCGGCGGCGGCCACCGTCAGGGCGCCCCGGGCGCCCAGCCAGCCGGTGAGCACGCCGGCCGACAGCCCGCCGAGCGCGCCGCCGCCGTACAGCAGGGTGCGGAAGGCCGCGGTCATCCGGCCCATCATCGCCTGCGGGGTGACGGCCTGGCGGAGGCTGACGATGACGACCCCGGCCACGCCGAGGCCCAGGTAGGTGGTGAAGAAGGACAGGACGAACAGCGCGACCATCACCGGTCGCGGTCCGGCGGCGGCCGGGATCAGGGCCGGGCCGAGCAGCAGGGCGGTCTGGGCGACAAGGTAGACCCGGCCGAGCGGGAAGCGCGCGATCACCCGGCGCGAGACCAGGGCGCCGATCAGGCCGCCGACGGAGGCCGTCGCGAGGACGCCGCCGAGGGCGGTCGAGCCGAGGTGCAGGTCGTGGGTGCCGTAGAGCAGGAACATCGTCCACACCGTGATCATCGAGAAGTTGCAGCAGAAGCCGATCAGGGCGAGGGCCCGGAGCACCCGGTCCTTGAGCACCCAGCCGAGGCCCTCGCGCAGTTCGCGCCACAGGTGCCGTTCGGCCACCGGTTCGGGGCGCGGCTCGGGTGTGCGGATCAGCAGCAGCGACAGGACGGACACCGCGTAGGAGCAGGCGTCGACGACCAGGGCCACCGGGGCGCCGAGCGCCGACACCAGGACGCCCGCCAGTCCGGGCCCGGCCACGTCGGCGGCGGAGGAGCTGGCGCCCATCTTCGCGCTGGCCTCGACGTAGTGCTCGCGGCTCCTGACCAGCACCGGCACGTACGACATCCAGCTGACGTCGAACACCACCGAGGCGATGCCGACCGTGCAGGCGATCGCCATCAGCACGGGCAGGGTGAGCGCGTGCCACCAGTACAGCAGCGGGACGAGGGCGAGCAGGAGCAGCCGGACCAGGTTGGCGCCGAGCATGACCGGCCGGCGCCGGGCGCGGTCGGTCCAGACGCCGATCAGCAGGGCGAGCCCGAGGTAGGGGACGAGCTGGAGGAAGCGCAGCAGGCCGACCTGTTCGTCGCTCGCGCCGAAGGCGCCGATGGCGGTGAGCGGGAGCGCGAGGTTGGTGACCTGGGTGCCGAGCAGCGAGACGGTCTCGCCCAGCCAGAACCGCAGGAAGTCCGCGTTGCGCCACAGGCCCGGCGGCGGGGCCTCGGTGACGACGGGCGCGCCGGTCGGGGTGGAGGTCTCGGTCACCGGGCGCTCCCGGCGAGCTCGGCGACGGCCGCGGCCACCGCGTCGACCTCCTCCTCGGTGTTGTAGTAGTGCGGCGACAGCCGCAGGCACCACTCCACCTCCTTGTCGGCGAAGTCGTACTGGGCGAACTCCCGGTAGCTCAGGGCCGAGTTGACGCCGCGGGCGTCCAGCGCGGCCTTGAACGGCCGCGCCTGCCAGCCCTCGATGGCGAAGGTGACCAGCGCGGCCGGGGCGGGCCCGCCGTCGAGGGTGCGGACGCCGGGCAGGGCGGCCAGTTGCTCGCGCAGCCGCGCGGCCAGGGCCGGGGTCCGCCGGGCGACGGCCCGTGGTCCGACCCGCAGGGCGTAGCGGACGGCGGCGGCGCAGCCGAGCACGGTTGCGTACGGGAACTCCCACTCCTCGAAGCGGGCGGCGGTGTCGACCGGGCGGTAGTGGCCGGGGGCGACCCAGCGGGCGCCGTGCATGTCGATGTGCAGGGGTTCGTGGCCGGCCGCGAGCACCCGGTCGGAGACGTACAGGAAGCCGGAGCCGCGCGGGCCGCGCAGGAACTTGCGGCAGGTGGCGGTGAGCAGGTCGCAGCCGATCTCCTCGACGTCGACGGGGTACTGGCCGACCGACTGGCAGGCGTCGACGAGGTAGAGCAGGTCGAGTTCGCGGCAGTGGCGCCCGATCTCGGCGACCGGCTGGACGAGCCCGGAGTTGGTGGGCACGTGGGTGGCGGCGACCAGGCGCGGGCGGTGGGCGCGCATCAGGGCGGCCATGGCGTCGACGTCGACGCCGCTGCCGTCGGGGTGGTCGGGGGCGTGGACGATCCGAACGCCGTGGCGCTTGCGCAGGGAGAGGAAGGCGATCTGGTTGGAGACGAAGTCGTTGCGGGTGGTGAGGATGGTGTCGCCGGGGCGGAAGTCGATCGCGGAGAGGGCCTTGGTGTAGGCGTGGGTGGCGCTGGCGGCGAAGGCGATGTTGCCGGGGCGGGTGTGCAGGAGTTCGGCGAGCGAGGCGTGGAAGTCGGCGATCTCGGTGGTGCGGGCGGCGTGGGCCTCGTAGCCGCCGATGGCCGCTTCCAGGTGCAGGTGGTCGAGCATCGCCTGGAGCACCGGACGGGCCATCAGTCCGCAGCCGGCGTTGTTGAAGTGGATCACCGTCTCGCACCCGGGGGTGTCGGCCCGCAGGGCGGCGAGGTCGAGGGGCCGATCCGGGCCGCCGGCGTCGAGGGGCGGTTCTGAACCGAGGAGCGGTTCCGGACTGTCGACGAAAGCGCTATTGTCATCCTTCATGTCTGACGGTAGCAGTATCGAGACGTTGGTGGCGCTCCTCCGCGCGGAGGTCGCCCGCCTGTCCCCCGGCGACCGCCTGCCCAGCAGCCGGGACCTGATCGCGCGTCACGGCGTCGGCCCGGTCACGGTCTCCCGCGCCATCGCCCTGCTCGCCGCCGAGGGCGCCGTCGTCACCCGCCCCGGCAGCGGCACCTACGTCTCCGCGCGCCGGCCGAGCCCCGTCGCCGGCGGCGAGCCGGACACCTCCTGGCAGGCGGTGGCCCTGGCCGGCCGGCACGTCCCGCCGGAGACGCCCGACGAGCAGCCCGAACGCCTGCCGGCCGGCACCGTCGCCCTGTCCGGCGGCTACCTGCACGAGAGCCTCCAGCCCACCCGGCTGCTCGGCGGCGCCCTGGCCCGGGCCGCCCGCCGCCCGGACGCCTGGCACCGCGCCCCGGCGGCCGGGCTCTCGACGCTGCGCACACTCTTCGCCCGGCAGGTCGGCGGCGACGTCGGCCCCGAGGACGTCCTGGTGACCGGCGGCGGACAGGGGGCGCTGTCCATGCTGTTCCGCGCCGTCGCCGCGCCCGGCGACCCGGTGCTGGTCGAGTCCCCGACCTACCCCGGCGCGCTGGCCGCCGCCCGCGCCGCCGGACTGCGGCCGGTGCCCGTCCCGATGGACGAGCACGGGCTGCGCCCGGACCTGCTCGCCGACGCCTTCGCCATGACCGGCGCCCGCCTGCTCTACTGCCAGCCCACCTTCCACAACCCCACCGGCACCGTCCTCGCCCCCGAACGGCGCCGACAGGTCGTCGACGTGGCGCGCGCCGCCGGAGCCTTCCTCGTCGAGGACGACTTCGCCCGCCTGCTCGGCCACGGCCGGCCCGTGCCGCGCCCGCTGGCCGCCGACGACCGCGACGGCACCGTCATCCACCTCAACTCGCTCACCAAGCCCGCCTCGCCCAGCCTGCGGATCGGCGCCGTCACCGCCCGGGGCCCGGTCATGCGGCGGCTGCTCGGAATGCGGCGCGTCGACGACTTCTTCATCGCCCGCCCCCTCCAGGAGGCGGCCGTCGAACTGCTCAGCACCCCCGCGTGGGACCGCCACCTGCGCACCCTGGCCACCTCTCTGCGGCACCGCTGCGCCGTCCTGGCCGACGCGCTGGCCCGGGAGCTGCCCGACTGGGACCTGCACCG
Source organism: Kitasatospora sp. Ki12 (assembly GCF_054601375.1). Classification (NCBI taxonomy): domain Bacteria; kingdom Bacillati; phylum Actinomycetota; class Actinomycetes; order Kitasatosporales; family Streptomycetaceae; genus Kitasatospora; species Kitasatospora sp. Ki12. The sequence goes on along the minus strand of NZ_BAAIHT010000004.1, from coordinate 25,625 downwards.
GATCCCGGAGGGCGGCCTGCACCTGTGGCTGCGGCTGCCCGCCCACCTGACCGAGACGGAGGTCGCGAACGCGGCACCGGCCCACCGGGTGTCCGTCAACCCCGGCCGGCCGCACTTCCCGGCCGAGGCGCCCGCCGCCCACCTGCGGCTCGGCTTCGCCGCCGCGGCCGAGCCCGCCGACCTCGCCGAGGCCGCCGCTCGCCTGGCCGCCGCCACCCGCGCCGGCTGAGCCGACAGCGCTGCCCGTACGTGCCCCGGCCCCCGTCCCGCAGTCACCGTGCGTACGCGCCGCCGCCGTTCACCGGCCTTCCCCGTCGCGCTGCGTACCCGCCCGGCAGCCCGAGCTGCACGGGCCGCCGCGCGGCGCGACGCTGGAAGACGGACGGCGCCCGCAGCCCGGCGGCGCGCCGCCACCGCGACCCCGGGACGCAGTCATGGACCCGAGCATCACCCCGGCGGACCTGGCCACCGCCGCCGACCCGCACACCTTCGGCACCTACCTGGCGGGCATCAAGCCCGCGCACGGCCACATGGACACGGGCCACCCGGGCCGCTCCACCTCCGTACGCACCGCCGAGTACGAGGGCCACCGGATCAGGATCGTCACCACCTACGACATCACCGTGGACGACCGTCCGCTGCCGGCCGGGCTCGACGTGGACGACGACGGCGTGCTGACCTGCCACGGCCTGCCCGCCTACCAGTTCTTCTCCGCGGTGGACACCGTCAAGGCACTGATCCGCTCCTTCCCCGGCCGGTTCGGGCCGGACCACCCCGGACAGGACCAGACCGGACAGAACCCCGGACAAGGCCACACCGGGCCGGACCACACCGGACAGGGCGGCTGAGATGCCCGTCCTCCGGAGGAACATCCTCGACGACGCGACCGCGCGCGACGACTACCTCGCCGGTGTCCTCGCGCTCAAGCAGGAGCGCACCGCCTTCACCACCGAGCAGCTCGGCGTCCCCGGGCCGCCCGCCCCGGTGTTCACCTACGACCAGTTCGTCATCTGGCACTGCTGGACGATGATGACCCCCATCCCGCCGGGCGGCAGCCCGCGCAAGCGCAACGCCGCCCACCGAGGACCGATCTTCCTGCCCTGGCACCGCGTGATGCTCGCCCTGCTGGAGACCAGGATCCAACAGGTCCTGGGCAAGCCGGACTTCGCCCTGCCCTACTGGGACTGGGCGGCCGACGGCGACCTCGGCTCGCCCACCACCGCCACCGTCTTCACCGCGGACTACCTCGGCGGGGACGGCGATCCGGTGCACACCGGCCCGTTCGCCCATCGCCCGGCCGATCCGACGTCCTTCACCGTCCGCATCGAGAGCGACCTCAACGGGATGCCGGTCCAGACCGTCCCGCCGCGCGGCCTGCGCCGCTCCTTCGCCCGGGACTGGCCCACCCTGCCGACCACCGACGAGGTCAAGACGGTGCTCGCCCACAAGCCCCCGGCCGCCGGCACCGATCCGGCCGACCGCTACGACACCACCGCCTTCGACAGCTCCTCGCAGGGCTTCCGCAACCTGCTGGAGGGCTGGATCCCGCGCGACCTCGCCCGCCCGGTCCACGCGCACAACCAGGTCCACGTCTGGATCGGCGGCGACATGGCGCCCGGCACCTCCCCCAACGACCCGGTGTTCTTCCTCCACCACTGCAACGTCGACCGGATCTGGGAAGGCTGGATGACCCGCTACGGCCGGGTCTACGCGCCCGGCATGAGCGCCCCCGCGGCCACCTACCAGGGCGAGCGGATCGGCGACCCGATCGTCTCCCCGCTCGGCGCCACCGCGACCCCGGGCTCCGTCCTCGACATCTCCGCGGTCTACACCTACGACCGGCTGCCCTGAGGGAGCGTCACCGAGAAAGCGGCGAAACAGCGGGACCGAAAAGCGGTCACCGGAAAAGCAGCAGGGGCGGAAGTCGAAAACGACTTCCGCCCCTGCCCGTTGGAGCGCCGGGCCCGAATCGAACGAACCCCTCCCACTGAAAGTGGGCGTGCTACCGCTGCACCACCGACGCCTGTCCGGCCGGGTCTTCGACCGCTTCCGCGATCCTGTCCCGCCGACGAGGAAGAAGTTACCAGCTGATGATCGGGAGAGGAAAATCGGCAGGACTCCCCCGCCGCCGGCGGGGCGGAACACGAAGGAGCGGCGGTGAACGCGACCGCGAGGGAACGGTTCGACCACTGGCGGGAACTGATCGGGCGCACCCGGGCCAGCGAGGTGGCCAGCGCCCACGCCGACGACTTCCGCGCCGAGATGCGGCGCCTGGAGCTCGGTCCGGTGACCCTCCTGCGCACCTCGTTCCCCTCCGCGCGGTTCTGGCGGACCGAGCGCATGGCCCGGCGCTCGGACGCCGGGGTGCACCACCTGACGCTGCTGCTCGACGGCGACATGGCCCTGAGCCGCGACACCCGGCACCCCACGGAGGCCTTCGCCGCCGGCGACCTGCACCTGCTCGACGGCTCGGACCCCTTCGACCTGCGGGCCTTCGCCTCCCCCGCCTCCGCACCCTCCTCCGCCCCCGACCGGGCCGAACGCCGAGTCGAGGCCGTCGGCGTCGACTTCCCCACCGCCCTGCTGCCGATCCCGCCGCAGCGGCTGCGCACCGTCCTGGGCCGGGGGTTCTCCGGCCGGGAGGGCACCGGCGCGCTGCTCGCGGACTTCCTCGTCGGCCTGGACCGGCAGGCCGCCCTCCTCGGACCCGCCGAAGCGCCCCGCCTGGGCACGGTCGTGGTCGACCTGATCGCCGCCTGGCTGGCCCGGGAGCTCGACACCGAGACCGCGCTGCCCGACGACACCCGCCGGCGCGCCCTCGTGGAGAACGTCCACGCCTTCATCCGGCGCAACCTCCACGACCCCGAACTGACACCCGCCGCGATCGCCGCCGCCCACCACATCTCCGTCAGCTACCTGCACCGCCTGTTCACCCAGCACTCCGAGGGCGAGACGGTCGCCGCCTGGATCCGCCGCCGGCGGCTGGAGCGGGCGCACCGCGACCTGGCCGACCCCGCGCTGCGCACCCTGCCGGTCCACGCCGTCGCCGCCCGCTGCGGCATCCCCGGCCCCTCCGACTTCAGCCGCGCCTTCCGCACCGCGTACGGCCTGCCGCCCGGCGAGTACCGCCGCCTGGCACTGGCCGGCGGCACGGACGGATGACCGACCCGTCGACGCACTGCCAACGACCTGTCGACGCAGCGCCAACACGGCCGGCCCGCGCACTGGCATCGTCCACCTGGACACCGGCGGCCCGGCACGCCACGGGGGAGCGTGCCGGGCCGCCGGTCCTGCCGCGACGCGGGTCGGGACGGGTCAGGCGGTCTCGTAGAGCCAGGGCGAGCAACCGCCGCCGCCCGAGCGGCAGATCCGCCACGCCAGGCTCTGGCCCCACTTGCCGGAGGAGATGGTGACGTCCCGCCAGCTGCCGTTGCCGTTGTAGTTGACGAGGTCCCCCTGGCTGACGCCGTTGATCTTCCACTGCACGTACGGGTACTGGCCGTCGGCCTCGGTGTCGCCGATGCCGAACATGTGCTTGTTGGGGTCGTAGTAGCCGTAGGCGCCCGTGATGACGTAGTTCTGCGCGCTGGCCGTCGTCGCCAGGCCCACCACCGCGGCGGCGGCGATGGCGACGGAAACGACCGAGTTCCGCATGATCCTGCGCATTTCTATTCCCCTCTCAGCATTTCCCCGAAGCCCGGGACGACCGAATTCGCCCCGCACTTTGAAATCCCCGGAAATTCCCCTCGACCGGGTACGTCCCAAAGGTTTTCAACGATCGCGGAACGGCGCAACGCGCGGAGAGCGGAACCCGTGCGACCCCCGTGCGGACCCCAGCCGGTGCATGAGCGGCATTTGAGGACGGTTTTACCGGGAGCTGAATCGTACGGCCCGGAAAAGGCGTTCCTTCCACCGGGAATTCCGAGGTCAGGAACGCGCCGGGGCCCCGGACGGCGCGGTGCCGTCCGGGGCCCTCCCCCTCCCCCGCTCGGTGGTGGCGGTGGGTCAGTCGGCCAGGTTGACCGGGCGGTAGGCGTGGTAGCCGTCGCCGTCCTTGAGGCCGTAGCTGTGCGAGGTGTGCCGGGTGCCGACGTGGCCGGCCTGCTCGTAGGCCTGGTAGGAGTGCTTGCCGCTGTCCCAGTGGTCGAAGACGACGACGTGGCGGTGGTCGGGGTCGTTGCTGTTCGCCTTGATGACCAGGTCGCCCTGGCGCAGCTCGGACATCTTGATGGGCTTGGTCCAGCCGTTGTTCTTCAGCGCGACGGTGTTGGGCGCCGGCTTGGGCAGGTTGAGCGCCATCGAGGCGTAGCCGGAGCAGTCCTGGCGGTAGCCGTCCTTCCAGGTCTTGTGCTGGCTGTACGGGACGGGCTTGCCGGCGTCGGCGGTCAGCCAGCGCGTGGCCCGGCGGATCTCCTCGGCGCGGGTGATCTTCGGCGCGGCGGCCCGCTGGTCCTGCGCCTGGGCGACGGTGTCGGTGCCGGTCGCGGCGACGGCGGGCGCGGTGAGGGTGAGCGAGCCGAGCAGGGCGGTGGCGGCGAGGGCGGGGACGGTCCAGCGGCGGATGCGGTTCATGACGGTGTTTCCTTTCCGAGGGAATCGCGGTTCTTGCGGGCGGGGGTTCGGTCAGTTCAGGTGGGCGAGGCGGCGCAGCGCGGCGCGGTCGCCGTGGAAGACGTCGGCGTCCATCGGGTGGCCGGCGGTGCCGGGCACCGTGGCCTGCTCGCTGTACTGCCAGAAGTCCCAGCCGGTGGCGCCGGGCAGCGGGCGGGGTTCGGTGGTGCCGTAGCGGGCGAGCCAGGTGTGGTGGCCGCTCAGTTCCTTGGTGCCGCCGAGGCAGTCGTCGACGATGTCGCGGCGGGTGTAGACGATCGGCGCGGTGCCGGTGGCCTGTTCGACCCGCTTCAGGAAGGCCTTGACCTGGGCGAGCTGGAGGCGGTGGCCGTCGCGGGTGCACTGTTCCAGGTCGAGGGCGGGTGGCAGTTCGCCCGCCTTGGTGCCGGTGTGGCCGGCGCGGCGGGTGACGTCGAGGAAGTGGTCGGCCTGGGCGGTGCCGTCGCCGTCGGGGCGGAAGAAGTGGTAGGCGCCGTGGATGAGGTTCACCGAGCGGGCGCCGGCGAGGTCGCGGGTGAACCAGCCGTCGTCGAAGGTGAGGCCGTCGGTGGCCTTGAGGTAGACGAAGGACTGGCCGCCGCGGGCGATGGCCGGCCAGTCGTAGGCCTGGTCGCCGTGGCCGGTGTCGTGGCTGTGGTGGGAGCTGTCGAAGCCGCGTACGGAGTACGCCTGCGGGCCGGCGTCGGCGCTCGCGGCCGGGCCGAGTGCCGTCGCGCCGAGGGCGGACAGGGCGAGGGCGGTCACGGCGGCCGCCCGGGCCGTGCCCCGGAGCAGGCCCCGGATCGTGCGGCGGGGGACGGGGTTCATCGGCGGTTCTCCTCTGCGTGCGGCTGGGGGGTGGTGACGACGGGGGTGGTGACGGTGCGTCGTCCCCGGGGTGGTGGCGGTCCGGTCGGATCTGCTGCCACCGAGAGCTTCGTCCAGCGGCCGCCGGCCTTGCACCGGTTGCCTGTTGTCGCCCGGTGCGGGCATCTCGACAACCCCGCTGACCTGCCGTTCCACTCGTACGAGGGGTCGCCGCGACACCCCGTGACCCGCCCCGGGCGGGCTCGTTGGACGGTTGGGACACGACCGGATCGGGGGCGGCGGGTGGACACGGAGGGCAAGCGCGGGCGGGTGCCAGGGCAACAAGGCCCGGGACAGCAGGGGCCGGGGCAGCGGCCGCCGGGCCCGGCGGAGGACGGCGCGCCCGGGCCGGAGCCGGGTTTCGGGACGGCGCTGCGCGAGCGACGCCGGGCGGCGGGTTTCTCGCAGTCCGAGCTGGCCCACCGGGTGCACTACGACAAGTCCCACTTGGCTTCCTCCCGGCCCCGAGGGGCCGGGATTCCGGTCGCACGTGCGGCGCCGGTGGTTAGCGCTTCACAGACCGGCCAAAGCCGAGGTCTCCACGCCCTGACACCGCATGCCCTGCGGCGTTGAGGATGTTCTTCGCGGCGTTCACGTCAGCGTGCTCCTGGTGTCCACAGGCGGTGCATCGGAAGTCGGCTTGGCTCTTACGCGACTTCGAGTCCACGTGCTTGCAGGCGTTGCAGGTCTGTGACGTGTACGCGGGGTTGACTAGAACCACGCTGGTTCCGGTGGTGCGCGCCGCGTTGCGCAGCGCGAGTTCGAGCATGTGCCATCCCTTGTCGAGGATGGCCCGGTTCAGCCCGGCTTTGGCTCGGACGTTCCTGCCAGGCTGTTCCGCTGTGCCAACCGCTGAGGCGGTCATCGACCGGATGCGGAGGTCTTCCAACACCACAACCGCATTTCGGGTGGCCAGCTCGGATGCGGTATGTGCGCAGAACTCGACACGCCGGTTGCGGACGCGCCCGGTGATGACGTTGATCTTCGCCAACACGGCTTTGCGGCGGTTGCTGCCTCGCCTGGAGCGCGCAAGTCGCTGCTGCAGCCGACGCAGTCTGGCGGCCTCACCGGGGGTGGCATATGCCCGGTCGCGGAAGTCTCCGTCGCTGGTCGTCACCGCGACCTTCACGCCACGGTCCACGCCCACGGCCGTGTTCGGCATGGCGTGTTGCTCCGGGGTGGTCGTGCCAGTTTCCACCAGAAAGGAGACAAACCAGTGCTGCCTCTGGCGAGTGACCGTGGCCGAACGGACCTCGCCGCCGAGCGGGCGGGACCAGCGAAACCGAACCCATCCGAGCTTCGGCAGCTTCGCGCGGCCCCACTTACGGCCGATCCGCTCCACAGTGATCAGGTTCCCGGCCGGGAAGCGGAACGACGGAGACCAGCGGGTCCTGGAACGCCACCTGACCTTGAATATGCCATGTTCCCGGCACGCTCGGTCCAGATCGCGAAGGGTCTGCTGCAACACGTGCGAGGGGGCATCCTTGAGCCAGGGGAAGTCCTTCTTCGCGTCGACCAACTCGGCAGCTTGCGGGACGTAGTTCATCCATGCCCCACGGCGTCGGTACTCCCGACGCTGTTCAAGAGCGGTATTCCACACGTCGCGGCAGATGTTGCCGAAGGTCTCACACAACTCAGCCTGTGCCTGATCGAGTTCAAGCCGATACTTACGACCGGACAACATCGTGGAACACCTCCCTCCGATCGTCGTGGTCAACCTAGCGCGCAGCTCTGACAACGCGGCGGTCTCCGCCGCTCTGGTCAGGTGCTGGGCACCGGCGACCGCCCCGATCGAGCCGGCTACCCGCCGCCGGTGTCCATACCGGGCTCGCGGCCACCAACGCGGAGGAGGAAGGTCGGTCTCATGGCCCAAACTGGACCTGGGCAGATCTGCTCGGCCAAAGGGCTGACGGAGCACAACGGATCAGCCTTCGTCGGGCTCTCCGGATCTGCCGAGTCCTCGTTGTCATCCGCCGGGTCGCCGCGGCCGGGGTGCCGGAGCTGCGCCGCAGCGCGGACGACGCGGTGCTGAGCACCCAGACCCAGTACCTGGCCGGGCGGATCCCCGGTTTCCGGTGGGGCGTCAACGCGCTGGCGCTCAGCCCCGACGGCCGGCTGGTCGCCACCGGCGACTCGCGGGGCCGGGTGGCGCTGTGGGACACCGCCACCACCGCCCTGGTCGCCGAACTGCAGGGAGAGGTGGGCCATCCCGTGCAGGACGTGGAGTTCAGCCCGGACGGGCGGCTGCTGGCGGCCGCGCTCACCCGTGACCCGCAGCGGCGGGTGCTGCTGTGGCGGGTGGCCGACCGGCAGCGGCTGCCCTCCCCGGTGATGCCGCCGAGCGCCACCGGCGCGTCCACCGTCGCCAAGCGGCTGGCGTTCAGCCGGGACGGCGCGCTGCTCGCGGCGGGCACCAGCGACGCCGACCTGCCGGGGCGGGTGTGGGTGTGGCGCACCGACGCGGGCGCCGCCCCGCCGGTGCGCACCCTGGTCGACCACGCCGGGGTGATCCAGGGCCTCGGCTTCGGCGCGGGGCACCGGATCGCCTCGGCGGCCACCGACGGCACGGTGCTGGTGCGGGACCTGGACGCGCCGGCGCGGGCGGACGGCGGGGCGCCGGTGGTGTTCTCGGGGCGTTCGCCGTCCCCGCGCTCGCTGGCCTTCGCGGCCGACGGGGGGCTGCTGGCGGTCGGCGACGAGCAGGGCGGCATCCGGCTGTGGCGGCCCCCGGCGGGCGGCGCGGCGGGCGGCGACATCGGTAGCGCCGGGAGCGCGGCCACCGGGGAGGAGGACGAGCTGCAGGACTGGCCGGTCACCGACCTGCCGGCCCGTCACCTCGGCTCGGTCAACGCGCTCGGCCTCACCCCCGACGGCACCGCCCTGGTCTCCGGCGGCGCCGACCGCAGCGCCCTGGTCTGGGACCTGCCCACCCGGCGGGTCACCGCCGAGCTGCGCGGCCACCCCACCTTCGTCCTCGGTGTCGCCGTCGGCGGCGACAACCGCACCGTCGTCACCTCGGCCGGGATCAGCTCGCCGTCCGGCAGCGTGCTGGTCTGGGACCTGCGGCGCGGCACCGACCTGGCACCGGGCCCGGACCGTCCGCCGGTCACCGCCGTCGCCTCGGCCGGGGACCGGGCGGCGGTCGCCACCGCCGACGGCCGCACCGCGCTGTGGGACGTGGCCGGACCGGCGCCCCGCCTGGTCACCGTCACCGCGCCGACCGGCAGGGCCGTCACCGCCCTGGCCTTCGACCGGGCCGGCCGCACCCTGGTGAGCGCCGGCGCCGACGGCTCCCTGCGCGTGTACAGCGCCGTGGACGGGTCGCCGCGCGCCTCGGCCGGCATCGGCGACGAGCCCACGGCCGTCGCCCTCAGCCCCGACGGCTCGCTCCTGGCGGCGGCCACCGCGGACGGACGGCTGCTCACCGGCGCCCCGGACGGCTCACCGCTGCGCCCGCGCCGGCACGACGACAAGGACCGCGTCCTGTCGCTCGCCTTCCTCGGCGACGGCGCCGAACTGGCCTTCGCCCACGACTCCCAGTACGTCCACCTGCTCGCCGTCGCCGACCCGGCCGACGAGGTGCGGCAGAGCCCGTTCCGGCACGACGACCTGGTGCGCCGGATCGCCGTCAGCGCGGACGGCCGGCAGCTCGCCACCACCGGCAACGACCGGCTCGTCCACGTCTGGGACACCCGCACCGGCCGGCGGCTGGACGTCGGCGAGCACCCGGTGGGCGACGACACCGTCCAGGCCCTCGCCTTCACCCCCGACGGCCGCGCCGTGGCCGGCGTCGGCCGCGGCGGCCGGCTGCGGCTGTGGAACCCGGCCGCCGCCTCCGCCCCGGCCACCGTCACCGGCCCGGGGCAGTCGCTGGAGGCCCTGGCCTTCCTGCCCGACGGGCGCGCCCTGGTCGGCGGCGACGACGGCGCCGCCGCGCTGTGGACCCTCGCCCCGGGCACCGCCGCCGCCCGGGCCTGCGCCGTGCTGCGCGCGCCGCTGCCCCGCGAGGAGTGGTCCCGGCTGCTGCCCGCCGTCCCCTACCGTCCGGGCTGCGGCTGAGCGGTGGGCCGGCGGGGTGTCAGGACAGCGGGGTGTCAGGACGGCGGGGTGTCAGGACGGCCTGGTCGCGGGGCGCGGGTCGCCGGACTCCCGGGCCCAGGCGCCGATGCCCAGGCGGCCGGTGGTGCCCAGGTCGAGTTCGGGGGTGACCGTCACGGGGGCCGCGTCCGGGGTGGCGCGGACCCTGACGTAGGGGACGTTCTCCGGGGCGCCGTCCAGGGTGGTGTTGCGCCACACCAGGGTGGCGCGGGCGCCCTCGCCCGGGCGCAGCGCGATCTTCTGCGGCGGGTTGTCGGCGCCGGTGCCGGTGGCGATCTCGGCGCCGCCGGACAGCAGCCGCACCCCGTCGACGGGCCGGTGCTCCAGGTCGAGGAGTTGCAGGGTCGGGTAGCCGTCGAGGTCGACCGTGGCCGTGCCGCAGTTGCGCAGGTGCAGGCCGAGCACGCGCAGGCCCATCGCGGCGTCGCCCTCGTCGGCGTACAGCCGCAGGCCGGAGGCGGGGCAGGGGCCGTCGGGCCGCGGGGCCTCGGCGGTGGGCACGCTGCGGACCTTGGTGATCTTCAGCTGCGGTGCGGCGCCCGGCGCGGCCGGGCCGGTGCCCGGACGCGTCGGCTGGACCGGTTCGATCGGCGGGAACGCCGCGCCGGACCCCGGCCCGGCCGTCGGCGTGGTCCCGTTCAGGTCGAGCCGCTGCTTCACGGTGGCCCCGGGGGCGACCGCGGCGACGGTCTCCGTCACGTAGTCCTTCACGGCGCCGGCCGGGGAGAACAGGCCGAACTGCACCGTGACGTCGGACGGTTCGGTGCCCCGGTTGGTCACCTCGTACTCCGCGCAGGCCGCGTTGACGGCGGTGATCCGCACCCCGTCCCGGGCGAGCGCGGACGGCACCTGGGCGCCGGCGGTGGGCGACGGCAGCGCCACCCCGCACGGCCCGGCGCTGCCGGACGGCGCCAGGGTGCCGCCCGCCCCGGTGACCTGGGACCCGCAGCCGGTGAGCAGGACGGCGGCGACCGCCGCGGCGGCCGCTCCCGGCCGACGGCCCGTCAGCGGACGGCTGGACTTCTCGAACTGGTGCATCGGACGAGTCGATCATGCTCCGCACCCGAACGGCTGTGAGCCGGGCCACTCCCCGTGCAACAGCTCTGCAATGGTCCCGCCCGTGCCCGGTTCGCCCCGCCCCGCCGCGCCCCGCCGTTCCGTCTCAGTCCGCGGCCTCCGGGTGCGCGGCCTCCAGGCGGGCGATCTGCCGCTGCGCGTCGATGTCGCCGTGCTCCTGCGCCCAGCGGTACCAGGCGAGCGCCTGGCGGTGACCGCCGCGCTGTTCGTGGATCTCGGCGCCCTCCGTCCAGGCCCCGGTGTCGCCGGCTTCGGCGGCCCGCCGCAGCCAGGCGAGGGCGGTCCAGTGGTCGCGGTCCTCCAGGCGGATCCGGGCCACCCGGCGCATGGCGGTGACCTCCCCGGCCATGGCGGCCAGCAGCAGCCAGTGGTGCGCGTTGACGGCGTCGAGGTCGACCAGGACCGCCACCGCCCCGAGGTCCCCCGCCTCGGCGAGGTCGCGGTAGCGCTTGAGCGCGCGCTTGCGCAGGCGCCGGCGTTCGAGCCGGTCGGTGGAGTCCTCGCGCAGCAGCAGGCAGAGCCGGGCCACGTCGTGCTTGGCGTCCGGGTCGCCCGCGACCTCGGCCCGGGTGAAGGCCTCCAGCGCCTCCGCCGTCCGGCCCTCCCGCTCGTGGGCCTCCGCCTCGGCCCGCGGCGCGGGCGGTACGGGCGCAGGCGGTACGGGCAGGGGCGGTACGGGCGCAGGCGGTACGGGCAGGGGCGCAGCCGGCGGTACGGGCGGGGGCGGGGGTACGGGCAGGGGCGCAGCCGGCGGTACGGGCGCGGGCGAGGGTTCCGCCGGCGCGGGGTCCTGCGGCGCGGGGTCCTGCGGCGTGGTGTCCGCCAGGCCCAGGGCGCGGCGGACCCGGCGGGCCTCCTTCTTGGCCTGGACGTCCCCCTTCGTGCCGGCCCGGGCGTAGTGCTCCAGTGCCTCCCGCGGCCGGCCGAGCCGTTCCAGGATCTCCCCCATGTCCTTCAGGGACGGCACATGGCCCTTCTCCGCGGCCGGGCGCAGCTGTTCCAGGGCCTCGGGGAGCCGGCCCTCGTCGCGGGTCCGGCGGCCCACCCACAGCGCGGCGTCCACGCTGCCGAGCCGGGCCGCCCGGTGGTACCACTCGGCCGCCTCGGTCTGCCGGGCGGGATCCCGGTTGAGCAGGTTGGCGGCCATCGTCATGCCGTGCGGGCTGCCCTCGGCGGCGGCCCGCAGGAACCAGCCGAGGGCCTGCTCGTCGCGCTTGCGGCCCTGGTGCCAGGTGCCGAGCGCCAGCATCGCCGTGACCTTCCGTTCGGCCGCGGCGAGTTCGTGGCGCCGCAGCACCGCCAGCTGTTCCTCGGTCAGCGGGCCGAACCGTTCGACCAGGGCGGCGCGGACCCTGGCCGCTGCCCCGGATGCGCCCTCGTGCCGGCGGGCCGCCGCGCGCTCGTACCAGGCGATGGCCTCCATCGGCCCGGTCACTCCCTCGCCCTCCCGCAGCAGTTCGCCCAGCCGCATCATCGACGCGGTGTCCCCGGCCTCGGCCGCCATCCGGTGGAAGGCGAGGAGTTGCTCGCGGCGCTCGGGGAGGTGGCGTTCGATCATCCCGGCGGCCTCGCCGGCCGCCCCGGCCCGGCCCGCCTCGGCGGCCTTCCGGTACCACCACAAGGCCGCGCCCCAGTCCCGAGCGCTGCGGTGGCTGGCGGCGAGCCGGTGCATGGCCTCGGGGTCCCCGGCCCGCGCGCCGGCCCGGTACTTGGCACCGGGAACGCCGCTCCGGAGCGGCGGCGTGGGCGCGGGCGAAGCGGCGGGGGTGGGCCGGGACAGGACGGCCGTCTGCTCCGATCCGGGCGGCTGCCGCTCCTCCGGCCGCCGGGGAAGCACGGGAGGCGCGGGAGGGACGGAAGGCGCGGAAGGCGCGGAAGGCCGGGGCGGCGGCAGGGTGGTGCCCTGGCCGCCCTGCGCGGTGGTCGGTGTGGGCCCCAGGTCGTGTTCCAGCCGCAGCCGGGCGCCGAACGCGGCGAGCGATTCGGTCGGCGCTTCGATCGGCGCTTCGGCGAGCGGGTCGACCCGGGTCGGCTCGGCCCCGGACGCCGCACCGGGCCGTGGCTGCGCCGCCGCCGCTGCCGGGCGGCGGCGCAGGGGTTCCTCCAGGTCGACGGCCAGGCCGGAGCGTTCCTCGACCGCCGCCCAGAGCGCCGGCGGGAACCAGTCGCGTGCCTTGGGCGGGGCGTCCGGCAGCAGGGCCGCGAGGTCGGCGAGCCTGGGGCGGTCGTCCGGGTGCGGTTCCAGGCAGGGGCGGACCACCCGGTCCACCTCCGGCGGCAGCCCGTCCAGCCGCGGCCGTCCGTTGAGGATGTTGGAGGCGATCTGCCTGGGGATCCCCGGGCCGAAGGGGTTGCCGTTGAGGGCGACGGAGGCGAGGACCAGGCCCAGCGCGAAGACGTCGCAGGCCGGGCCGACCTCCTGGTAGAGCAGTTGCTCGGGCGCGGCGAAGGTGATCGTCGCGGGAACCTGGGTACCTGTCAGCACGGTCTCGTCGGCGGGGTCGAGGTGGCGGGCGATGCCGAAGTCGATGACCCGCGGTCCGGCGCCGGCCAGCAGGACGTTGCCGAGTTTGAGGTCGCGGTGGACCAGGCCGGCCGCGTGGATGGCGTCCAGCGCGTTGACCAGGCCGGTGGCGAGCACCCGCCAGGTGCGCAGTGGCAGCGGGCCGCCGCAGACCTCCAGGGCGGTGGCCAGGTCGACGCCGCGGATGTAGCAGGTGGCGAACCAGGGTTCGGCGGCGCCGGTGTCGGCGTCGACCACCTCGGCGGTGTAGGCGCTGTCGACCGCGCGGGCGGCCACGACCTCGCGGTCGAAGCGGCGGCGGAAGAGCTCGGGGTCGCGCGCGAGCCGGTCGGGGCGGATGGTCTTGAGCGCCACGCCGCGCCCGAACCGTACGTCGTGGCCGGTGCGCCGGGCGTAGTAGACGTTGCCCCAGCCGCCCCGGCCGAGCCGGCCGAAGAGCCGGTACGGGCCGATCGTCTCGGGATCGTCGTCCTCCAGGTACTCCACCGTGATCCCCTCACTGTTCCTCACCGGAGCACCGCCCGGAGGCGTCGCGGGCGTTCCCGGTGGTCCGTCGGTCCCAGCGCGCCCGGCGCGTCAGCCCTGGCGCGTCGGCTCGTCGCCGTCCGGCGGGCGCCTGGGCGGTTTGGCGCGCACGCCCTCGGCGCGTTCGCCGGGCCAGCGCTGGCCGCTGCGGCGCAGGACGATCCCGGGTTGGACCTCGATCTCGTCGTCCGGGCCGAAGGCGTGGAACAGCCGTTCGCGGGGCCGCTGTTCGCAGGCTTCCCGCAGGTGCGGGAGCGGTTTCCAGGGGGTGGGGTCCTGTCCGGGGCGGATCGTGCGGATCCTGCTGACGGCCTTGCCGCTGGTGTCGAGTGCCCGCAGCGTGCCGCGGCGGGAGACGATCAGCAGGTGCCGGCGGGAGACGGCCAGGCGCCGGTCCTCGTCGAGGTGCCGGTCCTCGATGCGGGCGAGGTTGGCCCGGCCGAGGACGAATTCGGTGCGGTCGTCCTCGGTGAGGTTCTCCCAGGCGCGGCACTCCCCGTCGACCAGGACCTTGAGCTGGGCGCGGCGACGCCGGGGGCCGGTGTCCTTCAGCAGGGTGCCGTGCGCGCGGCAGACCACCTTGTCGCGCCGCACGGCGGGGGCGGGGTGGCAGCCGTCGACCGGGCACCGCCAGGAGCGTTCCAGGATCTCGGCGCGGGGCCGGCCGCGGACCAGCAGGTTGCTCGCCCGCAGGTCGTCGATCTCGCGTTCCCGGGAGACGACCCGGTCGGCGAACACCCGCATGTCGCGGCGGACCAGGCGCACCGGGCGGCCGCCGCCCCATGCGGGGGCGAGGAACCGCTCGCGGTCGCCCTGGATCCAGGGGTGGCGGCCGCGGTGGCCGGTGTAGAGGTCGCTGCTGATGACGGGGGTGCCGAGCGACCGGGCGTGGTCGAGCAGGTCGGGGTCGGCGCTCTCGCGGGAGGTGATCAGGCCGTGGTCGCGCCATTGCCGCAGCAGGGCGGGCTCGGCGGGGTCGGGGTAGAGCGCGTCGTACTCGGGGCGCAGCAGGCTGTCGTCGGCGATGGCGTGGACGGTGACCTCCCGGTCCTGTTCGAAGGCGCGCAGCGCCGCCAGGACCAGGCGCAGCCGGTCCAGCGCCCGGGGGGTGCCGCCGCCCAGGCCGCGTTCGCGGACGATGTTGGAGAGGTCGAGCAGGAAGTCGGCCCGCTCGGGGCGGCCCCGCAGATGGCGTTCCATGCGGCGCAACGCCGCCAGGTCGCTCGCCACGCCCCACCCCACGCCGTTCGCCCGCCCCTTGTTCCGGTGTAGAGGCTAGCGACCTCGGGGGGTGTCGCGCCGGGTGTCCCGGACGATACGTCAGTCCCGTTACGCGATCGGGAAGTTCGCGGGCGAGCGGTCGGGAGGATGAACAGGTGAACGGCTCCGGGCCCCCCGCGTGGTGTCGCGGGGAGCCCGGGGCCGTCGACGCCGCGGACGGTAGCTCCCGGCCGGGTCCGCGAAGCGCCGACCCCCGGCTGACCCGTCGGCAGACCCCCGGCAGGCCGGGCCGTCAGAGGCGGTCGGCGTCCAGGACGGCCCGGACGAAGGCGTCCGGCGCCTCCTGCGGCAGGTTGTGGCCGACGTCCGCGAGGGTGCGGTGGAGGTAGGGGCCGGTGAAGTACTGGCGGTAGCCGGTGCCGTCTCCGGGGGCGGTGAAGGGGTCGCGCCCGGGGTCGAGGGTGACGGTGGGCACGGCGATCCGGGGCCGGGCGGCGAGCCGCTGCTCCAGCCGGTCGTAGCGGTGCTCGCCCTCGGCAAGGCCCAGCCGCCAGCGGTAGTTGTGGATGACGATCGCCGGGTAGTCGGGGTTGTCGAAGGCGACGGCGGTGCGCTCGAACACGGCGTCGTCGAAGGCCCAGGTCGGTGAGACGTTCTCCCAGACCAGGCGGCACAGGGCGCGCCGCTTGTCCCGGTCCTCCATGGCCAGGCGGCCGCGCTCGGTGGCGAAGTAGAACTGGTACCACCAGGTGTGCTCGGCGGCGGCCGCCAGCGGCTCCCGCTGCTTCGCCACGTCGGTGATCAGGTATCCGCTGACCGACACCAGCGCCTTGACCCGCTCGGGCCACAGCGCGGCGACGATGTCGGCGGTGCGCGAGCCCCAGTCGAAGCCGGCCAGCACCGCCCGTTCGATCCCCAGCGCGTCCATCAGCGCGACGACGTCCAACGCGACCGCCGCCTGCTGGGCGTTGCGGGGCGTGCGGGCGGACAGGAAGCGCGTCGTGCCGTGCCCGCGCAGGTAGGGCACGATCACCCGGTAGCCCTGCGCGGCGAGCAGCGGTGCCACGTCCACGTAGCTGTGGATGTCGTACGGCCAGCCGTGCAGGCAGATGACCACGGGACCGTCCGCCGGGCCGTCCTCGGCGTAGCCGACGTCCAGCACCCCGGCGCGGACCTGCGCCGTCCGGGCGAACCCGGTCCGCCCGGCGGACCCGGCGGACCCGGCGGCTCCCGGGGCGGGTGCTGCGGGCGCGGCCGGGGCGGTCTGGGGCAGGGCCGCCAGGGACAGGGCGCTCGCGCCCGCCCCGAACCCGACGGCCTTGGTGAAGGTGCGCCTGTCGATCATGCTCGTTCCTCCGTGGTGCGGTGGTGTCGGCCGGCGCCGGGATCCGGCGGCCGGCCCCACCCACTGTGAGCCGCGAAGCGCTCACGCACATCAGTCACATGACGCTGAGTCACCGGACGGAGTCACGGAAGGATGACCGTACCGAGAACCGCTATGAGCGGTAGCGGTAGCGGATCCGGCCGCGGGTGAGGTCGTAGGGGCTGAGCTCCACGAGCACCCGGTCGTGCGGGAGGATCTTGATGTGGTTCTTGCGGACCTTGCCGCTGATGTGGGCGAGCACGATGTGCCCGTTGGACAGTTCCACCCTGAAGGTGGCGTTGCGCAGGCACTCGGTGACGGTGCCTTCGACTTCGATGCCGTCTGCTGTCTTGGCCATGTCTCTCACCTCTCCGTTCGGTGATGGGGCGCCGGGGCGGCGCCGTGGTGGCGGTGCTGTCGGTGGCGCCGGGTGGCGCCGGTGGTGTCCGTGGTGTCCGTGGTGGTGCCGGTTGGCGTCAGTGTCGGACGAGTTCGAGGGTGCTGCCCGCGCGGCGGGCGCCGATGCCCTCGAACAGGGCGGTGGCGGCCGCGTTGGTCTCCGCCACCTCGGCCCAGGCCGTGGTGACGCCGTCGCGGTGCAGCGAGTCCAGTGCGTGGGCCAGCAGTGCGCGGGCGATGCCGCGGCGCTGGTGGTCGGCGCGCACGGCGAGCAGGCCGATCCGCGGCCGGCGCGGCAGCGGCGCGGTCCGCAGCAGCCCGACGTAGCGGCCGTCCTCGTGGGCCACGGTGTACTTCACGGGGTGGACCACGGTGGTGCCCGCCGGGCGGGGCAGGATCTGGGCGGGCATCGCCGACCAGCCGGCGCCGGCCTCGACCTCCCGGTGGATGGCCCGGTCCAGGTCGCGCAGCGGCTCCTCCCGCGCCTCGCCGGGCGCCAGGACGGTCACGCCCGCCGGGGGCCGTACCGGGCCGAGGCCGGTGGTGCGCGGGTCGGTGGGCACGGTGTAGCCCCACTCGCGGCGTACGACCGCGAAGCCGACGCGCTGCCAGGCGGCGGTCGCCTCCTGGTCGGCCTCGTCGGTGACGGTGTGCAGCGGTTCGGGCAGGTCGGTCAGCATGGTGCGGGCGATGCGGTCGAAGACCGGGCCCTGCCAGGCGTCGACGCTGACGAACAGCCGTCCGTCGGGCCGGCGCGAGGTGTCGCCGCTGCCGACCACGCGGTCGTCCTCCACGGCCTGCCACTGGGTGTCCGAGATCCGGGTGACCACGAGCGCGCGGCCGTCGGCGGCCGGGAGGGAAAGGTCCGGGGTGGAATGGCCCTGGGCGGAGTGGTCCGGGGCGGGGTGCGAGACGTTCATGGGTGTTGCCTTTCGGGAGTGCCTGGTACGAGGCGCTCTCCCGGGCGACATGAACGTCAATCGCCCGCCGTGGTGAAGAGGGGGAGCACCCACGCGGTTACCGCCTTCATGGGTCTCACCTCCTCGCGTCGTCATCACGGCTTCGCAGACCGTAGCAGCCCGGAGCCGACCGGACCAACCGGTTTCACCGCCGGAGCCCCGGGCGGGCGGGCCGGGACGGTCCGGTGCGACCCTGCTCCGATGAACCCTGACGACAACGACCTCGGGCAGCGCTGGACGAGGCGGTTGCTGGCCGTCCTCGCGGCCGACCCCGCCGACCAGCTGGCCTGGGCCCGTGAGCACCGGGTGCGGACCGCCGCCCTGACCGATGACATCGAGCTCGTCCTGCAACTGGCCGAGGCCATGGCGGAGCGGGGAACCCTCGCACCGGAGGTCCTGGAGGACGTCAGGACCATCCACCGGCTCTTCGGCGGGACGGCCACCGGCCGGTGGGCCGACGCCCTGGCCGCCGAGGCGCGCTGGGACGGGATGCGGGCCTCGGCCCGTCGGGTCCTCACCGCCCGGGAGGGCGACTGGCGACTGCCCCTGCCCCGGCGCGTGTCGCCCGGGCACGTCTACGACTGAGCGCGACTGCGGTATCGCCCCCGGTGTCCCGCAGGGTGAGACGGCCCGTCCCACCCCCGCGGGTTTCTGCCAGCATGCGGGGCATGCAGCAGCAGCTGATTATCAGCCGCGGCGTGCCGGCACCGTGCCGGGAGGAGTGACCCTCCCCGGCCCACCGCCCGCACGCAGACCTCTCGCACTCCGCGAGGGGTCTTTCTGCTTTTCCGGCCCGCCAGTCCCACCCACAGACAGGACCGTCGCCATGGAACACGCCCGGCTCACCGTCACCCTGCGCCCCACCACGGGGACGCTGGCGCGGCTCGCCTCCACCCTCAACAACCACCGCGTGCTGGACCTCGCCTTCAGCACCGCGGCGCCGGCCCCGGCCCGGGCGGTGGTGCGGGTGCCGCGGCCGGAGGCGGTGCGGGTGCAGCAGAAGCTGCGCCGGATGGTGGATGTGCTCGACGTGGCCCTGGAGCCGGCCGGCCCCGCCGAGGGCAGCGGCCCCGCCGAAGAGGCCGGCGCGGTCAGGGAGGCGGGCCCGGTCGGCGGGCGCGGTCGGTGATGTTGCGCGCCATGGCGCCGAACACCGGGCCGTGGAAGGGCGCCATCGCCCACCAGTAGGCGTGTCCGGCCAGGCCGTGCGGGTGGAACAGGGCGCGCTGGCGGTAGCGCGCGCCGCCGTCCCCGTCGGGGGCGACCCGCAGTTCGAGCCAGGCCAGGCCGGGCAGCCGCATCTCGGCCCGCAGGCGCAGCAGGCGGCCGGGTTCGATCTCCTCCACCCGCCAGAAGTCGAGGGCGTCGCCGACCCGCAGGCGGTGGCGGTCGCGGCGGCCGCGGCGCAGGCCGACGCCGCCGGCCAGGCGGTCGAGGGTGCCGCGCAGGGCCCAGGCGAAGGGCAGGGAGTACCAGCCGTTGTCACCGCCGATGCCCTCGACGACCCGCCACAGGGCCGCCGGGTCGGCGGCCACATGCCGTTCGCGCAAGTCCTGGTAGAGGCTGCCGCCGGCCCAGTCGGGGTCGGTGGGCAGCGGGTCGCTGGGGGCGCCGGGCAGGGAGGCGGAGGACCAGCGGGTGTCGACGCGGGCGTCCCGGACGCGGCGCAGGGCGAGTTCGACGGCGCGGTCGAAGCCGGTGAGGCCGCCGGGCGGGTCGGGGATCCAGCGGGCGATGTCGTGCTCGTGGCAGACCACCTCGTGGCGCAGGGATTCCACCAGCGGGCGGGCGAGCGGGCCGGGGACGGGGGTGACCAGGCCGACCCAGTGGCTGGACAGGGCCGGGGTCAGGACGGGCACGGGCAGGATCAGCCGCCGGTGCAGGCCGGCCGCCTCGGCGTAGCGGTGCATCATCAGGCGGTAGGTGAGGACGTCCGGTCCGCCGATGTCGAAGGGCCGGTCGGCCTGGGGCGGCAGACCGGCGGCGCCGACCAGGTAGGCCAGTACGTCGCGGACGGCGATGGGCTGGATGCGGGTGTCGACCCAGCGGGGGGTGACCATGACGGGCAGGCGCTCGGTGAGGTAGCGGAGCATCTCGAAGGAGGCGGAGCCGGAGCCGATGATGACCGCGGCCCGCAGTTCGGTGGTGGGCACCCCGGTGGAGCGCAGGACGCGGCCGACCTCGGCGCGCGAGCGCAGGTGCGCGGAGAGTTCGGGTTCGGGGACGCCGGCGGGCAGCAGCCCGCTGAGGTAGACGATGCGGGCCACCCCGGCCGCGGCGGCGGCCCGGGCGAAGGCGCGGGCGGCGTGCCGGTCGGTGGTGTCGAAGTGCGGGCCGGTGCCGAGCGAGTGGACGAGGTAGTACGCGACGTCGACGCCGTCGAAGGCGCCGGCCAGGGTCCCGGGCCGGGTGACGTCGCCGGCCACCGCCTCGACGCCGGCGCGCCACGGCTGGTCGCGCAGCCGTCCGGGGTCGCGGGCCAGGCAGCGCACCCGGTGCCCGGCGGCGAGGAGTTCGGGTACCAGGCGGCCGCCGATGTAGCCGGTGGCTCCGGTGACCAGGCAGTGCCGCCCGGTCGGGGGTCGCTCGTCCATCGTCCGTCTCCTTTCGACGTCCTCTCGCTGTCCTCTCGACGTCCTCTCGGTGTCCTTTCGACACCGCCGGACCGTGGCCGGGCCGGGGCGGGCCGGTCAGCGCAGCAGTCGCTCCAACTGGTCGAGGGCGGTGGCCAGGTCACGGGGTCTCAGGGTGCCGGGCGGGCGGCGGGGGCCGGCCCAGCCGGGGCCGGCGGCCAGCACGACGGGGCCGGTGCGCGCGCCGTGCGGGCCCCAGGTGGTGCGGGCGACGCGGTGGGCCAGCGCCCGGTCGGCGGTGCGGGCGACCTGGGACCAGAGTAGGACGGCAGGCGGGCCGGTGCGGCGCACCGCCTCCAGGAGCGCCTCGGTGGGCAGGGCGGCGCCGAACATCCGGAACGGCAGCCCGCGTTCGGCCAGCCCCGCGGCGACCGCCTCCAGCGGCAGGGAGTGCAGTTCGGTGGGCATGCCGGCCAGCAGCGCGGCCGGTCCCGGCGGCACGTCGTCCGGGTCCCCGGCCCCGTCGCGGGTCCGGTCGGCGGCCCGGTCGGCGGCCCGGCGCAGGGCGGCGGCGACGTGCCAGGAGAGCAGGTGTTCCACCTCGACGCAGCGTTCGCCCTCGGCGGCCCACTTGCGGCCGGCCGCCCGCAGGGCCGGGGTCATGACCTCGGCCCAGGCGGTGACCGCGCCGAGGTCGTCGATGGAGCGGCGCAGGATGCGGGCCATCTCGGGCGCGTCGAGGCGTACGGCGGCGCGGGCCAGTCCCCGGCACTCGGGGCGGACGGTGCCCACCGGCAGGGTGTTGCCGCCGGGGGCGGGCACGGCCGGGGCCTGGCGCGGGAGCGGGGCCGCCGTACCGCCGGCCGGTCCGGTACGGGTGGCCAGGGCGGCGCGCGCGGCTTCGGCGGGGGCGACGCCGCGGGCGGTGAGGCGGCACATCTCCTCCAGCACGGCCACGTCCTGCGGCCCCCACCGGCGGTGGCGTCCGGGGTCGCGGTGGGCCGGGCCGATGCCGTAGCGGCTCTCCCAGGAGCGGACGGTGGTGGGCGAGACACCGAGCCGTCGGGCGAGGGCGCCGGTGGTCAGGGCGGCGGCGGCCGCGGCGGCGGGGGCGGTCACGGCGGCGAGCCTACGGCGGGGCGGGGCGCGGTGCCGGGCGGACGCGCGGACCGCCACGCCCGGACGCCGGGGGCACCGGAGCCGCTGGGGGCACCAGGGCCGTCGGGGGCACCGGGGCCGTCGGGGCCGTCGCCGAGGTGGCCGCGCAGGTGGCGCAGGGCGTCGCGGATGCGGGTCTTGACGGTGCCCAGCGGCGCCCCGGTCCGGGCGGCGGCCTGGGCCTGGGTGCAGCCGCCGACGTAGACCAGGAGCAGGCACTCGCGCTGGACCTCGCTCAGCGTGGCCAGGGCGCGCCGGAGCCGGTCGCGTTCCCGCCGGCCCTCGACCCGGTCGATGGCCTGGTCGGCGACCTGGTCGAAGTCCGGGGTGTAGGCGCGCAGGGCGGCGGCGCGGTCGCGGTCGGCGGCGGCGCGGGCGGAGCGGACCCGGTCGACGGCTCGCCGGTGGGCCAGGGTGAGCAGCCAGGGCAGGACCTCGCCGCGCTCGGGGCGGTAGCGCGGCGCCTCCCGCCACACCTGCCAGAACACCTCCTGGGTCACCTCCTCGGCCTGGGCGCGGTCCCGCAGCACGCGCAGGACCAGGGCGAGGACGGCCGCGGCGGTGGCGCCGTAGAGGTCCTCGAAGGCCCGTTCGTCGCCGCGGGCGGTCCGGGCCACCAGCGCGCGCAGCCCGGCCCGCCGGTCGGCGCTTCCCCGGTCGGCGGGTGCCTCGGGGTCGGCGGCCCGGCGCCGGGTGCCTCGGGGGTTGGCGGCCCGGCGCCGGGTGCGTGGGGGGCGGGCGCCTCGGGGGCGGGCCCGCCGGGTGCCCGGTCGATCGTCGCCGGCACCCTCCGACCGTCGCGCAGGGCCGGCCCGTCCGGGTACTCGCAGCGTTTGCGCAGCGTTTTGTGCCAGTGGCCGGGGCCCGGCGGGCGTCAGGTCGTACCGGCGGGCGTCAGGTCGTACCGGCGGGTGTCAGGGGGCGCCGGCGCCGAGCAGGGCGCGGGCGGCGGCCAGGCCGGAGCGGCAGCCGTCCTCGGGGGAGCCCCAGCCGTGGTGGGCTCCGGCGAACGCGGTGCGTCCGGTGCTGAGTCCGGGCAGCCGGCGCTGGGCGGCGACGGTCTCGGCGGTGTGGACGGGGTGCTCGTGGACGGCGCGGGAGATCACCAGGTGCTCGGGGACGGGGTCGTGGGGCGCCTCGTTGCGGGTGACCAGGTAGTCCTCGGCGGTGTCCAGGCGCAGCAGCCGGTTGAGGTGATGGCTGATCCGCGCGGTGCCGGCCGGGGCGGTGCAGTGGGGCATGCGGTAGTTCCAGGAGCCGCGGGCCCACCGGGTGCCGGGCAGGACGGAGGTGTCGCGGTGCAGGACGGTCGGGGTGCGGGTGTAGCGGAAGGCGGCGAGGACCTCGCGTTCGGCGCGGGTGGGGTCGGCGAGCAGGTCCAGGGCCTGGCCGGCGTGGGTGGCGACGACGACGGCGTCGGCCTCGGCGCGGCGGCCGTCCGCGGTGGTGAGGGTGATGCCGTCGAGGTGGCGGTGGACCGCCCGGACGGGGGTGTGGCGGTGGACGGCGGTGAGGCGGTCGGCGATGCGCCGCACGTACGCGGCGGATCCGCCGGTGACGGTGCGCCAGGCGGGCGGGCGGGAGTCCGAGAGCAGGCCGTGCCGGTCGAGGAGGGTGAACAGGTGGCGGGCGGGGTGGTCGCCGGCCGGGTCGGGGGCGGTGCAGGGGCGGGCGGCGGCGACGAGGGGGGCCAGGTAGTGGTGGGCGAAGTAGCCGGAGAAGCATTCGTCGAGGAGGAAGTCGCGCAGGGTGGGGTCGCCGGCGCCGGGGTGGGTGAGCAGGCGGCGGGCGCGGGCGCGGAAGCGCGGGATGTCGGCGAGCAGGCGCAGGTAGCGGGGGCGCAGCAGCGGTTCGGGACGGGCGAGGAGTCCGGCCGGTCCGTCGGTGCCGGCGTACTCGAGGCCGCAGCCCTCGCAGTGCACGGCGATGGCCGCGTCGGCGTCCCGGGTGGGGACGGCGAGGTCGCGCAGGAGCCGTACCAGGTGGGGGCAGGTGTGCTCGTCGTGGATCAGGAAGCCGGTGTCCAGGGCGAGTTCGCGGCCGTCGGGGGTGGTGACGTGCTGGGTGCGGGCGTGGCCGCCGAGCCGTCCGCCGGCTTCGAAGAGTTCGACCTCGGCGCCGGCGCGCCGCAGTTCCCAGGCCGCGGTGAGGCCGGCCACGCCCGCGCCGACGACGGCGATCCGGCGGCGGCCGGGGGTGCGCGGGGCGCGCCGGGGGGCGGGTCGTCCGCTCGGGGGTGCGGGGGTGGCGGCGGTGGGGGCGGCGGTCAACGGGGGTCCCTTCCGATCGGCCCGGTGCGGTGCGGTGCGGTGCGCGTGCGGCTGGGCAACGCCCGTGGGGGCCGCGTCCGTTGTTCGGAGCGGGCGGGGCGGCGGATTGGACGGGCCTCCCGGTTCCGTGCGCCGGGAGGCCGGGCAGGGCCCGTACGGCGGCCGGGCCGGGGTTCAGTGGGCGGTGTCCGGGATCCAGGAGCCGTGGATGCCGGCCGTGACGCGGCGCGGCAGGTGGACGGCGGCCAGCTGTCCGAGGCCGGAGGCGTCCAGGACGAGCAGCCGGGAGGCGTCCTGCTTGAGGTCGGAGACGACGGTGAGCAGGTAGCCGTCGTCCTCGCGGGTGGCGCCGGCGGCGGGGACGAAGACGGCCTCGCTGGGCATCCGGGCGTCGCCGACCTCGTGGATGCGGCGTTCCCCGGTGGTGCGGTCGTACTTGACGACGCCGTAGCCGCCGAGGCCGTCGGAGTCGGGGAAGGAGACGGCGTACTGGTAGCGGTGCTCGGCGCCGAGCAGGTCCTCGTTGATGGTGGGGAACTCGGTGGCGAGGTCGTCCACGGTGTACTCGGCGACGGTGCCGGCCGCCGGGTCGATCACCCAACGGCGGGTGCGCGAGGCGGTGGTGGGCTCGGTGCCGCGGCCGGGGGCGCCGACCCACCAGTTCCAGGACAGGACGAAGCCCTCCCGGTCGACGGCCGGGCCCTCCAGGACGATCCGGCCCCGCTCGTCCTCGTAGGCGTTGGCGGCGTGCAGCAGGGAGCCGGGCTCGACCGGGTACCAGCGGATCCGTCCGGCGCCGTCCGCGCCGCGCGGCATCACGCCGATCCGGGCGGGCTGCTCGTCGTCCCAGCCGTACGGGATGCCGGAGTGTTCGGCGGGGTCGAAGGTGACGGAGCCCTCGACGAACACCACGTGGTGGCGGGTGATCGCGAAGTCGTGCTTGAGGGCGGCGCTCGCGCCGGGGACCTCGGCGCTGTGGACGATCGCGCCGCTCGCGTCGGCGACGTGGTGGGTGAGGTAGGGCGGGAGGGGCGAGGAGCCGAAGAAGTGCAGTTCGCCGGTGGCGGGGTCGACCTTGGGGTGGGCGGTCATCGCGGTGCGCAGCGTGCCGGCGAAGTCGTAGGCGCCGACGGTCTCCAGTTCGGGGGTGAGCTCGAAGGGCAGGTTGGCCTCGCTGAGCGCGAGCAGGCGTCCGGCGTGCTCGATGACGTGGGTGCCGGCGGTGCTGGCGGTCAGGTCGGGGCCGTGTTCGGTGAGGTAGGGGGCGCCGTCCAGGGCGGGGGTGCGCACCCAGCGGTTGCGGTACCACTCGGCGCGTCCGTCGCGCAGCCGGATGCCGTGGACCATGCCGCTGCCCTTGAACCAGTGGGTGGGCGTGATGCCGGGCTTGGGGTTGTGGCTGTTGCGGACGAGCCGGCCGGTGAGCTCCGGGGGCAGGGTGCCCTCGACGGTCAGCCCGGTGGCGGTGATCTCGTCGACGGCCGGGGTGTAGTGGCCGGTCAGGTAGGGCTTGGCGGCGGTCATGGTCGGGTCCTCGCTGTCTCGGTGGGGTGGCTCGGGTGGCTTGGGTGGCTCGGCGGTCAGGCGCGCTTCTCGGCGCGGTTCTTGAGGCAGGTGAGCCAGCTCTCCAGGGAGGTGCGCAGGGCCTGGCCGAGTTCCTCCGGCATGGCGTCGACGGGCTCGCCGCTCCAGGACTCCTCGGTGTGGACGGTGACCTGGTCGCCGGTCTGCTCGAAGGTCCACACGTGGACGCCGTCGATGCCGTTGGCGGGGCCGCCCCAGACGATCCGGGCGCGGGCACCAGCTCGCGGACGGTCGAGGTGATGGTCAGCCCGTGGGTGCGCCAGGTGAAGACGGCGCCCTCGGCGAGCGGGCTGTGGAGGCGGGCCTGGTCGATGTCGGTGTTCCAGACGGGCCAGTCGCCGATGCCGGTGTGCAGGGCCCAGACGGTGTCCAGGGGCGCGTCGATGACGGTGGACAGGCGGGCGATGACGGGGGCGG
>NZ_BAAIHT010000003.1:0-2084694 GCF_054601375.1 Kitasatospora sp. Ki12 | reverse complement strand
CGGCGAGGTAGTCCGGGCGCACGCCGAGTGATTCGAGCAGTCGGTACAGCGCGGTTTCGAAGGCGAAGAGGGCGAGTTGGGCGGTGCCGGTCTGGTTGAGCGCGTCGGGTCCTCGCCCCACATCACCTCCCGCACGGGGACGTCGAACCGCTCCAGCACGCATCCAGCGCCGAGGCGAACACCGGGAACGCCTCGTACAACTCCCTTCCCATGCCGAGGCGTTGCGCGCCCTGACCGGTGAACAGGAACGCCAGCTGCCCGTCGGTGGCCGTGCCGGTGACGCCTCGGCCAGTGCGCGGAGCCCGGCGAGGAGTTCGTCGCGTCCGCTGCCGATGACCACGGCCCGCTGGTCCAGCTGGGCCCGGGTGGTGGCGAGGGAGTGGGCGATGTCGCGCGGGTCGGCGTCGGTCGCCTCGACGTGCGCGAGCAGCCGGGCCGCCTGGTCGCGCAGCGCGGCTTCGGTGTGCCCGGAGAGCGGCCACGCCAGCGTAAGGGAGGCGTCGTTCGGGCCGGTCGTCGGCGTGGCGGCCGTCGTGCGGGGGCCCTGCTCGATGATGACGTGGGCGTTGGTGCCGGAGATGCCGAAGGAGGAGACGGCGGCCCGACGAGGACGCCCGGTCTCCGGCCATTCCCTCGCCTCGGTGAGGAGTTCGACCGAGCCCTCGATCCAGTCGACGTGCGTGGACGGCTTGTCGACGTGCAGCGTCCTCGGCAGCACGCCGTGCCGCATGGCCTCGACCATCTTGATGATGCCGCCGACGCCGGCCGCGGCCTGCGAGTGTCCGATGTTGGACTTCAACGAGCCCAGCCACAGCGGCTCTTGACGGTCCTGCCCGTAGGTGGCCATGAGGGCCTGGGCCTCGATCGGGTCGCCGAGCGTGGTGCCCGTCCCGTGCGCCTCGACCGCGTCGACCTCGGCCGCCGTCAGTTGGGCGTTGGCGAGGGCCTGGCGGATGACGCGCTGCTGGGCGGGGCCGTTGGGTGCGGTGAGGCCGTTGGAGGCGCCGTCCTGGTTGACGGCCGTGCCGCGGACGACGGCGAGCACCGGGTGGCCGTTGCGTCGGGCGTCGGAGAGCCGTTCGACGAGCAGCATGCCGACGCCCTCGGCCCAGCCGGTGCCGTCCGCCGTGTCGGAGAAGGCCTTGCAGCGGCCGTCCGCCGACAGGGCGCCCTGGGTGCTGAACTCGACGAAGGTCGAGGCGGTGGCCATGACGGTGGCGCCGCCGGCCAGCGCGAGGTCGGATTCGCCGTTGCGCAGGGCCTGGCAGGCGAGGTGCAGGGCGACCAGGGAGGAGGAGCAGGCGGTGTCGACGGTCATCGCCGGGCCCTCGAACCCGAAGGTGTAGGAGACGCGACCGGAGGCGACGCTCGGCCGGCTGCCGTTGCCCACGTACCCTTCGTAGCCGGCCGGGAGCGGGCGCAGCCGGGCGCCGTAGTCGTCGTACATGATCCCGGTGAAGACGCCGGTGTTGCTGCCGCGCAGCGTGGTCGGGTCGAGTCCGGCGCGTTCCAGGGACTCCCAGGTGGTCTCCAGCAGCAGGCGCTGCTGCGGGTCCATCGCGCCGGCCTCGCGCGGGTTGATGCCGAAGAAGGCCGGGTCGAACTCGGCGGCCTCGTGCAGGAACCCGCCTTCGCGGGTGTAGGAGGTGCCGGGGTGCTCGGGGTCCGCGTGGTAGATGGAGTCGACGTCCCAGCCGCGGTCGCCGGGGAACTCGGAGACGGCGTCGACGCCGTCGGCGACCAGCCGCCACAGGTCCTCGGGTGAGGAGACCCCGCCGGGGTAGCGGCAGGCCATGCCGATGATGGCGATCGGCTCGTCGGAGCCGCTGACCGTGGCGGTCGGGGCGGGGGTGTCCGCCTCGGGCCGCCCGCCGAACAGGGCTTGGTGGAGGTGGTCGGCGAGGGCGGTCGGGGTGGGGTAGTCGAAGGTGACGGTGCTGGGCAGGCGCATCCCGGTGGCGCCGCTGAGCCGGTTGCGCAGCTCGACGGCGGCCAGGGAGTCGAAGCCCAGCTCCTTGAACGAGCGGGCGGCGGGCACGGACGC
This sequence comes from Kitasatospora sp. Ki12, assembly GCF_054601375.1. Taxonomy (NCBI): domain Bacteria; kingdom Bacillati; phylum Actinomycetota; class Actinomycetes; order Kitasatosporales; family Streptomycetaceae; genus Kitasatospora; species Kitasatospora sp. Ki12. The sequence goes on along the minus strand of NZ_BAAIHT010000003.1, from coordinate 2,082,650 downwards.
GCTGTCGCTGTGGCCGAGGACCGCCCCTGCGGTGCTCTGGACGAGGGCCAGTACGTGGGCGCGCTGGTCGCCCACGCCGGTGCCGCCGAGCGTCGGGCGGTCGGGACGCTGTGCGCGGGCCGGGGCGGCCGGGACGAGCGAGCCGAGGACGGCCGGCAGGGTGCCGGCGGCGGCGCGGGCGCGCAGCGCGGCGCGGTCGAGCCTGACGGCGACGGGGGCCGGCCGGCCGGAGGCCAAGGCGATGTCGAACAGGCGCAGGCCGAACTCCGTGTCGTGGGCCGGGATTCCGGCCCGGGCCCAGCGCGCCAGGTCCGCCTCCTCCAGTTGCCCGGCCATGCCGGTCGTCGTCTCCCAGAGCCCCCACGCGATGGAGGTGGCGGGCAGTCCCCGGGCGTGGCGGTGCGCGGCGATGGCGTCCAACTGGGTGTTGGCGGCGGCGTAGTTGGCCTGGCCGGGGGTGCCGAGGACGCCCGAGACGGAGGAGAAGAGGAGGAAGTGGGTGAGGTCGAGGCCGAGTTGGAGGCTGAGCTCGTGGAGGTGCTGTGCGGCCTCGGACTTGGGTGCCAGGACGGAGCCCAGACGCTCCGGCGTGAGCAGGGTGAGCGTGCCGTCGTCGGTGATGCCGGCGGTGTGGACGATCGCGCGGACGGTGGGGGTGGCCTCGCGCAGGACGGTGGCGAGGGCGTCGCGGTCGGTGGCGTCGCAGGCCACCACGCGGACGGTGGCGCCGAGTTCGGTGAGTTCGGTGGTGAGTTCGGTGGCGCCGGGGGCGTCCGGTCCGCGGCGGCTGGTGAGGAGGAGGTGGCGGACGCCGTGTGCGGTGACCAGGTGGCGGGCGACCAGGGCGCCCAGGCCGCCGGTGCCGCCGGTGATCAGGACCGTACCGTCCCGGTCGAGCGCCGGGTCGCCGGCCTCGTCCGACGGCCGCCCGGTCACTCGGGCGACCCGCGGGACGAGGCTCGTGCCGGCGCGCAGCGCGAGCTGCGGCTCGCCGAGGGCCACAGCGGAGGCCAGCAGGGCGTCGGAGGCCTCCGAGCCATCCGTGTCGACCAGCGTGAACCGGCCGGGGTGCTCGCTCTGCGCGGTGCGCACCAGGCCCCAGACGGCGGCGGCGGCGAGGTCCTCCACGGGCTCTCCCGCGCTGGTCGCGACCGCGCGGCGGGTGACGAGCATCAGGTGGGTGTCGGCCAGCCGCTCCGCGGCCAGCCAGGCCTGCAGGAGGGACAGCACCTCCTGGGCGGTGGCGCCGAGGTCGGTCGCCCGCTGCGGAGCCAGGGCGACGACGGTGTCAGGCGCCGGCGTGCCCCCGTCCAGGGCGGTCATCAGTGCGGAGAGCCCGGCGAACCGGTCGGCGGCGGCGTCGGTGAGGGAGTCCGGCGCGGTGCCGAGGACGGCCAGGCGGCCGGCCGAGCCGGTACGGCCCGGGGCGGGACGAGCCGGGGCAGGACCCCACACCAGGTCGAGCAGGGCGTCGGAACCGGTCGGGGCCGCGGCGATCCGCTCCCGGGCGACCGGGCGCAGCACCAGCCGTTCGACCTCGGCCACCGGGTTCCCCGCCGGATCGGAGATGACGAGCGCCACCGCGTCGGGAGCCGTCCTGGTCACCCGGACGAGGAGGGTGGTCGGCGCCTGGGCGTACAGGGTGACGCCCGTCCACGCGAACGGGATGTCCAGCGCCTCGCCGTCGATCAGCGCGGCGTGCAGCACGGCGTCGAGCAGGGCGGGGTGCAGGCCGTACGCCTCGGCCTGGTCGGCACCCGGCAGGGAGATCTCGGCGTACACCTCCTCGCCGACTCGCCACGCCGCGCGAAGACCCCGGAACGCCGGGCCGTACTCGTACCCCCGGTCGGCGAGCCGGTCGTAGAGGTCGGTGACGTCGATCGGCTCGGCCGAGGCGGGGCGGGCGAGCCGGGTGGCTGGCGCGCCCGCCGGGCTCTGCGAGGCGAGCACGCCCTCGGCGTGCCGCACCCAGTCGGCGTCCTCGGCAACCCTGGCGTGGACGGTGACCGCACGCTGCCCCGCACCGTCCTCGGGCGCCAGCGAGATCCGCAGCTGCACACCGCCGGTGCGGGGCAGCGCCAGCGGGGCCTCCAGGGTCAGCTCGCTCAGGTACGGGTGGCCGGTGTGGTGGCCGGCGTGCACGACCAGGTCGACGAAGGCGCTGGCCGGGAGGATCGGGGTGCCCGCGATCCGGTGGTCGGCGAGCCAGGGGTGGGTGTCGAGGTTGAGACGGCCGGTGAGGTGCGTGACGCGGTCGGGGGTTTCGATGACGGCGCCGAGCAGGGGGTGGCCGGTGGCGGGGAGACCGGTGGAGCTGGGGGCGATCCAGTAGCGCTTGCGCTGGAAGGCGTAGGTGGGGAGGGGGATGGTGTGGGCGGTGGGGTTGAGGGGGGTGAGGTGGAGGGTGGCGAGGGCGGTGACCAGCTGGTGGACCTCGGGGTGCTTGCGGTGTCCGGTGGGGGTGGTGTTGTCGGTGAGGGGGGTGAGGGCGGCGTCGGGGCCGATTTCGAGGTGGGTGGTGACGCCCTGTTCGGCGAGGTGGGTGACGGCGTCGTGGTAGCGGACGGTGCCGCGCAGGTGGTTGACCCAGTAGTCGGCGTTGGCGTCGGTGAGGGGCTGGCCGGTGAGGTTGGAGATGACCGGGATGGTCGGGGTGTGGTGAGTGATGCTTTTGGCGACGGCCCGGAAGTCTTCGAGGATCGGGTCCATCAGCGGTGAGTGGAAGGCGTGGGAGACCTTCAGGCGGGTGTGCTTGCGGTCGGCGAACTGTGCGAGCACGGCCTCGACGGCTGCCTCATCGCCCGAAATGACGACGCTGTCAGCCGAGTTGACGGCCGCGATCGTCACGTCCTCGCCGAGCAGCGGGATGACTTCGTCTTCGGTGGCGCGCAGGGCGGCCATCGAGCCGCCGGTGGGCAGGGATTGCATGAGGCGGGCGCGGGCGGAGACGAGGGTGCAGGCGTCGTCGAGGGTGAGGATGCCGGAGGCGTGGGCGGCGGTGATCTCGCCGAGGGAGTGTCCGGCGAGGTAGTCCGGGCGTACGCCGAGTGATTCGAGCAGCCGGTAGAGGGCGGTTTCGAAGGCGAAGAGGGCGAGTTGGGCGGTGCCGGTCTGGTTGAGGGCGTCGGGGTCCTCGCCCCACATGACCTCCCGGACGGGGGCGTCGAAGCGTGCGAGGACGTCGTCCAGGGCGGAGGCGAAGACGGGGAACGCCTCGTACAGCTCGCGCCCCATGCCGAGGCGTTGGGCGCCCTGGCCGGTGAAGAGGAAGGCGAGGCGGCCGGTGAGGGGCTGGCTGCTGACGATCCCGGGGTGGTTCTTCCCTTCGGCCAGCGCGCGGAGCGCGTCGAGGAGTTCGTCGCGTCCGCTGCCGATGACGACGGCCCGCTGGTCCAGCTGGGCGCGGGTGGTGGTGAGGGAGTGGGCGATGTCGCGCGGGTCGGCGTCGGTCGCCTCGATGTGGGCGAGCAGGCGGGTGGCCTGGTCGCGCAGGGCGTCGGGGGTGCGGGCGGACAGGGGCCAGGCCAGCGGCAGGGCGGGCTCGGTGGCCGGGGTGGCCGGTTCGATGGCTGCCGGTTCGGGGGCCTGTTCGATGATGACGTGGGCGTTGGTGCCGGAGATGCCGAAGGAGGAGACGGCGGCCCGGCGAGGACGCCCGGTCTCGGGCCATTCCCTTGCCTCGGTGAGGAGTTCGACCGAGCCCTCGGTCCAGTCGACGTGCGTGGACGGCGTATCGACGTGCAACGTCTTCGGCAGGACGCCGTGCCGCATCGCTTCGACCGTCTTGATGATGCCGCCGACGCCGGCCGCGGCCTGGGCGTGCCCGATGTTGGACTTCAACGATCCAAGGAGGAAAGGAAGTTCGCGGTCCTGTCCGTAGGTGGCGAGCAGCGCCTGGGCCTCGATCGGGTCACCCAGTGCGGTGCCGGTGCCGTGCGCCTCCACGGCGTCGATGTCCGCTGCCGTGAGCTGGGCGTTGGCCAGTGCCGCGCGGATGACGCGCTGCTGGGCGGGGCCGTTGGGTGCGGTGAGGCCGTTGGAGGCGCCGTCCTGGTTGATCGCCGTGCCGCGGACGACGGCGAGCACCGGGTGGCCGTTGCGTCGGGCGTCGCTGAGCCGTTCGACGAGCAGCATGCCGACGCCCTCGGCCCAGCCGGTGCCGTCCGCGGAGTCCGAGAAGGCCTTGCACCGCCCGTCCGCCGACAGCCCGCGCTGGCGGCTGAACTCCACCAGCATGCCGGGTGTCGACATGACCGCGGCGCCGCCCGCGAGCACCAGGTCGGATTCGCCGGTGCGCAGTGACTGGGCGGCCATGTGCAGCGCTACCAGCGAGGAGGAGCAGGCGGTGTCGACGGTGACGGCCGGGCCCTCGAACCCGAAGGTGTAGGCGATCCGGCCGGAGGCGACGCTCGCCGTGGTGCCGGTGAGGAGGTAGCCGTTGAGCTTCTCCGCGGTCTCGTACAGGCGCGGGCCGTACTCGGGGGACATGATGCCGGTGAAGACGCCGGTGTTGCTGCCGCGCAGGGTGGCCGGGTCGATGCCGGCGTGCTCCAGGGCCTCCCAGGTGGTCTCCAGCAGCAGGCGCTGCTGCGGGTCCATCGTCTGGGCCTCGCGGGGGCCGATGCCGAAGAACGCGGCGTCGAAGGTGTCGGCGCCGGTGAGGAAGCCGCCGGCGCGGGCGTAGGTGCGGCCGGGCAGGCCGGGCTCCGGGTCGTAGAGCTCGCCGAGGTCCCAGCCGCGGTCGGTGGGGAAGGCGGAGACGGCGTCGACGCCGTCGGCGACCAGCCGCCACAGGTCCTCGGGTGAGGAGACCCCGCCGGGGTAGCGGCAGGCCATGCCGATGATGGCGATCGGCTCGTCGGGGCGCGGGCCGGTGGCGGTCCCGGGGTGTGCCGGGGCGAGGGGGTTCCCGGCTGGGGCGGGGCCGGTGATCCGGGTGTGGAGGTGGCGGACGACGTCGCCCGGGGTCGGGTGGTCGTACGTGGTGGTGCTGGGGACGGGCAGGCCGGTGACGGAGGCGAGGCGGGTGCAGAACTCGACCGTCAGCGTGGAGTCGAAGCCGAGGTCCTTGAAGGTGCGGTCCGGGTCGAGGGTGTCGGCGGTGGCGTGGCCGAGGACGACGGCGGCCTGGGTGCGGACGAGTTCGTGCAGGCGGTCCAGCCGTTCCGTGTCCGGGAGTTGGGCCAGTCGTTCGGCCCAGCCGAGCTCCCGGCCCGCCGGCTCCGGTTCCGTAGCCGTAGCCGTAGCCGTAGCCGTAGCCGCAGCCGTGGCCGCGACCGGGCGGTGCGGGACGGCGCCCCGCGCCGTGCCGGGCGCGGACTCGTCGGCCGCCCAGTGGCGTTCGCGCTGGAACGGGTACGTCGGCAGGGCCGTGGTGGCCGTCGGCCGGCCGCTGAGCAGCTGTCGCCAGGGCACGTCCACGCCCCGGGTGTGCAGCTCGGCGAGGCCGGTCAGCACGCGCGGCCACTCGGCCTCGTTGCGGCGCAGGGTGCTGATGACGACGGGCGGCTGCTCGGCGCCGGCCAGGGTCAGCCGGATGCCGCCGAGCAGCACCGGGTGCGGGCTGCTCTCGACGAACACGCCGTGGCCGTCGGCGGCGAGGGCCTCGACGGCCTGCCGGAACAGCACCGGTCGGCGCAGGTTGGCGTACCAGTACTCGGCGGTGAGCTCGGCGGTGTCCAGGGGTGCGCCGGTGACGGTGGAGTAGAACGGGATGTCGGAGCTGCGCGGGGTGAGCGTGCCGAGCTCGGCGAGCAGCCGCCGCTCGATCGGCTCGACGCCGGCGGAGTGCGACGGGTAGTCGATGTTGACGAGCCGCCCGGGGGCGTTGCGGGCGGCGCACCGTTCCAGCAGCGCGGTGACGGCCTCGGTGGGGCCGCACAGGACGGTGTTGCCGGGGCTGTTGTAGGCGCCGATCTCGATCGGGGCGCCGGATTCGGCGATCAGCTCGGCGACCTCGTCGGCCGGCAGCGGCACGGAGGCCATGTTGCCGCTCTGCCGCAGTTCCATCAGGACCTTGCTGCGCAGGGCGCTGATCCGGGCGGCCTCGCGCAGGGTGAAGGCGCCGGCGATGTGGGCGGCGGCGATCTCGCCCTGGGAGTGTCCGACGACGGCGTCGGGGCGGATGCCGAGGGACTCCCAGAGCCTGGCGAGCGAGACCATCACGGCGAACAGCGCGGGCTGCACGACGTCGGAGCGGTCCAGCGAGGGTGCGGCGGGGGCCTGGCGCAGGACGTCGAGCAGTGACCAGTCGAGGTGTTCGGCGAGCGCGGCGTCGCAGGCCTCCAGGTGCTGCCGGAAGACCGGGGAGCGGTCGAGCAGGCCGACGGCCATGCCGTGCCACTGGGATCCCTGGCCGGGGAAGACCAGGACGGTGCCGCCGGTGCGGCCGGCCCGGCCGCGGACGAGACGGGGGGCGTCCTCGCCGAGGGCGAGGGCGTCCAGGCCGGCGAGCAGCCGGGCGCGGTCCTCGCCGACGAGGACGGCGCGGTGTTCGAAGGTGGCGCGGGTGGTGGCGAGCGACCAGCCGATCCGCTCGTCGTCGGGCTCCGGGTGCCGGTCGAGGTGTTCGCGAAGCCGGGCGGCCTGGGCGCGCAGCGCCGGCTCGGTCCGGCCGGACAGCAGCCACGGGACCATCGGCACCCGCGGGGACTCGGCGTCCCCGCCGGCCTCGGGCGCCGGGAGGTCGGCGGGCGGACCGGAGAGCACCAGGTGGCAGTTGGTCCCGCCGATGCCGAAGGAGCTGACGCCCGCCAGCAGCGGGCGGTCCGGGTGCGGCCACGGCCCGGCCTCGGTCTGGACGCGCAGCTTCCAGCCGTCCAGGTCGATCCGCGGGTTGGGGTGTTCGTAGTGCAGGCTGGCGGGGATCCGCCGGTGGTGGACGCTGAGGACGGCCTTCAGCAGGCCGGCGATGCCGGCGGCGCCCTCCAGGTGCCCGATGTTGGTCTTGGCCGAGCCGACCAGCAGCGGTTCGGTGCGCTCGGTGCCGTACGCCCGGCCGAGCGCCTCGGCCTCGATCGGGTCGCCGATCCGGGTGCCGGTGCCGTGCAGTTCGACGTACTGGACGGCGGCGGGGTCGACCCCGGCCCGGTCGCAGGCGGCGCGCAGGACCGCCGCCTGGGTGGTGGGGCCGGGCTTGGCCAGGCCGTCGGTGCCGCCGTCGCTGTTGACCGCGCTGCCGCGGATCACGCCGTACACGGTGTCGCCGTCGGCGAGGGCGCGGGCGAGCGGCTTGAGGACGAGGACGGCACCGCCCTCGCCGCGGACGTAGCCGTTGGCGCGGGCGTCGAAGGTGGCGCACCGTCCGTCCGGCGAGAGGGCGCCGAACTTGGCGACCGCGACGGCGCTCTCCGGCAGCAGGTTGAGGCTGACGCCGCCGGCCAGCGCGAGGCTCGACTCGCCCTTGCGCAGGCTCTCGACGGCGAGGTGCACCGCCACCAGCGAGGAGGACTGGCCGGTGTCGACGGTCAGGCTGGGGCCGTGCGCGCCGAGCAGGTAGGAGAGCCGGTTGGCGATGACGCCGTTCTGCAGGCCGGTGAGGCTGTGGGTGTCGAGCTGCCGGGGGCCGTGCTGCTGGAGGAGGGTGGCGTAGTCGTGGGCGATGGCGCCGACGAACACGCCGGTGGCGGTGCCGTGCAGGGTGTCGGGGAGCAGCCGGGCGTCCTCCAGGGCCTCCCAGCCGAGTTCGGCCATCAGGCGCTGCTGGGGGTCCATCGCGGCGGCCTCGCGCGGGGAGATCCCGAAGAAGCCGGCGTCGAAGCCGTCCACCCGGTCGACGAAGGCGCCGTGGCGCAGCGCCTGCCGGGCGTCGGGGGTGAGGTCGTCGAGGGGGAGGGCGTCGAGGTCCCAGCGGTCGGCCGGTACGCCGCCGACCGCGCTGGTGCCCTCGCTGAGGAGCCGCCAGTAGGCGTCCGGGGTCGCCGCGCGGGGGAGCCGGCAGGCCATGCCGATGACCGCGACCGCGTCTTCCCGGGCATCCTGGACGGTGGAAGCGGAGGGGGAGGTCTCACCCATCATGTGCCGAACGCCTTCCTCGATCTTGGACCGGCCAAGGGCATGAAGGCGTGCGGCTGACCGGGCCTTCATGGCGTTGCCCCGCGGGCACCGCTGTCACGGGCGGTCGCCGTGTCTACTCGATGGTCCTCGGGTCCGGACCGGTGGTGCTACCCGTGCCCACCCCTACGGTGGCCAGGGGATTCGCCTAGGGGCTGTCCCCCGGGCCTGGGGGTTCCCGCCCCGTTCAGCCGACGGTGCGCAGCTCGGCGAGCAGCTTGTGCCGCAGGGCGTCCGGGGTCTCGGTCAGGTAGAAGTGCCCGCCGGCGAAGTCCTCGCGCCGGAACGCGCCGCGGGTGTGGTGCGACCAGTCCTGCGCCTCGTCGACGGAGACCTTCGGGTCCCCGGTGCCGATGAACGCGGTGATCGGCGCGTCGATGGCGGCGTCCGGCGCGCTGGTGTAGGTCTCGACGGCGCGGTAGTCGTTGCGCAGGATCGGGAGGATCATCCGCAGGATCTCCTCGTCGTCCAGCAGCGTGCTGTCGGTGCCGCTGAGCGCCCGGGTCTCGCGGACCAGGCCGGCGTCGTCGAGCCGGTGGATCCGCTCGTCGCGGTGGCGGGAGGGGGCGCGCCGGCCGGAGGCGATCAGCAGGGCGGGGCCGCGCCCGGCGCCCCGTTCGAGCCGCCGGGCGACCTCGAACGCGACCGAGGCGCCCATGCTGTGCCCGAAGAAGACCGTGCGGTCGTCGACGGTGCCCTCCAGCGCCACCGTGAGCAGGTCGGCCAGCCGGTGGATGTCGTCCACGGCCGGCTCGTGGCGCCGGTCCTGGCGGCCCGGGTACTGCACCGCGAGGACCTCGGCCTCGTCCCGCAGGGCGGCGGACAGCGGGAAGAAGTAGCTGGCCGCGCCGCCGGCGTGCGGGAAGCACACCAGGCGCGGGGCTCCGGCCCCGGTCGGGTGGTACCGCCGGATCCAGACGTCGCCTGCCGTGTTCTCCACCGTCGATCCGGTCACCTTGGGCCCGCTTCCTCGCTCTGTCCTGCTCCGGTCGCAACGGCGGGCGCGCTGGCGCTCACGCCGTTCCGGTGGCGATGTTTTCACCGCGTCCTGCCGGGCCCAACCCCTAACCGGCGATAGGGGGATGGCCGGACATGGTAGGGGCCGGGTCCGCTGGCGGCGGTCGGCGCGGCGCCATTGAATCGGGGGGAGCCATCGAACCGGGGGGACCCCGTTCTCGCGCGCCGCGCGCGGAGGACACGTCTCCGCGCGCGGAGAACGCGCCGTTCGTGGTGGATCGGAACCCACGTGGTGGATCGGACACCACAGGAGAACGGGGAGAGGTGGCATATGACCGTCGTCGCGGAACCGAGTGTCCACGGCTCGGACACCAGGAGCAGAGCCGCCGAGCTGGCGGAGCTGCGCCGTGCGGCCGCAGCCGGACCGTCCGAACGGGCGACCGAACAGCAGCACGCGCGCCGGAAACTGACGGTGCGTGAGCGGCTGGACCTGCTGTTCGACCCGGGCACCTTCCAGGAGGTCGAGCAGTTGCGCCGGCACCGGGCCGTCGGCTTCGGGCTGGAGGACCGCCGCCACCACACCGACGGCGTGGTCACGGGCTGGGGCAAGGTGGACGGCCGGACCGTCTTCGTCTACGCGCACGACTTCCGGATCTTCGGCGGCTCGCTGGGCGAGGCCCACGCGCAGAAGATCCACAAGGTGATGGACCTCGCCGAGGCCGCCGGGGCGCCCCTGGTGAGCCTTTGCGACGGGGCCGGCGCCCGGATCCAGGAGGGCGTCACCGCGCTGGCCGGGTACGGCGGCATCTTCCTGCGCAACGTCCGGGCCTCCGGGGTGATCCCGCAGATCAGCGTGATCCTCGGGCCCTGCGCGGGCGGCGCGACCTACTCGCCCGCGCTCACCGACGTGGTGTTCATGGTCCGGGACATCTCGCAGATGTACATCACCGGGCCGGACGTGGTGCGCGCCGTCACCGGCGAGACCATCAGCCACGACGAACTCGGCGGCGCGGACGTCCACGGGGCGGTCTCCGGCGCGGCCCAGGTGGTCTGCGACACCGAGGAGGACTGCCTGTCCGAGGTGCGCTACCTGCTCTCCCTGCTGCCGGCCAACAACCGCGAGCTGCCGCCCGTCCAGCCGAGCGACGATCCGCCGCAGCGGCGCACCGAGCGGCTGCTCGACCTGGTGCCCGCCGACGGCAACCGCCCGTACGACATGCGCCAGGTGATCGAGGAGATCGTCGACGACGGCGAGCACTTCGAGCTGCACTCCGGCTGGGCGACCAACATCGTCTGCAGCCTGGCCCGCCTCGACGGCCACACCGTCGGCATCGTCGCCAACCAGCCGCAGTCGCTGGCCGGGGTGCTGGACATCCACGCCTCGGAGAAGGCGGCCCGCTTCGTGCAACTCTGCGACGCCTTCTCCATCCCGCTGGTGACCCTGGTGGACGTGCCCGGCTTCCTGCCCGGACGGGACCAGGAGCACGAGGGCATCATCCGGCACGGCGCCAAGCTGCTGTACGCGTACTGCAACGCCACCGTGCCGCGGGTCTCGCTGGTGCTGCGCAAGGCCTACGGCGGGGCGTACATCGTGATGGACTCCCGGTCGATCGGCTCGGACCTCTGCTACGCCTGGCCGACCAACGAGATCGCGGTGATGGGCGCCGAGGGCGCGGCCAACGTGGTGTTCCGCAAGGAGATCGCCGCCGCTCCCGACCCGGAGGCCGCGCGGGCCGAGCGCGTCAAGGCCTACAAGGACGAGCTGATGCACCCGTACTACGCGGCCGAGCGCGGCCTCGTGGACGACGTCATCGACCCGGCCGAGACCCGGGCGGTGCTGATCGGCGCGCTGGACGCGCTGCGCCGCAAGGACGCCCGGCTGCCCGCCCGCAAGCACGGGAACCCGCCGACGTGACCGGCGAGCCGCTGCTGCGAGTGCTGGCCGGCCGCCCGACGGCGGAGGAGCTGGCCGTGGTCACCGCCGTCGTCCTCGGCCGGCGGCGGCCGGTCCCGCCGGTCCCGCGGGCGGCGCCCCCGACGGCCTGGGCCCGCGAGGGCTACGCCCCGCCGCGGGGCTGGCGGGGCAGCGCCGGGCGCTGAGGCCGGCCGGGCCGGAAAGACAGCCGCCCCCGCCAGAGCGTGAGGCTCTGGCGGGGGCGGGTCGTTTCCGGGGCGCCGCCGGTTTTCGGGTGCGCCGCCGGGCTGCGGGTGCGCCGCCGGGTGCCGGGGCGCCGCCGGGTCAGAACCGCTGCGCCGAGAACGGCTTCGCGACCTCCGGCAGCTCCCCGGAGATCAGCGCGTGGGTCATCACGTCGCCGGTGACCGGCGCCAGCTGGATGCCGATCCGCCCGTGCCCGGAGGCCAGCAGCAGGCCCTCCAGCGCGGTGTGGCCGAGCACCGGCAGGCCGTCCGGCGACCCGGGCCGGGAGGCGGCGCCGGCGCCGACGAACTCCAGCTCGCCGATGCCCGGCAGCAACTCCCGGGTGATGTCCAGCAGTTCGCCGATCCCGCCGGCGGTGACGGTGGTGTCGTAGCCGCGGCTCTCATGCGTCGCGCCGACGATCACCTCGCCGTCCAGCCGGGGCGCCGCGAAGACCGACCGGCCGTTGACCAGCCCGCGGGTCGTGCGGGCCAGGAAGGGCCGCTCGGCGCGCAGCCGTACGGTCTGGCCCTTCTGCGGCTTGATCTCCGGGACGATCCCGGTGGGCAGGCCGCCCAGCCGGTGGGTCCACACCCCGGCGGCGAGCACCACGCGGTCCCCGCGCACCTCGCCGCCGTCGGCCAGCCGGACGCCGGCGGCCCGGTCGCCCTCGACCAGCAGGTCGGTGACCCGCTCGGCTCGCACGGTGCCGCCGAGCCGCCCGATCGCCGCGATCAGCGCGGCGCTCAGGGTGCGCGGGTCCACCGAGCCGTCGTCCGGGTTGAGCAGACCGCCGCTGACCCGCTCCGCGAGCTGGGGCTCCTGCCGGCGGCACTCCTCGGCGTCCAGTGCCTCGACGGCGAACCCGAGGTTCTCCTGCCACCTGCGCAGACCGTTCAGCACGGCCAGGTCCGCCTCGCCGTAGGCGACTTCGAGCACGCCGTCGCGACGGTACCCGGCGGGGAGGCCGGCGGTCTCCTCCAGTTCGGCGACGAAGGACGGGTAGCGGTCGCGGGAGGCGATGCACAGCCGCAGCAACAGCTCCTGGTCGTACAGGTTCTCGTTGCCGGCCGGCAGCATCCCGGCGGCGACGGCCGTGGCCTTGCCGGCCGGCTCCGGGTCCAGGACGGTCACGGTCAGGCCCGCGACCAGCGAGCGCCAGGCGGTGGCCAGGCCGATCACCCCGCCGCCGACGATCACCACATGCATGGCATGCCCCTTTCGCGGACCCTCGCCCGCATCGCGCCCGGCCGGGCGGTGCGCCCGCTCATCCGAGCAACTTCGTCATCGAGTTCGCCAGTTCGACCGGAGTCGGGTGGTCGAAGGCCAGCGTGTTCGGCAGCCGGACGCCGGTGGCCGCGGTCAGCCGCCGGATCAGCTCCAGGTTGGTCAGCGAGTCGAAGCCGATCGCCGAGAACTCCCGGTGCGGCTCGACCTCCTCCCCGCCGGTGAAACCGAGGACCACCGCGACCTGGGCGCGGACCAGCTCCAGCACCTCCTGCGCCCGCTCGTCCTCGGGCCGCCCGGCCAGCCGGGCCCGGAACGCGTCCGCGTCGGCCACCGGGGCGGTGGCGCGGGTCCGCGGCGCGGCGAGGTCCAGCAGCAGCTCGGGCAGCGGAGCGTCGGGGGAGCGCAGCGCGTCCTCGTGGAGCCGCAGCGGCACCAGGACGGGGTCCTCGGCGGTCAGCGCGTCGTCGAGCAGGGCCAGGCCCTGCTCGACCGAGAGCGCCGCCAGGCCGGAGCGGGCCATCCGGGCCAGGTCGGCGGCGGCCAGGCCGCTCGCCATGCCGCCCTCGTCCGCCCAGAGCCCCCAGGCCAGTGAGACGCCGGGCAGTCCGGCGGCCCGGCGGCGGTGCGCGAGCGCGTCCAGCGCGGCGTTCGCGGCGGCGTAGTTGCCCTGGCCGGCGCTGCCGAGCACACCGGCGACGGAGGAGAACAGCACCAGCGCGCAGTCCGGGACGTCCTCGGTGAGCCGGTGCAGTGCGAGCGCGGAGTCCACCTTGGCGGCCAGCACCGTGTCCAGCAGCCGCGGGGTCAGCGAACCGACGGTGGCGTCCGAGGTGACGCCGGCGGAGTGCACCACGGCACCCAGCGGGTGCTCGGGCGGCAGGGCGGCCACCACCGCGCGCAGCGCGGCGAGGTCCCCGGCGTCGCAGGCCACGACCTTCGCCTCGGTGCCGAACCCGGCCAGCTCGTCCACCAGTTCGCGGGCGCCCGGGGCGTCCGGGCCGCGGCGGCTGAGCAGCACCAGGTGGCGCACCCCGTGGCGCTCGGCCAGGTGGCGGGCGACCAGCCGGCCGAGCGAGCCGGTGCCGCCGGTGATCAGGACGCTGCGCCGCGGGTCCCACCCGGGGCGCGCGGCCTTCGCCGCGGCGGCCAGCCGGGGGTGCAGCAACGCGCCTTGGCGGACGGCCAGTTGGGCGGCATCGGAACCGGCCGCCGCCTCCACGGCGCGCCACGGCGCGTCGGCGTCGAGGTCGACCAGGGCGAACCGGCCCGGGTGCTCCAGCTGGGCGCTGCGCACCAGGCCCCAGACGGCCGCGGCCGCGGGCTCGGGCACCTCGCCCGGGCGGACGGCGACCCCGCCGCGGGTCACGAAGACCAGCCGGCAGTCGGCCAGCCGCTCGTCGAACAGCCACTCCTGGAGCAGCGAGAGGGCGCGCTGCAGCGCGTTGGCGAGCGGAGCCGAGCCGTCCACGCAGACCAGGACCGTCTCCGGCACCCGGCGCTCGCGCAGCGCGACGACGAGGGAGCGCAGGGTCGGGTGGACGGCGGCCAGCGCCCGGTCGGCGGCGGGGCTTCCGGTCAGCCCGAGGTGGTCGGCGCCCAGCAGGGCCCAGCCCTGAGGCGCGGGTCGGCCCGTGGCCGGCGGAACCGGGCGCCAGACCGTCCGCAGCAGTCGTCCGCCGCGGGCGCCGAGCTGCTCCGGGCTGACCGAGCGGACCACTAGCGAGTCGACGGTGGCGACCGGGCGCCCCTCCCCGTCGGTCAGCTCCAGCCCGATCGTCCGGTCGTCGCCGGGCGTGATCCGCACCCGGACCGCCCGTCCGGCCGGGCCGTGCACCCGAACGCCCCGCCAGGCGAACGGGAGTTGGGCCGACTCGTCGTCCCCGTCCAGGAACGGGACGACGGCCGCGTGCAGCGCCGAGTCCAGCAGGGCCGGGTGGAGCAGGAAGTCGCCGGTCGGCACGCCGGCGTCCAGGGCGACCTCGGCGCTCATCCGTGCCCCGTCGCGCCAGGCCCGCCGGACGCCGCGGAACGCGGGCCCGTAGCGCAGGCCGCGGTCGGCCAGCCGGCCGTACAGGGCCTCGGGGTCCACCGGCTCGGCGTCCGGCGGCGGCCACGCGCTCCCGGCGGCCGGACCGGAGTCCTGGGTGATGCTCATCGCGCGCTCCTCCTGCCGGTCACTGCCCGGCCGCGGGCGCGGCCGGCGCGGGCGGGTTGGTGATGGCCACCGTGACCTCGCCGAAGGAGTCGCCGTCGAACTCGTCCCAGTAGCGGCACTTGGTCCGCATGACGAGCAGCGGCTCGCGCAGGTCGGTGCCCTCCCACTCGGCGATGTCGATGATCTCCATCTCGCCCCGGAAGTGCCGCCCGCGCATCTCGGTGCGGAAGGCGCTGCGGAAGTCGGTGATCAGGATGTTGCCGAGCTGCCGGTCCCAGAAGTCCGCCATGTCCCAGCGGGACAGCGGCTCGACGAGCTTGTCCTTCACCGCCTTCGCGGTCAGGTAGTAGGCCATCTGGTTGTAGCAGATGTTGAACTCGACCGAGTTGAAGTGGCCGGTGTCGTCGATGTAGCACGACTCCGGGATCTCGAAGGTGCAGCGGGCGGTCAGCTTGGCCGTCTCCGGCGTGCGGCCCTCGCGGAGGATCACGGCCGACTTGAGGTACTCGCAGTTCTTGGCCCGGTAGGGCGTCAGTACCCGGTGCAGGAGCTCCGGGTCGTCCGGGTACTGGACGACGTCCGGTTCCGTCGGGCTTGTCGTGTGCACTAGGTGCCTCCAGGTCGCGGTCGGTCAGTCGGTGGTGTTCTGCTGGGCCGCGCGGAGCAGTTCGTCGAGCCCCATGCTCGCGATCGCCGCCTCCGGGTCGGCCGCCGGCTCCGGCGTCGCGGCGGCCGCGGGCGCGCCGCCCTCGGCCGACAGGTCCAGCAGGGCGGTGAGCAGTCCCGCCTGGCGCAGCCGGGCGAGCGGGACGGTGGCGAGCGCCCGGCGGACCAGGCCCTCCTCGTCCTCGGCCTCCGGGGCGCTGTCCGGGACCAGCTCGTCGAGCAGGAAGCGGGCCAGGTCCAGCGGGGTGGGGTGGTCGAAGATCAGCGTCGCGGGCAGCCGGACGTCGGTGGCCCCGGCCAGCCCGTTGCGCAGCTCGATCCCGGCCAGGGAGTCCAGCCCCAGCTCGCTGAACGGCCGGTGCGGCCCGATGGCGTCCGGCTCGTCGTCGTGCCGCACGGCGGCCACGTGCTTGCGCACCAGGTCGAGCAGCAGCCGCTCGCGCTCCTCGTGCGCCATGGCCGACAGGCGTTCGGCGAGCGGGAGTTCGGCGACGGCCGGCTCGTTGGTCGCGGCCCGTCGGGCCGGGGCTCCGCCGAAGCCGCGCAGCAGCGCCGGAAGGTAGTCCGTCCGGGCCCGGACGGCGGCCGGGTCGAGGTTGGTCGCCAGGACCAGCGCCTCCTCGCCCGCCACACCCGCGTCGAACAGCTCCAGGCCGCGTTCGGCGGTCAGCGGCGGCAGGCCGAGACGGGCCATCCCGTCCAGCTGGCCGTCGGTCAGCTCGCCGTTCATCTCGGTGTTGAGGGCCCAGAGGCCGAAGGCGAGCGACGTCGCGGGCAGGCCGAGCGAGCGGCGGTGCAGCGCGAGTCCGTCCAGGAACACGTTGGTCGCCGCGTAGTTGGCCTGCCCGGCCGCCAGCACCAGGCCGCCGAGCGAGGAGAACAGGACGAAGTGCGTCAGTCCGTGGTCCCGGGTCAGCTCGTGCAGGTGCCACGCGGCGTCCGCCTTCGGGCGGAAGGAGGCCGCGACCTGCTCGGCCGTGAAGGACGCGAACAGTCCGCTGTCGGACACGCCGGCCGTGTGGACCACGGCGCGCAGCGGCCGGTCCGCCGGAACGGAGTCGACGGCCGCGGCCAGCGCCGCCCGGTCGCCGACGTCACAGGACCGTACGGTCACCTCGGCACCGGCCGCGGCGAGCTCCGCCACCAGCTCCTCGGCGCCGGGCGCCGCCGGACCGCGCCGGCTCAGCAGCACCAGGTGGCGCACCCCGTGCTCGGCCACCAGGTGGCGGGCGACCAGCGCGCCCAGGCCGCCGGTGCCGCCGGTGATCAGGACCGTGCCGGCCGGGTCGAAGCGACGGCTGCCGGAGAGCGCACGGACCAGCCTCGGCACCAGGAACACGCCCTCGCGGAGGCGCAGTTCGGGCTCCCGGCCGGCCGCCGCGGCCACCGCGCGAAGCTGCTCCGCGGTGCAGTCGCCGCCGGCGGGGAGGTCCAGCAGGGTGATCCGGTGCGGGTTCTCCGCCTGGGCGGCGCGCACCAGACCCCAGACCGGGGCCTGCGCCGGATCGCCGCCGTCGGTGGCGCCGCGGGTGAGCACCAGCAGGCGCGAGTCCGCGAAGAACGGGTCGGCCAGGTGGGTCCGGATCGTCGCCAGGGTCTCGACGGTGGTCCGGTGGGCGGCGGCCAGACGGTCGCCGTCGGCCGGGGAGACCCGCAGGACGACCGTGTCCGGTGCCGGGCGGGCCCGGTCGACCTCCGCCGGCTCCACCGGGGCGGCCGTGGCCCCGTCCTCGGCGCCCAGCCGCACCGGACGCCACTCGATCCGGTACGGGGCGTTGCGCACCGCGCCGAGCGTCCCGGCCGGAACCGGGCCCAGCGCGACGCCCTCCACCACCGCCACCGGCCGGCCGGCGCCGTCCGACAGGTGCAGCAGCACCCCGTCCGCGCCGGTCCGCCGGCCGTGCACCCGCAGCAGCTCGGCACCCTCGGCGAACAGCTCCACCCCGCTCCAGCGGACCGCGACCACGGCGTCGTCGACCTGCCCGCCGGCCCGGAGGGCGGCGTCCAGCAGTGCCGGGTGCAGGGCGTAACCGGCGGCCGACTCGCCCGGCTCCAGCGCGACCTCGGTGTGGACCTCGTCGGCGGCGGCGCCGGCCGGCGGCCAGACCTCCGCGTCGAAGCCCGGCTCGCCGGTGGTGGTCCCCAGGGTGCCGGCCGCGTGCCGCGTCCAGCCGCCCCCGCTGTCACGGGAGTCGATCCGAACACTGCGCCGTCCGGAGCCGTCCACCGCTCCGACGGCCACCTGGATCCGCACGCCACCCGGCCCGGTCAGCACCAGTGGCGTGTCCGTGACCAGCTCCACCAGGCGACCGCAGCCGACCTCGTCGCCCGCGCGGATCGCCAGCTCGACCAGGACCGCGCTCGGCACCAATCCGGCGGGCTCGGCGAGACGGCCGGTGAGCACCACCCCACCGTCCGGGTCGGGAGAGGGCAGCGCGGCGGTGAGCACCGGGTGCCCGACCGGCTCCAGCCCGACCGACCCGAGGTCGGAGGCGCCCGTCACGTCGATCCAGTAGCGCTTGCGCTGGAAGGCGTAGGTGGGGAGGGGGATGGTGTGGGCGGTGGGGTTGAGGGGGGTGAGGTGGAGGGTGGCGAGGGCGGTGACCAGCTGACGGGGTTCGGGGTGGTTGCGCCTTGTGGTGGGGGTGGTGTTGTCGGTGAGGGGGGTGAGGGCGGCGTCGGGGCCGATTTCGAGGTGGGTGGTGACGCCTTGGGTGGCGAGGTGGGTGACGGCGTCGTGGTAGCGGACGGTGCCGCGCAGGTGGTTGACCCAGTAGTCGGCGGAGACCTCGGTGAGGGGCTGGCCGGTGAGGTTGGAGATGACCGGGATGGTCGGCGTGTGGTGGGTGATGCTCTTGGCGATGGCCCGGAAGTCTTCGAGGATCGGGTCCATGAGGGGGGAGTGGAAGGCGTGGGAGACGTTCAGGCGGGTGTGCTTGCGGTCGGAGAACTGCGCGAGCACGGCCTCGACGGCTGCCTCATTGCCCGAAATGACGACGCTGTCAGCCGAGTTGACGGCCGCGATCGTCACGTCCTCGCCGAGCAGCGGGATGACTTCGTCTTCGGTGGCGCGCAGGGCGGCCATGGCTCCGCCGGTGGGGAGGGATTGCATGAGGCGGGCGCGGGCGGAGACGAGGGTGCAGGCGTCGTCGAGGGTGAGGATGCCGGAGGCGTGGGCGGCGGTGATCTCGCCGAGGGAGTGTCCGGCGAGGTAGTCCGGGCGTACGCCGAGTGATTCGAGGAGTCGGTAGAGGGCGGTTTCGAAGGCGAAGAGGGCGAGTTGGGCGGTGCCGGTCTGGTTGAGGGCGTCCGGGTCCTCGCCCCACATCACCTCCCGCACGGGGACGTCGAAGCGTGCGAGGACGTCGTCCAGCGCGGAGGCGAAGACGGGGAACGCCTCGTACAGCTCCCGTCCCATGCCGAGGTGTTGCGCGCCCTGGCCGGTGAACAGGAAGGCCAGCTGCCCGTCGGCGGACCGTCCGGGGATCACCCCCGGGTGGCTCTGGCTCTCGGCCAACGCGCGGAGCGCGTCGAGGAGTTCGTCGCGTCCGGTGCCGATGACGACGGCCCGCTGGTCCAGCTGGGCGCGGGTGGTGGTGAGGGAGTGGGCGATGTCGCGCGGGTCGGCGTCCGTCGCCTCGACGTGGGCGAGCAGCCGGGCCGCCTGGGCCTGCAAGGCGGCCTCGGTGTGCCCGGAGAGCGGCCAGGCCAGCGGCACCGCATCCGGCTTCTCCGGCGCCGTCGGCGCGCCGGCGGCCGGCTGCGCCGGAGCCTGTTCGATGATGACGTGGGCGTTGGTGCCGCTGACGCCGAAGGAGGAGACGGCGGCCCGGCGCGGGCGCCCGGTCTCAGGCCATTCCCTTGCCTCGGTGAGGAGTTCGACCGAGCCCTCGGTCCAGTCGACGTGCGTGGACGGCTGGTCGACGTGGAGGGTCTTCGGCAGGACGCCGTGCCGCATGGCCTCGACCATCTTGATGATCCCGGCCACGCCGGCGGCGGCCTGCGGGTGGCCGATGTTGGACTTGATCGAGCCGAGCCAGAGCGGGGCTTCGCGGTCCTGCCCGTAGGTGGCGAGCAGTGCCTGGGCCTCGATCGGGTCGCCGAGGCGGGTGCCGGTGCCGTGCGCCTCGACCACGTCGACGTCGGCGGTGGACAGCCGGGCGCTTTCGAGCGCGGCGCGGATCACCCGCTGCTGGGCGGGCCCGTTGGGTGCGGTGAGGCCGTTGGAGGCGCCGTCCTGGTTGACGGCGGATCCGCGCACCACGGCGAGGACGCGGTGTCCGTTGCGGCGTGCGTCGGAGAGCCGTTCGAGCATCAGCATGCCGGCGCCCTCGCCCCAGCTGGTGCCGTCGGCGGCGTCGGCGAAGGGCTTGCAGCGGGCGTTGGTGGCGAGCCCGCGCTGGAGGCTGAAGTCGACGAAGGCGTCCGGTTCGGCCATGACGGTCACGCCGCCGGCCAGGGCGAGGGTGCACTCGCCGGAGCGCAGCGCCTGCATCGCCCAGTGCAGGGCGACCAGCGAGGAGGAGCAGGCGGTGTCGACGGAGACGGCCGGGCCCTCCAGCCCGAGGACGTAGGAGATGCGGCCGGAGGCGATGCTGCCCGCGCTGCCGTTGCCGAGGTAGCCGGCGATCTCCTGGGGGACCTCGTTGGAGCGGCTCGGCCAGAAGTACGGCATGACGCCGGTGAAGACGCCGGTGCGGGTGCCGCGGACGCTGTGCGGGTCGATGCCCGCGTGCTCGAACGCCTCCCAGGTGGTCTCCAGCAGCAGGCGCTGCTGCGGGTCCATGGCCTGGGCCTCGCGCGGGCTGATGCCGAAGAAGGTGGGGTCGAACTCGGAGGCCCGGTCGACGAATCCGCCCTCGCGGACGTAGCTCTTGCCGGGGGTTCCGGGCTCCGGGTCGTACAGGGCGGCGGTGTCCCAGTTGCGGTCGGCGGGGAACGGCGAGATCGCGTCGACGCCGTCGGTGACCAGCTGCCAGAGCTCGTCGGGGCCGGTGATGCCGCCGGGGAAGCGGCAGGCCATGCCGACGATGGCGATCGGCTCGTCCGGGAGGACCCGGGCGGTGCCGCCGGTCCCGCGGGCCGGCGCGGTGGCGTCGGCGGGTGCGACCTTGGCGCGGACGTGCTCGGCCAGCGCGGTGGGCGTCGGGTAGTCGAAGACGAGCGAGGAGGGCAGGCTCAGCCCGGTCACCGTGTTGAGCCCGTTGCGCAGCTCGATCGCGGCGAGGGAGTCGAAGCCGAGCTCGTTGAAGGCCCGGCGCGGGTCCACCGCGCCGGGGCCGCGGTGGCCGAGGACGGCGGCGATCTGGTCGAGCACGAGGTCGAGGACGGCCTGCGGGTGCTCGTTGTCGGGCAGTGCGGCGAGCCGCTTGGCGAGCGGGGTCGCCTTGACGGTGGCCCGGCGTCCAGCGCGACGCGCGGGGGCGTGCGTGGGCGTGGACGCCGGGCTGCCGGCCGACCCGGCCGGGAGGCCGGTCGGCACCGCCCGGGTCACCAGGGCCGCGATGGTTGCGACCTGCTCACCGCGGGGGTCGGTGAGGGTGACCCGGACGGAGTCGGGGGCGCCGGTGGGCGCGAGGTGGGCGCGGACGGCGGTGGCGCCGGCCGCGTGCAGGGTGACGTCGGCCCAGCCGACGGCGTGCCGGAGGTGGTCCTGCGGGGTGTCCAGGAGCAGTGCGGTGGCGCGGGCGAGGGCGGCGAGCAGGGTCGGGTGGAGACCGTGGCGCTCGGTGTCCGGGTCCTCGGCGACGGCCTCGGGCAGGTCGAGTTCGCCGAACAGCTCGTCCCCGCGTCGCCAGACGGCGCTGACGGCGGTACCGCCGGTGTCGGTCCACTCGGTGGCCTCGGCGCCGACGGGCGGCCAGGCTTCGTCCGCCGCGGCTGCGAGGCCGTCCGGGTCGGTGCTGCCCGGTTCGGTGCCGTCCGGCTCGGGCGCCAGCAGGCCGGAGCCCTGGCGGGCCCAGTCGCCGCCGACGGCCCGGCCGTGCAGTTCGACGGTGCGCCGGCCGGCCAGGTCGGCCGTGCCGACCACGAGCTGGTACTCGGCTGCGGTGCCGACGGCCAGCGGGAGCGGTTCGACGGAGAGCGCGTGCACCACGGGTGCGCCGGTGGACCGCCCCGCGTGCAGGGCGAGTTCGAGGAAGGAGGCGCCGGGGACGGTCTCCGCGTCGGCCGCCTCTCGCTCGGCCGGGAGCCGGCCGGTCAGCACGGCGCCGCCGTCGGCCAGCCGGACGGTGCCGTCCAGCAGCGGGTGGCCGCTGTCGCGTCCGGCGGCGGGGTCGAGCCAGTAGTGCTCGCGCTGGAAGGCGTAGGTCGGCAGGCCGGTGCGGCGGGCGCCGCGGCCGGCGAAGAACGCCTCCCAGTCCGGGCGGGCACCCCGGACCTGGGCCAGCGCGAAGGCGGCGGTCAGCTCCTGCTCCTCGCCGCGCTCGGCGCGCAGGGTCGGGGCGAAGGCGGCGTCGGGCAGGACGGCGCCGCCCAGGCCGCAGAGCACCGGGTCGGGGCCGAGTTCGAGGAAGGTGGTGGCTCCGGCGGCCGCCAGCCGCTCCAGCGCGGCCTGGAAGCGAACGGGCTCGCAGACCTGGCGGACCCAGTGCTCGGCGTCGGGGGCGACCGGCCGGCCGGTGACCGTGGAGATCAGCGGGATGCTCGGCGGCGCGTAGGCCATCGCGCGGGCGATCTGCCGGAACTCGGCCAGCATCGGCCGCATCAGCGGGGAGTGGAAGGCGTGCGAGGTGCGCAGGGTGCGGCTGCGCGGGAACCGCGCGGTGATCGCCGCGACGGCCTCGGTGGTCCCGGAGACCACGACCGAGGCCGGCCCGTTGACGGCGGCGAGGCCGACGGCGTCGGCGTGCTCG
Source organism: Kitasatospora sp. Ki12 (assembly GCF_054601375.1). Taxonomy (NCBI): domain Bacteria; kingdom Bacillati; phylum Actinomycetota; class Actinomycetes; order Kitasatosporales; family Streptomycetaceae; genus Kitasatospora; species Kitasatospora sp. Ki12. The sequence continues at coordinate 2,060,593 of NZ_BAAIHT010000003.1, read as the reverse complement.
GCGAGCAGCGGCAGCACGTCCTCGGCGGACACCGGCAGCGCGGCCATGGCCCCGCCGGCGGGCAGTTCCCGCATCAGCCGGCCGCGGGCGGCGACCAGCAGGGCGGCGTCCTGGAGGGTGAGCACCCCGGCGGCGTGCGCGGCGGCGAACTCGCCGACCGAGTGCCCGGAGAGCAGGTCGGGCCGCAGCCCCCAGGACTCCAGCAGCCGGAACAGCGCGACCTCGACGGCGAAGAGCGCGGGCTGGGCGTACCCGGTGCCGTCCAGCAGGGCCGGTTCGGTGCCGAACAGCACGTCGAGCAGCGGGAGTTCGAGCTGGAGGTCGAGGTGGTCGGCGGCGTCCTCGAGGGCCTGCGCGAAGACCGGGAACCGCTCGTACAGTTCGCGGCCCATGCCGAGGCGCTGGCTGCCCTGGCCGGTGAACAGGTAGGCGAGCTTGCCGCCGGCGCGGCCGAGCCGGAGGGCGGTGGCGGGCTCGCCCGCGGCGAGCGCGGCGAGGGCGGGCAGTACCTCGGCGCGGTCGGTGCCCAGGACGGCAGCCCGGTACGGGAAGGCGGTGCGGGTGGTGGCGGCCGAGTAGGCGACGTCGGCCAGGGCCGGGGCGGGCTCGGTGTCGAGCAGCGCGTGCAGCCGGGCGGCCTGGTCGCGCAGCGCGGCCTCGGTGCGGGCGGAGAGCGGCAGGGCCAGGACACCGGGTGCGGCGGTCCGGGGCCGCGGCTCGGCGGCCGGGGCGGGCGCGTCCTCGATGATCACGTGGGCGTTGGTGCCGCTGGCGCCGAAGGAGGAGACGCCCGCCCGCCGGGTGGTGCCGTCGGCGGCGGGCCAGGCGACCGGTTCGGTGAGCAGCCGGACGTCCCCGGCCGTCCAGTCGACGTGCGGGGTCGGCTCGTCCACGTGCAGGGTCCTGGGCAGGACGCCGTGGCGCAACGCCTCGACCATCTTGATCACCCCGGCGACGCCGGCCGCGGCCCCGGTGTGGCCCAGGTTGGACTTCACCGAGCCGAGCCAGAGCGACCGGCGGCGCTCCCGCCCGTACGCGGAGATCACCGCCCGGGCCTCGATCGGGTCGCCGAGGCGGGTGCCGGTGCCGTGCGCCTCGACCGCGTCGACCTCGTCGGCGGTCAGCCCGGCGTCGGCCAGCGCGTCGCGGATCACCCGCTGCTGGGCGAGGCCGTTGGGGGCGGTGAGCCCGTTGCTCGCGCCGTCCTGGTTGATCGCGGAGCCGCGGACGACGGCGAGCACCTGCTGTCCGTCGGCGAGCGCGTCGGAGAGCCGGCGCAGCACCAGCACGCCGGCGCCCTCGGCGAAGCCGGTGCCGTCGGCGGCCGCCGCGAAGGCCTTGCAGCGTCCGTCCTCGGCCAGGCCGCGCTGGCGGCTGAACGCGATGAAGGTGCCGGGGCTGGAGATCACCGTGATGCCGCCGGCCAGCGCGAGCGAGCACTCGCCGCGGCGCAGCGACTGGACGGCCAGGTGCAGCGCGACCAGCGAGCCGGAGCAGGCGGTGTCGACGGTGAGCGTCGGGCCCTCGAGTCCGAGGGTGTAGGCGACCCGCCCGGAGACGACGCTCAGCATCGTGCCGGACATCAGGTAGCTCTCGACCCACTCGGGGGCCTCGTGCACCCGGGGCCCGTACTCGTGCGGCTCGACGCCGAGGAAGACACCGGAGCGGCTGCCGCGCAGGGTGGCCGGGTCGGTGCCGGAGCGTTCCAGGGCCTCCCAGGCGGTCTCCAGCACCAGGCGCTGCTGCGGGTCCATCGCGACGGCCTCGCGCGGGCTGATGCCGAAGAAGTCGGCGTCGAACTCCCCGGCGTCGTGCAGGAATCCGCCGTGCCGGACATAGCTGGCGCCGGGCGCGTCGGGGTCCGGGTCGTAGAGCGTCGCCAGGTCCCAGCCGCGGTCGGCGGGGAAGCCGGTGATGACGTGGGTGCCGTCGTCGAGCAGCCGCCACAGCTCTTCGGGGGAGGAGACGCCGCCGGGGAAGCGGCAGCCCATGCCGACGATGGCGATCGGCTCGTCCTCGGCGCCGGCCGGGCGCGCCGGCAGCGGCTCGGCGGCGGGCGCCGCGTCCTCGCCGAGCAGCAGGGCGCGCAGGTGGTCGGCGAGCGCGGCCACGGTGGGGTGGTCGAACCCGATGGTCACCGGAAGTGCGAGCCCGGTCGCCGCGGTCAGCCGGGCGTGCAGGTCGACCAGGCCGAGCGACTCCAGGCCGAGGGCCAGGAACGGCCGGTCGAGGTCCGGGTCGGGGTCGGCGTCCGGCCTGGTGCGGCGCAGGGCGGCCAGCAGGCCGGAGCGGACGAGGTCGCGCAGGATCTCCTGCTGTTCAGTCGCGGTCGCGGCCGCCAGCCGTGCGGGGAGATCGCCGGGCTCGCTCATCTGCACTCCAGGGTGTGGGCCGGGAAAGGGGGCCGTCGCCGCCGGCGCCGGGACGGCGGCGCCGGGCGCGGGGCGACAGGCCGGGAAAGCGCCGGAAATCGGACGCCGGGCCCGGCCAGCGTAAATTCGGGGGAGTTCGGGCTGAACCCCTAGATCCCCCTGTTCGCCTGCTCGGAGGCGGCCGCGACGGCGAGCAGCGCGGCCCGGTCGACCTTTCCGTTGACGGTCACCGGGATGTCGTCCACGGCGTGGACCAGCTGCGGCGCCATGTAATGCGGAAGGGATTCCAGACAGAACTTCCGGATTCCGATCGCGTCGAAATCGTCGGCGACCACGAACGCGTGCAGGGCCGGGTCCGCGCCGGGTCGGGGGGCGACCAGGGCGACCGCCGAGGAAACGCCCGGGAATTCGCGCAGCCGGCGTTCGACCTCGCCGAGTTCGACCCGGTGGCCGCGGATCTGGACCTGCGAGTCGGCACGTCCGCAGAAGTACAGCTGGCCGTCCTCGCCGCGGTAGGCGAGGTCGCCGGTGCGGAACACCAGTTGGCCCGAGCGCGGGTTCAGCGGGTCGGGCACCAGGACCTTGTGGGTGGCCTCCGGGTCGTCCCAGTAGCCGGTGAACAGGGCGGGGCTGCGCAGGTGGATCTCGCCGACCACGCCGGTGGACTCGACCGGACGCCCCTCGGGGTCGAACAGCAGCAGTTCGGCGCCCGGGTGGCCGGTGCCGATCGGCAGCCGCTCCAGCCCCTCCGGCAGCGGGTTGCCGAGCAGCCCCGCCGAGCAGGCCATCGACTCGGTGGCGCCGTAGCCGTTGACGAAGCGCACGTGCGGCAGCAGCTCCTGGAGCCGGCGCAGCTCGGGCAGCGGGAAGTCCTCGCCGGTGAACAGGATGCCGCGCAGCCGGTCCAGGCCGGCCAGCGCCCCGGGTTCGTTCTGCAGGATCGGACGCCAGATCGACGGCACGCCGTCCACGTGGGTGACCCCGGTGTCGCGCAGGAGGTTGACGAACCGCCGGGGCCAGCGCAGCCGGTCGCGGTCGACGACGACCAGGGTCGCGCCGGCGCCCAGGGTGAAGCCGATGTCGAAGAGGGCGAAGTCGAACTGGAGCGAGGAGGTGGTGGCGACCCGGTCCTCGGCGCCGATGACGCCGTACTGGAGGATGCCGCGGAAGAAGGTGACCACCGCGCGGTGGCTCATCACCACGCCCTTGGGGCGCCCGGTGGTGCCGGAGGTGAAGACCAGGTAGGCGGGGTCGGTCTCGGTGACCTCGTGCCGGTGCCGGGCGCGGGCGGCCGGCCGGCGCTCCACGGAGAGCCCGTCCGGGCCGAACCACCCGGTGCCGACCGACCCGGGCAGCTCGCGCGGCGCGTTGCCCGCGGCCTGGACCAGCAGCGCCGGCTCGGCTGCCTCGACGATGGTGCGCAGCCGCTGCTCGGGCGTCTCGTGGCTGACCGGGACGAACGGCAGGCCGAGCCGGGCGCAGGCCAGCAGCATCGCGATCGCCCAGGACGAGGTGTCGGACTCGATCAGGACCCGGTCGCCGACGTCCAGGCCGAGCCCGGCCAGCGCCTCGGTGTAGGCGTCGGTGCGCCGGGCCAGCTCGCGGTAGCTGACGTCGGTGAACGCGCCGTCGGTTCCGAGTTCGACCACGGCGACGCGGTCCGGCGCGGTTTCCGCGGCGGCCAGCAGAAATCGGTGCAGGTTTTCCACCGAACCGTGCACCCGGGCGGCCGGCAGCTGGTTTGTATTCACGTATTCACCTTCGGACTCGATCAGTGATCGGCGGGTTCAGCTTGGCATTCCGGCACACTTCCGTCGACGGTCCGCGGGCCGGCGGTGCGGTGCGCCCGGGAGGCTTAGGGGGTGCTAGGGGTACAGTGCCGGCCGGGCCGCCGAACAGAATGACGCCGATCGACGCGCGGCGCGCGGATAAACGCGCGGTGCGGGGAAAACGGCAGAAATGAGGCTTCGGTGGTGTCCGACAATGCGTTGTCCGAGAATGCGGCGGCCGGCGCCATCCGGGAAAAGCAGGGGCTGATATTTCCGGGGATCGCGCCGTCGCGGTTTCCCGAGGTGGCCAGGTTCATGGTCGTGAACCCGGCCGCGCGGCGCCTGGTCGCCGTCGCCGACGAGGTCCTCGGCTACTCGCTGCTGGAGCGCTTCCAGGAGACCGGGGAGGACTTCGACGAGGCCTCCCGGGTGGCCTTCCTGGTGAACTGCCTGGCGCTGGCGGAGTGGGCCCACGAGGCGAGGGGCCTGCGGCCGGAGCTCTGCGTCGGGCCGAGCTTCGGCGGGACCCCGGCGGCGGTGTACGCCGGGGCGCTGGCGTTCCCCGATGCCGTCCGGCTGACCGTCGCGCTCGGCCGGCACACCGAGGAGTACTTCGCCCGCGAGCACCGTGACGTGGTCACCCAGTCGATCGCCCGGCTGTCCGCCGACCGGCTCGCCGAGGTCCTGGCCGAGCTGTTCGAGGCCCGCGCCTGGTACGAGATCGCCTGCTACGTGGACGAGGACTTCCACCTGGTGTCGGTCACCGAGGACCGGCTGGAGCAGCTGCTGCGGCGGGCCCGCGCCCTCGGCGGCCTGCCGCTGTACACGATGCGCCCGCCGATGCACTCGGCCGCGTTCGCCCCGCTGCGGGAGGCCGTCGCGGCCGAGGTCTTCGCCGGACTCACCCTGGCCGACCCGCGGTTGCCGCTGGTCGACGACCACGACGGCTCCCTGGTGACCACCGCCGACGGCGTCCGCGAACTGCTGCTCGACGCGATCACCCGCCCGGTCCGCTGGCCGCAGGCCGTCCGGACCATGCGCGAGCACGGGGTCGGCACGGCCGTGGTCTCGGGCCCGGACGCGCTCTGGGGCCGGGTCCCGGTGGTCACCGACACCTTCGAGGTGGTCCCGCTCACCCCGCAGCTGGCGCTGCGCCCGCGGCGCCGGAGCACCGTGACCCGGCCGGCCGTGCCTCAGGGCAGCTGACGGGCGAGGGTGCTCCAGAGCACCGCCGGCGTCTCGAAGTTCGCCAGGTCCATGGCGTCGTCGGCGAGTTCGATCCGGTAGGCCGTCTCCAGGGCCTTGAGCAGCTCCACGACACCCATGGAGTCCAGCCCGTAGTCACGCAGGCTGAGGTCGGCGGTGAAGGCGTCCGCGGCCGTCAGGTACGGCAGCCGCTTGCGCACGATCTCCTCGAACTGCTGGTCCCACACGATGGTCCGATCCTCTCCCGAGTGCGAACGAGCACGAATACCGCCGTGACGGTAGGCCGGACGGGCGAGCGCCAACCACCCTTACCGCCCCTTATCCCGGGAGTGAAGATGACTGAATCCCCCTTGCTGCACCAGCGGTTCCTCCGTGGGCTGGCCCTCGCCCCGCGGCGCCCGGCGGTCCGCTTCGGCGGGCGCGCCCTCAGCTACGAGGAACTGCACGAGATCGCGCTGCGCTGGGCGGGGCTGCTCACCGCCCGTTCGAGGCGGCCGCCGGGCGTGGTCGGCGTGCTGGCGGAGAAGGGCACGACCGCGTACGCGGGCATCCTGGCCGGCCTGTACAGCGGGGCCACCGTGGTGCCGATGGACCCGTCCTTCCCGCCGCCGCGGATCCGCTGGATGCTGGAGGACGCCCGGGTGGAGACCGTCCTGGCGGACGGGCCGGGCCGGGCCGCGCTGGCGGCGACCGGGGTGGACGTGCCGGTGCTCAGCCCGGCGGAGTCGGACGGGGCGGCGGGCGCGCCGGCCGAGCCGGCCGCGGCCGCCCGGGACAGCGCGTACGTCCTGTTCACCTCGGGCTCCACCGGCCGGCCCAAGGGGGTGCGGCTGACCGACGCCAACCTGGCGGCGTACTTCCGCACCTTCGACGCCCGCTACGCCTTTGGGCCGGAGGACGTGTTCTCGCAGACCCTGGGGCTCAACTTCGACTGCTCCCTGGTCGACATGTTCGGTGCCTGGGCGGCCGGCTCCGCCGTCCAGGTGGTGTCCGGCCAGGCCTTCGGCGACCTGCCGGGGTTCGCGGCCGAGCACGGCCTGACGGTCTGGTTCTCGACACCGAGCGCGATCGCCCTGGTCCGCCGGATGGGCGGGCTGCGGCCGGGAGCACTGCCCGGGCTGCGGCTGAGCTACTTCGCGGGCGAGGCGCTGCTGTGCTCGGACGCCGAGCAGTGGCAGCGGGCGACCGGCGGAGTGGTGGAGAACCTCTACGGGCCGACCGAGCTGACCATCACGGTGACCGGGCACCGGTACTCGCCGCGCACCCGGGAACTGGCCGTCAACGGGCTGGTGCCGATCGGCCGGGTGCACGAGGGCCACGACCGGGTGCTGCTCGGCCCGGACGGCGAACCGGCCGAGGACGAGGGCGAGTTGTGCGTCACCGGGGCGCAGATGTCGCCGGGCTACCTGGACCCGGAGCAGGACCGGGGGCGGTTCGTCGAGATGGCCGGCCGCACCTGGTACCGCACCGGCGACCGGGTGCGGCTGCTGCCCGGCGGGGAGCTGGCCTACCTGGGCCGCTCGGACTCCCAGGTCCAGGTGCACGGGCTGCGGGTGGAGCTCTCCGAGGTGGACCAGGCGGTGCGCGAGCTCCCCGGGGTGACGGACGCGGTCACGGTGCCGGTGACCGCCGGGGGCACGACCGAGCTGGCCGTGTACTACACCGGTGAACGGACCGCGCCGGTGGTGCTGGCCAGGCTGCTGCGTGAGCGGCTGCCCGCGGGCATGGTGCCGCGACGGCTGGAGCACCTGGCGGAGTTCCCGCTCAACGCCAACCGGAAGGTGGACCGGGGGCTGCTGGCCGAGCGGGCCGCCGGGAGCTGAGCGGACGGAACGGCGGCGGGGTGACGGCGTACGGCCGTCACCCCGCCGCCGTTTCCGGGGCGGGTGCCCCGGTCAGGCCGAACGCTTGGCCTCGCGCTCGGCGACCCGGACGCTGATGCCGTCCAGTACGCAGCGCAGCCCGAACTCCGGGCCGGAGCCCTCGGCCGGCCCGAAGGCGCCGGAGACGAGCGCCTCCTGGAGCGCCGGGTAGCGGTCCTGGTGGTCGTTGATCAGGGTCGCGATGGCCATGCCCCACTGCTCGCCGGTCATGGCGTGCTTGGCGCTGCCCATGTCGACCGAGTACTGCGCCCAGCTGCGGACGTGGCTGGAGACCACCCGGATGGCGTCGGTCTTCTCGCTGCCGGTGAGTCCGCTGTCGGCGAGTGCCTGCATGGCCATCTCGACCCAGCCGAGCTCGTTGGGACCCATCAGACGGTCGTCGGTGACCGCGCGGGAGACCCACGGGTGCTGGTCGTAGACGTGCCGCATGGCGCGCGCCCAGAACTCCAGCCGGGGGCGCCAGCCGGTCAGCCCGGGGTCGAAGGTCGGCGGCGGGCCGAGCGCGGTGTCGATCATCAGGTCGACCAGTTCGGCCTTGCCGGGCACGTACCGGTAGAGCGACATGGTGGTGAAGCCGAAGTCGCCGGCCACCCGCTGCATCGAGAAGGCGGGGAAGCCCTCCTCGTCGGCGATGGCGATCGCCCGTTCCACGATCATCTCGACCGACAGACCTGGTCTCGGCCCCCGGGTGGGTTTCTGGCGCGGCCGCCAGAGGAGCTTGACGCTCCGCTCCCGATCGCCGAAGACGCTGGCTTCCTTCGATGACATCTGTGTTCTCCCGGGCATCTGACTGCGGTTCTTCATCCTCGTCGTGCCATGTCGAGACGTATGCGCTGGTGGCCTCGTGTTGACCCCGACTGGCCCTGTTCGCAGGCCGGTTGACACCGGACGTGGGACCAGTATACAAGTTAAGCAGTCAGGTATGAGGGCTATACAGTTTGGCCCATCAGCAAAGCCTGTCCCGCAGCCTGTCCCGCTGCCGTGCCACCACATCCGTCACCGAAGGAGCGTCCTTCCATGGCCGCTGATCTCCACGCACCCGCCGCCTCGGCGCCGCCCGCCGTCGGGGCCGCCCGCCGATGGATCGCCCTGGTCGTCATCTGCATGGCCGCACTGGTCCTCAGCCTCGACACCACCGTCCTGCAGCTCGCGATCCCCAACCTGATCGACGACCTGGACACCTCCGCCTCGCAGATCCTCTGGATCGCGGACATCTACGGCTTCGCCCTCGCCGGCCTGCTCATCACCATGGGCAGCCTCGGGGACCGGATCGGCCGCAAGAAGCTCCTGCTCTTCGGCTGCGTCGCCTTCGGCGCGGCCTCGCTGATGGCCGCCTACGCGGACAGCGCGGGCATGCTCATCGCCGCCCGCGCGATCCAGGGCATCGCCGGCGCCACGGTCTACCCGACCACGCTGTCGATCATCCGCAACATCTTCACCAACCCGAAGGAGCGGACCACCGCCATCGGCATCTGGTCCGGCCTGATCAGCGGTGGCCTCGCGCTCGGCCCGATCCTGGCCGGCCCGATGCTCACCCACTGGTGGTGGGGCTCGGTCTTCCTGATCAACCCCTTCGTGATGGCCGCGGTCGTCCTGGTCGCCCTCTTCGTGGTGCCCGAGTCCCGCAACCCCAACGCCAGCCGGCTCGACGTCGTCAGCGTCCCGCTCTCGGCCATCGGCATCATCGGCATCGTCTACGCCATCCAGGAGTCCGTCCGGGACGGCATCGGCCAGCCGCGCATCATCGCCGCCATCGCGATCGGCGTGCTCTCCCTGATCCTCTTCGTCTGGCGCCAGACCCGGCTGGAGGAGCCGCTCATCGACGTGCGGCTGTTCACCAACCGCTACTTCGCCGGCGCCGTCACCGCCAACACCGGCGGCCTGTTCGCCTTCATCGGCGTGACCCTGCTGCTCAGCCAGTACTTCCAGCTCGGCCACCAGTGGTCCCCGCTGCGCACCGGCATGTCGATGCTGCCGCCGATCGTCCTGGCGATCTTCTTCGGGCCGGTCGTCGCGATGCTCATCCCCAAGCTGGGCCGCGCCAAGATCATCGGCACCGGGATCTTCCTGATCGGCGTCTCGATGTTCATGTACGGCTGGGTGGACGCCGACTCCGGCTACGTCTCCGTGCTGATCCCGCTCCTGATCCAGGCCATCGGCGCGACCTCCACCTTCACCGTGACCGCCGACATCATCATCAACAGCGCCCCCAAGGAGCGCTCGGGCGCCGCCTCCGCGATCGCCACCACCTGCGCCGAACTCGGCGGCGCGCTCGGCACCGCCGTCCTGGGCACCATCCTCAACGCCGTCTTCCACCGCGACATCACCGTCCCGAAGGGCGTGCCCGCCGGCGCCGCGACGGACGCCGTCAAGGACTCGCTCGGCGGTGCCATGCAGGCCGCCGGCCAGCTGCCCGCCGACGTCGGCGGCAAGGTGATCGAGGCCGCGAAGACCGCCTTCGCCCACGGCCTCAACAAGGCCACCCTGATCACCGCCTGCCTGCTGATGGTGCTCGCCGTGATCTCGATCTACACCCTCCGCGGCGTCCCCGACGAGTTCCCCGAGGACCCCGAGGCCTGATCCGGCCCATCCCACCCCGTACGGCACAACCGCGAGAGAGGAGCGACGAGCCATGACCGTAGGAAGGGTCATCCGCTTCGACGAAGCCCGTGGATACGGCTTCATCACGCCGATGGAGGGCGGAGCCGACGTCTTCGTCCACGCCAACGACCTCGTCACGGCCGACCGGGAACTGCGTCCCGGGGTCAGGGTGTCGTTCGAGATCTTCTCGAGCGACCGCGGACTCAAGGCGTACGCGGTCCAGGTCATCGGCGAGGCCGAGGCCACGGCCCGGCTCTCCTCCCCGCGGCGCCCCGTCGGACGGGCGACCCCGCTCGCCGAGGCGCAGTACCGGCGGGAGGTCGCCGCCGTCATCAGCACCGAGGACGCCGCCCTGACACCGCAGCAGGCGTCCTCGCTCTGCCACCGGCTGGTCGACGTGGCCCGGCGCCAGGGCTGGCTGCACCGCTGAGACCTGTCGGCCCGCCGGGCCGGCCCCGCCAACAGCCGTACCCCGGCAGGCTCTTCAGGACCCCTAACAGTGCTCACCGAGCACGGTTAGGGGTCAGCTTTCCTCCCGCCAGGCGGTAGGACAAGGGGGCGGACCACCACCGCTCCCGCCACCGGCCGGCCGCGTCCCGCACGCGGCCGCCCGTCGGCGCGGCAGCCCCCAACCCGACCGCTCAACGATGGAGGACCAGATGGGTCGCGTGCAGGACAAGGTCGTACTTATCACCGGCGCCGCTCGCGGACTCGGCCGCAGCCACGCGCTGCGCCTGGCCGAGGAGGGCGCCGACATCATCGCCGTCGACGTCTGCAAGGACCCCTCGGCGGCCCACTACGCCGGCTCCACCGTCTCCGACCTGGACGAGACCGTCGAGCTGGTGCGCAAGACCGGCCGCCGCGCCGTCGCCAAGCAGGCCGACGTGCGCGACCGCGCCGCGCTCGCCGCGGCCATCGCCGAGGCCGTCGAGGAGCTCGGCCGGCTCGACGTCGTCATCCCCAACGCCGGCATCAACCCGGTCGGCAACGACCTGCCGGTCACCGCCTTCACCGACACCGTCGACATCAACCTGGTCGGCGCGATCAACACCGTGCACGCCGCGCTGCCGCACCTCGGCGAGGGCGCCTCGATCATCGTCATCGGCTCGGTGGTCGCCCTCATGCCGCGCTTCGACGGCATGGGCATCGGCGGCCCGGGCAACGCCGGCTACAACTTCACCAAGTCCATGCTCACCGAGTACGCCGACTGGCTGGGCGTGCAGCTCGCCCCGCACAACCAGCGCGTCAACGTGGTGCACCCCACCACCGTCGCCACCGAGCTGATGCAGAACACCACCATGTACAAGACCTTCCGCCCGGACCTGGAGAACCCCACCGCGGACGACGTGGCGGGCGCGCTGCACGCCGTCCACGGCCTCCCGGTGGCCTTCCTGGAGCCCGCCGACGTCTCGCACGCCATCGTCTACCTGGCCTCGGAGGAGTCCCGGTTCGTCACCGGCACCCAGCTGCGGGTCGACGCCGGCATGATCAACAAGCTCGCCGCCGGAGCCCGCCCGGGCGCCTGACCCACGGCCGCACCGACGGCGAAGGCCGCGCCCCCTGCCCGGGGCGCGGCCTTCGCCGTCGGTGCGGGCGGGTCGGTCAGCCCACGACGACCGGAAGGTGCTCGTAACCGATCAGGCCCAGGCCGGTGCGCTTCTCCGGCGTGCCGACCACCTCGATGGTCTTGAAGCGCTCCAGCAGCGCCGGGAAGAGCACCTGGGTCTCCATCCGCGCCAGCGCCGCGCCCATGCAGAAGTGCGGGCCGCCGCTGAAGCTCAGGTGCGGGCCCTGGTCGCGGGTGAAGTCCAGCTTGGCCGGGTCCGGGTACTGCAGCGGGTCGCGGTTGGCCGCCGCCAGGATCAGCCACATGAAGTGGCCCGGCGGGATCTCCTGGCCGCCCAGCAGGGTCGGCTCGGTGGCGACCCGGCTGGCGCCCACGATCGGCGTGCCGTGGCGCAGCAGCTCCTCGATCGCCTTCGGGGTCAGGCTCGGGTCGTCGCGCAGCAGCTTCTGCTGGTCCGGGAACTCCCAGAGCGCGTGGACCGCGTTGCCGATGAAGTTGGTCGTGGTCTCGAAACCGGCCACGAACAGGAAGCTCGCCAGGCCCAGCAGCTCGTCCTCGGACATCCCGTCCTGGCCGCGCCGCGCGGCGAGGCCGGAGAGCAGGTCCTCGCGCGGGTTCCGGGCCCGCTCGTCCAGCAACTCGCTGAAGTAGCCGCGCAGTTGGGTCGCGGCGCGGTCGGCCCCGGCGAGGTCCTCCTCGGTGTAGTAGCCGGCCCAGACCCGGGTCCAGCCGTTCGCCAGCTCGTAGAAGAGCATCGCCTGGTCGTCCGGGACGCCCAGCATCTCGGCGATGACGGCCACCGGGAAGCGGCTGGCCAGCACGTCGATCAGGTCCACCGGCCGACCGCCCGCGCCCTGCTCGGCCAGGTCGTCCAGGTGCTTGGCGGCCAGCCGCTCCACGACCTCGCGCATCTTCTGGATCGCGTTCGGGGTGAAGACGTGGCCGGCCGCGCCGCGGACCCGGGTGTGGTCCGGCGCGTCCAGGCAGACGAGGGCGCTCAGGTAGAGGCGCATCGACTCGTGGTCGGCCCAGTCCTCGCGCCACTTCGCCGCGGCCGCCGGGCCGTTGGCGGTGTTCTGCATCCGCATGACCTCGGCCACCTCGCGGTAGCCCGTCACCGCCCAGAGGCCGGGGTACTGGGCGCTCGGGAACACCCGGCCGGCGGAGCGGAGCTCGTCGTACAGCGGGTACGGGTCCGTGACCATCGGCGGCGTGCCGAGACGGTTCAGCGCGGTGTTGGCCGCCTCGCGGGTGGCGTCGGTCACCGGTTCGGTGGTCGGTTCGGTCGTCGTCATGACGGGCTCCGATCGTGTCGGTCGGCCCCGTGGCGCGGAACTCCTCGGCGCGCGACGGGAATGGTGCCGGAGAACACCGGGCGGTCACCCGGGTCGGCGTACGGGCCCGGATGCCCGGGGGCGCAAGGCCCGGGGCGGGGTGCCCGGCGCCCGCCACGATAGGGCGGGGATTTTTCGGCCGGGCACCCCTAGTCGCCCCTGTCCTCGGCGGGCTCGGTGCGGTGCGGTCGTGGTGCGGTGCGGTCGTGGTGCGGTGCTTCGTGGTGCGGTGCTTCGTGGTGCGGTGCTTCGTGGTGCGGTGCGGAGTCGTGCCCGTGTCGGGCGGTGGCGGTCAGGGCTGGTCGGGCAGGCCGAACTCCTGGTCGAGGATGTCGAAGAGCTCGTCGTCGGTCGCGGCGCTGAGGTCGGCCTCCGGCACCGCCTCCCGGTCGACCCGCCAGCGGCGCAGCAGCGCCTCCAGCCGGTCCGTCACCTTGGCCCGGGCGGCGTCACCCGCCGCCGGCCCGCCCGCCGGATCGGCCGCCGCGAACGCCGCGTCCATGGCCGCCTCCAGGCGGTCCACCTCGGCGAGCACGGCGCCCGTCGTCCCGGCCCGCTCGGCCTCCCCGACCAGCTCGTCCACCAGAGCCACCACATCGGGCACGGTCGGGTGGTCGAAGACCAGCGTCGAGGGCAGCACGGCGCCGGTCGCCGTGGTCAGCCGGTTGCGCAGCTCCACCGCGCTGAGCGAGTCGAAGCCCAACTCGCGGAAGGGCAGCCGCTGGTCCACGGCGGCCGCCGACGGGTACCCCAGCACCACGGCCACGTGCGAGCGCACCAGCTCGGTCAGCGTCCGTTCCCGCTCCGCCGGGGCCAGGCCGGCCAGCCGGCGGAGCAGGTCCTCGGCGGCCGCGGCGCCGTCGGCCCGGCCGGCCGAGCCGGAGCGGGCGACCGGGCGCACGACGCCGTGCAGCAGCGGCGGCAGGACGCCGTCCGAGGCCAGCTCGCGGATCGCGCCCTGGTCGAGCCGCGCGGCCACCAGGAGCGCCTCCGGGTGGCACAGGGCCTCGTCGAACAGCGCGAGGGCGTCGGCCGGGGCCAACTCCCGCAGACCGGGCCGACGTCGGGACGGACGGTCGGAGTCCTCGGACCCCTCCGTCCCGGCCCCGGCCCAGGGCCCGTAGGCGAGAGCGATCCCCGGGAGGCCGAGGCCGCGGCGGTGCCCGGCGAGCGCGGCGAGCCCGGCGTCGACCGCTGCGGCGGCCGCCTGACCGGCCGACTGGAGCAGTGCGGACGCCCCGGTGAGAACGACGAACTGGGAAAGCTCCAGGCCGAGTTCGCCGGTGACCTCGTGCAGGGTGCGGGCGTCGTCGGCCCCGGCGGCGAGCAGGTCGCCGAACCGCTCCGGGGCGAACGTGGACACCGTCGCGGCCTCACCGGCCGGAGCGGCGTGGACCACCGCGCGGACCGGCGGCTCGGTGCCACGGATCAGCTCGGTGAGCGCGTCACGGTCGGCGACGGCGTCCCCGTCGGCCACCCGGACGTCCGCGCCCAGGGCGGCCAGTTCGGCGGGGTCGCTACCGGCGCCGAGCAGAAGCAGGTGGCGGACGCCGTGGTGGGTGACGAGGTGGCGGGCGAGGAGGGAGCCGAGGGCGCCGGTGCCGCCGGTGACCAGGACGGTGCCGTCCGGGTCGAACGACGGGCTCGCGGTCGCGGCCTGGGCCTCGGGTTCCACGGACCGGCGGCGGACCAGGCGCGGGGAGTGCGGTACGCCGCCCCGGAAGGCCAGTTCGGCCTCGCCGGAGGCCAGGGCGACCGCCGGTGCCCGCTCGGCTCCAGGGCCGCCGTCGGTGTCCACCAGGACGAACCGGTGCGGGTGCTCCGCCTGCGCCGCGCGCACCAGGCCCCAGACCTGGGACTGCGCCGGGTCCGGCCCGTCGACGGCCCCGGTCGTCACGACGACCAGCGGCGTGTCCGCGCACCGGTCGTCCGAGAGCCACCGCTGGAGCGCCGCCAGCGTACGGGCGGCCGCCCGGGCGTTCGACGGGCAGCGGAAGACGGCGCCGTCAGAGGCCGCCAACTCCTCATCGGTGGGCCGGACTTCCCCGAGCTCCACGAGAACGGCGGAACGGCTCGGCGCGGCCGGTGCCAGCGGCTGCCACTCCACCCGGAACAGCGGGGCCCGGTGACGTTCGGCCCGCAGCGTCACGGCGTCCACCACCGCCACCGGGTGGCCCTCGTCGTCGGCGATGCCCAGCGACACCGTCTCCTCGTCGCTGCGGGTCAGCCGGACCCGCAGCACCCGCCGGCCGGCGGCGAACACGCTCACCCCGCGCCAGGCGACCGGTGAGGCGACACCGCCCCGCGCGGCCAGGGCGGAGAGCAGGGCGGCGTCGAGCAGGGCGGGGTGCAGGTTGTACGGGGTCGCGTCCTCGGTCTCGGCCTTGACCTCGGTCTCGGTCTCGTGCTCGGGGAGGGCGATGTCGGCGTAGACGTCCTCGCCGAGGCGCCAGACGGCGCGCAGGCACCGGAGCGCGGTGTCGAGCACGGCGGGCTGGTCGTGGAGGCCGTCGAGGGAGTCGAGGGGGATCGGTTCGGCGCCGGTGGGGGGCCAGGTGGTGAGTGGTTCGGGTGTCGGGTCGGTGGTGGGGGCGAGGGTGCCTTCGGCGTGGCGGGTCCAGTCCTGCTGGTCGGGGTGGCGGGAGTGGATGGTGAGGGTGCGGCGGCCGGTGGTGTCGGGTGCGGTGACGGTGGTCTGGAGCTGGACGGTGCCGTGCTCGGGGACGGTCAGCGGGGCGTGGAGGGTGAGCTCTTCGATGACCGGGCAGCCGGTGTGGTTGCCGGCCCGGGTGGCCAGCTCGACGACGGCGGTGCTGGTCAGCCAGGGGAGGGCGTCCGGGGTGAGGCTGCTGGTGACGTGGGTGGCGCCGTCGGGGGTGTCGATGGCGACGCCGAGCAGCGGATGGTCGGGGCTGCTGGATCCGGCCCGTGTGGCGAGCCAGTACGTCCGGTGTTGGAAGGCGTAGGTGGGGAGGGGGATGGTGTGGGCGGTGGGGTTGAGGGGGTGAGGTGGAGGGTGGCGAGGGCGGTGACCAGCTGACGGGGTTCGGGGTGGTTGCGGCTTGTGGTGGGGGTGGTGTTGGGGGTGAGGGGGGTGAGGGCGGCGTCGGGGCCTATTTCGAGGTGGGTGGTGACGCCTTGGGTGGCGAGGTGGGTGATGGTGTGGTGGTAGCGGACGGTGCCGCGGAGGTGGTTGACCCAGTAGTCGGCGGAGACCTCCGTGAGCGGTGTCCCGGTGAGGTTGGAGATGACCGGGATGGCCGGCGCGTGGTGGGTGATGCTCGTGGCGATGGCCCGGAAGTCTTCGAGGATCGGGTCCATGAGGGGGGAGTGGAAGGCGTGGGAGACCTTCAGTCGGGTGTGCTTGCGGTCGGCGAACTGCGCGAGCACGGCGTCCACGGCGGCTTCGGTTCCTGAGATGACGACGCTGTCGGCGGAGTTGACGGCGGCGATGGTGACGTCGTCGGTCAGGTGGGGCTGGATTTCGTCTTCGGTGGCGCGCAGGGCGGCCATCGAGCCGCCGGTGGGCAGGGACTGCATGAGGCGGGCGCGGGCGGAGACGAGGGTGCAGGCGTCGTCGAGGGTGAGGATGCCGGAGGCGTGGGCGGCGGTGATCTCGCCGAGGGAGTGTCCGGCGAGGTAGTCCGGGCGTACGCCCAGCGACTCCAGCAGTCGGTACAGCGCGGTTTCGAAGGCGAACAGGGCGAGTTGGGCGGTGCCGGTCTGGTTGAGGGCGTCCGGGTCCTCGCCCCACATGACCTCCCGGACGGGGACGTCGAAGCGTGCGAGGACGTCGTCCAGCGCCGAGGCGAAGACGGGGAACGCCTCGTACAGCTCCCGGCCCATGCCGAGGCGTTGGGCGCCCTGGCCGGTGAAGAGGAAGGCGAGGCGGCCGGTGAGGGGCTGGCTGCTGACGATCCCGGGGTGGTTCTTCCCTTCGGCCAGTGCGCGGAGCGCGTCGAGGAGTTCGTCGCGTCCGGTGCCGATGACGACGGCCCGCTGGTCCAGCTGGGCGCGGGTGGTGGTGAGGGAGTGGGCGATGTCGCGCGGGTCGGCGTCGGTCGCCTCGATGTGGGCGAGCAGGCGGGTGGCCTGGTCGCGCAGGGCGTCGGGGTGCGGGCGGACAGGGGCCAGGCCAGCGGCAGGGCGGGCTCGGTGGCCGGGGTGGCCGGTTCGACGGCTGCCGGTTCGGGGGCCTGTTCGATGATGACGTGGGCGTTGGTGCCGGAGATGCCGAAGGAGGAGACGGCGGCCCGGCGCGGGCGCCCGGTCTGCGGCCAGTTCTGGGCCTGGGTGAGGAGTTCGACCTTGCCGGTCTCCCAGTCGACATGGCTGGACGGTGTGTCGACGTGGAGGGTCTTCGGCAGGACGCCGTGGCGCATGGCCTCGACCATCTTGATGATGCCGCCGACACCGGCCGCGGCCTGGGCGTGTCCGATGTTGGACTTCAACGAGCCGAGCCAGAGCGGCTCGTCGCGGTCCTGCCCGTAGGTGGCGAGCAGCGCCTGGGCCTCGATGGGGTCGCCGAGCGTGGTGCCCGTCCCGTGCGCCTCGACGGCGTCGACGTCGGCCGCCGTCAGTTGCGCGTTGGTCAGTGCCGCGCGGATGACGCGTTGCTGGGCGGGGCCGTTGGGGGCGGTGAGGCCGTTGGAGGCGCCGTCCTGGTTGACGGCCGTGCCGCGGACGACGGCGAGCACCGGGTGGCCGTTGCGTCGGGCGTCGCTGAGCCGTTCGACGAGCAGCATGCCGACGCCCTCGGCCCAGCCGGTGCCGTCCGCCGCGTCGGAGAAGGCCTTGCAGCGCCCGTCCGCGGCGAGTCCGCGCTGGCGGCTGAACTCGACGAACAGTTCGGGGGTGGCCATCACGCAGACCCCGCCCGCGAGGGCGAGTGTGGACTCGCCGCTGCGCAGTGACTGGGCGGCCATGTGCAGCGCGACCAGGGAGGACGAACAGGCGGTGTCGACGGTGACGGCCGGGCCCTCGAACCCGAAGGTGTAGGAGATGCGCCCCGACGCAACGCTGGTCGCCCGTCCGGCGCCCGTGTACCCGGCGACCTCCTCGGGGACGCCCGAGCCGCTCGCGTACTCCTGGTGCGAGGCTCCGACGAACACGCCGGTCGCCGTGGCGGCCAGCGATGCCGGGGCGATCCCGGCCCGTTCCAGCGCCTCCCAGGAGGCTTCCAGCAGCAGGCGCTGCTGCGGGTCCATGGCGAGCGCCTCGCGCGGGCTGATGCCGAAGAACGCGGGGTCGAACCGGCCCGCGTCGTAGAGGAATCCGCCCTCCAGGGTGTGACCGCCGTCGGCGCCGGCCGCGGCCTCGTAGAGGTGGGTCCGGTCCCAGCCGCGGTCGGTGGGGAAGTCCGAGACGGCGTCGACGCCGTCGGCGACCAGCCGCCACAGGTCCTCGGGTGAGGAGACGCCGCCGGGGTAGCGGCAGGCCATGCCGATGATGGCGATCGGCTCGTCGGGGTCGCCCGCGCCGGCGGTGCGTCCGGTGCTGCCGGGCGTGGCGGTGGTGGCCGCGGTGCCGGGTCCGTCGGCGGCGAGCTCGGCCGCGAGGTGGCGGGCGAGGGCTTCGGCGTTCGGGTAGTCGAAGACGAGGGTGGCCGGCAGGCGCAGGCCGGAGGCGGTGTTGATGCGGTTGCGCAGTTCGATCGCGGAGAGCGAGTCGAAGCCGAGGTCCTTGAAGGCCCGCAGCGGGTCGACGGCGGCGCCCGAGCTGTGCCCGAGGACGGCGGCGGCCTGGGTGAGGACGGCGTTCAGCGCGAGTTCGAGCCGTTCGTCGGCCGGGGCCTGGGCGATGCGCAGAGCGAGCGTGTCGCCGTTCGCGGCGCCGTCGGCGGCCGTGCGGCGGGTGGGTACCCGGACGAGTCCGGAGAGCAGCGGTGTGGTGGTGCGGACGACCTGGAGGTCGAGCCGCATCGGGAGGACCACCGGTTCGGTGAGCCGGGTGGCGGCGGCGAAGAGCCCGACGCCCTGCTCGGCAGAGAGCGGGCGCATCCCGGACTGGGTGACCCGGCGGATGTCGGTCTCGCTCATCGCCCGGCCCATGCCGTCGGCCCACAGGCCCCAGGCCAGTGCCTGACCGGGCAGTCCGGTCGCCCGGCGGTGGGCGGCGAGGGCGTCCAGGAAGGCGTTGGCCGCGCCGTAGTTGCCCTGCCCGCCGGAGCCGACGATGCCGGAGGCGGAGGAGAACAGGACGAACATCGCCAGGTCGAGGTGGCGGGTGAGCTCGTGCAGGTGCCAGGCGGCGGTGGCCTTGGGGCGCAGGACGGTGGTGACGCGCTCGGGGGTGAGCGAGGCGATGACGCCGTCGTCGACGACGCCCGCGGTGTGCACCACGCCGGTCAGCGGGTGTTCGGCGGGGATGCCGTCGATGACGGCGGCCAGCAGCTCCCGGTCGGCGACGTCCCCGGCGGCGATCCGGACGTCCGCGCCGAGTCCGGTGAGTTCGCGGACGAGTTCGGCGGCGCCGGGCGCGTCGCCGCCGCGCCGGCTGAGCAGCAGCAGGTGGCGGACGCCCTGCTCGGCGACCAGGTGGCGGGCGACCAGGGCGCCGAGGCCACCGGTGCCGCCGGTGACGAGGACCGTGCCCTCGGGGTCCAGGTCGGTGGGGACGGTGAGCGTCACCTTGCCGACGTGCCGGGCCTGGCTGATGTGCCGGAAGGCCTCGGCGGCCCGGCGGACGTCCCACGCGGTGACCGGTGACGGGCGCAGCGCGCCGGACTCGAAGAGCGGCAGCAGCTCGTGCAGCATCTGCCGGATCCGCTCGGGCCCGGCGTCCAGCATGTCGAACGCCCGGTAGGTGACGCCGGGGTGGTCCAGGCCGACCTGTTCGGCGTCGCGGACGTCCGTCTTGCCCATCTCGACGAAGCGGCCGCCGCGCGGCAGCAGACCGAGCGAGGCGTCCACGAACTCGCGGGCGAGCGAGTTGAGGACCACGTCCACCCCGGCGCCGTCGGTGGCGGTGCGGAACCGGTCGGCGAAGTCCAGGGTGCGGGAGTTGGCGATGTGCGCCTCGTCCAGGCCGAGTTCGGCCAGGGCGGGCCACTTGCCGGGGGAGGCGGTGCCGAACACCTCGGCCCCGAGGTGCCGGGCCACCTGGACGGCGGCCATGCCGACACCGCCGGTCGCCGCGTGCACCAGGACCCGCTCGCCGGGACGGACCGCGGCCAGGTCGACCAGGCCGTACCAGGCGGTGAGGAAGACGATCGGGACGGTCGACGCCTGCTGGAAGGTCCAGCCGGTCGGCATCGGGGCGAGCAGCCGGTGGTCGCTCACCGCGACCGGGCCGAAGGCGTTCTCGAAGATGCCGAACACCCGGTCGCCGGGCCGCAGGCCGGTGACCCCGGGCCCGCACTCCAGCACCACGCCGGCACCCTCGCCGCCGATCGCCCCTCCGCCGGGGTACATGCCCAGCGCGATCATCACGTCCCGGAAGTTGACGCCGGCCGCCCGGACCCCGACCCGGACCTGTCCGGGCTCCAGCGGCGCCGCGGCGTCCGGAGCCGGGGCGAGTTCGAGGCTCTCCAGGGTGCCGCCGCCGGTCGTCTCCAGCCGCCAGGGCCCGGCCGGCGGCACCAGCCCGTCCCGGGCGGACACCGCGCGCAGCCGTGCCAGGTGGGCCGTACCGGCGCGCACCACGAGCTGCGGCTCGTCCCCGGAGGCCAGCAGCGCGGCGATCCGGGCCTCGGTGGTCGCGTCGTCGGCGTCCACCAGCAGGTAGCGGTTCGGTGCCTCGGCCTGAGCCGCCCGGACCAGGCCCCACGCCGACGCGGCGGCCAGGTCGGTGACCCGCTCGCCGTCGAGGGCGACCGCGCCCCGGGTGCGGACGACCAGCCGGGACTCGGCGAAGCGCTCGTCGGCGGCCCACGAGGACAGCGCACCGACCAGGCGGTCCGTCAGCTCCTGCACCGCCTCCGGAACGTCCAGGCCCTCGGCCGGCGCGGCGTCCAGGAACACCAGGCCCGGCACCGCCCCGTCGGCCGTCGGCTCGCCCCAGCGGCCGTACGACGCGGCCGGGCCGTCCTCGGGCACGCCGCCCGCGGGCGCGGGCAGGGCCTCCCAGGCCACCCGGTAGAGCGACTCGAAGGGGTTGCGGCCGGGGCCGCCACCGATCTGCTCGGCGCTGAACTCCCGCAGGACGAGCGAGTCCAGTGCCAGCACCGGCTGCCCGGTCGGGTCCGCGGCCGTCAGCCGGATCTCGCCGTGCCGCAGCGGGGTGATCCGCACGCGCAGGGCGCGGGCGCCGGTGGCGTGCAGGTGCAGGCCGGACCAGGCGAACGGCAGGGCGGCGCGGTCCTCCGAGGCGCTGGTCAGCGCCATCGGGTGCAGGGCGGCGTCGAGCAGCGCCGGGTGCAGGTTGAACGGGGACGCGTCCTCGTCCTCGGGGAGGGCGATGTCGGCGTAGACGTCCTCGCCGAGGCGCCAGGCGGCGCGTACGCCCTGGAACACCGGGCCGTACGGCAGACCACCCAGGGCCATCCGCGGGTACAGCCCGCTGACGTCCACCGGTTCGGCGCCGGTGGGGGGCCAGGTGGTGAGTGGTTCGGGTGTCGGGTCGGTGGTGGGGGCGAGGGTGCCTTCGGCGTGGCGGGTCCAGTCCTGCTCGTCGGGGAGGCGGGAGTGGATGGTGAGGGTGCGGCGGCCGGTGGCGTCGGGTGCGGTGACGACGGTCTGGAGCTGGACGGTGCCGTGCTCGGGGACGGTCAGCGGGGTGTGGAGGGTGAGCTCTTCGACGGTCGGGCAGCCGGTGTGGTCGCCGGCCTGGGTGGCCAGCTCGATCAGGCCGGTACCGGGGAAGACGATGGTGCCCGCGACCACGTGGTCGGTGAGCCAGGGCTGGGCGGTGGTGGACAGGCGCCCGGTGAGGACGGTGGTGCCGGTGTCGGGGACGGTGAGGTGCGTGGTGAGGATCGGGTGGCCCAGGGGGGTGAGGCCGAGAGCCGCCGGGTCGGCGGTGGTCAGCGGGGTGGGCAGCCAGAACTGCTCACGCTGGAAGGCGTAGGTGGGGAGGGGGATGGTGTGGGCGGTGGGGTTGAGGGGGTGAGGTGGAGGGTGGCGAGGGCGGTGACTAGCTGACGGGGTTCGGGGTGGTTGCGTCGGGTGGTGGGGGTGGTGTTGTCGGTGAGGGGGTGAGGGCGGCGTCGGGGCCGATTTCGAGGTGGGTGGTGATGCCTTGGGTGGTGAGGTGGGTGATGGTGTGGTGGTAGCGGACGGTGCCGCGGAGGTGGTTGACCCAGTAGTCGGCGTTGGCGTCGGTGAGGGGCTGGCCGGTGAGGTTGGAGATGACCGGGATGGTCGGCGTGTGGTGGGTGATGCTCTTGGCGGCCGTCCTGAAGTCTTCGAGGATCGGGTCCATGAGGGGGGAGTGGAAGGCGTGGGAGACCTTCAGCCGGGTGTGCTTGCGGTCGGCGAAGTGGGCGAGCACGGCGTCCACGGCGGCTTCGGTTCCTGAGACGACCACACTGTCAGCCGAGTTGACGGCCGCGATCGTCACGTCCTCGCCGAGCAGCGGGAGGATTTCGTCTTCGGTGGCGCGTAGGGCGGCCATGGCTCCGCCGGTGGGCAGGGATTGCATGAGGCGGGCGCGGGCGGAGACGAGGGTGCAGGCGTCGTCGAGGGTGAGGATGCCGGAGGCGTGGGCGGCGGTGATCTCGCCGAGGGAGTGTCCGGCGAGGTAGTCCGGGCGTACGCCCAGCGACTCCAGCAGCCGGTAGAGGGCGGTTTCGAAGGCGAAGAGGGCGAGTTGGGCGGTGCCGGTCTGGTTGAGCGCGTCCGGGTCCTCGCCCCACATCACCTCCCGGACGGGGACGTCGAAGCGCTCCAGCACGGCATCCAGGGCCGAGGCGAAGACGGGGAACGCCTCGTACAACTCCCGGCCCATGTTAAGCCGTTGGGCCCCCTGGCCGGTGAACAGGAACGCGAGCCGGGCACCCGGGCGGGCTCGGCGGATCTCGGCCGATCCGGCCGTACCCTCGGCCAGTGCGCGGAGCCCGTCGAGGAGTTCGTCGCGTCCGCTGCCGATGACGACGGCCCGCTGGTCCAGCTGGGCCCGGGTGGTGGTGAGGGAGTGGGCGACGTCGCGCGGGTCGGCGTCCGTCGTCTCCACGTGCGCGAGCAGGCGGGCCGCCTGGGCCCGGACGGCCTCCGGGGTGCGGCCGGACAGCGGCCAGGCCAGCGGCACCGCGGGGTGGTGGTCCGTGCGGGGTGTCTCCGGCTCCGCCTCGGCCTCCGGTGCCTGTTCGATGATGACGTGGGCGTTGGTGCCGCTGACGCCGAAGGAGGAGACGGCGGCCCGGCGCGGACGCCCGGTCGCGGGCCATTCCCTGGCCTCGGTGAGGAGCCGGACCTTGCCGGCCTCCCAGTCGACGTGCGTGGACGGCTGGTCGACGTGCAGGGTCTTCGGCAGCACGCCGTGGCGCATGGCCTCGACCATCTTGATGATGCCGCCGACGCCGGCCGCCGCCTGGGTGTGGCTGATGTTGGACTTCAACGAGCCCAGCCAGAGCGGCTCTTCGCGGTTCTGGCCGTAGGTGGCCAGTAGCGCCTGGGCCTCGATCGGGTCGCCCAGCGTGGTGCCCGTCCCGTGCGCCTCGACGGCGTCGACGTCCGCCGCGGTGAGCTGGGCGCTGGCCAGCGCGGCGCGGATGACCCGGCGCTGTGCGGGCCCGTTGGGGGCGGTGATGCCGTTGCTGGCGCCGTCCTGGTTGACGGCGGAGCCGCGGACGACGGCCAGGATCCGGCGGCCGTTGCGCACCGCGTCGGTCAGCCGTTCCACCAGCAGGACGCCGACGCCCTCCGCCCAGCCGGTGCCGTCCGCCGCGTCGGCGAAGGCCTTGCACCGCCCGTCCGCCGACAGCCCGCGCTGGGCGGCGAACTCGACGAAGGTGTGTGCGGTGGCCATGACGGTCACCCCGCCGGCCAGGGCGAGGGAGCACTCGCCGCTGCGCAGCGACTGGGCGGCCATGTGCAGCGCTACCAGCGAGGAGGAGCAGGCGGTGTCGACGGACACGGCCGGGCCCTCCAGGCCGAGGGTGTAGGCGACCCGGCCGGAGACGAAGCAGCCGTTGCTGGTGCTGTCGCCGTCGGTGCCGATCCCGTAGTCGTGGTAGTTGACGCCGGAGAAGACGCCGGTCGCGCTGCCCTTGAGTGCCGTCGGGTCGACGCCGGCGCGCTCCAGCGCCTCCCAGGAGGCCTCCAGGAACACCCGCTGCTGCGGGTCCATGATCAGGGCCTCGTTGGGGCTGACGCCGAAGAGGTCCGCGTCGAAGCGGCCCGCTTCGTGGAGGAAGCCGCCGACCTTGGTGTACGTGCGGCCGGGCGTACCGGGCTCCGGGTCGTAGAGGTTGGCGAGGTCCCAGCCGCGGTCGGTGGGGAAGTCCGAGACCGCGTCGACGCCGTCGACGACCAGCTGCCACAGGTCCTCGGAGGAGGAGACGCCGCCGGGGAAGCGGCAGGCCATGCCGATGATCGCGATCGGTTCGGTCGCCGCCGCGGTCAGCTTGGCGTTCTGCTGGCGCAGCCGCTCGTTCTGCACGAGGGAGCTGCGCAGCGCTTCGACGATCTTGTCGACCGACTGGTCCACGGTCACCATCAACCTCTGTTCACTGGGGTGTCTACGGGCGGGCGCGATCTCGCGGGTGGGCGGCCGGTCAGCCGAGGCCGTGCAGGTACTCCGTCAGCACGGTGGCGAAGGCTTCCTTCTCCTCCAGGTGCGGGCCGTGGCTGGAGTCCTCGAAGATGTGCCACCGGACGTCGGGGATGAGGTCCTGGTACGGCTGGACGGTGACCGGGGTCGCCTCGTCGTGGCGGCCGGAGATCACCAGCGTGGGGACCGCGATGTCGGGCAGGACGGGCTCCACCGACCAGTCCTTGAGCGATCCGACGACGTGGAACTCGCTCGGGCCGTTCATCGCGTAGTAGACGGTGGGGTTGTTGAAGACCTCCATCGTCGTGGCCATGAACTCGCGCGGCCACGGGTCGGCCCGGCAGACGTGCTTGCGGTAGAAGACGGTCATCGCCTCGAAGTACTCGGGGGAGTCCGTGGTGCCGGCGGCCTCGTGGCGGCGCAGTGTCTCGTCGACACCGGGCGGGAGCTGCTCCCGCAGCACCTTCATCTCCTGGCGCCACAGCACGTACGAGGCCGGCGAGTTGGCGATGACCAGCCCGCGCAGGCCGGCCGGCCTGGCGGCGGCGTGCGCGGCGCTCAGCATTCCGCCCCAGGAGTGGCCGAACAGGACGTAGTTGTCCTGGATCCCCAACTCGCGCAGCAGGTTGTCGAGTTCGTCGAGGAAGAGCTGGACGGTCCAGAAATCCGCACCGCGGTCGGGCAGATGGGTGGAGCCGCCGTTGCCGAGCTGGTCGTAGAGCACCACCGGGAAGCCCTGCTCGGCGAGTTCGGCGAGGGAGGTCAGGTAGTCGTGGGTGCTGCCCGGACCGCCGTGGACGACGACGAGGGTGGGGCGGTCCGGTCCGGGCCGGCCGTCCATCCGGTACCAGGTCCGGTAATTCCCGAACGGGACGCTCCCCTTGACGACCGGAATTCCCGGCACGGCCACCACCCCAGCTCATGTCGACAATGACGCTGAGCGTGACGCTAGCCCGGAAACCAGGCGCTGGAACCCCCTGAATAGGGCCGCGCGGACCCCTACCGCCGCTGCTCCGGGGGGCGCCGCTAGGGGTTGTCGGGCCCTGTGCTGGGGTTTACAGCCCCCCACCCGGCGCCGAGACTGATGCCGCGAAGAAGGGAAGGCCGGTCGCCGCGAAGCGACTTGGGGATCCCACGCTCCTTCGGAGTTCTTGCCTCCGGAGTTCCACCCTTCAGCGGGAAAGGCACCCGATGACCACCATCACCACCCAGCGCGTGCGCGAACTCCTCGACCGGCTCTACGCCGATGAGCAGGTGAAGGACCCGCCGGCGATCGAGACCCACATCTCGCACAACCGCCCCCTGGAGGACTACTCGCACCAGGAGCTGAACGAGCTCTTCTCCGAGGCGTACCTGCCGGTCGACCGCCAGGTCGGCGACTTCCTGTACGTGCTGACCCGCGGCATCAAGGCCAAGCGTGTCGTCGAGTTCGGCACCTCCTTCGGCATCTCGACGATCTTCCTCGCCTCGGCCGTGCAGGACAACGGCGGCGGCGTGGTGATCGGCACCGAGGCCGTCCCGGCGAAGGCCGCGGTCGCCCGCAAGAACCTGGAGGAGGCCGGCCTGGACGGGCTCCTCGACCTGCGCGAGGGCGACGCCCGCGAGACCCTGGCCGATGTCGAGGGCCCGATCGACCTGCTGCTGCTGGACGCCTGGAAGGACCTCAACCTTCCGATCCTGAAGCTGGTCGAGTCCAAGCTCGCCCCCGGCGCGCTGGTCATCGTCGACGACACCGACCACTCGCCGCAGATCCACGTGCCGTACCTCGAGTACGTGCGTACCAGTGGCAAGTACCACACCGCGACCGTGCCGATCGGCGACGGCATGGAGATCTCCACCTGGCTGGGCGAGTGAGCACGGACCACGCGGCTCCCGCCGCCGTGGACCTCCTCGACCAGGACGACGTCTTCTTCACCCACCTCCACCTGACCGGCTCCCGATGGGACGAGCCGGTGCGGGACTCCTTCGAGAGCCGGGTCGCGGCGCTGGCCGAGCACGGCTGCACCGCGACCGGCATGGGCCAGGAGGAACTGGCCCAGCTGCTGGAGACCCGTGGGGCGGCCGAGCTGCGGGCGGTCCTGGACGGCCACGGCGTCCGGATCGGCGAGCTGGAGATCCTGTTCGGCTGGGACGCTCCGGCGGAGCTGAAGGAGAAGGCCGACGCCATGGAGCACGGCCTGCTCGCGCTGGCCGAGCAGGCCGGCGCCCGGCGCTTCAAGGCCAGTTGCTACTACCCGACCGGCGTCGAACTGCCGCCGGTCGAGTACCTGGCCGAGCGGTTCGCCGCGCTGTGCGACCGGGCGGCCGATCGCGGACTCCAGGTCGCCCTGGAGTCCATCGCGATCAACCCCGGTTTCACCTACGCGGTGGCGGCCGACGTGGTCACCCTGGCGGACCGCCCCAACGGCGGTCTGCTGATCGACGCCTGGCACCTCTTCCGTGACCCCACGGGCCCGGAGGCGCTGGCGAAGATCGCCGGCCGGCACGTCATCGGCGTCGAACTGTCGGACGCTCCCGCCGAGTTGACCGTTTCGTTGAACGACGAGTGCGTCAACGGCCGGCTGCTGCCGGGCGCCGGCGGCTTCGACCTCGTCGGTCTGCTGCGCACCCTGGACGCCAAGGGGACGAAGGTGCAGCTGGCGGTGGAGGTCCTCTCCGCCGAGATGCGGGAGCTCTCGCCGAGCGAGAACGTGGCCCGCAGCCTGACGGCGGTGCGCTCGCTGCTGAAGGCGGCGCGCTCCGCCTAGCCGGCGGTCGGCGGAAGGAACTGAGGAGGGCGGTCCCGGGACGGGGGGCCGCCCTCCTCCTCGTGTTGCCGTCGTGCTGCTGCCCTGCTGCCCTGCTGCCCTGCTGCCGTGCGGCCCAGCTGCCGTGCTGACGTGCGGCCCAGCTGGGAACGGCGAGAGGGGGCGGTGCCCGACCGGGCACCGCCCCCTCTCGCCGCTTGGCGGACCGGCCCTACCGCAGGCCCTCCAGCCACTCCCTGACGATCGCGGCCGTGCCGTCGGCCGACTCGCGGATCAGGTCGTAGTGGTTGGCCTCCGCCACCCGGTGGGTGTGGGCGGCGTCCCACGGCCGGGCCTGCTGGAAGTCGCCCTCCTCCGAGGTGCCGTCCGCTCCCAGCACGTACGACCGCCCGGCGGAGACGAACAGGACCGGCGCCGAGACGCTGCCCAGGTCGAAGTCCGGCAGCAGGTGCAGGTAGCGGCTCATCGCGGAGAGCTTGGCGCTGTCGAACCGGCCGAACTCCGCCTCCAGGCCGAGCATCTGCTGGGTCATGTGCTCGAAGCCGCTGGCCTGTTCGTGCGCGGTGATCCGGTAGGTGTCCAGCAGGACCACCCCGGCGGGCCGGACGCCGTGCACGTTCTCCAGGTGGCGGGCCGTCGCGTACGCGGTGACACCGCCCGAGGAGTAGCCGACCAGGACGAAGGGCTCGTCCCCGGCGGTGGCCAGCACGCTGTCCGCCAGCACCCGGACGGCCGCCCGGGCCGAGTCCGGCAGCGGCTCCCCGGGGGCGAAGCCCGGCAGCGGCAGGGCCGTCACCGGCCGCTCGCCGCGGAACGCCCCGGCCAGCCGGGCGTGCTGGTGCACACCGCCGCCGGCCATCGGGGTGGCCAGGCAGATCAGGCGAGGAGCCCGCGGGCCGTCCGCCAGGGTGAGCGGGCTCGGCAGCTGCCCGAGCTCCTCCGGACCGCTGAAGACCGGGCGCAGCTCGGCGACCGCCCGCAGCATCGCGAAGGCCTGGGCGCCGCGCCCGGCGAGCACCGCTGTCCGGAACAGACCGCTGAGGGTGTCGTCCTCCTCGGGCTGCCGGACGACCGCCGGGGCCGAGGCGTCCGGCCCCGGGGTCTCGGCCAGCTGCTCGTGGAGCAGCGCGGCCAGGCGGGTCGGGTTCTCGCTGTCGAACACCGCCATCGCGGGCAGGCGCAGTCCGGTGGCCGCGTTGAGGGCGTTGCGCAGCTCGACCGCGGTGAGCGAGTCGAACCCGGTCTCCAGGAACCCGCGCAGCGGGTCCACGGCCTGCGCATCGGCATGGCCGAGGACGGTGGCGGCGTGGGCCTGGACGAGGGCGAGCAGGTGGTCGGTGCGCTGTTCCGGGGTGAGTGCGGCCAGCTCCCGGTGCAGGGCGCCGGTGTCGGCGCCGCCGGTGCGGCCGGCGGCACTGGTACGGCGGGTGGCGGGCAGCAGGGTACGGAACAGCGGCGGGGTGTCGGCCGGATCCAGACGGGCCGGGTCGAGGTGGACGGGGATCAGGTGAGGGTCGGGCAGGGCCAGGGCGGCATCGAACAGCGCCAGACCGTCCTGAGCGCTCAGGGCCGCGACGCCGCTGCGGGCGAGCCGCTGGTGGTCAGTGGCATCGAGGGTGCCGGCCATGCCGCCGGGCTGGTCCCACAGGCCCCAGCCGAGGGAGTGGGCGGGCAGGCCGATGGCGCGGCGCCGGTGGGCGAGGGCGTCCAGGTAGGCGTTCGCGGCGGCGTAGTTGGCCTGGCCGGGGGTGCCCAAGGTGCCGGAGGCGGAGGAGAAGAGGACGAAGTGGGTGAGGTCGAGGCCGAGTTGGAGGCTGAGCTCGTGGAGGTGCTGGGCGGCGTCGGCCTTGGGCGCCAGGACACCGTCGACACGCTCGGGCGTGAGGGCGGTGACGGTGGTGTCGTCGGTGATGCCGGCGGTGTGGACGATCGCGCGGACGGTGGGGGTGGCTTCGCGCAGGACGGTGGCGAGGGCGTCGCGGTCGGTGGCGTCGCAGGCCACCACGTGGACGGTGGCGCCGAGTTCGGTCAGCTCGCTGGTGAGTTCGGTGGCGCCGGGTGCGTCCGGTCCGCGGCGGCTGGTGAGGAGGAGGTGGCGGACGCCGTGTGCGGTGACCAGGTGGCGGGCGACCAGGGCGCCCAGGGCGCCGGTGCCGCCGGTGATCAGGACCGTACCGTCGGGGTCGAAGGCGGCCGGGGCGGTGGCGTCCTGCGGGGCGGTGCGGGTCAGCCGGGGCACCTGGAGGGTGTTGCCCCGGACCAGCACGTGCGGTTCGCCGGTGGCCAGGGCGAGCGGGAGTGCGTCCGGCTCGTCGAGGTCGACGAGGGTGATGCGGCCGGGCTGTTCGTTCTGGGCGGTGCGGATCAGACCCCAGAGCGCGCCGGTGACCGGATCGGTGGGGTGGCCGCTGTCACCGGTGGTGGTGCGGGTGGTGACGACGACCGGGCCGGTGCTGTCCGTCAGCGCGTCCTGGAGGCCGGCCAGCAGGCGGTGGGTGGCGGCGTGGACGTCGGTGCCGGGATCGGTCAGGTCCAGGTGGACGAGAGCTGAGTCGGTCGCGGGCACGGCCGACGGGACCGGCACGGACTGCCAGACCAGCCGGTAGAGGTGCCGGTGATGGCCGGTTCCACCGATCTGGGCCGGATCGAACTCGCGCAGGGTGAGCGAGTCGACGGTCACGACCGGCCGGCCGGTGGCGTCGGCGGCCACGAGGGAGACCTCACCGGTGCGGCGCGGGGTGATCCGCACGCGCAGTGCCTGTGCGCCGGTGGCGTGCAGGTGCAGGCCGGACCAGGCGAACGGCAGGGCGCCGTTCTCCGAGGTGGCGCTGGTCAGGGCGATCGGGTGCAGGGCGGCGTCGAGCAGGGCCGGGTGCAGGTTGTACGGGGACGCGTCCTCGTCCTCGGGGAGGGTGACGTCGGCGTAGACGTCCTCGCCGAGGCGCCAGGCGGCGTGTACGCCCTGGAACACCGGGCCGTAGGAGAGTCCGGCGGTGGCCAGTTGCTCGTAGAGGCCGTCGAGCGCGATCGGCTCGGCGCCGGCGGGCGGCCAGGTGGTCACCGGTTCGGGTGTCGCGTCGGTGGTGGGGGCGAGGGTGCCCTCGGCGTGGCGGGTCCAGTCCTGCTCGTCGGGACGGCGGGAGTGGATGGTGAGGGTGCGGCGGCCGTCGGCATCGGCGGCGGTCACGGTGGTCTGCAACAGGACCGTGCCCTGCTCGCGAACGACCAAGGGCGCGTGCAGGGTCAGCTCCTCGACTACCGGGGAGCCGGTGTGATCGCCGGCCTGGGTGGCCAGTTCGAGGAAAGCCGTGCCGGGGAGCAGGACGGTGTCCGCGATCTGGTGATCGACCAGCCAGGGCAGGGTGTCCAGGCCGAGCCGGGAGGTGAAGTGAGCCGTCCCGTCCGGGGTTTCGACCACTGTGCCGAGCAGCGGGTGCTCAGCGCTGTCGGGGCTGAGCGGAGCCGCGAGCCAGTAGCGCCGGTGCTGGAAGGCGTAGGTGGGCAGATCGACCGTGCGGCCGGTCGAGCCGAAGCCGACCGGGACGCCGTTGGTGTGGAGGGTGGCGAGGGCGGTGGTGAGCTGGTGGACCTCGGGGTGCTTGCGGTGTCCGGTGGGGGTGGTGTTGTCGGTGAGGGGGGTGAGGGCGGCGTCGGGGCCGATTTCGAGGTGGGTGGTGACGCCCTGTTCGGCGAGGTGGGTGACGGCGTCGTGGTAGCGGACGGTGCCGCGGAGGTGGGTGACCCAGTAGTCGGCGGAGGCCTCGGTGAGGGGCTGGCCGGTGAGGTTGGAGATGACCGGGATGGTCGGCGCGTGGTGGGTGATGCTCGTGGCGGCCGTCCTGAAGTCTTCGAGGATCGGGTCCATGAGGGGGGAGTGGAAGGCGTGAGAGACCTTCAGCCGGGTGTGCTTGCGGTCGGAGAACTGTGCGAGCACGGCCTCGACGGCTGCCTCATCGCCCGAAATGACCACGCTGTCCGCCGAGTTGACGGCCGCGATCGTCACGTCCTCGCCGAGCAGCGGGAGGATTTCGTCTTCGGCGGCGCGTAGGGCGGCCATGGCTCCGCCGGTGGGCAGGGATTGCATGAGGCGGGCGCGGGCGGAGACGAGGGTGCAGGCGTCGTCGAGGGTGAGGATGCCGGAGGCGTGGGCGGCGGTGATCTCGCCGAGGGAGTGCCCGGCGAGGTAGTCCGGGCGGACGCCGAGTGATTCGAGCAGCCGGTAGAGGGCGGTTTCGAAGGCGAAGAGGGCGAGTTGGGCGGTGCCGGTCTGGTTGAGGGCGTCCGGGTCCTCGCCCCACATGACCTCCCGGACGGGGGCGTCGAAGCGTGCGAGGACGTCGTCCAGGGCGGAGGCGAAGACGGGGAACGCCTCGTACAGCTCCCGGCCCATGCCGAGGTGTTGGGCGCCCTGGCCGGTGAAGAGGAAGGCGAGGCGGGCAGCCGGGTGGGCCCGCCGGATCTCGGCCGATCCGGCCGTGCCATAGGCCAGTGCGCGGAGCGCGTCGAGGAGTTCGTCGCGTCCGGTGCCGATGACGACGGCCCGCTGGTCCAGCTGGGCGCGGGTGGTGGTGAGGGAGTGGGCGATGTCGCGCGGGTCGGCGTCGGTCGCCTCGACGTGGGCGAGCAGGCGGGCCGCCTGGGCCCGGACGGCCTCCGGGGTGCGGCCGGACAGCGGCCAGACCAGCGGGAGGGCGTTGTTCTGCTCGGCGGCCGGTTCGATGGCTGCCGGTTCGGGGGCCTGTTCGATGATGACGTGGGCGTTGGTGCCGGAGATGCCGAAGGAGGAGACGGCGGCCCGGCGCGGGCGCCCGGTCTGCGGCCAGTCCTGGGCCTGGGTGAGGAGTTCGACCTTGCCGGTCTCCCAGTCGACATGGCTGGACGGTGTGTCGACGTGGAGGGTCTTCGGCAGGACGCCGTGGCGCATGGCCTCGACCATTTTGATGATGCCGCCGACACCGGCCGCCGCCTGGGCGTGTCCGATGTTGGACTTCAACGAGCCGAGCCAGAGCGGGGCTTGGCGGTCCTGTCCGTAGGTGGCGAGCAGGGCCTGGGCCTCGATGGGGTCGCCGAGCGTGGTGCCCGTCCCGTGCGCCTCGACCGCGTCGACGTCGGCCGCCGTCAGTTGCGCGTTGGCCAGTGCCGCGCGGATGACGCGTTGCTGGGCGGGGCCGTTGGGTGCGGTGAGGCCGTTGGAGGCGCCGTCCTGGTTGACGGCCGTGCCGCGGACGACGGCGAGCACCGGGTGGCCGTTGCGTCGGGCGTCGGAGAGCCGTTCGATGAGCAGCATGCCGACGCCCTCGGCCCAGCCGGTGCCGTCCGCCGCGTCGGAGAAGGCCTTGCAGCGCCCGTCCGCGGCGAGTCCGCGCTGGCGGCTGAACTCGACGAACAGTTCGGGGGTGGCCATCACGCAGACCCCGCCCGCGAGGGCGAGTGTGGACTCGCCGGTGCGCAGTGACTGGGCGGCCATGTGCAGCGCGACCAGGGAGGACGAACAGGCGGTGTCGACGGTGACGGCCGGGCCCTCGAACCCGAAGGTGTACGCGATCCGGCCGGAGGCCACGCTGCCGGCGCTGCTGTTGTAGGCGTAGTCGTGGTGCATGACCCCCGCGAACACGCCGGTCGGCGTGGACTCCAGCGAGCGCGGGTCGATCCCGGCGCGCTCCAGTGCCTCCCAGGCGGTTTCCAGCAGCAGGCGCTGCTGGGGGTCGGTGACCAGGGCCTCGCGCGGGCTGATGCCGAAGAACTCCGGGTCGAACCGGCCCGCGTCGTACAGGAATCCGCCGTGGCGGGTGTAGGTCTTGTGCTCGGCGGCCGGGTCCGGGTCGTAGAGCGTCTCGACGTCCCAGCCGCGGTCGGCGGGGAACTCGCCGACCGCGTCGACGCCGTCGGCGACCAGCCGCCACAGGTCCTCGGGCGAGGAGACCCCGCCGGGGAAGCGGCAGGCCATGCCGATGATCGCGATCGGCTCGTCGGAGCCGCTCGGCGTGGTGACGGCCGGTGTGCCGACGGCCGGGGCCTCGACGACCGTCCG
The DNA here is from genome assembly GCF_054601375.1 of Kitasatospora sp. Ki12. Lineage (NCBI taxonomy): Bacteria > Bacillati > Actinomycetota > Actinomycetes > Kitasatosporales > Streptomycetaceae > Kitasatospora > Kitasatospora sp. Ki12. Next base: position 2,027,434 of record NZ_BAAIHT010000003.1, on the reverse strand, counting down.
GGCCAGGCCCGGGATGCTGCTCAGCAGGTGCCGGGCGAGGTCCCGGGGCGTCGGGTAGTCGAAGACCAGCGTGGCGGGCAGGCGCAGCCCGGTCGCTTCCTGGAGGGCGTTGCGCAGGTTGACGGCGGCGAGCGAGTCGAAGCCGAGGTCGCGGAACTGGCGCCGCCCGTCGACGGCCTGGGCGCCGGTGTGGCCGAGGATGGCGGCCGTCCGGCTGCGCACGGTGTCCAGGAGGGCGGACTCGCGCTCGCCCAGCGGGAGCCGGAGCAGCTGGTCGCGCAGCGAGCCGGCCGAGCGTTCGGCGGTGGCCCGGCGCACCGGCGTGCGGACCAGGGCGTGCAGCAGGGGCGGCAGTTCGGCCCGGTCGGCGCCGGCGAGCTCCAGGCGGATCGGGACGAGGGCGGCGGGCTCGGCGGCCACCGCCGTGTCGAGCAGGGCGAGGCCCTCCTCGGTGTCGAGCGGCAGCACGCCGCTGCGGGCGATCCGGGCCCGGTCCTCGTGGTCGAGCGCTCCGGTCATGCCGCTGGCCTGCTCCCACAGGCCCCAGGCCAGTGAGTGGCCGGGCAGTCCGTGTGCTCGGCGGTGCTCGGCGAGGGCGGTCAGGTAGGCGTTGGCGGCGGCGTAGTTGGCCTGGCCGGAGGTGCCGAGGACGCCGGAGGCGGAGGCGAACAGCACGAAGGCGGACAGGTCCGTGCCGGCGGTGAGCTCGTGCAGGTGCCAGGCGGCGAGCGCCTTGGGGGCGAACACCCGGTGCATCCGCTCGGGTGTCTGCGCGGAGAGCAGTCCGTCGTCGAGGACGCCGGCGGTGTGCACGATCCCGTTGACGGGGTGGGCGGCGAGCAGGGCCGCGACCGCCGCGCGGTCGGCCATGTCACAGGCCACGACCTCGGCGTGGGCTCCCAACCCGGCGAGTTCGGCGACGAGTTCGCGGGCGCCGGGGGCGTCCGGGCCGCGCCGCCCGGTGAGCACCAGCTCGCGGACGCCGTGTGCGGTCACCAGGTGCCGGGCGACCAGGGCGCCCAGGGTGCCGGTGCCGCCGGTGACCAGGACGCGGCCGCGGAACGTCGCCTCGTCCCCGGCAGCCGCCGGGGCGTCCGGGGTGGCCGGGGTGGCCGGTGCCGCCGGGTGGCGGACCAGGCGCGGCACCAGCACGGCGTCCTCGCGGACGGCGACCTGGGGCTCGCCGACGGCCAGGACCCGGCCGAGCAGCCCGGCCTCGACCGGGACGTCCAGGTCGGCCAGGACGATCCGGCCCGGTTCCTCGGACTGCGCGGTGCGCAGCAGGCCCCAGACCGCGGCGCCCGACGGGTCGACGGCGACCGGGCCGGCGGGCCCGTCGGCGCCACGGGTCGTGACGACCAGCGTGGCGTCCGCGAACCGGTTCTCGGCCAGCCAGGACTGGACGGCCGCGAGGACCCGGCAGCTCTCGGTGAGCGCGTCCTCGGCGCCCACCGCGCCGCCGGCCGCGAGCACGACGACCTCGGGCACGGTGGCGGTGGAGGCGTCCAGGTCCTCCCAACGACCCCAGGACGGGACGGAGTTCGCGCCGTCGGCGGTCTCGGGCGCGGGCTGCCACCGCACCCGGTACAGCGAGCGGACCGGCTCGGCGGCGAGCTGCCGCGGGTCGAGCGGGCGTACGGTGAGGGAGTCGACGGCGAGGACCGGACGCCCGGACGGGTCGTCGGCGGTCAGCCGGACGGCGCCCGGTCCGGTCGGCACCAGGTGCACCCGCAGGGTGTCGGCGCCGGTGGCGAACAGCTCGACCCCGCCCCAGGAGAACGGCAGTGCCGCGCCCTCGGTGGCGGCGCCGCCGAGCGCGATGGCGTGCAGGGCGGCGTCCAGCAGGGCGGGGTGGAGGCCGAAGCCGTCGGCGTCCTTCCGGTCGGGCAGGGCGACTTCGGCGTACACCTCTCCGCCGACGGTCCAGGCGGCGGTGAGCCCCTGGAACAGCGGCCCGTACTCCAGCCCGGCGGCGGCCAGCGCGCGGTAGCCGTCGGTCAGGTCGACGGGTGCGGCACCGGCCGGCGGCCACGGCGCCTCCGGGTCGCCGTCGGCGGCCCGGGCGGTGGCGGGCAGGAGCAGGCCCTCGGCGTGCCGGGTCCACTCCTCGGCGCTCTCGGCGCGCGAGTGGATGCCGAGCACCCGGCTCCCGTCCGCGCCCGGTGCGCCGACGGTGACCTGGAGCTGCACACCGCCGGTCTCGGGCAGGACGAGCGGGGACTGGAGGGTCAGCTCCTCCAGCCGGGCGCAGCCGACCTCGTCGCCGGCCCTGACGGCCAGCTCGACGAACGCGGTGCCCGGGAGCAGCACGGTGCCGGAGACGGCGTGGTCGGCCAGCCAGGGGTGGGTCCGCAGCGAGATCCGGCCGGTGAGCACCAGCTGCTCGGTGCCGGCGGGCACGAGCGCGGCGGCGAGCAGCGGGTGGTCGGCGGCGCGCAGGCCGACGGCCGCGAGGTCGCCGCCCTGGACGGGGGCGTCCAGCCAGTAGCGCTGCCGCTGGAAGGCGTAGGTGGGCAGGGCGGTGAGCGAGGCCCCGGGGAAGGAGCGGGACCAGTCGACCCGCGCGCCGGCCGTGTGGGCGCGGGCGAGCGAGGCGGTGAAGCGCAGCGGACCGCCGTCGTCGCGGCGCAGCGACTCCACCAGGGCGGCGGAGGCGCCGGTGTCCTCGACGACCTCGCCGAGGCCGATCAGCAGCCCGGGGTGCGGGCTGCTCTCGACGAACACGCCGTGCCCGTCGGCCAGCGCGGCCCGGGTGGCCTGCTCGAAGCGGACGGTGCCGCGCAGGTTGGTGTACCAGTACTCGGCGTCCAGGACGGCGGTGTCCAGCAGGGCGCCGGTCACCGTCGAGTAGAACGCCACGTCGGTGGAGCGCGGCCGCAGCCCGTCCAGTTCGGTGGTGACCCGCCCGCGGATGCCCTCGACGAAGTGCGAGTGCGAGGCGTAGTCCACCGGGATGACCCGGACCCGCACGCCCGCGGCGTCCCACGTCGCGCGCAGCCCCGCCAGGGCGTCGGTGTCGCCGCAGACGACCACCGAGCGGGGGCCGTTGACCGCGGCGATCTGCACGGCGCCGGTCAGCTCGGGACGGTCCGCGAGGTGGGCCTCGACCTCGGCGGCGGGCAGTGCGACGGTCATCATGCCGCCCTGCCCGGCCAGGTCCTCCCGGATGATGCGGCTGCGCACCGCGACCACCTTGGCCGCGTCCTCCAGGGAGAGGGCGCCGGCCACGCAGGCGGCGGCGATCTCGCCCTGGGAGTGGCCGATCACGGCGGCCGGGCGCACGCCGAAGGCGCGCCACAGCTCGGCCAGCGACACCATGACGGCCCAGAGGGCGGGCTGGACGACGTCGACCCGGTCCAGTCCGGGCGCGTCCGGGGCCTCGTTCAGGACGTCCAGCAGGTCCCAGTCGGTGTACGGGGCGAGGGCCCGGCCGCAGGCGGCCAGCCTCTCGGCGAACACCGGTGAGACGGCGGCGAGTTCACGGCCCATGCCGGCCCACTGCGAGCCCTGGCCGGGGAAGACGAACACCGTCCGGCCGCCGGTCACGGTGCCCCGGAGCGCGGTCGCCGCGTCCTCGCCGGCCGCCAACGCGTCCAGTCCGGCGAGGAGTTCGTCCCGGTCGGTGCCGAGGACGACGGCACGGTGGTCGAAGGCGGTGCGGGTGAGGGCCAGCGAGAGGCCGGTGTCGGGCAGGTCCGGGGCGGGCTCCGCGCGGAGGAAGGCGGCCAGCCGGGCGGCCTGTCCGGCCACCGCCTCGCCGCTGCGGGCGGACAGCACCAGGGGCAGCGGCGCGGACGGCGCCAGCGGGGCGGGTCCCGCCGGTCCGGTCGGCCGCGGCGCGGGGGCCGGCTCGGGCTGTTCGAGGATGACGTGGGCGTTGGTGCCGGAGATGCCGAAGGAGGAGACGGCGGCGCGGCGCGGACGGCCGAGGTCCGGCCAGTCCCGAGCCTCGGTGAGCAGCCGCACCTCGCCGGCCTCCCAGTCCACCTGCGGTGAGGGGGCGTCCACGTGCAGGGTCTTGGGCAGCACGCCGTGGTGCATCGCCTCGACCATCTTGATGATCCCGGCGACGCCGGCGGCGGCCTGGGTGTGCCCGATGTTGGACTTGATCGAGCCGAGCCAGAGCGGCTCCCCGGCGCGCTCGCGACCGTAGGTGGCGAGCAGGGCCTGAGCCTCGATCGGGTCGCCGAGCAGGGTGCCGGTGCCGTGCGCCTCGACGGCGTCCACGTCGGCGGTGGTCAGCCCGGCGTTGGCCAGCGCGCCCTGGATGACCCGCCGCTGGGACGGGCCGTTGGGCGCGGTGAGGCCGTTGGAGGCGCCGTCCTGGTTGACGGCGGAGCCGCGCACCACGGCGAGGATCCGTCGTCCGTTGGCCTTGGCGTCGCTCAGCCGCTCCAGCAGGAGCATGCCGACACCCTCGCCCCAGCCGGTGCCGTCGGTCGCCGCGGCGAAGGACTTGCAGCGGCCGTCGCGGGAGAGGCCCTTCTGGGTGCTGAACTCGACGAAGACGTCCGGGGTGGCCATCACGGCGACTCCGCCGGCCAGGGCCAGCGAGCACTCGCCGGAGCGCAGCGACTGGGCGGCCATGTGCAGCGCGACCAGCGAGGAGGAGCAGGCGGTGTCCACCGTGACCGAGGGGCCCTCCAGGCCCATCGCGTAGGAGACCCGGCCCGAGGCGATCGCTCCGGTGCTGTTGTTGTACGTGTAGTCGTGGTACATCATCCCGGCGAACACGCCGGTCGCGCTGCCCTTGAGGGCGGCCGGGTCGATGGCGGCCCGTTCCAGCGCCTCCCAGGAGGTCTCCAGCAGCAGCCGCTGCTGGGGGTCGATCGCCGCCGCCTCGATCGGGCTGATGCCGAAGAAGTCGGCGTCGAACTCCCCGGCGTCGTGCAGGAATCCGGCCTGGTTGACGTAGCTGGTGTCGGGCCGCAGGCCCTCCGGGTCGTAGATCGCGTCGATGTCCCAGCCGCGGTTGGTGGGGAACTCGGAGATCGCGTCGACGCCGTCGGCGACCAGTCGCCACAGCTCCTCGGGCGAGTCCACCCCGCCCGGGTAGCGGCAGGCCATGCCGATGATGGCGATCGGCTCGTCCGCCGCGACCGGGCCGGCCGCCGGGGCCGGACCGGCGGCGGCCACCGTGCCGGACAGCTCCTCCAGCAGGTGCCGGACCAGGGCCTCCGGTGCCGGGTAGTCGAAGACCAGGGTGGCGGGCAGGCGCAGCCCGGTGGCCGCGTTGAGGGCGTTGCGCAGCTCGACCGCGGTGAGCGAGTCGAAGCCGAGGTCGCGGAAGGCCCGCTGCGGGTCGATCGCGGCCGGGCTCGAGTAGCCGAGGACGGTGGCGGCGTGGGCCTGGACGAGGGCGAGCAGGTGGTCGGTGCGCTGTTCCGGGGTGAGGGCGGCCAGCTGCCGGTGCAGGGCGCCGGTGTCGGCGCCGCCGGTGCGGCCGGCGGCACTGACGCGGCGGGTGGCGGGCAGCAGGGCGCGGAACAGCGGCGGGGTGTCGGCAGCGTCCAGGTGGGTGGGGTCGAGGTGGACGGGGAGCAGATGCGGGTGGGGCAGGGTGAGGGCGGCGTCGAAGAGCGCCAGGCCGTCCTGCGGGGAGAGCGCGGTGACGCCGTTGCGGGCGAGCCGCTGGTGGTCGGCGGCATCGAGGGTGCCGGCCATGCCGCCGGGCTGGTCCCACAGGCCCCAGGCGAGGGAGTGGGCGGGCAGGCCGGTGTGGCGGCGGTGGTGGGCGAGGGCGTCCAGGTAGGTGTTGGCGGCGGCGTAGTTGGCCTGGCCGGGGGCGCCCATGGTGCCGGAGGCGGAGGAGAAGAGGACGAAGTGGGTGAGGTCGAGGCCGAGTTGGAGGCTGAGCTCGTGGAGGTGCTGGGCGGCGTCGGCCTTGGGCGCAAGGACGGAGCTCAGACGTTCGGGCGTGAGGGCGGTGACGGTGGTGTCGTCGAGCACGCCGGCGGTGTGGACGATCGCGCGGACGCCGGGCGTGGCTTCGCGCAGGACGGTGGCGAGGGCGTCGCGGTCGGTGGCGTCGCAGGCCACCACGTGGACGGTGGCGCCGAGTTCGGTCAGCTCGCTGGTGAGTTCGGTGGCGCCGGGTGCGTCCGGTCCGCGGCGGCTGGTGAGGAGGAGGTGGCGGACGCCGTGTGCGGTGACCAGGTGGCGGGCGAGGAGCGCGCCGAGGCCGCCGGTGCCGCCGGTGATCAGGACGGTGCCGTCGGGGTCGAAGGCGGCCGGGACGGTGGCGTCCTGCGGGGTGGTGCGGGTCAGCCGGGGCGCGTGCGGGGTGCCGTTGCGCAGCAGGACGTGCGGTTCGCCGGTGGCCAGGGCGAGCGGGAGTGCGTCCGGCTCGTCGAGGTCGACGAGGGTGATGCGGCCGGGCTGTTCGTTCTGGGCGGTGCGGATCAGACCCCAGAGCGCGCCGGTGACCGGGTCGGTGGGGTGGCCGCTGTCACTGGTGGTGGTGCGGGTGGTGACGACGACCGGGCCGGTGGTGTCGGCCAGCGCGTCCTGGAGGCCGGCCAGCAGGCGGTGGGTGGCGGCGTGGACGTCGGTGCCGGGATCGGTCAGGTCCAGGTGGACGAGACCGGGATCCACCGAGGGCACCGGTGACGGGACCGGCACGGGCTGCCAGATGAGCTGGTACAGCGACCGGTACGGGCTGGTGCCCGACTGCCCGGCGATCTGCTCGGAACTGAACTCGCGCAGCGCCAGCGATTCCACGGTGGCGACGGGCCGACCGTCGGTGTCGGCGATCAGCAGCCGGGCCTGCCCGGTGCCGAGCGGGGTGATCCGCACGCGCAGTGCCTGTGCGCCGGTGGCGTGCAGGTGCAGGCCGGACCAGGCGAACGGCAGGGCGCCGTTCTCCGAGGTGGCGCTGGTCAGGGCGATCGGGTGCAGGGCGGCGTCGAGCAGGGCCGGGTGCAGGTTGTACGGCGTCGGGTCCTCGTCCTCGGGGAGGGCGATGTCGGCGTAGACGTCCTCGCCCAGGCGCCAGGCGGCGTGTACGCCCTGGAACACCGGGCCGTAGGAGAGTCCGGCGGTGGCCAGTTGCTCGTAGAGGCCGTCGAGCGCGATCGGTTCGGCGCCGGCGGGCGGCCAGGTGGTGAGTGGTTCGGGTGTCGCGTCGGTGGTGGGGGCGAGGGTGCCCTCGGCGTGGCGGGTCCAGTCCTGCTCGTCGGGGCGGCGGGAGTGGATGGTGAGGGTGCGGCGTCCGGTGGCGTCCGGTGCGGTGACGACGGCCTGGAGCTGGACGGTGCCCTGCTCGGGGACGGTCAGCGGGGTGTGGAGCGTGAGCTCTTCGACGGTCGGGCACCCGGTGTGGTCGCCGGCCTGGGTGGCCAGCTCGATCAGGCCGGTGCCGGGGAAGACGATGGTGCCCGCGACCACGTGGTGGGCGAGCCAGGGGTGAGCCGCAGTGGAGAGACGTCCGGTGAGGACGGTGGTGTCGCTGTCCGGGATGGTGAGGTGCGCGGTGAGGACGGGGTGGGGCAGGGGAGTGAGGCCCAGGGCCGCCGGGTCGCCGGAGGTGAGCGGGGCGGGCAGCCAGAACTGCTCGCGCTGGAAGGCGTAGGTGGGCAGATCGACCGTGCGGCCGCCCGGGGTGGTGAGGGTGCCGGGGACACCGTTGGTGTGGAGGGTGGCCAGCGCGATGGTGAGCTGGAGCGGCTCGGGGCGCTTGCGGTGTCCGGTGGGGGTGGTGTTGTCGGTGAGGGGGGTGAGGGCGGCGTCGGGGCCGATTTCGAGGTGGGTGGTGACGCCCTGTTCGGCGAGGTGGGTGACGGCGTCGTGGTAGCGGACGGTGCCGCGGAGGTGGTTGACCCAGTAGTCGGCGGAGGCCTCGGTGAGGGGCTGGCCGGTGAGGTTGGAGATGACCGGGATGGTCGGCGTGTGGTGGGTGATGCTCTTGGCGGCCGTCCTGAAGTCTTCGAGGATCGGGTCCATCAGCGGTGAGTGGAAGGCGTGCGAGACCTTCAGCCGGGTGTGCTTGCGGTCGGCGAACTGCGCGAGCACGGCGTCCACGGCGGCTTCGGTTCCTGAGACGACCACACTGTCAGCCGAGTTGACGGCCGCGATCGTCACGTCCTCGCCGAGCAGCGGGATGACTTCGTCTTCGGTGGCGCGCAGGGCGGCCATGGCTCCGCCGGGGGGGAGGGATTGCATGAGGCGGGCGCGGGCGGAGACCAGGGTGCAGGCGTCCTCCAACGTGAGGATGCCGGAGACGTGCGCGGCGGTGATCTCGCCGAGGGAGTGCCCGGCGAGGTAGTCCGGGTGCACCCCCAGTGACTCCAGCAGCCGGTACAGCGCGGTTTCGAAGGCGAAGAGGGCGAGTTGGGCGGTGCCGGTCTGGTTGAGCGCGTCCGCGTCCTCGCCCCACATCACCTCCCGCACGGGGACGTCGAAGCGTGCGAGGACGTCGTCCAGCGCGGAGGCGAAGACGGGGAAGGCCTCGTACAGCTCCCGGCCCATGCCGAGGCGTTGCGCGCCCTGACCGGTGAACAGGAACGCCAGCTGCCCGTCCTCGGCCCGCCCGGTGACCACCCCCGGGTGGCTCTGACCATCGGCCAGTGCGCGGAGCGCGTCGAGGAGTTCGTCGCGTCCGGTGCCGATGACGACGGCCCGGTGGTCCAGCTGGGCGCGGGTGGTGGTGAGGGAGTGGGCGATGTCGCGCGGGTCGGCGTCGGTCGCCTCGACGTGGGCGAGCAGCCGGGCCGCCTGGTCGCGCAGCGCGGCTTCGGTGTGCCCGGCCAGCGGCCAGGCCAGCGGCACCGCCGGGTGGGCAGCGGCGCGCGGTGCGGCCGGCTCCGCGTCCGGGGCCTGCTCCACGATCACGTGGGCGTTGGTGCCGCTGACGCCGAAGGAGGAGACGGCGGCCCGGCGAGGACGCCCGGTCGCGGGCCATTCCCTTGCCTCGGTGAGGAGTTCGACCTGCCCGGTCGACCAGTCGACATGGGTGGTCGGCTTGTCGACGTGCAGGGTCTTCGGCAGCACCCCGTGCTGCATCGCGTGCACCATCTTGATGATGCCGCCGACCCCGGCCGCCGCCTGGGCGTGCCCGATGTTCGACTTGAAGGAGCCGAGCCAGAGCGGGTCGCCGTCGCGTTCCTGCCCGTAGGTGGCGAGCAGGGCCTGGGCCTCGATCGGGTCACCCAGGGTGGTGCCGGTGCCGTGCGCCTCGACGGCGTCGACCTCGGCGGCGGTCAGCCGGGCGTTGGCCAGCGCGGCCCGGATGACGCGCTGCTGGGCGGGGCCGTTGGGTGCGGTGAGGCCGTTGGAGGCGCCGTCCTGGTTGATCGCCGACCCGCGCACCACGGCCAGGATCCGGTGCCCGTTGCGCTGCGCGTCGGAGAGCCGCTCGACGAGCAGCACGCCGCAGCCCTCGGCCCAGCCGGTGCCGTCCGCGTCGTCGGAGAAGGAGCGGCACCGGCCGTCGGGCGCGAGGCCCTTCTGCCGGGAGAAGGCGACGAACGCGCCGGGGGTGGACATCACCATGACGCCGCCGACCAGCGCGAGCGAGCACTCGTCGTCGCGCAGGGACTGGCAGGCCAGGTGCAGGGCCACCAGCGAGGAGGAACAGGCCGTGTCGACGGTCAGCGTCGGGCCCTCCAGGCCCAGCGAGTACGCGACCCGGCCGGAGATGACCGAGGCGGCGGTCGCCGTCGTCATGTAGGTCTCGGCGTCGGGGGAGGACGGCAGCAGCTGGTCGTAGTCCTGGATCCCGGAGCCGACGAACACACCGACGGGCTTGCCGCGCATCCCCTGCGGGTCGAGCCCGGCCCGCTCGAAGACCTCCCAGGAGGCCTCCAGCATCAGGCGCTGCTGCGGGTCCATGGTGACGGCCTCGCGCGGCGAGATCTCGAAGAAGCCGGGGTCGAAGCCGGCGACGTCGTCGACGAAGCCGCCGTGGCGGACGTAGCTGGTGCCCGCCTCGTCCCCGGACTCGCTGAGCAGCCGGTCCAACGGCCACCCGCGGTCGGCCGGGAACTCGCGGACCGCATCGGTCCCCTCGGACACGAGCCGCCACAGGTCCTCCGGGGACGTCACGCCCCCGGGGTAGCGGCAGCTCATGCCGATGATCGCAATGGGTTCCGTGCTCTCGGCCTCCTCCAGCCGACGGCGCGTCTGCGCCAGGTCGGCCGTGACGCGCTTGAGGTAGTCGAGCAGCTTGTCGTCGTTCGCCATCTGGTCCTCACACCCTCCGGGACCCGCTCAGCTCAGGCCGAGTTCCCTGTCAATGAAGTCGAATACGTCGTCCGCGCTGGCGTCGTGCAGCCGGTCACCGAGGTCGGTGTCCTCGTCCGCGCCGTCGCGTGTGGTGAGCCGGGCGACGAGGGCCCGCAGCCGGCCGGTGATCTGGGCGGTGTCGACCGTGTCGGGGTCGAGCACCGCCACGGCCTCCTCCAGGCGGCTCAGTTCGGTGAGGACCGGTGACTCCGCGGCCTCGTCCGGGCAGAGTTCCGCGCGCAGGTAGTCCGCGAGCGCGGCGGGTGTCGCATGGTCGAAGATCAGGGTGCTGGGCAGTGTCCGGCCGGTCACCGCGTTCAGCCGGGTCCGGATGCCGACCGCCGCGACCGAGTCGAAGCCGAGGTCGGTGAACCGCTTGCGCGGCTCCACGGCCTGCCCGGCGTCGTACCCGAGCTGGACGGCGACCTCGGCGCGCACCAGGTCGAGCAGCAGCTTGCGCTGCTCGGCCTCCGACGACCCGGCCAGCCGGTCCAGCAGTTCGGGCCGGGCGCCGGGCTCGGCACCGGCCGGTGCCGCCTCCGCCGCCAGCACGTCCCGCACCTCGGGCACCCCGTCGAGCAGCGGGCGCGGGCGGGTGAGCGTGTACGTGGGGGCGAAGCGCGCCCAGTCGAAGTCGGCCACCACGAGGTGCCCGAGCCCCAGCTCCAGCGCCTGGCCCAGCGTGCCGAGGGCCGCGGCGGGCGCCATCGCGGGCGCGCCGATCCGGTGCAGGATCGCCTTGACCTCGGCGTCGACCATCCCGGCGTCCAGCGGACCCCAGGCGATCGAGGTCGCGGCCAGGCCGCGCGCCAGACGCCGGTGGGCGAGCGCGTCCAGGAAGGCGTTGGCGCTGCCGTACGCGGACTGGCCGGCGCTGCCCCACACCGCGGAACCGGAGGAGAACAGCACGAAGGCGTCCAACTCCTTCTCGCCCAGCAGCTCGTCGAGCAGCAGGGCGCCGCCGACCTTGGCCCGCCGGGTCTCGGCGAACTCCGCGAGCGAGAGGTCGGCGAGCGGCGCGTCGCGCTGCGGAACACCGGCGGCGTGCACCACGGCGCGCAGGTCCGGCAGGCCGTCGAGCAGGGCGGACAGCGCCGCCCGGTCCGTCACGTCGCAGGCCTCCACGGTCACCCGGGTGCCGAGCTCGAAGAGTTCGTCGGCCAACTCGGCGACGCCCTCGGTGGCCAGGCCGCGCCGGCCGGTGAGCACCAGGTGCTCGGCCCCGCAGGACGCCAGCCACCGCGCCACGTGGGCGCCGAATCCGCCGGTTCCGCCGGTGACCAGGGTCGTGCCGGTGGGCCGCCAGGGGTGGCCGGTCGACGCGGCCGGCCGGGCCCGGACCAGACGACGCGCGTGCAGGCCGTCCGCACGGACGGCCACCTCGTCCTCGGTACCCGCCAACGCCGCGCCCAGCCGGCGGTAGTCCGCAGGCCCGGGAGAAGCGGGCAGGTCGATCACGCCGCGCCACACCCCGGGGTGGTCGAGCGCCGCACCGGCCGCCAGGCCCCAGACGGACGCGCCCAGCGGATCCGCCACCTCCTCGGCGGCGGCGACCGCGACGGCGCCGGAGGTCACCGACCAGACCGGTACGGTGAGCCCGGCCTCCACCGCGACCTGGATCAGCAGCACGGTGGCCGCCTCACCCCACGCCAGCTCAGGGTGATCGGGATGCGGCCGGTGGTCGACCGGGAGCAGCGACACGACCCCGGTGATTCCGGGCGTCCGCAGCGCCTGCGCCAGCTCCACGGCCGACGCGTCGGACACCTCGACGGGTACGACCTCCACGCCGTCGGCCCGCAGGCCCTCGACGACCGGTTCGACCGGATGTCCGGCGGGCGCGAGCACCAGCCACCGGCCGGCCGGCGCGGTGCCGTCGGACTCGGCCAGCCGGTGCCACCTCACCTGGTAGCGCCAGGAGTCGACGGTCCGCCGGCGGTGCTCGGCGGCCCGCCAGTCGCGCATCGCGGGGATCACCTCGGCCAGCGCCTCCGGGGTGACGCGCCAGCGGTCCGCGAGCGCCGACACGTCCTCCTGCTCCACGGCCTGCCACAGCTCCGCGTCGGCCGAACTCCCGGCCGGAACGGGCGGGACGGCCCAGTACGTCCGGTGTTGGAAGGCGTAGGTGGGGAGGGGGATGGTGTGGGCGGTGGGGTTGAGGGGGGTGAGGTGGAGGGTGGCGAGGGCGGTGACCAGCTGGTGGACCTCGGGGTGGTTGCGTCGGGTGGTGGGGGTGGTGTTGGGGGTGAGGGGGGTGAGGGCGGCGTCGGGGCCTATTTCGAGGTGGGTGGTGACGCCCTGTTCGGCGAGGTGGGTGACGGCGTCGTGGTAGCGGACGGTGCCGCGCAGGTGGTTGACCCAGTAGTCGGCGGAGACCTCGGTGAGGGGCTGGCCGGTGAGGTTGGAGATGACCGGGATGGTCGGCGTGTGGTGGGTGATGCTCTTGGCGGCCGTCCTGAAGTCTTCGAGGATCGGGTCCATGAGGGGGGAGTGGAAGGCGTGGGAGACGTTCAGGCGGGTGTGCTTGCGGTCGGAGAACTGTGCGAGCACGGCCTCGACGGCTGCCTCGTCGCCCGAAATGACGACGCTGTCAGCCGAGTTGACGGCCGCGATCGTCACGTCCTCGCCGAGCAGCGGGATGACTTCGTCTTCGGTGGCGCGTAGGGCGGCCATGGCTCCGCCGGTGGGGAGGGATTGCATGAGTCGGGCGCGGGCGGAGACGAGGGTGCAGGCGTCGTCGAGGGTGAGGATGCCGGAGGCGTGGGCGGCGGTGATCTCGCCGAGGGAGTGCCCGGCGAGGTAGTCGGCGCGAACTCCCAGCGACTCCAGCAGCCGGTACAGCGCGGTTTCGAAGGCGAAGAGGGCGAGTTGGGCGGTGCCGGTCTGGTTGAGGGCGTCCGGGTCCGCGCCCCACATCACCTCCCGGACGGGGACGTCGAAGCGTGCGAGGACGGCATCCAGTGCCGAGGCGAAGACGGGGAACGCCTCGTACAGCTCCCGGCCCATGCCGGGGCGCTGGGCGCCCTGCCCGGTGAACAGGAAGGCCAGCTGCCCGTCGGTGGCCGTGCCGGTGACGACGGAGGCGTGCCGCGTCCCGCCTGCCAGTGCGCGGAGCCCGACGAGGAGTTCGTCGCGTCCGGTGCCGATGGCGACGGCGCGGTGGTCGAGTCGGGCGCGGGTGGTGGTGAGGGAGTGGGCGATGTCGCGTGGGTCGGCGTCCGTCGCCTCGACGTGCGCGAGCAGCCGGGCCGCCTGGGCCTGCAAGGCGGCCTCGGTGTGCCCGGAGAGCGGCCAGGCGAGCAGGATCTCGTCCGACTGCTCCGGCCCTGACTGCTCCGGCCCTGACCGCTCCGGCCCTGACCGCTCCGGCCCCGCCTCGGCCTCCGGCGCTTCCTCCAGGATGACGTGGGCGTTGGTGCCGCTGACGCCGAAGGAGGAGACACCGGCCCTGCGCGGGCGCCCGGTCTTCGGCCACTCCCGGGCCTCGGTGAGGAGTTCGACCTGCCCGGCCGACCAGTCGACGTGGGTCGTCGGCTGGTCGACGTGCAGGGTCTTCGGCAGCACGCCGTGCCGCATGGCCTCGACCATCTTGATGATGCCGCCGACGCCGGCCGCGGCCTGCGAGTGTCCGATGTTGGACTTCAACGAGCCCAGCCAGAGCGGCTCGTCGCGGTCCTGCCCGTAGGTGGCGAGCAGGGCCTGGGCCTCGATCGGGTCGCCCAGCGTGGTGCCCGTCCCGTGCGCCTCGACCACGTCGACGTCGGCTGCCGTGAGCTGGGCGTTGGCCAGCGCGGCGCGGATGACGCGCTGCTGGGCGGGGCCGTTGGGTGCGGTGAGGCCGTTGGAGGCGCCGTCCTGGTTGACGGCGGAGCCGCGGACGACGGCGAGGACGCGGTGTCCGTTGGCCTGGGCGTCGCTGAGGCGTTCCAGCAGGAGCATGCCGGCGCCCTCGCCCCAGCCGGTGCCGTCGGCGGCGTCGGCGAAGGACTTGCAGCGGCCGTCGCGGGAGAGCCCCCGCTGGTTGCTGAAGTCGATGAAGGTCTCGGGCGTGGCCATGATGTTGGCGCCGCCGGCCAGGGCGAGGGTGCACTCGCCGGAGCGCAGCGCCTGCATCGCCCAGTGCAGGGCGACCAGCGAGGAGGAGCAGGCGGTGTCGACGGACACGGCCGGGCCCTCCAGCCCGAGGCTGTACGCGACCACGCCGGAGGCGAGGCTCCCGGCGTTCGCGCTGCCCGCGTAGTCGTGGTAGACGAGACCGGCGAACACCCCGGTGGCGGTGCCCTTGAGGGAGGTGGGGTCGAAGCCGCCGCGCTCCAGGGCCTCCCAGGTCAGCTCCAGCAGCAGTCGCTGCTGGGGGTCCATGGTGAGGGCGTCCTTGGGGCTGATGCGGAACAGCTCGGCGTCGAAATCGCCCGCATCGTGCAGAAATCCGCCGTCCCGGCAGTAGGTCTTGCCCGGGACGGCGGGTTCGGGGTCGTAGAGGGCTTCGTTATTCCATCCCCGATTATCCGGGAAATCGCTGATGGCATCGCGGCCGGCGGCGACCAGCTCCCAGAGGCCGGCGGGCGACTGGACCCCCCCGGGGTACCGGCAACTCATGCCGACGATGGCGATGGGTTCCCGGCTCCGCGCCTCGGCCTGGTTCAGCCGCCACCGCGTCTGCTGCAATTCGGCGGTGGCTTTGCGGAGATAGTCCCGGAGCTTGTCGTCATTCGCCAACTCTGCACCAACCGTTTCCTGGGAAAAGGCAGCCAGGCAACGGGCTGCGAAATTCAGGCGGAATAACGCGGCCAACGCTACGGGAGGGGTCGGGCGGACCCAACCCCTCCCCACCCCAGATGGGGTGCCGGGCTGACCCCTGCTGTCCCGGGAACCCCGGCAGGGGCTCGGAGGGGGCGGGGCCGGTGGTGTCAGACGCCTTCGGCGGCACCGACGCGCAGCTCGGTGGGGAGCTGGTCGCGGTTGCGGATGTTCATCTTGCGGTAGATCCGGGTGAGGTGCTGTTCGACCGTGCTGACGGTGACGAACAGCCGGTCGGCGATGTCCCGGTTGGCGTAGCCCTGGGCGGCCAGCACGGCCACCCGCCGCTCGGACTGGCTGAGCTGGGCGTACGGCGTGTCGTCCTCGCCCGGGGCCGCCGGGCCCGGGGCTGCCGCCTGACTGGTCGGATGCTTGGGCATCAGGGTCTGGCAGAGCTTCTCGGCCTTGCAGTTCCGGGCCATCCGCCAGGCGCGGCGGGCCGTGATCCTGGCCTGCGCCTTGTCGGGCATGACCCGGCTCAGGTCGGAGAGGGCACAGGCGGCCTCGTAGTAGGAGGCGCTGTGCTGGAGCTCCTCGAAGGCCCGCTCCAGGATCGCCGGGCGCTCGGAGAGCGGCTTCGCCTGGGCGAGGATCCGCAGGGCCATCCCGCGCACCCGCCCCGGGGCCCTGGTCAGCCGAAGCTGCTCCTCCACCAGGGCGGTGGCCTGCCTGGGTTCGTCGAGGCTCAGCAGCGCCTCGGCCGCGCCGAGGCGCCAGGGCGCCATGGCGGGCAGGTCCATGTTCCAGCTGCGCATCAGCTCGCCGCAGGCCATGAAGTCGGCGTGCGCGGCGTGCGCCCGCTGGCCGGCCAGGTGGTGCCGTCCGCGCGCGTAGAGGTAGTGCAGACCGGCGATGGTCTGGAACAGCGAGCGCGGGACGGGCTGGGCGAAGCAGGCGGCGGCGGTCTCGTAGTCGCCCATCGCGGTGCTGGCCTCGGCCAGGGCGGCGATCGCGTGCCCGAGGCTGATGTTCAGCTCGTGCTCGGGGACGTGGCCCAGCGCGTCCGAGGCGAACTCGGAGGCGGCGCCCAGGTCGCCCTGGCGGAAGGCGATCATCGACCGGAACCCGAGCAGCATCAGCCGGGTGGTCGGTGTCTGGTGCTGCCGCGCCTGGGTCAGCAGGCGCTCGCACCAGGCGTCCGCGGATTCCAGGCGTTCGGCGTAGATCAGGCTCAGGAGTGCCGGGACGGCGCAGCCGAGCGGGCCGTTCTCCAGCCCCTCGTCCTGCAGGATCTGCTCGACCTGGGCGATCGTGTGGTCGTCCGCGACGTTGCGGAGCACGGCGGACAGCGCGGAGGCCAGCCGCAGGTGCGGTGACGTGGAGTGCCGCGGGGCCGTGGTGTCGAGCTCGTCGCCGTTCAGCGGGCGGTCCAGCCGCGCGGACACGCCGGGGTAGATGGAGGACATCAGCAGCCGGGTGATGTGGAGTTCCTCCGCGACCTCCGGGATGCCGTCGAGGTAGCCGATCATCTCCAGCGCGTCGTCGTGCTGGAGGTTCCACAGCAGGGCCGTCGCCGAGGCGAGCACGCTGTCGGAGCAGATCTTGCCGGCCAGCATCGGCCCCTTGAGGGTGAGGAAGCGGGAGCTGGCGCTCGGCTCCTGGAGCCACCTCAGCTGGGTGATCTGGGCCCGCAACTCGTACCGCGAGGCCTCGTTGGTGCAGCAGTCGTGGGCGAGCTTGAGGCAGGCGATGGCGCGGGCGAGGTCGTTGCCCGCCTGGGCCCGCCGGGCCGCCTCGCGCAGGATGGGCAGGGCCCAGTCGTGCTGGACGGGCCCGACCGCGAGGAGCTGCTCGGCGATGGTGGTGACCGGCGCGCCGTCGTCGTACAGCAGCCCGGCGGCCCGGGAACGGATCTCGACGTGCTCGCCCGCCGGTACGTCCGCGAGGATCGCGGCCTGGGTGACCCGGTGCGGGAACCCGCCGTCGCGCAGGATCCCGGAGGCGGTGAGCAGGTCGACGCCCCGCTGTCCGGTGCCGGCGTCGACCTCGCTCAGCCGGCTGACCAGGTGGAGGTCGGTCGCGGTGCCCAGGACCGCGACGGCGCGGGCGATACGAACCCCCAGCGGCCCCAGGGCGCGGACGCAGGCCACCACGGCGTGCTGGTAGCCGCGGCCCACGGCGATCCCGGAGTCGGCATCCGGCTCCACCCGGTCGCGGTCGTCGAGCAGTGCCCTGACCAGGACGGGGTTGCCGCCGCTCAGCTCGTGGAGGCGGGTGGCCCAGTGCGGCGTGGGCCAGGCCCCGGGGCTGTCGGAGCACAGCTGCCGGATGCCGTCGCGGGTGAGCGGCTTGAGCTGGATCCGCCGGACGTTCGATCCGTAGATGAACTCGTCCACGGCCGGCAGCGGCCGGTCCTCCACACCGGGGGCCCAGGTCACCGCGATCAGGACCGGCGCGAAGAGCATCCGCCGGGTGAGGTAGCGGAGCGACCGCAGGCTCTCCGCGTCCGCGAACTGGATGTCGTCGACGATGATCAGCACCGGCCCGTGGTCGGCCAGGCGCACCACCGCGCGGTGCGCGTCGTCGGCGATCCGGGCGCGGTCCTCCAGCCGCTCCCGCATCACCAGCTGATCGAGGATTCCGAACGGGACGTCCCGTTCGTCGCGCGAGCAGGACGCGCTGAGCACGGTGGCCCCGGCCGCTCCGGCCCGCGTTTTGAGGTCCCGCAGCATCGTGGTTTTCCCGGTCGCCGTGGTGCCGCTGATGACGGCCACGACACTGTTTCCACTGAAGGCCTCTGCGGCGAGCTCATCCATTTGTCTCGCAGCGGCCGCGTGCTCCACCAACAACAAGGCTCAAACCCCCCGGTTTTGAGATCCGCTCGACTGGAAACAAGTCACCTGCACCCCTGGTGACCTCGGTTTTCGGGCGAGCAAAATCAATTCACAGTCGGAACTTTGCCAATCCTTTTGAAAACAATGGGGAAACATGGCGGCGCTCTAACTGTTTACATACCAAAGGCTAGGCATGCGGGGTGCTTCCGGTCAAGTTCGTTCGGCTGGCGAGACCGAGAGATAGGTCATGTCGTAATACGGCGATGACGGTGCAAGGGACGGGCGATGTGGGCATATCGACGCAGTTCGTGAACCCGGCGATGTCCCGGTGGCGCGGAATCGGCGGACGGGGGGTGCCGAGACCCGGCGGGGGCGCGACCGGGCCGGTCGCCAGGGGGTCGTAGGGGTTGCCGTCGAGGGGGGAGTGGGGTGGGGTTCCATCGTGGAGGTGAAGATGGAGACGGTGGCGGCGGACGAAGAGAAGAGGGGCGAGACCCCGGGCGGGGTTTCGGCCGCCGGACTCGACCTCACCCGCTCACCGGCACCGTCCGCGTCCCTTCGAGACCTGCCTGACGAGCCGGGGCGGGATCGTCGTCGCGCATCTGATCCGAGGCGGCGGAGCCTGGGGGCCGCTCCGCCGCGTGATGTGTTCGGGTCAGGCGAGGCGGGTGAATTCCACTCGCACCTGGGGCAGTTCGCCGGGCGCGCCGCGGTAGACGCCCTTGTGCGGGGGCACGTCGCCGTACTCGCGCCCGCGTGCGACGATGACGTGGGACTCGCCGGGGCGGGTGCCGTTGGTCGGGTCCTGGCCGATCCACTCGCCCGCCCAGTACTCGACCCAGGCATGGCTCTCGCCGGCCACCGGCCGGTCGAGTTCGGCGTCGGGGGAGGGGTGCAGGTAGCCGGACACGTACCGGGTCGGGATGCCGGCCGCGCGGAGCAGGGCCGCGGTGAGGTGGGCGAAGTCCTGGCAGACACCCGCCCGTTGGTCCCAGGCGTCCTGTGCTCCGCTGTGTACGCCGGTGGTTCCCCGGGTGTAGGAGACGCGCTCCCTGACCAGGTCGGTCAGCGCCGCCGCGGCCTGGTGGGCGTCCAGGCCGTCGGCGGCCGCACAGGCCTGGGCGGCGAGGTCCGGGCTCACCGTGGTGCGCGGTGTCGCGGAGAGGTACTCGGTCAGCCGGGAGTCGGCCGACCGCGCGGCGATCTCGGCGCGGTCGAGCGGTGTGGGCAGCGGGGTCGGCGGGGCGGTCTCGACCAGGCTGGTCGCCGTCAGCGAGAGGCTGGTGTGCGAGTCGGTCAGGTCGAACACGGTGACCTGGGTACCCCAGTAGTCCCAGTAGGTCCACAGCGAGGCGGCCGGGGCCACGTCCAGCCGGGAGTCCAGGACGGTCTGGGTGGGCAGAGTGAGCGGGCTCATCCGCACCTCGTTGTACGAGGAGCCGGCCGGGCTCGGGTATCCCACCCGGGTCTCGTGCCGTATCCGCAGTCGGCCGGCCATCGCTTTCACGCTCCCTCTCGCGTCACGGACTGGTGGGACCACTCGATCGGGCCGTCGTAGGGGAAGTAGCGCTCGGCCACGGCCCGGGTGGCCTCGCCGCAGGCGAGCTGGAGTTCGCTCAGCAGTGCGGGCAGTTGCTCCAGCTCGGCGGAGTCCAGGTACTCCAGCCTGGTGCGCATCCGGCCCACGGCCAGCCGCGCGGGTTCGGGCCGCTGCCAGGCGGACGTGCCGCCGCCGAGTTCGACGAGGCACTCCTCGGCGGCGCTCAGGGCGTGCAGGACGGAGCGCGGGAATCCCCGGTCGAGCAGCAGGAAGGCCGCCACCTCGCCCGGGTCGCTGCCGGCCCCGCGGGCGCGGACGAAGGCCTCCTCGGCGCCGCTGGCGCTGAGCAGCGTGGGCCAGTCGGGCGCGTGGACGGCTGCGAGCACCCGGACGGCGAGCAGCCGGGCGATCATGTCGACCCGCTCCAGGCTCCGCCCGAGGACGACGAAGCGCCAGCCGTCGTCACGGCTCATGGTGGAGTCGGCGAGCCCGAAGAACAGGGCGGCGCGGCGGCGGACCAGCCCGAGGTAGGCGTCCGGTCCGGTGCGGCGCGCGGCGCGCTGGTGCTCGGCGAGCTGGTGCCAGGTGGAGTTGAGGGTCTCCCACATCTCGGTGGAGACCACGTCGCGTGCGGTCAGCGCGTTCTGCCGGGCCGCCCTGAGCGCGCCCTCGATGGAGCCGGGGCTGGCCGCGTCGAAGGCGAGCCGGGCCAGGACCGAGTCCATGTCGCAGTGCTGTTCGCCCGGGACGGCCACGCCGAGGATGGCGTGCAGCGAGCGGCAGGCGGCGTCCTCGTCGCTCCACGGGTCTTCCAGCAGCCGGTGCAGGTAGGCGTCCAGGATGCGGGCGGTGTCGTCGGCGCGTTCCACGTAGCGGCCGACCCAGAAGAGGGATTCGGCGATCCGGGAGAGCATGGTGTCGGTGGTGATCACTGCTGCTGTGCCTCCTCCTGGGGCGGGCCGCCGAGCGTGCTCGTGCCGCCGGGTCCGAACTGGCGCGGACTCACTTCGCTCACCGCGGTGGACCGCTCGCCGGTGGTCCGGCTCGGCGGTGCGTCGGGCGCCAGCACCCAGGTGTCCTTGGATCCACCGCCCTGGCTGGAGTTGACGATCAGGTTGCCCTCTCCGAGGGCCACCCGGGTCAGCCCGCCGGGGACCAGCCAGACGTCGCTGCCGTCGTGGACGGCGAACGGCCGCAGGTCGATGTGGCGGGGAGCGAGTCCGTCCTGGCCGTCGCCGCGACGGCTCAGGGTCGGCGAGGTGGACAGCGCCACCGGACGCTGGGCGATCCAGCCGCGCGGGTCCGCCTTCACCTCCTCGGCCAGGCGGTCGAGCGCGTCCCGCTCGGCCCGCGGGCCGATCACGATGCCCTTGCCGCCGGCGCCGTCGACCGGCTTCAGGACCAGCCGGTCCAGCTGGTCCAGTACCTCCTCCAGCCGGCCCGGCTCCTCCGGGCGGATGGTCTCCACGTTCGGCAGCAGCGGCTCCTCCGCCAGGTAGTAGCGGATCAGGTCGGGGACGTAGGTGTAGAGCAGCTTGTCGTCGGCGATGCCGTTGCCCACGGCGTTGGCGAGGGTGACGTTCCCGGCGTGGGCGGCGGACATGATGCCCGGGACGCCGATCAGCGAGTCCGGGCGGAAGTGCAGCGGGTCGAGGAAGTCGTCGTCGAGCCGCCGGTAGATCACGTGGACCGGGGTCTCCCCGCGGGTGGTGCGCATCCGGACCTTGTTGCCGGAGCAGACCAGGTCGCGGCCCTCGACCAGTTGGACGCCCATCAGCCGTGCCAGCAGGGCGTGTTCGAAGTAGGCCGCGTTGGCCACGCCCGGGGTGAGGACGACCACCACCGGATCGGTCACGCCCTCGGGAGCGCAGGCCTTGAGGGCGGCCAGCAGGCGCTGCGGGTACTCGTCCACCGGGCGTACGGGCTGCTCGGCGAAGAGGGCCGGGAAGGTCCGGGTCATCACCCGGCGGTTCTCGATCACGTACGAGACGCCGGACGGCACCCGGACGTTGTCCTCCAGCACCCGGAACCGGCCCTCCTCGTCCCGGACCAGGTCGATCCCGGAGACGTGGACGCGGACCCCGTTCGGCGGTTCTATGCCGTGCGCCGCCCGGTGGAAGTGCGGCGAGGAGTACAGCAGCCGGTAGGGCACCACACCGTCGGCGAAGACCCGCTGCCTGCCGTAGGCGTCGGCGAGGAAGGCCTCCAGGGCGAGGACCCGTTGCCGGACGCCCCGGCTCAGCCGGTCCCATTCGACGGCGTCGAGCAGGCGTGGCACCAGGTCGAGCGGGAAGGGGCGTTCCTCGCCACCGTAGGAGTAGGTCACGCCGCGATCCGTGAAGGCACGGGCCATCTGGTCGGTGCGGTACCGGAGTTCGAGGGAGTCCAGGGGGCTCAGGGCGGCGAACACGGCCTCGTAGGCCGGTCTCACCACTCCGGGGCGCTCGAACATCTCGTCCCACGCGTCCGCTGTCGTGTACGAGTCGAATATGTCGGCCATGGCGAGACGCTATGGCCGGTCGGTTTCGACCGTGTGACGGCCGGACTACCGAAAGCACCGCATCCCAGCTCAGCTGTGCCGTGGCCGTCGGCACCCACCGGCGAAGGCCCTGCTCGCGGCGGGGTACGCCGGGCGCGGCGGCACGACGGATCGTCATGTCTCCGCTGCCCGGCGCGGAGAGGGCTCGCGCGCGGTCGGCGGGCGGCGTCGAAGGGCGGCGACAGCGGACGACGACAGCGGACGGCGACAACGGACGGCAAAGGCCGCGGGGGTTGTGCGGATGACCGGTCGGCGGCCGCGGTGTCACCTCATCGGATGCGGGATCCGGTGAAGCGTGAGACGACGGCCAGGTCGTCCCCGATCCGGCGGGCGGCCTCCCGCAGTGGGGGGAGGACGGTGTCGCGGATCTGGTCGGCGGTGCCACGGCTGGCGTGGAGGGCGACGTTGGCGGCGGCGATGACCCGTCCGAGGTCGTCGGTGACGGGGACGGCGAGGGAGCACAGCCCCTCCTCCAGCTCCTGGTCGACCAGCGCCCAGCCCTCCCGCGCCGCCGTGGCCAGGGCATGCGAGAGCGCCGGGACGGTCGTCCTGGTGCGGGGGGTGAACTGGCGGGGCGTCACCCGGCTGAGGTGGTCCAGACGTTCCTGCTCGGGCAGTGCCGCCAGGAGCACCCGGCCCATCGAGGTGGCGTACGCGGGGAACCGGGTGCCCACGGTGATGTCGACCCGCATGATGCGCGAGGCGGCGACGCGGGCGAGGTAGCGGATGTCGTCGCCGTCGAGGACGGCGACGGACGCCGATTCGTGGACCTGTTCCACCAGGGCGGCCAGATGGGGCCTGGCGATCTGGGCGAACGTCAGCTGGGACAGCCGGGGGAAGCCGAGGTCCATGACGCGGGGGAGCAGCCGGTAGCCGTCCGGTTCGGCGGTGGCGTAGCCGAGGTGCTGGAGGGTGATCAGGGCCCGGCGGGCCGTGGCGCGGGGGAGCGCGGTGGCGCGCGCTGTGTCGGCCAGGCTCATGGGTCCGCGCCGCGACCCGAGGGCGCGCAGGACGTCGAGTCCGCGCGCCAGTGACTGCAGGAATCCTGAGCCCAGCTCCTCCTTCAGCGAGCTGTCGAAGGCCGCGAGGGCGTCCGCGGGCGGTGGAGGGGCCGGGGCCTGGGAGCGCAGCGTGTGTTCCATGGCGTCGACGGTGGAGCGCAGCCGGGGGAGGGCGTGCTCGGCCAATGACGGGGCGGTGTGGCGGCTCGTGTGGCTGACGACGCTGACGGCGCAGACCGTGGTGCCCGAGGGGTCGCGGACGGGCAGGGCCACGGCGACCAGCCCCGGTTCGATCAGTTGGTCGTCCAGCGACGAGCCGGTCTCGCGGGCCGCCCGCACCCGGTCGTCGAAGGCCGCCTCGACCTGCCGGCCGTCGTCGGCTCCGGTCCGCTTCGGGACGGCGGGGAAGCGGCTGTCGAGCGGATCCGTCCGGCGCCGGGTCAGCCAGCGCTCGCGCTCGGCCTCGGTCCACCGGGCGGCGAACAGGGCCCCGGGCGCGCAGCGCTCGGCCGGCAGCAGGTCGCCGATCCGGAACGAGACGGCCATCGTCCGCCGCCGCGGGGCCTGGGTGATGAACCGCACGCCGTCCTCGTCGGGTACGGCGATCGACACGGACTCGTCCAGCCGGTCGGCGAGTGCGGACGCGTGCGGCGCGAGCGCCTCGGGCAGTCCGCAGGAGGCCAGGTAGGCGTTGCCGAACTCCATCAGCCGGGGGGTGAGCAGCAGGTCGCGTCCGTCGGAGCGCAGATGGCCGAGGCGGGTGAGCGTGGTCGCGACCCGGTCGACGGTCGAGCGGGCGAGTCCGGTCTCGCGGGCGAGGTCGCCGGCGCGCTGCCGCGGACTCGGGTCGGCCGCCATGGCGCGGAGCACCGCCAGGCCGCGCTCCAGTGGCCGGACCGATTCATCCGGGGAGACCGCGTCCGGCGAAACCGCATCCGGGGAGACCGGTTCATCCGGGGAAGAGGCGGTCATCTCGGACCCTCCTGATCGGTGGCACGGAAGCCGTGGCGAGGCATTGACACGGCCGGTACGGCGGCGCACACTCTGGCCCCGCCATTATGCACGATCGTTCACCAGGCGAACGCCATGGCTCGACGGAATGGCTCGACGAATGGGTCAACACATGGACAAAGTGGTTGCGACCGCCGAGGAAGCGGTCGCGGACATCGGCGACGGCTCCTCGCTGGCCGTCGGAGGGTTCGGCCTCAGCGGCGTGCCGAACGTCCTGATCCAGGCGCTGTACGGGCGCGGATCCACCCGCCTCAGCGTGGTCTCCAACAACTGCGGCGTGGACGGCGGCGGCCTCGGCCTGCTGCTGGCGGTCGGCAGGATCAGCCGGGTCACCGGCAGCTACGTCGGCGAGAACAAGGAGTTCGCCCGCCAGTACCTCGGCGGCGAGCTGGAGTTGGAGCTGGTCCCGCAGGGGACGCTGGCCGAGCGGCTGCGGGCGGGCGGCTGCGGCATCCCGGCGTTCTTCACCCCGGCCGGCGTCGGCACCCAGGTCGCCGACGGCGGGCTGCCCTGGCGCCACGGCCCGGACGGCAGCGTGGCGGTCGCCTCGCCGCCCAAGGAGATCCGTGAGTACGACGGGCGCGACCACGTCCTCGAACGCGGCATCACCACCGACTTCGCCCTGGTCCGAGCGGCCAGGGGCGACCGCCACGGGAACCTGGTCTTCAACAAGGCCGCGCGCAACTTCAACCCGCTGGCGGCGATGGCGGGCCGGATCACCGTCGCCGAGGTCGAAGAGCTCGTCGAACCGGGCGAGTTGGACCCGGACGAGGTGCACCTGCCCGGTGTGTTCGTGCAGCGCGTGGTCGCGCTGACCCCGGAACAGGCCGCCGACAAGGGCATCGAGCGGCGGACGGTCTCCGCGCCTCCGGCACGAGGGGCGGCGCGGTGAGCTGGACCAGGCAGGAGATGGCCGCCCGGGCCGCCCGGGAGCTGGCCGACGGCAGCTACGTCAACCTCGGCATCGGGCTGCCCACGCTGGTGCCCAACCACCTCCCCGAGGGCGTCGACGTCGTCCTCCAGTCGGAGAACGGCCTGCTCGGCGTCGGCCCGTACCCGACCGAGACCGAGGTCGACCCCGACCTGATCAACGCCGGCAAGGAGACCGTGACCGTGCTCCCGGGTGCGGCGTTCTTCGACTCCGCCCTCTCCTTCGGGATGATCCGCGGCGGCCACATCGACGCCGCGATCCTCGGCGCCATGCAGGTCTCCGCCCGCGGCGACCTGGCCAACTGGATGGTCCCCGGAAAGATGGTCAAGGGCATGGGCGGCGCGATGGACCTGGTCCACGGCGCCCGCCGGGTCATCGTGGTGATGGAGCACACCGCCAAGGACGGCACCCCGAAGGTCGTCGCCGAGTGCTCGCTCCCGCTGACCGGCCGGCGCTGCGTCCACCGCGTCATCACCGATCTGGGCGTCCTCGACGTCACCGACGACGGGCTGGTGCTGGTCGAGACCGCCCCCGGCGTGACCCCCGAAGAGATCGTCCGGCGCACGGCCGCGCCCGTGCGGATCGCCGTCCCCGTCGGCCGGGGCCCGGCTCCCGTCGGCCAGGGTCCCGTCCTCTCCCCGGAAAGGTGACCGACCGCCATGCCGCCCACCCAGCAGTTCATCTCCGAGGAGATCGCCCGGGAGCACGAGGCGTACGCCCGCGCCGGCTCCGTCCGGCACCACCCCGACCGGGGCTACGCCCCCTACCGCAGCAGTCTGCTCCGCCACCCGCGGCAGCCACTGGTCGCCGTCCGGGACCCGGAGGCCGTCGAACTCTCCGGCCCCGCCTTCGGCGTCACCGACGTCACCGAACTCGACGGCGACCTGACCCGCCGGCACACCGGCGAACCGCTCGGCGAACGGATCGTCGTCACCGGCCGGGTGCTCGACCGGGCCGGCCGCCCGGTCCGCGGCCAGCTGGTGGAGATCTGGCAGGCCAACGCCTCCGGCCGGTACGCCCACCAGCGCGACCAGCACCCGGCGCCGCTCGACCCCAACTTCACCGGCGCGGGCCGCCAACTGACGGACGACCAGGGCACCTACCGCTTCACCACCGTCAAGCCCGGCGCCTACCCCTGGCGCAACCACACCAACGCCTGGCGGCCCGCCCACATCCACTTCTCGCTGTTCGGCACGGCCTTCACCCAGCGCCTGGTCACCCAGATGTACTTCCCCGGCGACCCGCTCCTCGCCTACGACCCCATCCTGCAGTCCGTCACCGACGACGCCGCCCGGGCCCGCCTGGTCGCCACCTACGACCACGACCTGTCCGTCCCCGAACAGTCCCTCGGCTACCGCTGGGACATCGTCCTCGACGGCCCGGCCGCCACCTGGATCGAGGAAGGCCGCTGATGCTCCCCACCCCTTCGCAGACCGTCGGCCCGTTCTACGGCTACGCCCTGCCCTTCCCCGGCGGAGGCGAGATCGCCCCGGCCGGCCACCGCGACACCGTCGCCGTCCACGGCCGCGTCCTGGACGGTGCCGGCGAAGCGATCCCCGACGCGCTGCTGGAGGTCTGGCAGCCCGCCCCGGACGGCTCGCGCACCGGCGCCCCGGGCTCGCTGCGCCGGGACCCGGTCACCGGCGGATTCGCGGGCCGTGACGGCGTCACCTTCACCGGCTTCGGCCGGGTGGCCACCGATGCCGACGGCCACTACAGCCTGCGCACCCTCGCCCCGGGCGGTGTGCCGTACCTGTCGGTCTGCCTCTTCGCCCGCGGGCTGCTCCACCACCTGTTCACCCGGATCTACCTGCCCGGCGCGGACCTCGCGGCCGACCCGCTGCTCATCTCGCTGGCGCCGGGCCGCCGTGACACCCTGCTCGCGGCCGAGGAGGCCCCGGGCACCTACCGCTTCGACCTGCGGCTGCAGGGGTCCGAGGAGACGGTCTTCCTTGACTTCAACTGATCGGACTCCGGTGGCCGACGTCGGCCTGCTCTCCCCGGTCCGGGCGGGATCCGCCGTCGAGACGGCCACCGGCGACGTCGCCTTCCTCCAGGCCATGCTCGACGCCGAGGCCGCCCTCACCCGGGCCCAGGCCCGCCTCGGGCACGCTCCGGCCTCGGCCGCCGCCGCCGTCGACGCGGCGGCCCGCGCCGAGCGGTTCGATGTGCGCGACCTCGCGCTGCGCGCCCGGGCCGGCGGCAACCCCGTCATCCCGCTGGTCGCCGATCTGACCGCCGCCGTGCCCGACGACGCCGCACCCTTCGTGCACCGGGGCGCGACCAGCCAGGACATCCTGGACACCGCCGCCATGCTGGTCGCCGCCCGCAGCAGGCCGCCGATCCTCGCGGACCTGCACCGGACTGCCGAGGCCCTCGCACTCCTGGCGGCCGGGCACCGCGACACCCCGATGCCCGGCCGTACCCTGACCCAGCACGCCGTCCCGACCACCTTCGGCCTCAAGGCGGCAGGCTGGCGCAGCCTCGTCCTGGACGCCGCCG
Organism: Kitasatospora sp. Ki12; assembly: GCF_054601375.1. Taxonomy (NCBI): domain Bacteria; kingdom Bacillati; phylum Actinomycetota; class Actinomycetes; order Kitasatosporales; family Streptomycetaceae; genus Kitasatospora; species Kitasatospora sp. Ki12. The sequence goes on along the minus strand of NZ_BAAIHT010000003.1, from coordinate 2,000,118 downwards.
ACCGGCTGTCCGCCGTCCGCCTGCCCGCCCAACTCGGCGGCGCCGCAGGGACCCTGGCCGCCTTCGAGACCCTGGCGCGGGCACCTGGCAGCGGCCCCGGGCTGGTCGAGGCCTACGCCCGGGACCTGGGCCTGGACGCACCCGTCCTGCCCTGGCACACCCTGCGCACCCCGGTCGCCGACCTGGCCGCCGCGCTCGCCTTCACCGCCGTGGCCCTCGGCAAGGCGGCGGCCGACGTGCTCGTGCTCTCCCGTACCGAGATCGGCGAGGTCGCGGAGGGCAGCGGCGGCGGCTCCTCGGCCATGCCCCACAAGGCGAACCCGGTCCGCGCCACCCTGATCGCTGCCGCCGCCCGGCAGGCACCCGCCCTCGCCGCCGTCCTGCTCGGCTCGCTCGCCGCCGAGGACGAACGCGCCGCCGGCGCCTGGCACGCCGAATGGCAGACCCTGCGGGAACTGCTCCGCCTCACCGGCGGGGCCGCCCGCGCCGCGAGCGAACTCGCCGACGGCCTCCAGGTGTTCGCGCACCGGATGCGCGACAACCTCGACCTCACCCGGGGCCTGGTGGTCAGCGAGCGCCTCGCCGCCGAACTCGGCGAACCGCTCGGCCGTCGGGCGGCCGGGGAACTGCTCACCGCAGCCGCCCGCCGAGCCGTCGCCGAGGACCTCGACCTCCAGGACGTCCTGGCGGACGAGCCCGACCTGAAGGACCGGATCGGCACCGAGCGGCTGCGCCAACTCACCGACCCGGCCGGGTACCTGGGATCGGCCGCCGCGCTGGTCGACCGTGCCCTGCGGCGCACCCCGCCACCGTCCCCGCAGCGGAGGAACCTCCCGTGACGCTCCACTTCACCACCGAAGGACCGCCGGACGCCCCGGCGTTGATCCTCGGCCCCTCGCTCGGCACCTCGCTCGCCGTCTGGGACGCACAGGCCCCGGCCCTCGCCCGGCACCACCGGGTGGTCCGCTGGGACCTGCCCGGCCACGGCCGCTCCCCGGCCGGGCTCCTCTCCGAGGGCGCCACCGTCGCCGACCTCGCCGATCTGGTGCTGGCCGTCGCCGACCGGCTCGATCTGACGCGCTTCGCCTACGCGGGCATCTCCCTCGGCGGCGCCGTCGGCACCCACCTCGCCGTCCACCACCCCGAGCGGATCTCCTCGCTCGCCCTGGTCTGCTCCTCGGCCCGCTTCGGTGAACCCGAAGCCTGGCGCGAGCGCGCCGCACTCGTCCGGCGAGCGGGCACGGCACCGCTGGCCGAGACCGCACCCGCACGCTGGTTCACCCCCACCTTCGTCGGGACCCCCGGGGCCGACGCCCTGGCCGTCGGCCTGGTCGCCGACCAGCGCGCCGCCGACCCGGCCGGCTACGCGGCCTGCTGCGACGCCCTGGCCTCCTACGACCTGCGCGCCGAACTGCACCGCATCACGGCCCCCACCCTCGTCCTCGTCGGCCGGGACGACCTCGCCACCCCGCCCGCCCACGCCCGCCAACTCGCCGACGGCATCCCCCGATCCGCGCTGGTCGAGCTCCCCGGCGCCGCCCACCTCGCGCCGGTCGAACGGCCCCAGGCCGTCCTCGACGCCCTGCGGAGCCACTTCACCCCCGGGCCCCAGGACGACGAGAGCCGCCGCGCCGCCGGCATGACCGTCCGCCGCGCCGTCCTCGGCGACGCCCACGTCGACCGGGCCGTCGCCGGCACCACCGAATTCACCGCCGGCTTCCAGGACTTCATCACCCGCTACGCCTGGGGCGAGATCTGGACCCGCCCCGGCCTGGACCGCCGCACCCGCAGCTGCATCACCCTCACCGCCCTGGTCGCGGGCGGCCACCACGAGGAACTCGCGATGCACGTCCGCGCCGCTCTCACCAACGGCCTCACCCCCGAGGAGATCGGCGAGGTACTGCTCCAGACCGCCGTCTACTGCGGCGTCCCCGCCGCCAACGCGGGCTTCGCCACGGCTAATCGCGTCTTGAACACGGAGGACGACCACTGATGGACACGACCGTCGGCATCATCGGCGCCGGCCCCGCCGGCCTGCTGCTCGCCCGTCTGCTGCACCGGGCCGGCATCGACAGCGTCGTCCTGGAGGCCAGGGACCGCTCCTACCTCGAACACCGCCAGCGGGCCGGCATCCTGGAGCAGACCACCGTGGACACGCTGCGGGCGGTCGGCGCGGGGGAGCGGATGGACCGCGAAGGTCTGATCCACGACGGCATCGAACTCCGCTTCGACGGTCGCGCCCACCGCGTCGACCTCCCCGAGCTGACCGGCGGGCGGAGCGTCATGGTGTACGCCCAGACCGAGGTGGTCAAGGACCTGATCGCCCTCCAGCTCGCCGAGGGCGGCCCGCTGCTCTTCGAGGCCCGGGTCCACTCCGTCGAGCAGGCGAACGGCGGCCGCCCGACCGTCCGCTACACCCACGAGGGCGGCGAGCAGACCCTCACCTGCGACTACGTCGTCGGCTGCGACGGCTTCCACGGCGTGACCGGGAACGCCATCCCGGCGGCCGCCCGGCGGACCTACGAGCGCAGCTATCCGTACTCCTGGCTGGGCATCCTCGCCGACGCGCCCCCGATCTACCACGAGCTGATCTACGCCCACTCCCAGCGCGGCTTCGCCCTCGCCTCCATGAGGTCGCCCTCCGTCAGCCGCCTCTACCTCCAGGTGCCCAACGGCACCGACGCCGCCGACTGGTCCGACGAGCGGATCTGGGACGAGCTCGATGCCCGTCTCGCCACCCGCCAGGAGCCGGGCTGGAAGCTGGCGCGCGGCCCGATCACCGCCAAGTCGGTGCTGCCGATGCGCAGCCACGTCACCGAACCGATGCGCCACGAACGGGTGTTCCTGGCCGGTGACGCGGCCCACATCGTCCCCCCGACCGGTGCCAAGGGCCTCAACCTCGCCGCCACCGACGTCATCGTCCTCGCCCGGGCGTTCACGGAGCTGTACCGGACCGGGTCCACCGCACTGCTCGACGCCTACTCCGAGACCTGCCTCGAACGCGTCTGGCGGGCCGAGCACTTCTCGTACTTCATGACCACCGCCCTGCACGCTGACCCGGAGCAGTCCGCCTTCGACACCCGCTTGCAGCTCTCCCAGCTGGCGCGCATCGCCGCCTCCCCGCACGCGGCGGCGGAGTTGGCAGCCAACTACGTCGGCTCTCCGATCCGGGACTGACCCGGCTGTGCCGCGAAAGACTGCGTGAGCAGGCCCAGCTGCTGCGGCGCCGCCGTCGGCCGGTGCCGGAACGGGTGACCGCGAACGCAGTGCGCAGCCGCCCCCGATGCCGCGCAAGGACCGTACCCAGGCGCCCTGCCCCTGAGTCGTCCCACGGGGCCTGTCCGGCGGAGTCGTTCTGCACCGGGCAGGCCCCGAAGGCTGTCGGCCCGTCAGCAGCCGCCGGTGCGGCCGCCCCAGGACCGGGTCCGGTTCGGTGCCCCAGCTCGCGCCGGACGGCGGCGCGTGCGGCGGACCCGGCGGAGAAGCCACTGCACGTCCTCACTGTCAGGCCAGTGCTCCGTGCATACGTGTTGACACCCCGGTCCGGGCGCTCCAGACTCCTGAATGGGAGCGCTCCCATGCATGAACTCGCCTAGCTGGGCGTCGAGTTGAGTGTCAGGGTTCCCGCAGCGCGGTCGTTTCCATCCCCCACCCAAGGCCGCGGCGCTGCCGACGGTACGTGTCGATCGCACGCTTCGGGCGTGACGGACCGTCCCCCCGCGCTGTCGGCTGCTGAGAAGGAGACCATGCGTACGACACACAAGGCGGCCGCCCTGGCGGCAGTCGCCGTACTGCTGGCCGGTACCGGAGCGGCGCAGGCCGCCGGCACCGCCCGCCCGGGCGCGGTGCCGGCGGCCGCCGCCACCGCGGGCCCGGCGATCACCGTGGACGCCACCAGCGGACGGCGCGCCATCGACCCCCACATCTACGGCATGAACTTCCCCGACGAGGCGCTGGCCAAGGAGCTGCGCCTGCCGATGGGCCGCTGGGGCGGCAACGCCACCAGTCGTTACAACTACAAACTCGACGCCTACAACGCCGGGTCCGACTGGTACTTCGAGGACCTGCACTACAACAACGACACCGCGGCACTGCCCGCAGGATCGCAGGCCGACAAGTTCGTCGAGCAGAACCGCAGGACCGGCACCGACACGCTGATGACCGTGCCGATGATCGGCTGGACGGCGGCCGGCCGCGACAGCGGCTGCGGGTTCAGTGTCGCCAAGTACGGTCCTCAGCAGCAGACCGACGCCCAGTGGCGGCCGGACTGCGGCAACGGCAGGAAGCCTGACGACACCCTGATCACGGGCAACGCTCCGACCGAGACCAGCACGCCCGCGGGGCCGGACTTCGTCAAGGGCTGGGTGCAGTACCTCGCCAACACCTACGGCACCGCGAACAGCGGCGGGGTGCGCTTCTACAACCTCGACAACGAACCGGACCTGTGGTCCGGAACGCACCGCGACGTCCACCCGGCCGGGCCGGGCTACGACGAGATGCGCGACAGCACCTACGCCGTCGCCGCAGCCGTCAAGGACGCCGACCCGGCCGCGCAGACCCTCGGCCCGGTCGGCTGGGGTTTCAACTCGCTGATCTACTCCGGCCTGGACCAGCAGGTGTGCGGCCAGCAGGGTGGCAGTTGCTGGTCGAAGCCGCCGGACGCCGCCGCGCACGGCGGCCTGCAGTTCGCCCCGTGGTACCTGCAGAAGATGAAGGAGTACGAGCAGGCGCACGGGCGCCGGATCCTGGACTACTTCGACGAGCACATCTACCCGCAGCAGTCCGGAGTGTCCGGCACCGCGGACGACGCGACGACGCAGGCCCTGCGACTGCGTTCCACCCGGCAGCTGTGGGATCCGTCCTACGTCGACGAGAGCTGGATCAACCAGCCGATCCAGTTCGTCCCCCGGATGCGCTCGCTGGTCGACCAGAACTACCCGGGGACCAAGCTGGCCATCTCGGAGTACAACTGGGGCGCGCTGGACCACATCGACGGCGGCTTGGCCCAGGCCGACGTGCTGGGGATCTTCGGACGTCAGGGGCTGGACCTGGCCACCCTGTGGTCACCCCCGAAGCCGACCGACCCCGGAGCGTACGCCTTCCGCATGTTCCTGAACTACGACGGCCAGGGCGGCACCTTCGGCGACACCTCGGTCAAGGCGGCGAGCGCCGACCAGGACAAGCTGTCGGTGTACGCAGCCGAGCGCAGCAGCGACCACGCCACCACGGTCATGGTGATCAACAAGACCACCGGCGACCTCACCGCACCCGTGTCGGTGACCGGCAGCACCGCGCTCCCGGCGACGGCGCAGGTCTACCGCTACGGCCAGGGCGACCCCGCCGTGATCCAGCACCCGGCCGGTCAGCCGCTGAACGGCGGCGCCTTCACCGCGACCTTCCCGGCGTACTCCATCACCGAGTACGTCATTCCCGCCGGCTCGGCCCAGGCCACCCCGCCCTCGGCACCCGGCACTCCCACGGCCTCCGCGACCGGCCCCGACCGCGTGACGCTGACCTGGCCGGCCGCCACAGCCGGGACCTCCCCTCTGGCGGACTACCGCGTGTACGCCGGTGACCCGGCCACCACGGCGCCGCTGGTCACCGTCTCCGCGTCGGCCACCAGCGCCACCGTCACCGGCCTGGCCCCGGTCACCGCCTACACGTTCCGCGTGGTGGCCACCGACACCGGCGGCCGCAGCTCACCGCCGTCGGCTCCGCTGCAGGTCACCACCGGCCCGGCCACGACGAGCGGCTGCACCGTCGCCTACCAGGTCGGCAACGACTGGGGCAGCGGCTTCACCGCGAGCGTGAAGATCACCAACCTGGCGGCACCGGTCACCGGCTGGAACCTCGGATTCACCTTCACCGGCAACCAGACGGTCACCCAGGGCTGGAACGGCACCTGGGCGCAGACCGGCGCCACGGTCACCGTCAAGGACGCGGGCTGGAACGCGTCCCTGCCCACCGGGGGTTCCACCACGATCGGCTTCAACGGCGCCTACTCCGGCACCAACCCCGCACCCGGCGGCTTCACCCTCAACGGCACCACCTGCACCACCGCGCTTGGCTGATCCGCTCCGCCCGCGCACGGCCGATCCCGAGTACGAAGGGGTCGGCCATGCGCCGTCGCGTCTCGCCGGTCCCTGACGATGCATCGGCTGGGGACCCCCGGCTCGGAGGTCAGAGGTCCAGGACCAGCCGGTTCCCCAGGCAGCGGGAGACGCAGATCAGCATGGTGTCCCCGGCTGCTCGCTCCTCCGCCGTGAGCAGGGAGTCGCGGTGGTCGGGGACGCCCTCCAGGACGTCCGTCTCGCAGGTGCCGCAGGTGCCCTCGGTGCAGGAGTAGAGGGCCTCGACGCCGGCTGCGCGGACGGTGTCCAGGACGGAGGTGTGCTCGGGGACGGTCAGGGTCAGGCCGGAGCGGGCCAGGACGAGTTGGAACGGGGGGTCGGGGGAGGCGGCCGGGGTGCGCGGGCGGAAGCGTTCCAGATGGGGCTCCGGCCGGCCGGTCGCCGCGCTGTACTGCTCGACGGCGTCGAGGAGCGGGCCGGGCCCGCAGCAGTAGACGGCGGTGTCCGGTTCCGGGGCGCCCAGGTAGGCGGCCAGGTCCAGCAGGCCGGTCTCGTCCTGCGGCCGGACGGCCACCCGCTCGCCGTGGCGGCCGGTGAGTTCGTCGAGGAAGGCCATGGAGCCGCGCGTGCGCCCGCCGTAGAGCAGGGACCAGTCGGCCCCGGCCGCGTCCACCGCCCGCAGCATCGGCAGGACGGGGGTGATGCCGATTCCTCCGGCGATGAAGAGGTACCGACCGGCGGGCCTCAGCGGGAAGTTGTTGCGCGGCCCCCGGGCCCGTACGGTCTCGCCGACCCGTAGCCGCTCGTGCACGAAGGCCGATCCTCCGCGCCCCTCGGGCTCGCGCAGCACGGCGATCCGCCAGGCGTCCAGCTCCGCCGGGTCCCCGCAGAGCGAGTACTGACGCTCCAGTCCGTCGGCGAGCAGGAGGTCGAGGTGGGCGCCCGGCTCCCAGGAGGGAAGCCCGCTGCCGTGGAGGGTCAGGGAGACGACGCCGTCGGCCTCCTGGCGCCGGTCGGCGACGACGAGGGTGTGGAGGTTCTCCGTCACTCGGTGCTGCTCAGTCACTGGGTGCCTCGCTCGGGTGTCCGTCCGGGTGCCCTTCCGGGTGGGCCAGCAGCCAGGCCCACATCGCGACCGGTTCGTCGGCCGTGTGCCGCGCGCCGCAGTGGCAGGTGCCGTGCAGCAGATCGGTGCCGGGCTGCCAGTCGACGCGGTTGACCGCCGCGCTGGTCGGGCCGGTCATCCGGCGGCCAGCTTCGCGAGGATGCGGCGGGCGGCGAGGCCGCCGGTGTCGATGTTGATGCTGAGCTCCTGGTAGCCGGCCGGCTCGTGGTCGAGCGCGCGCTGCAGCAGGTTCAGGGCGTCGACGTCCTGCATCACCACCTGGTGGTTGAAGTCCCGCAGGAACGCGGTGACTTCGTCGTCGTCCGTCGCGAAGTCGCGGGAGACGGCCCAGAAGTCGTAGACCTTGCCGGGTGCGGAAGGGGTGATGGCGTAGGTGATCTCGGTGCGGAACACCGGGGCGTCCTGCCCGGCCGGCATGATCCGGCTGTGCAGCAGGTAGAGGCAGGGGGCGACGTACTCGATGTCCTGCAGGCGGGTGATCCGGCCCTCGATGCCCGTCGAGCGGGCGTAGAAGGGCGGGCACTCGGCGTCCGTCATGTGGCGGGAGACCCGGACGATGCCGGCGTCCTCGTCGACCTCGGTGGTGATGGGGGTCTCGGCGACCTCGGGGGTGCCGATGTAGCCGCCGTGCAGGTAGGTCTCGTGGGAGAGGTCCATCAGGTTGTCGACCAGCAGCCCGTAGTCGCCGTCGATCGGCTCCATGCCGCGGACGGTGACCAGGTCCGGGTCCGCCAGGTGCGGGGCGCGCGGGATCAGCTTCTCGTCGGCCGTCGCCGGGTCGCCGATCCAGACCCAGACGAAGGAGTCGAGCTCGACCGCCGGATAGGCGGCGACCCGGGCGGTGCGGGGGATGCGCCGCTGGCCGGGGACGGAGACGCAGGCGCCGGCGGTGTCGTAGGTGAAGCCGTGGTAGCCGCAGACGATCCGGTCGCCGTCCAGGCGGCTCGCCGAGAGCGGGTAGCGGCGGTGCACGCAGCGGTCGGCGAGGGCGACGACGCGCCCGTCCGCCTCGGTGCGGTAGAGGACGATCGGTTCGCCGAGGATCGTCCGGCCGAGCAGCTCGCGGCCGATCTCGCTGCCGTAGGCGGCGACGTACCACTGGTTGCGGGCGAAGGCGGTGGCCATGGGGCACTCCCGTCGCTGAGGGGTGGGGGTGGGTGCGACGAGGTTCGCAGGGGCGCGGTGCCGCTCACAACGGGACTTCCGTCAGGTGGAAGTCCGCCCGAGGGCGCGGGAGATGCCCAGCCCGGCGACCCGGACGGCGGGAGCCAGGGCGCTCGGCGCGGCACCCTCGACCGGCACCACGACGGACACGGAGGCCACCACCTCTCCCCGCGGCCCGCGCACCGGTGCCGCCACCGACAGTGCGTCCTCGGTGATCTGACGATCACTCACCGCGAATCCCGACCGGCGCACCTCGGCGAGCAGCCGCCGCAGCCGCACCGGATCGGTCACCGTGTGCGGCGTGAACGCGGCCAACTCCTCGGCCAGGCAGTGCTCCTGGACCTCCGGGGCGCTGTGGGCGAGCAGTACCAGACCGACGCCGGTCGCGTGCAGCGGCCACCGCGCGCCGACCTCGGTCCGCACCCCCACGGCCGAGCGGCCCGAGATCCGCTCGATGTAGACGACCTCCAGGCCGTCCCGCACCGCGAGTTGCACGTTCTCATGGGTGGCCTCGTACAGGTCCTCCAGGAACGGCATCGCGGCCTCGCGCAGTGCGAGGCCGCGCGGGGCGAGGGAGCCGAGCTCCCACAGCCGCAGGCCGATGTGGTAGACGCCCTCCCGGTCGCGTTCGAGCGCGCCCCATGCCGTCAGCAGCCCGACGAGGCGGTGCGCGGTCGGCAGGGTGAGCCCGGCGCGCCGCCCGATCTCGGTGAGCGACAGCGCCGGGCCGGCGTGCCCGAAGGCCGCCAGCACGGCGAGCAGCCGGTCGGCGGCCGAACGGGGGGCCGGGTCGGTCACGCGTAGAAGCGGTAGACGGCCTGGGCGACGGCGGCGGGCTTGGGCCGGCCGTCGATCTCGACGGTCAGGTCGACGGTCACCTCCGCGCCGCCCTTGACCTCGGTGACCGAGACGATCGCGCCGTGGGCGCGGATCTTGGCGCCGACCAGGACGGGGGAGGGGAAACGGACCTTGTTGAGGCCGTAGTTGACGGCCATGCCGACGCCCTGGACCTCCAGCAGCTCGCTCCACAGCGGGATGAGCAGCGAGAGGCTCAGGTAGCCGTGGGCGATGGTGCCGCCGAAGGGGCCGGTCTTGGCGCGCTCGGCGTCGACGTGGATCCACTGGTGGTCGTCGGTGGCGTCGGCGAAGGTGTCCACCCGCTCCTGGGTGATCTCCAGCCACTCGCTGCGGCCGAGGTCGGTGCCGCCGAGTTCGAGCAGGTCGGCGATGCCGTTGACGGTACGGGACATGGGGGGAGCCTCTCTGAGTGGTCCGGGGGTCAGCGCTGCCCGTAGGCGGCCCGGAGCGGGCCCTTGAGCAGCTTGCCCGCGCCGCTGCGCGGGAGGGTGTCGGCGAGGAGCACCGACTTGGGGATCTTGTAGCGGGCGAGCCGTCCGTCCAGGTGGGCGGTCAGTTCCTCGACGCCGGCCGCGGCGCCCGGCCGCAGGACGACGACGGCGCGGCCGACCTCGCCCCACTTCTCGTCCGGGACACCGAAGACGGCGCACTCGGCGACGGCCGGGTGCTCCAGCAGGGCGTTCTCGACCTCGGCCGGGTAGACGTTCTCGCCGCCGGAGATGAACATGTCCTTCAGCCGGTCGACCAGCCGGACGTAGCCCTCGGCGTCCACCGCGGCGATGTCGCCGGAGCGGAACCAGGAGCCGTCCCGGAAGGCGTCGGCGCTCTCCTCGGGACGGCCCCAGTAGCCGGGCGTGACATTGGGCCCGGCGACCAGCACCTCGCCCGGCTCGTCCACCCCGGCCGGTTCGCCGGCCGGGTCCACCAGCCGTACGTCCGTGAAGAAGTGCGGTACGCCCGCCGTGCCGGCGCGGGTCAGCGCGTCCTGCCGGTCCAGCAGCAGGACGCCGGGGGAGGCCTCGGTCATCCCGTAGCCCTGGACGAAGGCCAGGCCCCGGTCGAGGTAGCGGCGGATGATCCGGGCCGGGACGGGGGCGCCCCCGCAGAGCAGGTTGCGCAGGCTGCCGAGGTCCGCTTCCGCCCAGCCGGGCGCGGCGGCCACCGCGTCGTACATCGCGGGGACGCCGAACAGGCAGGTGACCCGGTGGCGTTCGATCAGCTCCAGGGCGCGGGCGGGGTCGAAGGCGGACTCCAGCACGGCCGTGCCGCCCTTGAGCAGTGTGGGCAGGCAGGTCATGTTGAGGGCGGCGGTGTGGAACAGCGGCGCGCTGACCAGGGTGACCTCGTCGGTCGAAAGGTCCACGTCGACCAGGACGTTGAGGCTGTTCCACAGGATGTTGCCGTGGGTGAGCATCGCGCCCTTGGGGGAGCCGGTGGTCCCCGAGGTGTACATGATCATGCACAGGTCGTCCAGGCCGACCGGCACGTCGAGCGGCTCGGCCGGGGCCTCGGCCAGCAGCGCCTCGTAGGCTTCGCCCTCGGCCTCCAACAGCTCGACGTCCCCGGCGAGTTCGACGACATCGGAGTGACGTGCCGTCAACAGCAGTCTGCTGCCCGAGTCCTGGAGCTGGTGGCGCAGTTCCGGCACGGCGAGGCGGGTGTTGAGCGGGACGAAGACCGCGCCGAGCTGTCCGGCGGCGAACAGGGCCTCCAGGAACGCGGGGTGGTTCGGCCCCAGGAAGGCCACCCGGTCGCCGGGCCGCACGCCGCGGGCGCGCAGCAGGTGGGCCAGGCGGGTGGTCTGGTCGTACAACTCGGCGTAGCCGGTGGCGCGTTCCTCGTGGAGCAGGGCGGTGCGGTGCGGGGTCTTGCGGGCCCGGCGGGCGGGCCAGGATCCGATGCCTTGGTTCTGCAACGCGGGACTCCCTTGTCTGGCGTCACTGCTGCTTGTCGAGGCCGAGCAGCCTGGCGGCGTTCTCCTTGAGGATCTTCGGCCGGACCTCGTCCTTGATCGGGAGCTCGGCGAAGTCGGCGAGCCAGCGGTCCGGGCTGATCAGCGGGTAGTCGGAGCCGAACAGCACCTTGTCCTTGAGCAGGCTGTTGGCGTACTGGACCAGCTGCGGCGGGAAGTACTTCGGCGACCAGCCCGAGAGGTCGATGTACACCTGCGGCTTGTGGGTGGCCACCGCCAACGCCTCGTCCTGCCAGGGGAACGAGGGATGGGCCAGGATGATCGGCATCCCGGGGAAGTCGGCGGCGACGTCGTCGACCAGCATCGGGTTGGAGTACTTCAGCCGGATGCCGCCCCCGCCCGGCGCCCCCGCGCCGATCCCGGTCTGGCCCGTGTGGAAGACGGCGATCGCGCCGGCCTCCTCGATGGCCTCGTACAGCGGGTAGGCCATCCGGTCATTGGGGTGGAAGGCCTGGACGTTGGGGTGGAACTTGAAGCCCCTGACTCCGAACTCACCGACCAGCCTGCGGATCTGCCGTACGGCCATCTTCCCCTTGTACGGGTCGACGCTCGCGAAGGGGATGATCACATCGGGGTTCTCCCGCGCGGCCTCCGCGACCTCCTCGTTGGGGACGGCCGGGGTGCCGGTGGCCGCCTCGGCGTCCACGGTGAAGACCACGCAGGCCATCCGTCGCTCGCGGTAGTACGCGGCGATCTCCGGGAGGGTCGGGCGGCGGTGCTCCGCCTTGAAGTACGCCCCGGCGGCGCTGTCCAGCTCTTCCGAGAGCGAACCCTGGCCGCGTGAGTCCACCTCGGCGTGGGTGTGCATGTCGACGGCGACGAGTTCGTCGATGTTCATCGGGCGGATCCCCGGTTCATCGTTCATCGGGCGCACTCCCTTCAGACCCGGGGCGCCGGGATGCCGTACGTCTCCGGTACGCGCCCGACCGAGACCGGCCAGGCGGCGGCGATGGCGTCCGCGCTCCAGCCGCCGTCGGCGTAGGCGACGGAGACCTCCTGCGGGTGCGACCACAGGGCCAGCTTGTCGCCGCCGATGCCGATGCACTGCCCGGTGATCCCGGCGGAGGCCTCGGAGGCGAGGAAGGTGACCAGCGGGGCGACGTCCTCGGCGGTGCCGAAGCCCTCGCCCTTGCGCAGGCCGTCCGGCAGCGGGGTGCCGTGCTGCTCGAGGGCGTCGATGTGCGGGGCGAAGGCGGGGATGGTCCTGGTCATCGCCGTGGCCGCGACGGGGATCACGGCGTTGGCGGTGATGCCGGCCTTGGCCAGCTCCATCGCCCAGGTGCGGACCATCGCGGCGATGCCCGCCTTGGCGGCGGCGTAGTTGGTCTGGCCGAAGTTGCCGCGCTGCCCGGCGGGGGAGCCGGCCACGATGATCCGCCCGCCCTCGCCCTGCTCGCGCATCCGCTCCACGGCGGCCCGGACGCAGGTGAAGGTGCCGCGCAGATGGACCTGGACGACGGTGTCGAAGTCCTCGTCGGTCATCTTCCACAGCACCCGGTCGCGCAGCACGCCCGCGTTGGTGACCATGACGTCCAGCCGCCCGAAGGCCTCGACGGCGCGGGCGACCAGGGCATCGGCGGCTTCGGCGGTGCCGACGGCGGCGACCTCGGCGACGGCCCGGCCGCCGGCCGTCTCGATCTCCTTGACCGCGGTGGCCGCCGCGTCCGCGTCGACGTCGTCGACCACGACGGCCGCGCCCGCGGCGGCGAGGGCCTTGGCGTAGGCGAGCCCGAGGCCGCGACCGCTGCCGGTGACGACGGCGACCTTGCCGGTCAGATCCATGCGACTGCTCCTTGGCTGGGGTGTCGGGGTGTGTCGGGATGTGCTGGGGTGTGGCTGTCGGTGCGCTCAACTTAGGCAGATTCATGTCGGCCGTCAATGGAACTGCCGAATTTTCGGACCCATCCGCGCCCCGGTCGCCGGAGCGCCCTACGCTGTGCCGGTGACCAGTCCCGATCTCGCCCCGCGTCCCCAGTCGCTGATGCTCAGCTTCTTCGGCATCCATGTGCTCGGCCGGGACATCGCCCTGTCCTCCGCCTGTGTGATCGACGTGTTCGCGCGGATCGGCGTCACCGAGGAAGCCGTTCGCTCGACCCTCACCCGCATGGTCAACCGCGGACTGCTGGAGCGGCACCGCCAGGGCCGGAAGATGTACTTCGCGCTGACCCCCCGCGCCGTCGCCGTGCTGCAGGACGGGCACGACCGCATCTGGCGCACCGGCGCGGTCAACCGCGACTGGGACGGCCAGTGGACGCTGGTCGGCTTCTCCCTGCCGGAGGCCTGGCGGCGCGAACGGCACGATCTGCGCTCCCGGCTGACCTGGGGCGGATTCGGTCCGCTGCAGAGCGGCCTCTGGGTCGCGCCGGGCGTCGTGGACGTCACCGCGCTGCTGGAGGACCTCTCCCTCGCCGCCCACCTCCGGGTCTTCCGCGGCACGGTCCTCGAACCGACGGAGGTGGCGCAGGTGGTGGAGTCGGCCTTCGACACCACGGCGATCGCCGCCGAGTACCGCGCCTTCCTGGAGCGCTGGAGCGGGCCCGAGGCCGGCGGGCCCGACCCGCTGGGCGGGCAGCTGCTGCTGCACACCGACTGGCTGGAGCTGGTCCGCCGGGACCCGCACCTGCCCGCGGAGCACCTGCCCGCCGACTGGCCGGCGATCCGCGCCGAGGAGCTGTTCCACGCCCTGGCCCAGCGCTGTGCGGCCGCCGCGCGGGGGGAGGCCCAGCGGGTCCTGGACGCGATCCCGGCGCAGTGACGGCTCTCCCGTGAGGGCTCTCCCGTGATGTCGAAGCACGGGATCGCCGTCGGCGAAGATTGGGCACTGTCTTGACCGTCGCCAAAAAATCGCCCTACATTCAACGAGTCCTCGGCCCGCGCCGGCGCTCCCGCCGAGGCACACCTCCCCCGCTCCTTCCGAACCCACCCCCGAGAAGGATCACCTCACCATGGGCACACGCCTCTCGCGCCGGCTCGCCGCCGGCTGCACCGCTCTCGCCCTCGCCGCCGCCCCCGCGGTCGTGGCCCACGCCGACACCGCGCCCGTCCACCGCACCGGCACGCTCGCCGACGGCGCCACCTGGGTCGCCGACGTCCCGGCCGACTGGAACGGCACCCTGCTGCTGTACAGCCACGGCTTCGGCCCCACCCAGGCCGGGAACGCCCCCAGCGCGGCCGCCGCCACCGCACTGCTCGCCGAGGGCTACGCGCTCGTCGGCTCCTCCTACGACCCGAACGGTTCCTGGTGGGCCCTCGACAGCGCGGAACGCGACCAGTTCCAGACCGTCGACGCCTTCACCGCCGCCGTCGGCCGCCCCACCCGGACGATCTCCGTCGGCCTGTCCATGGGCGGCCTGGTCAACGCCCAGATCGCCCGCGACTCGCACGGACGGGTGGCCGGCTCGCTCGGGCTCTGCGGACTGGTCGCGGGCGGTGCCGACCTGAACAACTACCAGCTCGCCGGCGAGACCGCCCTCGCCGCCCTGCTCGCGCCCGGTGACCGGCTGCGCCTCACCGACTACCCCAGCCAGGCCGCGGCGGCCGCCACCGCCACCACCCTCACCGATGCCGTCAAGGCCGCGCAGGCCACCCCGCAAGGCCGCGCCCGCATCGCCCTGGCGGCGGCCTACCTCAACCTGCCGGCCTGGGCCCCGGGGAAGAACCCGCCCGCCCCCGACGACCCGGCCGGCCAGGAGGCGCAGCAGTACGACTGGCTGGCCTCCGGGCAGCTCAATTTCATCATCACCGGCCGGTACTCGATCGAGCAGGCCGCCGGCGGTGACAGCGGTTCCACCGCCGGACTGAACTGGAAGTCCCTGCTGGCGAGTTCACCCCACCACGGCGAGGTCCGCGCGCTCTACCGGGCCGCCGGTCTCGACCTCGACGAGGACCTCGCCACCCTCCACGCCGCCCCCGCCCACCAGGCCGACCCGGCCGCGACCCGCTGGATGGAGCGGACCTCCACTGCGGGCCAGGGCCTGGACGTGCCGCTGCTCGACATTCACACCACCGCCGACCAGCTGGTCCCCGTCGAGCAGGAGAACGCCTTCGCGGCCCGGGTCCGCGCCGCCGGTGACGGCGCGCTGCTGCGCCAGGCCTACGTCGCCCGCCAGGGGCACTGCGACTTCACCCCCGACGAGGTCCTGGCCGGCCTGCACGCCGTGGTCCGCCGGATCGACACCGGGCACTGGGGCGACACCAGCGCCGCGGCTCTGACCGCCGACCGGCCCGCCGGCACCACGGCCTTCGTCGACTACCGCCCCGCGCGGCTCGTCACCCGCTGACGCTCGCCTCGCTGTTTCCCGGGGGGCGGTCGTGCCCCCCCCGCACCTCCCCGCCAGACACGCGCCCCGCGCGGCGGCGAGCCCCGCTGGTCACTCGCACCGCCCGGCCGGGCTGCGGGAAGGGCCGCAGGATCCGGCGGCGGCGAAGAGCTCCTGCCGCTCGGCGGCGCCCCGTCGGGGGGCACTGTCAGCCGGGCGTCAGTACGGCGTCAGGAGGGGTGGCCAGAATCGCTGGCACAAGCTGACCGAACACCTTCTGGAGGCGACATGCCCAGCACCGACGGCGCCGTGAAGCTCACCGCCGAGCAGCGCGCGCAGATCAAGGACATCGTCTGCGAGATCCTGGAGATCGAGCCCGAGGAGATGACCGACACCAGCCTCTTCAAGGAGGCGCACGGTGCCGACTCGCTCGGCTCGATCGAGATCCTCTCCTCCCTGGAGCGCACCTTCGACGTGGAGATCGACCAGTCGCAGCTGACCCGCATGGTCAACCTGGACGGTGTGGTCGCCGTGGTCGAGGACGCGTCCAAGTAACCGACGGAAGCCTGGCGCGGACGGAGGGGCACAGGGTGGACGAGGTAGACGAGGCGCGCAGGGCGCCGCACCGGGTGGTGATCACCGGGCTCGGGGTGGTCACCAGCATCGGCATCGGGGTGCCGGAGTTCCTGGCGGGGCTGCGTTCCGGCCGCAGCGCCGTCAAGCCGATCACCGCTTTCGACACGGCCGGCTTCGCGTACTCCAACGGCTGCGGGATCGAGGACTTCGACCCCGCCGACTGGATCAAGACGGTGGATCCGCAGGAGCTGGGCCGGGCCGCCCAGTTCTCGGTGGCGGCGGCGCGGATGGCCGCCGCCGACGCCGGGCTGGCGCCCGCGGACCTGCGGGACCGCCGGGTGCTGGTGTCGGTGGGCACCACCGACGGGGAGTCGCGCGACCTGGATGAACTGATCGAACGTCAGCTCGCGGAGGGGCCCGAGGCGTTGGACCCGGTGGTGGCCCGCCGGGCGACGGCCGGGCTGCTGTCCGCCAGCGTGGTCCGGGAGCTGGAGCTGGTCGACGCGGAGGCGGTCACCATTCCGACCGCCTGCGCGGCCGGCAACTACGCGATCGGCTCCGGGTACGACGCCATCCGGGCCGGTGAGGTCGAGGTGGTGCTGGCCGGCGGTGCCGACGCGATCTGCCGCAAGACCTTCACCGGGTTCTACCGCCTGGGCACCATCGCCCCGGAGGTCTGCCAGCCCTTCGACCGGGACCGCAAGGGCATCCTCACCGGTGAGGGCGCCGGGATCCTGCTGATGGAGAGCCTGGAGTCGGCGCTGCGGCGCGGGGCCCGGATCTACGCCGAGGTGCTGGGGTACGGGCTCAACTGCGACGCGCACCACCCGGTGGCGCCGGACCGGGACTCACTGGCCCGGTGCATCGAACTGGCTCACCGCAACGCCGGGGTGGAGCCCGGGCAGGTCGACTTCATCTCCGCGCACGGCACCGGCACCAAGGCCAACGACGTGACGGAGGCGGGCGCGATCCGTCAGGTCTTCGCCGAGCCGCCGCCGACCGTCTCGGTCAAGGGCATGCTCGGGCACACCATGGGCGCGGCCAGTGCGCTCGCCTCGGCGGCCTGCGCGCTGGCCATCACCGAGGGCTTCATCCCGCCGACGGTGAACCACCGGGAGACCGACGAGGAGTGCGGCCTCGACCCGGTGCCCAACCACGCCCGCACGGCCGACGTGCGGGTGGTGCAGAACAACGCCCTCGCCTTCGGCGGCAACAACGCCGTGCTGATCCTCGGTCGCTACGGGCCGGAGTGATGGCCGGTGCGACGACGGGCGCGGCGACCGGGTCCGGCCGGCCGCGCCCGCGCGGACCGGCGGAGCCGGCGGGCCCCGCCCGCTCCGGCGGCCCGGTCCGGGCGCTGCTGTTGCACGGACTGGGCGGCCGGCCCTCGGTCTGGGACCGGTTCGCCGGCCCGCTGACCGAGGCGGCCGGCCGGCTGGAACTCTGGGACGTGGAACTGCCGTGGCTCGCGATGGCGGACGCCGGCTGGAGCCACCGGGCGGACCCGGTGGAGCTGCTGGCCGAGGCCGTGGACGAGGCGGTGGACGAGCGCTTCGACGTCCTGGTGGCCCACTCCTTCTCGGCCTGCCTGCTGGTCGAGGCCTTCGCCCGGGGGCGGATCCGCCCCCGGCCCACCGTCCTGATGAACCCCTTCCACCGGCCGAACCCGGACGACTTCGACTGGCGGACCATCAGCTACTGCCTCAACGAGTTCCACCGGACCTTCGCCGAGGCCCTGGAGGTCGGCGACACCGGCCGGTTCTCCCGGGCGCACCGGGACTGGCTGGCCGCCAAACTGCGCGACCAGGTGGGCCCGTACGGCTGGATGAGGTTCTTCGAGACCTATCTGCGCTCGCCGTTCCTGGACCTCGACGCCGTCCGCGCCCCCGTTCTGGTGGTGTCCGGTGAGCGGGACATCGCCGCGCCCGCCGAGGACGGCAGGCTGCTCGCCGACCGGCTGCCCGACGGGCGCTACCACCTGGTCGAGGGCGGCCGGCACTTCCCCATGGTCGAACAGCCGGACCGGATCGCCCGGTTGGTCGCCGACTTCCTGCACGACACCGGTGTCCTGCGCGACACCGACGTCCTTCACACCTCTTGAGCCCCTCAAGCCCCTTGAGCCCCGGAGCCGACATGAGCCAGCCCGCAACCACCGACGCCGTCACCCGGACCGAGATCCGGCCCCGCTACGAGGGGTCCAACATCTGCACCTGGATCGGCTTCAAGCACGTCAACTACATGGTCGAGGAGGCGGTGTACGACCACTTCCGCCAGCAGGGCCACCCGGCCGGCGAGCTCTACGAGCGCTTCGGCCTGGGCACCGACATCACCCGGATCGACACCAAGATCCTCACCGCCTTCCACATCGACGACCTCGCCACCGCCACCGTGCGCCCGACCGGCGTGACCGAGCGCGGCGCCGGTTTCACCGTCGAGCTGACCGTCGAGCGGGACGGCGAGACGGTCCGGGCGGTCGTCTCCAAGGTGGCCGTCCAGCTGCGCCTGGACCCGCGCGGCCACGCCGTCGAGCCGGCGCCCGCCGCGCTGGCGCCGTTCGTCGTCGACCGGCTCGGCGCCACGGCCGGTGCCAAGGCCACGGCCGCGGCCGTCGAGCCGGTCACGGTCGACGCCGACGGGGACCCGCTGGCCGCGCTGACGGCCGGCAGCAACTCCTTCGGCTGGGCCTGGCGGATGCCCTACTTCTACTGCCACTTCACCGAGCGCGTGCAGATGTCCGGCTACCTGCGCCAGATGGAGGAGGTCGTGGACCTCTTCCTGGAGGACCGCGGCGTCTCCATCAAGACCCTGCTCGACGAGCAGGACTGGATCCCGGTCGTCCCGCACTCCGTCATCGAGATCCTCGACGAGGCGCGGATGGAGGAGACCCTCTACACCGTCTACACCGTCGAGAACGTCTTCAAGCGGTTCACCTACACCGCGCGGATGGACTGCTACGTGCTGCGCGACGGCGAGCTGGTGAAGACCGCCACCGGGAAGATCACCCACGGCTGGGCCGTGATCGAGAACCGGCGCGACTGGACCCTGGTGGACTTCGACGACCGCCTCCTCAACGGCATCAACGGCAAGGCGGGCCGGATCAGCGGGCGGGGGTCGGCGTGACGACCGCGGCACCCGCGACCACGGGGGCGGGCCCGGTCGGGGCCGCGGGGGACGAGCTGGTGCTCACCGCCTGGTCGGCGGTCACACCCTTCGGACTGGACCGCGCGGAGTTCGGCGCCGGCGTGCTGGCCGGCCGCACCGCGGTCGGCGAGCTGGACCGCGAGCAGTACCCGGGTCCGTACGCGCGGGCCGGGCTGGTGCCCGGGTTCAGCGCGGCGGAGGCGCTCGGCCGCAAGGGGACCAGGACCATGGACCGGGTCACGGCGCTGGCCGTGACCGCCGTGGACCGGCTCATCGCCGAGTGTGGCCCCGGGCTGCTGGAGCGGCCGGAGCGGGTCGGCCTGGTGCTGGGCACCGGGCACGGCAGCGTGCAGAGCATCATGGACTTCACCCGGGACTCGCTGACCGGGGAGAAGCCGTACCACGTCGACCCGGCCCGCTTCCCCAACACGGTGATGAACCGGGCCGCCGGGCAGAGCGCCATCTGGCACGGCATCAAGGGGCCCAACAGCACCATCGCCGGCGGTCGGCTGACCGGTCTGCTCGCGCTGAACTACGCCGCGCGGCTGCACCGGGGCGGCCACTGCGACCAGGTGATCTGCGGCGCGGCCGAGGAGTACTCGGTGCAGCGGGCCTGGCTGGAGTGGGCCGGCGGCACCGGGGCGGAGGAGCTCGGCGAGGGCGGCACCGTCGTCCTGCTGGAGTCCGCCGCCGGGGCGGCCGCGGCCGGGCGCCGGCCGCTGGCCCGGCTGCTCGGCGTCCGGTTCCGGGCCCACCAGGGGCCGGGCACCGCGGGCGCCGCGCTGACGGCCTGCGTGCGCGCGGCGCTGGAGCGGGCCGGGCGCTCCGCCGAGGAGGTCCGGCTGGTGGCCCCGCTCGGCGGGGACGAGGAGTGGGACGCCGTGGTCGAGGCGCTCGGCGGCGCCGCGCCGCGCCGGCTGGACTGCCGGCCGCTGACCGGCGACACCGCCGCGGCCGCGACCAGCCTCCAACTGGCCGCCGTGCTGGCCTCGGTGGAGCGCGGCGAGCTGTCCGAGGGGCAGCTCGCGCTGGTCACCGGGACCGACCGTGACGGCCAGGTCGGCTGCGCCGTACTGGGCGTCTGAGGAGCGGTCGGAGAGGCTCATGCTGATCAATCAACTGTTCGATCCGCCGGAGCTCCCGGACCGCACCGTGGAGCAGGACGGCACCGTCCTGCTCCACGGGAAGGTCGGGATCCCGGTCACGGACCCGCTCCTGGACGGGCACTACCCGGGCTTCCCGCTGGTGCCCGGCCTCTTCCTGGTCCAGCACGTGCACGCGCTGGCCTCGGCGGCGCTGGAGCGCCGGGCCGACCTCCCGCTGGTGCTGGAGAAGGCCAGGTTCCTGCGGCCGGTCCGGGCGGGGGAGCAGGTGCTGGTGACGGTGCGGCTGACCCCGGCCGGCCCGGCCGGTCCGGGCGCCTCCGCCACCGACGCCCTGGCCACCGCCGAACTGCGGGCCGACGGGCAGCCCGCGGCCGAGTTCCGGATCCGCTACCCGGAGGGGAGGCCGGACCCGGTCGGCACGACCGGCAACAGCACCACCGCCGGCGACGCGACCGAACCGGCCGGCACGCTCCACCGGATCAAGGCGACCATCCCGCACCGGCACCCCGTGCTGCTGGTGGACCGGGTGGTCGAGGTGGAACCGGGCAGCCGGCTGCTCGCCCGCAAGGCGGTGACCGCCGCCGAGCCGTGCTACGCCGGGCTCGACGACGACGCGCCGGCCGAGCGGTACGCCTACCCGGCCGGCCAGCTGCTGGAGTCCTGGGCGCAGGCCGCCGTCCTGCTGGCCTGCTGGCAGCGGCCCAACCCGTACGTGCTCACCGGCAAGGTGGCGCTGCTGGCCGCGGTCAAGGACTCCAGGGTCCTGGCGGCCGTCCACCCGGGGCAGGTCGTCGAGCACGAGGTCCGGATCGTCCGCGACCTGGGGGACACCGTGATCCTCGGCGGGTCGAGCACCGCCGACGGCCGGCCGGTGCTGGAGGTGGGCCAGTTCACCGTGGCCCTGCGCGGGGCGGAGGTCCTGCGCGCCGAGCCGGCCGACGGCAGCACCGGCGACGCGACCGGCGACAGAAGCAGCGACGGAACCGACGACGGAACCGACGACAGAACCAACGACGGAGAGGGATGACGATGTCCGCAACCGGGCAGAGTGCCGACCCGCGCCGGGTGGCGCTGGTGACCGGGGGGTCCCGGGGCATCGGACGCGCCGTGGTGAACAGGCTGGCGGCCGACGGCTGGGACGTCGCCTTCTGCTACCAGTCCAACCAGGAAGCCGCCGAGCAGGTGGCGAAGGAGGCGCGGGCGCACGGCGCGGCCGTGCTGTGCCGGCGGGTCGACGTGACCGAGGCCGCCGCGGTGGACGCCTTCGTCAAGGAGACCGAACGGGAGCTCGGGCCGCTGGACACCGTGGTCTCCAGCGCCGGCGTGGTGCGCGACAACCCGCTGGTGCTGCTCTCCGCCGCGGACTGGGACGCCGTGCTGCGCACCAACCTCGACGGCACCTACCACGTCTGCCGGGCCGCGGTCTTCGCGATGATGAAGCGCCAACGCGGCTCGCTGATCACCATGTCCTCGGTCGCCGGGGTGTACGGCCACGCGACGCAGTCCAACTACTCGGCGTCCAAGGCCGGGATCATCGGCTTCACCAAGGCGCTGGCCAAGGAGGTCGGGGTCCGGGGGATCCGGGCCAACGTGGTGGCGCCCGGATTCGTCGACACCGACATGACCGCGGGGCTCGCCCCCGAGGTCGGCGAGCGGATGACGGAGCAGATCCCGCTGCGGCGCTTCGGCCGGCCGGAGGAGGTGGCCGACCTGGTCTCCTTCCTGGCCTCCGAACGGGCCTCCTACATCACCGGCCAGGTCTTCGGGGTGGACGGGGGGCTGGTGCTCTGATGGCCCGTCGCCCGAGTGTGCCGCGCTTCTACTTCTCCCTGCGCAGCCCCTACTCCTGGCTCGCCTGGCGGGAGCTGGTCGAACGCCACCCCGACGTCGCGGACCGGGTCGAGTGGCGCCCGTTCTGGGAGCCGGACCGGCGCAGCGGCGAACTGCTCGCCGCGCTCGGCGGGGAGTTTCCGTACTCCGCGATGTCGCGGGCCAAGCACCTGTACGTGCTGCAGGACGTCGCCAGGCTGGCCAAGCGGCTGGACCGCACCCTGGTCTGGCCGGTGGACCGGGATCCGGTGTGGGAGGTCCCGCACCTGGCCTACCTGGTCGCCGAGCGCCACGGGCGCGGCCGCGAGTACGTCGCGGCGGCGTACCGGACCCGGTGGGAGGAGGGCCGGAACATCTGCGACCCGGCCGTGATCGCCGGGATCGGCGACGAACTCGCCCTCGACCCGGAGGAGTTGGCCGGCGCGGCGGAGCAGGACGAGCTGCGCGAGCAGGGCGCCCGGCTGCTGTACGAGGTGTGCCGGGACGGCGTCTTCGGGGTGCCCTTCTTCGTCCACGGCTTCAGCAGGTACTGGGGCCTGGACCGGCTGGCGGACTTCGTGGCGCTGCTGCGCGAACAGGCGCCCCCGGGCGGGCTGCTGACCCCCGCCGGGGCGCTGTCCGTCGCCGAGGCCGCGGCGCCCTCGCCCGGCTCGGACCAGGGCCACGCCGGCGGCTGCGGCTGACCGGGGCGCGGCGGCGGTCCGCGCCGCCGAGCGCAGGATCTTCCGAGGAGGAGAAGTGTTCGAGCTCGACAGCCCGTTCAAGGCGCTGAGCGCCCAGTGCCAGGAATGGGGGCACGACTTCCGGGCGCACGCCCTCGAACTGGACCGCGATCCGGAGGCGATCCGCCGCTACTTCGACCTGCCCGCGGTGCGCTTCCTGGCGACCATGGGCATCCCCGAGGAGTACGGCAACCGGCCCGAGCCCATCGGCGGACACCGGTTCCACGGCGACCGGGCGCTGGAGCGCGTGGTCATCATGGAGGAACTCGCCTGCGCCGACGCCGGGATGCTGGTCGCCTCGCCCGGACCGCTGCTGGCCGGGGTCCTGCTGGAGGTGCTGGGGGACCGGCGCCAGAAGGAGTGGTTCTACGGCCGGATGCTGGCCGATCCGCTCTGGACCTTCTTCGCGCTGACCGAGCCCGACCGGGGTTCGGACGCCAGCGGGATGCGGACCGCGCTCACCCCCGGCCCGGACGGGACCGGCCTGCGGCTCACCGGCGCCAAGCGCTACGTGGGCAACGCCTGCCGGGCCCAGCTCGGCGTGGTCTTCGCGCGGACCGGGCCCGGCCCGCTGGGGGTCAGCGCGGTGCTCACCGAGACCGCCGTGCCGGGCTACTCGGCCGCGCCGCTGCCGATGATCGGCCTGCGCGGGGCGCGGCTCAGCACGATCGAGTTCGACGGGGTGGAGATCGCCGAGGACCGCGTCCTCGGCCGCCACCTGCCCAGGACCCGGCGCGGCACCTGGGCCTTCGTGCAGACCTTCAACCGGCTGCGGCCGGGGGTCGCCGCGATCGCGCTCGGGGTGGCCAGGGCGGCGCACACCTACGTGCTCACCCACCGCCGTTCGCTGCGGCCCGCCGAGCGCGAGCGGCTGGACGGCATCGGCCGGCGGATCGCCGCCACCCGGCGGCTGATCCACGCCGCCGCGGCGGCCGTGGACGCCGACGGGGGCAACGGCTACCTCGCCTCCGCGGCCAAGGCCCGGGCCAGCCGGCTGGCCGAGGAGGTCACCCTGGAGGCCTGCACCTTCTTCGGCCCGGGGGCCCGGCTGGACCACCCGCTGCTGGACAAGCTGGCCCGGGACGCCCGGTCGATGGAGTTCATCGAGGGGACCACCTCGATGCAGAAGCTCAACCTCTTCCAGGGGCTCGTCTCGGGCAAGCTGGAGCGGGCCGGCTCGCCGGCGGCCGGCTGAGCGCAGCCGGAGAGCCGCAGAGCCGCAGAGCCGGAGAACCCAGAACGCCGTCAGGGCCGGTCCGTTCGAAACGGACCGGCCCTGACGGCGTTTCGACCCTCAGTCGGCCACCAGGGTCTGCGAGAGGATCGAACGGTACACCTCCGCCAGGCTGCGCCCGGGCTCCAGGCCCAGCTCGCTGACCAGCCAGCGGCGGGTGCGGTGGAACACGTCCAGGGCCTCGGTCTGCCGGCCGTTGCGGTAGAGCGCGAGCATCAGCTGCTCGGTGAAGCGCTCCCGCCCCGGGTACTGGGTGGTGAGCTGCTTCAGCTCGGAGATGATGCCGCGCTCCTCGCCCAGCGCGAGCTTGGCGGCGATCAGGTCCTCCCGGGCGCTGAGCCGCTGCTCGTCCAGGTGCGAGGCCTCCAGCTGCAGCCGGGGGCCTTCGTAGAGGTCGAGCAGTGCCGGGCCCCGCCACAGCCGGAGCGCCTCCTCCAGCAGGCGTACGGCCTCCTCCGGCCGGGAGGCGGCGGCGGCCGCGCCGCCGCGTTCGGCCAGTGACAGGAAGCGGTGCGCGTCCACCGCCTCGGATGGCAGGTTGAGCAGGTAGCCGCCGTAGAGGGTGTGCACCAGTTGGTCGCCGCGGTCGCCGGTGACCGATTCCAGGAACTTGCGCAGCCGTCCTATGTTGGCCTGCAGCGCGTTCCTGGAGTTCTCCATCCGGCGGTCGGCCCAGAGCTGGTCGACCAGGTGGTCGAAGCCGACCGGTTGCCCGGGCGCCAGCGCGAGCAGCGCCAGCACCGTCCGCACCCGCTTCGACGCGAGGTTGTGCCGCCGGCCGTTCCGTACCACCGTCAGTGATCCCAGTAGCTGTAACTCCATGTCCCCCGTCCTCTCCGTGCTCTCCGTCCTGGCCGTCCGGTCCCGATCGGTCCAGGCACCGCTCAGGTCATCGAGACGACCACTTTGCGGGCCCCGGTGAAGGCCTCGCGCCCGTGCAGCATCCGCATGTTGTCGACCACCATCACGTCACCGGGCTGCCAGGGCACGGCGACCTTGTTGCGCGCCATGGCCAGGCGCACCTCGTCCAGGTCCCGGTCCGGGATCTCGCGGCCGTCGCCGTACGTCACCCAGTGCGGCAGGTCGTCGATCCGGTCGACCACCGAGCGCATCAACTCGGCCTCGGCGTCGGGCAGGTTGGACAGGTGCCACTGGTCCGCCTGGTTGAACCAGACCGGCTCGCCGGAGTCCTGGTGCGGGCGCACGCCCGGCCGGTGCTGGCTGACCCGCAGCCCGCCCTCGGCGGTCCACTCGTACTCGGCCTCGGCCTCGGCCAGGAACTTCTCCACCACGGCCCGGTCGTCGGTCTCGTAGGTGGACTGCCAGGACTTGCCCAGGCCAAGCCCGCCATGAAGGTGCTGACGGTATGTCACCCCCCGGCCGGTGTAGCGCTCGCGGACCGCCTCCGGCAGGTCGGCGAGCAGCGCCCGGCCGTCGCAGACCGGCGTCGCGCCGCCGCTCTCGGCCGCCACCACGCAGTGGAAGAACAGCCGGCTGGGCCAGGTGTGGGCGTAGGACATCTCGTTGTGCAGGCTGATCTCGAACCGCGCCGGGTACTCGGTGGAGGTGAACACGCCCTCCGCGACGGCGCTGCGGGGGGTGTCCCCGCCCCGGTAGCTGGCCAGCACCGGGTGGCCGAAGCGGGTCACCGTCCGGTGGAAGGCGTCGATGTCCGGCAGCCCGAGGCCGCGGATCAACAGGCCGCCGTGCTCGGCCAGTCGGGCCTCGACCACGGCGCGCAGCTCGGCCGTGGTCTCCGCGCGCCCGAGGTCGGGAGCGCGGTCCAGTCGCAGGACCGGGAGCGTCGTCCCGCCGTTGCTCACTGTGTCGATGTGCATCCGCAGGTCTCCAATGGAAGAGGGGGTGATCCTGCCCGCAACAGGATCACCCCCCCTATCTATCGGGGACATATATTCGGTTGTCGGTCCGCCGTGCGGGGTCGGCCCGGCCGCCCCGGGCCGCCCGGGGCGGGGTCAGTGGTGGACCGGCAGGTCCCGCTCGGGCAGGGCGACCGGCGCGGCCGCGGTGCCGGCGGCGGCAGTGGCGGTGGCAGTGGCATCGGGGGTGGCGCCGGGCCGGCCGACGGGGCGGGCGGACCAGCGCAGCCGGTGGCCGATCAGCTTCAGCAGGGCCGGCATCACCATCAGCCGGACGATCACCACGTCCACCAGGACCGCCACGCAGAGGCCGAAGCCCAGCTGCTTCATCTCCAGCAGGCTGGTGAACATGAAGCTGACGAAGACCGAGACCATGATGAAGGCGCCGCCGGTGACCACGCCGGCCGACCGGCCGAGGCCCTCGACCAGGGCCTCCGCGGTCGAACTGCCCTTCTCCATCGACTCCTTGATCCGGCTGACCATGAAGACGTTGTAGTCGGTGGAGAGCCCGAAGAGGATCACGAAGAGGAAGATCGGCACCCGGGAGACGATGCTGCCGTCCGCGTGCCGGCCGATCAGGTCGGTGACCGGGCCGGACTGGAAGACCCCGACCAGCATGCCCAGCGCGGCGGCCGAGGAGAGCACGTTCAGCAGGGTGCAGACCAGGGCGATCAGGACCGAGCGGAAGGCGGCCAGCAGCACCGCGAAGCTGAAGAGCAGCAGCAGGCCGATCACCCAGGGCAGTTCGCCGAGCTGGCGGTCCAGCACGTCCTGGTTGCGGGCCACGTCGCCGGTGACGGCGGCCCGGGGGCCGTCCGCCCGGTTCGCGACGGCCGGTACCAGGTCGTGGCGCAGGCGGTCCAGTGCCTGCCGGGCCTGCGGGCCGTCGATCGCGTGGGGCGTGGTCAGGGTGAGCGAGCGGGTGGTGCCGTCGGCGGAGCGCAGCGTGGTGGCCGGCAGCCGGCCGGCGGAGAGCAGCGGGTCGGCGGCGGCCGCGGTGGTCAGCGCGTCGACGGCGGCGTCCGCCTGGGCGGCGGTGCCCTGGACCACGACGGTGAAGGCGGCGCCGGCGGACGGGAAGTGGGCGACCATCCGGTCCCGGGCCTGCACCGCGGGGACCTTGGGCAGGGTGCCGACCTCGGTCGAGATCAGCCGCATCCCGAGGGCGGGCAGGGCGAGCGCGGCGATGACCACGAGTCCGGCGACCAGGGTGCGGCCGGGGTGGCGGACGGCGGGCGCCAGCAGCCGCGGCCAGAGCTTGCCGGGCTCGGAGGACTGCTTCGCCAGGCGGCCGAGCAGCGGCAGCCGGGGGCGGTCGAGCACCCGGCCGAGCTTGACCAGCAGGGCCGGCAGGACGATGACCGAGCCGGTCATGACGATCAGGACCACGATGATCGAGCTGATCGCCAGGGAGGAGAACACCACGTCGCCGATGGCGAACAGGGAGGCCATCGCCAGCATCACGGCCGCTCCGGCCACCAGCGCGGCGCGGCCCGCGGTGGCCGCCGCCAGTTCGATCGCGGCGGCGTCGCCGAGCCGGCCGCCGCTGCGGGCCCGCTCCTCCCGGAAGCGCTTGGTCACCAGCAGCGAGTAGTCGACGCCGACCGCCATGCCCATCAGCAGGATCAGGTTGTTGTTGGTGCCCACGCTCGGGAAGACGTGCGAGAAGAGGGCGGACAGGCCCATCGCCGCGGCGACGCCGGAGAGCGCCAGCAGGACCGGGATGCCGGCGGCGACGACCGCGCCGAAGACCACCATCAGGATCACCAGGGTCAGCGGCAGGGTGAGCTGCTCGCCCAGGGCGAGGTCCTTGCTCATCTGCTTGCCGACGTCGACCGACATCGAGGCGTGGCCGGTCTGCACGATCTGGACCTCGGGGTGGGCCTGCTGCGCCTCGGCGGTGCGCGCCACCACGTCCTTGATGTCCTTGGCCACCGCCACGTCGTCGCCGCGCATCGTCAGCGGGACCAGGTAGGCCTGGCCGTCCGGGGCGCGCAGCGGGTCGCCGACCCGGCTGACGGCCGGCAGCCCGGCCATCCGACGGGCGACGTCCTGGGCGGCGGCCTCGGCGGCGGTGACGTCCAGGGAGCCGCCCCGGGCGGTGACGACGACGTTCTCGACGATCGGCTGCGGGATCCCGCCGGCCTCGGCCATGGCCTCGGCGCGGCCCGCCTCGCCGACCCGGTAGTCGGTGGTGTCGGCCATCCGGGTGCCGGCCGCGGAGCCGACGCCCAGGCAGACCACCACCAGCAGCAGCCAGCTGACGATGGCGCGCCACGGGTGCCGGGCACTCCACGTGGCCAGTCGAACGGTCAAGCGTTGTGCGGTCATGACGCCCCCAGACCTGCCGGTGTTCGCGGTTTCACCTGTCAGTTGATGCTGACAGGTGAATGTACGAGCCGTCAACTGTTACTCGGCTACCAAATGTGAGCGCCCCGTGACCTGGGGGAATCGGTCACGGGGCGCGGCTATGGGGGGTGTCGGTCACCAGGAGCGGCTCCTGGCGGGGCTCGCGGCCGGTTCGCACGGCGGCGGTGCGACGTAGGCCTCGGCCAGCAGTTCGGACAGGTACGCGACCTGTCCGGGGCCGTCGCTGAGGTAGCCGCCGGCGCCGAGCAACTGGACCTGGGCCCGGTCGCAGTGGGTCAGTTGCCGGTGCAGGTCGTGCAGCAGGGCGCCGGGCAATCTCGTCGCGTCCAGCTCGTCGAGGGTGGCCCGCACCTCCAGCTGCTCGGTCAGCGACTCGGCGACGGCCGCCTTCACCAGCTGCTGCTGGATCAGCGGGGTGTCGCCGACCCGACGGTCCGCCAGGTAGCGCAGGGCCGCGTCGCGCAGGCCCTCCGAGATGCCCAGCCGCAGCCAGGCCAGGCCGTAGCGGAAGGCCCGGCCGGCCTGCTCCGGGTCCGGTCCCCGGTCGGACCCCGCGAAGGCGCGGTCGTCGTGCCCGGGGTGGTGGAGCAGGGCGACCGCGCCGCCGGGCAGCTCCACCTCGCCCAGCAGCTTCGGCCGGTCGCCGCCGGGATCGCGCTGCTCCGCGGTGAGCCGGTCGGCCGGCACCACCGCGTGGCCGTGCGGGCCGTAACCGGTCCCGCCCGCCGGCAGGGCCTCGCCGAGCAGGGCGAGGGCCGGGGCCAGCCCGTCCTGCCGGGCCGTGCGGTGGATGAGGGTGCAGTCCTGCCGGGTCAGGGCCGGTCCGGTGCTGGTGGTCATGACGCCTCCGCGGCTCGGTCCAGGGTGCAGAGCGCCAGGT
Source organism: Kitasatospora sp. Ki12 (assembly GCF_054601375.1). Taxonomy (NCBI): domain Bacteria; kingdom Bacillati; phylum Actinomycetota; class Actinomycetes; order Kitasatosporales; family Streptomycetaceae; genus Kitasatospora; species Kitasatospora sp. Ki12. The sequence goes on along the minus strand of NZ_BAAIHT010000003.1, from coordinate 1,970,932 downwards.
CGCCGGTGGTCTCGTCGTGATCGACCAGGACGACCGTCCGGGCCGCCGGCTGCCCGGCCAGGCGGCCCCAGAGCCGCGCGGTGGGGTAGCCGGGTGCGGTCCCGACCGCCTCCGGGTGGCCGGGCAGGTCCCGCCGGGTGACGATGCCGGGGCCGGCCAAGACGGCGGTCCCGTCGCCGGCCGGCAGCAGGTCGGCCAGCCGGTCGCGCAGCCGGTCGACCGGGACCCCGGGGTGGATCTCGGTCCGGGGCGCGCCGAGGGCGCCGTCCCGGCTCAGCAGCATCGCCACCCCCGCGTCGCCGGCCAGCTCGCGGCCGGTGGGGTAGGGGAGCGTGGACTGGTCGAGGACCAGCACCAGGACCCGCTGGTAGTCGTGCCGGCTCGCGTAGGCCTGGGCCAGGCGCAGCGCGGTGAAGGGCGTGCACGGGCCCTGGTCGGAGAGCGAGAACGCGAGCGGCCCGTGCGGCCAGGCGTCGGACAGGTAGGTCGCGGCGGCGGCCCGGCAGTCCAGGTCCGGGGTGGCGTGCGCGACCACGGCGAGGTCGACCGGTGCCGTGGCCGCGCCCAGCGACTCGACCAGCGCCCGCGACATCGCGGCGAAGGTGTTCCCCGCGCCGGAGCCGGCCAGCTCGGGCCGGTAGTCGACGCCGTAGGCGCCGGTCAGGTCGGTGAAGTGGCGTTCGGAGAAGGCGTCGTCGATCCGGGTGGTGCCGGTGCCGAAGACCCGGTGGGTGATCCCGGCCAGCCGCAGCGGCGCGGCGGCGGACCGGCGGTCCCGGGTCCGCGTGAGGACGGGCGCGGCCGTCTGGTACATGCTCAGGCACTCATCTCTGTGATCAGGAAGTCGGCCAGCGAACGCAGCGTCTCGAAGTGGGACATCTCCAGGTGGTCGGTGTCCAGCTCGATGTCCAGGGCCTCCTCCAGCTCCATCAGCAGCTCGAAGACGCCGCTGGAGTCCAGGCCGACCTGGTCGAAGAGGCGGGAGTCCTCGGTGAGCTCGGGGAGCCCGTCGCCGAGGACCGCGCCGAGCGCCCGGCCGATGACGGCCACGAGGGAGGCGCGGTCGAGGGCGGTGGTGGTGTCGCTCATGGTGGGTTCCCTTCAGGAAGCGGTGGCGTGGGCGTCGATGTCGACGAGGTGCTGGCGGTCCAGCAGGTCCTGGTGGCGGTCCCGCTCGCGGACCAGACTCGCCCGGCCCTGCCAGACCAGGACCTCGGCGGGGTGGCCGTGGCTGAGGAAGAACACCGGCGAGGCGCTGGGGCCGTACGCCCCGGAGCGCTCCACCCCGATCAGGTCCCCGGGCCGAACCGGCGGCAGCGCGGCCTTCTTGCCGAGCGTGTCGTTGGGGGTGCAGAGCGGGCCGGTGACGTTCCAGCTCTCGTCGGCCGGCTCGTCGATCCGGTTGAGCAGGGTCATCGGGAAGTTGCGCTTGACGAAGGAGCCGATGCCGACCGCCGCCATGTGGTGGTTGGTCCCGCCGTCGGCGACGGCGAACTTCTCGCCCATCGACTCCTTCACGTAGCGCACCCGCACCACGTAGGTGCCGGCCATGGCGGTCAGGTAGCGGCCCAGCTCCATGACCATCCGGGTGCCGGGGTGGCGCCGGACGAACGCGTCGATCAGCGGGTTCACGCCGGCGGCGAGCGCGTCCAGGTCGAGGTCCCGCTCGCCGTCGAAGTAGGCGACCCCGAGCCCGCCGCCGATGTCCACCAGTTCCAGCGGGAAGTCCAGCCGCTCGGAGATCCGCTCGGCCAGCGCCAGGATCCGCTCGGTGTTCTCGACGACCGCCTCGGCGGCCAGGATCCGGGTGCCCATGTAGACCTGGACGCCCATCAGCCGTACGCCGGGGTGGCGCCCGGCCAGGTCGCCGGCGGCGAGCAGCTGGGCCTCGTCGATGCCGAACTGGCGGGGCTTGCCGCCCATGGTGAGCCCGGAGCCCTTGACCGCGAACTCCGGGTTGACCCGCAGCACCACGTTCGCGGTGCGGCCGCGGGCGGTGGCCAGCTCGTCGATCACGGCGAGTTCCCCGAAGGACTCGCAGATGATCGCGAAGACCCCCTCGTCCAGACAGGCCGCCAGCTCCTCGGGGCTCTTGCCGGGGCCGAGGAAGAGCATGTCGTGCGGGGCGACGCCGGCCCGGCGGGCGGTGGCCAGCTCGGTCAGCGAGGACAGCTCGGCGCGGGCGCCGAAGGCGTGCAGCAGGGCGCAGACCGAGACGTTGGGGTTGGCCTTGAGCGAGTAGAAGACCTCCAGGCTCGGGTGCAGCCGGTCGCGTACGGCGGTGATCCGCTCGCGCAGCACGTCGCCGTCGTAGAGGTAGAGCGGCGTGCCGAAGCGCTCCGCCAGTTCGGTGATACCGAGGCCCTGGATCTCGAACTCGACGGGCCCGGTGGACTGTTCAGTGGACATGGGCTGCTCCTAAGGCCTGGAGCCGGGCGGTCAGGCGCTCGTCCAGGTCGTCCAGTTCGGCGGCCGAGCCGGCCACCACGATGCCGTAGAGGCGGCCGTCGAAGGGCTCGCCCGGCCTGACGTCGAGACCGGCGTTGACGGTCGCGAAGTTGTTGACCAGCAGTCCGCTGCCGGCGGGGTCGGTGAGCAGCAGGTCGCCGAGCAGCTCGCGGAGCCGGTCGAAGCCGAGCCGCCCGTCCAGGCGCACCGGGTAGTGCCGGGCCAGCGCGGCCCGGCCGGGGCCGACGAAGGCCTCCTGCAGCCTGGTCTGGTAGGTGGACATGTTGTTGCGGGCGTTGATCTCCAGCACCGGGTGGACGCCGCCGTCGGCGGTGAGGATGGCGTCGACCCCGACGACCCCGTAGTAGCCGTCCGCGGCGAGCCGCTCGCCCAGCCGGGCCGCCGCGTGGGTGACGTCCGCGAGCTGGCCGGGCGTCAGGTCGGCGGGGAAGCGGTGGCCCTTGTGGACGCCGCCCTCGGTGAGCGCCCGCTTGACGAAGTCGAAGTGTGTCGAGCCGTCCCGGGCGACGGTGAACTGGTAGTTCAGGTCGCCGCGGTTGTCCACCCACTCCTCGACCACGAAGGCGAGGTCCGGCCGGCCGGAGCGCTCCGCCTTGGCCGAGAGCATCTTCAGCACCCGGTCCGCGCGGCGTTCGCCGTCCAGCACCACCAGGCCCTTGCCGGAGACCCCGTAGGCCTCCTTGACCACCGCGCGGCGGCCCTCGGCCAGCAGGCCCTTGGCCTTCTCCAGGGCGGCGGCCAGCTCGCCGACCGTCTCGCAGGTCCAGCCGGCGGGCTGGCGCAGGCCGAGTTCGTCGGCGATCCGGCGGCTGTACACCTTGCTGTTGACGGCCTTGCACCGGGCCGCGCCGGGGGTGGCCAGCGGCAGGCCGGTGCGCTCGGCGAGCAGCTCCTCGGGACGCGAGGTCCCGTGCGGCAGCAGCCGGGCGCCGGAGGCACCGAGCGCGGACAGCCGCTCCAGCAGGGCCGGGTCGTCGAGCGCGTCGGCCGTGACGGTCCGGTCGAAGCGCTGGCCGGCCACGACGTGCACCTCCGGCAGGCCGACGCCCAGGCCGGTGAGGTAGTCGAGGTAGGCCGGGTCGGGCGCGGTCTTGAGCACCACGTGGTCGCCCGGGCGCCCCAGCAGCAGGGCGAACTCGTCCATCCGGTTGACCACCGCGGCGCCGGAGTCGGCGGAGAAGCGCGGCAGGGTGTGCTCGCCGACCGCCCACTGCTCCTCGACCTCGAAGTTGCCGAGGAGGACCAGCGGGGCGTCCGGGGCGCCCACCGCGGTGCGCAGCCGCTGGGTGAAGTCCGGTGCGGGCGGCGCGGCCGGCGCGGCGGCGGGCCCGGTCAGGGAATCGGTCATGGTGTCCTCCGGCCGCTCAGTGCTCGAAGACCATGGCCGCGAAGGCCTGGCCCAGGCCGGCGGAGGTCATCAGGTACGTGTCGCCCGGCTTGAGCCGGCCGAGCCGGGCGGCGCTCTGGTGGTTGATGAAGGGGTCGGCGCAGAAGCAGTGCCCGGTGGCCGGGATGTTGTCCAGGAAGAGCTTCTCGTCGGGCAGTCCGAGGCGGTCCCCGGTCATCGTCCAGGAGACCCGGTTGACGTTGTGGGGGAGCACCAGGTCGAGGTCCCGCACGCCGATCCCGGCCTGCTCGCAGGCGGCGAGCACGACCTCCTCCAGGGCGTCCTGGTAGATCTGCCGGGCCTGCTTGGCGATCTCCGGGGTCATGTCGATCTGCCCGTCGGGGCGGCCGTGGATCCGGCTGGCGTAGCCGAGCATCCGGTCGTGGTCGCCGGTGGCGCCGACCAGGGCGGCGGCCATGCCCTCGCCCATGATGGACACGTCGGCCACCCACTGGGAGAAGGGGGTGAGCGTCTTGTCCCCGAACAGCACCAGCGCCAGCGCGTCGGGGTCGCCGTCCTCGGCCAGCAGGGTGGCGGCGACGTCCAGGGCGAGCAGGCCGGTGGCGCAGCCGTGGTCGGCGACCGCGAAGGTCTCGGCCCTCGTCAGGCCGAGCTCGGCGCGGACCTCCTGAACGGGGTTGTGCGGGTAGGGCGCGGTGGTCCGCAGGCCCTTGGCCCGCACGATGTAGCGGACCTGCTCCTCCCGGCCGGGCAGCTCCTCCAGCTTGCCCACGGCGGCCAGCATCAGCTCGGCCTCCGACTGCGCGGACTGGCAGATGCGGTCCAGTCCGTAGAGCCGGGTGAACCGGCGGATCTGCTGATCGCTCAGCGAGAGCCCGTCCTGGAGCGCGGAGACCGGGACGGTCTCCGGGAGATGGCTCGATACCGCCAGCAGTGCCGGCGATCCGGTCGAACCGGGCTTCTTCATCGGCTTCCTCCGCCTCCGACTGCACGGTCGTGTGATTGCTCGGCAAGCTAACCGGCGCGACTGACGAGCTACTGACATTGCGCTGACCCGAACGGGCCCCGGGAGCACGTCAGTTACCGGTCAGCAGCCGGTCAGTGGAAGTACCGAGCATGGGCGGCAGTCAGATCGTCATGCGTCGTATGCCAGGGAGCGTGGAGCTCATGTCCGAACTGCCGCCGACCTTCGCGGTGATCCCGGGTTCGCAGGTCAACCAAGTGCTGCGCGGCCGGGAGAAGCAGGTCATCGAACTGGTCGAGGAGGCATACCGGCTGCACGGGACGGGCCTGACCGTCAACCCGCCCTCGTACTTCCTGCGCTTCCCGGACCGGCCGGACTCGCGGATCATCGCCCTGCCGGCCTCGGTGGGCGGCGGCGTGGGGGTGGACGGCCTGAAATGGGTGTCCAGCTTCCCCCGGAACATCGACTCCGGGCTGCCCCGGGCCTCGGCGGCGCTGCTGCTCAACGACCGTGCCACCGGGTACCCGTTCGCCCTGCTGGAGGGGTCGGTGATCAGCGCCGCGCGGACCGCGGCCTCGGCCGCCCTGGGGGCGGACCTGCTCTCCCGGGAGCGCGGCCGGCCGACCCGGGTCGGCTTCGTCGGCACCGGGCTGATCGCCCGCTTCCTGCACACCTACCTGGTGGGCTCCGGCTGGGAGTTCGACCGGGTGGCCGTGCACGACCTCGACCCCCGGCACGCCGCGGGCTTCCGCGGCTACCTGGAGTCGGCCGGGCACGCCGGGCGGGTGACGGTGCACGAGCGGGCCGAGGACCTGATCCGCGACTGCGACCTGGTGGTCTTCGCCACCGTGGCCGCGACCCCGCACGTGTCCGATCCGGCGTGGTTCGCACACAACCCCCTGGTCCTGCACGTCTCGCTGCGCGACCTGGCGCCCGAGGTGATCCTCGCCGCCACCAACGTGGTCGACGACGTCGAGCACTGCCTGAAGGCGAACACCTCCGTGCACCTCGCCGAACAGCTCGTCGGCCACCGGGAGTTCGTGGCCGGAACGCTCCACGACGTGCTGACCGGCGAGCTGCGGCCGGCCGGGGACCGGCCGCTGGTCTTCTCCCCGTTCGGCCTCGGCGTACTGGATCTGGTGGTCGGAAAGTTCGTCTACGACCACGTCTCCGCCGCCGGCGACCTCACGGTGGTGGACGGATTCTTCGACGAGACAACCCGCTACGGGAAAAGTTGACCAGCGGCCGCCGCGCCGTGGGTGGGAGTCCTCCTGTGCCAGTCATCAACACGCCCCAGGAATTCAACGTCGACGACCTCTACGTCGACCTCCAGTGGCTGTCCGGCCACCCGATCTACCTCAAGTGCGAGGGATTCAACTTCGCCGGTTCGATCAAACTCAAGGCGGCCGCCGAAATGCTCGCCACCGCCGAGCGGGCCGGGCGGCTGCGCCCCGGCGCCCGGCTGGTCGAGAGCTCCTCGGGGAACATGGGCATCGCCATCAGCCTGATCGCCGCCGCCCGCGGCTACCGCTTCACCTGCGTCACCGACTCCCGCTGCACCGCGGCGGCCCGCCGGCTGATGCGGGCCCTCGGCACCGAGGTGCACGTGGTCACCGAACCGGACCCGGTGGAGGGCCTGCTGGGCGCCCGGCTGGCCGAGGTGCGCCGGCTCCGGGACGGCCCCGAGGGCCACATCTGGCTCAACCAGTACGCCAACGAGGGCAACTGGCTGGCCCACTTCCAGACCACCGGACCGGAGATGCTCAAGAGCTTCCCGGGCCTGGACGTGGTCTTCCTCGGCGCCGGCACCACCGGGACGCTGATGGGCTGCGCCCGCTACCTGCGCCAGGCCAAGCCCTCGGTCAAGGTGGTGGCGATCGACAGCGTCGGGTCGGTGACCTTCGGCACCCCGGCGTCGCCCCGGTCGATCCCCGGCCTGGGCGCCGGCGTCCGGCCGCAGATCCTCGACGAGGACTTCGTCGACGAGGTCGTGCACATCGCCGAACCGGAGACCGTGCGCACCTGCCGCCGGCTCTCCGCCCGGGGATTCGTGTTCGGCGGATCCACCGGGACCGTGGTGGCCGGCGCGGTGGCCTGGCTGGAGGCCAACGACCCCGACCGGACCGCCACCGCGGTCGCCGTCTCCCCGGACCTGGGCGACCGCTACCTGGACACCATCTACAGCGATGAGTGGGCCACCGAGACCTACGGGATCGACCTCGCCGCGAGCCCGGCGACCAGGAGGAGCGCATCATGACCGTACCCACGGCGGCGGGGCTGGCCCTCTCGGCCGGCCAGGCCGACATCTGGTTCGACGAGAAGCTCAGCGGAGGCGGCAGCGCCTACAACACGGCCGGCTACCTGGACATCCGCGGCCCGCTGGACCCCGAGCTGTTCCGGCGCGCCGCCCGGCGGCTGGTCGAGGAGGCCGAGTGCACCCGGGTCCGGGTGCGGGAACTGGACGGCGCGCCCCGGCAGGTCGTCGAGCCGCTCGCCGACCTGCCGTACCGGCTCCTCGAACCGGGCGACGAGCAGGCGGCGCTGGCCTGGATGCGGGCCGACCTGGACACCGCCTTCGACCCGGAGGAGGGCCCTCTGTTCCGGCTGGCGCTGCTGCGCCTGGGCGCCGACCGGGCCCTGTTCTACATGTGCATCCACCACCTGCTCTGCGACGGCTACAGCCAGGTCGTCTTCTGGCGGCGGCTGTCGGAGATCTACCGGGCGCTGCTGACCGGGCAGGACCCGGCCGCCGGCACGCTCCCGCCGCTGAGCGTCCTGCTGGACGGCGAACGGGCCTACCAGGAATCCGCGCAGGTCACCCGCGACCAGGAGTACTGGCAGCGCCGCTTCCCCGACACCCCCGAACCGGTCAGCCTGGCCGTCCGGGACGCCGAGCCCGGGCCCGGCTTCGTGCGCGGCCGCTTCGAACTGGACGGGCCGACCGCGGACCGGCTGCGCGAGGTCGCCCGGGACGCCTCGGTGACCTGGCCGACCGTGGTGATGGCCGCCGTCGGCGCCTACACCTGGCGGCTGACCGGCGTGCGCGACGTACTGCTCACCGTCCCGGTCACCGCCCGGGTGGGCGCGGCGATGCGGGCCGTCCCCGGCATGGTGGCCAACACCCTGCCGCTGGCGCTGCGCTACGACCCCGGCGCCACCCGCGGCGAACTGCTCCGGCAGACCTCGCGCGAGTTCACCCGCGGCATCAAGCACCAGCGGCTGCGGGTCAGCCGGATCCGCCGCGCACTGGGCCTGCGCAGCGACGACAAGCGCCCCTTCGGGCCGCTGGTCAACATCCTGCCGCAGCAGACCCTGCTCCCGCTCGGTCCGTGCGAGATGACCGTCAACAACCTCTCCACCGGCCTGATCGACGACTTCGAGATCACCCTGGTGGAGGCCGCCGCCGGGCAGGGCATGACCGTCCACCTCAGCGGCAACGACCGCCGCTACGACCAGGCGGAGATGGACGCGCACGCCGCCCGGCTGCGCCGCCTGGTCGAACGCTTCGTGGACCTGGGGCCCGACACCCCGCTCGGCCGGCTGGACCTGCTCGCCGACGAGCACCGGGCCGCCCTGCTGCGCGCGGGCGCCGGGGCCGCGGCGGCGACCTCCACCGAAGGCCTGGTGGAACGGGTGCGGAAGGTGGCCGAACGCACGCCGGACGCGATCGCCGTGACCGACCCGACCGGCAGCCTCACCTACGCCCAGCTGGTCGCCGGCGCGGGCGCCGTCTCCCGGCAGCTGCCGGTGCCCGGCCTGGTGGCCGTCCTGGCCGCGCCCGGGCGCGAGTTCGTCACCGCGGTGCTCGGCGTGATCGGCTCCGGCGGGGCGTACGTCCCGCTCGACGTCCGGGCGCCGAAGGCCCGGCTGGCCGCGCTGATCCGGGACAGCGGCGCGGCCTGGGTGCTGGCGGACGCCGCGCACCACGCGCGCGCCGTCGAACTGGCCGAACTCGCGGGCGGCGCCGCCGAACCGCTGCTGCTGGACGCCACCCCGGACCCGCTCCGGGAGCTGCCCGCGCCGGTCGGCTCCGGCGACCACCTGGCGTACGTCATCTACACCTCCGGGTCCACCGGCGCGCCCAAGGGCGCCATGGTGCACCGCGCCGGCATGGTCAACCACCTGCTGGGCAAGATCGAGGACCTCGGCCTCACCGCGGCCGACGCCGTGGTGCAGAACGCCCCCGTCACCTTCGACATCTCGGTCTGGCAGATGCTCGCCCCGCTGCTGGCCGGCGGCCGGGTGCGGATCGTCGACCGGGACACCGCGGCCGACCCGTACCTGCTCTTCCCGCTGACCACCGCCGAGTCGATCAGCGTGCTCGAAGTGGTGCCCTCGCTGCTGCGGGCGGCCCTGGACGCCTGGCAGTCCGCCGGGCAGCCGCCCCGGCTCCCGCGGCTGCGGCTGCTGATGGTGACCGGCGAGGTGCTGCCGGCCGACCTGGCCGCCCGCTGGACCGCCGCCTTCCCCACCGTCCCGCTGGTCAACGCCTACGGGCCGACCGAGTGCTCGGACGACGTGACGCACGCGGTGATCACCCCCGGCACCGAGCTGACCGGGACGGGCGCGCCGATCGGCCGCCCGCTGCGCAACACCCTGCTCTACCTGCTGGACGACGAACTGCACCCCGTCCCGGACGGCGTGGCCGGCGACCTCTACGCCGCCGGGGCCGGCGTCGGCCGCGGCTACCTCGGCGACCCGGGCCGCACCGCCACCGCCTTCCTCGCCGACCCGTTCGGCCCGCCCGGCACCCGGATGTACCGCACCGGCGACCGCGCGGTGCGCCGCCCCGACGGCCAGCTGGAGTTCCTGGAACGCCGCGACCACCAGGTGAAGATCCGCGGCCACCGGATCGAGCTCGGCGAGATCGAGGCCGCCCTGCGCGGCCAGCCCGGGCTGGCGCAGGCCGCCGTCGTGGCCGTCCCCGACCCGCAGGGCCGCCGGCAGCTCGTCGGCTACCTGGTCTCCGACGGGCCCGTCGCCCCCGACCTCGCCGAGGTCCGCCGCCGACTGGCCGGCGTCCTGCCCGACTACATGCTCCCGGCGCACCTGAGGGTCCTGCCCGAGCTGCCCTTGACCGCACACGGAAAGGTGGACCGCATGGCGCTGCCCGCACCGGACTTCGCCGCACCCGCAGGCAACCGGCCGACCCGCACCCGCACCGAGGAGATCCTCTGCGGGGTGCTGGCCGAGGTCCTCGGCCTGGCCGAGGTCGGCGTGGACGACAGCTTCTTCTCGCTGGGTGGCGACAGCATCAGCTCCATCCAGGTCGTCAGCCGGGCCCGCCGGGCCGGCCTCGCCGTCACCGCGCGCGACGTCTTCGACTACCGCACCCCCCGGGCCATGGCGGCCGTCGCCGAGCCGGTGGGCGTCGACCCGACCGCCGCCCAGGGCGTCGACGAGGGCCCGGGCGAGCTCGAACTGCTCCCGATCGCCCACCAGTTGCGGGAAAGCCTGGAGAGCCTGGACAGCCCCGCGCGGGAGTACAGCCAGCACGTGGTCCTCGACCTGCCGGCCGGCATCGGCGAGCCCCAGCTGGTCACCGCCCTGCAGGCGGTCCTCGACCGGCACCAGGCGCTGCGCCAGAAGCTGGCCGTACCGGTCGAGGGGCTGTGGACCCTGGAGGTGCTGGCGCCCGGCGCCGTCCGGGCCGAACGGCTGCTGGAGACCGCCGCGGCCACCGCGGCCCCGCTCGCCGGACAGCTCGCCGAACACACCGCCGTCGCCCGCGCCCTGCTCGCCCCCGAGGACGGCGTGATGCTGCGCGCGGTGCTGCTCACCGGCGCCGCCGGGGCGCCGGACCGGCTGATCCTGGTCGGCCACCACCTCGCCGTGGACGGCGTCTCCTGGCGCATCCTGCTGCCCGACCTGCGCGAGGCCTGGACGGACGCGGCGGCCGGTCGCACCCCGGAACCCGACCCGGTGCCGACCTCCCTGCGGCACTGGGGCCGGGCCCTGTCCGAGGAGGCCAGGAGCGCCTACCGGGTCCGCGAACTCCCCTTCTGGCGCCGCCAGCTGGAAGGCGAGGACGCCCCGCTGGGCGCGCGCCCGCTGGACCCGGCCCGGGACGTCCGTGCCACCGCCGGCCACCTGCGGGCCGAACTGCCCACCGAGCTGACCCGGCAGCTGCTGACCGCCGCGCCGGCCGCCTTCCACGCCGAGACCAACGACCTGCTGCTGACCGCCCTCACCCTGGCCGCGGCCGACTGGCGCCACCGCCGCGGCGTGCCGCAGCCCGACCTGCTGGTGGAGATCGAGGGCCACGGCCGCGAACAGCTCGGCGCCGAACTCGACCTCTCCCGCACCGTCGGCTGGCTCACCAGCGTCTACCCGGCCCGGCTGGACGCCGGCGAGACCGACTGGGCCGACCTGTGGTCCGGTGGCCGCTCGGTCGGCTCCGCGCTCAAGCGGATCAAGCAGCAGCTGCGCGAACTGCCCGGCCACGGACTGGGCTTCGGGCTGCTGCGGCACCTCAACCCGCAGACCCAGGGCGTGCTGTCCCGGCTCGCCACCCCGCAGTTCGGCTTCAACTACCTGGGCCGGTTCACCGGCACGGCGGGCCTGTCGGCGGCCGGCGGCGAGGCCGTCGGCCTGGGCGCCGCACCCCGGACGCCGCTGCGCCACGTGGTCGAACTGTCCGCGGTGGCCGAGGACCGCGCCGACGGACCGGTCCTGGTGGTCCAGTGGGACTGGGCCGGGGAACTGCTCACCACCGACGAGGTCGAGGACCTCGCCGCCACCTGGCAGCGGGCCCTGGAAGCCCTGGTCGCCCACGCCGGCACCGCCGGCGCCGGCGGCCGCACCCCCGCGGACTTCCCGCTGGTCGCCCTGACCCAGGCCGAGGTGGAGTCCTTCGAACGGACCGCCGGCCCGCTGGCCGACGTGCTGCCGCTGACCGCGCTGCAGCAGGGCCTCTTCTTCCAGGCCGAGTTCGACCGGGAGGGCGTCGACCCGTACACCCTGCAGATCGCCGTGGACGTGGCCGGCGAGCTCGACCCGGCCCTGCTGCGCGCCTCCGCCGAGGCACTGCTGCGCCGCCACGACAACCTGCGGGCCGCCTTCCTCACCCGCGACGACGGCGAACCGGTGCAGGTCGTGCCGGAGCGCGTACGGCTGGGCTGGTCCGAGCAGGACCTCACCGGCCTCACGGGCGCGGCCCAGCAGCAGCGGCTCACCGAACTCACCGACGAGGAACTCTCCCGGCGGTTCGACCTGGCCAGCCCCCCGCTGGTCCGCTTCACCGTGCTGCGCCTGGGCGCCGGACGCCACCGGCTGCTGTGGAGCGTGCACCACGCCCTGGTGGACGGCTGGTCGATGGCGATCTTCGCCCAGGAGCTCTTCACCCTCTACGCCAACGGCGCCGACCCGTCGGTCCTGGCCCCGGTCGCCCCGTACCGCGACTACGCGGCCTGGCTGGAGACCACCGACGACGAGGCCGACCGCGCCGCCTGGAAGACCGTGCTGGACGGCGTCGGCGAGGGCACGGTGCTGTTCCCCGGCGCCGGCGCGGCCGAACCGGCCCTGCCGCAGGAGCTGTTCGCCGAGGTCGACGAGGAGCTCACCGCCCGGCTCACCGCCTGGGCCGGCGGCCACGGACTGACCCTCAACACCGTCGTCCAGGGCGCCTGGGCCGTCCTGCTCGGCGAGCTCACCGGCCGGCGCGACGTGCTCTTCGGCAGCGTCGGCTCCGGCCGCCCGGCCGAGCTGGCCGGGGTGGAGACGATCGTCGGCTCCTTCCTCAACACCCTGCCGGTCCGGGTCCGCCTCGACCGGGGAGGCTCGGTGGCCGCGCTGCTGAGCGAGCTCCAGGAGCAGCAGTTCACGCTCGCCGACCACCAGCGGATCGGCCTCGCCGAACTGCGGCAACTGGTCGGCGCGGGCGAGCTGTTCGACACCGTACTGAGCTTCAACAACTACCCGATGGCCGACGTCACCAGCCTGGCCGGCCTCGTCCCCGGGCTGGACTTCCTGGCCGGCGAGGCCAGGGTGGTCGCCTCCTACCCGTTCGCGCTCTCGGTCTACCCCGGCAGCACGCTGCGCCTGCACGTCCAGTACAGCCCGTCCGCGGTCGGGCGGGAGACCGCTTCGGACCTCACCGGACGGTTCGTGCGGCTGCTGTCCGACCTGGTCTCCCGGCCGGGCGTCAGGACGGCCGAACTCTCGGCGCTGACCGAGGAGGAGCGGTCGACGATCCTGCGCGGCTGGGGCGGCACCGTCACCGCCGACCCGGGCACCGTGGTCACCGAGCTCTTCGAGGCCAGGGCCGCGCACCGCCCCCAGGCGCCCGCCGTGCTGTTCCGCGGCACCGAACTCGGCTACGGCGAACTCAACGCCCGGGCCAACCGGCTCGCCCGGCTGCTGATCGACCGCGGGGTCGGCCCCGAGCAGACCGTCGCCCTCGCCCTGCCGCGCGGCCCGGAAGCGGTCGTCGCCACCCTCGCGGTGCTCAAGGCCGGGGCCGGCTTCCTGCCTATCGACGCCGACTACCCGGCGGACCGGATCGCCTACATGCTCGCCGACGCGGCCCCGGCCGTCCTGGTGACCAGCGCCGAGGCGGCCGCCGTGCTCCCGGTGCAGGGGGTGCCGCTGCTGCTGCCCGCGGAGCCGGAGACCGTCGCCGAACTGGCGCTGCTCCCCGACACCGACGTGACCGACCGGGAGCGCACCGCGCCGCTGCGGCCCGGGCACCTGGCGTACACCATCTACACCTCCGGATCGACCGGTCGCCCCAAGGGCGTCATGGTGGACCACCGCGGCTTCGCCGCGATGATCGCCTCACTGGTGCGCCGCTTCGGCCTCGACGAGTCCGTCCGGGTCCTCCAGTTCGCCTCGCTCAGCTTCGACGCCTCGGTCTGGGAGCTGGGGCTGGCACTGCTCAACGGCGGCGTCCTGGTCATCGCCGACGAGGAGAGCCGCGGCTCCGGGCAGCCGCTGGCCGAGCTGCTCGCCTCCGCCCGGGTCACCCTGGCCGGGCTGCCCCCCGCGGTGGCGGCCGCGCTGCCCGAGGACGCCGAACTGCCGGCCGGCCTGACCGTCGCGGTGGCGGGCGAGGCCTGCCCGCCCGAGGTGGTCGCCCGACTGGCCGGCCGGGTACGGCTGTTCAACGGCTACGGGCCCACCGAGGCCGTGGTCGCCGCCACGGTCGCCGGACCGCTGCGGGCCGGTGACGGCCGGCCGCCGATCGGCGGCCCGACCGCCGCGCACCGGGTGTACGTGCTGGACGGCGCGCTGCGCCCGGTCGGCGCCGGCGTGACGGGGGAGCTGTACCTCGGCGGCGGACTGGCCCGGGGCTACCTCAACCAGCCCGGCCTGACCGCCCAGCGCTTCGTCGCCGACCCGCACGGCCCGGCCGGCGAGCGGATGTACCGCACCGGCGACCTGGTGCGCTGGCTGCCGGACGGACAGCTCGACTTCCTCGGGCGCGCCGACGACCAGGTCCAGCTGCGCGGCTTCCGGGTCGAGCTCGGCGAGATCGAGGCGGTGCTGGCCGGACACCCGGCGGTCTCCGGCGCCCTGGTGACACTGCGTCAGGAGAGCGCGGGAGGCGGCCAGTTGGTCGCCTACGTGGTCGGTGAGGAGTCCGGCCGGGCGCTGGAGGGCGAGCTGCGGCGGTACGTCGCCGAGGTCATGCCCGAGCACATGGTGCCCGCCGCCGTCGTCCGGCTGGAGCGCTGGCCGCTCACCCCGCAGGGCAAGGTGGACCGCAAGGCGCTCCCGGCACCGGACTTCGCCGGACAGGCGACCGGCCGGGCCCCGCGCACCCTCGCCGAGGAGATCCTCTGCGGCATCTTCGCGGACGTCCTGGAACTGCCCCGGGTGGGCATCGACGACGACTTCTTCGCCCTCGGCGGGCACTCGCTGCTGGCCACCCGGGTGGTCGGCCGGGCCCGCCGCCTGCTGGGCGTCGAACTGCCCATCCGCGCCCTGTTCGAGGCCCGTACGGTGGCCGCGCTGGCCGCCCGGGTGGCCGGCGCGGACGAGGCCAGGCCGGAGGTTCGGGCCCGGGCGGCCGCAGCGGCCGGCGGGATCGTCCCGCTCTCCTACGCCCAGCGCCGGCTCTGGTTCGTCCACCGGATGGAGGAGGGCGGCCCGAGCGCCTACAACGTGCCGCTGGCGCTGCGGATCGGCGGCGGGCTCGACCCGGACGCCCTGCAGTCCGCGCTGCGCGACGTGGTGGCCCGCCACCAGGTGCTGCGCTCGGTCTTCCCGCACCAGGACGACGTGCCCTACCAGCGGGTCCTGGACGCCCCCGCGGGTGACCCGGTGCTGGTCGTCACCCAGATCCCGGAGGCCGAGCTGGCCGCCGCGCTCACCGCCGAGGCCCGGGCCGGCTTCGACCTGATGGTCGAACCCGCCCTGCGGACCAGGCTGTTCGGCCTCGGCGGCGACGAGTACGTGCTGCTGCTGGTGTTCCACCACATCGCCTTCGACGGCTGGTCCATCGCCCCGCTGGTCCGCGACCTCGGGGTGGCCTACGCCGCCCGGGCGGCCGGGCGCGGGCCCGACTGGACCCCGCTGCCCGTGCAGTACTCCGACTTCTCGCTCTGGCAGCGCGACGTGCTCGGCGCCGAGGGCGACCCGGACAGCGTGCTGTCCCGCCAACTCGAGTACTGGCGGGCCGAACTGGCCGGACTGCCCGAGGAGCTGGAGCTGCCCGCCGACTTCCCCCGGCCCGCGGTGAGCAGCCACCGGGGCGACGGCGTCGACTTCGACGTCGAACCCGAGCTCCACGCCCGCCTCACCGAGATCGCCCGGGAGTCCGGCGCGACCGTCTTCATGGTCCTCCAGGCGGCGTTCGCGGCCCTGCTGACCCGGCTCGGCGCCGGCACCGACATCCCGCTCGGCAGCCCCATCGCCGGCCGGACCGACGACGCGCTCACCGACCTGGTCGGCACCTTCATCAACACCCTGGTGCTGCGCACCGACACCTCCGGCGACCCGGCCTTCCGCACCCTGCTGGACCGGGTCCGGGAGACCGACCTGGCCGGCTACGCCCACCAGGACCTGCCCTTCGAGCAGATCGTCGAGGCGGTCAACCCGACCCGCTCGCTCGGCCGGCACCCGCTCTTCCAGGTGATGCTGGTCCTGCAGAACAACGCGGACGCGCCCGCCGCGCTGCCCGGACTGCGGGTCACGCCGGAGCCGGTGGAGACCGGCACCACCAAGTTCGACCTGCGCCTGCAGTTCGACGAGGTCCACGTCGACGGCCGCCCGGCCGCGCTGCGCGGACTGCTGGAGTACGCGACCGACCTCTACACCGAGGCCACCGTCCGGGCGCTGACCGAACGGCTGCTGCGGGTGCTGCGCGCGGTCGCGGCGGACCCGGAGGTCCGGCTCTCCCGGATCCCCGTGCCGTCGATGCCGGCGCCGGCACCGGTGTCGTCGGTGCCGTCGGTGCCGTCGGTGCCGTCCGTGCCGTCCGCGGAGCCCCGGCCGGTGGAGGGCGCACCGGCGCTGCCCGCACCGAGCGGCCCGCTGGCCCCGCGGACCCGCACCGAGGAGGTGCTGAGCGGGATCGTCACCAAGGTGCTCGGGCTGGCGGCGATCGGCGTCGACCAGGTCTTCTTCGAGCACGGGATGGACAGCATCCGGTCGATGCAGGTGGTCAGCCAGGCCAGGAAGGCCGGGCTGCAGCTCAGCATCGCCGACGTCTTCGCGCACCAGACCACCGAGCTGCTGGCGGCCGAGCTGGACCGCCGCGCGGAGCCCGTCCGGCAGGCCCCGCCCCGGGGATCGGTGATCGACGAGGTCTTCCACCAGCTGGACGCCCAGGAGAACGCCGACCCGTTCGCGACGGTGCTCGCCCTGCGGCCCGGCGGCGACCGGCCCCCGCTGTTCTGCCTGCACAGCGGCGTCGGCTTCGCGCTGCCGTACCTGGGGCTGGCCCGGCACATCGGCGCCGAGTACCCGATCTACGGGATCCAGGCCCCCAGCATCACCGAACTCGCCCCGCTGGCGGCCGATCTGCGCTCGATGGCGGCCGAGTACGTGAAGATCGTCCGGCGGGTGCGGCCGGAGGGCCCGTACCACCTGCTCGGCTGGTCCTTCGGCGGCTCGCTGGCCTACGAGATCGCCGTCCAGCTCCAGGAGGCCGGCGCCGAGGTGGGCCTGCTGGCCAACCTCGACTCCTACCCGCGTACCGCGGCGCAGGAGGAGGGCGACGACCAGTCGCTGCTGGGCTGGGTGGTCGAACTCGTCGGCCAGGACAAGTCCGCCTTCGCCGGCCGCGAGCTGACCCCGGACGACGTGGTGGAGGTGCTCCGCAGCAGTGACAGCCCGATGGCGCGCCTCGGCACCGAGCGGATCTTCGCGATGCTGAGCTCGATGCGCAACAACGGCTCGCTGCTGAACGGCTTCGACCCGCGCCCGTTCAAGGGCCGGATGCAGCTCTTCGTGGCCTCGGCGAACCTCTCGCCGGAGCAGGTCGAGCAGCAGGCCGGGCGCTGGCGCCCGCACGTCGAGGGCGGCGTGGACGTGCACCAGGTCCCGTGCAGCCACGACTACATGATGCACCCGGACCCGCTGGCCCTGATCGGCGGAGCCGTGGCGGCCGAACTGCAGCGGGCGCACCTGACCGCGGCGCTGCGGGCCGGCGGCGCGTCGTGAGGCGGCTCGCGGTGGAGGTGTCGGCGGTGGCCGCGCGGAGGCTGCGGCACCTGCGGCGGGCCCCGGGCCGGTTCCTGGGCATCACGCTCAACCCGCTGCTGTCGATGCTGGTGCTCGGGATCCTGTTCCAGAAGTCCGCCACCGTGCCCGGCGGCGGGAGCTACCAGGAGTACGTGTTCGCCGGCGCGGTCGTCCAGGCCGGGCTGGCCGGGGTCGGCCCCACCGCGATCGCGGTCGCCTCCGACGTGCGCGGCGGCATGGCGGACCGCTTCCGGTCGATGCCGATCGCCCGCTCGGCGGTGCTGCTGGGGCACACCGCGGCCGACTTCCTGGTCGGCCTCGGCGGCCTCGCGCTGCTGACCGTCTTCGGGGTGCTGCTCGGCTGGCGCCCGCACGGCGGCGTCGGCGAGACGCTCGGCGCCTTCGCGCTGGCGGCCGCCTTCGGCTACGCGATGCTCTGGGTCGGGGTGGTGCTGGGCCTGGTCTCCCGCAGTCTGGAGACGATCAGCTCGATCACCCCGCTGGTGGCCACCGTGCTGCCGTTCCTGTCCACCGCCTTCGTGGCGCCGCAGAACCTGCCCGGCTGGCTGCGACCGGTCGCCGAGTGGAACCCGGTCAGCGTGGTCGCCCAGACCTGCCGCACGCTCTGGCACAGCGGCGGGGGAGCGACGGACTTCCCGTCCGCCCATCCCGTCCCGGTGCTCGCGCTGACCCTCGGACTGACCCTGCTGCTCAGCGCCTCCTTCGGGCTGCGGCGCTACCGCACGGCGGTCTGAGCCCCGCCCGACACGAAACCCCCGACCGAACCCACCCGTGGAGCGTGCGACATGAGCAATCCCTTCGACGACCAGGACGGTTCCTTCCTGGTCCTGCGCAACAGCGAGGAGCAGCACAGCCTCTGGCCCGCCTTCGCGGCCGTCCCGGAGGGCTGGACGGTCGCCCTGGAGAGCACCGACCGGGCGGCGGCACTGACCTGGGTCGAGAGCCACTGGACCGACCTGCGCCCGCGCAGCCTGCGCGAGCCCGCCGCGGGCCCGGGCTGCTGACCGGCCGGGACGAGCAGGGGGAACACCGATGGAATTCGCGATCGAGGCGGTGGGGCTGCGCAAGCTCCACCGCACCACCCGGGCGCTGGACGGCCTGGACCTGACCGTGCGCACCGGCAGCGTGCTGGGCCTGCTCGGGCCCAACGGGGCCGGCAAGACCACCACCGTGCGCGTCCTCTCCACCCTGCTCGCCCCGGACTCCGGCACCGCCCTGGTGGCCGGGCACGACGTCGCCCGGGAGCCGCAGCAGGTCCGCCGCAGGATCGCCCTGGCGGGCCAGTACGCCGCCGTGGACGAACTGCTGACCGGACGTCAGAACCTCGTGCTGATCGGCGTCCTGCTGCACCTGGGCCGCCGGGAGGCGCGCCGCAGGGCCGAGGAGCTGCTCGCCGAGTACCGGCTGACCGAGGCCGCCGACCGCCCGGTCGGCACCTACTCGGGCGGCATGCGGCGCCGGCTTGATCTGGCGAGCTGCCTGGTGCGCCGGCCCGAGGTGCTCTTCCTGGACGAGCCCACCACCGGGCTCGACCCGGCGAGCCGCAACCTGCTCTGGGCGGCCGTACGCGGTCTGGTCGAGCAGGGCGTCACCGTGCTGCTGACCACCCAGTACCTGGAGGAGGCCGACCAGCTGGCCGACCAGATCGTGGTGGTCGCCGGCGGCAAGGTGATCGCCGACGGCGCGCCCGAGCAGCTGAAGGGCAAGGTCGGGCAGGTGCGGCTGGAGATCACCGTGCCGGACCCGGCCGACCTGCCCACCGCGCTCGGCGCGCTGTCGCCGCTGTCGACCGGCGAACCGGCGCTGGACCGCACCCGGGGCCTGATCGCCCTCCCGGTGGACGGCGGCATGGCCGTGGTCGCCGCGGCGGCCGCCCTGCTGCGGGACGCGGGTGTGACCGTCGCCGACTTCGGCCTGCGCCAGCCGACCCTGGACGACGTCTTCCTCCAGCTCACCGGCGCCCAGGCCGACCGGACCGCCGCCGCCCAGGCCGGCCCGCCCACCGAGGGGCCGGCCGACGCGCCGGCCGGCCCGGCCGCGGGGGGCGCCGGCTAGTCCCGCCCGCCCGCCCGATCCAGGGCCTGTTCCAGCGGTCCCGCCGGGCCCGCCTGGAGCAGGCCCTTCCGCTGTCCGTCGTCATTCGTGTTCCAGAGATCCGTAACGGGGTGTCCCATGCAGAGAATCCACTTCACCGTCGCAGACCTCGCCAGAACCCGGGTGCGGAGCACCCTCGGCCCGCTGGCCGAGGGCGTGCTCGCGCTCGGAGCGCTCGACCGGCGGGGGTCGGCCGAGTTCGCGGGCTGGCGCACCCGGACCAGCCGGCTGCTCCGCGAGCAGCCGCAGTTCGTGCTGCGGCGCAAGCTCCGCGACCCGGACGACCTGGTCGCCCTGCTGGAACGGGACCCCGACGGGGGCCCCGAACCGCGGATGCCGGCCGGCTCCGGCCTGAGCACCGCGGAGGGGACGGCGCTGGCGCTGAGCACCTGGCGGATCGGCACCGCGCCCTACTGGGAGCGCATCCAGGCCCGGCTGGACGACGAGTGCGACGCCTGCGGGCGGATCGTGATGGCCGGCGGCGTCCAGATGCTGCTGGCCACGCTGCACCCGCGGATCCTCTGGCGCCCGCCGGTGCTGGAGCTGCTGGACGGCCCCGAGGGGGACGTCCACCTGGACGGCCGGGGGCTGCTGCTGGTGCCGTCGGTCTTCCTGGCGGGCCGGGTCGGCCGGCTGATCACGGCGACCCGGGACAGCGGGGTGCCGGCGCTGGTCTACGCGCTCAGCGTGGGCTCGGGCGACGCCGCCGCGCTGTGGACCGACCCGGACGACGACAGCGGCGAGGCGCTCGGCGCCCTGGTCGGCCCGACCCGCGCGGCCGCGCTGCGGGCGCTGACCGCGAGCTGCACCACCGGCGAGCTGGCCGCCCGGCTCGGCATCTCCTCGGCGGGCGCCAGCCAGCACGCCACGGTGCTGCGGCAGTCGGGGCTGATCACCACCCGGCGGGTGAACAACAGCGTGCTGCACTCGGTCACCCCGCTGGGCCGCGCGCTGCTCGGCCGCCGGCTGCGCCAGCCGGTCGCGGCCGGTGCGGTCGCGGCCGGTGCGGTGCCGGCCGGCGCGGTCCGGCCGCGCGTCGCGGCCCGCTGAGCACCGGTGTCCGGTCCGGTGCCGAACAGGCCGGTGGCCCCGAACCCCCCTCCGTCGGGCGGAGGGGGGTTCGGGGCCACCGGTGGGCGGTCGGGTCAGGCCGCGTCCGCGAGGTCGGTCCAGCCGCGGAACTGCCGTGCGCCGTACAGCAGCGGGGGCAGCGGGCGGTGCGGGGTGATCCGCCGGACCAGGCCGAAGACGACCACGTGGTCGCCGAGCCGCTGGGTCAGCGAGACCTCGCAGTCGGCGATCGAGTGCGCGTCCGCGACCAGGTGCGGCCCGCCGGCGCCCGGCAGGTCCTCCCAGTCGACCAGGTCGAACCGGTGCGGATTGCCGGAGGCGAACAGTTCGGCGGTCGGACGGGCGCCGGTGTGCAGCAGGTTGACGGCGAAGGCGCCGGTGCCCAGCACCGCGTCCAGGGTGGGGCTGCCGCTGCGCAGGCAGACCAGCAGGGTGGGCGGCTCCAGCGCCACGCTGCACACCGAGGAGCAGGTCATCCCGCGCGGGCGGCCGCCGTACTCGAAGGCGCTCACCACGCTGACCCCGGTGGGGAAGGTGCTCATCATGTCGCGCAGTTCGGCGCCGGTGGCGGCGGGCTGGGTCTGGATCGCGGGTTCGCTCACCGCGGGCTCCTTTCCGGGTCGAGGGGGCGGGCCGGCGGCCCGGCCCGCGGCGGCGATCGACAGGATCGCCGCCGGGGCCGTGGCCGTGCGGGCCGGGGTGGGCGCCGTGGTCGGCGCCCGTGACGTCGGGTTCATCGCCGGGCGTCAGCCGTTCAGTGCAGTCGGGCGAAGTAGTCGTAGGCGCGGGGCAGGACCGAGATCAGGTGGTCGGTCTTGTCCCGGATCTGCCGGAACTCCTCCAGGGCCGGGCCGCTGTCGGTCAGGCCGAGCGCCGGCGAGGACTGCACCTGGATCCCGCCGGTGCCGAGCAGCACGCAGTGGTACGAGTACGGCGGGAGGCCGTGGTAGTACGGGAAGATCGTCTCGCTGGTGGGGAGCTGGGCCTTCCACTGCTCCAGGCGCTCGGCCATGCCGGGCGGCAGCGGGCGGGTCTTGGCGTCCCGCCAGTACTGGTTGTCCGACCGCTTGGCGCCGATGTAGTGCAGGACCAGGAACTCGCGCACGCCGTCCATCACATGGGCGATGGCGTCGTTGTAGATCTCCCGCTGCTTCGGGTTCCAGGCCGCCGACGGGAAGTTCTTGGCGAGCTGCTCGATCGCGTGGTGGATGAAGAAGATTCCGGTGGACTCCAGCGGCTCGACGAATCCGCTGGAAAGGCCGACGGCGACGCAGTTGTTCACCCAGGAATTGCGGGTCCGGCCGATCCGCATGCGAATGTGATTGGCCTCGACGTCGGCCGCGGCGGGGCCGACGAATTTCCGCAGGGTGCTTTCCGCCTCCTCCGGGGAGAGGTAGTCCTTCGCGTAGACGTACCCGGTGCCGACCCGGCCCATCAGCGGGATGGTCCAGATCCAGCCGGCGTCCTGGGCGGTGGCCGTGGTGCACGGGCGGATGCCGCGCTTGTCCATGTCCATCGGGACCTGCAGGGCCACCGCGCTGTCGTTGGGCAGGGTGTCCGAGTAGGAGATGAACGGCTCCTCGAGCGCCTTGTTGATCAGCAGGCCGCGGAACCCGGTGCAGTCGATGAAGAGGTCGCCGCCGAGGTCGCCGTGCTCGTCGGTGCGGACCGAGGTGATCCAGCCGCGCTCGTCCTGGACGACCTCCTGGACGGTGTCGACGACGTGCCGCACGCCGCGCGAGGTGGCGTACTCGGTCAGGTACTTGGCCAGCAGCGCCGCCTCGAAGTGGTAGGCGTAGGGGAACTGGACCTTGCCCTGGTGCTCGGACATGGTCAGCCCGTGCGCCTCCTTGGAGCCCTCGACGAACTCCTGCTCGAAGAGCGAGCCGTCGAGGTGGCGCGGGCTGCGCTCGGCGTCGATCAGCGAGGCCATCACGAAGCAGTCCTTGTCGAACCGGTCCGAGGGCTGCTCCTTGAGCCACCAGTCGGTCAGCGAGTGCCCGTTGACCGTCGGCATGTGCTCGAAGGGGTGGTAGAAGTGGTGCCCGGGCTCGCGCCAGTTCTCGAACCGCACCGCGAGCTTGTAGGTGGCGTTGCACGCGGGCATCCAGTCGGCCTCCTTGAGGCCGAGGAACTCGAAGAAGTGCCGGATGTCGCTGAAGGTGGCCTCGCCCACCCCGATCGTGCCGACCTGCCCGGATTCCACCAGGGTGATGTTGATGTTTTCCCCGAAGGCGGCCTTGAGGTACGAAGCCGTCATCCAGCCGGCCGTTCCCCCGCCAACGATCACAACATTGTCCAGCATTCGATGCTCCCGACTCTGTCTGGCTGCCGAATGACTCCCGGTGAGGGCGCCATGGGAAATGAGTCTAGGTATCGCCGGATATCCGGAGGATGCCGTTAAGTGATGGGTGAAAAGCCCTGGTGAGGAGTGGAGCGGGGGCCGCGGAAAGCAGTCCGGACCCGCGCCGGGGTGGGCGCGGGTCCGGAGTGTGCGGGCGGTGCGGCGGGCGGGCCGCCGGGGTGTCAGGTGGCCGCGATGACCTCGGCCGGCCGGGTGCGCAGGGTCATCCGGGTGGGCAGCAGGGTCGCCGCGAAGGTGAGCACGCCGACCGAGCCGATCACCGCGAGGTAGATCCAGAGCGAGCCCTGGGGCCACGGTGAGCCGTTCAGTGCCAGGCTGAACGGCACGAGGGTGGCCACGCCCACGAGGGTGCCCAGGAAGGCGCCGGAGACGGCGACCAGCAGGGCCTCGACGGCCATCATGCGCAGGATCTGCGCCGTGGTGGAGCCCACCAGCCGTTGCAGGGCGAACTCCCGCCGCCGCTCGGAGGCGGAGATGATCAGGGTGTTCACCAGGGAGATCACGGCGTAGCCGACGATGGTGCCGGCCAGCAGGTAGTTGATCCAGGCGCTGGTGCCGCTGTCGCCCGACTGGGCCTTGGCGGTGCTCAGTTCGGTCGCCCGCAGGCTCCCGGGCACGCCGCCGACGCCGCCCAGCGAGGCCCGGAGGGTGTCCGTGGAGGTGCCCGGGTCGGTGCTGACCAGGATCTGCGGGACCAGTCCGGTGTCGGAGTGCTCCAGCATCAGGGCCGCGGGCAGGAAGGCGGTGTCGAAGCCGGGCTTGGCCTCGAAGGAGCCGACCACCCGCAGCGGTACCGAGGCGCCGTCGCCGAGTTGCAGGGTCACGGTGCCGCCGACCTCCTGGCCCTTCTTGGCGGTCCAGGAGGTGGGCAGGACGACGCTGTCGCCGGTCAGCCGGTCGAAGGAGCCGGCGGTCGGCCGGACGGTGAGCACCTTGTCGGCCGCGTCGGCGGCCACGCCGGTGACCGGCAGTCGGTCGACGTTGCCGTGGTCGTCCGCGGTGGCCGGGGTGACCCGGAAGGCCTCGCTGGTGAGGTACGGCGAGGCGGCCCGCACCCCGGGCAGCCCGGCGATCTGCGCGACGGTCTGCGGCGCCATCCCGCCGGTGGCCGAGCTGACCACCGCGTCGGCGCCCAGCAGATCGGTGGAGACCTGGTGGGCGACCAGGGCCTGCGAGGTCTGCAGGTAGATCAGGGCGGTGGCGAGCCCGGTGGCCAGCATCACCGGGGTGACGGCTCCGGCCACCCGGATCCGGCGGGCCTTGGCGTTGCGCACGGCCAGGTAGCCGGAGAGTCCGCCGAGGCCGCGCAGCACCGGGTGCAGCACGGCCGTCAGCACCCGGGTCAGCCCGGGCCCGATCAGGGCCAGGCCGCCGGCCCAGAGCATCGCGGACGGGCCGGCGGTGCTGGCCGCGATGGTCCCGTGCATCACGGTCGAGGTGACGACGGCCAGCGCCGTGCCGCCCGCGAAGCAGAGCAGGGCGAGCAGCAGGCGGGGCGTGCTGAGCCAGCGGCGCTGCAGCGCGGCCTCGGCGAGCGCCTCGGCGGGCCGGGCCCTGGCGGCGCCGCGGGCCGCGATGAAGGCGGCGCCGACCGCGGAGAGCAGCGACACCGCGCCCGCGACCAGCATCGGGATCCAGCCCTCGTGGTACTCCACCTGGGGGGCGATCACGCCGCCGTCCTGCAGCCGCCCCAGCATCCACTCGCCGGCGAACCAACCGGGGAGCAGCGCGATCAGGGACGCCGCCAGGGCGATCACCAGGGTCTCGCCGACCACCATCCGGCGCACCTGCTGGGGGGTGGTGCCGATCGCGCGCAGCAGGGCCATCTCGCGCTGGCGCTGCTGGGCGAGCAGCGCCAGCGTGCTGCCCACCACGAACACCGCGACGAGCACGGCGATGCCGCCGAAGACCGCGGACATCGAGATCAGCCGGGTGGGCGCGGCCAGCGCGTCCGGGAACTCCGCGGTGCCGCGGTCGTCGCCGCTCAGCACCACGGCCGCCTTGCCGGCCACGGCGGCCTTGAGGGCCTTGCGCAGGGCGCCGTCGTCGGCCGTCGACGGGACGACCGCGATCGAGTCCACCCGGCCGTCGTGGCCGAGCAGTTCGGCCGCCTGCCGGTCGGAGAAGTAGAACGCCGAGGCGTCGACGCCGGCGCCGCCGGTGGCCACGCCGCTGACCCGGTACTCCTGTTGCCGGCCGGCCACGGCGAGCTGGACCTTGTCCCCGGTCCGTACGCCCAGGCGCTTGGCCAGGGCGGTGTCCAGGAGCACCTCGTCGGACGCGTTCGGGGCCCCGCCCTCGCCCGGGGTGTAGCCGGCCAGCTGGCCGGCGGACCAGCCGTGGCCCTGGAGGTCGGTGCCGGCGGCCGGGCGGGCACCGTTCAGCGGGACGACCGGGAAGCTGACGTCGGGCACGGCCCGCAGGACGCCGGGGAGGTGCTGGACGGTGGTGACCAGGTCGTCGGTGAGCCGGACCCGGGAGGGCAGCACCTTGTTGCCGGTGTGCTGGTCGCCGGTGACCACCAGTGGCGCGGCGGCCAGCCGTTGCGGCGGCACGGCGCCCCGGATGCCGGTCTCCATCAGGCCGCCGCAGGCCAGCAGGATGGTCGCGCCGAAGAAGAGCGAGATGAAGGAGGCGAGGAAGCTGCCCTTGCGGAAGGCCAGCGACTGCATGGCGATGCGGAACATCAGCGTGTCACCTGTCCCGCTCGGGCGCCCAGCTGGGTCATCTGCTCGGCGATCTGCTCGGGGCCGGCGCCGCGCAGCTCGTGCGAGATCCGGCCGTCGACGAGGAAGAGCACCCGGTCCGCGTAGGAGGCGGCCACCGGGTCGTGGGTGACCATGATCGCGGTCTGGCCGCCCTCGTGCACGGCGGACCGCAGCAGGTGCAGGATCTCCCGCGCGGTTCTGGTGTCCAGCGCGCCGGTCGGCTCGTCGCCGAAGACGACGGCCGGCTGGGTGACCAACGCCCGTGCCACCGCGACGCGTTGCTGCTGGCCGCCGGAGAGTTCGGCGGGCCGGCGGTCGGCCAGGTCGCCGAGGCCGACCTGGTTCAGCGCCTCAGCGATCCGGGCCCGGTCGGGCTTGCGCCCGGCCAGCCGGATCGGCAGCGCGACGTTGTCGCTGACCGTCAGGGCGGGCAGCAGGTTGAAGGCCTGGAAGATGAACCCGATCCGCTCGCGGCGCAGTTCGGTCAGGGCGCGCTCGTCGAGCGCGCCGAGGTCCTGGCCGTCGAGGGTGACGGAGCCGGAGGTGGGCCGGTCCAGGCCCGCCGCGCACTGCAGCATGGTGCTCTTGCCGGAGCCGGAGGGGCCCATGACGGCGGTGAAGGTGCGGCGGCTGAAGCCGATCGAGACCTGGTCGAGGGCGACGACCTTGTTGCGTTCGTTCCCGTAGGTCCGGCTGACCGAGCTGAGACGGACGACGTCGTCCGGGCTGTGCGAATCGGTGCTGTCCACAAGGTCCCCCTGGTGTCGGATCATCGGATCGGCCGCTCGCTCAAGTCGCTGACCGCGGGGCCGTTTTCGCTGAGCATGTGCTTGGCCTCGGCGAGCGGATCCGCTCCCGGACCGAGCAAGGAACGTGCGACGTGCGCGTGGAGCAGGGCCGCCCCGGTCACCAGGTAGGCGCAGTACGGGGCCAGGCCCGCGGCGATGACGGCGGAGACGACGGAGGTGACGAGGCTGTCGGACCACATGAACAGCACGCCGCCGCCCGGGACGGCCCAGTACCAGGCCGGGGAGGTGATGCTGCCGAGCACGCTGAACCAGACGATCAGCACGGCGGCGTCGAGGATCAGCAGCGGGGGGAAGAGCGCGACCAGGTAGGCGCAGGCGCGCCAGGTGCTCGGATCGCGCCAGCGGGTCCTGAGGGCGGACATCACGCCGGGGGCCGGAACGGGCCGGTAGCGCGCCGGGACCGGGCCCACCAGCGGGCGGGCGCGCAGCCGTTCCAGATGGGCGAAGCCGCGGACCAGCCCGGCCGCCCCGACGAGCAGGGGCAGGCCGATCAGGGTGACGTTGAGGACCGTGGAGACGGCCAGGGCCGCGACGGTCAGGGCGAACATCACCGGCGCCAGCGGCAGGTAGCCGAGGAGGTAGGCGGTGGCGACCCAGGGCCTGCGGGAGAACAGCATCCGCAGCGGTCGCCGGTCGACGGGGAAGGGTAACCGGTCGGTCAGGCTCACTCGACGCTCCGCAGCAGTTCCTCGACGGCGCCCAGGCGCGCGGAGAGTTCGGCCAGCCGGTCGTTCAGCACTTCCTGCTCGACGACGGCCTGTTCGGCCAGCCGCCGGTAGCCGGCCATGGCCACGGCGTCGGCCCGGTGCCGCTGCAGGGTGAAGTACGCGACGGTACTCGCGGTGATACCGCCGATGACCGTCAGGGTGATCAGGAGGGCGATGATGCCACCGCTCATGGCGAGATCCTCTTTGTTTCGTCGTCGGCTACCGCTTGTTCGTGGACCCGGTCCTCGCGCAGGGCGGCGAGGACGGTCTCCGGGGTCAGATGCACGTCGAACGGTGCCAGACGGAATATCTTCATTGCCTTGCCGTCGGCGGACAGTTCCAGCCGCCCGATGATCAGACCGGCCTTCTCGAGCCGCTCCAGATGCATGTACAGCAGCGGTCTCGACAGTCCGAGCCGACGCGCCAGTTCGCTGACGTGCACGTCGCCCTGGGACAGCTCTTCGATGACTCGCAATCGCTGCGCGTGCCCCAGTGCGGCTAGCAGAGCCAGCAGCTCCTCGCTGGTCAGGACGCACGCTCCCTTCGCGGCCACCAACACCTGTTAGTTCAGTCTGACAGGTGTTAGGAGGCGCGGTCAACCGGGATGTACGTCAAGCCTCAGCCGCAGGTCGACCGGCGGTGCGGGGGTCCGTCCGGCGACGGTGGCCAGGGCCAGCACGACGCCGGGCACGGGTATTCGGCCGCCGCGGCACAGGCCGTCCGGGGTGCGCCGCAACCGCAGGCCGTCGCCGGCCGGCGGCCACCGCTCGGGCAGCGGCACCGGCGCCCGCAGCGCCCGCGTCGACAGCCCGGTGCCGTGCGCCTTGCCGGCCGCCTCCTTCTGCGTCCAGACCCAGAAGTAGGCGCCGGCCCGCTCGCCCGGCCGTCGGCGGCCGATCCAGTCGGCCTCGGCGGCGGTGAACCAGCGGGCCGCCAGCCGTTCGGCCGGCACCGGCCGGACCACCTCCACGTCCACCCCGAGCGGTCCGTGCGTCCCGACCGCCAGCGCCGCGTACCCCCGGCCGTGGCTGAGGCTCACCCGCACCCGCGGGCCGAACCCGCGCAGCAGCGGCCGTCCGCCGGGCTCGTGGGCCAGCCGCAGCGGCCGCGGGCTGCCGAGCTCCTCGGCGGCGGCCGACAGCACCCGGGCCCGCGCGGTGGCGGCGTCCACCCGGCCGGTCCTGACCAGGACGACGGTCACCCGGTCGGCGGGCGTGCCCGGTCCGGCGCCCGTCCGAGCGCCCTGCCCGGCGCCCGTCCGAGCGCCCTGCCCGGCGCCCGTCCGAGCGCCCAGCCCGGCGCTCATCCGAGCGCTCCGCCCGGCGGACGGCCGGAGCCGAGCAGCCGGCGGGTGGCGGCGACGTCGCACTTGCCGTTCGAGTTGAAGACGATCTCGGGCACGCAGTGCAGCTCGCCCGGCACCAGCGGGGACGGCAGCGAGGCGGCCAGGGCGGTCCGGACGGTCTCGGCGAAGGCGTCCCCGTCGACGGGCGGGGCGGCGGGCAGCAGGAACGCGGCCAGGGTGTCCACCGGGCCGCGGACCACCTCGAAGGCCACGTCGGCCACCCCGGGGACGGCCAGCACGTGGTGGCGCAGCTCGCCCAGCTCGACCCGGTGGCCGGCGATCTTCAACTGCTGGTCCCGGCGGCCGAGGTAGAGCAGCGAGCCGTCCGGCCGCAGTTCGACCAGGTCGCCGGTGCGGTAGGCCCGGCCGGGATCCCCGCCCAGCTCCCGCTCGTCGAGGAACCGCGCGTCCCGGTCGAGCCCGAGGTAGCCGGCCGCCACCGCCCGTCCGGCGACGACCAGTTCGCCGGGGGAGCCGGGGCGCACCGGGCGCAGGTCCTCGTCCACCACGTACGCGCGGGAGTTCCAGACCGGGCGGCCGATCGGCACGGTGGGCGTGTCCGGGATCGTGCTCCGGTCGAAGACGTGGGCGCAGCAGCCGACGGTGGTCTCGGTCGGGCCGTAGTGGTTCACCAGCCGGACCCCGTCCAGCCGGTCGCCCAGCGAGCGGAGCAGCTCCGGGTCCAGCCCCTCGCCGCCGAACATCAGCGTCCGGGTGGCCCGCCGGTAGTCGGGCGGTTCGGCCAGGAACTCGAAGAAGCGGGCGTGCGAGGGCGTCAGCTTGATGAAGCCGTAGGGCTCCTCGCCGGGGCCGAAGATGGTCTGCTGGTCCCAGAGCCCGGCCACCGTCACCAGCGGGCGGCCCTGGCACAGCGGCACCCAGAAGGAGGTCATCGACAGGTCGAAGCCGAGGCTGGCGAACAGCGGGCTGCCCGACCCCTCGGCGCCGACCAGCGAGCCCGCCCAAACCGCGTAGTTGACCAGCGAGCCGTGCTCGATCAGGACGCCCTTCGGCGTGCCGGTGGAGCCGGAGGTGAAGATCACGTAGGCGATGTCCTCCGGGCGCGGCAGCTCGCGCTCCGGCGGTCCGGGCAGGTCGGCGACCTCGCTCAGGTCGATCACCGGCCGGCCCGGCAGGGCGGGCAGCGCGGCCGGGTCGGCGTGGTCGTGCAGCAGCGCGGCCGGGCCGGAGCCGGCGAGCACCGCGGCGACCCGCTCACCCGGGTGGGTGGGGTCGATCGGCACGTACGCGGCCCGCAGCGCCAGCACGGCCAGCGCGCCGCCGACCACGCCGGCGGTGCGGTCCGCCCAGAGCGCCACCCGGTCGCCGGGGCGCACCCCGGCCTCGTGCAGGGCGGCCGCGAGGACCAGCACCCGGTGCCAGAGCCGACCGTAGGTCACGGCTCCCGCGGGGGAGCGCACGGCGGTCGCGTGCGGCCGCAGCCGCGCGTGCTCGCGCACCAGGTGCAGTACCGAGTCCGCCGGGACCCGGTGCTCGTCGCCGGAGATCCGGTTCGAGCCTTCCAACGACGTGGTCAACGCGGTTCCTTCTCTGTGAGGCGGCCCGCCGCTAGCGGGCCGGTGCCGGACTTGCGTCGCTCCTGGCGACCATGTCGCCCATCGCGACCAGGATCTTGCGGTTGCCGGCGAACGGATCGCGTCCGTGGGCGACCAGCATGTTGTCGATCACGGCCACGTCGCCGCGCTCCCAGCGGAACCGCTGGGCGAGCGCGTCGTACAGGCCGAGGAGTTCGGTGACGAGGGCGTCCGGGATCGGCTCGCCGTCGCCGTAGGCGGCGCTGCGCGGGAAGGCGGTCTCGTCCTCGCCGAAGAGCGAGGCCATCACCTCCCGGACCGCCGGCTCCAGGCAGGCGGTGTGGTGCAGGAAGAGCTGGTTGAAGAAGACCGGTTCCCCGGTGGTCGGGTGCCGCACCACGGCGGGCGCCCACTGCTCGGTGCGCAGCGAGCCGTCGGGCAGCCAGGTGCAGTCGATGCCCTGGGCGGCGCAGCGGGCCTCCACCTCGCTCCGGTCGAAGGTGCCGAACATCGTCTGCCACCCGACGTCGAGCCCCTCGATGAAGTTGCGCACGTACCGGATCCCGACCCGCTCGAAGCGGTCGCGGGCCTCCGGCGGCAGCGCCGCGTAGACCGCGCGGCCGTCCACGATCGGGGTCGCGCCGCCCTGGGGGGACGGTTCGACGCAGCAGAAGAACTGCCGTCGTGGCCAGTGCGGCATGTGCGAACTCTCGTGGTGGAAGAGGATGGACTGGTTGGCGGGGTACGGGGTGGACTTGTAGACGCTGCCGGCGTTCTCCTCGTGCGGGAGGTCGCCGTACTCGCCGTACAGGGTGGCGACCAGGGCGGAGGCCACCGACTCGAAGGCGTCGGCATCGGTGATGCCGAAGCCGCGCAGCAGCAGCACGCCGTGGGCGTGCAGCAGCTGCTCGATCTCGGACCGGTGCTCGGCCAGCCAGGCGGCCGCCTCGAGCGGGCTGCCCGGGACGGGGCTCTTGCGGCGGATGGTCGGCGGGTAGGAACGCGGTTCAAAGCTCACGTCGGGCCCGAACACGGTGGAACCCCCCTTTCCTAGGGGTCGGCTGGCTTGCGAGCGTAGGTTCGGGCGTGCGGGCGGGCCAGCGGCTTAAGCCCCGCTCGAAAGTCGCAGTTGCAAGCCGAGCCGCGGGCTACCGCGCCAGGCCGTTCAGCCGGAGTATCAGGTCCTTCACTTCCGTGGCGTGGTAGCGGACCTGCTGCGGAGCCGGGTCCGAGCAGAGCAGCAGCGGGCCCTCCCGGCCGTCCTCGGGGAGGCGGCCGTGGCTGCCGCGGATCCGCAGCGGGTCGATCCGCGCGGTCGCGGCGCCGGCCTCCAGGAACAGCTCGGTCGGGTCCGTCCCCGGCCTGCCCTCCGGCTCCATGTCCCGGCCGAAGTCCGGTGCCACCGCCTCGTCCAGCCAGTAGTCGGGGCTGAACCACGCGTCGGGCTCGGCGATCGCCAGCAGCTCGCCGCCGTTGGGGTGGTCCAGGCCGAAGTCCGCCTGCTGCGAGCGGTCCAGGACCTCGTCCACGCCGGCCACCTCGCCGAGCACCCGGCGGGCGCGCTCCAGGTCGGCCGGGTCGGCCACGTAGACGTGCGCGGCCTGTCGGTCGGTGACCGCGAACGCCCGGGAGGTCCACGGCCGCAGGTACTCCTTGCCGGCCGCGAGCCCCACCGAGACCAGCCCGGCCCGGCGCAGCTCCCGGTTGAGGGGCACCGGGCGGCACACCGGCAGCACCGCGTGCCCGCTCAGCACCAGCACCGTGGTGCCGCGGTCGGCCAGTTCGCCGAGCAGCGGGGCGAGCGCGGCGTCGACCTCGGCCGCCGCCTTCTCGGCCTGCGGGCCGACCGGGCCGCTGCGCTGCAACTCGTGGTCGAGGTAGGGGATCTGGACCCAGAGCAGGTCCGGCCGGCCGCGCGTCACGACGTGCCGGGCGGCGCCGGCGATCCAGTGCGTCTCCTCCAGGCCCGCCGTGCCGCCGCCGCAGCGCACCAGCGGGGGAGCGCCGAGCTCGGCGGCGAGCTCGTCCCGCAGCCCGGCCGGTACGGTGTCGCAGCAGGCGGTCAGCCGGCCGTCGTGGCGGTGCCGGTGGCTGGGGGCCACCAACAGGTCCACCTCGGCGCCGGCGCTCCAGTCGCAGTGCACGCTGGCCGCGGTGTGCCGGGGGTCGGCGGCCCGGGCGGCCTGCCAGACCGTCTCGCCGGACACCAGCCCGGCGAACTCGCCCCGTGCCATCACCCGGCCCTGGTCCCTGAGGTACCAGCCGCTGCCGACCGCACCGTGGTCGCGCGGCAGCAGACCGGTGGCGAAGGTCGCCTGGGCGGTCGCCGCGACGGCGGGCAGCACGGTGTCGAGCGGGGCGGCGAACCCCTGCTCGCCGACCGCCCGCAGATGCGGCATCAGCCGCAACAGACCCGGGGTGAGGCCGGCCGTGCTCAGCACCGCCACCGGGCGGCGGGTCGGCTCGGACATGCTTGACTCCTCTCGCACCCCGGGGCGCGGTCCTTCTCGCGCCGATTGTGTGGGGTGTCGCTATCAGGGATCTATATTTCGGCCGGGCCGGGTACGGCCGCCGGGTCGGGTGCCGGCGGTCAGCCGGCGACGGCCACGATCGGCTCGGGTCGGGCCACCCGCGCCGGACCTCCGGCGAGGGAGGCCGCGAGGAGCTGGACCAGGGCCTCGTAGCGGTAGAGCGGGTTTCCTCCGCTGTCGACGCCGACCGCCTCCAGCAGGGCCGCGTCCACCAGTTCCTCCAGGACCTGCTCGGCCTCCCAGGAGGAGAGGCCGAGCAGCGGTGCGGCCTGCTGGGCGCGGAAGGCGCGGTCCCGCTGCGGGGCGAGGGCGGCGAACGCCTCCCGCCCGGCGGCGGAGAGGTCCCGCAGCGAGGGCAGCAGCTCCCGCCGCAGGTCCAGGCCGAGGCGGCGCAACTCGCCCAGCCGGGTGGCCGGTTCGGCCAGTCGTTCGGCGATCTCGGAGAACCCGGCGCGCGGTCGGGCCGCCAGGTGCTCGCCGACGCCGCGCAGGGCGAGCGGCACCGCGTCGCAGTACTCCACCAGTGCGTCGACCGCGCGCGGCTCCTCGGCCGCCCGCCCGGCCCCGCCGGCCGAGGCGAGCAGCCGGGCCGCCTCCGCCCGGGTCAGCGGGCCCAGCGGCACGGTGTCCGCGCTGTCCAGCCCGGCGGGCCGGCTGCGGTGGGTGACCAGGACCGCGGCCAGCGGGCTGCGCGGCAGCAGCGGTTCGAGTCGCTGGTCGCGGGCCGCCCGGTCCAGCACGACCAGCAGCCGCCGGCCGACGGTCCGGGCGCGGTAGCGGTGCACCAGCTCCTCCAGCTCCGGCGCCCCGCCGAGGCCGGCCGGGCGGGGGAGCCGGTCGCCGAGCGCCCACAGCAGGTCGGTGAGCACCTCGGCCGGCGGCTTCGGGGTGCGGTCGGGCCGGCTCAGCTCGACGAAGACCTGCCCGTCGGGGAAGTGCTCGGCGCCGGCGTGCGCGGCCTGGACGGCCAGGGCCGTCTTGCCCGCGCCGGCCGGACCGGTGATCACCACGCAGCGCGGACGGTCCCCCCTCCCCTCCGGCCGGTGCGTCAACAGCCGCTGGATCAGGCTGAGTTCGCACGGGCGCCCGGTGAAGTCGGCGAGCGGCGCCGGCATCGTGGTGCCGCGCGCGCCGGCCGGCCGCACCGTACGGTGCCGGGTGGCGGCCGGCCGGACCGGGCGGGTCCGCCGGCCCACGGGCGCCGGGGGAAGCGCCAGCTCGCCGTTGATCAGCGACTGGTAGGTGGCGCGCAGCCGCTCGCCCGGGTCCACGCCGAGCTGCTCGGAGAGCGCGGCCCGGCCCTCGTGGAACACCCGTACCGCGTCGGCCTGCCGACCGCAGCGGTACAGCGCGGTGATCAGCTGCGCCCGCAGCCCTTCGCGGAGCGGGAACTGCTGGGACAGCCAGGTCAGTTCGGTGGTGACCTGCTGATGCCTGCCGAGCGCCAGATCGGCTTCGATCCGGTTCTCCCAGGTGATCATGCGTGCCTCCTCGAGCTGTGGCAGCTCGGTCTCCTGCATGAACGGTGTGACATTGGCCAGTGCCGAGCCCTGCCACAGGCCCAGGGCGTCACCCAGCAGGGCACTCGCCTGGTCGAAGCGCCGCTCCTGGAGCGCCGCCCGGCCCTGTTGTTCGAGCCGTTCAAAACTGTCGATGTCGAGCGTTCCGGCACCCAGCCGGATCTCGTACCCCGGCTGTCGCCGAACGATACTGACTTCCGCGCCGAGCTGGCGACGCAGTCGTGAGACGTAGGTGTAGATCTGCGCGTTCGCGGTGACCGGCGGGGTCCAGCCCCACAGCAGTCCGCTGAGCCGGCGGTCCGGCACGATCCGGCCCCTGGCCAGCAGCAGGGCCGCGAGCACCGTGTGGATCTTCGAACCCGCGAGGGCCACCGAGGTGGTCCCCCGTCTCGCCTCGACCGGACCGAGAACACGAAATTCCATTAGTAGCCCCGTTGTTCTTGATGCCGCTGAACTCGATGGTGATGCGAGGAACACGCTACGGACCAGGCCTTTCGGCGGGTTATCGTCCCGATTTCGGGTCCGGCGAAATCGCTTCGATAGCCCGCTGACAGGACGGAAACCTAGATTTCCGGTGTGGCACCGACCGACCTGCTTCGCACCGACACCGAGGAGAGCACGATGCGTTCCACCCGTACCTCCGCCGTCAGCCTGTTCGCCGCCGCCGTCGCTCTCGTGGCGGGTCTCCTGCTCGCCCTCGGCGGCCCGGCCCACTCGGCCCCGCGGACGCTCTCCGACGCCGTGGTCACCACCCCCGTCACCGTTCCCACCCCCACCCCCACGGCGACCGCCGAGGAGCCGTGGAACTGACGCATCGAACGGAAAGGCGGCGGGTGGGACCGGAACTCCGGTCCCACCCGCCGCCTTTCCGTTCAGTGCGTTCCAGTGCGTTCCGGTGCGTTTCGGTGCGCTTTCCGCCATGTGCGCCGGCCCGTTCCGGCCCGGGGGGCTCAGACCAGCAGGGCCAGCAGGTCCTGCCGGTCGACCGGGCGCAGCAGCCCCCGGCGCATGACCAGGTCCAGCGCCAGCCGCATCCGCTCGGCCAGCGCCGTGGCGCCCAGTTCGGTGAAGGCCGCCCGGGCGTCCATCATCCGGTCGGCGGCCTCGCCGTGGCCGATCAGCGCGTGCGCGAACCCCAGGTGGCCCTCGATCCGGGCGCGGAGCAGCCGGTCGCCCATCTTCCGGGCGGTCTCCAGCGCCTGGCCGAGCAGGTCCAGCGACTCGTCCAGCCGTCCCTGCCGCCAGTGGATCTCGCCGAGGCCGCGCAGCGCGTGGGCCTCGCCGTGGAGGTCCTGGTAGCTCCGGGAGAGCGTCAGGACCTCGCGCAGCGCCCGGGCCGCGCCGTCCAGGTCGTTCTTCCGCAGCAGGGCGTTGGCCAGCCGGTAGATGCTCTGCGCCTCGCCCCGGACGATGCCGGCCTTGCGGCTCAGGTCGACGGCGGCGCCGCTCAGTTCCAGGCTGCGGTCGACGTTGCCGTGGTCCAGTTCGATCTGTGCCAGCCGGGAGAGCGTGGTGGCCTCGCCGGCCAGGTCGCCGATCGAGCGGAAGCCCTCCAGGGAGGCCTCGCAGTGGGACCGCGCCAGCTCCAGGTCGTCCGAGAACTGGGCGCAGCCGGCCAGCAGCCGCTGGGTCTTGGCACGGCCGCCGACGTCACCGCAGTCGGTGAACAGCCCGACGGCGACCGTCAGCAGCGGCTGGGCGCCGGCGTAGTCGTTGCGGTAGATGGCGAGCGCCCCCAGCGAGTGGACCATCTCGGCCTCGCCCAGCCGGTCGTCCGCGGCCCGGGCCGCCTCCAGCGACAGTTCCGCGCAGGCCGCCCAGCCCTCCAGGTAGTTGCGGGCCTCCCGCAGCGGGCTGCTCAGCGCGGTCAGCACCCAGGCGTGGGTGGCCTGTCCGCACTGGGCGGCCTGCTTGATCACGTCGGCCAGGGCGATCCACTCGGAGTCCATCCACTCCAGCGGGTTGCCGAGCAGCTCGGCCTCGGCCGTCTCCGACAGCCGGGGCCGGACCGGGGTCCTCGGCAGGGTGAACTCGCCGCCGGACAGCTGCCGGTAGGCGGCGTCGCAGAGGTACAGCCAGCCGTCCAGGACCCGCTCGAACGCGGCGTCGCGCTGCCCCTCGGGCTCCTCCTCGACGGCTCGCTCGTAGGCGTACAGCCGCAGCAGGTCCTGGAAGCGGTAGCGGGTGACCGGGCCGGTGCCGGCGCCCGAGACCACCTCCAGCAGGTGCGCGTCGACCAGCAGCTCCATCAGGTTCTCGGCGTCCTCCGTGGTGGTGTCGAGGACCGCGGCGCCCACCCAGGCGGTGAAGTCGGGAACCGTGAGCAGGCCCAGCCGCCGGTACATCCGGCGGGCGGCGGAGGGCAGTTCGCGGTAGGCGAGCCCGAAACCGGCGCGGACGCCGCCGGTGCCGGGGCTCAGCTCGTCCAGCCGGATGCGCTGGTTCTCCAGTCGGGTGACCAGGTAGCGCACCGACCAGTGCGGCCGCGCGGCGAGCCGGGCGCCGGCGATCCGCAGGGCCAGCGGGAGCCGGTCGCAGAGCTCGGCGAGCCGGGTGGTGGCGGGGGGATCCGCGTCGATCCGCTCCCGGCCGGCCACCTCGGACAGCAGCGCGGTGGCCTCCCCGGCGGTGACGGCCTTCAGCCGGATCGGCAGCACGTCGTAGTCGCCGATCATGTCGTCGGTGACGTCCCGGCCGGTGATCAGTAC
Source organism: Kitasatospora sp. Ki12 (assembly GCF_054601375.1). Taxonomy (NCBI): domain Bacteria; kingdom Bacillati; phylum Actinomycetota; class Actinomycetes; order Kitasatosporales; family Streptomycetaceae; genus Kitasatospora; species Kitasatospora sp. Ki12. The sequence goes on along the minus strand of NZ_BAAIHT010000003.1, from coordinate 1,934,110 downwards.
GCAGCAGCGGCCCGAGCCCGGCAGCAGCGGCCGGATCTGGTCGAAGGAACGGACGTTGTCCAGCACGATCAGGACCTGTCGGCCGCCGAGCATGCTGCGGAAGAAGGCGGGCCGGTCGGCCGGGTCGGCCGGGATCTGCGAGCCGGGCACGCCCAGCGCCCGCAGGAACCGGTCCAGCGCGACGGCGGGCGGCACGGGTTCGTCGTGCTCGTCGTAGCCGCGCAGGTCGGCGAAGAGCTGGCCGTCCGGGAAGCGGTGCGCGACCCGGTTGGCCCAGTGCACGGCCAGCGCGGTCTTGCCCACGCCGCTGACGCCGCTGATCGCGGCCACGCCCAGCGGCACCGAGCCCGAGCGCTCGTCCAGCATCCGGTCCAGCGCCCGCAGTTCCGGCACCCGTCCGGTGAAGGCGGCCGCCCGGGAGGGCAGTTGCGCGGGCGTCGGCGCGGGGGCCACGTGGGTGGGCTCGGGCAGGACACCGGTGAGGGTGGGGGCGTCGCGCAGCACCTGGGCGTGCAACTCCTGCAGCGCGGGGCCCGGTTCGATGCCCAGCTCGGCCACCAGCACCCGGCGGGCCTCGGCGAAGACCGCGAGGGCCTCGGCCCGGCGGCCCGCGCGGTAGTGCGCGAGCATCAGGTGGGCCCGGGCGCGCTCGCGCAGCGGGTACTCCTTGACGATCTCGGTCAGCTCGCCGACCACCGCGTTGTGGTTGCCCGATTTCAGGCGGAGCCCGGCGAGTTCCTCGGCGACGTCGAGCCGCAGCTCCTCCAGGCGGCTCGCGGCGGCCTCGATCCTGGTGCCGGTGAGGCCGTCCAGGGCCCGGCCCTGCCACAGCCGCAGCGCGTCGCCGAACTGCCGGCAGGCGTCGTCGACGTGGCCCTCGCGGGCCGATTCACGGGCGGCGCGGACCCCTTCCTCGAAGTCCCGCACGTCGATCCGGTGGCCGTCCGGATTGAGCGTGTACCCCGGGTAGGTGGTCAGGATGACGTCATTGATGTCGGTGGCGTCCTTGAAGACCTTCCGCAGGCCGGCGACGCAGATGGCGATCTGGTTGCGGGCGGTGCTGGGGCCGCCGTTCGGCCAGACGGCATCGATCAGGGTGTCCACCGAGATCACCTGCCCCGGTGAGAGCAACAACATGGTGATCACGGTTCTTTGGCGGGATCCTCCTAATCTGAGTGTCTTGCCGCCCACGTGGACGTTCAGTGGGCCGAGCAGGCTGAATTCGACTGAGCGCATCCGCACTCTCCCCCATGCCGCGGCTGGCCGACTCTTGGCACAATCCACTCATGGTTGACCGGATCCACGCCCGGTGGCAACCCCGGTACCGGGGGCGGTCAATGGACGCGTGAGCGTCCTTCCGTGCGGCAGCGGGAACTGTGCGGACCGGCGGTTCGCGTGGCCAGTCCATTTGAGCCCGACGGTTCGTCAGATCGTAACCGATGGCGACTCGTCGGCGAACCGAGTGAACAGCGCTCGGACATCCTTGCGGAAAGCGGTCAGTGGAATTCCGCGGCATCGGCGAACAGCGGGGATCGGCGCGCGGTGTGAAAACGGGCGAATCCCCCGCGCCCCCCGTCGAGCGGTGCTCGCGGAGAACGGCGGGGGATTCGCCCGATCGGGTCAGGAGTCCGAGCCGGCGGCCCGCCGCTCGCACTCCCGCAGGAACGTCAGCTTGGACAGCAGGCTGCGCTCCGCCCGGACGCCCAGCTGCTTCAGCTGCTCCTCGACGAGCTCGGTGAGGCGGTACAGCTCCGCGTCGAGCAGGTCGTGGTCCACGCCCTCGTGCACCCGGGTCTTCAGGTACTCGATCTCGGCCTGGCGCAGCTTGTGGCCGCCGGCCACCGTGACGTCGTCGATCTCGATGCTGAAGCAGTGCCCGGTGGCGGCCGACTCCAGGTTGACGTCGAAGCGCGCCCGGACGAGCGGGGGAAGCCGGTGGAAGGAGTACCCGGGGTACTCGCGGGCGAGGAAGGCGTCGAGGTCGTCGCCGGGGATGTCCAGGTTCAGGCGGAACTTCTCGCCGCGCCGCAGGGCGTCCCGCTCGAACCTCTTGATCTTCATCAGGTACCGGCCGTCGGGCATCCTCGTGAAGCCGAAGTACCCGGCGTGCTCGCGCGGGGCGAGCACCTCGAAGGTCTCCTGGGCGTACTGCCAGCGGGTCAGCTCGTACCCGGGGTCGAGGAAGAAGCCGGGGTAGTGGCCCTCCTCGGCGGCCGCGCACATGGCCTGGGCCAGCTGCCAGATGCTGACCTCGTCGAGCAGGTTGACCTTCTGCTCGATCTCGATCTCGGGTTCGAGGACGGAGAAGGCGCTGCCCTCGAAGACGATCGAGTCGGCCAGCCGGGAGGAGTACCCGAGGGCCTCGCGGACCAGCTCGGGCAGGGCGGTTCCGGCCGGGTGCGGGAAGCGGGCGACCCGGACGAAGAGCACGCCGAGGGAACGCACCCGGGAGCACACCATGACCTCGGTGAGCCGCTCCGCGCCGGTGTCGTGGGTGCGCAGCAGCATCAGCGGGGCCAGGGTGTCCAGGTCGTCCCGGCCGAGGGCGGTCAGGGCCGGGCCGGCGCCCAGGCCCGCCCACACCGGGGCGGCGGACAGCGGTACGGTCCGCTCCCCGTCGCCGTCCAGCACCAGGACGCCGGTGGCGACGGTGTCCGCGGGGCGCAGGTGCTCGGTGGCCAGGTGGGCGTCGCCGGGTTCGGGGGCGAGTTCGACGGCCAGCAGGGGCGTGTTGCCGCCGGCCACCTGGTACTGCCGGGAGATGTCGCCCAGGACGAGGTGCCTGGTGACCCGGGTGGCGGTGGCGGTGGCGGTGGCGTCGGGGGTCAGGGGGTCGGGCATCGGTGGATCACTCCTCAGGTGTCGCGCGGGAGGCGGGGCGGCGGGGTGGCAGGGCGGGCGGGAGCGGCCGGGCTCACTCCCGCAGCAGGCTCAGGCAGAGTTCGGCGGCGGCACGCAGCTCGGCGACCGGCACCCGCTCGTCCACGCCGTGGGCGAGGCGCTGCTCGCCGGGGCCGCAGACGTAGGCGGGGACGGCGAAGCGGCGGCGCAGGGTGCGGGCGTCGGTCGGCCCGGGGTAGACCGGGTCGGGGTGGGCCCGGTCGTCGTGAGCCCTGCGGCCGGCCGCGACCAGCCGTTCCCACAGCGGTGTCACCGGGCTCTCCGAGGCGGCGGCGGTCATCAGCAGTTCCACCCGGCCGGTGACGCCCTCGGGGAGGCAGCCGGCCACCAGGGCGCGGACGGCCTCCTCGGTCACGTCGGGGCCGCCCGGCGGCAGCCGCAGGTCCCATTCGGTGCGGCAGCCGCCGGGCACGGTGTTCACCCGGGTGCCGCCGTCGATCCGGCCCAGGGTCGTGGTGACCGGGCCGCCCGCCGGGTTCCCGGCGAACCGGGCCGCCGCGGCCGCGGGCAGCAGCTCGGCGAGCCGGCAGGCCGCGAGGACCGCGGACACGCCGCCCTCGGCGCGGGAGGCCGGGGCCTCCCGCCCCTGGAGGTCGACGCCGAGCCAGGCCACCCCGCGCTCCATCCGGTGCGGGACCAGGCCGGTCGGGGCCAGCACCACCGCGCCCTCGACGGGCGGCAGTTCGAGCGTGTCGGCCAGGGCCTGCCAGCCGGCCCGGCCGCCGCGTTCGCCGTCGGCGGTGAACACCAGCAGGAGGTCGCGCGGCCCCGGGCGGCCGGCCGCGTGGTGGACGAGGGCGGCCTCGACCGCCGCGGCGATGCCGCCCTTCATGTCCGCGGTGCCGCGGCCCCAGAGTTCGCCGCCGGCCACCAGGGCCTGGTAGGGCGGCCGCCGCCAGTCGTCCGGGTCGGCCGGCACCGTGTCGGTGGCGGCGGTGAGCAGCAGGGTGGGGCGGGAGCCGTCGCACCGGCCGTACCGGGCCAGCAGGTTGGGGCGCGAGGGCACCGGCTGGACGATCCGCACCTCGTCCGCCGAGTCCGCGAGCACCTCGGCCAGCAGCCGCACCACGGCCTGTTCGGTGGTGTTCGGGTTGTCGCTGCGGGTGCGGACGAGCCGCCGGGCGAGCGCGACCAGCCGCGACTCGTCGACGGCCGGCCCGCCGGTGCGGGGGAGCCGGGGGATCGGGGGAAGCGGGGGGATCCGGGGGAGCGGCGGCGTCATGCGAGCAGTCCCGGGTCGGTGCCCTCGCCGGCGGCGCGGACGAACTCGGCCGCCTGGGCGGGGCCGTACGGCTGCATGTACTGTCCGGCCCGCGCGTCCCGCAGGATCCGGGAGGCCGGGTGGCCCCACCGGTAGGCGGCGGCTCCCGCGGCGGAGAGGGCGAGGTCGGAGAGGGCCAGGGCGGTGTCGTGCGAGCGCAGCCGGCACAGCTGCCACTCGCGGGCCAGTGCCAGGGAGCCAGGGCCGTCGGCGGGGTCGTGCCCGTCCAGCCGGCTCAGGAAGAGCTCCACCAGGGCGCGGGTGCCCGCCAGTTGCTGCTCGGAGCGGATCGCGGCCGCGTCGAGCCAGGCCCCCGGCCGGTCGGCGCCGGCCCGCCGCAGGGCCGTGAGCAGGGTGTGGTGCGCGGCGGTGGCCAGCCCCAGGTAGATGCCGAGCATGGCCCCGGAGCTGAGCATCCGGCCGCCCAGGGCCCGCGGGTCGTGGACGCCCCAGGGGCCGCGGACGGCCAGGCTCCAGGGCAGCGCTTCGGCGTCGTGGAAGCGGACCGTGGTGCTCGCCGAGCCCCGCATGCCCAGGCCGTCCCAGTCGTCGACGACCTCCACCGCGGCCGAGCGCGGCACGACGGCGCTGCCGAGCCGGTCGCCCTCGGGGGTGCGGATCCGGAGCCGGACCGCGAAGTGGGTGGCGGCGGGGGCCCCCGAGACCATGATCTTCCGGCCGCTGACGGTGGCCGGGCCGTCCTCCTTCGGCTCGGCCGTCGTGCGCACGGTGAAGTAGCCCGCGCCCGCCTCGGTCGCGGCGCCGGCCACGTAGGCCGAGCCGTCGGCCATGGCACGCAGCAGCCCCTCGGACCCGGGGTCCGAGGGGCCGGCGGCCAGGCCCAGGCCGCGGGAGAGCTGCATGTGCAGCACCAGGGCGGCCGAGGCGTCGGCGAAGGCGATCCGTTCCAGGCAGGCGGCGGTGTCGAGGAGGCTGCGCACCCCCAGTCCGCCGTGGGCGACGGGCACGGTGGCACCCATCAGGCCGGCGGCGGCGAGGGCGCGGTGCGCCTCGGTGACGTAGCTGCCGTCGCGGTCGTGGCGTTCGGCGTCGGCCGCCACCTCGGCGAGGCAGGCCTCGGCGCGTTCGGCGGCCGACCTCCCCTCGGGCGTGCGGGGGTTGAGGCACCACGCGGCGTCGGCGCCCGGTGCCTCCTCCGGCGACGGGGCCGTCACCGGGCACCGTCCGCGGGCGGGAAGGTGCGGGGGGACGGGTGGGGCGGGAAGGGGTGGATGCCGCCGGCGCGCAGGAAGTCGATCGAGGGCCGCAGCCGCTCGTCGGCGTCGTCGATGCCGACGCCGACCATCACGTCCGCGTGCGGGGCGTGGGCGCGCAGGCAGCGGTCGAGCTCCGGCCAGTCCACCGTGCCGCTGCCCAGCGCCAGGTCGGAGTCCTGGTCGCCGTGGTTGTCGCCGTACTGGACGTACGCGGTGGCCGCTCCGGCCCGGCGCAGCCAGTCCTCCAGGGGCACCGTGCCGTGGACGTTCCAGTGCGCGACGTCGAAGCACAGCCGCAGCCGCGGGGAGTCGAACTCCTCGACCAGGGAGAGGCTGAGGTCCGGGGTGCGGTCCCACATGTTCTCCAGCAGGACGGTGACGTTCCCGAGGTCCTGGCCGCGCAGGAAGTCGAGCCAGCCGGCCCGCCACTGCCGGTCGTAGGCGGGCTCGTTGAGCATCGGCAGGTGGTTGCTGTGCAGGATCAGGAACTCGGCGCCGAGCCGCTTCGCCCATTCGATCGACGCGGATATCCGCTCGGCCGAGGCGGCCCGGACGGCACGGTCCGGGGAATGGACCGAGATGTCGATGTACGGGCCGTGCAGCACCTTCACGAGTTCCGCGCCGCCGGCCTTCTCCAGGAAATCGGAGAAGTATTCATCCAGCATGTCCAGATTTTGCGGGTATGCCGGTTCGATCAGTTCGAAATGAAAGTCGTTCGATCTGGCCGCGTTGACATAGCGGGATAGGTCGTGCAATCTTGGCTGAATAGTGACACGAGGCACTTTTATCCATTCATGCGGGTCGTCGTGGAGGTATCGAAAAGTGGGGTCCGAGCGTCGCAGCGGATATCTGGTCGCGGTCGTGGGAATCGACGGGGCCGGCAAGACCAGCCAGGTCGGGCGACTGGCCGAGTGGTTCGACGGCCTGGGGAAGCCGGCCCGGCTCTTCCTCAACCAGACACAGCTCCCGGTCCGTCAGGCCTTGGACGCGATCGCCCGGGAGGACGGCTTCCCGGGCCATCTGGACATGATCGGGGCCGACACGATCAGGCTCATCTCGGCCTGCGCGAAGCTGTCGGCGCTCGCCCCGGTCGGCGAGGTGCTGGCCACCCCGCGCGCGGTGGCCCTCGCCGATCGCTACACCGTCTGCCAGTACGCCGCAGTCCGCCTGCAGAAGGCGGACAACGAGGAATTCCTGCGGCGCCTCAACCGGGGCCTCCCGAAGCCCGACCTCACCCTTTTCCTGGACGTCGAACCGGCCGTCGCCCAGGAGCGGATCAAGCGCCGCGGAATCGACGAGGAGACCCTGGAGTTCCTGGTCGACTACCGGGCGGCCTACCGTTCCCTGCCGGAGTACGAGGAATTCGTCCTGGTCGACGGGAACGGTTCGTTCGACGAGGTGCAGGAACTCCTGCGCAAGGAGATTCAGCGGGCCCTGCCGGACGCGGTGTCCGCCGCGGTGTAGACGCTGACGTGGGAGCGGGAGCCGGCCGTGAACGGGTGCCGGCTCCAGTTCTCCCAGCGGTCCTCCAGCCGCAGGCCCGCCCGCCCGGCCATCGCGTCCAGCTCCTCGGGCCAGCTGTAGCGCACCCGGGTCGGGTAGAGGGCGAACCCGTCCGCCGTGACCTCCAGGTCCAGGGACTCCACCACCTGGGCGTCCGCGTCGTGCCGGGACACCTGCAGCAGCAGGTTGGCGGAGCCGAAGTCCTTCACCCGCAGGGCCGCCGCCCCGTCGAACTGCTCGGGCGCGGGCACGAACGCCTCGACGACGAAGCGCCCGCCCTCGGCCAGGTGGCCGGCGACGCTCCGGAAGCAGTTCTCCTGCTCCCGCGGATCGTCCACCAGGAACAGGGAGTTGAAGGCCACCCAGACCAGCGTGAACGACTCCTCCAGGGCGAAGTCGGTCATGCTGCCGGGCACGCCGACCACCCGGTCGCCGCCGGGGGCGCGGCCGAGCTCCTCCAGCATCTTCGGCGAGCTGTCCAGCCCGTGGACGGGGACGCCCTTCGCGGCCAGCGGGATCGCCAGCCGGCCCGTCCCCACGCCGAGCTCCAGCGCCGGGCCGTCGCCGGCCAGCTCCGCGAGCAGGCCGACCGCCTCCGGCACGTCGCCCCGCCCGGCCACCTGACGGTCGTACACGGTGGCCCTGGCGTCCCCGTACGAGGCCGCATCCCACCCCTGAAACGCGTTCACAGCACACTCTCCTCGATCGGCGTCTGCCGTCCTCCCCGGGCGGGGAGGACGGCAGACGAAGCGGGCTCGCCGACGGCCGTCAGGCCTCGACCTTCGCCAGGAACTCCTGCCAGCGCGTCTTCTGCGCCTCGGTGGAGCCCTCGCGGCAGACGTGGTCGCGCAGGTCCTCGTCCCAGGTGATGGGCTGCGGGTCCTTGTCCGCCAGCTTGGACATGCCGTCGAGCAGCGAGTTGTCCATGCCGGGCAGCAGCTCCGGGATCCAGTACGCGAGGTAGTAGAAGACGCTGCGCCCGGGGCTGAAGCTGGGATTGCGGTTCTCGTAGTTCTCCAGGCTGAAGGCCGGGTAGGCGCCGTCGCCGATCTTCTTCGGCACCTTCCAGATCGGGTAGCAGAACGTGACGTCACCGATCTCGCGGAACGGGGCGGGCAGCGGGAGCAGGCCGCGCGAGACCCGCGCGATGTGCTCGGCGACGATGTCCTCCCGGTTCGCGCCGGTGGCGACGAACTTCATGCCGCGCTCGACGGCGTAGCGGGTGAGGACGCGGCGCAGCAGCCAGGTGCCCATGAACTCCAGGTCGGCGTCGGGGAAGAACTCCCGGAACACCTCCTTGACCGAGGAGAGCTCCTTGAGGCCGGACAGCCGCGCGGTCTCCGACTCCTCGACCACGTTCAGCTCGATGCCGTGCGCGGAGCACAGCGCACGGGCGTTGTCGACCTGGGCGTCCCAGTCCGGGATGCCGAGCATCATGACCGGCACCACGCGCTCGGGCTCGAAGTAGCCGGACTCCATCAGCGTGGAGAGCAGCACGTTGGAGTCGCCGCCGCCCGAAGTCCCCACCACCAGGCCGTTGCTGCGGTCGCCGGGCCACTGCTTCAGCACGTCGGTCACGCTGGCGCGGACGAACTCGAAGCACTCCGCGGCGGACATCTGGGTGTGCACGCGCTGGAAGGCGCCGCTGTCCTCGGTGGGGAAGGTCCACTCGGTGGTCGCCTCGTCGTGCAGGCGGGCGCTGGAGGCCTCCACGCCGAGCAGGCCGGGCAGGTTGATGTTGCGGGTGACCCGGGCGAAGATCTCGCCCTCGCCGCCGGCGTCGCCGGGGCGGGCCGTGGACGCGGGGACGAAGACGGCACGCCGGAGCCCGTCGCCCCCGTGGCCCTCGATCCGGTAGGTCCACACCGCCGAGAGCGGGATCCCGTACAGCCGCAGCAGGGCGCCGACGGTCGGTGCGCTCTCGTGCTCCAGGAGGTACTCACCGTGGTTGGTCTGCAACCGTACTCGCATATGCCGTTCCGTTTCGTGAGCGGGTGGATCATCGTCAATGCAAGTGCCGCTGGTGAGGCGCCGAAGCGCCTCACCAGCGGTCCTCAGGACCCCGAGGGGCCCCGATGGCCGGCTACGGTCAGCCGGTGGCGACGATCGAGTTGCAGCAGGCGACGGACTCCAGGCCGCTGTCCGTCGTGGCCGCCTCGCGCGCACCGAGCACGCCCAGGTTCAGGGCCGCGACCGGCTCGAACTCGACGAGAACGGCAGCCGGGGCGTTGACCAGACCAAGTTCGGTCTTCATGTCAGCTCCTCTCTAGTTGGATGGTGCATCCATCAACCACGCCTGACGGCATGGTCGTTCGGGGCGGGCGTCTCAGGACGCCCGGAAGGGGAGGAACACGGGATCGGGCTCCGGGGCTCCGGGGCGCAGCTGTGCCCCGGCCTCCTCGGCGATCCGCCGCGCGATGTCGCGGCAGTCGCCGATCAGGCCCCGGGCGGCGCGTTCGCGCAGCTCCCGCGCCTCGGGGAACTCGCTCTCCGGCAGCTCCCACAGGGAGCGCTGCATGGCGGTGTCCATGGCGCCGGGGGACACGCAGAAGGCGCGCAGTCCGGCGTCCCGCTCCTCCGCGGCGACGGCTTCGGTGAGGCGTTCCACCGCTGCCTTGCTCGCCGAGTAGGCCGCCCAGCCCGGGCGCGCCGCGCGCGCCGAGCCGGCGGTGAGATTGATCAGTACGCCGGCGCCGGGGCGGCCGCGCACGTGTTCGGCGAAGACGGCACTGCCGTTGACCACGCCGAGCAGGTTGGTGCCGAGGATCCGGTTCCAGCGTTCCGCGTCGCCGTCCGCGACCCGGAACACCTCCATGACCGCGGCATTGTTGACCCAGACGTCTATTCGGCCGTGCCGGGCGACGACGGAATTCGCGAATTCGCGGACCCGGCGCTCGTCCTGTACATTCACCGAATCGTGCGCCGCTAAACCTTCCGAATTATCGGGAAGGGCGCTCCGGGAGGCTCCGGCCACCTGGAATCCACGGTCTTCGAATTCCTGGCAGAGGGCCCGGCCGAGGCCGCGACTTGCGCCGGTGACCACGCAAACTGGCTGGTGAGAGTCGTTCGACATCAACACGAACCCCCGTTGTGTGATGAATCGGCGCGCATCTGACGAAGCAGTGCGACCCGGCGGGTATTCCCGGTGGGGCGGAGTTCCACCCGGTCGGTTCCGCTTGACCCGAATGAGTCTAGGTCGGTTCCGGCGGAATCGGCAAGAGTTCGCCGACGCTTTTCTCGGCGACGTTCCGCCCGGCGACTTCACGCCGACCTCCGGCGACTTCCGGCGACTTCCCGGAGGTTTCGTCCGATTTTCCGTACGCGGAATCGGAAGAATGCCGCGGAGAGCGTTCAGGAGTGGGTCCGGCCGGCCGCGTCCACGAATCTCCGGCGCTTTCCGTTGCGGCGCGCCTCACGGAGCACCTTGCGGTAGAAGGCCGGATAGCTGGCCTCGGCGTGCGCGGCGTACCGCTTGGCGACCGGGTGCCGCCCGGCCAGTCTGTTGATGGGCACCACCATCGCCGCATGGTGCTCCACGTGGAAGTTGTTGCCGTTGGTGAACCAGCGGCTGAACCTGCTCCCGCTGATCGTCCGGGTGTTGCGCAGGACGTCCGTGGTGCCGTCGGTGTCGCACAGGACGTGCTCCGGGAGCTCCAGGAAGAAGTGCACCGGGACCGAGAGCAGCAGCGGGAGCCCCCACAGCAGCAGCACGGCCCGGCCGTACCCGAGGCCGGCCGCCACCGCGGCCGCGAGCACCGCCACGCCCAACAGGCGGTACTCGCTCATCACCTGGCGTCTGGACCGGTCCCCGATCTGCCCCCGGGTGTAGGTCCACGTGCCCGCGCAGCTGCGGGCGACGTCCGCCCCGACCTGGACCAGCCGCACCGGGTCGACGGCGCCTCGCAGCAGGGCGCCCCAGGTCAGCGGCGCCCTCGGGTCGAACCCGAAGAACTCGCTGTCCCGCGGTGTGCCCAGGTACTTGTGGTGCTGCAGGTGCTGGACCCGGTAGTGGCTGTACGCCGAGAGGAGCGGGACCCCGATCAGGACGCCCACCGGCCGGTGAGCCGCGGCCCTCCGGAAGGCCGAGTGGTGCAGGCACTGGTGCTGCAACTCCACCAGGTGCGTGTACATCGCGGCCAGCAGGAGCACCCCGCCGGCGGCCGCGAGCCACGAGCCGCTCAGCGCGAGCCCTCCGCCCAGGCAGCAGAGCGCGAACGCCGCCGCCAGCTTGCCGACGAAGACCAGCTCGTCCCTCCGCGACACCCGCGCCCGTTCGAACAGTAAGGCCGGCGAGACCTTGCCGGTGTCCACGTCCCCTCCCCGTTCCTCGCTCGCCACCGGCGCTACTGCCAGGCCACGGTGGTCTCGTCGGCGTCGGTCCGGTAGACCTGGCGCCCCGCCAGCGAGTTGACGACACAGGCGCTGCGCCAGGCCACCAGGGAGAGCAGGGTGTCGTTGATCCCGTGCTCGCCCTCGGCGAAGCCCTGGCTGTAGACCCGCAGCCCGGCCGGTCCGTCGAAGTCCACCGAGTAGTCGGCGTTCACCTCGAACATCCCGTCCCGGACGGCGAGTTGTCCCTGGATCGGCTTGAGGTACTCCGGGATCCGGCGCTGGTAGCCGGTGCACAGGACGACCAGGTCGGCGGGCAGCACCTCGGTGCCGTCGCGGTCCTCGTCGTGCAGCGTCACCCGGTACGCCGACCCGTCCCGCTCCAGGTCCACGGCCCGGCGCGAGGTGAGCAGCCGGTGCCGCAGCCCCGCGCGGAGCACGTGGTCCAGGTGGTACAGGCGGCGGTAGACCGCGCCGAGGAGCTCGTCGGTGATCCCGTCACCGCCGGCCCTCAGCTGCCGGGTGACCAGCTCGGCACGGCGCGCGGCCGACAAGCCGTGGAAGTAGCCCGCGTACGCCGAGGAGAACCACTCGTTGGTGAACGGCGAGTCGTCCAGCGGCTGGAAGCCCGGGCCGCTGGAGGTCCAGGTGAGCGAGGCGGGCAGCGCGTGCTCGTCGGCCAGCAGGTGGTTGACCACCTCGGCACCGCTCTGACCGGCCCCGACGACCACGACCCGGCGGCCCTTCCACTCCGGGCGCACCCGGGCGAAGTCACCGCTGTGCAGCACGTCCCTGCCCTCGTGCGCCTTGGCGAAGGCCGGCAGCCGCGGCTCGGGACCGGAACCGACCGAGACCGCCCGGGTGGTGTGGGTCGCCCCACCGGCACAGGTGACCTCGAAGCGGTCGCCCGCGACCGCGACCGACTCGACCCGGGTGCCCCACCGCAGCGAGGACAGCCGCGCCGCCGCCCACTGGTAGTACTGCTCGAACTCGCGGCGCGAGCAGCTCAGGCCGTTGGCCTCCAGGAAGCGGAACGCCCGGCCCTGGCGGACGAGGAAGTTCAGGAAGGAGAACTCGCTCGTCGGGTCGACCAGGGTCACCAGGTCGCGGAAGTAGGTGACGGTCAGCTGCGAATCGGGGAGCATCAGCCCCCGGTGCCACTCGAACCCGGGCTTGTCGTCCAGGAACAGGGTGCTCAGCTCGGGCAGCGGCGCGGTCAGGGCCGCGAGGCTCAGGTTCGCCGGCCCCACACCGATTCCGATCACGTCGTGGTCAGGCATCGTCGGTCTCTCCCTCGGGGACGGCGGTGGGGTGGTGCGTGGTGGGTCGGTCCGGTCGGTCCGGTGGCTTCGGCGGCTGTTCCGATGGCTGCGGGGTCACTGCCAGTACTCCTCGCGGACCCGGGTGATCCGGTCCAGGAGCGCGCCCCCGTCCGGCGCCTTGATCACGTACGAGTCGAGGAAGTCGGTGGAGTGCCGGACGCCGCCCCGCCCGTTCCCGGCCCCGTGGTGCGCGATGTGCTCCACGACGCCGAGCGCGTCGAACCGCTCGGCGGGGATCCCGCGCGCCTCGCCCCCGCCGGGGTAGAACGCGATGAAGCCGCAGGTCCCGCTGGTGGGCGCGGTGCCCAGGGTCACCGGAAGCCCGGCGTCGAGGCGGATCTGGGCCTCGACGATGTTGAACCCGTACTGCCACTGGATGACCGGCGGGATCACGCCGCCGGGCGGGCGGCCGGCCACCTCGCAGAAGACGAGCTCGTCGGCGTCGGTGCGGAACAGCTCCAGGTGCGTGGTGCCGTCCCGGAGACCGAGCGCGCCCAGCACGGCGGTGTTCATCGCGCGGATGCGGCGCAGCAGGTCCGGGTCGTCGACGAGGACGGTGCCGAAGATGCCGCCCGGCTCGTACCCCGCCGGATCCGCGAGGTAGGTGCCGACGCTGGAGAACTCGATCCGGCCGTCCACCACCACCGAATCGCAGTGGTAGATCCGGCCCTTGACGAACTCCTCGATCTCGTAGTGCGAACCGGACAGGTCCAGGTCCGCCACCACCGCGCGCGCCTGGTCGAGGGTGTCCACCATGTACAGGTCCCTGGCGGCCAGCCCCCACCGGCTCTTGATCACCTTGCGCCCGGTGCTCCAGTCCATCCGTTCGAGGTCGGCCGGGCGGTCGAGCGCGGCGAAGCCGGGCAGCGCGGCCGCCCCGGCCTCCCGCAGGACCTCCTTCATGCGCAGCTTGTCGCGGAAGCGCACGGCCGTCTCGTAGTCCATGCCGGGCAGCGAGAACTTCGAGCGCATCTCGGCGGCGAGCAGCACGGCCCGCTCGTGCACGGCGATCACCCGGTCGACGGGGTGGTGGCGCAGGATCCAGGAGCAGATGTCCCGCCAGCGGTCGAAGTCCTCGGTCTCGCAGACGGCGACCTGGGGCAGCGGGTGGTCCGCGAAGCCGTCGAGTCCGCCGTGCGCCCGGTAGCGGGTGACCAGGTGGATGTCGATCTCGGACGTCGGCAGGATGTGGGCGCCGCCCCGGCTGAAGTGCGAGTAGTGGTGCTTGTTGATGAAGAGCGCGGCCGGCCTGCTCATCGTCCCGCCTCCCGGTCGGTGCCCGCGGGCGCCCCGAAGGGCCACCGCAGCGAGTGGTCCGTCAGGTCGAAGCCCGTCAGTCGTCGGATCAGGTCGTTCTCGTCGTCCGTCCCGGTGCCGTGGGCGGCGGTGAGGACCCGCGCCCGGCCGTCGCGCACGGCGAGCCGGACCAGGGCGGGGCCGGCCGGGAGGGCGGCGGCGTCGAGGAGTCCGGTCAGCGCGGCCAGGGCGGCGCGGTGCTCCTCGGGCGGCAGGACCCGCTCGGGCAGCAGGTGCTCCGGCGGCATGGCGGGACGGCCCTCCGGCACGGCGGCGATCCACCGGTGGTCGCCGTCCACGGTGAAGGTGTGGGCGCGCAACACCCGTTCCCCGGCGGCGACTTCGGGGTCACCGGCGGCGGCCAGGGCCCGGACCGCCCCGACCGGTGCGCCGACGGCGCCGAGCAGGGCGGCGGCTGTCGCGGCCGGCAGGGCCCCGGCGCCGGTCAGCGAGAGGACGGCCCACGGGTCCAGCGGGCGCAGGACGGACTGCACGAAGTCGGCGAAGGCCGCGGGGCCGGCGGTGGTGGCGTGGGCGGCGGTGTCGGGGGCGTGGGCGGACGGGTCGGGCCCGAAGTCGACCGAGTAGTAGTCCGTGTGGTCCTCGGCGAGTTCGTGCACCGGAGCGCCGGGCCGCTGCACCAGCGCGACGCGGCAGCCCAGCCCGTGCGCGGCCCTCGCCACGGGCACCGTCGCGTCGATGAGCACCAGTGTGCGACCGACGGTTCCCGCGGGCGTGTCCGTCCCTACCATGTGGCTCCCCCGATCTCCTGGGCGGTTCCGGCCGTGCTCCCGGCCGCGGTCCTGTGTCCGGCTGGGGTCCCGTTCCGGTTCCCGTTCCGCGTCCCGCTCGCGTCCCCGTTCCCGTTCCCGTTCCGGTTCTCGTTCCCGTTGCGGGCCTCCGGGTCCGGCTCGAAGTACCCGAGCTCGTCCCGGACTCCGGCCAGCTCCCAGTCCTCCCGGCTGCGGACGTACCGGGGGTTCTCGGCGACGATCGACTCGGTCGAGGTCCTGCCGCCGGCCAGCCGCCAGCGGACCGTCCCGGTGACCGGGCCGGCCAGTTCCGCGGTGAACGCCTGGCAGGCGGCGCGGAGTTCGCCGAACCAGCGGCCCTCGACGGCCTCGCGCACCCAGACCTGCTCCAGGTGCAGCTTCTCCCTGAGCGTCTCGGCGTCGAGCGTCGCGGTCTCCAGGTGGCGGTGCGAGGCCATCAGCAGCCAGGCCGCGGGCGCCTCGCGCACCTCCAGGACCTTCGCGCCGCCGGGCAGGTGCTCCAGGCCGGTGTGCCGGCCGAGCCCGTGGGCGCCGACGATCGGGTTCAGGGCACCGATGAGCTCGACCGGGCTCATCCGCCGTCCGTCCACGGCCACCGGGACGCCGGCCTCGAAGGAGACCTCCACCGTCTCGGCCCCCGGGGTCCGCGGCCGGGCGCTCCACCGGAAACAGGACTCCGGCACCCGGTGGTCCTCCGGGTCGTCGAGGATCCCGGACTCGAACTCGCGGCACCACAGGTTGGAGTCGGCGCTCGCCGAGCGCTCCGCCATCTCCTCCAGGCCGATCGCCCGCAGTTCCTTGATCTTCTTCTCGCGGTGCACCGGTTCGAGCTCGTACGGGCTGCCGAAGCGGCCCCGGAAGCCCAACTGCCGAAGTGCGCCGTTCAGTCGGCGCAGGGTGTTCTGCGAGCGGTTGGCGGTGTGCAGGATGACCTCGGCGCCCAGCTCCTCGGCGGTGCGCAGGGCCGCGCGGGCGAACAGCGGTCGGCTCAGCGAGGAGCTGATGGGGTACGAGCCCAGGTAGAGGGCATGCGCCGCGATCGCGGGGGTGACGAACTCGCCTGCGAACACGGCGCGTTCGTCGAGGACGTGCAGCCGGACCCCGAGGCTGTCGGTGATCCGGCGGAGCTCCGGCGGGCTCTCGTCGCCGCCGACGTCCACGCTGACCGCGTGGACGTCGGTGGCCCCCGCCTCCACCAGGCGGTGCAGGAGGTAGGAGCTGTCCAGGCCCCCGCTGAAGAGCGTCACGACAGGGCGCCGCCAGTCGACCTCGCGGTGCGTGATGTCGCGAAAGGAGCGCACGGTCCTCGTTCTCACGTCACGTCCTTCTGGATCGGCAGCCTGGGAAGGGGTGGTGTTCGCTCGTGGCACGCCGGGGAACCGGCACGCGTGGGCTCCCCGGGAGTGTCCTGCTTCCACGGGGTTCATGAATCATCAAAGGGGGGGCGGGACTTCACGGAGAAGTCCCGGCCCGTTCGGTGGTGCCGAAGTGCGCCGGACAGGAGGAAAGACGCTGCCTGGAGTACCGGCGGCGCGCTCGGATGGCATATTCGATGATCAAATCGCGGCGTCGAGCATAGGCAGACCCGGCTTTGAGAGTCAACAGATCCATGTGAGACCGAAGTTGAGTTCCGGGATGCCCGGCCGCAAAGCTGGCGCATGGGACGGAAGGTCGCCAAAACGGTGCATAGGCTTGGTGGTTCACGAGTTCCGCACGTTTCTGTCACACGGCCTCGTCAGGGCGAGCCTTGACACCTCGTCAGTGGCGTGGTCATGATGGGTGCGATCTTGCCCGGGCTCCGGTTCCATTCGCGGTCCTGGGTTCGGGCGTCGAAACCGGGGGGTTCGAGTGAGGTGCACAGCGCTGCTCGACTCGAATTCCGCCCCCTCGCCGACCGGCCGCTCCGACATTCCCTTCTTATTCCCGCACCGTGACCGAATCCATCGGCACGGTGCTTTCGCGTGGCGCGTCGGTGCTTCGGCGCGGCGCGTCGGGGTTTCGGCGCGGCGTCTCGGAGGTGCCCGGTGACAGGGAATCCCGCACCCGCCGACCAGGTGGCGGTCGCGCAGGCCGACCCGGCGTCGGACACGCGGGTGCTGCGCGTCCTCACCGCGTCGTCGGTGCTCTCCAAGGTCGCCGACTGGCAGCTGGGGATCGTCGTCCCGCTGGCGGTGCTGGCCAAGTCCGACTCCGTGGCCATGTCCCTGGCCCTGTTCGCCCTCCGCGGCGTGAGCTACGTGGCCTCCCCGTTCGTCGGATCGGTCATCGACCGCTTCGACAAGCGGACGGTGCTGGTGCTGGGGCTGGTCCAGCAGGCGGTCTGCCTGGCCGTGCTCGCCCTCACACTCTCCAGCCCGCCGGCCGTGGCCCTGCTGGTGCTGCTCTCCGGGGTGGGCAGCGTGGCCTGCACCATCACCGGCCAGTTCGTCCTCATCCCGCTGCTGATCAGCGCGCCGGGCCGCCCCGTGGCGGTCGCCAAACTGAACTCGGCGGTGGAGCTGTCGAAGGTGATCGGCCTGCTCCTGGGCGGCGTCGGCTTCGCCGTCTTCGGCCCGTCCGTCGCCTGTCTGTGCATCGCCGGCCTGTACGTGCTGGCCGGCGCGGTGGCCATGCTGCTGCCCGGGGTCTCCTCCGCCCAGACCGAACTGAACCTGCGCCGCGACCTCGCGGTCGGATTCCGCTGGGTGGTGAAGAGGGACATCCTCTGGCTGGTGGTCACGATGTCGCTCATCAACATCTCGATCGGCCAGCTGGAACCGGCGCTCATCGCGGAGTTCGCCCACCACAAGGTGAACACGACCGTCATCTCGGTCCTGATGGCGGTGGGTCTGTTCATGGGGGCGGTGGCCAGCCGGCTCGCCCCTTCCATTCTTCCCCGGTGGAGTACGGAACGGCGCATCCTGGCCGTCCAGATCGTCGCCTTCGCGGGGCTCGCATTCGTCGCCGTCCCGGTGCTCCCGGTGCGCATCGGCGGATTCATGGTGGAATGCTTCGCCGTCGCGGTGAGCAACGTGGCGTCCATCACCTACCGGCAGGAGGCGATTCCACCCGAATTCGCCGGCCGGGTGAATGCGACGATCCGGATGTTCATCACGGGCGCGGTACCGCTGTCCGGTTTCCTGTACGCCTGGTCGAGCCGGTTCGACGGTTATTACCACTGGCTGCCGACCCTGGTCCTCTGGGCGGTGGCGATCGCGATCTGGGCGGTCTACACGCGGCACCGGGAAAGGGCCGTCCTCATGATTCCCGTACCGCAGTGACCGCCGGAACTCGGTGTACGAAGAACATGGGTGGAAGACGAGCGGCGGGCGCGGCGGCCGGACATTCACCGGCCGGCCCCGACCGCAGGACACGGATTTCCCCGGCCACGAATCGCACGACAGGGATTGCGCGTTGGAGATCGCCGAACAGGACCACCTCGTCGTCGCCTCGGTCGACCTGGACGAAGCCGGAGCGCGCGCCTGGGAGGGCGCGGGCAGGCCGGTCGACGTGGTGCGGCTGCTGGACTCCGCGGACGTGCCGCAGGAGGTCCTCTCCCGACTGGGGTTCGTGGCCCGGCCGCGCTGGCTGAACTGGTGCGCGCCGGTGGCGGCGTCCGAGGAGGAGTTCGCCGCCGGGCTCTCCGGCGCCGAGCGCCGAAACATCCGCCTCGGCCGCAGGTTCGTCGCGGAGAACGGGCTGCGGCTGGAGGTCCGGCCGTCTCTCACCGCGGAGTTCACGGACGACTTCCTGGTCGTCTACGACCGGCAGATCGCGGACATGCCGCGCGGGAAGAACTTCGCGCGCCGGCACCGTGACCGGCTGCTGGCGGCGGCGGACGAGCACGTGAGCGTCGGCCTGTGGGAAGGCGATTCGCTGCTCGCCGGGTCCATCTGGTGGCGGCGGCCCGCGCTCTCGGTCCTGCAGATGCGCTTCTCCGCGGCCTCGCCCGGAGCCCGGTCCGGCCGCGCGCTGCGGGTGCTCTACGCGGAGGCCATGGCGTACGCCCGCGAGCACGCGCTGACCTACGTCTCGCTGGGCAACGATCCGGCGCTCTTCGGGCACGTGGTGCAGCCGGGGCTGTTCACCTTCAAGAACCGGATGGGCTTCACACCCGTCCCCTCGGAACTCCTCGACCCCTCCCTCGGCGGCGAGTTCGCCGACCGGATCCTCTCCCTGCGCGCCCTGCCCGACCCCTCCCTGCTCGTCACCTGGGGCGGCCACCGCGGGCGCCCGCCCGCTTGGCCGGACGCGGTCCGCGGCGGCGTGCACGACTTGCTCGTCCTCACCGAGGACCCGCACGAGGACCTCCTCGGCCGGTTCCGCGGCAGCAGGTTCCGCGAGGCCCGGATGGTGACACTGAAGGACCTCGCCGGCTGACCGGCTGACCGGCTGCCGTCCCACCGCCTGCCGCGCCGGGGCTTCGGGGCGGAGCACGGGACTCCGTTCTTATGACAACAGCATTGACGTTCTACGGGGTCACCGGTTTCATGGCTCGCACTTCCCGCGCGTGCCCCTCTCCGGTGCGCGCGTTCCCCCACACGTGCAGCACCCCCACGAGCGAGGCGGTGATCCGTTGGCATCGACGGTGAAGGACACGGGCAGCGGTCCGAGAGCGGACGCGAGCGGCTCCCACGTCGCGATGCGGCAGTCCCTCGGCCTACTGGACGGCGCGGTGATCGCCGCCTCCAGTACGGCCGCCACCAGCAGCATCGGGATCGGCCTGGGCCTGATGGCCGGGGTCGTCGGCCTGCACCTGCCGGCGATCATGCTGCTGGCCTTCCTGCCCGTCCTGGCCATCGCGGGCGGGTACGGGCGCCTGAACACCGTGGAGCCGGACGCCGGTTCCAGCTACCGGTGGGTCGGGCGCACCCTCAGCCCCTGGCTGGGCTTCCTCACCGGCTGGGTGAACACCGTCGGCACGGTGGTGTTCATGGCCTACACCACCACCGTGACCGGCTCCTCGGTGATCCAGCTGCTCGAGGAGGCGCACCTGCGCAGCGTCGCGGGTCTGCGGCTCGACGCCGACTCGACCGTCCAGTGCACCCTGCTCGGCCTGGTCGTCCTGATCGCCGCCGCGCTGGTCGCGGTGCGCGGGCTGGACATGGCGGCCCGGCTGCAGAAGGCCCTGCTGGTGTTCGAGTACGCGGTGCTGCTCGGCTTCTGCGGGTACGGGCTGTTCGCCGGCGACCAGCCGTTCTCGCTCCAGTGGTTCAACCCCTTCGACATCCCCTCCTTCGACGCCGTCGCCCAGGGCATGGTGCTGGCGGTGTTCTGCTACTGGGGCTTCGAGTCGGTGTTCAGCGTCGGCGAGGAGGTGCGCGACCCGCGCGACGCCTCCCGCGGCGGCCTGCTCGCCCTGGTGGTGATGCTGCTGCTGTTCCTGCTCGCCGGCACCGCCTTCCAACGGGTGCTGCCGATCGACGAGTTGGCCGACAACGGCGCCCACGGGCTGACCTACTTCGGCACCAGGCTCGCCCACCAGCCGCTCGCCGCACTGCCGTTGATCGCGCTGATGTTCTCCGCCGTGGCCTCGCTGCAGTCCTCGGTGATCCCGACCGCCCGCGGGATGTACGCGATGGGACGCGACCGGGTGCTCGGCCCGGTCTGGACCCGGCTGCACCCCCGGCACGCCACCCCCGCCGTCGGCACGATGCTGATCACCGGCGTCGCCGTCGCCCTGGCCCTCGCCTCGCTCGCCATCCCGACCGTCAACGACCTGATCTCGGCCGCCGTCAACGCGATCGGCGTCATCGTCGCCCTGTACTACGCGCTGACCGCGATCGCCGCCGCCGTCCGCTTCCGCGGGCTGCTGCGCACGGCCCCGCTGGATGGACTGCGCGCGGTGGTCGGCCCGCTGCTGGGCGCGGCGGCCCTGCTCGCCGTCGGCGGCTACCTCGCCTGGACCTTCTACGACTCCACCGACCACTTCGAACTGTCCGCCGACAACGGGTGGTTCGAGCTGACCGTGGTGACGCTGATGGTCGTCACCGGGCTCCCGGCCGCGGCCTGGGCCCGCTGGCGGCGGCGCTCGCCGTACTTCCTGGGCGGCGGCGAGGGGAGTTGAGGGCCCCCGACCGCCCCGCCGGGTAGCGCCCTGTCGGGTAAGCCGCCGGGTAAGAGCACCACCGCACACAATCAAGACGCACGAACGGAGCACCACCCATGACCGAGGCCGATCTGGTCTTCACCCGCGGACCCGTCCACACCGGCGACGCCGCCCGCACCCGGGCGAGCGGTCTGGCCGTCGTCGGCGAGCGGATCGTCGCCGTCGGGCACGACGAGGTACGGGAGTTGATCGGTCCGAAGACCGAGGTCGTGGACCTCGCCGGCAAACTGCTGCTGCCCGGGTTCCAGGACGCGCACATCCACGCGGTGCTCGGCGGCGCGGAGTTGGCCGTCTGCGACCTCACCGGGACGGTCGGCGTCGCCGACTACCTGGAGCGGATCCGGGCGTACGCGGAGGCGAACCCCGGGCAGGAGTGGATCACCGGCAGCGGCTGGTCGATGGAGAGCTTCGACGGCGGACTGCCGACCCGGCAGCTGCTCGACTCCGTCGTCCCGGACCGCCCGGTGTACCTGACCAACCGGGACCACCACGGCGCCTGGGCCAACACCCGCGCCCTGGAACTCGCCGGCCTCACCCGGGACACCCCCGACCCGGCCGACGGACGGATCGAGCGCGAGCCCGACGGCACCCCGAGCGGCACGCTCCAGGAGGGCGCCACCGGCCTGGTCGCCCGGCTGCTGCCGCCCTCCACCGCCGCCGACCGGCTGGACGGGCTGCTGCGCGCCCAGCGGCTGCTGCACTCGCTCGGCATCACCGGCTGGCAGGACGCGCTGCTCGGCGAGTTCAACGGCCAGCCGGACCCGTCCGACGCCTACCTGGCCGCGGCCCGCTCCGGCGCGCTGACCGCCCGGGTGACCGGCGCGCTCTGGTGGCAGCGCGACCTGGGCGCCGAACAGATCCCCGAACTGGTGCGGCGGCGTGAGGAGTTGAGCAACGGCCGGTTCCGGGCCGGCTCGGTGAAGATCATGCAGGACGGCATCGCGGAGAACTTCACCGCCGCGATGACCAGCCCCTACCTGGACGGCTGCGGCTGCGCCACCGCCAACACCGGCCTCAGCTTCGTCGACCCGGCCGCGCTGCGCGGACACGTCACCGAACTGGACGCGCTCGGCTTCCAGGTGCACTTCCACGCCCTCGGCGACCGGGCCGTCCGGGAGGCCCTGGACGCCGTCGAGGCCGCCCGCGCCGCCAACGGGTGGCGCGGCGCCCGGCACCACCTCGCCCACCTCCAGGTGGTCCACCCGGACGACCTGGCCCGCTTCGCGCGGCTCGGCGCGATCGCCAACATCCAGCCGCTCTGGGCCGCCCACGAACCGCAGATGGACGAACTGACCATCCCCTTCCTCGGCCCCGAACGCGCCGCCTGGCAGTACCCGTTCGGCGCCCTGCAGCGCGCCGGCGCCACCCTGGCGGCGGGCAGCGACTGGCCGGTGAGCAGCCCGGACCCGCTGGCCGGCCTGCACGTGGCGGTCAACCGGATGGAGCCGGAAGCCACCGACGGACGGGTCTTCCTGCCCGAGCAGCGGCTCGACCTCGGCTCCGCCATCGCCGCGTACACCGCCGGGTCCGCGCACGTGAACGGGCACGACGACGCGGGCGTGCTGGCCGTCGGGCACCTCGCCGACCTGGTCGTGCTCGACCGGGACATCCTCACCGGACCGGCGGAGGAGATCGCCCGGGCGAAGGTGGAACGGACGTACGTGGGCGGGGAGTTGGTGTACGCGACGGACTGAGTCCGGCCGGCGGGCCGATCCCGGCGGAACGAGCGGCCGGGGAATGGGCGGCCGGGGGCCGGGGTTGGTGACAGGGGCGGGACGGCCGCCGGTGGTGGGCACACGGGGGCTCACCGCCGGCGGTGCCGCGTCACCGGCCCGGGGCCGGTCCCGTGCCGGGTCAGTCCTCCCGCTTCCCGCCCACCGCCCGCAGCCGGGCCTCGGCCGCGTCGAGGAGCAGGTCGAGGGCGTACGGGTAGCCGCTGCGGCGCATGTCGGTGGTGAGGAGGTCGGCGGTGGCGGCGATGTGGGGGTGGGTGGCGGCGTCGAGGCGGGCGTAGGAGGCCTGCCAGACCTGGCGGTCGGCGGCCGCGGCGGGGGCCGGGAGGGCGAGGGCGGCGGCGTCCAGGGCGGCGAAGCCGAGGCTCTGGTCGACGAAGGCGTGGTAGACGCGGACCGCCTCGAGGTCGGGGAACCCGGCGGTGCGCAGCACGCCGAGGATGGCCTCGACGGCGGCGGCCTCGTGGGTGCGACCGGTGGTGCGGTGGGCGGCGAGCAGGGCCGCCTGCGGGTGGGCCTGGTAGGCGGCGTGGATGCGCAGGCCGATGGCGCGCAGGTCGGCGCGCCAGTCGCCGGTGGGCTGCCAGGCGTGCTGGGCGCGGCCGATGAGTTCGTCGGCGACGGCGAGCAGCAGGTCGTCGGTGCTGTGGAAGTAGCGGTAGACCGCGCTCGGGTCGGCGCCCAGGGCGGCCCCGAGCCGCCGTACGGTGAGCGCGTCCGCGCCGTGCTGTCCGATGAGGCGCAGCGCGGTGTCGACGATCAGCTCGGCGGTGAGGACGACGCCCCGCTTGGTGGGGCGCCGGCGTCTCCGCTCCGGCTCGGGGACTACGCGGTCGGTCATGCCCTCCAGGCTATGTCAACGACGTTGACGTAGAGAAGAGGTCGACATAGAGGAGGCCGAGGCGGAGTGGGCCGGGGCGGCCGCCGGTCAGTCCTCGGCGGGGGACGGGGTCCAGGCGCGGCCGTTGTAGAAGTAGCTCGGGGCGCCGTGCAGGCCGGCCGTGCGGAACGGGCGGCCGTTGTCGTTCACGGTGAGGGTGCCGTGGCGGTTCCCGCTGGTGCTCCAGGTCAGCTCCAGGTACCAGCTGACGTCCTGGGAGCGGGTGGTGGCGTCCACGTCGATCACCTGCGGGTCGGTGCTCGACACCTTGTAGGGGAAGTCGGTCACCGGGGTCTTCTTCGTCCCCTCCAGGCCCGGGACGGGGACCGCGCGCGGCGCGGACGCGTCGAGGTCCACCGCGAAGGACGCCGGGGCGAGGTTCCCGCCGCAGCCCCCGCCCGGGGTGTACGCGTTCCACTTCGGGGCGGGCTGGGTGCTGACGATGCGCACCGACATGGTGCTCAGGACCACGGCCGTGGCGTCCGCCCCCTGCGCGGTCAGCTCCAGCCGCAGGTGCCCGGCGGGGATGGCGTGCTGCGCGGCCGCCCAGCTGTCGGTGCGCGCGGCGGTGTCCGGCGGCGGGGGCACCTGGGCGGGCGTGCGGGGGGTCAGGAACCACTGGCCGCAGGGGTGGCCCCAGTTGTTGGTGAGGACGTTGACGTGGAACGGGGCCTGGTCCTCCTCGGCGGCTGTGCCGGGCGGGGCGGTGGGGGTGGCCTCGGCGGGGGCGGTGGTCGGCGCCGTGGTGGGTGTGGTGCCGGGCGCGGTGGGCGCCGCTGTGGGTACGGCCGTGGGTGCTGCCGTGTCACCGACCGGACCGGCCGTCGTCGGCGCGCCGGACGCGGCCGGGGTGCCGCCGGTGTCGCGCAGGGCGAGGACCGAGACCAGGGCGGCCACGGCCGCGACGGCCACCGCGCTCAGCAGCACGCGGCCGCGGGTCCGGCCGGGACGGCGGCGGGCATCGACGGGCACGGCCACGGGGTGCACGGGCTCCACCTCCTCGGCCGCCGGGGAGGCGGTGGAGGGTTCGGCGGGTTCGGCTTGGGCTTGGGCTTGGGCTTGGGCTTGGGCTTGGGCTTGGGCTTCGGGTTCGGTCGTCGGCTCCGGCGACGGCTTCGCCACCGCCCCGGCCGCCTCCCGCCGCCGCGCCGCGTCCGCCAGGAGCCAGCGCCGGTGCAGGTCGACCAGCTCGTCGTCGCCCGCCCCGCAGGCCCGGGCCAGGCGCTCCACCGGCGCGTACTCGGCGGGGACGGCCGCGCCGTTGCAGTAGCGGTGCAGCGTGGAGGTGCTGACGTGCAGCCGGGTCGCCAGCGCGCCGTAGCTGCGTCCGGAGCGCTCCTTCAGCTCCCGCAGCATCGCCGCGAACTCATCGGTCTCCACGCCCATGCGCTGCGTACCCCTCACCCCGGACCGGCCGCGGATCCCGTCGGATCCGCGGTTCACGGTACCGGTTCGCCGGGGCAGCGCCCGGAGGAGGGTGAGCACAGCGGCCCTGGTCAGGACTGCCGGTCCGCGCCGGCGGCCGACGCGGCGGCGTCCGCGACGGTGCTCCGGTACAGGCCCAGCTTCGGCTTGCCGACCTTGGCGCCGCTGCCGAGCGGGAAGCTGCGGGCGTCCGCGGCGGCCATGTGGTCGCCGTCGGCCAGCACGTTCAGCTCGTCGGCCCCGGCCACGGCGCCACCGGCCGTACCGCCCGGGTTGAGGTCCAGCACCGCGTACGCGGTCTGACCGGCCGCCACCGGGTACGCCGGGGCGCCGCCCAGCCCGCCGGGCACCAGCGGCCTGACGTCCTTGCCCCGGTCGGCGGCGTGCGAGTCACCGAGGCTCAGCAGCGGGTAGTAGCTCAGCCCGCAGGCCGTCGTGCCCTGGTTGCGCACCTCGATCACCCGCTGGCCCGGTGCCTCGGCCCGGGTGGTCACCCGCACCGACAGCTTCTTCGCCTCGCAGGGGTGGGAGTAGGCGTACGCCTCCCCGCCGCCCGCGTCCCCGCCACCGGCCGGGGCGGGCGTCGCGGCAGACGTCGTGGCGGGCGCCTTGGGCCGGGCCGGGGTGCCGTTCGCCGCCGGCGCGGCAGGCGCGGCCGGTGCCGGCGCCGCACCGGCGGGGTCGGCGGCCGGAACGGCGGGTGCGGCGGAACCGGGGGCCGAGGCCGCCCGGGTCGGCGGCGCGGACTGCGGTGCCCCGCCCGCGGCGCCCCCGGACTGGCAGGCGGTCAGGCTGAGCGCGGCCCCGAGAGCGAGGACGGCCGGAACGAAGAAGGCACGACGAACGGACATGGGTTCCCCCGTGACAGTGGTGGGTGAAGGAGCGGAACCGGACGGCGGGGCCATCGCCACCTGCCGTCGACCACCACCCTGACCCGCCACCCGCCCCACCCGCCACCCCTCCCCGCGACCACGGGACGCTGGAACAGTTCCACCCCCTCCCACCTGCGAGAACACCCCACCCTGGAACACCCCGCCGGAACACCGGACCACCCCGAAGGGGCAATCCCGCCGACACCCACCGGCCCACGTGTGTGACAGCTCTGCCCAGGACCGGGCGGGCCCCTGTGGGGGTCGACCGCGCTGCGGATCCGAGGCCCGCGCGGGTGTGGGGCTTCCCCAAGGGATTCCCTCGGTCCTGTGATCGTTCCGCGCAGATCGGGCGGGTTGTGCGACCACCCGTCCAAGCCGGTGTTCAGGCCCGGGGTGGGCGGAAGAACTGCCGCTATGCTGACCGCCGCTCCACGGAGGAACGACGGGGAATCGGGGGAGACGCATGAGTGACGGCGGCGGGGCCGGGGCCGGGGTGGGGTTCAGTGCCCATCCGGAGAAGCTCGGGGACGCGGGTGACCAGCTGGTGGCGGCCAGTACGGACGTGGGCTCGGTGAAGGACGCGCTGGGGAAGCTGGGCATGTCCGGCGAGGGGACCTTCGGGGAGTACGGCGCGGGTGACGCGGCGAAGGCGTTCTGGCAGGCCTGGCAGGACGAACTGGGTGTGAACGTCGACGCGTTGAAGGACCTCGGGGGCAAGGTGCACACCACCGCGGCCAACTACAGCACCACCGATCACGGCGTCGAACAGCAGTACCGGCCGCAGGGGGTGTGACGGTGCCCGACCACAGCCCGAACCCGCTCAGCCCGTGGGGCGTCGACCTGGGCAACCAGCGGCAGCAGGCCGAGCGGCTCAAGAAGACCATCGACGAGTCGCACGGCATGTGGGGCGCCGGCGACCTCAAGTACGCCGTGCACGACGCCCTGCAGCTGCCCGCCCCGAAGGGGGATCCGGGCAAGCTCGGCGAGTTCGCCGCCGCGTACAACACGGCGAGCAGCCAGCTGGACGTCATCCAGATGAAGGTGGCGCGAGTGAGCGCCGAGCACCTGCCGGAGGCCTGGACCGGGCAGGTCGGGGAGAAGGCGGCCGAGGTGGTGAAGGCCTCCGCCGACGACCTGACGCGCTGTCGCGACATGCTGGGCAAGGGCCGGGACCAGCTCACCGCGCTGGCCGCCGCGCTGAGCGAGGCGCAGACCCTGCACGGGCAGGGCCACGCGCCGCTGAGCGAGGCGCTGAAGCTGCTGCACGACATCACCGTCTCGGGTGCGCCGGACCCGTTCAACTGGGACGACGACACGATGCACACCGCCCACGCCAAGGCGAAGGAGGGCATCAAGTCGATCTTCGACGCCGCGGTGAAGGCCGAGGACGCCGGCCGCGCCGCCGCCCGCGAGCTGAACGCGCTGGCGGACAAGGCGCTGGCGGCCCGTTTCAAGAACAAGGGCCTGGGCGCCGCGGACAAGCTGGTCATCGTGGACGCGGAGGTCGCCGGCAGCGACCAGTTCGGGACCATCCTGACCGCCAACGACGTGACCCGGGCCGGCCAGTTCATGGACAAGATGAGCGACGCCGACCGGGCCCGCTTCGACCAGCTGCTGGCCGGCAGCAAGTCCCCCGAGGAGCGCGCCTACCTGATGAAGGCGCTCGCCGCCGGGCACGGCTACGACGAGATCAAGGCCTTCGACGACCAGATCCACGAGCACGGCGGCGACGCCTCCTGGCTGGCCCAGCGCCTCTCACCGGTGCAGATCGACTCCTCCTCCACCAACCAGCGGGACACCTCGTACATGGGCGTGGCGTGGAACCAGGGCGACAAGCCGACCTGCGTGGCCGGCTCGACCGTCACCGCCCGGGCGATGGTCGACCCGCTCTACTCCCTCCAGCTCACCACCGGCGGGCACCCCGGCGACCCGAAGTACGACAACGGCAAGGCCGCGTACGACCGCTGGCTCAAGGAGACCGACCGCGTCTACGACACCAAGAACTGGTGGAACGAGTGGTCGGACGGGATGAGCGACGGGGAGTCCAAGGACGCCGCCAACGACGAGATCGGCAAGCACACAGGTGCGGGTTATCACACCGTCGACCTGGAGGGTCCGGAGCAGCGCAAGGACGTGCTGGCCAAGGTCGAGTCGGCGGTGGACCAGGGCAAGCCGGTGCCGATCGGGGTCAAGGAGGACACCTGGTTCCGTCCGGACGGCCACCAGATGATGATCATCGGGCACCGCGGCGACCAGCTGGAGATCTACAACCCCTGGGGCTACACCGTCTGGGTGAGCGAGAGCGACTTCGTCAACAACCACATGGAGGGGGCGGCGCAGGGCGGCGACATGCCGATCGCCGACCACGTCCAGATGCCCGAGTGAGGCCGCAGTGAGTACGACCCCCCATCCCATGAGCGACGCGAGCCTGGCCGAGCTGGACGTCGAGGTGCTGCTCCGCTTCGGCCTGCCCGCCCCGGGCCCGCACCGGGCCACGCTGTTCGGCGACGGCGCGGTGGCCGCCGCGATCACCGTCGACCGGCTCGGAGCCATGCCGCGCGCCCTGGTCTTCCTCGGCGAGGTGGTCCGGTCCGGCGGCACCCGCTACGCCGCCGCCCTGCCCGAGCCGCTGCCCGGCCCGGCGGCCGCGGTCGCGCGCGGCTGGCTGGAGGCGGCCGCGCTGGTCACCGGCGACGCGACCGGGGACCTGCTGGTCGCCCGGTGGCTGGACGCGGTCGCCGCCGTGCTGGCGCTGCGGGTCACCCACCGGGAGGCGAGCGCGTGAGGTGGCGTCGGATCCTGATCGCGCTGGTCGCCCTGGCGGCCGTCGCGGGCGCGGTGGGTGCGGTGGTGGTCCACCGGATGACCACCGGCAAGCTCGACCACGGCACGGTGTTCACCCAGGACTCCGGCGAACTGGCGGTCAAACCGGGCGAGTTGTTCTCCGTCGAGGTGAGCGCCCACCGGGTGACCGGCCAGATCTGGACGGTCGCCGACCCGGCGCCCGACCCGGAGGCCGTCCGGACCGTGGGCGACGAGTACGTCAAGAACTTCGGCCTCGGGGACCTGGTCGGCGCCACCGGTTCGGCGGGCTCCGGCGGCCGCTACTACTTCGTCTTCCGGGCCGGCCCCCACCCCGGCCGCGCCACCATCACCCTGCACAACCCCCACCGCGCCGCCCGCCCGGACGGCACCGGCGGGGACGGATCCGACCGGGACGAGCGGCAGTTCACCGTCGACGTGCGCTGACCGGGGCCGGCACCGGCGTCCGGCACCGGCGTCCGGGCCCGGCGTCCGGGTTCGGGGCGGGGCCGGGCGGGGCTGGACGGGGATCGGCCGGGGGTGCAGGTGGGGCCAGGGATCGGGGGAGCGGCCGGGGGAGGGGCGGCTTCGGGTGGCGGCCGGCCGGGTGATGCAGGTTTGGCCGACCGGTCGCCACGGAACGACTTCCCGCCGTACCGGCAGCGGCACCAGGTCGTGCCCGGACCCGAGGGATGGCATGACGACCGAAGGTTCCCAGGGGGCTCCCCGGCAGGCGCGGGCGCTGGCGCTCGCCCGGCACCCGAAACTGTGGCTCTTCCCGAGCATCCTGTGCGGCCTGCTGGCCCTCGTGCTCTCGCTGCTCTACATGGGCGGCATCGTCAACCCGACCGGGCACCTGCACCGGCTCCCCATCGCCCTGGTGAACGCCGACCAGGGCGCGCCGCCGCCCGGCCAGCCGGCGAACCTCGGCACGCAGCTGACCAAGGCGATCGTGGCCGGCACGCCCGACAGCACCGTCGACTGGAAGCAGGTCGACGAGGCCGGGGTGCGCGACCAGCTCTCCTCCGGCAAGGTCTACGGCGCGCTGGTCGTCCCCCGGGGCTTCACCGCCACCGTCACCGCGCTGGTCACCGGCGGGGCCACCGAGCGGCCGACCGTCACCGTGCTGACCAACCCCGGCCTGGGCAGCCTGGGCTCCTCGATGGCCGCCCAGATCGCCCAGAACGCCGTCCACCAGGCCTCCCAGGCGGCCGGCCGGGAACTGCTCGCCACCGTCCCGGCGACGCCCACCCCGGGGCCGGACCTCGGCGCCACCGCGCGCCTGCTGCTGACCGACCCGATCGCCGTCGCGACCCAGGTCGGTCACCCGATCGGCAGCCACAGCGGGCTCGGCCTGAGCGCCTTCTACTTCACCCTGCTGGCCGTCCTGACCGGGTTCATCGGCGGCAACATCATCCACAACGGCGTCGACGGCGCGCTCGGCTACAGCGACAGCGAGATCGGCCCCTGGCACACCCGTCGTCCGACGGTCCCGATCAACCGCACCCAGACCCTGCTGCTCAAGATGATCATGACGGCCGGGATCATGCTGCTCACCACCGCCCTGGTGATGCTCGGCACGGTCGGCGTCCTCGGCATGGACGCCCCGCACCAGGCGATGCTCTGGCTCTTCGCCTACTGCGCGAGCCTCGCCGTCGGCCTCGGGGTCCAGGCGATCAACGCCGCGTTCGGCGGGATCGGGCAGCTGGTGTCGATGTTCGTCTTCATCGCGCTGGCCCTGCCCTCCTCCGGGGCGACCGTCCCGCTGCAGGCGGTGCCCGACTTCTACCGCTTCCTGGGCAGCTTCGAGCCGATGCGCCAGCTCAGCGACGGCATCCGGGCGATCCTCTTCTTCGACGCCCGGGGAGACGCCGGGCTGACCCGCGGCTGGATCATGATCGCGGTCGGCACGGTGCTGGCCGTGGCGTTCGGCTTCGCGATGACCCGCTACTACGACCGCAAGGGCCTGCACCGCTGGACGCCCCAGCCGACCGACTGAGCCGTCGGACGGGGCGCGGCATGAGGTCCGCTCATGGCAACGTCATGAGCGGACCTCATGTGTTTGCCCATGAGACTTGCTCATGCCTCCGCGCATGAGAGTTGCTCATACGTCCGGGTATGAGACGTGCTCATGCCTTCGTCACGGTCACCTTGAGGTGCTTCATGATCGGCTGATCGCTCTGCGTGCTGTAGTCGCCGATCGCGCAGAGCACGTTCATCTCCGGCATGTACCCGGCCGCGCAGCCGCGCGGGATGTCGTACGGGACGGCCAGGTAGCCGGTCAGCGTGCGGGTGCTGCCGTCCCGGGCGGTGCTGGTGACGACCACCCGGTCGAACTCCTCGATGCCGCGCTCGCGCATGTCGTCCGTGTTCAGGAAGACCAGGGTGCGCAGGTTCTTGACGCCCCGGTAGCGGTCGTCGTCCGAGTAGATGGTGGTGTTCCACTGGTCGTGCGAGCGCATCGTGCCGAGTGCCAGCGTGCCGGGCTCGGGGACGACGTCGGGCAGCGGCGCGGTGGAGAACTCGGCCTTGCCGGAGGGGGTCAGGAAGACCAGTTCGCGGGCCGGCTGCTTGATCCGGAAGCCCAGCGGCAGCCGTACCCGCCGGTTGAAGTCCTCGAAGCCGTCGAGCACCCGCGCCATGGTGTCGCGGATCCGGTCGTAGTCCTCGATGTACCACTCCCACGGGGTGGGGCTGTCCGGCAGTGCCGCGCGGGCCATCCCGGCGATGATCGCGGGTTCGGAGAGCAGGTGCGAGGAGGCCGGCTTCTTCATGCCGACCGAGAGGTGGACCATGCTCATGGAGTCCTCGACCGAGGTGGACTGCACCCCGGCGCGCTGGTGGTCCTTCTCGGTGCGGCCCAGGCACGGCAGGATCAGCGCGGCCCGGCCGTGCACCAGGTGGCTGCGGTTGAGCTTGGTGCTCACCTGGACGGTCAGTTCACACGTGCGCAGGGCCTGGTAGGTGTACGGCGAGTCCGGGGCGGCGAGCGCGAAGTTGCCGCCCATGCCGACGAAGACCGTGACCTCGCCGCGCCGCATCGCCTCGATGGTGCGGACGGTGTCCAGGCCGTGCTCGCGCGGCGGCTCGATCCCGCACACCTCGGCGAGCCGGTCCAGGAACTCCCCGGCCGGCCGGTGGTCGATGCCGCAGGTGCGGTTGCCCTGGACGTTGCTGTGCCCGCGCACCGGGGAGGGACCGGCGCCCTCGCGGCCCAGGTTCCCGCGCAGCAGCAGGAGGTTGACGATCTCCCGGACGGTGTCGACGCCGTGCTCGTGCTGGGTGACGCCCAGGCACCAGCTGAAGATCGAGCGGTCGGCGTCGCGGTAGATCCGGGCGGCCTTGAGGATCTCGGCCCGGTCCAGCCCGCTCTGGCGCTCGATCTCCTCCCAGGGCGTGGACTCGCAGATGTCCCGGTAGGCCTCGAAGCCGCTGGTGTGGCGGTCGACGAACAGCCGGTCCAGCGCCTTGTCGTCGGTGGCGGACTGCTCCAGGATCGCCTTCGCCATGCCGCGCAGCAGCGCCATGTCGCCGCCGATGCGCGGCTGGAGGTTCAGGGTGCCGGTGCGGGTGGACCTGTTCAGCGCCATGTCGGTGAAGTCGTGCGGGATGATCGTCCGGGTCGCCGCCGCCTCGACCAGCGGGTTGACGTGCACGATCTGCGCGCCGCGCTTGTACGCCTCGGCGAGCGAGGTGAGCATCCGGGGCGCGTTGGAGGCCGCGTTGACGCCCAGGATGAACAGCGCGTCGGTGACCTCCCAGTCCTTGAGGTCGACGGTGCCCTTTCCGGTGCCGAGCGCCGCCTGCAGCGCCCGTCCGCTGGCCTCGTGGCACATGTTGGAGCAGTCGGGCAGGTTGTTGGTGCCCAGTTCGCGGGCCATCAGCTGGTAGAGGAAGGTCGCCTCGTTGCCGAGCCGGCCGGAGGTGTAGAACGCGGCCCGGTTCGGGTCGTCCAGCCCGCGCAGCGTCCGGCCGACGAGCTCGAAGGCGTCCTTCCAGCCGATCGGCACGTAGTGGTCGGTGGCGGCGTCGTAGACCATCGGCTCGGTGAGCCGGCCCTGGTCCTCCAGCGCGAAGTCGCTCCACCCGGACAGCTCGGTCACCGAGTGGGCGGCGAAGAACTCGCGGCCGACCCGCTTGCGGGTCATCTCCCAGGTGACGTGCTTGATGCCGTTCTCGCAGATGTCCAGGTGCAGGCCCTTGGTGTCGTCGGGCCAGGCGCAGCCGGGGCAGTCGAAGCCGCCGTTCTCGTGGTTCATCCGCATGACCGCCCGCGGCCCGTCCACGTACGCGCCCTCGCGGGCCAGGAAGCGGGTCACGCTCTTGGCCGCGCCCCAGCCCGCGGCGGGGTGGTGGTACGGCGAGAACCGCGGCGCGCCCTCGGGGGAGGGGCCGACGTCCTCCCGCGGGGTGGCGGGCACGTCATCGTCGTCGGAGGAGGAGGTCACGGGGTCGTCGGAGGTGGTCACGGCACTCGCCTTCCGTCGCTCGGATCTGGGGCGCGGCGGGCGGGGCACGGAACTGGGGGAGCACGGCGCTCCCGGAGCACGGAGACCCGGGGAGCGCGGCGCTCGATGGACGCCCGGCGTTCGGGTCGAGGCTACGCCGGGCGGTCGGGCCCGGCGAGCGGAGCCGCCGGGAGCCCGGCTCGTACGCGGGCGGTGCCTGGTTCCTGTGCCCTACCCCGGCGGCAGGCTGCCGAGGACGGCGGCGAGGTCGGTGCGCCGGGCGACCTCCAGCAGGGCGCGGGCCATCACCGAGCCCGGCTCCCGGGCGGCGATCACCAGGCCGATCGGCGCGCCGTGCACCGGCGCCACCAGCGGGACGGCCTGCATCCCGGGCGGCACGCCGAACACGTGCAGCCAGGCGTACGGCACGACGCTCGCCCACTGCCCGGTCCGCACGTGCGCGAAGAGCGAGGCCACCGAGTCCGTCTCGACCCGCGGCGTCGGCGCCAGGCCGAGGCCCGCGAACACCTCGTCCAGCACCCGCCGGCCCTGCATGCCCGCGTGCAGCAGGCACAGCGGCAGCCGGGAGGCCTCCTCCCAGGTGGCCTCGGGGTGGCGGGCCGGCCCGTCGGCCAGGCTGGTCAGCAGGACGTACCGCTCCTCGTACAGGGGGAGCGTACGCAGGCCGTCGGAGCCTGGTTCGGGCAGGTAGGTGATGCCCGCGTCGATCTCGAAGTTCCGTACCTGGCGCAGGAGTTCGTCGGAGCGCAGGTCGGTGGACAGTTCCACGGTGGCCAGCGGGTGGGCGGCGCACAGCGGGCCGGTGAGCAGGGAGACGGCGCCGGAGGCGGTCGGCACCGAGCCGATCCGCAGCCGTCCGCTCAGGCCGGTGCGCAGCGCGTCCACCTCGTCCCGCAGGGCGTCCCGGTCGGCCAGGATCCGCTGCGCCCACAGCACGATCCGCTCGCCCTCCGGGGTCAGGCCCTCGTAGGCGCGGCCGCGCCGGACCAGCAGTACCTTCAGCTCCTCCTCCAGCTTGCGGACGGCCTCGGAGAGCGCGGGCTGGGAGACGTGGCAGGCCTGCGCGGCCCGGGCGAAGTGGCGCTCCCGGGCGAGGGCGACGAGGTACTCGAGCTGGCGGAAGAGCATCTACTCGGCTCTCCGGGTGGTGTCGGCGGGCCCGGTGTCGGCGCGGTCCCTGTCGGCCCGGTCGGCGGGCTCGGTGTCGGCGCGCGCGGCGTCGACGGGCCCGGTGTCGATGCGGTCGGTGCGGGTGTAGACGTTCATCGACTCGCCGCGCAGGAAGCCGACCAGCGTCAGGCCGGTCTCCTCGGCGAGGTCCACGGCCAGCGAGGAGGGCGCGGAGACCGCCGCGAGCACCGGGATGCCCGCCATCACCGCCTTCTGGACCAGCTCGAAGGAGGCCCGGCCGCTGACCATCAGCACCGTGCCGCGGGCCGGCAGCAGTCCCTCGCGCAGGGCGTGTCCGATCACCTTGTCGACCGCGTTGTGCCGGCCGACGTCCTCACGAAGGCAGAGCAGCCGCCCGTCCGCGTCGAACAGTCCGGCCGCGTGCAGGCCGCCGGTGCTCTCGAAGACCTTCTGGGCGGCGCGCAGCCGGTCGGGCAGGGCGGAGAGCAGGGCGGGGGTGACCCGCAGCCCGTCCTCGGCGACGCTCCAGGGCGCGGTGGTGCGCACCGCGTCCAGGCTGGCCTTGCCGCACAGACCGCAGGAGGAGGTGGTGTAGAAGTTGCGCTCCAGCGAGGCGTCGGGGGCCGGCACCCCCGGGGCGAGCACCACGTCGACGACGTTGTAGGTGTTGCCGCCGTCGGCGGTGGCGCCCGCGCAGTAGCGGATCCCGGCCACCTGGTGAGCGGCGTGCAGGGCACCCTCGCTGACCAGGAAGCCGGCCGCCAGGTCGAAGTCGTTCCCGGGGGTGCGCATGGTCACCGTCAGCGGGCGCCCGCCGACCCGGATCTCCATCGGCTCCTCGGCGGCCAGGGTGTCGGGGCGGTACGAGGGCGTGCCCTGGCGCAGGCGCAGCACCCTGCGCGGTACGGTCACTCGGCCCATGGTCGTCGGCTCCTCGGATCGGTCGGTGCGAGCTGCATCGTGGACGGTGTCGGCGGTGGGGTCGCCCCCGTCGTTGCGGACTCCGTGGTGGACTCCACGGCGGACTCCACGGATGAATCCTCGCTCCTCCGGCCGCCGGGGTGCGCCACGTGGTCCGGTCCGGGCAGGTGGCGGCGGCTGTGCGCGGCCGTGACGGCCAGGCAGAGCAGGCCCACCGCGGCCATGCCGGTCAGCAGCGTCGGGTAGGAGGCGTGGCCGGCCGTTCCGGCGAGCAGCAGCGGGGTGAGGAAGCCGCTGGAGGTGGTGCTCTGGTAGAGCGAGGCGGAGCTGGGGCCGGGGCCGGGGACGGGGCCGGAGGTGGGACCGGAGCCGGGGCTGGGGCCTTTCGCGGGCGGGGTCAGCCGTTCCACCTCGTGCAGGCCCGCGCCGAGCGTCAGCCCGTACCCGGCGCCGAGGACGACGGCGGCCGCGACCACCAGGGCCACCGAGTCGCGGGAGGCGGCGAGGGCGCCGACCAGCAGTCCGGCGATCACGGTGGCCATCGCGGTGAGGGTGGCCCGGGCGCTGCCGTGGTCGTCCAGCCGGGCCGCGAAGGGCTGGGCGAGCACGCCGGTGCCGAGCGTCAGCGCCGCCACCAGGCCGCCGAACAGCGGGGCGTAGCCGGGCACGCGGTCGGCGACCAGCGGGGGCAGCACGACGTACGCCACGGTGGCGGAGCCGAGGACGGCGGGGCTGGCGGGCAGGACGACGTAGCGGAAACGGGGGTGCCGGACGGCCGAGCGGTGCGCGTCGCCCGGTTCGGGGCGGCGGCCCGGCGCGGTCCCCGGCGTGGTTCCCGGCGCGGTCCCCAGCGTGGTTCCCGGCGCGGTCTCCGGCAGGCGCCGGGTGGCACGCAGGACCAGCAGGCAGCACAGGGCGTGGGCGAGCGCGGGCAGCACCGTCGGGTCCGGCAGCCACTCGGCGAGCACCCCGGAGGCCAGCGCGCCCGCCGAGAAGCCGACCCCGGTGGCGTACATCGCCCGGCGGGCGGGGGCCGCGGTCGGTACGGACGGGCCGGACAGCTCCCGGAGCCAGGCCGTCCCGGCCAGGAAGACCAGCCCGGCGGCGAAGCCGGTGGCCAGCCGGGCGAGGTAGACGGCCGGCTCGTCCGTGGCGGCCAGGACGGCACTCGCGGCGGCGGACAGCACCAGCGCACCGCGCACCACCCGCCGACGGCCGTACCGGTCGGCGGCGGGACGGCCCAGCAGCAGCCCGGGGACCAGCCCGACCAGGTAGACCGAGAACATCGCGGCCAGCGACAGCGCCGACCAGTCGGTGCGCGCCCGGTAGACGGTGGCCAGGGCGGTGAACTGGTTCGCGCCCCAGGCGGCGACGGCCACGGCGGCCGCCGCCGGCAGCCAGCGCGGGAACCGGCGGGGGAACCGGCGGGTGGGCATCTGCTTGCTCTGTTCTCGCGGTTCTCGCGCTGTCCCTCAGCCGACCGGGGCCGGGGCCGAGGGCAGGGCAGATGAGGGTGCCGGCTCAAGGCGGATGAGCAAGGCGAGTTCGGCGGCGGAATGCTCGCGGAGGAATTCAGCGGTCACCCGGCGGGACGCGGCCTCGGCGTCGTTGCTGCTCATGCGCTGCTCTGCCCCATTCCCGGGTTCCTCGATTTCCTCCTTTTCCAGTGTGTCGGCCGCGATATCCCCGCGTCAAAGAGGTCATTCCTGTGACGTGATAGGCGGTGCTTATCGGGAGTTTTCACAATGCCCTGGACAGGCTTGACGGATAACTCCGGTCAAGGAATCGGGAATTCCGTACCGACCGAGGCCGGGGCCCGACTACTCCGGACCGCTCCCCACCGACAGCACGACCGCACTGGTCGCGCCGCCCGGCGTCTCGTAGTTCACCGTCTCCCCGGCGTGGCGCCCGAGCAGCGCCTTCCCGAGCGGGCTGTCGAAGGTCACCAGGGTCAGTTCCCGCTCCTCGGCGAGCTCCGAGATCTCGACGGTCTCCTCCACGCCGTCCGCGAACCGGACGGTGACGGTGGACCCCACCCCCACCACCTCCGTCGACGGCGCCCCGGCCACGGACGCCTCCCGCAGCCGCCCCTCCAGCTCGACGATCCGCCGGTCCAGCCGCGTCACCTCCGACGCGCGCTGCAACTCGTCCGCCGCATCCGCCCGGTCCCCCACCGGGTCCACCCCGCGCAGGGTCGCGGCCACCTCCTCGCGATCCGCCCGCAGCTGCGCCAACTCCTCCTGCACCGCACGCAGGCCCTCGGCACTGATCGGTTCCGGCCCACCGCTCATCACAAGCTCCCGGGTCTCTCACTCACACCCTCAAGCACCGGTCATCCCCATTACCCCACCCCGCCCGGTCCCCGGCAAATCCTCCGCCGGTACGCCCTGATTTCGGCGAACTGGTTCGAGTGAACACGGTCGTCCGGCACAATGACGCCCATGACCAGTGCCGACGACCTGAGTTCGAGCCTGCCGGTCGGCGGCCCGGGTCGAGCCGGCGAGCGGTACCGGCCGTTCGCGCACCTCGCCGCCGAGAACTGCGAGCTCTACCGGCAGGTGATGGGGGTCTTCGTCCGAGCCAAACAGGAGTTCACCGTCCACCTGCGCCCGGAGGACATCCACCTCGGCCTGGCATCGGAGGAGCGGCCCTCCCTGGAAGCTGTCGCCACCGCGCTGGAACGGCTCGCCAAGTGGGGGAATCTCCGCGCGGATCCGGACACCGGCCGGGTGACGGCACTGGAGGACTTCTACCGGTCCCGGTACATCTACCAGCTCACGCGGGCCGGAGAGGCCGCAGAGGAGGCGTTGGGCGCCTACGACGCGGCGCTCGGTCGGCGTGGCGAGCTGCAGGCGGTCGCACTCGCCGACATCGCCGTCCACCTGCGGGCACTGCTGGCCCTGGCAGACCGTGACGAGCCGGACCCGACGGCGTCGCACCTCACGCTGCTGGCCCTGGTGGACCGCTTCTCAGGGCTGGCCGAGAACGCCCGCGCGTTCATGAACTCGCTGCAGCGGACGATCGACCTGCACGAGGCCGACGTCGAGGTCTTCCTGGCCTACAAACAGCGATTGATCGACTACCTGGAGCGGTTCATCGAGGATCTGGTGACTCGCGGTGCCGAGATCGCGACGCTGCTGGGGGACCTCGGGACGGCGCAGCGGGGGCCGGTCGCGCCACTGCTGCGCCTCGCCCTCGAACGCGAGGCCGCGGATGCGGCGCCCGATGTGGCGGCCGAAGCCCTGGCCGCGGCGGAGCGCCGCTGGACCGGACGCTGGGACGGGCTGCGGGCCTGGTTCCTCAGCGTGCCCGGTCGAAGTTCCCAGGCCAAGCTGCTGCGTTCGGCCGCCCGCCAGGCGATTCCCCAACTGCTCAATGTGGTTCGAGCGTTGAACGAGCGTCGGGCAGGTCGCTCGGATCGCTCGGCGGACTTCCGTGAACTCGCCCGGTGGTTCGCGGAGGCGCCGGACGACGACAGCCGGCACCGGCTGTGGCGCTCGGCGTTCGGACTTCATTCAGCCAGGCACCTCACGATCGATCATGATGCTCTCACCGAGCGTGAGGCCGATCCGGTGCCCGCGTCCGCCTCCTGGCGCGATGCGCCGGGTGTGCGGATCAGTCCGCAGCTGCGTCGCACTGGCTCGTACGAGCGTCGTGGCCGCCGCGCAGCGGTGCAGGACCGCGGCGAGGCCAAGGCGTACCTGGCCGAGCTGGCCCGCAAGCAGGCCGAACAGACGGCGGCGGTCCGGGCCCGGCTGGTGACCAGCGGAGCGGTGCGGCTCAGCGACCTGGACGTGCTCGACCGTGAGGCGTTCCGGCTGTTCCTGCTGTTGCTCGGGGACGCCCTGTCGGCCTGGCGGCCGGGCACGGAGTCCGTCTCGACCACCACCAACGACGGGACGATGGAGATCAGGCTGACCAGGGTGCACGGCGGCGGGATCGCCGAGATCAGCACGCTCGACGGAGTGCTTTGGGGTCCGGAGCACCTGGTCGAAATCGTCGACCTGACCAGTCGGCCAGAGCCGGTAGGGGCCGACCATGAGTGACGACCGTCTGGGGGACGCCCTCGCCGCGCAGCGTGTGGCGGAGGCGCGGCGCGCCGCGCGGGCGCTGCTGAACCGCCCGCTGCTTCGCGCGGGCGGTTCCCATGCCGACGACTTCCGGCTGGTACGGCAACACGCGACGGAGCTGCGCGGGTGGTTCGAACGGAACACCGGGTGGGGGCTCCTGGTGGACAGCGAGGTGGCCCGGCTCCGCCGCATTCCGGGTCGATCCGACGACCCGACCCACCCAGCCAGGGACCAGCGCACCGGCCTGCCGTTCTCGCGGCGTCGCTACGTTCTGGTGTGCTTGTGCCTGGCGGTGCTGGAGCGGGCCGAGCAGCAGGTCGCGCTCGGGCGGCTGGCCGAGCAGGTCGTGCTGGCGGCCGCCGATCCGGCGCTCGACGCAGCCGGCGTCCAATTCACCCTGGTCGACCGGGAGCAGCGCACCGACCTGGTGGCCGTGGTCCGGCTGCTCCTGGAATGGGGTGTGCTCGCCAAGGTCGCGGGCGACGAGGAGGCCTTCCTGAAGTCGGCCGGGGACGCCTTGTACGACGTGGACCGCCGCGTGCTCGCCGTCCTGCTCGTCGCCCGACGCGGCCCGAGCACCGTTCGCGCACCCGGTTTCGACGAGCGGCTGGCCGAACTCAACGCAGAGGTGCTGCCGGACAGCGACGAGCTGCGGAACCGGGCGCTGCGACACAGCCTGACCCGCCGGTTGCTGGACGACCCCGTGGTGTACCTCGAGGGGCTGACCGGGAGTGAGAGCGCGTACCTCGCCTCGCAGCGCGGCGCGCTGACCCGGCGCATCGGCGAACTCACCGGTCTGGTACCGGAGGTGAGGGCGGAAGGCCTGGCGATGGTCGATCCCGATGACGATCTGACGGACCTGCGGATGCCGGAGTCGGGCACCGACGGCCACGTGGCGCTGCTGGTGGCGGAGTACCTCGCCGACCGGGGCGGCACGGTCCCGCTGACTGACCTGCACCAGCGGGTGGCGGACTGGGCGGTGGAGCACGTCGGCTTCTGGCGGCGCAGCGCGACAGTCCCCGGCGCCGAGGCCGAGTTGGCCGGACAAGCCGTGGAGCGGCTGGTCGCGCTCGGGCTGCTGGAACGCGTGGCGGGTCCGGACGGTGCCGCCGCGGTCCGGCCCAGACCCGCCCTGGACCGCTACCGGGTCGGCGAGGCAGTCCTGTTGGAGCCCGGTCAGAGCGCCCCACGGAAGAACGCGAAGACGACGGCCGGTCGTACGAAGGGCACGAGGAACCGATGAAAACCACCGTCGAAGCGCGGCTGCCGTTGCCTGGCCGCCCCCGCTGGCAGCCGCTCCGGCTCGGGCTGGTCGACCTCTTCTACTACGACCAGGAGGAGTTCCACTTCCGCGACGGGCGACTGCTCCTGCGCGGCAACAACGGCACCGGCAAGTCCAAGGTGCTCGCCCTGACCCTGCCCTTCCTGCTGGACGGAGACCTCTCCTCACACCGGGTCGAGCCGGACGCCGACCCGAAGAAGCGGATGGAGTGGAACCTGCTGCTGGGCGGCGAGCATCCGCACTCGGAGCGGCTTGGCTACACCTGGATCGAGTTCGGTCGCCTGGACCAGGACGGGACCGCGCACTACGCCACGCTCGGCTGTGGCCTGAAGGCGGTCAGCGGCCGGGGTATCGCCCGCCACTGGTACTTCGTGACCGACCAGCGGATCGGCCCGGAGCTACGGTTGGTGGACTCCACCGGTGTCGCTGTCGGCCGGGATCGGCTGGCCGAGGCACTGGGCGGACGGGGCCTGATGTACGACTCGGCGCGGGCCTACCGGCGCGCGGTGGACGAAGCCCTGTTCGGCCTGGGCGAGCAGCGGTACGCGGCCCTGGTCGATCTGCTGGTCCAGCTGCGTCAGCCCCAGCTGTCCAAGCGGCCCAGTGAGAAGGCGCTTTCCCAGGCCCTGACCGAGTCGCTGCCGCCGATGGACCAGGCCGTGGTCGCCGACGTCGCGGAGGCGTTCCGCTCGCTGGACGAGGAGAAGGAACAACTCGCAGTCATGGCAGCCGCTGAGCGTGCCGCGGGAGCCTTCCTCCAGCACTACCGCCGCTATGCCCGGGTCGCTGCCCGCCGGAAGGCCCGTGCCCCCCGTGCCCAGCACTCCCGGTACGAGGCTCTGCGCGCCGAACTCAACACCGCTGAACAGGACTTCGAGGTGGCGGGTACCGCGCTCGCCGAAGCCGAGACGCGGCTGGAGGAACTGGACCGGCTGCGATCCGGGCTCCGGGCCAGGGACGAAGCCCTGCGGGCAGGCCCGGAGATGCGCAGCGCCCGCGAGCTGGACCAAGCCGCCGCCTCGGCCGAGCGCACGGCGAAGGACGCCGGCCGCACGGAAGTGGACCGACTCCGGGCCGAGGGCGAACTGGCACGGTTCGCGGCCAAGCTGGGTGCGGCGCGATCACGGGCCGCGGCCGCGGAGCGATCACGGGACGGCGCGCTGGACCGTTCGGGTGCCGCGGCGACGGCGGCCGGGCTGGGGAGGGAGCACACCGACCGGGTCGCACTCCCGTTGGCGGAGGGTGAGGCGCCCGAAGCCGTGCAGCGTCCCGCTGCCGATCTCACCGATCGCCGCCAGCGCTCGATCACCCTGGTCGAGGAGCACCTCGCGACCGCGCAGGAAGCGGTTCGGGAGTCGGACCGGGCCCGCCGTCGCCTGGAGGACGCGGACGGAGACCTGGCCCACCGAGCCGAGCTGCGGGCCGAGGCCGAGGAGACCACAGTGCATGCGGGCCGGGACTATGTCGCCGCCGTTCGCTCGCACTTCCGCGCATGCACTCTGCTTCGCCTCGCCGGCATCGAAGGTGTACTCGATGAACTCGGCCAATGGAGCGGGACATTGGCCGGCGCCGATCCCTCACGGGTGGCCGCGCAGCAGGTCGCCTCCTCGGTCGGGGCCGACCTGGCCCGCCGTCGGGCCGTCCTGGAGGCCGAGCAGCGGGACGTGGGTGAGCATCGCGACCGGCTGCGGACCGAACTGGCCGAGCTGCGCGCGGGCGGCCGGCGTGGGCCGCGGGCGCCGTACACCCGCTCGCCCGAGGCCAGGGAAGGCCGCCCTGGCGCACCGCTGTGGCATCTGGTCGATTTCACGGAAGGTCTGACGCCGCAGCAGACAGCCGGCCTGGAAGCCGCCTTGGAGGCGTCAGGCCTGCTGGACGCCTGGGTTGCGCCGGACGAGACGGTGACGGCCACTGGCATCTGGGACACCCGGGCGACCGTCGGTGTGCCGGTCGACGGTCCTTCGCTGGCTGTGGTGCTGCGTCCCGCGGTGGACCGCGCCGACCCGGCTGCGGCCGCACTGTCCGACGAGCTGGTCTCCCGGCTGCTCGCAGGCATCGGACTGTTGCCCCCGGGTGCGGAAATGCCCGGATACGGCAGCTGGATCGGTCCGGACGGGCGCTTCCGTCTCGGCTCGCTGACCGGGGCCTGGTCCAAGCCTGCCGCCGAGTACCTCGGTGAGGGCGCCCGGGAACAGGCCAGGCGGGCCCGGATGGGGGTCATCGATGACGAACTGGCGCGTATCGCGGAACAGTTGGAGGAGATTTCGGCCCGATCGGAGCAGCTGGAGGCGG
This sequence comes from Kitasatospora sp. Ki12, assembly GCF_054601375.1. Classification (NCBI taxonomy): domain Bacteria; kingdom Bacillati; phylum Actinomycetota; class Actinomycetes; order Kitasatosporales; family Streptomycetaceae; genus Kitasatospora; species Kitasatospora sp. Ki12. Next base: position 1,891,543 of record NZ_BAAIHT010000003.1, on the reverse strand, counting down.
ACCTGCGCACCTTGGCGGCCGAACAGGCCGCCCTTCCGGACGACGCCGCCCTGCGCAGTGCTCACGCCATCGCGGTGGCGGCGCACCGCGAACATGCCCGGGCCGTCGAACACCGCCATGAGGCCGAGCGGGTGGCCGCCGCGGCTGCGAGCCTCGCCGTGCAGTCCACGGCCGAACTGCACAGCCTGGCCGAGGAACTCGGCCTTCCGGTCACAGGCGTCGGCCTCCGGGAGGCTCGGGACGATCTCGGTTCCTACCGTGAGACCCTGGCCGCCCTGTGGCCCGCGGTACGGGAGACCCGCGCCGCCCACACCGCACTGGCGAGCGAGGCGGCCGATCACGGCCGCGCCGCCGAACACGCCGCCGATCTGGCCGAACGCGCGCGCGACGCGGCGCGTGAGGCCGTCACGGCAGGAGAACGCCACGAGACGCTCGCCGCCACTGTCGGCGCCGCCGTTGCCGAGCTGCAACACCGACTCGCCGAAGTGAAGGCCGCACTGCGGGACTGCGAGCAGGATGAGCGAGACACCCGCCGGGCGCAGAACGACGCGACCGGCCGGCGCGCCGCCGCGGATGCCCTGCGCGACCGGGTCCGTACCGAGATCGAGGACACCGCCCGCACCCGCGCCGAGGCGATCGACGCGCTGCGCCGCTTCGCCGCCACCGGCCTGCTCGCCGTCGCCCTGCCCGACCTGGCCGCCGAGCACGCCGCCGACTCCTGGGCTCCCGAACCCGCCGTCCGCCTGGCCCGGGCCGTCGAGCGTGAGCTGGAGTCCGTCGACGACGCCGATCCGGCCTGGGAACGTGTCCAGCGCCGGATCACCGAGGAGCTCAAGGACCTCTCCGACGCCCTCGCTCGCCACGGCCACACCGCGGCGGCTCGGATGCTGGAGGAAGGCCTGGTCGTCGACATCGTCTTCCAAGGGCGTGAACGCTCGGTCCCCGAGCTGTCCGCCGCCTTGACCGCCGAGGTCGCCGACCGGCAGCAGCTGCTCTCCGCCCGGGAACAGGAGATCCTGGAGAACCATCTGATCACCGAGGTCGCCGGGACCCTCCAGGAACTGGTCACCGCCGCCGAGGAACAGGTCCTGCGAATGAACGGGGAGCTCACGGACCGCCCGACCAGCACCGGCATGCTGCTGCGGCTCGTCTGGCGGCTCGCCCGCAACGCTCCCGGCGGGCTGGCAGCCGCCCGCGAACGCCTCCTGCGTCAGTCTTCGGACGCCTGGACGGCCGCCGACCGGGCTGCGCTCGGCGAGTTCCTCCAGGCTCAGATCGAGCGTGCTCGCACCGACAACCCGTCCGGAACCTGGCTGGAGCATCTCACCACGGCCCTGGACTACCGGTCGTGGCATGAGTTCGGAATCGAACGCCACCAACACGGCAAATGGCAGTCCGCCACCGGTCCGGCCTCCGGCGGCGAACGGGTGCTCTCCGTCTCACTCCCGCTGTTCGCGGCGGCCTCGTCGCACTACGCCTCGGCCGGGAACCCGCACGCGCCGCGTCTGGTCACGTTGGATGAGGCGTTCGCGGGCGTGGACGACGACTCCCGTGCCAAGTCGCTCGGTCTGCTCGCTGCCTTCGATCTGGATGTGGTGATGACCTCCGAACGTGAATGGGGCTGTTACCCGCAGGTGCCCGGCCTGGCCATCGCCCAGTTGTCCCGGGTCGACGAGATCGCCGCGGTCCTGGTCACCCGCTGGGAGTGGGACGGACGTCGGCGGACGCGCGTGGCCGACGGGGAGGTGCCGGGTCCACGGCAGGAGAGCGTGTTCTCGTGACCACGGACGTTCCGCGACTTCAGCGCCTGCTCGGCTCACCCGAACTCACCTGGCTGCTCGACCGAACGCGTCGGCGGATGGAGGAGGGCCGGCCACTTGACGGTACGGTCACCCTCACCGGTGCCGCCGATGCCGAACGAGCTGCCGTCGCCCGACTCCTGGGCCGGGCACCCCGACCGGGTCGGTCACTGTCCGTGTCGCTGGCGGCCGTGGATCAGGTGCTGCGCGCCAGCGGCGCCAGCCCGGATGGTCTGGCCGCCGCGGTCGTCGCGCTCACCGGACCCGTCGTTCCCCGGCAGCAGACCGCCGACCGGCTGGCCCTGGCTTGGGACAGCGCCTTCGCCGCACTGGCCTCCGTGGTGGCCGCCCGGTCCGAACTCGCGGACTGGTACTCCTCACTTCACGCCACCGGTCTCGTCCGGCGCCTGGCCGCCGGCCCCGAGGAGGCGACGTCACTGCTCGACGGCCTCGCCCGTTTGCTGCCGTACCTGCCCGCCTCGCCGCCGCGCTCGCTCAGCACCTTCGCGGCCGAACACCTCGGCAGCGCTCACGCCCTGGACCACGGGCCGCTCGCGACCCTCACGCTGGACGCCATCCGGGCCCTGACCGGCACCACGTACGGCGACGGAGCCCAAGCCCGGCGCGATGCCTGGGCGGCAGCGGGGATCCTGCTCGACGAGATCTCCTCGCAGGTCCTCGCCCTCAACCTGCCGGGCGACCCGGACACCGCCACCGGGCAAGCCCTCAACGCCCTCGGGGCGGTCGGGCAGCCGATGGTGCTGACCCTTCGCCAGCTCCTTCGCGATGCCCCCCGTCCACCACGGGGCGGCGAGGTGTACGTGTGCGAGAACCCCACCGTCGTCCTGGCTGCCGCCGACCGCCTCGGCCCTGACGGCGCCCCGCTGGTCTGTCTCCAGGGGCAGCCCAGCACGGCCGCGCTGCGCCTCCTGAAGCTCTACGCCGATGCCGGCTGGAACCTGCACTACCACGGCGACTTCGACTGGGGCGGCATCCGGATCGCGACCCGCCTGCTCGCCCACCTCCCGTGGACCCCGTGGCGGTACGCGACCGCCGACTACCGCGCGGCCATCGCCGCCAACCCGGCTACCGCGGTCCTCACCGGAACCCCGACCGAAGCGCCCTGGGACCCGGACCTGTCCTCGGCACTCCTGGCCTCGGGCCGGCGCATCGAGGAGGAGTTGGTCCTGGATGATCTGATCGCGGACCTGGCCGGAGACTCCGTCACGACGTGAGGAGCCGGGCCGGCCGAGGCAGCGCCGCCTGAGCGGGGAAGACCGGTTCGAGGAAGACACTGGGCGTGCCGTGCCAGGAGACCGAGAGCGCCTCCCGCGCCCGGGTGCACGCCACGAAGAGCAGGCTCAGCTCGCCGTTCAGGTCCTCCCGGTGCTGCTGCGGGTCCGCGTCCTCCGGGGTGAGCGCGCTGCGCAACGGTACGAGCCCCTCGCTCACGCCGGCCACGGCGACGCAGCGGAACTCCAGCCCCTTCATCCGGTGCATCGTCCCGATCCGCACGCCGGGGGAGGGCGCGTCGCCGAGCAGGACGGCGGGCGTTCCGGCCCGCTCCAGGGCCTCGGCGATGTCGCGGCCGAGCTGGACGGTCCGGGTGGCCACGCCGATGTCCTCCGGGCTCACGCCGGAGGCGGTCCACTCCGCGACGCGGGCGACGAGCGCCCGGATCTCCTCGGGCTTGTCGGCGTGACCGTGGGTCTCGGGGTGTGCGCCGTGCAGGGTCGAGTGGTAGCCCACCAGGGAGTCCTCCCCGCCGTCCATGTCGTCCGGGCGTTCGCCGGTGAGCAGGGACGCGGACCAGCTGAGGATCTCGTGGGTGGTCCGGTAGCTGATCCGCAGCCGGGAGGACCGCCCGACCACCTGGATCCCGAGCGCGCGCAGCGAGACCTTGTTGTTCCCGTAGATCCGCTGGTGCGGGTCGCCGGAGAGGAACAGGTCGTCCGGCCCGGGCGGGACGAGGGCGCGCAGGAACCGCCACTGCGCGGGGTGCAGGTCCTGCGCCTCGTCGACCACGACGTGCCGGAACGGGCGGTCCGGCTGTCCGTCGAGCGCCCGCGCGGCCTGCGCGCAGACCTGGAGGAAGGTCCACTCCCCGGCCTGCCGCAGCTCCTCCTCGAACGCGGCCACCGCGCGCCACAGTTGGGCCTTCTTCAGCGGACCGAGGGAGGTGCCCCGGCCGGACCGGGGCGCCTTCAGGTACTGCTCCGCACTCTCGACCGCCTGGGCCAGGACGACCTGCCGCCACTCCTGGTCCAGGAAGACGTCGGTGAAGTCGAGCCCGAGCCGGCGGGCGATCCGCCCCCAGCGGGCGAGGAGCGCGCGCTGGTTGAGGACGATCTTCAGCGGAGCGCCGCCGCGGGAACGCCGGAGGACCTCGTTGGCGAGCGCGTCCACGGTGACCACCCGGACCTTCGCCCTGATCCGCTCGTCCGTGACGAGCAGCGCGAGGCAGCGCTCCAGCTCCGCGGCGAGGTCCTTGGTGTAGGTGGTGAGCAGCACCGACCCGTCGGGGGCGTCCGGCGGCAGCCGGCGCGCGAGGTGGTACGTCCGGTGCAGGGCCACCACCGTCTTGCCGGTCCCCGGGCCGCCGCTGACCCGGGCGGGCCCGTTGAACGAGTCCCGGTAGGCGATCCGGTACTGGGCCGGGTGCAGGAAGATCCGCCACGCGTCGAACGGGCGCTCCAGGATCTCCAGCAACTCCTCGGGGCAGGACACCAGGGCGACCCGGCCGCGCGCGTGGGCCATCGCCGAGACCAGCCCGTCCCCGGACCGCGCAGCGCCCACCGGCGCCGCCGCCCGCGCGTACGCCTGGACGATCTCACGGTCGATGTCGGCCGGCTCCATGCCGCTGGCCAGGCCGATCAGCACGTCGAACTGCTGCTCCGGCAGGACCCGGTGGAGCGCCTCCAGGTGGGCCTCGTCGGGCAGCAGCCGGATGATCGGCAGGATCTCCTCGTCGACCCCCAGGCTGCGCAGGACCTTGTCGGACCGGTCGGCGAACAGCCGCCGGGGCTCGTCGGAGGCCCGGGTCCGCAGCGACTCGGTGGCCCGCTCCAGCGCGACGTCGTTGCGGATCTCCACACCCTGGGTGGCGGCGTTGACCGAGGCCCGGTGCTTGCAGGCCCAGTCGTTGGCCTTGTCGTGCGGGAGCACCTTCAGCAGCAGGTAGCCGTCGCCCTGATCGGCCTTGAGGACGACACCGCGCCAGAAGTCGGTGATCCGGATGGTCCGGATCCGGGGGTCCCGCTGGTGGGTGATCTTCTCCAGATGCGCGCCGGTGTGCGTCGCCCCGGTGAACTTCTCGAAGGTCTCGAAGACCCTCCGCTGCACCGACTTCTCCAAACCCGCGAACTCCATCAGGAAGTCCCGGTGCATGCCCAGCGTCGCCACGCGGCCCCCTCGTGCTTCTGTCCGTTCGGGCGTTCGATCACTGTATCCGCCCGGACGATCACCCGGCGCGCACGGTCGGCGAGCACCCGGGGCGCGAAGGACGGGTGCAGCTCCGGCTTCGCTTCCGCCAGTTCGACCCCCGCGATCTCGTTCGGCCACCGCGGCCGGTCCCGCCCGCCTCGGTCTCGTCGAACGGGCGATGGGGCCGGATAGGACCGGGGCGGGCCGGATTGGACCGGATCGGGCCCGGGTGGGCCGGGGCCTCCGGTCCGCCTCCCGCGGGCCCCGCCGGTGGTGGGCGGGGGTGGGGTACGAGGGTGGCGGTGATCACCTTCTGGGGTGGGGGCGCCGGAGAACGTGCAGGTGGGAGGGGTGGCGGAGGTCGGGGGAGGTGGGCCCGGCCGCTGGGGTGGGGGCGGGCGAAGCTACCATGTGCGCAACACCCTCAGCTCGAAAGATGGACTTGTGACTGTCAACGACGACGTGTTCACGGACTGGAAGAACCGCGAGGAGATCGCGGAGTCGATGATCCCGATCATCGGGCGGCTGCACCGGGAGCGGGACGTCACCGTCCTGTGCCACAGCCGTTCCCTGGTGAACAAGTCGGTGGTCAGCATCCTCAAGACGCACCGCTTCGCCCGGCAGATAGCGGGCGAGGAGCTCTCGGTCACCGAGACGATGCCGTTCCTGAGCGCCCTGACCACTCTGGACCTCGGCCCCTCGCAGATCGACATCGGCATGCTCGCCGCCACGTACAAGGCGGACGACCACGGTCTGTCGGTGGAGGAGTTCACCGCCCAGGCCGTGGCGGGTGCCACCGGTGCGAACAAGCTGGAGCGCCGGTCCGCCCAGGACGTCGTGCTGTACGGGTTCGGCCGCATCGGCCGCCTGGTCGCCCGCCTGCTGATCGAGAAGGCCTCGGCCAACGGTCTGCGGCTGAAGGCCATCGTCGTGCGCAACGGTGGCGGCGACGACCTGGTCAAGCGCGCCTCGCTGCTGCGCCGGGACTCCATCCACGGCCAGTTCCAGGGCACGATCACCGTCGACGAGGCGAACAACAAGATCGTCGTCAACGGCAACGAGATCACGGTGATCTACTCCGACGACCCGACCAAGGTCGACTACACGGAGTACGGGATCAAGGACGCGATCCTGATCGACAACACCGGCCGGTGGCGTGACCGCGAGGGCCTGTCGAAGCACCTGCGCCCCGGTATCGCCAAGGTCGTGCTGACCGCGCCGGGCAAGGGCGACGTCCCGAACATCGTCCACGGCGTCAACCACGACATGATCAAGCCGGACGAGCAGATCATCTCCTGCGCCTCCTGCACCACCAACGCCATCGTCCCGCCGCTGAAGGCGATGGAGGACGAGTACGGCGTGGTCCGCGGCCACGTGGAGACCGTCCACTCGTTCACCAACGACCAGAACCTGCTGGACAACTACCACAAGGCCGACCGTCGCGGCCGCTCGGCACCGCTGAACATGGTGATCACCGAGACCGGTGCCGCCTCGGCCGTCGCCAAGGCCCTGCCGGACCTCAAGGCGAAGATCACCGGCAGCTCGATCCGGGTGCCGGTGCCGGACGTCTCCATCGCGATCCTCAACCTCCAGCTCAAGCGGGAGACCAACCGCGAGGACGTCCTGGAGTACCTGCGCAACGTCTCGCTGACCTCGCCGCTGAAGCGCCAGATCGACTTCATCGACTCGCCCGACGCGGTGTCCAGCGACTTCATCGGCTCGCGCCACGCCTCCATCGTGGACGCCGGCGCGACCAAGGTCGACGGCGACAACGCGATCCTCTACCTGTGGTACGACAACGAGTTCGGCTACTCGTGCCAGGTCGTCCGGGTCGTGCAGTACATTTCGGGCGTCGAGTACCCGACCTACCCGGCTCCGGCGGTCTGACCGGACCGCGGGACCTCGTCGGCGGGGCGGTGACCGTTTTGGTCGCCGCCCCTTCGGCGTATCGAGGGGCGTTGCGGGGCATTGCCGGGCGGTACGGTGCGAGGCGGGTTTCCGGTCGGGCTTCCAGGGCCGGGGCTCGGGCTTCGGGCTTCGGTGCTGGGAGGGGTGGGGGATGACGGACGGGTGGCCGACGGTCGAGTTGGACCCGGTGCGGCGGCTGCGGGTGATGGCGGCGGCCGCCCCCGGACGTCCGCTGTTCGCCGAGCGGCGGCTCGCGTCCGGGTTCGACGCGGTGTGGCCGGTCGTGAGCGACCTGTCCGGTGAACTGCCGGGTCTGATCAGCGGGTTGCGCTCCTTCGAGGTCGGGCCGCCGAGCGGTGGCGGGGATGACGGTGGCAGGGATGACGGTGGAGGCGTGGACGGCGGTCGTGGACCGGGCGGGGATCGGCTGGAGGGGCTCGCGGTGAGCGTGCTCGGCCACCGGGAGCGGTTCGAGATCGTGCTGCGCAGCGGCTGGTGCCTGATGCAGAGCCGGGTGCTGCTCGGCGGGATGGCCGCCGTGCCGGACGGAGACGGGACGCGGTTCGCCCTGCTCGCCGCGGTGCGGGTGCCCGGCGCGGGGCCGGTGCAGCGCTTCTTCGGCAAGCTCGTCGACCGGCGCGGCGAGGTGCTGCTGGACCGGTTGGAGCGGCGGATCGGGTCAGGCCGCGAATAGTCGGCGGACGGCCGCCGCCACCTCCCCAGGGCGCTCGTGCGGCAGGAAGTGCCCGCAGCCGGGCAGGACTTCGGCCGTCAGGTCGTCGGCCGGGGCGCCGACGGGGGAGAGCAGGGCGGGGCGGACCACCGGGTCCAGCTCACCGCCGAGCAGCCGGGTCGGGACGGTCAGCCGGCGGTGCCGGAACCGGCCGAGGGCCAGCCGCGGGATGTCGCGGACGACGAAGCCCCAGTGCAGCCGCTCGGCGGCGCGGGCCGCCCCGGGGGTGCTGCCCGCCGCCACGTATTCGGCCAACTCATCGTCCGGCCAAGGGGAATCGGCGGGTACGCCGCGCCGGAGCAGATGGGCGAGCAGGCCCGGTCGGTGGCGGACCACCCGGCGGCCGACGCCGGGGTACTCCAGCAGCGCGGTGTACCAGAACCGCCAGGCCGTACCGAGCAGGGCGCGTTGCCGCGGCCACGGGTGGGTCATGTTGAGCGCGAGCAGGCCGGTGAACCGCTCGGGCGCGCGCAGCGCCAGCTCGAAACCCGTCCAGGCGCCCCAGTCGTGGCCGACCAGGCCGACGCGGTCCAGGCCCAGCCGGTCGAGGGCGGCGAGGACCAGGCGGGCGCGGTCGTCGGTGGTGTGACCGCCCCGGCGCGGGGCCGCCGACCAGCCGAAGCCGGGGAGGTCCAGGCAGAGCAGGCGGAACTCCCCGTCGAGCAGGGGGACCACGTGCCGCCAGGCGTACCAGTGCTGCGGGAAGCCGTGGAGGAGCAGCAGTGGGGTGCCGGTGCTCGGGCCGGCCTCGGCGAGGTGCAGGACGGTGCCGTCGGCGTCGACGTCGAGGTGGTCGTGCCGGACGCCGGGGAGGTCGGGCAGCGGGCGGGGGCGGGGGTCGGTCATCGGGGTCTCCTTCTCCTGCGATGCTCTTGAGACAAGCGGTGTTGTCGAGACGGCGGTGTGCTCGAGAGTGGCCGTTCTCAAGAGAGGAGGGGCGGGAGGGGCGAGGCAATCCCGGGAGGCGGTGGATTTCTTCGGGCTCACCCGTCTCCGGTTCCCCAGGCGGCGCGGAAGCCGTGGCGGGCGCGGAAGAGGCGTGAACGTACGGTGCCGAGTGGGAGGTCCAGGATCTCGGACACGGACTTCTCGTCCAGTCCTTCGATATGACGTAGCGTCAGAACTGCCCTGTGGTCGGGTGGCAGGCGTTCCAGGACGTCCTGGATGTCGGTGGCCAACTCGGGGTCGCGCTGGTCGGGTTGGTCGGGTTGGTCGGCGGGGGCGGCGGGACGGGGCAACCGGCGGGTGGCGAAGCGGACGGCCTCGCGGGCGGCGATGGCCCGGGCCCAGCCGAACAGCGCCTCGGGGGACTTGAGTTGGCGCAGGTTGCGGACGATCGCGATCATCGCCTCCTGGGCGGCGTCCGGCGCGTCCTGCAGGGCGATCGGCGCGCAGACACGCCCGACGTACGGCATCAGCAGGCTCAGCACCTCGTCCAGTGCGAGGGCGTCTCCCTGCTGGGCGGCCCGGACGAGTGCGGTGAGGTCGGGTCGTGGGCTGTCCGCGCCTGTCATGTCGTCCCCCGTCGCCGATCCTCGCCGATCCTCGTCGATCGCCGCCGACCGTCACTGATCGCCGCCGAGCGTCGCCCCGGGTGGACCGTACTGGACGGGGGAGGGGGCCGGTGCGGCGGGCAGGGCGGTGACCGGGGTGGCGGCCGGGCCGGTGACCGGCGTGGCGGTCGGGGCGGCGACGGGCGCGGGGGTGGCGGCGGGGGCGGGCGGAGCTGCGGCTATGTTGAGGGGTCACTGACAGCCGGAGGGAGCGGGCGATGGGGATGAGTGGTCGGCGGATGGCGGCCGGAGTGGCGGCCGGGGTGCTGATGGCGGTGCTCGCCGGGTGCTCGTCCGGCGGGTCGAAGACCGCGGCGGGGACGGCCTCGGGGACGCCGGGTGCGGCGGTCGCGAGCACGGCCGCCGGTACGGCCACCGGGTCGGCGCCCGCGGCCACGGCCCCGGCCGACCCCTCGGCGGCGTCCGCGGCGGCCTCCGCGGCCGCGTCCGGGGCGGCTTCGGCACCGGCGTCCGCGCCCGCGCCGGCCGCGGCGGCCCCCAGCGCGGACCTGGAGGCGGCGCTGCTGGACGACAAGCTGGTCGGCCAGGTGCTGCCGGACGCCAAGGTGATGGCCGGGTGGGAGGAGGAGAAGCGCAAGGTCGACACCGCCGACCACGCCGTGACCTGCACCGCGGCCACCTCCTGCGCGGGCAAGCCGCTCAGCGCGTCGGTCCGGTTCTCCTCGGGCGACGTGGTCACCCGCTTCATCGTGGAGACCCTGCCCAGCCGGGACGCGGCCAAGAACCGGCTGAAGGAGACCTACGCCTCGTACGCCGCCGGCCCGTTCAAGAAGGTCGACACCCCGGCGCTGGGCAGCGAGAGCCAGGCCTTCCAGGGACCGCTGGCCGAGGGCGAGGGCGTCGGCATCGTGGTGCGCTCGGGCACCGTGGTGGCGAGCGTGACCACCGAGGGCGGCCCGGTGGACGTGGCCGCGACGCGGCGGTTCGCGGTGATGCTGGTCAAGCGGATCGAGCAGGCGCAGGCGGGCAAGACGCCCGACGCCGGGCCCGCGCTGGGCTGAGCGCCGGGGCTCGGGCCGACGAGGTGCCGGGGTACGGGCCGTCTGGGTTCGGGCGGTCGGGGTTCGGGCCGTCGGGGCTCAGTGCCAGGTCAGCCCCGGGTACCCGGGAGCTCCGAGCGGATCGAGCGGTCCGAGTGGTCCGAGTGGTCCGAGTGGTTCGAGCGATTCGAGCGGTCCGGGCGTGAGCGGGCCGTCGAGCGCGCAGTGGGCCAGTCGCCAGCCGGGCAGCGGGCCGGCCGGGCCGGTGAGTCCGGCGCAGGCGGCGGTCAGGGCGGCCTCGGCGGTGGACGGGCGGTCGGCGAGGGTGAAGACCATCGCGTCGACGGTGCCGGGGCCGGTCAGGATCCTGGCGTGCCCGATCCGGACCCGGCTGCGCGGGCCGCTCTGCCCGTCGCCTGCCGGTCCGCCTGCCGGCCCCTGCTCCGGCCCCGTCGCCAGCCCGCGTTCCAGCCCCTCGCGGACGGTCTCGGGAGTCGGGTGGTCCGTGCCGCGCGGCAGGCGGGCGGGGCCGTCGGGAGCGCGCAGGTGGAAGCGGATGGCGTGCACGTTCCCAAGACTGACGGAACGCCGGTCGGTGCGGGCACGGCGGACGGTGGCGGATAGCTGTCAGGCAGCAAGATGTCACCCTCGATGCCCGCCAGTGCCCACCGGGCGCCGCCCCCGCCCGCCGGGTCACGCCCGGGCCGGACCGTACCGGCCCCGGAGGGTGCTGGGCTGGGGAAACGGATGTCAGTCGAGCGTGATATGTACTCATCTCGGGTGGCCGCAGTGCGGCCATGCGAAAGATGCCGATGACGTTCGAGGGGGCCACACACATGCCGCTGTTCCGACGCCGCTCCGGCGGGGAAGGCGCGCAGGACCGTGCGGGGCGCCGCGGGTTCGGGTTCGGCCGGCGGGGGGCCGCGGCGGCCGAGGCGGCCCGCGGCGCCGAGCCGAGGCTCGACCCGACCTTCGGGGACGAGTCCCTTCGCAGGGTGCTCGGGCAGGCCGCCGCCGGGGACTGGGCCGCGCTGCGCCCCGCGCTGGCCGCCGTCGAGGACGGCGCGGAGCTGACGCACCTCGCCGGGGCCGTCGCCGAGGTGCCCGGGGTCGAGGAGTGGACGGGCCGCGTCCTCACGGACACCCCGGACGACGCGGTGGCACTGCTGCTGTCCGGCGCCCGGCAGATCACCTGGGCCTGGGAGGCGCGCACCGGCGCCCGGGCCAAGCACGTGGGCGAGGAGCAGTGGAAGCTGTTCCACCAGCGCCTGGACACCGCCGAGGAGCACCTGCTGACGGCGGCCGAGCGCGAGCCGTCCTGGTTGGCCCCCTGGTACTTCCTGCAGATCAGCGCCCGCGGCGCCTCGCTCGGCCCGGAGATCGCCACCTGCCGGTTCGAGGCCGCCGTCCGCCGGGCGCCCGGGCACCCGGGCACGCACCGGCAGCGACTGCAGCAGCTGTGCGCCAAGTGGGGCGGCTTGCACGAGGAGATGCACGACTTCGCCCGCTCGGCGATGCTGGCCGCCCCCGAGGGCAGCCACCTCGGCGAGCTGGTGGCGCTCGCGCACCTGGAGCACTGGCTGGACCTCCCGGACGGCGAGGACCACGCCTACCTGACCAGCCCGACCGTGCTGGCCGAGCTGCAGGAGGCCGCCTTCCGGTCCGTCCTGCACCCGGACTTCACGCCGGAGCGCGGCTGGCAGGGCGCCTTCAACTCCTTCGCGATGGCCTTCTCGCTCGCCGACCAGCGCAAGACCGCCCGGCTGCTGTTCGACGCGCTGGACGGCGCCGTCACCGAGTCGCCCTGGCACTACCTCTCGGGGGATCCGGTCAAGAGCTTCCGGGTCCACCGCGACCGCTGCGCCGGGTACTGATGCCGGCCGAGTCCGCCCGGAATTCCCGGAACTCCAGGAATTCCCGGTGCTCCCGGCACTCCCGGCACTCCCGGCGTTCCTGACGCGCCGAGCCGCGCCCCTGTCGAACCACACCCGCCCCGCGATCGAAAGAGCCTCCGGTGTCCCCAACCGACAACCCGACGAGTGCGCACACCTTCCAGGTGGACCTGCGCGGCCTGGTGGACCTGCTCTCCCACCACCTCTACTCCAGCCCGCGGGTCTACCTGCGCGAGCTGCTGCAGAACGCGGTGGACGCGATCTCCGCCCGCCGCGCCCTCGACCCCGGGGCGCCGGCCCGGATCACCGTCCGCGCCGACGACGAGCTGTCCGTCACCGACACCGGCGTCGGCCTGACCGAGAAGGACGTCCACACCTTCCTCGCCACCATCGGCCGCAGCTCCAAGCGCGACGCCGACGGCCGACTGGACGGCGCCGGGCTGGCACAGGCCCGCGGCGACTTCATCGGCCAGTTCGGCATCGGCCTGCTCGCCTGCTTCGTGGTCGCCGACGAGATCACCGTGGTCACCCGCTCCGCCGCCGACCCGGACGCCCCGGTGATCGAGTGGCGCGGCAGCTCCGACGGCAGCTACACCATCCGCACCCTGCCCGCCGAGGCCAAGCCGGAGCCGGGCACCACCGTCACCCTGGCCCCGCGCGCCGACGCCGCCGAGTGGACCCGCCCCGGCCGGGTGCTCACCCTCGCCCGGGACTTCGGCGGCCTGCTGCGCCACCACGTCACCGTGATCGACGCGAACGGCACCGAGCACCAGGTCAACCGCACCCCGCCGTGGGCCGAGCGGCACGGCTCCCCGCTGGCCCGGCGCGACGCGCTCGCAGAGCACTGCCGGGCCACCTTCGACTTCACCCCGCTCGACACCATCGAGCTGGACCTGCCGCTGGTCGGCCTGCGCGGCGTCGCGTACGTGCTGCCGGACGCCGCCCCGCCCTCGCGCCGCAACGGCCACCGGGTGCACCTCAAGGGCATGCTGCTCTCCGACCAGGCCGACGAACTGCTGCCGGACTGGGCGTTCTTCGTCCGCTGCGTCGTCGACACCGACGGCCTGCGCCCGACCGCCTCCCGCGAGGGCCTGTACGCCGACGAGACGCTGGCCGCCGTCCGCGACGCGCTCGGCGCCCGGATCCGCGACTGGCTGACCGGCCTGTCCGCGAGCGACCCGGCGCTGCTGCACCGCTTCCTGTCCGTCCACCACCTGGCGGTCAAGGAACTCGCGCGCTACGACGACGAGTTGCTGCGGATGATGCTGCCCTGGCTGCCGTTCGAGACCACCGACGGCAACGTCACCCTGGACGAGTTCGCCCGCAGCCACCCGGTGGTGCTGGTGACCCGTACGGTCGAGGAGTTCCGCCAGGTCGCCCCGATCGCCGGCGCGGCCGGCCTCGGCGTGGTCAACGGCGGCTACACCTACGACCACGACCTGGTGCACCGGCTGCCCGAGATCCGCCCCGGCGTCTCGGTCTCCGACCTCGACCCGAGCACCGTCACCGCGCACCTGGACACCGTCGACCCGGCCGCCGAGCTGGCCGCCAACGCCTTCCTGGCGATCGCCCGCGAGGTGGTCGGCCGGTTCGACTGCGACGTCGCCCTGCGCAGCTTCCACCCGACCAACGCGCCCGCCCTGCTGCTCGACAACCGGGAGGCCCGGCACGAGCGCACCCGCGCCCAACTCGCCGACGAGGCCGACGGATTGTGGGCGGACATCCTCGGCTCGCTGCGCGCCGAGGCGCCCCGCGCCCAGCTGGTGCTCAACCACCTCAACCCGCTGGTGCGCCGCGCCGCGACGGTGACCAACCGCGAACTGACCGTCACCGCCGTCGAGGCGCTGTACGGACAGGCCGTGCTGATGACCCGCCGCCCGCTCAAGGCCAGCGAATCCGCCCTGCTCAACCGGTCGTTCATCAGCCTGCTCGACCACGCCATGCTCGGCCACGAGGCGGGCGGCCCGGATCACCAAGGCCCGAAGGAGGCGTGATGCTGGAGACCCCCGACGCGGTGATGGCCGCGCTGCACGAGAACGACTCCCGCCCGTACGGCCGCACCCGGACCGTCACCGCCGAGGAACTCGTCGACGCCGCCGAGCAGTTCGAGGACACCAAGGTCCGCTCGATGGCCCTGCTCGAACTGATGGAGGCCTACGAGTACGACGGCGAGCGGAACAAGACCCCGGTCGTCTTCGCCCGGGTGCTCAAGCTCTGGGACCAGGATCCGGACGGCTTCGGCGAATGGGCCCGCCACCAGGTGTTCTGGCGCTTCAAGTGGGTGGCCGGCGCGCTGCGGGACAACCCGGACGTGCCGCTGGCCGCCGTCGAGCGCTGGCTCACCGAACTGCGCGACCGCTACCGCGCGGCCGGCCACGGCCTCCACCCGTACTACGCCGAGCGCTACCACCTGGCCGAGGTCACCGGCGTCGGCGTCCAGGACGCCTACGAGCTGTGGACGGCCCGCCCGCGCTCCGAGATGAGCGACTGCCCCGCCTGCGAGACCCGCGCCCGCGCCCGGCACTTCATCGACCTCGGCGACGACGCCCGGGCCCTGGAGGTGCTCGCCCCGGTGCTCGGCGGCCGCAGCACCTGCGAACTGGAGCCGTACCTCAGCCAGTCCGTCGCCCTGCTGCCGCTGCTGCGCCGGGGCCGCACGGACGAAGCCCGCTCCGCGCACCTGACCGGCTACCGCTTCGCGCGCGGCAAGTCCTCGATGCTGGGCGCCGTCGCCCGGCACATCGAGTTCTGCGCGCTGTCCGGCAACGAGCCGCGCGGCCTGGAACTGCTCGCCGAGAACCGGGACCTGTTCGCGGTCACCGGCGAGGCCGCCGCCCGGCTGGACTTCCTGACCGGCGTCGAGGTGCTGATCGCCGCCCTGGCCCGGGCCGGCCACGGCGAGCTCGCGGTCAGCGGCCCGGCGGGCACCGCCTGGACGGTGGACACCCTGCTCGCCCACCTGCGCACCGAGGCGGACGCGCTGGCCGCCCGCTTCGACACCCGCAACGGCACCGACGCGGTCGGCGCCGCGCGGCGCGCCCGGCTGGCCGTCGAGCCGCTGACGTCCGAGCCGCTGGCACTGGGCGTGCGGGCCGCCGCCGCGCCCGGGACGACGGCCGCCGTCCCGGCCGTCGCGCCCGCGCCGCGTCGGGCGGTCGAGGCGGAGCCGGAGGACTTCACCGCCCTGGTGGTCCGGGCCCGCGAGCTGGAGCTGCTCGGGCACCCGGACTCCGACCGGCTGTGGAAGCGGATCGCCGAGCGGGTCGCGGCCGCGGACTTCGTCCACCCCGAGGGCACGGCCGTCGGCAGCCCCGAGCGGCTGCGCGCCGAACTCGCCGAGCAGCGTGCCCACGAGGCGCTGGAGCGCGACGCGTACGCGGAGGGCAAGGCGGGGCTGCTGGAGGCGGCCGCGCTGTTCGAGGCGGCGGGGATGGCCGGGTCGGCGCTGATGGTCCGCACCCGGACGCTGATCGTCGACCTCGACGAGGCGTCGGAGGTGGCGGAGGCGTCGGGGGACTCGTCGTCGGAGGACTCGTCGTCGGGGGCCGAGGACGGCGAGGCCGAGGTGAAGGGTGAGGCGAAGGGCGAGCTCGAGGCCGAGGCGAAGGGCGAGGCGAAGGGCGAGGCGAAGGGCGAGGCGAAGGGCGAGGCGAAGGGCGAGGTTAAGGCCGAGGTTAAGGCCGAGGCGAAGGCGAAGGCGGCCGACTGGCCCGCGCTCGACGAGGCGCTGGCCCGGGCCGAGGAGCTGCGGTCGGCCGGCGAGCTGACCGACGACGACTACCTGATCGTGCTGCAGACCCGCGCCTACGCCGCCCACCACGACCTGGTCGAGGCGCTGCCGGAGCCCGCCGCGGAGACCGTCGCACGCTTCGAGGCGGCGGTCGGCGGCTACCACCGGAGCGCCGTCGAGCTCGGCTCCGACCGGCGGGCCGCGACCTCCCGGCAGTACACCGCGGACGCCGCCGCCCGGCAGGGCCGCCTGGCCGAGGCGGTGGCCGAACTGCGCGAGGTGCTGGCCCAGTTGGACGCGGCCGAGCTGCCCTGGCACACGCCGCGGGTGCTCGGTCTGCTGGGCCAGGCGCTGCTGCAGAGCCGCGAACCGGCCCAGGCGGCCGAGGTGTTCCACCGGGCGCTGGCCGAGGCCGCGCGCTGGGGCGACGACTCCTACCCGTACGCGCCGACGTACATGATGCTCGGCCACTCCTGCATGCAGGTGGGCGACCTCGGCGGTGCGGTCCGCGCGCTGTCCGAGGCGGCCGCGCGCTACGACCGCAAGGGCCCGGAGGCCGTCGAGGAGGCCGCCCAGGTGCGGCTGCAGCTGGCCGACGTGCTGCGCGACACCGGCCGGACGGCGGACGCGGTGGCCGTCCTGGAGTCGGTGCTGCTCGACGCGTCGGCGGCCCGGCTGGACGTCCGGATGCTCGCCCAGACCCGGCTGGACCTCGCCCGCGGCCTGGCCGAACTGGAGGAGTACCGGGACGCGGCCGAGGAGTACCTGCGGCTGGCCGACCTGGTGGCCGGCTGGGAGGACCAGGAGACCCACACCATGGTCGCCTGCGAGGCCGCCCTGGCGCTCGCCCAGGCGGACCGCTGGGACGCCGCCGAGGCGGCACTGGCCCGCGCCCGGGAGGCCCACCGCGAGGCCCCGCAGGTCGACCAGATGGCCGCCACCCTACGGGAGTTGGCGCGGACGACGATGCGCGCCCGGGGCGCCGACGGGATGGACTCCGCGCTGGCTCTGATCGCCGAGGCGGACGGCGTCGGCGCGGCCGCCGAGGAGAGCGGCCAGGAGTACAACGCCTGGTACCTGCGCGGCGGTTCGCACTACGAGCGGGCGCGCTGCCTGGCCGTCGCCGAGCGGTACGAGGAGGCGCTGGCCGAGGTCGAGCGGGCCGTCGCGGTCTACGACGGGGGCGGCGAGCGGGCCGAGGCGCCGCGGGCGGAGTCCGTCCGGCTGGCCGCGCTGATCGAGGGCAGCGACCTCGGCCGCACCGGGGCGGCGGTGGCCCGGCTGACGGGCGGCATCGCGCGCTGCGAGGCGGCCGGGCTGCCGGAGGCGGCACAGGTGCTGCAGGAGCTGCGGGAGCGGTTCGCGGCGTCGCGGTGACCGGGCCGCCGGTCGGTGCCGGTGCTGAACCGGCGTGAGGGGCACCGGGGTTGTGCACCCCGGGGCCCCTCACGCCTGCGGTTCGGTCATGCGGCCGGCTCTGCCGGTGCGGTCGGTCCGGCCGTTTTGCCCGGTGTGCCCGGGCGGAGTTCGGTCGGCCGGGGCCTGGCCGGCCGGGGCGCGGTCAGCAGGGGCCGTCGTCGGCCCAGACGCCCCACTGGCCGCTGGCGCTCGGCACCTCGTTCAGCGTCCACCACTTGGCGTGGTAGTTGTGCCCGTTGTACGAGACCTTGGCGCCGCCGGTGTACGTGGTGCTCGCGCTCCACGCCGGCGCGGTGCAGGCGCCCGGGGTGCCGGGGCTGGTCGGCGGTGTGGTCGGGGGAGTCGTCGGCGGCGTGGTGGGCGGGGTCGCCCCGGCGAACTTCACCGTGTACTTGGTGAAGTCCCAGTCGTTCTGCGCCACGCTGGAGCAGGAGCCGGACAGCCCCGGGTCCACCGGGCCCTGGCACTGCCGGTCCCGGTTGACCGACCAGTAGGTGTACCGGGCCAGGCCGTGCGCGGTGGCGAAGTCCAGCACGGTCTGGAAGTCGGCCTGGCGGAAGTACTCGGCGGCGTCGGTGCGGCCGTTCATCAGCGACACGCCCTCGTGGGCGTACGCGGTCGCCTCGTTCCAGCCGAAGGTGGTCTGCAGGATCCCGTTGAGCTTCACCAGCGCGTCGGTCTGCGCAGCCGCGCCGTTGAAGCCGCCGTCGAACGGCATGATCGAGTAGTTGTTCGGCGTGAAGCCCTGCGACTTGGCCTCGTTGAGCATCTGGGTGCCGAACCAGCCGGTGCCCGCGTTGGTGCCGGCGGTGGTGATCGAGATGTACAGGCCCGGGTTGTTCTGCTGGAGGATCCGCGCGGCGCCGATCTCGTTGTGGATGGCCGTGGTGTTCTCGTACTCCGGCTCCTCCAGGTCGAAGTCGATCGCCTTGAGCTGGTACTTGGTGATCACCTTCTGGTAGCCGGCGGCGGTCGCTTCCGGCGTGCCGCAGACCTGGCCAAGCTTGGTGCCGCCGTACCCGCCGACCGACACCGAGACGTCCCCGCCCTTGCCGCGGACGGTCTGGATGACGTTCGGCATGGTGGTGTCGGTGTCGATCGAGGAGGTGCCGCCCCAGGCGGGGGAGCAACTGTTGCCCTGGGCCAGGATGAAGGCCAGCTGGAAGGCCTTCTGGCCGGTGGCGTCCATGACGGCGGCGGCGTCCGGCGGGCTGTTGTCCTCGGGCATCAGGTAGGGCGCCGAGGCGTACCAGTTGCTGCCCAGGCCGGTCGCGGCGGTGACGGCCGTGGTGTCCGTGGTGTCCGTGGTGTCCGCCGCGGCGGCGCCGGTGCCGACGAGTGCGGCGAGGCCTCCGGCGACCAGGCCGAGCACGCCGGTCACGGCGAGGGCGGTCCGGCCGGAGCGGACGCGGTGCCGGTTGCGCGGCCGGGTTCGGGGCTGGATCCGGGGTTGGTTTCGGGGTTGGTTTCGGGCGGTGGAGGTGCCGGGCGGATCGGCGGGGTGTTCCGGGCCGGTCGGGTGTGGGGGAATGGCGCGTTCCATCGGAAGCCTTCCAGGAAACGGCGGTGGGGGAAGTGCCCGTTTCGCGCCGGAGGTGGGGGTGGCGCGGCGGCAGGCAGAACTGCCCAGGGGCGTTGGGTGGTTGCCGTGGGCTCCCACTGGTATAGACCTGTCCCGGAGGGCGGGTCAAGACCCGGTGGAGGGGGAGTGTGAACCGCCGGGAACAGGAGCCTCTTGTTCCGGATTACCGTCCGTTGACCGCTTTCGAAGTTGGTCTAGACAAGCTCTCGAGCGGTCGGTTAGCTTTTCGAACCGCGAGATCTCGTCAGTAAGTGCACAGCCTCTCCAATCCATCTTCCCGAGTGGAGGAACAAATGGTTCAGGCAGTTCTCAACCTGGTCGACCGCGTGGTTTCCGGTGGCCGCAAGGCCGATGTCGCGGACGCGTACTGCGCCTGCCCGGCCGGCACCACCACGCACTGCAGCGGTGAAAACCTGTACGTCACGGAGTGCTGCTCCTGGAACTGTGCGGTCAAGCCGTCCTGTGTCACGTACGTCATCGTCGGCGGCTGCTGATCGTCCGCTGATCCGTCCGTTGATCCGTCTGCCGGCCCGTCTGCCAGCCCGTCTGTCGACCTGTCTGCCGGCCCGTTCCGGTTCGCCGGTCGAGCCGGTCGAGCCGGTCGGCTGACACACGGCCGCCGGTGCCCCCGTCCTGCGTCGGCGGGGGCACCGGCGGAGGGGGAGTCATGACCGCATACCTGTTGCTCGGCTGCCGCGCCGTGATCGCGGTGGTGTTCGCCGGATCCGCCCTCACCAAGTTCCGCGCGCGCCGCGACTTCGCCTCCGCGCTGCGCGTGATGGCGGTCCTGCCGCCCCGGCTGACCGGTGCGGCGACGGTCGGGGTCCCGGTCGCCGAGGCTGCCCTGGCCCTCCTGGTCTGGGTGCCCGAACCCGTCTCGACCTGGGCTTTCGCCGCGACCGGCGGGTTGATCGCGCTGTTCTCCGCCGTCCTGGTCCGGCTGCTGCGGCAGGGCGCCGACGTCTCCTGCTCCTGCTTCGGCGCCTCCGGCGTGCCCGTGAGCAAGGCTCATGTGGTGCGCAACCTGGTGCTGATCGCCGTCGCCGCGGCCGGCCTGGCGGCGAGCATCGCGCCCGGCCCCGGTGGCCTCGGGCCGACCGGGGTGGCCGTCGTACTGCTCGTGGCGGGCTTCGCGAGCGCGCTGATCATCGCCACCGACACGCTCGTCGAGCTCTTCTCGGCGGCACGCTGAGCCGCGCCCGCCCCCGCCCCCGCCTCTCGCCGTTCGGGCCGCCCGACCCGGTTCGGGGGTGCCCTCCCGGGCGGCGCGGTGCCCCTTTCCTCCCGGATTCCACCGGGGATTCGTACCGGAATTCCTCCCTGTACCCGACCGAACCAGGAACGAGGCACGGAATCGTCATGACCATGCTTTTCATCGTCATTATCGGCTGTCTTTCGCTGTTCAATCTGATGTTGACGCTCGCGCTCGCCCGGAAAATCAACACGCATGGTTCCGCGCACGGTTCGCCGACCTCCTTCGGAAATATCAGGACGGGCGTCTCGGTGCCCGACAACCGGATTCCGGACGGTGCTCCCGTACCGGAATTCCGGGCATCCACCGGAGCGGAGGGCGACGTCACCAGGGCCGACCTGGTCGGCGCACCCGCCGTGGTCGGCTTCTTCTCCGGGACCTGCGGGCCGTGCCTGGAGCAGGCGCCCGACTTCGTCAAGGCCGTCACCGGCTACCCGGGCGGGCGCGAGCGGGTCCTCGCCGTCGTCAAGGGCAGCGGGCCGGTGGTCGCCGAGCTGCGCACGCTGCTGGAGCCGGTCGCCCGGGTGTCGGTCGAGACCTCCGGTGCCGGCCCCGAGTCCACGGCCGAGGCGTTCGGGATCGTGCGCTGGCCCAGCTACGTCTCCGTCGACGCGGACGGCCGGCTCACCAACCACCTGGTCCCGGGCGAGCTCGTCATCCCGACCGCCGCGCGATGAGCGGGACTCATACCGGTGGCTCCGCCGGCCCGGTCGGCGGTGGGTCGGTCGAGGGTGGCCCGGTCGGTGGTGGCCCGACCGAGGGTGGCCAGGTCGGTGGTGGGTCGAACAGCGGTGGCTCGACCGGCCGCCGTCCGGTCGGCCTGGGTCCGGCCGGAGCGGGGATCGGATCGGGGGCCGGGGCCGGGGCCGGGGCCGGGGCCGGATCGGGGGCGGGTGCCGGGCGGGCGTTCCGCTCGGCGGGTGCCGCCTGCGCGCTCGCGTGGCGGGCCGGCCGGACCACCCTGCTGCTGTCGCTGCTCTGCGGGCTGGTCGCCGGCCTGCTGCCCGCCGCCACCGCGCTGCTGGTGAGCCGGCTGTTCGACGCGCTCACCGGTGCCGCGGACGGCCCGACCACCGGCACCTGCGTCCTGCTGGTCGTGGCCAGCCTCGGCATGGCGCTGTTCCCCGCGCTCGGCGAGTACACCCGGGCGCGCTCCAGCCGGGCGATCCGACTGCGGGTGCAGGAGGAACTGTTCGACGCGGTCAACCGGCTGCCGGGCCTGCGGCCCTTCGAGGACCCGCGCTTCCAGGACCGGCTCCGCCTCGCCCAACAGGCCGGCGGCGTCGCCCCGGACATCCTGGTCGGCGCGGCCTTCGGCAGCCTCCAGGCGCTCCTCACCGTTGGAGGCTTCCTCGTCACGGTCTTCGTCGTCAACCCGCTGCTCGGCGTGCTCACCCTGGTGCTGACGCTGCCCCTGGTGCGGGCCCAGCTGGCGGCCGGCCGCCGCCGGGCCGCCGTCCTGAGCGAGACCATGTCCCGCAACCGGCGCCAGTCCTTCTACAGCAGCCTGGTGTCCGACGTCGACGCCGTGAAGGAGATCCGCCTCTTCGGCCTGCAGGACTTCCTGCGCGGGCGCGCCCGGCACGAACTGCGGGCGGTCAGCGGCGCCGAGGAACGCACCGACCGGCAGAACCTCGCCCGTCGGCTGCCCGCCTCACTCCTCGGCGTGGCCGTCTACGCGCTCGGCCTGCTGTGGGCGGTACGGGCCGCCCGGCACGGCGAACTCTCCCTCGGCCAGGTCTCGGTGTGCCTCGCGGCGGTCGCCGGCATCCAGACCGGTGTCGGCCAGCTCGCGGCCGGCGGCGCCTCCGCCTACCAGGCCGCGCTCACCTTCGACCACTACCGCACGCTCGGCGAGGCCCCGCCCGACCTCGCCCCCGCCACCGACCCGCGCCCGCCCGCGGCGCTGCGCGGCACCATCGAGTTCCAGGACGTCTGGTTCCGCTACCACCCCGACGCGCCGTGGATCCTGCGCGGCGTCTCCGTCACCCTGCGGGCCGACACCGTCACCGCCCTGGTCGGCCTCAACGGCGCGGGCAAGAGCACCCTCGTCAAACTGCTCTGCCGGCTCTACGACCCCGACCGCGGCCGGGTGCTCTGGGACGGCGTCGACATCCGGGAGTTCCCGCCCGACGAGTACCGGCAGCGGATCGGCGTCGTCTTCCAGGACTACTGCCGCTACGACCTGACCGCCGGCGAGAACATCGGCCTCGGCCGCCTCGCCCACCTCGACGACCAGGCCCGCATCGCCGACGCCGCCCGCGCGGCGGGCATCCACGACCGGGTGCGACGACTGGACGGCGGATACGGCGCCCTGCTCAGCCGGATCTTCCTGCCCGAAGGAGTGACGGAGGCGGGCTGGGGCCACTCCCTGTCCGGCGGTGAATGGCAACGCCTCGCGGTGGCACGGGCGTTCATGCGCGGTGACGCCGACCTGATGATCCTCGACGAACCCAGTGCGGGCCTTGACGCCGCCGCCGAACAGGAACTCCACGAGAACCTCCGCGAGTTGCGCCGGGGCGCCACCAGCCTGGTGATCTCCCACCGGCTCAGCACCGTCCGGGACGCCGACCGGATCGTCGTCCTCGGCGCCGGCCAGGTGATCGAGGACGGCACCCATGACGCCCTGATGGCCCTCGGCGGACGCTACGCGGAACTCTTCACCCTCCAGGCCTCCGGCTACCAGGACGCGGTCGTGTCGATCCGGGCGGGCGGGGTGTGAGGTGTCGGGCTGTGAGGTGTCGGGCGGGGCCGTGCCGGTGGTGATGCGGGTCCGGGTGTCCAGTCGGTCGGTTCGCTGAGCGGAGGAGGTGCAGGGGTGGGGCTGCTGGTGGTGGTCGGTGGCGGGCTGGTGGTGGTCGCGGTGGCCCTCGCGGGGCTGTTGCGGGTGGTGATGTCGGTGGTCGTGGTCTCCGGCCCGAGCATGAGTCCGGCGCTGCGGCCTGGTCAGCGGGTCCTGGTGCTGCGGCGGGGCCCGGCCCGGTTGCGTGCGGGCCGGATCGTGGTGGTCTCCCCGGACGGCCTTGGTGCCGCACCAGCCGGCGCCGCACCGGTCAGCGCCGCAACGGTCGGCGCCTCGCCGGTCGGCCCGGCCAGGCGGCAGCCGGACCGGCTGCTGGTGAAGCGCCTGGCCGCGCTGCCCGGTGATCCGGTCCCGCCGTCGGTGCGTCCGGTCGTGGCGGGCGGTACGGTGCCGGGCGGGCATGTGGTGCTGCTGGGCGACAACCCGGAGTTCAGCACGGACTCCCGGATGTGGGGCGCCGTTCCGGCGCGCAGCGTGGTGGGCGTGGTGCTCGACGGCGTCCGGCTGCGGGATTGACCGGGGGCGTCGGTTCCGTCGGCTCTCTCGTCTCGTCGTCGTCCCCTCGTCGTCCGGTCAGGGCCGTGCCAAGGGTGCCGGGACCGGGCCGGCGGACTTGAGGGTGCGGAGGACGGGGGCGGACTCCAGGGCGGTGATCTCCGGGACGGCGCCCAGCCGTTGGGTCAGGTACCGGTGGAGGTCGGCCGGGTCGGTGCACAGGGCGAGGGCCGCGAGGTTGCTGGGCCCGGTGGTGGCGGCGACAAAGGCGAGTTCGCGGTGGGTGGCGAGGGCGCGGCCGACGCGGTCGAGGTGGGCGGGGGCGACGCTCAGCCAGAGCAGTGCCTGCATGTCCGCGCCCAGCAGCCGGGGGTCGAGCTCCACGTCGAGGAACACCGTGCCGTCCGACCGGAGTTCGGTGAGTCGGCGGGCGACGGTGGCCGGGGTGCGGCCGGTGGCGGCGGCGAGGTCGCCGAGGGGTGTGCGGCCGTCCCGGTGGAGCGCGCCGAGCAGGGTGTGGTCGGACTCGTCCAGGCCGCCGGACGCGAGGCCGGACGAGGGGAGGCCGGACGGGGGGAGGCCGGACGGGGTGGGGTCGGCGGTGGCCGGGCGCAGCCGGGCCTGCTGGTCCTCGCTGAGTGCCTCGGTGCTGGCCGGCCAGGCGCTCGGGCCGCCGCGGTAGGTGTGCAGCAGGCAGTGGGCGGCGACGTCGGTGACGGCGGCGGTACGGGGGATGTCGCGCAGCAGCAGGCTGTGGCCCTCGGGGCCGGGGCCGGTGTCGACGATGGCGGTGATCTCGGTGCCGCCGGAGGCGAGCTTCACCCAGGCGGTGTCGGCGCGGCGGACCAGCGCCTGGGCGAGGTTCTGGGCGGTGTGCGGGCCGGCGGTCAGGCGCAGCAGCCACTGTGAGCGTCCGGCCCGGTGCGGGTCGGCGAGCCCGACGACCCGGAGTCCGGCCTCGGCCCGCAGCCGCCGGTAGCGGCGGGCGACGGTCTGCGGGGAAACGTCGAGGACGGCGGCGATTTGGTTGAACGGGGCGCGCCCGTCGACGCGCAGGGCGTGGACGAGCGCGCGGTCGAGGTCATCGAGCATGAGTGGGTTCCCGGGGGTCGGACGCACCGTCCGATTCTGCCGTGTCCGGTCCTGCCGTGTTCCGTTCCGTCGCCTCCGGTGCCGTCGCCTCCGGTTCTGCCGCGTCCGGTTCTGTCGCGCGTGGTTCGGTGGGGACGGCGGCGGGGGAGGTATGAGCGCCGCTCATGGCCCGCCCGGCGACGACGACGGCTGCCAGCACTCCGACCGCGACCCAGCAGGCGCGCTGGGCCCCGGCGCTGTCCGGGGCGGCCAGGTAGATCCGTCCGAGCACCGCGACGCCCAGGGTCGAGCCGAGCTGCTGGACGGCGTTGAGCAGGCCGGCGGCCGATCCGGTCTCCTGCGGTCGCAGCGGCCGCAGGGCGGTGGTGAAGAAGACCGGGGTGAACAGCCCCTGCCCGAGTCCGACCACGGCGAGTGCGTACGGCAGCGCGTCCGGCCGTTCGCCCGTCCGGTAGGCGCCGATGGCGGCCGTCACCCCGATCGCCATGACGGCCACCCCGGCGGGCATCACCCGCGCCCCGTACCGCGGGACCAGCGAGGAGCCGGCCCACACGGAACCGGCCGCGAGCCCGGCCGACATCGGCAGCAGGGTCAGGCCGGAGGCCAGGGCATCCGCACCGCTGCCGAGTTGGAGCTGCAGGACGACGACCAGGCCGAGCCCCGTGGTGGCGGCGAAGGCGAGCGCCAGGGCGACCAGCGCGGCCGGGAACCGCACGGAGGTGAACAGGCTCGGCTCGACCAGGGTGTCGGTACCGCGCCGGGCCCCGCGCCGCTGGTGGACGACGAAGGCGACCGCGGCTGCCGCACCGACGGCCGGCCACACCGGCGGGGTGTGTCCGGTGGCCAGCAGCGGCAGGACCAGCAGTCCGGTGGCGAGTGCCGCGAGCGCGCTGCCGACCGGGTCGAGGCCGGGGCGGCGCGGGGCGCGGTCCTCGATGAGCAGCGGGGCGAGGGTCAGGACGGCGAGCGAGAGCGGGAGGTTGACCAGGAAGACCGCCCGCCAGGAGGAGCCGAAGAGGTCGGCGTGGGTGAGCACCCCGCCGAGCACCGGTCCGGCGACCGCGGCGATTCCCATCACGGGCCCGATCGTGCCGAGGGCCCGGGCGGTCTCGGGGCCGCGGAACATCGCCTTGATCAGGCCGATGGTCTGCGGCACGATCACGGCCGCCGCCGCACCCTGGACGGCCCGGAAGACGAGCAGCGCGCCGAGCGTGGGCGCACAGGCGCAGGCCAGCGAGGAGAGCAGGAAGCCGATGACGCCGATCCGGAACATCCGCCGGCGTCCGGCCCGGTCGCCGAGCCGACCGCCGGTGAGCAGCAGGACGGCGAACGGCAGGGTGTACGCGGTGGTGAGCCAGGGCACGGCGGCGGCCGGTCCGCCGAGGTCGGCGCGCATGCGCGGCGCGGCGACCTGCACGATCGTCGCGTCCAGCAGGTTCATCGCCTCGGCGGTGAGCAGCGCACCGAGTGCCCACCAGCGGTGCGGGTGCGGGTGGCCCGGTCGGGCGGACGGTGGGGGCAGCGGCTGAGCGGACAACAGGTCCTCCTTCGGGCGTACGGCTGGAATGCCGTCACCCTCCGGCCGTACGCCCGCGCCGACCAGCCGCCGCAGCCCGGATCGGCGGAAAGTTCCACCGGCCCGGCCCCTGGCGCCGAAAAGCTCCATTCAGCTCGGCGCCACCGCCAGGGCCTTGCTCGTGTTCGAGTCGCTCCCCTCGCCGTCGCCCGTGGCTCCGCCCGCGACCCTGCCCGCGACTCCGCCCGCGCCCTTGTGCATCGAGGCCAGCCCCGCCAGCAGTCCGCTGACCGCCGGGGTCCACGGTCGGCCCGCCGGCCCGGTGAGGGTGAGCCTCCGGTGGACGGCGGGCCGGATCGGGACCAGTACGCAGTCGGCCGGGAGCATGGTCAGTGCCAGTGCGGGCATCACCGACACCCCGACACCCGCGTTCACCATGCCGATCAGGGTGTTGAGGTCGCGGATCCGGTGCCGCGGCGAGAAGCGGGTGCCGGCCCGCCGATAGGCCTCCCGGATGTGGCGCTCGCAGCCGCCCTCGGAGAGCAGGAAGTCGTCGTCCTCCAGCTCGGTCACATGGATGGTCTCCTGCCCGGCGAGCGGGTGGTCGCGGCGCAGCAGGGCGTGCATCGAGTCGGCGCCGAGCGGGACCGCTCCGGGCTGCGGCGGCCCGGCGTCGACCAGGACGGCGGCGTCCACCGTGCCGGCCTCCAGCCAGGTGGCGAGCTCGGCGTCCTCGCCCTCGAAGACCCGGACGGTGAGCTGCGGGTAGGCCGCCTTCCAGTCCCGGAGCAGCCCGGGCAGCAGCGCCTGGCAGACGGTGGCCGGCGCGGCCAGCCGGACGGTGCCGGTCAGGCCGCCGGCGTGCTGGGTGGCGACGGTGCGCACGGCGGCGGCCGCGGCGACCGCAGTACGGGCGTGCGGCAGGACCTGCCGGCCGAGCGGGGTCGGCCGGCTCGGGTTGCCGCGCAGCAGGACGGGCGCGTCCAGGGCCCGCTCCAGGGCGGCTACGGCGTGCGAGACGGCGGACTGGCTGATGCCCAGTTCGTCGGCGGCCGCGCCGAAGCTGCCGGTGTCGGCGACCGCGATGAGGGCCCTGAGCTGTGCCAGGTTGACGTCCGTGGTCATCGGACGTCCTGGTACCTGTGACCTGGGGACATGAGACTTCCTCATCCACGTCGGACTGCCACTTGTTGGACTCATGCTCGGGCGCCGGAGCACCCTCTGTCCAGGTGCAGGGAACACGGGAGGAATGCGGGGGTGGTTGCGGTGCGGCGCTGGTTGCCGGGTTTTGCGGCACTGTCGGCGATCTGGGGTGCGAGCTTCGCCCTGATCAAGGTGGCGGTCGACGCGGGGGTGCCCCCGGTCTGGGTGGCGCTGTGGCGGTGCCTGCTGGGCGCGGTCACACTGGGAGCCGTTCTGCTGCTGCGCGGCGAGAGGGTGCCGCGCGACCGTGCGCTGTGGGGGCACTCGGCGGTGGTCGCGGTGCTGCTCAACACCGTGCCGTTCATCCTGTTCCCGTTCGGCGAGACCAGGATCAGCTCGGTGCTGGCCGGGGTGATGAACGCGACCACTCCCCTGTTCACCCTGCTGTTCGCGGTGCTCACCGTCCCCGAGGAGCGCCACCCGGGCGCCCGCCGGCTCATCGGGCTCGCGCTGGGGTTCGCCGGGGTGCTCGTCGTGTTCGGGGTCTGGCGCGGCATCGGCTCCGGTGAGGCCGCCGGGGGCCTCGCCTGCCTGGCCGCCGCCTGCTGCTACGGGGCGGGCTTCGCCTACCTGCGGCGGTTCCTGTCCGGGCGACCGGAGTCGGTCACCACCCTCTCCGCGCTCCAGATCGGCTGTGCCGCGGCCGAGTTGGCCGTCATCGCGCCGCTCGCCGCGGGTGCCCCGCACTGGCCGGGGGCCGGCCCGGCCGTCGCCCTGCTGGTGTTCGGCGCCGTCGGTACCGGCCTGGCGTACCTGCTCAACCTCGGTCTCGTCCGGACCGCGGGCACCACGGTGGCCTCGGCTGTCACCTACGTGATGCCGCTGTGGTCCACCGCGATCGGCGCGCTGTTCCTCGCGGAGCCGGTCGGCTGGAACGCCCTGGCCGGCGGTGCCCTGGTGATCGCGGCCGTGGTGCTGGCCCGGCCGCGCCCCCGGGCCGCGACCGGCGCGGCGGACCAGGCTCCGAAGGCGCGCCAGCCCGTCCGCTAGGGCATGCGCCGCCCCGACGACCGCACGTACGAAGATGCCGCGCATGGGGATCTCCTTCCCCTTGACGGCCCCTCCCGGACAAGCCGGTGGGAACCGGGCTGATCGGACAGCCGCATTCGTACCCGATCTGACGTTCGGTGTCCACTGGATTACGGAATGTCGTCGGGCCCCGCTATGGTGGCGGCGTGGTGAGGTCGTGGGATGCGGCGGTGGAGCGGGCGCAGGACCGGCTGGCGGCGGGGCCGCGGCTGCGGGCGGTCGGCGATGGGGGCGAACGGCGGTTCGCGCTCTGGGACTTGGCGTCCCTGGTGGAGGGCGAACTGGGCGAGCTGATGGACCCGGACGGGCTAACGGCGCCCGCCGAGCGCGACTGGCGCGAGCGGCTGGGGGAGAGCGGCCGCGAGTGGCCTGGCGGCGAGCTGTACCGCCGCCGGTACTGGATCCAGGACGGTGACGGCGCCGTCGTGGGTACCGTCGCGGTGGACAACTGGACCAAGGGCCCCGGCCAACTCGCCGTCTCCTCCCTCTACGTGAGCCCGGCGGCGCGCGGGCGCGGACTGGCCGCCGGCGCGCTGGACGAGGTGTACGCGGCGGCCGCCGCCGAGGGCCTGCCCGGCTTCCGGCTGGAGGCGCACTGGACCTGGCGGCCGGCGGTCGACTACTACCTGCGCCGGGGCCTGTGGGTGGTCGGCTGGAAGCGCGCGCTCTCGCTGGCACGGATGCCCCAACTCCCCTCCTACCGGGTGCGCGAGGAGGACGGGCGGCTGCTCCTGCTGGTCGCCGACCGGCTGCACGGCTGGGTGCCGATACTGGCCGCCGGCCAGGAGGGCCGCTGGCTGCGCCTGGACGAGACGGCCGACTACCGGGGCGTCGACGGCTGGGTGCACGAGTACGCGCGCTCGACGCTGGCCCTGCACCTGGCACTGGCGGGCTTCCCGCTGGTGCGCGGGCCGCAGTGGTGGGCGGAGGCGTGGCGCTGGTCGGACGCGGGCGAGCCGGAGGGGCTGGCGTACCGGATCGAGGAGTTCGAGCGGGCCGCCCGCCGGCCGCCGTCCTCCCCGCACCGCCCGGTGCCGGTCCCCGCCCCGCAGCCTCTGCCGCAGTCCCCGCCGCGGTGTTCGGCGCAGTCCTCGGGACAGTCCCTGCCGCGGTCTCCGCTGCGGTCCCCGTCGCGGACGGCCGAGCAGGGCCCGGTGCCGGCCCCGCCGTCGGCCGCGCTGCCCGCGCCGCAGCTGGCAGACTCCGGGGATGGCTGAGATCGAGATCGACGGCGCCCCCGCCGACCCGGCGCGGCTGGCCGCGCTGGGGCTGCTCAACTACGGGCACTTCACCACCCTGCGCGCCGAGGCTGGCCGGGTCCGGGGCCTGACGCTGCACCTGGACCGGCTGGTCCGGGACTGCCGCGCGCTGTTCGCCGTCGAGCTCGACCGGGAGGAGGCGCGGGAGCGGATCCGCGCGGTGCTGCCGGCCGACGGCGCGCCGGTGACCGTCCGGGTCACCGTGTACGACCCGGCACTCGGTCTGGAGCGCCCCGCCGCCCCCGCGGCCCCCGCCCTGCTGGTCACCACCCGTCCGGCCGCGGCGGCCGGGCCCGCCCCGCTGCGGGTACGGACCGCGGTGTACCGGCGGGAGCTGCCGGAGGTGAAGCACGTCGGCCTGTTCGGCCTGGTCCACCACCGCCGGCAGGCCCAACTCGCGGGCTACGACGACGTGCTGCTGGTCGACCCGGACGGCCGGGTGACCGAGGGCGCGACCTGGAACGTCGGCTTCCTGGACGACGACGGGCTGGTCTGGCCGGAGGGGCCGAGCCTGCCCGGCGTCACCGAGGCCCTGCTGTCCGGCGCGTACCGGGGCCCGCAGTCCCGCGAGCCGCTGTCCGCTGCCGGGCTCGCCCGCTTCTCGGCCGCCTTCGCGGTGAACGCGGGCGTCGGCGTCCGTCCGCTGGCTGCCGTCGACGGCACCCTCCTCGACCCGGCCCACCCGCTGCTCGCCGAGCTGCGGGCCGCCTACCTCGGGGTCGCCGCCGAAGCGGTGTAGGGATAACCCCACCCCCGGTCCGCCGGTGACCTCCATGGTTCGGGGAGCCCGTCCTTCCTAGCGTTGAGCGTGATGACGACGAGCGACGCAGAACCGAAGGAAGGCCCCGCCATGGCACGCCGCCACGACCGCCGCAGGACCGACGAGCGCGGGACCGATCCGCACGCCACCGACGCGTACGGCGACGCTTCGTACGACGGCGTTCCGAACGTCGGCGTTCCGAACGTTGCCGCTCCGAACGTCGGCGCCCCGTACCGCGCCGACCGGTACGGTGCGGCGCAGGCGGTCCCCGCGATCGAACTGCGCGGCGTGCGTCGCAGCTACGGGCGCGGCGAGGCGGCGGTGCAGGCGCTGCGCGGGATCGACCTGGCGCTCGCACCCGGCAGCTTCACCGCCGTGATGGGCCCCTCCGGCTCCGGCAAGTCGACCTTCCTGCAGTGCGCGGCCGGCCTGGACCGCCCGGACGCCGGGGAGATCCGGCTCGGCGGCGAGGAGATCACCGCACTGAGCGAGACCCGGCTCACCAAGCTGCGCCGCAGCCGGATCGGTTTCGTCTTCCAGTCCTTCAACCTGTTGCCCTCGCTGAGCGTCGAGCAGAACGTGCTGCTCCCGCAGCGGCTCGCCGGGGAACGCCAGGACCGCGCCCGGGCCCGGGAGTTGCTGGAGCGGGTCGGTCTCGGGCAGCACGCCCGGCGGCGCCCCGGCCAGCTCTCCGGCGGCCAGCAGCAGCGGGTCGCGATCGCCCGCGCGCTGATCACCCGGCCGGACGTGGTCTTCGCCGACGAGCCGACCGGCGCGCTGGACACCCGTACCGCGCACGAGGTGCTCGGCCTGCTGCGGCAGGCCGTGGACTCCCTGGGCGCGACCGTCGTCATGGTCACCCACGACCCGGTCGCCGCCTCCTTCGCCGACCGGGTGCTGTTCCTGGCCGGCGGCGCGATCGTGGACGACCTGCCGCACCCCGGCCCGCAGGCCGTCGCCGACCGGATGGTCGCGCTCACCGCCCGCCCGGTGGGAGCGGCGGCGTGACCAACGGACTCGCCCGCGCCTCGGTGCGCTTCCGGCCCGCCTCCTTCGTGGGCACCCTGGTCGCCCTGCTGCTCGGCGCCGCAGTCGTGACGGCCTGCGGCGTGCTGCTGCAGACCGGACTGACCGCCGGCCTCCAGCCCACCAGGTACGCCTCCGCGCCCGTGGTGGTCGCGGCCGAGCAGACCGTCAAGATCCAGAAGAAGGTCGGCGAGGACACCGAGACCCAGGAGCAGGCCACCCCGGAACGGGCCCGCACCGACGCCGCGCTGGTGGGTCGGCTGACCGCCCTGCCCGGCGTCGCGGCCGCTCGGCCGGACACCGCCTTCCCGCTCACCGCCACGACCGGCGGCAGCCAGGCCCCGGCCGGCGCTCCGGCGCTGACCGGCACCTCGGCCCCGGCCGGTGCCCCGGCTCTGATCGGTCGGGGCTACGCCGCCCTCGGCATCGCCGGTCCGGCCGACCGGCTGACCGAGGGCCGCTCACCCGGCGCGAACGAGGTGGTCCTGGACGCCGACACCGCGCACGCCGCCCACCTCGCGCCCGGCGCGAACCTCACGCTCTCCGCGCCCGGCGGCACCGCGAACTACCGGGTCTCCGGCCTCGCCGCCAGCCAGGCTGCCGGCCCCACCGCCTGGTTCGCCGACACCACCGCCGACCGCCTCTCCGGCCACCCCGGCCGGATCGACGCCATCGCCGTCCAGCCCCGCGACGGGGTGAGCGCCGCCGCGCTCGCCGCACAGGTGCGCCAGGCCGTCGGCGGCGACGCGAAGGTCTACTCCGGCGACGGCCGCGGCGCCGTCGAACACCCCGCCCTCGGCGAGGCCCGGACCCTGCTGATCGGCCTCGGCGGCAGTTTCGGCGGCTACGCCACCATGACCGCGGTCTTCGTGGTGATGAGCACCGTCGCCCTCGCCACCGGCCAGCGCGCCCGCGAGTTCGCCCTGCTGCGCGCCATCGGCGCCACCCCGCGCCAGATCCGCCGCACCATCGCGGCCGAGGCGGTGCTGGTGGCCCCCGTCGCCGCGGCGCTCGGCATCCTGCCCGGCCTCGCCCTCGCCCGCTGGTGGTTCGGCCAACTGGCCGATCGCGGCGCCGTCCCGAAGGGCGTCCGCCTGGACGTCGGCCCGCTGCCGATGCTCGCCGCCGTCCTCACCTGCACCCTCGCCGCGCTGACCGCGGGCTTCCTGGCCGCCCGCCGGCCGTCCAGGCTGCGCGCCGCCGAGGCGCTCGGCGAGGCCGCCGTCGAGGCGCCCCGCCCGGGCAAGGTGCGCACCGTCCTCGGACTGCTCTTCGCCGCCGGAGGCATCGCCGTCGCGACCGTCGCCGCCTCCCTGGACGGTGCCGCGGCCGCCCAGACCGCGCTCGGCGTGGTCATGTGCCTCATGCTGGCCGTCGCCCTGCTCGGCCCCTGGGTGGCCCGGATCGCCGCCGCCGTGCTCGGCGCCCCGCTGCGGGCCGGCGGCGCGCCCGGCTCGCTCGCCGCCGACAACACCCGCGCCAACGCCCGTCGGCTGGCCTCCGCGATCACCCCGATCGTCCTGGTCACCGCCTTCTGCGGCACCCTGCTGATCCTGCAGAGCACCCTGAGCCACACCAGCGGCGCGAACGTCCGGGCCGGCGTCACCGCCGACCACGTGATCGGCGCCACCGGCCCGGGCCTGCCCGCCGGCACCGCCGAACGGGCGGCGAAGGTGCCCGGCGTGCACACCGCCGTCGGCGTGCTGCGCACCGGCCTCGTCGTCGAGAGCGGCGGCCGGCTCAGCTCCGCCCCCGCGCTCGGTGTCGACGGCGACCCGGCCCGGCTGCCCGAGGTGCTCGACCTGGACGTGCGCGGCGGCTCGCTCGCCGACCTCGGTCGCGCCACCGACACCATCGCCCTGAGCACCACCCTCGCCGACGCCCTGGACGCCGGGGTCGGCGACCGCGTCCCGCTGCGGCTCGGCGACGGCACCGCCGTACGGCCCGCCGTGGTCGCCGTGTACGACCGGGGGCTCGGCGTCGGCCAGGCCGTGCTGCCCCGGGCGGCGGTCGCCGCGCACGTCACCACCGGGTACGACAGTCAGGTGCTGGTCGCCGACGCGCCGGGCGCCGACCGTACGGCGGTGGCCGCCGGGCTGGGCGCGCTCGCCGGGACCGGCGTGACCGACCGGGCCGGGTTCGTCGCCCAGGCCGACAAGGACATGGAGCTCAGCGGCTGGGCCAACACCGTGATGGCGGGTGTGCTCGGCGGGTTCGCCGCCGTCAGCGCCGCCAACACCCTGGTGATGACGGTGCTGGACCGGCGGCGCGAGGTCGCCTTGCTCCGATTGGCCGGCACCACCCGGCGCCAGGTGCGCGGCATGATGCGCTGGGAGGCGCTGCTGGTGGCCGGGACCGGGCTGACGGTCGGCGCGGCGATCGCCTGGATCACCCTGGTGCCGGTCACCCGGGGCGTCGCCAACGCCTCCCCGTACGTGCCGCCGATGCTCGCCCTGCCGCTGGCCGCCGGAGCCGTGCTGCTCTGCCTCGGCGCGACCGGGCTGCCGGTCCGGGCGCTGCTGCGGACCCGGCCGGTGGCGCTGGCGGCGGCGCGGCAGTAGGACGGCGGGAGATGAGAGGGGCTCATGGGGGGTGGGTCATGAGCTCCTCTCATGAGGTGGGTGATGAGCTTCTCTCATGACGCGGAGCATGAGACGAGCTCATGACGCGGAGCATGAGACGAGCTCATGACGCGGAGCATGAGAGGAGCTCATGGCGCATGAGCATGAGACAAGCTCATGAGGGATGCCCTTGAGGACCGCTCAAGGGCATCCCTCGTCCGGGTGACAAAGGCGGTCCGAGCAGGCGCAATGGGGTAACCGGAAGGACCAAAGGCCTTTATTGGGGCTGATCGTGATGTCAGATCAGCTACGCTCTCGCCCGCCCCGCCCGACCGCCGAAGCAGAGAGTAGCCCGACATGAGCAGCCCCCCTGTCGCCCCCGCACCCCGCTGGCCGCTGGTCCTGCTGCGGACCACCGCCACCGCGCTGGCTCTGTTGGCCCTGCTCCAGGTCATGCTGGCCGGCAGCTTCCTCAACGGTACCTACGAGTCCCTGAAGGACCACGAGGGCAACGCGATGACGCTGGCCACCGTGGTGGTGCTCCAGCTGGCGGTGGCTGTCGCGGTGCGGTGGCCCGGCCGGGGTCCGCTCTGGCCGCTGTGGACCACGCTCCTGCTCGCCGTCGCGGTCACCGGCCAGATCGCGGCCGGCTACGCCCGCTCGCTCGGCCTGCACGTCACCCTCGGCGTGCTGCTGGTCAGCGGCATCCTGTTCGTCCTGGCCGGCGCCTGGCGGCTGCCGCTGCCCGTCCGGGCGGCGCTGCCCGGTGCGGCCCCGGACGGCAGCGGCCGGCTGCCGCGCCCCGGTGGGCCGGTGGAGGTGTCCAAGTGAACCGCCGCCGCTTCCTGGGCATCGGTGCCTCCGTGCTCGGCGCGGGCGCGCTGGTCGCCGTCGCCGTCCCCTCCGCCGCCCGGCTGTTCGCCGAGGGCCGCCCCGGGCGGCTGCTGGGCAGCGGCCTCGACCTGCCGGAGGCGTTCCGGGTCCCGCTGCCGGTCCCGGCCGTGTTGAAGCCGGTCCGTACGGAGGGCACCACCGACTACTACGAGATCACCCAGCAGGTCGCCAAGCTGGAGATCCTGCCCGGCGTGAAGACCGAGGCCTGGACGTACGGCGGCAGTTTCCCCGGCCCGACCGTGGTCACCCGCTCCGGGCGGACGACGGTGGTCAAGCACCGCAACGAGCTGCCGGTGCCGTCCGTCACCCACCTGCACGGCGGGCACACCCCGGCGGACAGCGACGGCTACCCGGTGGACCTGCTGCTGCCCGTCGGATCGTCGGCGGACGCCGCCCAGGGCGCGGCCGGCATGGCGGGGATGCCGGGCATGGCGGGCATGCCCGGGATGCACCACGCGGCCGGTCGCAACGTCGTCGGCGAGCGCAGCTACACCTACCCGGGCAAGCAGCGCGCCGCCACGCTCTGGTACCACGACCACCGGATGGGCTTCACCGGCCCCGGCGTCTGGCGCGGCCTGGCCGGCTTCCACCTCGTCCAGGACGACGAGGAGGGCGCCCTGCCGCTGCCGCGCGGCGAGCGCGACCTGCCGCTGATGATCGCCGACCGCTCGTTCGCCGCCGACGGCTCCTTCAGCTACCCCTCCAGCGACCCCGCGCTCGGCGAGCCCGGCGTCACCGCCGCGTACGCCAACGGCGTGCTCGGCGACGTCATCCTGGTCAACGGCGCCCCCTGGCCCCGGCTGGACGTCGACCGCCTCCGCTACCGGCTGCGCCTGCTCAACGCCTCCAACGCCCGCCTCTACCGGCTGGAACTCGACCCGCAGCCCGCCGGCGGCGACGCCCTGGTCCAGATCGGCTCCGACGGAGGCCTGCTGGCGGCCCCGGTCGCCCACGACGGCATCGAGATCGCCCCCGCCGAGCGCTTCGACGTCGTCGTCGACTTCTCCCGCTACGAGCCGGGCACCCGGGTGCGCCTGGTCAACCGGTTCGGCAGCGGCCGTACCGCCGAGGTGATGTGCTTCGACGTCTCCGCGAAGCAGGTGAAGGACGACTCGTCGGTGCCCGACAAGCTCGCCACGGTCGAGGACCTGAGCGCCTCCGCCGCCGTCACCACCCGCGACTTCACCTTCCGCCGCAGCCGCACCGACGGCTGGATCATCAACGGCGAGCCGTACCAGCCGGGTCAGAGCATCGCCACGCCCGCGCTCGGGACGGTCGAACGCTGGCGCTTCTCCTCCGACCTGCACCACCCGGTGCACGTCCACCTCGACCACTTCCAGGTGATCGGCCGCGACGGCAAGGACCCGGGCCCGTACGACGCGGGCTGGAAGGACACCGTGGACCTGCGTCCGGCCGAGGCGGTGGAGGTGCTGGTGCGCTTCACCGACTACGCGGGGGCGTACATGCTGCACTGCCACAACCTGGAGCACGAGGACATGGCGATGATGGCGGACTTCACCGCGCAGTGAGCCGCCGTGCGGAGACCCGCCGTGACAAGAACCGTCGCGGCGCGGTCCGCCGCACGGCGAACCGACCGGCTTCACCCGGACGGCTGAGTGCCGGAGGGCGTGCGCTGCGCCCTCCGGCACTCGTGTCCTAGCGTCGCGGGGAGGGGCACCCGCGGACCCCCGACGTCGCGGGGAGGACCGCCGACGGACGGAGCCGCCGCATGACCACTCCCGCCGAGCGCCGCCGCCGCGGCCGGGCCGCCCGCGACCGCGTCTCCCGCTCCGACCACGGCCGGTGGATCCCCGCCGCCGACCGGCCCGACCCGCTCGCCGTCCTCGAACAGCAGGGGGCGGACCGGGTCACCCGGCTGCTGCCGATCCGGTACGGGCGGATGGCCGAGAACCCGTTCGGCTACCTGCGCGGCGCCGCCGCGGTGATGGCCGCCGATCTCGGCGCCGCCCCCGACACCGGCCTCACCGTCCAACTCTGCGGTGACGCGCACCTGGTGAACTTCGGGGTGTACGCCTCGCCGGAACGCGCCCTGCTCTTCGACGTCAACGACTTCGACGAGACCTATCCCGGTCCGTTCGAGTGGGACGTCAAGCGCCTCGCCGCCAGTGTGGCCGTGGCCGCCCGCGACAACGGCCAGGACGAGCGCCGGGTACGGCGGGCCGCCCGCGCCGCCGTCGAGGGGTACGCGACGGCGATGCGCCGGCTGGCCGGCATGGGCGAACTCGACGTCTGGTACGCCCGGGTGGACACCGCTCACCTGGTGCCGCTGCTCACCAAACCCCGGCAGCGCGAGCGCGCCGAGGCCGAGCTCGCCCACGCCCGCCGCCGCACCAGCCTGCAGGCCTTCGGCAAGCTCACCGAGGAACGGGACGGGCGCCGGCGGATCATCAGCGCGCCACCGCTGATCGAACCGCTCAAGAAGACCGAACTGCACGGCATCGGCAAGGTGTTCAGCGACTACCGGGCCACCCTCGCCGAAGACCGACGGGTCCTGCTGGACCGCTACCACTTCGTGGACGCGGCCACCAAGGTGGTCGGCGTCGGCAGCGTCGGCACCCGCTGCTTCATCGTCCTGCTGGAGGGCCGGGACGCCCGCGACCCGCTGTTCCTTCAGCTCAAGGAGGCCGGACGCTCGGTGCTGGAGGACCACCTGCCGCCCGCCCTGGTCGACGCCGAGGTCGCCACCCACCACGGCGGCCGCCGGGTGGTCACCGGCCAGCACCTGATGCAGGCCGCCAGCGACATCTTCCTAGGCTGGACCACCGGCGTCGCCGGCCGCCACTTCTACGGTCGCCAACTGCGCGACATGAAGGGCTCGGTGGAGGTCGGCGACATGCGGCCCTCCGGCCTGCGCGCCTACGCCGACCTCTGCGGCCGCACCCTCGCCCGTGCCCACGCCCGCACCGGCGACCGCCTCGCCATCGCCGGCTACCTCGGCGGCGCGGACACATTCGCCGAGGCGGTGGCCGAGTTCGCGGTGCGCTACGCGGACCGGACGGGGGCGGACCACGGAGAGTTGGTGGCGGCGATCGCGGACGGCCGGATCACGGCGACCCGGGGCGTGTGAGGCCGGGGTGATTGCGGCCGGGCCGGGTGTGGCCGGCGCGTGTGAGGGCGAGGCGGTTCGCGTGCCGGTGCCCGGTCACCACGACTCGCCGGCCTTGAGGGCGGCCAGGCGCTCCAACTGATCCAGCTGGTCGGACAGTTCGAGCGCCCCGAGGCGGGCCACGACGTGCCGGGCACCGGCCGCCGTGTAACGGGCGAGCGTGGCGGCGACCTCGTCGGGGGTGCCTAGGGCGAAGGCCTGGATCCGTTCCGTGTCGGCCAGCGGCAGGCCGTAGTTGGCGCGGGTGTAGGCGTCCATGGTCCGGCGGGCGGCGCCGGCGCTGCGGTCGATCCGCACGTTGACGAAGAGGGCGGGGGTGACGGCCTCCGTCGGTCGTCCGGCCTGCCGCGCCGCCGTCCGGACGGCTTCGAGCCCGGCGGCGTAGTCGGCCGGTTCGGGTGGGTAGGGCAGCCAGCCGTCGTAGTGTCGCCCGGTGCGGGCCAGGGCCGCCGGGGTCGCGCCGCCGAGCCAGACCGGCGGGCCCCCGGCGCGGAACGGCTTGGTGGCGGGCGGGAGTTCGGCGAAGGAGTGGAACTCGCCGTGGAATGCCTCGGCCCCGGACCAGATCGCCCGCCACAGGGCGACCGTCTCGTCCAGCCGGGCGAAGCGGCGCTCCCACGGCACCTGGGACAGCTCGTGCAGCGGACGGCCGAAGCGCCCGGGGAAGCCGGCGCCGACGGCCACCGTCAGCCGGCCGCCGGAGAGCAGGTCCACCGAGGCCAGCGTCTGCGCGGTCTGCACCGGGCGGCGCAGGACCGGCAGCAGGGCGCCGGTGCCCAGTCGTACGCGTTCCGTCACCGGGGCGACGGCGGCCAGCATGGTGAGCGGTTCGATCCGCGGGCTCAGCAGGGAGTCGTTGACGAACAGCGAGGAGAAGCCCGCCTCCTCGCTGCGCCGGGCGAACCCGATCAGGTCGCGGGGGTCGTGGGCGGCCCATTGGTCCTGGCCGGTGGGGAGGAATACGCCGATGTCCATGGCACCGATGCTGGCGGGCGGCGGTGCCTGGGCTCAATTCCCCCGGGGGAATGGCGTGATGCGTGACGGGAGGGTTGGCTGGTGGCGTGGACTTCCCCCAAGCACTGCGCGAGCGCCGTACCGGCCGCCGCCTCAGCCAGCTCGACCTCGCCACCCTGGCGGGCACGACCCAGCGGCACCTGAGCTTCATCGAGTCCGGCCGTTCAGCGCCCGGCCGGGGCATGGTCGTCCGGCTCGCCGAATCGCTGGACCTGCCGCTGCGGGAGCGCAACGAGCTGCTGCTGGCCGCCGGTTACGCCCCCGTCTACCCGGAGTCGCCGCTGGACGGGCCGTCGCTGGCGCCGGTGCGGGAGGCGATCGGCCACGTCCTGGCCGGCCACCTCCCGTACCCGGCGCTGGTGGTGGACCGCCGGGGCGACGTGGTCGCCGCCAACTCGGCCCTGGACGTGATCACCGAGGGCGCCGACCCGCGACTCGTCGGCCCCGGCACCAACGCCTACCGGCTCGCCCTGCACCCGGACGGCATTGCCCCGCGCATCCTCAACTTCTCCGCCTGGGCCCGCCACATCGTCGAACGGACCAGGCATCTCGGCGAACTGCACGAGGAGTTGAGCTCGTACGTGCCCGAAGCCGAGGTGGGGGAGCAGCACTTGGGCTTCGCCGTCCCGCTGGAGCTGCGCACCTCGCTCGGCGAGCTGCACCTGATGACGACGGTCACCACCTTCGCCACCGCCGTGGACGTCACGCTCGCCGAGCTGAAGCTGGAGGCCTTCCTCCCGGCGGACGCGGCGACCGCCGAGGCGCTGCGGGGAACGGCTGCTCAGAGCCCCGGGAACTGGTAGTCGGTGGTGATCCGGCCGTCGGCGTCCAGGACGACGAACTCCTCGCCGCCGCCGACCGGTTCGCCGTCGGTCACGGTCACCATCTCCCAGCCGAAGCGGACGACGTCCCGCAGCCGTACGGCGTCCGGCCGGGCACGGAAGGTGAACTCGCCGGACGCCACGAACTCCTCGTGGGCGCGGGCGACGCGGAACTCCAACTCCTCGTAGCCGCGCGCCTCCAGGACGGGCTCGGCGAAGCCGACCCGGACGGCCGCCTCGCGGGCCTCGACGGGCGGGTGCAGCAGGTGCACGCCGCCCTCGGCCCACAGCCGCTCGATCGCCTCGCGGCGCGCGCCGGCGTCGGGCTCGGTCCACAGGGCGGCGTAGCGGTCGGCGAGTCGCTGGGCGCTGGTGGCGGCGGAAAGCTCGGTGGTCACGGGGGCTCCTCGGAAGGTTCGCTCGGTTGCGGTGCTCCCCATCCTCGGACCGGGGCGGAGGCTGGACAATTCCCGCCGGGGAATGGCCGGTTGGCGTCGGTGGCTCGGGCGTCTGGTCGTCTGGTCGCTTCGTCGCTCGGTCAGGGGCGGGGCCGGAGTCCGTCCAGCACCAGCCGGAAGAGGTGGTCCCGGCGTTCGGCGAGGGTAGGAGCCTGGTCGGTGATCCAACTCAGCGCGTTGGTCAGGGCGAAGAGGTCGAGGGCGGTGACGTCCGGGCGGATCACGCCCTCCTGCTGGGCGGCGGCGAGCAGTCGCCCGCCCGCCTGGCGCATCCGCAGGCAGAGCGCGTGCAGGGCGGACTCCGGGTCCGAGAGGGTCGCCATCAGGGTCGCGGGCAGGCCGTGGTAGGCGCCGGCGTCGAGGGTGAACTCGTGGAGCCAGTCGGTCAGCGCGCGTTCGGCCGGTTCGGTGGCGGCGAGGGTGTCGGCCCGGGCGGCGAGGTGTTCGAAGCGCCGGCCGAGCAGTGCCTCCAGCAGGTCCTCGCGGGTGGGGAAGTGCCGGTAGAGCGTGCCGAGGCCGACCCCCGCGCGGCGGGCGACGTCCCGCAGGGAGGCCTGGGTGCCCTGCTCGGTGACCAGGGTGGCCGCCGCGGCCAGGAGGTGGTCCCGGTTGCGCTGGGCATCGGCGCGGGGCGCGCGCGGCTCGGCGGGGGCGTGCGGTTCACGGGGCATGGGGTTCCTCGCCGTTGACAATCGGAGCACTGCTCCGGTTAATCTCTTCCGGAGCACTGCTCCGGATTCTAGCCGGGGCCGTCCGTCCTGCGTTGGGGAGACACATGGGTACGGAGGAGTCGACGACCGAAGAGTCGACGACCGAAGGCACGACGACCGAAGGCACGACGACCGAAGGCACGATGAAGGCCGCTCGGCTGCACGCCTTCGGCGAGCCAGAGGTGCTGGAGTACGAGGACGTGCCGCGGCCGGCACCGGGGCCCGGCGAGGTCCTGGTCCGGGTCCACGCCGCGGGCATCAACCCGCCCGACTGGTACACGCGGCGTGGCTTCGACAACATCCCGGCCGAACTGCGGCCGGCGCTGCGCCCGCCGGTGATCCCCGGCAGCGACGTCTCCGGCGTGGTCGCGGCGGTCGGCGGCCCCGACACCGGGTGGAGCGTCGGCGACGAGGTCTTCGGACTCGTCCGGTTCCCCGGGTTCGCCGCCGGCTACGCCGAGTACACCGTCGCGCCCGCCGCCGACCTGGCGCGCAAACCGGCGGCCCTCGACCACGTCGAGGCCGCCGCCGTCCCGATGGCCGGGCTGACCGCGTTCCAGTTCCTGCACAAGCGCCTCGGCTACGAAGGCGGCGGACCGGCCGTGGTCGTCGGAGCGGCCGGCGGGGTCGGGCACCTCGCGCTCCAGCTCCTGCGCCTCGCCGGGGCGCGGGAAGTCATCGCGGTCGCCTCCGGGCGGCACGAGGAGTTCCTGCGCGGGCTGGGCGCCGACCGTTTCGTGGACTACACCCGCACACCGGTCGCCGAGGCGGTCGCGGACGCCGACCTGCTGGTCGACACCGTCGGCGGACCCGAAGCCCACCGCCTGCTGCCCGCCCTGCGGCGCGGCGGCCGGCTGGTCTCCGTCTTCTTCGGCGACTACCGGCCCGAGCGGGCCGCCGAACTCGGCGTGGTGCTCCCGGAGGGGAGGTGGCAGGTCCGCTCCAGCGGCAGTGACCTCAGCGAACTCGCCGCGCTGCTCGCCGACGGGCGGATCCGGGTGGCCATCGACGGCGTGTACCCGCTGCGCGAGGCCGCGGCCGCCCACCGCAGGGCCGAACAGGGGCACATCCAGGGCAAGATCGTGCTCCGTGTGGTCGAGTAGGGTTCCGGGGCACCCGGCGGGGTGACGTCGGGCGGCAGGCGGCAGGCGGCAGGCGGCAGGCGGCACTCGGCAGGCGTCCGACGTCGGCCGTCCGACGTCAGCCGTCACCCGGCGTCGGGTGCCCGGAGCGCGGCGATCAGCAGGGCGGCCGCGACGAGGAGCCCACCGGCGTAGAACGGGCCGAGGTCGCCGGCCGCCGTGCCGAGTGTGGCGGCGGCGAGCAGCGGGCCGGCGGTCGCGCCGAGGTTGAGGGCGGCGGTCGCGTAGGCGCCGGCCATGGTGGGGGCTCCGGCCGCCTCGTACAGGACCCGGGTGATCAGCGTGCCGCCGACGGCGAAGGACAGCGTGCCCAGCAGGAACACCAGGGGCAGCAGGGCGACCGGTCGGTCCGCGAGGACGGCGAGCGCGGGCCAGCCCACGACCAGCAGCGGGCCGCCGACCGCCAGGACCGCCCCGGGGCGCCGGTCCGCCGATCGCCCGACGATCGTGACGCCGACGAACGATCCGGTACCGAACAGCACCAGGACGACGGGCACCCACAGCGCGCCGAGCCCGGCGGCGCCGGTTACCACGGGGGCGAGGAAGGTGAAGCCGCCGAAGGTCGCCGCGTTGACGAGGGCGGCGAGCAGCATCGGGCGCAGCAGCGCCGGGCGGCGCAACTGCCGTAGTTCCGCGCCCAGGGCCGGGGTGCCGGACCCGTCCGCGGTCGCGGGCCGGGCCGGGAGGCTCCGGGCGAGGCCGACCGCGGCGGGCAGGCAGAGCACGGCGACCGCCCAGAACGCGGCGCGCCACCCGAACAGCGCGCCGAGGACCGAACCGCCCGGTACCCCGGCGACCGTGGCCACCGTCGTCCCCGACAGCAGTACGGCGAGCGCCCGGCCCTTCCGGTCCGCCGGGACCAGCGCGGCGGCCGTGGTCAGTGCCACGGCGAGGAACCCGGCGGCGGCCAGCGCGGCGATCACCCGGGTCGACAGCAGCAGCGGGAAACTCGCGGTCAGCGCGCCCACCACGTGC
Source organism: Kitasatospora sp. Ki12 (assembly GCF_054601375.1). NCBI lineage: Bacteria > Bacillati > Actinomycetota > Actinomycetes > Kitasatosporales > Streptomycetaceae > Kitasatospora > Kitasatospora sp. Ki12. Next base: position 1,848,366 of record NZ_BAAIHT010000003.1, on the reverse strand, counting down.
GCGGCCGCGAACAGCAGCAGCAGGCCGAGCAGGCTGCCGCGTCCCGGCCTCCTGCGGGCGAGGGCGGCCATCAGCGGGGCGCCGACCGCCATCCCGGCCGCGAAGGCCGAGGTGAGGCCGCCTGCCGTGGCGAGGCTGACGCCCAGGCCGGCGGCGAGGTCCGGCAACAGGCCGGCGAGCATGAACTCCGAAGTGCCCATGGCGAACACGGCCAGGGCGAGCAGGTAGAGCGGACGGGGCATCGAGGGGCTCCGGGGCGAGGAGAAGCAACGAGGGACGACGTCTCGTCACCGCGCTCAGCCCCCGAAGGCCGGCCCGCACGCGAAGCGGCGCCCGCGCGGCTCTTCCAGCGCGCGGGCGCAGGGCGCGAGCAGGGCTCAGCGCCTCAACGGGTACGGGGGTGCAGGGAGCTGACGGCGTGACCGAAAGCCCCCACCCTGGATGCCTCAGGGCTCGACATGCTCCGCACACTACCCGACGGGTCCACCGCCCGGCACCGGGATATTTTCCGCTTGCCCCGGCGGGCGGGGTGCCGTTGGGTGGCCGCATGAACGCACCACTGAACGCACTTCTGAACGCGGCGTTGGACGAACCGTCGAGCGCGCCGCTGAACGAACCGCCGAACGAGCTGCCGAACGCGCCGTCGAACGCGCCGCTGAACGAACTGCGCACCGAACGCCTGCTGCTCCGCCGCTGGCGGGAGTCGGACCGCGCCCCGTGGGCCGCGATGAACGCCGACCCGGAGATCCGGGAGCACCTCGGCGGTCCGCTCACCCGTGAACAGAGCGACGCCTCGGTGGCGCGCTTCGAGGCGGCGATCGAGCGGCGCGGGTACGGGTGGCTGGCGGTCGAGGTGCGGGAGAGCGGCGAGTTCGTCGGCTTCGCGGGCCTGGACGACATCGAGGAGACGGACCCGGTCGACGGCGTCGAGATCGGCTGGCGGCTGGCCCGCTCCGCCTGGGGCCACGGCTACGCCACCGAGGCGGCCCGCGCCGTCCTCGGGTACGGCTTCGACACCCTCGGCCTCCCGGAGGTCCTGGCCATCACCACCGCCGCCAACCACCGGTCCCAGGCGGTGATGCGCCGCCTCGGCATGACCCATCACGCCGCCGAGGACTTCGACGACCCCGACACCCCGCAGGGGCCGCTGCGCCGCAACGTCGTCTTCCGGCTGCGCCGGGAGGACGGGCTGTCCTAGGCCGGCCGGGACGTGCGGTGGGGGCCGCCCGGGGTAGGGGGATCGATGAGGCTTCGGGGAAGGATCGGCGGCGTCCTGGCCGGCAGCGCCCTGCTGCCGTTGCTGGTGTGCGCGGTGGGGCGCCGGGCGTCCCGGAGCGGTGGGCGGATGGCGGTGGCCGACGCCCTGGACCGGCCGGTCCCGCTGATCGCCGTGACGGCCGTCCTGCTGCTGGCAGCGGCCCTCGTCCGGCGGCGGTGGGACCTCGTCGGCAGGACGGCGGCGGGGGTCGGGGGCATCGTGCTGGTGGGCGCGCTGGGTCTCCTCGCCCTCCACACGGCCTTCGTGGAGCCCTCCACGCAGACCCGGACGAGCTCTCCGGCGCGGGCGGACCAGGTCCTGGTGGTCGTCCACCTCGGTGGTCCGGGCGCGGAGACGGAGGCGCAGGAACGGCGGATCACGGTCGAGTCCGGCAGCGGTCTGTCGGGCCGCCGTTGGCACCTGCTCGACCTGCCGGAGCGGTTCCCGGGTGAGGGGGCGTTCGTCTCGGCGGGCTGGACCGACGCCGGCCACATCCGGATCGCCACCGACACCGGCTTCCGGGTGTTCGGCATCGACCCCGACACGGGCGAACCGACCCTCACCGAGAGCGTCGGCCGGGTCAACGCCTCCTAGCGGGACCGGCGCGGGGCCGTCGCGTACCCGGCCGGCCAGCCGGCCTGATCGCGGGCGCACCGTCCCTGAACTGCGGGATCGGCCGGGGTGATTGTCAGTGGCGTGTGCAAGGGTGATCACATGCTGGCGATCACGGTGCAGACGAACGACGGGGAACGGCACTCCCGGCTGAGCGCGGACGAGCTGGCGGGGCTGGTCCGGCGCATCGGCGCGGAGGACGACCGCTTCCTCGTCGTGGAGCGGATACCGGACCTGCCGGACGTGTACGTCCAGGTGTGGCACGCCGAGGGCGAGGAGTACACGCTGGAGCACCGTGACGGCTCCGCCCAGCGGCACTTCGAGGTGCGGCTGGACGCGCCCGGGCCGGTCGTCGAGGCGATGACGGCCTGGGCGCGCGGCGAGGCGGGCTGGGGCGCGGGCCTGGACTGGCAGCCGCTCGACATGGGCCCGGCACCGGAGCCGGTCCCGCCGCCGGAGCTGGACGCGGGCGAGCGGCGGGAGTTGGAGGAGCGGCTGCGGCTGACCCTGGCCTGCGGCTACACCGACCGGGCCCGGCTCGCCGAGGAGGCCGAGGAGTACCTGGTGTCGAACGGCCGCCGGCCGCTCTCGCGCGCCCAGGCCGAGCAACTCGCGGACCGGCTCTGGCTGGAGCGCGTCGGTGAGCAGACCGGCTGGATCGGCGAGACCGACCCGGAGCGCCTCGCCCGAGCCTTCGCCGCTCTGGATGCGAGCGGCATCACGGCCAGGGAGGACTTCACCTGCTGCCGCTCCTGCGGTGAGGCCGAGATCGGTGCCGCCGGCGTCCCGGACGCCCGCGGCTTCGTCTACTTCCACTCCCAGTGCACCGAGTCCGCGGCCGCCGGCCACGGGCTCTCCCTCCTCTACGGAGGCTTCGACGGTTCGCCGTCGACCACCACCGCGATCGGCCACGAGGTGGTCGCCGCGCTCACCACCGCCGGCCTGCCCGCGGTCTGGAACGGCGACCCCTCGCACGCGATCGAGATACGCCCGCTGCTCTGGCGCCGCCGCCTGGGCAGCTGACCGGGCCGAACTGCCGTACGCTCCGTGGTCCATGACGGCGTTCTACGGGCCGGGGGACAGGGTGCTGCAACGGGGGCAGGTGCCGCGGAGCAACGCGCGGGAGCTGTGGGGCGCGTTGCCGAGAGGTGTTCGGCGACAGGTGATCGCGGCCGCGCGGAGCGGGCGGGGCTGGACGGACCTGCGGGTGGCGGCGGTGGCGGTCGGCTGGGCCTGGCAGGTGTTGGGCGCCCCGGGCGCCCGCCGGAAGCCGGGCCTCGACGAGGCGCTGCGCTACCTGCTCGACGCGGTCATGCGCACCGGTCCCGGTGCGACGGCGGGCGTGGACGTCCTGGACGGCTCCCCGGACCACGACGTCAACCCGCTGGTCCGTCACTGGGCCCGGCGGATCGAGGCGGCCAACCCGGTGCGGGACACGGCCGACGAGGGGCGGTAGGACCCGACGGCGGCGTCGAGGCCACGGTCGCTTCCGCTCTGCTCGGGCGCGCTCTCAGCGGGTGCGGTCCTCGCGCAGCCTGGTCCGAGCGGCCACGCCGAGCATGACGCCCCACAGGACGAAGAGGCCGTACCAGAACAGCCCCCAGGCGGCCTGCGGGTGGGCGTCCTTGGTGGCGAAGGCGGGAGCGGAGACGACCCGCCCGGCAGCGAGCAGGTACTGCATCGCGAAGTAGGTGAAACCCCACAGGGTCATGCCGACCGAGGCGGTCAGGGACAGGGCACAGAGCGTACGGCGGGGGAGCCGGCGGCCCCAGGGCCGGACCAGGGCGAGCGCGACGACCGCGCCCACCACCGCCACGGCGCCCATCACCCAGTAGCCGATCGCGGCCTCCCAGGTGCCATGCGGCGCGGAGGCGAAGTCCCCGGGGAACGTGGCGGCGATCCCGGCGCCCCACCAGAAGTGCGGCGCCGCGTAGGCGAGTGCGGCTGCGGCGGCCGCATATCCCGGCCAGGTCCGGCCACGTCCGTGGTACGCCGGGGCCGTCGGCGTCACCGTTGTCATCGACGTCGTCATTGGCGTCACCGCCGTCATTGCCGTCGTCATGGTTTCCCCCGAAGTCTCGTCTGGCGCGGTGCGGCTGCCTGAGGAACTCTGCCGGAACGGGCCTGCGGACGACTCAGCCGTCGGGACGAACCTGCCTCCCCCGCGCAGGGGAGACGCCGGTCGTCCGAGGCGGTGCGTCGAGTGGGGAAACCCGCGTCGAAGGCTCGTGACGGCACCGGCGGGGATGAGCGGCGCGCATCGGGTGACGACGGTGGCTGTGCCGCGGTCCGGTCCGGTTGGGTTCGGGCCGCGGCTTCAGCGTCTCACGGCACCAGCAGGTGCAGGGCGTCCTTTCGCACCGTCACCTCGACCGGCAACGACGCGATGAACTCGCCGTCGGCGTAGGCGGTGATGCCCGGGGACTCGATGCGCAGGGACTCGGCGCGCAGGGTGGTGACCTCGGGGCGGGTGGTGTGGGTGCCCTTGAAGAGGGTGGGGAAGAAGCGGGCGATGCGCAGGCGGGGCATGGCGTCGACGAGGGTGACGTCGAGCAGGCCGTCGTCCGGGAGGGCGTCGGGGCACATGAGCATGCCGCCGCCGTAGCTGCGGGTGTTGCCGACGGCGGCGAGGGTGAGGTCGCGTTCGATGGCGGTTCCGTCGGCGAGGGTGATCCGGAACGGCAGCGGGCGCAGGTTGGCGAACTCGATGAGGATCGCCAGGTTGTAGCGCATCCGGCCGCGCGGCCAGCGCAGGCGGTTGGTGCGGTCGCTGACCAGGGAGTCGAAGCCGGTGGCGAGGATGGAGCCGAACCAGCGGACGGCGCCGTCGGGGCCGGTGACCCGGCCGAGGTCGACGGTGCGGGTCCGGCCGGCGGCGATGACGTCGGCCGCGGCCTCGGGGGCGTCGAGCGGCAGGCCGTACGCGCGGGCGTGGTCATTGCCGGTACCGGCCGGTACGACGCCGAGCGGGACGGCGGTGCCGGCGAGGGCCTGCAGGGCGAGGTTGATCATGCCGTCGCCGCCGACCACGGCCACCGCGTCCACGCCGCCCGCCGCCGCCTCGCGGGCGAGGCGGACGGCGTCCTCGGCGGAGCTTCCCGCGTGCTCCTCGACGTCGAGGCCGAGGGAGCGCAGACGGGCGACGGCCCGCCCGGCGGCGGGGCCGGCGTGGCCGGCGCCCGCCGCCGGGTTGGTGAGGACGGCGACCCGGCGGACGGCCCTCGGGCCGGCCTCGCCATGAGGTCCGCTCATGTCATGAGACCTGTTCATGTCGCGGGACCCGACCGTGCCATGAGACTTGCTCATGTCACTGGACTCGCTCACCTCATGAGACTTGCTCATGTCGCGCGAATCGCTCGCTTCATGAGACTTGCTCATGCCATGAGCCCCGCTCACCTCATGCGCTCTGCTCGCCTCATGAGGCTCACTCACCTCATGAGACTCGCTCATCCCATGAGGCCCGCTCACGGGATCAGCTTGCCCGGGTTGAGGATGCCCGCCGGGTCGAGCTCGGCCTTGACGGCACGCAGGATGCGGACGCCCAGGTCGCCGATCTCGTCGGTCATCCAGGGGCGGTGGTCGGCGCCGACGGCGTGGTGGTGGGTGATGGTGCCGCCCGCGCCGGTGATGGCGTCCCCGGCGGCGCGCTTGGCGGCGCCCCAGGTGGTGAGCGGGTCCTCGCCGAGGGCGGCGACCACGGTGAAGTAGAGCGAGGCGCCGGTCGGGTAGACGTGCGAGATGTGGCAGAGCACGAGCGCGCCGGGCAGGGTGGCGGTGAGCGCCTCGGTGACGGCGGTGCGCAGGGCGGCCAGCCCGCTCCAGTTCGCGGCCGTCTCCAGGGTCTCGCACAGCGCGCCGGCGCTGAGCAGCGAGTCGCGCAGGTAGGGCGCGTTGTACCGGCCGTGCTCCCAGGCCCGGGCGGGGGCCTCGCCGAGCGAGGTGGCGCCGGCGGCGAGCAGGACCTCGCGGGTGGCGTGGTGCCGGGCGGCGACCTGCTCGGCGTCGCCCTCGAAGACGGTGACGGCCAGGCAGCCGCTGACCGCCGGGGCGCCGCCGATCTGCTCGGTCATGGCGAGGTTGACCATGGTCTCGGCCTCGTCGGAGAGCCGGATCACGGTCGGGCCGGTGCCCTGCTGCTCGACGGCGCGCAGCGCTGCCGTCCCGGTGGCGAAGTCGGGGAAGCTCCACGCCTCGTACGCCTTGACGGCGGGCAGCGGGTGGACGCGCAGCCGGACGGCGGTGATCACGCCGAGGGTGCCCTCGGAGCCGAGGAAGAGCTGGCGCAGGTCGGGCCCGGCGGCGGAGGCGGGGGCGCGGCCGAGGTCGAGCACGCCGGCGGGGGTGACGACCCGCAGGCCGCGCACCATCTCGTCGAAGCGCCCGTACCCGGCGGAGTCCTGGCCGGAGGAGCGGGTGGCCGCGAAGCCGCCGATGGTGGCGTAGCGGAAGCTCTGCGGGTAGTGGCCGAGTTCCCAGCCGCGTTCGGCGAGGAGGGCTTCGGCGGCCGGGCCGGTGAGGCCGGCGCCGAGGACGGCCTCGCCGGAGGTCTCGTCGAGGTCGAGCAGTGCGTCGAAGCGGCGCAGGTCGAGGGAGACGACGGCGTCGAGGCCGCCGCGGTCGGGGTCGAGGCCGCCGACGACGCTGGTGCCGCCGCCGAACGGGACGACGGCGACGCGGTGCTCGGCGCAGACCGCGAGGACGGCGGTGATCTCCGCCTCGCTGCCGGGCAGTACGACGGCGTCGGGCGCGTCCTGGGGGTCGCGGCTGCGCCGGCGCAGCAGGTCGGGGGTGGACTTGCCGCCGGCGCGGGGCAGCCGGTCGGCGTCGGCGGTGCTGACGTGGGTCTCGCCGACGGCGTCGGTGAGCGCCTTGAGGGCTTCGGCGCCGATCCGGGACGGGCGCAGCCGGACCTCGTCGGCGCCGGGCCCGGGGGCGGCGTCGCCGGTGACGCCGAGGGCGGCGGCGAGCAGTCCCTTGACGTCGGCGGACAGCTCCTTGGCCAGGGCCGGGTCGCCCCAGGCGTTCCACTTCATCGGGGGGAGCGGAAGCGCGGCGCCCGCCGGTCCCGCTTGCGTCTCAGGTGCCATGCGTTACAGTTTCACACATCATGTCAAGTAGTAACGCCGAGCCGGCGACCGCAGCAGAGCAGCCCGGCACCACCGGGACCCGCAGCACCGACGACGCGATCCTGGACGCGGCCGCCGACCTGATCGTCCACCTCGGCGTGCGCCGCACCCAGTTGGCCGAGATCGCGCGCCGCGCCGGGGTCAGTCGGCCGACGGTCTACCGCCGCTGGCCGGACGTCCGGGCGGTGATCGGCGCGCTGCTCACCCGCGAGATCCTGCTCACCCTGGAGGGCGCCGAGCTGGACGTCCAGGACCGCGAGACCTTCGTGGACCGGGTCGTCGAGGTCTCCGTACGGCTGCGCGACCACCCGGTGCTCGGCGCGCTGCTCCGCTCCGACGACTCCGACCTGCTGCTCGAGTACGTCGTCGAGCGGCTCGGCGCGAGCCAGCGCGGCCTGCTGGAGGCGCTGCGCGCCGGCATCGAGCGGGGCCAGGCCCAGGGCTCGATCCGGGCCGGGGAGCCGCTCGAACTGGCCGCCATGGTCCTGCTGATCGCCCAGTCCACCGTCCAGTCGCACCGCATGGTCGCCTCCCTGCTGCCCGAGGCGGCCTGGCGGCGCGAACTGGCCAGAGCACTGAACGGATACCTCGCGCCATGACGACGCCCACCCCGGCGCCCACCCCGGCACCCGCGACGGCGCACACCCCGACGACGCCCACCCCGACGCCCGCGACGACGCCCACCCCGACGCCCGCGACGACGCCCACCCCGACGCCCGCGACGACGCCCACCCCGACGCCCGCGACGACGCCCGCCGTCGGCCCCTTCGCGGGGACGAGCCGGCTCAACGCCGCCCGCCGCACCCTGGAGCTCGGGGCGCTCGGCGACGACCCGCACGTCGACCTGCTGGTGATCGGCGGCGGCGTCACCGGCGCCGGGGTGGCCCTGGACGCCGCCTCGCGCGGCCTGCGCACCGTCCTGGTCGAGTCCCGCGACCTGGCCTTCGGCACCAGCCGGTGGAGTTCCAAGCTGGTCCACGGCGGCCTGCGCTACCTCGCCTCCGGCCGGATCAAGGTGGCCCGGGAGAGCGCGGTCGAGCGCGGTGTGCTGATGACCCGCACCGCCCCGCACCTGATCCGCGCGCTGCCCCAGCTGGTGCCGCTGCTCCCGGACCTGCTGCGCCCCGGGCAGGGCGCGCTGATCCGCGCGGGCTTCCACGCCGGGGACGCGCTGCGGGTCAGCGCCGGCACGCCGGGCGCGCTGCTGCCCCGGATGCGCCGGATCGACGCCGCCCGCACCCGGCGGCTGGTGCCCGCCGTCCGGACCGCGGGCCTGCGCGGCGCGCTGGTCGCGCACGACGGCCAACTCGTCGACGACGCCCGGCTGGTGGTCGCCCTGGCCCGGACCGCCGCGCAGTACGGCGCGAGCGTGCTGACCAGGGTGCGGGCCGAGGCGGTCACCGGCACCTCCGCCCGGCTGGTCGACACCCTCACCGGCGAGGGACTGACCGTCCGGGCGGGCGCGGTGGTCAACGCCACCGGTGTCTGGGCGGGCGAGGTGGACACCTCGATCACGCTGCGCCCGAGCCGCGGCACCCATGTCCTGGTGGACGCCGGGATGCTGGGGAACCCGGCCGCCGCCCTCACCGTGCCGGTGCCCGGCTCGACCAGCCGCTTCGTCTTCGCCCTGCCGCAGCAGCTCGGCCGGGTCGCGATCGGGCTGACCGACGAGGACGCCCCGGGCCCGGTCCCGGACGAGCCGCAGCCCACCGAAGCCGAGCTGGCCTTCCTCCTCGACACCGTCAACACCGCCCTCGCCACCGCGCTGACCAGGGCGGACGTCATCGGCGCCTACGCCGGACTGCGTCCGTTGATCGACACCGGGGGCGGCAGCACCGCCGACATCTCGCGCGAGCACGCGGTGCTGGAGTCCCCGTCCGGGGTGGTCACCGTGGTCGGCGGCAAGCTCACCACCTACCGTCGGATGGCCCAGGACGCGGTGGACACCGCCGTCCGGCTGCGCGGCCTGCCCGCCCGTGCCTGCTGGACGGCCCGGCTGCCGCTGGTCGGCGCACCGGGGCACCGGGACAGCCGCCCCCTGCCCGTACGGGAGGCGCCCGCCTCGCTGCTCGCCCGGCACGGCGGCGCCGCCCACGAGGTGCTGGCCGCGGGCGACTCGGCGCCGCTGGTGGAGGGCCTGGACGTGACCCGCGCCGAGATCGCGTACGCCGTCACCCACGAGGGCGCGCTGGACGCCGCCGACGTGCTCGACCGCCGCACCCGGATCGGACTGGTCGCCCGGGACGCCGACCGGGCGCGGTCGGCGGTCGAGGAGATCCTGGCGGAGCGTCAGGAGGGCTGAACCGGAACGGCCCGCGGGAAGGGGGCGAGGTCCGGTTCGACCCAGGTGGTCCGGGCGCGCTCGTCCGCGAGCGTCCCGGGCCGGTAGTGGCGGGCGAGCAGTTCCTTGTCGAGCAGCTCGGGGTGCCGGGCGGCGAACTCCTCGAACCCCTCGGACTCCTTGAAGTCCTTGAAGCACGTCGAGGCCTCGTGGTTCTCGCGGCCCTCAAGGCCCTCGTGCCGCTCGGAGTCCGGCGCGTCGCCGACGTGGTGGGCCACCAGCTCGACCCAGGCCCGGGTCATGGTGACGTGGAACTTCCCGGGCGCCCCGGCCGCGGTCGCGGTGCGCAGGATGCCGTCGGCGATCAGGTCGAGGGCGGCGCCGGCACCGTGGCGGCGCACGGCGAGCCAGGTGAGGCGGACGTGCTGGCGGTGGCCGAAGCGCTCGGCGCCGGTCATCGCCTCGCGCAGCAGGGCGCCGAAGGCTTCGGAGGCCTCGGGCGTGGCGGGGACGGCGGGGGCGGCCGGGACGGCGGGGGTGGTCATGCGGCGGCTCTCGTCGGGGTTCGGGGCGGGGGCGGCCCGGGAAGGACCCGAGGCGTGCGGACGGGAAATCGTAACGTTCCGTGGTATTCAGGGGCGAACCGTCCGGCCCGGGGCCGTCAGCGGGACGTCTTCTCCGGCATGGGGTGTTCGGCGCCGGCCAGGTCCAGGACGCAGGAGAGCGGGTGCTCGGTCGTGCCGGTCCGGTCCAGGGTGACCTTGAGCGGCCGCGGCGGTTCCTCGGCCAGCTGGGCGGCGAGGGTCAGCGGGTACTTGCCGTGCCCGTGGACCCGGTGGAAGCCGCACTCCTTGCCGTCCACCAGCAGCTCGGTCTCGGTGATCCAGCCGGAGCGGACGTTGACGGTCACGGAGTGTCCGCCCTGGTCGACGTGGAAGCTGTACCGCTGGCGCATGGGAACCTCCCGCGAGGGCGCCGCGACCGGGGCCGGGGATGAGGGGCCGGGAGTCGGGGACCGGAATCAGGGGGCCGGGAATCGGCGGATCCACCGCCAGTCTAGGTCGGCCGCCCCGCCCCGGCGTCCCGGCCGATCCCGGCGGATCCAGGCCGGCCCCGACCGGTGCGGGCCGGTCCGGGCCTTCCTCCTGGCTGCTCCGTACCGGCCGTGCCGTGGACGGCCGCCCGGTACGGTCATCGGTGTACGGAGGGAGGGGTGCGGGATGCGACCGTACGAGTACGGGGACGAGCTGGCGGACGAGGAGTACGTCCTGGCGCTGTACCGGGTGGCGGTGCGGATCAGGACCGGCCGTTCGGCGGGTCCGGCGGCCGGGTCCGGACCGCTGGAGCGGTACGCGGACGGCGGCGCGATGCGGGCGGTCCTGCGGCGCCTGGGCGCGCGGAGCCTGCCGACATTGGTCCGGTACGAGCCGGACATCGACGACACCACGCGGATCAAGGGCTCGGCGGTGGCCGCACTGGTCCGGGAGATCGAGCAGGTGGACCTCGCGCGGCTGCCGGAGGGCGAGAGCGCGCTGCTGCGGGTGCTGCTGGACTGGGGCCGTCGCGCGTCGGCCGAGAACGGCGCGCTGCGGATCTCGATCGACGGGCCGGTGTGAACCGCCGGGCACGTGGGCATCGACAGCTGGGTGGGCATCACGATCGGTTCCCGGCGGAGCCCCTGAATCCGCCCCGAGAAATTCCCGGGGCGGAGCCCGACCGCAGGCGGATTCTCGTGATCTCTACAGTGTTGTAGATTCGTCCGTAGGGAGAGATCCGAGGAGGGCATTGTGGGAGTTTCGCTGGCCAAGGGCGGCAACGTCTCGCTGAGCAAGGAGGCGCCCGGTCTGAGCGCCGTGATCGTCGGTCTCGGCTGGGACGTGCGTACCACCACCGGGGCCGACTACGACCTGGACGCCAGCGCGCTGCTGTGCAACGCGCTCGGGAAGGTGATCTCGGACCAGCACTTCGTGTTCTTCAACAACCTTCGCAGCCCCGAGGGTTCGGTCGAGCACAGTGGCGACAACCTGACCGGTGGCGGCGACGGCGACGACGAGCAGATCAAGGTCGACCTGGACCGGGTGCCGGCCGACGTGGCCAAGGTGGTGTTCCCGGTGTCGATCTACGACGCCGACGCCCGGCTGCAGAACTTCGGCCAGGTCCGCAACGCGTTCATCCGGATCGTCAACCAGGCCAACGGCCAGGAGGTCGCGCGCTACGACCTGAGCGAGGACGCCTCCACCGAGACCGCGATGGTCTTCGGCGAGCTGTACCGCAACGGCGCCGAGTGGAAGTTCCGTGCCATCGGCCAGGGTTACGCCTCCGGCCTGCGCGGCATCGCGACCGACTACGGCGTCAACGTCTGACGGTCACGGCGGAGTCCGCGCCGTCGGGTCGACCCGGCCGAGTCGGCCGAACCGGCTGAGCCAGCTGGTTCGGCCGAGCCGGCGGGGGTTGTCGGCGGTCATGAGGAGGGCTCGGTCCGTCCGAGCGCGTGGCCGCCGAAGCCCCCGCTGCCGGTGAGCTGGTGCTGCCACCAGGCGGCCATCGCCGGCCCGTCCATGGCGGACCAGTCCGGCGCCTCGGTGACCTGGGCCCGGCCGAGGGTCCGGCCCAGGTCCACCAACTCCCGTCCGGCCGCGCTGCGTTCGCGGTCGTACGCGGCCAGCAGGGCCGACCAGGAGCCGGCCGCTCCCGTGCCCGCCCGCTCGAAGGCGTGCGCGTCCTGCAGGGCCTTCACCGCGCCGCTGGTGTTGTGCGGGCGCACGACGGTGGCCGCGTCCCCGCCGATGAGCAGCCGTCCGGCCGTGCGGTGCGGGGCCACCAGGTCGTAGACGGGCTGCAGCAGGGTCCGTTCGCGCGGGGTGAGGGTGACGACCCCGGCCCAGTACGGCGGCAGGTGCCGTTCGGCGAGCTGCCGCAGTTCGTCCAGCCGCCCCTCGGTGAGGGCGCCCGCCGGGACGCTGGTCGCGCCGTCCGGGTGGAGCCAGGCGGGGGTGGGCGCGTAGAAGACCCAGTTCACCTGGGTGCGGCCGGGTTCGAGCCCGGGGATGCGGTAGATCACGACCTGTCCGCCGCGGTAGCAGGCGGTGATGCACTCCTCCTCGGGCCAGGCTGCGGCCCCGCCGGGCAGTTCGTCCAGCAGCGCGGTGTCGTAGCTGCCGCGCCAGCACACGTACCCGGCGTACTCGGGCGCGGCCTGCGGGCAGACGGCGGCGCGCACCACCGAGCGGTAGCCGTCCGCGCCGATCACCAGGTCGTACGGCTCGCGGCCGCCGTCGGCGTCCTCGGTCCAGGCACCCCCGTCGTTCCCGTCATCCCCGTCGTTCCCGACCGCGGTGACGGTGGTGCCCAGCCGGTATTCGACCCGGGCGGGCGTCCGCTCGCGCAGGGCCTGCCAGAGGACGGCCCAGTGGTGGGAGTGGAAGGGGAACGGCTGGTCCCAGAGCAGCCGTCCGCGTCCGTCCGGGCCGTCGCCCTTGCCGGCCGGCCCCCGGGTGACCCAGCGGCGGACGGTGAGGCGGTGCCGGCGGGTGTCCGCGGCGAGGTGGCCGGCGCGGACCAGTTCGTCGAAGCGGTCGTTGTGGGTGCAGATTCCCACACCGCGGTCCTCCAGCCGGCCCGGGCTGCGTTCCAGCACCACGACCCGTTCCGCGCCCAGCCGGGCGGCGGCCCCGGCGAACGCGCTCCCGGCGATGCTGCCCCCGACCACGGCCACCGAGCCACCCCGCACGGCTGCCCCCTCTCCCGCGTGAGCCATTCCGTGCCCGTGGTCGCGGCGCGTGGTCGCGTGCCCGTGGTGCGGGTCGTGACCGGGCCTGCGGTTCCGGGCCGGTGCTGTCCGGGACACGACGATACGCGGCCCGTCCGGCCGTGGCGGGGTGTTCGGGGGCATCGGGGTGTTCCGGGACAACGGGGCGGACGAGGGCGGGGCGGACGGGGGCGGGGCGGACGGGGGTGGCGGGAGGCCGGTTCCGGCTTTATGCAACTAGTTGCATAGGGCTCGACCCGTCCCCTACCCTGCGGTAACCAGGACCCGACCCGCCCCCAGCCCGCGCCCCAGGAGACGTCGATGAGCGCCACCCCCGGCAGCAGCCGCTACCCGCACCTGCTCAGCCCGCTCGACCTCGGCTTCACCACCCTGCCCAACCGCGTGATCATGGGCTCGATGCACGTCGGCCTGGAGGAGGCCCCCGGCGGCTACGAGCGGATGGCCGCCTTCTACGCCGAGCGCGCCCGCGGCGGCGTCGGCCTGATCGTCACCGGCGGCATCGCCCCCAACGAGGCCGGGCGCCCCTGGGAGGGCGGCGCGATGCTGACCACCGAGGAGGAGGCCGACAAGCACCGCGTGGTCACCGACGCGGTGCACGCCGCCGGCGGCAAGATCGCCCTGCAGATCCTGCACTTCGGCCGCTACGCCTACCACCGCGACCTGGTCGCCCCCAGCGCCGTCCAGGCGCCGATCAGCCCCTTCGTGCCCAACGAACTCACCGCCGAGCAGGTCGAGCAGACCATCGAGGACTTCGCCCGCTGCGCCGAACTCGCCCGCCGCGCCGGGTACGACGGCGTCGAGATCATGGGCTCCGAGGGCTACCTCGTCAACGAGTTCATCGTCGCCGCGACCAACCACCGGGACGACGAGTGGGGCGGACCGTACGAGCGGCGGATGCGCTTCCCGGTCGAGATCGTCCGCCGGGTCCGCGAGCGGGTCGGCGAGGACTTCATCATCGTCTACCGCCTCTCCATGCTGGACCTGGTGCCGGGCGGCTCCACCCTCGACGAGGTGGTCCTGCTGGCCCAGGCCGTCGAGGCCGCCGGTGCGACCGTCATCAACAGCGGCATCGGCTGGCACGAGGCCCGCATCCCGACCATCGCCACCTCGGTGCCGCGCGGCGCCTTCGCCTGGGTGACCAAGAAGGTCATGGGCAAGGTCGGCATCCCGCTGGTCACCTCCAACCGCATCAACACCCCCGAGACCGCCGAGCGGTTGCTCGCCGACGGCAGCGCCGACCTGGTCTCGATGGCGCGCCCGCTGCTCGCCGACGCCGACTTCGTCGCCAAGGCCCGTGACGACCGCGCCGACGCCATCAACACCTGCATCGGCTGCAACCAGGCCTGCCTCGACCACACCTTCAACCTCCAGATCACCTCCTGCCTGGTCAACCCGCGCGCCTGCCACGAGACCGAACTCGTCCTCGCGCCCACCAAGCTGCGCAAGCGCGTCGGCGTCGTCGGGGCGGGCCCGGCCGGCCTCGCCTTCGCCGTCTCCGCCGCCGAACGCGGCCACGACGTCACGCTGCACGACGCCGCCGACACCGTCGGCGGACAGCTGAACGTGGCCCGGCGCATCCCCGGCAAGGAGGAGTTCGACGAGACGCTGCGCTACTACCGCACCCGGCTCGCCGAACTGGGCGTCACCCTGCGCCTCGGCGCCACCGCCACCGCCGAGCAGCTCGCCGGGGCGGGCTACGACGAGATCGTCCTCGCCACCGGCGTCAGCCCGCGGACCCCCGCCGACATCCCGGGCATCGACCACCCGAGTGTGGTCGGCTACCTCGACGTGCTGCGCGACGGCGCGCCCGTCGGCGAACGCGTCGCCATCCTCGGCGCGGGCGGCATCGGCTTCGACGTGGCAGAGTTCCTCACCGACCAGGGGGACCAGGCGAGCCTCAACCCGTCGGTCTTCCAGGCGAAGTGGGGCATCGACCCGGAGTACCGCGAGCGCGGCGGCCTGCGCGTCCCGGAGCGACCGAAGCCCCCGCGCAGCGTCCACCTGCTGCAGCGCAAGACCGGCAAGGTCGGCGCCGGGCTCGGCAAGACCACCGGGTGGATCCACCGCACCGAGCTCAAGCACCGCGGCGTGGTGATGGTCCCCGGCGTGACGTACGACCTGATCGACGACGCCGGCCTGCACATCACCGTCGACGGCGAGCGCCAGCTGCTGCCCGTCGACACCGTGGTGCTCTGCACCGGCCAGGAGCCGCGCCGCGACCTGTACGACGCGCTGCGCGAGCGTGGACTGGCGGTGCACCTGATCGGTGGCGCCGACGTGGCCGCCGAGCTGGACGCCAAGCGGGCCATCAAGCAGGGCACCGAGCTGGCGGCGGCCATGTGACCCGCTCATGAGGTGGGGCCGCCATGAGGCCCGCTCATGGGGGCGGCGCGCATGAGACCTCTTCATGCGTGCCGTACATGAGGTCCGCTCATGCCCGCCGCTCATGAGGCCCGCTCATGGGCTGCGGGCATGAGACTTCCTCATGGCGAGGTGCATGAGACCTGCTCATGGCCGCGTCCGGGTGGCCCGTCCGGGCGCCTCTAGGATCGTCGGCATGTCGCTGCCGCACGCCATCCTCACCGCCCTGCTGGAGAAGCCGTCCTCGGGGCTGGAGCTGACCAGGCGGTTCGACAAGTCGATCGGCTTCTTCTGGCCCGCCACCCACCAGCAGATCTACCGCGAGCTGGGCCGGCTGGAGGCCTCCGGACAGATCCGGGCCCTCCAGCCGGACGGGCCGGTGCGCGGGCAGAAGAAGGAGTACGAGGTCCTGCCGGACGGCCGCGCCGAACTGGCCCGCTGGACGGCCGAGGGTGCGGGACCGCGGGCCGTCCGGGAGCCGCTGCTGCTGCGGCTGCGGGCGGCCGCGGTGGTCGGTACGGACGGCCTGGCCGCCGAGCTGGAGCGGCACCTGGTGCTCCACCGCGCGCAGCTGGCCGACTACCTGGAGATCGAGCGGCGGGACTTCCCGGCCGAGCGGGCGGACGGCGAGAACCGGCTCCAGCACGCGGTGCTGCGGGCCGGCATCGGGCTGGAGACGTTCTGGGTGGAGTGGCTCGCCGAGACCGTCGAGACGCTGGCGTCCGATGAGTCCCGCTCATCGGATCCCGTATGAGACCTGCTCATCGCGTCCGCCATGAGACGTCCTCATGGCACCCCTCGTACGCATGGCACCCCTCATGAGACCTGCTCATGACGCCCCCATGAGACCTGCTCATCAGCGCCCCATGAGCCCCGCTCACACCGCCCCCCATGAGCTCCGCTGATGACCACCGAACCGGTCGTGACCTGCGCCGATGGCCGCCCCGCGCGCCCTGACCGGCACCCGGTGGGACACTGGTCTCCTGTCCCTGCCCGAACTCTCGACCGGGGGCCCGCATGTCTCTTCCGAGGCCTTTCCACGCTGTCACCGCCGCGGCCGTCGTCGTGGCGGTCGCTCTGGGCCCGGCCCAGCTGGCGTCGGCCGCACCCGCCCAGGAGCTCCCCTCCGCCGACCAGCTGAGATCGGCCCTGCTGACCGCAGCCGACCTCGGCCCGGGCTACAGCGAGGTGCCCGTCCCGCAGAGCCCCAGCCCGGAGCAGAACCCGAGCCCGGTCAGCGGCTGTGACGCGCTCAGCGCCCTGATCAACATGCACGCCACCCAGCCGAGCCCCACGAACCCGCGGGCGGAGGCCGAGTTCGACGGCCCGGACGGCAACCCGATGGTGACGGAGGCCCTCACCGCCGAGCCGTCCGACCGGCTCACCAGCGACTTCAACGCCGTCGCCGACGCTCTCCGGAGCTGTCACACCATCACCTTCAACGCCGGCATCGGGGACACCGTGACCTTCACCGTCACCCCGGTCGCCCTCGGCGACCGACAGGACGCGCCCGCCGTCCGGCTGGACGGCACCCTGGCCGGCGTCCAGCTCAACGCCTACCTCGGCATCGAGCGCTTCGGTACCGTCGCGCTGGCCTTCGGCTACTTCCAGCGCGAGGGCGCCTCCTCGCAGGCGGCCTCGATGCAGTACCGCACCGCCGTCGCCAAGGTCGAACGCATCCTCGGCGCCAAGGCCGGCAGCACCGCCCCGTCCACCGTCGCCGCCACCCAGGACATGCGGGTCTGAGCCGGGGCCCTCCGCCTACCCGACCCCGGGGGCATCCGGGAGGACGCCCCCGGATGCCGGGTAGACGGGGTAGGCGGAGGGCGCCGGAGCCGGTGCGATGATCGGCTCATGGACTTCCTGCGGTCGAACACTCGCCCAAGTCTCAGCACCAGGGCGCCCGTTCCGCTCCTCGTCCTGGCCGTTGCCCTGGCCGTCGCCCTGTCGGCGCTGACCTCCTGCACGGTGGCGAAGGTCACGGCGCCGGTGGTCGGGGTGTGGCGGGCGGAGCAGGCCGGCTC
Organism: Kitasatospora sp. Ki12; assembly: GCF_054601375.1. Classification (NCBI taxonomy): domain Bacteria; kingdom Bacillati; phylum Actinomycetota; class Actinomycetes; order Kitasatosporales; family Streptomycetaceae; genus Kitasatospora; species Kitasatospora sp. Ki12. The sequence continues at coordinate 1,830,935 of NZ_BAAIHT010000003.1, read as the reverse complement.
GATCGAGTTCCTGGAGGACGGCCGGCTGGGGGAGGTGACCCTGGTCCCGGCCGCGTGCCGCGGGGACGAGTCCGCGGCGGGGGTGAGGTTCACCGGCACCTGGCGGCACGGCCGGGTCGACGATGCCGGGTACGGCGCGTTCGTCCGACTCGCCTCCGTGGACGGCTCGCTGACGTGTGAGAAGTACCTGCAGTACGGCAAGCACGACGGCGTGGAGGCGCTGATGCTGGGCGATCTGGGGATCGGCGGCACGCACTTCCTCCGGGTCGGCCCGGGACTTCCGACGGCGTTCGCGTCGCCGAAGCGGCAGATCCGTACGGACGTCGACCCGTTGCGGCGCCGCTTCCCGGAGCTGGGCGAGCTGTCGAAGGCGCGGTGGATCGGTGCCGCCCTGGGGAGCCCGGACCCCCGCCCGGCGGTTCCCGGGCCGACCGATGTGACGGTGGACGGCTTCGCCACGGTGGATCCGGCGAAGCTGGCGGCCGTCACATCGACCGGCACCTGGAAGGAGGAGCACATCTCCTGCCCCGTCCCCGACGAGCTCGCCGCCGAACTGGGGGAGCCCGCGAACTGGCTGCACAGCGAGCTGTTCGACCGGTCGGTCACCTGGGACCACTACACGGGCAGCTTCTACTTCGACCGGCGGACCAGCCGGGTCTACTTCTGCGCGGTCAACCCGAAGGAGCGGGCCGGCTGACGGCCGGCCGGTCGGCGCCGGGTCAGGATCCGGGTCAGGATCCGGCGGTGCCGAACGGGTTGTCGATGACGTAGTGCCAGTGGCCGGCCGGGTCGCGGCGGGCGACGTCGGTGGCGGTGCCGGTGAGGTGGACGGGGGTGCCGTCGGGGGTGGTGCCGGTGATCTCCCAGTCGACGATGAGCAGGGCGATGTCGTCGGCGACGTAGGTGTGCCGGGGGCGGACGGTGATCGGCAGGCCGAGGGCGAGGAACTCGGCGGTGGCGCGCTGGAGGTCGGGGCCGGTGGTGGTGGTGCCGGGGGCGGGGACGAAGACGGCTCCGGGTTCGTAGACCCGGGCGAGCAGCGCCGGGTCGCCGGAGTTGAAGGCGGCGGCGAAGACGGCCGGGTGTTGTGCCGGGTCGGTGCTCGCGGGGAGGCTGGTGGGGTGAGTCATGCGAGCAGTGAAGACGGGCGCGTCGTAGGTCACCAAACGGGAAGCGACGTGCGGGCCGAAGGCCGCCGCTGGGACGCGGAGTTGGTGCCGGACGGCCGTGGCCGTACGGCGCGGCCGGAGGCGGGCTGTCCGGTGGAGGTGGCGCTGGCGGCGGTGGCGGGCCGGTGGACGACGTTGGTGCTGCGGGAGTTGATGCACGGCTCCGCCTCGTACGGGGAGTTGCGCGGGCGGCTGCCGGAGATCAGCTCGAAGGTGCTCGCCGAGCGTCTGCAGGCGCTGGGGGAGCGGGAGTTGGTGGCGCGCGAGCGGGTCGCGGGTTTTCCGGTGCGGACGCTGTACCGGTTGACGCCGGCCGGGGAGGCGCTCCGCCCGTTGTTGGTGGAGCTGTACCGGACGGGTGTGGCGCTGTCCTCGGCGCCGTGATCGCGGTCAGGCGTCGGCGCGGACGCGCTGCCCGGCGGGCACGGCGCCCGGGGTCGCGCCGGCCCCTGTGACCCCCGCGACCCCCGCGGTCACCGGTCGGCGTCCGGCGAGGCGGCAGCCGAGGCAGTCGGGGTGGCCGTGGCGTCCGGCGGGGTCCGGGGTGCGCCAGTGGCGGAGGTGGGGCGGGCGTGGGCCGGTGGGTTTGCCCCGGCCGGCGAGGTGGAGCAGCCAGGCGGCGACGGCACCGAGGGCGGTCAGGGCGCCGCCGGCCCAGAGTCCGGCGGCCGAGCCGAGGACGAGGGCCGCGCCGGCGACGGCGAAGCCGAGGACGGCGATGGTGGAGCCGGTCCAGCCGGCGACGGTGTGCCCCATGTCGTGATCGCCGTGTGCGCGCATGTCTCCTCCGGTGGTGTGAGATGGGTGGGTGCCGGTGGGCGACCCAGGTCGTTTATCTCACGAGCTAAGTAACTTAGATGCTAAGGAGAAGTTGGGTGAAGGGCAAGCCGCGCCCCCAGGCGACGCCCGAGCAGGCGCAGTACTCGATGGACCGCATGATCGCGCTGGCCCAGTTCGGCCAGCAGGACATCGCCGCCGGGCTCGGGCTCAACGTCACCGACCTGACCTGCCTCGGCTTCGTCATCGAGGCCGCGACGGCCGGCGAACCGCTGGCCGCCGGCGACCTCGCCGAGCGGGCCCAGCTGACCACCGGGGCGGTGACCGGGGTGCTCAACCGGCTGGAGAAGGCCGGGTACGCCCACCGGGAGGCCGACCCCGGTGACCGGCGGCGGGTGCGCGTGGTCATGGCGGACGGCGCGCAGGAGCGCGTCCTCCAGGTCTACGGGCCCTTCTACCAGCGGATCGGCGCGCTGTTCGCCGACTACACGCCGGACGAGATCGCGGTGATCACCGACTGGTTCACCCGCGCCAGGGAGGTACTGGCGGAGTCGCTGGAGGAGGTCCGGACCGGGACGCCGCAGGGCCCCGGGGCGCCGTAGCGCCCCGGGATGCCGTACGGCCCCCGCACGCCGCAGCGCCGCGGGACGCCGTACGGCCCCGGGGCGCGGACGGGACGGCCGCCGGGGCGAACACCTGGCGGCCGCCGACGCCGGAACGGCATGGGCCGCCGACGCGCGAACGACGTGGCCCGCGGGCGGGCTACGGGTGGAAGACGACCTCCGGGAAGCCCGCCGACGGCCCGTCGAGCAGGTGGCGGCCGCGGTGGCGCAGGTGGAGGTCGAAGAAGGCGAGCGGGTAGGCCTGCTGGATGCGGATGCCGCGGTCGGGGTCGAGGGTGCCGACCTGGGACTGGATCTGCTGCTCGGTCATCCCGAGCAGCTTGCCGGCCTGCGGGATCAGCGTCATGTTGTCGCCGTACGAGAGGTGGACGGCGCCGGTGGCCTGGACGTCGAGCCGCCAGCCGCGCAGGTGGGTCCAGAAGGTCTCGGCGGCGGGGTTGGTGGCGCGGGCCCACCTGGCGGTCATCAGCATGAACGGCCGGTCGAGGTCGGCGGTGGGGGCGGGGTTCGCGATCAGCGGCGCGTCGACGGCGAGCCCGGCGCGGATGCGCGGGTCGGCGCCCATGGCGAGGGCGGTGGCGGTGCCGCCCTTGGACCAGCCGAACGCGCCGACGGTGTCCGGGTCGAGGCCGCCGAGCAGGCCGGCCGGGAGGGCGCGCCGGTCGACGTCGGGGTTGCGGCCGGCGGCGAGGTCGTCGACGAGGTCGAGCAGGAAGCGGAGGTCGGCGGCGTAGTCCCGGGGGTACATGGGGACGCGGTCGTCCGGGGTGGAGACGGTGCCGTCGGGGAACTCCGTGAAGCAGTCGTGGGTGTGGTCGACGGTGACGACGGCGTAGCCGTGAGCGGCGAGTTCCTGGCAGATGACCGTGTGGTCGCCGCGGTGGCTGCCCGAACCGTGCGAGAAGACGATGACGGGCAGCCGGTGGCCGGTCCGGTGGACGGGCGCGCCCTGGTGGCCGGCGGTGAGCGGGGCCAGGGAGGGGTCGAGCGGGAAGCCGGTGTCGGCGAGGAAGGCGCGCATTGCGCCGTCGGTCATCCAGGGGGCGAGCGGGTACGCGTCGGAGTCGGCGCACCGGGCCGGGTACCAGACGGTGGCCATCAGTTCGCGGAATCGTCCGGGCCCGGCGATCGGGTCGGGGCGGGAGGTGTCGCGCAGGTGGAGCGGCACCATGCCGACCGGGTACGGGCCGGTGGGCGCGGGGAGGGTGAGCCGGGCGGGCGCGGCGGAACCGGTGACGGCGGAACCGGGGGCGGAGGACGGGGCGGACGCGGCGGAGCGGGCGGGCGCGCCCCAGGCGGTGTCGGCGAGTCCGAGCGGCGCGACGGCGCCCAGCGCCAGTGCGGCGCGCAGCATGTGACGACGCGTCGGGTCGGAACGGCGACCTCGGGCGGGGGTTCCGACACGGCTTCCGGTGCGGCGTGCGATCGGCGTGGTGTCCATGTGAGGAACGCTGTCACGCGCCGCGGGCGGGCGGCATCGGCCCACCGATTGATCCTCCGTCGCCCCGCATTGGCCCAGGGGTTTACATCCACGGGCTGATGCGCGGGGAGCGCCGAGGGCTCGGCCCCCTCCGCCGGGGAGGGGACCGAGCACGCGGACGCAGGCGTGGCACGAGCAGACCGTGAACCGGGAGCGGAGCCGGTTACACGAAGTTCTTGTCGATCAGCATCTGCAGCACGTTGACGTGGAAGTCCGGGAAGTCCATCGGCACGATGCCGAACCGGGCGCGCTGCTGGGTGCGGGCGTTCAGGTACGGGTAGATCGCGTGGTCCATCAGGTCCTGCGAGCTGCGCTTGGGCCAGTAACCACCGGCGTAGCTGAGGAAGTTGACGAACATCTTCGAGGAGCTCGGGTTGAGGAAGGCCTTGTCGAACTGGCTGACGATGTACTGGCCCTTCTTGCCCAGCGGGTCGCTGCCGCCGATCTCCCAGACGTCCTGGGTGTCCATGTACTCGTTCTGGCCGCTGGACCAGTTGATCAGGCCCCACGGGTTGGCGAAGTCGGCGAGCAGGACGACCTTGCCGCGGGCGGCGGTGATGGTGGGCCAGCCGTAGAAGTGGAAGAGGCTCCGGAAGCCGAGCTCGTTGAAGTAGTGGTTGACCCGCCGCATGAACTCGTCGTCGCCGAGCGCCTGTCCGCCCGCCCGCTCGTTCCGGAGGCGCATCACGATGGTCTCGCCGGAGTGCCCCTGGAGGAAGGACCGGCACTGGTTGAGCACGTCCTGGAGCCGGATGTGCTGGTAGTTGTCGGAGTGGTAGATCCCGAGTTCGTCGGGCGCGCCCTGCAGGCCGTTGCAGCGGATGTCGAGGAAGCGGACGCCTTCCTGCAACTGCTGGGTGATGCCCCAGTTCTGGGTGTGCGACCACTCGGTGCCGTAGTCGGGGTTCTCGCAGCACGAGTCGTGGGTGCCGGGGATGGTGAGGTCGAGCAGGGGGACGCCGTCCTTGATGTAGCGCATCCAGTTGTCGGTCGGCAGTCCGCGCGGGGTGGTCCGCGCGGCCGCCGAGGCGGTGGACGGCAGGACGAGTCCGCTGCCCAGGGCGGCTGCTCCGCCGACCCCCGCGCCCCACTTGAGAAGATCACGACGTGCGATGCCCATGGCGTGGCTCCTTAGGCCTTCGATGGACCGGGACGTGCGCTGTCTCTGCTGCGAACGCCGCCTCGCGGTCGGCGGGTTCACCGCGTGAGGGGCGAGGGGCGTCTTCCGGCCAGGGTCCCACCGGGGCTCGTCCACGGTCGAGGGCGGACGCCAGTGGTCGCCTGGGCGGCGGGCATGTCGGTGCGGGCAGGCAGAATGCCGGGCATGAGTCATGAGTACCGCCCCGGCGACGTCCTGCGGCTGGAGTGCCCGTTCGCCGAGACCACGGTCAACGAGGTGTACCGCTCCTACGTCTGCGTGCCGTGGCCGTGGCTGGAGGTGGACCGGGAAGCCACGCACATCCGGTGGGACGGCGACCGGGCGCTTCCGCTGCCTGGCGCCCGTGAGTGGGAGGCCTTCCGGACGGAGCCGGCGGAGACGCTGCTGAAGCCGGGGGACAGCTGTCGGGTGGGGATCCCCCCGACGGTGGTGCACGTCCAGTCGGTCGAGTACTACGACCCGCCGCTGGTCACCGGCATGCTGCCGCGGCCGGCGTGCTACCTCGACGTGTTGCCGCAGGGAGAGACGTACGATCCCGAACTCGAGGAGCAGTGTTACGCGTTCGATCCGGCCGGCGGTGAGCCGATCGGCATCGAGCTGGTGTTCCGTCCGTACGCGTTCCTGGAGCCGGGGGACGAGGTCGCCGACCGGGACGGGCGCGCCTGGCGGTTCGACGCGGCCTGGGACTGGCACGCGTTCGACGGTGCGGGGCCGGGCGCGCCGGTGTGGCCGCTGGTGCTGCTGGCCCGTGGGGGCGGGCCGGCGCCGGAGGACGTCGCGGCGGTGGCCCGGGCGACGGCGGACGGCAGCCACGCGGCGGAGCTGGAGCGGTGGACGGGGCTGACGCTCGCGCGGCCGGTCGTCGAGTAGCGGGAGTGGGCCGGGGAGTGGGCTGGGGAGTGGGAAGTCGACGGAGCCGACCTCCCACTCCCCGATCCACCGGCGGTTCCCGGCCCGGTCAGCGGGTCTCGATGACGACCGACTCGATGACCACGTCCTTCACCGGGCGGTCGGTGCGCGGGTTGGTCTCGGTCGTGGCGATGGCGTCGACGACCCGCCGGCTCGCCTCGTCGGCGACCTCGCCGAAGATGGTGTGCTTGCCGGTGAGCCAGGTGGTCGGCCCGACGGTGACGAAGAACTGGGAGCCGTTGGTGCCCGGCCCGGAGTTGGCCATGGCCAGCAGGTAGGGCTTGGTGAAGGCCAGGTCCGGGTGGAACTCGTCGGCGAACTTGTAGCCGGGGCCGCCGGTGCCGTTGCCCAGGGGGTCGCCGCCCTGGATCATGAAGCCCTCGATGACCCGGTGGAAGACCGTGCCGTCGTACAGCTTGTCGTCGCTCGGCTGCCCGGTGTTGGGGTCGATCCACTGGCGCTCGCCCGTGGCGAGTTCCACGAAGTTCTTGACGGTCTTCGGGGCGTGATTCGGGAGCAGCCGGATCACGATGTCGCCCTGGTCGGTCTTCAGGGTCGCGTACAGCTCGTCTGCCATGGCACATCCTTCGGTCGGTCCTAGCGGTCCTGTCGGTCCTGCTGGCGCGGCCAGTCTTCCGATCGGGGTGGACGAATCCGGGGCGACCGCACGGCATCTCACCCGCACGAGTGATGTACGGGTGACACGCGGCAGCGGGGGCGCGTCCTTAACACGGCACGGGGGCCGACGGCCGGGGTCGTCCGCCGGTCCACCCGTTCGAGCGAAGCTGATTGATCATCAGTTTGGCTACGTCCCATCCGGCCAAGAAGGGCTTCGGTATCCGTTCACGAGAGGGTGGTTCCACATGACCGACCAGAACCCGGGCCAGATCCCTTCGATCACCGAAGCGACACTCGCCGACATCGCCGACAACGGGCTATGGCGTTCCGACGCCACCGTCAACCCGGCCGCCGTCGATCTCGGCAGGGGTCTGGCGGAGGCCCTCCAGGGGCGGGAGGGAGTGCAACTCCCGCCGGAGCTGGCCGATCTGGTCGCCCGGGTGCTGCGGATCGCCGCGATCGACACACCGACGATCCTCGCGGCGGACGACATCGGCCTGTCGGCGTTCTCCATCAAGCTGAAGGGCGAGGAGCAGCACCCGGTCGTGATCCTGCCCGCCGGCTGGAGTCCGGTCGGCTGGCTGCCCTTCGTGTACGCGTACCTCACACTGGCGCTTCGCGGGTACCACGTCCTGGCCTACACCCCCCGGGGTCTGGGCTACCCGGGCTGGCCGTCCACCTCGGAGGGCTACGTCGACGTCGCCGGGCCGAACGACTGGTCCGACGGCTCGGTGGTGATCGACTACGTGCAGCGGGAGTTCAACCCGAGCAAGATCGGGTTCCTGGGCGAGTCCTACGGCTCCGGGATCAGCCAGCTGGTCGCCGCGCACGACGAGGACGACCGGGTCGACGCCGTGGTCGCGCTGAGCACCTGGGGCAACCTGGCCACCAGCCTCTACGCCAACAACACCCGGCACACGAAGGCCGTCGAGCTGCTGATCGGCTTCACCGGCGGCCCGAAGGAGGAGAAGTTCGACCAGGAGACCCGGGAGATCCTCGACAAGTTCGCGGAGAACCGCGACCTGGACGACGTGGTCGCCTGGGGCACCGAGCGGTCCCCGGAGACCTACGTCCGCGAGACCAACCGCCGGGGCATCCCGACCTTCATCTCGAACACCTGGCACGAGACCCTCTTCCCGGCGGCCCCCGTGGTCGACCTCTTCACCGAGCTCGACGTGCCGAAGCGCCTCAACCTGTGGATCGGCGACCACGGCGCGCCCGAGGGCCCGGGCCTGTCGGGCCTGCTGACCACGCTGCCGTTCCCCGGCCTGCGGGTGCCGATGCAGGAGGCCTACGAGTTCCTGGACCACCACCTGCTGGGCGCCGCCAACGACGTGCCGAACTGGAAGGCGGTGGAGAACCAGGTCATGTTCACCTACAAGACCAAGCCGGTGCTGGGCGGCGGCAAGCGGATCACCGAGCCCGCCCACCGGGAGGCGTACGCGTCGTGGGCGGACGTCACCACCGGCGGCGAGACCTGGTACCTGACGGGCACCAACGGTGACGGGGACGGCGCGCTGGCCGACAAGCAGGCCGCCGGCTGGGAGCGGAGCTTCGAGCTCGGCGAGCTGACGGCGGCCACCGCGGTGGACGAGGTGATGGGGACGGGCCAGAAGGAGTGGACGGGCAACCCCAAGTCGTACGTCCTGGCGGACTTCGAGCGTCCCAGGCTGCTGGTCTGGTCGACCGACCCGCTGACCGGGCAGGGTGAGGTGGCCCGCCGGATCCGCGGTGCCGCGGAGGTCCGGCTGACCGTACGCGGCACGGGGGAGGACGTCACCCTGGTGGCCTACCTGTTCGACGTCGCCCCGGACGGCACCGCGCGCATCATCGCGCACGAGCCGTACACCGCGCTCGGCCTGACCCCGGGCGTGGACGCCACGGTCGAGTGGAAGCTCCAGCCCGCCGCGTACGACCTGCCGGTCGGCCACCGGCTGGCGCTGGTCGTCAACAGCCGTGACGAGCTGTACTCCTTCGCGGCGGAGGCGGGCACCGCCACCATCGGCTCGCCCGGCGGGAACGAGTCCCGCCTGGAGCTGCCGCTCGGCTGAGCCCGAGCCGGAACCGGAGCCCGAGCCCGAGTCCGAGTCCGATTCGGAGCCGGGGTCCGAGCCGGAGCCAGGGCCCGAGCCCGAGTCCGCGTCCGTTCGTCGGCGGCCCGTCGCAGTGGTGCGGCGGGCCGTCGGCATGTCCGCTTCGTCTGCCGACCGCCCGTGCGGGGCCTGGTGAGCAGGGTGATCGGCGCAACGGAGCCCTCACGGGCATTTAACACACATGTTCGCTTCCACGTGGCCTACGCCACAGTAACCTCGCTCCGAACAGAGGTACGATCACGCTCGCACCTCCGATCGGAGGGGTACCTACATGCAGGAGCACAGAGGGGGAAGCTCAGTCATGTCCGCAATCCACGACGGTACTCTGACCTACTCGAACACCGTCGCGCGTGCCACCGTCCACCGGGCCGCGATCTGCGAGGTCTTCCTGACCGACTCCGTCCGGGTCGCCGAGGACGAGTACCTCATCGCCGCGCAGCTGCCGCGGGTGCACAGCTACTACAGCGACAACGTCACCGCGCCCGCCGCGTACGACCCGCTGCTGCTGGTCGAGGTCTTCCGCCAGGCGTCGATCTACGCCGCGCACACCTTCCTCGACGCCCCGCTGGACAACAAGTTCATCTTCGTCGGCGGAGAGCTCGACATCACCGACCCGGAGGCGCTGCGGATCGGCGCCCGCCCCGGCCAGGCCGAGATCCGGGCCCACCAGGCCGGCCTCAAGCACCGGGACGGCGTCGTCACCGGCAGCACGCTCGACCTGGTCCTCTCGGTGGACGGCAGCGTGGCCGCCACCATGCGCACCACCTGCCAGTGGATGCCGGGCGCCGCCTGGGACCGGATGCGTGACAAGGGTCGCGCCGCGCTCGCCCTGACCCCGGCCCGGCCGCACCACACCGGCCGCCGGATGCCCGCGCTCTCCGTCGGCCGCGCCTCGGGGCAGAACGTCGTGCTGGCGGGGGTCGAGGTGGGGGACCACGAGCTGCGCACCCAGGTCGTCGTAGACCAGGGCAACCCGGCGCTGTTCGACCACCCGCTGGACCACATCCCGGGCGCCCTGATCTTCGAGGGCTTCCGGCAGTCCGCGATGTACGCGGCGCAGGAGCTGTTCGGGCTGTCGCCGCGCAGCCTGCTGCTCGCCAAGGTGGAGACGGACTTCACCCGCTTCGGCGAGTTCGAGCTGCCGACCGACTGCGTCGTGCGGGTGGTGGAGTCGCCGGCCGCGGACACCGTCGCGTTCGAGATCTCCATGGTGCAGGAGGACGAGCGGATCGCCCGGGCCCGGGTGCACCTGGCGCGCACCAGCCCCATCACCGGGGCTCTGGAGAATCGTTTCGCCTATGCCGCGGCCAGTGCCTGAGCTGCCCGGACGACCCGCGTCACAGCGCACGCAACGTCATCGCGCCACCGCACCAAGGCACCACGGCACCGCACCACGGCACCGCAAGGAGACACCGCCATGTCCAAGCCCATGATCTGGTTCGACTTCGGCGGTGTGCTCTCGCCGCCGCTGGACGACCTGTTCGACTCGTACCACGCCCGCACCGGCATCACCCCGCGCCAGCTGAAGACCGCCCTCGGGACGGTCGCCGGCGAGCTCGGCGTCGAGCCGCTCGCGCCCATCGAACTCGCCATGCTCACCGAGGCCGAGTGGGGCGAGGCCATGGTCCGCGCCCTGCGGGACAAGGACCCGGGGATCGACCTGTCCCGCGCCCGCTTCGAGCACTTCGGCGCTCAGTGGTTCGAGGGCGTGCACGTCAACCCGGTGATGGCCGCGACCGTGCGGCACGCCAAGGAGCACGGCTTCCGGGTCGGCATCCTCAGCAACAACGTCGTGGAGTGGGAGCCGTACTGGCAGGCCATCGTGGCCCCCGCCGGCGAGGTCGACTGCGTGGTCGACTCCTGCAAGGTCGGCTACCGCAAGCCCGACCCGGAGATCTTCCGGCTCGCCGAGCAGCAGGCGGGGGTGGAGGCAGAGGAGTGCGTGCTGATCGACGACCTCCCCGAGAACTGCGTCGCCGCCCGGCGCTGCGGCTGGCGCGCGGTGCACTTCCGCAACAGCGCCCAGGCCGTACGGGAGCTGACCGGTCTGATCGGGCTGCCCGCGCTCACCTGACCGCTCACCTGCGCGCTCACCTGAGCGTTCGCGTGACCGCTCACCCGAGTGCTCACCTGACCGCTCGCCTCACCGCGCCCCGGCCCTCCCCGGCCGCACTCCCTCGCAACGACGTCCAACCGGAGAACGCATGACCACCGTTGTCCCGTCCGCGACCGTCAACGTCACGGACATTCCGCACCTGGACCCCGTCCCGGCCTTCCTCCCGCTGGCCGAGCCCGGTCCCAACGGTGTACCGCTGATCGAACTGCCCAGCGGACACCCCGCCGTCCACCTCACCCGCTACGCCGACGTCCACAAGCTGCTCACCGACCCGGCCTCCGGGCGCACCGAGACCAACGTCGACGGCGGCCCGAGCTTCCTGCCCACGGTGATGCCCAAGGAGCTGCTGCTCAACCTGGACGCCCCGCACCACGCCAGAGTGCGCGGCTTCGTCGCCGCCGACTACAGCGCCAACGGCGTGGAGCGGCTGCGCCCGGTGCTCGACCGGGTCGTCGAGGAGGGGATCGCACGGCTGCGCGCGGCCGAATCCCCGGACCTGTTCAGCGACTTGATCGACCGGGTGCCGATCACCGTCAACTGCCACTTCCTCGGCGTGCCGCTGGAGGACGTGGACCACTTCCGGCCGTCCTCGCGGATCGTGCAGATCGCCTCGCACGAGGACGTGCCCGACCTCGTCGAGCACTTCTACCGGGTCTACGGCTACGTCCAGGACCTGGTCACCGGTGTCCGGCCGGTGGTGCCCGGCGGGCTGATCGAGCAGTTCCGGGCCGACCGGGACCGGGCCGAACCCGCCCTGGACGACGCCGAGCTGACCGGCATCTTCTTCGGCTCGCTGCTCGGCGCGGACCAGAACATCGTGTCCGTGCTCACCAAGTCGCTCTACACCCTGCTGGCCGCCCCGGCGCTGTGGCGCCGGCTCGCCGATGAGCCGGAGATCGCGCCGCGGCTGGCCGAGGAGCTGATCCGGCTGATCCCGCTCGGCACCATCTCCGCCTTCCCGCGGATCGCCGGCCGGGACCTGGAGACCAGCGTCGGCCTGGTGCCCGAGGGCAGCGTCGTCTACCCGGACGCCTTCGCGGCCAACCGCGACCCGGAGGTGTTCCCGGACCCGCTGGTGATCGACCCCGACCGCCAGTCGGCCAAGCGGCACCTGCAGTTCGGGTACGGGATGCACCACTGCATGGGCGCGGCGCTCGCGCGGATGGAGATCGTGACCGTGCTGACCCGGCTGGCCCAGGAGTTCCCGACGCTGGCGCTGGCCGTCGAGCCGGCCGACGTGCCGTGGGACATCGGGACGGTGCTGCGGCGGCCGACCTCGCTGCCGGTGACGTGGTAGCGGAGTCGGAGGCGGCCGGGTAGCGGCCGCCGGTCCGGTCCGGTCCGGTCCAGTCCGGATGGGCAACGCGCGAAGGGCGGGTACGGGGAGCCGTACCCGCCCTTCGCGCGTCGCCGCGCGGGGGTGCGTTGCTGGGTGCGCGGTCGGTTACGGCTCGCCGAACCACTCGCGCAGGGTGCCCGCCAGCGGTCCGCCGTCCGAGGCCCAGGCGACGTAGCCGTCCGGACGGATCAGGACGGCGTCCCACGGGAGCTTGCGGTCGCCCTCGGCGCTGACCACGCGCAGCAGGTGGGACCAGCCCTCGGCCTGCTTGCGGTGCGCCTCCTCGTCGGCGCCGAGCAGGAGCAGCACCGGGCGGCCGTCCAGCAGCAGGCGGATCACGTCGGTCGGACCGTCCGCGGTGGTGAGGGGGAGGTTGGGCAGGAAGTGCCCCTCCCACGGCGAACCGTCCGAGGTGCGGGCCGGGTAGACGGTGTCCTGGGCGCTGATCATGTTGCCGAGGTGGGTGTTGGCGCCCTCGACGCCGAGCAGTTCGGAGACCAGGTCGCGCAGCGGGTCCAGACCCGGATCGGGGCGCATCAGCGCGAGTTGGGCTCGGGTGTTGTCGACCACCCGGCGGGCGACCGGGCGGCGCTCCTCGCCGTAGGTGTCCAGCAGGTCCTTGCCCGCCGTGCCGGCCAGGGTGTGGGCGAGCTTCCAGGTGAGGTTGAGCGCGTCCTGGAGGCCGAGGTTGAGGCCCTGGCCGCCGACCGGGAAGTGCACGTGGGCGGCGTCACCGGCCAGGAAGACCCGGCCCTTGCGGTAGTCGCACACCACCCGGGAGAAGTCGTTGAACTTGGAGAAGAACACCGGGTCCGTCATCGGCACCGGGTGGCCGAGGATGCGCTCGGCCTCGCCGCGCAACTCGCCGAGGGTGAGCGGGGCGTGCCGGTCGCGGTGCGGGCCGCGGAAGTCGATGGTGAAGAACCGGCTGTGCCCGTACGGGTTCACGCCCGCGATGGTCCAGCCGCGCGGGGTGCGGTTCCAGCCGGAGGGCACCCGGTAGGGGTCGGTGAGGCGGACCAGGCCGAGCAGGGCGGAGACGGTCGCCGGGTGGGTCTCGGACGCGAAGCCGAGCAGATCGCGGACGGCGCTGCGGGCGCCGTCCGCGCCGACCACGTACTCGGCCGTGAACCGCCGTACGCCGTCCGGGCCCTCGGCGGTCACCTCGACGGTGTCGGGGCCCTGGACGAGGTCGGTGACGGTGTGGCCGCGCAGGACCGTGACGCCGCGGGCGCGGGCCCGGGCCTCGAAGTCCCGCTCCAGGTCCGCCTGGGAGCGGCCGTAGATGGGTGTTGGCTCGGTGCCGGGGGCGGTGATGACCAGGCCGGGCAGGCCCGCGAAGTGGAAGGCCTCCGCGTTCGGCCGGGCGAGGCCGTTGCCGGTGGCCTGCTGGGCGCGCAGGTGACCACGGCGGGCCAGGCCCTGGACGGTACGGGCGTGCAGGGTGCCGGCCTTGGGCTGGTCGACGGTCTCCGGGTTGCTCTCCAGGACGACGGTCGTGATGTCGTGGTGGCCCAGCTCGGCGGCGACGAGCATGCCCACGGGGCCGCCCCCGACGACGAGGACTTGGGCTCGGGTGGTGGTGGCGGGGTCCATTGGTGCGGGGTCCTTTCCGGGTGGGAATCGCGGGGCCATGAGCGGGGCTCATGGGCGGGCTCGTATGAGCGGGCCTCATGTCTGCCGCCACATGAGCGAGGCTCATGACCGGGCCACATGAGCGGGGCTAATGGGCGGTCGCATGAGCGGGGCTCATGGGCTGACCGGATGAGCGACGCTCATCGGAGGGCGACGACATGAGCGGGGCTCATGCCTGGCGCCTCATGCCTGGCGCCTCATGAGCGGCCCTCATGAGCGGGGCTCATGGCCGGTCCCCATGAGTGAGGCTCATACCTGCCGCCACATGAGCGAGGCTCATAACCGGGCCACATGAGCTCCCCTCATGGCCCCCGCCCGCCATGAGCGGCGCTCATGGCGGGCGGCGCATGGGTGAGGGCCCGGCGCCGCTCGGGGGTCGCGGCGCCGGGCCCGGCTTCGGGTGGTGCGGGGTGGTGCGGGAGGGCGGCCCGGGGGAAGCCGCCCTCCCGCGTCTCGGAACGGCCTCGCGGCCGTGGTCAAGGGGAGGCGGTCAGGCCTGGGCCTTCTGTCCGCCGCCGCGCAGCAGGGCCGCGATCACCACGAACAGCACCACGCCGACGGCCGCGAGGCCCCACAGGACGGAGTGGAAGGCGGAGTCGTAGGAGTCGGCCAGGAAGTCCACGAAGCCCTTGTGGTCGACGGCGCCGGAGAGGTCGGCCGCGCCGGAGAGGTCGCCGCCGGCGGCCTGGTCGGCGACCTTGTCGGCCTGCGAGGCACCCTCGTGGGCGCCGATGCCGTCGCCGATGCGGGTGCGGAGCACGGTGGCCAGCGCGGAGCCGTACACCGCGACGGCGACGGCCTCGCTGCCCAGGCGCAGCGTGTTGAGGAAGCCCGCCGCCATGCCGGCCTTGGCCGGGTCGACCAGTTCCAGCGCCTGGCCGTCGACCAGGCCGGCCGACAGGCCCATGCCGGCGCCGGTGATCAGCATCGGGGCGGCCAGCAGCAGGACGGTGACGGAGGGGGAGAGCAGGGTGAGGGCGAGGTCGCCGGCGACCAGGCAGACCAGGCTGATGTAGATCAGGGTGAGCGCCGGAACGCCGCGGGTGACCAGCTTGGCGGCGAGCATCGGGAAGACCAGCACCGGGGCGGTGAGCAGCAGCATCAGCAGGCCGGCGGCGCCGGTGTCGCGGCCGGTGACGGCGTGCAGGTAGCTGGGCAGGTAGGTGAGCATGGTGACGAAGCCGAAGGAGGCGGCGACGGGCACCAGGCAGAGGCCGACGAAGCGGCGGTTGCGCAGCACGCTGAGGTCCAGCATGGGGTGGGCGCTGCGGTTCTCGACGGCGGCGAAGACGGCCAGGACGACGATCGAGCCGACGAACAGGCCGATCACCTCGAGGCTGCCCCAACCCCACTGGGAGCCTTGCACGATGGCGGTGGTGAGCAGCACCATGGCGACCACGAACAGCGCGCTGCCGGGGACGTCGATGCGCCCGCCGCTGCCGCTGTCGGAGGGCATGGCGCGGGAGATCGCGGGCACCGCGAGCAGGACGGCGGCGAGGGCGACGGCGTGCACGGCGAACACCCAGCGCCAGCCGAGGCCCTGGACGAGCGCGCCGGCGAGGGAGGGGCCGATGGCGACGCCGATGCCGGCGATGGTGCCGAACAGCGCGAAGGCCTTGGCGCGGGCCGGGCCCTCGAAGACGGTGGAGACGATGGCCGCGCCGCAGGAGAAGATCGCGGCGCCGCCGATGCCGGTGAGGGCGCGGGCGGCGTCCAGCCAGATGACGTCGGTGGCGACGGCGCTGGCGAGCGAGGCGACGGCGTAGACGGCGACACCGGCGGCGAAGGCCTTGACCCGGCCGATGACGTCGGCGATCGATCCCCAGACCAGCGTGAAGCAGGCGAACGCCACGTTGAAGGCGTTCACGACCCACTGGAGCGGGGCGAGGTCGGCGTGGGTGCTGGTGCCGATGTCGGGGAGGGCGACCGCCGTGCCGGAGATGGACATGGGCACGACGAACACCGCGAGGAGGACCGCGGCCAGGGTCAGCGTCCGGCCGGGCTGCTGCCCTTCCGTCACCACTGGTGGCGTGGCAGACGACGTGGTCTGCGTACTCATGGGACACAACTCCAGGCTCGGCCCGACCGCGGAACGGCCAGGTAAGGAATTTTTCGAACCTTACCGTGCCATGCGGTCGAGGTACGATGCAACCCATACCTGAGGATGCCTGTGGATGGAGGATCCGATGCCCGACCCGGAAGGCCACCCCTCGGCCGAGGAGATGGACCTGCGCACGGTCCTGAACGCGCTCGCCGATCCGCTGCGCTACGGGGTGGTCTCCGCCCTGCTCCAGGAGGCCGAGGGGGCGGCGCGCACCTGCGCCTCCTTCAACCTCCCGGTCTCCAAGTCCACGATCACCCACCACTTCCGCGTCCTGCGCGAGGCCGGGCTGGTCCGCCAGGTCGACCGCGGCAACAGCCGCGCGGCCACCCTGCGCCGCGAGGACCTGGACAAGCGCTTCCCGGGCCTGCTCGACCTGATCCGCGCGAACCCCTGATCCGCGCGAACGGTCGACTCCCGCAGGGATGCCGGAAGGCCCACCGGCGCCAAGGGGAGGTCAAGGAACCTTGACCTCCCCTTGGCCTCCGGCGCGGTGACGGTGTGTCAAACTGTGCGCCCTCACGGCACGATGAGGAGACCCCGGTGGACCACGCCCGCCCCCTGATCGAGGACTTCCCCGCCCACCCCGACGGCGACCCGGCCGACGCCCTGGCCCGCGCGGTCCGCGACCGCCGCGCCGCCCTCGGCCTCACCCTGGCCGAGCTCGCCGCCCGGTCCGGCCTCCCCGAGACCCATCTGCGCACCATCGAGGCCGGCCACGCGATGCCGACGCTGGCGCTGCTCACCGTGCTGTCCCGGGCGCTGCGCGCGGACTGGTGACCCGGGGTACCGCCGTCCGGTCCCAGCCCGGTCGGCGCGCCGCCTCCAGCCCGTCCGCGTGCCGCCTCAGGCCGGTTCGTACGTGGTGTTGCGGACCAGCGTGCGGGCGTGCGGGGCGTCCATCGGGTGGGCGAAGAGGTAGCCCTGGCCGAGGGGGCAGCCCATGGCGGCGAGGAGGTCACGCTGCTCGGGGTGTTCGATGCCCTCGGCGATGACCTGGACGCCGAGGGTGTCGGCGATCCGGGTGATGCCCTCGACCAGGGCGTACTGCTGGGTCGAGTGGCCGAGGCCGTCGATGAAGGACTTGTCGATCTTGAGCAGGGAGATCGGGAACTCGCGGAGGTAGGAGAGCGAGGAGTAGCCGGTCCCGAAGTCGTCGATGGCGATGCCGACGCCGAGGTCGGAGAGGGTGGCCATGTCGGCGTGGATCCGGTCGTCGCGGCGCATCAGGACGGACTCGGTGAGTTCCAGGACGAGGGTGCGCGGGTCGATGCCGGAGAGGGCGATGGCGTGGCGGACGACGTCGACGAAGCCGGCGTCGCGGAACTGCCGGGCGGAGACGTTGACGTTGACCCGGAGCGGGGGCCGTCCGGTGCCGGCGCGGGCGGCGGAGCTGGCCGCGTGCCAGGCGGCGGCCTCCTGGGCGGCGCGTTCGAGGACCCAGGCGCCGAGCGGGACGATCTGGCCGCTCTCCTCGGCGAGGGCGATGAACTCGTCGGGCAGGACCATGCCGCGCCGGTGGTGCGGCCAGCGGACCAGGGCCTCGAAGGCGACCAGGTCGCCGTTTCGCAGGTCGACGATCGGCTGGTAGTACAGCTGGAACGCCGATTCCGCGATCGCCGAGTCGAGGTGCTCGTTCAGCTCGTGCCGTTCCACCAGCCCGGCCTGCAGGGCCGGCCGGTAATGGCACCACTGGCGGCGGCCGGCCGCCTTGGCGGAGTACAGGGCGAGGTCGGCGTGGGTGAGCAGTTCGGCGGCGTCGACGCTGTCGTCGGTGGTCGCCACGCCGATGCTGGCGCTCACCCGGACCGCGCCCGCCTTGAGCTTGAACGGCTCGGTGAAGACCTCCAGCACGCCGTCCGCGATGCTGTCCACGTCCGCGGTCCGCGTCGCGTCCTCCACCAGCACGGCGAACTCGTCGCCGCCGAGCCGGGCGGCGGTGTCGGAGGAGCGCAGCGCGGTGGAGATCCGCAGCGAGACGGCGACCAGCAGTTCGTCGCCGACCGCGTGCCCCTGGGTGTCGTTGACCACCTTGAAGTCGTCCAGGTCGATGAAGAGCACCCCGGTGACGGAGCCGCTGCGTTCGCCGCGGGACAGCGCGTGCCCGACCCGGTCCTGGAACAGCACCCGGTTGGCGAGGCCGGTGAGGGAGTCGTGGAAGGCCCGGTGGGTCAGTTCGCGCTCCATCTGCCGCTGCGCCGTGACGTCGCGCAGGGTGAGCACCAGGGCGCCGACGGTCGGGTCGGCGCGCAGGTCGTTGAAGCGGACCTCGGCCTCGATCGGGGTGCGGTCCGGGCGCAGCAGCCGCCAGTGCTCGCGCGGCTGCTCCCTGGGCTGTTCGCGGGGCTGCTCGCCGGTGGCCGGGGAGGCTTTGCCGCGCATCCGGGCCAGTACCCGGCCGACCTCTCGGCTGTCCTCGGGTGGGACGAGGTCGATGAGCGGGGTGCCCTCCAGCCCGGGGCGGCCGAGCACGGACTCGGCGGAGGGGGAGGCGTAGCGCACGCGGTCGTCGGCGTCGAGGATCAGGATGACGTCGCTGGTGTTCTGGACGAGCGTGCGGAAGTACAGCTCGCTGTTGCGGCGGGTGACCTCCTGGCTCAGCACCACCCGTTCGACGGCGAGGGCGGCCTGCCCGCCGAGGATCTCCAGCGAGCTCCAGAGGCTGGCCAGCTCCTGCTCGGTGCCGGTGACGATGAGCGCGCCGATCAGCGGATCGCCGGAGGGGCGTTCGGCGAGGGTGAGCGGGCAGATCAGGGCGTACGGCATGCCGTCGAGGTGCCCGGCCAGCTCGCCGGAGGGCAGGTCGACGGACTGGACGGGCAGCAGCCGGCTCTCCCGGTAGCCGGCCAGGGCGAGCACCTGGTCGGAGTCGGAGGCGGTGCCCAGCCGGTGCTTGGCCGCGCCGTGCTCGGCGTGCCGGACGTGCAGCACGCCGGCCTCGGCGACGGCGAGCAGGGCGACGTGTCCGGGTTCGGCGGGCATCAGGGTGGAGGCGGCGGACTGGACGGCGTCGGCGACCTCCTCCACGGTGACGGCGGCGGTGAGCCGGGCGCCCGCCTCGCGCAGCGCCCGCTCCCGGGCGATGGCCTGTCTGCGGGCGGAGACGACCACGGCCAGCCGGGCGAGCACGAGCAGGTAGAGGAGCGCGGAGAAGGCGCCGATGACGCCCGCGTTGCCGGTGTTCCCGGTCGCCGACTCGATGATCAGGATCGCGGGGGCGATCAGCGAGGCGAGGGTGAGCAGGACCAGCCGGGCGGTGCTGAGGTCCGGTTCCTGGGTGGGGACGGGCTTGGTCAGTTCGACCATCGACGGGTGCAGCGCGGCGGCGCCCCAGGCGGCGTAGAACGCGGCCCAGCCGAGTTCGACGGGCGTGCCGATGCGCCAGGTGCCGTGCAGCTGGATCAGCGCGTACAGCACGTCGGAGACCAGCAGGCCGAGGGTGCCGACGGCGAGCAGCTGCAGGGAGCGGGACTTGCCGCCGCGCGGGGTCAGCAGGCGCAGCAGCAGGGCGAGGACGACCACGTCGCCGAGCGGGTAGGCGACCGAGACGGCCCGCTGGAACCAGGTGAGGTCGGGGCTGCGGGTGTACGGGAGGATCAGGTAGATCCAGGCGAGCAGGGCCAGGCCGATGGTGGGGATGAGCGCGTCGAGCAGGACGGCGCGGTCCTGACGGGCCGTGCGCCAGCGGATGAAGCCGAGCACGCCGATCGCGTACAGCACGTACTCGGCGAGGTAGAAGCCGTCCGCGACGGAGGGGAACGGGTTGGGCAGGTGCAGGATGTCCAGTTGGACGGCCTGCACCACCTCGCCCGTGGTGAAGCTCAGGTTGGCGAGCGCCAGCACGTACCAGAAGCCCGCGTGGGCGGGGCGGTTGAGGCGGACACCGAGCGCGATGGCGGCGACGCCACCGAGTCCGATGCCCGTCCACCAGATGATCCGCTGGCTGGGGTTGGCGTAGTAGATGCCGGTGAACAGCACCATCCAGAGCAGGTAACAGACCATCAGGCGTTGGCGCCGGCGTGTCAACGAGTTACCTCCTCCGCGACATCACCCCGCCGGTCGGGCGGGGGAGTTCGGGCGAGGGCGGGGCCCGGGAGCGTCTTGCGGCGGCCTCGGGCGACGGGGCGGTCGCGCGTCCTCGCGCCCTGGTGGGGCGCGGTTCCGCGCGTGGGACGGGCGCTTCTTCGCGCACGTGTGCGGCGTCCGGTCGGTCGGGGGACCGGACGTTCTCAATGTGTCCTGAGTGCGTATAGTCGGAAATGTCGCACTCCCAAGCATTCTGCCGCCACAGCACGAGGTCAAGCCGGTGGACGACGCACTAGACAGCGCACAGGGCGTACGTGCGGATGCGAGGTCCGGCCGTCACGCCGTGGTCAGCAACGACAACGGTCAGTACGCGCTCTGGCCGGGGGACTTGACCGTCCCGGGCGGCTGGCACCGGGTGTACGGGCCGGCCGGGCGGGCCGAGTGCCGGGCCTGGGTGGAGCGGGAGTGGCGGCCGGCCGCCCTGGGGTTCCCGCGGGCGGAGGGCGTCCGGTGGGCGCCGGCGGGGTTCGCCGAGCCGGTGCCGGGCTTCGCCGACACGGTGCACGGACTGTTCCGCACGCGGGCGGCGCACGACCCCGAGGCCGTCGCCCTCGTCGCCGAGGGCGCCACGCTGAGTTACCGCGAACTCGACCGGCGCAGCGACCGGCTGGCCGCCGAGCTGCGGGCGCGCGGGATCGGGCCGGAACGGGTGGTGCCGGTCTGCCTGGAGCGCGGGATTGAGCTGGTCACCGCCTGGCTCGGGGTGCTCAAGGCGGGCGGGGCCTTCCTGCCGCTGGACCCGGCGCACCCGCGGCGGCGGCTGGCCCGGCTGGTCGAGGACTGCGGGGCACGGGTGGTGGTCACCGACGGTGACGGGTTTCCGGGGGCCTCCGTCCTGGGGGTGACCGACGCCGGGCCCGGCGTCGATCACCCCCAGGACGCCCGCCCGCACGAGGACGCCCGCCCGCACGAGGACGCCCGCCCGCACGAGGACGCCCGCCCCTACGACGCCTCGAACCCGCTCGCCGAGGCCGGCCCCGACGACCTCGCGTACCTGATCTACACCTCCGGCACGACCGGCCGTCCCAAGGGCGTCCCGGTCACCCACCGCGCCCTGGTGTTCACCCTGGACCGGATCGTCCGCGCCTACCGGCTGGCGCCCGGCGAGCGGGTGCTGCAGCTGGCCGCGCTGGGCTCCGACACCGCCCTGGAGCAGGTGCTGGGCGCGCTGCTCGCGGGCGCGACGGTGGTCCTGGGCGGGGGGAAGGGCGGCGGGGGCGGCACCTGGGCGCCCACCGAGCTGGTCGGCCGGCTGCCCAGGCTGGGCCTGGCCGTCGCCGACTTCACCCCCGCCTACTGGCACCACGTGCTCGACCTGCTCCCGCCCGGCGGGCGCGGCGCGGCCGGGCTGCGGCTGGTCGTGGTCGGCGGGGACGTCGTGCACGCCGACGACTGCCGGGAGTGCCTGGAGCGGCTGCCCGGCGCCCGGCTGCTCAACGCCTACGGGGTCACCGAGGCGGCCGTCACCTCCACGCTCTGCGAGGTCACGGCGGAGCTCCTCCGCGACGGCGGGTCGGCGGCCCTGGTGCCGATCGGCCGGCCGCTGCCGGGCGTGCGGGTGCACGTGCTGGACGCGGGGCTGCGCCCGGTCCGGCCCGGCGAGAAGGGGCAGATCCACCTGGGCGGGCCCGGCCTCGCCCGGGGCTACTGGCGGCAGGCCGGGCTCACCGCGGAGTGCTTCCTGCCCGACCCGTACGCGCCGCTGCCGGGCGAGCGGATGTACCGCACCGGCGACGCCGGGCGGTGGCGGCCGGACGGGCAGCTGGAGATCCTCGGCCGCTTCGACGACCAGGTGAAGGTGCGCGGGCACCGGGTGGACCCGGCGGAGATCGAGGCGGTGCTGGCCGCGCACCCGGACGTACGGCAGGCGCGGGTCGCGGCCGACGGGTCGGCGGCGGACGGCAGCCGGACGCTCACCGCGTACTACACGCTGGCGGCCGGGGTGGCCGACCGCGCCGAGGGGATCCGGGCGTTCCTGGCCGAGCGGCTGCCGGAGTACCTGGTGCCGGCCGAGTTCGTGCCGGTGGAGGAGATGCCGCTCACGGCGGCCGGGAAGATCGACCGGCGCCGGCTGCCGCACGCCCCGGTGCGCACGGCCCCGAAGGCGGGGACGGCGGCCGGGCCCGGGAACGCGGCGGCGGCCACGGCGGCGGCCGCGCCCGGGACGGCGACGACGTCCGCGCCCGCGATCGAGGAGGCGGTCGGGCACCTCTGGGCGGAGCTGCTCGGCGTCGAGAGCGTCGGCCCGGACGGTGACTTCTTCGCGCTCGGCGGCACCTCGCTGCTGGCGATGGAGATGCTGGCACGGGCCCGGATCCTGTTCGGCGTCGACGTCGGCCGGGTGCGGGCGCTCACCCGCGCGCTGCTGCGCGACCCCGCGCTGCGGGCCTTCGCGCAGGCCTTGCAGGAGGCCCGTACGGACACCGGGACCCGTACCGGCGCCGGGGCCGGAACCGCCCCCGGCGCTACGCCCGCGACCGCCGCCACGCCCGCGACCGCCGCCGGGCGGGTCGGCGGCGGGGAGGCGGCCGTCGACTGGTTCGAGGAGGCCCGGCTGACCGACCCGGTCGGCCAGTCCTGGAGCCCCGCGCCGTCCCGCGCGGAACCCGCCGAGATCCTGCTCACCGGTGCCACCGGCTTCTGCGGCGCGCACCTGCTGCACGCGCTGCTCGCCACCACCCGGGCCCGGATCCACTGCCTGGTGCGCGCGCCCGACGAGGAGCACGCGCTGGAGCGGCTGCGGGCCACCCAGCAGCGCTTCCTGCGGCACGACCTCGCGGACCGCCGGGTGGTGCCGCTGGTCGGCGACCTCACCCGCGCCCGGATCGGCCTGACGGAGCGTCAGTTCGACCGGATGGCGAGCACCCTGGACGCGGTCTTCCACCTCGGCGGCCAGGTCAACTTCCTCTACCCCTACCACCAGTTGCGCGACGCCAACGTCGGCGGCACCCGGGAGATCGTCCGCCTCGCCGGGCACAGCCGCGGCATCCCGGTGCACTACCTGTCCACCCTCGCGGTCCTGGCCGGCTTCGGGGCGGCGGGCGTCGACAAGGTCACCGAACGGACCCCGCTCGCCCACCCCGAGCGGATCGGCGTCGGCTACGTCGAGAGCAAGTGGGTGGCCGAGCAGCTGCTGCACAACGCGGCCGCGGCCGGACTGCCGGTCACGGTGCTGCGCACCAACGACGTCACCGGGGACCTGGCGAGCGGCGTGATGAACACCGGCACCGAGCTGTGCGCGCTGATCAAGTACCTGGCGGACAGCGGTACGTGCCCGGACGTCCGACTGCTGCTGGACTTCGTCCCGGCCGACCGTTTCACCCGCGCCGTCGCCCACATCGCCGCCCACGCCCCCGCCGACGGCGAGGTCTACCACCTCACCTCGCCGCAGCCGGGTCTCCTGGTGGACCTGGCCGACCGACTGCGGGCGCGCGGCCACCGGATCGACCTGCTGCCGTACGGGGAGTGGGTGCAGGGCCTGATCCGGTTCGCGGCGGGGCGGCCGACGCACCCGATCGCGCCGTTCGTCCCCTTGTTCGTGGACCGCGCGCCCGGGTCGGAGCTGTCGATCAGCGAGATGTACTTCCAGCCGACGTTCCCGCTGTTCGACCGGGCCAACACGGACGCGGCGCTGACCGGCAGCGGGATCGAACTGCCGCCGGTGGACGCCGGGTTGATCGACCACTACCTGGCGGGCCTGGAGGCGGAGGGATACCTGGAGGCGGCGGGGTGAGCGGGGCCGGCGCCGTGGGCGGGTCCGGCGAGGCGGCCGCGGCCCTCGACGAGCCCGACCTCTTCGACGCGCTCGACCTGCGGCACGCGCCGGGCGACGGCCCGGTGGCGTTCGGCGGAGTGCTCGGGCCGGCGGAACTGCTGGCGGCGTACCGGCGCGGGCTGTTCCCGCTGCCGGCGGCGGACGAGTACGCGAGCGCGTACAACGAGGCCCTGTACGGGGACGCCGTCGACGCGGGCGAGGTGGCGCTGCTGCCGGGCGGGGGAGACCCGTACGCGCTGGCCTGGTGGTCGCCCGACCCCCGGCCGGTGATCGCGGCCGACGGCGTGCGGCTCGGGCACCGGCTGGCCCGGCGGCTGCGCAACCGGTCGGCCTGGTGGACGAGCGCGGACCGGGCCTTCGGGCGGGTCCTGGAGGCGTGCGCCGACGGGCGGCAACCGGCGTGGCTCACCGAGGAGTTGGCGCTGGCCCTGACCCGGCTGCACGCGCTCGGGGCGGCGCACAGCGGGGAGGTGTGGGAGGGGGAGGAGCTGATCGGCGGGGTGTTCGGGGTCGCGGTCGGTCCGGTGCTGAGCCTGGACTCGATGTTCCGCCGCCGCCCGGACGCCGCCCGGGTCGCCGTCGCCGACCTCGGCGCGCGGTTCGGCGCGGCGGGCGGGCGGCTGCTCGACGCGCAGTGGGACGGCCCGCACGTGCGCAGCCTCGGGGCCGAGCCGGTGGCGCGGGTCCGGTACCTGGCGGAGCTGGCCGGTGGCGGTGGCGGTGGCGACGGGGACGAGGCGAGCGGCCCGGTCCTGGAGGGCGTGCCGATGCCGGTGGCACGGCTGGGGTGACCTGCCCCTGCCCGTAAACCTCTGTTCAGTGTCGATTCGGCCTCCGTTCGGCCTCTCTTCGACAAACTTATTCCTCGTCAGTAACATGACGCCGCGTGTTCAAGAGTTCGATAGGCAGGGCCGCGGGCCCCGCCGTCCTCACCCTCATCCTCGCCGGGGCCGCCGCGTGCGGGCCGACCAGCCCCGGCACCACCCAGACCGGCGCCGCCCCGGCCGCAGCCACCGTCGCCGACCCGACCGCGACCGCCGCCGCGGGCACCCCGGCCGCGCCCGCACCGGCCGCGGGGACCCCGCGCGCCAAGGCCGCCTCGCCCGCCGCCGGCCGCCCGGCCGCGGGCGCGGCCGCGGTCCCCGTCACCGCCGCACCCGCCGGGGACACGCAGGCCGCGATCGGCAGCCCCGGGAAGGACGGCGCCGCCGTCACCGCGGCGACCAGGAGCCTGCAGCTGACCGCCTACGACCCGGCCGGCGGCACGGCGGTCCTGTCCGCCGCCGGCGGCCCGGCCCCGGCGGGCCCGGCCTCCCCGAGCGCGGCGCCGTCGGCCGGCAAGCCCTCGGCGGCCACGCCCCCGACACCGCCCCCGACACCGCCCCCGGCTGCCGCCCCGGCCGCGTCCGCGCCCTCGGCAGCCGCCTCGGCGGCGGCCGTCGCGGCCGTCCAGCCCGGCCAGCTGATCGCCAGCCCGCCCACCGCCGCCGCGCCGCAGGGCGCGCTGGTCGCCGTCACCGCCGTCCACCCCGGCGCCGGCAGCACCCTCAACCTGGCGACCCGGCCCGCCACCCTCGCCGAACTCCTCGGCGGCACCGAGGCCGACGGCAGCGTGCCCGTCGACCCGCACGGCATCAAGGTCACCCCGCTGGTCAAGGACCTCAAGGCGAGCGTCGGCGCCGACCTCAACGGCGTGAAGGCCGACGCCTCCGGCACCCTGGAGGTCGACCTCAAGGCCCCCGTGCCGCTGCCCGAAGGCGCCAGCCTGGACGCCTCCGGCTCGCTGCAGCTCCACCCGGCCGTCCACTTCGCCTACCACGGCGCGGCCGCCGGAAGCCCGCGCACCGCGTCGATCGGCTTCGACCTGGGCGCCCACGCCCAGTGGAAGGTCACCGGCGACGTCGCCCGCAACACCGGCGCGGCGCCCATCCGGGTGCCCTTCGCCAAGCTGCAGGCCAGCCCGGTGCTGACCGTCGCCGGCCTGCCCGTGGTCGTCAACCTCGGCCTGACCTGCTACCTGGAGGTCAGTGCCGACGGCCAGGTCCACCTGGAGGCCGAGCAGGACGCCGCCGGCACCTGGGCCGTGCGCGCCGACTACACCGGCGGCAAGGGCTGGACCCCGGTCACCAGCGCCGACACCAAGGTCACCCCGGTCCACGTCCGCCTCAACGGCAAGGCCGGTGTGCGGGCCGCGCTCGGCGCCGAGATCAGCGTCGGCCTGTACGACACCGTCGGCGTGGAGACCACCGTCGCGCCCTACCTGAAGGCCCAGGCCGAAGGCTCCCTGGTCGCCGACTCCTCCGGCAACCCGCCGCAGGTCCAGGGCAGTTGGTCCCTGGTCGGCGGCGTCGACCTGAACGGGGCACTCACCGCCCACCTCAAGGTCTTCGGCACCCCGATCATCGAGGGCAAGCTGCCGCTCCCGCCGTTCCACAAGGAGTGGCCACTGATCGGCGGCTCGGCGACCCTGCCCGCCCCGAAGCCCACCAAGAGCTGACGCATCGTCACCATCGGCCTCCTTGACCGGTTTTCCGGTCGAGGAGGCCTCGTGACGTCGAAAGCCCGGAGCCCCGTCCGCGTGTTGGGTGCGGGCGGGGCTTCCAGGACCGGTCTGGCGGTTGGCCGTTACCAGCTTCCCTTGAGGGGCAGCCAGCCGGGGTTGCCGAACTTCGTGGTCACGGCGGCGCTGTTGTTGTCGTTGCTGAGGTAGAAGGTGCCGGTTCCCGCGTCGTAGCCGCCGATGCTGTCCTTGCCGTCACCGTTCCAGTCGCCGGCGAGCGGCTTCCAGCCGGGGTTGCCGAAGGTGGTGCTCACGGCGACGGTGCTGTTGTCGTTGCTCAGGTAGTACGTCCCCGTGTTCGGGTCGTAGGCGCCGATGCTGGTGACGCCGTCGCCGTTCCAGTCGCCCACGAGCGGCGTCCAGCCGGGGTTGCCGAACTTCACGGAGCCCGAAACGGTGCGGTTGTCGTTGCTCTCGTAGAAGGTCCCGGTGCTGGGGTCGTAGGCGCCGATGCTGTCCTTGCCGTCCTTGTTCCAGTCGCCGACGATCGGGATCCAGCCCGGGTTGCCGAACGTGGAGTTCACGGCGACGGTGCTGTTGTCGTTGCTCAGGTAGAAGGTGCCGGTGTTCGGGTCGTACGCGCCGACGCTGTCGACGCCGTCGCCGTTCCAGTCGCCCACGAGCGGCGTCCAGCCGGGGTTGCCGAACTTCGCCGAGCCGGCGACGGTGGTGTTGTCGTTGCTCTCGTAGAAGGTGCCGGTGCTGGGGTCGTACGCACCGATGCCGTCCGAGTAAGGCTTGGCGTGGTCGGTCGAGAGCCCGGTTCCCGGAGCGCAGGTCCAGGCACTGGCGCCCTGGCCGGCGAGGATCTTCTCCGCTATGAGGATCTGCTGCTTCTTGGTGGCGAGGTCGGGGCGGGGGGCGACTGCCGTGCCGCCGAAGGCCTTCCAGGTGTCCAGTGAGATCTGCAGGCCGCCGTAGTATAGGCCGTTCGACGAGACGATCGACCAGTTCCCGCCGCTCTCGCACTTGGCGACCTTGTCCCAGGTGCTCACGGACGCGGCGTGGGCGAGGCCTTGAGAGGCTGCGGACAGGACGGCCACGCCGACGGCGACGGCGGCGAGCGAGCGGGTGCGGCGGGTGGCCGGCTTGTTCTTCGGCATGCTGGGTTGACTCCCTTTCGTGTCGGGTGATGTGAGGCCGGGGTGGATTACCAGCGGCCGGCGATCGGGATGTCGCCCGGGGTGCCGTAGACGAAGCTGGTGGCAATGGAGCTGTTGTCGTTGCTGAGGTAGAACGTGGCGGTGTTCGGGTCGAAGGCGCCGATGCTGGTGACGCCGTCGTTGTTCCAGTCGCCGGTGACCGGGAGCCAGCCGGGGTTGCCGAACTTCACGGAGCCCGAAACGGTGCGGTTGTCGTTGCTCTCGTAGAAGGTCCCGGTGCTGGGGTCGTAGGCGCCGATGCTGTCCTTGCCGTCCTTGTTCCAGTCGCCGACGATCGGGATCCAACCCGGGTTGCCGAACGTGGAGTTCACCACGATGGTGCTGTTGTCGTCGGTGAGGTAGAAGGTGCCGGTGCTGGGGTCGTAGGCGCCGATGCTGGTGACGCCGTCGCCGTTCCAGTCGCCCGCGAGCGGGGTCCAGCCCGGGTTGCCGAACTTCACGGAGCCGGAGACGTTGGTGTTGTCGTTGCTCTCGTAGAAGGTGGCGGTGTCCGGGTCGTAGGCGCCGATGCTGGCGACGCCGTCGTTGTTCCAGTCCCCGACGATCGGCTTCCAGCCAGGGTTGCCGAACTTCGCCGAACCCTGCGTGCCGCCGGCGTTGTTGCCCTCGTAGAAGGTCTGGTTGGCCTGGTGGTACACGCCGACCTTGCTCGGGCGGGTCTGCACGTCGTCGACGACCTTGTTGTAGCGGTAGGGCAGGAAGCCGCCGTTGGTGATCTCGGAGCGGCTCATGTCGCGCTGCTGGGCGTGCCCCCCGGGCTTCGGCTCCTCGTAGACCGTTGCCATGGTGTGGCTGGCGTCGGTCCAGCCGACGAACAGCACCATGTGCGTGCTGATGTTGTTGAGGGTGTCTCCGGGCTTGAGCGCGTCGAGGCTGCCCAGCCGGGTGGACCACGAGGGGGCGCTTCCGGTGGTGAAGCCGCCGTTGGTGCCTGCGGTGTCGATGTGCCAGGCCATCGACACGAGACCGGAGCAGTCCCGCCGGTAGGTGCCGTTGCTGTCCGTCCGGAAGGGGGCCTCCTGCGAGTACGGGACCTGCGCGTCGACCCAGGACTTGCCGCGGGCCAGGATCTCGCTGCGGGTGATCTGCCCGTCGGCGGCGGAGGTGCCGACCGCCTGGGCGGTGGTGGCGGTGATGGCGGTGGTGGCGATGGCGCCGGAGGTGGCGATCGCGGCGGCCACGGCGATGCGGATGAGCTTGGAGGTCTTGGACGGCATGGCTGAATTCCTCATGGTGGATCAAGGGGTGACGGCATGGGGTGCCGGGGACGTGGTGCGGCTGACCGGCGTGCGTGGGCGGACGGCTGTCCTGCAGGAACAGCGGTCGGCGCGGGCGGCAGGCCGAAGGGTGCCGGGTCAGTGGCCGGGCGGGGACGGCGGCAGGTAGCGCCGCTGCATCAGGGGTGAGGCCTGGTGGCCCCGGGAGACCAGGGCGTGGACCCGGGCGAGGCTGTCCGCCGCGGAACCGGGGTCACGGGTGGCGAGGTAGACGATCAGGTCGACGCGGTCGGCCTCGCTGTTGACGGTGACGTGTTGAAGGGCGTCGTCGGGTCGGGCGTGGGCCCACAGGACGGCGCGGACCTCATCCGCCTCACCGGCCGGGATTGGCCCGGCGGTCTCCCTGCGCTGCAGGGCGGCGTAGATGACGTCCATCTGTCGGTCAGCCGCCCCAGCCGAAGCTGGCGTTGACGGTGGTGCCCGGGGCGTCCGCAGGGGCGGTGGTGAGGGCGGCGGGGGCGGCGAGCAGGGCGCCCAGCGAGACGGCGATGACCGCGGCGGCCTTGGCGATACGGGTGTGGATCACGATCGGATGTCCTCAACTGTCGTTGGATGCAAGGGGATTCATCCGGTAGGCACGTCCCGCGGTTGACGTCCGTCCGGTTGCCGTCGGGCGTTCTCCCTGGCGGCGATCACTAGCTTCGCCGCTCGGGGAACCCCTCGGAAGGCCTTGTGGGTGTCGCCAATCGGCCTGTCCGACTCCGGACATATGGACATGTCCGTGTCAACCATTTCCCGACGGGCGCCGCCCCGGACGCGCGTGACGCGAACCACCTCCGAGGGCGCCTGATCGAACTTGTGGGCGGCGCCGCCTGGTGAAAGGATCACGACGCTTCGTGTGCACTCGCACACGCGGGAGCTGGCGAATCACCACATTCGGGGGAAAACATGCTGGAGGCGCTGGGGCTGTCGGCCCGTGCCGGACGGGTCTACCAGGCGCTCCTCGACCACCCTGCCGACGACGTCGAGGCGATAGCCGGTCGCTGCGCGCTCACTGCCACGCAGGTCCACGACTGCCTCGACGAGCTCGGCCACCTCATGCTGGTCCGGGTCTCGGCGGACCATCCGGGCCGGATGCGGGCGGTCGACCCGGCCGTCGGCCTCGCCGACATGCTCGCCCGCCAGGAGGCCGACCTCGCCGCCCGCCAGGCCGCCCTCGCCGCGTCGCGCGCCGCCGTCACCCGCATGGTCGCCGAGCGTGCCGAACACCACGCCGCCCATGGTGAACGCCTGCTCGGTATGGACGCCGTCCATCACCGCCTGGAGCAGATGAGCCGCACCACCACCAGGGAGGCCCTCAGCAGCCAGCCCGGCAACCAGCGCGCCGAGGACCTCGATGCCTCCCGCCCGGGAGACGCCGGGGCCCTCGCCCGCGGCATCGCCATCCGCACCCTGTACCAGGACTCCACCCGCCATCAGCCGCACGTCGCCAACTACGCGCAGTGGCTGATCAGTCGGGGCGGTGAGGTCCGCACCGCCCCCACCATCCCGCAGCGCATCGTCATCGCCGACCGCCGCGAGGCCCTCGTCCCCATCGACCCGGAGGACCACCGCAAGGGCGCCCTCCACGTCACCGAACCCGGCATCCTCGCTGCCCTGCTGGACCTCTACGACCAGGCCTGGAACACCGCCGTTCCGCTCGGCGCCACCACCCCTGAGGACCCGGCCACCGGGCTCACGGCCACCGAGCGCCAACTGCTGCGCCTGCTCGGCACCGGCCTCACCGACGACACCGCCGGCCAGCGCCTCGGCATCTCCTCCCGTACCGTCGGCCGTCACATGGCCTCCATCATGGAGCGGCTCAACGCCGCCAGCCGTTTCGAAGCCGGCATCAAGGCCGCCCAGAACGGCTGGCTCTGAGCGCACTGTCCCTGCCGTCGACGAGGCGGCCTCATGCATCGTGTACGACGCAGGCTGGATACCATCACACGATGATCACTTCCAGCGCCCCCGCCACGGTCTTCGACATCGACGGCACGCTCTGCTTCGACGGACGGTCGATCGACGGCCGGATCGTCGCCGCCCTCGAGGAGTGCGAGCTGGCCGGTCGCAGGCTGGTGTTCGCGTCGGCTCGGCCCGTGCGGGACCTGCTGCCCGTGCTCGGCGGGGGCTTTCCGGGGGCCGTGCTGATCGGGGGGAACGGCAGCCTGGTGTCCGTCGACGGGCGGGTCCGGGCGCGGGCGGTGTTCGAGCGGGACGTGTTCGCGCGGCTGCTGGCGGAGGTGGAGCGGTACCGGGCGGAGTACCTCGCCGACGGCCCGTGGGACTACGCGTACACCGGGCCGGCCGACCACCCCATCCGCGGGAGGGTCGACCAGGGCGGGCTCGCCCGCCGGGTGGACCTCGCGGACCTCCCCGCCGTGGTGAAGTTCCTCGTCGTCTCGGCGACCGACATGGCGGCCCTCGCCGAGGCCGGGCGCGCGCTCGGGATGACGGTCAACCACCACCAGGACGAGGCGATCATCGACTTCGCCCCGGGTGCCACCACGAAGTGGGAGGCCCTGGCCTCGCTGGGCATCGACGGGTACGACGCCTTCGGCAACGACATCAACGACCTCGACCTGCTGCGCAACGCCCGGCACTCGGTGCGGGTGGGCGGCCACCCCGGTCTGGACGGGGTCGCCCGCGTCACCGTCGCGGCCGACCCGGCGGCCGTAGCCGCCGAGATCTCCCGGCTGGCGGCGGCGGGGCCCGCGGCCTGAGGGGTCGGGCCGGGGGGCTCAGGTCCAGTGGAGGTGGAAATCGGTGGGCAGTTGCTGCAGGGCGGCCAGTTCGGTGGCCAGTTCGGGTGCGGTCTGCTCGATGCGCTTGCCCTCGACCAGGGGTGCGGAGCTGTAGATCTTGCGCAGGGAGAAGCCCCAGCCGGGGCCGTCCGCCGGAGCGGGGCCGACGGTGACCGCCAGCCGGTGCGGTTCGTAGCGGATCCGGCGGCTCTCCGCCCGGGTGGCGGCGCAGGAGTCGAAGGCGGACCAGAGTTCGGGATCGGTCATCCGGGCGAGCCGGGCCGGGGTGAGCGGCGCGGTGTCGAGCAGCCGGCCGGTGAGGCGCCTGACCACCGAGACCGGGCCGACGTTGTCCCAGGAGGTGTGGAGCAGCGCTTCGGCGCGGACCAGGGCGACGAGTGCGGCCGCGGTCTCCCGGTCGGTCGACACCGCCGAGTCGTGGAGGTCGAGGCGGGCCGGCAGGAGGCCCGGATCGAGGTCGAGACGGCCGGCGGCACGGCCGCTGCGCACGTAGGAGTCGAGGTGGTCGAGGTTCAGCAGCCCGGAGCCGGAGCCGGGGCCGGAGCCGGGGCCGGAGCGGCCGGTGAGGGGCGAGGGGACCTGTCCGTCGAGGACGGCGGCGACGGCCTCGGCGTCGATGCCGTGCCCGGCCAGCACCGGACGGATCGGCTCGGCCCGCAGCAGTCGTGCGCCGATCGCGTGGTGGTCGAGGCCGCCGAGGCCTTCGGCGGTGTGGCTCAGGGGCAGGTGGCCGATGTCGTGCACCAGGGCCGCGACCCGCAGGAGTTCGTCCGCCGGGCGGAAGTGGGCGACCAGCGCGAGGACCCCGAGGCTGTGTTCGAGCCTGGAGTACGACTGCAGGGTGGTGAGCGTCGAGGCCCCCGCGTGGGCGACGAAGTGCAGGCGCCGCAGTGGTTCGGTCCGGAGGAGTGCGACTTCGACGGGGTTCAGGCGGACCGGTATCCGCCACAGCGGGTCGGTGAACTCCTGTGCCAGGCCCGCGACATCGGTCGGGACCGGACGGGCGGGGAGGGCCGGACGGGCGGGACGGGCGGGACGGTCCACGGGATCCTGCGGTGAGGTCTGATCGGTGTGGATGGCCATCGGGTCACCCTAGGCGCATCGGCGACGGGCGGCGCGGTGGTTTTCGAGGGGTCTCCTCGCGGGGCACCGGGGGTCGGTCGGTGTGCGTCGCTCATGGGGACCGGGTGGCCATGAGTGCGGCTCATGGGGTGCGCAGGTGCCCGCTGACGTCGCCGATCAGGGTGATGCGGACCTGTCGTTCGGTGAAGCGCCACTGCCCGTCGTGCCGTTCGAAGCGGTCGTCGTAGCGGCCGACGGCGATGAACTGGAGGTCGAGCCCGGGGAGGGACTGGAGGACGGCGACGTACGAGAGGGCCGTGGCGGTGCCGGCCTGCTCGTCGGTCTCGACGGCGGTGTTGGTGACGACGTGCTGGGTGCGCGGGGTGCCGTCCGGGTACAGGATCACGGTGTCGCGGAACATCCGCTCGATCTCCTCGCGCCCGTGCAGCGGCTTTCCGCTGCCGGTGAAGGTGGCGTCGGCGAGGAGGTGGCCGAGCCCGGCGAAGTCGCCGGCGTCGACGAGTGCGGCGTAGCGGATGATCAGGTCCTTGATGGCGTGGCGGCTCGTCTCGGAGGGGTCGGACGGGCGGGCGGTGGCTGGCATGGTCTTCTCCCTGGGGCTCGGCAGTGGTGCGGGGCGGAGCGCCCGGGAGTGGGAAGTCGGCCGGGCCGACTTCCCACTCCCAAACAATCGACGGGGTGTCCGACAGGGCGTCAGTAGCTGCGGGGCGTACGGGCCCTGTCCCCACTCTGCTCGACCCGCCGCACACGCAGCATCCGTCATGTGACCGTCAGTCGGTCGCGAGGATCTTTTCCTCGGCTGTCCGTCACATGTCCCGCCCGGGATCCGTCGGTGCAGTAGACCGAACGACGGAAGGAAACCCGCGATGCTCACCAACCTCATGTACGTCACCGTGTACGTCACCGACCAGGACCGGGCGCTGCGCTTCTACACGGAGCAGCTCGGCCTGGAGAAGCGGATCGACTACCCCGGCCCCGACGGGCGGTTCCTCACCGTGGGTGCCCCCGGCAGCCCGGTGGACATCATTCTCTGGTCGCACGGCCCGGCCGTCGGCCAGCCGGTCGAGATCGGGGCGGCGGCCGCGCCCGGTCCGGTCATCCTGGAGTCGGACGACCTGCGGGCGGACTTCAAGGTGTTCCGCGACCGTGGGGTGACCTTCGACAAGGACGAGCCGGAGGCGTACCCGTTCGGCATCGCCATCGAGGCGTCGGACCCGGACGGCAACCGGATCTCCCTGCGGGAGCGCCGCCAGCCCGCGTAGGGCGAAAGACGAGGATGAGTGGGAAGTCGGCTGGGCCGACTTCCCACTCCGCTTTTACGGCACGGCCGTGAGGTTCGCGGCTGGGTCGTGCGGTCAAGGGTTCGTGGCGGCGAGGGTATCGATGCTGGTGGTGGCTCCGCAGCTCATCGATTCCACCCCGGATCTTCAGATCGGCTTCATTCGGGAGTCCTCTTGCCCCGGAATCCTGCAGTGCGTGAACGACGGAAGACCGGCCGGGCCCGTGGGGGACGGTCCCTCCGCTCGACCGTCGGCAGCCGGCCACCGACCGGGGGGGACGAGGCCGCCCGCGCGAAGGGGCGCACGTAGCCGTGGTCGACGACGCGCGGCACACGACGTCACCCACTGCCCCACCGCCCCACTGGCCCCCGTTCCGAGGATCACCGTGACCGACCAGCAGCTGCCCGACTGGGCCGATCCCTCCGTCTCCCCCACCGATCTCGACGCCCAGGGCATGTCGAGGCGCGGGCTCCTGCGCCGAGCGGGTCTGTTCGGTGCCGCGTTCGCCCTCGGCGGGGCGGCCACGTCGGCCGCCGCCACGCCGGCCGCCGCCGCCGGACGGGACCTGGGCGGTTCCGACCCGCGCCTCGCCTACCTGGTCGGCGACCACCACGTCCACTCCGTCTACAGCCACGACGCGAAGTACACGTTCTCCCAGCAGGTCCGGGCCGCCGCCCGGTACGGCCTGGACTGGCTGGTGTTCAACGAGCACTCCAACTTCGGTCACGCCCACCACGGTGCCGCGCTGGAGCACCAGGAGATCCTCAAGGCCCGCGCCGAGAACCCGCGCCAGCTGATCTTCCAGGGGCTGGAGTGGTACATCCCGGCCGCCGAGCACGCCACCGTGTTCGCGGCCCCCGGCCCGCACGAGGTCGACCTGCTCACCCGGTTCGAGCTGGCCTACGACGGCAAGCTGCTGGGCTACACCGAGGGTGCGGCCGGCGCGGCCGACACCGCCCGCAACGAGGCCCACGCCGTGAAGGCCGTCCAGTGGCTGGCCGAGCAGCGCCGCACCGGCTACGTGGACGACGTCCTCGTCCTCGCTAACCACCCGCTGCGCCTCGGCATCGACTCCCCGCACGAGCTGCGCAACTGGCGGGACGCCGCCACCGGGATCGTGATCGGCATGGAGGGCGCGCCGGGCGCCCAGGGCGCGGCCATTCCGGGCTGGCGCGGCGCGAACTCGATCCGCGGCGAGTACGAGAACAAGCCGTCCGCGCAGTCGTGGTCCGGCTACCCGGCGGACGCCTACCAGACCTACGGCGGCTTCGACTGGGCGACCGCGACCGTGGGCGGCCTGTGGGACTCGATGCTGGCCGAGGGCCGGCTGTTCTCGATCACCAGCAACTCCGACAACCACCGGACCGTCTTCGACACCTGGAAGAACGGCGACTGGCAGCCCGGCCAGAACTTCGACAACACCGGCAAGGTGCCCGACCCGGTGGACACCGGCACCGCGCAGCCCGGAAGCGACTTCTGGCCCGGTCAGTTCAGCCGCACCCACGTCGGTGTGACCCGCTACGGCTACCGCGCCGTGATGGAGGGCCTGCGCGCCGGCCGGGTCTGGGTGGACCACGGGCACCTGCTCGACGGGCTCGACGTGCGCCTCAAGCGGGAATGCGACCACGGCCGCGGGGTCACCCTCGGCGGACGGCTGCGCGTCCGCAGGGGAGAGCGGCTCACCCTGTCGGTGACGGTCACGACCGCCTCCCGCCCCAACCCCCAGGGCATCCTGCCCCGGTTGGCGAACGTGGACGTCATCCGGGGCGCCGTGCGCGGCCCGGTCGCCGACCGGGACACCTGGCGGGCGCCGGACACCCGGGTCGTCCACACCGCCGACGTCACCGGCCGCACCGGCACCTACACCCTGCAGATCCCGCTCACCGCCGGCGACGAGTCCTTCTACCTCCGGCTGCGCGGCGGCGACGGCAACCGGCAGGGCACCGGCTACCTCGGTGCCGCCGTCGACCCGCACGGGCCGATC
Source organism: Kitasatospora sp. Ki12 (assembly GCF_054601375.1). NCBI lineage: Bacteria > Bacillati > Actinomycetota > Actinomycetes > Kitasatosporales > Streptomycetaceae > Kitasatospora > Kitasatospora sp. Ki12. The sequence goes on along the minus strand of NZ_BAAIHT010000003.1, from coordinate 1,794,964 downwards.
CCCCACGAGCCCGGGAACGGTGACCCGTGGGCCGACACGTGGTTCTACGCCAACCCCGTGTTCGTCGACGTGACAGGAGCCTGACCGACCCGGACGGCATCTGGATCTCCCTGTGGGAGCGCCGCCGGCCCGCCGAGGGCGAAGAACGAGGAGGAGTGGGAAGTCGGCTGGGCCGACTTCCCACTCCGCTTTTATGGGCCGGTGGTTGGGGTTGTGGTGGGGTGTGGGTGCTCGTCGTGGTGGTGGGCGGTGAGGGGGTAGATCCAGGCGAGGAGCGCGAGGAGCAGCGCGAACGGGAGAAGCGTGCAGAGGGTGACGTACCCCTCGCTATGGCGGGGCTCAGGCGGCATCGGGGACGGTGGCGAGGTCGAGTTCGGCCCAGACGGTCTTGGCGTTGGGGTGCCGGGGGATGGTGCCCCAGCGGTCGCAGAGGGCGTCGATGAGGGTGAGACCGCGCCCGGACTGCGCGTTGGGCAGGTGGACGGTGGGGAGGACGGGGAGCCGGTCGCCCCTGGGGTCGCTGATCTCGATGCGCAGGGTGGTGCCCCGGCGCGTACTGGTGGTGAGGGAGAGGTGCAGCTCGAACCCGCGCCCCGCAACGCGACCGTGCGTAGTCGCGTTAGCGGCCAGCTCCGCGACGATGAGGAGAGCCGAGTAGAACGGCTCCGTGTGCGTCGAGTTCAGCCCCCAGACGGTGAGTTGACGTCTGGCGATGCGTCGGCAGATGGCGGCGCCCTTGGGGGTGGCGGCGAGGAGGACGGTGTGGGAGTGGGGGTTGTCGAGCGGGATTTCGGTTGTCATGGGAGAAAAGCGTGACGGCACGGACGTACCCTGGCCATGGATTCGACGGGCACGGAGAGTGCTTGTACGGATGCGGACGGTCGGCATGTCGGCTGACCCGGATCAATTGAGCAAGGGGGCGAGGGGTACCTATGAGCGGTGTCGAGCGCACGGTGTTCGATGACGGTGAGACGGCGGAGAACTCGGACGGGGTCGCGGAGTTCTACAGTGCGGTGGGAAAGCAGATCAAGATCCTCCGTGAGCGGGCCGGCGTCACGCAGAAGGAACTCGCGAAGCTGACCGGCTACGGCGAGGACCACGTGAGTGCGGTCGAGCGGGGAATCCGGACCCCTCGGATCGAGTACCTGACGGTGGTGGACAAGATCCTCAACGCGGGCGGTCTGCTCGTCGTCGTCGCGGACGACGTGATGAAGGCGAAGATCCGGGTGAGTGAGCGTCACCCGGCGTTCTCCAAAGCCTTCACGGCGGAGGAGAATCGGGCCATCGAGATCCACGAGTACAGCACGATGGTGATCCCGGGGCTACTCCAGACCGAGGCGTACATCCGCGCTTTGTACGAGATGCGTCGGCCGCTGCTCTCACCCGAGCAGATCGACGAGTGGGTGGCAGCGCGAGTCGCTCGGCAGGAGATTCTCGCGCGGTGGCCCTTGCCGGTGGTGACCTGGGTGATCGATGAGAGCGTGCTCCGTCGGCCCTTGGGCGGGTGGGACGTTCACAAGGAGCAGCTCCAGCACCTGCTGAAGGTCGGACAGATGAGGGGCCCCGAACTCCAAGTCATGCCGCTCGATCGGATGAGCCACGCTGGCATGGGGGGCTCGTTCACGATCCTCACTCCGCCTGCTAGGCCGTCGATCGGCTACGTCGCGGCGCAGCACGTGAATCGATTGATCACGGATCCGGTGGAAGTCCGTAATATGGCCGCACGGTACAGCAGTATCCGGGCCCAGGCTCTGGGGCTGAAGGAGTCCCTGGCCTTGATCGAAGCGATTCTGGGAGAGCGGTAGGCATGGCCGAGCTGGCGTGGTTCAAGAGCAGCTACAGCACCAACGAGGAAGCCCAGTGCGTCGAGGTCGCTGAGACCCCCGGTGTCGTCCACGTGCGTGACTCCAAGGACAAGAGCGGTCCCCAGCTGGCCTTCGAGCCGGCCGCGTGGGAGGCGTTCGTGACGTTCGCCGCCACTGCCGAGGTCTGATCCAGGCCTCCCCTCAACGGCCCACCGTCTACCCGGCGGCGGGCCGTTGGCGTACCGTCAGGCACCATGGAACTGGTCTGGTTCAAGAGCAGCCACAGCGGCAATGAAGGCGGCGCCTGCGTCGAGATCGCCTGGCGCAAGAGTAGCCACAGCACCAACGAGGGCGGCCAGTGCGTCGAGGTCGCCGAGACCACCGAAGCCGTCCTCGTCCGTGACTCCAAGGACAAGAGCGGCCCCCACCTCACCTTCGACCCCACCGCTTGGCAGGCGTTCGTCGCCTTCGCCGCCCGGGCCGACGTCTGACCCGATCTGCCCTACCCTTCCTCCATGCTCTCCGTGGTGGTGGCCCCCTGGGCAGACAATGCAGAGCCGGTGTTCGTGCGCAACCCGGACGTCCTGCACGACGCTGCGAGCACGATGAAGGTCGCCGTGCTCGCGGCGCTCTGGCGTAACGGCGTGAACCTCGCCGCCGACGTTCCGGTGGTGAACCGGTTCGAGTCGGCCGTCGGCGGGGAGTTCGGCAACAACCAGGACTACGACAGCGACCCGCTGCCCTGGGAACTGCTGGGCACCCACGTCCCGCTGAGTCTGCTCGCGGAGCGGATGATCACCCACTCCTCGAACCTCGCCACCAATCTCTGCCTCTCCCGCACCACCCCGCAGGCCGTCGCCGACGTCTGGCGCCGCGCCGGTGCCACCCGCAGCTGCACCCCGCGCGGGATCGAGGACTACGCGGCGCGGGCGGCCGGCGTCAACAACGTGGTCAGCGCCCGTGACCTCGTCCGGTTGCTCCACTCCCTCGCCGAGGAGCCGGAACTCCTCGGTCTGATGGAGGAGAACGACTTCCGGGTGGACCTCGCCGCCGGCCTGCCTCCGGGCACCCGGATCGCCTTCAAGAACGGCTGGATCACCGGCGCCCGGCACTGCGTCGGCCTGGTCCATCCCCGGGACTGCCCGCCGTACCTGCTCGCCGTCTGCTACACCGGTCCGCTGGCCTCCGGCGCCGACCGTACCGACCCTGCCGCACGCCTGCTGGCCCGGGTGTCGGCGGCGGTGTGGAGGAGACGCCACGACATTCACCCGTTCCCGTGAGCATGACGACCGGTCAAGTGCGGTACGAACCATAGGCGTCCGCTCACACTGCCGGGGATCGCTTGGGGGTGAGCCGAAGTGTCGTCGCGCCTGCGGAGTCTCGCCCGACTGGTCACCGTGCTCGCGGTCACCGCTGCCTACGTCGCCTTGCACCTGGCGGTCAGCGCGGCCGGTGACCGCACGGCAAGTCCCGGGACGGCGGCCCTCGAAGCGGGGGCCGCGCTCTGGTGCGGGCTGTTCGCCCTGCTCCTCCTCGGCCCGGCCCTGTGGCTGCGCCACCTCCGCCGCTCGGGCGCGGCCGAACTGGTGCGCGTGGTCAGCCAGTACGTCCCGCCCCGGCCGCCGTGGCAGCGGGCACGGCGGGTGGCCAACGGCCTCGGCCTGCTGCTGTTCGGCTGCGGGGCCGGTGCCGTCCACGCCTCGGGGCGGCACGGTCACACGATGCCCCCGGCGGTGCGGATCCCGCTGCTCCTCGGCGGCGTGGCGGCCGTCGTCGCCGCTTTGCTGATCCTGCGCCGCACCCGCCCGTACGCGGTGCGACCGGCGGCCCGGGCACTGCTGCTGAGCGGCTGCCGGCCCGTCCTCTACCTGCGCAGCTTCGGGGACGACGAGGGCCCGGTCCAGCTGGACGACGGGGCGGATCTCACCCTCCACACCCGGGAGGAACAGCTCGCGAGCGCCCTGGGGGCGATCGGCCCGGTGATCGCGGTCGGCCGGCCGGGGGAGCGGCTGCCGCAACTCGGCGCGGCGCGGTTCTACCTGCCGCTGGACGACTGGAAGCCCACCGTGCTGCGGCTGATGGACCTGTCCCAGCTGATCGTGCTGCGCCTGGGGCAGGGGGACGGGCTGTGGTGGGAGGTCGAGCAGGTGCGGACCACCCAGCCCGCGCGGAAGCTGGTCCTGCTGCTACCGGGCGGCGAATCGGCCCTGGCGGCCCGGCTGAACACGTACCTGCCGGAGCCCCTGCCGCCGGGCGAGTTGGGCGCGGGCGGGGAGTGGGTCTCCACCGTCATCGTCTTCGACGACGCCTGGACGCCCCGGGTGTTCCCGGTGGGCCCGCGGCGCTCGGGCCGGTGGGGCTGGTCGGGCTGGTTTGCGAACGCCGGCCCGGGGGCGGCGGTGGACCCGAACACCACCGAGGTGGCCCGCGCGGTGCGGACCGCGCTGACCTCCTCGGGGCTGCGCCGCCGGACGATGACCTGGCGGTCCCGGCTCGCGGCCCACTCCGCCCTCCTCGCGGGCCTCGGACTGGCGGTCACGGTGGCCCTGGCGGGCTGGCTCGGCCTGCGGGCCCTGCAGTTGATCGAACTCTGGTGATCACCGGCCCCGACGGCTACTGGCGGCTGAGCTTCGCGGCCATCACGGTGAGCGCATGTCGTGCGCGCGCTTCGGTCTGGGCCTCGGTCTGCCCTGTCTCGCCGATGGCGAAGGCAGTGAGGACCACCGGGCCCTTCGTGGCGACCAGATAGATGTAGGAGTTCAGGATGCCGTCGCCCCCCTCCTGCTGCCCCTGTTCGGCGTAGATCTGGTCGACGGCGCCGGTGAAGCCGTCGAAGGGAATCTCGTGGAGGCCCTTGTTGGGGACGTCTTGGTCCTGGACGTAGCTGGTCGGGCAGCGCTTGGTGTCCGCCCTGGCGGAGGTGAGGTAGTTCAGGGCGCCGGCAGGCGTGGTGAAGACGCTCACGGTCGTGCTACCGCTCGCAAGGTACTTCGTGGGATCGCCGGCGACCGGGAGGTTCACGTTCCGGGTCATCTGCCCGGTCAGGCTCGGCGGCGGGTCCACCAACTGGTACTTGCACGACGCGTCGAGCTTGTAATACACAGGCCTGGAGTCCTCTGCGTACTCATTGCTCTTGTAGCCGTCGCCCCAATCGGCCGGAGTGAGGGCCACCGCGGCGGCCAGCGCACTGCCGGGCCCCGGCTTGCTCGTGAAGGTGGAGGCGGCCGCCGCGGGTGTCGCAGGGGCCGTTGCCGTTGCGGTGGCGGCGGCCGGGGAAGGCGACGGCGAGGAGCTCGCCGTGGAGCTCGCCGTGGAGGCGCCGGAGGAACACGAGGTCAGCAGCAGTGCGGGCAGGAGGGCGCAGACCACCGCTCCCGCGCCTCGTCTGAGGGCAGTTCGAATCACAGGGGAGAACTAAACCACCATCAAGATCGCCAGTGCGGGCGGGGTGGTCATGAACCCCGGGCCCGTACGGACGACGTCCGTACGGGCCCGGGGGCTCAAGCCGTCACGCTCAGCCCGTCACGCTCAGTACGGCTGGACGAGGACGTGGGCGGCGCCGGGGATGCCGACCTTCAGGAGCTCGTCCTCCTCCGCCGTGGTCGGGGTGCCGGTCTCCTGCTTGAGGATCGCGCGGGACAGGGCCTGGACCCACATGGCGCGAGGGCGGCGGCGCTCCTCCCAGGCGGTGAGGGCGGCCGGGACGCCGTCCGCCGCGTCCAGGCTCTGCGCGAGGACCAGCGCGTCCTCGACGGCCATCGCGGCGCCCTGGGCCAGGTGCGGGGTGGAGGCGTGGGCGGCGTCGCCGGCCAGCACGATCCGGCCGACGTGCCAGGGCTGCTCGACGGTGACCTGGGAGATCCGCGAGTAGACCACGGAGGCCGGGTCGGTGACCTGGGCGAGCGCTTCGGCGATCGGGCCGCCGAAGCCGGCCAGCCGCTCGCGCAGCTGCTCGTGGGCGTGCTCCGGGTCCGGACGGAAGTCCTCGGCCTCGGCGAACACCGAGCCCAGGTACATCAGGTCCGTGCTGATCGGGGTGAGCAGTGCCTTCGCCTTGAGGTTGCCGGTGGACATCACCACGCCCCGCACCTCGGGCGAACGGGGCAGCGTCACCCGCCAGTTGGCGAAGCCGGTGTACTCGGGGGCGTACGCCTCGCCGTACAGGTGCCTGCGCAGCGGGGAGCCGATGCCGTCGAAGCCGACGACCAGGTCGTAGCGGCCGGTGTGCCCGTCGGTGAGGGTGACGTCGACGCCCTCGCCGTCGTCCGTGACGGAGGCGATGGTGGTGCCGAAGCGGACGGTGGCGCCGGCCTTGGCGGCCGCGTCGGCGAGGACGCGGGCGAGGGCGGGGCGCGGTATGCCGTTGGCGGCCGGGGCGTCGCCCATCCGCGGCTGCGGGATCGCGGCGAGGGTGGCGCCGGCCGGGTCGCAGACGGTCAGCACCTCCCACTCGAAGCCGTCGGCCAGGCAGTCGTCCAGGACGCCGATCTCCCGCATCACGTGCAGGGCGTTGGAGGGCTGGATGATGCCGACGCCGAGGGCCTCCAGCCGCTCGCGCAGCTCGGCGACGTCGACGTGGTGGCCGCGCCGGGCGAGGGCGGTGGCGAGGGTGAGGCCGCCGATGCCGCCGCCGTGGACGAGGACGCGCAGGGGTGTGGTCATGGTGGTGCTCCCAGGGAGATGCGGTTCAGCGGGTCAGCGGACGGGAGGGCCAGCGGGCAGCCGGGTTCAGCCGACCGGGGCGACGGAGGCGAGCTCCATCAGGTGGTCGACCAGGGCGAGCAGCAGGTCCCGCCCGAAGACGCGCTCGCGCACGTCGCCGAGCAGCATCGGCACCTGCGGGTCGAGGTCGAGCGCGGCCCGGATCTCGTCGGGGGTGCGGGTGTTGGTGTTGTGGAAGCAGTTGATCGCGACCACGAACGGGATGCCCCGGCTCTCGAAGAAGTCGATCGAGGCGAAGCTGCTCTCCAGCCGGCGGGTGTCGGCGATGACGATCCCGCCGAGCGCGCCGTTGACCAGGTCGTTCCACATGAACCAGAAACGTTCCTGCCCGGGCGTGCCGAACAGGTAGACGACCAGCTCCGGGCTGACGGTGATCCGGCCGAAGTCCAGGGCGACGGTGGTGGTGTCCTTCTGGTCGACACCGGACAGGTCGTCGACGCCGACACTGGCCCGGGTCAGGTACTCCTCGGTGCGCAGCGGGGTGACCTCGCTGACCGAGCCGACCAGGGTGGTCTTGCCGACGCCGAAACCGCCCGCGATCAGGATCTTCACGGCGGCCGGGGCTGCGGGGGCGGTGGGGGAGGTGGGGGAGGTGGCGGCGCCAGGGGCGCCGGTGGCGGCGTGGGGTGTTGCCATCTTCAGAGTCTCCGGAGTCCTTCGCGTACGGCCGTGAGCAGGCCGAGGTCCACGCCCCCGGCGGCGCGGGCCACCGACAGCGGCGCCCGGGCCCTCAGCAGGCCCTGGGCGACCAGGTCGCCCAGCAGGATCTTGGTGACCGAGACCGGGAGGTCCAGGCCGGCCGACACCTCGGCGACGGCCGCCGGGCGGCGGCAGCGTTCGAGGATCATGCGGTGCTCGGGCTGGAGGCCGCGGACACCGGCGCGGCTGCCCCGCGCCAAGGCCGCGGCGGCCTCCTCCTCGACCGTGGTGAGCACGGTGATAAGGGTGAGGTCGTCCCGCTCGGGGGCGGTCCGGCCGCGGGTGATCGTGTACGGGCGGACCATGCTGCCCGACTCGTCCTCCGCGTCCTCCTCCTCCAGCTCGCTCCAGTGCGGCACCGCGCCGCGGCGCCAGCGGTCGTCGCGGGTGTCGCGGTCGTCTCGGGTGCCGCGGGTGCTGTCCCGGCCGTCCCCCCGGGCGTCGTTCCCGTACGGGCCCACCCTGGTCAGCCCCGGTTCCGGGCGGCGAAGACGTCGAAGGAGGCGGGGGCGCTCTCGTTGCGGGCCGGGGTGGTCAGCTTCTGGCCGACCTGCTGCACCAGGGTGTGCATCGCCACCGACATCACCTCGGCGTCCACCTCCTGGGAGGCGACCACGGCCAGGTGGGTGCCCTGAGCGGCGGCGATGATGAACAGCCAGCACTCGGCGAGCTCCACGATCACCTGGTGCACCGGCCCGCCGTCGAAGAGCTGGCCGACCCCGCGGGCCAGGCTCTGCTGGCCGGTGGCGACGGCCGCCAGGCGCTCGGCGTCGGCCCGCTCGATGGTGCGGGAGTGACTGACCACCAGGCCGTCGTCGGAGAGCAGGACGGCGTTCATGGTCCCGGGCACCGAGTCGACGAGTCCGTCCAGCAGCCAGTCCAGGTCCTGGTGGGTGGCGATCGTACGGTTCATGACTCTTCATCCGTTCGTGTGATTCGGGAATCCGCGGCAGGCAGCTCGGCCCAGGGGGAGGGGCCGGGAGCGGGTGCGGGAGCCGGGGGACCGGCGGGCGTGGGGGGAACCGGCCTGATGAGGGCGTCGGGCAGCCGGTGCTCACCGCTGTCCTGGGCCCGGGCGGCGCGGGACTGGCGCTGGAAGGCGCCGATCGCCGCACCCGAACGCCGCACCGGGCGCTCGGGGCGCTGGAACGGGCCCGCAGGCGGCGCGGCACCCTCGGCCGACGGGGTGGCCCCGGCCGTCGGCTCGACCCACTGCGGGCGGGCCGGCGGCGGCACCCGCAGCTCGGCGGCCAGGCTGGCCTGCCGCACCCGCTGCGGCAGCGGCGGCTGACCGCCCTCGGCCGGGCTGTACGGCACCGAGGTCGGGTACTCCCGGCTGCCGCGCCGCTCGGCCAGCCGGTAGTGGTCGGCCGGGCGGTACTGCTCGTCCGCGTACGGGGCCTCGGCCTCGGTGACCCGGGCGTAGGCGATGTCCGGGTACGCCTGGGTCTCGTGGGCCTGCGCGGGCGCCTGCGTGGGCGCCGGCGTGAGAGCGGGCCCGGGCTCGGCGGGCGAGCTGTGCTCGATCGGCTGCTCGGGGGCCAAGGGGTGCTCGGGGGCGATCGGCTGCTCGGGCCGGTAGGCCTGCGCGAGGGGCTGTGCGGGCCGGACGGCCTGCTGCGCGGGGGGCGCCGGCACCGGCGGGTAGGCCTCCTGGACGGGCTCCGGCAGGTACGGGGGCTGGTGGGCCGGGGCCTGGGGTGCGGGGGCCTGGTGTGCCGGGGCCACGGGGGAGGGCGCCACGGGGGAGGGGGCTTCCGGCAGCTGTGCCACCGGCAGGGGCACCGGCGCCGCCAGCGGCCCGAAGCCGTCCTGGCCGAGTCCGCCCGGCCCGAAGGCCTCCACCGGCGCGACCGGCGGACCGGGCTGCACCTGGGCGGGCACCTCGTCGGAGGCGGAGCGCACCGTCCGGCGCGAGCGCCGCACCAGCGGGATGGGCTCGGCGGCCGTGGCGGGGGCGCCGTCCGGCAGTCCGGCGTCGCCGTCGATGACCAGCTCGTCCGGGACGAGCACGACCACCCGGGTGCCGCCGAAGGCCGACGGGCGGAACTCGATCCTCAGCCCGTGCAGCGAGGCGAGGCGGGCCACCACGTGGAAGCCGAGGCGGATGTCGTCGGCCCGGGCCAGCACGTCGGTGCGCGGCGGACGGCTCATCAGCTCGTTGGCCGCGTCGTACTGCTCCGGGTCCATGCCCAGACCGCGGTCCTCGATCTCGATCGCGAGGCCGCGGCCGACCATGGCCGCGCGGACCTCGACCGGGGTGGGCGGCTTGGAGAAGGTGGTGGCGTTCTCCATCAGCTCGGCGAGCACGTGCGCGACCGGGCCGACCGCCCGCTCGGACAGCCACGGGTGGCCCTCGACGTCGAGCATGATCCGGCGGTAGTCCTGCACCTCGCCCTGCGCGGCGCGCAGCACGTCCAGCAGCGGGACGGGCTTGCGCCAGCGCCGCTGCGGCTGCCCGCCGGCCATGATCACGAGGTTCTCCTCGTAGCGGCGCAGCCGGGCGGTCAGGTGGTCGAGGTCGAACAGGCCCTCCAGGACCTCCGGGTCCTCGTGCTTGCGCTCCAGCTCGTCCAGCTTGCGCAGCTGGCGGCCGATCAGCAGCTGGGTGCGGCGGGCGATGCGCTGCAGCAGCCGCTCGAAGCCGCGGTGCTGCTCGGCCTGGCCGACGGCGGCCTTCAGGGCGGAGGCGCGGGCCAGGTTGAGCGCCTGGCCGAGCCGGGCCAGCTCGTCGGTGCCGGTGCTCTTGCCGTCGGTGCCGGTGCCGGTGCCGCTGCCGCCCGTTCCGGTGCCGTCCGGGCCGGTGCCGTCCGCGCCCGCGGTGATGCTGCGGGTCTCGGCCTCCACGTCCACCTGCTCGCCGCGGCCGAGGCGCTCGACCACCTCGGGCAGGGTGCGCTGCATCTCCTCGGCCTGGGTGTGCAGTTCCTTGATGCGGCGGCGCAGCGAGCGGCTGAGCCGCCAGGAGGCGATGACCACCGCGACGACCGTGATCAGGCCGATGACGGTGGTCAGCACCACCCGGGTCAGCAGGTCCAGGATCGTGCCCTTGCCGACCTCGACGATGCCGCTGGTGCGGGTCTCGATCGCCTTGACCAGGGCCGGGTTGACCTGGTCGAGGGCCTGCCGCCACTGGTCCTGGGCGGCCGGCAGCCTGACGGTGCCGTTGGCCTCGGCGGCCGTGGGTCTGGTCAGCTGCTGCTCGACGGCGGCCTTGGTCTGCCAGGCCGGGCTGTTCATCAGGTCGTGCCAGGCGGCCGCCTCGCCGTCCGGGACGTAGGGGACGACCTGGACGGTGAGCAGGTGGTCCTGCGCGCCGACGGCCTGCTGGACGGCCTGGTAGTCGGCGGTGCTCAGCCGGCCGGTGGGCCAGCCGCGGGCCAGGAGGGCATCCTCGCGGGCGAGCATCTCCTTCGCCCAGAAGGCGTTGACCAGGGTCTTGGAGATCCAGGTGACCTCGCCGGTGTCCACGTGGCTGAGCGCGGTGAACAGCCGCAGGTCCACCGCGATCAGGTCGGTGTAGTAGGTGTAGACGGTCTGCTGGTCGACGGCGCCGCGGTCGACGGCGGCGCGCTGCTCGGCCAGCTTGCCCATGGCCTGGCGGGCCTCGGCGACGGCGGTGCGCACCTCCGCGGGCGCGCTGTCGGCGGTCTCGCCGGACAGGGTCTGGAACTGGCGCACCGCGTCGTCGGTCGACTGCCGCTGGCGGCGCAGCTGGTCGGCGTTGGCGCCGGGCCGGGCGAGCGCCTCGGCGCTGAGCCGGCGCTCCTCCTGGAGGTTGTAGTAGACGATGTTCGACGGCTGGCCGGCCTTCTGGGCCAGGAGGCCCTGGGCGGCCTGCCGCTGGAAGTCGAAGACGGTCTCGCCGCTGGTGACCGCCCAGAGGAGGACGAGGGCGAGGCTGGGGACGACGGCCAGGACGAGCAGCGCCGTCCGCAGGGACAGGCGTGGACGCCTGCGGGGGCCCTTCGGCGTCGGGGGCCGCCGATTCGCACGCGCGCGCAGAGCAGACTCCTAGGGACTGGCGGCCGGCCTACAAGGGGCGGGCCGTCCGGGCACGGGCTTTTTTGACGAAGCGATACTAGTCATACCGTGTGATTGGAGTGAAAGCCCGTTCGCTGCCTGAGCGGTGCTTGTGCACGCATTGATCACAAGGTCTTGGGATCGCCGACCGTGCGTATGCGGAGCAGGCTGCTTCAGACTTGCTTGACACAGTGTCAACGGTCCTCACGGCGCGTAGGTGGCCTCCGTGTGAAAACTGTGTGACGCCGTGCCGGGGGCCGGTCGAGACCCGCTCCACCAGGCTCAACGGGCCGGGCGCCGGTCCGCGTTCACGCGGTGCGGTGGTGCGGCGGTGCGTTCTTCGCGGGCGGCCTGTTCGGCGTGGTCGGCCCGGCGGTCCGTCAGTCCGTCAGTCCGTCAGTCCGCGAGGAGGCGGGAGCGGGTGGCCTCCAGCTCCGCGGCCAGCACCCGGCCGGCCGCCTCCGGGTCGCCGTCCTGGACGGCGCGGACCAGGGCGGCGTGCGAGTCGTAGCCCTGGTTCGGGTCCTCGGCGCGGATGCCGAACAGGCCGACCAGGGCCACCAGCTGCTCCCGCAGGACCGGGGTGAACTGGGCGAAGAGGTCGTCCAGGACGGGGTTGTGGGCGGCGGCCACCAGGGCGGTGTGCAGGGCGATGTCGGCGTCCACGAAGGCGGCGTCATCGGCCCCGCCCGCCGCGTGGCGGGCCGCGAGGGCGGCGTCGAGGGCGGTCAGGTCCGCCGCCGTGCGACGGGTGGCGGCGAGCCGGGCGGCCTGCACCTCGACCATCGTCCGTACCTCGTAGACGTGCGCCAGCTCGGCGCGGCGCAGCCGGGCGGGCCAGTCCCCGGTGGGGCGGTCGGCGGTGACGAACACCCCGGAGCCCTGGCGGCTCTGCACCATCCCGGCCGCGGCGAGCGTGCGCAGCGCCTCCCGGACGGTGGAGCGGCCGACGCCCAGCTCCTTGGCCAGCGCCACCTCGCCCGGCAGCTTCCCGCCCACCGGCCACTGCCCGGCTCCGATCTGCTCCTCGATCCGCGCGGCGGCCTGTTCGGCGAGGGGGGAGGGACGGAGCGGGGTCATCGAGCTCACCTGTCAGGTTGTCTGAGGACTTCTGTCGTGGTTACTCTACCCGGCATGCAGCCGTGGATCCTCCCCGTGGGAGGCCTTCTTCTTGGTGGCCGCAGCGGGGCGTGACCGGACCGGCACCCCGCTGCGGGGCGCCGTCCTGCCGGTCACCGGTACGCGTCATGAGGAAGTCGCATGAACATCCCGACCCCGCACGCTCCGCACGCCACGCAGGCCGCGCAGACCCTGCCCGCTCCGCAGGCCACGCGGACCCTGCACGCCCCCGCCGGGCCCGTCCCGGCCGACGCCCCCGCCTGGAACCCGCAACGCGGCGGCACCATGCCCTCCCACCGCTACCGACCCGCCCACGAACGGGTCCACGTCCCCGCGCTGATCCGGCGCTGGCCCGGGCGGCGCACCGAACGGGCCCCGCTGTGGGTGCCCGTCGACCTGCGGGACGGCAACCAGGCGCTCGCCGAACCCATGGACCCGGCACGCAAGCAGCGGATGTTCGACCTCTTCCTGGCCATGGGCTTCAAGGAGATCGAAGTCGGCTACCCCTCCGCCAGCCGCACCGACTTCGACTTCGTCCGCCGGCTCGCCACCACCCCCGGAGCCGTCCCCGAGGACGTCACCGTCGTCGTCTTCACCGCCGCCCGCGCCGACCTGATCGAGCGCACCTTCGAAGCCGTCGCCGGGCTGCCGCGCGTCGTCGTCCACCTCTACACCGCCACCGCGCCGCTCTGGCGCGACGTCGTCCTCGGCCGGGACCGGGCCCAGGTGCGGGCCCTGATCACCGAGGCCGCCACCCACATGGCCCGGCTCGGGGAGGGCCGGGACGGCCTGCGGTTCCAGTTCTCGCCCGAGGTGTTCAACCTGACCGAACCCGACTACGTCCTGGAGGTCTGCAACGGCCTCACCCGGCTGTGGGACGCCAGCCCCGACCGGCCCGTCATCCACAACCTGCCGGCCACCGTCGAGATCGCCACGCCCAACGTCTACGCCGACCAGATCGAGTACCTCGACCGGCACCTGGAACGGCGCGACGCGGTCATCCTCTCCGTCCACCCCCACAACGACCGGGGCACCGGCGTCGCCTGCGCCGAACTCGCGGTACTGGCCGGTGCCCAACGGGTCGAAGGCTGCCTGTTCGGCAACGGCGAACGCACCGGAAACGTCGACCTGGTCACTCTCGCGCTCAACCTGCACACCCAGGGCGTCGACCCGATGCTCGACCTGTCCGACATCGACGCCATCCGCCGCACCGTCGAACACTGCAACCGGCTGCCCGTCCACGAACGGCACCCCTACGCCGGGGACCTGGTGCACACCGCCTTCTCCGGCACCCACCAGGACGCCATCAAGAAGGGCTTCGCGCAGCACGCCAGGACCGCCGCCGAACTCGGCGTCCCGGAGCGGGAAGCCCCCTGGTCGGTGCCGTACCTGCCGATCGACCCGGCCGACCTCGGACGGGACTACGAGGCGGTGATCCGCGTCAACAGCCAGTCCGGCAAGGGCGGGATCGCCTACCTGCTGCAGGCCGGGGCGGGACTGGAACTGCCGAGGCGGCTGCAGATCGACTTCGCCCGGGTCGTGCAGGAGGCGACCGACGACAGCGGGCGGGAGGTGACGGGCGAGGAACTGTACGGACTGTTCCGGGCGGAGTACCTCGATGAGAGTTCCTCATGGGCCTGGCGGGTGGGTGACGACTGGGCCGAGGTCGAGGGCAAGCGGGGCACCGGCGCCGGACCGCTCGACGCGGTCGCGGACGCCGTCGGGGTGGAGATCCTCTCCTTCAGCGAGCACGCGATCGGCTCCGGGCCGGACGCGGTCGCCTACGTCGAGGCCCGGGTCGACGGCCGGGTGGTGTGGGGCGCCGGACGGGACGCCTCCGTCCTCACCGCGGGCGTCCGGGCGGTGCTCAGCGCGGCCGGCCGGGGCGGCGCCGGGGAGCGGGAGGGTATGAGGGGGACTCATGAGCCGCGGTCATGAGCAAGTCTCATGGGGGCGGGTCATGAGCAGGTCTCATGGGGGCGGGTCATGAGCAGGTCTCATGGCGGTAGGTCATGGAGCAGGTCTCATACCGGGCGTCATGAGCAAGTCTCATGCGGAAATGGCATGAGCGAGCCTCATGGGCGTAGGCATGATGAGCCGATGACCTCCTCCCCTTCTTCCTTTTCCTCCTCTCCTTCCTCGTCGTCCTCCCTCCCCGCCCGCAGCCTGGCGGTCGCCGAGGCGCTGGCGGCGGCCGGCGTGCCCGGTGAGATCGTCGTCCTGCCCGACTCCGCCCGTACCGCGGCCGAGGCGGCGACGGCCCTCGGCTGTGCGGTCGGGGCCATCGCCAACAGCCTGGTCTTCCTCTGCGACGGGGAGCCGCTGCTGGTGATGACCAGCGGCGCCCACCGGGTCGACACCGGCTACCTGGCCGAGCGGCTGGGCACCGGCCCGATCACCCGGGCCGCCGCCGACCGGGTCCGCGAGGCCACCGGCCAGGCCATCGGCGGCGTCGCCCCGACCGGGCACCCGGCCCCGCTGCGTACGGTCGTCGACACCGCGCTGCGGCAGTACGAGGTGCTGTGGGCGGCCGCCGGGCACCCGCACACCGTCGTGCCGATGACGTACGACGAACTGCTGCGGGTCACGGCGGGCACGCCGAGCCCCGTCGAGCCGGACGGGACGGGTGAGCCGGGGTCGGACGGGGTGGACGGCGCCGACTCGACGGGTCCCTGACACCTCTTCCCAGCAGGGGAGTTGGCCGCGGTCGGCAGTCTTTCCGGCCCGTGATCGTCTTCGACCCCCGCCGCGCTCCCCGGACCGGTAGCGTCAGCTCCGACCTACCGACCCCCGAGGGAGCGCGGCCATGCAGCCACTGGGTCCTGACGACCCGAGACACCTGGGCGACTACCGGCTGCTGCGGCAGCTCGGGGCGGGCGGAATGGGCCAGGTCTACCTGGGCCGGACCCCGGGCGGGCGGACCGTGGCCGTGAAGACCGTCCGCCCCGAACTGGCCCGGGACGAAACGTTCCGGGCCAGGTTCCGCCACGAGGTCGCCGCCGCCCGCCGGGTCGGCGGGGCCTGGACGGCGCCCGTCCTGGACGCCGACACCGAGGGCCCGCAGCCCTGGGTCGCCACCGGCTACGTCGCCGGGCCCTCGCTCTCCTCCGCCGTCCACCAGCACGGGCCGCTCCCCGGGGCGACCGTCCGCCTGCTCGGCGTCGGGCTCGCCGAGGCGCTCGCCCACGTCCACGGGCTGGGCCTGGTGCACCGCGACGTCAAACCGTCCAACGTGCTGCTCACCCTCGACGGCCCCCGGCTGATCGACTTCGGCATCGCCCGCGCCCTCGACGCCACCACCAAGCTCACCCAGACCGGCCACGTCATCGGCTCGCCCGGCTACATGTCCCCCGAACAGGCTCAGGGCCGGCCGGCCGGACCCGCCGGCGACGTGTTCTCGCTCGGTGCCGTCCTCGCGCTCTCCGCCACCGGGCGCCAGCCGTTCGGCGAAGGCGTCGGCAGCGCGGTCCTGATCTACCGGGTCCTGCACGAGCAGCCCGACCTCGCGGCGCTCGACCAGCCCCTGCGCGCCGTCATCCTCGGCTGCCTGGCCAAGGACCCGGCCGCCCGGCCCACCCCGGAGCAGCTGCGCTCACAGCTCGACCCGGACGGCACGGCGGGCGCCCGGCTCGGCCGCAGCAGCTGGCTGTCCGCGGAACTGTCGGCGGCGGTCGGCCGGGCGGCGGTCCAGCTGCTCGACCTGGAGTCGGACGCGCCGGCCCCTGCCGCGGCCCCGCCCGCACCGGTCGCGCCGCCGATACCGACCGCCGCCCCGATACCCGCCGCCCCGATACCCACCTCCCCGTCCATCCCCGCCCCGGCCACCCCCGCCCCGACCGGCCGCTACCAGCCGTCCGTCACCGCCCCCGTCCCGCCCGGGCCCGCGCACTCGCAGCCCGTCCCGTACGGCTACCCCGTGCGGTCCGGCCCCGTAGCCCCCGCCGGGCCCACGGCCGTGCCCACCGCCCCGACCGCTCGGCGCGGGCGTGGCCTCCGACTGGCGGCGCTGGTGGCCGCCGGGGTCGTCGCGGTGACGCTCGCGGGCTACGGGATCGTCAGACTGGGGAACGGCGACAGCGACGGCTCCTCCTCGGCGGGCGGCGGTTCGTCGGCGAGCACCACGACCAACCCGCCCGTCGCGGGGGCGCCCGCGGCCGGCACGACACCCCCGGCGGCCCCGCCCGAGACCGGCGATCCGACCACCCCGTCCCCGGAGCCGTCCGACCGCTCGATGCCGCCCAGCGTCGTCCCGCCCGCCTTCCTCGGCACCTGGGAGGCCGAGCACGCGGGCGCCGACGGCAAGGGGAAGCTCTCGGTGCTGGTGGGCGAGAGCTGGATCGGCTACACCTTCGCCGCCCAGGTCCGGCTGACCGGATCCGGCGGCGGGTACTGCTCCGGGGCCTGGACCCTCACCACCGTCACCAAGACCCAACTGCGCTACACCTCACGGCTGACCGACAGCAACAACATGCAGTGCGGCAGCAACGGCGAGCGGATCCTCGACCTCCAGCCGGACGGCAACCTCCGCTACTCGGTCGCCGGCGGCAACGCCACGCCGCTGGTACTGCACAAGGTGAGCTGAGCCCGGACCGGTCCCCGCGGGCGGTCCAGGGGCCGGGCCACGGCATACTGCAGCGATGCTGTTGACGTACATCGCCGAGCTCGCCGACGAACCCCTGGCCCTGGAGCCGGACGACCACCCGGTGGAGTGGGAGACCAACACCTGGTGGCTGAGCGCCGAGGCCGAGGACCGGCGGGCGCTGACGGTCGACGAGGTGGTCGCCGCCTTCGAACGGACGGCTTCGCTGCTGCGGGCCCGGGTCGACGGCCTGGCGCACACCGGCCCGGCGACCTTCTACGTCTGGCACGACGAGCAGGCCGGTCAACTGCGCTGCTCCACCGGCTCAGTGGGCCCGCAGGGGCTGCCGTTCGGCGGCGCGTACGTGCCCGTCGACGACCTCGCGCCGATCGTCGCCGCCTTCCTGGCGGACGAGGAGCCCGGCGTGGTCAGGCTGACGGACGACGAATCGGACGACGAGACGGAGGAGGGGGCCGGCGACGAGCCGGTGCTCCAGTCCTTCCCGGTCTGGGTCCGAGCGGTGGGGACCGCCGACCACACGTGACGGCCCCGCGTGACGGCCCCGCGTGACGGCCCCGCGTGACGGCCCCCGCGTGACGGCCCCGCCCCGGGCAGGCCGCCGGCTCAGGCCGGGTAGACGAGCGAGCCCAGCGGCGGGCAGGGGACGACCAGGGTGGAGAGGCCCGGACGCTCGACGAACGCCCGTGCCGCGGCGGCCTGTTCGCGCCGGGTGTCCAGGACGTCGGCGTCCCAGGCGTCGCGCCGGGCGCCGGGGTAGTCCCAGGTGTCGTCGATGAGGCTGAGGCTGGTGTTGCCGGAGCTGCGGCTGACCTCCGCGTTCCAGGCGGCCTGGCGGAGTGCGGTCTGCACCGCGGCGACCTCGAGGCGGGAGGCCAGGATCCCTGGGGTGTTGGGCACCCGGGTCGGCAGCGGGGCCTGGGGGAGGAGGGATATGCCGGTGTCGCGGCGGCCGATGTTGTCGACGCTCGCCTGGGAGGCCTCCTGGGACATGATCACCACTTCCCGGTGCAGCCACTGGAGTTCGTCCAGGTCCGCCAGGGTGATCCGCATCCGCTGGTACAGCGCGCGGAAGCGGGGATCGCCGTGGTACGCCACCAGGGCCGGCGCGTGCAGTTCCAGGCAGTCGTTGTAGCCGGCCGTCACCGCGACGTCCAGGTGGTACAGCGCCTGGTCGACCTGCCGGTGCTTGAACGCCAGACCGGCGAGGCCGGAGTTCCCGAAGGCGACCAGCCAGCCGGCGTCGGAGCCGAGGACCAGGGCCCGCCCGATGAGGTCCTGGAAGCCCGCGACGAGGTGCGCGTCCTGCCCGGCGGCGCCCGCCGCCGCCGGACTGCTCAGGCTCGCCACCATCAGGTCGTGGGCACGGGAGGTGAGCGAGCTGACGGTGTCGACCATGGATGTCCTCGGAGCTCGGTGGAGAACGGGAGAGTGAGGGAGAGTACGGGCACGACGCTAACTCCTGTGGGGCGTCGGGCGGTAGGCGTCCAAGATTCCCTGGCCCCTGCTCCGGCACCCGCTCAGTCCTCCGTGTGCTCCAGCAGCGCCTCCTCGAAGTCCAGCCGCCGTACCAGCCGGCGCAGCAGTTCGTCGTCCATCCGGCCCGCGTCGCGCTGGGCGACCAGGGCCACCCGTTCCGCGTCGAGGGTCTCGCGGGCGAGGCGGCGGTAGGCGGAGTCGACGGATTCGCCGGTCTCCTCGTGGACGGGGGCGCCCATCCGCTCCCAGACGCCGTTGCGGCGGCGCTCCATCATCCGGCGCAGCCGGGCCTCCATCGCCTCCGGGACGCGGTTGCGCGGGTCCTCCAGCAGCTCGTCCAGCCTGGCCTCGGCCGCCTCGGAGGCCTCGTACTGGGCCTGGGCCTCGCGCAGCGTCTCGGTGGCCGGGTCCGGGGGCGGCATCGGCAGCCGTCGCACCAGGGCGGGCAGGGTCAGTCCCAGGACCAGCAGGGTGCCGAGGACCAGGGCGAAGACCAGGAACAGCACCAGGTCGCGCTGGGGGAAGGGGGTGCCGTCGTGCGTCGTCTCCGGGATGGAGAAAGCGACCGCCAGCGAGACCACCCCGCGCATGCCCGCCCAGGAGAGCACCACCGGCCGGGTCCACGCCGGACGGCCCTCCCGCTCCCGCACCCGCCGGCTCAGCAGGCCCGGCAGGTACGCCGCGGGCCAGGCCCAGACGAGGCGCAGCCCGATCAGGGCGGCCAGCAGCACCGCCGTCCACAGCGTCAGCTGCCCGGCCGAGAAGCCGTGCAACTTGCGGACGACCACCGGCAGTTGCAGGCCGATCAGGGCGAAGGTCACCGACTCCAGGATGAACGAGACCATCCGCCAGACCGCCTCCTCCTGCAGCCGCAGCGCGAAGTCGACGCAGTTGGCGTAGTGGCCGAGGTAGAGCCCCACCACGACGACCGCGATCACCCCCGAGGCGTGGAAGGCCTCCGCCGCCGCGTAGGCCGCGAACGGGACCAGCAACGAGAAGGTGTTGGCCAGCAGCGGGTCGCCGAGCCGCACCCGCAGCCGCTGGAGCGGCCACATCAGCACCAGTCCCACCGCCGTGCCGCCCAGCGCGGCCAGCAGGAACTCGCCCACCGCGCTGCCGAAGGAGAAGCCCTCGCCCACGGCCGCCGCGACCGCGACCCGGTAGGCGGTGATCGCCGTCGCGTCGTTCACCAGGCTCTCGCCCTGGAGGATCGAGACCAGCTGCGGGGGCAGCCCGACCCGGCGGGCGATCGCCGTCGCCGCCACGGCGTCCGGCGGGGCGATCACCGCGCCGAGCACGAAGGCCACCGCCACCGGCAGCCCCGGGACCAGCGCGTGCGCCACCAGGCCCATGGTCACCGTGCAGAACAGCACATAGCCGACGGAGTACAGGGTCACCGCCCGCAGGTTGGCCCGCAGGCTGGAGTACGAGGCGTCCTGGGCGGCCGTGTACAGCAGCGGCGGCAGGACCAGCGGCAGCACGATCTCGGGGTCGAGCGAGTAGTCGGGGACACCGGGCAGCTCCGAGGTCAGCAGGCCCGCCACCACCAGGAGCAGCGGCGCGGACAGCCCGTACCGGCGGGCGACGCCGGCGACCGCGGCGCTGCCCGCCACCAGGAAGAACAGGACGTTGGGGCCACTCATGGACATAGCGTCACAGAACCACACGAGTGGGGCCGCAGCCCCGTATCCTGGAGGCCATGTCCCCCTCCCGCCCCTGCGCCCACCTCGCGGACCTGCCCAGCCCGGAGCCGGCGCCGCTCACCGCCACCTGCCCGCACTGCGACCGGCTCGGCCAGCGCTCGGTCGCGCTGCGGCTGTGCCTGTACTGCGGCTTCGTCGGCTGCTGCGAGTCCACGCCCGGCTACTGGTCCGCCGAGCACCACCGGAGCACCGGCCACGCGGTCATCCGCAGCTTCGAGCCGGGGGAGAGCTGGCGCTGGTGCTTCGAGGACCGCCGGCTGGTCTGACCGCGGGCTGCCGAGGGCCCGCCTCGCGCTTGACCTGAAGTCAGCTTGAACTTCTAGGGTCGGTCCCATCGAAGCGATCGAGCGCGATCGAGCACGGTCGACGGGAAACGGAAGGTCCGGGCCATGGAGTACTCGCACAGCGACGCCGAACTGATCAAGCAGCCCATCGGCTACTGGACTTGGGCGGCCTACAAGGCCGTCGTCAGCCGCACCCGCGGCGCCCTGGAGGAGCTCGGCACCACGCAGCCGCAGTGGTGGGTCCTCGCCCAGCTCGCCCGCGCCGAGCGGCCGCGGACCCGCGACGACGTCTCCGGCGTCCTGCGCGACTACCTCGACACCGGGCAGGAGGCCCTGGGCGCCGAGATCGACGCCACCGTCGAGCGCGGCTGGGTCGTCGAGTCCGCCGGGGGCCGGCTCGACCTCACCGCCGAGGGGCGGGAGTTCTTCGACAGGGCGGCCGCCCTCCAGGACGAACTGTGGGCCGAGCGCCACGCGGGCATCACGGACGAGGAGTACCTGACCACCCTCAAGGTCCTCCAGCGGGTCGTCCACAACACGGGAGGGCGGGCCTGGCACCACTGAGGGCCCGTGTCCAGCTCGCCCGTGCCCCGCTCCGCCCTCCGCCCTCCGCTCTCCGCCCTCCGCTCTCCGCCCTACACGCCGACCTCCGCCCTACGCGCCGAGGTGGCGGAGGACGGCCAGGATGCGGCGGTTGTGGTCGGTGGTGCGGGGCAGCTCCAGCTTGTCGAAGACGGCGTTGAGGTTCTTCTCCACCGCGCTCTGCGAGATGTGCAGCCGCTGGGCGATCGCCGCGTTGGTCCAGCCCTGGGCGAGCGCCTCCAGCACGCTGCGCTCGCGCGGGGTGAGCGCCGCCAGCGGGTCGGTGCTGGTGGAGCGCACCACCAGCTGCCGCACCACCTCCGGGTCGATCACCGCGCCGCCCGCCGCGACCCGTACCAGGGCGTCCAGGAAGTCGTCGACCTCGGCCACCCGGTCCTTGAGCAGGTAGCCGACCCGCTCCGCGCCGGCGGCCAACAGCTGGGCCGCGTACCCGCGTTCGATGTGCTGGGAGAGCACCAGCACGCCGACCTCCGGCCACCGGGCGCGGATCTCCACCGCCGCCCGCAGTCCCTCGTCGGTGTGCGTCGGCGGCATCCGGATGTCCACCACCACGATGTCGGGCCGCCGCGCCGCGACCGCCGCGGTCAGGGCGGTCGCGTCGCCGACCGCCGCCAGGACCTCGTGGCCCTCCTCGGCGAGCAGCCGGACCAGGCCCTCCCGCAGCAGGGTCGAGTCCTCGGCGAGGGTCACGCGCATGGCAGCTCCGCGGTGATGACGGTCGGGCCCCCGGCGGGGCTGTCGACGTGGAGGGTTCCGTCGAGTGCGGCGAGCCGGCCGCGCAGGCCGGTCAGGCCGCTGCCCGCCGGGTCCGCGCCGCCGGCGCCGTCGTCCTCGACGCGGACGGTGAGCAGGGAGCCGGTCCGTCCGAGCCGCACCTCGACGGCCGAGGCGCGGGCGTGCTTGGCGGCGTTGGTGACGCACTCGGAGACCACGAAGTAGGCGGCCGTCCGCACGGGTTCGGGCAGTGGGCCGTCCACCTCGTACCGGAGGCGGAGCGGGATCGCGCAGCGCCCGGCCACCCCGCCCAGCGCCTCCTCCAGCCCGAGGGTGTCCAGCGCCGACGGGTACGCCCGCCAGGCCACCTCGCGCAGTTCGGTCAGCACCTCCCGCGCTTCCCGGTGGGCCTGGCGCAGCAGCGCGTCGGTCCGCTCCGGGTCCTGGTCGCGTTCCCGGCCGCGGCGCGCCCGGCCCAGCAGCATCGCCAGTGCCACCAGGCGCTGCTGGACGCCGTCGTGCAGATCGCGTTCGATCCGCCGCCGCTCCGCGTCCACGGCCCGGACCACCGCGGCGCGGCTGTCGGCGAGTTCGGCGACGCGGCGGCGCAGCAGCTCGGCCTCGGACGGGCCGAAGCAGGCGCGGGCGGTGCGGGCGTCCAGCGCCGCCAGCGAGTACAGGCCCTGCACGGCGAGGAACAGCAGCACCCCGCCCAGCAGTACCTGGGTCAGCAGTTCCTCCCCGCCGAGCGAGCCGCGCAGCACGCCCCGGACCAGCAGCCCGACCAGGACGGCCCCGAAGCCGAGCAGCGCCAGCACCGCCCCGGTGACCAGTCCGCCGCCGGCCCGCACCGCGAGGTAGCGCAGCAGCCTGTGGTCGTCCGCGCGGTAGTGGCGGGGGAAGCGGTCGCCGAAGAACGCGCGTCGCCGGGCCCGTTCGAGCGCGGCGAGGCGGCGCACCCCGGCCAGCAGGCTCCCGTACGCGTACGGGCGGGTGCGCGGCCAGAACAGGAACGGGCCGAGGGCGGCGCCGGTGAGCAGGAGGTGCAGCGCGGCGAGCGCGGCGGTCGGGACGCCGAGCAGGACTCCGGTGGCACGACGCGGCCATGACGCCGTGTCCGCTGTTCTCCCCCGCACGGGGTCCGAGCTTACGGGGTGGGGCGCGGCGGTGGCCGGGGTGGTCGCCCAGGTGGTCACCGGGTGCGGCGGTGCTGGGCGGTACCGGCGCCGCCGCGTCCGCCGCTGCGGCCACCGTTGCGCCCGCGGCCGCGCCAGCGCACCGCGACGTACCCGGTGGCGGCCAGCACGACCAGCGCGAGGACCACCTTGGACAGCAGGCCGACGTACGTCTCGACCACGTCCCAGCGGTCCCCGAGCAGGAACCCGGCCATCACCAGCACGCCGTTCCACACCAGGCTGCCCAGCGTGGTGAGCATGACGAACGCGGGCAGCGGCATCCGCTGCACCCCGGCCGGGACGGAGATCAGGCTGCGGAAGATCGGCACCATCCGGCCGAGCAGCACCGCCTTGGTGCCGTGCCGGGCGAACCACGCCTCGGTGCGCTCCAGGTCGGAGACCTTGACCAGCGGCAGCCGGGCCCAGATCGCGTGCATCCGCTCCCGGCCGAACAGCGCGCCGAACCAGTAGAGGACGACGGCGCCGAGGACGGAGCCGAGGGTGGTCCAGGTGAGCGCGGAGGCGAGGCTGATCACGCCCTGCCCGGCGGCGAAGCCCGTCAGCGGCAGGATCACCTCGCTGGGCAGCGGCGGGAACAGGTTCTCCAGGGCGATCGCCAGGCCGGCGCCGGGGCCGCCCAGGGTGTCCACCAGGTCGGCCGCCCAGCCTGCGAAGCCGTCGGCGGGCTGCTGGGCGACGGCGAGGACGGTGTGCGGCATGCGGGTCTCCCGGGGAGGTCGAAGTGGATGACTCCCACGCTAGGAACCGCGGCTCAGCGCCGGTATGGGGGTTTCCGGCGAGCCGGCTGCGGTTTTCCGCACCCCGGCACCCCGGCACCCTGCGGAGAACCGCAGGGTGCGGGCGACCGGCCGAGGACGGCTCAGCCGGCGAGTGCCGCGACGGTCTCCCGGGTCAGCTCCCGCGCCCGGGCGACCGTCGCCGCCAGCTCCGCCGGTGTGCCGCCGGGCGCGGCCAGCAGGGCGCGTACGCGCGGGCCGAAGTCCGGTGGGGCGGCGGCGAGTCGATCGGCGACGGCCAGGGCGCCCTTCTCGTTGAGGCACCACCGGCGGTCGTGCGCGTACAGGGCCTGGACCAGGACGCCGAACGCCCGGGACAGGCAGAGCGAGACGTACAGGGCGTCCGCGCCCGCGCCGCCGTCGGCGCTCTTCGCGGCGATGTCGAGCAGGAACCCGGCCTCCCAGGCGGCCGCGGTCAGGGCCCCGCGGAGCGGCTCGGGGTAGGCCGCGGTCTGCTCCTTGAGCCGGGTCAACTCGCCCGTGGGGTCGGCCAGTACCTGCCCGTACGCGACTTCGCCGGCGTAGCAGGGCGACCAGAAGCCGAGCGGATGGCCCGGTTGCACCCCGACCTCGTAGCGGCCCTCCCGGCAGTCCGTCCACACCCGCTCGACCCGGTCCAGGTCCCGCAGGATCCAGTCCACGGCGACCCCGTCGACCCGCAGCCACGCGCCGCCGTTCACCCACGGACCCCAGCCGCCGGGCCCGGCCAACTCCACCCCGGGGCCGGCCAACTCCCGTAGCCCGTCCAGGTCGAGCTCACCCCGGTAGTACACCCCGAGGTCCCAGTCCGACCCCGGCCGGTGCTCGCCGCGAGCCCGGCTCCCTCCGAGCATCACGCCCACCACGCCCGGCACCGCGGCCAGTTGCCCGGCCATCTTCTCGATGATCGTTCGCATGGACAGAGTCTGACAGAGACTGACGGAGACTGACGGAGCGAAAGACACAGAGGGGAGAGGGGTGAAGGGGTCGGGGGAGGTGGACTCACTCCCCGTCATGCTCAATGTATAGCGCACGAAGGGGCTTGCGGCAAGGCCCCGGTCATACCGCAGAATCACCAACTCAAGGCCGGGACCAGCGAAAACGGGAGAGTCACGAAGTGCGTGTGGTGTTGTCGACGTATGGATCGCGCGGGGACGTCGAGCCGCTGGCGGGGCTGGCACTGCGACTGCGGGAGCTGGGCGCGGAGGTGAAGGTGTGCGCGCCGCCGGACGAGGAGTTCGCGGCGCGGCTGGCCGAGGCCGGGATCGACCTGGTGCCGGTCGGGGAGAGCGTGCGCGCACTGGTGAGCGGGCCGCCGCCGGCGCCGGGGGATATCCCCAAGCGGGCGGCCCGGCTGGTCGAGCAGTTCTACGAGGCCGTGCTGGCGACGGCCGAGCCGGACGGCGCCGTGGTGGCGACCGGGCTGTTCCCGGCGGTGGCCGGCGCCCAGGCGGCGGCCGAGAAGCTGGGCGCGCGCTTCGCGTGCGTCGCGCTGCAGCCGCTCATGCTGCCCTCCCCGCACCACCGGCCGTTCGAGTACCCGATGATGCCGTACCCGGCGGATGTGACGGACAACCAGGAGCTGTGGGACCTCAACATCGGGGCGATGAACGCGCTCTTCGGCGAGCCGGTCAACTCCCACCGGACCGCCGTCGGGCTGCCGGTGGCCGAGAACGTCCGCGACCACGTCCTCACCGACCGCCCGTGGCTGGCCACCGACCCCACGCTCGACCCGTGGCGGCTCCCGGCCGACCGCGAGGTGGTGCAGACCGGCGCCTGGATCCTGCCGGACGACCGCCCGCTCTCCGCCGAGCTGGAGGCCTTCCTGGCGGCCGGCGAGGCGCCGGTGTACGTCGGCTTCGGCAGCATGCCGCTGCGTGACGCGGCGGACGCCGCCCGGGTGGCCGTCGACGCGGTCCGCGCGCAGGGCCGCCGGGTGCTGCTCGGCCGCGGCTGGGCCCAGCTGGCCGAGGTCGACGGCGCGGACGACTGCTTCGCCGTCGGCGAGGTCAACCAGCAGGCCCTGTTCCCCCGGGTCGCCGCCGTCGTCCACCACGGCGGCGCGGGTACCACCACCACCGCCGCCCGGGCCGGCGTGCCCCAGGTCCTCGTCCCGCAGATCGTCGACCAGCCGTACTGGGCGTCCCGGGTGGCCGAGCTGGGCATCGGCGTCGCCCACGACGGCCCCACTCCGACCGTCGACACCCTGTCCACCGCGCTCGCCCGGGCCCTCGCCCCCGCGGTCCGCGAGCGGGCGGCGGCCACCGCCGGCGAGCTGCGCACCGACGGGGCGGCGGTGGCGGCGAAGCTGCTGATGGACGCGGCGGGCTGAGCACGGCCCGCGACGGGGCGTGCGGGAGTGGGAAGTCGGTCCCGCCGACTTCCCACTCCCGCACGGGTCAGGACACCGGCGTCAGGACACCGGCGTCAGGACACCTGCGTCAGGAGGCAGGCGTCAGGAGGCGGGCTCCGTCAGGTACTTGGCTCCGGCGTCGGGAAGCTTCGTGCCGTTCTTGTCGAAGAACTGCCAGGACTTCGCCCGCATCGTCCCCGGGCGGGGGATCACCATGTGGCGGGTCGGGGAGTCGCCGACGGTGACGGGCGTGGGCTCGGTGGTCGTGCCGTCCTCCCAGGTCACCAGCACGCGGCCGACGTCGGGGCCGATGGACAGGTGCACCAGGTCGAGTGGGATCACGGGGACGTCGTCCTTGCCCCGGTGGCCGACCAGACCGCCGCCGAAGGTGTTCGCCATCCGCGGGTCGAGCTTGCCCGGGGACGGCGTGACGCCCTCGCTGTCGTGGCCGAGGCGCACCCCGTCCACCATGACGTAGGTGTTGATGACATCGGAGTCGGGGTCGTAGTAGTGCAGGACGAAGTCCTCCGTGGGCTTGGTGACGACCGGGTCGTAGGGGGCGCGCTCCTGCCACACCGCCAGCGCCTGCTCGTACGCCCGCTCCTTCGGCGCCACCGGCCAGAGCGCCTGCCAGAGCTCCCAGGTCTTGCCGTTGACGACGCCCTTCCCGAGCCGGACCCGGATCGGGCTGAACGGATCGCGCACGCCCGGGACGATCGCGCCCACCGTCACCGCCGGCTCCGGCTGAGCGGCCGCGGCTCCGGCACCGGCACCGGCACCGGCTCCGGCACCGGCACCGGCTCCGGCACCGGCTCCGGCTGCGGCGGGGGCGACCGAGGCGGCCCGGGCGGCCGCCGGGTCCGGCCGCAGCTGCGCCAGCGCCCCGCCCGTCAGGGCCACCACCGAGGCCAGCGCCACCGCGCCGACCACCGTACGGCGGCGGTGCCGCAGCCGGCGGCCGCCCGCCAGGATGTCCGCCACCGGCGCCGGGCCGATCCGCGCACCGTCGGCCGCCTCGGCCAGGCCCAGGCCGATCCACGGGTCCTTGCCGTGCTCCACGTCCGCGCTCATACCGCTCCTCCGATGTGTGTCGTGTCCTTGAGCCCCACCAGCTCCGTGACCTGCCGCAACCGCGCGATGCCCTTGGCCGCGTGGCTGCGCACCGCGCCCACCGAGCAGCCCATGGCGGCCGCCGTCTGGCTGTCGCTCAGGTCCTCCCAGTGCCGCAGCACCACGGCCTCCCGCTGGCGCGGCGGCAGGGTGGCCAGCGCCGTCATCAGCGCGCCGCGCTGGTCGGCCCGGGCGAACCCGCCCTCCACGCCGACCGCGTCCGGCACCGCGTCCACCAGCAGCTCCGGCGGCCGGCGCCGCCAGCGGCGGGCGTGCTGGTTGACCAGGATCCGCCGCACGTAGGCGTACGGGTCGTCCGCCCGGCGCACCTTCGACCAGGCCGCGCAGGCCTTCTCCGCGGCGGACTGCACCAGGTCCTCCGCCGCGTACTGCTCACCGGCCAGCAGGTATGCCGTCCGCACCAGGCGAGGCCAGACCGCGACGATGAACGCCTGGATCTCCTCGTCCCGCCCGTTCTTCGGTTCTCCCATGAGCACCTCCTCACCCACCCAGAGCCCGGGGGCGGCCGGAAGCGCTTACTCCCGCCCGGGCCCGTCTCGTCCGTCTCCGATGAGCACGGACGGCGGGGGCGGTGGGGATCGACGGGGCTCGGTGGGGTTCGGTGGAGGGGGTTCGCCGCGGCCGGGAAAAAATCCCTTGGGGATCGGCGGGCGGGCCGCTAGCATCCGACCTGATGATCATTTCTCATGACGTAGCAGGCAGTGGGCCCGCCGTGGTGCTGCTGCACTCCTCGGTGTGCGACCGACGGATGTGGGACGCGCAGTGGCAGCCGCTGCTCGACGCCGGGTACCGGGTGGTGCGGGCGGACTTCCACGGGTTCGGCGAGACGCCGCTCTCGGAGGTCCCGTACAGCGACTCCCGGGACGTCCTCGCCCTCCTGGACCACCTGGGCATCGAGTCCGCGGCGCTGGTCGGCGCCTCGCACGGCGGGCGGATCGCCCTGACGGTGGCCGCGCTGCGGCCGCGGGCCGTCACCGCGCTGGCGCTGCTGGCGGCGGGCATGCCCGGGCACGAGCCCAGCGAGACGCTGCGGGCGTTCGGCGGGCGCGAGGACGAGCTGATCGAGGCCGGGGACATCGACGGGGCCGTCGCGCTGAACGTCGACACCTGGCTCGGCCCGGAGGCCGGCGCCGAGGTGCGCGAGAACGTCCGGCGGATGCAGCGGCACGCGTTCGACGTGCAGATGGAGGCGACCGTCGGCCCGGACAAGGAGGAGGTCGACCTCTCGCTGGTCACCGCCCCGACGCTGGCCGTCGGCGGCGCGCACGACCTGCCGGACTTCCGGGAGATCGCCGCGACCCTCCCGACCGTCCTCCCGAACGCCCGGCACCTGGAGCTGCCGTGGGCCGGCCACCTGCCGAGCCTGGAGCGGCCGGAGGAGACGACCGCGCTGCTGCTGGACTTCCTGAAGGAGAACGCGGCCGCGCAGTAGCGGCCGGGACGTACCAAGGCCGAGGAGTGGGACGTCGGATCCGCCGACTTCCCACTCCTCGCCGCTTGTGCGGCCGTGTTGCCGCCGCGGTGACTGTCCTGCGCCGCCCGGAACCCGGCGGCGTTCACCGGCCGAGTGCGCGATCAGCCGGACTCGAACGTGTGTCGGGGGCCATGATGGCCGGGTGGACTTCACCTCGGAGATCGGCTCGGACGGCGTCGCGCAGCGCGGCTTCACCCTCGGCGGAGTGCCCGGAGTGCTCTGGCAACCGGACGGACCGCCCCTCGACGGGCGGCCGTTGGTGCTGCTGGCGCACGGCGGCGGCGGGAACCGGCTGACGGTCGCGGAGCGCGCCCGGCGGTGTGTCCTGCGGTACGGCTTCGCGGCGGTGGCGCTGGACGCGCCGGGGCACGGGGAGCGGCCGCGCACCGCGCAGGACGAGCGGTTCGTCACGGAGATCGGGGAGTTGCTGGCGGCCCGCCGCCCGATCAGCGCCTGGGTGGCGAGGCACACCGCGGCCCTCGCGGAGCGGGCGGTGCCCGAGTGGGTGGCCGTCCTGGACGCGCTGGGCGCGGTGGGGGAGGGCCTCGGGCCGGTCGGGTTCTGGGGGCTGTCGCTGGGCAGCGTGGTCGGGATCCCGCTCGCGGCGGCCGAACCGCGGATCTCCGCCGGGGTGTTCGGGCTGGCGGGCCACCCGGCGCAGGCGGAGGCGGCGCAGCGGGTGGGCGTGCCGCTGGAGTTCGTCGTGCAGTGGGACGACGAGCTCGTCCCGCGCGAGGGGGCGCTGGCGCTGTTCGGCGCGTTCGGCTCGCGGGAGAAGACGCTGCACGCCAACCCCGGGGGTCACCTGGAGGTGCCGGACCACCAGGTGGCGGCCTCGGAGCGGTTCCTGGTCCGGCATTTGGGCCGCGAGTAAAATTTCGCAAAGAAGTTCCTGGTGGAGGGGCCCTTCGCGCCCGGCCAGCTTCAACAAAATGTTGCAGATCAGCTGCCCTGTGGTGACGCTCCGCCGATCCGGCGTAGCGCGCCGTGTGCGCCCGTGCCCGCATTCCGCGGCTGTACGGTTCCGGGGGAATCGCCGGGGGTGGCCTGCAACCGCACCGGCCGTACCGGGAATTGGTGCGAGGTATGGGGCAGTACAAGGGCGGGGAGAGAGCGGTCGAGGCCGTTCGTCCGACATCCGCATCCGTGATCGGATCCGGACCTCTCAGGGTGGTCGCCGAAGTCCTGCGCGGCGTCGCGCAGGTCGACTTCATGCCCTCCGTGGTGTGCGGGGCCCTCTTCGTGGCCGCACTGTTCGCGGCCGGCCCGGCGTACGGGCTCTACGGCCTGCTCGGCAGCGCCGTCTCCACCGCCGTCGCGTACGGGCTGGGGCTCGACCGGCGCGCGGTCGGCATCGGGCTGCACGGGTACAACGGCTGCCTGGTCGCGCTCGGTTGCGCCGTCCTCCTCGGCGGCGGGCGGCCGGCCACGGTCGCGGTGGCGGTCCTCGGGTCCGCCGTCGTCGTGGTGGTCACGGCCGGGCTCGGGACCGTCCTGTCGACCTGGCGGCTCCCGGCGCTCACCGCGCCGTTCTGCCTGGTCTCGACGGCCCTCGAGGCCGCCGCCCCGGGCCTGCGACGGCTGTGGCGCGGCGCGGCCGAACCCGCCGCCCTGCCGGTGGCCGCCGTCGGGGAGACCGGGCTGGGCTGGGACCGGCTCTGGCGCGGGTTCTTCGCCAACATCGGCCAGGTCTTCCTGCTGCCCCAGTGGTACGTCGGCCTGCTGTTCCTGGCCGGCCTGTTCGCGGCGAGCCGGCTCGCGGGCGTCATGGCCTGCGCCGGCAGCGCCACCGCACTGCTCACCGCCTGGGCGTTCGGCGCGCCCGCCGAAGCCGTCGGGCAGGGACTGCTCGGCTACAGCGGCGTGCTGGTGGCCCTCGCGCTCTGCGGAGTGTTCGTCGCCCCGAGCGCCTGGAGCGCGGCCTACGCCCTGCTCGGCGCGGCCACCGCCACCGTACTGACCCCGGCGCTCGACGCGATCTGCGCGCCCTTCGGCGGGCACGCCTTCACCTGGCCGTTCGTGCTGACCGCGATGCTCTTCCTGGCGGCCGTACCGGCCGTTCCCCGGCTGCGCCGGGTCTGAACCTCCGTCCGACTCCCTTGCACTTCACCTGAGGGGCCGTTCGCCGGGCCGTCCGTCGGGGTCGTCCGTGGGGGTCGTCCGTCGGGGCCGTCCGTCGAATCCGTCCGTTGGGTCCGACCGTCGGGGCCGTCCGGATGTCGGGGGTCTCGTTCGGCCGCCTACGCCAGCCGCTCGACGAACTTCCGCTGCCACGGCGTCTCGACGGCGTGCCGGCTGTAGTGCTCCCGTACGTAGGCGACCGCCTCCGCGGCCGGGACGCCGTCCAGGACGGCGATGCAGGCGAGCGCCGTGCCCGTGCGTCCGCGCCCGCCCGCGCAGGCGAGCTCGACGCGTTCGGTCGTGGCGCGCTGCCAGGCGTCGCGGAAGGCGTCGGCCGCGTCCGCGCGGTCGCTCGGCAGCCGGAAATCGGGCCAGCGCACCCAGCGGTGCTCCCACTCGATGTCCTGCGGCGGCCGGCCCAGCAGGTAGAGGCCGAAGGCGGGCGGGGGCCCGGGCGGCAGCGGACGGCTCAGGCCGCGGCCGCGCAGGAGGCGGCCGGAGGGCAGCCGCAGGAGGCCGGGGGTCTCGGGATCCCAGGTGGTCGGCCGGTCGGTCATGTCGCCCCTCTCCGATTGGACGTCGTCAGTTGCCACCGTAGGTCAGCACGCCGACCAGCTCCTCGACGAGCAGGTCGTCGAGCTCCTGTCCGGTGGCCAGCAGCCGGTACCAGACGACGCCGAAGACCAGGTCGACGGCGGTGCCGACGGACAGGCCGGGCGGGAGTTCGCCGCGCAGCCTGGCCCGGTCGAGCAGGGCGCCGAGCGCGTCGCGTCGCGGCCGCAGGAAGGACGCGCGGAACCGCTCGCCGAACGCGGGGTCGATCTGCGCCTCCGCCATGAGCGCGCGCAGTCCGGCGGCGACCTCGGGGCGGCGGCCCAGCACCATGCTGGCGCGCAGGAACTCCCGCAGGTCGGCCGGGTGGCTGCCGGTGTCGGGCACCGGCACGTACAGGTCGGCCTTGGTGGCCAGTGCGTCCATCAGGACGTCGGCCTTGGCGGGCCACCAGCGGTAGATGGTCTGCTTCCCGGTGCCCGAGCGGGTCGCGATGCCCTCGATGGTGAGGGCGGCGTAGCCGACCTCGGCGAGGAGCTGGAAGGCGGCGGTCAGGATCGCCAGTCGGCTCTCCTCGCTGCGCTTCCGGCCGGGGCGGGGGAGATCTGCTCGTTGCTCGGTCACGGTCGGCACGCTACCGTAATTCGAGACGAGACGTCACGGTTCGAAATTGCCGTCGGCATCGGACCTGGAAGTTTTTCCATCGGGGAGATGAGCGTTCGTGAACAAGCACACCGCACTGGTCGTCGGCGGGACCTCCGGAATCGGGCTGGCCACCGCGCGCCGGCTGCACGGCCTCGGCGCCGCCGTCCACGTCGTCGGCCGCGACCAGGAGAAGCTGGCAGCCGTCGCCGGCACCGACCCGGAGCTCACCGGCCACCGGGCCGACGGCGGCGACCGGGCGCAGATCGCCGGGGTGATCGAGTCGATCGGGCGGATCGACTGGCTGGTCGTCACGCTCGCCGGCAGCGAGGGCCCCGGCCCGATCGCCGACCTGGACCTCGCCATGCTGCGCCGCGCCTTCGACGCCAAGTTCTGGGGGCACCTCACCACCGTCCAGGCCGCCCTGCCGCACCTCGCGCCCACCGGGTCGATCACCCTGCTCGGCGCGACCACCGCCCGCTCCGGAATCCCCGGCACAGCCGGCATCGCGGCGATCAACGGCGCCGTCGAAGCCCTGGTCAAGCCGCTCGCGGCGGAGCTGGCGCCGATCCGGGTCAACGGCGTTTCCCCGGGGCTGGTCGACACGCCCTGGTGGAACGGGCTGCCCGAGGAGGCGCGGAAGGCCTACTTCGCCCAGGCCGCCGAACAGCTGCCCGCCCGGCGGGTCGCCACCGCCGAGGACATCGCGGACGTGGTGGTGCTGGCGGCGACCAACCGCAACCTCACCGGCACCGTCATCGAGGCGGACGGCGGGGCCCGGCTGGTCACCCTGGGCTGAGCTCCGTCCGCGATGTCGGCGGGATGCGCGGGGCTCCCCGCCGTCCGACCGCGCGGTCCGCCCCCGCCGTCCGACCACGCTGCCCGACCGCGCCGTCCGGCCACGCTGTCCGGCCGCGCCGCCCGGCCACGCTGTCCGACCGGGCCGCCCGGCGGGGCGGCAGGGCGGGGGCGTTCGGGGCTCAGGACGCCACGTGGAGCCCCACCGTCCCGTTCGGCAGCCCGGCGCGGTGGGCCAGGGCCGCCGCCTCGCCGCGCGAGGCCACGCCCAGCTTCGCCAGGATGTTGGCGACGTGGAACTTCACCGTCGACTCGCTGATGTGCAGCGCCGCGGCGATGTCGCGGTTGCGCCGGCCCTGGGCGAGCTGGTCGAGGACCTCCGACTCGCGCGGCTGGAGGCCGGCCAGAGGATCGGAGACGAGGGCGGGCTCGGGGAGGGTGAGCGGCAGGTCGACCGTCACCGTGGTGCCCCAGCCGGGGACCGCCTCGACGGTGCAGCGCCCGCCGAGCGCGGCGATGCGGTCGGCGGTGCGGTGGACGGCGAGGGCGTCGACGGCCAGCACGCCCAGGCCGTCGCCGCGGACCACCGCCCGTAGCGCGTCGTCCGCGGTGAACTGCCAACTCACGTGCAGGCGGCCCGGCTTCTCCTGTTCCAGCATCAGCAGGACGGCCGCCCGGACGGCGTCCCGGGCGGTGTGCGCGGCGTCGGCGGGCACCGAGCGGGCGGCCTCGGCCGGAGGCGCCGCGTCCAGCCGCACCCGGGTGTGCCGCAGCAGCGGACGCAGCTCCCGGGCGAGCCGGGCGAAGGCGGCGTCGGCGGGCTCCTCGCTGAGCGCGCGGTCCAGGTCGGCGCCCCGGCGCAGGTCGAGCAGGGCGGTGACGGCCAGCTCGGTGGCGCTGCGGCGGGCCGTCGCGTCGTCCAGGTCCGCCGAGCGCAGCGGCGCCAGGATCGCGCTGAGCGCCGCGCTGTGCGTGCCGGTGAACTCGGCGATGGCCCGGGCGCGGGCGTTGGCCGAGACGCGGGAGGCCGCCGCGTTCCTGGGCCCGGCGTCGGTGGAGCGGTGGTCGGAGTGGGCGATGACCAGCTCCCACAGCTGCTGCAGCACGGCGAGCGCCCCCGGCGGCACGGGTGCGGCGTCCGCCCGGACGAGGACGAGGACGGCGCCGTTGCCGGTGGTCGGTCCGCCGGTGGCGGGTCCTTCGGTGGACGGTCCGGTGCCGCCGTCCGGGGTGGCGCCGGCTGATGTGCCGCCGTCCGGTGTGCCGCTCGGGGTGGCGGTGACGACGACCACCGGCCGGGTGCGGCCCGCGAGTTCGGCCTCGCCCTGCCAGGGGCGGCCCGCCGAGGTGGTCGCGGTGGTCCGCTCGGCCAGCCGGGACAGCTCCAGGCTGCTGATGCCCTCGGTCAGTTCGGGCAGGCCGTGGGCGTGCGTGGGGGAGAAGGTGCAGGCGCCGCTGAGCTGGGCGATCGCCACGTGCGGCACGAGGGTGCCGAGCGTCCGGGAGAGGCGGGGCAGGATGTCCGGCCGTGGCGCGCGCAGCACCTCGACGGCCCGCGCCAGCGCGTCCTCGGGGCGGCCCCAGGCCTCCTGCCACCGCTCGTCCGCGCCGCTCGTCCCGTTCACGCCGTCCGCACCATCCATGGCGCCGAGTCTAGTCCGGTCACGACCGGACCCACCTGGCCGTTCGGACAGGTCGAACCGTCCGAAAGGCTTGGTCTCCGACCCTGGCATCGGGGCCAGGATGGGAACCGACGGACAGACCAACTCGCAGAAACCCCAAGGAGCTTCCATGACCAAGGCGATCGCCTTCCACGAGTACGGAAGCGCGGACGTGCTGCGTCCGATCGACATCGAGCTGCCCGCCCCCGGGCCCGGCCAGGTGCGGGTCGCGGTCCGCGCCGTGGGCGTCAACCCGCTGGACCACAAGGTGCGCAGCGGCGCGATGGCCGGGATCTTCCCGGTCACCTTCCCCGCCGTGCCCGGCTACGAGCTGGCCGGTGTGGTGGAGGCGGTCGGCGAGGGCGTGAGCGGCTTCGCCCCCGGCGACGAGGTGTTCGGCGCCGTGATGGGCGGCGGCTACGCCGAGCACGCCCTGGTGCCCGCCGCGATGCTCGCCCACAAGCCGGCCTCGCTGGGCTGGGCGGAGGCCGCGGCGATCCCGGTCGCGGCCGAGACCGCCGAACGGTCGCTGGCGCTGCTGGGCGCGCAGGCCGGCGAGACCCTCCTGGTCCACGGCGCCGCGGGCGGGGTCGGCACGGTGCTGCTGCAGTTCGCCCGGGCCCGCGGGATCACCGTCATCGGCACCGCGAGCGAGGCCAACCACGACCACCTGCGCGAGCTCGGCGCGATCCCCGTGACGTACGGCGACGGCCTGGCCGAGCGGGTGCGGGCCGTCGCCCCGGGCGGGGTGGACCGGGCCTTGGACGCGGCCGGGAAGGGCGATGTGCTGCCGCTGTCCGTCGAGCTGACGGGCAGTACGGACCGGGTCCTGACCATCGCCGACTTCGAGGGCGCGCAGAAGTACGGCATCCGCGTCACCGGCGGCTCCGACGGCGTCGAGTTCCACCACCAGAACGCCTACGCCGCCGCGATCGCCCTGCACGAGGCCGGCACCCTGCGGCTGCCGCTGCACCGGGTGTTCCCGCTGGCGGAGGCGGCCGAGGCGCAGCGGATCAGCGAGCTCGGGCACCTCCGGGGCAAGATCGTCCTGACGGTCTGACGGTCTGACGGTCTGACGGCCGGCCCTCCGCCGCCTGGGTCCGTCCCGGGCCGGGCGGCGGAGGTTCTTTCGGTAGCAGCCCTCAACACCTCTCCGCGGCAAGGCTGTTGTGATCTCCCTCCGGCGTATCCGGGGTGCCCGCCGTCCTTCGACACGCCGAGCGCGGGTGGCCGGTGGAACCCCGGTGTCCGGGCCGTCCGGTGGGTAGAGTCGCGTCCATGGTGACGGTGGACGCGGCGGGGAGTCGCGCGGGCGGCCGGCTGGCCGGTCGCTCCTGCGTGGTGACGGGTGCGGCGAGCGGCATCGGGCGGGCCGTCGCCGAGCGGTTCGTCCGGGAGGGCGCGTCGGTGGTGGCCGCCGATGTGGACGCGGCCGGGCTGGACCGGCTGGCCGGTGAACTCCCGGGCGCTGTCAGCACGGTGGTCGGTGACGTGGCCCGCGACGAGGACGCCCGTCGGATGATCGAGGCGGCCGTGGAGCGGCACGGCCGGCTGGACGTCCTGGTCGCCAACGCCGGGGTGATCCCGCTGATGGAGATCACCGAGGCCACCGCCGAGGACTGGGACCGCGTGATGGCCGTGGACGGCCGCGGCATGTTCCTCACCTGCAAGTACGCGATCCGGGCGATGACCGCCCAGGAGCGGCCCGGCGGCGCCATCGTCTGCCTCTCCTCGATCTCCGGCGAGGCCGGCCAGCGCGGCCAGGCGGTGTACGGGCCCGCCAAGTTCGTCGCCTCCGGCCTCACCAAGCACCTCGCCGTCGAGTGGGCCGACCGGGGCATCCGGGTCAACGCGGTCGCGCCCGGCACCATCACCACCGAACGCGTCGCCCGGCTGCGCGACGAACCCGGTGGCCCCGAATACCTCGCGGCCATCGAGAAGCTCCACCCGATGGGCCGCCTCGGCGCGCCGGCCGAGGTCGCCGCCGCGGTCCTGTTCCTGGCCTCCGACGAGGCCTCCTTCATCACCGGCACCGTACTGCCGGTCGACGGCGGGTACTTGGCGCAGTAGGGGCGCGCCGACCGGTCGCCCGGCGAAAACCGGGTGACCGGCGGCGGGTGCCGCTCCTACGCTCGCTCGCCATGGACGTCAACGTGCACCTGCTGAACGTGGTCGATGTCGAAGCGACCTGCTGGGAGGGGCAGCCGCCGCCCGGCCAGGTGAGCGAGATCATCGAGATCGGGCTCACCGTCGTCGACCTGCGCGCGGGTGAACGCCTCGCCAAGCACCGGCTGCTGGTGCGCCCGGCCCGGTCGGAGGTGAGCCCGTTCTGCACCGAACTGACCGGTCTGACCCAGGCCGAGGTGGACGGCGGCCTCTCCTTCGCCGAGGCGTGCCGGACTCTGGCGGGCGCGCACCGGGCCGGCTCGCTCCCGTGGGCCAGCTGGGGCGACTACGACCGCAACCAGTTCACCCGCCAGTGCCGACAGACCGGCGCGGAGTACCCCTTCGGCCACCGCCACACCAACGCGAAGGTGGTCTTCACCGCCTCCTACGGCCTGCGCCGACGTCCCGGCATGGCCCAGGCCCTGACCGTCGCCGGCCTGCCCCTGGAGGGCCGGCACCACCGGGGCGACGACGACGCGTGGAACATCGCCGCCCTGGTCCTGGACCTCGCCGCGCGCGGGGACTGGCCGTAACGGGCCGGTGGGACGTACCGGTGAGACGGGCCGGCTCGGCGGGCCGGCCCGGTAGGCCGGTCACCGGACGGAGAGCCGTTCCACCAGGGCGGACACCCCGTCCGGTCCGTGCCCCGCGTCGACCGCCCGGCGGGTGAGGGCGAGTGCGGCGTCCAGGACGGAGGTGTCCAGGCCGCGGGACCGGGCGGTGTGCGCGACATGGGCCAGTCCGGCCGCGGCGGAGGCCAGGGTGCTGTGGTCGCCCGGGTGCCGGTGCTCGTCCGCACGCCGGGCGAAGTCGTCGATCAGCGGCGGCAGGATGCGGGGCAGGCCCTGGGCGTACGGGGCGAGTTCGGCCCCGGAGATGCCCTCGGCGCGGGCCAGGGCCAGGGCGTGGACCCAGCCGTGCACGGTGGTCCAGAACAGGTCGAGCAGGGCCGCGTCGAAGGCCGCCGCCCGTCCCGGGTCGGTGCCCACGTGGCGGACGGTGCCCAGGGCCCGGAGGGTGTGCTCGTGCTCGGCGAAGGCCGCGGCGTCGCCGCTGACCAGGACGGTGCCGCCGGGGCCGCCGATGGTCGGGGTGGGGGTGAGGATCGCCGCGTCGAGGATGCGGTAGCCGCGGGCCCCGGCCTCGACGGCGTCGGCCCGGGCGTCCTCGGGCGTGATCGAGGTGGCGTTGACGACCGTCCGGCCGCGCAGCGCCTCCCCGGCGGCGTCCAGGACGGCCCGGGCGGCCGTCCGGTCGCGGACGCAGAGCAGGACCAGCGGGGCGTCCGCCACCGCTCCGGCGGCGGTGGCGGCCGGTCGCGCGCCGAGGGCGAGCGGTTCGGCGTCCCGGCCCGGCGTGCGGTTCCAGACGGTGGTCGGATGGTCCGCCGCGCGCAGCGCCCGGACCAGGGCCCGGCCCATCGGGCCCAGGCCGAGTACGGCAACGGCGGTGCGGGGGGAGGGGGTTGAGGAAGACCGTTCGTTCGGCACGGCGGTTACGCTAGACCTTCACGCCGACGGCAGAGTCAAGGCGGACGGCCGACCGAACGAGGTGCCCGCGATGCGGATCGGAGAACTCGCCCGGCGAACCGGGGCCACGCCGCGCGCCCTGCGCTACTACGAGGAGCAGGGCCTGCTCACCCCCGAGCGCCGCCCCAGCGGCTACCGCGAGTACGGCGAGCCGGACGTGGCCGCCGTCCACGGCATCCGCACCCTCCTCGCGGCCGGCCTCAACAGTGCCGTGATCGCCGAGATCCTCCCGGGTCTGCCGCCGCCCGGAAGCCGCGGGCCCGGCCCGACCTGCCCGGAACTGCTCGCGGGCCTGGCGGCGGAACGCGCCCGGATCACCCGGCAGATGGACGAACTCGCGGCCGCCCGGGCGCTGTTGGACGCCATCATGGGGGCGGAGGCGCCGAGCTCGGTGATCCTGGCGGGCCGGGAGCCGGCCGGGCCGTCCGCACGCTCCTCCGCCGGGCCGTCCGCACGCTCCTCCGCCGGGCCGGCCGTCCGTGCGGAGCCGGCCGGGCGGAAACTCGGTGGCGCCCGTTCCCGGGCCGTGCTGGAGTGAGCGGATGGATCATGACGAGGTACTCGCCCTGTTCGACGACCGGGTCCGGCGCGGCGCACGGCCCGACGGCCCCGCGGCCGACGTCGAGCGCGACGGCGCGGTGGTGCGGCAGGTGGGCGGGGCGACCGGCTGGAACGGCGTGGTGTGGTCCGGCCTGGACGAGGCCGGGGCGGACGCGGCGATCGCCGCGCAGGTGCGCCACTTCACCGGCCTGGGCCTGGAGTTCGAGTGGAAGACCTACTCCCACGACCGCCCCGCCGACCTCGGGGACCGGCTGCGCGCGGCCGGGTTCACCCCCGAACCGGACGAGGCGCTGATGATCGCCCGGATCGCCGACCTGCCCACCGAGGTCGTCCTGCCCGAAGGCGTCCGGCTGCACCCGGTGACCGACCCGGCCGAGGTCGACCTGATGATGGAGGCACACACCCAGGCCTTCGGCCGTGACCTCCCCGGCCTGCGCGAACAGATGCTCGACCACCTCCGGCACGGCAGCGACACCCTCTCCATGGTCGTCGCCCTCGCCGGCGACCGCCCGGTCTCCGCGGCCCGGATGGAACTCAACCCCGGCACCGGCTTCGCCGGCCTCTGGGGCGGCGGCACCGCCCCCGACTGGCGCGGCCGCGGCATCTACCGCGCCCTCGTCGCCCACCGCGCCCGCCTCGCCGCCGACCTCGGCTACCAGTACCTCCAGGTCGACGCCAGCGACGACAGCCGCCCCATCCTCCAGCGCCTCGGCTTCGCCCGGTTGAGCACCACGACGCCGTACGTCTACCGCCCGTAGCGGGCCCGCGCGCTCTCCGGGGCATCGCCGGGGTCGAGCCTGCCTTCCGGGAACTGCGCGTCCCGCCACCTGCTGCGGACGTCGATTGATGGATCAGCCCACTGGTTGCCCGGGGCAAGCCATGGCCGATAAATCATCACAAACAGAGATATTCATCTGATATCGACTGAGTATCTGTACGGATAGGACTCGTTCGATTGCCGAAGTACTCTGCCTGTTGATCCAACGCCCGTCGGGAGGGGAAAGCAGTGGGTCATCTCAAGGTCGATCCGGGTGAGATCCACATGTCCGCGGGTGTGGCGCGGGCCATCGGCGAGGACTTCGCGAAGCCGTGTCAGGCCGCCGTCACGGCCGGCCAGACGGCCGCCGGCCAACTGGTGGGCTGGTCGGTGGGCTCACGGCTCGGCCAGGTCGCGACCAACTGGGCGCCCGTGCTGACCAGCATCGGCGACCGGCTGAAGAAGACGGCCGACAACCTCACCGCCACGGCGCAGGCCTACACGAACAATGAGAACGCCAACGCCGAGGTCTGGCAGAAGCAGCGGATAGGCGACGTGTGGGAGAAGCCGGGCCAGTGAGCACCATGTACGAGCTGCTGCTCGCTTTCAATCCGGCGGGGATGCACGACGCCGCCAAGGCATGGCGCGACCTGTCCAACGGCGCCCAGTCCGCTGACAACAGGCACCGCAGCCAGGTGAACGGTCCGCTGCGCCAGGCGAAGTGGGAGGGCGGAGACGCCGAGTCCGCGTTCTACGCGCTGGGACGCACCGAGCAGATCCTGGAGATCGTGCGGGTCGAGTCCGCCGCCGTCGCGCTCACCCTGGACACCGTCGCCGACCGGATCCACCAGGCGCAGACCAACCTGCAGAACGCCGTGCACCGCGCCGAGGAGTGGGGTCTGACCGTCGGTCCGGACGGGACGGTGAACATGCCGCCGCTGGGCAAGGGCGAGCAGAACGACCCCGAGGCCAGAGACGACCCCGAGCGCAAGGCCCTGGCCACCCTGCGCGGAAACGTCCAGGACTGGATCAACAAGGCGCTGACCGACGCGAAGGAGGCGAGCGACAAGGGCGACCTCGCCCTCAGCCGCCTCGACGCCGACATCCTCACCCGGCCCCGGGTGTTCGGCTCCACCGCCGAGACCGCCACCGACGTGAAGGACGTGGCGAAGGACCTCGGGCTCGCCGATCCGTACGTCCCCGACAACAAGGACCCGCAGAAGTCCGCCGACTGGTGGAAGTCGCTGACCCCCGAGCAACAGAGCAGCTACCTCGCGCTCTACCCGGACCGGATCGGTGGACTGGACGGCCTGCCCGCCACCGTGAGGGACGAGGCCAACCGGCTGGTCCTCGACCAGCAGCTGGACGCGATGAAGGCCGGCAACGCCCGCGGCAGCGGCATGACCTCCGAGGACTACAACAAGACCGAGCAAGCGCTGATGGAGCTCAAGAAGCGGCTCGACCGGCAGGACGGTGCGCCCGAGGAGAAGCAGCTGTTCCTGCTCGGGCTCGACCCCAAGGCCTATGACCACGACGGCAGGGCGATCATCGCCATGGGAAACCCCGATACCGCCGACCACACCGCCGTCATGGTGCCGGGTACCGGGACGACGCTCGCCAGCATGCCGGGTCAGATCGAGCGCATCAACGCCCTGCAGCGCGCCTCGATGCAGACGGCACCGGGCGCGAAGGTGTCGGTGATCTCCTGGCTCGGGTACGACGCCCCCGAGATCCCGGTCATGGAGGCGCCGAACGTCGCGGTCGCCGGCACCACCCGGGCGGAGGACGGAGCCGAGGCTCTGAGGCAGTTCACCAAGGGCGTTCGGGTCGCGCAGGGCGACCACCACACCCACCTCACCGTCGACAGCCACAGCTACGGCACGACGGTCGTCGGTGCGGCCGCCGCGGGCGGGGAGGGACTGGGCGCGGACGACATCATCGCCATGGCGAGTCCCGGGATGACCGTCCAGCGCGCGGACCAGCTCCACATCGAACCCAACCACTTCTGGACCGGCAGGGCGGACGACGACAACATCGCGCTCGCCACCGGCCTCACCCTGGGCGGTGACCCGATGATGGACATGTTCGGCGGGAACAACATCCAGGTCGACACGTCCGGGCACAGCGGCTACTGGAACGGCCAGGACACCTCGCAGGGGCAGCCGGACAGCCAGAGCCTCCTGAACCAGGCCCGCATCATCGTCGAGGGGCAGCCGACCACGGTTCCCAAGGACCACACGCGGCCTCCCAAATGACCGTGCAGGCCGGGCCGCCCCGCTCCCGTTCCGCCAGGTCCGCACCCGTCCCGCCCGGTCCGCACCCGTCCCGTACAAGGAATCCGCCATGCCGTTCCCCCTGTCACGACCTGCCGCACGCCGCGTCCCGGCGCGACGCCTCGGCGTCGCCGCGGTGGCGGCCTGTCTCTCCCTGATCCTCGGAGGATGCATGTCCACGTCCGACCCTGACGCGCCCGTGCCCGTGATGGCCCGCCAGGACGCACAGGCCTGGGCCCAACACATGACCGAGTACATGGCCCAGACCGCCGGTGTCACCCTCACGCCCGGTACCGTCGATCCGTCCTTCGACCCCTGCGTCGGCAAGAACGACGAAGTCGCCAAGGACGGCCGGTACACGATGTCCTACGCGGTCTACAGTCCCGCCCCCCTCGACCGGCACCCCGAGGCCGTTCGCAAGATCCGCGCGATGCTCGAGCAGCAGGGCTTCCAGATCAAGGGCTACCGGGAGACGGCGAACGGCAAGGTGGCCGCCCTGCTCGACGCATTCCAGCCGTCGGGCAGCTACCTGGTCAGCGTCGAATCCACGGTGACCAAGGAGCTTCTGCTCTTCCGGATCAACACCCGTTGCCTCATGCCCCCCGCAACGCCGTCGGCGGCCTCCGGCTGACCGCGGACACATCCGGGAGGGGCCGGTCACCGGGGAGTGGCGAAACGTTTCGGCAGGGGCTCCCCGGGTTCGCCGGAGAAGGCCACCTCGCCGCGGTGCAGCACGTGGACGACCGCTGCCCCGGCGAGGGTGCGCGGCAGCGACTGCGCGGCCAGGACGACCGTACGGCCGTCGGTGGCTGCGGCCAGCAGGTGGGCGTGGAGCCTGGCGGCGACGGCGGGGGCCAGGCCCCGCTCGGGTTCGTCGAGCAGGAGGAGGGCCGGGCACGCCGCCAAGGCCCGTCCGACGGCGACCAGTTGCTGCTGGCCGCCGGAGAGGGTTCCGGCCCGGCGGGGCAGCAGGGGGGCCAACTCCGGGAAGAGCTCGATCACTTCGTCGTGGCCCGGACCACCGAGGCCCAGGTTCTCGGCGACGGTCAGTGACCCGAACACCCCGCGCTCGGCCGGGACGAGGGCCAGCCCCCGGCGGACCCGCTGGTGCACCGACAGCCCGCCGAGGTCCCGGCCCCGCCAGAGCGCCTGCCCGCCCGACAGCGGGACGACCCCGGCCAGGGCGTGCAGGGCGCTCGTCCGCCCGGCGCCGTTGCGGCCGAGCAGGACGGTGACGGCGGCGGACGGGAAGGCGAGGTCCACACCGTGCAGGGCCTCCAGCGGGCCGTACCGGACCCGGGCGGAGCGGAGAGCGGCCTCGACCGGCATCAGCCCACCGCCCCCCAGGCCCGGGTGACGCGGGGGTCGGCGAGGACGGTCGCGGTCGGGCCGGCCGCGACCATCCGGCCGGCGGCCATGGCGTAGACGGTGTCGGCGAGTTCCGCGACCAGCTCGGCGTCGTGCTCCACCAGCAGCAGCGCCATCCCGCGCTCGGCGAGGCCCCGCAGCACCGACACCAGCCGGGCCGTCTGGGCGGCGTCGAGACCGGCGGCCGGCTCGTCCAGCAGCAGTACCCGGGGCCCGCCCGCCAGCGCCCGGGCCAGCTCCACCAGCCGCAGCACGCCGGTCGGCTGCGCACCGGCCGGCTCGGCGGCAAGGCCCTGCAGCCCGAACAGCCGCAGCGCCTCGACGGTCCGCTCCGCCACGTCCCGGGCCTCGGCCCGGCCGGCCGGGCCGGTCCGCCCAGCCCGCCCGGTCCGCTGCTCGGCGCCGACCCGGACGTTGTCCGCCACCGAGAGGGTGGGGAAGACGGCGATCTGCTGGAACGTGCGCGCCAACCCGAGCCGCACCCGCCGGTGCGCGGGCAGCCCGGTGACGTCCCGCCCGCCCAGCAGCACCCGCCCGGCGTCCGGGCGGACCGTTCCGGCGAGGCAGTCGAACAGGGTGCTCTTGCCCGCCCCGTTCGGTCCGACCAGCGCGGTGATCCGCCCCGGCCGCGCCACCAGGTCGACCCCGCCCACCGCCTCGATCCCGCCGTAGCGCCGCACGACGCCCCGTGCGGTCAGCCGGGCGGCGGGACGGTCATGAGAGTTGTTCATGGCGCGCCCGATGAGAGTCGCTCATGGCATGCCCTATGAGACTTGCTCATGGCCGCGCCCCATGAGAGGTGCTCATGGCATCCCCCATGAGAGTTGCTCATGCCATGAGAGTTGCTCATGAGGCCCCGTCCTCCCCGGTCTTCCGTACCCGCCCCGCCTGCCTCGTCGCGATCGCCGCCCGGACCCGCCGCCCCGTCGGGCTGAGGCGGGACGGCGGGAGCGCCGGGAGCGCCGGGGGAGGCCGGCGGCGGGGGACGGGCAGGGCCGCGAGACCGCCGGGGAGGCGGCCGATGGCGGCGGCCAGGGCGCCGACGGCCACGGCGGAGACCCCGGCGACGGTGCCGGCGTCGAGGCCGATGAGGAGGGCGGCGGCCAGGACGGCGGCGAGGGCGCTGTCGGCGCCGGCCACGACGACGGCCGCGAACCAGAGCAGGCCGCGCACCGGATCGAAGGCGGCGGGGTCGAAGGCGCGTCCGGCGAGGCCGATCAGTCCGCCGCCGAGAGCGGCCAGGGCCGCGCCCGCGACGAAGGCGAGGAGCTTGAGGCCGGGGACGTCCACGCCCGCCGCGACCGCGCCCGGCTCGTGGTCCCGCATGGCGGTCAGGGCGCGGCCGAGGCGGCCCCGGTGCAGGGCCCGGACGGTGAGCAGGCCGAGACCGAGGAGGAGGAGTTCGGCGAGGTAGAA
This sequence comes from Kitasatospora sp. Ki12, assembly GCF_054601375.1. NCBI lineage: Bacteria > Bacillati > Actinomycetota > Actinomycetes > Kitasatosporales > Streptomycetaceae > Kitasatospora > Kitasatospora sp. Ki12. The sequence goes on along the minus strand of NZ_BAAIHT010000003.1, from coordinate 1,750,463 downwards.
CGCGCGGTCGCCGGCCAGGAAGGACGGGCGGTCGAGCACCAGCCCGGTGGTGGCGTACGGCTGCTGGAAGACGAAGCGGCTCATCGCCGTGCCCACCGCGAAGGTGACCAGGGCGAGGGCGAGCCCGCGTCGGCGGATCGCGGGCCAACCGGTGAGCAGGCCGAGCGGGGCGGTGGCGAGGACGGCGATCAGCAGCGCGGGCGCGGCGGGCAGCGACGGCACGCCGGGTACCCGGCCGGACATCAGCAGCGCGGTGCCGAGCGCGCCGAGGCCCGCGTACCCGGCCTGGCCGAGCGAGATCTGCCCGCCGTAGCCGGTGACCACGACGATCGACAGCAGGACGAGCGCGAGCGCGGGCACCAGCAGGGCGCTGCGCAGGTCGTTGCCCCGGAAGCCGAGCGGCAGCAGGAGCAGCACCAGGCAGACGGCCCCTGCCAACCGTCCGCTTCCGCCGGCCCCGCCGCCCCCGGCGCGCTCGTCACCCGTACGGCGGACCGCGAGTGGCGCGGCCCCGGCCCCTTCCCCGGCCCCTTCCCCGCCGATGCGTGGCCCGGCGAGCAGGGCGGTGGCGAGCAGCGCGACCACGAACAGGTTGGACTGCACCGCCTCGACCAGCGGCAGCAGCTGTCCGGACGGGCGCAGCCGGGTGAGTTCGGCCTGGGCGATGCCGAGACCGAGCCCGGTGGCGACGGCGACCGGGATGCTGCGCAGCCGGGCGGCGACCGCGACCGCCATGGTCTCCATCACCAGCAGCGGCAGCCCGTACGGGTCGAGCAGCAGGTACGGGGCGAGGGCGATGCCGACGAGTCCGGCGGTGAAGGTGCCGAAGGCCCAGCCGGCGGCGGAGACCCGGTCGGCGTCCACGCCGGTGAGGGCGGCGAGGCGGCGGTCGTCGACGACGGCGCGCAGTCGCAGGCCGAAGCGGGTCCACCGGGTGGCGGCGAAGACGGTGAGACCGAGGAGGAGGATGGCGGCGAGCTGGGCGACGGTGTCGGGCCGCAGGCCGTGTCCGCCGGGCAGCCGGATCGCGGCGCCGCCGAGCGGGGAGGGCGCGCCGGCCAGGGGTGCCGCGCCCCACAGCAGCACGGCCACGCCGATGAGCAGGACGAACACGCCGAGCCCGGCGACCATGGTCTCGGCCGGTCCGGCGCCGCGCCGCTGGAGCGGGCGGTAGACCAGCACGTCGAGCAGTACGCCGAGCGCGGGGGCGACGAGCAGCAGGCAGCAGGCGACGGCGGGCCAGACCGGCCAGTGCCGCACCACGACGAGGTCGCGCAGCAGGTAGGCGACGGCCATGGCCTGGGCACCCTGGGCGATGTTGAGCACCCCGGTGGCGCGGTGGCAGACGAGCAGGCCGATGCCGCTGAGCGCGGCGGCGCTGCCGACGGTGAGCCCGGCGAGCGCGAGGTCGACGGTGAGGCCGAGCGAGTCGGTGGTGGTGGCGGCGAGCTGGGCGGCGGCGGTCACGGGCGGTCAGCCGGCCGGCGGGGCGGATTCGCCCGGACGGGTGGCGGGGTCGGGGCCGGAACCGGAGCCGGGGTCAGGGCCGGGGTCAGGGCCGGGGTCAGGGCCGGGGCCCGTGGCGGGCGGTGAGCAGAGCGGGCAGGGCGTCAGGCCCCGGGCCTGGACGGCGGCCGCGTCCACGGGTGCGGCCCGCGCCTTGCCGGTGACCAGCGGACAGTCCGGGCGGTGGTAGCGGGTGCCCTCGGGGACGGCCAGCCACCCCTCGGGCGGCCGGGTGCCGGGCGGAGCGGCATCGGGCGGAGGGGCATCGGCCGGAGGGGCATCGGGTGGTCCGTCATGGGGCGGCCCGTCGTCGGACGGTTCGACGAGCAGCTCGTACAGCCGTTCCACCCGCCGGTCCGTCAGCTCCCGGCGTTCCGGCGGGGACGGGGGCCGCAGGGCGACCAGGAGGGTCCCGGCCACGATCAGCGCCGCGCCGGGGATGGTGGACGAGGCCAGGTAGGGGACCTGCTGTTCGACGAAGCGCTCGCCGGAGACCCCGTACCAGCCGAGCACGCACAGCACGGCGCCGACCGCGACGAGCAGCCAGCCGGCCCACTCGCGCGCACCCCGGAGCGCACTGCCCCGGAGCGCACCGCCCCGGAGCGCATTGCCCCGGAGCGCACCGCCCCGGAGCGCACCGCCCCGGAGCGCACCGCCTCCGTACGCACCGTCTCCGCGCGTACCGCCCCGGACGGGGGAACCCTTCGGGGCGTTACGAGTGATTTCTCCCTCGGATTGCGATTCGTCCATGGATCCGCCTTCATGGTGTCACTTGAGACGTTTCCAGGATCGGCCTGGAACAGCATCCGGGAGACCGTGAGACCGGCCCGGGCGGCGCAGTCGAGAGGGAACACCATGCACGTGACGCGAAGCGGCACTCCCACGGGCGGCGGCCGGCCCCTGCGGACGGCGAGTGTGCTGCTCGCCCTGCTGCTGGCGGGCGCGGCGGCCGGGTGCAGCAGCGGCAAGTCCGGTTCCTCGGCCTCGTCCCCGGCGAGCACGAGCGCGAGTGCCGGCGCCAGCGCCAGTGCGAGTGCGAGCGCCAGTACCGGCGCGAGCGCCGCCGCGAGTCCCAGCGGTACCGCCCCCGCCGACCCGGTCGCCGCCAAGACGGAGATCACCGCCAACTGGGAGAAGTTCTTCTCCCCCGACACCCCGATCCCCGACAAGGCCAGGCTGCTGCAGGGCGGTGACGTGCTGCTCCCGGTGCTGCAGGGCTTCTCACAGGATCCCCGGGTGGGCCAGGTGCAGGCGAAGGTCTCGGACATCGCGTTCACCGACGCCGCCGACGCGAACGTCACCTATGCGCTGTCGCTCCAGGGCACGGTGGTGGAGCCGAGCGCGTCCGGTCAGGCCGTCCTGGAGAGCGGTACCTGGAAGGTGTCGCGGTCGACCCTGTGCGGTCTGCTGACCCAGGCCGGCGGTGCCAGCGGTACCCCGATCCCCGGATGCAGCTGACCGCCCGCGCGCGGTGCCGGGCCGTCGACGCGTTCGCGCGCCGGCGGCCCGGACGCGTCCCGGCGGTGCTCTGCGCCCTCCTGCTGTGCGCCGTGCCGCTGGCGGGCTGCGGCACCAGGCTGCCCGAGGGCGCTTTCGCCGCCCGCGCCACCCGCACCGCCGGAGCCACCGGCGGCACTGAAACCACCGGGGCCACCGGAGCCACCGCGGCCGCCAACCCGGCCTCCGACACCGGGGTCTCCGCCACCGAGATCCGGATCGGCGTCGTCACCTCGCTCACCAGCCCGGTCGGCAGCGAGGTGTTCAGCGGCCCCCGGTACGGCGCCCAGGCGTTCTTCCAGGCCCTCAACGACCGCGGCGGCCTGCACGGGCGCACCGTCCGGCTGGTGACCTGCGACGACGGCGGCAGCGGCGTCGGCAACCAGGACTGCGTGCACCGGCTGATCGACCAGGCGCACGTCTTCGCCCTCGTCAGCGGCAGCGTCCTCGACTACGCGGGCGCGCCGTACGTGAGCGGCAAGGCGGTGCCGGACGTCGGCGGCCAGCCGATCGGCACGGCGTACGACCGCTGGCCGCACCTGTACGGGATCTACGGCAGCGGCGCCCCGCGCGACGGGCGGTCGGTCGGCTGGAACGGGACGCTCTACGCGAGCACCGAGGTGTTCCGTTTCTTCAAGCAGCGCCTGGGCGCGGGCAGTGCCGCCGTGGTCGCCTACAACCAGGCCGACTCGGCCCGCTACGCCGGGCAGCTGAAGGCCGGGCTGGAGGCCGAGGGCTACCGGGTGCTGCTCCAGACGGTGGACTTCGCGCTGCCGAACTTCCAGGCGGTGGCCGCGGCCGTGCGCGCCGACGGTTCGCAGCTGCTGTTCGACGCCATGGACGGCCGGGGCAACGCGGCGCTGTGCCGGGCGCTGGACGAGTCCGGGGTGGCGGTCGCGGCGAAGGTGACCACCGTGCAGAACTGGTCGGAGTCGGTGCGCGACGACTACCGGTCCTCGCCGAACTGCCGCAACGCGCTCTGGGCGACCTCGTCGAGCCTGAACTACGAGGACGAGCAGTACCCGGCGGTCCGCGACTTCCGGGCCGCGATGGCCCGCTACTTCCCGGACCGGGCCGGGCGGCTGTCCGCCTGGGAGCTGGAGGGCTGGGCGGGCGCGCAGTGGCTGGCCGACGCCGTGGACTCCTGCGGCGCCGCGCCGACCCGCTCCTGCGTGGAGGCGTTCATGAACCGCGCCGAGCCGTACGACGCCCACGGCCTGATCCTGCCCGCCTCCTTCGTCCCGCAGCCGCCGCCCACCGGGCCGGCCCGCGCCTGCCTGAACGCCGCCCGCTGGCAGGACTCGGCGCAGGGCGGGCGGGGCGGCTGGGTCACCCAGGTGCCGTCGATGACGACGAACTGCTTCGACGTGCCGCAGCTGCCGTACCGGTCGTAGCCACGGCAGACCCGATGTCGGCGGCGGGCCCGAGGCCGATGGCGGACCCGAGCCCGGCCGTGGCCCTGAGGCCGGCCTGCGAGCGGCTCCCGTGCGGTCCGTCGTCCGGGAGCCGCTCCACCAGGACCATGGCGGCGTCGTCGTCCAGGTGCCCGCCGACGTGGGCGAGCAGGTCGTGGTGGAGGCGGTTCAGCAGGGCGGCGGGGCGGTCGGCGCTCCAGGCGGCGACGCGCTCGGCCAGCGGGTAGAAGCGCCGCTGGGAGTCCCGGGCCTCGATCACGCCGTCGGTGTAGATCAGCAGCCGGTCGCCGGGGCGGAACGGGAAGGTCTCCACCTCGTACGGCGCCGGGGCGAGCTCGCCCAGGCCCAGCGGCGGGGCGGGGCGGCGGGCGGCGAGGGTGGTGATGCCCTCGGGGCGCAGCAGCAGCGGGGGCGGGTGGCCGCAGTCGATCAGGCGGACCGGTGAGCCGTCGTCGGGGATGTCGAGCAGGACGGCGGTGATGAAGGACTCGCCGGACTCGTAGCCGTCCTGCCGGGCCTGCTCGGCGAGCTGGGCGAGGTCCCAGCTGACGCTGCCGTCCAGGTAGGCGGCCAGGTCGGGCAGCTCGGCGTGCAGGTGGGCGGCGGCGCGGAAGGCGCCGAGCAGCAGGGCCGCGTCGCCGAGCGAGGACAGCCCCTTGCCGCGGACGTCCCCGACCAGCAGCCGGGTGCCGGTGGCGGTGCGGGCGGCCGCGTACAGGTCGCCGCCGACCTGGGCCTCGGCCTCGGCGGCCAGGTAGACGGAGGCCAGGTGCAGTGGCCCGATCCGCTCCGGCAGCGGGCGCAGCAGCACCCGCTGGGCGGCCTCGGACACCGAGCGGACCCGGGCCAGTTCGCGCTCGTGCCGCTCGCGCAGCACCCGCAGGCCGACGATCAGCACCGAGACGACGATCTGGGCGCCCAGCTGGGTCTCGTGGTTGGCCGTGGTGAGGCCGTCCCGGGCGAGGCCGATGACGGTCAGCGCGGCGAGAGCGAGCAGGGCGACCCCGGTGGTGGCGCGCGGGCCGGCGAAGGAGGCGGTCAGCGCGGGGGCGACGATCAGCAGCGGGCCGAGGTGGACGTCCGGCGGGGAGAGCACGTCGACGACGGTGATCAGGGCGATCAGCGCGAGCGTCAGCACCGTCAGCACCCGGGGGTCGGGTCGCCAGGTGCGGCGGCGGTCGGGGGGATGCGGGGCGGACGGCGGGTGCGGCGCATCGGGACGCTGCCGGAGGGGCACCTCTCCTCTGTACACCGTGGGGGCGGCGGGGCGCACCCCGAGACGGTGGCGGGTTCGTCCGTTGACCGGCTGCCCCGCCGTTGCCCCGGGTGGCGGCCCGGTCAGCCCGGGTCAGCCCTCTTCGCCGTAGCGGGCCAGGTAGTCGGCGAAGCGGGCGACGTCCTCGTCGGACCAGTCGGTGAAGCGCGCGGTGAAGGACAGCCGGCGCTGCTCGTTGGCGTCCCGGAGCAGGGTCAGCCCGGCCTCGGTGGCGCGCAGGATCTGGCCGCGCTGGTCGTCCGGGTCGGCCTCGCGGGCCAGCAGGCCGAGTTTCTCCAGGGCGGTGACCTGGCGGCTGACGGTCGACTTGTCGAGCATGAAGTACGCGGCCACGTCGGCGGCGCGGCAGCCGCCGCGCTCGGTGATCAGGTCGAGGATGCTGTAGGTGACCAGGGAGAGGTCGGGGTGCAGCTGGGAGGCCTTGTGCCGGGCTCGGCGGGCGAAGGCGGTCAGCTCGCGCTGGATGGTGTCGATGGACGACTGGCGGCCGGGCACGGCGGTCCTACCTCCTCGAGATTTGTTGCACTATACAACGGATTCTCCCGGGGTCGCGCGGCGCTCCGGCACGGGCCCTCCCCGGGCGGCCTGCCAGGCGCGGGCGGCGGCGATCCGACGGCTCGCACTCGGGTGAGTGGCGAACAGTAGCTCAAGCAGCCTCGGCGGGTCGACATCGGAGACGTTCGCCAGTGCCAGTCTGCGCTGCATGGCCACGAACTGCTCGGCATCACCCGTCAGTTCGAGCGCGTGCCGGTCCGCCCGGGCCTCGATCCGGCGGCTCACCGCACTCTGCGCCGGCCCCGACAGCGCACCCAGCAGCGCGGCGAGCGCCGCCAGCAGCGGCAGTGCCCGGGGGTCCGCCGCGTCCGTCGCCCCCGCGGCGTCCAGCAGCGGGCGCCAGGCACCCAGCAGACCGAGCACGGCCACCGCGACCGCCGCCCCGACCGCGCCCAGCGCGGTGCCGACCGGCACGTCCCGGTGCTTGACGTGGCCCAGCTCGTGCGCGACCACCAGCTCCACCTCGCGCGGCGCGGCGGTGGTCAGCAGCGTGTCGTACACCACGATCCGGCGGGTCGCCCCGAACCCGGACACGTACGCGTTGAGCGCGGTCGTCCGACGGGAGGCGTCCGCCACCAGCACGTCCCGCACCCGGACGGCGTCCCGCTCGGCCAGCGCCAGCAGCGCGGTGCGCGGCCCGCCCTCCGCCATCGGGGTGAAACGGTTGAACACCGGCTCGATCAGCAGCGGGTGGAGGAAGGAGAGGACGGCCGTCAGCAGCGCCGCCGCGCCCGCCGCCGGCAGCCACCAGCGCCGCGGCGACCACGCCGTCAGCGCGAACAGCCCCAGCACCAGCGGGAGGACCAGGACGAGGGCGAGCGCCAGGCTCCGCAGCGCGTCCAGCGCCCAGCCGGCCCAGCCCTGGGTCACCAGCCCGAACCGGGCCCGGACGGCGCGCGCCCCGGCGCCGAACGGCAACTGCAGCGCCTGCCCGAGGACCACCAGCGCCGCGGCACCCGCCAGGACCCCGGCCGTACGGGAGCCGCCGAACCACCGGCCGGTGGCGGTGACCAGGGCGGCGCCGGCCGGGGTGAGGCCGAGCAGCAGCGTCAGCGCCAGGCCCGCCAGCCGGCCGCCCAGCGCCCACGGCAGCTGGGCGCGGCGCAGCGCACGGCCGCGGGCGCGCTCGGCGGGGGTGAAGTCGGGGGCGTCGGGGTCGCCGACGGGGGCGTCGGGTCGGTCGCCTGCGCGTCCGTGGCCGGTGGGTCCGTTGCCGGCGGCGGGGCCGGGGGTGGGGCCGGGGGTGGTGTCCATGGGCGGGGTGCGGCTCTTCCGGTCGTCCGGTCTCCCGGTCGGGCTGTCGCGGTTCAGCATGGCGTACCCGGCCGGGCGGCGCGCCCTCCCCAGCGGGCCCTCCCGGCGGGCCCTCCCCGGCGGGCCGGCCGCGGTGCTTTCCGCGGTGCCCGCCGCCCGGCTCGCCGCGGCGTTCACTCCTCCGTGGGACGGGTGGCGCCGTGGACGCCCGCGCGCAGCAGCTGGTGGCCCAGGTCGACCAGGGCGCGGCCGACCGCGAACTCGTCGCCGATCTGCGGGGCCGGGGTGTCGCGGGGATTGCGGTGGGAGCGGGCGTCGCTGTGCAGGACCTCGCCGTCGGCGTTCAGGACGGCGTGCACCCGGGTGGTGTCGCCCTCCTCGACCACGTGCAGGCTGAGCTGCCAGTCCTTGGTGCGGACGGCCTGCCCGGCCGCCCGGTGCGGGGCGGCCTCCGACGGTGCGGAGCCCTCGGTGCCGACCACGGTCCGGTGCGCCCGGCCGGGGGAGGGGCGGGTCGTGCCGGTGTCCCCGGGCTGCTCGCCGCCGATGCCGCCGTTCATCACGCCACACCTCCGGGCTTCAGGACCTCCGGGCCTCTGGGCCTCCGGGCCTCCGCTACGGGACGGGTTCCTCCCGTACCACCACGCTGCGCGCCTCTCCGTCGCCGCGCCAGGGACACGGTGGCCGGGACAGGCGGGGCGATGGGGACGAGCGGGCCAGGAGAGGGCCCACCGGTGCCCTTTTGTGTCCGGAATGTTGTGGGTCCGGGCTGAAGGGGTGCGGAATCGGTGGCGTAGGCTGACCGCTCTTGCACCGTCCTCGGGGGGAACCACTCATGCGCCGTGCCGCGGCCGCCGTCGCGCTGCTCGTCGGGCTGACCGCCGTCACCGGCTGCGGACCGGACGACCCGGATCCGGCCCCCGCGAGCTCCGCCGCAGCCCCGGCCCCGAGCTCCGCCGCCCCGGGCCCGGGCGCCCCCTCCACCGGCGCGGCCCCGACCAAGAACGCCGCTCCCCGGCCCGACGGCACCATCACCGTCGCCTTCGCCGGGGACGTCCACTTCGAGGGCCGCACCGAGGCCCGGCTGGCCGTACAGCCGCCCGAGCCGGCGCTCGGGCCGCTCTCCCGCACCCTCGCCGACGCGGACCTGTCCGTCCTCAACCTGGAGACCGCGATCACCGGGCGCGGCGCCCCGGAACCCAAGCTCTACACCTTCCGCACCTCGCCCAAGGCGCTCTCGGTGCTCAAGGACTCCGGCGTCGACGTCGTCTCCATGGCCAACAACCACGCCGTGGACTTCGGCGCCGACGGCCTCACCGACACCCTCGCCGCCAAGGACTCCTCGCCGATCCCGGTCGTCGGCGTCGGCCACAACGCCACCGAGGCGTACGCCCCGTACGTCACCACCGTGCGCGGGGTGAAGGTCGCCGTGGTCGCCGCCAGCCAGGTCGAGGACCTCACCAACCAGAAGTGGCGGGCCGGCGCGAACAAGCCGGGCATCGCCTCCGCGCTGGACGTTCCGGCGCTGGTCAAGGCGGTGGAGACGGCCAAGCGGCAGGCCCCGGTCGTGCTCGTCTACCTGCACTGGGGCGAGGAGGGCAAGGCCTGCCCGACCTCCGCGCAGACCGCCGTCGCCAAGAAGCTCGCCACCGCCGGCGCCACCGCCGTGGTCGGCACCCACGCGCACACCATGGTCGGCTCGGGCATGCTCGGCAACACCTACGTCGGGTACGGCTTCGGCAACTTCCTCTGGTACGGCACCTCCAACTACCCGAACTCCAACGAGACCGGCGTCACCACCCTCACCCTCACCGCCGACGGCAAGGTGACCGGCGAGGCCTTCGCTCCGGCCACCATCGACGACAAGGGCGTCCCGGAGCCGGTCACCGGCGCGGCCGCCGAGGCCGCCCTCAAGCGCCGCGACGGCCTGCGCGGCTGCACGGGCCTCACCCCGGCCCCGAAGGCCCCCGACGCCCCGGCCGGTACCGCCGCACCGCAGTAAGCCGACCGCCCGACCGCGGGACATGAGGAGGAGTGCGGGAGCTGACGTCAGGTCGGCGCCGTTCCGGGGTTCTGCGGAGTCAAGCCCATGGCGCTGCTGGGACTCGTCCCCGCCCTCCCGGCGACCGCCCGCGTCCGCCCGGCCGGGGGTAGTCTCGCCGCCACCGGATCCACCCAGGCGGAGGCAGCGCGATGAGCGGGGCAGCACGGTGATCGAGGCGGAGCTGAAGGCACTGGCGCGTCAACCCGGCGTGCTGCTGCGCCGCTTGGAGGGCACCCACGGCCCCGGCCGGGCCGAGGTCTACCGGGACACCTACTACGACCTCCCCGACGGCAGCCTCCTCGGCACCGACCGTGAGCTGCGCGTCCGCGAGATCGAGGACGCGGACGGGGGCCGGCGCGCGCTGCTCACCTACAAGGGCGCCCGGGTGGACGAGGCCTCGGGTTCGAAGCCGGAGCACGAGACGGCGGTGGCGGACGCCGGGGCGGCGCACGCGATCGTCCGCGCCCTCGGGTACCGGGCCCGGCTCTCCTTCGAGAAGCACTGCCGGAACTACCGGCTGGAGCGCGGCGGCCGCCGGTTCCTGGCGACGCTGGTCCGGGTACCGCGACTGGCGGGGGTGTTCCTGGAGGTGGAGACGACCGTCGCCCGGGAGGACGAACTGCCGGCGGCGCTCGGCGCCGTGCGCGAGGTCCTGGCCGAACTCGGCGTGGACGAGGGCGACTTGACGGCCGAGCTGTACACCGACGCAGTCCTGCGGGCCGGGAGCGCGGACGGGCGCGGGTAGTCGGCCGGTCGGGGCGGCGACCGGGCGTCGGTGCGCGAGGTTGGCGAGACGGATCGTCTCGTCTCGCCCAGTCGGGCGACCGGCCTTTGTTCGAATTGACGGTCGCACAGACTCTCGGTGTAGGCGAACAACTGTGTTAGGTTAGGCTTGCCTAATCTTGCTGGTCGGAGGGGATGTCCTGTGCAGCAGTCCGAATTCGCCGGTGCCGTCGCGGTGGTCACCGGGGCCGGGCAGGGCATCGGCGCGGCCGTGGTCCGGGCGCTGGTGGCCGAGGGTGCCGTGGTCGCGGCCGTGGACCGGAACGCCGGCTCGCTCGACGCCCTGGCGGCGGAGTTGCCGGGCGTCCGGCCGTACGTGCTGGATGTCGCCGATGCCCGAGCGGTCGAGGATGCGGTCGAGTCGATCGAACGTCAACTCGGGCCGGTGGCCGTGCTCGTGAACGTCGCGGGCATCCTGCGTACCGCGCCGGTCGTCGACCTCACCGACGCCGACTGGGCGGACACCTTCGCCGTCAACACCACCGGCGTCTTCCACGTCAGCCGTGCCGTCGGGCGACGGATGGCCGAGCGGGGGCGCGGGGCCGTGGTGACGGTCGGGTCCAATGCCGCCGGGGTGCCGCGGGCCGGGATGGCCGCCTACGCGGCGTCCAAGGCGGCGGCCACCATGTTCACCCGCTGCCTGGGGCTGGAGCTCGCCCGGTCCGGCGTGCGGTGCAATGTGGTGTCGCCCGGGTCGACCGACACCGAGATGCAGCGCGCGCTGTGGGGCGAGGACGCCGAGGCGGCCGAACGGCGCGTCATCGAGGGCGACTTGGGCGCCTGGCGGGTCGGCATCCCGCTCGGGCGGATCGCCGCGCCCGCCGACATCGCGGAGGCCGTGGTGTTCCTGGCCTCCGACCGGGCGCGGCACATTACCATGCACGACCTGTACGTCGACGGCGGCGCGACCCTTCGGGCCTGAGCCGCCCCTTCGCCCGGCCTCCCGAAGGCCCGCCACTTCCCCCGCCGGCCCGCGACCTCACCCGTAGACCCGTCCCAGACTGGAGAATCCACCGTGACCACGGTGCATCACGCCCCGGCGGCCCCCGCCGCCGGCGGCCCCGACCACGCCGTCATCGGCGCGGCCAGCGGACTGCTCGGCCAGTACCGGGCCGCCACCGGCGAGGCGTTCCTCGCCTCGCCGACCCGCACCCTGCTCACCTCCGGCGTGCACGCCCGGGTGCCGCAGGACGGGCGGCCGCTGCCCGTCCGGGTCGCCGGGACGCTGGCCGCGGCCGGCCGGGCCGGGGTCGAACGTCCGCTGGTGGTCGGCGCGGTGGCGTTCGACCGGGAGAGCCGGGTCGAACTCGCCGTGCCCGAGCGGGTCCGGACGGCCGGGGCGCTGCGGGACGACCCGCTGATCGCGCTGCCCGCGCCGCCGGCCGAGCGGGTCGACTGGCGGATCCGCCCGGTGCCCGAGCCGGCGGCGTACGGCGCGGGCGTCGCGGCGGCCGTCGAGCGGCTGCGCGCCGGGGAGTTGAGCAAGGTGGTGCTGGCCCGGACGCTGGAGCTGAGCGCCGCCGAGCCGCTCGACCTGCCGGCCATCCTGCAGCGGCTCGCCCGTCGCGACCCGGGCGGCTACACCTTCGCCGTACCGGCCGGCGGCGGCCGCACCCTGATCGGTGCCAGCCCCGAACTCCTGCTCTCCCGGCGGGGAACGGCCGTGCTGGCCAACCCGCTGGCCGGGTCGGTGCCGCGCAGCGAGGACCTGGGGGAGGACGTCCGGCGCGCCGCCGCGCTGCTGGAGTCCCCCAAGGACCTGCACGAGCACGCCGTGGTGGTGGACGCGATCCGCGAGGCGCTGGCGCCGTACTGCCGCATCCTGGAGGTGCCCGAACGGCCCACCCTGGTACGGACGGCCGCGATGTGGCACCTGGCCACCACGATCAGCGGCGAGCTGGCCGACCCGGCGGTCTCCGCCCTGGAGCTGGCCTGCGCGCTGCACCCGACCCCGGCCGTCTGCGGCACCCCGACGGACGTCGCCCGCCGGGTGATCGGCGAGGTCGAGCCCTTCGACCGCGGCCTCTACACCGGCATGGTCGGCTGGGGCGACGCGACCGGTGACGGTGAGTGGGTGGTCACCATCCGCTGCGCGGAGGCGGACGAGCGGACGCTGCGGGTGTACGCCGGCGCGGGGGTGGTCGACCGGTCCCGGCCGGAGGCCGAACTCGCCGAGACCAGCGCCAAGTTCCGTACCTTCCTGGACGCCGCGGGGGTCTCCCGGTGACGGCGCTGGAGGGATTCACCCCGTACCCCGCCGAGTTCGCCGAGCGCTACCGGGCCGCCGGCCACTGGCGCGGCGAGACCTTCGGCCGGATGCTGCGCGAGCGGGCCGCCGCGCACGGCGAGCGGACCGCCGTCGTCGACCCGGGCGGCCACTCGGTGGCCGCGACCGAGCGGCGCTGGACGTACGCCGAACTCGACCTCAGGGCCGACCGGATGGCCGCCGGGCTGCTCGCCCGGGGGGTCCGGTCCGGGGACCGGGTGGTGGTCCAACTGCCCAACGCCGCCGAGTTCTTCGAGGTGGTCTTCGCGCTGTTCCGGATCGGCGCGCTGCCGGTCTTCGCGCTGCCCGCGCACCGGTACACCGAGATCGGGTACTTCTGCTCCTTCACGGACGCGGTGGCGTACGTCGTCCCGGCCGTCGAGGGCGGCTTCGACTACCGCGAACTCGCCTCCCGGGTACGGGCGGAGAACCCCGCGCTGCGGCTGGTGCTGGTGGCCGGCGAGGACGCCGGGGAGCACCTCCGGCTGGCGGACGTGCCCTGCGACGGACCTGGTCCCGCCGAGGAGCCCGAGCCCGGGGACGTGGCCTTCCTGCAGCTCTCGGGCGGCAGCACCGGCGTGCCCAAGCTGATCCCGCGCACCCACGACGACTACATCTACTCGCTGCGCGGCTCGGTCGAGCTGTGCGGGCAGGACGCGGACAGCGTCTACCTGTGCGTGCTGCCCGCCGCCCACAACTTCCCGCTCAGCTCGCCTGGTTCGCTCGGCACGCTGTACGCGGGCGGTCGGGTGGTGCTCTGCCCGCAGCCCAGCCCGGAGACCGCCTTCCCGCTGATCGAGCGCGAGGGCGTGACCATCACCGGACTGGTGCCCCCGCTCGCGCTGCTCTGGCTGGAGGCTGCCGAGCGCGGCGCCACCGGGTACCGGAGCCTGCGGGTGCTGCTGGTCGGCGGCGCCAAGTTCAGCACGGAGGCGGCCCGCAGGGTGCGGCCGGTGCTGGGCTGCACGCTCCAGCAGGTCTTCGGGATGGCCGAGGGGCTGGTCAACTACACCCGGCTGGACGACCCGGAGGAGCTGATCACCACCACCCAGGGCCGTCCGATCTCCCCCGACGACGAGGTCCGGGTGGTCGACGACCAGGACCGGGACCTGCCCGACGGCGCCACCGGCCACCTGCTGACGCGCGGCCCGTACACCATCCGCGGCTACTGGAAGGCGCCGGAGCACAACGCGAACTCCTTCACCGCGGACGGCTTCTACCGCACCGGCGACCTCGTCCGACGGACCCCGACCGGCCACCTGGTGGTGGAGGGCCGGGCCAAGGACCAGATCAACCGGGGCGGCGAGAAGGTCGCCGCCGAGGAGATCGAGAACCACCTGCTCGCGCACCCCGCCGTGCACGACGCGGCCGTGGTGTCGATGCCCGACCCGTACCTGGGCGAGCGCACCTGCGCGTACGTGGTGCTCCGCGCCGAGCACCGCGAACAGCCGCCGAAGGGCGTCGAGTTGAAGCGGTTCGTGCGCGGGCGCGGACTGGCCGACTACAAGGTGCCGGACCGGGTCGAGTTCGTCGACGCCTTCCCGGCCACCGGCATCGGCAAGGTCAGCAAGAAGGACCTGCGCGCCGCCATCGCGGCCTCCCTGACCGCCAGTTGATCCGTTTCTAGTTGCTAAGGAACACCCATCGTGGGCCTGCCCCGCATTCCCTCCTATCCCATGCCCGTCGCCGAGGAGCTGCCCGCCAACCGGGTCTCCTGGACGGTGGACCCGGCGCGCGCCGTCCTGCTGGTGCACGACCTGCAGAACCACTTCCTCGGCGCCTTCGACGCCGAGGCCGCTCCGGTGCCCGAACTCCTGGGCAACGTCGCGGGCCTGGCCAAGGCGGCCGGCGCCGCCGGTGTGCCGGTGGTCTACTCGGCGCAGCTCGGCGGACAGAGCCCGGCCGAACGCGGACTGCAGCAGGACTTCTGGGGGCCGGGCATCCCGGACGACCCGCGCGCCACCGCGATCGCCGACGCCGTCGCACCGTCGCCGAGCGACACGGTGCTGACCAAGTGGAAGTACAGCGCCTTCGTGCGAACGGAGTTGGAGCGGCTGCTGCGCTTGCAGGGCCGGGACCAGCTGGTGATCGCCGGGGTGTACGCGCACATCGGGGTGCAGGCCACCGCCTGCGACGCCTGGATGCGGGACATCCAGGCCTTCGTGGTGGCCGACGCGGTCGCGGACTTCGGGCCGGCCGAGCACCGCGCCGCGCTGGACTGGGTGGCCGGGCGCTGCGGGCTGGTCACCACGACGGGGGCCGTGCTCGGGGCGCTCGACGGCACGGGTGGGGCGGGCGAGACGGGCGCGACGGGCGGAATGGGCACGACGGGCGAGATGAACGAGACGGGCGAGGTGGCGGCGAAGTGACGGGCGTGGGCTTCACGGTGGAGCGGATCCGGGCCGAGGTCGCCGACCTGCTCGGCGAGGACCCGGCGGACATCCCGCTGGACGAGAACCTGGCCGACTGGGGGCTGGACTCCATCCGGCTGATGACGCTCGCCGAGCGCTGGCGGGCGGAGGGTGCCGAGGTGGCGTTCGTCCAGCTCGCGGAGCGGCCGGCCCTGGAGGCCTGGGCCGAGCTGCTGGGTGCGGCCTGATGGAGGCGGTCGTCCGGGACGCCGCCCGGGATGCAGCCCTGGTGGGTGTGCGCGGGGCCGTCCGGGAGCTGGTGCGGGAGGAGGCTCTGGGCGCGGCGCCGGCGCTGCCCCGCCGTACGGTGAGCTACCCGGCGACCACCCTGGTGGGGCCGGTCGAGGCGCAGGCGGCCCGGACGCCGGACGCCCCGGCCCTGGTGCTCGCGGGCGGGCGGACCGTCCGCTACCGGGAGCTGAACGCCTCGGCCAACCGGCTGGCGCGCGCCCTGGCCGCGCGGGGCGCCCGCCCGGGCACGGTGGTCGGCCTGGCCGGCGCCCGCGACCCGGCCGAACTGCTGACGGCGCTGCTGGCGGTGGTGAAGTCGGGCGCGGCGTACCTGCCGCTGGACCCGGCGGACGCGCCCGGGCGACGGGACCGACTGCTCGCCGAGAACGCGCCGGTGTGCGTGCTGGGGGAGGGGGTGCCGGGTGCGCTCGCCGGGCTGGACACGGACGGCGAACTGCCCACCGACCCGCCGCGGGCGCTCACCCCGCACCACCTGCTCTGCGTCGGGTACGGCCCGGGCGGGCGTCCGACCGCCGTCCGGGTCACCCACGGGGAGGCGGACCGCCGGGTGCGTGAGCTGCAGGCCGAGCACCCGCTCGGTCCGGGCGACCGGGTGCTGCAACTGGGCCTGCCGCTCTGGGAGTTCCTCTGGCCGCTGCGGACGGGTGCCGCGCTGGTGCTCGCCGACCCGCGGCGGGAGGGCGAGGTCGGGGCGCTGGTGCGGGAGCTGGGCGTGACGGCGGTGCGGGTGGCCCCGGCGGTTCTGCTGGGCGGGTGACGGTGGGCGGGGCGTCGACGGCGGGCGGAGTTCAGGCGGCAGCTGACAACTGACAGCTGACAACTTTCAGACGACAGCTTTCAGCGAACAGATGATGAAATCTGTTCGCTGAAAGCTGTCAGCTGTTACTTGTTCGCTGCCACCGGGCCCGCCGCCGGGCCGCCCGACGCCAGGCCCACCGCCAGGCCCACCGCCAGGCCCACCGCCAGGTCCGCCGCCGTCCACGCCATCGCCACCGCGCCGTCCAGTACCGCCCGTTCCGCCTCCGCGCCCAGCGCGGCCTCGGCGAACGCCGCCTCGTGCGGCGCGCAGGCGCCGCCGGTGATGTCCAGGACCGGATGGATCGAGGGCACCGCGTGCGACACGTTCCCCATGTCGGTGCAGGCGAACGGCCCGCTCTCGACCGGCTCCGGCCGGCCGAGCGCCGCCGCGTTGGCCCGCCACAGGGCCAGCAGTGCGGGGTCGGACCGCATGTCCAGGTAGTCCGGCTCGGGTCGGGTCAGTTCGACCTCGCAGCCGGTGGCGAGCGCTCCGGCGCGGAAGCAGTCCTCGACCCGGGCGCGCAGCTCGGCGAGGTCCTCGGCCGCCGAGGCCCGGATCTCGTACTCGGCGCTGGCGCTGTCCGGGATCAGGTTCGGCGCCGTCCCGGCGGCGGTGGTGATGCCGTGCACCCGCCAGTGCGGCGGGAGTTGCTGGCGGAGCAGGCCGATCGCGACCTGGGCGACGGTGAGCGCGTCGGCGGCGTTGCGGCCCTGGTGCGGATCGAGGCTGGGGTGGGCGGCCCGCCCGGTGTAGCGGACGGACAGCGTGCCGAGCGCGAAGGAGCGGAAGTCGGCGACCTCGACCGGGCAGGGGTGCACCATCATGGCCGCGTCCACCCCGTCGAAGGCCCCGGCCTCCAGCAGCAGCGCCTTGCCCGCCCCGCGCTCCTCGGCCGGCGCGCCGATCACCCGGACGGTGAGCCCGAGCCGCTCGGCGTACGGGGCGAGCCCGAGCGCCGCGCCGAGGCCCGCGGCGGCGATCAGGTTGTGCCCGCAGGCGTGGCCGAGTCCGGGCAGCGCGTCGTACTCGCAGACCAGGGCGACGGTGACCGGTCCGCTGCCGAGGGTCGCGCTGAACGCGGTGTCCAGGCCGTGCGCGGGCGCGGTGACGAAGTAGCCGTGGCCACGCAGCAGTTCGGCGCACCAGGCGGCCGCGCGGTGCTCCTCGAAGGCGGTCTCGGGGTGGGCGTGGATGCGGCGGCTGAGCGCGAGCAGCTCGTCCCGGTGCGCGTGCACGCGGTCGCGGACGGCCTGCTTGGTCGCGGACAGGGGCATGGGTGGCGCCTCCAGGGGGTGTCAGGGCCCGGTCTCGCTGGGGCCGTTGACCAGATCATATGAAGTTAGATTAGGCTAACCTAAGTAAAGCGTTCCGGATCCCCGAGGAGCTCTCCGAACCATGCCCGCCGCCGAGACCCAGACTGGCGAGTCCCGTACTGGCGACACCCAGACCGTCGAGACCCAGGCCGCAGACATCCCGTTGCTCGCCGCCCAGGCCGCCATCTGGTACGCCCAGGCGCTCGACCCCGCCAGTCCGGTCTACAACACCGGCGACGCCGTCGAGATCGCCGGCCCACTGGACGAGGACCGGTTCGAGCGGGCGCTGCGGCAGGCGGTGGCGGAGGCGCAGGTGCTGAGCGCCGTCGTCGTCATCGGCGCCGACGGAACGCCCCGTCAGCGACTGCGGCCCGACGGCCGGTGGCCGCTGCACCGCCTCGACCTGCGCGCCGCTACGGACAGTGCGGACGAGGCGGACAGTGCGGACGAGACGGACAGTGCGGACGAGACGGTCACCCCCGAGGCGGCCGCCGAAGCCTGGATGCGCGCCGACCTCGCCCGTCCGGCCGACCTCGCCGAGGGCCCGCTGTTCACCCACGCGCTCATCCGGCTCGCCGACGACCGGTGGACCTGGTACCGGCGGATCCACCATCTCGCCGTCGACGCCTACGCGTTGTCCCTCCTCGGCGAGCGGGTCGCCGAGCTGTACCGCGCGCACACCACCGGCACCGAGCCGGCCCCGAGCCCGTTCGCGGGCCTCGCCGAGGCCGCCGCCGAGGAGGCCGCGTACCGGGAGGGCGAGGAGTACCGGACCGACCGCGCCCACTGGGCCGCCCGGATGGCCGACGCCGACGCCCCGGCGACCCTCCCGGCCGCGCCCGCGCCCCTCCCCGGTGCGCCCGAGCGCCACGCCGAGACGGCCCCCCTGCGCCTCACCGCCGTCCTCCCCGCCGGCACCCGCGACCGCCTGGAGCGGGCCGCCACCGCCGTCCGCGCCACCTGGGCCGAACTGCTGCTCGCCGCCACCGCCGGCTACCTGCACCGCCTGTCCGGCAGTCGGGACGTCGTCCTCGGCCTGCCGCTCGCCAACCGCCGGGGCCCGGCCGCCCTGCGCACCCCCGTCGCCGCCGCCAACGTGCTCCCGCTGCGCCTCGCCGTCGGCCCGGCCGACAGCGCCGAGGGCCTGCTGCGCCACGTGGTCCGCGAGCTGCGCGCCGTCCGCCGCCACCAGCGCTACCCGCTGGAGGACCTCCGCCGCGACCTCGGCCGCACCGGCGACCGCCGCGCCCTGTTCGGTCCGATGGTCAACATCAAGGCCTTCGAGGGCGACCTCGACCTGGCCGGCCTGCCCGGCACCGTCCGCAACCTCGCCGCCGGCCCGGTGGACGACCTCGCCCTGAACGTCTCGCCCGGCCCGGACGGCGCCCTGCGCCTGGTGATCGACGCCGACCCGGCCCGCTACGACGCCGCCACCCTCACCGGGCACCGCGACGGCCTGCTGCGCTACCTCGACGCCCTCGCCGAACTGCTGCTCACCGCCCCGCACACGCCGATCGCCCGGATCGACCTGCTGGACGCGGACGGCCTGCGCCGCGCCACCGCCGGCCGCACCGAGCCCCCGGCCGAGCGGACGGTGCCCGAGCTGTTCGCCGCCCAGGCCGCCCGGACCCCGGAGGCCGTCGCCGTCCGCTGCGGCGCGACCGCGCTGACGTACGGGCAGTTGGACGCCGCCGCCGACCGGCTCGCCCGCCGCCTGGCCGCCCTCGGTGTGCGGGGCGGCGCGCCGGTCGCGATCGCCCTGCCGCGCGGCGCGGACACCCTCGTCGCGATGCTCGCCGTCCTCAAGGCCGGCGGCGCCTGCGTCTCCCTCGACCTCACCCACCCCGCGCAGCGGCTGGCGGCCGTTCTGGCCGACGCCCGCCCGGTCTGCGCGGTCGGCACCGCCGAGGCCCTGGCCGGGCTCGACCTGCCCGCCGGCCTGCCCACCGTACGGCCGGCGGAGGCCGAGGACGAGCCGGGCGGCGAACGGCCCGCCGAGCCGACCACCGCCCCGTCCGCGCCGGAACTCCACCACCCCGCCTACGTGTTGCACACCTCGGGCTCCACCGGCCGCCCCAAGGGCGTGGTGGTCACCCACGCCTCGCTGGCCAACCTGCACGCCGGCCTCGCCGAGGACCACATCGCCCCCGCCGTGCGCCGCACCGGCCGCGAGCGCCTGCGCGTCGCCCACAGTGCCTCGTTCGCCTTCGACGCCTCCTGGGACCCGGTGCTCTGGATGGTCCACGGTCACGAGCTGCACCTGCTGGACGACGCCACCTACCGCGACCCGGCCGCGCTGGCCGCCCACCTCCACCGCGAGCGCATCGACTACCTCGACCTCACCCCCTCCTACCTCGAAGTCCTCCTCGCCGAAGGGATCCTGGACGAGGGGCGGCACCGCCCGTCCGTCCTGGTGGTCGGCGGCGAGGCCACCCCGCCCGCCCTCTGGCAGCGGCTGACCGCCGTCCCCGGCCTGCACCCGGTGGACCTCTACGGTCCGACCGAGACCACCGTCGACGCCTACGCCTGGACCCCGGGCCCGGACGGCGCCCCGGTCGGCCGGGTGGTACGCGGCTCCCGCGCCTACGTCCTGGACGGTTCGCTGCGCCCCGCGCCCGACGGCGCGACCGGCGAACTGTACGTGGCCGGAGCCTGTTTGGCCCGCGGCTACCTCGGCCGGCCCGACCTGACCGCCGAGCGCTTCCTCGCCGACCCCTTCGGTCCGCCCGGCACCCGGATGTACCGCACCGGCGACCTCGCCCGCCGCCGTTCGGACGGCACCCTGGAGTTCCTCGGCCGCGCCGACGACCAGGTGAAGATCCGCGGCTTCCGGGTCGAGCCCGGCGAGATCGCCGCCGTCCTCGCCGAACTGCCCGGTGTCGCCCAGGCCGTGGTGATCGCCCGCCCCGGGCCGCAGGGCCGGCGCCTGCTCGGCTACGCGGTGCCCGTGCCCGGCGAGGCCCCGGACCCGGACGGGCTGCGCGCCGCGCTGGCCGCCCGGCTGCCCGCGCACATGGTCCCGGCGGCCGTGCTGCTGCTCGCCGAACTGCCGCGCACCGCGCACGACAAGCTCGACCACCGTGCCCTGCCCGAACCGGCCGTCGTCGCCGAGGGCGCCGCCGCGGCCACGCCCCAGGAGGAACTGGTCTGCGGGCTGCTCGCCGACGTCCTCGGCCTGCCGCAGGCCCCCGGCCGGGACGCCTCCTTCTTCGACCTCGGCGGCCACTCGCTGCTCGCCGGGCGCCTCGCCGCCCGACTGCGCGAGACCTTCGCCGTGCCGGTCGGATTCGCCGACGTGTTCCGCCACCCGACCGCGGCCGGCCTCGCCGCCCTGCTCGGCGAGCGGGCCGGGGCCGGGAACGCGACGGAGCCGGACATCGTGGCGGACACCACGGCGAAGCCCGCGGCGATCCCCGCCTTCGTGCCCGTCCCGCGCGCCGAGCGGATGCCGCTCTCGCCCGCCCAGCGCGGCCTCTGGTTCCTGCACCGGCTCGAAGGCCCCAGCCCCACCTACAACATCCCGCTCGTCCTCACCCTCACCGGCCCCCTCGACCGGCCCGCCCTCACCCGCGCCCTCGGCGACCTCGTCGCCCGCCACGAGGTGCTGCGCACCGTCTACGGCGAGGAACCGGACGGCACGCCGTACCAGCGGATCCTGCCCGCCATGCCGCTCGCATCCCTCGCACCCGTCGAACTGCACGACGGCCGAGGAGATATGGCCGAAGCCGTCCGGTACGCCTTCGACCTGACCGCCGAACCGCCGCTGCGGGCCACCCTGTTCGCCGACGGTCCGGACCGGCACACCCTGCTGATCCTGCTCCACCACATCGCCGGCGACGGCGCCTCCACCACCCCGCTGGTCCGCGACCTGGCCGCCGCCTACGCCGCCAGGCTCGCCGGAGCTGCGCCCGAACTTCCGGAACTCACCGTGCAGTTCGCCGACCACGCGGCCTGGCAGCGGGGGCGGCTCGGCACCACCGAGGCGCCCAGCCCGCTCGCCGTCCGGCAGGCGGAGTACTGGCGCACCGCGCTCGCCGGACTGCCCGACCAGCTGGAGCTGCCCGCCGACCGCCCCCGCCCGGCCGTCGCCGGCCACCAGGGCGCCACCGTGCCCTTCACCCTCGACGCCGAGGCGCACGCCGCCCTCGTCGCCCTCGCCCGGGCCGCCGACAGCACCGTCTTCATGGCCGTCCTGGCCGGTCTCGCCGCGCTGCTCGGCCGGCACGGCTGCGGCACCGACATCCCGGTCGGCACCCCGGTGGCCGGCCGCGAGGACGACGAAACCGCCGCGCTCGTGGGCTACTTCGTCAACTCCGTGGTCCTGCGCACCGACCTGTCCGGCGCGCCGACCTTCAAGGATCTGCTGGCCCGGGTCCGCGCCACCGTCCTCGACGCCCACGAGCACGCCGACCTGCCCTTCGACCGGCTGGTCGAGGAGCTCAACCCGGCCCGCTCGCTGGCCCGGCACCCGCTGTTCCAGGTGATGCTCGCCTGGCAGAGCCGGCCGGACGAGCCCACCGCGTTCGGCGGCGGGCTCGCCGCCGAGATCACCGCGATCCCCAGCGGCACCGCCAAGTTCGACCTCACCCTGAACGCCGGCGAACTGCCCGACGGCGGCATCGGCGGCTTCCTGGAGTACCGCACCGACCTCTTCGACGCGGCCACCGTGGCCGCCCTCGGGGAGCGCCTGGCCCGGCTGCTCGCCGCCGCCGCGACCGCGCCCGACACCCCGGTCGACCGGCTCCCGCTGATCAGCGCGCGGGAGCGGGAACGCGCCCTGGTCGAGTGGAACGCCGCCCCCGAGCCGGCCCGCCCGGTCGTCACGCCCCCCGGCGCCACTCAGCCTGACGTCACCCTGTCCGGCGCCACCCTGGCCGAGCTGTTCGGGGCGGCCGCCGAGGCCAACCCGCACACCCTGGCCGTGAGTTACGAAGGCAGCTCGCTCGACTACACCGAACTCGCCGCCCGCGCGGACCGGTTGGCCCGGCTGCTCGCCGCCCACGGCATCGGCCCCGGCACCATCGTCGCCCTCGCCCTGCCGCGCTCGCTCGAACTCGTCGTCGCCCTGCTGGCGGTGACCAAGTCCGGCGCCGCCTACCTCCCCCTCGACCCCGACTACCCGGCCGACCGCCTCGCCTACATGCTGGCCGACGCGACCCCCGCCGCCCTGCTCACCGACCGCGCCACCGACCCCCGGCTGCCCGCCCACGAGGTGCCCCGGATCCTCGTCGACGGGCCGGAGGCCGAGCGGTACCCGGCCGTCCCCCTCGCCCAGCACGAGCGCATCCGCCCGCTGCGTGCCGAGGACACCGCGTACGTCATCTACACCTCCGGCTCCACCGGCCGCCCCAAGGGCGTGCCCGTCACCCACCACAACGTGGTCCGGCTGTTCACCTCCACCGACCACTGGTTCGGCTTCGGCGCCGAGGACGTCTGGACGCTCTTCCACTCCTACGCCTTCGACTTCTCCGTCTGGGAGCTGTGGGGCGCCCTGCTGCACGGCGGCCGGCTGGTCGTCGTCCCGCACCTGGTCAGCCGCGACCCGGCCGCCTTCCTCGACCTGCTCGCCCGCGAACGCGTCACCGTCCTCAACCAGACACCGTCCGCCTTCTACCAGCTCAGCGCCGCCGACCGGGACCGCCCCGGCCGCGAACTCGCCCTGCGCTACGTGGTGTTCGGCGGCGAGGCGCTGGAACTCGGCCGCCTGGACGACTGGTACTCCCGGCACGCCGAGGACGCGCCGACCCTGGTCAACATGTACGGCATCACCGAGACCACCGTGCACGTCTCGTACATCGCCCTCGACCGGGCGAGCGCCGCCGCCGGGAGCAGCAGCACCATCGGCGTCAACATCCCCGACCTGCGGGTCTACGTCCTCGACCGGTACCTGCAGCCCGTCCCGCCCGGCGTCACCGGCGAGATGTACGTGGCCGGGGCGGGCCTCGCCCGCGGCTACCTCGGCCGCCCGGAACTGACCGCCACCCGCTTCGTCGCCGACCCCTACGCCGAACTCTTCGGCGAACACGGTACCCGGATGTACCGCTCCGGGGACCTCGCCCGCCGCCGCGCCGACGGCGTCCTGGAGTACTTCGGCCGCGCCGACCAGCAGGTCAAGCTGCGCGGCTTCCGGATCGAACTCGGCGAGATCGAGGCCGTGCTGGCGGCCCACCCGGCCGTCGCCGACGCCGCGGTGACCGTCCGCGAGGACGTGCCGGGGGACAAGCGGCTGGTCGCCTACGCGGTGGCCGGCGGCGCCGGCGCCGACAGCGGGGCCGCCGCCGCTCCGCAGCCCTCGGGCCTGCACACCGACGCCCCGCAGCCCGACGCCCCGCAACCGGCCGCCCCGCAGCCCGAGGACCTGCGCGCCCACGCCGCCGCCGAACTGCCCGTCCACATGGTGCCGTCCGCCGTCGTGCTGCTCGACCGCCTGCCGCTGACCGCCAACGGCAAGCTCGACCGCCGCGCCCTGCCCGCCCCCGAGGCGCCCGCCGCCGGCGCCGGACGCCCCCCGCGCACCCCGCGCGAACAGCAGCTGTGCGAACTGTTCGCCGAGGTGCTGGGCGTGGCCGCGGTCGGCGTGGAGGACGACTTCTTCGCGCTCGGCGGGCACTCGCTGCTGGTCGTGCGCCTCGCCGGCCGGATCCGCGAGGTGCTCGGACTGGAGGTCGGCATCGGCGCGCTCTTCCAGGCGCCCACGGTGGCCGCCCTCGATGCCGCGCTCACCGCCGGCTCGCCGGACACCGACGCCCTGGACGTGCTGCTCCCGCTGCGGCCCGTCGCCCCCGGCCGGCAGCGCCCGCTGTTCGCCGTCCACCCGGCCGGCGGCCTCAGCTGGTGCTACACCGGCCTGATCCGCCACCTGCCCGGCGAGGTCCCCATCTACGGCCTCCAGGCCCAGGGCGTCGGCGCCGCCACCGCGGCCCGGCCGCTGCCCGGCACGATGGAGGAACTCGCCGCGCACTACGCCGACCGGCTGCGCGAGGTCCAGCCCGAAGGCCCGTACCGGCTGCTCGGCTGGTCCACCGGCGGGATCATCGCCCACGCGGTCGCCGTCCGGCTCCAGGAGCTCGGCCAGGACGTCGAGTTGCTCGCCATCCTGGACGCCTACCCCGCCGAGGGCTTCCGCGAGCTGCCCGTCCCCGACCAGGCCGAAGCACTCGAAGCACTCCTCACCATGGGCGGCTTCGGCCCCGAGGACCTCGCCGGCCGCCCGCTCGAACTCGACGCCGTCACCGAACTGCTGCGCCGCGAGGGCAGCCCGCTCGCCGGACTCGACGACACCACCGTGGCCGCGCTCAACCGGATCTACCTCAACACCAACCTCCTGGTGCGCGGCTACGACCACCGCCGCTACGACGGCGACGTGCTGTTCTTCCGCGCCACCGTCGACACCATCGACGACACCCTGGTGCCCGAGCTGTGGACCCCGTACGTGTCCGGCCGGATCGCCAACACCGACGTGGCCTGCTCCCACAAGGACATGACCCTGCCTGCCCCGATCGCGCACATCGCCGCCGTGATCGCCGACCACCTGGAGAACTCCTCCGATGAGTGACGCCCCCGCCAACCCCTTCGACGCCGACGGCGAGTTCCTCGCGCTCGTCAACCCCGGCGGACAGCACTCCCTCTGGCCCGCCTTCGCCGCTGTCCCGGCCGGCTGGGACGTCGCCCACGGCCCGTGCGGGCGGGCCGCCGCCCTCGACTGGATCACCACTCACTGGACCACCCCGTGACCCCTCCCGAGGCCCGTCCCGAGGCCCCCGCCGCACCGGCGGCCCCGGCGCGCCCCCTGCTTGCGGGGCGCGCCGCGGTGGTCACCGTCTACACGGCCGCGATGTGCATGAACGGCCTGGACTCGACCATCGTCAACCCCGCGCTGTTCAGCATCGCCGAGGACTTCGGCCGGCCGGTCTCGGCCGCCAACGCCGTCGAGACCGCCTTCCTGGTCGGCCTCGCCCTCGGCCTGCCCGTGGCCGGCTGGCTCGGCGACCGGTACGGCGTCAAACGGGTCTTCCTCGGCGCCCTGAGCGCCTTCACCCTCGCCTCCGCCCTGTGCGCCGCCGGGCCCGGCCTCGGCTCCCTGGCCGCCGCGCGGGCCGCCCAGGGCGTGGCGGGCGGACTGCTCACCCCCGTCGGGATGACCCTGCTGTTCCGCGCCTTCGCCCCGCACGAACGGGCCGGGCTCGGCCGGATCCTGATCGTCCCCACCGCGCTGATGCCCGCCCTCGGGCCACCGCTCGGCGGCTTCCTCACCGAACACCTCTCCTGGCACTGGCTGTTCCTGGTCAACGTGCCGATCGGGGCGGCCGCCGTCGCCATCGGCCTCCTCGGCCTGCGCGGCGCGGACGAACCCCCGGCCGGCCGCTTCGACACCACCGGCTTCCTGCTCGCCACCCCCGGCCTCGGCCTGCTCACCTACGCCCTCGGCTTCGGCCCGGCCCACGGCTGGACCTCCCCGGGCGTGGCCCTCGGCGGGATCGCCGGACTGGCCCTGCTCGGCGCCGCCGTACGGCACCAACTCCGCACCGGCGAACCCCTGGTGGACCTGCGACTGCTCGCCGACCGGGCCTTCGGCGCGGCGAGCTGGCTGGCCCTGCTCACCGCGGCCGGCCTGATGGGAGCGCTGTTCGCCCTCCCGCTGCTCTACCAGGCGGCGCTCGGCGCCTCCGCCCTCGACGCCGGGCTCAGCGTCTTCCCGGAGGCGGTCGGCCTGATGGCCGCCTCCCAGGTGGTGGACCGCCTGCTGCCCCGCCTCGGCCCGCGCCGCCTCGCCCTGCCCGCCCTGCTGCTCGCCGCCGCGGTCCTCGCCGGGCTCGGCTACGCGGAGAACCCGTGGCTCGTCCGGGCCCTGATGTTCGGCGTCGGCCTCATCCTGGGCACCGCCGTGCTCACCGTCCAGATCGCCGGCTTCGCCGACGTCCCCCCGCCCGCGATGGGCCGCGCGATGGGCCTCTTCACCATCCTGCGCACCCTCGGCGGCGCCCTCGGCATCGCCGCCACCGCCGCCCTCATCGGCGCCTGGCCCACCGACGCCGGCCCCACCCCCTACCGGCTCGCCCTCCTCCTCACCGCCACCCTGGTCGCCGCCGCCACCCTCCTCGCCACCCGCCTCCCCACGGACCCCCCGGGCCCACCCCCGGAGGACTGAGGGCATCGGTCACGTCGTCCTCCGGTGCTCCGGCTGCCGTACGGTGGTCGGAGCACCGGAGGAGTCCGCATGAACCCTGAGCACTACCGCCTGCTCGAAGAGGCCCGCCGCAGCCTGCCGGACGGCTACAAGGTCGAGCTGTCCGGCGACATCATCGTCATGCAGGCGTCACCGTCCTCGATCCACCAGCTCGACCTGGCGATCGTCCAGCGCCAGTTCGAGGCGCACTGCCCGGCCGGGTACTTCCCGTCCGGGAACAGCGATCTCTCCTCGCCGGAGGTCGGCTCGGTCCGGAACCCCGACCTGACCTACCTGCCCGAGGAGGTCATCGAGCTGGGCCGGGAGATCCCCGCCGAGCTGGCGCTGATCGCGGTCGAGATCGTCTCGCCGTCCAACCCCGAGAACGACTGGAGCGGGAAGGTCCGCGACTACCCGCGGATGGGCTTCCCGCTCTACCTCATCGTGGACCCGCGGCAGAAGACCGTGACGCTGTTCTCCGAGCCGAACCGTGACCGCTACCACACCAGGACGGAGCGGGAGTTCGGCGAGAGCATCCGCATCCCCGAGCCCTTCGGCTTCGAGCTGGACCTGTCCCGGCTCGTCCCGTACCGGGACTGACCGCGCGGGGCCGCGAGAGCCCGAGCCCGCCCTCCGGACCCGGGCCTCAGGCCTCGGGCCAGAGGATCAGGTCCGGCAGGGTGTGGCGGCGGGGGCGGTCGCCGAGGCGGGTGAGGGCGGCGCGGATCTGGTGGAGGTGGTCGGGGGTGAGCTGGAGGGGCGGCTCGTGGGGCTGGTAGGTGGTGCGGGCTGGGTAGTCGAGGCCCGGGTAGCGGGTCATCTCGATGTGGCAGCCGAGGACGTACGTCACCGGCCGGGTGGCGGTGAAGCGGACCAGGCGGTCGACGGTGCGGCGGAAGGCGGGCCAGTCGTCGATGTGGAGCCGGCCGGGGTAGACGGTGTCGCCGGTGAGCAGGAAGCCGGTCCACGGGTCGTAGTAGGTGACCGCCGAGGCGTGGTGCCCGGGGGTGGCCAGGCATTCCAGGACGCGTCCGCCGCCCAGGTCGACCGTGGCGACGGCCTCCGGGTCCCGGTCGAAGCCGAAGTACGGCCAGGCGGCGGCCGGCCGGGCGTCCACCACGGTGGTGGCGGGGCGGTCGGCGAACTGCCGGTCGCCCGCGACGTGGTCGGGGTGGTCGTGGGTGTGGAGCACGAGGAGTTCGTAGCCGTCGCGGGGGTGGCGGGCGAGCCACCGGTCGACGAGGCCGTCGACGACCGCGCGCAGCGGGAGGAACTCGGGTTCGGCGGTGGCCCCGGTGTCGAGCAGGAGGGCGCGTTCCTCCCCGAACAGCAGGTAGAGGAACGGCGCTTCGTAGTGGATCGCCTTGTTCTGCCGGAGGATGACGGTGTGCTCGTCGTAGGCGTGGACCTGGAGTTCCGGGTCCGTGTTGTGCTTCGCCGAGGGGGATCCGTGGATCCACCGGGTCTCCAGCGGACGTGCGACGGGCACACCGACAGCCATGGACATCTCCTGTTGGGCCACCCGCTCCGGACGGCGGGTCCCCCCGAACGGTAGGGGTCGGGCCGCCGGGCGGAGGGGTGGCTTCGCCCTACATCGTCCTTTCGAGTGACCCGGGTGCGCTGGGTGAGTCGGGTGATCCGGCGGGCGTTCGCGCCCCCAGCAGGTGGGCCAGCCCGTCGGCCAGTCCGCCGCGCCAACAGGCGTAGTCGTGGCCGCCGTTGAACTCGCGGTAGGCGAGGTCGTAGCCGCGCGCCAGCAGCACGTCCCGCAGGTGCCGGTTCTGGGTGAGCAGCATCCACTCCTGCAGCCCGACCTCGACGTAGAAGCGGGCCGCCCGGCGTTCCTCGGCGGCGAACCGCCGGGTGAGCCATTCGCTGCCCTCGTCGAACTCGGTCTCGTCCGGCCACCAGAAGGAGCCGGACTGGGAGAGCGCGTTGCCGAAGCGGTCGGGGCGCCGGTAGGCGGCGTAGGCGGCGGTGAGGCCGCCCGCGCTCTGGCCCGCGACGACGGTGTGCGCGGGGTCGGTGGTCGCGCCGAACTCCGTTGCGGCCCAGGGGAGGAGGCGGTCGGCGAGGAGGTCGACGAAGTCGGGGTTGCAGCTGAGGTCGGCGGGCCGGCCGGGGCCCATGGTGTGGACGAGCAGGGCCACCGTGGGCGGGATCGCTCCGTCGGCGGTCAGGTTGTCGAGGGTGTCGGCGACGGACAGCACCTCGCCCCACATCTCGCCGTCCAGCAGCACCGCCACCCGGTAGGGGCCGCCGTCCTGCCGCCCGTGCCCGGCCGGCAGGTGGACGTCCACCCGCCGCCCGGCGACGGTGTGCGACACGGTCCGGCCGCGTGGCACGCCCTCCCGCCGCCGGACGTACGGCTGCGCGGGCGCGTCGGGCAGGCTGAGCACCGAGGACGGGTGGCGGCCGTCGCGGGCGGGCAGCCGGGGTTCGGTGTCGTACGGGTCGGGGCGGGCGTGGTCGAGGACGCGCAGCCAGTCGGGGCGGGAGGTGCCGGGGGCTTCGCCGTGGAACGGGTACAGCTGGTAGGAGGCGCGGTGGTCGGCGCGCAGCCGGTAGGTGATCGACCAGCTGCCGTCGGCCTGACGTTCCATCAGATGCGGGGTGAGGTCGCCGGAGTGGCGGTCCTTGTCGGTGACGGTGTGCAGCAGGGCGAGGACGCCGTCGCACCGGACGCCGTCGCGCCGGTCGCCGTCGCGCCGGTCGCCGTCGTACGGCTCGTCGGGGTGGACGAGGGTGACCAGGCGGTAGGCCGGGTCGTCGGGGTCGGGCGCGACGAGGGGAGGGGTTTCCACAGGTGTGACTCCAATGGGCTTACGTGGGGCTGCCCTTGCGGCCGAGCAGCACCCAGAGCAGGAAGGGGCCGCCGAGGACGGTGGTGACGATGCCGACGGGGATCTCGACCCCGCCGATCAGCACCCGTCCGAGGGTGTCCGCGAGGACGACGAGCAGGGCGCCGGTGAGGGCCGAGCCGAGGACGGGGACCCGGGCCGGTCCGGCGAGGCGTCCGGCGACCACGGGCGCGGCGAGCGCCACGAAGCCGACCGGCCCGCAGACCCCGACCGCCAGACCGGCGAGGGCGACCACCAGCAGCAGGCAGGCGAGCCGGACCCGGCCGGGGTCGACGCCGAGCGCGGAGGCGACGTCGTCGTCGAAGCGCAGGACGGCCAGTCGCCGGGCGACCACGAGGGCGAGCGGCACCAGGACCGCGAGCCCGGTCAGGACGGGCGCGGCGATGGCGTAGTCGCGCCCGTTGAGGCTGCCGGAGGTCCAGACGTACAGCGAGCCCGCGGAGTTGAGCGAGCGTCGGGCGAGGGCGACCTGGACGACCGCCGAGGCGAGCGCGGACATCGCGAGTCCGACGACGAGCACCCGGTAGCCGCGGGCGCCGAGCCCGCCGGAGACGAGGGTGACGACGAGGACGGCGACGAGCGCGCCGAGCGGTCCGGCCCACCAGGTGCCGAAGGTGCCGGAGACGGTGGCGGAGACGAGGACGGCGGCCGTCGCGCCGTCGTTGACGCCGAGGAGTTCGGGGGTGGCGAGGCGGTTGCGGGCGAGGGTCTGGGTCAGGCAGCCGGCCAGGCCCAGCGCGGCTCCGGCGGCGAGCCCGGCGACGATCCGGCCGAGCCGGAACTTCTGCACCAGCAGGACGTCGAGGCGGTCGCCGTAGCCGAATACGGCCTGGAAGGTGCGGCCGAGGTCGAGTTCGCTCTGTCCGGCGTGTGCGGAGACGACGACGGCGGCGAGCAGGGCGGCGGTGAGGCCGAGGGAGGCGAGCAGCGCCCGGCGGGGGAGCAGCAGTGACCACGCGCCGTACCGCAGCGCCAAGTCGGGTTTGGGGGTGGGTGGTTCGGCCCGTCGTGCGGGCGGGGCGGCGGCTTCGGCCGGGTCGCTCATGGCGAGGGCGGCGGAGCGCCGGGAGCGGACGATCGCGATCAGGGCGGGGGCGCCGACCAGGGCGACGATCACGGACACCGGTGCCTCGAACGGGCGGGCGACGACCCGGGCGAGCACGTCGGCCCCGATGAGCACGGCGGCGCCGAACAGCCCGGCGAGCAGGGTGAGTCGGCCGACCCGGGGCCCGGCGACGGCGCGGGCGAGGAAGCCGGCGAGCAGGCCGAGGAAGGAGACGGGTCCGGCGAGGGCGACGGCGGAGGCGGTCAGCAGGGTGACGGCGGTGGCGACCGCGGCCCGGGTGGCGCCGGGCCGGTGGCCGAGGCCGCGGGCGAGGTCGTCGCCGAGTGCCAGTGCGGTGAGCGGCCGGGTGGTGAGCAGGGCGAGCAGGAAGCCGGCGCCGAGGACGGGGGCGAGCTGGCGCAGCGTCGTCCAGCCCTCCACCCCGGACAGCGAGCCGAGCACCCAGACCCGGTAGCGGTCGTACGCCTCGGGCGAGTTGACGATCAGCACACCGGTGAGTCCGCCGAAGGTCGCGCCGACCGCGGAGCCGCCGAGGACCAGCCGCATCGGCGATCCGCCGCCCCGGCTGCCCGCGATCAGCAGCACCAGGGTGCTGGCGAGCACCGCGCCGCCGAAGGCGAACGCGAGGTACCCGTACGAGGTCTGGACGCCGAGGACGGCGATGCCGAGCACGACACCCAGCGAGGCGCCGGCGTTGACGCCGAGCAGGCCGGTCTCGGCGAGCGGATTGCGGGTGACGGACTGCAGTTGCGCCCCGGCGACGCCGAGCGCGGCGCCGACCAGCAGGGCGGTGACGGTGCGGGGGAGTCGCAGGTCGCCGACGACCAGGGCGAGCCGGCCGTCGGCGCGGGCGCCGTCGCGGTTCAGCAGGTAGTCGAGCACCCGCCCGGGGCCGACCTCGCCGGCGCCGACCGACAGTGACAGCGCGGCGAGGGCGAGCAGCAGCACCACCGCGCCGACGGCGACCGGCCAGGCGGGCCGGCGGGGCTCGGGCTGGCGGGGCTCGGACCGGTCGGTCTCGGGCTGGTCGGTCTCGGGCCGGCGTGGCCCGGACCGGCGGGGCGCGTCTCCTGGTGGCGGGGCGTTCGACGCCGGGGCGGGGGACGCTTCGTGGACGCCCGCTTGCGACAATGTCATAAGGTAAGGCTAACCTAATGGCCGAGCCGTTCCGTCGGGCGCCGCGCAGCGCACCCCGCCGTGCCGTGCTGCCCGCACGCCGTTCAACTCCCGTACCACCTTTGCCCGGAGGCACCCATGCCGTTCGCCCGCCGCCCGCTCAGCCCCGTCCGCCACCGCGCGGCCCAGGCGCTGGCCGTCACCGGGGCGGCCGCCCTCCTGCTCACGGGCTGCGGCTCCTCGGGCACGTCCGGCTCCTCCGCGTCCGCGTCCTCCCCGGCGGGCGACGCGGCCGGCGGCGGCAACGGCGCCAATGGCGGCAACGGCGGCAAGCGGACCGTCAAGGACGCCACCGGCAAGGCCGTCGAGGTCCCCGCCGAGCCCAAGCGGATCGTCACCCTCACCCAGGAGGACCTCGACGCGGTGCTCGCCCTCGGCGTCAAGCCGGTCGGCATCACCAACGGCCAGGGCCTCAACGAGCCGCCCGCGTACCTGAAGGACAAGGTCCAGGGCGTGCCGGTGGTCGGCAACCTGCTGCAGCCCGTGATGGACAAGGTGATCGCGGCCAAGCCCGACCTGATCCTGGCCGGCGACATGCAGGACGAGCAGATGCTCAAGCAGCTGCGCGAGATCACCCCCGCCACCCTGGTCACCATGGCGCCCACCGACGACTGGAAGCTCGCCTTCAAGGGCATCGGCAACGCCGTCAACAAGCTCGACCAGGCCGGCAAGGTGATCGGCGACTACGAGGCCAAGGCCGCCAAGGCCGGCGGCGAGCTCACCAAGAACAAGGGCGCCGCCGTCTCCATCGTCCGCTGGAACCCCACCGGCCCGAGCTGGATGGAGAAGAAGCAGTTCGCGAGCGGCGTCGCCCTCGACATGGGCCTCACCCGCCCGGCCGCGCAGGACAAGGACGGCAACGCGCACAGCCCGGCGCTCAGCCTGGAGAAGCTCTCCGAGATCGACGGCGACTGGCTGTTCCTGTCCACCCTCACGGACGACGGCAAGTCCGCGCTCAAGGACGTCCAGTCCAAGCCCGCCTACCAGGAGCTCACCGCGGTGAAGAACAACCACGCCGTGACGGTGGACGGCTCGGTCTGGTCCACCCGCGGCGGCCCGCTCGCGGCCGACGTCGTCATCGGCGACTTCGGCAAGGCGCTCGGCGGCAACTGAGCGCGCGGCGGGGCGGGGGAGCTGCCATGGAGCCGACGACGCGGAGCCGACGGCATCGAGTCGACGAGGTGGAGCTGACGGCATGGAGCTGACGACGTGGAGCTGACGATCGAGGGGCTCACCGCGGGCTACGGCCCGGGGCGCCCGGTGCTCGGCGGGGTCGACCTCACCGTCCCCGCCGGGCAGGTGGTGGCGGTGGTCGGGCCGAACGGCTGCGGGAAGTCCACCCTGCTGCGCGCCGTCGCCCGGCTGCACCGGCCGGACGGCGGACGGGTGCTGGTCGGCGGCGAGGACGTGTGGCGGCTGCGCCCGCGTCAGGCCGCGCACCGGATCGCCCTGCTGCCGCAGAGCCCGCAGGCGCCCGAGGCGGTGACCGTCGCCGGACTCGTCCGCTACGGCCGCCACCCGCACCAGGGCCTGTTCCGGCAGTGGTCGCCGGACGACGAGCGGGTCACCGCCGAGGCCCTGCGCGCCACCGGGGTCGAGGAGCTCGCCGACCGCCGCCTGGACCGCCTCTCCGGCGGCCAGCGCCAGCGCTGCTGGCTCGCCATGGTGCTCGCCCAGGACACCCCGGTCGTACTGCTCGACGAGCCGACCAGCGCGCTCGACCTCGGGCACGCGGTGGAGGTGCTGGAGCTGGTCCGCCAGGTCGCGGCGGGCGGCCGGACGGTGGTCATGGTGCTGCACGACCTGGCGGCGGCCGCCCGCTACGCCGATCTGCTGGTCGCCCTGCGCGACGGCGCGGTGGTGGCCTGCGGGCCGCCGCGCGAGGTGGTGGACGCGCCGCTGGTGCGGGCGCTGTACGACATCGACAGCCACGTGCTGACGGCGCCGGGCGACGGTGCGCCGGTGGTCGTGCCCCGGGCATCGGCGGTGTGACGGTGGGGCGGTGGTCGTGCCCCGGGCACCGGCGGTGTGACAGTGGGGCGGTGTGAGGGCGGGGCGGCGGGCCGGCCGGGGGCGGGTGTGGTGTCCTGAAGCCACCCCCGCCGCCCACGGAGAGGTCCCGCGGTGCACCGTCGTCTCGCCGCCCTGCTGCTGGCCGCGCTGGTCGGCGCCGCCGCCTGCTCGCCCGCGTCCCGACCCGAGCCTGTGGCCGGTCCGACCGTGCGCGCCACCGTCGCGGACGGGCTGGCGGTGCCGTGGGGCGTGGCCGTGCTGCCCGGTGGCGACCTGCTGGTCTCGGAGCGGGACACCGCCCGGATCGTCCGGGTCGCCGCGACCGGCGGGACGAAGACCGAGGCGGGCACCGTACCCGGCGTGACGGCCGGAGGAGAGGGCGGACTGCTCGGCCTCGCCCTCTCCCCGTCCTTCGCCGACGACCACCTCGTGTAC
This sequence comes from Kitasatospora sp. Ki12, assembly GCF_054601375.1. Taxonomy (NCBI): domain Bacteria; kingdom Bacillati; phylum Actinomycetota; class Actinomycetes; order Kitasatosporales; family Streptomycetaceae; genus Kitasatospora; species Kitasatospora sp. Ki12. The sequence continues at coordinate 1,716,375 of NZ_BAAIHT010000003.1, read as the reverse complement.
GCCTACTTCAGCACCGCCGAGGACAATCGCATCGTCCGCTTCGGCTACCACCCCGAGCGGCCCGTCGGAGCCCAACTCGACGCGCCGGCCGTACTGTTGAGCGGAATCCCGCACGGGCCGCGGCACAACGGCGGCCGGATCGCCTTCGGCCCGGACGGCCTGCTCTACGCGGGCACCGGCGACAGCAGCGACTCCCGCATCGCCCAGGACAAAGGTTCACTGGGCGGCAAGATCCTCCGACTCACGGCCGACGGCGCCCCGGCCCCGGGCAACCCCTTCCCCGGCTCGCCGGTCTACTCGTATGGCCACCGCAACGTGCAGGGCCTCGCCTGGGACGGCGAAGGCCGGCTCTGGGCCTGCGAGTTCGGAGCGGACACCTGGGACGAGCTCAACCTGATCCGGCCCGGCGGCAACTTCGGCTGGCCCGTCGTCGAGGGCATCGGCGACCGGGCCGACTACATCGACCCCGTCGCCCAGTGGAAGCCGGCCGAGGCGTCCCCGAGCGGGCTCGCGTACGCCGGCGGAGCCCTGTGGACGGCCGCCCTGCGCGGCACCCGGCTCTGGCGCGTCCCGGTCGAGGGAGACCACCTCGCGGGCAGCCCGCAGTCCTACCTCGACGGCGCCTACGGGCGGCTGCGCACGGTCGTCACCGACCGGGACGGCACGCTGCTGCTCGCCACCGGCAACACCGACGGCCGCGGTGAGCCGCGCCCGGGTGACGACCGCATCCTGCGGCTCGGCGTGCCCGCGCCCTGAGCCGTGGGCGCGTTCTGAGCCGTGCCCGTGTCCTGGGGCTCGGCGTGCCCGGGTCCTGAGCCGACCCCTGTCCTGAGCCGTACCGGAGTTGGGACCTGAGCGGCTTCGTTCACTCGTTCGAGGGGTTTGAGCTCCCCACCCGGCCACCCGCCTCCACCCCGCCCGTCGCGTTGTCAGTGCGCCTCGCTACGTTCCTCGCATCGCTGGTCAGCAGGTGATCGAGACGTGGTTCCCGGGGGGTTCCCGGGTGGGAGGAGTACGGCCGTGGCATGGGTGGAGACGGGCGCGGGAGGGTACCGCGTCACGCTCGACGGGGAGGGCCGGGTGGTCTGCCGCAACGCGGCCGGCCGGGACCTCAAGTCCCTTCCGTCGAAGCTGGGTGACGACCCGGTCGTCACCCAGCTGAAGCAGCTCGCGGAGTGGCTGGCCGCGCACGAGCGGAGCTGCCTGGACGACGTCGAGCGCTGGATGGTCCGCTCGTTGCCGGTGCCCGCCGCGGTGATCACCGCCGTGTGGCCGGACGAGGCCTGGCAGGCCGTGCTGCGCGACCTGGTGGTCACCGGCACGGACGGCGCGGTCGCCGGCTTCCTGCGCGGCGCGGACGCCGAGCGCGGCCTCGGCCTGGTCGACCTGGACGGCGACACCGTCCGGCTCACCGACGGCGAGGTCCTGATACCCCACCCGGTCCTCCTGGAGGACCTCGACGAGCTGCGCGAGTTCGCCGTCGAGCTCGGCGTCTCCCAGCGCGTCCAGCAGCTCTACCGCGAGGTCTGGCACCGGCCGGAGGAGCTGCCGGGCGGCACCGAGGTCACCACCTACGCCGGCGGCCGCTACCGCGAGCTGCGCGAGCTGGTCGGCCGCTGCAACCGGCTCGGTTGCCGGGTCCGCGGCGGCTCCGCGGTCCAGTCGGTCACCGAGGGCGGCCGGACGGTCGAGGCCCGGGTCTGGGTCGGCGACTACTACGAGTACGACGCGTGCGAGACCGGCGCGCTCAGCTGGGCGGGCCCCGACGGCCGGGCCCTGCCGCTCAGGGAGGTCGGACCGGTCGCCTGGTCCGAGGGCATGCGGATGGCCGCCGCCCTGTACGCCGGCCGCACCATCGAAGGGGAGGACGCGGCATGACCGCCACCACCGTCACCACCGCCACCACCGGCCCGGCCACGGCCCCGACGCCCGAGGCGCTGCTCGACGCCGGCGCCGTGCTTCCGGTCGGCACCCTGCCCGGCGCCGGCCGCCCCGACGGCGTCGCCGACGTGCTCACCGCCCGCGGCTACACCCACCCCGCGCTCGACGGCCGCCGGATCGTCCGGCTGGTCCCCGGCGCGCTCGGGCGGGCCGAGGACCTCGCCGTCGACTTCCTCGGCCTGGTGCCTGACACCGACCCCTCCGAGGTCGGCCAGGTGCGCCAGGAGGCGCTCGGCTTCCCCGCCTGGGCGCTGGTCCACGACCCGGCCAACGGCCACCACGCGCTCGCCCTGGTCAAGGAGATGGAGCGGCTGGCCCGCCAGGCGGCCGGCAAGCCCGGCGCCGCCAAGGACGGCTTCGACGCGCTCGTCACCCGGCTCGGCCGCGCCGTCCCGCACTTCCTGCCCACCTTCTGCGAGGAGGTCGGCCGGATCTTCCTCGGCCACGGCAACCAGACCTACGCCGCCGCCTGGTTCGGCAAGGCCCGCGAAGCCGAGCGCACCCACGGCCTGACGGTCGACGAGGAGCGGCTGCGCGCCGTCTTCCTGGAGTTCGCCCTCGCCGGTGCGCTCACCGTCAAGTCCCTGCGCCAGTACGTCAAGGAGCTCGCCCAGCGGCTCGACCCGCTGACCGCCTGGCAGCGCTTCCGCCAGCTGTGCACCGAGCGCTCCGCGGCCGGCATGGCCCCGTACGCCGGCGTCGCCGAGGACGCCCGCGCGCTGATCCGGGCCGCCGGACTGGACCGCACCGAGCACGAACACGCGCTGCTCGCCGAGCTGTTGGCCGCCCCCGCGGTCAACCGGGCGCCCGCCGCCTTCTGGAAGTCCTGGCACGGCGCGCTGATCGAACTGGGCAGGAACGACGCCGGGGTCCGCACCCGGCTGCTGGAGCTGCTGCCCGACCCGGCGGCCTCCGACTCCTCCCCGCACGACACCGCCTGGCTGGAGGTCCTCGCCGGGACGGGCGCCGAGGAACTGCTCACCGGCCCCCGCGCCGAGGGCGCCGAGCCCGCCGCCGCCTGGCTCCAGCGCTGGTGCCACCACCTCGGCCGCGGCTGGCGCAGCCGCCCCAGCTGCCCGGCCACCCTCGCCCTGGCCGGCCGGATGACCGAGCGGCTGCGCGCCGACGCCGTCCCGGTGGACCTCTTCACCGGCATCCGCGCCAGCCACACCCGGCTCGACCTGCTCGACCTCCTGCTGGCCGCCGGCGTTCCGGTGGCCGACCCGCCGCCCGGGCTCGGCTTCGACCTGCGTGACTGGGTCGGGCAGTCCGGCCCCGACAACGCCGGCCTCGCCGCGGTGGCCGCCGACACCCGCTACCGGCCGCTGCTGCGCCGGGCCGCCCCCGCCGCCTGGGAGACGGCCGTCAAGCGCCAGGCGGCCGTGCTGCCGCTGCTGGACGAGCTGTTCGCGGAGTGGGCCGAGGAGCGCGCGGGAGAGGTCGCCGCCGCCCGAGGCCTGGCCGGCGCCGCCGACCTGGTCCGCTCGCTCAGCCAGCACCGCACCGCCATCCGCACGGTCGCCCCGGCCGCCGCCGAGAAGATCGCCGCGCTCGACGTCACCGGCCTGCTCGCCCGCGCCCTCACCACCGGCATCCTGGACGAACTCGGCTGGCCCGCCCTGGAGGACGCGCTCGCCACGCTCGCCGACCCGCCCGCCGACGACGCCCCGCCGGTCACCGCCCCCGGCCTGCGCACCCGCGGCCTGACCGGCCTGATCGTCGAGGACGCCTGGCCGTACCTGATCCTCGCCCGCCTCGACCGCGCCGTCGTGGTCGGCCCGCAGGGCGTCCTGCTGGAGCACACCCTGCGCCTGCCCAAGCTGACGGAGAACTGGAACCGGCCCCGGCTGCGCCTGGTCGACGGCGAACTCCTGGTCGCCTGGTACGAGGACGGCAAGCAGACGGCGTACTGGTCCGGCCGCCCGGGCGAGACCTTCGAACTCGAGGGCGGCACGATCGCCGGCTACCACTACGGCGAGCGCTTCCCGGAGGCGCCGTCCCTCCCGCTGCCCGGCGGCGGCCGCACCACCGGCGAGCGCCCGCTGCACCCCGGCGACACCCGGATGCCCCACGAACACCCCGTCCTCGGTGACGGCACCGGCTACTGGACGGTGCGCCACGGCACGGACGGCCCCGTCCTGCGCGAACTCGACCCGGCCACCGGCACCCTGGGCCGCGCGGCCGAACCGCCCGTGATCGCCGCCACCGCCGCGGCCGGCCGACTCCTCGAAGGCAGCACCCGGCTGCTGCCGCTGCAGCCCGGCCTGGAGCGGACCCCGCTCGGCACCGACGGCACCGTGCTCGGCCACTGGGTCCGCAGCGAGCCCGGCCGCGCCGTCACCGCCTTCACCGCCGACGGGCAGCGCATCGTCCTGCCGCTGGACGGGCGCCGCGAACCGGACACCCTCCCGGTCGGCCGGCTCGCCCTGCCCGGCGAGGCCGGCCCGGTGGTCAGCCGCCCCGGCGGCGAACACCTCTCCCTCAACCTGCCCGATCTCGCCGACCGCGCCGACCGCACCGCCGACCTGCGCCCCTGCCGGTCCGGCGACCTCTCCGCCGCCGGCACCGCACTCGTCCCGCCGTACGACCACTGGCACGCCCTGCGTCCGCGCGACGAGGCCGGATCGCGCGTGCTGCGCGAACTGACCACCGAACAGGCCGCCGGCCTGATCGACGTCGCCTGGCCCGTCGACGCCACGCCCGTCCCGGAGGACGAACAGCGCTGGCTGACCGTCCAGGGCGTCCGGCGCCCGCTCGCCCAGCGCGGCGAGGCCCGCAACACCCTGCCGGTCGAGGCGGTCGGCGCCGCCCTGCCCGGGATCGCCCACCCGCTGCTGCTCGCCGGCGTCGCCGGGCTCGCCCGGGCCGCCGCCGACCTGCTGGACCGGGTCGCCCGCTTCGTCCCGCAGCCGGACGCCGAACGCCCCACCAAGGCGGAGGCCGCCGAGTGGCGGCCCGAGCACGGCCGGGACGACGAGCTGCGCGACGCCGTCGTCGCCGTCCTGCCCCACACCGGTGGTTTCGGCAGCAGCTGGGGCAGCTCCGACCGCTGCTGGGTGCTCAACAACCTGCGCACCGTCACCGCCGCGCTGGCCGCCCCGCCCGCCGCCGACGCCGACGGCTGGAGCACCCCGACGACCCTCACCCTGCAGGGCGGCGACGCCAACCACGGCTGGCTGCACCTGCTCGGCCGGATCGACGTCCTGGCCCACGCCGTGGCCGCCCCGCTCACCAGGCCGGGCCACCGCTCCAGCCTGGTCCTGCTGCTCGGCGAACTCACCAAGGGCCCGCTCGCCGACCGCGGCGCCACCCTGCGCGAGATCGTCCTCGCCGAGGCCCCGCAGGGCGCCACCACCGACAAGCCGGCCACCCACCGCCAGGGCGAGGTGCTGCGCCACGGCGACCGCACCGTCGTCATCCTCGGCCACCGCCGCCAGTTCACCGACGGCACCGTGCACTGGCTCGCCGTCGACCACGACCCGAGCGGGGAGTTCGGCCCCGTCGCGCACTTCACCACCGTCGAGGAGCGGAGCACCGAGGAGCGGGTCACCGCCGCCTGGACGGCCGAGTTCCGGCGGGTCGCCGCCCTGCACGACGGCCTCCCGTGGGACGCGGCGCGCGCCGCCGCCTTCTCCGAACTCACCGGCATCGGCACCGCCCGCGCCACCCTGCTGCTCAGCCCGCCTTCCGGCCTCCTGCCCTGGGGCAACGCCGAGCTGCCCGCCGAGTACGGCTACAAGCCCGCCGAGGTCCGGGCCGCCCGGGCCTGGCTGCGCGGACACGAGCACGCCGGCCTCGCCGAGGTCTGGGGCGCCCTGCTCCCCGCCGACCCGAAGACGCTCTGGACCGAGGGCCCCGACCTCGCCGCCGGCGCCGAGGCCTGGATCCGCCGCTTCGGACGGCTCGTCACCCTCCCCGAGGAGGCCCTCACCACCGTCCAGGGCGTGTCCATCGACGCCATCGAGGCGGTGCTCAACCCCGGGCACACCCCGTGGCTGACCCGCACCACCGGCTTCCGGCTCAGCCGCGAGCACCCGGCCGCACCCCGGCTCGTCCCCGAGGACCCCACCGCGGTGCCCGAGTCCGGTGCGCTGGACCGGGCGGTCGACGCGCTGCGCTGGCTCGCCTACCACCTGCCCGTCGACAGCCCGCTGCGCCCGCTGCTGCGCCCGGCCGCCGCCGCACTGCGCGAGCGCCTGGCCGACCCGGAGCTGCTGCTCGACCTCGGCCTGCTCCACACCCCCAAGGGCGCCCCGGTGTCCGCCGTGCTGCGCACCCACTTCGGCCTCCCCGCCCAGGGCGGCGCCGACCCGGACGGCCTGGTCCGCTGCGGCCCGGCACTCGTCCTCAGCCCGGACCACGAGGAGTACGAGCGGATCTGGCTGCGCCCGGCCGCCCTCACCGGCCCCGACGACCCGCTGCTCGAACTGCTCGGCGGGCTCACCGACAGCTACGGGTTCGCCCTGGAGCGGACCGCCGTCGCCGCCGTCCTGGGCGGCGAGCCGGAGCGCCTGGCCGACTCCGCCGCCACCGTGACGGCGGACGGCGCCGGCGACGGCCCGGCCTGGCTGCAGAACCCGCTGGTCTCCGCCCCCGGCCTGGTCGCCGAGGCGGCCCGCACCCACGACCTCGGCGAGGACGCGGCCACGCTCTACCTCCAGCTGCTCGCCCTGCCCGACCCCACCGACCGCAACGCCGCCCGCTGGACGGGTTGGAAGCCCGCCCGGCTGAAGCGGGCCCGCGCCGAACTCGCCGCCACCGACCTGGTGCTGGAGGCCAAGCGGTCCCGGGCGGGCCGGAGCCTCTTCCTGCCCGGCGGCTGGCAGGAGGCCAAGTCCCCCGCGCTGCCCGCCGAGACCTGGAAGGCCGGCCTGTACGAACTGTCCGCCTACCAGCCGGTGCTGGCGCACCTGCCCGTCCCCGAACTGTTCGCCCGGGCCTGGCAGCGCACCCTCGACGGCGACGCCCCCGGATACGAAGAGCTCCAGACCGGCAAGCGCAGGAAGGCCCGCCGATGACCACCACCCCCGTGACCACGACCACCGCCACCACGGCCACCGCCCCCGCCGAGCGGCAGATCGTCCCGCCCGAGGAGAAGTACGCCGCCGAACTGGAGTTCCTGGCCGCCCACGACAGCGGTCCCCGCCCGCCCGGCTGGCGGCTCACCCCGCGCGCCGTCGTCACCTTCGTGATGGGCAGCGCCGGCGAGAAGCTCAAGGCCGGCCGCAAGAGCCTCGCCGTCGAGCCCAAGTTCGTCGGCGAGCGCGCCCTGGTCGAGCGCTGCGTCGTCACCCTCGCAGGGGAGCGCGGCCTGCTGCTCGTCGGCGAGCCCGGCACCGCCAAGTCGATGCTCTCCGAACTGCTCGCCGCCGCCGTCTGCGGCACCAGCGCGCTCACCGTCCAGGGCACCGCCGGCACCACCGAGGACCAGCTCAAGTACGGCTGGAACTACGCCCTGCTGCTCGCCAAGGGCCCCAGCCGCGACGCCCTCGTCCCGTCCCCGGTGCTCACCGCGATGACCACCGGGGCGGTCGCCCGGGTCGAGGAGGTGACCCGCTGCCTGCCCGAGGTGCAGGACGCCCTGGTCTCGCTGCTCTCCGAACGGCGCATCGCCGTCCCCGAACTGGCCGGCACCCCGGACGGGCAGCTGCACGCCGCCGCAGGCTTCACCCTGATCGCCACCGCCAACCTGCGGGACAAGGGCGTCAGCGAGATGTCCGCGGCCCTCAAGCGGCGGTTCAACTTCGAGACGGTCGGGCCGATCGGCAGCCTCGCCGCCGAGGTCGACCTGGTGCGCCGCCAGTCCACCGTCGCCGTCGCCCGGGCCGGCGCCGCCTACGCGGTCGACGACGCCGTCCTGGAGGCCCTGGTCACCGCCTTCCGCGACCTGCGCACCGGCCGCTCCACCGAAGGCTGGGACGTCGAACGCCCGTCCACCGTGATGAGCACCGCCGAGGCGGTCTCCGTCGCCACCGCCCTCGGCGTCACCGCCGCCTACCTACCCGACGGCGGCGACCTGCTCGGACGCCTCCCCGGCCAACTCCTCGGCGTGGTCCGCAAGGACGACCCGGCCGACGCGGCCCGCCTGCTCGGCTACTGGGACGGGCCGGTCCGCCGCCGCGCCGAGCAGGGCGCGGGCACCTGGCGCACCCTGTGGGACCTCCGTTCGGCACTGGAGGCCTGAGCCGATGAGCAGTGCGGTGACTCCCGTCCCGGACCTCCCGGACCTCCCGGACGCCCCGGACATCCTGGGCCTCCCGGACCTTCAGGACGACCCGGAGCGCAGGGTCCGGACCGAGGCCGACCGGTTGGCGGCCTCCGGCGCCGGCCGCCCGGGGCCCTACCTGATCGGCGTGCGCCACCACGCGCCGTCCCTCAGCGCGGTCGTCCCCGCGCTGCTCGACGCGGCCCGGCCCGAGGTGGTCCTGGTCGAACTGCCCGCCGAGTTCCAGCCCTGGCTCGACCGGCTCGCCGACGAGGCGACCGAAGCCCCGGTCGCCCTCGCCGCCGCCCCGGCCGGGCCCGACGAGACCGGCGGGCCGGCCTTCTACCCGTTCGCCGACTTCTCGCCGGAACTCGTCGCGCTGCGCTGGGCCCGACGCAACGGCGTCGAGGCCATCACCTGCGACCTCCCGCTCGCCCACCGCACCGGGCGGGCGGGTGAGCGGCCGCGGCACGGCGACGCACCCGGCGTCGCCGACGCGCTGCGCCACCGCCTCACCGGCCGGGACTCCGACGAGGACCTGTGGGACCGGCTGGTCGAGACCGCCGCCCCCGGCTCCACCCCGGAAGCCGTCCGGCGCGCCGCCCTGCTCGTCGGCTGGGCGCTGCGCCACGACGCCGAGACCGGCCCCGGCGTCGACCCGTACGACCTGCGCCGCGAGGCCTGGATGCGCGCCCGCATCCAGGCCGCCGCGGCCGGCGGCCGACGGATCGCCGCCGTGGTCGGCGCCTTCCACGCGCCCGCCCTGCTCGACGGCCCGACCGCCACCGAGGAGCCTCCGCACCCGGACGACCCCGGCCACGTCCTCTCCCTGATCCCCTACACCTACCCGCTGCTCGACGCCCGCTCCGGCTACCCGGCGGGCATCCGGGACCCCGAGTGGCAGCACACCGTGCTCGACGCCGGCGGCGACCCCGACCGGCTCGCCGAAGCGCTCACCACCACCGCCGTCCGGATCTGCGCAGCCCTGCGCGCCCGCATCCAGGCCGCCGCGGCCGGCGGCCGACGGATCGCCGCCGTGGTCGGCGCCTTCCACGCGCCCGCCCTGCTCGACGGCCCGACCGCCACCGAGGAGCCTCCGCACCCGGACGACCCCGGCCACGTCCTCTCCCTGATCCCCTACACCTACCCGCTGCTCGACGCCCGCTCCGGCTACCCGGCGGGCATCCGGGACCCCGAGTGGCAGCACACCGTGCTCGACGCCGGCGGCGACCCCGACCGGCTCGCCGAAGCGCTCACCACCACCGCCGTCCGGATCTGCGCAGCCCTGCGCGCCCAGGACCACCCGAGCGGCCCGGCCGACGCCCGCGAGATCGTCCGGCTGGCCGGCGACCTCGCCCGGCTGCGCGGCCACGCCGCCCCCGGCCGCGGCGAACTGGTCGAAGCGGTGCAGACCGTCCTCGCCCAGGGCGAACCCCTCGGCCGCGGCCGGGCCGTCGCCCGCGCCCTCGAACAGGTCCTGATCGGCACCCGCACCGGCCGCCCCACACCCGCCGCCCCGCGCAGCGGACTCGCCCCCGCCGTCGAGACCCTCCTCGCCGACCTCGGCCTTCCCGGCCCCACCGACCCCGGCCCGCGCGACCTGCGCCTCGACCCGCTGCGCAGCACGCTCGACCGCCGCCGCGAGATCCTCCTCCACCGCCTCACCGCCTGCGACGTCCCCTACGCCGACCCCGTCGCCACCAGCGGCGCCGGTGGCACCGAAACGCTCGGCACCCGCTGGCGGCTCCACTGGACACCCGCCACCGCCGCCATGCTCACCGTCGCCGGCACCCGGGGCGTCACCCCCGCCCAGGCCGCCGAAGGCGCCCTGCGCGTCCGCCACCCCGTCGAACCCACCCCGCGCGAGATCATCGACGGCCTCACCGCCGCCGCCTCCTGCGCCCTCCCCGCCCTCACCGGAACCCGCCTCACCCAGCTCACCACCACCCTCCCCACCGCGGCCACCCTCCCCGAACTCCTCGACGCCCTCGCCCTCCTCGACCGCCTCGCGGCAGGCCACTTCCCGGGCCACACCCCGAGCGAGGAGCAGCCACCCGCCGAGGTCCCAGCGGCAGCGTCGGCCGGCGCCGGTGACGTCGTGTCGGGTGCGGCTGGGGCCGGCTCGCCTGGGGGCGTTGCCGCTGGGGCCTTGGGCGCGCCGGGGCTCGGGCAGTCCGCGTCGGCTTCGGCCGGTGGCGCGGGCGTCGCGGCTCCTGCTTCGGGCGCCGTGGCGTCCGGAGGGGAGGGCGGTGCTGCCGGGGCCGGTTCACCGGCCGTGCCTGGTGGTGGGGGTGTTGCCTCCGCGACCGTAGGTGTCCTGACGTCCGGGCCGGATACCGGAGCCGCCTCGGGCGTACCGATGTCCGGGCGAGGTGCCGGGACGGCACCCGCCACGGCGGTGGCGTCGGCCCCCGGTCGACCGTCCTCGCCGGTTCCTCCCGGTGGCGTGGGTGTCGCCGCCCTGGTGGCGGCGGTGCCGGAGGTCGGCCAGCCGCTGGGGTCAACCACCGCTGACCGCCATGCGGTCAGCGGCTCCTCCGGGCGGTCTCTGGGCGCGGCCGAGGAGGTGTTGACGGTCGCCGCGGTGCGGCAGTTGGAGGGGCTCGGCGGGTCGGACGATCCGCAGGACGCGCGGGCGCTGGTGGAGCTGGTGCGGCGGGCGGACCGGCTGGGCGGGGTGCGGTTGGCGTACGTGCTGGCGGAACTCGCCGAGCGGGGCAGCCCGTTGGTGCGGGGTGCGGCCGGAGCGGTGCGGGTGCTGCTGGGGCAGGAGACGGCCGGTGTGTTGGGCGGTCGGGCGGCCTCGTGGGTGGACGGGGCCACCGGCCCGGAGGCGCGCCAGGTGCTCGGGCGCGCGCTGGTCGGGTTGCTGACGGCGGCGGAGGGGCTGTTCGACTCCGCGCCGGAGGCGCTCGAACCGGTGTTGGAGCGGGTCACCTCGCTGCCCGACGGCGCCTTCCTGGACCGGCTGCCCGCGCTGCGCGGCGGCTTCGACACGCTCAGCCCGGCCGCCCGTGACCGGCTGCTGGCCCTGGTCGAGGAGCGCCTGGGCACCCGGCTCACCGCGCTGCCCGAGGAGGCCGGGCCCGCCGTGGTCGCCGGATGGGTGCGGGCGGACCTCGCGGCCCGCGCCGCGCTGGCCCGCCGGGGCCTGGTGCGGACGACTCCCGACGACGCTCCGGCACCGGTGCCGCAGGCGCCGGCACTCCCGTCGGCACCCCCGCTGGCCCCCGAGCGGACGAGCGGAAGAACAGTGGAGCACGCCTCCGCCAACGCCCTGGCTCCGGCCGAGCGCTGGCGGCTGCTCCTCGGCCGTCCGGGCAGCAGCGGCCTGAGCGGCCGTGGTGCCCGACTCGCCACCGCCCTGGACGAGTTGTACGGCAGCGGTCACGGCGAGGGTTCCGGTCCGGGCCTGGAGAGCCGGGGCGGCCGGGGTGGCCGCGAGGCCCCGTACCCCGGGGTGCGGGAGTGGGCCGAGGAGCTTGAGTCGCTGTTCGGTCCGGGCCTGCGGGAGGAGGTGCTGGCCGCTGCCGTCGCGCAGGGCCGTGCCGACGTCCTGGAGGCGGTCGATCCGTCGGCGGTCCGCCCGTCCGTCGATCTGCTGCGCACCGTCCTGGAGCACGCGGGCGGGTTGCCGGAGGCCCGGCTGGCGCGGCTGCGTCCGCTGGTGCGGCGCCTGGTGGACGAGTTGACCCGGGAGCTGGCGACCAGGCTGCGTCCGGCCCTGACCGGGATCGCCGTGCCGCGGCCGTCCCGCCGTCCGGGTGGCGGGCTGGACCTGGACCGGACCATCCGGGCGAACCTGGCCACCGCCCGTTCCACGCCGGAGGGCGGCACGCTGATCGTGCCGGAGCGTCCGGTGTTCCGGACCAGGGCCCGGCAGGCCAACGACTGGCGGCTGATCCTGGTGGTGGACGTCTCCGGATCGATGGAGGCCTCCACGGTCTGGGCGGCGCTGACGGCCTCGATCCTGGCCGGGGTGCCCTCGCTGAGCACCCACTTCGTGGCGTTCTCCACCGAGGTGGTCGACCTGACGGAGCGGGTGGAGGATCCGCTGAGTCTCCTGTTGGAGGTGCGGATCGGCGGTGGCACCAGCATCGCGAGCGGCTTGCGCTACGCGCGGGAGCTGGTGACGGTGCCGTCGCGCACGCTGGTCGCGGTGGTCAGTGACTTCGAGGAGGGCGGGCCGGTCTCCGGGTTGTTGGCCCAGACCCGGGCGCTGGTGGATTCCGGCGTGCACGTGCTGGGTTGCGCGGCGCTGGACGACACCGGGACGGCCCGCTATTCGAAGGCGGTCGCGGGCCGGTTGGTCGCGGCCGGGATGCCCGTGGCGGCGTTGAGCCCGCTGGAACTGGCCCGCTGGGTGGGGGAGAAGGTGCGATGCGTGTGACTGCGCGGACGAACGACTGGCCGGGTGTGCGGCCGGAGGTGGTCGCCGAGGTGGTGGCCGGGTTGAGCGCACGGCTGCAGAAGCGGCTGGACGGGGCGGCGGCGAAGCTGGCGGAGCGTCCGGTGGCCCGGGAGGGCGACGAGTGGCGGGTGGAGGTGGACGAGGAGACGGTGCTCGTCCTGCACGCCCCGGGCGGGGTGGTCGCCGGGCAGGACGGCGTCCGCTGCGGCTGTCTGCTCGCGCCGGCCTGTGTGCACCGGGCCGCCGCCGTCACCCTCTGCCCCCTCGCCGAGGCGCCCCCGGAGACCGAGACCGAGGCCACGCCGGAGACGGAAGCCGAGGCGGAGCAGCCCACCGCGCCCGCCGCGCCCACCGCGCCCACCGCGCCCACCGCGCCCACCGCGCCCACCGCGCCCACGGGAACGACGGAGGCCGCCCAGGCACCGCAGGAGCAGGCGACCCCCCTGACCGCCCCCGAACTCGCCGCCGCCCGGCACCTCCACCGGGCCGCCGCGGCCGTCCTCGCCGCCGGGGTGAGCGGCGCGGGCGCCGTGGCGCAGGCCGAGCTCCTGCGCGCCGCCCACCGGGCCCGGCTCGCGGGCCTGTACCGTCCGGCCGCGGCGGCGGTCACCGTGGTGACCCGGGTCCGGGCGGCCCGCTCCGGCGCGCCGGACCACCGGTTGGCGGACCTGGTGGCGGGCCTGCGCGAACTGCTGGGCCTCACCGCGGCGTTGACCGCGGGGGAGGGCGCCGGCGCGGTCCCGGTCGCCGAGCTGCGCGGCACGGCGCGCCAGTCCTACCGGGAGGAGGGCGGCCTGCGGTTGTACGGGCTGTTCGCCGAGCCGGTGCTGACGGCGACCCACGCGGGCGCCGTCGCCTGGGGGGTGGACGCCGACGGGCGTCTGAGCACCCTCGGCGAGGTCATGCCGCACGACGACGCGGCGGCCGCCGCCCCGCAGGCGGTCGGGGCGGGCAACCGGACGGTCCGGCTGGGGGACGCCGCGCTCAGCCACCGTGAGTTCAGCCGTGCGGGGCTGGCCGTGCAGGGAGCGACCAGGTCCGCCGCCGGGCGACTGGGGGCCGGTGCCGGCGTCCGGGCGGTCCGGGCGGCGGGTGTGGCGTGGACGGCGGAGCCGGCGGCCCGGCTCTGGTCCGAGCCGGCGGCCGCCCAGGTGGCGCGGGCGCTCGCGGCCCAGGACCTGCCGTACGAGGGCCGTCCGGCCGGGAGCGACCTGCTGTTCCTGGACGTCACCGTGCTGGGCCCGGCCCCGACCGGGCCGGGCGGGGAACCGCAGTTGCTGGCGCGGTGCGCGGAGGACGGCCCGGTGGTGGCGCTGCGCGCGGCGCACGAGCACCCCGAGCTGCCGTTCCGGGCGAACCTCGCGCTGCTCGCCACCGCGCCCGGCCTCCGGCTGCGGGTGATCGGCCGGCTGGAGCGCGCGGACCGCCCGGAGCTGCGGCTGCTGGCGATCGGCTCGCCCCCGGAGGGTCCGGACCCGCAGGGCCCCGGCCCGCTCGCCCTCACCGCCGACCGAGCGGGCCGGGTCAACCTCGGTCTGGAACGCCTCCAGACCGCCGACCTGGCGGCCCCAGGGCCAGCCCCCGAGCCCGCCCGCGAGACGGCACCGGCTGCGTCGCCCGGTGCGGTACCCGGTACGACGTCGGCGGACGGCCCCGGGCTGCCCGCGCCGTACGGTCCGCCCGTCCACGTGCTCGGGCGCCGGGTGGAGCAGACCGTCACCACCGGGCGGCACGCCCTCGGGCCGAGCGAGGCCACGGCGGCGGCCGACCGCGGTCTGCTGCGGGCGGCTGGGCTGTCCACCGCCGCCGTGCTGCTGGACGGCCTGCGGGCCGCCGCGGCGAACCAGCGGCGGGACGTGTTCGGCCGGATCGTCGCGGACGATCACGGCGCCTTCGCCCACGCCTGGTTGGCGGCGGCCTGGTACGCCGAGGAGCTGGCCACGGCGCTCTGCTCGGCGGCCTGGAGCGGGGAGGGCTGAACCAGGGACGAATCGAGGGACGAGTCGAGGGGCGCGCCGAGGGACGCACCGGAGGACGCACCGAGAGCCGAACCATAAGGCGAACTATTTGCAGGGACCGGTAAACCGCGCCGACTGGCATACTTGGGGAAGGGAGGCACCGAACAGCCGGTGCAGCGGAAAGGACGGCGCGCCATGGGGATCCGCGACGACGCGGCCGAGATCCGGGCGCGTGGCTGGCGCACGCTCGCCGCGCTGCACGGGATGATCGACACCGCGCTGGAGAAGGCGCTCCAGGCCGAGTGCAAGCTCTCGGTGGTCGAGTACACGGTGCTGGAGGCGCTCTCCCGCCAGGACGGCTGGCACATGCGGATGCAGCAGCTGGCCCGCGCGGCGGCGTTGAGCAGCAGCGCGACCACCCGGCTGGTGAGCCGCCTGGAGGACCGGGGCCTGTTGAGCCGCTACCTCTGCGCGGACGACCGGCGCGGCATCTACACCGAGCTGACGCAGGAGGGCCGTGACCTGCTGGTGACGGCCCGTCCGGTGCACGACGCGGCCCTGGAGGCGACCCTGGCCCAGGCCACCGGAGTCCCCGAGCTGGCCCCGCTGGTCGACTCGCTCGCCGCGCTGAACCCGGCGCACGCCTGAACCAGCGGACCCACGGGCTCACGGACCTACGGACCCGCTGAGCGCCCGGGCGAGCGAACGACCGCCCGGCCCGGGGCCGTCCCTCAGCGCCGTCCGGCGGTCAGGGCGTCCCGGTGCACCCGGTCGAGCAGGGCGAGCAGCAGTTCCTTGCTGGATCCCCGCTCCCGGACGTCGCACAGCACGACCGGGACCTCCGGACCGAGGTCGAGGGCGTGGCGGACCTCCTCGGGGGTGGCCTCGCGGCGGCCGTGGAAGCAGTTGACGCCGATCGCGAACGGGATGCCGCGCTGCTCGAAGAAGTCCACGGCGGCGAAGCTGGATTCGAGCCGCCGGGTGTCGGCGAGGATGATCGCGCCGAGGGCGCCGAGGGCGAGGTCGTCCCACATGAACCAGAAGCGGAACTGCCCCGGCGTGCCGAAGAGGTACAGCACCAGGTCGTCGCGGACGGTGATCCGTCCGAAGTCCATGGCCACCGTGGTGGTGGACTTCTCCTGGACGCCGTCGAGGCTGTCGACCCCGATGCTGGCGCGGGTCATCCGTTCCTCGGTCTGCAGCGGTTCGATCTCGCTGACCGAGCCGACCATGGTGGTCTTCCCAACGCCGAATCCGCCGGCGACGAGGATCTTGACCGCGCCCGGCACCAGGCTCTGGGTCGTCAATTCGGTTCTCCTGTAGGGGAGCTGGGAGAGCGGGGGGAACAATCGGGCTGGGGCGCCCGCCGCTCGCCGGTGCGACGGCGAACCGGTGAGCGGCCACCGGCGACCGGCCAGCGGCCACCGGCGGGGGGAGGTGCTCCCGTCAGAGTCGGCGGACGCCCTCGATCACGGCCTGGATCAGCGAGATGTCCGGTGCCTCGGCGAGCTGGACCGGGGCACGGGTGAGGATTAACCGGGCCTCGGCGAGGTCGTCGAGCAGTACCTTGACCACGCTGACCGGCAGGTCGAGGGTGGCCGCGATCTCGGCCACGGCCAGCGGGCGCTCGCGGCAGAGGTCGATGATCGCGGCCGGTTCGGGCGTGAGCCGGGTGGTGTCGGTGCGCGGGTCGGCGGTGACCACCAGGGTGATCAGCGCGAATCCGTCACGGACCGGTCCGGTACGCCCGTTGGTGATCGCGTAAGGGCGGACCAGATGGCCGGCGTCCTTGTCGTAGAACCAGCCCTCGTCGGCGTCGGCGGTGGTCACGCACCGCCACCCGCGCCGACCTGGCCGGCGTCGCTGCGCGGCGCCGCGGTGAGGTACTGGCCGACCTGCTTGACCAGCATGTTGATCTCGTAGGCCATCAGCCCGGCGTCCACCTGCTCGCTGGTGAGGACGGCGAGCCGGGCGCCCTGCCCGGCCGTGGTGACGAACAGGAACAGCTGGTCCATCTCGACCACGGTCTGCCGGACCTGCCCGCCGTTGAAGCGGTGCCCGGCGCCGCGGGCCAGGCTCTGCAGGCCGGAGGCGACCGCGGAGAGGTGTTCGGCGTCGGCCCGGTCGAGGTTCTGGGACATGCCGACCAGCAGACCGTCCTCCGAGAGGACGATGGCGTGGCGGGTCTCGGGTACCCGGGCGACCAGCTGGTCCAGCAGCCAGTTCAGGTCGCGCTGGGTTTCGGTGTGCTGCGTCATCACTGCTGTTCCTTGGCTTCCTGAGCGGCGGAGGCTTCCTGAGCGGCGGAAGGTACGGCCGGGGTGCGGGGGGTGGCGGGCGTGGCCGGCTCGCCCGGGTCGGTGCCGGCCGCGCGGGCGGTCCGGGTGCCGCGCTGGATGGCGGCCATGGTGGCGCGGGAGCGCTGCGGGGAGGGGTCCTCGGCGGCGGCGTCGGCGCCACCGAACCGGGGCGCGACGGGTGCGGTCGGCGCGACGGGCGCGGCCGGGCCGGCGGGTCGGCCGCCGGACGGCGGCAGCACGGCGCCGGGCGCGTGGGCCTCGCGGAGCTGCTCGGCGAGGCTGGCGTTGCGGACCCGCTGCGGCAGGACCCGCGGGGTGCGCAGCTCACCGTCCGGGCCGTGCTCCACCTGGTCCTCCTGCGGGCGGTCGTGGGTGGGCGCGGAACGGTCGGCGGGGACCCCGTCGAAGGGGGCCGCGGCCGGATCGGCCGGGAGGTCCGCGCCGCGGCGCTTGGGCAGCGGGCGCTTCGGCAGGGCTCCGTCCGTCAGGTGACTGTCCGTCGGTGGCACGTCCGCCGACGGTCCGTCGGTCAGGGCGTCCGCCGGGGCGTCGCCCGGCAGCTCGTACCGGCGCGGCAGGGCGGGCCGGGGGACGACCACGGCACCGGGCAGTCCGGGGATCTGGGCGCCGATCGGCAGTCCGCCGTTCGCGGGAGCCCCGGGAGCCCCGGGAGCCCCGGGAGCCCCGGGAGCCCCGGGAGCCTCAGCGCCCGCGGTTCCACCGTCCACCGGGCCGCCGTCGAGCAGTCCACCGTCGATCAGCCCGCTGTCGAGCAGGCCACCGGAGGGCAGGCCACCGGAGAGCAGCCTGCCGTCCGACAGCCCGTCGGCCGCCGGCAGATCGGCCAGGTACCCGCCGTCGCCCGGAACCGGCTCAGCGCCCGCCCCCGCAAGGCCCGTCCCCGCAGCGCCCTCGACCGCGGCCGGAGGGGCCTCGGGCCCGGCGGGCGCCGCCGGACCGTTGCCCAGCAGTCCGCCGAGGACGTTGGCCAGCGCGCCCGACAGCTCCTGGTCGACCTCCCCGAGGTCCTCGTCCGCCGTGGGCCGGGCCTCCGGCACCGGGGTGCGGGTGACCCGGGCGCCGGAGGGCAGTCCGGGAACGGAGGCCGGCTGCTCGGCCTGCTCCAGCAGCACCGAGGGCACCAGCACCACGGCGCGGGTGCCGCCGTACGGCGAGGGTCGCAGGGTGACCTGGATGTCGTGCCGGGCGGCGAGCCGGGCGACGACGAAGAGGCCGAGCCGCAGGTCGTCGCCGAGCGCCGAGACGTCCAGCTCGGGTGGGTTGGCCAGGTACTCGTTGAGCCGCTCGTACTCCTCCTCGCTCATGCCGAGGCCGCGGTCCTCGACCTCGACCGCGAGGCCCTTGGGCACCTCCTGCGCGGAGACCTGCACCTGGGTGTACGGCGGGGAGAAGGTGGTGCCGTTCTCGATCAGTTCGGCGACCAGGTGGATGACGTCGGCGACGGCCTGTCCGCTGAGCGAGGCGCGCGGAACGCCCTGGACGACGACGCGGGCGTAGTTCTCGGTCTCGGAGACGGCGCTGCGCAGCACGTTGACCACGGGCACGGCGTTGCGCCAGCGGCGGGCGGGCAGCGCGCCGCCGAGGATGACCAGGTTCTCGGCGTTGCGCCGCATCCGGGTGGCCAGGTGGTCGACCGCGAACAGTTCGCGCAGCAGCTCGGGTTCCTCGTGCTCGCGCTCCAGCGCGTCCAGCATGCTGATCTGCCGGTGGATCAGGATCTGGGTGCGGCGGGCGATGTTGAGGAAGACCTTCTTCGTCCCTTCGCGGCCCTGGGCCTGGTGGACGATGGCGGCGACGGCGGCCTGGCGGACGGCGGCGAGGCCGTCGGCGGTCTGCTGGACCTCGTCGCCTGTTCGGCGGGAGGGCGCCCAGGCGGGCGGGGTGGGCACCGGTTCTCCGGCGCGCAGCCGTCCGACCACCTCGGGGATCTCTCGCTGGGCGAGCGCGAGGGTGTCGGCGCGCAGTCCGGACAGCCGGCCGGACAGGGTCCGGGCGGCCCGGATGCCGCGGATCAGGCTGTAGAGCAGCACGACGGCGACGACGGCGGTGCCGATCAGCACCGCGGTGCGGTTCCCGGCGTCGCGCAGCAGGTAGGCGGCGTAGCCCCAGGCGGCGGCGAGGCCGAGGCTGGGGACGAGGACGAGTGCGAGGAGCGCGCTGCGGAGGGAGCCGGACCGGCCGGCGCGGTGGCCCGTGCGGGGGGCCGATATGCCTGGCATCTGATTCCTTGGTGCAGGGCCGAGTTGCAGGCCGGGTCGCGGGTCCGAACGGCGGGTTGGCCCGTGCGGCCCGGGCGGGCTTATGGGCGCCGAGGCCGGGGTCGCCGGACGGGGTGACGTGGCGTCACCGTCCGGGCGGGGGTACAGCCACGGCCGCCGACGGCAGGAAACCTATCAGTCCCAGGTGGCATCATCGCAACATCAACTGACGATATGTGAACGGCTGATGGCACCGGCCGGTCCTGCGGCCCGAAGCGTTCGTCGACGGATCGCAGCAGCTCAGGGCCGTGTCCGCGACGCAAACGACGGATCTCCGGGAGGCTGGGTGCGCCTCCCGGGGATCCGTCAGGAACAGGTCAAGAGTCGTACGCCGAAGGGTCGCCGCCGTCCGATCCGCCCTGGGGCCCGGCCGGGCCTCCGCTGCCGGGGCGCCGGGCACCGTCCGGTCCGACCGGACCCGGTCGGTGCCGAGTGCCGGGGATCAGCTCGCGAGCGGGATCCGCACCACCCGGGCGGTCCGTTCGTCCTTGCGCTCCGCCTCCTGCTGGTTCAGCTCGGTCCACGCCCAGCTGGCCAGGTCGGACAGTTCGGCCGACCACTGCTTGCCGTAGGTGCCAGAGGCGACCTGGCCGAGCCGCAGCCGCTGGACGTCCGAGGTGCCGGCCGGGGCGTAGATGTGGGTGGCGTCCCGCAGGTAGCGGATGATGTTGAACTCCTCCTGGGTGCCGCGGGCGGCGAGGATCTCCATCGCGCTGCGGGCCGAGTCCATCGCGTACTCGGTGTTGATGAGCTTGGCGTTCATCAGCTCGGCGTCGCAGGGCTTGCCGTGGTCGAGCAGGTGCGAGGCGTGGTACGCGGCCAGCTTGGCGGTCATCAGCTTGGACTGCAGCTCGCCGAGCTTCAGCGCGACGCTGTTCAGCTGGTTGAGCGGCTTGCCGTACAGCACCCGCTCCTCCGCGTAGCGCACGACGTCCTCGACGATCGCGACGTGGATGCCGAGCGCGACGGCGCCCAGGTTGAGGCGGCCGTACAGGGTGGAGGAGGAGTAGGCGACGTCCAGCCCCTGGCCCTCCACGCCGAGCCGGTTGCCGACGGGTATGCGGCAGTCCTCGAAGACGAGCTCGCCGAAGCTGAAGCCGTGCAGGCCGCCCTGGGTGCCGAGGGTGCCGGTGCGGAAGCCGGGGCGGTCGCTCTCGACGAGGAAGGCGGAGAGCCCCCCGCTGCCCTGGCCGGTGCGGAACACCACGCCGTGCACGTCGCCGATGTGGGAGTTGCCCACGAACCACTTGCGGCCGTTCAGCACGTACTGGTTGCCCTCGCGGCGCGCGGTGCCGGCCATGCCGAGCACGTGGCCGCCGGACTCCGGCTCGGTGACCGCGATGGTCGGCAGGGACTCCCCGGAGGCGAACCTGGGCAGCCACTTGCGCCGCTGCGCGTTCGAGCCGAAGTGGATGACCTTGGCGACGCCGAGCTGCGAGGCCTGCGCCATCGCGCCCATCGCGCCGCTGACGCGGGCCAGTTCCTCCACGATGATGGTCTTGGCGAGGTGACCGAGCCCGAGGCCGCCGAACTCCTTGGGGATGGTCACGCCGATCCAGCCGCGACGCGCGATCTCCCTCGACAGTTCGAACTCGACCTCCCGATCGGCCTCCATCCTGGCGACCTGAGGGCGAACCTCCTTCTCCGCGAACTCACGGACCTCCGCCCGGAGGCTCTCGTGTCGTTCGTCGGTGAAGTAGTCCATGGCCATGCTTGGTCCTCTCGTTTCCGGGGGAGTCGTGCCTCCGTCCATGCCGTAGATGCCGCTCGGCCGCCCCGCAGGGGAACACGGTGGGGGTGTGGGATGTGGCCGGCCGATCGCTCCCTTGCCTTCGGTGCATGCGGACCCATGGCGCGGTTTTCCGAGGGAGAGGAACACCGTCCGTGTCTTCGGCAGGGCTCATTGTCGTATGTGAACACCCCCCGCACGGCTAGTTGATCTTGGATTGGCGTGATCCCGGTCGTCCTTGTGGTTGGTGGGTTTCGTGCTGACATGGACGGGGAAATGATCTTCCCCCTTCCGGAGACCCGGCTGAGCGGCCGTTCACATGCGGCTTTGACTGATCATCGGCAAAGACGGTGGCCGGTACCGGTAGCACCGAAGAGACCGGATGTCTGATTACATGTGCGCCATGACTGATGTGATGAGCACTCAAGGCCAGTTCCCGGGTGCTGCCGGGGAGTCCGAACGGACTCGCAGGCTGCGCAGCCTGGGTCTCAACGAACCGTCCGCCGATGAGGCTTTCGACCGCTTCGCGCACCTGGCAGCCAGCATCACCCGCGCCCCCATCGCGATGGTCAACTTCATCAACGACGAGCGCCAGATGTTCCGGGGGCTCTACATTCCGCCAAACTCGCCCGAGATCGCGACAGATGAGGGCGCTTCCTGGGCGGACCGGGGCATCGCGTTCGACCTTCCCACCCGTCAGATGCCGCTGAGCCACGGCTTCTGCCCGCACGTGGTCGCCCAGCGCTCGCCCCTCGCGCTGGACGACATCCTCGCCTACCCCCGGTTCGCCGGAAATCCGGTCGTCGACGAACTCGGCGTCCGGGCCTACCTCGGCGCCCCGCTCGTCGACGACACCAACACCGTCATCGGCACCGTCTGCGTCCTCGACCGGGAACCCCGGCAGTGGGGGCGCGAGCGGCTGCGCGACATCCAGCACCTCGCCGAGGCGCTGCTCTCCGAGATCCGGCTGCGCGACAACCTGCTCGCCCAGCAGCAGGAGATGTTCGCCGCCTTCGACGGCTCCCCCTTCCCCATCATGCTCACCGACGGCCCCGGCCAGGAGATCCGCTACGCCAACGCCCAGCACGCCGACACCTTCGGCGCCCCGGTGGCGTACGGCTCGATCGGCCAGGCCTACCCCCAGCTCGGCGCGGCCGGCCTCCAGCAGGCCGTCGCCGAGGCCTACCGCACCGGCCGCGCGACCGTCCTGAACGACGTCCGGGTGCAGCCGACCCGCCCCGAGGCCCAGCGCATCCAGCAGATCTTCAGCTTCACCTGCACCCCGATGCGGACCGCGCGCACCGGCCAGGTCAACGGTGTCCTCACCGTCGGCATGGACGTCACCGCGCAGTCCCGGACCGAGGAGGAACTCGGCACGCTGGCCGCACTGCTGGTCGACCGGCTGCAGCAGAACGGCGTCGCGACCACGACCGGCCGACCGGGCATCGCCGGCGGCTCCGGACTCGTCCTGCCGAACTGAACCGCCGACCGGCCGCCCCCGCGCGGCACGACGGCCCACGACCGTACCGCCCGCTCCTACCGTTTGGCCCGTATTACCCGCATTGCTCGCACGACCCGCGTGATCCGCAGTACCCGCACTATCCGCATTCCCCGTACGACGTGCACGACCCGCACGACCCGCACGACGCGTCCGTACCGCCCACCGCCGTGGCGGGGCGCCTCTCACCCCCGAGGAGAGGCTCCCCGCCACAGCGCTGTCCGGACTAGGGCGTGTCTGACAATTCCCGCCGGGCGCGCGACGCCGGGGCACGCACCTCGCCGCGTTGTCGTCGGTCGCCGATGCTCCGCATGGACTCCCTCCTCCGCCTTGCGATGCACGCACCCCAACGCCGCGCGCTGATCCGACGCGAATTGTCAGACACGCCCTAGCCCGGCAGGTGCCCCGGCCCCGGCTGCGGCCCCGGCCGCCGCCCCCGACACCCGGCCGCGGCCCCGGCCGTACGGTGCGGCGCAGTTCGGGCGGGCCGAGTGGGTGAACCGTCCGGCGCCCGTGCTCCGGCCCGGCCCGCGCGCCGGGCGGCGGTGGTAGGCATGGGCCGCATGGACTGGTTCGCCGCCCCCGACTACTGGCTGAGCCGGCTGCTCGTCCAACGCCTGCTCGCCGCCCTCTACCTGATCGGATTCCTCAACGCCGCCGCGCAGTTCCGCGCCCTCATCGGCGAGGACGGCATGCTCCCGGTGCCCCGTTTCACCGCCCGGGTCCCGTTCCGCCAGGCCCCCGGCCTCTTCCACCTCCACTACAGCGACCGGTTCTTCGCCGCCGTAGCCCTCGGCGGGGCCGCCCTCGCCGCCGCCGTCACCGCCGGGCTCGGCGACGCCGTCCCGCTCTGGGCCTCGATCCTGCTCTGGGCGGTGCTCTGGGTCCTCTACCTCTCCATCGTCAACGTGGGGCAGACCTGGTACTCCTTCGGCTGGGAGTCCCTGCTGCTCGAAGCCGGCTTCCTCGCCGCCTTCCTGGGCAACGCCGACACCGCCCCGCCCACGCCGGTGCTGTGGCTGCTGCGCTGGCTGGTCCTCCGGGTCGAGTTCGGCGCCGGACTGATCAAGCTGCGCGGCGACAGCTGCTGGCGCGACCTGACCTGCCTGCGCTACCACCACGAGACCCAGCCGATGCCCGGGCCGCTCAGCTGGTTCTTCCACCACCTGCCCGACCCGCTGCACCGGGTCGAGGTGGCCGCCAACCACGTCGTCCAACTCGTCGTACCGCTCTGCCTGCTGCTCCCGCAGCCGGTCGCGAGCTACGCCGCCTGCGCCGTCATCGCCACCCAGCTGTGGCTGATCGCCTCCGGCAACTTCGCCTGGCTCAACTGGCTCACCGTCGCCCTGGCCCTCGC
The DNA here is from genome assembly GCF_054601375.1 of Kitasatospora sp. Ki12. Classification (NCBI taxonomy): domain Bacteria; kingdom Bacillati; phylum Actinomycetota; class Actinomycetes; order Kitasatosporales; family Streptomycetaceae; genus Kitasatospora; species Kitasatospora sp. Ki12. The sequence goes on along the minus strand of NZ_BAAIHT010000003.1, from coordinate 1,692,697 downwards.
CGCCGTGGAACCCGCCCGCCTCGGCCTGCCCGTCCACGCCCGCGCCTACCCCGGCACCCCGCTCTGGTACGAAGCCCTGGTGATCGCGCTGGTCGCGGCTGTCCTCGTGCTCAGCTACTGGCCGGTACGGAACATGGTCTCCCGCGGCCAGGTCATGAACCGCTCCTTCAACCGGCTCCACCTCGTCAACACCTACGGCGCCTTCGGCAGCGTCAACCGCCTCCGCCAGGAAGTCGTCGTCGAAGGCACCGACGAGTCGGTCCTCACCCCGCGAACGGTCTGGCGCGAGTACGGCTTCAAGGGCAAGCCCGGCGACGTGCGCCGCCTCCCGCGTCAGTACGCCCCCTACCACCTGCGGCTGGACTGGCTGATGTGGTTCGCCGGCATCTCGCCCGACTACGCCCGCCCCTGGTTCCTGCCCTTCGTCGCCCGGCTGCTGGCCGGCGACCCGGCGACGCTGCGGCTGCTGCGCCACAACCCCTTCCCGGACGCCCCACCGACCCACGTCCGGGCGACCCTCCACCTCTACCGGTTCACCGATTGGCGCGAACTGCGGGAAACCGGCGCGTGGTGGCACCGCACCGCGCTGGGCGAGTACCTCGCGCCGGTCGACCTTGCCGCCCTCGGTCGGGCCGGGCACCGACCACCACGGGGCCGGCCCCGGCGGGGACTCCGCGAGGTCCCGCTGGAACGGCCTCGGCGGCCGGGCCCCCGCCCCGGTCCGTCCACCGTTCGGAGGCCGGGACACCCGCCCGGACCAGCGCCGGACCACCCGGGCGGGTCCCCCGAGTAGCGGCCAGGCGGGCGGTATGGCACACGACACCGGCCCGTCGGGGCGGTGGGTGCGTGCAAGGCTCGAACGGGCACCCGTATTCTGGCCTCCCACAACCGGCAGGCCGACCGCGCGCCCCCTCGCCCCGCCCCAGGGGCACCCCCGCGCAACCGGTCCGCCGTCCCTCGTCGTCAGCCCCGCCGCCGTCGCCCAGAACCGGACCTCACATGACAGTGCTTCACTCGCGCAACGCCGACGCAGCCGACCCGGTGGACGTCGCCGACGCCGCAGACGTCAAGGACCCCCAGGACGCCGCCGCGGAGACCGACCTCCGCGAGGACCTCGGCCGCTACGCCGAACTCGGGGCCTTCACGCTCACCGCCGACACCCACGCCTGGTACGCGGCCGTCGACACCGTCGCCACCCCGGAGGACGCCCGCGCCGCCTCCACCGCGCTCGCCGAACTGCGCGGCCGCGACCTGCAGCAGACCTGGGAGGCCGTCACCGCCCTGGCCACCGAGGTCAAGCTGGACGAGCCCGACACCGTCGCCAAGACCGCGCTCCTGGTCGAGATGCTCCAGCGGGTGCACCGCACCTCCGCGACCCTCACCACCGCCGCGTACGACGCCGACCTCGGCGCCCTCGCCGCCGCCACCGCCGACAGCGCCTGGCGCCGCGAGAACGGCGTCAAGCTGTCCTGGCTGCGCGGCCGCTCGCTGCGCAAGCAGGCCACCGCCCTCGCCACCGACCGCCGGGTCCGCCGCGAGGACCTGCACGAGGCCCTCACCTCCGCCGAGATCGAGCGCCGCGCCTGGGCCGCCCTCGCCCCGGCCGGCACCCTTCCGGTCGCCCCCGCCGACGGCGCCCTGGTCGAGCGCACCGCCCAGGCCGTCGAAGCGATCGGCACCGGCCTGCGCGAACTCGCCCGCCTGCTGCCCGACCACGACCTGGACGGGCTGCCCTTCGCCGAACTGATCGACCTCGTCGAGCGGCTCGCCGCCGACGAAGGCACCCTCTACCGCCTCCCCACCATCGGCGGCCTGCGCGCCACCCTGGAGGAGGCCGGCCTCGGCGACCTGCTCGCCGAACTCGCCACCGCCAAGGCCGACCGCCGCGCCGCCGAGGCCGCGTACTCGGCCCGCCAGGCACTGGCGAGCGGGCAGCGCGACGGGCTGGCGGGGCAGACCGCCGTCGAGGAGCCGGTGACCGAGGAGCCGGAGGTCGAGGCGTCGGAGGTCGAGGCGTCGGACGTCGAGACGTCGGACGTTGAGGCGTCGGATGCCCCGGGTGCCGATGTCGCGGTGTCGGACGTGCCTGAGACGGTCGTTGAGGAGCCGGTCGCCGAGGAGCCGGTCGCCGACCTGTCGGACGCCGAGGCCGCGGCGCGTCAGGCGCTGGCCGGTGGGCAGCGGGACGGGCTCGTCGAGGAGGCTCCGGCTTCGGTGGAGGCTCCGGCTGTTGAGGCCGACGAGGCCGAGGCCGTCGTCGAGGTCGAGCCTGAGGTTGAGGCCGAGCTTGAGGTCGACGAAGCGGTCGAGACGTCGGCCGAGACCGAGCTGGTGTCGGGCCCGGAGGCCGACACGGACGCCGCTGATGTCGAGCCGCCCGCGGTGGAGGAGCTGACCGAGGTCGAGGCCCCGGCCGCCGTGGTCTCCCTCCCGGCGCCCTCCCCGGCCGCCGACGACCTGGTCGCCGTCGCGACCGCCGCCCTGGCCGAGGAGGCCGAGCCGGTCGTCGTGGTCGAGGAGCCCGCCGTCGAGACGGACGAGCCCGCTGCCGAGGTGGAGCCGGCCGAGGCCGAGGAGGCTGCTGCCGAGGCGGTCGAGACCGTGGTCGTCGACGAGCCCGCTGACGTTGAGCCGGTTGCCGAGGTCGCGGTCGAGGAGACCGCTGTCGAGGCCGAGATCGAGGCCGTGACCGAGGAGCCTGCCGCCGAGGAACTCGTCGCCGAGGAGGCCGTGGCCACTGAGGACAGCGTTGCCGTTGAGCCGGTGGCCGAGCCCGTTGTCGAGGAGCCTGCCGGCGAGGTCGAGCAGCCGACCGCCGTGACGGAGACCCCGGCTGTCGAGCCCGAGCTCGAGGCCGTCGCCGTTGAGGTGGAGGCCCCCGCTGTCGAGGCCGAGGTCGTCCCGGAGGAGTCCGCCGAGCCGGTTGCCGAGGTCGAGCCCGAGCCCGCCGTCGAGCCCGAGGCCCCCGCCGTCGAGCCCGAGGCCCCCGCCGTCGAGCCCGAGTCCGCTGCCCGTCCCGCGAAGCCGGACTTCACGCCCGGTCGCCCCGTGACCGCCTACTCGGCCGACGAGCTGCTCGCCGTCGTGCGGTGGCTGGACGGCGACGGGGTCGAGCGGAGTGACGAGGAGCTGCTGCGGGCGGCCATGAAGGAGCTGGGCTTCGCCCGGCTCGGCCCCCGGATCAAGGAGGCGCTGGGCGCCGCCGTCACCGCCGCGCGCGGCTGACGGGGACATCGCCTGACCGACCGGGCCCGGGACGCGATCGTGCGTCCCGGGCCCGGTCGCGTTCCGGGGGCTCCGGTCAGCCCGCCTTGTTCCAGGGCTGGCCGGACATCAGCGCCTTCACGTTGGCGACGTACCCGGGGTTGGGGATGTCCAGGCTGCCGACGACCTGGCCGGTGGCCGGGTCGGTGACGGCGTTGTAGTGCACGTTTCCCGCGCCCGCGTTGTACGCGGAGATGACCAGGTCGAGCAGGGGCGTCTTGCCGGTGGCCGGGTCGGGGGAGAGGTCGTAGCCGCCGCCGAAGGAGGAGTCGCCGTAGTAGGCGACGAGCCAGTCGAGCAGTTGGGTGCCGAGCTGGACGTTGCCGGTGAGCGTGGTGGCGTCCGAGGTGGTGCCGTACTTGCCGTTCATCCAGCTGATGGTGTTCGGCATGACCTGCATGGTGCCGATGCCGCCGTCACAGGCGAGGATGCCGGACTGCCAGCCGCTCTCCTGCCAGGCGATCGCCTTGACCAGGTTGACGGGCAGCGGCGGGAGCCGGTCGGTGCCGCCGCTGGCGAGCTTGAGCGTCCGGGACTGGCCGGCGGCCGCGGTGAGGGCGGCCGCGACGGCTTCCTTGGGTTCGTCCGGCCGGGGCTTGCTGGGCTGGCAGCCGCTCTGCAGTGGCGGCACGTGCGGGGTCGGCGGCGCGGGCGGCGGCGGGGGTGCGACGGGGCCGGGCTTGGCGGTCGGCACCGGGGCCGCGATGACGGGCTTGGCGACCGGAGGCTGGGTGGGCACCCCGGCGGGCGGGTTGCCGCCGGCCCTGGCGGCGGTGCCGGGCTGGGTGCTCGGCGTGGCCTTTCCGGACTTGCCCGCGCCGGCACTCGGGCTCTGCGGGGCGCCGGGGCTCGCGGTCGCGCTCGGGCTGGCGCTCGCCGGGGCGCTCGGGCTCGCGGTGTCGGTCGCGGTCGCGGACGGTGTCGCGCTCGGGCTCTCGGTGGACGGGGTGCTCGCGGCCACCGTGGTGGTGCCCGGCCCCGCGCCCTGGTGCCGGTCGGCGTGCTGGGTGCCGCAGCCCGTCAGGACGGCGGTCGACACGGCGGCGGCCGACACCAGGGTCAGTGTCCGCCGGGTGGTGCTGGCTCTCATGTGTGGTCCCCCCTCGTCACCGGTGGGCCCGGTGAGTGGCGGTCATCCTATGAGGTGCTGGTTCCGCCCCGTACGAACGGGTGGTCGAGCGCCTGCCGAAGGACGGCCGGTGCGGTGACCAGGGACGGTCCGTACCAGGTCAGGTGCCGTCCGCTGACCAGGGCGACCGGGGTGCCCGGGAACGCCTCCGGGCCGTCCTCGGCGGTGAAGCGGTACGGCTCGTCCGGCAGCACCACCAGATCCGGTCGGACGGAGAGCAGTTCGGGCAGCGGGACGGCGGGGTAGCGCTCGGGGTGGTCGGCGTGGACGAGGTGCAGGCCGAGACGGCGCAGCAGGTCCCCGGCGAAGGTGTCGTGGCCGAGCACCATCCAGGGGCGGCGCCAGATCGGCACGATCGCCCGGGGGCCCGTGCCTGTCCCCGTGCCTGTCCCTGTGCCCGCCCCCGGTCCCGCTCCCGTCCCCTTCTCCGGCGCGGCCGGTGCCCAGGCCGCCTCCGCCTCGTCCAACCAGGCGGGGCGCGGCAGTCGGCAGGCGAGGGTCAGCAGCCGGTGCAGCGAGCCGAAGGCGTCGTCCAGGGTGCGGATGTCGGTGACCCAGACCGGGACGCCGGCCGCCCGCAGCGCGTCCAGGTCGGGGCGCCGGTTCTCCTCGTCGTTGGCGATGACGAGGTCGGGTCCGAGCGCGAGGACGGCCGGGACGTCCGGGTTCTTGGTGCCGCCGATCCGGGTGACGGCCAGGTCGGCGGGGTGGCTGCACCAGTCGGTGGCGCCGACCAGCAGCTCGGGGGCGGTGGCGGCGACCGCCTCGGTCAGCGAGGGCACCAGCGAGACCACCCGGCGGGGCGGGTGCGGCCCGAGCCGGACGGGAAGGTCGAGATCGTCGCGCGCGGTGGTGGGGTCGGCCATCCGGCCAGCCTATGTCCGCCGTGAATCCGCCCGGGGGCCGGTCGTGAATCCGCTGTGAGCCCGCCGGTGCCGGACAAGAATCCGCCGGGATCCGCCGGAACCCACCGCCCGGGCCGTCCGACTACCTGGTCCGGGTCCGCAGCACGGGCCCGAGCACGGATCACCCACCAGGAGAGTTGTCATGCGCCCACGCGTTGTCTGCGGAATCGCGGCCGCCGTCGCCCTGTTCGCCACGGCCTGCGGAAGCGGTGGCGGGGGTGGCCAGGGTTCCTCCGTCACCGCCCAGGCCGCGCCGGCCGGTGCCTACCCGGTCAAGGTCGCCGACTGCGCGGGCAAGGAGACCGTCATCGCCAAGGCACCGGCGAAGATCGTCACCAGCAACGCGTCGAGCCTGGAGATGCTGCTCCGGCTGGGCGCGGGTGACCGGGTGATCGGCACCGGCTTCCCGCCCGGCAAGGGCACCCTGCCCGCGGACCTCGCCGACCAGGGCGGCAAGGTCCCGGTGCTGGGGGACAAGGTGATCCCCAAGGAGAAGCTGCTGGGCTCCGGTGCCGACCTCTACGTCGACACCTTCAGCGCGATGCCGATGATGGGCGGCGGCGCCACCGGGCCGAGCGAGGAGGAGTACGCGGCGGCCGGCATCCAGCACGTCTTCCTGCTCTCCACCGCCTGCGCCGGCACCCCGAAGGCCGCCAAGGCGCCGCGCACCGACCTCGCCGGGGTCGAGGACGACATCCGCCGGCTCGGAGCGGTCACCGGCACGGCGGCCCGCGCGGAGGAGCTGGTGACCGGGATGGAGAAGCGGATAGGTGAGGTCCGCACCGCGCTCGCCGGCGTCCCGGAGGGGCAGCGGCCGAGCTACTTCGTCTTCGACTTCGACGCCGGGACCAAGCAGCCGGTGGCGGTGTGCGGGCGGCAGGTCGCCAACGCCGTGATCACCCAGGCCGGGGCGCGCAACGTGTTCGCCGACTGCGACGCCGACTTCAAGCCGGGCTCCTGGGAGGACGTCGTCGCCAAGAACCCGGACTGGATCCAGCTCGCGGTCCGCAACCGGGGCAGCGAGGAGGCCACCCGCAAGGCCTTCGACGACGCCGAGGCGTTCCTGAGGAGCTTTCCCGCGACCCAGGGCCTGAAGGCCGTCCAGGAGGGGCACTTCGTCCGGCTCGGCTCCGAGGTGACCACCATCGCGGGCGTGCGCAACGCCGACGCCGTCCGGCAGATCGCCGCGACCGTCCACCCCGACCTCGTCAAGAACGGGCAGTAGTCCGTGACGTCCACGTCGGTCGATCACGTCGAGGCGGTCGACAGCCCGCGCCCGGCCCGCATGCTGCGGGCCGGGCCGCTGGCCGCCGCCCTCGCCGTCGCCCTGGTGCTCGCGCTGACCGCGGCCGTCTCGCTCGGGTCGGTGGACATCCCGCCCGGCGAGGTCTGGTCGGTGGTCGCCCGCCGGCTGACCGGGCAGACCCCCGAAGCCGGCACCCGCGACCTCATCGTCTGGCAACTACGCGTCCCGCGCGCCCTGTTGGCGGGAGTGGTGGGCGCCGGGCTCGGCCTGGTCGGCACCGCCGTCCAGGCCCTGGTCCGCAACCCGCTGGCCGACCCGTACCTGCTCGGCATCTCCTCCGGCGCCTCCCTGGGCGCGGTCGCCGCGATCGTGCTCGGCACCACCTTCGGACTCCAGCTCTCCTTCGGCAGCGCGCTCGGCCTCACCGTCTCCCTGGCGGCGTTCGCCGGCGCGCTCGCCGCGTTCTCGCTGGTGTGGCTGATGGCCCGGCGCGGCGGCGGCTTCTCCCCGCTGCGCCTGGTGCTCGCCGGCATCGGCATCGCCCAGTTCCTCGGCGGCATCACCAGCTACCTCGTCCTGCAGACCCGCGACGAGCAGCAGACCCGGGGCGTGCTGTTCTGGCTCATGGGCAGCCTCGGCGGCGCCGTCTGGGCCCAACTCGCCGTCCCCGCCGTCGCCGTGGCGCTCGGTCTCGCTCTGCTCCAGGCCCGCGCCCGGGGGCTCAACGCGATGCTGATGGGCGACGAGACGGCGGCCGGGCTCGGCGTGGACGTCGCCCGGCTGCGCCGCGAGGTCTTCGTCGTCACCAGCGTGCTCACCGGGGTCCTGGTCGCCGTCTCCGGGGCGATCGGCTTCGTCGGGCTGATGGTGCCGCACGTGTGCCGACTGCTCCTCGGCGGCGACCACCGGCGCCTGCTGCCGCTGTCCGCGCTGACCGGGGCCCTGCTGCTGGTCGTCGTCGACACGGTCGCCCGGACCGCCCTGGACGGCCAGGAACTGCCGATCGGCGTGGTCACCGCCGTGCTCGGCGCCCCCACCCTGCTCTACCTGCTGGACCGACGTCTGGAGCGCAGTTGAGGATCGCCGTCGAGGACTTGAGCGTCGCCCTGGCCGGGCGGACCGTGCTGGCCGGGGTCCACCTGGTCGCCGAGGAGGGGGAGATCGCCGGACTGGTCGGGCCCAACGGGAGCGGCAAGTCCAGTCTGCTGCGCACCGTCTACCGGCACCTGCGGCCGAGCGCCGGGCGGGTGCTGCTGGCCGGGCAGGACCTCGCGGAGCTGCGGCCCGCGCAGTCCGCCCGGCACATCGGGGCGCTGCCCCAGGAACGCGGTGGGGACTTCGAGTTGACCGTGCGCGAGGTGGTCGCGATGGGCCGTACCCCGTACAAGCGGGCCTTCGCCGCCGACGACGCCGAGGACCACCGGATCACCGCCGGGGCGCTGGCCCGGGTGGGGATGGCGGCGGCCGCCGACCGCCGGTTCTCCCAGCTGTCCGGCGGCGAACGCCAGCGGGTGCTGCTGGCCCGCGCGCTCGCGCAGCAGCCGGCCGTCCTGGTGCTGGACGAGCCGACCAACCACCTGGACGTCCGCCATCAGGTCGAACTCCTGGCCCTGCTGCGGGAACAGCGCCGCACCACGTTGGTGGCCCTGCACGACCTCAACGCCGCGGCCTCGGTCTGCGACCGGCTGCACGTCCTGCACCGCGGCGCCCTGGTCGCCTCCGGGAAGCCGCGCGAGGTGCTGACCGCCGAACTGCTGGCGGAGGTCTTCGGGGTACGGGCCGCGGTGGTCGAACACCCGCTCACCGGCGATCCGTTGATCGCCTTCGACCACCGCACTCCGGTCGGTGCGGTGGTCCCCGCGGCGGAGCGGTAGGCCGGTCTCCGGCCCCGCCCTGTGGCTTTCCCCAGGGGGGCTTCCCCTCAGTGGCCCTGCGGGTGGCTCTCGTAGTGGCTCGGCCGGCCGTCGCGCAGCACCAGCCGGCCGAGCCGACCGGCCTCCTCGCTGCGCAGCAACTCCCAGGTCCCGTCCTCCCGGTGGAGCACCGAGGAGTGCCAGGGTGTGGTCCAGACGTCGGCCGCGGCCAGCAGCCGGATGCCGAACTTCGCCACCCCGGCCGGCTGCGGGTGGATGGAGAGCCGGACCGCCCGGGGGTGGTGCTCGGCGATCAACTCGCCCCAGGCACGGCTGCGCTGGATCACCCCGTAGGCGCGGCGTCGGCACTCCCGTTGCAGGGCCGAGCGGGTGCCGGGGAAGCCGACGGTGTCCTCGGTGAGGAAGCGGGTGATGCCGCGGTAGAGCCGCAGGGTCTCCTCCTCGGTCAGCACCTGCTCGCGCAGCTCCTCGACGGTGGGGGCGTACTCCTCGTGCACCCGGGCGCGCTTGTCGTCGTACGGGAGGTCGCCGAGGACGTCCCGCAGGTCGAAGGTGTCGAGGTGGTCCAGGCCCTCGCGGGCGATCATCGCGGTCAACTCGTCGGAGTACGCGTCGATGTGGTCGTCCGGGACGTTGATCAGGTCGCCGAAGACGTGACCGTCGGAGCAGATCAGGATCCGGGCCCCGGGCTCGTGGAGGCGGCCTATCTCGGCGCAGAGCCGGTCGAGGAAGGTCAGAGACAGCCGTTCGCCCTCGTCGGGCAGGTGGCCGAGCACCTTCGCGGGGTTCGGTGACTTGCACGGGAAGCCGGGCAGGGTGAACACGATCGGCTCACCGGCGGCGACGAAGGCCGCCACCTGCGCGAGCTGGAGCGGGAAGTGCTCCGGCCGGGCCTCGAACTCCGGGTCGGAGGCGCGGCGGTGCGGCAGCAGCAGGCCGAGGATGCGGGCGGCGAGCCGCTCGGCCGCGGGGTGGTCCCCGGGCCCGGTGACGGGAGCCGGGGTGGTGGGGCTGGCGCTGGGGCTCGGGGCGATGGCGGTGCCGACGGGCGGCATGGCGGATCCTCCACGGATGTGATGCGGTACGGGCTTCGGGCAGGCGGAGCCGGGGTCGGTGCCGGGGTGTTGTGTTGCTGGGGCGCCCTCGGTGCTGCGGTGCCGGGCGGCGCGTTGGGCGGGTCAGCGGCGCCGGTCGTAGGCGACGGGCAGCCGGTTGACGCCGCGGGCCAGGACGGCGGGGATCCAGGTGAGGTCCGCCAGGCCGTCGCCCGGGGCCTCTGCCGGACGCAGGCCGGACAGGCGGGAGAGCAGGGTGCCGACGGCGATCCCGAGTTCGGCCCGGGCCAGCGCCGCGCCGGGGCAGTAGTGGATGCCGTGGCCGAAGGCGAGGTGGGCGTTGGGGGAGCGGTCGAGGTCGAGGCGGTCGGCCTCGGGGAACCGCTCCCCGTCGCGGTTGGCGGCGCAGAGCGAGACGATCACCGAGTCGCCGGCCGGGACGGTGGTGCCGAACAGGTCGCTGTCCTCGGTGAAGAACCGCCAGGTGGTCAGCTCGAACGCGGCGTCGTGGCGCAGCAGTTCCTCCACCGCCCGGGCGAGCAGTCCGGGCTCGTCGAGGCCCCCGCGCAGGCGGTCGAGCTGCTCGGGGTGGCGCAGCAGGGTGATCAGCATGGTGGTGATCTGGTTGGTGACCGGCTCCTGGCCGGCGACCAGCAGCTGGAACACCATGGAGTCGAGCTCCTCGCGGCTCAACTCGCCCGCGTCGTGGGCGGCGACGAGCCGGCCGAGCAGGTCCTCGGACTCCTCCCAGCCGGGCTCCCGGCAGTCGCTCCGCTTGCGGGTGACGACGTCGGCGATGTACGTCTGCAGGCCGCGCAGCCGTGCCTCGTACGCCGGACGGCCGGGGTCCTGCGGGCCGACCGGCTGGACCACCTTGCCCCAGTCGCGGTCGAAGCGGTCGGCCAACTCGGCGGGGAGGCCGATGACTTCGGCGAGCACCTGGAAGGGGTAGTGGGCCGCGAACCCGGCCACCAGGTCGGCGCCGCCGGTCTCGGGCAGCCGGTCCACCAGGGCGTCCGCCAGCTCCTGCAGCCGGGGGCGCAGCGACTCCACCCGGCGCGGGGCGAAGGCGTCCAGGACGAGCCGGCGCATCGAGGTGTGCTTGGGCGGGTCCTGGTGGAGCAGGTGCACCTGGAGCTGGGAGTGCTGGGGCTCGGGCATGATCGACGCGAGCCGGCGCCAATTGTCGTTGCCCAGGGCGTGGTTCTTGCCGAGGCGGGGGTCGTTGAGGGCCGTGTGGGCGGCCTGGTAGCCGGTGACCAGCCAGGCGTGGATGCCGCTGGGGAACTCCACCCGGTGCACCGGTCCGGCCTCGCGCATCCGCCGGTACAGCGGGTACGGGTCGCTCTTGTACTCCGGCCCGTACAACGGGACGGGGGAGGGCAGCCGGTCGTACCCGTACGGGCAGCGCGCGGCGCCCTCGGTGGTGGCCGGGTCGGGGATCGTGTCGGTCATCTGGGCTGTCCTTCACTGCGGTTGGGGCGGTTCGGGCGGTTGGGGGCGGGCGTTTCCGGGGAGGCCCGGTCAGGTCCGGCGGTGGCGGTGCAGGGCGAGCAGGACGACGGCGGTGCCGGCGACCAGGGCCGCCAGGGAGATCCCGGCGCGGGTCCCGGTGGTGGCGCGGTCGCCGGCCAGCGCGGCGGCGGTGGCCAGGGCCGGCCCGAGGGCGAAGCCGAGGCTGCGGGCGAGCTGGACGGCGGAGCCGGCGGTGGCGAGCTTCCCGGGCGGGGAGGCGGTCATCACCAGGGCCTGGGTGGGGCCGCCGTTGAGGCCCATCCCGGCGCCGGCGAGGGCGAGCCGGGCGGCGATGTCCCCGGCGGACCAGCCGGTGTCCAGCGGGATGAGCAGGGCCAGGCCGAGGGTGGTGACGGCGGCGCCGGTGAGCGCGGTCGGGCGGGCGCCCCAGCGGTCGGCCAGCCGTCCGCCGACCCGGCCGGCCAGCACCATGCCGAGCGGGAACGCCAGCATGGTCAGCGCGGTGGTGGTGGCGCTCTCGCCCCGAGGGCCGCGCAGGTACTGGGCGAGCAGGTAGTGGCAGGCCGCGAAACCGGCGGCGAGCGCCAGCACCGAGGCGTTGACCCCGGCGGTTCCGGCGGCCCGCAGCACCTCCGCCACCGGCCGGCCGCCGGGGCGGCGCAGCCACAGCAGCACCAGCGGTGCGGCGGGCAGCACGAGCAGCAGCCACTGCGGGGCCCCGGGGGCCAGGGTCAGCCCGAGCAGGACGGCGGCGACGGCGCCGCCGATCAGGGCGGCGTCCCCGAGCGAACCCCGGTCGGGCAGCCGCAGCCCGCCGCGTCGCGGGGCATGCCGCCGCACGATGAGCACGGCTGCCAGGCAGACCGGCAGTTTGACCAGGAAGATCGCCCGCCAGCCGAGGTGGTCCAGCAGCAGGCCGCCGATGACCGGGCCGGTCACCGCGCCGAGCGGGCCCAGCGTCGCGGGCACGCTCATCGCCCGCCCGCGCAGCTCGGGCCGGACGGAGGTCGCGGCGAGCACCGGCATCAGGACGAAGAGCACGGCCCCGAAGGCGCCCTGCAGCAGACGGGCCGCGATCAGCCAGCCCGCCCACGGGGCTGCGGACGCGAGCATGCTGCAGCCGGCGAAGCAGCCGACCGCGAGCAGCAGCGCCGACCGGGTGCCGACCTGGTCCAGCCACCGGCCGGCGGGCAGGAGGAGGGCGACGAGCGGGAGTTGGTAGCCGAGGACGGCCCACTGGGCGACCCCGGGGGAGACGTGCAGACCGGTCGATATGTCGGTGAGCGCCAGGTTGACCACGTTCATGTCGAGCATCGCGACGAACGAGAGCAGGCCCGCGGCCACCACCAGGCTCCAGCGGTCGACCGGCTCGGCCTGATGGTCAGTCAGTGCTGCGGCGACCGTGGGCTGTTGCGCTGCCATGGAGTCCCTCCGTTCCGTGCTGCCGTAAACCGGACACCGCCTCGGCGGCGGGGTCCGGTACAGCAGTCGGGGGCGCGAGGGCTCCGGTTCCGAACACTTGGATGATTTTTTCGGCGGCGCTGCCCGGCGGGTGGGCGGCGGCCGACGGAGAACAGATGACAGAGAACAGATGACAGCTGACAGATTTCGAAATCTGTCAGCTGTCATCTGTTACCCGAAGTCCGTCAGTCCTCGCCCGCCTCAGCAGGCGGTGGCGAGCTCCCCGGCCTCCGCCGCGCGCAGTCGTGCCATCAGCTCCTCCCGCGCCCGGGCGACCCGGGAGCGGACGGTGCCGACGGGGCAGCCGGCGACCTCGGCCGCCTCGGCGTAGCTCAGTCCGACCACCTGGGTCAGCACGAAGGCCTCCCGGCGCTGGGCGGGCACCCGGTCGAGCAGGTCGTCGAGCGCGATGCCGTCCTCGAACCCGGCCTCCGGCGTCCCGCTCTGCCGTTCCGCCGCCTCCTGCCAGTCCGGCAGTGCCGCGAAGCGCGGCCGGGCCGCGGCCATCCGGTACCGGTCGATCACCGTGCGCCGGGCGATCGACAGCAGCCAGGTGCGGGCCGAGGAGCGGCCGGCGAAGGCGGGCAGGCCGCGCAGTGCGCGCAGGAAGGTCTCCTGTGCGAGGTCGTCCGCGGACTGGACGTCGGTCAGATGGGCGACGAAGCGCCAGACGTCCCGCTGGGTGGCGCGGACGAAGGCCTCGACGTCCGCGGCCCGGCCGGAGCGGGCGGTCAGCGCGAGCGCCGTGAGCTGGTCGTCATCCACGGCGGCCTCCGACCCGGGCGGTCCCGACGTACCCGGTCCCGGCGGGCTCGGTCCCGTAGCGGCCGGCCCCGACCCGGTCGACGCCGTCCCTGCGGCCGTGCGGGACGATGGTGATATGAGATGCGCGCAGTTCCGTACCGCTCTGTCCGCACGCCTGGACGGCGAACCGAGCGGTCTCGCCGACGCCCGGCTGGACAAGCACGTCGCGCGCTGCGCCGGTTGCCGGGACTGGCTGGAGCGGGCGGAGCGGCTGCGCGGCCGGGTCCTGGCGGCCGCCGCCGACGGTCCGTCCCCGGAGTGGTCGGCCCGGCTGATGGCCGGCCTGGAGGCGGAGGGGCTGGTCGGTCGCGCTCCGGAGGGCTCGGAGGGCCCGGAGGCCGCGGAACGGTAGGACGGTGGCGCCGGCCGGAGCCGGTGCGCCGTCGTAGTCAGGCATGGAAAGGTCCCGAGGGGAAGGCTGGGGACGGCCCCGCTCAGGGCGGCGCCGTCGGCGTCCGTGGGCGGCCGCGCAGTACCGCGCACCTCCCGGATCGACCGGTGGGAGCGGCGGCGGGCGCGGGCCCGCGCCCTGGCGGCACGGCGGCGGAGGACGCGGCCGTACGGCAGGGCGACCTGCCCGTCGCGGGGGTCCGATGGCCGGAGGAGGCCGGGGGAGCGGCGGCGGGCGCGTCAGCTGGCGAGGGCGAACGCCGGCGGTCCGCGCCGGACGACGGCATGGGTGAGCAGGACCGACCGGGGCGGCCTGGCCCGGTCGTCGGCGGGCCGGGGCGAAGCCGGGGCCCGGTGGCCGAAGGGGCGCGCGAACAGTACGAGCAGCGGGAGCAGCAGCGCCCCCGCGACGACGCCGCCGAGCGCGCCGAGCAGTTCGAAGAGCCGGACCAGCACCGCGTCACCGCGCCACAGCAGCAGCGCGCACGCGAGCGCGGCCAGCACGTGGCCGGCGGCCATGCCGGGCGACATCCCGTGGGACATGTCGCCCGCCATGCCACCTGCCATGTCGTGCGTCATCCCGTGCGCGGCGCCGCCCGTCGTCCCGGCGGGCATCCCGCCGGGCATCGGGTGCGACATGCCGGGCATCCCGGCCATTCCGGGCAGGCCCAGGTCCATGGCCGTCCCGTCGGCGGAGGCTCCCGCCGCGGACGACGCGTGGTGCAGCCCCAGGGTGGGGCGCACTCCACCGGTGGCCGGCGGGGCGTCCGGGTCGATGCCCGCCATCCGCGCCAGGTCGAGCGGTGAGAGCCCGGCGGGCAGCCGGTCCGGGCGGCAGAGCAGGAGGGAGGCCCAGTCCGTGGTGGCGAGCCGGCCGAGACCGCCGCCCCCGCGGCCGAACGCCCCGGCCTGTTCGAACAACTGGTGCAGCGCGGTCTGCGCCACGACCATCCAGGCGCTGATCACGCCGAGCCCGCGCCGCTTCCCGGCGAGCAGCCAGGTCAGTCCCAGGACCGCCGCGAACGCGCCGGCCAGTACCGTCGGCGAGACCCCGGAGCCGGCCATGGCGACGTGCGCGGTGGCGGCCGTCGCCACGCACAGCGCGGCGAAGACCACGGCGCGCAGCAGGCGGATCCGGTCGGTCATCACGATGGCACTCATCGTCGCACCCGTCCCGCCCGGCCCGTACCGCACCCTCCGGTATTGGCAGGTTCCGTCCCGTGAGACCATCCCCGGCCGCCCTCCGGCCGCCCCGGCGTTGATCCGTCGAACCGAACACCCGCTCGTACGACCATCGGTGCAGCTTGACAAGCACTCACCGCCTGCTCACTAAATGTGCACGAGCCAGTACGTTCCGTGCGTACCGGAACGGCGCCGTCCAGAAGCAGGGAGGTCCGGCCATGGAGACCCCGGCGGACACCACGGAGTCCTTTGCCAGCTTTACCAACCGTGCCGACGCTGCCGGTCCTGCCGACCGGGTCGCGGCCGTCGACCTCGCCGACCCCGCCTTCTGGCGGCTGCCCGCTCCCGCCCGTGCCGCCGCCTTCGCGGAGCTGCGCCGCCTCCCGGGCCCGGTCTACTTCGGCGACCGCGCCACCGGTCGGGGCTTCCACGCCCTGGTCCGTCACGCCGACGTGGTGGAGGCCAGCCGCACCCCCGCCGTCTTCCTGAGCGGCCCCGGCGTCACCACCCCCGCCCCGGCCCGCTGGGTCCGGCTGCTGTTCGGCGACTCGATGGTCAACCTGGACGACCCCCGGCACGCCCAGCTGCGCCGGATCGTCTCCCGGGCGTTCACCCCGCGGCTGCTCGGCAGGGTCGAGGAGGACGTCCGGCGGATCAGCACCGTGCTGGTCGACCGGGTGGAGCGGGACCGGCCCGAGGACTTCGTCAGTGCGGTCGCCGCCGAACTCCCGTTCCAGGTGATCTGCACCATGATGGGCATCCCCGAGCGGCCGCGCCGCGAGATCCTCGACCTGGTCAACCGCACCTCCGCGGACATCGGGGTGGCCCGTACGCTGAGCCGGCGGCTCCGGTCGCCCGGGCGCGGGCTGCGGGCGCTCGCCCGGATGCAGGTCATCGTGGCCGGGATCGGCCGGGAGCGCCGCCGCCGGCCGGCCGAGGACCTGATCTCCGCGCTGGTCACCGCCGACGTGGACGGCCGCCGGCTCACCGGCCGCGAACTCGGCGCCTTCTTCACCCTGCTGCTGGTCGCCGGCGTCGAGACCACCCGCAACGCGCTCGCCCACGGCCTGCACCTGCTGACCGTCCACCCCGAGCAGCGGGCCCTGCTCCTCGCCGACCTGGACGGGCGGCTCGACGGCGCGGTGGACGAGATGGTCCGCCACGCCACGCCGATCATCCAGTTCCACCGGACCGTCGCCGTCGACCACGAGCTCGGCGGGCCCGGCGGCCCGCTGCTGCGCGCGGGGGAGAAGGTGGCGCTGTACTACGGCTCCGCCAACCACGACGAGGCGGTCTTCCCCGACCCGGACGCCTTCGACCTCACCCGCACGCCCAACCCCCACCTCGGCTACGGCGGCGGCGGACCGCACTACTGCCTCGGCGCGCACCTGGCCCGGCAGGAGATGACGGCGCTGTTCCGGGAGCTGTTCACCCGGCTGCCGGAGGCCCGCTCGGTCGGCGAGCCGGAGCTGGTCCCGTCCAGCTTCGACCACCGGGTCCGCTCGCTGCGGTTCACCTTCTGAGCGTCCGGCCCGGCGTGCCTCGCGGACCGTCCGGCCGGGCGTGCTTCGCGGGGTGTTGCGCCCGGCGCGCCCGCTACTCGGACGGCTCCCACACCGCGTGGTCGTGCGCGAAGAGCACCCGGTGCGGTGCGTGCTCGGCGATCCGGTCGAGCCAGGCCCGGTAGCCGGGCAGCGGCGCGGCCACGCCCTCGTGCGCCGCCCGCCGGGCGAGCAGCGCCTGCCCGTACTCGGAGGCGAAGTCGTACGCCTGACCGGCCAGTAGGACCGGTCCGCCGCCCGAGCGTTCGACCAGCAGCGACTGGTGGCCCTCGGTGTGGCCGGGGGTGGGCAGCACCCGGACGCCGGGCCAGACCTCCGCCTCGCCGTCCAGCTCGCGGTAGTCGGCGCCGGGGAAGTCGACCAGGGCGTCGATGGTGTAGCCACCGCGCCGGGCGGCGGCCAGCTCAGTGGCCTGCACCAGGACGGTGGTGCCGGCCAGCAGCGGGTTCCCGCCTCAGTGGTCGAAGTGCAGGTGGCAGTTGACCACCAGGTCGACGTCGCGGAGGGAGACCCCGGCCGCGGCGAGCGCCTCGGGCAGCGGCCGGCGGACCGGGCGGTAGTGGGCCTCGGTCTCCGGCTCGCCGCCGCCGATCCCGGTGTCGAACAGCAGCAGCCCCTCCGGGCGCCGGACCAGGTACGCGAGCACCGGCTCCACCCGCGGTTCCGGGCCGCCTACTTCGGCGGCCGGGCGGACGAAGTAGCCCAGGTCGAGGCGGCGGATCAGGTCCAAGTCGTCCCCCACGGTGTCACGGTGTCACGGTGTCGCGGCGTGCCGGTCTGCCCCGGTACGGGCGGCTGCTGTCCGTACGCCCGTGTGTGCCGCCGGTTCGCACCCTACCGGCGGCCCCGGCGGCCAGGCCCCGGTACGGCCCCGGTGCGGTGCCGGTGGCGGGCGTCACAGCGGGTGCGTGCGAACGGGAGCAGAATGCCGGACATGACTGATCGTCCGTTTTCCGAAGGAACCTCCGGTCCCAGCGGGGCGGCCCGCTCCGTCGACCGTCCCACCGCCGACGCCTGGGCTGCCCTCGGCGGCCCGGCCGAGCTGGTGGAGTGGGTGAGCTTCCACGGCCCGGACGACGTGCTGGCCTCCGGGCTGCCGGTGCGACGCCTCGCCCGGGCCACCGTCGCGGTCTGCTCGCTCGCCGCCGCCGAGCTCGCGGCCCTCCGCGGCGGCGGGCCGGTCCCCGCCGTCCGGGTGGACCAGGGTGCCGTCGCGACCGCCTTCGTCAGTGAGCGGCACCTGACGGTCGACGGCCGCTCGCCCGTCAACTTCGCCCCGCACTCGGGTTTCTGGCGCACCGCCGACGGGTGGGTCCGCACCCACGCGAACTACCCGCACCACCGCACCCGGCTGCTCGCCGCCCTCGGCCTCGCCGC
Source organism: Kitasatospora sp. Ki12 (assembly GCF_054601375.1). Taxonomy (NCBI): domain Bacteria; kingdom Bacillati; phylum Actinomycetota; class Actinomycetes; order Kitasatosporales; family Streptomycetaceae; genus Kitasatospora; species Kitasatospora sp. Ki12. The sequence goes on along the minus strand of NZ_BAAIHT010000003.1, from coordinate 1,674,972 downwards.
GGACGCCGGGCCCGAGGAACTCGCCGAGGTGCTCGGGAAGCTGCCGGCCGAGCAGGTCCAGGAGCGCGCGTACGCGGCGGGGGCGCTCGCGGTCGCCGTCGTGCCGGTGAGCGAGACCGTGCTCCCCCTGGTCGAGCACCGGGAAGTCGGCACCGCCGTCGTCCCCGCCCCCGCCACCGCCGCTGCCGCCGCCGCCCGTCCGCTCGGGGCGGCCCCCGTGGACCGGCCCGCCGACGGCATCCGGGTCCTCGACCTCACCCGGGTGATCGCCGGACCGGTCGCCACCCGCACCCTCGCCCTGCTCGGCGCCGACGTCCTGCGCGTCGACTCGCCCCGGCTACCGGAGTCGGACGACGCCCACGCCGACACCGGGTTCGGCAAGCGCTCCACCCGCCTCGACCTCGCCGAGCCCGCGGACCGGGCCGTCTTCGAGGAACTGCTGGCCACCGCCGACGTGGTCGTCACCGCCTACCGTCCCGGTGCCCTCGACGCCCACGGCCTGGCCCCGGAGGCGCTGTTCGCCCGCCGTCCCGACCTGGTCGTCGCCCAGATCTGCGCCTGGGGCTGGACCGGTCCGTGGGCGGGGCGGCGGGGCTTCGACAGTCTCGTCCAGGCCGGCGTCGGCATCGCCGCCCACGAGGCCGCCGCCGACGGCCACCCCGGCGTCCTGCCCGCCCAGGCCCTCGACCACGGCACCGGCTACCTCGTGGCCGCCGCCGTCCTGCGCGCCCTCACCGACCAGCGCACCGGCCGCCCCGGCGGCCGCCATCTGCGCTTCTCCCTGGCGGGTACGGCCTCCTGGCTGCTGCACGGCATCGAACGGGAGGAACCGGAAGCGGACTCCACCGAGCCGTACGACCCGTCCCGGTGGCTCGCCGAGACCGACTCCGCGTACGGGCGGCTACGCCACGCCCTGCCGCCGATCGGCTACCGGGGCGCGCCCGCCGACTGGTCGCGCCCGCCCGGGCGTTGGGGCACCGACGCGCCGGTCTGGCGCTGAGCAGGGGCGGGCTGGACGGCGCCCCGGCCCCGGCGGTGTCGGTGGGGTCCGGCATCATCGGGGCATGACCGCCGCACACGCCACCGACTACACCTGGTTCGAGCAGCGCTACCCCGTCCTGGGCGAGGCCTACTGCCTCACCCAGGTCCAGGGGATCGCCGCCGACGAACTGCTGCGCCGCTTCGACGCCCTGCCCGGCCGCGAGGTCGCCGGGCTGGACGCGGTGGTCGAGGCCTGGGAGACCTTCGACGACGGCGAGGACGAGGAGGCCGGGGCCCTGCTCGACGACGATGACGACGACCGGCTGCTCGTCGCCGTCACCGCGCTCGACGGCTGGGCCCTGGCGGTCGAGCCGTACGGCTACCTCGGCAGCCTCCACGAGCTCGTCCCCCGGCTTGCCGGCGGCACCCGGCTGGTCTCGCACTTCCGCAACGTCAACGCCGCGGACAGCTTCCACTGGTGGGAGCACGGGGGTGGCAGCCGGCTCCACTTCGAGCCGCTCTTCGCCGACCAGCGGCACGGCTCGGACGCGGAGGCCCCCGGCATCCCCGAACTGCTGACGGCCTGCGGCTTCGACCTCGGCGGGGAGCGGCACCGGCTGCACACCGAGGCCGCGTTCGCGCTGGCCGAGCGGCTGACCGACGTCCGGCTCGACGAGGAACGGCTGGAGGCCGCCACCTTCCGGATCGGCTACGCGCCCCGGCCGTAACGGCGGTGGCGGGTGGTCGAGCCGGTGGCGGCGGCCTCCGGGTCTCCGGGCCTCTGCGGCTCCTGCGGCTCTTGCGGTGTGCCGGTGGGGGTCCGTCCGCCGGGGCGCCGGTCGCTCAGACGCCCGACGGGAGCCGCTTGGCCCGGCTGCGCACCTGGATCGCCGTCGCGATCTCGACCACGCCCAGGATCAGCAGCCAGCAGCCGGCCAGGACGGTCAGCGCGGCGATCGACCCGACCGGCCAGACCATCAGGAGCACACCGGCCAGCGTGTTGGCCACGCCCGCGAAGGCCTGCCAGCCGCGGGCCGGCATCAGCGGGTCGGAGATCGCGGCGGCGAGCTGGGTGATGCCGCGGAACAGCCAGCCGATCCCGATCCAGAGCGCGAGCAGCAGCAGCGACCGCACCGCGCTGCGGAAGCAGAGCAGGCCCAGCATCACGCAGATCGCGCCGCTGATGAAGGCCAGCACCCGCAGTGCGGTGGTGGCGTGGGTGCCGAACGCGGCGACCAGCTGCACGATGCCGATCACCAGCAGGTAGAGGCCGAACAGCACGCCCACCACGAGCAGCGTCTGCCGGGGCCACGCGAAGACCACGATCCCGAGGGCGAGCGAGACGAGTCCGGCGACCAGCAGGATCTGCCAGGCGGCCTTGGCGAGCATGCCGAGCGGGCCCTGGACCGGGGAACCGTCGGGGGTGATGATCGGAGAGACCACGGTGGCGTAACTCCTCGGGCGGGGGCAGAAGACGAACCCCAGCCTCTCCGCGCCGTCGCCGTCCCGCGCGCCGGGTACGGCCGTCCGGGGGATCCACCCCGGTCGCCGGAACGACACCCTCCGGACACTCGTCGTCGATATCATCCGGCGATATGACTTCTGAAGGGTGGGGGACCCCTCCGGTCGAGCCGATCAGCCAGCACTACATCGTCTGCGGGGGCAATGCGCTGGCACACCGACTGATCCTGGAACTCGTCGAACACTACGAGGTCCCGGTCGTCGTCCTGGTCGCCGACCGGACCCGCGACCACGCGCCGCAGATCGAACAACTCGAGGGCGTCGCCGCGGTCGTGGAGTACGCCAGCATCACCGACGAGGCCCTGCGCGCGGTGTCCATCGGCACCGCCCGCGGCCTCGCCCTGGTCGAGGGCAGCGACCAGGAGAACATCCACGCCGCGCTCAGCGCCCAGAACCACAATCCGGACATCCGGATCGTGTTCCGGATGTTCAACCAGCGGCTCGGCGAGAACATCGAACGGCTGCTCAAGAACGGTGCCGCGCTCTCCGGCTCCGCCACCGCCGCCCCGGCCTTCGCCGCCGCCGCGCTCGGACGGCCCAACTCGGTCGAGATCGAAGGCCGTTACCTGCACATCGCGTTCGACGAGGCCATCACCTCGGACCGGGTCTGCGTGGTCGCCGACCAGATCGACCGGCGGGACCTCAGCAAGATCCGGCTACTGCCCGCCCAGCAGGGCGATTCGGCCGAATTCGTCCGGCTCGCCCGTGAGTTCGGCGACGACGGGCCGATCCGGCCGGGCGGCGTACGGCGCGAAGCGGCCCCGGTCGTCTCGGCGGAGGCGGTCGAGCCTGTTGAGCCGGCGGACCCGGAGAGCCCGGAGGCCCCGGTTGCCCCAGTTGCCTCTGCGGACCCGGAGACCACGGAGACCCCTGCGGACCCGGAGGTCGCGGAGACCGGCCAGGAACCCGAGGAGGAACCAACCGGCACCGCCGCGCTGCAGGTGTTGCGGATCGAGCCCCGGGTGCCGATCGGATGGCGGCGGCGCCTCCGCTGGCGGGTGCTCGACACCATGCGCTTCTTCACCAGCGCCCGGATGCGACTGGTGCTGCTCACCGCCCTGGCCGCCGTGCTGATGTCCTTCGGCGTGCTCTGGTACCTCAACCGGAACTTCGGCTGGACCGTCTACATCTCGCTGCTCGACCTGGCCGGCGCCGCCCAGCCCGACCAGCTCTCCGACATCGCCTCCGGTTCGGGCACCGGCGGAATCTGGCAGCGGGTCGCCCAGGTGGTGATCACCATCTGCGGGATCACCTTCGCGCCGGTCGCCACCGCCATCGCGGTCGAGGTGCTGGGCTCCGGGCGGCGCGGCCAGCCGCGCAACCCCGGGGCGGGCACCCGGGACCATGTGATCGTGGTCGGGCTCGGCAACGTCGGCACCCGGGTCGCGACCCAACTGCACGACCTGGGTGTGCCGGTGGTCTGCATGGAACGGGACCCGCAGGCGCGTGGCGTCGCCGCCGTCCGGGCGCTCGGGATCCCGGTCGTGATGGGTGACGGCCCGTTCGAGGAGCAGCTGCGCCGGGCCCGGCTGAAGCACAGCCGGGCGCTGGTCGCGGTCAGCGGCGACGACGCCACCAACCTGGAGGCCGCGCTGGAGGCACGCCACGGCAACCCCGAAGTCCGGGTGGTGGTGCGGCTGTTCGACGACGACTTCGCCGGGCACTTCTACAAGACGCTGGACAACGCGGCCTCGCGGTCGGTGTCCTACCTGGCGGCGCCCGCCTTCGCGGCGGCGCTGATGGGGCGCGAGGTGCGCGGGACGCTGTCGGTGTTCCGGCACGTACTGCTGATCGCCGAGCTGGCGGTGGAGGCGGGCAGCGGGCTGATCGGCCTGAACCGGCACGACCTGGAGGACGAGGGCGGCGTCCGGGTGATCGCCGTCCGGTTCGCCCCCGGCTCGCAACTGCAATGGGGGCTGCCCGACCGCACCCGGCGACTCGTCCCGGGCGACCGGATCGTCGTCGCCGCCACCCGCAGCGGGCTAGCCCGGCTGAACACGGTGACAGGTGTCAGCTGACAGAGTTCAGCTGACAGATTTCAACATCTGAAATCTGAAAGCTGAAATCTGTCAGCCGTCATCCGTCATGCCGTCACACGCCGCCGGACGCCGGACGCCGGACGCCGACCCCGGCTCCCGGTCAGCGGTTGGAGAAGGACGGCGGGCGCTTCTCGGCGAAGGCCGCCATGCCCTCCTTCTGGTCCGCGGTCGCGAAGGCCGCGTGGAAGAGCCGGCGCTCGAAGCGGACGCCCTCGGCGAGGGTGGTCTCGAAGGAGCGGTTGACGCTCTCCTTGAGCATGATCGCCGCCGGGGTGGACATCGCGGCGACGGTCTCGGCGGTGGCCAGGGCCTCGGCGAGCAGCTGGTCGGCGGGGACGATGCGGGAGACCAGTCCGGCCCGCTCGGCCTCCTCGGCGCCCATCATCCGGCCGGTCAGGCACAGCTCCATGGCCTTGGCCTTGCCGACGGCCCGGGTGAGCCGCTGCGAGCCGCCGATGCCGGGGATGACGCCGAGCTTGATCTCCGGCTGCCCGAACTTCGCGGTGTCCGCCGCCAGCAGGATGTCGCACATCATCGCCAGCTCGCAGCCGCCGCCCAGGGCGAACCCGGCCACCGCCGCGACGACGGGCTTGCGCAGCGCGCCGAGGCGGTCCCACGGGCCCAGCCAGTCGTCCAGGTAGACGTCCGGGAAGGCGTTGCCCTGCATCTCCTTGATGTCGGCGCCGGCCGCGAAGGCCTTCTCCGAACCGGTGATCACCAGACAGCCGATCTCCGGGTCCCGGTCGAAGGCGGTCGCGGCCGCGACCACCTCGTTCATCAGCTGGGTGTTCAGCGCGTTGAGCGCCTTGGGGCGGTTGAGGGTGATCAGCCCCACCCGGCCCTTGCGCTCGACCAGGATCGTCTCGTAGGTCTCGGTCTCGGTCATCGCCGTCGACTCCCATGTCCGCTGCTCGGCGCCGCGCGGGCGCGCCCTGACCACCCAACGATCTACGACGCGCCCCGTCCCGCGCCAGTCTTGGTATGCGAGACGCCGGTCACCAGTCCGGCGGGGCTGCCGGAACCGGCCACCGGTCACCGGCGGCCCCGGCCGCGAGCCGTGCGGTCAGGCCAGTCCCAGCTCGTCGCCCTCGCGCGGGGCGAGGAAGCGCGCGACGTCCACGGCCGTCACCCCGGCGAGCGTGGCGGGCTGCCAGCGCGGGTCGCGGTCCTTGTCGACCACCTGGGCGCGGATGCCCTCGACCAGGTCGTGGCCGTCCAGCGCGGCGCAGGAGACGCGGTACTCCTGGTCGAGCACGGCCTCCAGGGAGGGGAGCGTACGGGCCCGGCGCAGCGCGGCCAGGGTGGCCTTGACGGCGGTGGGGGAGTTCCCGAGGACCAGCTCGGCGGCCTCCTTGGCCTCCGGGACACCGGAGTTCAGCAGGCGCTCGACGATCTCCTCGACGGTGTCGGCGGCGTAGCAGGCGTCGATCCAGGCGCGCTGCCCGGCCAGCTCGGCGGGCGGGGCGGGTTCGGCGTGCGCGGTGACGACGTCGGCGACAAGGTGGGCGGCGACGTCGGCGGCCGCGGCGGCGGTGTCACGGGCGAGGGCGTCGAGCAGCGCCGGGAGCCTCGTCGACGGCACGTAGTGGTCCGCGAACCCGCACAGCAACGCGTCGCCGGGGCCCATCGCGGCCGAGGTGAGCCCGAGGTGGATGCCCAGCTCGCCGGGGGCGCGGGCGAGCAGGCGGCTGCCGCCGACGTCGGGGACGAGCCCGATCCGGGTCTCGGGCATCGCCACGGTGGAGCGTTCGGTGACGATCCGGACCGCGCCGTGGGCGGACAGGCCGACGCCGCCGCCCATCGTGATGCCGTCCATCACCGCGACGTACGGCTTGGGGTAGCGGGCGATCAGGGCGTTCAGCCGGTACTCGTCGCGGAAGAAGGCCCGGGTGCCGGCGCCGCCCGCCTTCGCGTCGTCGTGCATCGCGCGGATGTCGGCCCCCGCGCAGAGGCCGCGCTCGCCCGCACCGGTCAGGACGACGGCGCGCACCCGGTCGTCCTCGGCCCAGCCGTCCAGCGTGGTGCGCACGGTGGTGATCATGCCGTGGGTCAGCGAGTTGAGCGCCCGCGGGCGGTTCAGCACGATCCGTCCGACGCCGCCGTCCAGGAACGTCCGGACCTCCGCCACCTCTGCGCTCATCGGTCCCGCTCCCGTGCCCTCGTCGTTGTGGACTTCCGCTGCCCACGGTACCGGGGCGGGCGGGCGGTCGTGATCACCGGGCGGTCGTGATCGCCGGGCGGCCGCCGGCTACGGCCAGGCGCGCAGGGCGAGTTCGGCGGTCCGGGCCAGGTCGGCGGCGGTGGCGCCGTCCCGGGCCTGCTGGGACATGCCCTGGATGACGGTGGCGAGGTAGCCCGCCAGCGCCTCCGGGTCGGCCTCGGGCGGCAGTTCGCCCTCCTCCCTGGCCCGGCGGAGCCGCTCCGCGAAGACCCGGGTGTTCCCGTTGCGCAGCTCGCGCAGGTGGTCCTGGATCCCGGCGTCCTGCGCGGAGACGTTGGTGGCGGCGGAGATCACCAGGCACCCGGCCGGATGGGACGGATCGGGGTAGATCGCGGCGGCCTCGCGCAGGATGCGGGCGAAGGCGCCGTACGCGGTGGGCTCCTCCGTGAGCGCGACGGCCGCGAAGGCGCCGACGGGCGAGGTGCCGTACCGGCGCACGACCTCCTCGAACAGCGAGCGCTTGTCGCCGAACGCGGCGTAGAGGCTGCCCGGGCGCATGCCCATGGCCGTGGTCAGGTCGGTGACGGAGGTGGCCTCGTAGCCGCGCTCCCAGAACAGCCGGGTGGCGGCACTCAGGGCTTCGGTGCGGTCGAAGGCCGGCGGGCGGCCGCGCCTGGGCCGGGTGGCGGGGGCCGCGCTTCCGGTCTCCGGCGCCGTTGCCGCTGCCGTTTCCGCTGCCTTTGGCGCTGCCTTCGGCCCTGCTGTCTCCACCGCGTCCGTCATGGAGCAAATTTTAGAGCACTCATTCAAAAATCCTGTGCTAGCTTCTTTCTTGAGCGGTCGCTCAACAATAATCGGGGCAGGCAGTAGAAGGGGGCACCGCCATGGGTGCGTACGGACTTCGGGGCAGGACGGCGCTGGTCACGGGCGGCAGCAGGGGGATCGGCCGGGCGATCGCCCGCCGGCTCGGGCGGGACGGCGCCACCGTCGCGGTCGGCTACGCCCGCGACGAGGCGGCGGCGGACGAGGTGGTCGCGGGCATCCGCGCCGACGGCGGCCGGGCGTTCGCGCTGCGGGCCGAACTCGGCCGGCACGGCGACGCGGCCGCGCTGTGGAAGGCCTTCGACGCCGGGATCGGGGCGCACGCGTCGGACGGCGGCGTGGACGTCATCGTGAACAACGCCGGGATCGGGCGCGGCTCGGGCCTCGAGTCGCTGACCGAGGAGGAGTTCGACGAGGTGTTCGCCGTCAACGTCCGCGCGCCGTTCTTCGTGGTGCGGCACGGGCTGGAGCGGCTGCGGGACGGCGGCCGGATCATCAACATCTCCAGCGGCGCGGCCCGGCTGGCCATGCCGGAGCTCATCGCCTACGGCGCGACCAAGGGGGCCCTGGACACCTTCACGCTCAACCTCGCCAAGCAGCTCGGGCCGCGCGGGATCACCGTGAACTCGGTCGCGCCCGGGATCGTGGACACCGACGTCAACGCCGGCTGGCTGCGCGGCAACGCGGAGGCGGAGGCCTACGCGGCCTCGGTCGCGGCGCTCGGGCGGGTCGGGCAGCCGGAGGACATCGCGGACATCGTCGCGTTCCTGGCCTCCGACGACGCGCGCTGGGTGACCGGGCGGGTCATCGACGCCACGGGAGGCGCGGGGCTGTAGGCGGAGGCGCCGAGGCCTCGGGGCCTCAGGGGCTCGGGGGCTCGGCGGGAATGACAAATGACAGCTGACAGATTTCAACATCTGAAATCTGTCAGCTGTCATTTGTCATCTGTGATCCGTTCCCGCGCCCGGGGAGCCACCCCGGTGCGGAGGCGCTCCCTACCCCCGCACCCGGCCGGTCACCTCGCCGAACCCGACCACGACGCCGTCCGGGCCGGGCGCGGTGGCGGTGATGACGACCTCGTCCCCGTCCTCCAGGAACGTCCGGGTCGTCCCGTCCGCCAGCTTCAGCGGCTCCTCGCCGTTCCAGGTCAGCTCGATCAGCGCGCCCCGGGTGTCCGGCTCCGGCCCGCTGACCGTGCCCGAGGCGAACAGGTCGCCGGTGCGCAGCGAGGCGCCGTTGACGGTCATGTGGGTCAGCTGCTGCTGCGCCGTCCAGTACATGGTGGCGAACGGCGGACGGGAGACCAGGTGCCCGTTCAGCCGGACCTCCATCGCCAGGTCCAGGCCCCACGGCTCGCCGTCCCGGTCGTCCAGGTACGCCAGCGGCTCGACGTCGCGGTGCGGCGGCGTGACCCGGGCGTGCTGCAGGGCGTCCAGCGGGACGATCCACGGCGAGATCGAGGTGGCGAAGGACTTGCCGAGGAACGGGCCGAGCGGCACGTACTCCCAGGCCTGGATGTCGCGCGCCGACCAGTCGTTGAGCAGGCAGACGCCGAACACGTGCTCGGGGAAGCCGTCCAGCGCGACCGGCTCGCCCAGCACCGACGGCGTGCCGACGACGAAGCCGACCTCGGCCTCGATGTCCAGCCGGCGGGTGGGCCCGAAGCTCGGCGCCGGGTCGGCGGGCGCCTTGCGCTGTCCGTGCGGCCGCACCACCGGCGTGCCGGAGACCACGACGGTGCCCGCCCGCCCGTGGTAACCGATCGGCAGGTGCTTCCAGTTGGGCGTGAGCGGCTCCGAGCCCGGGCGGAAGATCCGGCCCAGGTTGGTGGCGTGGTGCTCGGAGGCGTAGAAGTCCACGTAGTCGGCGACCTCGAACGGCAGGTGCAGTTCGACGTCCGCCACCGGCAGCAGCGCCGGGGACAGCGCCTCGCGGAAGGACTCGTCGGTGAGCCAGCTGGTGAGGTCCGCCCGCACCCGGGTCCAGACCGGACGCCCGGCTGCCATCAGCGGGTTGAGCGAATCGGCGTCCAGCAGGACGGAGGGCGCGCCGGCCGCGCGGGCGGCCGCCCCGGCGTCCAGCACGAAGTCCCCGACGCGCACGCCGATCCGGCGCCGCCCGGGCCGGTCGGCGGCGGTGAAGACGCCGTACGGCAGGTTGTGCACGCCGAACGGCGAGTCCTGGGCGCTGGCGAGCCAGCTGCGGGGGGTGGTCAACGGTCCTCCTGGTGCTGTGGAGCGGGCGACGACAGCAGGCCGAGCGCGGCCAGGTCGCCCAGGGGTTCGGCGATGCTGCAGGTGCCGAACGCGGTGAACGAGTTGCGGATCACGGTAACCTGACGATCCGTCAGTGCACGCACCGCCTTGGCCAGGGCCTCGCCGTCGCGCTCCGCGAGCACCGTCACTGCTGTCGTCGGGTCGGTCTCCTGCGCGGCCAGCAGCACGTTCAGGAAGCCGTGGTGCTCGAAGCCGGTCTCCGGGTCGGTGTGCCGGACGGCGTTGTGCAGCCCGGCCGTGCACTTGTACGGGAGTCCGCGCTGCGCGCAGCCGGTGAGGAAGGCGGCCAGCTCCGCCTCGTCCGGGAACGCCTCGGCGACCAGCCCGCCGGTGCGGAACTTCGCCCGGTACGGGCTGTCCACCAGGGCGTCCAGGACGGCGTCGAGCCCGTCCCCGCGCAGGAGTTCGCGCGGCAGCTCGACGGCGGCCGGGACGTGCGGCGGCAGCAGCCGGTCCAGCTCGGCGATCGCCTCGGCGGCGTCCCGGGTGGCCAGTTCGACGCCGGCCAGGTCGAACGGCGCGGCGGCGGCGAGCGCCGGTGCGAGCTCGGCGCTGCCCCCCGGCAGCACCAGCCCGATCCTGAGCGGCGCGCCGCCCGCCCCCGCCGTGCCGCCCGCCCCCGCTGCGCCGCCCGCCCCCGCCGCGTCGCCGGACGTCGCCGTGCCGCCGGACGCCACCGCGTCGCCGGACGTCGCCGCGGCCAACTCGCCCAGCCGGCCCGCCCCGCAGAGGAGCGGGCCGACCGCCTCGGCGTACCAGGCCGCGCGGTGGACGAGGTGCGCGGGCACCGCGTCGGCGACCGGCAGGTTCCCGGGCGGGAACACCGCCGCGTCGTCGAAGAGCCCGCGGAACAGCTCGGGGACCGCGCCCCCCGGAGGCAGTTCGCTCATCGCCCGGGCCCCCGACCGGCCCAGGTCCAGGCGTAGTTGCCGTCCTCGCTGGCCCGGCCGCCCTCGCCGAGCTCCAGCGGGCGGAAGGTGTCCACCATGACGGCGAGCTCGTCGAAGAACTCCGCGCCGATGCTGCGCTCGTACGCGCCCGGCTGCGGCCCGTGGGTGTGCCCGCCGGGGTGCAGCGAGATCGAGCCCTGGGCGATGCCCGAGCCCTTGCGCGCCGCGTAGTCGCCGCCGCAGTAGAACATGACCTCGTCGCTGTCCACGTTGGCGTGGTAGTACGGCACCGGGATCGACAGCGGGTGGTAGTCCACCTTGCGCGGGACGAAGTTGCAGATCACGAAGTTGTTGCCCTCGAACACCTGGTGGGCCGGCGGAGGCTGGTGGATCCGGCCGGTGATCGGTTCGAAGTCGCTGATGTTGAAGGCGTACGGGTACAGGCAGCCGTCCCAGCCGACCACGTCGAAGGGGTGGTGCGGCACGGTGTAGCGGGTGCCCGAGATCCCCTGCGGGCCGCGGTGCTTGACCAGCACGTCGACGTCCCCGGGGGCGTCGACCAGCAGCGGGCCGACCGGTCCGCGGAAGTCCCGCTCGCAGTACGGCGCGTGCTCCAGCAGCTGCCCGTACTTGGACAGGTACCGCTTCACCGGGGTGATGTGGCTGTTCGCCTCGATGCAGTACGCGCGCAGCGGCTCGTCACCGGTCGGCACCCAGCGGTGGGTGGTGGCGCGCGGGATGATCACGTAGTCGCCCTGGCCGACCTCGATCGAGCCGAAGACGGTCTCGACCGTGCCGGTGCCGGACTCCACGTACACGCACTCGTCGCCGAGTCCGTTGCGGTAGAGCTCGCTGGGGGCCCCGGCGGCGACGTACGAGATCCGCACGTCGCCGTTGCCGAGGACCAGCCGACGGCTGCCCACGACGTCCGCGGACTTCCACTCCTGGCCCGCGAACAGTTCGTGCAGCTTGAGGTGGCGGGGGAGCAGCGGGTGGTTGGGCACGGTGGACTGGTCCGGCAGCTCCCAGGGCACCGCGTTGACCACCGCCGAGGGGATGCCCCGGTGGTAGAGCAGGGAGGAGTCCGAGGAGAACCCCTCCTCGCCCATCAACTCCTCGTAGTACAGCCCGCCTTCGGGGGTGCGGTGCTGGGTGTGCCGCTTGGGCGGGATGCTGCCCAGCTGCCGGTAGTACGCCATCTCCGTGGTCCTCCTCGACCGTTCGTCAGAGCTCTCCGACGATCACAGGTTGCCGCGTCGGTCCTGCTCGCGCTCGATCGACTCGAAGAGCGCCTTGAAGTTGCCCTTGCCGAAGCCCAGCGAACCGTGCCGCTCGATGAACTCGTAGAAGACGGTCGGACGGTCGCCGATCGGCTTGGTGAAGATCTGCAGGAGGTAGCCGTCCTCGTCGCGGTCGACCAGGATGCCGCGCTTCTTCAGCTCCTCGATCGGTACGCGGACCTTGCCGATCCGCTCGCGCAGCTCCGGGTCGTCGTAGTAGGCGTCCGGGGTGTTGAGGAACTCCACGCCGCGGGCGCGCAGGATGTCCACGGTGGTGAGGATGTCGTTGGTGGCGAGCGCCATGTGCTGGCAGCCCGGGCCGGTGTAGAACTCGAGGTACTCGTCGATCTGGGACTTCTTCTTGGCGATGGCCGGCTCGTTGAGCGGGAACTTCACCCGGTGGTTGCCGCTGGCGACGACCTTGGACATCAGCGCGGAGTACTCGGTGGCGATGTCGTCGCCGACGAACTCGGCCATGTTCACGAAGCCCATGACGCGGTTGTAGAACGACACCCACTCGTCCATCCGGCCCAGCTCGACGTTGCCGACGGCGTGGTCGAGGGCCTGGAAGAGGCGCTTGGGGGAGCCCTCCGGGTGCTGGACCCGGCTCTCCGCGACGACGTAGCCCGGCAGGTAGGGGCCGTGGTACCGGGAGCGGTCGATCAGGGTGTGGCGGGTCTCGCCGTAGGTGGCGATGGCCGCGCGGCGCACGGTGCCGTTCTCGTCCGAGACGTCGTTCGGCTCCTCGAGGACGGTGGCGCCGGACGCGCGGGCGTGCTCTATGCACTTGTCGACGTCCGGGACCTCCAGGGCGAGGTCGACCACGCCGTCGCCGTGGCGGCGGTGGTGGTCCAGCAGCGGGCTGTCCGGCTGGACGCCGCCCTTGATCACGAAGCGGCAGGAGCCGGAGCGCAGCACGTACGCCTTGCGGTCGCGGCGGCCGGTCTCCGGGCCGGAGTAGGCGACCAGCTCCATGCCGAACACGACCTGGTAGAACTGGGCCGTCTGGGTGGCGTTGCCGACCACGAACACGACCGCGTCCTGGGCGGTGACCGGGAAGGGGTCGGTGGCCTGGTCGTGCTCGACGAGGCCGACGAGGCGGCGCAGCTGGTCGGCGTCGAGACCGGCCTCGCGCTCCTCGGGGGTCAACTCAAGGGCGTGGGACTGCGTGGTCATCGGTCGTTCCTCCACTTCGGGCCTCGACTCTGAGGCATCCGCTGGATCGCGGCCGCACCGTGAATGGGTGGGCGGTGCGGTTGCGGAGAGCTTGCTCCTGTCGGGGTGGTTGGGCAACAGGTCGGTTTTTCACTGCTCAATGTGTACAAGCTGATCGGCGTTTGCCGTCCTGCACTGCGCAAAATGTGCTGCCGATCGAGGGCGACGCCCGAAGTCTGCGCAATCCGCTTCGGCGGTCCTTCGGCTGTCCTCCGGTGGCCGTCCGGTGGTTTCACGGCCGCGGAACCGGTTCTGGGAGGTGTCGCAGGAACCAGTTCCGGGCCAGCTCAGCGACCTGGTCGAGGGTTCCGGGCTCCTCGAAGAGGTGGGTCGCGCGGGGCACCACCGCCAGTTCACTCTCGCAGCGCAGCCTGCTTCCGGCCCGCCGGTTGAGGTCCAGGACGGTGGTGTCCAGCGAACCGACGACGAGCAGGGTCGGGGCACTCACCCGCGCCAGGACCTCGGACCCGGCGAGGTCCGGGCGGCCGCCCCGGGAGACCACCGCGCGTACGGCCGGGCCCAGCTCGGCGGCGGTGTGCAGCGCGGCGGCGGCGCCGGTGCTGGCGCCGAACAGGCCCAGCGGCAGGTGGCGGGTCTCCGGGACGCCGTCGACGTCATCGACGTCAGGGGCGGAGCTGGTGTCGGAGCCGGAGTCGGCGCCGGCGCCCAGGTGGCGGGCGACGGCGGTCAGCCGGGAGCCCAGCAGTCCCACGTCGAACACCTTGCGCCGGTCCGGCTCCTCGGCCGCGGTGAGCAGGTCGAACAGCAGCGTGGCCAGCCCGGCCCGGTTCAGCTGCTCGGCCACGTACCGGTTGCGCGGGCTGCGCCGCCCGCTGCCGCTGCCGTGCGCGAAGACCACGACGCCGAGCGCGCCGGCCGGCACGGTCAGCCGGCCCGCGAGGCGGACCCCGCCGGCGGTCAGCACCAGCTCGCGGTCGACCGGGGTGGCGGCGGTCGGGTCTCCGCGGGCCCGGCCGCTCTTCCGGTCCCGCTGGTTCCGCTGTTTCCGGTCCCGCTCCCGCTCCCGGGCCTCGGCGAGCAGTCGTAGCACCTCCTCGTCCCCGGTCTGCGAGAAGTCGGCGTAGAACTCGCCGATCGCGAAGAACGGGGACGGCGTGTCGACGCAGACCAGTTCGTCGGCGACCTCCGCCAGGCGGTCGGTCCAGTCCGGGGGAGCCACCGGCACGGCCAGCACCACCCGGGCCGCGCCCCGCTCCCGGACGATCCGGCAGGCCGCCCGGGCGGTGGAGCCGGTGGCGATGCCGTCGTCCACCACGACCACCGTGCGACCGCGTACGTCCGCGGGCGGGCGGTCGCCCCGGTAGCGGCGGGCCCGGCGCTCCAGTTCGGTGCGCTCACGCCGCTCCACCCCGGCCAGCTGGGCGTCGCTGACCGACGCGAGCCGGATGACCTGCTCGTTCAGCACCCGGACCCCGTCCTCGCCGATCGCCCCCATGCCCAGCTCGGGCTGGTACGGCACGCCGAGCTTGCGGATCACGCAGATGTCCAGCGGGGCGTCGAGCGCCTGGGCCACCTCGGCGGCCACCGGGACCCCGCCCCTCGGCAGCGCCACGACGACGGTGTCGGGGCCGCCCAGGTGGCCGAGGAGTGCGGCCAGCCGTCGGCCGGCGTCGGTGCGGTCGGCGAAGGGGGTGAAGTGGGTTCCGGTGACGTGCATGACACGGCCTCCGGTTCCACCGTACGTCGTTCCGGGCGGGGCCGTTCCGTCGGCCTGAGCTGGGCGGTGGGCGGACCCCGGGGGGGCGTCCGGGACAGGGCGTCGGGCCGGGGCCCGAGCAGGAGCGGAACGGCCCGGGACAGCGGGTGGGTCCGACCCGGGCCCGACCCGGGCCCGACCCGGGACCGGACCGGCAGGGCCCGGGCGGGCCCGGGATCGGGCCGGGATCACGCCGGGAGCAGGACGGGACGGAACCCCCGTGTGGCCGGGACAGCGGGCGGCGCACGGTTGGTCACAGAGGCGGACCGCAGGGCCCGCCGGCCACCGGAAGGAGCGCCCGACATGCCGGGCACCGTCATCACCGATCTCCGCCGACGCGGCGCCGTCGACCCCGGCCGACTGCTCGCGGGGCCGCTGCGCGGCGTCGGTCTGCAGCGGCTCGAACCGGGTCACAGCACCGAGGTGGCCGCCGACGGCGTCGAGCACGCGCTCTACGTGACCGCCGGCTCCGGTCTCGCCGAGCCGCCCGAACACGCGGTCCGGCGGGACCCCGCACCGGACGCCTCGCCGCGCGACGCCTCGCCGGACGACACCGACCCGCGCGACGCCTCGCCGGACGACACCGACCCGCGCGACGCCGAGCCGCGCGACCCCGAGCCGCGCGACGCCGGCATCCCCCTCGTGGAGGGCACCGCCGTCGTCCTGCCCCTCGGCACCCGGACCGTCCTCACCGCCGGCACCGCCGGGATGGAGTACTTCCACGCCGTCCTGGCCGTCCCCGCCGGCCGCCCCGCCTCACCGAGCGGAGATGAACCCGCATGATCGTCACCACCGACACCGGCGCCGCCATGGTCGTCCTCGGCCCGAACGGCGAACGCGTCCGGATCCGCTCGCTGGCCCGTCGCTCGATGCTCGCCAGCGCCTGCGAGGCCTTCGACCACCTGCGGCTGAGCCCGGGCGCCCACCACGTGCTGACCGGCCGGCCCGACGCCGAGACCGTCCTGCACGTGCTGCGCGGCGCCGCCGTGGTCGGCCGACTGTCGGACGAGCCGGACCACCTGGCCTCCGAGGGCGATCTGCTGCTGGCCCGCAGGGGCCGCACGCTGCAGCTCGAAGCCGGGCCGCTCGGCGCCGAACTGCTCTGCCTCACCCTCGCCGTCCCCCGGCACAGCGCCGGCACCCGGGCCGCCCTGGCCCGGCGCCGCGCCGCCCGCCGGGACCGGCCCTGAACCCCCCCGACCCTCCGTCCCAGGAGACACCCCGTGATCGTCGTACCCGCGGCCGTCCCCCGCACCGCACCCGTCTTCCGGCGGCTGATCGACCCGGAACAGCGGCCTTCCGTCCGCGCCGGACTGACCGTCGAGACCCTGCCGCCCGGTGTCCGGGTCGACCAACTCCCGTGCGAGTCGGCGGAGTCGGTGACCGTGGTGCTGTCCGGCCGACTCTCCGCGGCCGGCCGGGTGCTCTCGCCGGGCGAGGCGCTGCACCACCGGCCCGGCAGCAGCTGGCGGCTCACCGCCGTCCGGGGCGCGCCGACCACCGTGCTCACCGTCCGTCCCACCCCGCGCCGGGAGTCCGTCCCGGCCCAGCGGTCGGGTCCGGAGCCCGCCCGCGCCTGGCGACAGGTCGACGTGGGCACCGTGGACCTCGGCCCCGGCGGCCTCTGCGGACCGTACGAGGAGCGGGCGGCCGACGCGTTCCTGGTGGTCCTCTCCGGAGTCGGCGCCTTCCTCGGCGAGCTCGGCGAGGTGCCGGTCTTCCCCGGCGACCTCATCTACGTCCGGGCCAAGGAGCGGTACGGCCTGCGGGCCGGGTCGCGCGGGCCGGTCACCGTCGTGCTGGGCCGGATCGGCGCTCCGGGCGCCGAGTCGGGACCGGAATGGGACGTCCAGCCCATGCGCTCGGGGCGGGTCCGGCCGCAGAGTTGAGAGCGACCGGTCGACCACGATCGGTCCGTAGGAAGAATCAGGAGACCACCCCATGACGGCGAAACCGATCACCAAGGCGTTCTGTGCGGCAGGCGTGCTGGCGGGCGCACTGGCAGGTGCGGTCGCGGCGGTCACCGCGGTGCGCAATGCCTGCTCGAGCCTCTCCCCGGCGTCCGGCGCCTCCAACGCGCTGGCTCCCGGGCCGAACCCGCCGCCCGGCTGCCAGCCCGGCACCTGTGCCCAGCCTCCGGACCCCGCTTCCTGACCGGAGCCGATGGCGGCCCGCGCAGGGCGCGGGTGACGGGTGACAGATAACAGGTAACAGATGACGGAGAACAGATGACAGATTTCAGATTTCGAAATCTGTCATCTGTTCGCTGTCTGTCGTCCGCTGTCACCGGACGGCTCACGGGGGTCCACCCACCCGGCTCACCGCCCCGTCGCAGCCGAGCGCGGCAGCACCGCCAGCACCTGGGTGCCCCCGCCCGACGACAGCGGCAGGATCGAGCAGTGGCCGCCGATCTCCGCCGCCCGGTCCGCCATCGACTGCAGCCCCACCCCGCTGCCGTCCGCCCGGAAGTCGCCGTCCACCGGGGCGTCGGCGTCCGGCCGGAACCCCACCCCGTCGTCCCGGACGACCAGCGTGAGCGCCTCCTCGTCCACCCGCAGCGAGACCCAGGCCGTCCGAGCCCGGGCGTGCCGGAGCACGTTGTTCAGCGCCTCCGCCGTGATGCGGTACGCCGCGACCTCCACCGCCGCCGGCAGCTCGGGCAGCGGGTCCGGCGACACCTCCGCCGTCACGGTCAACCCGGTCCCGCCGAAGGTGTCCGCCAGCTGCCGGACGGCCCGGGCCAGCCCGAACTCGCCGAGCGGCGCCGGTCCGAGCCGGTCGGTGATCCGGCGGACCTCCTTGATCGTCATCCCCAGGCCGTCCGAGACCCCGCGCAGCGTGTCCGCGAGCCCGTCGTCCGCCGAGGTGGCCGCGTTGTCCACCCGCAGCCGCAACCCGGCCAGCGCCGGCCCGAGCCCGTCGTGGATGTCCCGTCGCAGCCACCGCCGCTCCTCCTCCCGCGCGGCGACGATCTGCTCCCGACTGGCCTGCAGGTCCTCCTGGAGCCGCAGCGAGGCGACGGCCGGCGAGGCCTGGTCGGCGAGCGAGCGCAGGATGTCGACGTCGCTGGCCTCCAGCCGCTCCTCGCCCGCCCGCAGTCCGACGGTCAACTCGCCGATCGGCAGCCCGTTGTGGACCAGGGCGAAGTCCTGGCGGTGGCCGTCCAGCCGTCCGGCGGTGGCCAGCGTGCGCCGCCCGGCCCGGGTGGTGACGGCCAGGGCGACCCCGGGCAGCCGCAGTTCCTCGGCGACCGTCGCGCACAGCGTCTCCGGCAGCCGCGCCGGGTCGACCACCTGCCGCACCCGCCCCGCGAGCGTCCGCAGCACCTGGTACGGCTGGGCGCGTTCGCCGTAGTACAGCCGGTCCACCAGGGCGACGACCCGCCGCGCCGCCCGCGGCAGGGCCGCGCCGAGCGCGTACACCAGGGCGATCAGCAGCAGCGCCGCCCCGCCGCGCCCCGGCAGCAGCCAGGTGGAGAGCAGGGCGGCGGTCGCCACGAACAGCCCGGTGACCCCGGTGCCCAGCAGCAGTCCGATCAGCACGCTGCGGGCCGCCCGGTCGAGCCGCCAGCCGCGGTCCCGGACGACCAGGAAGCCCACCGCGAGCGCCCACACCAGCCCGGTGGCGGCGAACAGCGAGTAGCTGAGCCAGTAGTGCTCGGTCCAGGTGCGCGAGTACACGTCCTGCATCCCGGCCCACAGCAGGTACGCCCCGAGCATCGCCGCCACCCGCAGCCGGTGCTGCCGGAGGTCGCTCGCGTCACCCGTCCGGCCGCGTGGACGCAGCAGGCGGGTCAGCAGGACCACGGTCACGATCCCGATCAGGCATTCGCTGACCAGCATGTCGTACGAGCCCAGCGCGTCGGCGGCGACGCCGAACCAGTGCGCGGGCGGGTTGCCGGCGAACGGGTTGGGCCGCCCGAAGACCTTCGGGAGGGCGAGCCGCTGGGACATCTCCGGCACCACGTAGACCGCGACGGCCGCGACGTACCACCACCAGCGCCGCGTGGTCAGCCGGCCGCCCGGAAGCCAGAGCGGGAACACGTAGAAGATCGTGACGTTGACCGACCGGAAGAGCGCGTCGAGGACGGCGACGGCGCCGACGATGCCGGGGTCGGTGACCTCGACCCAGATCGGGGCGGCCGCGGCGAACTGCACGATGTCGGTCAGCCCGTAGACGAGCATCACCCAGCCGAGCGGGCTGCCCGGCCGGTGGGCGTGCAGCAGCATGCCCGCCCCCGCGGTCGGCAGGGCGTAGACCAGGATCGCGAGTTCGTCGCGGGGCACCGACACGCCCGGATCGCCGAGGTGGACGAGCACGTAGCAGATCCACAGCGTGGCGGCGAGGAGGCAGACCGCCATGACGACCGCCGCGGCGGTGAGCTGTCGTTGGGCCGGCGTACGGCGCCGGACGGAGGCCACCGTGGTCATGGCACCACCTCGCAGACGGGCTGGGCCGGTGGGGTGGACTCCGGTGGTGCGACCCCCCGGCGGTACGGACTCGCGGCCGGTCGGCGGGCCGGCCGGCCGCGTGGACCAAGTCAGGTCCAGTTTCGGCGGCCCGGTGTCCCGGGCGCCTGAGGCAGCGGTCTCGGATCCTGTCCCCGACCGCGGTCCCGGTGCCCGGCCGGATCCGTCCCGCGCGCCCGCCACGCGGACGACTTCCGAGCATGTCACGGAAAGTAGCCAGTCGGGCGCTGGTAGTGTCGGCCGTGTGGATGAAGAACAGCCGCTGGCACTCGCGGACCCGGGTGAGGCAAAGCCCGTCCGTGTACTGATCGTCGACGATCACCCCCTCTTCCGGGAGGGGTTGAAGGCGGCACTGGAGAGCGCCGACGGCGTCCTGGTGGTCGCCGAGGCCGAGCGGGTCGCCGACGTCCCGGAGGCGGTCGCCCGGCACCGTCCGAGCGTGGTGATCATGGACCTCTCGCTGCCCGACGGCTCCGGGCTGGAGGCCGTCCGTCGGCTCGCCACCCAGGAGGCGCCGCCGCCGGTGCTGATGCTGACCATGTCGGACGACGACGGCAACCTGCTCGCCGCGCTCCAGGCGGGTGCGCGCGGCTACCTGGTCAAGGGTGCCGGTCGGGAGGAGGTGCTGCACGCGGTACGGACGGTCGCGGCGGGCGGCGCGGTGTTCGGCGGGGAGGTGGCCGGGCGGATCACGGCCCTGCTGGCCGGTGCCCGGATGCGCGAGGCGGGGCAGCTGTTCCCGGACCTCACCGCCCGCGAGGCGGAGGTGCTGGACCTGGTCGCGCGGGGGCTGGACAACCGGCGGATCGCCCGGGAGCTGGTGGTCGCGGAGAAGACCGTCCGCAACCACATCACGCACATCTTCGAGAAGCTGCACGTCGCCACCCGTGCCGAGGCGGTCGCCCGGGCCCGCGACATGGGCCTGGGCGACGGCTGAAACGTCGGCCGGGGCGTCGGCTGATCCGTGACCGGGTGAGACCGGGGGTGCCGGTCCGCCGACCGGCACCCCCGGGGTCCTTCCGAACGTTGCCGCAGCCGCTACGGCGCCGCGGTCGCCAAGGCGCCGCCGTCGCTACGGCTGCATCTCGTACGCGCCCGAGAGTGCCGTGACCCGCTCCCACACCCGCGCGGCCCGCGCCGCGTCCGACACCGGGCGGCGCACGTTCGCCAGCGCCCAGGCGGCCTGCTCCTCGGTGGTGGAGGCCTTGCCGTGCAGCTCGGTGGCGTGCGCGGAGAAGTCGCGGACCAGGGCGTCGAAGACCTGGTCGAGGACGTCGCCGCCCTCGTCGGACGCCGTCAGACCGGTCAACTCGGCCTGCTCCAGCACCAGCTGGCCGTAGACGATCAGCGCGAACAGCTGGCCGATCTCCAGCAGGAAGTCCAGGTCCGCCTGCTGCTCCTTGCTCGGCGCGTGGCTGAGCAGCAACTCGCAGAAGCTGTCGGCCTGTTCGCGGAACCGGGCGACGTTGGGCAGCTGCGCGTGGCGGTCGTAGGCGGCGCGCCAGTCGTGGAAGCGGATCGCGCCGAGGCCGCGGGCCGGGCCCTGGCGGAACAGGAAGGCGTCGTCGGCGGCGTCCAGGCGGGACGGCACCGGGGCGTAATCGGCCGGGGCGAAGAGGTAGTTGCCCATGAACTTGAGGATCAGCGCCAGGTTGACGTGGACGGTGCCCTCCAGCTTCGGCAGGCCGCGGATGTCCTTCGCCGCCTTGTCGAAGTAGGTGTCCGCCTCGAAGCCCTTGGCCGCGATGACGTCCCACATCAGGTCGATGACCTTCTCGCCCTCGGTGGTGACCTTCATCTTGGTCATCGGGTTGAACAGCAGGTACCGGCGGTCCTCGGCGGAGGCGGTGCGGAAGTAGTCCACGGCCCGCGCGCTGAACAGCTTCATCGCCACCAGGCGGACGTACGCGTCGGTCAGCTCCCGCTTGACGTGCGGGAAGTCGGTGACCTTCCGGCCGTACAGCACCCGGTTGTGGGCGTGCGTGACGGCCTCGTACATCGCGTGCTCACAGATGCCGATGGAGGCGGTGCAGAGGTTGAACTTGCCGACGTTGACGGTGTTCAGGGCGGCGTCGAAGGCGGCCTGGCCGGTGTGCAGCACGTCCTCGGCGCGCACCGGGTAGTCCTCGAGGCGGAACTCGCTGACGTACATCTGGGCGTTCACCACGTTCTTGACCAGGTGGTACGCCTCGTGGCGGCTGTCGGCGGCGAAGAAGACGTAGCCCTCGGGGCCCTCGACGTCCGAGCGGCGGCCGAACACCGAGACCAGGCCGGCCACGTTGCCGTTGCCGATGTAGTACTTGGGGCCGGTCGCGGTGAAGCCGCCCTCGCCGTCCGGGGTGAGGATCATGTCGGTGGAGTAGATGTCGGCGCCGTGGGTGCGCTCGGAGAGGCCGAACGCCATGACGTGGCCCTCCGCCAGGAGCCGGGCGGCGCGGGCCCGGACGGCCTCGTTCTCGCTCTGCCAGACCGGTCCGAGGCCCAGGATGGTGACCTGCCAGGTGTACCAGTAGCCGAGGCCGTAGAAGCCGAGGATCTCGTTGAGCTCGGCGATCCGCGCGGTGTCCCAGCGCTTGGCCGGGTCGGCCGCGGACGGGGTCAGGAACTCCGCGAACAGGCCTTCCTTCGCGGCGAATTCGAGGAAGTCGCCGTACCAGCTGCGGTCGATGTAGGTGTCGATCAGCGCCTTCTTGCCGCGGGACTCGAACCAGTCCACGGTCGCGCGCAGCAGCCGGCGGGTCGGCTCGTCGAACTGGGCGGGGTCGTAGGTGCGCGGGTTGAAGAGCATCACGGGCTCCCGGGGGTCGAGGGTGTGGAACGCGGGTGGAAGGTGCGGCGGCCGGCGTGTCAGGACGGCCGGTCCGCGGCGAGTCGGCGCAGGATGGCGAGCACGTCGTCGAGCCAGTCGAGGGTCATCCGCTCGTACTCGATGCCGCCGCGCAGCACCACGTGCTGCAGCTCCTGGCGGGCG
Source organism: Kitasatospora sp. Ki12 (assembly GCF_054601375.1). Lineage (NCBI taxonomy): Bacteria > Bacillati > Actinomycetota > Actinomycetes > Kitasatosporales > Streptomycetaceae > Kitasatospora > Kitasatospora sp. Ki12. The sequence continues at coordinate 1,652,630 of NZ_BAAIHT010000003.1, read as the reverse complement.
TCGAGCGCGTCGAGGTCGGGGAAGTCCCGTTGCTCACCGTGCAGGTAGCGGGCGAGCAGGGCGGCGTGGCCCTCGCGGTGGCGTTCGACCTCGGAGATCAGCGCGGCCGGGTCGTCGAAGGCGGCGGCCCGGATCTTGACCGCGAGCTCGTGCCGGACGGTCTCCGGCTCGACCGGTTCCCGCAGCCAGCGGGCGAGCTCGGCCCGTCCGTCCCCGGCCGCCGAGTAGACCTTCTTGTCCGGGCGCCCGTCCTGGGCGACCTCCTCCGCGGCGATCCAGCCGTCCGCCTCCATGCGCCGCAGCACCCGGTAGATCTGCTGGTGGGTGGCGGTCCAGAAGCGCCCGATGGAGCGGTCGAAGCGTCGGGCCAGCTCGTAGCCGGAGCCGGGCCGCTCCAACAGCGAGACGAGGATCGCGTGCTCCAGTGCCATGCCCCGCATCCTGCTATGCAACGAGTTGCATAGGCAATGGCGCCTCGCGGTGTTGAGACGCAGGTCACCGGCGTGATCGGATGGTTATCGATCATTACGGACGATCGGGTGCAAAACGATGGAGAAGGGCCAGAATGGTTACGGGGCGTGCGCCTTCACGGGAGGAACGCGACCCCCAGGTTCCGGACCACAGGAGGTGGTATCGGTGGCAACCCATATCCCGACGGGCATGGAGCACCATCCGGACATCGTCGAACTTCGAGAACACTACGAGCGGGTCACCTCGACCCCCCGGGCCCAGGGCATCGAAGCCCTGGCCGTACTGGCCGGCCTCTTCCTGGCGGCATCGCCATGGATCGTCGGCTTCACCGCGTTCAGCACCCTGACCGTGACCTGCCTGATCGTGGGTCTGGCCTACACCCTGCTGATGGCCGGCTACGGCACGGCCTACGAGCGCACCCACGCGAGGGCCTGGGCGGCCACCGCGCTCGGTGTCTGGACGATCATCTCCCCGTGGGCGGTCTCCGGTTCCGTGGCGCACGGCAAGAACATCGTCACCTGCATCATCGTCGGTGCCGTGATGTTCCTGCTCGGGCTCGCGGCGATCTCGATGGCCACCATGACGTCGAACGGAGCGGCAATGCGGCGCGGCCGGGCCGGCCGAGCCAGGGGCTGATCCTCCCCGCAGCCCGTGCCGGGGCGCGGAGGGCGCAACCGCCCACCGCGCCCCGGCGCACCGCTTCGTCCTCTTCGCGGTGACCTATGGCTGGGCCATCGACCTACGGGTGAGTCATCCGCAGCACGTCCAGCGCCTCGTCCAGCTGCTTCTCGGTGAGCTTGCCCTGCTCGACGTAGCCCCGCTCCAGCACCACCTGACGGATCGTCTTGCGCTCGGCCAGCGACTGCTTGGCGACCTTCGCGGCCTCCTCGTAGCCGATGTACCGGTTGAGCGGGGTCACCACCGAGGGCGAGGACTCCGCGTACTCCCGGGCCCGCTCGACGTTGGCGGTGACGCCGTCCACCGTCCGGTCCGCCAGCAGCCGGGCGCTGTTGGCGAGCAGCCGGACGGACTCCAGCACGTTGCGGGCGATCACCGGGAGCATCACGTTCAGCTCGAAGTTGCCGCTCGCGCCGGCCAGCGTCACCGTCGCGTCGTTGCCGACGACCTGGGCGGCGACCATCAGCACCACCTCGGGCAGCACCGGGTTCACCTTGCCCGGCATGATCGACGAACCCGGCTGCAGGTCCGGCAGGTTGATCTCGCCGAGCCCGGTGCGCGGACCGGACCCCATCCACCGCAGGTCGTTCGCGATCTTCGTGAAGCCGACCGCCACCGTGCGCAGTTGACCGCTCAGCTCGACCAGGGAGTCCCGCGCGCCCTGCGCCTCGAAGTGGTTCCGGGCCTCGGTCAGCGGCAGGTCGGTGGCGCGGGCCACCTCCGCGATGACCGCCTCCGGGAAGCCGGGCGGGGTGTTGATGCCGGTGCCCACCGCCGTACCGCCGAGCGGGAGTTCGGCGACCCGGGGGAGCGTGGCCAGCAGCCGCTCCCGCCCGTGCCGCACCTGCGCCGCGTAGCCGCCGAACTCCTGGCCGAGCGTGACCGGGGTGGCGTCCATCAGGTGCGTACGGCCCGACTTGACCACCGTCGCGAACTCGGCCTCCTTGCGCTCCAGTGCCTCCGCCAGGTGCTCCAGCGCCGGGATCAGCTCGTGCGTCACGGCGGCGGTCGCGGCGATGTGGATCGAGGACGGGAAGACGTCGTTGGACGACTGGCTCGCGTTGACGTGGTCGTTCGGGTGGACCGGGCGGCCCAGCCGCTCCCCGGCCAGGGTGGCGATCACCTCGTTGGTGTTCATGTTGGACGAGGTGCCCGAGCCGGTCTGGAACACGTCCACCGGGAACTCGTCGTCCCAGCGGCCCTCCGCGACCTCCTCGGCCGCCGACACGATCGCCTCCGCCGTCTCCTCGTCCAGGACCCCGAGGCGGGCGTTCACCCGGGCCGCCGCCGCCTTGATCCGGGCCAGCGCGGCGATGTGCGCGCGCTCCAGCCGCTGCCCCGACACCGGGAAGTTCTCCACCGCCCGCTGCGTCTGCGCCTGCCACTTCGCGGCGGCCGGCACCCGGACCTCGCCCATCGAGTCGTGCTCGACCCGGTACTCCTGCGGCTTCGCCTGCTCGTCACCCATCGCGCGCTGCACCTCCTGTGCGGGCCGGCCGGCCCGGAACGGATCTTCCGATCACGACAGCCGCGCACGGGGCCCGGGTATTTCCGGCGGGGGTGATCGGGTTCCGGCGAGCCCGGCACGGCCCCCGACCGGCGGCGGCGCTACGCGTAGGCCGCCGTGGCTGCCCCACGCCGACCCTGCCCGGGGACCGTTCGGGTCACACTCACTCGAAGGAGTGATTCATCGGAGGTATTGCTTCAAACCGCCGTACGGCGCTTCGTACGCTCCTTCCGGGCCGGCGGACACCGCCGGCCCGCCCGGTCGGCCGCAGCTCGGCCCGGGGGGACCCAGCGCGAGGGCGGACGGACGGATGACCAAGGAACGACGGAGTACGGCGGGCACTTCGGGCACCGCGGGTGTGGTGGGCGTGACGGGCGGCGCCGGGGGCGGGCTCACCCGCCGGCAGTTGCTCGGCGCGTCGGCCGCGCTCGGCGGCGCGGCCTGGGTCCTGCGCGGCACCGTCGGACCGGACAGCGCCCGGGCCGCCGCGCCCGTACCGCCCGGACTGCCCGTCGGCACCGAGCTCTACCAGCGGGTCTTCCAGAACTGGTCCGGCGAGATCCGCACCGACCAGCTGTGGACCTGCGCGCCCCGCACCCCCGAGGAGGTCCCGGCGCTCGCCGACTGGGCGCACGCCAACGGCTGGCGCCTGCGCGCCTCCGGCTACCGGCACACCTGGGCGCCGCTCACCGTCGCCGACGGGACCCCGGAGAGCGCCCGCGTCCTGCTCGTGGACACCGCTCGCCACCTCACCGCCATCAGCGCCGACTCGCCCACCACCGTCCGGGTGCAGACCGGCGCCACCATGGAGGCCCTGCTCACGCACCTGGCCGACCGCGGCCTCGGCCTGACCGCCTGTCCGGCCCCCGGTGAGATCACCGTCGGCGGCGTGCTCGCGATCGGCGGCCACGGCACCGCCGTCCCCGCCGCGGGCGAGGTGCGGCCGGACGGGCACGGCTACGGCTCGGTGAGCAACCAGGTCGTCCGGCTCACCGCCGTCGTCCTCGACCCGGCCACCGGCCGCTACGCGCTGCGCACCTTCGACCGCTCCGAGGCGGACAGCGCCGCCTTCCTGGTGCACCTGGGCCGTGCCTTCCTCACCGAGGTCGTCCTGCGGGCCGGTGCCGACCGGTCGTTGCGCTGCGTCAGCCGGCTCGACATCCCGGCGAGCGAGCTCTTCGCCCGCCCGGGCGCGGCGGCCGGCGGTGGTGCCGGTGGTGGCGGTGGTGGCGGTGGTGGTGGCAGTGGTCTGCTCGGGGGAGTGCTGGGCGGTGTGCTCGGGGGCGGGGCGGGTGGCAGCGGACCGCGGACCTTCGCCGAGTTCGTGGAGCGCGACGGCCGGGCCGAGGCGATCTGGTTCGCCTACACCGACTACCCCTGGCTCAAGACCTGGAGCGTCGCCCCGGCCAAGCCGCTCGCCTCCCTCACCGTCGACCACCCCTACAACTACCCCTTCTCGGACAACGTGCCGGAACCGGTGGCCCGGCTCGCCGGCGACATCGTCTCCGGCGCCTGGGGATCGGCCCCGCTGTTCGGCCAACTCCAGTACCTGGTCGCGAAGGTGGGGCTCACCGGAGACATCACGGACGTCCTCCTCTCCGGTGGACTGCTCCGGGGGCTGCTCAGCGGCGACGTGCTCACCCATCTCCTCGCGGGCGGGCTGCACTCCGACCTCTGGGGCCCCTCGCGCACCCTCCTGCAGTACGTCCGGCCCACCACCCTGCGGGTCACCGCGAACGGCTACGCGATCCTCGCCCGGCGGGCCGACCTGCAGTGGGTGGTCAGCGAATTCGCCGCGTACTACCGGACGTTGCTCGCCGACTACCGGTCCCGGGGCGAGTATCCGGTGAACGGTGCGGTGGAGATCAGGGTCACCGGCCTGGACGACCCGGCGTACTCCGGCGTCCCCGGCGCCCGGCCCCCGCTGCTGTCCGCGCTGCGCCCGCGCGCCGACCGTCCGGAGTGGGACACGGCCGTCTGGCTCGACGTCCTCTCCTTCCCCGGCACCCCCGGGCTGGAACGGTTCGCCCGGGACCTGGAGCAGTGGCTGCTGCGTACCTTCGACGGCACCAGGGCGGGCCTGCGGGTCGAGTGGTCCAAGGGCTGGGCCTACACGGCCGACGCCGCCTGGTCCGACCCGGACCTGATCGACCGGGTCATCCCCGACGGCCTGCGGGCCGGCGGCGGGTCCGGCTGGGACGAGGCGGTCGCCGTCCTGGACCGGCACGACCCGCACCGGGTGTTCGGAAACCCCTTCCTGGACCGGCTGTTGAAGTGATCCCCGGCCGACCGGTCAGTGGCTGACCAGTCGTCAGATGTGTTCCATCACGATCACCGCCAGGGTGTTCGGGGCCAGCGCGCGGAACACGTGCGGGGCGTCGCCCGGGTAGCTCACGTAGTCGCCCGGGCCCAGCTCGACCGGCGCCTCCGTCGGCCCGGCCAGCGCGCGCCCGGAGCCGATCATCACGTGCTCGACCGTGCCGGGCATGTGCGGGTCGGAGGCCCTGGTCTCGCCCGGCTGCGCCTCGATCCGATAGATGTCGCGGCGGGCGTTGGGCGGGCAGGAGGAGAGCACGGTGGCCGCGTAGTCGGCGCGCTCGGAGTGGGTCACCGGGCCCTCGCCGGCCCGGATCACCTTGACCACCGGGCGCGGCGGGTCGACCAGCCGGCTGAACGGCACGTTCAGGGCGACGCCGAGTGCCCACAGGGTCTCCACGCTGGGGTTGCCGGCGCCCGATTCCAGCTGGGAGAGCGTCGACTTGGCGATTCCCGCGCGCCGGGCCAGCTCGGCCATCGACAGCCCGCTGCGCTCGCGCTCGCGTCGGATCGAGGCGGCGATCTGGCCGATCAGCTCGGTGCCGGAGCCGCCGGCCGGGGTGGCCGCCGCGGCCGGGGTGGTCTGGTCACTCATGCTCGCCACTCACGCTTTCCTCTGGCTCCTTGCTGCTCCCCGGACACCGGCGCCTGACGCCTGACGCCTGACGCCTGACGTCCGGTGGCCGGTGCGTCCAGTGCCCGGCGCGGCCGGTGCCGTTCATGCTGCCACGGCTGTCCGGGCCTGTGGGGATGCCCGAGGCGATGGACGTTCGCTCTGTCGGTCCAATCGTTCGCCTTGACGAACCAGGGGCGATGGGTTCACTCTAATGGACATGCGTTCGCTACTCCGAACACTGGAGCATGCCACCCTTCGTGACATCGCCCTGGTCTGCCTGGCCGACGCCCTCGTCGGCGCCTCCTTCGGCGCGATCAGCGTCTCCGGCGGTCTGCCCCTCTGGGTGCCGATCGCGCTCTCCGTCCTCGTCTTCGCCGGCGGCTCCCAGTTCGCGGCGGTCGGCGTGGTGCTGTCCGGCGGCGGCGCGCTCGCGGCCGTCGCCACCGGGCTGGTGCTCAACGCCCGGCTGCTGCCCTTCGGTTTCACCGTGGCCGACGCCCTCGACGGCCCGTGGTGGCGGCGGCTGCTCGGCGCGCAGCTGATCACCGACGAGAGCGCCGCCTTCGCCCTGCAGCAGAGCGAACCACGACGGCGCAAGGCCGCGTTCTGGCTCTGCGGGATCGCCCTGTACGTGGTGTGGAACGTCTCCGTGCTGCTCGGCGCCGCCGCCGGCGGACTGATCGGCGACACGGACGCGCTGGGCCTGGATGCCGCCTTCCCGGCCGTGCTGCTGGCGCTCGTCCTGCCCTCGCTCACGGACCGGCGCACCCGTACGGCCGCCGTGGTGGGCGCGGTGGTGGCGGTCGGGGCGACGCCGTTCGTCCCCGCCGGGCTGCCGGTGCTGCTCGCCCTCGTCGGGCTGCTGTTCGCGGGGCGGCCGGGTGCGGGAGGCGGGGGAGACGGGGGAGAGGCGGATGACGTGGGAGAGGCGCGAGACGTGGGAGACATGGACGGCTCTTTGGCGCGAGTGGCGCCCGTGGCGAAGGAGGCGGTCCGATGATGCCGCTGTACGCGGTGCTGCTGCTGGCGGTCGGGACGTACGCCTTCCGGATCGCCGGGCCGCTGCTCGGCGGCCGGCTCGCCCTCTCGGACCGGCTGCGGCACCTGCTCGCGGTCGCGGCGGCCGTGCTGCTGGTCGCCCTGGTGGCGACCGGCGCGCTGACCCAGGGCCACGACTTCGCGGGGTGGGCCCGCCCGGCGGGCGTACTGGTCGCGGGAGTGCTCGCGCTGCGTCGGGCGCCGTTCCCGCTGGTGGTCGTCGCGGGCGCGGCGACGACGGCGGTGCTCCGCCTGTGCGGGGTGGGATGAGCGGGGCGGGCGGCTGACAGCCGACAGCCGAGGGCCGACAGCCGACAGCTTTCAGCGAACAGATAACAGCTGACAGATTTCAGATTTCAGATTTTGAAATCTGAAATCTGTCAGCTGTTACCCGCCGTCACCCGTCAGCCCCCCAGCGCCTTGAAGAAGATCGTCGTCGGGTGCGGAACCCCGTCCGGGTCCGTCGCGTAGTCCGGCACCGAGCCGACCCGGGTCCAGCCCGCCGCCTCGTACATCCGCTCCGCCGGACTGTCCGTCTCGGTGTCCAGCACCAGCAGCCGCAGGCCCAGTTCGCGCGCCCGCTCCTCCAGCGCCGTCAGCAGCCGACCGGCCAGCCGGTGCCCGCGGTCCGCCGGATGCACCATCAGCTTGGCCACCTCGCCCCGGTGCCGGCCGTTCGCGGTCGCCGCCGGGCGCAGCTGCACCGTCCCGGCCAGCCGCCCGTCCGCCTCCGCCCGGACCGTCCAGAGCAGCAGCCGCCCGTCCGCGAGGTCCGGGCCGAGCGCCCGCCACCACCCGGTGGCCGCACCGTGGTCCAGCGGCGCGAGGAAGCCCAGGGATGCGCCGCCGTGCACGGTGTCCACCAGCAGGGTGGCCAGTTCCGGCGCCACGCCGTGCAGTTCCTCCGCCGTCACCCGGCCGACGGCGTAGCCGGCCTCGAAGCCACTCATGTCGCTTTCCTCACTCGCTCGCGCTCACCCACCGCCCGGCCCGGTGCGGAATACTCGCCGGTACTCCGCCGCAACCGCCGGGACAGCAGAGACCGGTGGTCGTGACCGGCGGCCGAGACCGGTACCGCGCCGAGACTACAAGGAGCTTCGATGACGAAGCCGACCCGGATCGATCCGTCCGACCTGCTCGCCGTCGGCGACCTCCTCTCCGACGAGGAGCGGCTGATCCGTGACACCGTCCGCCGGTTCACCGAGGAACGGATCCGCCCGCACATCGGCGACTGGTTCGAGCGCGGGGTCTTCCCGGCCCGCGAGCTCGCCCCCGAACTCGGCGCCCTCGGCGTGCTCGGCATGCACCTCGACGGTTACGGCTGCGCGGGCGCCGGCGCGGTGGCGTACGGGGTGGCCTGCATGGAGCTGGAGGCGGCGGACTCCGGGCTGCGCAGCTTCGTCTCCGTACAGGGCTCGCTCGCCATGCGTTCGATCCACGCCTTCGGTTCCGAGGAGCAGAAGCAGCGCTGGCTGCCGGGCATGGCCGCCGGTGAGCTGATCGGCTGCTTCGGCCTCACCGAGCCCGACTTCGGTTCGGACCCGGCCAACATGCGCACCCGGGCGGTCCGGAAGGGCGGCGAGGGCGGCGACTGGGTGCTGTCCGGCAGCAAGATGTGGATCACCAACGGCAGCATCGCCGACGTCGCCGTGGTCTGGGCGCAGACCGAGGAGGGTGTGCGAGGCTTCCTGGTCGAGCGCGGCACCCGCGGCCTGACCGCCACCGACGTGCACGGCAAGCTCTCCCTGCGGGCCTCCGTCACCAGTGAGCTCGCCTTCGACGAGGTGGTCCTGCCCGCCGACGCGGTGCTCCCCGGGGTGGTCGGCCTGCGCGGGCCGCTCTCCTCCCTCAACGAGGCCCGTTACGGCATCCTCTGGGGCACCGTCGGCGCCGCCCGCGACTGCTACACCGCCGCCCTGGACTACGCGAAGAGCCGGATCCAGTTCGACCGTCCGATCGCCGGGTTCCAGCTGACCCAGCAGAAGCTGGTCGAGATGATGCTGGAGGTGGAGAAGGCCTATCTGGTGGCGCTGCGGATCGGCCGGCTGAAGGAGGAGGGCGCGGCCCGCGCGCCGCACGTCAGCTTCGGCAAGCTGAACAACGTCCGCACCGCGCTGGAGATCGCCCGCAGCGCCCGGACCGTCCTCGGGGCCAACGGCATCACCACCGAGTACCCGGTGCTGCGGCACGCCAACAACCTGGAGTCGGTGCTCACCTACGAGGGCACCAGCGAGATCCACACCCTGATCCTCGGCGAGGCCATCACCGGCGAGTCAGCCTACCGCTGACGAGCTACCCGCTGGCGAGCCGTCGCTGACGAGCTACCCGCTGGCGAGCTACCCGCTGGCGAGCCGTCGCTGACGAGCTACCCGCTGGCGAGCTACCCGCCGACGGGCCGTCGCCGACGGGCCACCGCCGACGAGCCCTCGCCGAGCGGGCAAAACCGGTGGCCGGGCCCGGCGTGGCCCGGCTACCGTCCCGGCTCATGAACAGCACGCCCGTCCCGACGCCCCCGACCACCACCCTCTGGCGCCCCACCGGCCCCGAGGAGCTGGCGCTGGTCGAGGCCGCCGACTGGCGTGCCTGGCCGCCCCGGCTGCCCGACCAGCCGATCTTCTACCCCGTTCTCAACGAGGACTACGCGATCCGGATCGCCCGCGACTGGAACGTGCCGGCCTCCGGCGTCGGCTACGTCACCCGCTTCGAGGTCGAGACCGACTTCCTCGCCCGCTACCCGGTGCGGCAGGCCGGCGGCCGGACGATCCTGGAGCTCTGGGTGCCCGCCGAGGAGCTGGACGAGTTCAACCGGCACCTCGTCGGCCGCATCGAGGTCGTCCACGAGTTCCGGCCCCGGTCGTGACCGGACCGGCGCCCGCGGGGACCGGCCCGGTCACGACCGACCGGGTCCTGCTCACCTCGGCCCAGCGGACCAGCACCACCGTGCTGCTCGCCGGGGCCGCCTCCCGACGCGGCCTGGACACCGCAGTCCTCAGCACCGGTGTCCCGGGCACGGTGGAGCGGCTCGCCGGGCGGCCGGTCCACTGGTACGGCGGGCCGCTCGCCGCCGCCCGGATCGCCGGTCCGCTCGGTCTCGCCCTGCTCGAACCCGCGGACGACTGGCTGGCCCGCCTCCCCGAGGAGTTCACCCGCCGCCGGATCGAGCTCACCACGCTCGCCGAGGCCTGGACGCTGCGCCACCCGGCCTTCGTCAAACCGCCCGCCGACAAGTCGGTGCCGCCCGCCGTCTACCCGGACGGCTCCCGGCTGCCGCGCACCGGCGAGCGGATCGGCCCGGACACGCCCGTCCTGGTCAGCGAGCCGGTGACCTTCGCCGCCGAGTACCGGCTGTTCGTCCGGGACGGCGAGGTGGTCACCGGCAGCCGTTACGCCCGCTTCGGCCGGCTCGATCCGGCGCCGGTCACCGCCGGGGCCCTCGCCTTCGCCCGCCGTCTGCTCGCCGCCGTCGGCGACACCCTGCCCAGCGCCGTCGCCCTGGACGTCGGTCCGATCGCCGACCCGTACGACCCGGCCGAGCACTGGGCCGTGGTCGAGGCCAACCTGCCGTGGTTCGCCCACAGCTACGCCGCCGACCCCCAGCGGGTGCTGGACGTGGTGCTGCGCGCCGCCGGACCGGCCGTCGAGCTGGCACCGGCCGACCGCCGCTTCGTCCGCACGGCCGGCTGACCGGCCGACCGGCGGTTCGTCCGTACGTCCGGCTGACCGGCGGTCGGCGGCCTTCCGACACCTGGCGGACACCCGCCGTTCGACGGCGCGACGCCGTTCGGTACGGCGGTCGGTGAAGCATGGCGCGGTCGGCGGCGCCCTCGGCGGGCGCGGCCCGGCCGTGCGCACGACCGAAAGGAACCCCCACCATGTCCGCTGTCCAGTGGCCCCGCCCCCGGGTGCTCGTCGTCGGCATCGACGGCGTCCGCCACGACTACCTGGAGCAGGTGCCGATGCCGCGCCTCCAGGAGGTCGCCCAGGCCGGGTTCCTGGTGCCGGTCACCGTGGCGGACACCACGCCGACCATGTCCGGGCCCTGCTGGGCGACCATCGTGACCGGGGTCGAGCCCGCCAAGCACGGCGTCTGGGGCAACCACCTGGGCGGCAACCGGCTCGACGTGTTCCCCGACTTCGCCACCCGACTGGCCCGGGGCGACCGCCGGCGCACCTTCGTCGCGGCGGGCTGGGACCCGCTGATGATCAACGAGTCGGGCGGCCCGCTCTTCCGCGCCCCCGGCCGGCTCTCGTACATCGCCCCGGCCGAGGACACCCCCGAGGCCTGGGAGGTCGTGGACGAGGAGGTCACCCGGGAGGCCGTCCACGTCCTCGGCACCGCCGACCCCGAGGCCTCCTTCGTCTACCTCGGTGCGGTCGACGAGACCGCCCACTTCCTCGGCTGCGGCGAGGAGTACCGCGCCGCCATGCGCACCGCCGACGAGCGTCTCGGCCGTCTCCTGGACGCCGTCCGGGGCCGGGCCGCGTACGCCGAGGAGCAGTGGACCGTCATCGTCGTCACCGACCACGGCCACGTCGACGCCGGCGGCCACGGCGGCCGCACGGTCGAGGAGCGGACGGCCTGGGTCGCCTGCGCCGGGCACGACATCCCGGCCGGACCGCCCGCCGGCGAGATCCGCCACCCGGACGTCGCCGCCCAGGTGTACGCCTCCCTGCTGCGTCCGATCGACCCGCACTGGACCCTGGACGGCCGTCCCTTCCCGGTCGCCCGACCGGTGCCGGCCGCCGTCTGACCCGCCGTCCGACCCGCTGCCTGACCCGCGGTCTCGGGTGCCTCGGGTGCCTCGGGTGCCCCGGGTGCAGCAGGCCGGGCTGCGCCGGCGCCGGGCTTGAGCGAGGCTCGATCGGGGCTTGGGCCGGGCTCGACCCCGGCGTGCCAAGCTGAGCGCCGGACCGGCACGTGCCCGGGCCGCCGAGGCCCGGCCTCCCTGCCGAAGGGCATACGCCTGAAGGTGGAGACCGTACCCCGTGGGTTGGAGAGAAGATCGCGACTTGGTGGTGACGTTCCGCCGGTGCGGCACGGGCCACGATGGTTGCACCGGACGGCGCAGCGCGTCGCCCGGGCCGGCGGCGGAAGCGTGAAAGGCCGTCGGCGGCGAGTACGGGACGACGGGCACAGGGCAAGGACACCGGCCGGGGGCACCGGCCACGGCCACGGAGAGGACAGTCGGGCATGAAGGGCATCGTGAGCAAGGTCGCGCTGGGAGTCGCCGGGACCGGCATGGCCGTGGCCGTGGCGGCCGTGGTCATCGGCCCGCGGGTGTCCGACTGGTACGACGGCCGTCACCAGGAGCAGGCCGCGTACGAGTCCGGCACCCAGGCCAAGGCCGAACGCCGCTCGATGCCGACCTGGCTGCCCGACAACGCCTCCGGCGTCAAGTACCTGATGTCCACCATCGGCGACGACCGCCTGCTGCGCGCCACCCTCCCCGAGGGACGGCTGCCGGCCGGCTGCAGCGCCGGGCTGCCGGGCAAGTCCGCGCACCCGGTGCCGTTGGCGCTCAAGGCCGGCTGGTTCCCGGAGGGCGTCGCGGCCAAGGCCACCGGCACCTGCGGCCACTACAACGTGGCGCTGACCGGCAACCAGCTCTACGCGTGGCAGGACGGCGCGGCGGTCCAGGCGGCGCTCCGCGCCGAGCACGTGGCCAAGCACTGAGCCCTCGGCACTGATCTCTCGGCACGGAGCACGAGCCCTCGGTACCGGGCACGCGCCGGACCATCACGCGCCGGACCATGGACGACCAAGCGGCCCGCCGGGCACCGGAAGGTGCGGGCGGGCCGCCGTCGTACGGGCACGGGACACCGCCGGCTGCGTACGGCGGACATACTGGGTGCACCCCTGCTGTCGAAACCCGACCGGGCTGCGATAGGACGGAACGCGAACGAACCCGTCGTCACCCCCCGTCCGTGAGGAGAGCCATGCCCGGCCCGACCGTCGGCCCCGCCGACGACACGTCGACCGCTGCCGCCACCGCCCCCGCCACCGGCCAGACCGGCATCGGCCGGGCCACGATCGCCGTGCTGGGCGGTCTCACCGCGCTCGGACCGCTCACCACCGACCTCTACCTCCCCGGCCTGCCATCGATCGCGGACGACCTCGCCGCCGAACCGGCCGCCGTCCAGCTCACCCTCACCTTCTCGATGCTCGGGGTCGCGGCCGGGCAGCTGCTGTTCGGACCGTTCAGCGACCGCTTCGGGCGCCGCCCGCCGCTGCTCGTGGGACTCCTCCTCTACACCGTGTCCAGCGTGGTGTGCGTGCTCGCCCCGAACCTGTCGGTGCTGATCGCCGCCCGCTTCGTCCAGGGCGCCGCCGGCTCGGCGGGGCTGGTGATCGGCCGGGCCGTCGCCCGGGACCGCTTCCAGGGCGTCGCGCTGCTGCGCTTCCTCGCCTCGATCGCCCTGATATCCGGGCTGGCGCCGATCCTCGCCCCGATCATCGGCGCGCAGCTGATGCGGTTCACCTCCTGGCGCGGCACCTTCGGCGTGCTCACCGCCCTCGGCCTGCTGCTCACCCTGGCCGCGTTCGGGGCGCTGCGCGAGACGCTGCCGGCGCAGGCCCGGCACGGCGGCGGGGTCGGCTCGACCCTGCGGACGATGGGGCGGCTGCTGCGCAACCTGCCGTTCCTGGGGCTCGCGCTGACCAGTTCCCTCGCCTTCGGGGCGCTGTTCGGCTACATCAGCGGCTCGTCGACGGTGCTCCAGCACGTCTACCAGGTCTCTCCGCAGACCTACAGCCTGCTGTTCGGGCTGAACTCGGTGGCGCTCGTGGTGATGACACAGGTGAACGGGCGGCTGCTGGCGCCGCGCTTCACGCCGCGGGCGCTGATGCTGGGCGGGCTCGCGGCCGCCGTCGTCGCCGGGGTGGCGCTGGTGCTGCTGACCACGGTGTGGGACTTCGGGCTGGTCGGCTTCTGCCCGCCGCTGTTCGTGATGATGGGCAGCCTGGGCGTCGTCCTGCCGAACACCGCCGCGCAGGCGCTCGGCCTGGTCGAGCCCCAGGTGGCGGGGACGGCGTCGGCACTGCTCGGGACGGGCAACTTCCTGGCCGGCGCGGTGGTCGCCCCGCTGAGCAGCCTCGGGGGACGACCGTCGGCGGTCCTGCTCGCGCTGGGGGTCCTGGCCTGCGGGGTGCTCGCGACGGCGGCGTACCTGGGGCTGTGCCGGCCGGGGCGGACGGCGGCGAACCCGGTGACGGCGGGTCGCTGACGAGCGCCGGGCGCGCGGGACGGAAGGCAGCGGACGGCAGACGGAAAACAGATGACAGATGACAGCTGACAGATGTTGAAATCTGTCAGCTGTCATCTGTCATTCGTTCCCGGTTACCAGTTACCAGTCACCAGTCACCGGTTTCCCGGCACCGCTCACGCGATCGAGAAGTCGTCCCCGAACACGTTGCCCTGGCCGTACCAGCCGTGCAGGTACACGGTGACGGTGCCGGAGGCGCCGGTGGTGAAGGGGACGGACAGCTTCGTCCAGCTGCCGGAGCTGGCCCAGGAGCTCGCCGTGGCACCGCCGTTGACGCCCACGTAGGCGTAGTTGCCCTGCACCCAGCCGGTCAGCGTGTAGCTGGTGTTGGGCTTCAGGGTGACGGTCTGGGTGCACTCGCCGGTCTGGCCGGCGGTGGCCGCCGCCTGCAGGGCGTGGGTGCCGGAGTGGGCCGGGGTGGAGACCACGGCGCCGCCGCTCTGGCAGTTCCACGGGGCCAGGCTGCCGGTCTCCAGGTCACCGTTGACCAGACCGGTCGTCGGGGTGGTCCCGGTGACGGTCAGCGTGTAGGTCGCGGTGTGGGTGCCGGACGGCGCGGTGGCGGTCACGGTCAGCGGGTAGCTGCCGGGCGTCACCGACGAGGTGGTGGTGATGTTGAGCGTGGCGCTGTTTCCGGCGGTGACGGTGCCGGGAGTGACGGTGGCGGTGACGCCGGCCGGGGCTCCGCTGACCGAGAGGTTGACGCTCTGTGCCGAACCCGCCGTCACGGCCGTGGCGATGGTCGCGGAGGCGGACGAACCGGGCTTGACCGTACCGGAGTTCGGGCCGGCGGAGACCGAGAAGTCGTTGGTCACCGTCGTGCCGCTGGTGAACGGCGCGAAGACGTGGGTGAAGTCCCACATGTTCTGGGCGATCCCGGAGCAGTTGTCGTCGCCCTTGGTGCCCGGGCAGCCGCCGTTGTCGCGCTGGAGTGCCCAGAAGGACAGGGTGTTGATGCCCTTGGAGACCGCCCAGTTGTACACGGTGGTGGCGTTGGCCAGGGTGAAGGTCTCGGCCGGACCGAAGTCGTCGACGCCGATCATCTCGGTGATCCCGATCGAACCCCACAGCTGGGCGGGGGTCTTGGACGGGTAGAGCCGGGCGAGCTGGTTGTAGAGGCCCTGCGCGGAGGTCTGGGTGTCGG
Organism: Kitasatospora sp. Ki12; assembly: GCF_054601375.1. NCBI lineage: Bacteria > Bacillati > Actinomycetota > Actinomycetes > Kitasatosporales > Streptomycetaceae > Kitasatospora > Kitasatospora sp. Ki12. The sequence goes on along the minus strand of NZ_BAAIHT010000003.1, from coordinate 1,637,597 downwards.
CCGCCATGTCGTGGGCGGCGTTGTCGTAGTAGTCGAAGGTCATCATGTTGACGACGTCGATCCGCGCGTTGTTGCTGACCGCGTTCCGCAGCACCGCGAGGCCGCTGTCGGCGAGCCCGCTGGTGGTGGTCGGCAGGGTGTAGGAGAACTGGACGGTCCGCCCCTTGGTGGCGGCCCAGTCCTGCACCAGCTTGATCGCCTTGTTGCGGCGGTCGATGCCGCCGGTGTTGGTCAGCGAGTTGTCCTCGATGTCGAGGTCGATCCGGCTGATGTCGTACGTCGTGATGACGTTCTCGAAGGCGGCCGCGATCTGGTTGACATCGGTGCAGCTGTCGGCGAGTTCGGTGCCGGTGTTGTCGGCGGTGTAACCGCCGAAGGACGGGATCACGTCCCCGCCGTTGGCGCGGATGGTCGCGATGTCGGCACCGAAGGTCGCGGAGGACACCGGCATGGAGGAGTCGCCGTTCCAGTACGGCGTGCAGGAGCCCTTGGTGGCGGCCTGCAGGAACGCCATGGTCAGGTGCTTGGCGCCGGACTGCGCGGCCAGCTGGGCCGGGCTCTGGCCGGTCCAGGCCTCGAAGTAGGGGGCGAAGACCCGGTTGGGGAGCGGGGTGGCGGCCTGGGCGGTGCCGGTCCCGACGGCGACCAGCCCGGCCGAGGCGGCCAGTGTGGCGCAGGCCGTCAGCGCGGCCTGGATTGCTCTGCGAAGACGCATGGATTCTCCAACAGACGTGGTGGGGCAGGACGTTGGGGACGTGCGAACGGGCCGGGGCACGGCGGCCGTGTGGGGTCGACCGTGCGCCCCCGGCCCGGAGGTCCGGATCGGGTGGAACAGTGCGGAACGGAACAGTGCGGAGCGGAACAGTGCGGAACGCGGAGCAGGGCTGAGCGGAGTGGTGGGCGACGGGGCCGGGGCTTGCGGGCACGCGGAAGCCCACCGACGTGCGTGGACGCGGGCGGCGGAGCGGATGCGCGCGGCCGTACGGAGCGGGGGTGGAGCGGAGCAGGGCAAGGCAGTGCCTCAGCCGCCGGTGGTCACACCCCCACAGTGCATCCCGGTCGGATCGACATGCTTATGTTTGGACTAGACCACTGGTCTGTCAAGAGACCTGACAGTTCGTCGACACACGGCCCGGGGGCCCGAAGGGGGCGGATCGTCGTGCGGGGGAACACGAACCTCCGGAAGAGGGGTGCCGGGCGACGAGGACCGGGGCGAAGAGGGCCGGGAAATGCGAAGACCGTGGCCGCGCACCCAGTGGTGGGGCGCGGCCACGGCTGCCCGGCGCTCAGGACGCCGAGCGGTTCGGGGCGGGTCAGCGCGTCGCCGGGCAGAGGGTGGCGCGCAGTGCGTCGTTGATCTTGGCCGCGGTGTCCGGTCCGAAGCCCTGCGGGTGGTCGGGCGTGGTGAAGCGCTGGTTGGCCAGCTCGACCAGCTTCCCCTTGTCCTTGGGGAACTGGTACATCGACTGGCACTGGTTGCGCGCCCGGTCCACGGCCTGCTCGGGCTTGCCGCCGACGATCGCCGGGTCGATCGCGTCCAGCGCGGCGACCAGCTTGCCGGTCAGATCGGCGCCGGGCTTGGCCGGCAGTCCGGCGTCGGCGGGCGGGGCGGGCTTGGCCGGCGCGGGGGCTCCCGAGGCGGCGGCGTCGGGTGCGGGCGTGCCCGTGGCGCCGTCGGCCGTGGGGGCGGCCGTGTCGGGCGCGGGGGCCGCCGGCGTCGAGGCGGCGTCGGTGGGCGCGGCGGTCGAGCCGGCGGTCGACGAGGCGGTGGCGGTGGGGGTGCCGGCCGCGGAGGTGGCCTTGCCCGAGCTCGATCCCGAGCTGGAGCAGGCAGCGAGGCTCACCGCGGCGAGTGCCGTGAGGGTGGCGGCGAGGAGACGAGTGCGCATGGCGCTCAGAGTGTCATGTTCGCGGCGCAGAAGGGAAGGTCCCGGGGAGGTGACGGACGGCGGCCCGGGGAGGGGTTCCCCGGGCCGCCGTGTGTCGTGTCGTGCCGAGCGCGATACCGCCCGGTCGTCAGCCGAGACCGTCGGCCGAGACCGTCAGCCGGGGTCGTCAGCCGAGACCGTCGGCCGAGACCGTCAGCCGGGGTCGTCAGCCGAGACCGTTGGACTTCAGCCAGTCCTTGGCCACGGCCGACGGGTCCTCCTTGTCCACCGCGACGCGCTTCATCAGCGCCAACAGCCCCGCCGTGTCCAGCTTGGCCGACACCGCGTTGAGCGCCGCCGTCGCGGTGGCGTCCACGCCCGCCTTGTTGACCAGCGGGGTGACGTTCTGCGCGCCGAAGACGTTCTTCGGGTCGGCCAGCGGGACGAGCTTGTACTGGCCGATCTTCGGGTCGGTGGTGAACACGTTGCCGACCTGGATGCTGCCGTCCTTGAGCGCGTTGGCCGTGGTGTCGGCGGTGGGCTTCCACTCCTTGAAGGTCAGCCCGTAGACGTCCTTGAACTGCTGCTCGCGGCGGTTCTTGAACTCCGGCGGGCCGCCGAGGACGAACTCGCCGGCCTTGGCGGCCAGGTCGGAGATGCTCTTGAGGTTGTACTTGTCGGCGGTCTCCTGGGTGACGCTGAGCGAGTCCTTGTCCTCGGCGGGGGAGGAGTCCAGGAGGCCCAGCGTGGCGGGGAGCGCCTTGGCGAGCGCCGCGTTCACGTCCTTGGTGTCGACGGCCGTGGACTTGGCGTCCAGGTAGGCGAGCAGCGAGCCGTTGTACTCGGGCAGGACGGTCAGGTTGCCGCTCTGCAGCTGTCCGTAGAGGACCTCGCGGCTGCCGATGTTGAACTTCTCCTCGACCTTGACGCCCTTGGCCTTGAGGGCCTGCGAGTAGATCGAGCCGAGCAGGACGTTCTCCGGGAAGTTCGCCGAGCCGACGACCACGGTCGATCCGGAGCCGCCGCCCGAGCCGCCCGAGCCGCCGGAGCCCGCCGCCGCCGAGGTGCTGGAGCCCCCGCCGAGCGGGTCGCCGCCGGAGGAGCCGCAGGCGGTGGCGCCGAGGGCGAGTGCGGCGAGGGTGCCGAGTACGACGACGCGTCGGCTTCTCTTCAATGTCGACATGGTGACAGATGTCCTTCCGGAGAGGATGGGGAGAGGAGGTTCAGCGGGCCCGGTGCTGGGCGCGCACCCCGGGCGGGAGCGCGAACCGGGCGAGCAGGGAGAAGAACAGCTGGGCGGCGACCGCGAGCAGCACCACCAGCAGCGCCCCGCCCACCGTCACGGCGTACTTGCGGGTCGCCAGCCCGTCGATCACGTAGCGGCCGAGCCCGCCCAGCCCGACGTACGCGGCCACCGTGGCGGTCGCGATCACCTGGACGGTCGCGGTGCGGAAGCCCGCCAGCAGGGTCGGCGCGGCCGAGGGCAGGCAGACCTGCCACAGCACCTGGGGGTGGGTCAGGCCGATGCCGCGCGCGGCGTCCCGGACGTCCGGGTCGGTGCCGCGCACCCCCTCGACGGCGGCCACCAGCAGTGGCGGGGCGGCGAGCGCGACCAGCGGGAGCAGGACGGCGGAGTCGCCGACCCCGGCGAGCAGCACCGCCAGGGTCACCAGGCCGAGGGTCGGCAGGGCGCGGGCGGCGCCGGCGAGCGCGGTCACCACGGTGACGCCGCGCCCGGTGTAGCCGATCAGCAGCCCGAGCGGGACGGCGAGCAGCGCCGCGTACAGCAGGGCCTCGCCGGAGAGCAGCAGGTGTTCGGAGACGCGGTGCACGATCGAGTCCGGACCGCTGCGGTGGTCGGGGGCGGTGAAGAAGTCGCCCAGCCAGGTCAGCCAGTTCACGAGCCCGCCCCCTTCTCCCGGACGGCCCAGGGCGCGAGCACCCGCCGGGCGCCCACCAGCAGCAGGTCGACGGCCAGCGCCAGGACGGCGATCAGCGCGATGCCGGCCACGATCGGGGTCGGGAAGGTGCGCTGGAAGCCGTCGATGAACAGGTAGCCGAGCCCGCCGCGCCCGATCAGCGCCCCGACGCTGGCCAGCGAGATGCTGGACACCGCCGCGACCCGGAGCCCGGCGATCAGGTACGGGACGGCGGCGGGCAGCTCGACCGAGGTCAGCCGGTGCCACGGCCCGTACCCCATCGCGGTGGCGGCCTGCCGGACGGCGTCCGGGACGGCGCGCAGCCCGTCCACCGTGGTCGGCAGCAGGACGGCGAGGGCGTAGAAGGTGAGCGGGATCATCACGGTCGCCTGCGTCGCGAGCCCGGTGTACGGGATCAGCACCACGAACACGGCCAGCGAGGGCAGCGCGTAGACGATGTTGAAGACGGCGGACAGCGGTTGGTAGAGCCGCGGGAAGCGGGCGCAGGCCAGGCCGAGCGGGATCGCCAGCAGCAGGCCGATGAGCACCGGGACGAGGGCGATCACGGCGTGGTCGGCGAGCAGGTGGCCGAGGTAGCCGACGTGGTCGCCGATCCAGTACCAGCGGACGATCGGTTCATCGTCCACCGGGGGCTCCGTCCGCGGGGCCGGCGTCCGGGGCGTCCCCGGTGGCCGGCTTGTCGGTCCGGACAGGCCCGCCGGATCCAGGCCCGCCGGACCCGGGCCTGGCCGTCTCGGGCCTGGCCGCCCCGGGCCGGGACGACCCCGGGGCGAGCGCGGCCAGGACGGCCTCGCGGCTCGCGGTGCCGGTGGCCCGGCCCTCGGTGTCCAGCGCCACCGCGACGCCGGCGGGGGAGAGGACGGCGGCGTCCAGCGCGGTGCGCAGGGTGTCGGTGTCCGGGTGGAACCCGGCGACCGGGTGCAGCTCGGCGGTGACGGCGGCGCGGTCGATCCAGCCGATCGGCCGGCCTTCGTCGTCCAGGGTCAACTCCCAGCCGCCGTGGGTGAGTCCGTCCTCGGGACCGTCCTCGGGACCGTCCTTGCGGCCGTCGCCCACCGGGCGCAGCGCGATGGCGCTCGCCGGGCGCAGGCCGAGGCCGCGCAGACCGCGGTCGCGGCCGAGGAAGGCGGCCACGCCGTCGTCGGCGGGGGTGGTGAGCAGCGTGTGCGGGTCGGCCAGCTGGGCGATCCGGCCGTGCTCGCGCAGCACCACCACCTGGTCGCCGAGCCGGACGGCCTCCTCGATGTCGTGGGTGACGAACAGCACCGTCTTGTGCAGCTCCGACTGCAGTCGCAGCAGTTCTTCCTGCAGTCCGGCGCGGACGACCGGGTCGACGGCGCTGAACGGCTCGTCCATCAGCAGCACCGGCGGGTCGGCGGCCAGGGCACGCGCGACGCCGACCCGCTGCTGCTGGCCACCGGAGAGCTGGAACGGGTACCGCTTGGCGGTCTCGGGCGCGAGCCCGACCAGTTCGAGCAGTTCGGCGGCCCGGGCGCGGGCCTTCTTGCGGTCCCAGCCGAGCAGGTTCGGGACGGTGGCGATGTTGTCGATCACCTTGCGGTGCGGGAAGAGTCCGGCCTGCTGGATCACGTACCCGATGCCGCGGCGCAGCTTGGCGGGCTCCAGCTCCGCGACGTCGGTGCCGTCCAGCAGCACCCGGCCTGAGGTGGGCTCGACCATCCGGTTGACCATGCGCAGCAGGGTGGTCTTGCCGCAGCCGGACGGTCCGACCAGGACGGTTATCCGACCGGTGGGGACCTCAAGGTCCAAGCCCTCGACGGCGACGGTTCCGTCGGGGTGGCGCTTTCCGGCGCCCTCGAATCTGATCACGGGGTGTTTCCTCGTCAGGGCGCCCGGAGGAGGGGGCGCCTGTGTCGGTCGTTCGGTTGATGGCGGCTTGTCGACAAACGGCGGTGCGGATCGGTGCTGTGACGCTTGGCGTACCGACCGCGCCGGGCGTTCCTCCGCCCGCGTGGCTGCCCAGGATCGGACCGGCGGAAACTCCGATCAGACTATGACCTGCATCATCTCCTGTCTCTGATTTACCGCCGGGCGCGTGCCGTGGGGCCGAGGGCGGGGCGGGTGCCGCCCCGCCGGGCGGCCCGGCTCAGCCGCCCTGACGGGTCGGCAGGCCGTCCGCCGCCCACCCGACGAAGCCGCCGTCCAGGTCGGTCGCCCGGTGCAGGCCCAGTTCGCGGAGCGAGGCGGCGGCCAGACTGGAGGCGTAGCCCTCCGAGCAGACCACGATCACCTCGACGTCGTAGCCGGAGGCCTCGGGGATCCGGTGACTGCCCGTCGGATCGAGCCGCCACTCCAGCACATTGCGCTCGATGATCAGCGAGCCCGGGATCTCCCCCTCGGCCGCCCGCTGCGCCGCCGGACGGATGTCCACCAGCAGGGCGCCCTCCAGCTGGGCGTGGTACGCCTCCCGGGCGCGTGGGCGGTGGACGCCCTCGCGGGCCCGCTCCACCAGGTCGTCGATCGTGGTCACCATTGTTCCGGTCCTTCCTCGGAGGTGCGGACGAGCCCGCCGGCCCGCAGGTCGTAGTGCGCCATCGAGCTCAGCGGGGGCGAGTAGGCGTGCAGGGTGACGGCCGGCCCGGACGCGGTGTTGCGCACGTCGTGCACGTACTCCGGGCCGAAGGCGCGGGCGGTGCCGGCCGGCACCCGGCGGATCAGCAGTCCCTGGTCCGGGCCGCCGAGGGACAGCTCCTCCAGCTCGCCCAGGGCGACCGCGAACGCGCCGCGCGAGCCGCCGTGGTCGTGGAAGCCGGTGGACTGGCCTGGCAGCCAGCTGATCAGCCACACCTCGTGGTCGTCATCGGCCACCAGGCGCCGGTACCAGCGCTCCTCGGTGGAGAGGCGGACGTGGTGGATCCACTGGTCGGGCTGTTCGGCCAGCTCGCGGACGATGGCCCGGAGGGTGCTGGGGGTGAGCGGGGCCCGGGCTTCCGCGGGGGCTTCCGCGGCGGCAACGGCGCCGGTCGGGGTGGCGGGGGCGAGGTCCAGGCTGGTGTGCGTGCTCATCAAGGCGTCCTCGGGTGCGCGGGAACGTCGGCGGGGTGCGCCCGGGTCCGGCGGCGGTGAGCGGGCGCGGACCGACGGAGCGGCCCGGCGCGCACGGGGTGCGCCGGAGTGGGGCGGGGAGATCAGGACTGCGGGTACGGGTGCGCGGTACGGGCCCTGGCAGACGTCACAGGGTGGGACCGGCGGGGCAGTGCAGGGTCAACAGGCACAGATGGAACTCGCCTGGCGTCGCAGATCGACGTGCAGGCGGCAAACCAGAGTGGCGCCGGAGTCCATGTGCCGGATCCTTCCCGAGCGAACCGGACGAAGTCAAGCCGGTCCGCCGACCGGTCGACAGCGGGTCGAGGGCCGGTCGACGGTCGGTCGAGGGCCGGTCGAGGGCCGCGCGTGGCGCTGCCGGGCCGGTGGCCGGCACCGTCGAACGGCCTCGACCCGGCGGCCCCCGACCCGGCCGGTCATCGCCCCGGCTACTCCTCGGCCGGGCGGCGCGGCCCCGGGGGAGCCTTCTCGGACGCGGACGCGGAGCCCGGGGTGGTGGCGGAGGCCGCGGGCACCGGGGCGGCCGATCCGGTCTGCGGAGCCGTCCGGGCGGCCAGGGCCTCCTCGATCACCGGTGCGGCGCGGTCGCCCAGGTAGCGGCCGAGGGCCTGGTAGGCGTCGAACTGGCGGTGGTCGAACCACTGGTCGCTGGTGCCGTCGTTCGGGAAGGCCGGGTTCTCCGTCGCGTAGGCGTGCAGCTCGTACGGCAGGTCGGGGGTGAGCGCCGCCTTGAGGACGATCAGCGTGCCGTGCCGCTCGGCCTCGGGCGTGTCCCCGTCCAGGTCCGGGTAGCGGATGTCACCGGTGATGACCGCCCGGGCCGACAGCCGGTCGGACAGTCTCGCCGCCAGCCCGTGCAGTGGTGGCCGGCCGGCGTCCTTGCCGACCGGCCCGTCGTACCGCCCGTCGGACGGCCCGTCACCCGACCCGTCGGCGGCGCTGCCCGGGACCAGCAGGTCCGGCCGGTGCAGGGTGATCTCCACGCCCAGCTCCTCGCGGGCCAGGGTGATCGCGGCGGCGAGGGCGGCGGCGTGGCCCGCGTCACCGCTGGAGTCGACGCAGACCGCCGTGCGCACCCGGTGCCGCAGCAGTTCGACCAGCCCGAGGTTCTCGTAGTGGCCGCCGTCGGTGGTGAGCAGGAAGCGGTCGTCCGCCGGGAACCGCCCGACCAGCTCCCGCAGTTGGTACGGCAGCCGGCGCACGGCGGGCTGCGCGGGGCGGCGCCAGTCCCGGGTGCCGGACCAGTCCGGGCCGAGTACCGCCGGGTTGGGCAGCCAGGTGCCGAGGCGCGCGTTGGTCACCGCGAACAGCCCCTGGTAGACCCGGGATTCACGCCCCATCGCGGAGGCGAAGGCGGCCCCGGAGACGGCCATCGCCGACTGGACGGTGAGGTCCCGGGCGATGTGCCGCCGGGTGCGCCGCTCCAGCAGGTCGGTGCGCGCGTACCCGACGTCCGGACCGCCCACGTAGTCGTACGAGAGCGAGTAGGAGACCGCCCGACGGCCGGGTGGTGTACGGGAGTTGCCGGACAGGTTGGCCGCCGCCGAGAAGATCACCTGCGGGAAGTCGGGGTGCCGCGCGCCGTAGTGGCTCAGCCAGGTCTGCTCCCGGAAGAAGTGGTACGGGCGGGCCACCGAACGGCCGCCCTCGGTGGCCCGCCGGACCGCGAACGCCGAGGCCAACCGCAGCCGGTAGAACGGGTGCAGACTCATCCAGGTCTGGTCGAGGTTGAGCCCGACCGCGCCGAGCACCAGCGGCAGCAGCACCTGGACGGCCGTCGGCCAGGCGTACCCGGTGGCGACCGCCCAGCCGAGGGCCAGCAGCGCGCCCGCCGTCAGCGCCAGCGCGGCCGCCCACACCACGAGGTACTGGGCGAGGCCGGCGGTGAGCCCGCCGCCGGCCCGGCGGATGCCGCGCAGGGCCCCGCCGAGCGCGGCCGCGCCCTGGCCGATCGTCCGGCGGTCGCGCCAGAGTATGCCCAGCAGCAGTGCCAGGTAGCTGAGCACCACCGTCAGGCTGAGCCCGGCGCCGGTCCGCTGCGGGCCCGCCGCCATCGCCTGCTGCAGCCGTACCGCGCCCCAGGCCAGTCCCGGAACCGCCAGCACCCCGACGGCGAGCAGACCGGCCAGCGCGAGCGCGGTGAAGTAGAGCCGGCGCAGCACGCGCGGCAGCAGCGCCTGCCAGCCGAGCGAGGGGAAGGCCAGCAGCCACAGCAGCCAGCACCCGGCGGCCGCCGCCAGCAGCACGCCCAGCGCGGTGAGCGCGGGCGCCCGTAACTCCAACGGGCCCGGCACGGCGCCCGGGTGGCGCAGACCGGCCGCCGCCAGGTGGCCCAGCTCGGTGAGCGGGACGGCGTGGTAGAAGCGGCTCAGGCCGAGGCCGAGCGCCAGGACGGCGGCCAGCAGCAGGGTGAGGGCGGACAGCACGCCGCGCAGCAGCGTCCCGAGGGCGACCAGCCACTCGCCGGCGCCGTCGGCGACGTACTTGCCGTGCCGGCGGAGGTGGTCCTCCTCCGGGGAGCCGGGCTCCATCACGGTGTCCGCCGTGAGGCCCGAGACGGCCCGTACCGGATCGCCGGGCGCGGAGTCGCTCAGCGCGAGCTGCAGCGCTCCGACGGTGTACCCGCCGCCGGAGACGGAGACCAGGTAGCGGGCGCGCTTCAGCCAGGGCCGCAGCGACTGGAGCGCGCCGAGCGTCACGCAGGCCGACCGGATCCCGCCGCCGGAGACGCAGAAGCCGAGTTCGGCGGGCTCGCGGCCGGGCGGCACCTGGGCGGCGTCGCGCCAGTGCGCGTGCGGGGCGGGGCCGGCCGGTGAGACCGGTGGGGCCGGTGGGGTGGCTGAGGCCGCCGGGGCCGGTCGGCCAGGTCGACGGCGGGGGGTCGGTGGTCTGCCGTGCCGGGTGGTCGTCGGCCACGGCGGGATCAGCGCCGGGCGGTCGGGGGTGCCCTCGTCGGTCGTGTGCTCGTCGGTGGCACCGTCGCGGGCGGTCGCTTCGCTTCCGAAGGGGCGCGACGGCAGGAGGCCGCGAACCGCCCGGGCGGCGGTCACGGTCAGGATGCCCACCGCCACCAGCCCGGCGGGCAGGAGCAGCAGCCACTTGACGGTGGCGAGCGCGGTGGCGGCGGCGAAGGGGGTGTCGGACCCGGTGGCACCGAGGCCGTCCAGCCCGCTGCGCAGCAGGGCGTCCTCGGCGAGGTCGCAGCAGGCGGCGAGCAGGCCGGCGCCGCCGACCGTGACCACCAGGGCACGGCCGCGCCCCCTGCCGAGCGGGTACCCGCCCAGCACGTACCCGCCGAGCAGCGCCGCGGCCACCAGCGTCAGCCCGTAGCCGCCGATCAGCCAGACGTCGGCGCGCAGCGCGGCCAGGTAGTCCCCGGCGCGACCGGCGACCACCGCCTCGGCGGCCGTGCGGGTGCCGGCCAGCTGGAGGGCGACGTCCCGCACCGGCGGTGCCTGGCGGCGGAAGAGCAGCGCGCCGAGCACGACCGGCAGCAGTGCGGCGAACGCGAGCAGCAGGCCCGCCCAGGCGGGCAGCGCGGGCGGCGCGGGCGGCGCGGGCGGCCGCTGAGCCGGGCCGTCGCCCGCCGCCGTATGCGCCGCGCCCGCGGCGGATTTCGTCACCACAGCCATCCCTCACCCCCGTGTGGCGGCTCCGATCCCCCGTGGCCGGGCCGCCGAACTCGTATGAAATCACTGGGGACTGGCGATCCCCGGTGATCCACGACGATGTTCACGCGGCTTCTACCCCACGATGGCCGAATCCGCACCCCGGGTGCCCCGTTTCACTCGAATGAGTAAGGAGGTCACTCCCGGGGTAGATGACCGTTTCATCCCACCCAGGGCCATCCGCGTGTCCGCGTAACAAGATCGCCCCAGACGCGTTACCGCCGACGTATTGTCAGGCCACCAAGGCCCGGCCTACCGTCAGCAGATCGCTTTCTACGCACGTAGACACCTGCGGATCCCCGAGCGGACCCGCGGGTGAGACCCGCCCCGTCAACCCTCGGACCGCGGGCCCGGCCGCACGGCCGGGACGCGGAGTTGCGGAGGTACCCATGTCGCAGATCGTCCGTGCCGCGCTCGTCCAGACCCGTTGGACCGGTGACCAGGAGAGCATGATCGCCCTCCACGAGCAGTACGCCCGGGAGGCCGCCGCCCAGGGCGCGAAGATCATCGGCTTCCAGGAGGTCTTCAACGCCCCGTACTTCTGTCAGGTCCAGGAGGCCGAGCACTACCGCTGGGCCGAGGCCGTCCCCGACGGCCCGACCGTGCGCCGGATGCAGGACCTCGCCCGCGAGCTCGGGATGGTCGTCGTCGTCCCGGTGTACGAGGAGGAGCAGACCGGCGTCTACTACAACACCGCCGCCGTGATCGACGCCGACGGCAGCTACCTCGGCAAGTACCGCAAGCACCACATCCCGCAGGTCAAGGGCTTCTGGGAGAAGTACTACTTCAAGCCCGGCAACCTCGGCTGGCCGGTCTTCGACACCGCCGTCGGCAAGGTCGGCGTCTACATCTGCTACGACCGGCACTTCCCCGAGGGCTGGCGCGCCCTCGGCCTGGCCGGCGCGCAGATCGTCTACAACCCCTCCGCCACCAGCCGGGGCCTGTCCGCCTACCTCTGGCAGCTCGAACAGCCCTCCGCCGCCGTCGCCAACGAGTACTTCGTCGCCGCCATCAACCGGGTCGGCACCGAGGAGTACGGCGACAACGACTTCTACGGCACCTCCTACTTCGTGGACCCGCGCGGCCAGTTCGTCGGCGACGTGGCCTCCGACAAGGAGGAGGAGCTCGTCGTGCGCGACCTCGACCTCGGCCTGATCGAAGAGGTCCGCCAGCAGTGGGCGTTCTACCGGGACCGCCGCCCCGACGCCTACGGACCGCTCGCCGAGGCCTGAGGAGCAGCGCGATGACCACCCGCGACCCGCAGCAGCGCACCATCGTCCGCGGCGGCCTCGTCATCACGGCCACCGACGAACTCCACGCCGACGTCCTGATCGAGGGCGAGCGCGTCGCCGCCCTCGCCGCCACCGGCAGCTCCGCGGCCGAGGCCTGGACCGCCGACACCGTCATCGACGCCACCGGCCACTACGTCATCCCGGGCGGCGTCGACGCGCACACCCACATGGAGCTGCCCTTCGGCGGCACCGCGGCCTCCGACACCTTCGAGACCGGCACCCGGGCCGCCGCCTGGGGCGGCACCACCACCATCGTCGACTTCGCCGTCCAGCCGGTCGGCGGCTCGCTGCGCGAGGGCCTGGACGCCTGGCACGCCAAGGCCGAGGGCAACTGCGCCGTCGACTACGCCTTCCACACCATCGTCTCCGACGTCAACGACGGTGTGCTGAAGGAGATGGACACCCTCGTCGACTCCGGCGAGTCCACCTCCTTCAAGCTCTTCATGGCCTACCCCGGGGTCTTCTACAGCGACGACGGCCGCATCCTGCGCGCCATGCAGCGCGGCGCCGCCAACGGCGGGCTGATCATGATGCACGCCGAGAACGGCATCGCCATCGACGTCCTGGTCGAACAGGCGCTCGCCGCCGGGAAGACCGACCCCCGGTACCACGGCGAGGTCCGCCGCGAACTGCTGGAGGCCGAGGCCACCCACCGGGCGATCAAGCTCGCCCAGGTCGCCGGCAGCCCGCTCTACGTGGTGCACGTCTCCGCGGCCTCCGCCCTCGACGAACTCGCCCGGGCCCGCGACGCCGGGCACAACGTCTTCGGCGAGACCTGCCCGCAGTACCTGTTCCTCTCCACCGACAACCTCGCCGAGGAGGGCGCCGACGGCTTCGAGGGCGCCAAGTACGTGTGCAGCACGCCGCTGCGGCCGCGCGAGCACCAGGAGACGCTCTGGCGCGGGCTCCGCACCAACGACCTCCAGGTGGTCTCCACCGACCACTGCCCGTTCTGCTTCGTCGGCCAGAAGGAGCTCGGGCGCGGCGACTTCTCGAAGATCCCCAACGGCCTTCCCGGCGTGGAGAACCGGATGGACCTGCTCCACCAGGCCGTCGTGGACGGGCACATCAGCCGGCGCCGCTGGATCGAGATCGCCTGCACCACGCCGGCCCGGATGTTCGGGCTGCACCCGCGCAAGGGCACCATCGCGCCGGGCGCCGACGCCGACCTCGTCGTCTACGACCCCACCGCGGTCCAGACCGTCTCCGCGGCGACCCACCACATGAACGTGGACTACTCCGCGTACGAGGGCCGCCGGCTCACCGGTCGGGCGCGGACGGTGCTCTCCCGGGGCACCGTCGTGCTGGACGAGGGCACCTGGCTCGGCCGGGCCGGGCACGGCACCTTCCTGCGCCGCGACACCTGCCAGTACCTGGTCTGACCGCCGCCGCGCGATCCGGACCCGCACGTCCTTTTGTCGACCTGCCGCTGCCCGGTTGCCTGGCCGTCCACCGACCGGCCGCCCGGCCTCGGGGCGGACCCCGAGGCCGGGCGTTCGGGCCGCGGGCGGGCGCCGGCCCCCGTCGTCCCCGTCGTCGCCGTTAACCCTCTTATCCCTGGAGCCCGTCATGGACATCGGCCTCGTCCTGCAGACCGACCCGCCCGCCCGCCTGCTCATCGACCGGATGATCCGCGCCGAGCAGGCCGGGTTCAGCCACGGCTGGACCTTCGACTCCTGCGTGCTGTGGCAGGAGCCCTTCGTCATCTACAGCCGGATCCTCGCCGAGACCGAGCGGCTGACCGTCGGCCCGATGGTCACCAACCCCTCCACCCGCACCTGGGAGGTGACCGCCTCCCTGTTCGCCACGCTCAACGACATGTACGGCAACCGCACGGTCTGCGGCATCGGCCGCGGCGACTCCGCGATGCGGGTCGCCGGACGCCGTCCGGCCACGCTCGACCGGCTCTCCCAAGCCATGCACGCCATCAAGGAGTTGGCCGAGGGCCGCACCGTGGAGGTGGACGAGACCGAGATGCACCTGCCCTGGGTCGGCCCGGGTGCTTCGCTGCCGATCTGGATGGGCGCGTACGGGCCGAAGGCGCTGGCGCTGACCGGCCGCCAAGCGGACGGGTTCATCCTGCAGTTGGCCGACCCGTACCTCACCGAGTTCATGGTCAAGGCGGTGCGGTCCGCCGCCGTCGAGGCCGGCCGGGACCCGGACTCGGTCACCATCTGCGTCGCCGCGCCCGCCTACGTCACCGCCGACGACTCGCCCGCCGCCCTCGCCCACGCCCGGGAGCAGTGCCGCTGGTTCGGCGGAATGGTCGGCAACCACGTCGCCGACCTGGTCAACCACTACGGCGAGCACTCCGACCTGGTGCCGGAAGCGCTCACCGAGTACATCAAGGGCCGCCAGGGCTACGACTACAGCCACCACGGCCGGGCCGGGAACCCGGACACCACCTTCGTCCCGGACGAGATCGTCGACCGCTTCTGCCTGATCGGCCCGGCGGAGACGCAGCGCGCCCGGCTCGCGGAACTCCGCTCCCTCGGCGTCGACCAGTTCGCCGTCTACGCCATGCACGACGCGATCGAGAGCACCATCGACGCCTACGGGACGGACGTCATCCCCCACCTGTGACCCCCATGTGATCCCAGCACAGCAGCGGCAGACGGGAGTTGCCCATGACCGACACCGCGACCGGCGGCGGCAGACAGCGGCAGCACCCCGACGGCCGGGTCGAACTCGACCCGACCGTCGGGGAGTTGCCCCCCAATGGCTTCACCAGCGACGACCTGCGGCCGGTCCCGGTGGCACGGCGCACCTGGACCACGTACAACTTCCTCGCGCTCTGGGTCGGCATGGCCCACAACATCCCCTCCTGGACACTGGCCTCGGGCCTGGTCGCGATCGGCATGGACTGGAAGCAGGCGGTGCTGACCATCGCCCTGGCCAACCTGATCGTGCTCGCGCCGATGCTGCTCATCGGGCACGCGGGCACCAAGTACGGCATCCCGTTCCCGGTGTTCGCCCGGGCCTCGTTCGGGCTGCGGGGAGCCAACCTGCCCGCGCTCGTCCGGGCGGCGGTGGCCTGCGCCTGGTTCGGCATCCAGACCTGGATCGGCGGGGAGGGCATATTCCTGCTGGCGGGTAAGATATTCGGCCAATCCTGGGTCGCCGCAGGGGAGTTCGCCGGATACCCGTGGACCCAGTGGCTCTCCTTCCTGGTGTTCTGGCTGATCGAGATGGCCGTGATCGCGAGGGGGATGGAGGCGCTGCGGCGCTTCGAGAACTGGGCGGCGCCGTTCGTCATCGTCGGCGCGCTGGCGCTGCTGGTGTGGATCACCGTCAAGGCGGGCGGGCTCGGGCCGCTGCTCGACCAGCCGTCCGCGCTGGGGTGGGGCAGCGGGTTCTGGAGGGTCTTCTTCCCGGCGCTGATGGGCATGATCGGGTTCTGGTCCACGCTGGCGCTCAACATCCCGGACTTCACCCGCTTCGGCGGCAGCCAGCGAGCCCAGATCCGCGGCCAGGCGCTGGGCCTGCCCACCACGATGACGCTGTTCGCGCTGCTGTCCGTCCTCGTCACCTCGGGCTCCCAGGCCGTCTACGGCGAACCGGTCTGGGACCCGATCCGGCTGGCCGCGAAGATGGAGAACCCGGTCGGCATCCTGTTCGCGCTGCTGACCGTCCTGGTCGCGACGCTGTCGGTGAACATCGCCGCCAACGTCGTCTCACCGGCCTACGACCTCGCCAACCTGCTGCCCCGGTTCGTCAACTTCCGTACCGGGGCGCTGATCACGGGCGTGGTCGGGATCGCGATCTTCCCGTGGCGGCTGATCTCCGATCCGCACGTCTACATCTACACCTGGCTGGGCGTGGTCGGCGGACTGCTCGGCACGGTCGCCGGCGTTCTGATCGCGGACTACTGGCTGCTGCGCCGGACCCGCCTCGACCTCGCCGAGCTGTACCGGCCGGGCGGTGCGTACTGGTACGCGGGCGGATGGAACTGGCGGGCCGTCACGGCGCTGCTGGTGGGCGGTCTGCTGGCGGTGGGCGGCTCGTACTCGACCGTGGACGCGCACGGCGCCGAACAGGGTCCGTTTCCGGCCAACGGCCTCATCCCCTTCCTCAAGCCGCTCGCGGACTACGGCTGGGCGGTCGGGCTGGCGGGGGCGGCGGGCCTCTACGTGCTGCTCAATGTCGGGCGGCGGTCGGGCGGGCGGCTGACGAGTGACACCTGACGGCGAACAGATGACAGCAGACAGATGACGGCGAACAGATGACAGATGACGAAATCTGTCATCTGTTCGTTGTTCGCTGTTCGTCGTCGCCCGTCACCCCGCCGCCGTGACCCGTTCGACGGCGGCCAGGACCTTCGCGGCACCGTCCTCTGCGGCGAGCGTGGTGGCGACGGTGCGGGCGCGAGTGCGGTAGTGGGGCGTGTCCAGGGCATGGCGGAGGGCGGTCGCGAGGCGTGCCGGGGTGAGGGCCCCGAGGGGAACAGGCCCGGGGGAGACGCCGAGGGCGGCGAGCCGGGCGGACCAGAAGGGCGCGTCCAGTTGGGCGGGGATCGGGATGGCGGGGGTCCCGGCGCGAAGGGCAGCAGCCGTGGTTCCGGCACCGGCGTGGTGGACCACGGCCGCCGTACGGGGGAACAGCCAGTCGTGCGGGGTGTCGCCGATGGTCAGCACGGTGTCCGAGTCCTCGGCGGCCAGACCGCTCCAGCCCGCCTGGAGGAGCAGGCGCACCCGGGCCGCGCGGGCGGCGGCGAGCACCGTGGCGGTGAGCCGTTCGGGGTCCGGGACGACCAGGCTGCCGAAGCCGACGAAGACCGGCGGCGGGCCGGCGGCGAGGAAGTCGACGAGCCGGCCCGGGGGTTGCCAGTCCGGCTGTGCGGGCGGCCACCAGTAGCCCGCGACGTCCAGCCGGGGGTGCCAGTCGGCCGGGCGGGGGACGACCGTCGGCGAGAAGCCGTGCAGGACGGGGTGGGCGCGCCGGGCCCGGGCGATGCCGAGCGGCGGCAGGCCGAGCCGGCGGCGCAGTCCGCGGACGGCGGGGACGAACAGCTGGTCGGTCGCGGCCTGGACGGCGTGCCCGGCGAGCAGGTTGCCGGGCCGGGAGAGCGACCGGGTGCCCGTGACGGCCGGTGCGAACTCCCGTGTGGGGGCCATGGGTTGGAGGAACAGCCCGATGGTGGGGAGTCCGGCGGCCTCGGCGGCGACCTGGCCGAGCGCACTCGTGGTGCTGGTGGTCAGCAGGAGATCGGTGTCGAGTGCGACGGCCTCGACGATGCCGTCGCCGAGCGCGGGCATGAACTTCCGTCCGAGTCGCAGCAGTTGGAGTACCACGCCCGGTCCGCTGCCGGCTTCCAGCAGCCGTCGGCCCTGCGCGGAGGCGAGTTCGGCGCGCGGGTCGACCGGCAGCGGGCGGAACTCCAGCCCGGCCGCCCGTACGGACTCGGCGAAGGTGGTGTGGGTCGCGACGGCCACCTGGTGTCCGGCCGCCCGCAGGCGGACCCCGAGCCCGGTGAAGGGGGCCACGTCGCCGCGCGACCCGGCGGTGGCGATCAGGATGCGCATGGCCGCAGTATTCCGGCGGGGGCGGCCCGCAGGAAGGACGCCACGCACGGCCGTGGATCCGGGCGGCCGATCCGGGCGGCCGATCCGGGCGGGCGGAACCGGGTGGCGGGCGGTGGCGTCCTTCGGAGCAGAGCGCACGGAACGGGGCCGTGGCGCCGGGAACGGGAGGGACGGACGCATGGGCATCGTCGCGTGGATCGTGCTGGGCCTGCTGGCGGGGGCGCTGGCCAAGCTGCTGCTGCCGGGGAAGGACCCCGGTGGTCTGATCGTCACCACCCTGATCGGCATCGCCGGCTCGTTCGTCGGCGGCTGGATCGCGTCGCACTTCATGCACCGGTCGATCAACGCGCACTTCTTCGACGGGGCGACCTGGGTGTCGGCGATCGGTGGCGCCCTGGTGCTGCTGATCGTCTACCGGCTGCTGTTCGGCAACTCGCGCCGCTGACGGGCGGCCCGGAGCAGGGTGGTCCGGCGCGGGGCGGTTGGGAGCGGGGTGGTCCGGAGCCGAGTCGTCCGGGTGGCCGGTTCGCGCCGGTCCTCGCGGGCGCCGGAAACCATGCGGCGCCCTCGCGCGTCCTTCGGTACGGGCCCGGAGTCTCGACGGGGCCGGCACGCCGATGACGCGAGGGGCGACGGATGAGCTGGATGGCGTGGATCCTGCTGGGCCTGGTGTCGGGGACCCTGGCCCGGATGGCGTTGCCCGGGAGGGGCGAGCGCGGGTTGATCAGCACCACCCTGATCGGCATCGCCGGGTCCTACGTCGGCACCTGGATCGTCTCGCACTGGATGCACGGAACGGTGAAGGTGGGCTTCCTCGACCTGACGACCTGGGTCTCGGCGATCGGTGGCGCGGTGGTGCTGCTGTTCGCCTACGGGGTGCTCCTGCGCATCGTCCGGCGCTGACCGGCCGGAACCGGGGTCACTCCGGCCGCGGGCCCGCGCCCGACGCCACCCCGGCGACCCAGTCCGGCAGGTCCTCGCGGGCGGCGAGCCAGGCGGTCGGGACGTCGGCGAGCCCGGTGCGGGCGGCGACCACCCCGGCCGAGACGGCGCAGGTGGTGTCCTGGTCGCCCCAGCCTTCCAGGGTGTGCCAGATGGCCTCGGGCAGGGAGTCCAGGTGCCCGGCGGCGGACCAGAGGGCGAACGGGACGGTGTCCGGCGCCGAGATCAGGATCCCGGAGCCGAGCACGTTCGCGGCGTGCCGGACGCTGGCGTGCCCGGGCAGCCGGGCGGCGATCCGCAGGCCGGACCGGACGTCGCTGTCCGGCAGCCGTCCGGCGATCTCGGTGAGCAACTCGGCCCGGCCGGGCGCGGTTCCGCCCCGGCTCCGGACGGCGAACGCGGCCGCGAGGGCGACCGCCACCGCGCCGATGACGGCCTCCGGGTGGAAGTGCGTGGTGAGCGCCTGGAGTTCGGCCTGACGGGCCACCGCGTCCAAGTCGTCGGCGAACCAGGCGCCCAGCGGGGCGGCCCGCATCGCGGCGCCGTTCCCGTACGAGCCCTGGCCCTCGAACTGGCCCGCCGTGATGGCGCGCCAGTCCCCGCCCGCCCCGATCCCGCGCAGCACCCGGTGCATCGACGGGCCGTACTTGCGTCCGTACTCGCGTGTGTACTCGGCGGCGAACTCCCCGGCCAGCGCGTCCTGTCGGACCTCGCCGTGGGCGGCCAGGTGGCGGACCAGCACCAGCGCCATCGCGGTGTCGTCGGTCCAGTGCCAGGGGGCGGGGCGGACCAGGCGGGCGGCCAGTGCCGCGGGTGCCTCGTCCACCGGGACCGAGAACCAGCGGTCGCCGAAGGCGTCGCCGAGGGCGAGCCCTTGCAGGCTGTCCAGGACCGGACCGGCCGCACGCATGTCATCCTCCGAGTGAGATCAACTGTGTGCGGCCAGTCTGTCGGACGGGCGGGGCGCCCGGCGACCGGATTTCCCTCCGGCCTTCGGGGGGCAGCGGCTTTTGGGGAGCAGCGGTCAGGACTTGGCCTTCAGGCCGCCGAGGACGAGCTTCCAGACGGCCTCGAAGCGGTCGTCGGCGCCCGGGGCGGACCAGGTGGGCGCGAAGGCGGGGTCGTGGAACGGGGCGGTCGCGTCGAAGACGGCGCGGGCGGTGTTGAGGATGTGGGCGAGCTTGAACTCCTTGCCGTCCATGCCGTCCTGGACGATCTGCGCGATCTGCCCGACCAGGGTGTCGATGTGCGCGTCGACGGTGCCGCTGTTCTCCTCGACCAGCACCATGTAGGTGGCGAAGAGCTCCGGGTCGTCCAGCGCCTTCTTCCGCTTCGCCGCGAACAGCGTCGTCAGCCAGCGGTGCAGCCGCTCGGCGGAGTGGCCGCCCTCGGTGGAGATGGCCGCGAGCTCGTGGTGCGCCTGGTCGAGCCAGCGCTGGGTGACCGCCTCGCGCAGCGCGGCCTTGCTGGGGAAGTGGCGGTAGACGCTGCTGTGGCTGACGCCGAGGATGCGGGCGACGTCCACGACGGTGGCCTTGGCCGGGCCGAACCGCCGGAGGACGTCCTCCGCCGCGATCAGGATCTGCTCGGCGGTGAGTGTGGTGTCCGTGGTCACGGGGAGGTCCGTCCTTAGGTCGTGCGGTCGGGGTCGTGCCTGTCGTGCTGATGGTGCTTGTCGTGCCGGTGGGTTCCGGTCAGTGCTCGCTGTCCAGGTGGGCCATCTGCGCGGCAGCGTACCGGTCACCCGCGGCGGAGCCGGCCGGGACGGCGGCCTCGACGGCGGCGAGGTCGGCCTCGGTCAGCGTGACGTCGAGGGAGCCGAGGGCCTCGGTGAGGCGCTCCCGGCGGCGGGCGCCGATCAGCGGGACGACGTCCTGGCCGCGCGAGGCCACCCAGGCGATGGCGACCTGGGCGACGCTCGCGCCCTTCGCGGTGGCGATCGCGCGCAGCGCCTCGACCAGCGCGAGGTTGTGGGCGAGGTTCTCGCCCTGGAAGCGCGGGCTGTGGCTGCGGAAGTCGGTGCCGGTGAGGGCGCGGTCCTGGCCCCAGTGGCCGCTGAGCAGGCCGCGGGAGAGCACGCCGTACGCGGTGACGCCGATGCCGAGTTCGCGGGCGGCGGGGAGGACGGTGGCCTCGATCGAGCGGCTGAGCAGCGAGTACTCGATCTGGAGGTCGCTGATCGGGTGGACGGCGGCGGCCCGGCGCAGGGTGTCGGCGCTGACCTCGGAGAGGCCGATGTGGCGCACGTAGCCGGCCTTCACCAGGTCGGCGATGGCGCCGACGGTCTCCTCGACCGGGACCTTCGGGTCGAGGCGGGCGGGGCGGTAGATGTCGACGTGGTCGGTACGCAGGCGGCGCAGGGTGTAGGCGAGCGCGGTCTTGGTGGCGGCCGGGCTCGCGTCGTAGCCGAGCCACTGGCCGTCCGGGCCACGCTGGGCGCCGAACTTCACGCTGATCCGCACGGCCTCGCGGTCGCGGCCGCGCAGTGCCTCGTGGATCAGCAGTTCGTTGTGGCCCATGCCGTAGAAGTCGCCGGTGTCGAGGAGGGTGATCCCGGCGTCGAGGGCGGCGTGGACGGTGGCGATGCTCTCGGCCTCGTCGGCCGGGCCGTACAGGTCGGACATGCCCATGCAGCCGAGGCCGAGGGCGGAGGTGACGGGACCGGCGGTGCCGAGGTGGCGCTGCGCGGGGCGGGAGGTCGAAGACATGGGCACTCCAGGGGGTCCGGGGGTGGATGCGGCGCCGAGCGGGGGTGAGGGGCGCGGCGCGGCAGGGTGGCCCGGGTGCCACTATGGCACGACAGCGAACAGATACCAAAATCTGTTCGCTGTCGTCTGTTATCTGAAAGTTGAAATCTGTCGATTGTCATCTGTCAGCGCCGGCGCCCGACCAGGCGCCGCTCGGCGGCCGTCAGTCGGCGACCCGGCTGCGGTTCTCGTAGGCGAGGTCGGTGTACTCGGGGTGCCTGAGCATCCAGCCCTTGATGAAGGGGCAGGTGGCGAGAACGGGCAGGTCGCGGGCGCGGGCGTCGTCCAGTGCGGCACGGGCGAGCGCGCTGCCGATGCCCTGGCCCTCGAACGCGGGCTCGACCACCGTGTGCGGGTAGACCACCAGGTGGTCGCTGCGCAGGTACTCGGCGAAGCCGGCCAGTACGCCGTCCACCCATGCCTCGAAGCGGTTCTTCTCTTCCACGTCGCGGATCGAGACGGTCATCGCGGGACCTCACTGTCGGAGAGTCGGAGAGTCGGGGCCGGGCCCGGCCCCGGTCCATCATCGAGCGGGGCCGCCCCGCCCGTCGATTCGGAGGCCGTGTCGTCGCGCGTCCCGGGCTCGGAGCCGGTCCAGGTCTCCCGCCCGCCGGGGGAGCGCAGCAGGTGGGCGCGGGCGGGCGGCAGGTTGCGCCACACCGTGCGCTCGCCCAGGCCGTACGACGCCTCGAACCGCCGCAGCAGCCGCACCACCGCCCGGTGCCGGGCACCCCGGCGGGGGCCGGAGGTGAGGGTGCGCGCCGTCGCGGTGCCGAGGTAGCCGAAGTACGTCAGCTCGCCGCCGGGGGTCAGCAGCCGCAGGTAGAGGTCGAGGATCTCGCGGACCTGCGCGGGACGGAAGTTGGTGAACGGCAGTCCGGAGACGATCGCGTCGTACCGTTCGCCGTGCTCCGCCGTCGCCGCCTCCGGTCCTGCCGCCGTCTCCGGTCCTGCCGCCGTCTCCGTCGGCGCCGACGGAGAGGCGGGCAGAGGTGCCGACGGGCGGCACTGCGGCAGTTCCTCGACCCGGCAGGCCGACAGCCGAAGGCTGACCGCCGGGTGGCGGGCGGCCAGCACCGGGTCCTCCCGCAGTCGGTCGGCGAACCGCGGGTTGGCCTCGACCACGTGCAACCGGTCGCCCGGGCGCAGTACTTGGACCAGCCGGCGGGTCACCACGCCCGTGCCGGCGCCGACCTCGAGCACCGAGATCGGGCGGTTCGGGCGGCTGATGACCGGTACCACCAGCGCGTTCACCAGCTCCGGACCGCTCGGGGCCAGCGCGCCGGTGTCGTGGAAGGCGCGCAGCGCCTCGGCGAGGAACAGCAGGCGGTCGCCTCCGGACGGTGAACCGTGCCTCGGGGGTGGGGAGTCGGGACGGTGGATGAGCTGGTCGTTCGTCATACCGTTGACGCTAGGAAGGGTGGGAGCGCCGCGAATCGGCCGGTCAGCGACGCGTACCCCCGACGAAAGTCGAGGGTGCGGTTGGTCGGAAGACAGGGGCGCCGTGGAGCCGGGCGCCCCTAGCATCGGGACCGGGACCGGGGCCGGGGCCGGGAGTGGGGGTGGGACCGGGGACGGTAGCGACGGCCCGCGGAGCGGAGAAAGGAGGGACCAGATGCGCAGGAGCCTGCTCGGCTGGTACGGCCTGGACCACCGGCCCTGGGCCGACACCTCGCTGCTGCTCGGCGTGCTCGCCCTCACCGTCGAGGAGTCCATGGTCCAGTGGCTCCACGTCGACGGTCCGCTGCGCGTACCGCGGACGGTCATGGTCGCGCTCGCCGCGCTCTCACTGCTCTTCGCCCGCCGCCACCCGGTCGCCTCCGCCGTACTGCCGGTGCTCACCGCGGGGTTGCTCAACCGGGCTTTCCCCGGCCTGTTCAGCGTCTTCTACCTCGCCCACCTCGGCCGGGCCGGCCCGGCGATGGCCGGTGGCGCGGTCATCGCGGTGGTCAGCGCGACGGGTGCGGACTCGCTGGTCGGCTGGGCCGGCACCACGGGGTCCCAACTCCTGGTCCAGGCCGCCACCTTGTCCTTCGGCCTGTGGCTCCACGGCAGGCGGGTGCTGATCCGCACCCTGCACGCACAGGTCGACGCGCTGCGCCGCGAGCGGGAGTTGCGTGCCGAGCAGGCCCGATCCGCCGAACGGGCGCGGATCGCACGGGAGATGCACGACGTGCTCGCCCACCGCCTGAGCCTCCTGGTGCTGCACGCCGGGGTGCTGCGGGACCAGGCCCGGCTCGGCACCGTCGCCGCTGATCAGGCCCGGCTCGCCCACCGCCTCGAACTGCTGCGCACCACCGCCGCCCGCTCGCTCGACGACCTGCGCGACGTCCTGGGCGCGCTGCGGGCAGATCCGCCGGTCCGGCCGGCCGCCGGTACCGAGGAGCCGTCCGAGCCGACGGCGGCCGGGCCCGTCCCGGCGCCCGCCCTGCGTGACCTCACCGAACTCGTCGGCGAGGCGACCCAGGCCGGGCAGCGGGTCGAACTGGCCCTCGCCGGAGATCCGGAGACTGTCCCGACCACCCACCGGCTGGCCGTGCACCGCCTGGTTCAGGAGGCGTTGACCAACGCCCGCAAGTACGCGCCCGCCGCGCCGGTCAGCGTCCGGGTCGGCTACGGGGAACCGGCGACCACCGTCGAGGTCCGCAACGGCCCGGCCGAGGCGCCGCCGGACGGACCGGTCCCGGGTGGTGGCTACGGCCTGGTGGGGCTGAGCGAACGGGTCGGCGCACTCGGCGGTCACCTCGACGCGGGCCCGGACGGCGGCGGAGGTTTCCGGCTCTCCGCCCGGCTGCCCGCGCCGGGGCGCCCGCTGCCGTCGGTGGACGCCTCGCGCCCTGCCCGCACCGGCGCTCCCCTTCCGGGGCCGGACCGGTCCGAGCGACGGCAGCGCTCCGAGCCGCCGAACCGGTCGGAGCCGCCGGACCGGTCGGAGCCGCCGAACCTTCCGGAGGCGCCGAACGTTCCGAAACCGCCGAACCGGCCGCAGCAGCCGGAGCACCCGAAGCAGACGCAGCACCCGCAGCAGCCGGAGCACCCCGAGCAGCAGCCGAAGGACGTCGCATGATCCGCACGATGGTGGTTGACGACGACGCGCTGGTGCGCCTCGGCCTGGTCGACCTGCTCGCCCAGGACCCGGCGCTCACCGTGGTCGCCGAGGCCTCCGACGGGCTCCAGGCCGTCGAACTCGCCGGGAGCCGGCGGATCGACGTGGCCCTGATGGACATCCGGATGCCCCGGCTCGACGGCATCGCCGCCACCCGGCGCCTGCGCGAACTGCCCGACGCCCCGCGGGTCATCGCGCTCACCACCTTCGACCTGGACGAGTACGTGTACCAGGCACTCGCCGCCGGGGCGGACGGCTTCCTGCTGAAGGACACCCCGCCCGCCGAGATCGCCCGGGCCGTGCACGTCGTCGCGGGCGGCCAGGGGATGCTGCACCCGGCGGCGGCGCGGCGCCTGATCGACCGCTACCACCGGGTCGGCGCACCCCGGTCGGTCGCCGCGCGCGGGCGGGTCGCCGGGCTCACCCCGCGCGAGACCGACGTGCTGCGGGAGCTCGCCGACGGGCTCTCCAACGCCGAGATCGCGGGCGTCCTGGGGATGCGGGAGAGCACCGTCAAGGCGCACGTCAGTCGGATCCTGACCGGGCTCGGCGTCGGAAACCGGGTCCAAGCCGCGTTGCTGGCCCGCGATGCCGGGTTGGTGGGGGACGGTTTCTGAGCACGGTGGCCCCGCCTCGGGCGGCACCGTCGGCGACGCCTCGGGCGAGGCCTCCGGCAGCGCCGTCGGCGACGCCTCGGGCGAGGCCTTCGGTGGCGGCGCACGGCGGGGCTCGTCGGGGCACCGCATCGGCGGGTGTTCACGCGGGTGTTCCCCGGACGTTCCCGTGGAGTCAGGCCGGGTGTCGGAGCGGGCTTCCCTGAGCCGTCGCGTGCTCCCGGTTGGTACCGCCCGCTGAGCCGCTGTCACCCATCCGGCGTGGAAATGCCGTGCCTTGGCGGTTTGCGCTGCCGAACTCGGGCGGCGGGTCCATGGTGGAGATGGGCGCGATCCGGCGACCGCGTCCGCGCGCCGATCCAGGCCCGCGCGCCGTGCGCCCGCTGCCGCTCTCCGACGGGTGTCCGAGGCTGGGCCCGGTACCGGCACGCTGGGAGCAGGGCCACCTCGCAGGAAACCGAACGGTTCTTCTAGGCTCACATCTCGGCTTCCCTGCGGCGGTCCGGCCATTGCGCCCACCGCGAGGAAGCCGCCGTCCACGGCGGCTCCGGGCGGACCGGGGCCACCGGATCGAGCGAGGAGGACGCAATGCCAAGCACGCCGCCCAGCCGTTCCACCGTACTTGGGCCAGACGGGCCGCTCCGGCGGACCGCCGATCATCCCGGCCGCACGGTGACGTCCGGCCGCACGGTGACGTCCGGCCGCACGGTGAGGTCCGGCCGGGGCCGGCACCCGGGCGGGAGCGGTCGGCCGGTCCGGCCGCTGAATACCGGCGGCGGCCGCGGAGGCGAGCGTTGAGTCCCCAGATCGTCGGGTCGCCCACTGCCCAAGGTGCTGCCACCGAGCCCGACAGAACCCAGGTCTCCGTCCCTGCCGCCGCCGACGGCGAAGCGCTCGCCGGGGCGGCCGCCACCCCCGTCACGACGGTCGCCACCGCCGCCGCGGTGACCAGGACCGCCACGGGCGCCGTGATCACCGCGGCCACCTCGACCACCGAACCGGCCGCGAGCCCGCCCGCGGTGCCGCCCGCGGTGTCGGCCGCGAGCCCGCCCGCAGTGTCGGCCGCGAGCCCGCCCGCAGTGTCGGCCGCGAGTCCGGCCACGGCGACGGCCGTGTCCCCGACCGCCCCCGCGAACACGGCCACGGCCCCTGTCACCCCCACCACCCCCGCCGCCCCGGTCACCGCCGCTGCCACCGCTGCCGGCACGGCCGCCACGGCAGCCGCCACCGCGAAGGCCACCGTCACCGCGGCGCTGCCCGGTCTTCCGCAGGCGCTCAGCGCCCGCGCCCGTACCCTCGCCGGCGCCGTTCGACGCCGCTGCGCCGACCTGGCCCGGATCGAATCACCCAGCGGGGACGCCCCACGACTCGACGCCCTCGCCGAAGAGTTGGCGGCCGGATTCCGCGCCACCGGGGCCACCGCCCGCCGTGAACCCGGACCGGCCGGCGACCACCTGGTCCTGGAGTGGGAGGGCCGGGACGAGACCCTGCCGCACCTGCTGATCGTCGGCCACCATGACACCGTCTGGCCGGTCGGCACCCTGGCGGACTGGCCGGTCACCGAGGAGGACGGCCGGCTCACCGGCCCGGGTGTGGTCGACATGAAGGGTGGACTCGCCATCCTGGAAGGCGCGTTGGCGCTGCTGGCGGATCTGGGGGAGCGCCCGCACCGGGCCGTGCGGCTGGTCGTGGTCTCCGACGAGGAGGTCGGCAGCCCGGACGGGCGCCGCCTGGTCGAGCGCCAACTGCGGGGAGCCGCCGCGGTGCTGGGGCTCGAACCGCCGCACCCCGACGGTCGGCTGAAGACCGCGCGGCGCGGTAGCACCCGGGTCCGGCTCACCGTGACCGGGCGCGAGGCGCACGCGGGCAACGACGCACACGACGGGGTGTCCGCGGTCGACGAGCTGGTGGACCAGCTGGTGGCCGTCCGCGACCTCGCCGGTCAGCCGGGTACGGAGCTCAACGCCGGTCGGATCAGCGGTGGTTCGCGTGCCAACGTCATCGCGGGCCGGGCCGAGGCCGAACTCGGCCTGCGGTTCTCCACCGCCGAGGCGCAGCGCCGTACGCTCGACCACCTCGCCCGGCTCACCGCGCTGCGCCCGGGCGCCCGGGTGCGGACGGAGGTGCTGTCCAGTCGTCCGGCGTGGCCCGAGCGCACCGGCAACCCGCTGCTCCGGCACGTGCGTTCGCTCGCCGCGGTGCTCGGGCAGCAGTTGGACGGTGCCCCGGCGGGCGGGGCGGGGGACACCAACCTGCCGGGTTCGCGAGGGCTCCCGACCCTGGACGGCTTCGGCGCGGTCGGCGCCGGCGCCCACGCCCGGCACGAGCACATCAGGCTGGACCAGATCGGCCCACGGATCGCCCTGCTGGCGGCGCTCCTCGCCGTACCGCTGCCGCGACTGCGCGACCGTGCGGAGGGGTGAGCGGGAGGTAGGGCGGTCCTTCGACGGCCGGCCGCCGACAGTCGGCACCTGACGGCGAACAGATGACAGGGAACGGATAACAGCGAACAGATGACAGATGACAGCTGACAGATTTCGAAATCTGTCAGCTGTTATCTGTTCCCCGCCTTGCCATCGCTCCGCCCCGCCGCGCAGAATGGTACCGACCGAACGGTCAGTCGGTTGGCGTCCGGACCCCGGGCGGACCGCAGGGCAGGACACGAGAGGGGACCGTGGTGACAGCAGAGGTGGCCGAGGCGATCCCCGCGCAGACGCCGGAGGACCGGTTCGAGGCGGTCGTCGCGGCCGAGCAGCGGATCGAGCCCAGGGATTGGATGCCCGACGCCTACCGGGCCACCCTGATCCGCCAGATCGCCCAGCACGCCCACTCCGAGATCATCGGCATGCAGCCCGAGGGCAACTGGCTCACCCGGGCCCCCTCGTTGCGCCGCAAGGCGATCCTGCTCGCCAAGGCCCAGGACGAGGCCGGTCACGGCCTCTACCTCTACGCCGCCGCCGAGACCCTCGGTGTCGACCGGGCCGAGCTCACCGAGAAGCTGATCTCCGGCCGTCAGAAGTACTCCTCGATCTTCAACTACCCGACCCTCACCTTCGCCGACGTCGGCGTGATCGGCTGGCTGGTGGACGGCGCGGCGATCTGCAACCAGGTCCCGCTCTGCCGCTGCAGCTACGGCCCGTACGCCCGGGCGATGGTGCGGATCTGCAAGGAGGAGTCCTTCCACCAGCGCCAGGGCTACGAGCTCCTGATGACGCTGATGCGCGGCACCGAGGCCCAGCGCCGGATGGTGCAGGACGCGGTGGACCGCTGGTGGTGGCCGTCGCTGATGATGTTCGGCCCCTCGGACGCGGACTCGCCGAACTCCGCCCGCTCGATGGCCTGGCGGATCAAGCGGCACAGCAACGACGAGCTGCGCCGGCGGTTCGTCGACATGACCGTCCCGCAGGCCGAGCACCTGGGCGTCACCCTCCCCGACCCCGAGCTGCGCTGGAACGAGGAGCGCGGCGGCTGGGACTTCGGCGAGCCGGACTGGTCCGAGCTGAACCGGGTCATCCGCGGCCAGGGCCCGTGCAACGCGCAGCGGATCGACCGCCGCCGCGCCGCCCACGAGGACGGCGCCTGGGTCCGGGAGGCGGCCGTCGCCTACGCCGCCAAGCGCGCGGCCGAGCAGTCGCACACCGAAGAGGAGAACGGAAAGTGACCGAGCCCCACACCGGTTCCGCCGACACCGGTTCCGCGCACACCGGGTCCGCTCACAGCGGGTCCAAGGCCGGCTGGCCGCTGTACGAGGTGTTCGTGCGCCCCCGGCGCGGCCTGAACCACGTCCACGTCGGCTCGCTGCACGCGGCCGACGACCGGATGGCCCTGCTCGCCGCCCGCGACCTCTACACCCGCCGCAACGAGGGCGTCAGCCTCTGGGTGGTCCGCTCGGACGCGATCACCGCGTCCACCCCGGACGAGCGGGACCCGTTCTTCGAGCCCAGCGGCGACAAGGTCTACCGCCACCCGACCTTCTACGACATCCCCGAGGATGTCCCGCACATCTGACGGGGGAGCCACCGTGCACGACCACACCACGTCCACCACCGACGACGACCACGTCTACCTCAGCCTCGCCGAGGCCACCCCGGGCCCCGAGGGCGAGGGCCGCTGGGCGTACGGGACGGGCTTCGCCGACCCGCTGCTCGGCGTGGACACCGCCCTGCCCGCCGGCACGGACGGCGCGGACCTCGCGGCCTACTGCCAGATGCTCGGCGACGACGCCCTGGTCCTCTCCCAGCGGCTGATCGAGTGGTGCACCCGGGCGCCCGAGCTGGAGGAGGAGGTCGCGCTCGCCAACCTCGGCCTCGACCTGCTCGGCCAGGCCCGCCTGCTGCTCACCCGGGCCGGCCAGGCGGACGGTTCCGGCCGCACCGAGGACGACCTGGCGTACTGGCGCGAGGACCACGAGTTCCGCAACGTCCGGATGGTGGAGGCGCCGAACGGCGACTTCGCGTACTCGATCGCCCGGCTGCTGCTGTTCGCCACCGCGCGCGGCGCCCTGTACGAGGCGCTGGCCGGGCACCCCGACCCGGTGCTGGCGGCGGTCGCCGCCCGGGGCGTCAAGGAGCTGGCGTACCACCGCGAGTACGCCACCGCCTGGACGCTGCGCCTCGGCGACGGCACGCCGTACTCCGCCGAGCGGATGCGGGCCGGTCTGGACGCCGTCTGGCCGCTGCTGGAGGAGCTGTTCACGGCGCACCCGGTGGAGCTGCGGGTGGGCGTGGACCCGGCGACGCTGCGCGAACCGGTGCTGGCCTCGCTCGGCGCCGTCCTCGCCGAGGCCGGACTGACCGTGCCGGAGGTGCCGCCGCTGGCCACCGTGCTCGGCCGGGCCGGCCGGGACGGCGTGCACACCGAGGCCCTCGGCCCGCTGCTCGCCGAGCTGCAGGTGCTGGCCCGCGCGCACCCGGGGGCGACGTGGTGACGGGAACCGACGTGGTGACGGGAACCGTCGGCGCGGCGGTCGCGGGCAGCACCCGCGACCGGGCCTGGGCGGTCGCCGCGGCCGTCCCGGACCCGGAACTGCCGATGCTCACCCTGGCCGACCTCGGCGTCCTGGCCGAGGTCGAGGTGGACGGCGCCGGCGGCGCGGTCACCGCCTGGCTGACCCCGACCTACTCGGGCTGCCCCGCCGTCGCCGAGATGGCGGCCGACGTGGACCGCCGGCTGCGCGCCGCCGGGTACCCGGAGGTCCGGGTACGGCTGCGGCTGGACCCGCCGTGGTCCACCGACCTGATCACCGCCGAGGGCCGCCGCAAGCTCAGCGAGGCCGGCATCGCCCCGCCGCGTCCGACCTCCGCCGTCGGCGCGTCCGGACCGGTCCCGCTCGCCCTCGGCCCGACCCGCACCGGTGTGAGCGCGGGCACGGGCGCAGGCACAGGCGCGGGCGTCGGCGCCCGGAGCCGCGCCGCGGTCGCGCCCCCCGTGCCCTGCCCGCTCTGCGGCGACACGGAGACGGAGGAGCTGTCCCGCTTCGGCTCCACCGCCTGCAAGGCGCTCTGGCGCTGCCGCGCCTGCCGGGAGCCCTTCGAACGCGTCAAGGAGATCTGAATGCCCGCCGCCGTCCCGTCCGCCCCCGCCGACACCCCGGCGACCGGCATCCGCCCGGCCCGCCGCCCCACCTTCCACCGGCTGCGGATCGACCGGGTGGAGCGGCTCTGCGAGGACGCCGTGGCGGTGACCTTCGCGGTGCCGGACGAGCTGGCCCAGGACTACGCCTTCCGTCCCGGGCAGACCCTGACGCTGCGCAAGCTGGTGGACGGGGCCGACGAGCGCCGCTCGTACTCGATCTGCGCCCCGGTCGGCGGACCGCTGCGGATCGCCGTCCGGGAGGTGCCGGGCGGGCTGTTCTCGCGCTGGCTGGTGCGCGAGGCGCGGTCCGGCGAGGAGGTGGAGGTGCTGACGCCGTCGGGCCTGTTCACCCCCGAGCTCGGTGTCCCCGCCGACCACGTGCTGCTCGCGGCCGGCTCCGGCATCACCCCGATGCTGTCGATCGCCGGTTCCGTGCTGGCCGCCGACCGCCGCTCCACCGTCACCCTGCTCTACGGCAACCGCCGCAGCGACACCGTGATGTTCGCCGACGAGCTGGCCGACCTGAAGGACCGCTACCTCGGCCGCTTCCAGCTGGTCCACGTGCTCTCCCGGGAGACCAGGGACGCCGAACTGCTCAGCGGTCGCCTCGACCCGGAGCGGGTGCGGGCGCTGCTGGCGGCGCTGGTGGACGTCGGGAGCGTCGGGCACTGGTGGCTGTGCGGGCCGTTCGGCATGGTCGCCGGGGCGAAGGAACTGCTCACCGAACTGGACGTCCCGGGCGAGCGCGTGCACCAGGAGCTGTTCCACGCCGAGGACGAGCCGCTCCCGGAGCGCGACGAGGACTGGGACCGGACGGACGCCTCGTCCGACCGCGCGGCGGGCACCGAGGGCGTGCGCAGCGAGGTCACCGTCGTCCTCGACGGCCGTGGCAGCACCCTGTCCCTCCCGCGCGACCGCTCGATCCTGGACGGCGCCCAGCGCTCCCGCCCCGACCTGCCGTTCGCCTGCAAGGGCGGGGTCTGCGGCACCTGCCGGGCCCTGGTCACCGAGGGTGAGGTGGAGATGCGCCGCAATTTCGCCCTGGAGGAGAAGGAACTGGCGGCCGGCTACGTCCTCACCTGCCAGGCCCGCCCGGTCACCGACCGGGTGACGGTCGACTACGACCGCTGAGGCCTGGGCCGGCGCCCGCGCCGTCGGCGGCCGCCGGTGGGCGGTCTGACCCGCCGCCGGCCAGCCCCGCAGCCGGTCAGACCGCCGCCGGCTCGGGCAGCTTCGCCGGGTCGCCGAGCAGCTCGACCAGGTCGTTGACGGCCGCGCGCCCGGCCCGGTTGGCGCCGACGGTGCTGGCGGACGGGCCGTAGCCGACCAGGTGGACGCGCGGATCGGCGGTGGCGCGGGTGCCGGTCAGCGCGATGCCGCCGCCGGGGGAGCGCAGGCCGAGCGGCGCGAGGTGGCCGACCTCGGGCCGGAAGCCGGTGGCCCAGACGATCGCGTCCACCGCCAGCTCCTGGTCGCCCCAGGCGACTCCGCGCTCGGTGAGACGGTCGAACATCGGCCGCCGGTGCAGCGCGCCCAGCTCCTCGGCGCGCCGGTAGGCGACGGACGGGCCGAGCCCGGTCACGCTCACCACGCTGCGCACCGGCAGCCCTTGGCGGACCCGCTCCTCGACCTTGGCGACCACCGCACGCCCGTACTCGGGGGTGAACGGCCCCTCGTGGTAGACGGGTTCGGAGCGGGTGACCCAGACCGTCTCGCCGACCGCCGCGACCTCGGACAGCACCTGGATCGCGGAGGCGCCGCCGCCGACCACCAGGACGCGCCGGCCCGCGAACTCCTCGGGCCCGTGGTAGTCGGCGTAGTGCAGCTGGCGGCCCGCGTAGTGGCCGGGGTAGTGCGGGAGGAACGGCCGGGTCCAGGTGCCGGTGGCGTTGATGAGCGCCCGGGTGGACCAGATGCCGTGGTCGGTCTCGACCAGCAGTCGGGAGTCGGGGCGCTCGGACTCGGCGCGTACGGCGCGCACCGCGACCGGGCGTACGACCGGGAGCGCGTGCCGGGCTTCGTACGCCGTGAAGTACCCCGGCACCACCTCGCGTGCGGGGGCCTCGGGGTCGACCGACGGGAGCTCGGCGTCCGGGAGGTCGTGGAAGCCGTGCACGGTGGCCATCCGCAGGGACGGCGAACGGTGCGCCCAGGCGCCGCCGGGCCCGGCGTTGGCGTCGAGCACGACGAAGCCGCCGTCGGCGCCCGCCCGGTACGGGGCGAAGCCGCGGCGGCGCAGGTGGTAGGCGGCGGACAGACCCGCCTGCCCGGCGCCCACCACCAGGACGTCCACCCGCTGTGGCGCGCCGGAGTCCACCGCGCCGGGGTTCACCGCACCGGAGTCCGTCACACCGGAGCCTGCCGGGCCCGAGTTCACCGCGCCGGGGTTCACCGCACCGGAGTCCGTCACGCCGGAGCCCGTCACACCGGAGCCTGCCGGGCCCGAGTTCGCCGCGCCCGAGTTCGTTGCACCGTAAACAGTCACGCCGGTGAAACATCGGGGCCCCGGTGACTGTTCCCGCCGTTCTCGGACGGGGGTGCCGGGCACCGGGCGCGGTGTGCGCAGTCGGAGGGTGCGGCGGCGCGGGGCCGCTCAGGCGAGCGGGGAGATCACCGCGGCGGTGCCGTAGGCGCAGACCTCGGTGCCGACGTCCGCCGCCTCCGTCACGTCGAAGCGCATCATCAGGACGGCGTTGCCGCCGCGGGCCTTGGTCTGCTCGACCAGCCGCTGCATCGCCTCGTTACGGCTCTCGACCAGCGTCTTCGTCAGCCCGCGCAGCTCGCCGCCGATCAGCGATTTCAACCCGGCGCCGATCTGGCTGCCGATGTGGCGGCTGCGGACGGTCAGTCCGAAGACCTCGCCGATCACGTGATCGACCCGGAAGCCGGGGATGTCATTGGTGGTCACGACCAGGACGTCGGCGTTCGGGCCCTGCCCGCCGCCGTACTCATTGATGTCAGCCATGGCACTCATCCTGCCCAGGTGAGGCGTCCGAGTGACAGAGGCACGGCGGGGCAGTGGCCGATAAGGCGTCCGGAAGCTGGTCCGGACCGGTGATCGGGCGGCCGAAAAGCCGTACCGTAGCCCCATGGGCGAGCGAAGCGATCATCCACAGGGGCCGGGCGCGGCGGAGGACTCCGGCGCGCAGGAGATCGAGGCGACGGTGGTGCTGGGCCTGCGGATCACCGACTGGCCGGCCCTGCGCGCGGCCGCGATCAGGGCCGTCGAAGAGCTGGACTTCGACGGGGTCGACCCGGCCGGCCAGCGCCGCGAACTCCTGCGCGAAGTCGCCGAGGACGCCAACGCGGCGCTCGGCGCCCTGCTGCACCCGGACCGGCTGGTGGCCGCCATCCCCGGAGTCGAGGCGGTCGGCGGCACGCTGGAGATCAGCGTGACCGAGGACTTCACCCCCGACTTCGCCGAGCTGTTCCCGCTGGAGGGCGACGAGGAGGACGGCGGCGCGGGCGCGGACTGGACGCTCACCCCGCGCACCGCCTGCCTGCTCCACGCCCAGCTGCTCGGACTGGCCGACGCCGCCTACGACGACCTCGACGAACACGGGGACGAGGCGGTCACCGACAACGAGGACCCGGACTGGACGGTCTACGCCCGGCTGCCCCAGCGCACCTGGCGGATGCACCGGGGCTGGCGCCGCACGATGGCCCGGGCCTTCGACGACCTGGCCGACGACCTCGCGCTCGGCGAGTGGCCGCTGCCGCGCTGCCTGGCCGAGGAGATCGCCCTGCGGATGGCGCTGGTGGACGCCCGGACGCTGCTCGGCGCGCAGCCCGAGTCGGTGGCGGACATGATGGGCGACCTCCCGGCCGACCTCTACGACTACGACTGGGACGGCTGCCACGACGAGCTGTTCGGCGTCTTCGGGCCCGACGACGGCGACCCGGAGCTCGCCGCCGAGCAGCGGACGGAGATGCTGCTGGCGGCCACGCACCCGGAGGGGTGGTTCCTGATGTACGAGGACGCGGAGGAGCGCGACCCCCAGCGCGGCTACCGGCGCTGACCGGGCGTCGGCCCCGGCGTGCCCGGCGTGCCTTCTACCCCTCGCTGCACCTCAACCTGGCCTCCGACCACCTCAAACTCGGCGAGCCCGACCTCGCGCGCGAGCAGCTCGAACGGGCCGTGCGCAGCCTGGACGCGCTGCCCGAGGACGCCTTCAGCGCGGGCATCCGGACCGCCGTGGACGAGCTGCGGCAGCGGCTGCGCTGAACCGGAGCCGCCCGGGGCGGGCCGAGCCGGGCGGGACGGGGCTGGCATGCTGGTCGGGTGACTTCTCCGTTCGACATGCCGGCTTCCGCGCCTTCCGCCTCCTCGCACGACTCCGCCTCCGACATCGACCGCGAGCCCGGTTCGGGTCCGGGTTCGGGCTCCGGCTCCGGTTCCGGTGGTTCTCCGGCGCCGGAAGAGCGTGACGCGCGGCCGCAGTACGTGCTGCCGCTGGTCGTCCGGGTGGAGAAGGCCACTCCGCCGGGGCGGACGGACGCCTTGGAGACCTCGGCCCGGGCGGTGCTCACCCTGCTCTCCGACCCTCGGGTGACCGAGGCGGACGGTGAGTGGGCGGAGCAGGTCGTGGCCTGGGAGGACGCCCGGATCCGCAAGGTGGTCCGGCGGGCCCGCAGCGGTGAGTGGCGTCGGGCGGGCGAGCTGCCGGGCGTCACCGTGCAGGGGCGGGAGGCGGAGGTGCGGGTGTTCCCGCCGATCCCGCTGGACGGCTGGCCGAAGGAGCTCGCCAAGCTGCAGGTCTCCGGGACGGACCTGGAGGAGACGGCCGAGCCCGGTGCGCCCGAGCCGGGGCTGCCGGTGCTGTGGCTCAACCCGGAGCTGGAGATGAGCGCGGGCAAGACCATGGCGCAGACCGGGCACGCCGCCCAGCTCGCCTGGTGGCGGCTGGACGACGCGCAGCGCAAGGAGTGGGCGGAGTCCGGCTTCGCGCTGGCGGTGCGGACGGCCGCGCCGGAGGCGTGGGAGGAGCTGGTCCGCAGCGGGCTGCCGGTGGTCCAGGACGCGGGCTTCACCGAGATCGCCCCGGGAAGCTGCACGGTGATCGCGGATCACCCCGCGCTGCGCTGAGCCTGGGAGCGCTGCGCTGAGCCCGGGAGCGCTGCGCTGAGCTGAGCCCGGGAGAAGGAATACCGGGGTCAGGCCGCGACGAGCTCCTTCTCGGGGGCCGGTGTCCTGACCTTGGGCTTCCTGTTCGGCAGCGAGAGCCGGAAGACCTTGTGCCACGCGGAGAACACCTGCTTGGGCAGCGACCCGGTGACGTACTCCAGCTCGTACTTCTCGAACAGCGCGCGCACCTTCACCGCGACTTCGGCGTACCGGTTGCTCGGCAGGTCCGGGAACAGGTGGTGCTCGATCTGGTGGGACAGGTTGCCGCTCATGAAGTGCATGGCCCTGCTGCCGCTGATGTTCGCCGAGCCCATCATCTGGCGCAGGTACCACTGGCCGCGCGTCTCGCCGTTGATCGACCGGCGCTCGAAGACCTGGACGCCCTCGGGGAAGTGCCCGCACATGATCACCGAGTGGGTCCAGAGGTTGCGGACCAGGTTCGCGGTGAAGGTGGCGGCGAGCGTGGTGAGGAACGACGGGCCCGACAGCAGCGGGTGGATCACGTAGTCCTTGAGCACCTGCTTGCGGATCTTGCGGCCCACGGCCCTGGCCCGGGCGCGGAACTCCGGGTCCTTGCGGCGGCGCTTGCGCAGGTTCTTGCCGAGCTCCAGGTCGTACGCCGCGATGCCGTACTCGAAGAAGCAGGCGTTGATGAAGTTCCACAGCGGCTGGCCGAGGTGGAACGGGTGCCACCTCTGGTCCTCGTCGACGCGCATGATGCCGTAGCCGAGGTCGTTGTCCTTGCCGATCACGTTGGTGTACGTGTGGTGCAGCTCGTTGTGCGAGTGCTTCCACTGCTCGGACGGCGAGACGTGGTCCCACTCCCAGGTGGTGGAGTGGATCTTCGGGTCCCGCATCCAGTCCCACTGGCCGTGCAGGACGTTGTGGCCGATCTCCATGTTGTCCATGATCTTCGCCACGGACAGGCCGGCGGTGCCGAGCAGCCATGCGGGCGGGAAGATCGAGAACAGCAGCACGCCCCTGCTGGCCAGTTCGAGCTTGCGCTGCGCCGAGATGACCTTGCGGATGTAGGCGGCGTCCTTCTCGCCGCGGTCGGCGAGCACCTCGTCGCGGATCGCGTCCAGCTCGCGGCCGAGCTCCTCGATCTGCTCCGCGGTCAGGTGGGCGGTGGGGTCGATGGCGGTCAAGGTGCGTCTACCGTTCGATGTCGCAGGGGCCCGCCGCGGCGGACACGCAGGTCTGGATGAGGACGCCCGGTTCGGCCTCGGTGATCTCGCCGGTGCGCAGGTCGCGGACGGCGCCCGCCTTGAGCGGCGTGACGCAGCCGAAGCAGATGCCGATGCGGCACCCGGAGGGCATGAGCACGCCGGCCTCCTCGCCGACGTCCAGCAACGGCGTGGCGCCGTCCGCGTCGACGGTCGTGCCGGTGGCGCTGAACGTGACCTCGCCGCCGTCGCCGCCGGTGACGACCGTGCGGGGGCGGAAGCGTTCGGTGTGCAGGCGCTCTCGGAGGCCGTGCTCGGTCCAGTGCTCCTCGGCGGCGTCGAGCAGGCCCGCGGGCCCGCAGGCCCAGGTCTCGCGCTCGGCCCAGTCGGGCACGAGTTCGCCGAGACGGGCGATGTCGAGCCTGCCGTCCGTGGCGGTGTGCACCTCGGTGAGGCGCAGCTTCCTGTCCGCGGCGAGGCGGTGCAGTTCGTCGCGGAAGATCACGTCCTGCGGCTGCGGCGCGCAGTGGACCATGACGACGTCGTCGAACCCGGTGTCGCGCAGCATGCCCATCACGGGCGTGATGCCGCTGCCGGCCGTCAGGTAGAGCACCTTGGCGGGCTTGGCCTGCGGCAGGACGAAGTCACCGGTCGGCTGGTCGAGGTGGACCAGCGTGCCCGGTGCCGCCCTGCGGACGAGGTGGTTGCTGACCTTGCCGTCCGGGATCGCCTTCACGGTGATCGTGATGCGGCCGTCCCGGCGGTCCGTCGGTGAGGTGAGGGAGTAGGCACGCCACAGGCGCCTCCCGTCGACGTCGACCCCGATCCGCACGTACTGGCCGGCCGTGTGGCCGCGCCAGCCCCGTCCCGGCTTGATCACGACGGTCGCGGCGTCACCCGTCTCGGGGTGCACGGCCTCGATGCGCCCACGCAGGTCGGCGCCCGCACGCAGCGGGCTGACCAGGTCGAGGTAGTCCGACGGCAGCAGCGGCGTCGTGACCATCTCCAGCAGTTTCCACGCCCTGCTGCGGAGGGCTGCACTCGTCATGACTCCAGCTTGCTGCGCCTCAGGGCGTAAAGTCCTGACCGTAGGGCGTAAATCTGCTCCGCAGAATTGTTCGCAGGGAACAAGAACATGAGCCATGCCATCCGGAGGGCCGGCGAGCCGGTCCTGGACGAGACGACGGTCACCGCGCTTCGGGCCGCGCTGACGGCCACCGCCGACGAGGTCGTCGAGGCGATCATCGACGAGGTCCCTCCCTACGCCAACGCCCTTTCGGGCCGTATGGGCGGCACCATCCGCCGAGCCGTCCGCACCGCCCTGGGGCACTACCTGGACCTCGCGAGCGGGAACGCCACGGGCGGCGACGCCGGTGACGCGGCCTACGAGCTGGGCCGCGGCGAGGTGCGCGACGGCCGTTCGATGGACGCCCTGCTCAGCGCCTACCGCGTCGGCGCCCGGGTGGCCTGGCGATGCCTGGCAGCGGGTGCCGTACCCGCGGGTCTGCCCGCCGCCGAGGTCGCCAGGTTCGCCGAGCTGACCTTCGCCTACATCGACGAGCTCTCCGCCGCGAGCGCCGCGGGCCATGCCGACGAACTGGCCGCCCGGGGCAGGGCCCAGGAACGCCACCTGGAACACCTGGCCCGCGACCTCCTCGCCGGCGCGAGCCCGGACGTGCTGCTGGCCGCCGTCCAACGGGCCGGGTGGCAGCCCCCGGTCTCGCTGACCGCGGTCGTGCTGCCCGCCGTCCAGGCCCGGCCCGCCTACCGCGTCCTCGACCCGAGCACTCTCGTCCTCGACGATCTGCCGGACACCACCGGCGTGCTGCTCGTCCCCGACGCCGACCGATCGCACCTCCTGCGGCAGCTGACCGACCGGGCCGCCGTGGTCGGCCCGGCCCGGCCATGGACTCGTGCGTCCGCCTCGTACGCACGAGCCGTACGTGCGCGCTCCCTCTCCGCCGACATCCGCGACACCGAGGAGCACCTGCCGGAGCTGGTGCTGAGCGCCGACGTGGACGCGTTCGCCGACCTGCGTGCCCGAGCCCTCGCGCCGTTGCGGGCCCTGCCCGTCGCGACCGCACGGCGGCTGGAGGAGACGTTGAGGGCGTGGCTGCTGCACCAGGGCAGGCGGGACGAGGTGGCGGCGGCGTTGTTCGTCCATCCTCAGACGGTCCGGTACCGGATGTCGCAGCTGCGGGAGCTGTTCCCGGATCTGGCCTCGCCGGACCGGGTCCTCGAACTGACCTTGGCGGTGGGGCTTCGGGGTGGCTGACGGGTGACATGTCACCCTTCCCCGCGCCGCTCCAGGACGCGCAGACCGCCGTACGCCGCAGCGCCCGCCCACAGGGCCATGATCAGCAGCCCGGTCCAGTAGCCGTAGTGGATGCCCGGCTCGGGCTGGGTGCGCATCGCGTACAGGCCGGCCCGGTCGGGCAGGAACTGGCAGACCTCGCGCACGCCGGGGATCGCCGCGAGGAAGGTCGTGCCGAGGAACAGCAGCGGGGTGAGCAGGCCGAGGGCGGCGCTGAAGTTGCCCAGCATCGCGGTGACTCCGAGGCAGAGCACCACCAGCAGCGGGTGGTAGAGCACGCCGGCCAGGAAGCTGCGGCTCAGCCCGGGAGTGGACGTGTCCAGGCCGACGGTGGCGGCGACGGCCAGGAAGGAGCCCGCCGTCGACAGCAGCCCGAGCAGCAGTCCCAGCCCGGCGCCGAGCAGCAGTTTGGCGCCGTACAGCCGCCCGCGCCGGGGGACGGCGGTGAGCGAGACGCTGATCATGCGGGTGTTGAACTCCTGCCCGATGAGCAGGATCCCCGCGCAGGCCACGGCGACGTGGCCGAACAGCAGCCCGTAGTAGATCCCGCCGGCCGGGTCCTCGCCGGGGGTGTGGTCCTTCGTGCCGTAGGCGAGGTTGACGGCCGCGGTGATGCCGACGGTCAGCACCAGGGCGGTCAGCGGGGCGGCCCACTGCGAGGGCAGGGTGGTGAACTTGATCCGTTCGGCGCGCAGGGCGGTGATCGGGCCCGGGTTCATCGTCGTTCTCCGTTCGTTCGTCATCCCGTCCGTCCATCCCGTCCGTCCATCCCGTCCGTCCATCCCGTCGTTCAGTCCCGCCCGTCCGGTGTCACGTGGTGCGCCGAAGGGCGCGCAGGCCGGCGTACGCCGCCGTGGCGGCCCAGAGCGTCATGATCAGCAGCCCGGTCCAGTGCCCGTAGGCGACGTCCGGGTCGTCGGCGTAGTGCAGCGCGTACTGGCCGGCGCGGTCGGGCAGGAACTGTGCCGCCAGCCGGGCCCCGGGCAGACCGCCGAGAGCCGGCGAGACCAGGAAGACGGTCGGGACGAGCAGGCCCATGGCGGCGGTGAGGTTGCCGAACAGCGCGGTCAGCCCGAAGCAGAACACCACCATCAGCGGCGGGTACAGCACCCCGGCGACGACGGCGCGGGTGAAGGCGGGGCCGTGCCAGTCGCCGGGGACGGTCGCCGCGTAGCCCGCGAAGGCACCCGCCGTGCCGGCCGCGCCGACGGCGAGGCCGACCAGTGCGCCGAGGGCGAGCTTCGCGCCGTACATCCGGGCGCGGCGGGGGACGGCGGTGAGCGAGACGTCGATCATGCGGGTGTTGAACTCCTGGCCGATCAGCAGGATGCCGAAGCAAGCCAGGGCCACGTGGCCGAAGTTGAGCCCGTAGAAGACGCCTACGCCCGGGTCGTCGACGATGTTGGGATCCGCGCCGCCGAGTGCGGCGCCCACGGCCGTGGTGACGCCCGCGGTGAGCAGCAGGGCGAACAGCGGGGTGAGCCAGAGCGATCGGAGGGTGGTGAACTTGATGCGTTCGGCGCGCAGGACCTGGAGGATGTGCGCCGCGGGGGCGAGGGGGCTCATGCCGCCACCTCCGCGCGGTACTCGACGCTGTCGGCGGTCATCCGCATGAACGCGTCCTCCAACGAGTCCTGTTGGACCGCGATCTCGTACAGCACCACCCCGTGGGCGGCGGCGAGTGCGGCGATCCGCTCGGGTTCGGCGCCGGTCACCTCCCAGGCGCCGCCGTCGACCCGGACGGCGGTGAAGTCGTGGCCCTCGCCGTCGAACAGCGCGGCCAGCTTGGCCGGGTCGACGGCGCGTACCCGGATCCTGGTGCGGCCGTGCCGGTCGATGAAGTCGGCGGTGGCGGCGTCCGCGAGCAGTCGGCCGCGGCCGATCACCACCAAGTGGTCGGCGGTGAGCGCCATTTCGCTCATCAGGTGGGAGGAGATCAGCACCGCGCGTCCCTCGGCGGCCAGTCGGCGCAGGAGCGTGCGGATCCAGCGGATGCCTTCCGGATCGAGGCCGTTCACCGGCTCGTCCAGCAGCAGGACCGCCGGGTCGCCGAGCAACGCGGCCGCGACGCCGAGGCGCTGGCGCATCCCGAGCGAGAAGCGGCGGATCCGCTGGCCGGCGGCGTCGGTCAGGCCGACCTGGCCGAGCACCTCGTCCACCCGGCCCTCCGGCAGCCCGTTGCTGGCGGCGAGCCAACGCAGGTGGCCGCGCGCCGTCCGGCCGCCGTGCAGGGCCTGGGCGTCCAGCAGCGCGCCGACCTGCCGCAGCGGGTCCGTGAGTTCGGCGTACGGGCGGCCGGCGACGAGGACCCGTCCGGCGGTGGGCCGCTCCAGGCCGAGGGCGAGGCGCATGGTGGTGCTCTTGCCGGCCCCGTTCGGGCCGAGGAAGCCGGTCACCACGCCGGGCCGGACCTCGAAGCCGAGGTCGTCGACGACACGTCGTCCGCCGTACTCCTTGGTGAGGCCCTGGAATTCGATCACGGCCGCGCTCCCCTCTGGTGGTCCGGTGCCGGGTGGTCCGGTGTCCGGCGCCGACGTCCGGTCGGCGATCACATTCCACCGGAGCGGAGGCACCGCCGGATCCCGCCGCGGAGTGGAGCCGTCTCCCTCTCGGGAGGGAGCCCGGCCCCGGCCCCGGGTGTGACGCCCGCCCGGCCGTTGACCTGGCAGGATGTCCCGGTGACCGAGACCGCAGTGACCAAGACTGCAGTGACCAAGGCTGCAGTGCCCGAAGCCGCGGTGACCGGGGCCGCGGTGCCCAAGGCCGAGGTGCCGAAGGCGGCCGTGCCCAGGACCGCCGTGCCCGGGTTCCTCGCGCCGCTGCTGGCCGGTGCCACGTACGCGCGGCTGCTGCACCTCCTGGTCGGATGGATCTTCATGGGGGTCATCCTGCTGATCTATCCCGGGACGTACGGGCTGACGCTCGGCCGGCTCGTGGCGGAGGCCGCCGCGGTGGACTCCGCCCTGCTGGTGCTCGTCGCCCTCATCCCGGCGGCGCGGCGGGCGGAAGGGGTCCAGGCCAGGCTGTTGCTGGTGCCCGACCGGGAGCAGGACATCGCCGTCGACCCCTCCGGGGGCTGGGCCGACCGGTGGCGCACCGCGCTCTGGCTGATCGGCCGGGTCGTGCTCGGCTCGGCCGTCGGGATGGCGACGGTCCTCTGCATCAACGGCGGTTCCGGTCTGCTGGCCGGTCCGCAGGGGCTGAACTGCCTCCTGCTGCTGCCGGTGGCGCTGCTCGGCTACGGGTGGCTGGTGGTGGGTGCCGGGCGGCTCCAACTCGCCATGGCGGTGCGGCTGTTGGGTCCGTCGCCGGCCGAGCGGCTGGCCGAGGCGGAGCTGCGGGCCGAACGTCTCCTGGAGCGCAACCGGTTGGCCCGCGAGCTGCACGACTCGATCGGCCACGCACTGACGGTGACGGTCCTTCAGGCGGGCGCCGCGCGGGAGGTCGGGGACCCGGCCTTCGTCGCCAGGGCGCTGGAGGTCATCGAGGAGACCGGCCGGCAGGCCATGGAGGACCTCGAACGCACCCTCGTGCTGCTGCGCGAGGCCCCCGAGGGCGCGACCACCGAACACCCGGGCGTCGACCAGTTGCCCGCGCTCTTCGAGACCGTACGGGCGGCCGGCAGCCCGGTCGAGGCGCGGGTCGACCTGCCGGCGGGGAAGCTGCCCGGGGTGCTCTCCCGGGAGTCCTACCGGATCGTCCAGGA
This sequence comes from Kitasatospora sp. Ki12, assembly GCF_054601375.1. NCBI lineage: Bacteria > Bacillati > Actinomycetota > Actinomycetes > Kitasatosporales > Streptomycetaceae > Kitasatospora > Kitasatospora sp. Ki12. Next base: position 1,594,947 of record NZ_BAAIHT010000003.1, on the reverse strand, counting down.
AGGCGTCACCAACGCGCTCAAGTACGCGCCCGGCGAGCCGGTCAGCGTCCGGATCGCCGTCCAGGACGGGCAGTTGGAGCTGCGCTGCGCCAACGCGCTGTCGGTCGGCGGGACCACCGCGGCCCGGCACCCCGGCGCCGGAGCGCGCAAGGGCGGCAAGGGGCTGCGCGGCATCCGCGAACGGGCCACGCTGCTCGGCGGGGAGGCCACGGCCGGGCCGGCGCAGGACGGCAGCGGGGAGTGGGTACTGGCCGTCCGGCTGCCCCTACGCTTGGGGTCGTGACGAACGATCTTGTGGTGGACGGCCCGACCAAGGGGGCTGCCGGGGTGACGGACATCCTGCTCGCGGACGACGAGGAGCTGGTCAGGTTCGGCCTGCGGGCCGTCCTGGAGGCGCAGGGGGACCTGCGGGTGGTCGGCGAGGCCGCCGACGGCGCCGAGGCGGTGGCGATGGCCCGTACGCTGCGCCCGGACGTCGTGCTGATGGACGTCCGGATGCCGGTGATGGACGGACTGGCCGCCACCCGCGAACTGCTGCGCCCCGGCGCACTGGGCGAACGGCCGCCGCGGATCCTGGTCGTGACCACCTTCGAGAACGACGACTACGTCTACCAGGCGCTGCGCGCGGGCGCCGACGGCTTCCTGCTCAAGCGCTCCCGCCCGGCCGAGATCGCGCACGCGGTCCGGCTGGTGGCCGCGGGCGAGACGCTGCTCTTCCCCGCCGCGATCCGGCGGCTGGCGGCCGGGCACGGCAACCCCACCGCCCGCGCCACGATGGAACGGGCGGCGCTGACCGAGCGGGAGGCGGAGGTGCTGCGGCTGGTCGCCGGCGGCCTCAGCAACGGGGAGATCGCCGAGCGGCTGTTCCTCGGCGTGCAGACGGTGAAGACGCACGTCAGCAGCGTGCTGGCGAAGCTGGGCGCGCGGGACCGCACCCAGGCGGTGATCGCCGCGTACGAGTCGGGGTTCGTCGAGCCGTCGGAGTAGGGCGTCCGGGGTCCCCCCGGTCCTCCGGGGTCCCCCCGGTCCCCCCGCGGTTCACGGCCGACGGGGGGGCTCAGGCCGGGTAGGCGTGGGTCTGGGTCGCCTTGACCGAGGCCCAGACCGTGACCCCCGGTGCCAGCTCCAGCTCCGCGACGGCGGCCGGGGTGAGGTCGGCGGCCATCGGCAGGTCGCCGGCCAGGTCGGCGCGGACCCGGTCGGCGTGCAGGTCCAGGCCGATGACCTCGGCCTTCCACAGGTTGCGCGCGCTGGACTGCGGCCGTTCCCGGTGGAGCGTCACGGCGGACGGCGGGAAGGCGACGAACGCCGGGCCGTCCACCTCCTCGGTGGTGGCCACGAGGGTGCCGTCCGGGAGCGTGACACGGGTGCCCTCGGACCGGCCCTGGTACAGGTTCAGCCCGACCAGGCGGGCGATGTAGTCGGTGCGCGGCCGCCGGGCGACCTCCGCCGGACTGCCGGACTGCACCTCCTGCCCGTGCTCGATCACCACCAGCCGGTCGGCCAGCACCATCGCGTCCAGCGGGTCGTGCGTCACCAGCACCGCCACCGCCTCGAACTCGGCCAGGTGGCGGCGGAGTCGGGCCCGTACGTCCAGGCGGGTACGGGCGTCCAGGGCGGCCAGCGGCTCGTCCAGCAGGAGCAGCCGGGGGCGGACGGCGAGCGCCCGGGCCAGCGCGACCCGCTGCGCCTGGCCGCCGGAGAGCCGGCCGGGGCGGACCGAGGCGTGGTCGGCCAGGCCCATCCGCTCCAGCCAGTCGGCGGCCTCGGCCCGGGCGGCGCGCTTGGAACGGCCCTGGCAGCGCGGGCCGAAGGCGATGTTGTCGAGCGCGCTGAGGTGCGGGAAGAGCAGGTAGTCCTGGAACACGACGCCGACCGGCCGTTCCTCGGCGGGGGTGTGCACGCGCTCGGCCGGGTCCTCCAGGAGGCGGCCGTCCAGGCGCAGGTGGCCGCCGGTGAGCGGGAGCAGGCCGGCGAGGGCGCGCAGCGCGGTGGACTTGCCGGCGCCGTTGGGGCCGAGCAGGGCGATCACCTCGCCGGGGGCGGCGGTGAGGGCGAGGTCCAGGGTGAACGCGGCGCGGTCGACCCGCAGTCGGGCGTCGAGCGCGGTGCTCGGGAGGCGTTCGGTGCTCGGGAGGTGTTCGGTGCTCATCGGGTCGGCGTCCAGGTGTCCGAGGGGGTGGCCGAGGAGACGTCAGGGGAGACGTCAGGGGAGACGTCGAGGGAGGCGTCGAGGGAGGCGTCCGAGGAGGCGGGGGTGGTGGCGGGCGGCGTCACGGCGTCGACAGCCAGCGGTCGCGCAGGCCCGCCAGGACCGCGACGGAGACCACCAGCAGCACCAGCGACAGCGCGATCGCGGCCTGCGGGTCGGACTCCATGGCCAGGTAGACGGCCAGCGGCATGGTCTGGGTACGGCCGGGGAAGTTGCCCGCGAAGGTGATCGTCGCCCCGAACTCGCCGAGCGCCCGGGCCCAGGCCAGGACCGCTCCGGCGGCGATCCCCGGGGCGATCAGCGGCAGGGTGACCCGCCGGAACGCGGTCAGCCGGGAGGCGCCCAGGGTCGCGGCCGCCTCCTCGTAGCGGGGATCGGCGGCCCGCAGCGCGCCCTCGACGCTGATCACCAGGAACGGCATCGCCACGAAGGCCTCGGCGATCACGACCCCGGTGGTGGTGAACGGCAGCGTGATGCCGAACGCCGAGTCCAGCCAGGAGCCGACGATGCCGCGCCGCCCGAGCACCAGCAGCAGCGCCACACCGCCGACCACCGGCGGCAGCACCAGCGGCAGGGTGACCAGCGCCCGGATCACCCGCCGGCCCGGCAGCTCGGTGCGGGCGAGCAGCCAGGCCAGCGGGACGCCGAGGACCAGCGACACGGCGGTGGCCGCCGTCGCGCTGATCAGCGACAGGCGCAGCGCCTCCCAGACGGCGGTGCTGGTGAGCTGCTCGGACAGGCCGCTCCACGGCGCCCGGACCAGCAGCCCGACCAGCGGGAGGATCAGGAACGCCAGCCCGAGCAGCGCCGGGAGCAGCAGGGTGACCGGGACCCGGTGCGTGCGCGACCGGCGACGACGGCGGCGCGGCAGGGCCTGCGCGGGTCCCGCCGGGTCTGCGGGTCCTGCCGGGCCCGTGGGTCCGGCCGCGTCGCTCTTCCCGGAGCCGGCGGTGGTGCGGTCGTTCACGGCGCCTGGAAGCCCGCCGCGGTCAGCACCTGCTTGGCCTCGGGCGACTGGACGTACGCGACGAAGGCGGCGGCGCCGTCCTTGTTCGGCGCCTTGGCGAGCGCGGCGATCGGGTAGTCGTTCACGGCCTTGTCGGCCTCGGGGAAGTCCACACCGTCGATCTTCGCAGCATCGGCCCGCACATCGGTCTTGTACACCAGCGAGGCGTCGACCTCGCCGAGTTCGACCTTGGTGAGGGCGCCCTTGACGTCCTGCTCCAGGGTGACCGGGGTGAGGTCGACGCCCGCGGCCTTGAGCGCGGTCTGCGCGGCGGCGCCACAGGGCACCTCCTTCGCGCACAGCGCGACCTTCACCCCGGAGGCGGTGAGGTCCTTGAGGCCGGCGACGTGCTTGGGGTTGCCCTTGGGCACGGCGATGGTGAGCGTGTTCTTGACGAAGGTCGCCGGCTGGCCGCTCGCGCCGCCAGCGTCGGTCACGGTCTTCATGGTGGCCGGGCTGGCGGCGGCGAACACGTCCGCCGGGGCACCGGAGTTGATGCTGGTCGCGAGGGCGGAGCTGCCGCCGAAGTTGAAGGTGACCTTGCTGCCCGGGTTGGCGGCCTCGAACTTCTTGCCGAGCTCGGTGAAGGTCTCCTTGAGCGAGGCGGCGGCGAAGACGGTGATGGCGCCGCTGGCCTTCGGCACCCCGCTGCCCGTGGCGGAAGCACCGGAAGCGGTGGAACCGGTGGAGCCGGCGGAGTTCGCGGAGGCGGCGGCCGAGCTGGAGGAGGCCGAGGACGTGCCGCCGTCGCTGCCGCAGGCGGTGGCCCCGAGGCTGAGGACGAGGGCCGCGGCGGCGGCGACGGCGAGTCTGCGGGTGGTGCCGGTGGTACGGGTGCTCATCGGTGCTTCCCCTCCGGGGTGCGCGCCGGGAGGGGCGCGAGGGCGTGGCCGCAGCTGCGGCCATTACGGCGATCATAGTGCCGCATATGCGAGCGATAAATCCTCTGTCTCTTTGCACAGGCGGTGACGGGCGGGGGTGCCGGGGCCGCTGTGGGATGGCTCAAAAGGGGTGACGGGCGGGGGTGGTTGCCGGGTGCTCCCGGAACGGTCGGGGGCGCGCTGGGGTGCTCTGGGGCGAGCCGGCGTGAGCTGGGGGCGCGCGGAAAATGCGTCGCGCCGGGAGGGGTGAGCGGCCAGAGTGGTGACCGTCCGCGACCGGGCCGCGCGGTCGCGCCGCCACGGTCGAACCAAGGGGAGGAGTCCGTCCCATGTCCACGCTGCGCGTCACCGTCGAGAAGCTGACCGTCCTGGAGCACCCGAACGCCGATGCCCTGGAGCTCGCACAGGTCGGCCTCTACCGGGCGGTGGTCGCGAAGGGCGTGTACCGGACCGGTGACCACGCCGTCTACATCCCCGAACAGTCCGTGCTCCCCGAGGAGTTGATCGCGGAGCTGGGGCTGACCGGAAAGCTGGCCGGCGCCGCGGCGAACCGGGTGAAGGCGGTACGGCTGCGCGGCGAGCTGTCGCAGGGCATCGTCTGCCGTCCCGCCGCGCTCGCCGGCACCGACCTGGCCGCCGCGGCCGAGCGCGGCGAGGACTTCGCCGAGCTGCTCGGCGTGGTCAAGTGGCAGCCTCCGGTGCCGACGTCGATGAGCGGCGACGTGGTCAGCGCCCCGGACCTGCTGCCCTGGGTGGACATCGAGAACCTCAAGCGCTACCCCGACGTCTTCGAGCCCGGCGAGCCGGTGGTGCTGACCGAGAAGCTGCACGGCAGCTGCTGCCTGGTCACGTACACCGCCGCGACCGGCGAGACGCGGGTGTCGTCCAAGGGGATCGGCGCGCAGGGCCTCGCGCTGGTCGAGGACGAGCGCAACCTCTACTGGCGGGCGGTGCGCGCCCACGACATCCCGGCGGTGGCGGCCCGGCTGGCGGAGCGGCTCGGCGCCGAGCGGGTCGGCATCTTCGGCGAGGTCTTCGGGGAGGGCGTGCAGGACCTGAGTTACGGCGCCTCCTCGCGCACCGACCGGCCCGGGTACGCGGCGTTCGACGTGTCGGCCGTCGTGGACGGTCAGCTGGTCTGGCTGTCCGCGCCCGAACTGCTGGACGGTGAACTGCCGTTGGTGCCCGAGCTGTGGCGCGGCCCGTTCGACCCGGAGGTCGTGCTGGGGCACGCCCGCGGCAAGGAGACCCTCTCCGGTCGCGAACTCCACCTGCGCGAGGGCGTCGTGGTGCGGCCGGTGACCGAGCGGTGGAGCCCGGTGCTCGGCGCCCGGGCGATCGCCAAGGTGGTCAGCGACGCCTATCTGACGCGCAAGGGCGGCACCGAGTACGAGTAGGAGCCGGGTGGCGGCCGCCCACTCCTTCCGGTATTGACTACCCGTCAGTAGAGTCGACGGTGCGCATCCCTGTGCAGAAGGAGTCGCTCATGGCCGCCACTACCGCCGTACCCGGACCGGCCGGGAACCCCCTGGTGGGATCGCTGTTCGACCTCACCCGCCGTCCGTTGCGCACCTACCTCGCGGCCCGCCGCGACCACGGGGACGTGGTGCGGCTCCAGGCCGGTCCGCCCGGTCTCCGGGTCGAGTTCTACGCGATCTTCTCCCCGGACGGCGTCCAGCAGGTACTCGGCGGCGAGGCGGCCAACTTCCGCAAGGAGAGCGCCTTCTACGACGAGCTGCGGACCAGCGTCGGCAACGGGCTGCTGACCAGCCAGGACGCTGACTACCAGCGCCAGCGCCGGCTGATCCAGCCGCTGTTCACCCGCCGCCGGGTGGACGGCTACGCGGACGTGATCGCGCAGGAGGCGCAGTCGCTGACCGAGCGGTGGCGGGCCGCCCCGGACGGGGTGGTGGACGCGGCGGAGGAGATGTCGCGGTACACGATGCGGGCCGTCGCGCGGATCCTCTTCGGCGCGGACGTCGAGGAGGCGGCGGAGGTGGTCCACCACAACTTCCCGTTGCTCGGCGAGTACGTCAAGGAGCGAGGCTTCGCCCCGGTCCGCTTCCCGCGCACCTGGCCGACCCCGGGCAACCGGCGCGGTCTCGGAGCGCAGCGGGCGCTGTACGAGGTCTGCGACCGGATCATCGCGGAACGTGCCGCGCGCGGCAGCGGCGACGAGGACGCGGACGACCTGCTCACCCTGCTCGGGCGGGCACGCGGCGAGGACGGGGAGCGGCTGGACCCGGCCGAACTCCGGGACCAGGTACTCGTGTTCCTGGTCGCCGGGCACGAGACCACCGCGACCTCGCTGGCGTTCGCGCTGCACCTGCTGGCCAAGCACCCGGAGCAGCGGAAGCTCGCCCAGGAGGAGGCGCGGACCGTCCTGGCCGGGCGGGCGCCGACCGCGGCGGACCTGGAGGCGCTGCCGTACCTCACCCGGGTGCTGAAGGAGGCGATGCGGCTCTACCCGGCGGCGTCGCTGGTCGGCCGGCGGGCGGTCGACGAGACCGTCGTCGACGGGTACGTCATCCCGGCGGGGGCGCAGGTCGTCGTGGCGCCGCTGGTCACCCACCGGCACCCCGACCACTGGGCGGACCCGGAGCGCTTCGACCCGGACCGCTTCCTGCCGGAGGAGGAGAAGGCCCGGCACCGCTACGCCTGGTTCCCCTTCGGCGGCGGGCCGCGGGCGTGCATCGGGCAGCACTTCTCGATGCTGGAATCGGTGCTGACCCTGGGCGTGCTGCTGCGGGAGAGGTGGAGGCGGTGGACCGTCGGGTGGCACTCGCCCAGGGGATCACCCTGCGGGCGGCGAGCCCGATGCGGATCCGGGTGACGGCCGGCGGCTGACGGCTGGTGGCTGACGGGGGTCGGCGGGCAGAAGACTGCGGCCGGCGGACAACAGACAGCGGACAGATAGCAGCGGACAGATTTCAGAGTCTGTTATCTGTCCGCTGTCTGTTGTCATCTGTTCGCCGCGGCTCGGCGCGGTGTCCACGGTCCGGGCACACGACCGGATCATTCGAACACATCACCCGCCGCCTGCGGGCAGCTTTTCAGATCTTCGGGTGGCAGTTTCCGGCCGCTCGATAGCGTCCCACGCACCCCAGGCCGAAAGCGCACATGCGGCTGGCATATGACGAGACCTGAACAGGACGAGACCTCGCCGCCGGTCGCATGGAGTCCGCCCGGCCCGGGGTGCCCGGGCGCACCGCGTACCGCCCCGGGCCCGACCGGTCGACCGGAGGTCCCATGGGCACCCTCAACCACCTCAGCCTCGGCTGGCTGACCCCCGTCCTCTCGTACCTGATGGCCTGCGCGGGTGCCGCCCTCGGGCTGCGCTGCACCCTGCGCGGCCTGGCCGCGACCGGTTCCGCCCGGCGCAACTGGCTGCTCACCGCCGCCGCCGCGATCGGCTCCGGGATCTGGACCATGCACTTCGTCGCCATGTTCGGCTTCGCCGTCGACGGCACCGAGCTGCGCTACAGCGTCCCGCTGACCGTCCTCAGCCTGGTGGTCGCGGTGCTGGTCACCGGCCTCGGCCTGACCGTGGTCTGCTACGGCCGGCACCGCGGCCTCGCCCTGCTGGCCGGCGGCGTCACCACCGGCCTCGGCGTCGCCGCGATGCACTACCTCGGCATGGCCGCCGTCCGGATGCACGGCGGCCTGCGCTACGACGCGGGGACGGTCGCGCTGTCCGTCCTGGTCGCGGTCGGCGCGGCCACCGCGGCGCTCTGGGCCGCCGTCACCATCCGCAACGTCTACGCGGCCGGGGCCGCCGCGCTGGCCATGGGCCTGGCCGTCAGCTGCATGCACTACACCGGCATGGCCGCCGTCCACGTCCGGCTGGAGCCGACCCGGGCCGGCCTCGGGGGCGCGACCCCGATGGAGTTCGTGTTCCCGCTCGCCGTCGGCCTGGGCTCGTTCCTCTTCCTCGCCTCGGCCTTCGTCGCGCTCTCACCGACCGCCCAGGAGCGGGCCGGCTACCGGGAGGCGGGCGAACTGGCCATCGAGGAGTTCCCCGCCGCGGCCGCCCGTCCCGAGGCCGCTCCTCCCGCGCCCGCCCGCCCCAGCGCCGAGCACCACGAGCGCGCGGCCTGAGCGCCGTCCGGAGGTCATCCGGCCCGCACCTCTCCCTCTCCCGCCCTTCCCGCCTCGAAAGGCTCCCCCCGCATGCGAGAACACCGCGGTACCGCCCCCGGTACCCGCCGGGGTGCCCATGCCGGGCCGCCCGCCCGGCCGCCGCGCCCGGGCGCCTGGCTGCCGCGCCCGGGCGCCTGGCTGCGCGGGCTGCGCCCCCGGACCGTCCGGGCCCGGATCATCGCCCTGCTGATGGTCCCGGTGGTCTCGGTCATCGCCCTGTGGGGGTTCGCCACCGTCACCACCGCCCAGGGCGTCTGGGACCTGCTGCGCCAGCGCGACGCCCAGCGCACCGTACTCACCCCCGTCGCCGGGACGGTCGCCGGGCTGCAGGCCGAACGCGCCGCCGCCGGACAGCTGTTGGCCGCCCCGGCGACCGCCCCCGGCGCCGCCCGGGAGAGCGCCCTGCGCGAGGCCGCCGCCGCCACCGACCGCGCGGTCACCCCGCTGTTCCCCGACCCCCGGCACCCCGACCGGGGCTACAACCGAGCCGACGCCCAGGGCCTCGGCGGTGACGCGGCCGGCCGGCTGGACGCCCTCGGCGCCGCTCTCGCCACCTTGCCCGAGCTGCGCGGCCGGGTGCTGGCCCGGAGCGTCGGCTGGCCCGAGGTGTACGGCGCGTACGGCGAGGCGGTGGACCGGGCGCTCGCCGCGGCCGGTGCCGTCACCCCGCCGCAGGACGGCCCGGCGGCCGGCGACGCCCGGGTGCTGCTGGAACTGGCCCGGTCCCGCGAGCTGTTGGCCCGTGAGGACGCCCTGCTGCGCGCCGCCCAGCTCTCCGGTGCTCCGACCGACGACCAGCTGCGGGAGTTCTCCGGCGCGGCCTTCGCCCGACGGGAGTTCGAGCGGGGCGCCGCCGCCGGCCTGCGCCCCGCCGACCGGGAGGCACTGCTCGCCGTGACCGGTGGCCAGGACCACCGCGAACTGGTCGGGTACGAGGAGAGGGTCCGGGCGGCCGTCGACGGTCGGGCGGCCGTCGCCGCGCTGCCGGCGGACCGGTGGGCGATGGTCGCCGGGAACGTCGCGAGCGGCCTGCGCACCGTCGAGGACCGGGCCGGGAGGGTCGCCGCGGAAAGCCGGAACCCGTACGCCCTGGGCCTGTTCACCCCGGCCGGGACGGCCGTGGTGCTCGGGCTGGTCGGCGTGGTGGCCTCGCTGGTGATCTCGGTGCAGATCGGACGCGGCCTGGTGACCGAGCTGATCGGACTGCGCAACTCGGCACTTGAGCTGGCCGGTCGCAAACTCCCCGCCACCATCCGGAAGTTGCGCGCGGGGGAGGCGGTGGACATCGACGCCGAGGCGCCGCGGCCGGCGGGCCGGGGCGATGAGATCGGCCAGGTGCACCGGGCGCTCGGCACCGTGCAGCGGGCTGCCGTCACGGCGGCGGTCGAGCGGGCCGAGGTGCTGTCCGGGGTGTCCGGGGTGTTCGTCAACCTCGCCCGTCGCAGCCAGGTCCTGGTGCACCGCCAACTCACCTTGCTGGACGCGATGGAGCGGCGCACCGAGGACCCGTCCGAGCTGGCCGACCTGTTCCGGCTCGACCACCTCACCACCCGCATGCGCCGCCACGCCGAGGGCCTGATCATCCTCTCCGGCTCCGCCCCCGGCCGGGGCTGGCGCCGGCCCGTCCCGCTGGTGGACGTGGTGCGCGCGGCGGTCTCGGAGGTCGAGGAGTACGCCCGGGTCGAGGTGCACCCGCTGCCCCGCGCTGCCGTCGCCGGGCACGCCGTCGCCGACCTCACCCACCTGGTCGCCGAACTGGTCGAGAACGCCACCGGATTCTCCCCGCCGCACACCCGGGTGCACATCCGGGGCGAACAGGTCGGCACCGGCTACGCGTTGGAGATCGAGGACCGCGGCCTCGGCATGGGCCCGGAGGCCCTGGCCGCCGCCAACCGGCGGATCGCCGCGGCCGAGCAGAGCGACCTCTTCGACAGCGACCGGCTCGGCCTGTTCGTGGTCAGCCGGCTCGCCCGGCGCCAGGACGTCAGGGTCTCGCTGGTGACCTCCGCGTACGGCGGCACCACCGCCGTGGTCCTGCTGCCCACCGTGCTGCTGGCCGACGGGACGGCGGGCGGTGTGATGGGCGGTGTGATGGGTGGTGCGGCGGACGGGCGGTGCCGGACCTTCGAGCAGGATCCGGATCCGCTCGGGCCCGGACAGCCGCTCGGGCCCGAGCAACCAGTGTGGCCTGAGCGGGAGTTCGGCCCGACGGGCGGGGGCTACCCGCTGCGTGCGGGCCGTGAAGGACTTCCGGCGGCGGGTGGGCCGCCGCCGGAGGGTGGGGCGCTGCTGCCGTTCGGCGTCCCGGGGGCCGACCCCGGGACGCCCGCGCGCCGCCCCCCGTCCCGGGCCTCCGGTGCCCGGGCGGCCGGTCCGGCTGCGGACGGGGGCCAGGGTGCCGCCGCCCGTCCGCAGTCCGGGCCGCCGCAGCCGTACCGCCCGGGGCGTGAGCCGGGTCCCGAGGCGGGGCCGCGGCCGGGGCCGGGACCGGATCCGTTGCGGGTGTCCGATGATCGTCAACCTGTCCCGGACCCCGAGGAGTTGCCACGCCGGACCCGGCAGGCGAGCCTCGTACCGCAACTGCGCGAGGCCCCGGAGGCCCCGGACCGGCGCACCCGGCGTCCGGGCACGGGCCTGGGCACCTCCGCCGGTACGGGCGGTAGCGCAGAGGTCCGCCATCCCGGAGGCCGCAGCCCCGAGGCGGCGCGCGCGGCGATGGCGGCCTTCCAGAACGGGTGGGCACGCGGGCTGCGCCCCGAGGACGGGCGTCCCGACCGGACCGCCGACCGGACCTCCGACCGGACCGCCGACCGACTCGCCGACCTCCCGCCGCCGCAGGGCCCGCGCGGCCCCCTGTCCCCGCCCCGACCCGAAGGAGAGCGTCCGTGATCGGCACCACCCACCGTGCGGGGGAGCTGAACTGGCTCCTCGACGAACTGGTCCGGCGCGCCCCCGAGGTCCGCTTCGCCGTGATGCTCTCCGCCGACGGTCTGGCCGTGGGCAGTTCGGCCGGGCTGCCGCGCGAGGACGGCGAGCACCTGGCGGCCGTCGCCTCCGGCTTCCACAGCCTGGCCAAGGGGGCCGGACGGCACTTCGGTGCCGGTGAAGTCCGGCAGACCATGGTCGAGTTGGAGGGCGGCTACCTGCTGGTCGCGGCGGCCGGGGAGGGTACCTGCCTGGCCGTTTTCGCCGGTGCCCGGGCCGACCTCGGCCTGATCGCCTACGAGATGGCCAGACTGGTCCGCCGGGTCGGGGAGCACCTGAGCGCCTCACCGCGCGCGGTGGACGGCTGGTGAGCCCGGTGCCCCGCCCGTCTGCCGAGGGACCGTCCGGCGACCGGAGTCCGGAACACCCGCGGGGCGAGTCCGACCCGCACTCCCACGATCCGGACTCCCACAGCCCGCACTCCCGCAACCCGCTCGCCGCCGCCCACCGGGCGCGCTGGTACGACGACGAGGCCGGACCGCTGGTCCGCCCGTACACGATGACCCGGGGGCGCACCGGGGCCGGCGGGCAGCAGCTCGACCTGATCGCGGTGGTCGTCTGCGATCCCGCCCACCCGGTGTTCGCCCCGGACGCGCCCGAGCCGCCGGTCGGCCCCGAACAGGCGCGCATCCTCGCGCTCTGCCGGGGCACCCCGCTGTCCGTCGCCGAGCTCGCCGCCGACCTCGACCTGCCGGTGGGCGTCGTGCGGGTGCTGCTCGGAGACCTGCTGGCGGCCGGGCTCATCCGGGTCAGCCGCCCCGTTCCACCCGCCCTGCTCCCCGACGAGCGCATCCTCCAGGAGGTCATCCATGGACTCCGTGCACTCTGACCGCCCGACCGATCGGACGGACAAGACGGATAGGAACGATCCGGCCCATCCGGCCCATCCGACCCACCCGGCCGGGCCGGCCGCGGCGGAGGACCCCGAGGGCACCGTGCTGGCGCTCAAGATCCTGGTGGCGGGCGGCTTCGGGGTCGGCAAGACGACCTTGGTCGGGGCGGTCAGCGAGATTCGCCCGCTGCGCACGGAGGAGCGGCTGACCGAGGCCGGGCGCGGGGTGGACGACCTCGACGGAGTGGAGCGCAAGAGCACCACGACGGTGGCGATGGACTTCGGGCGGATCACCATCCGCGAGGGCCTCGCGGTCTACCTCTTCGGCACCCCGGGGCAGGACCGGTTCTGGTTCCTGTGGGACGAGTTGGCCCAGGGGGCGCTCGGCGCCGTGGTGCTCGCCGACACCCGTCGCCTGACCGACTGTTTCCCGGCCGTCGACTTCTTCGAGCACCGGGGCATCCCGTTCGTGGTCGCGGTGAACCGCTTCGCCGGCACCAGGGAGTTCGGCCCGGACGAGGTGGCCCGGGCGCTGGACCTGGACGCCGGGACGCCGGTGCTGCTCTGCGACGCGCGGCGCCGGTCGTCGGGCAAGGAGGTGCTGATCAACCTGGTCGAGCACGCCGGGCGGGTACGGGCCGCCCGGTTGCTCGCGGACGTCGCGCCGGTGGGGTGAGCGGGAGGGGGAGAGGGTGAGGGGGTGGGGGCGAGGGGAGAGGGCGATGGGTGGGGTCACCCCCTGGCCGCGGTCAGCCGCGCCACTGGAAGACGATCTTCGTCCAGCTGGACCCGGGGCAGTTGCCCCAGACGTCCCAGGCCTGCGGCCGGGCGCCGATCCACAGGCCGGTGCTGTGCGTTCCGTCGGCACAGTAGGTGATGGTGCGCAGCTGTCCGGAGTAGACGTAGCAGTAGCCCTCCCAGCGCCAGCCGTAGTTCGCGGTGATGGCGCAGCGGTAGGGCGAGGCGGCCACGGTGTTCGACGCGGCGACGGCCGCCGGGGTGACGCTCTGGTCCGGCGCGGGTGCCGCGGCGGCCGGCAGGGTGGTGGTCCCGAGCACGCCGAGGGCGGCCGCGGTGGCCATCCCGAACGTGGCGATCTTCCTGGCGATACAACCTCGCACGGTGGTTCTCCTCACTGAACGGTTCTCGCTGAACGGTTCTCGTCGGGCGGAGCGCCCCGGCCGTCCCGGGGTCCGCGGGCGGAGGTGAACTCCCGCTCCCCGTAAGGCCGGTGACATGTTGCATACGAATGACTGCGCACAGTGAAACGACGGCCTATGATGTGACCTGTGTCACAAGTGGTCCCGGCTGGGCTGTGACCAGGCCCGGGCGGGTGTTCGGGGTGCCGACGTCCGGGGAGGGCGGCATGGCGGAGTGCGGCGGTCGGCCGGTGGACGGCGGACCGGAGAAGGGCTTCGGCCCGTCCGGGGACGGCGGCGGGTCGGCCGAGTTCAACCGGGTCTTCACCGGCCTGCTGCCCAGACTCCAGCAGGCGGCCGCCGTGCTCACCGGAAGTCCGCTCGCCGCCGGGGACGTCGTCCACGACGCGTACCTGCGGATCGCCCGCCGGCCGGAGCGCTTCCTCGGCCATCCGCAGCCCTACGCCTACGCGTTCACCACGATGGTGAACATCCTGCGCGACCAGTGGCGCCGCGAGCGGCGGCGGGTGCCGATGCCCGAGGTGCCGGAGCCGGGCGACGGCGGCGAGCGGGACCGCGCGGCGTCCGCCGCCCGGGCGGTCGGCGGGATGACGGAGCTGCAGGCGCGCTGGGAGGTGGTCCGGCTGCTGGGCTTCCTGACCGCCAAGCAGGCCCGCGCGGTGGCGCTGGTGGACCTCGACGGCTACACCGTCGACGAGGCCGCCGAGCTGCTCGGCCTCCATCGCAGCACCCTGGCCGTCACCCGCCGCCGGGCCCACGGGCGGCTGCGCGCCGTCCTCGAACGGGAGCGCGAGCGGGGGAGCGGATGACTCCCGCCCGGCGGCTCGACGCACCGTACTGACGACAAGTCAGCTGATGCGCGGCCCCGGCCCGTACGCTGAAAATCGTGATCACGTACGAGGACCACCGCCTGCGCGCCCTGGCCGAGGACGGCCGCTGGCAGGAGCTGCTCGCCGCCTACCGGCAGGGCCGGGCGGCCGCCGTGGTCGAGGCGGGCGAGGAGGCCGCAGCGGCCCTGACGGCGCCGCTCGGCCATCTGATCGCCTACGCGGCGCCGCCCGAGCTGGCCGTCCGGCTGTTCGACCGGGACGGCGGGGAGGGGACGGTCGCCGGGGTGGCCGACCACGACGCCGGTCCGCTCTGGGAGGTGCTGGCGACCCGGCACTCCTGGCTGCGGCTGGCCCCGCTGCTCGGCCCGGCCCCGGTGCGCCGACTGGTTGCGCACACCCGGGTGCTGCTCGGCGAGGACCTCTCGTACGGGGCCGAGCCCGATCCGGAGGGCGTGCCGCTGCGGCTGGAGCCGTGGGAGGCGGCGGGCTGGGAGGAGGCGGTGCGGGTGCGCGAGTACCTGCCCGGCGGGGGTGCGCGGAGCGCGCTGCTGACCCTGCCGGCCAGTCGCGAGGGCCTCGGCGAGGTGGAGCTGCCGGCGCCGGTGGCGCGGGCGGACGGCCGGCCGGTCGGGCCGCGGGTCACCCGGGCGCGGGCCGAGCTCGGAGCGCTGGCGTCCTGGGCGGAGGTCGCCTGCGTCCGGGGGCAGGCCCCGCTGGCGGCCGCGCTGCTGGCCCGCAGCCGACGGGTGGTCGGCGGGTACCTGCCGTTCGCGCTGGCCTACCCGGCGCTGGTGCGGGCCGCCGCGGTCGGGCGGGCCCAGGGGTGCGCGCACGGGCGGCTGGGGCTGTGGCGGGCGCTGGCCGCGATGGCCGGCACGGACGGGCCGGAGCCGGGCGAGGTGAACGCGCTGGTGGCCCGGATGCGCTGCTTCACCTGGCAGGAGCCGGCCGCCGGGCTGCACCACCTGCACGTGGCGCTGGAGGATCCGGCCAGCGGGGTGGCCTGGGCGGTCAGCGGCTCGCAGGAGCTCTGAGGGGCCCGGTCGGCCGGTCGGGCCCCTCAGCCGGTAGGCCCCGGGCCCCTCGGCCGGTCGGCCCGTCGGGCCTGATCAGCTGAGGGGCCCGAGGCCGGAGCGGGGACGGGAAGCCCCCGGTCCGGCGCCGTTTCCGGGGGTTGGGGTGGCGCCGGACCGGGGGAGTCGCGGGGGCGTGGCGGCTCAGGCGGCGGCGGGCGCGGCCTCGGGGGTGCCGCCCGGGGCCGGGCTGCCGCCGGGGGCGGGGCGCTCGGCGTCGGTGCCGGGGGAGTGGTCGGCGCCGTGTCCGTCGACCAGCGTCAGCTCGTCGAACGGCACCTCGCCGGCCAGCACCCGGTGGGCCCGCTCGGTGTCGAGCTCGCCGGTCCAGTGCCCGATCAGCACGGTCGCGACGGCGTTGCCCGCGAAGTTGGTGAGCGCGCGGGCCTCGGACATGAAGCGGTCGATGCCGACGATCAGGCCGACCCCGTCCACCAGTGCCGGCTTGTGCGACTGCAGTCCGCCCGCGAGGGTGGCCAGGCCGGCGCCGGTGACCCCGGCCGCGCCCTTGCTCGCGATCACCATGAACACCAGCAGCGAGAGCTGCTCGCCGATCGACATCGGCTTGTCCATCGCCTCGGAGATGAAGATCGACGCCATGGTCAGGTAGATCGCGGTGCCGTCGAGGTTGAAGCTGTAGCCGGTCGGCACGGTGATGCCGACGACCGGCCGGCTGACGCCCAGGTGCTCCATCTTGGCGATCAGGCGGGGCAGGGCGCTCTCGGAGGAGGAGGTCGAGAGGATCAGCAGGAACTCGCGGCCGAGGTACTTCAGCAGCGCGAACACGTTGATCCCGGCGACCAGGCGCAGCAGGGTGCCCAGCACCACGACGACGAACAGCGCGCAGGTCAGGTAGAAGCCGACCATGATGACCGCGAGGCTCTTCAGCGCGGCCGTGCCGGTGGCCCCGACCACGGCCGCCATGGCTCCGAAGGCGCCGATCGGCGCGACCCACATGATCATCGCCATGACGCGGAAGACCAGCTTCTGCACGTGCTCGATCCCGCGCAGCACCGGGGCGCCGGCCGTTCCCATGGCCTGCAGGGCGAAGCCGGTGAGCAGGGCGACCAGCAGGGTCTGCAGGACCTTGCCCTGGGTGAGGGCCGAGAACATGGTGTCGGGGATCATCCCGAGCAGGAAGTCGGTGGTCGACTGGGCGCCGCCGGCCGCCGCCTGGGCGTGGCCGGACTTGGCGAGCGCGGCGGTGAGGTGCAGGCCGCCGCCGGGCTCCAGCAGGTTGCCGACGACCAGGCCGATGGCCAGCGCGACGGTCGACATCGCGAGGAAGTAGCCGAGGGCCAGTCCGCCGACCTTGCCGACCTTCGCGGCCTTGGTCACCGAGCCGATGCCCAGCACGATGGTGCAGAAGATCACCGGGCTGATCATCATCTTGATCAGGTTGACGAAGCCGGTGCCGACCGGCTTGAGCTCCACGGCGAAGCCGGGAGCGGCCAGACCGACCACCACGCCCGCGATCACCGCGGCGATCACGGCGAGGTAGAGGTAATGGGTCCGGTCCTTGCGTCTGGGTCCCCCCGCCGTCGCGGCTCCAGTGATCGACATCTGCGGCTCCTTCGCCCTGCAGTCCTGGCGGCCCCGGGTGGTGGGCCGCTCCGACTATGGGGCCCGGGAGTGACGGAGGTCACGTTTGCGTTCATAGAGTTCACGGTCGGTGCACCCGGGCCGGCGGCACCGGTGGTGGTGCACACTGGCTGGCATGTCCGAGCGCACCGCCCCCACCGCCGCGCGCCGCCGCCTCGCCTCGCTCCGCCCGGCCGGTCCGGCCCGGCTGGGTCGCCCGGCCGGTCCGGCCCGGCCGGGTCGCCCGGCGCGGCTGGGTCGCCCGGCCGGTCTGGCCCGGCTGGTCCGCCGCCTGCCCGGCTGCCGGGACCGGCGGCTGGTACGCAGTCTGGCCGGGCAGCTGTTCGTCGTCCAGGTGGTGATCGTCGCCGCCGTGGTCGCGGGCGGTGCGGTGCTCGCGTACCTGTTCACCGCCGACCGGAACGAGGACGCGGCCCGCCGGGAGGTCACCGCGGTCGCGCAAGCCGTCGCAGGATCGCCGTCCGTCCGGGCCGCCGTGGCCGGACCGGACCCGACCGCGGCGCTCCAGCCGTACGTCGAGCAGGTCCGCGCGGACACCGGGGTCTCCTTCATCACCGTCATGGACACCGACGGCGTGCGCTGGACCCACCCGCTGCCCGAGCAGATCGGCAAGCGCTACCTCGGGCACATCGACTGGGCGCTGGCCGGGCAGACCCGCAGCGAGACGTACACCGGCACGCTCGGTCCGTCCGTCCGGGTGGTCGCGCCGGTGTGGGACGACCGGCACCGGGTGGTGGCGCTGGTCAGCGTGGGCCGTACGGTCGAGTCGATCTCCGCGCAGCTGAGCGGACCGCTGATGGCCCTGGTCGGGGTGGCGGTGGCCGCGCTCGCGATCGGCGGCGTCGGCACCTACCTCGCCAACTCCCGGCTGCGGCGGCACACTCACGGCATGGGACCGGACGAGCTCAGCCACCTCTACGAGTACCACCAGGCCACCTTGCATTCGGTGCGCGAGGGGCTGGTCCTGCTCGACCGCTCGCACCGGGTCGTGCTGTGCAACGACGCCGCCCGCGAACTGCTCGGCCTGGCGGGCGAGGTGGACGGCCGCCCGGTGGCGGGGCTGGGCCTGCCCGAGGCGCTGGTGGCGGCCGTGCTGGGCGAGGAGCCGGTCCGGGACGAGGTGCACCTGACGGCGGAGCGGGTCGTGGTCCTCAACACCTCCACCATCGGCACCGGACTCGGCCGGGTGGTGACCCTCCGCGACCACACCGAACTGCAGGCGCTCAGCGGCGAGTTGGACTCGGTGCGCGGCTTCACCGAAGCACTCGGCGCCCAGGCGCACGAGGCCGCCAACCGACTGCACGCGGTCGTCTCGCTGATCGAACTCGGCCGCCACGAACAGGCGGTGGAGTTCGCCACCGCCGAGCTCGAACTCGCCCAGCAGCTCACCGACCGGGTGGTCGCGGCGGTCAGCGAGCCGGTGCTGGCCGCCCTGCTGCTCGGCAAGGCCGCCCAGGCCGCCGAGCGCGGCGTGGAGTTGACCCTCACCGAGGACAGCCGGATCGACGACGGGGTGCTCCCGCCCGGCCTCTCCGCGCGGGACCTGATCACCGTGCTCGGCAACCTGATCGACAACGCCGTGGACGCCGCCATCGCCGGGGCCGGGCAGAACCCGGTCCCGCCGGAGGTCACCGTCACGGCCCGGATCGACGGCGCCGGCGGGTCGCGTGACGGTGGCGAGGGCGTGGCGGGCGCGGCGGGCGTGGCGGGCGTGGCGGGCGCGGCGGGTGCGGCGGACACGGCGGAGCCGCCCGGGG
This sequence comes from Kitasatospora sp. Ki12, assembly GCF_054601375.1. Taxonomy (NCBI): domain Bacteria; kingdom Bacillati; phylum Actinomycetota; class Actinomycetes; order Kitasatosporales; family Streptomycetaceae; genus Kitasatospora; species Kitasatospora sp. Ki12. The sequence continues at coordinate 1,576,469 of NZ_BAAIHT010000003.1, read as the reverse complement.
ACTGCCTGCTGCTGCGGGTCGCCGACACCGGCGCGGGCATCGACCCCGCGGCCGTCGAGGACGTGTTCCGGCGCGGCTGGAGCACCAAGCAGGACGGCCGCGGGCACGGCCTCGGGCTGGCGCTGGTCGCCCAGGCCGCCCGGCGCAACGGCGGCACCGTCGAGGTCGGCCGGGAGCGGGGCGCGGTGCTCACGGTCCGGCTCCCGCTCGCCGGACGGCCCGCGACGGCGGGCGGGCAGCGGCCGCGGTCGGACGGGCACGAGCCGGACGGCCGTGAGTCGGGTGGGCGCGAGTCGGACGGCCGTGAGCCGGGGCGCCGTGCGCCGGAGGGGCGCAAGCACGACGGGCATGAGTCGGACGGTCGTGAGCCGGACGGGCGTGCGCGGGAAGGGGTGCCGGCGTGACCCCGCGCGGCGGTTCCGGTCCGCCGGGGATCTCCGTCCTGGTCGTCGAGGACGACCCGGTGGCGGCCGCGGCGCACACCCTGTACGTGGAGCGCGAACCCGGCTTCCACGCCGCCGGTACGGTCCACAGCTGCGCCGAGGCGCTGCGCTTCCTGGAGCGGGCCCGGGCGGCCGGCACCCCCGTCGACCTGACCCTGCTCGACCTCTACCTGCCGGACGGCCACGGGCTCCAGCTCTGCCGCACGCTGCGCGCCGCCGGCCACACCACCGACGTCATCGCGGTGACCTCGGCCCGCGACCTCGCCATGGTCCGGCAGGCGGTCTCGGCGGGCGTCGTGCAGTACCTGCTGAAGCCGTTCAGCGCCGCCGCCCTGCACGACCGCCTGGAGCGCTACGCCCGGTACCGGCACAGCCTCGGGCGCACCGGCGAGGCGACCGGCCAGGACGAGGTCGACCAGGCGTTCGCCCTGCTGCGCACCCCCGAGCGCAGCACCCTGCCCAAGGGGCTGAGCGCGCCCACCCTGGACACCGTCGCCGCGGTGCTCCGCGAGGCCGCGACCGGGCTGTCGGCGGCGGCCGCGGGCGTCGCGGCCGGGGTCTCGCGGATCACCGCGCGGCGCTACCTGGAGCACCTGGTGGACACGGGGCGGGCGGTGCGGGAGCCGCAGTACGGGAGTGTCGGGCGGCCGGAGCTCTGCTACCGGTGGAAGGCGGGCCGCGACCGGTCCGAGGGTTGACCGTTCGCTGCGGCCTCCCGATGAGGCCTTCCGGCGTGACCTTCCGGCGTGGCGGTCGTTGGAGTTCCCGGGGCCGGGTATCCGGACGCGGGGGCGGGGACGGAACTGGCGGAGGTTCACTCGCGCGGGTGGTTCTGGGTGCCCCGGCTGCATTCTGCCAGCTCAGGGGCAGTAAAGTTAGGCTAACCTAACTTCTCCTGGGGGTTTGTCGTGTCGCTCGCAGCCGTACCCGTTCAGGCCGCCTCCGGAGCCACGGCCCCGGCCGCCGGTGAGGCCATCCTGCGTCGCCAGCGCGTCCGCGAGTCCGCCGCCAGGACGTACGCCCGCTCCTTCCCGATCGTCCCGGTGCGCGCCAACGGCATGACCGTCGAGGGCGCGGACGGGCGGCGCTACCTCGACTGCCTCTCCGGCGCCGGCACCCTCGCCCTCGGCCACAACCACCCCGTCGTGCTGGAGGCCATCCGCCGCACCCTCGACAGCGGCGCCCCGCTGCACCTGCTCGACCTCGCCACCGCCGAGAAGGACGACTTCACCAGCGCGCTGTTCGAGAGCCTGCCCGCCGAGTTCGCCGGCCGCGCCCGGATCCACTTCTGCGGCCCGGCCGGGACGGACGCGGTCGAGGCCGCGCTCAAGCTGACCCAGACCGCCACCGGCCGCTCCGGCGCGCTCGCCTTCACCGGCGCCTACCACGGCATGACCGCCGGCGCCCTCGCGCTCACCGGCAGCGTCGCGGTCAAGGAACCGCTGCCGAGCGGCGGCGAGGTCGTCCGGCTGCCCTACCCGTACGGCTACCGCTGCCCGTTCGGGGTCGGCGGTGAGGCGGGCGCCGAGCTCTCCGTGACGTACGTCGAGCGGCTGCTGGACGACCCGTCGGGCGGGGTGGTGCCGCCCGCCGCGATGATCCTGGAGGCCGTCCAGGGCGAGGGCGGCGTCGTCCCCGCGCCCGACCGCTGGCTGCGCGAGATGCGCCGGATCACGGCCGAACGCGGCATCCCGCTGATCGTCGACGAGGTGCAGACCGGAGTCGGACGCACCGGCGCCATGTGGGCGGTCGAGCACAGCGGCATCGTCCCGGACGCCATGGTGCTCTCCAAGGCCATCGGCGGCAGCCTGCCGCTCGCCGTCGTCGTCTACCGCGAGGACTACGACGGCTGGCGGCCCGGCGCCCACACCGGAACCTTCCGCGGCAACACCCTCGCCATGGCGGCCGGGGCCGCGACGCTCCGGTACGTCGCCGCGCACGGGCTGGCCGAGCGGGCCGCCCTCGTCGGCGACCGGATGACGGCCCGGCTGCGCGAACTCGCGGACGAACTGCCGGTGATCGGCGACGTGCGCGGCCGGGGGCTGATGATCGGCGTCGAGCTGGTCGACCCGACGGCCGAGGCCGACGCCTGCGGGGCCCGTCCGGCGGACCCGGCGCTCGCCGTCCGGGTGCGGGAGGCGTGCCTGGCGCGCGGGCTGATCGTCGAGCTGGGCGGGCGCCACGACGCGGTTCTGCGGCTGCTCCCGCCGCTCACCATCACGGACGAGCAGGTGGCGGCGGTGCTGGAACGGCTGGCCGAGGCGATCGCGGCCGCGGCCGCCGGTGGTGCCGGGGTCGGTGCCGGTGGTGCCCGTGGTGCCGGCGCCGGTTCCGGTGGTGCCGGGGCTGGTTCGGGCGGCGTGGGCGGCTCGGGGCAGGGGGAGCGGTGAGCGGGCTCGGCCCCGGGCCGTTCGGGCTGCCGGACGGCGAGGCCGCGACGGACGCCCTGGCCGGCGGCGCGGCCGGGCCCGGCGCGCTCGGACCGCTGCTCGCCACCGTCCTCGACGCCATGGAAGCGGGCACCGCGATGCGTTCGGGCCCGCTGCCGGCGGGCAGTCCGGCCGAGATCACCGCCCTGGTCGGCGACGCGATGGCCGCCGCCCACGGCCGCGGCGCGCTCGCCCGGCTCACCGAACTGCTCGCGTACGGCGCCGCCGACCCCGCCGACCCGGCCTGCGCCGCCCACCTGCACTGCCCGCCGCTCGCCGTCGCCGCCGCGGCCGACCTCGCCGTGAGCGCCCTCAACCCCTCGCAGGACTCCTGGGACCAGGCCCCCGCGGCCACGGCCCTGGAAACCGCGCTGCTCGCCGAACTCGCCGGACTCGTCGGCTACGACCCGGCGCGCTCCACCGGCGTCCTCACCTCGGGCGGCACCGAGTCCAACCTCATGGGGCTCATGCTGGCGCGCGACCAGAAGCTCGACGGCATCGTGGAGTTGGACGGGATCCCGGCAGGCGTCCGGCCGTGCGTCCTCGCCTCCGAAGCCGCGCACTTCTCCGTCCAGCGCGCCGCCGCGCTCCTCGGGCTCGGCGAACGGGCCGTCGTCCCCGTCCCGGTCGACCGCCGGCTCCGCATGCGGGAGGAGGCGCTGGAACGGGCCCTGGCCGAGGCCAGCTGGGCGGGCCGCACCCCGATCGCCGTGGTCGCCACTGCCGGCACCACCGACACCGGGGCCGTCGACCCGCTGCACGCCGCCGCCGACCTCGCCGGCCGCTACGACGCCTGGCTGCACGTCGACGCCGCGTACGGCGGCGGCGCCCTGCTCTCCGACCGGCTCGCCCCCCTGCTCGACGGCATCGCCCGCGCCGACTCGGTCTCCCTCGACTGGCACAAACTCGGCTGGCAGCCGGCCGCCGCCGGGGTCTTCCTGGTCCGCCGCGCCGAAACCTACGTCTCGCTCGCCCGCCGCGCCGAGTACCTCAACCCGGTCGACGACGAGCAGGCCGGCTACCCCAGCCTGCTCGGCCGCTCCCTGCGCACCACCCGCCGTGCCGACGCCTTCAAACTCGCCGTCACCCTGCGCACCCTCGGCCGCGACGGCCTCGGCCGCCTCGTCGACACCTGCCACGACCTCGCCCGCGCCGCCGCCGACGCCGTCCGCGCCGAACCCTCCCTCGAACTCCACGCCGACCCCGTCCTCACCGTCCTCCTCTTCCGCTACCGCCCGCCGGGCGTGACCGACGGGGTGGCGCTGGACGAGATGAACGGGCGGCTGCGGCGGTTGCTGCTGCGCAGCGGCCGGGCGGTGGTGGGGCGTACGGAACTTCCGGGCGAGGGGCCGGGGCGGGTGCGGCTGAAGCTGACGCTGCTCAACCCGCACACGACGGTGGGGGAGGTGGGCACGCTGCTGCGCGAGGTGGTGGGGGCCGGCCGCAAGGTGGCGGGCGAGCACGCGGGGTAGCGACCGCTCCAGGTCTCAGCTCAGTGGCCAGGGCCAGGGCCAGGGCCAGCGGTCGGGGTCCCATGGTCGGGGCGTCACACGGTTCGTGTGGCGCCCTTTTCCTGCCTCCAAATCAGAATCCTTTTACCGGTGTGGTGTTGGAGGAATCGACACTGGCGTGGGAGGCTGTTCGGGGGATATCGGATCGCTCCCCGACAAGCTCCGTGGACATAGCTTCGCGAGGGTGTACAGGCTGATTCCGGCCGCCCGGTGATCACATTCCGCCAACTCCCGGGCAGGGCTTGCGGAGTTCCCGAAGAGCGGCGGTAACTTCATGTGGCCGCAGCCCCACCATGCGCACACGGCACCCCGAGGCAGGCTGCCTGACCAGGCCCATGTCGCCCGTACGCGGTCATCGCGCCCCGGCATCCGGACGAACTCCGCCTGCCCGCCGTGCATTTCTGTGAATCCCGGTCGTTCCACGCGAACACCGTCCTGTGACCATGCTGCGAAGCGGAGGAAAGGCATGCGCGAAACCGTCCCGGACGACGAGCCGATAACCACCCCGACGGGCCCGTTCGAGGCCCTCCCGTACTCCCGTCGGTGCCGGGAGATATGGCAGCGGGGCGAGCACCTGCTGATCGGCGTCAGCCCGGGGAACAGCTATTTCAGTCATCGCCGGATCACCGAACTCATCGGGTGGGGGCTGGAGTTCTTCGAGCGCGTCGACATCGTGTACGCCGACCTCCATGTCGCGACCCAGTACGAGACCTTCGGGTACACCCCCGAGCACGCGCAGCGGCGGGCCGCCAAGGAGGTCAAGGCCACCGCCCGCCGGATCGAGCGGGGCGTGGAAGGGGCCGGTCGCCGCAGCGGCGTGGGGGTGCACGCCCTGTCCGAGTTCACCGCCGCCGACGCCTACCGGCGGCTGCACCGCCGGGCCGTCGACGGGCTGCGGACCGACCCCGCGTACCGGGCCGCCGCCGAGGGCATGGCGCGCGGCTTCCTGGCCGCCCGCCTGGACGAGGGGCTGGCGCCGAACGAGACGCAACTCGCCGCCGGACTGCGCTACATCACGGCCGAGCTGCCGTTCTTCCTGGACACCCCGGCGCTGCTCGGGGTGGCGTCCTCGGTCAGCTGCTACCACCTGCAACTGCCGCTCACCCCGGTCCTGTTCGGGCGGGACGAGGGGATCCGGGCGGAGGCGGGCCAGGCCTACGCGGTGATCCGGCCGGCGGGCGGTCCCGCGGTGCCGACCGACGTGCTCGCGGTGCCGACAGCCGTTGTGGCCGGGCCCGTCGTGGCCGCGCCGGTGGTGGCCGCGCCGGTGGCGGCCGCCCCGGTCGGGGTCGGTCCCGTCCGGGCGGCGTAGCCGACCCCCCTTCCCGTCCGCGGGCCTCCCGCGCTCTCATACGAGGAGCCACACATGACGCAACTGCTGACGACCGACCCGACCTTCCCGCTGTCCCGGCGGGGCGACGTGTTCCCCGAGGAGGCCGGCCGGCTGCGCGAGCAGCGGCCGGTCGCCCGGGTCCGCACCATGACCGGCGACCCCGCCTGGCTGGTCAGCAGCCACCGACTCGCCAAGCAGGTACTGGAGGACGAGCGGTTCAGCCTCAAGGACACCGCCAACCCCGGCGTGCCGCGCCAGTACGCGCTGACCATCCCGCCGGAGGTGGTCGACAACATGGGCAACATCAACAGCGCCGGGCTGCGCAGTGCCGTCATGAAGACGCTCGCCCCGCGCGCCGACCGGGAGCTCGACGGCTGGCTGCACGCCGAAGCCCACCGCCTGATCGACGAGTTGGAGGCGCAGGGCGCGCCCGGTGAACTGCGCGACGGCTTCACCGAGCCCTACTCGGCCGCGCTGCACTGCCGACTGCTCGGCATCCCCTCCGAGGACTGGCGGCGGCTGATGTCCGGCATCGACGTGGCCTTCCTGACCAGCCCGGTGCCCTTCGAGGGGTCAACGCCCAACTGGTACAAGGATCTCGGCTACATGCTCGGAAAGCTCAACGCCGATCCGGAGCCGGTGGAGGGGCTGCTCGGACGGTTCGCCGCGCTGCGCCGCTCCCCGGACGTCCCGGACCGGGTGAGCGACGAACTGCTCGCCACCGTCGCCCTGTCGCTGTTCGGCGCGGGAGCGGTGTCCACCTCGGCGTTCCTGCTGAACGCCGTCGTCTACCTGTGCGAGCAGCCCGAGCTCGCCGAGCGGTTGCGGCGGGAGCCCGCGCTGATCGGCCGCGCGGTGGACGAACTGCTGCGGGTCAACCTGTCGATCGGCGACGCGCTGCCACGGCTCGCGCTCGCGGACGTCCAGGTGGGCGATGTGCTGGTCCGGGAGGGCGAGTTGGTGCTCGTCCTGGTCGAGGGAGCCAACTACGACCCGGCGGTCTTCCCGCACCCGGAACGGATCGACTTCGACCGGACGGAGAACCCGCACCTCGCCTTCGGGGCCGGCCGCCACTTCTGCCCGGCCTCCGCGCTCGGCCGTACGCATGCCGAGATCGCCGTCACCGCGCTGGTCGAGCGAATGCCGAAGCTCCGGCTCGCTCTGCCCGTCGAGCAGTTGGCCTGGCGGCCGGGGTTCATCAAGCGCATGCCGGAGCGGCTGCCGGTGGTGTGGTGACGGAGTGCTCCCCGCGGAGCCGTGACGGGGGTGCCTCCGGCGGCTCCAGCGGCTCCGGCGGCCGGGTGCCGTCAGGCGCCCAGGAGGACCTTGCGGGTCAGCTCCCAGGTGTGGGGGTCGGCGGCGACCAGGAGGCCGTCCTCGCAGCCGGGGGCCTCGGGGCGGTAGGGGGTGCCGTCCAGGCGGGCGGACACGCCGCCGGCCTCGGTGACCAGGAGGGACCCGGGGGCGTGGTCCCAGGGGAGGGTGCGCCAGTAGAGGAGGAAGTCGAAGCGGCCCTCGACGAGGTCCGGGTACTCGATCCCGGCGGCGTGCCGGCCGGGGGAGACCTCGCCGAAGGCCCCGACGTTGGCCTGCAGGAGGCGCTGGTGCTCGGGGTCCAGGAAGCGGCTCTTCACCGAGCCGTGCAGCTCGGCGGCCTCCTGGGGTGCCGGCGGGCGGGTGAGACGCTCTCCGTCGCGCCAGGCGCCGGAGCCCAGCTCGGCGCTGTACGCGGTGGCGGTCTCGGGCTGCCAGATCCAGGAGGCCACCGTCCGGCCGCTGCGGACGAGGGAGCACATCACGGCGTACTCGGGGCGGCCGGCGACGAAGTTGGCCGTGCCGTCGACCGGGTCGACCAGCCAGGCGGCGGGCTCGTCGTGCAGGGCCCGGGCGAGCGAGGGGTCGGCGGAGACGGCCTCCTCGCCGACCACGGGGACGGGCAGCAGCTCGTGCAGGCGGCGGGCGATGATGGCCTCGGCCTCGCGGTCGGCGACGGTCACGACCTCGCCGGGCGCCTTCTCCATCACCTCGCCGGCGGCCAGCGCCCGGAAGCGCGGCTCGACGACCTCGGCCGACGCCTCGGCGAGTATCTCCGCCACCTTGTCCATCAGCACGTTCGTGCTCCCTTCGCTGTGTACCACTCTCCCACGAGTGAAGGGAGGGGGCTGCGGCGGAAGGGGGTGCGAACAGCTAACAGCCGACAGACTTCAGACAACGGATGACGGCGAACAGATGACAGCCGACAGATAACAGATTTCGAAATCTGTCAGCTGTCATCTGTCATCTGTCATCTGTTATCTGTTCGCCGTTGCCCGTCGCTCGTCGTGTGTCGCCTGTCAGTGGCCCAGGTAGTGGAACCCCGGACGCGGGTGCATCAGGAACTCGTGGTGCGAGATGTTCCACCCGTACGCGCCCGCCATGGCGAACAGCACGCGGTCCGCCGTGCGCAGGCCCGCCGCGTCGTCGGCCGCGCGGGCGAGGACGTCCTTCGGGGTGCAGAGCTGCCCGGCCAGGGTGGCGCGCCCGGTGGTGACGGCGGGGCGCGGCCACGGGTGCGGCCAGGCGTCCACCGGGAGCACCTCGAAGGGCTGGGAGTGCCCCCGGGTCGCCGGGGTGCGCAGGTGGTGGGTGCCCCCGCGGACCACCGCGAAGTCCTCGCCGTGGCTCTGCTTCACGTCCAGCACCTCGGTCGCGTACCAGCCGCAGTAGGCGGTCAGCGCCCGGCCCGGCTCGATCCGCAGGGTGAGTCCGGGGTGGGCGTCGAGCAGCTTGGCCAGGCCCTCGCCGAAGGCCGTCCAGTCGAAGCGCGCCGCCGGGTCCTCGTAGTCCACGGCCATCCCGCCGCCGATGTTGACCTCGGTCAGCGGGAAGCCGTGCCGCTCGGCGAGCGCCGCCGACCAGGCGACGATCTGGGTCGCCACCGACAGCTGCTCCTCGGCCGCGAGCCCGCTGGCCAGGTGGGCGTGCACGCCGCGCAGGCGCAGCCGCCGCGCGAGCGGGCCGCCGTCGGTGAGCAGCCGGACGCACTCCTCGGCTTGCTCGGGGTCCAGGCCGAACGGCGTCGGCCGTCCGCCCATGGCGAGCGGCACCGCGTCGAGGGCGTCCGTGCCGACCGCCAGGTTGACCCGCAGCAGCACGTCCACGACCGCCTCCGGCCGGTCCTCGAGGGCGGCGGCGAGCCGGTGCAGCTCCTGCTCGCTCTCGACGTGCCAGCGGTGCACCCCGGCCGCCACCGCGGCGGCGATCTCGGCCGGGGTCTTGCCCGGACCGCCGAAGGCCAGCGGAGCGTCCGGCACGGCGGCCCGTACGTGCGCCAACTCGCCGCCGCTGGAGACCTCGTAGCCGTCCACCGCGTCGCGCAGCGCGGCGAGCAGCGGGGCCTCCGGGTTGGCCTTGGCGGCGTAGTACAGCTCGACCCGGTCGGGCAGCGCGGCCCGGACGGCGGCGGCGTGCTCGCGCAGCGCGGCCAGGTCGTAGACGTAGGCGGGCAGTTCCTCGGGCGTGAGGGCGGCGACGTGGTCGCGGACGGACGCGGCCGCCCGGGCGGGGCCGGTGGTGCGGTGGGTCTCGGTCATCGGGCGGTGCTCCCGGCGGGAAGGCGTACGGGCGTACGGGCGGGCGTACGGGCGGGCATGCGGGCGGCTTCGGCGAGGACGGAGCCGGCCAGCGGGGAGGGCAGCCGGACGTACCCGGCGTCGCGGTCGGCCTTGCGCTCCCAGCGGGTCAGCAGGTTGGCCTTGGCAGGCAGCGGGACGCCGGCGAGCAGGGCGCGCAGCCGGGGCGGGCAGCCGTGGTCGGCGGCGTACTCCTCCAGGGTGTCCCGGACGGTCTGCCAGAGCGCGCACTCCAGCCCGGGGTGGCGGTCGGCGAGCGCGGCGAGCAGTTCGGAGACGTGGTTGACCAGCAGGCAGTAGACCACCCGGTCCCAGCCGCGCTCGGCGTCGTACGTCATCGGGCCGGCCACCTCGGGCGGGAGGGCGTCGAGGATGTCGGCGTTGTGCTCGGGGACGAGCTTGGTGCCCTCGAGGTCGCGGAAGAGCACCTGGACGGGGTGGCCGGTGGCGTCGACGCCGATGAGGACGTTCTGCAGGTGCGGCTCCAGCACCACGCCGTGGTCGAAGTAGGCGGCCAGGACCGGCGGGAGGAGCAGGCGCAGGTAGGCGCGCCACCAGTCGCGCGCGTCCGAACCGCCGTCCAGCAGCCGGGAGATGTGCGCCGAGCTGGTCGGGTGCTCGTCGGCGACGGCGGCGGCGAGCAGCGGGGTGACGCCGGGGCGCAGCACGCCGCCGAAGCCTTCGCGGACGATCAGGCCGAAGCCCTCGTACAGCGCCCGGTCGGGGTGGCCGTCGGTGCCGGGCAGGGCCAGGGTGCGGAAGGCCGGTTCGCGCAGCATCGCCGCGTCGGGGAAGTGCCGGGCGAGGTCGGCGAAGGCCGGGGCGAGCAGCCGGGTGAGCGCGACGGCGCCGGTGAGCTCGTAGGCGGCGTTCTTGCGCAGGCAGTTGGTGATGCGGACGTTGAGGCTGAACTTCAGGAAGGCGTCGGCGCCGTACAGGGTGCGCACCGAGGCGGTGGCGGCGAACGGTTCGCCGCGCGGGCCGAGGTCGAGGACGTCGCCCCGGGCCATGGCCTCGCGCAACAGCGGGTGTTCGCCGATGAGTTGGTACTGCCAGGGGTGAACGGGCAGCAGCCGGTAGCCGTCCGGCACCTCGCCGAGACCGTCCAGCAGGGCGCTGATGCTCCCGTCCAGAGACTCCCCGGCGAGCAGTTCGGCGCGGACGGCGAAGTGGCGCAGCGGGAAGGCGGCGCGGGACTCCGGGGCGTACCGGCGCCAGTCGCCCCGGGCGGCGGAGCGGGACTTGGGGGCCGGGTGGAAGCGGTGGCCGAACAGCAGGGCCTGCTCGGACTCCAGGTAGCGGTCGGCACCGGAGGACGGTCGCCGGTCAAGGCCCTGGCGGACGCCGTCGTGGCTGGAGGCCACCTGGTCGAGGAACTCCTCGTTGACCGTGCCGGTCCGCAGCTCCAGTTCGTCCTGGACGTACTCGGCCAGCTCCTGCCAGCCCAACTCGTCCCATCCGCCGTCCCGTTCGACCTGCACCGGTCCGCTGAAGCGGTGCGCCCCGAGCAGTGAGGTGCGGCGGAGGACGACCCGCAGCAGGGCGCCGCGGCGGGGCAGGCGCAGCAGCAGCCGGCCGTCGTCGGCGGCGGTCTGGTGCTCGGGTGCGGAGACCTCGCGCAGCAGGCAGTTCAGCAGGGTGTGGGCCACCGCGTCGTCGGCGGTGGGGAGTTCGTGGTCCACGGCTTCACGGGTGTCCGTCGTACGGGCCGTCTGCTCGGCGGTCATCGGCTCGGCGGTCATCTGCTCGGCGGTCATCGGCGACTCCAGCGCTGGCGGAGGGACGGGAGGTTGAGTGCGGTGGCCGCGACGGCGGCCAGCAGGGCGGCGGCGGTGCCGGCCACCACGGGAGCGGCGGCGCCGAATCGCCCGTTGGCCAGCGCGGCGACGGCGCCGGCGGCGACGGCGCCACCCTTGGAGACGAGTTCGAGGGTGCCGAACATCCGGCCCGGCGCGCGGCCCTTGGCGGCTCCGGCGGCGAGCACGGCGAGGCAGACGAGGCCCAGCGTGAGCCCGGCCCCGAGCAGCAGCCGTACCGCGATGAACACGGGCAGCGAGTACGCCACGGCGTGTCCGGCCAGGCCGAGCGCGACGAAGCCGAACCCGAGGGCTAGGCCGGTGTGCGGACGGGAGTCGAAGACGGTGTGGGTGCGGGCGGCGAACACCAGGTAGCACAGGTGCGGCAGGGCGAACAGCACGCCGGTGGTGGTGCCGTCCACGCCGGGCAGGCGCTGCTCGGCGAGGGCGATGAGGTACGGGAAGGAGATCACCGTCGCGAAGACGAAGGCGAATTCGAAGACGTAGAGCGTCAGGAGCGGCGTCGTCGCGGCCGGCGCGGGCGCCGGTCCGGCGGCGGCCTCCGGGGCCTCCGGGCACTGCGGCTCGGGCAGCAGCGAGAGGAACACCGCCGCGGTGAGCGGGAGTACGGCCATCACCAGGTACTGGCGGTGCGGGTCGATCCACGGGGAGAGCGCCCCGACCAGGATCGGTGCGGCCACCAGGGCCGCCCGTGCGCTGCCCTGCATCAGGGTGAGCGCGCGGGAGAGCCGGGAGCCGTCGAGCGCGGCGGCCAGATAGCCGTTGGTGGCGGCGAAGGTGCCGCCGAGGAAGCCCTGGAGGACCAGCGCGAGGGTGAACGCGGGCAGGCTGTTCGCCGCTCCGGCCACCAGGAAGGAGACGGTGAGCCCGAGTTGGGCGCGCAGCAGCAGCCGCTTGCGGCCGAAGCGGTCGGCCAGCCGGCCCCACAGCGGCGCGCCGAGTGCGCTGAACACCGTCGGGACGATGTACAGCACACCGGCCCACCGGGCCTGCGGGTCGCCGAGCGTGGGCAGGATCGCCGTCAGGTACGGCGGCAGGCCGAGCGCGGCGAAGGACGCGACGAAGTAGCAGGCCGCGACGGCGTGCACCTGGCGTCGGCCGAGTCCACCGGAGGGCGCGGCCGAGGGCGGCGACTGCTGCGGCAGGGTCTCCACGCTCATCGGGCGGTCCCGTCGGCGCGGGCGGTGCCGGCTTCGGCGCGGGCGGTGCTGCCTTGGGCGGTCCCGTCGGCGCTTCGTGCGGGGTCCCGGACGGAGTCGCGCAGGTAGTTGGGGCCGGTGGTGTAGTGCTTGTTGATGTCGGCGGCGCCCGAGCGCTGCTTGCTGAGCAGCGTTCCCGCGGTGACCATGGCCTTGACCGGCAGGCGTTCGGCGTCCAGCAGCGCCGCCCGCAGCGGCTCGCCGACCGGGCCGAGCCGTTCCACGGCCTCCGCCGTCCGCTTGCGCAACAGGGCTAGGGTGTCCGGGAGTTCGGCGCGGCCGTGGTCGGCGAGGCCGAAGGCGAGCGCGCCGGTGCACAGGTGGCCGGTGATGGTGGCGAACAGGGCGACGAGCGCCCCGTCGTCCTCGCCGAAGATCCTGGCGTCGTCGAAGTCCTCGACGGACGGGGCGAGTTCGCCGAGCGTCGAGGCCATCCGGGCGGTGTGCACGCGCGGGCCGTCGTCGTCCTTGTAGAGCAGCCGCAGGCCGTCCGGGTCGAGCACCAGCGAGGTGTTCTGCTGGTGGGACTCCAGGGCGATGCCGTAGCCGAACAGCGTGGCCTGCCAGTCCAGCAGCAGTTCCAGCAGGGCGTCGTAGCAGGCCAGGACGTCACCGCCGTGGTGACGGTCGGCGAGGTGGTCGATGACCAGGCGGCCGTCGGGCGCGGGGGCCAGCAGGGCGGCCAGCGGGACGGTCGTCGCCCGCTCCAGCCCGGCCGGGTAGCGGCGCAGCAGGACGGCCAGCAGCTCGTGTCCGGCGTGCGCCCAGGTCTGCTCGTCGGCGTGCAGGATCCGGCCGGCGAACCGCGGCTCGCGCTCCAGCACGGCCTCGATCAGCCGCTGGCCGGCCGCGCCGTCGAGCAGCGTGCCGGGCTTGATGGTGCGGCGGTTGAGCCGGCCCAGGGTGGCGGTGGCGAGCGGGAGTTTGAGGTGGCAGGCCGGGTCGTCGGCGACGGCGACGGTGCGCATCGACAGGGTCGGGACGACGGTCAGGTACGGCCGGTCGGCGAGCACCGTGCGACCGGTCAGGCCGGCCGCGGCCAGCGCCTCGTCCAGCGGTGCGCCCACGGTGAGCGGGTGGACCGGCAGGGTGGCCCAGTCCTCGCCCGGGCACTGGTCGCCGAGGCCGAGCCAGGCCGGGGTGGGCCACCAGCTGGGCAGCGGCTGCTCGCCGCGGACGGTCAGCGACCCGGCCGGCACGGCCAGCCAGCGCAGCTCGAAGGCCGGGTGGAACTCGGGTGCGTAGGAGCGAAGTTGGGCCTCGCTGAGGCCGGAGCGGCCGCGCGCGGTCGGGTAGACCGGGTGGTCGAGGTAGGCGGCCAGGGTGTCGTGGCCGAGGGCGGCGGCGAGGCCGGTCCAGTCGGACGGGTCGGCGCCGTAGAGGTCGGTCAGCCGGTCGTGCACCCCGGCGCGGGCGCGCTCGTGCAGCTCCATGGTGGCGAGGGTCTGCCGGCACTCCTCGGCGAAGGCCGACCAGCCCGGCCGGTCCTCGGCCTCGGCGAGCTCGGCCAGGGCCGCCACGACGGTGTCCGGGCCGGTGAGGCGGCGCCCGTCGAGCTCCAGCAGCGGCAGCCGGGCGGCGTACTCGCACTGGAAGCCCTCGGGGGCCACCGGAAGGGCGAGCCGCAGCTCGGCGACGGTCAGCCAGGGGCCGTCCGGACGGTCCTCGACGGCGCCGCGGGTGCGCAGCCCGAGGACGTCCTCGCGCAGCAGGGCGGAGAGCACCCGCAGGGTGAGCTGGTCGGCGGCGGTCGCGGGGCTCGGGGCGCCGGCCTCGGCGAGAGCCTCGGCGGGGGCCGTGGTGCGGGCCTCGACGGGGGCCGCGGCGGCGGGCTGGGCCGCGGCGTTCGCGGGCAGGGCTCCGGCGGTCACGGGGTGATCTCCCAGCGGTTGGCGGCGAGGAAGCGGGCGACGGCGCCGTCCACCGCGTCCTGGTCGGTGCCGACGGCCCAGATGACGCCCAGGTAGTCGCGGTTGGTGCGGTAGTGCTCGTGGCGTTCGCCGACCGGGCGCAGCGGGCGGTAGGCGAGCCGGACGCCGTCGCGCTCCTCGTCGTACGGGCCGGGGGCGGCGGTGAGGACGCCGGCGCGGTCGGCGCAGACCACCTCGTTGCGGGCCCGGCGGGGGGTGGCGGCGCAGCGTTCGGCCAGGTCGGCGGGAAGCTCGCGGCCCAGGTGGACGCCGAGGATGAGCTCGAACAGGGGTATGCCGAGGATCTCGGCGAGCATCAGGTCGCACTGGTCGCCGATGGCGCGGTAGTTGACCTCGATGATGCGGGCGCGGCCGTCCGGCTGGAGGACGAACTCGGTGTGGCAGGCGCCGAACCCGACGCCGAGCGCGTCGAGTTGGGCGAGCACCTGGTCGACCACCGGTTGCGGGTGCGCCGGGACGAAGGTGAGCACCTCCTCGATGAAGTCCGGCGGCGGGGAGAGCCGGGTGCGGAAGCCGCCGAGGACGTGCCGGCGGCGGCCGTCGCCGAGGGTCTCCAGGGTGTACAGCTGTCCGTCCAGGAACTCCTCCACCACCAGGGTGGCGCCGGCCCTGCGGTGCTGGATCTCCTTGCAGCGCTGGGCGAGTTCGGTGGCGTCGGCGACCAGGGTGACGTCCTCGCTGGCCACTCCCTCGCGCGGCTTGACCACGCAGGGGAACGGCGGGTCCAGCTCGGCCGGGTCCTGCCCGGGGGCCAACTCGGCGGACCAGACGGTGTCCTGGCCGGTCAGCGCGAGGTGGCGGCGCAGCTGGCCCTTGTCCTTGGCGCGCAGTGCGGCCTTCCAGTCCTTGGCCGGGAGGCCGAAGTACTCGGCGGCCAGGGCGGTCTGGGTCTGCAGGTGGTCGCTGTTGCTGAACACCGCGACGGGCGCGTGGTCGCCGGAGTCCAGGCCGCGGCGGGAGATCAGGCTGATGACGGCGCGGAAGTCGCGCACGTCGCAGTCCAGGACCTCGGGCGCGGTGAAGGGGAGCGCGGCGTAGGCCTGCCGGTGGGGCTCGGCGTGGTCGGTGAGCACGGTGACGTCGAGCCCGAGCCGGGCGGCCGCGGGCAGGAAGCCGTCGGTGACCGAGTCGGTGGGGTTCAGGGCGAGCAGGTAGAGCCGCATGGAAGGTCCTCGGAGGGATGGCGGAGGAGGGTGGGCGAACGGATGACAGCCGGCAGGTGACAGGTGACAGGTGACAACCGACAGATGACAGCTGACAACTTTCGAAATCTGTTATCTGAAATCTGAAAGCTGTCATCCGTTCGCCCGCGTTCACGGGACGACTACTTGGGCGCGTCCACGCCGGTGGCCTTGGCGATGTCGACGAGCATCGCGTCGGCGGCCTGGACGCCGATGCCGGACATCCAGGTCTCGTCCGGGACGTTGAACACCTTGCCGTTCTTGACGGCGTTCAGGCCCTGCCAGACCGGGGTCTGCTGGACCTCGTTCTCCTTGGTCTTGCTCGGGTCGTCCGCGGTGGTGACGAACACCAGGTCGGCGTCGGCCTGGGTGATCTGCTCGGCGCTGACCTCGACGATGTTCTGGTCCACGTCCTGCGAGGCCGGGCGGGCCAGGCCGACGTCCTTGAGCACCACACCGCTGTAGGAGGACTTGGCGTACAGGCGGGTCGGGCCGGCCACGAAGCGGACCACCGAGGCGGTCGGCATGGTGCCGTTGTACTTGGCCTTGATCTCCTCGCCGAGCTTCTTCGCCCGCGCCTCGTAGTCCGAGAGCGCCTTCTTCGCCTCGTCCTCCTTGCCGAGCGCCTGGGCGTACAGCGCCAGGTTGTCCTTCCAGGGGAACCCGGTGGTCTCGGCCAGCACGGTCGGGGCGATCGCGTTCAGCTGGGAGTACACCTTGGCGTGCCGGACCTTGGAGGACAGGATCAGGTCGGGCTTGAGGGAGGCGATCAGCTCGAGGTTCGGCTCGTTCATCGGGCCGACGTCCTTGGTGTCCTTGATCTTGTCCTTGAGGTAGTTCGGAAACCCGCCCTCGGTCTTCATGTGCGGGGACACCGCGCCGACCGGCGTGATGCCGAGCAGGGTGACGTCGTCCAGCTCGCCGCTGTCCAGGACGACGACGCGCTTGGGCTGGCTCTTGAGCTCGGCGGTGCCGGCGGCGTGCTTGACGCTGCGCGGGAACCCGGCGGCGGCGCCGGCCGGGGCGGAGGACGCGGAGTCGCCGCCGGACTTGGCACCGTCCCCGTTGCTGCCGCAGGCGGCGAGCAGGGTGGTCGAGAGGGCGACGGCCAGGACGGCGACGGGGAGTCGGCGGTTCATCGGGATTCCTTGGATCGGGTCGAACAGGGGGACGGGAAAGGGGAGTTCAGAGCGCCGCGGGAGCGGCGGAGGCATCGGAGCCGGCGGCGCCGCGGGAGCCGCGCACCCGTGCCCGCGGCACGACCAGCGGCGTCCCGGTCTCCGGGTCGGGCACGACCCGGCACGGCACCTGGAAGACGGTCTCCACCAGCTCGGCCGTCAGCACCTCCGACGGCGGCCCGGCGGCCGCGAGCCGGCCGTCCTTGAGCACCACCAGGTGGTCGGCGTACCGGGCGGCCTGCCCGAGGTCGTGCAGCACCATGACGACGGTGCGCCCGGCCTCCGTGTGCAGGTCGGCGACCAGGTCGAGCACGTCGAGCTGGTGGCGCAGGTCCAGGAAGGTGGTGGGCTCGTCGAGGAGCAGCAGGTCGGTCTCCTGGGCGAGGGCGAGCGCGATCCAGACGCGCTGGCGCTGTCCTCCGGAGAGCCGGTCGACCTGCCGGTCGCGCAGTTCGGCGGTGCCGGTGCGCTCCAGCGCCTCCTCGACGGCGGCCTGGTCGGCCTTGGACCACGGGCTGAGCATCCGCTGGTGCGGGTAGCGGCCGAGCCGGACCAGGGCCTCGACGGTGACCGCCTCCGGCGTGACCGGCTGCTGCGGCAGCAGGCCCATCCGCTTGGCGAGGGTCCGGGCCGGCATCCGGTGGATGTCGGCGCCGTCCAGGGTGACGGTGCCGGCGGCCGGGTCGAGCAGCCGGACGAGCCCGCGCAGCAGGGTCGACTTGCCGCAGGCGTTGGGGCCGACGATCGCGGTGACGGCGTTGCCGGGCAGTTCGAGGTCGAGCCCGTCGACGATGGTCCGGTCGCCGTAGCGCAGGCCGAGGCCCCGGGTGGCGAGCCGGTTCGCGACCCCGGCCGGGGTCGCGCTCCCGGTCCCGGCCGCGGTCACCGCGGACCCGTCGGCGGGGCGGGCGTCGGGCCCCGCGGCGGCGCTCGGGGCGGAGGTCTTGGCGGACGACATCAGCTGCTCCTCTGGGGAAGCCGGCCCTGGCGGATCATCAGCACCAGGAGCCAGGGCGCGCCGAGGGTGGCGGTGACGGCACCGACCGGCAGACCGTGGACGGGGATCACGTGGAGCACCAGGAGGTCGGCGGAGAGCAGCAGCACGGCGCCGGTGAGCGCGGTGAGGCCGAGGGTGCCGAGGGTGGGCGGTCCGGCGAGCAGCCGGACCAGGTGCGGGACGGCGAGCGCGACGAAGGCGACCGGCCCGGTGAGGGCGGCGGCCAGCGAGGCGAGGGTGATGGTGAGCAGCAGCAGCCAGAGCCGGTCGCGGGCCGGGTTGAGGCCGAGGCCGCCGGCCGAGTCGTCGCCGAGGTCGAGGACGGAGACCCGCCGCTGGCAGAGCAGTACGGCGAGGGCGGTGAGCGCGATGGCGGTGCCGCCGATCCAGACCTCGGTCCAGTTGCGGCCGTAGAGCGAGCCGGTGGTCCACTGCAGCGCGGAGGAGGCCAGCTCGGCCGGGAACCGGACGATCATCAGGTTCACGGCGGCGGCCAGGCCCTGCTGCACCGCCAGGCCGACCAGCACCAGCCGGGTGACGGCCATCTTGGAGCGCCAGGCGAAGCCGCCGAGCAGCAGCGCCGCGAGCAGCCCGCCGCCGACGGCGGCCACCGGGATCAGCTGCTGGGAGGCGCCGCCGGCGAGCATCAGCACCGCGCCGAAGGAGGCGCCGCCGGTGATGCCGATCGTGTCGGGGGCGGCCAGCGGGTTGCGGAACAGCCGCTGCAGCATCGAACCGGCCATCGCCAGTCCGGCGCCCGCGATCAGTGCCGAGACCACGCGGGGCGCGCGGAACTGCTGCACCACCAGGACGTTGCCGGGCTCGCCCTGGCCGACGAGGGCGCGCAGCGCGTCCCAGACGGGGATGTCGACCTGGCCGGTGCCGAGCGCGACGCCGGTCAGCACCACCAGCAGGGCGGCGGCGACCAGGGACCAGAGGGCGGTACGGGTGCGGCGGCGGGTGAGGGCCCGGGCGGGGAGGGTGAGCGCGGTCACTTGGCCACCTTCCGGGCCAGCACCGCGAGCAGCGGCGCGCCGAGGAAGGCGGTCACGATGCCGACCTCGATCTCGGACGGGCGGACCACCAGCCGGCCGAGCACGTCGGCGGTGAGCAGCAGCAGCGGACCGGCGATCAGGCAGCCGGGCAGCAGCCAGCGGTGGTCGTTGCCGAGCAGCGGGCGGACCAGGTGCGGAGCGGCCAGTCCGATGAACGCCACCGGTCCGGCGACGGCCACCGCGCCGCCCGCGAGCAGGACGACGGCGAGCCCGCCGACCACCCGGATCCGGGCCACCGGCACGCCCAGCGCCTGCGCGGTCTCGTCGCCGAGCGCCAGCGCGTTGAGCGCGGGCGAGACGGCGAAGGCGCCGACCAGGCCGAGCACGAGGAAGGGCAGGACGGGGGTGAGGGTGTCCAGGTGCCGCCCGGCGATCGAGCCGGCCAGCCAGAACCGGGCCTCGTCGAGGGTGCGGTGACTGGCCAGCATCAGCGCGGAGGTCCAGGAGGTGAGCACCACGGTGAGCACGGTGCCGCCGAGCGCCAGCCGGACCGGGTCCAGGTCCCCGCCGCGCCGGGACATCGCGTACGCGGCGAAGGCGGCGACGGCCGCTCCGGCGAAGGCGAACCAGACGTACTCGATGGTGCGGGAGAGGTCCAGGGTGTAGATCGCGGCGACCACGGCGAGGCTCGCGCCCGCGTTGATGCCGAGGGTGACCGGGGAGGCCAGCGGGTTGCGGGTGACGCCCTGGGCGACCGCCCCGGCGACGCCGAGCGCGGCCCCGACGGCGAGCCCGATGAGCGTGCGCGGGACCCGAAGGCCCGTCACCACATCGGCGTCACCGCCGTGGGCGGCGCCGGTGAGGGCGTCGACGACGGTGGTCAGCGGGATGGGCCGGGAGCCCAGCGCAAGGCTCAGGGCCGCGCACAGCACGAGCGCGCACACGCCGACGACCAGCAGCAGGGGCCGCCGGAGCATCGAGGCGCGAGGCGTCGCCGGAGCCGTGGGGGGCGGCGGTTCGGTTCTCAACACAAGGCGACATCTTAGGTTAGGTTTACCTAAGTTCGTCAAGGTTGAGCCGGTTGGGCGGGATGGTCCGATCTGTCGGACCGGTGGTGGTCCGGCATGGTCGCCGGACACCATGAGGCATTGTAAGGTGAGCCTCACCTTAATCGATCATACGGAATCGATCACGGGAGGGTCGATGGTTCCCGGAACACACCTGTCCGTCGTGCCCCACGGCGCCCCACCGCTCGCGCCGTCCGCCGCCCTGGTCGGCGACTACCGGCGCCTGCTGGAGCTGTGCCCGGTGCTGGAACTGCGCCTGCTCGACCCCGCGGAACCGGCCCCGTCCGCCGCCGACGGCTGGTACTCCGGAGCCGAACTCGCCGACGACGAACGGGCACTGGCCGCCGCCCTGGCGGGCGAGGAAGCCCGGATCGCCGCCGAGCACGGCCGCGCCCCGCGACCGCACGTCACCGCCTCCCGGCTGCTCCACCACTACGTCTGGTCCGCCTGCCTGATCGTCGCCGGCCCCTGGCACCTCGCCCGCCGGGTCCCCGTCGTCAGCCCGGCCGACCTCTGGCTGCACGCCCCCACCGGCGCGCTCGCGCTGCGCCCGCGCGGACACGCCACCGTCCCCGGTGACGACGAGCTCCGCGCCGAACTGCGGGCCGCCGTGGTCGCGCACCTCGAGCCGGTCCTGGCGGCGTTCGCCCGGCCCACCCGGCGCCGCGACCGCGCGCTCTGGGGCATGGTGACGGACGACCTGGCCTCCGCGGTCTGGTACCTCGGGCGGATGCTCGACGGGGACGCCGCGGCGGTCGGGGAGGTGCCGGCCGTCGGGGAGGTTCTTGCCGGGGACGCCGAGGGTGCCGCGGTCGCCGCGGCCGGGGCCGTCCTGCCGGGCGGCACCCAGCCGCTCCCCGGCGCCGCTGACTTCCGCCTCCTGCACACCCCCGACGGGCGCGCCCACCACACCCGCACCCGGCTCGGCTGCTGCCTCTACTACGCGGTCAAGCCCGAGGCCGTCGCCTGCATGACCTGCCCGCGGACCTCCGACGAGGAGCGGCTGAGCAGGCTCTGACGGTCCATCGGCCGAGGTGCCGTACCGCCGGGTCCGCTGTCGGTGGCGTCGGCTAGGGTCGGCGACATGATCGATTCCAGCATGCGGGTCCGGATCGCCCGGCCCTCGCGCGACCTCGCGGCGGCCGAGCGCTTCTACGTCGGCGGCCTCGGCCTCGACGTGCAGTGGCGCACCACCGAGCGGGTCTCCGGCGAACACGACCTGCTGATGGTCGGCCCGTCCGGCGGAGCCTGGCACTTCGAGCTGACCCACGACCCGGAGCGTCCGCAGGAGCCCACCCCGACGGTGGAGGACCTGTTCGTCGTCTACCTCGGCGCGCCCGTGGACGAGGACCTGGTCGCCCGGCTGGAGGCGGCCGGCGGCACCCGGGTCGAGAACCACAACCCGTACTGGAACGAGTACGGCGTGACGGTGGCCGACCCGGACGGCTACCTGCTGGTGCTCTGCTCCCGGACCTGGGGCGCCTGAC
Organism: Kitasatospora sp. Ki12; assembly: GCF_054601375.1. Taxonomy (NCBI): domain Bacteria; kingdom Bacillati; phylum Actinomycetota; class Actinomycetes; order Kitasatosporales; family Streptomycetaceae; genus Kitasatospora; species Kitasatospora sp. Ki12. Next base: position 1,555,290 of record NZ_BAAIHT010000003.1, on the reverse strand, counting down.
CGGCCGCGTCCGCGCCGTCGGCGTTCGCGCCCACGCGGTCGGCGTTCGTGTTCGCTCCGGCCGCGTTCGCGCCCAAGCCGTCAGTGTTCGTACCCTCGCCGTCGGCGTTCGCGCCCACGCCGCGCAGCACCGCCACGCCCCGGTCCAGGTCCACGCCGAGGTGCGGCGGCGAGCCGGCCTGCGCGTCGTCCCGCAGCGCCAGCTGCTCCTTCTTCTGCTCGACCTGGATCCGCTTGCCCGGGCTGAACAGCGCGTGCAGCTCGTCCAGGCCCGCGACGCCGAACCCCGCCCCGGGGCCGCGCTGCCGCTGACGCGGTGACGCCTCGTCCCGGATCTGCAACGCCGCCAGCACGGCCAGCCCGAGTAGCGCCGCCACCGTCGCCACCACACCCACGATCCACCCCATGCCCGCTCAACGCCGCACCGTGGCCCGAGCGTTCCCCGGCAACCCGTGTGGATCAGGCTCGGCGTCCACCGGATACCCTGCCGCACGAACGGAAGGAGCGCCTCACCATGACCGTGCGCGGAACCATCGTGGACATCCCGACGGCGGACGGCACCGCCGACGCCTACCTCGCCCACCCCGACGACGACCGGGCCCACCCCGGCGTCATCCTCTACATGGACGCCTTCGGGCTCCGCCCGCACCTGCAGCGGATGGCCGACCGGCTCGCCGCGGCCGGGTACACCGTGCTCGTCCCCAACGCCTACTACCGCAACGGCCGGGCACCGGTCGTCCAGCTCCCGGAGTTCATCGACCCGGAGAACGACGACACGATCTTCGACCGGCTCATCCCGCTGCTCGCCACCCTCACCCCCGAGGTGACCACCCGCGACGCGGACGCCTACCTGCGCTGGCTCGCCGAGTCCCCGCTGGTCCAGGACGGGCCGGTCGGTCTCACCGGCTACTGCCGCGGCGCCCTCCTCGCCCTGCGGACCGCCGCCAGCCACCCGGACCGGATCGCCCTCGCGGCCGGATTCCACGGCGGCAACCTCGCCACCGAGCACCCGGACAGCCCGCACCTGGGCGCCGACCGGATCACCGCCGAGCTGTACTTCGGCCACGCGGACCAGGACGAGGCGCTGCCGCCCGAGCAGATCGACCGGCTCGCCGAGGCCCTCACTGCCGCCGGCGTCCGGTACCGGGCCGAGGTCTACACCGGCGCCCTGCACGGCTACACCCAGGCCGACACCGCCCGCTACGACGCGGCCGCCGACGAACGGCACTGGGAGGCACTGCTCGGACTGCTGAAGCGCGTCCTGCCGGCCTGAGGTCCGGCGCGCGGTTCGTGGGCGTGGTGCGCGCCCGAGCTGTTGGTCTCCTGTTCATCGCCAGGCCAATGGAAATTCGGGAGACCGAGCGAACGGGCGGGCAGCGTCGGGTGCCTGAGGAAGAGTCAGGTAGCGTCGCGCGGGGCATCGGGGGAACGGGGCCGAGCGACGGATCCAGGGGGCCGTAGGTGCACACCATGCAGGACAAGCGGGGGACGCAGGCCGGGCCGGGGCTGCGGAGCGTCCAGGAGGCCGTCGCCCAGGCGTTCGCCGAATGCACGCCCGGCGGCGTGCGGCCGGGCGAACTCGACCGCGACGGACGGGCGTTGCGCTGGGTGGAGGCGGGGCAGGGCGCCGGTGCGCCGGTGGTCCTGATCGCGGGTTGCGGCACCTCGTCGCTCACCTGGACCCCGGTTCTGCCCGAACTCGCCCGGCACGGACGGGTGGTGGCGTACGACCGGGCCGGGCTCGGCGCGAGCGAGCCGCACCGCCCCGCCGTCCGGGTGGCCGGTCGGGGCGCCAATCCGGGCGCCGGCCCGGCCGTGAGCCGGACCGCGCACCAGGCCGTGAGCCGGGCCGGGGACCCGACGCTGGACGGCCAGGTCGAGGACCTCGCCGCCCTGGTGCGGCACCTGGACGCCGGTCCGGCCGTCCTGGTCGGCCACAGCTGGGGCGGTCAGCTGGCCCAGCTCCTCGCCTGGCAGCGGCCCGAGCTGGTCGCCGGGCTGGTCCTGGTGGACCCGGCGCACGAGGAGTTCCAGCCGCCCGCCGTCCGGGTCGCCGAAGCGGCGCTGAACCGGCTGTGGCTGCTCCGTACGGCGATGGCGTCCGTGTCCTCGTCCTCACCCGGCCCGGCGGATCCGCTTGCCCGGGCCGAGGCGGCCGTGGTCGCGCACTACCACCAGCGCCGGACCGTCCTCGCCGAGAACCGGCTGACGGCGGCCGCCGTCCCCGAGATCCGCCGGCGTCGGTCCGGTGCCCGGCTGCCCGAGGTGCCGGTGGCCGTGCTGAGCGCGACCGAGGGGCTGCCCCGGGTGTTGCGCTCCCGCTGGACCGCCCTGCAGTCGCAGGTCGCGTCCGCGGCCACCAGGGGAACGCACATCCTGGTGCGCGGCGCCGGTCACGCCGTCCACACCGACCGGCCCCGGGCCGTCATCGCGGCGGTCCTGGAGGTGTCCGACCACGCCCGGTACCTCCGGAATGCCTGACATTCGTGCTCAATTCCTTGTCGGATCCGGTCTGCTGAGGACACGACATGCTCTGGCACACTGTGTGCCGACGACCCGTCGGGGAGGGTCACGACACACTGGGGGACCGGGGTATGAACGGGGCGGGCAGCGTGCTCGGGGGGCGGTACAGGCTGGTCGAGCGGATCGGCGGCGGCGCGATGGGCTCGGTCTGGCGGGCCGAGGACACCGTGCTGGCCCGGCAGGTGGCGGTCAAGATCCTGCGCTCGGAGCTGTTCGAGGACGGCACCGCGACCCAGCGCTTCCGCCGGGAGGCCCAGCTGGTCGCGGCGATCGACCACCCCGGTGTGGTGGACGTCCACGACTACGGTGAGAGCGGCGCGGACGGCGACGAGCGCTGCGCCTACATCGTCATGGAGCTGATCGACGGGCGGCCGCTGGACCGGGTCCTGGAGGACACCGGCCCGATGACCGTCGCGCGCGCCCTCGACCTGGTGGCCGGCGCCCTGGACGCGCTGCACGCCGCGCACCGGCAGGACATCGTGCACCGGGACATCAAGCCGTCCAACCTGATGCTGCGCACCGACGGCCGGGTGGCCGTCACCGACTTCGGCATCGCCAGGGCGCTCGCCAGCACCAAGCTCACCGCCCCGTTCGCGATCATCGGCACCGCGCTCTACATGTCCCCGGAGCAGGCCGAGGGCTCGGCCCTCGGACCGGCCACCGACCTCTACTCGATCGGCGTGGTCTGCTACGAACTGCTGGTCGGCGAGCCGCCGTACTCCGGTGACGGGCCGCTGCAGATCGCGCTCAAGCACGTCAACCAGCCGGTGCCGGAGCTGCCGGAGACCTTCCCGGTGGCCGTCCGGGCGCTGGTCGCCCGGGCACTGGCGAAGAAGCCCGAGGAGCGGTTCGCGGACGCCGCCGCGATGGCGGCGGCGGCCCGGGCGGCGATCAGGCACGCCGGGGGCCCGGGCGGCGCGGCGGGCGGCCCGGGTGGCGTGGCGGGCGGTGCGGGCGCGGGGAAGCCCGGGGCGGCCGGCAGTGGGACGATCGCCCTCCGGCCGGCCGCGGCGCCGGCGGCCAAGGGCAAGCCCGGGGGAGGGGCGGAGCCGGAGCAGGCGGCCGGGGCAGGTGCGGCTACACCGGCCGCCACCAAGGGCGCCGCTGCCGAGGGAACCACTGGTAAGGGTGCGCAGGCCGGGGCCGTGGTCGTTCCCGGCGCGGGCGACGACGGCGCTTCGTCGAAGGACGCCGCCGCGTCGGGCGAGGTCGCACCGGACGAGGTCGCGAAGGTACGGCCGCAGGCGCAGACCGAGCCCGGCACGCGCCGGCCCCGGCGCACCCTGCTGGTGCCGGTGATCATCCCCATCATCATCTCGGCGGGCACCGCCACCGCCCTGCTGATCGACCGCAGTCCCGGCGGCTCCGACGCGATTGCGCCGCCCGCCGCCCAGCCGACCGTCGTGGTGACCGTTCCGGCGAGCCCCGTCAGCGGCACCCCGGCGGCCGCGACCACCACCCCGCCCGTCACCCCGCCGCCGACCGACACCCCGGCGGCCACCCCGAACCCCGACCAGCCGGTCCCCGGCGCCCAGAACCAGCAGCAGCCCCCCGTCCCGGTCCCGGCCCAGGGCGGATCCGGCGGCGGCGCCTCGGGCGGCACCCGGACCGGCGGCACGGGCACGAGCTCCGGCGGCGCGTCAGGTGGCGGGTCCGGCGGCGGGGCCTCGGGCGGCCAGGCGAACCAGCCCGGGGGCGGGGGTGGCGGCAACCAGCCCGCACCGCCCGCACCGCCCGTCAACCAGAACCCGCAGCCGCCGGCCCAGACCGCGGGCGGCGGCACCACCGCCGCCCCGCAGAGCCCGAGCCGGCCCGCGTCCTGCGGCGGCAACAGCTGGACGACCATCGTCAGCGTGAGGGACGACCGCGCGATCGGGATGCGCAACGACAGCCTGAACGGTGACAACCCGATCATCCTCGGCGGCGCCTCGCAGTACGGCTGGGTGCGTTCCACCGACCCGGGCACGTGGATCCACTTCAACGCCTGCAACAACGGCGGACCGGCGCTGGTCCAGACCATGGACGGGAAGGTCACGGCCACCACCGGGTACAGCTTCCTCACGAGTTGGACCGTCCGCAACGGCTCCACCGCGGGCTCGTACACGCTGGCCGACTACATGAACTCGGTCTGCATGACCAGCAACGGCCCGGGCAACGCGGTCACCATGGTCGCCTGCACTCCCGGCAACACGGCCCAGGAGTGGCGCTTCCAGTGACGGCGGAGCTCTGACCGCCACGGATTAGCACGGGCCCGGTGGGCGGGCAAGGGCCCGGGGTGGCGGAACCTCGCCACCCTGGTGGCAAGGAGCCTTGTGGAAGCTTCTACACACTTGTAAAAGTCGATCGACGATCGACCGGCCCCGCCCGCCGAACCCGCGTTCGGCGGGCGTTCGGCTGTCGGTGCAGGCGACCGGGCGTGCGTCGTACGGAAACCATTCGCGGGGTGGGGCGGATTGCCCCGGTTCGCGGGCGACTTGAAGACTCTTCACCTTCTGGCGGGCCCTGGCCAACTGCTGAAGCAGACCTGTCAATTCATCTGCTGGATTGTCATGCTTCTGTTCATCCCCCCGGCGGCCGCCACCACCCCCACCCCTTGGTGGCGAGCCGCCCGGCTGAACGGGATCTCAGCACGTCAGCGCCCGTCCCGCCCCACAGGTGCCGACCCGGCCCCCCGGGACGAGGTGCGACCGCGCCCACACGCGGTTTCCCGGAAGGACTCGTACGTGAAGCGAAAGCTCGCGGCCGTCGCCGTACTCTCGGCCACCGCCCTGCTGACCGGTGTGATCCAGGTGAGCACCGCCGCCCAGGCCGCCTCCTCCGACCCCTCGCCGCAGGCCCAGGCCGCTCAGCAGCACGCGACCGTGCTCGCGGTGGCGAGCGGCCAGGCCGGCCCGCTCGCCAAGGCGCTCGGCCTCGGCGACAAGGAGCAACTGGTCGCCAAGGACGCCGTGCTGGACAAGGACGGCACCCGCCACCTGCGTTTCGAGCGCACCTTCGCCGGTCTGCCGGTGATCGGTGGCGACCTGGTCGTCCACCAGAAGGCCGACGGCGCGGTCAAGTCGGTCTCCAAGGCCGTCTCCGCGCGGATCGCCCTGCCGAGCGTGACCCCGAAGGTCCCGGCCGACCAGGCCGCCGCGCAGGCCACCGGCGCCGTCAAGGCCACCGTCGGCGTGACCGTCGACGCCGACCAGTCGCCGCTGGCCGACGTCCACCAGACCGGCGAGGCCCAACTGGTGGTCTGGGCCACCGACGGCAACCCCCGCCTCGCCTACCGCACCACCGTGGAGGGCGTGCGCGCCGACGGCACCCCGAGCAGCCAGATCCTGGTCACCGACGCGGCCACCGGCGCGGTGCTCTCCACCCACGAGAAGGTGCAGACCGCGGCCGGCACCGGCAAGGGCGTCTTCGTCGGCCAGGTGCCGCTGACCACCACCGCGAGCGGCGGGCGGTACCAGCTCAAGGACGCGACCCGCGGCGGCCAGTCCACCACCGACATGAAGAACGGCACCTCGGGCAGCGGCTCGCTGTTCGCCAACACCAGCAACAGCTTCGGCGACGGCACCGCCGCCAACCGCGAATCCGCCGCCGTGGACGCGCAGTTCGGAGCGGCCACCACCTGGGACTTCTACAAGAAGACCTTCGGCCGCAACGGCATCCGCAACGACGGCGTCGGCGCCACGAGCCGGGTCCACTACGGATCCAACTACGTCAACGCGTTCTGGAGCGACGACTGCTTCTGCATGTCGTACGGCGACGGCAGCGGCGACGCCGCCCCGCTGACCGAACTGGACGTGGCCGGACACGAGATGAGCCACGGTGTGACCGCCGCGACCGCCAACCTCAACTACTCGGGCGAGTCCGGCGGCCTCAACGAGGCCACCTCCGACATCATGGGCACGATGGTCGAGTGGTACGCCAACCTGCCCTCCAACCCGCCGAACTACTGGATCGGCGAACTGGTCGACCTCAACGGGAACGGCACGCCACTGCGCTACATGGATCAGCCGAGCAAGGACGGCCAGTCCGCCGACTACTGGGACGCCAACGTCGGCAACCTGGACGTCCACTACTCGTCCGGCGTGGCGAACCACTTCTTCTACCTGCTGTCCGAGGGCAGCGGCGCGAAGAGCATCAACGGGTTCAGCTACAACAGCCCGACGTACGACAACTCGACGCTCGCGGGCATCGGCCGGGACAAGGCGGCGCAGATCTGGTACAAGGCGCTGACCACGTACTTCACCTCCACCACCGACTACGCGGGCGCCCGTGCGGGCACCCTCAGCGCGGCGGCGGACCTGTACGGCTCGGGCAGCGCGGAGTACAACGCGGTCGCCGCCACCTGGACGGCGGTGAACGTCAACTGACCCGGAGCTAGCGGGAAGGGACGCGAGCGACGGCCCAGGGTGCGAACGGCCGTCGTGCAGGCGCGAAGGTGCAGGCGCCAAGGTGCAGACGCCACGGTGCAGGCGCCAAGGTGCAAGCGGTAGGGGCGACGGTGTGCGGACCACCGTCGCCCCTGTCGCTGCTTGCTGTCTGACGCCATGTCAGAATCCGCGTTGGCATCCACGACCCGTCGCCGACACCCAGAAAACTGGACCATCCGCCCGGTAGTCGACAACCCCTCGGACCGGCAGTGCACTTGGTTCCCGGGCATCCTTCGGGTCCGTAGCGTCCTCGGCATGACGTTACTGACTTCAACCCCGCCGAGCGCGGGCCGTCGGCGCGGCCTGTTGGTCTACCTGGTCCTCGCCTACGCCGGGATGTGGGCGGCCATGGCGCCGTTGCTCGCCGACGGGTACCAGCGGGCCGACGCCCGGGAGGAGGTCGGCGGGCTCGAGCAACTGTGCATCGGTGCCGCGATGTTCGCCCCGGCGCTGGCGGCCCTGTTCGTGGTCCGCTTCGTGGAGCGCGGCCGCGGCGACGATGTGGACGGGGGTGGGGGAGGCGGGGTGCGGGACGCCCTCGCGCTGCACTGGCCCCGGCCGCGGGCCCGCGCCGTCCGGGCCTGCCTGCTGCCGCTCGGGGTGCTCGGCGGGCTGACGGCGGCGGTGCTGGCGGTCGGCGCCCTGGCGGGCAGTTATCCGTTCGCCGGATTCGGTGCGCTGGACGCGGGGGCGGTCGTTGCCTGGGCGGTGCGGGGCGTGATCGGGATGGCGCTCTCGCTGCCGCTCTTCTTCGGCGAGGAGCTCGGCTGGCAGGGCTTCCTCTTCCCCCGGCTGGTACGGCTCGGCGGTGGCGCCGAGGCCGGTACGGCAACCCTGGTCCGGGCGTACCTGCTCACCGGGACGGCCTTCGCGCTCTGGCACCTGCCGCCGCTGTTGATGGGCGGCCAGTACCCGGGACGGCCCTGGTACGTGGCGGTGCCCGCGTTCGTGGTCAGCTGCGTGCTCGTCCTGCCGGTGTTCACCTGGCTGCGGCTGCGCTCGGGGTCGGTGGTCCCGGCCGTACTGGCGCACACCTTCGCGAGCAGCATGAGCGTCTCGACGGTCAAGGAGTTCGCCGACCCGGACGCCGAGCTGGACCCGCTCACCATGGGGCTCGGCGGCTGGCCCGGCTGGATCGTCCTCGGCGCCTTCGTGGCCTTCCTGGCGTTCACCGGCCGGCTGCGACCGTCCCGGTATGGCCGGGGGTAGCGGGCGAGGCGGGCGAGGCGGGCGAACAGATGACAGTCGACAGATGACAGCTAACAGATGTTGAAATCTGTCAGCTGTCATCTGTTATCTGTCGGCCGTCCGTTGTCATCCGTCACCCGCCCGCCGGCACCAGGTCCTTGCGGATCTCGTCCAGGACCAGGCCGGCCCCGGTGTACCCGATGCCGAGCATCCACAGGTTGTCGTCCACCCGGAACACCCGCCCGTTGCGGACGGCGTCCAGGTTCTTCCACAGCGCGCCCTCCGTGATCTTCCCCTGGTCGGACTTGGCCGCGTCCCCGTACAGCGAGTAGAAGATGACGTCGGCCGCCGCCTGGTCCACCTGCTCCGGGCTGATCTCCATCGAGAAGCCGGGCTTGTCCTGGTTGGCGGGCCGGCCGAGTCCGAGGTCCTTGAACAGCGAGCCGACGAAGGTGTCGTTGAGGTACAGCCGGGTCGGCGCGCCCGCCAGGAAGCGGGCCATCTCGACCCTGGTCGCGGCGGCCTTGGCCGGTCCGCCGAGCGCCGTCACCAGGTCCCGCAGCTTCGTCCGGTACGCCGCGTCCGCCGCCTCCGCCTCGGCCTGGCGGCCCAGCGCCTCGGCGTGCAGCCGGACGTTCTCCTTCCAGGTCGGCCCGGTGGTCTTGGAGAGCACGGTCGGCGCGATCTTGGACAGCTCGTCGTACCGCTTGTCGTCGCGGACCTGGTTGCTCAGGATGAGGTCCGGCCGTAGCGCCGCGATGCTCTCCAGACTGGGCTGGCCGATCGTGCCGACGGTCTTGGTCCCGGTCAGCCGTTCGGCCGGGAGGTAGTTCGGGAAGGGCGCGCCCGCGCTGACGGTGGTGGCGCCGACCGGGGCGAGGCCGAGGGTGAGCACCGAGTCCAGCGCGTCCGTGTCCAGCACCACCACCCGGGTGGCCCGCGCCGGCACGGTGCTCTCGCCGCGCGCGTGCCGGACCGTCCTGGTGCCGCCCCCGCCGGGCGAACCGGCCGTCGGGGCGGGCGAGTCGGCTCCGCAGGCGGCGAGGGCGAGGCCCGGGGCGAGTCCGGCGGCGAGGCCGATCGCGGCGCGGCGGCTGAGGGTTCTGGGCATCGACGGCACCTCCAGGGTACGGGCGGGGCGCGGGGATCCCTGCCCCGAGCCCGCCCGGTTACGCCTGGACCCAGGGCGATCCGCAGGCGTCCGGAAGCACAACTGCCCCGCCACGCCCAGGAGTCGAGCGCCCCCTACGCGCGCCCGGATGCCGACGTGGCCCCGCCGTGCCTGGGCGCGCCGACGTGACCCGCCGATGTGACCCGCCGACGTGGCCTGACGACGCCGCCCGCCACGCCGGTGTCGACGCGGCCGCTACGCCTCGGAACCGCCCTCCCGTCGCTGGCGCAGCAGTTCCTCGTACTCGGCGTGCACCCGGCGGTCCATCGCGAGGGTGAACTGGGCGTCGGCGACGGTCCGGGCCAGCGGCCGCACCCGCAGGATGCGTTCGGTGAGCCGGGCCGCCTCGCCGGGTGGCAGCGGGGCGTCGGTGGACAGGGCGCTGAGCAGGTGCGCGGTGACCACCTCGATGAAGATCTCGGCGATGGCGTCCACGTGGTCCCGGGTGCGCCGACTGGCGTCGAGGACGGCCGCGAGCGGTACGCCCTCCGCCACCAGCTCGGTGGTGGCGTCCATCAGGCGGCGGCTGACGTGGGTGATCCCTTCGTCCTCGATGGTGATGAAGCCCTGGGCGATGGACTCGGCGGTGTTCTCCTCGGTGAGCTGGTCCCCGAAAGCCGCCTTCAGTTCCTCCCAGTCCAGGCGCACCGGGGTCTCGTCCGACCAGGGCGCGACGATGGCCGCCTCCAGTCCGATCAGGTCCGCGACGTCCCGCCCGCTCTCGCCCGCGCCGATCAGTTCGGCGATGCCGCCCAGGGTGTGGCCGCGCTCCAGCAGCTCGCCGATCATCCGCAGCCGGGACAGGTGCTCCTCGCCGTACCAGGCGATCCGGCCCTCCTTGCGGGGCGGCTGGAGCAGTTTGCGCTCGCGGTAGAAGCGCAGGGTGCGGGTGGTGATCCCGGCCGCTTCGGCCAGTTCCTCCACCCGGTACTCGCGTTTTCTGTCGCCCGCGGCAGCTCTGACCTTGTCCACGGCGATCAGCATAGGTCCGTCGGCCGGGAAGGCCGCCGGAACCGGGTCCGTCCGGCTTCTTCCATCCGGTGTCAGCAAGGACTACCCTGCCAACCGTGCCAGTGATTACTGGCGCGATTGAACAGGGTCCCGGGGGTAGACCCCGGAGAGCGCGACGATCACCGCCCCACCCTCAAGAGGAGGCCGCATGGCATCCAGCAGCAAGCGCCCCCGCTCCGGCGCGTCCGGTTCGTCCGAGGCTTCCGCCGCCGCCGGTGCCACCGCCGCCGCTACCGGCGAGGCCGAGGCGGCCGACGTGACCGAGGCGGCCGACGTGACCGAGGCGGCCCAGGCCGTTCCGCACGTCCGGGTGGCGGTGATCGGCTCCGGCTTCGGCGGCCTCGGCGCCGCGGTCCGGCTGCGCCGTGCCGGGATCACCGACTTCGTGGTCCTCGAACGCGCGGACTCCGTCGGCGGCACCTGGCGCGACAACAGCTACCCCGGCTGCGCCTGCGACGTGCCCTCGCACCTCTACTCCTTCTCCTTCGCGCCCAACGCCGAGTGGCCGCGCAGCTTCTCCGGCCAGCCGGATATCCGCGCCTACCTGGAGAAGGTCGCCACCGTCTTCGGTCTCCGCCCCCACTTGCGCTTCAACGCCGAGGTGCTGGAGGCCCGTTGGGAGGGCGACGAGACCCGCTGGCGGATCACCACCTCGGCCGGCCAGTGGACCGCCGACGCCGTCGTCTCCGCCGCCGGGCCGCTCGCCGACCCGCAGATCCCCGACCTGCCCGGCCTCAGCGGCTTCCCCGGCAAGGTCTTCCACTCCTCCCGCTGGGACCACGACTACGACCTGGCCGGCAAGCGCGTCGCCATGGTCGGCACCGGCGCCTCCGCCGCCCAGATCATCCCGTCGATCCAGCCCGAGGTCGGCAAGCTCACCGTCTTCCAGCGCACCCCGGCCTGGGTCCTGCCGCGCCGCGACCGCGAGATCAGCCAGCTGGAGAAGTGGGTGCACGGCCGCCTGCCGGTCACCGCGAAGATCCGCCGCGGCACCCTGTTCGCCCTCCGGGAGCTCCAGGTGGACGCCTTCGTCCGCCGGCCCGGACTGCTGCGCCTCGTCCAGCAGCTCGCCGAACGCCACATCGCGCAGGGCGTCCCGGACCCGGCGCTGCGGGCCAAGCTCACCCCGGACTACCGGATCGGCTGCAAGCGCATCCTGCTCAGCAACACCTACTACCCGGCGCTCGCCGCGGCCAACACCGAGGTGGTCTCCTCCGGCCTGCGCGAGGTGCGCGGCTCCACGCTGGTCGCGGCCGACGGCAGCGAGCACGAGGTGGACGCCATCGTCTTCGGCACCGGCTTCCACGTCACCGACATGCCCATCGGCTCCCGGGTGTTCGGCGTCGACGGCACCAGCCTGGCGGAGGAGTGGAAGGACGGCATGGAGGCGCTGCGCGGCTCGACCGTCCGCGGCTTCCCGAACCTGTTCTTCGTCATCGGCCCCAACACCGGCCTCGGCAACAGCTCGATGATCCTCATGATCGAGTCCCAGCTGAACTACATGATCGACGCGTTGACCACGCTCGGCTCGATCGGGGCCGCCGCGATGCAGCCGACCGCGCGCGCCCAGCGGCAGTGGAACCTCGAACTGCAGCACCGGATGGACCGCACCGTCTGGACCACCGGCGGCTGCCGCAGCTGGTACCTCGACCCGAGCGGCCGGAACACCGTGCTCTGGCCCGGCTCCACCACCTCGTTCCGCCGGGCCACCCGCAAGGTGGACCTCGGTGAGTACGAGCTGATCATGCGCACCGCGCCGGCCGCCGCCGCCCGTACCGTCCAGGAGGTCTCCGCGTGACCGTCCACCTGCCCGCCGAGTACGAACACCCCACGCCGGTCGAGGAGTTGAGCGTCCGATCGGCGGACGGCAGCCGGCTGCACGTCGAGGTGCACGGCCAGCCGGGCGCGCCCACCGTGGTGCTGGCGCACGGCTGGACCTGCTCGACCGCGTTCTGGGCCCCCGTGATCCGCGAACTCTCCGACCGCTACCGGGTGGTGGCCTACGACCAGCGCGGCCACGGCCACAGCGAGATCCCGCCGAGCCGGGTGCGCTACTCGACCCGGGCGCTCGCCGAGGACCTGTCGGCGGTGCTCCGGCGGACCGTCCCGGCGGGGGAGCGGGCCGTGCTGGCCGGGCACAGCATGGGCGGGATGACCATCATGGCCGCCGGCGGCCGCCCGGAGGTCGCCGAGCGCACCGCCGCGGCCGTCCTGATCTCCACCGGCCCGGCCGAGTTGGTGGCCGAGCTCACCGTGCTGCCCCCGGGCGTACGCTCCCCGGGCCTGCGCCGCTTCCTGCACCGGCAGCTGCTGCGCTCCCGGATGCCGCTCGGGCCGGTCTCCCGGGTCACCCGGGTAGCGCTCAAGTACGCGACCATGGGGCCGGGTTCGCCCGCCGGTCAGGTGGAGGCGACGGCCCGGATCGTGCACGCCTGCCCGACCGGCGTCCGCGCCAACTGGGCCGCGGTGCTCGACCGGCTGGACGTGCGCGCCGGACTGGCCCGGCTCGCGGCGCCCACCGCCGTCGTGGTCGGCACCGACGACCGGCTGACGCCGCCGGTGCACGCGCACCGGATGGTCGCCGAACTCAAGGACCCGCAGGGGCTGTTGCTGCTGTCCGGGGTCGGCCACATGTCCCCCCTGGAGCGCCCGGTGGAGGTCGCCGCGGAGATCCACCGGATGGCCGCCGCGTACCTGGTCGGTACGCCCGCCGTCGACCCGGCCGCGTCCGCCCCCTCCGTGGTGGACCCCGCCGTTGACCCCGTTGACCCCGTTGACCCCGTTGACTCCGCTGACTCCACCGACGAGAGGACCACCGTCGCATGAACGCCGTCCCGCCGTTGTCCGCGCAGGTCGTCGTCGTCACCGGGGCCGCCCGGGGCGTCGGGGCCTCGCTGGCCCGCACGCTCGCCCGGCGCGGGGCCAAGGTCGCCCTGCTCGGACTGGAGCCGGAGGAGCTGAAGGCCGTCGCCGCCCAGTGCGGCCCGGACGCCACCAGCTGGGAGGTGGACGTCACCGACCTCGACGCGCTGGAGGACACCGCCGCACGGATCAAGGACCACTACGGGCGGATCGACACCGTCGTCGCCAACGCCGGGATCGCCATCGGCGGACCGTTGACGGACAGCGACCACCGGGCGTTCAGCCGGGTCATCGAGGTGAACCTGCTCGGTAGCGTCGCCACCGCGCGGGCCTTCCTGCCGGCGCTCACCGAGAGCCGGGGCTACCTGCTGCAGATCGCCTCGCTCGCCGCCCTGACGCCGGCGCCGCTGATGAGCGCGTACTGCGCCAGCAAGTCCGGGGTGGAGGCCTTCGCCCACTCGCTCCGCGCCGAGGTCGCCTACCAGGGCGTGAAGGTCGGTGTCGGGTATCTGAGTTGGACCGACACCGACATGGTGCGCGGCGCCGACGAGGACACCGTGCTGAAGCAGATGCGGTCCCGGCTGCCGTGGCCGGCGAACAAGACGTACCCGCTGGAGCCGGCGGTGGACCGGATCGTGGCGGGGATCGCCCGCCGGTCCGCCCACGTCTACGCCCAGGCCTGGGTGCGGGGCATGCAGCCGGTCCGCTGGCTGCTGCCGAGCCTGATCGCGGTGGTCGGCTCCCGTGACGTCGCCAAGCTCGCCCCCCAGCTGGCCGCCACCGCCGCGAGTCGCCTGCGCGCCGTCGGCGCCGGAGGCGCGGCGGACACGGCCACCCGGGGGAGCCGCAAGGGCTCGACCGGCTGAGGGTCGCCGGGCGACGGCGGATGGCGGACAGCCGACAGCCGACGGATCACGGGTAACAGATGACAGCTGACAGACTTCAAAATCTGTTATCTGTCATCTGAAATCTGTCGGCTGTTACCTGTCATCCGTAGGCCGCCCGCCTCCCGCCTCCCGCCTCCCGGCGCCCCCGCCGCGATCCGCCCCAGCACCTCCAGTGCCCGCGCCAGCACCGGCAGCGGCGGAGAGGCCAGCCCGACCCGGACGGCCGACGGCGAGCGCCGGGGGTCCACGGCGAACGCCGTCGCCGGTGTGAGCGAGATCCCGGCGCGCGCCGCCGCCGCGACGAAGGTCTCCGCCCGCCAGGTCCCCGGCAGCTCCCACCACAGGTAGTACGAGCAGGGGTCGGCCCGCAGCCGCTGCCCCGCCAGCGCCTCGCGCGCCAGCAGCTGCCGGGCCGTCGCGTCGGCCCGCTTCGCCGCCTCGACCGTGGCCAGCGTGCCGTCCCCGATCCAGCGCACCGCCGCCTCCAGCGCGAAGCCGCTCGGCGCCCACCCGCCCGAGCGCAGGGCGCCCGCCACCCGCTCGCGCAGCCCGGCCGGGACGACCGCGAACCCGGTGGTCAGGCCGGGGGCCAGCCGCTTGGAGAGGCTGTCCACGAGGACGGTCCGCTCGGGTACGAGCGCGGCCAGCGGCGCCGCTTCGGGCCGCAGGAAGGACCAGATGGCGTCCTCGACCGCCGGCAGGTCGAGCCGTCGCAGCTCCGCCGCGAGGGCCACCGCCCGCTCGTGCGGCAGGCTCACCCCGAGCGGGTTCTGCAGTCGCGGCTGCACGTACACGGCGCGCAGCGGGGCGGCCCGGTGGGCGGCGGCGACGGCGTCCGGCAGCAGCCCGTGCTCGTCGACGGCGAGCGGTACCAGCCGGATGCCCAGCCGCTCGGCCACCGCCTTGACCACCGGATAGGTGAGCTCCTCGACCCCCAGCCGCTGCCCGGGCGGGACCAGTGCGGAGAGCGCCCCCGCGACGGCCTGCCGGCCGTTGCCCGCGAACAGCAGCTCCGGGCCGTCGACTTCCCAGGCGCCGGTCGAGAGCAGAGCCGCGAAGGCCCGCCGGGCCGCGCCCGTCCCGGCCGCGCCGACCGGCCGCAGCGCGTCCCCGAGCGCGTCGGCGCGCAGCAGCGGTGCCAGGCCGCCCGCCAGCAGTTCGGCCTGTCCGGGGACGGTGGGGTAGTTGAGCTCCAGGTCCACGGGCGCGACAGCCGGTTCGGCGAGTGGGACCCGTCCGCCGTCGGTCCGGTGCCCGGCCCGGACGAAGGTGCCGCGCCCGACCTCCCCGACGGTGAGCCCGCGGCGGACCAGTTCCCGGTAGACCCGGCCCGCCGTGGAGGCGGCGATGCCGCGGCTGCGGGCGAAGGCGCGCTGGGTGGGCAGCTGCTGGCCGGGTCGCAGCCGTCCGTCCGCGATGTCGGCGGCGACCTGGTCGGCGATCAGGCGGTAGTCGTCCATCGGTGCCGGGCCCTCCGTCGTGTCGTACCTCGGCTCGCACATTGCACCGAGTGCAAAGTCATCATTGCATCGAGCCGCTCGCCCGTCCTAGCCTCCTCGCATGAACGCGTTGACATCCGCCGTGGACGGCCACGCCGTGCTCGGCATAGCCGCGGTGGCCCTGGGCATGGTGCTCTCCCCGGGGCCCAACATGATCTACCTGGTCTCCCGCTCGATCGCGCAGGGCCGGCGCGCCGGGCTGATCTCGCTGCTCGGGGTCGGGGCCGGCTTCCTGGTCTACCTCGTCGCGGTCACGGCGGGGGTGGCGGCGGTGTTCTCGGTGGTGCCCGCGCTCTACACCGCGATCAAGCTGGCCGGCGCCGGCTACCTGTTCTGGCTGGCCTGGAAGGCGGTCAAGCCGGGCGGCACGGCGGTGTTCGCCCCGCAGCAGCTGCCGCCGGACCCGCCGCGCCGGCTGTTCGCGATGGGGTTCCTGACCTGCCTGCTCAACCCCAAGATCGCCATCATGTACATCTCGCTGCTGCCCCAGTTCGTGGCGCCGGAGCGCGGCCACGTCGCCCTGCAGAGCCTGCTGCTGGGTCTGGTCCAGATCGCGATCGCGGTCACCGTCAACGGCCTGATCGCGATGAGCGCGGGCAGCATCGCCGAGTTCCTCAACCGCCGCCCGGCCTGGCTGCGCGTCCAGCGCTACCTGATGGGCACCGTCCTCGCGGGCCTGGCCGTGCGCATCGCCGCCGACCGCGCCAAAGCCGTCACCGTCTAGGGCCTATCCGGCGGGTCCTAGCCGCCCCGGGCGACCGTCCGCAGCAGCTCGTACCCGGCCTGCACGAACCGCCCGTCGAGCGTCGGTCCGGTGTTGGCGAGCGCCGCGACCGCGGCCGAGTCCTGGGGGGAGAACCCGACGAAGGACGTGAACCCGCGGGTCGCTCCCGAGTGGAACCAGAGGTCGCGCCCGCTCGATCGGCGGTGGTTCCAGACAAGGCACAGCTCGTCGTCCGAGCGGGGCAGTCGCAGCCGAGGCCGCCGAACTTCTTGCACAGCTGCCCCCAACTCGGATCCCCGGCTGTCGAGATGGGCCAGCAGGTAGTGCAACAGGTCGGCCCCGCTCGCCCGTACAGCCGCTGCTCCCGGCAATCCGGGGATGTGCCAGGGCGGCAGCGCACGCTCGCGCCGGTACCCGATCGCCCGCCCCGGCGGGTCCGGTGCGCACGTCGTGGAGCGCAGCCCCAGTGGTCGGCAGATTCGCTTCGTGAGCAGTTCCTCGTACGGCAGCCCGCCGGTCTCGGCGAGCAGTCGGCCGAGCAGGCCGACTCCGTAGTTGGAGTACCAGTAGTGAGTACCGGGCTGTCGCCGTACGGTGGTTCGGGCCAACCCGGTGCGCAACTGCTCCTCCCCGAATGCGATGTACGGATCGCTGAACCAGGTCGGAGCGGCCCGAGCGACCAGGCCGGGCGGCAGTCGGGGCAGCCCCGCGGTGTGGGTGGCCAGGTGTAGCAGCCGGATCGGCTCGTCCGAACGCACCGCCGCAGGCCGCCAGTCGCGCGGCAGATGGCGCTCCACCGGGTCACCCAGGTCGAGTTCGCCGCGCGCGGTCATGTCCGCCAGGAGTAGCGCGGTGAACGTCTTCGTCACGGAACCGAGTTCGAAGACGGTGTCCGGCGTGCAGGCGGCCGCCCGTCCGCGCCCCAGTGATCCGTGGCAGCGCACCTCCTCCCGGCCCCCGTACGCGACGGCGACCGTGACGGCGGTGGCATACGGCTCGGCCGCCCGCACCGCCGCCGTGACCGCATCGTCCAGCCCGTTCACACGGCTGCCGCGCCGGCGCCCAGTGCCCGGGCCAGAGTGACGCTACCGGCCAGCACCGCCACCACGGCCGTGTGCTGGTGCTCCCGGAACGCCTCTTCGCGGTCGTCGGTCACCGGCTCGGCGCCGTCTCGCGGGACCAGCCCGTCGTCGCGTTGGACGGCGGCCAGGGTGTCCCAGCCCTGCCGGCCGGTGATCGGCTCGCCGACGCACGCGTCGACGATGAGGAGTTCGATGGCCAGATCCCATTGCCCGATCTCCAGCCAGATGTCGAGCCAGACCGGGAGCCAGTCGCGCACGTAGTCGCGCAATGGCTCGGGCAGGCCTTCCGGGTGGGCGCCCCAGTCGGTGAGGTGGAAGACGGTGTGGGTGATCTGGTAGGCGATCTCCCACTCGACGGCCCAGGGCTCGGGCCTGGCACCGAGCCAGGTGGCGTCCGCGAGCGCGGCCCAGTCCGGCTGGTGGCTGAGCCCCACCAGCCGCCGGGCGTTGGCGATGGCGAGCCGCCGGTTGGCCTGGATCTCGGTGGCGTGCGCGGCCCGCAGGCGGCTGACGGATTCGAGCAGTTCCTCCAGCGCGGGGTGCCGGTAGCCGGCCCTGGCGAAGTGGCCGTAGAGCTCCAGCGGGTCGCTCATCGTGACGTGCCGTAGCTGCCGCTCGTACAGCAGGTCGCCCTCGCGGACTTCCTGCCACGCGTGGTCGAGGAGTTCGCGGGCGGCCCGGGCTTCGGCGGGCCCGGCGACGCCGTCGCGCAGGACCACCGAGGCGACCAGGGCGAGCTCGCCGAGCGGCTTGTAGGCGTCGTTGGGGGTGGCGAGGTCGACGACGGTGTTGTCGGGGATCCGGCCGAGCCCGTCGCTGTGCGCGGCGTGCAGCCAGGCCATCGCGCGGGAGCCGAACTGCTGGGCGGTGGCGAGGACATGGGTGTCGGTCATCGAGTACGGCTCCGTTCGGCGTCCGACGGGCGGGAGCGGTCGAGCAGCAGGCGGGCGACGGCGAGTTCCAGTCCGGTGCGGGCGCTGCCGTCGCCGGCCAGGCGGATCCGGTCCAGTACGGGCTCGACCTCCAGTCGCGGCGGCAGGCCCTCGGCTCCGGCCCAGGCGAGCCAGCGGGCCAGCCGGGCGGCGGTGGTCAGGTCGCGGCGCAGCATCGAGCGGACGGTGCCGCGGGCGAGGGCCAGGGTGTGGGTACGGGCCGCCTCGTGCACCGGGCCGTCCAGCCCGGGCAGCGCGAGGACGGACAGCTGCGCCATCCGCACCGACCAGGCCTGCCAGCCCAGGGCCTCCGGGTCGGGCAGCGGTGCCGGCTGCGGCACGGCCTCCCCGTAAGGGGTGCGGGCGAGGAGCTGGCCGGCGGCCCAGTCCTGCCACCCGATCGCCAGTGCGGCCTGCTCGGACGGGGCCGCCGGGGTGGGGAACGTGTGTCGGGCCTCGGCCAGCAGGGCGGCCGCAGGGCCGTCGGGCTCGGCTCCGCCGAGCAACTGCGGGGCGAAGAGGTCCGCGCCGAGCAGCCGAACAGCGGCCAGCAGCGGGCGGGGCACGGGGATGTCCGGGTCCGCGAGTGCGGCCGCACCCCCGCCGTCCCGGAGGGCGTCGAGGGTTCGGCCGGCCACTCGCTCGACGGCCGCGGCGTACTCGTCGCGCAGCGACGTCTCGGCGAATGGCATCAGTGGGGTTCCTCCTTAGTGAAGCGGGCCGACCCGTATGTCGGGTCGGCCCGGTCATCACACGATGAGACCGTCCCGGTTCACCGGGTCGGCTTCTCCTTCGGCGGCTTCGGCGAGGCCAGGAGCAGCCCCAGCAGCAGGGCGGCACCAGCGGCCTCGGGCAGGTACGTGGGCGCGTCGGACACGACGGCCTCGTCCTCCACCATCAGGCTGGCTAGGGTGTCGGCCTCGGTCGACGTCGCGCTGCGTGACGCCGAGGCGGTTTCGGTCCGGAACTGAGTAAGCATCAGTTGTGCCTCCTCGTCTGGATGTCATCGTCCGGTCGGGCGATGCCCCTGTCCGACACTACGAGCACGATCTAACGGCTGCATCCGCAACCCCGTGAGCTGGGACGTTGCACTCGGTGTGGGCTCGACTGCGGCGAGTCGGTACGGTCAGGGGCATGACCACAGCCATGATCACCGGCGCGACCGCCGGCATCGGAGCCGCCTTCGCCCGCCGGCTCGCCCGCAGCGGCTACCAGCTCGTCCTGGTGGCGCGGGACGCCGAGCGCCTGGAGCGCGCCGCCGAGGACCTGCACACGAAGTACGGAGTCGAGACGGAGGTGCTGGCCGCCGACCTCGCGACCGACGACGGCATCGGGGCCGTGGAGGCCCGGCTCGCCGACTCCGCCCGCCCGGTCGACCTCCTGGTCAACAACGCCGGCTTCGGCAACAAAGGCGCCTTCGGGGCGGTCCCGCTGCAGGACGAGCTGGACATGCTGAAGGTGCACATCGAGGCGATCCTGCGGCTGACCACGGCCGCGCTGCCGGGGATGCGCGAGCGCGGGCGGGGCGCGATCGTCAACGTCGCCTCGGTGGCGGCCTTCCTGCCGCGCGGCACGTACGGGGCGAGCAAGGCCTGGGTGGTCAGCTTCACCCAGGGCGTGCTGCGCGACCTCGGGGGTACGGGCGTGCGGATGATGGCGCTCTGCCCGGGCTTCACCCGGACCGAGTTCCACGAGCGGGCGGGCATGGGCACCGGCAACATCCCGGCCTGGTCGTGGCTCTCCGCCGAGCGGGTGGTGGACGAGGCGATGCGCGACCTGGCCCGCGGGCGCTCGTTGTCGGTGCCGAGCAAGCGGTACAAGCTCGCGGTGGCGATCGCCAGGCTGCTGCCGTCCGGCAAGCTCGGGGGCGTGTCCTCCAAGGCGGCGCGCTCGTACCGGACGAACTGAGGCGCCCGGCGGCCGGGCGGAGGCGGCTTCCGGCGAGGGAATAGGGCCACCCTCACTATTAGCTTGCCTAACTATGAGCTACTCTCGCTATGCTGGCGTCCGCCCGGTCGCCGTACCCGCATCCGCGCCAGGCCCCGTACCTGGGCGCGCCCTACCCCGGGAGGCCCGTACTTGAGGCCCGCCATCAGCTGGACCCCGCCCGAGCGCGTCGAGGGCGAGCCCCGCCCGCCCGCCGAGTGGCGGCGCATCCTCGCGCTCTTCCGCCCGTACCGCGGCCGCCTCGGCGTGGTCGGGCTGCTGGTCGCCGCGTCCGCCGTGGTCTCGGTCGTCTCGCCGTTCCTGCTGAAGGCCGTCCTGGACACCGCCATCCCGCAGGGCCGCACCGGGCTGCTCAGCCTGCTCGCGC
Source organism: Kitasatospora sp. Ki12 (assembly GCF_054601375.1). Classification (NCBI taxonomy): domain Bacteria; kingdom Bacillati; phylum Actinomycetota; class Actinomycetes; order Kitasatosporales; family Streptomycetaceae; genus Kitasatospora; species Kitasatospora sp. Ki12. The sequence continues at coordinate 1,534,674 of NZ_BAAIHT010000003.1, read as the reverse complement.
TCGGGATGATCCTCACCGCCGTGGTGAACAGCGTCTTCAACGTCCTGCAGACGCTGATCTCCACCACCGTCGGCCAGCGCGTGATGCACGACCTGCGCACCGCCGTCTACGGGCACCTGCAGCGGCAGTCGCTCGCCTTCTTCACCCGCACCCGCACCGGTGAGGTGCAGTCCCGGATCGCCAACGACATCGGCGGCATGCAGTCCACGGTGACCTCCACCGCGACCAGCCTGGTCTCCAACCTCACCGCGGTGGTCGCCTCCGTGGTGGCCATGGTCGCCCTCGACTGGCGGCTCACCGTCATCTCCCTGGTCCTGCTCCCGCTGTTCGTCTGGATCAGCCGCCGGGTCGGCCAGGAGCGCAAGAAGATCACCACCGAGCGGCAGAAGCAGCTGGCCGCGATGAGCTCGGCCGTCCAGGAGTCGCTCTCGGTCAGCGGCATCCTGCTCGGCCGCACCATGGGCCGCTCCGACTCGCTCGCCCGCGAGTTCACCGAGCAGTCCGACCAGCTCGCCGACCTGGAGGTCCGGGCCAGCATGGCCGGGCGCTGGCGGATGAACACCATCCAGATCGTGATGGCCGCGATGCCCGCGCTGATCTACTGGGCGGCCGGGCTGACCTCCGCCGCCGGCGCGCCGATCGTCTCGACCGGCACCCTGATCGCCTTCGTCACCCTCCAGCTGGGCCTGTTCCGCCCCACTGTCAGCCTGCTGTCCACCGGCGTGGACGTGCAGACCTCACTCGCGCTCTTCCAGCGCATCTTCGAGTACCTCGACCTGCCGGTGGAGATCGCCGAGCCGGCCGACCCGGTCACCCTGACCGACATCCGCGGCGAGGTCCGCTTCGAGGGCGTCGACTTCCGCTACGACCCCGCGCAGGAGCGCCCGACCCTCGCCGGCGTCGGCCTCGTCGTCCCGGCCGGCAGCTCGCTGGCCGTGGTCGGCGAGACGGGCTCGGGCAAGACCACCCTCAGCTACCTCGTCCCGCGGCTGTACGACGTCACCGGCGGCAGGGTCACCCTGGACGGCGTCGACGTGCGCGCGCTCTCCTTCGACACCCTGGCCCGCGCGGTCGGCGTGGTCTCCCAGGAGACCTACCTCTTCCACGCCTCGGTCGCCGAGAACCTGCGCTTCGCCAAGCCCGGCGCCGACCACGCCGAACTGGTCGAGGCCGCCCGGGCCGCGCAGATCCACGACACCATCGCCGCCCTGCCGGACGGCTACGACACCCTGGTCGGCGAGCGCGGCTACCGCTTCTCCGGCGGCGAGAAGCAGCGCCTGGCGCTCGCCCGGACGATCCTGCGCAACCCGCCGGTGCTCATCCTCGACGAGGCCACCAGCGCGCTCGACAACCGCACCGAACGCGCCGTCCAGCAGGCCGTGGACACCCTGGCCGCCGGCCGGACCACCATCACCATCGCGCACCGGCTCTCCACCGTCCGCGCCGCCGACCAGATCGCCGTCCTGGACCGCGGCGAGGTGGTCGAACTCGGCACCCACGAGGAGCTGGTGGAACTGGACGGCCGGTACGCGGCCCTGCTGCGCCGGGAGGCACCGGAGGCGGCCGCCCTGCCGGAGGCCGCCCTCGGGCACGTCTGAGCGGGCCGGGTTCCTCCTGTGGTCGGGCTCGACGTGCGGTCGGGCCCGACGTGCGGCCGGGTCCGACCTGCGGCCGGGCTCGATGACCTACGGCCGCGGCCGGGCCCGTCCCGCGGTCAGGCCGCCTTCGGCGCCTCGTTGTAGCTCTCGGCGACCTCCTGGCCGGAGAGCCGCTGGATCGCCGCCATCACCTCGTCGGTGACCTGTCGACGGGCCTTCAGCGAGCGGGCCTGCCCGTGCAGCTCGTCGAAGTGCAGCGGCTCGCCGAAGCGGACCGTCACCTTCTTGAGCCGCGGCACCCGCTTGCCCACCGGCAGGATCTGCTCCGGGCCCTCCAGCGCCACCGGCACCACCGGCACGCCCGCGGTCAGCGCGAGCCAGGCGACGCCCGTCTTGCCCCGGTAGAGGCGGCCGTCCAGGGAGCGGGTGCCCTCGGGGTAGATGCCGAAGGCCTTGCCGTCCTCCAGGATCTCCAGCGCCGACTCCAGGGAGGCCTGAGCGGAACGGTAGGTGCCGCGCTCGACCGGAACCGCGCCGATCGCCTCGAAGAAGTCCTTGGAGAGCTTGCCCTTGAGCCCGGTGCCGGTGAAGTACTCGGCCTTGGCGAGGAAGTGGACCCGGCGCGGGGCGGTCAGCGGGATCACCACGCTGTCGATGAACGACAGGTGGTTGCTGGCCAGGATCACCCCGCCCTTGCGCGGAACGTTCTCGACCCCCTCGATGACCGGCCGCCAGATTCCCCGCGAAACCGGTTTCAGCACCAGCTTGGTGACGAGGTCGAGCACGATTCCCTCCCTGGACGAACAACCGCCCGGGAGGTGCCCGGGCCCGCGATCAGATCCGCAGACTACGACACCCACCCCCGCGCCCGTCCACTCCCGCCCACCGTGGCGAACACCACGGCCGGGTAGGGTACCGCCGTCCGAACAGAGCAACACCCCGCAGTACCCAGGAGGGCACGATGGAGAGCACCGAGGCGATCAAGGCCATGTTCGACCGTTACGACGAGGACGGCGACGGCAAGATCACCGCGGCCGAGTACGCGCTGGCGGCCAACGAGATGGGCGACCACGGCGTCACCATCTCGATGGCCGAGGCGCTGATCCACAACATGGACACCAACCACGACGGCGTCCTGACCTTCGAGGAGTTCCTGGCCGCCCGCCGGCGCTGAGCCGCGCCGACGGGGCCGGTCGCCGTACCGGCGGCACCGGCCCCGTCCGGAGGCCCACCCGGAGGCCCGTCCGGAGGCTCACCCGGAGGCCCGTCCGGAAAGTTTCAGGAGAGCCCCGGCGGAGCCCCCGGGGAGAACCCCTTCGGCTGCTACGGCTGCTCCACCGGGAACACCCGGCGCACCACCCGCTCCGCCGCCCCGCCGTCGTCCCAGACGCAGAACTTGGCCCGGAACCGCGCCCGCGCCCCCGGCGCCGGATCGCCGGCCAGCAGCGCCCGCGCCAGCTCGTCCGCGGTCTCGGTGACCGCGCCCGGCGGCTCCGCGAACAGGTCGAAGTAGACGCCGCGCTCCTGCTGGTACTCCTCCCAGTCCGGCGCGAAGATCACCACCGGCCGGTCCAGCACCGCGTAGTCGAACATCATCGACGAGTAGTCCGTCACCAGCACGTCCGCCGCGAGGTAGAGGTCCTCGACGGTCGGGTGCGCGGAGACGTCGACGATCGCCGCCGCCTCCCCGTCGGCCGTCAGGTCGCCCGGCCCGCCGGTGTGGAAGTAGTGCGTGCGCACCAGCAGGGTGAAGTCGGGGCCCAGCCGCCGGGCCAGCTCGGTCACCTCCAGCAGCGGCACGTAGCCGCCCTTGCCGCCGCGGTGGGTCGGCGCGTACAGCACGGCCCGCGTCCCCGGCCGCAGCCCCAGCCGCTCGCGCACCGCCCGCACCTCGGCCGGGGTGGCGTCGGCCAGCCGGTCGTTGCGCGGGTAGCCGGTGTCCAGCATCTCGTACCGGCCGGGGAAGGCCCGGGCGAAGTGCTCGCTGGTGTGCGGGTTGGGGGAGACCAGGAAGTCCCAGCGGTCGATGGCCTCCTGGAGCAGGTCGAAATCCATCCCCTCCGCCGCCGCGGGGCGGTCGCGCAGGTCCATGCCCATGGCCTTGAGCGGGGTGCCGTGCTGCGTCTGGACGTGCACCGAGCCGGGCCGCTTGACCATCGTGCGCGGGAAGTTGACGTTGTTGACGAAGTACTTGGCGGTCGCCATCGTCCTGAGGTACGCGGGGGTGTTGACGATCACGTACGGCACCCCGGGCGGCAGCGTGGCGGCCTGCCGGCGGTTCTCCACCACCCAGACGCCCCGGATCCGCGGCGCGAGCTCCTTCGCCTTCTCGTAGATCGCCGCCGGGCTGCACGCGTAACCCCGGTGCCAGTACGCGGCGTAGACCGCCAGGTGCTCGTCCAGCGGCAGCCGGCGGAAGGCGTTGTACGCGGTGAACCGGGCGCCGCTGCGCATCCCCTTCTTCACCGCGGGCGCCACCGCCCGTGCCCCGCGCTTGAGTTCGCGCGGCAGCCGCCCGGTGCGGCGCAGCTCGGCGTACGCGATCCGGGCGCCGCGCGCGGCCAGCCGGTACTGCACGCCGCGCACCCCGCCGGGATAGCGGTAGCCGGCCGGGCGGTGGCGGTCGAAGTGCCGGGCGATCCGCTGGAAGAACTCCCGGCGCCGGTCGGCGGGGACCAGCCCGGGGGTGTCGTAGACGTTGAGGGCCTGGCGGACGGTCCGGTCGAAGACCAGGGTGCGCAGCGACTCCGGGACGGGCCGGCCGGGACGGTCCGGGCGGTCCAGGAAGGCGAAGATCGCGTCGTACTGGGCGAAGACGTCGGCGTGCTTGGGGGACGCGGTGGCGGTGATCGCGCCGTCCCGGCCGCGCCGGTAGTTGTAGCAGGGGCGGTCGAGGTAGCGCAGCCGCTCGGCGGCCAGCAGCGCGGGGTAGGTGACCGAGATGTCCTCGTAGTAGCCGCGGCCGAAGGAGACGCCGAGGCCGTCCAGGAAGTCCCTGCGGAACACCTTGTTCCAGACCGACATCACGGTCTGGAACAGCGCCGGATGCTCGGCCAGGGTGCAGCCCTCGACCAGGGGGGAGCCGGTCAGCACGTGCCGCCAGGGGTTGGACTCCGTCCCGCCGTCCGGATAGACGTGGGTGAAGTCGGTGATCAGCACGTCGGCGGGGGTCTCGCGGCGGCGCTCCTGCGCCAGCTCGTCGAGGATGACGCTGACGGTCCGCTCCGGCACCCAGTCGTCGCTGTCCAGGAACCACACGTACTGGCCGCGGGCCTGCGGCAGGGCGGCGGTGCGGGCGCCGCCGAGGCCCTGGTTCTCGGTGAGGTGCATCACCCGCAGCCGGGGGTCGCGGGCCGCGTAGGCGTCCAGGATCGCGCCGGAGCCGTCGGGGGAGAGGTCGTCGACCGCGATGACCTCGAAGCGGGACTCCAGGGCGGGGGTGTCGCCGAGGATCGAGTCGAGGCAGCGGGGCAGATACCGCTCCACGCCGTGGACCGGGAGCACGATGCTGAGGAGGAGGGACACGCTGGCCGAGTCTACCGATCCACCAGGTGCGACCTGCGCGGACGTCCGGTCCGGGGGCCTCGAGGGGCTGCGGTCGCTTCCGGAGGGCTCCGGGGCTTCGCCGCGGGGAGGACCGGAGGAGGCGGGGGAAGCGGGGAAACCGGCGTGGACCCGGAACCGCCGGTGCCGGGCCCCTCGCGGGGCGGCACCGGCAGTCAGGTGGCGGCCCGGCCGACCCTCTACGGCCGGCCGCCTGTCCGGGCACCGCGCGAGCCTGGCCACCGCAGCGTCGAGGCGGCCGGGCAGTGGCTCGCGGGAGCCGGAGTCTTTCCATCATTCTTCATCAATCGAACACACGCCTGGTGCGGTGCGGGCACTGGCGGGTGCAATCAGATATTGCTTGGAGCTTTGACGGGAGTCAATCCCTCGAATGTGTTCACTTCATGAAGTCATCCGGACTCGGGCCGGAGCCGGGTGGGAGCGGGGCGCCCTCGGGCCGGGCTCGAAGATCACTTTGTCGATCTGGCGGCTGTCCCCTATATGGGTCGTCCGCGCGGGCCTCTGTACGGGTCCTCGGGGAGGGGGTCGCCGGGGTGTGCGCGGGCGCCCCGGCCGCTGCCGGGCCGGACGCCGCCGCAGCGCCCCCGTGCGCCGGGCGCGTGCCGCGCGGGCGGGCGCCGGGCCCGCACCTCCTGGCCCTGCTGACGGATGGCGGGTCGTGCACCATCATTGATGCCTAGTCGTGATTCGGCCGGGTGGCCCCTGGTGCATCGTCAGTTGACGCCGCACGGTACGGTGGCACAACACCAGGACGGTTGCGCGAAGGCCGTCTGTCACGGATAGTCTTCGCCTCACGGCCCTGGCGCCTCGTAGGGGTGGGAAAACTGATGGAACACATGCAAGTGCGGACTCGGCCCCGTGTGCCGGCGATCCAGTGCGGTGTCGGCACGACCGGCCGCCGGATCGAGCGACACCTGGCCGTGCTCGGCGCGCCCGCACTCTCGGCGGTGGAAACCGCCGAGGCGCTCGGGCTGATAAGGGAGCTGACGCCGCGCGGCGCCGAGGTCCCGACGACCCGTCGTCGCCACACCAGGATCTCGCTGCTGACGCCGCTGCGTCGGCTGCGGCGCAGCCTCTTCGGCGGGCGCGGCTAGGGGCTGCTCGCCCCGGTCGTCGTCAGTCGTCGTCCCGTCCTGGTCGGGAGCAGACCCGGTGGACCGTCCGGTCCGCCGGGTCATTGGCGTGTCCGGGCGGACGCCGTGGCGGAGGCGGTCCCGGGCCCCGCGCCGTGGTCCGAACCTTGCACCCTATGCGAGCTCGCCTCCTTGGCAGGCCGAGTCGGCGAGGCAGTACGCCGAGCCCCCTGAGCTGGGCCAGGATGGCGCCATGGCGGACAACAACCACTCCAGCCCGACCGACCGGTTCCAGACCACCACCTTCGAGATCACCACCGGCAGCCGCGAGGTCGCCCTCGACATCACCGACCGCTGCGCCGCGTTCCTCGACGAGCGCGCCGCCGGCCGCGACGGCCTGCTCAACGTCTTCGTCCCGCACGCCACCGCCGGGATCGCCGTCCTGGAGACCGGCTCCGGCAGCGACGACGACCTCCTCGCCACCCTGCGCGAGCTGCTCCCGGCCGACGACCGCTGGCGCCACCGGCACGGCAGCCCCGGGCACGGCCGGGACCACGTGGTGCCCGGACTGGTCGCCCCACACGCCACCCTGCCGGTGCTCGGCGGCCAACTCGCGCTCGGCGTCTGGCAGTCCGTGGTGCTGGTCGACACCAACGGGGACAATCCGCGGCGTACCGTCCGGCTGTCGTTCCTGGGCTGATCCCGGCCGGGCGGGTGCGCTGCTCCGCCGGTGCGCGGCGGTGCCCGCCGGTTGCCGGTTGCCGACGTACCGGCTCCTGGCTCCCGGCTACCGGCCGACGTGCGCGGACACCGCCACGAGGTAGCGCTCGATCGCCAGGTACTGGCAGAGCAGTGCGACCGGCCGGCCCAGGCGCGCGTACCAGGCGGACAGCCGGGAGAACGCGGTGACCTCGAACCACACCTCCCCCTCGGCGTCCATCGAGACCAGGAACGCCTCCTCACCGCACTCGGGGTGCCCGGGCAGCGTGCCGTACGCGAAGCCGATCCGGTCCGGCTCGTCCACCGTCCACACCACCCGGCAGGGGATCACCAGCCGCGGCCAGTGGGTCCCGGGCAGGCGCAGCCGCAGCAGCACCGTCTCCCCGTCCCGGGCCGGGCCGCCGGGGAAGACCGCGAACCCGGTGCCCGACTGGCTGCCCCAGCCCAGCACGTACCGCCCGGCCCGCTCCAGCACCTCCGGCCCGTGCCCGAGGTGCACCCGCCGCCGCAGGTGCGCGTACCCGTCCGGCAGCCGTCCGCCCCGGGTGGCGCCCACCTCGGGGTACGAGGGGGCGGTGGTACGGGCGGCGCGCAGGCGCTGGTGCAGGTCGGTGGCCATGCCGGTCACGCTAGCCGTCGGCCGGAACGGCGTGACCGGCGGGTCGGTGCGGTCCGGTGGGTCGGCCGGGTTCGGGCGGGTCGGTGGGATCGGGCCGGGACCGCCTTGCGGTGGGGCGGAGCGGCGGAGTAGGAAGGCGGCATGAGCGACAGCATGACGAACGAGTCCACCGCGGTCTGCGAGCTCGCCTCCGAACTCGCCTCCGAGGGCGGCGCCGAGGCGGCGCTGCGGCACGATCCCGCGGCGACCGGGCCGCTCGCCGACTGCGTGCTGTGCGGCGAGCCGACCGAGCTGCCCGCCGACCAGCCGGGCAGCACGCTCTGCCCGGTGTGCGCCTGGCAGCAGGCGCAGCGGATCGCCTGCTCGGGCTGATACCCCTCTGCTACCCCTCCGCGGCCGACGGTCGACTGCCTGGTGGACCGGCCGGCGCTACGCGTCCTCCCGCCCGGCCAGGGCCAGGGTCGAGCCGCGCCGGCCCTTGCGGACCAGCAGCTGGGCCGGGATGCGGCTGCGCAGATCGCCGACGTGGCTGACGATGCCGACCGCCCGGTCCCGCTCGCGCAGGCCGTCGAGGACGTCCATCACCTCCTCCAGGGACTGCTCGTCGAGGGTGCCGAAGCCCTCGTCGATGAACAGGGTGTCCAGCGGCATGCCGCCGGCCTCGTCGGTCACCACGTCGGCCAGGCCCAGGGCCAGGGAGAGCGAGGCGAAGAAGCTCTCGCCGCCGGAGAGGGTCGCGGTGTCCCGCTCGGTGCCCGTCCAGGCGTCCACCACCCGCAGGGCGAGGCCCGAGCGACGGGTGCCGGTGCCCCGGTCGTCGCTGTGCACCAGGGTGTAGCGGCCGCCGGACATCCGGACCAGCCGGTCGCTGGCCGCCGCCGCGACCTGCTCCAGCCGGGCCGCCAGGACGTAGGACTCCAGGCGCATCCGCAGCCGGTTCTCGGCGGAGGTGCCGGCGGCCAGTGTGGCGAGCCGGTTGATCCGCCCGTACCGGTCCAGCGCCGGGGCCAGCTCGGCGGCGAGCGCGGCCAGCTGCCGGCCGATCGCGGCCAGTGCCCCGCACCGCTCGTGGGCGGCCGCCCGGCGGCGTGCGCCTGCCCGAGCCGGTCGGTGGCGGCGCGGAGCGCGTCCGCGGCGGCGGGCAGGTCGGCCGGTGGCCGGGCCGCGGCCCCGGCCAGCTCCGGGAGGTCCAGCTCGCGCCGGACGGCGGCGGTCTCCGCGCGGTGCCGCTCCAGCCGGGCCTCCAGCCGCTCGCGCTCCTCGCGGGGCAGCAGCACCGCGAGCGCCGCCCCGGCGTCCGGGAAGCCCGCCGCGGTGGCGGCCTTGCCGAGTTCCGCCTCGGCCTCGTCGAGCCGGGCCGCCGTCTCCGCGCGGGCCCGGACGGCGGCGGCCGCGGCGGCGACCCGCTCGGTGAGCCCGGCCAGGGCCGCGGCCCGGTCGGCGACGGAGGCGGCCTCCCCGCGGGCGGCGGCCACCCGGGCGGTCAGCGACTCCCGCTCGGTCTCGAGCGCCTGCAGCCGGTCGGTGAGGACCGCGGCGCGCTCCTTCGCCTCGCGCAGCTCCTCACCGCGGCGGGTGCGGTCCCGGGACAGCCGGGCGATCTCCTGCTCGATCCGGCCGAGCGCCTCCGCCGTGTGCCGGGCCTCGCGGTGCTCGCGCTCCAGCTCGGCGAGGGCCCCGGCGAGCGCGTCCGCGGTGTCCGGCCCGGCCGCGCCGGCCGCGGTGGCCTCGCGCATCCGCAGGGCGGTGAGTGCCCGGTCGGCTTCCGTCCAGGCCTGTTCGGCGGCGGCCTGGGCGAGGCGGGCCCGCTCCTCGTCCTCGGCGCCGACCCGGCCGCCGGGCGCCACCTCGGCGGGCGCCGGGTGCTCCGGCGAACCGCAGACCCGGCAGGCCTCGCCCGAGCGCAACTGCTCGGCCAGCTCCGCGGCCATGCCCGTCAGCCGGCGGTCCCGCAGGTCCAGGCCGTGCTCGCGGGCGTCCAGCGCGGCGGTGCGCAGCCCGGCGACCCGCGGCTCGGCCGCCGCGATCCCGGCGCGCAGGCCGTCGCGCTCCCGGGCCGCCGCCAGCCGGGCGGCCGACTCGGTGCGCAGCCCGTCCAGCCGCTCGACCGCGGCCGTCGCCGCCAGGGCCCCGGCGTGCCGCTCCTCCAGGCGGCGCAGCTCGCCGTCGAACTCGGCCAGCCAGTCCTCGGCCTCCTCGGCCAGGGTCTCGGCGGCGCTCCGGTCGGTCGTCAGGGAGCGCTGCTCGCGGGCGAGTTCGGTACAGCGCCGCTCCTCCGCCCGGGCCGCCTCCAGTCGGACCACCTCGGCCCGCAGCTCCAGCTCGGCCTCGGCCAGCTCGGCGGCGCCGGCCGCCTCGAACCGCCGGCCCTCCGCGCCCGGGGCGGCGGCCAGCGCCGCGCGGTGCCGGTCCTGCGCCGCCCGCGCGCGGCGCAGCGCCTCGGCCGCCGTCTCCCGCAGCCGCAGCGCGGACTCGACCCCGACGGCCTCCTGCGCGGCGGCCAGCCGCTGCCGGTCCCGCGCCGCGTCGGGCTCGAACCCGGCCAGCCGTTCGGCCCGGTCCAGCGCCTCCCGGTGCCGGCGCTGCCGCCCGGCCAGCTCCTCGGCTGCCTCGCGCTGCCGCTGGGCCGCGCGCTGCCCGGCCTCGGCACCCGCGAGCGCCGACTCCGCGACGGCGAGCTGCTCGGCCGCGCCGCTGCGCAGGACCGCGGCCCAGCCGAGCACGTCGGCGGTCGGCCCGGCCTCGCCCTCCCCGTCCACGGCCCAGCCCCCGGCAGGCTCGGCGTCCGGACCGGCCGCCTGCTCGGCCTTGCCGATGAGGTCGCGCAGCCGGCGCCGGCCGGACTGGACCTCCGCCTCCTGGGCGCGTCGCTGCTCGGCCAGCCAGTCCTCGACGAACCGGTACCGCTCGGTGTCGAACAGCCGCCGCAGCAGCTTGCCGCGCTCCTCCGAGTCGGCCTTGAGGAAGCGGGCGAAGTCGCCCTGCGGCAGCAGCACCACCTGGCAGAACTGCTCCCGGTTCATGCCGATCAGCCGGAGGATCTCCTCCCCGACCTCCTGGTGCGACTTGCTGAGGCCCCGCCAGCCGGGCGTGCCGTCGCCCGTGTCGGGGACCCACTCGCGCAGCAGGGTCTGGGCCCGCTCGACGGTGGTGCCGGTGCCGACCTTCTTCGGCCGGCGCTGCTCCGGCAGCCGGGTGATCTGCAGCCGCCGCCCGCCGAGGGTCAGCTCCAGGCGCACCTCGGTCAGCCGCTTCGGGTCGGCGTGGTCGCTGCGCAGCCGGTTGGCGCGGCGGGCGCCCGGCGTCTCGCCGTACAGGGCGAAGCAGACCGCGTCCAGCACGCTGCTCTTGCCCGCGCCCGTCGCGCCGCGCAGCAGGAACAGCCCGCCGGCGGCGAGCGCGTCGAAGTCCACCGTCTCGGAGCCCGCGAACGGGCCGAAGGCGGTGACGGTGAGCCGGTGCAGCCTCATCGGGGCAGGTCCGCCTTCCGGTCGGTGGTCTCCCGGACGCGCTCGAAGCCCTCGCGCAGCCAGCCGAGCTCGTCCGGGCCCGGCTCGGCGCCCGGGCGGACGTGCCGCAGGAAGCCCTCGGCGATCTCCAGGTCCCCCCGGCCGCTCACCCGCGCCGCGTACGAGGGGGAGGACCCGGCCTCCGGCTCCTCGGGGTCGAAGAGCAGCTGCAGGGTGTGCGGGAAGCGGCGGCGCAGCTTCTCCATCGGCTCGCTCGGGCGGGCCGCGTCGGTGAGCGTGGCCTGCACCCAGGCCTGCTCGTGCTCGGCGTACGCCTCGTCGGTGAGCAGGGCGTCGAGGGTGTCGCGCAGGGTGGCGAGCCGGCGCGGCTCGGGGCAGGGGACGCGCTCGGCGGCCACCGAGCCGTCGGCGGCGAGGTCGACCAGCCACATGCTCTTGCGCTGGTGCACCTCGGAGAAGGAGTAGGCGAGCGGGGAGCCGCTGTAGCGCAGGTGCAGGGCGAGCGTCTGGCAGCCGTGCAGGTGGCCGAGCGCGACGTAGTGCACCCCGTCGAACACCTCGGCCGGCACCGCGGCGACGCCGCCGACCGCGATGTCCCGCTCGCTGTCGCTGGGCGCGCCGCCGGTGACGAAGGCGTGCGCCAGCACCACCGCCCGCGTCCCGGCCGGGCGCGCGGCGAGGTCGGCCCGCACCTCGTCCATCGCGGCGCCGAGCACCGCCGCGTGGCCGCCCTTCGCCAGCCCGAATCGCTCGCGCACCAGCGTCGGCTCCAGGTAGGGCAGCCCGTACACCGCCACCGGCCCGTGCTCGTCGGCCAGCACCACGGGCGCGGCGCACTGGCCCGGATCCGTCCGCAGGTGGATCCCGGCCCGCCCGATCAGGCCCGCCCCGACCCCGAGGCGGCGGGCCGAGTCGTGGTTGCCGCTGATGAAGACCGTCGGCACCCCGAGGTCCGCCAGCCGGTGCAGCACGTCGTCGAACAGCGCGACCGCCTCCAGGCCCGGCAGGGCCCGGTCGTAGACGTCCCCCGCGACCAGCACGGCGTCCACGGCCTCGGCCCGGACCACCTCCACCAGGTGGTCCAGGAAGGCGCGCTGGGCGTCGTGAAGGCTCTCCCGGTGGAACGAGCGCCCGAGATGCCAGTCGGAGGTATGCAGCAGTCGCATGGTCCCCGACCCTAACGCGCGGCACTGACAATCCCGCGTGGACCGGTGGAGGCATGCGTCTCACGGGTACCTGGCGGCACCGCCGTTCCCGGGTGCCCCGGCGGTCGACGGGGCGGCGCCGGGCCCGCTGTTCGATTACCAGGAGTGCATTGTCAGTGGCTCTGTGTATGTTCCTCGATGTCGGCGGCTCCGGTGTTCGGGGCGGCCGGTGCCGACGGGTGTCGGGTGCGCGGGGAAGAGGACGAGCGAGGAAGAGGAGGGGCCATGGCTGCCGTGCGGGAGTTGGTGCGTGTGGTGGTGGGTGCCGCGGGGCGGCGCCGGCGGGTGCTGGTGCTGGCCGGCCGAAAGCAGGGGAGCGGTGCCGGTGCGGCGCCGGGCGGCGGGCCCGGCGGGGCCGCGCCGCCCGGGGGCGGGCGACCGCCCGGCGGGCGCGCGGGCGGACGGGGTGCGGGCGGAGGGGGAGCGCGGGCCCGGCAGGACGGGCGGGCCCGGGGCGCGCCGCCGCCGCAGCCGGTCGCGGTGGCGCTGGCCGTGGCGGCCGGGGACTTCGCGGGGCTCGCGCGGTACGGGCTGTTCGGCGGGCTCGGCCACCGGGACTACCTGCGGCGGGCGGAGGAGCAGCTGACGGCCCTGCACCGGCAGGGCCTGGAGGTGCACCTGCGGGTCCTGGACGCGGACGACTTCGAGGACTACTGCGAGGCGGTCGGCCTCGATCCCCGGACGGCGGCGGCCCGGGTCGCCTACGCGGGCGATCCCGAGCTCGCCGGGGAGCCGTTCGTCTACGCGGGGGAGCGGCTGGCCGAGCTGCTGCCGGTGCTGATGGACGACCACCGGGCGCGGGTGCGGATGTCCGTGGCCTGCGCGGCCCTGCTGGACGCCGTCGGCGACGACCCGGCCGGGCAGCGCCGGATGGCGGCGGTGATGCGGTACGTCACCTCGGTGTTCCTGGCGCTGGCCGAGGGCGCGGGGGAGGGCTGCCACCTGCTGACGCTGCGCTGCCACGGCCCCGAGGACGGCGAGGAGCTCACCTCCGCGGTGGACGTCTGCGTGGAGGAGGGGCGGCTGTACCCCGCCGGGCGGGACACCGAGGCGTTCTGCGTCACGCTGGCGGCGGGCGTGGCCGCCGGCGGGGAGGGGGCGCTGCTGCTGCACGGCGATCCGGAGACGAGCGGCCGGGCCGACCCGAGGCCCGGCGGGCCGGGGGAGCACCGCCCCGGGGATCCCCCGGACGACGGCGCCCCGGCCCGGCCGCCGGTCCGCGGCTGGGCGCTGGTCGGCGGGCGGCTGCGGCCGATGACGGCGCACGAGGTGTTCGACGAACTCGCCGACGACGCCGCGCGCGGGATGCCGTTCCCGCCGGGCGTGGACCCGCGGCCGGGGTTCCCGCTGCCGGGCTTCCCCGGGCCCGGGGACGGGGGTGCGCCGCTGGGATGATCAGGGCGTTCGCCGGCTCCGCGTCCACCATGCGGCGCTGGGGACTGTTCATCGACCGCCTGTTCGGGGAAGATTCGGAGAAGATCAACAGCAGGAGCGCGCGGTACCCCACGCCGCCGCTCCCGCCGCTCCGCTCCGTACCGCGCCCTGCAGGTCCCCTCCGCGCACCGCCGGTCCGGCGAGCCCGACAGCGAGAGGGGGACGCATGAGCGAGCGGCGCGAGCTCGGTACTGGGGGGTGCGCCGGAGTCCCTGCCGCACCCGCCGGACCTGCCGTACCCGCCGGATCCACCGGCGCCTCGGCCGAGCACGGCGGGGCCAGAGCATGAGCCCGATCGAGTACAGCGCGGAGATCGCCGAACTGCTCGGGAAGGTGCGGCGGCGTCCCACGGCGGGCTGGCCGTGGCGGCCGGGCGAGCAGGTGCCCGACGGGCTGCCGGTCAAGCAGTCCTGGGGGTGGCTGTTCGCCCCGGACGGGCGGGTGCTGACCCTGGTGAACCCCAAGGACGGGATCTGCTCGCTGCCCGGCGGCTCGCTGGAGCCGGAGGACACCTGGGACCCGGCGGCCGCCCTGGCCAGGGAGGCCGCCGAGGAGGCGCAGGCGGTGATCGGCCGGCCGTACTACCTCGGCTACCTCTACGACCGGGTCGGTTCGGCGAACGGCGGGCACGAGTGCGCGCGGGTCCGGATGGCGGCGGCGCTGCGGTCGGTCGGTCCGAGCGTCGCCGACCCTGCCTCGGGCCGGCACTACCGGCGCCTGCTGGTCGCGCCGGGGCTCGCCGTCGAGCTGCTGGGCTGGGGCGCGCCCGGCCTGCGCCAGGCCCGGGCGGCGGTCGCCACTGCCGTCCGCTGGCTCGGCGTGCCCGCCGCCGCGAACGAGGCGATCGAGGAGCTTCCGGTCGGCGGCTGCACGGTCTCCCCGGGCGCCGTGTACCCGGGCGTGCGGGGCTGATCCGGGGGCGGGTCCGACTCCGGATCTGAAGGCGGCTCACACGGCGCCCACCCGTGCCCGTTCAGTCCGTGTGCGCCGTTCGGGCCCACGCGTCCGCCCGTCCGGGCGGATCCGCGCCCGCCGCCTCCCCGCGCCCGTCGTGGCCTCCTCGCGCTCGCCGCGGTCTCCTCGCGCCCGTTGTGGTCTCTCCGCGCTCGCCGCGGTCTCCGCGTGCTCGCCGTCGCGCTCTCGCCCGGGCGGCCGGCCCGGCTCGAAACTGACTCAACGGTGGTCGGACAACGACTCCAGGTTTACCGCTCCCTTAACTAGCGCAAGTTGCCGGTCTACGCGCAAAGCGCTACGCGCGTCCGAGCGCACCGGGGCTGACCAGTGTGAACTCACTTGCTGTTGGCGGCAGTTCACCTCTGAGTTATCAGACGGTCCGTCAATATCCTTGGCATGAGCGCTTCCGGGTTCCGCTACCGCCTGGTATCACTTCTGTGACCCACGCCACGCCCCCACCCCCCCACCCCCCACCCTGGAGGTGTCATGATCCGCCCCGCCCGTGCCCTGTCCATCGCCGCGATTGCGGCAGGCCTCACCATGACCACGCTCTTCGCCGCCTCGTCCGCCAATGCGGCCGGTGTCAACTACGTGGCCCTCGGTGACTCGTACTCCTCCGGTGTCGGCGCCGGCAGCTACCTGAGCGACAGTGGCAGCTGCAAGCGCAGCACCAACGCGTACGCGTACCTCTGGAAGAACGCGCACTCGCCGTCCTCCTTCAAGTTCGTCGCCTGTTCGGGCGCCAGGACCGGCGACATCCTGAACAACCAGATCTCCGCCCTGGACTCCGGCACCACGCTGGTCAGCATCTCGGTAGGCGGCAACGACGCCGGCTTCGCCGACACCATGCAGACCTGTGTCCTGGGCTCCGACAGCTCGTGCCTCAGCGCCGTCAACACCGCCAAGAACTACGCGCTCAACACCCTGCCCGGCCAGCTGGACACGGTGTACTCCGCCATCAAGTCCAAGGCGCCGAACGCCCACGTCGTGGTGATGGGCTACCCGCACATCTACAAGGTCGGCGGTGACTGCGTCTTCGGCATCGGCGACACCAAGCGTGCCGCCATCAACAGCGCCGCGGACACCCTGGACGGCGTCCTCGCCAAGCGCGCCGCCAACGCCGGCTTCACCTTCGGCGACGTCCGCAGCATCTTCACCGGCCACGAGATCTGCGGCAACCTCACCACCTGGCTGAACAGCACCACCCTGCCGATCGACGAGAGCTACCACCCGAAGGCGGCCGGCCAGTCCGGCGGCTACCTCCCGGTGTTCTCGCAGTCGTAACGGTCCGTCGGACCTCGTCCGACACCACCGCACGGACGGTGCCGCCGCCCCCTCCAGAGGCAACAGGAGGGGACGGCGGCAACGCCGTTTCCGCTACCGGGCCGGGGCGGGACGCGGCGGGGCAGCCCGGGTCGGGTCAGTCCGGGCCGGGGCGGGCCCGGTCGGGCCGGGTCCCGTCGGCGGGAAGGGGATGGCGGCAAGGACCGGCAACAACTCCGCCTCCTCGTGGTCGAGGTGCGCCTCCAGTTCGGCCGACATCCGGTCCAGCTCGGTGCGCAGCCGCCGCGGCTCGGTGATCTCGATCCCGGCCAGCAGCGCCACCAGCTCCTCCTTGATCCGCCCGATCGCCCGGTGCTCCTCGTCGAGCCGCGCGAGCACGTCGGCCAGTTCCGGGTGGCTGCGGGCGAGGGCGGGGAATACGGCGTTGTCCTCGCCGGTGTGGTGGTGCGTCAGCCCGTCGCAGAACGCCAGGCAGTGCTGCCGCAGCTGCAGTCCGAGCCCGGCCGGTCGGCCGGGGGTGTGGGCGTGCGCCTCCTCCCGGACGTGGCGCAGTTGTGCGCGCAGCCAGGTGTGCGCCTCCAGTAGCTTGTCGGCGAGGGTGCGCACCACCGGTGCCGCGGCGTCGGGCGTGGCTCCGGGGGCGGCGTCGGGCCGTTCCCGTTCCAGGACGACGACCGGCAACTCGCCTTCGGTCCTTGCCTGGTAGTCGCCGTACCCGGGGGCCGCGCGGACGACGGCGGTGAACAGCCGCTCGCGGCGGTCGCCCTCGGCGGGGACGGCGATCGCGTCGAACGCGTCGGTGCCGAGCTCGACCCGGACCACCGGGTGGGTCAGCAGGTTGCGGTACCACTGCGGGTGGTCCGGTGCCCCGGCGGCGGAGGCGACGACCAGGAGCCGGCCCTCCGCCCGGACGTACCCGAGCGGCACGGTGTGCGGCCGTCCGGACCGGGCCCCGGTGGTGGTGAGCAGCAGCAGGTCGCCGCCCTCGAACGGGCCGCCGACCCGCCCGCCATTGGCGCGGAACTCTTCGATGACGGTCAGATTGAAGGAATTGAAAGACATGGGCATGCGTGTGTGGTGGGTTCTCCGTAGGCATGGGGGAGTCGCGGCCACACGCGGTGACAGTCAGGGATGGCACATCGCGCACGCGGACACCGCGGGTGACCGCCTGGCGTCAGATCAGGGAAGCGGAGAGAGTGCTCATCGCGCATCGTCCCTTCGGAAAGGTGCTCGCTCGGCCGCCGGCCGGCCCACTGCTCTGTGGCCGGCGCCGCGCTGCACGCCCCCATTAGAGCCACGCCGCGGACGGGCTGTCAACGCGCGCGATCACGCACCACCGGAGAGGGACGGGGAAGGCCTTGGGCCGTGGGGTCGACCTCGGCGATGACGCCGGGCGGACCGCCACCCCCGCCTCCCCGGCCTGGCGCGCCGCCGGGCTGACGGTAAGTACGCTCGCCTGGCGGCGGAACCTGCCTGAGAGCGCCCGGGGAACGGCGACGCGCCGCCGCTCCCCCCGGAGGCGGCGGCGCGTCGGGTCTGTGACGGCCGGTGGCGGTGGCGCGGGTCAGCGCAGGTAGTCGACCAGGCCGGCCGGCTTGAGGCCCGCGGCGTCGGCGGCCGCCAGTGCGCGCTGGAGGTCGGCGGCCACGGTGTCGCTCCAGTGCATGATGATGACATCGCCCGGCTGCAGCAGGCCCGGGTGCCAGATGTTGCCGGCGCCCCAGCTGAAGTCGGCGTCGGCGGTGAGCACGGTACGGATGCCGCAGTTGGCGGCGGCCTGCAGGGTGTCGGCGTTCCAGGCGAAGAACGGCGGGCGGAAGACGACCGGCGCGGTGCCGAAGAGGCGGGTCATGGTGTCGCGGGCGTCGCAGATCTCGACCTGCTGCTGGTCCAGTGGGAGCTTGCTGAGGTCGGAGTGCGAGACCGAGTGGTCCTGGACGGACGAGCCGGGCACGGCGGTGACCCGCTTGAAGAAGGACGGGTCGGTGCCGGCGGGCATCGGCAGCGGGAACGTGGTGATCGGCAGCCGGTGGTCGGCGATGAACTGCTCGGCCTCGGGGGAGCGCTGCCAGCCGTCGTCCACGGTGAGGAAGACGACCTTGTCGGTGGTCGGGATCGAGCTCGCCGCCACCGCCGGGGCGGGTGCGGGGCCGTCGACCCGGACGTCGTCCACCGAGAAGGGGCCCTGCTGGTACCAGCCGTGCACGTACAGCCGGATGCTGTGCGCCTTCGGGCCGGTGGTGAAGCGGGTGGTGAGCCGCTGCCAGCCGCCGCCGGTGCTCTCCGTCCAGGCGGGCGGGAGGTCCCTGCCGGTGCCGGTGGCGCCGAGGTGGACGAAGTTGCCGCGCACCCAGGCGGAGGCGGTGTAGGTGGTGTCGGGCTGGACGGCGACGGTCTGGGCGCACTCGCCGGAGGAGTCGGCGGTCGCCGGGGTGACGGTCAGCGCGGAGGCGCCGGAGTGCGGGGCGGTGGTGGTGACGGCCGCTTCGGCCGGGCCGCCGGTGCAGGTCCAGCCGGGGATGCTGCCCCAGTCGGCGAGGTTCGGGGCGGGCAGCTCGAACCCGGGGTTGGTCGCCAGGTTGACGGCCGGGGCGCTCGGGGTGCTCGGGGTGCTCTGGGCGCTCGGCGCTCCCGCGGCTCCCGGGGTGTTCGGTACGGCGGACGCCGCCGGCACGGCGACGGCGGTGAGCAGCGCGACGGCAGCGGCCAGCGCGGACAGGCGCGTGGACATCGACACGTGAGGACTCCAGCGTGTGGGGGAGACGCCCGTGGGGAGGGCGTGGGCGGAGGGCGTGAACAGAGGGGTGGGTGGTGCGCCGCACTCGGACCGAAGAGAAACAATGGACTGGACCAATCGGCCCGTCAAGGGAACGGCAGGTGAACCCGCCCGGCCACCGCGCCGGTGCCGTAAGGGACAAGACGGACCGTCAAAGCCCTTACCGGACATCCTGCTCAGGAGCTCAGGAGCTCAGGAGCTCACGACCTCAGGAGCTCAGCTGCTCAAGAGAGGCAGGGCTCACGAGCGGTAGAGCTCCTCGACGTCCTCCGCGTAGTACTCCGCCACGGCCGCCCGCCGCAGCTTGAGCGACGGGGTCAGCAGCCCCTGCTCCTGGCTGAACTCGCGTGGCAGCAGCCGGAACGCGCGGATCGACTCGGCCCGTGACACCGCCGTGTTGGCCGCCGCCACCGCGCGCTGGATCTCTCCGTGCAGGTCCTCGTCGGCGAGCACCGCCCACGCTTCCAGCTGTTCCCGTCCGTGGCTCTTCAGCCAGTGCGCGAGGGCCGCCGGGTCGAGCGTGATCAGTGCGGCCACGTACGGGCGGTCGTCGCCCACCACCAGGCACTGGGAGACGAGCGGATGCGCCTCGACCCGTTCCTCCAGGGCCGCCGGGGCGAGGTTCTTGCCGCTGCTGGTGACGATCAGGTCCTTCTTGCGGCCGATGATGGTGAGGTAGCCGTCCTCGTCCAGCCGGCCCAGGTCGCCGGTCGCGAACCAGCCGTCGACCAGCGAATCGGCGGTGCACTGCGGATGGTTGAGGTAGCCGCCGAAGACCGAGGCGCCGCGCACCCACACCTCCTCGTCGTCGGCGATCGCCACCGAGGCGCCCGGCACCGGCTGCCCGACGGTGCCGAGCTTCTGCCGCGCGGTCGGGTTGGCGGTGATCGCGGCGGAGGTCTCGGTCAGTCCGTACCCCTCGTACAGCTGGAGGCCGGCGCCGGTGAAGAACAGTCCCAGCTCGCGCCGGAGCGAGGAGCCGCCGCACATCACGCTGCGCACTCGGCCGCCGAGCACCGCGCGCAGCTTCGGGTAGACGGTCCGCTCGTACGCCAGGTGGCGCAGCCGCAGTCCGGCGCCCGGTCCGGGGCCGCGTCCGAAGGACTTCTGCTCCCGGGCGGCGGCCCAGTCGACGGCCACCTGCCGCGCCTGCTCGAAGAGTTCGCCGCGCCCGGCGTCCTCGGCGGCGCGCCGGGCCTGCTGGTAGATCTTCTCGAAGACGTACGGGACGGCGTGCAGGAAGGTCGGCCGGAAGCTCTCAAGTGCGGGCAGCAGCGCGGCGGTGGAGACCTCGGGGAGGTGGCCGATCCGGAAGCCGCCGCGGACCGCCGCGATCTGCACGGCCCGCCCGTAGACGTGGGCGAGCGGTAGGAACAGCAGGGTGCCGGGCTGGCTGCCGCCGGTGTCGCGCAGGACCTCGCCCCAGCCGGCGAGCAGGGCGTCGGCCTCGGAGGCCAGGTTGCCGTGGGTGATCAGGCAGCCCTTGGGGCGGCCGGTGGTCCCCGAGGTGTAGACGACGGTGGCGACGTTCTGGGCGCCGACGCCGAGCCGCTGGCGGTGCACCAGGGAGTCGGGCACGTCGCGGCCGTCCTCGGTGATCGCGGCGACGCAGTCCCGGTCCAGCTGCCAGATGCCGGTGAGGTCGGGCAGCGCGTCGCAGACCGCGCCGACGGTCATCGCGGCGTCCTCGTCCTCGACCAGGCAGGCCACCGCCTGGGTCTCGGCGAGGATCCAGCGCACCTGCTCGGGGGCGGCGGTGGGGTAGACCGGGACGGTGATCGCGCCGATCGACCAGAGCGCGTAGTCGAAGAGCGTCCACTCGTAGCGGGTGCGGGACATCAGGGCGACCCGGTCGCCGTAGCGCACCCCGTGGGTGAGCAGGCCCTTGGCCAGTGCGAGCACCTGGTTCCTGAACTCCCGGGCGGTGACGTCCCGCCACCGTCCGTCGCCGGTCCGCCGGGACACCTGGACCAGCTCGGGGGTGCGTTCGGCGGTGTCGTACAGGGAGTCGGCGAGTCCTCCGGTGGCCTCGGGCACACCCGGGGCGGGGGTGGTGAACTCGCGCACAGTCCTCCCCAGTTCCGCTTCTCCCCGGCGCCGCCTGTGGGTCCGGCCCGCCCGCCCTCCGGCCGCCGGGGCGGCGGCGCCCGGTGGTACGGGTGGAGCGAAACTATCGGATCGTTCCGGCACTGCCCAGGGTTGTGACGGTGACGCGACGAGATCGGCACGGGTCCGCTCGGACGGTGCCGTGGTCGGGGAGGCCGGAGGGAGGCGAGGGGGAGGCGAGGGGAAGGAGCGGGGGAGGAGCGGCGGAGGACTCAGGGAAGACCCAGGAAGGACTCAGAGAAGACCGAGGGAGGTCCCGGGGGCAGGGGCGGCGGTCGGCGCGGAGGTGCGGAGCGTCCGGAAAATCCGGATGTCTGCGGATGTTCCGGGCGCGAAGCGGACATGATCGCGACCGGTTTCTGACGTGTGCGGGGCAAGGTGCGGAAGCGGACCCGTTCGACCCTCGAACGAGTGGTCAGGGCGTAGTAGAGTCGCGCAGACCCGTGGCCGGGAGCCCACCGAATCCCTCCTCATCGTCCCCCGCCGAGCCCCGCCCCTCCCGCCACGCCCACCGCTTCCACGGCCCCCACCCTCCCCGTCCGCGCCTGGCACTTCCCGACCGAGGACTCCATGCGTCTGCGCAGCAGCTCGATCCGCGCGAAGATCATCGCGCTGCTCCTGGTGCCCATCGTCGCCCTCACCGCCCTGTGGGTGTACGCGACGATCGCCACCACCGGGGACGTCTGGAACCAGCTGGGGATCAGCCGCACCTACAAGGAGTTCGCGGGCCCGGTCGACCAGTACGCCGTCGACCTGCAGAACGAGCGCCGCGCCGCCGTCCAGCGCCTCGCCGACCCCCGCTCGCCGGTCGCCCGGGACGCCTACGAGCACGCCAAGGCCGCCACCGACCACAGCCTCGCCGTGCTGCGGCAGAAGAAGGACGGCTCGGGCGGCAAGCTCTCCACGCCCCAGCGCGGCCGCCTGGTGCAGATCATCGCCGCCGCCGACCAGCTCGGCCCGCTGCGCTCCCAGGTCGGCCGTGCCGCGCTGAACTGGGAGTTCGCGCTGGGCCAGTACAGCGACCTGGTCAAGCCGGTGTTCGGCTTCCGTTCCGCCTACGTCGCCCGGCAGACCGGCCAACTCCCGCGCCAGGGAACCATCCTGATCGAGCTGGTGCGCGCCCGCGAGTACCTGTCGCAGGAGGACGCGGCGATGGAGGGCCTGCGGGCCGGCGCCGGCAAGCCCAACGCCGAGCAGTACCAGGTCGCGCTGGACGCCCTGCACAACCAGCAGGCGCTGTTCACCGTCTACATCGCCGAGCTCGATCCCGCCGACCAGTCCGACTACATCGCTCTGCGCAGCGGCGAGGCCTGGGGCGCGCTGGCCCGCGCCGAGGCGGACTTCGTCGGCGCCGGCGGCCCCGACCGGGTGGTCCAGGCGCTCAACACCGACTCCTGGCGGGAGACCGCCGACCGGGCGCTCGGCGACCTCACCTCCATCAACAACCGGATCGCCACCGGACTGGACGAGCGTGCCCGGTCCACGGCGATCGGGATGCTCTGGCGCGGCGGCATCGCCGGTGCGATCGGCCTCGTCGCGATCGTGCTGACGATCATGATCTCGTTCCGGATCGGGCGCGGCCTGGCCCGCGAGCTGATCGGCCTGCGCAACGCGGCCAACGAGCTGGCCGGCACCCGGCTGCCCTCCGTCATGCTGCGGCTGCGCCGCGGCGAACCGGTGGACGTGGCCACCGAGGCGCCCGAACTGCACTTCGGCGACGCCGAGATCGGGCAGGTCGGCCAGGCCTTCAACGCGGTGCAGCGGGCCGCCGTCGAGGCCGCCGTCGAACAGGCCGACCTGCGGCGCGGCGTCTCGGCCGTCTTCGTCAACCTGGCCCGGCGCAGCCAGGTGCTGCTGCACCGCCAGCTCACCCTGCTCGACACCATGGAGCGCCGCACCGAGGACCCGGCGGAGCTGGAGGACCTCTTCAAGGTCGACCACCTCACCACCCGCATGCGCCGGCACGCCGAGGGCCTGATCATCCTGGCCGGCGGCTCGCCCGGGCGCGCCTGGCGCAAGCCGGTCCGGATGGTCGACGTGGTCCGGGCGGCGGTCGGCGAGGTCGAGGACTACGCCCGGGTGACCGTCCGGCCCTTCCCCGGCACCGGCCTGCTCGGCAGCGCCGTCGCGGACGTCACCCACCTGGTCGCCGAACTCGTCGAGAACGCCGCGGTGTTCTCCCCGCCGAGCACCCATGTCACCGTCCAGGGCGAGGTGGTGGCGCACGGCTTCGCGCTGGAGATCGACGACCGCGGGCTCGGCCTGAGCGAGCAGCTGCTCGCCGAGATCAACGAACGCCTTGCCGTGGAGCAGGAGTTCGACCTCGCCGACACCGACCGGCTGGGCCTGTTCGTGGTCAGCCGGCTGGCCCGGCGGCACGGCATCCGGGTCCACCTGCGGCCGTCCCCGTACGGGGGGACGACGGCGGTGGTGCTGATCCCGCGTGAGCTGCTCGCCGAGGCCTCGGACGGGGCGCCGGAGCCGGTCGCGGCCGGGCGGCGGCCGGCGGGCGGCGGCCGGCGCGGGCAGCGCGACCTGGTCGCGGTGCCGGGGTCGAGGGCGGCGTCGGGGTCGGGGTCGGGGTCGGCGGCCGGGGCGGCGGTACGGTCATCGGCCGGATCGTCCGCGGGGGCGTCCGGCGGTTCCCCGTCGAGCGCGTCGTCCGAGGCCGGCACGGGCGGCCGGCACCGGGTGACGGGCGGGCCGCGCCCCTCCGCTCCCGAGGCGGGGCGTACGGCGGGCGGTCTGCCGCGTCGGGCCTCCCGGGTCAAGAGCGGGCCGGTCCTGGTCCCCGTACCCGGGGCGGACGCCGAGGAGGCCCCGGGCAGGGGGCGGCACCGGCGGGAGGACGTGGTGGTGGCCGCCGCCGAAGAGGCCGTCGCGGCTGCCGAGGCGGCCGCCGGCGATGCCTCCGCCGGCGCGCGGACGGCCGGTGGTGCTGTCGGGGCTTCCACGGCGGCCGGGGCTCCGTCGGCGGACACCGCGCCGCGGACGGCGGGCGGTCTGCCGCGCCGGGTCCGGCAGGCGAACCTGGCGCCGCAGCTCAGGGAGCAGCGTACGGAACAGCTGAAGGAACGGTTCCGCAGTGCGGGCGGAGCCGAGGACCGGGCCGGGGACGGAGCCGGGGAGCGCTCGGCCGGGGGCGTGTGGACCGACCGGGGCTCCCAGGAGGCCCGCGAGGCGCGGGAGCGTTCGCCCGAGGAGGCCCGGGCGGCCTTCGCCTCGTTCCAGCGCGGCTTCACCCGGGGGCGCGTCGCCATCGCCTCCGGGGGCCTCACCGGTGTCGCCAGGGACGGCGACGGCGCGCCGAAGGACGGCGAGGGCACCTCGAAGGGGCGGGGCGGCGCCTCGAAGGGCCGCGACGGCTCCTCGCAGGGGCGGGACGGCGCGTCGAAGGGGCGCGCGGGTTCGCCGCGCGACCGGGTCGCGGTCGTGCCGGCCTGGCAGCCGCCGAACCCGTCCCTCCGGGCGATCAGCCCGGCCCCCTCCCCGGCGGCGCTGCCCGCGCCCTCGGACACCGGACGGGCACCGCTCGCCCGCTGGGTGCCGCCCGCGCCGCCGGTCGGTCGCGGCCCGGGCCCCGGAACACCCGTACCGCCGGCGGCACCCGCCGGATCCGGTACACCGACTTCACCCTCACCGATCGCACCACCCGCACCACCCGCAGGATCCGCACCAATCGCGGCAACCGCACGGCCCGTACGACCGGTACCACCTGTGCGACCCGTGTCACCCGCAGCACCCTCATCACCCGCTGCACCCGTACCACCCGCATCACCTGCACCACCCGCTCCAGCGGAAGGAACTGATTCATGACCACTTCGACGCAGCCGCCCGGGGACCTCAACTGGCTCCTGGACGACCTGGTGGGGCGCGTCGCCGCCCTGCGGCACGCGGTGATCCTGTCCAGCGACGGCCTGGCCACCGGGGCCTCCGGCGACCTCGACCGCGAGGACGCCGAGCACCTGGCCGCCGTCGCGGCCGGGTTCCACAGCCTGGCCAAGGGGGCCGGCGGGCACTTCAAGGTCGGCGGCGTCCGGCAGACCATGGTCGAGCTGGACGAGGCCTTCCTCTTCATCACGGCCGCCGGCGACGGCAGCTGCCTGGCCGTGCTGAGCGACGCCGAGGCCGACATCGGCCAGATCGCCTACGAGATGGCCCTGCTGGTCAAGCGGGTCGGCGAGCACATGGCCGCCGAGCCGCGCACCGAAACCGCCCCGCCGGGGAGATGAGCGGGCCCATGGCGGATCCGAAGACGGACGCGCCGGACGGCCCGGAGGTGCCGGTGGGCACCGACGGGCCGGTCGGCGCGGGGGCGTCGGAGGCGGCGGGCCCGGCGGCGGACGCGAGCGCGTCATCCGGCGCGGCCGCGTCTCAGGATGTGGGAATCCCGGCGGACACCGACCCGGCGGGCATGGCGGACCCGGCGGACACTGACCTGCCGGCCCCGGCGGACCCGGACGGACCCGAGGTGGACCTGTTCCAGGCCCGTACCCCGGCCGACGACCGCTGGTTCGACGACGAGGCCGGCCCGGTGGTGCGGCTCTACTCGATGACCCGCGGCCGCACCCGGCCGGTCGAGGAGGGGCTGTTCGACCTGATCTCGCTGGTCGTCGCCGTCGAGCCCGGGCCGGCCGCGGGGGCCGTGCCCGCGCACGTCCTCGACCCGGAACACCAGACACTGCTCGCCCTGTGCCGCCGCGAACCGCTCTCCGTCGCCGAACTCGGCTCCTTCACCGACCTGCCGGTCAGCGTGGTGCGGGTGCTGCTCGGCGACCTCTACGACGCCGACCTGATCAGCGTCACCCGACCCGTTCCGCTCGCCGAGCTGCCGGACGAGCGCCTGTTGCGAGACGTGATCAATGGACTCCGTGCGCTCTGACCACCACCCCCGCCCGGCCGGCGGCAGTCCGAACGACCCGCGGTGGCGTGGCGGTCCGGCCGCCGCGGTGAAGATCCTGGTCGCGGGCGGCTTCGGCGCGGGCAAGACCACCCTGGTCGGCTCGGTCAGCGAGATCCGCCCGCTGCGCACCGAGGAGGAGCTCAGCGAGCTGGGCCGCCCGCTGGACGACACCTCGGGCGTCGAGACCAAGCGCACCACCACGGTGGCGATGGACTTCGGCCGGATCGACCTGCGGCCCGGCCTCGCGCTCTACCTCTTCGGCACCCCCGGGCAGGACCGGTTCTGGTTCGTCTGGGACGAGTTGGCGCGCGGCGCGCTCGGCGCCCTGGTCCTCGCCGACACCCGGCGGCTGGCCGACTGCTTCCCGTCGGTCGACTTCTTCGAGCAGCGCGGCATCCCGTTCGTGGTCGCGGTGAACTGCTTCGAGGGCACCGACCGGTTCTCGCCGGACGAGGTGCGGGACGCGCTCGACCTCGACCCGGGCGTCCCGGTGCTGCTCTGCGACGCGCGACTGCGGGAGGACGGGAAGGACCTGCTCGTCGCGCTGGTCGAGCACGCCGCGGCGCGGCGCCAGCGCACTCCCGTCCGCACCTGACGGGCGCCCGGGAGGGCTCCTCGCCGGGCGCCCGCCAGGGCCTGCCGGGGAGCCCTCCCGGTCCGCTCCGTCCCTGGTGGAGGCCTCGGGCCGTGCTCCCGGCGGGGTCTGAGGGAGCCTCGGGCGGCGCCGCCGCCGGCGTCCCGTCCCGGCCGACGTCTCATTCGGGTGTCCGTATCCCGGACGGTCGGGACGCGGAAGGTTGCCTAGACCGCCCCGGCCGTGGAAGGCTCTGTGGACGAAGGCCGCCCGGCCATGCCGTCGGGAGCCCCGGCAACGCCTCGTTCACACGGGCGGTGCCGACCGGCGGACGGCCTTCGACGATCCGGCGAGGAACCGTCGGCACGCACCCGCAGCGGTGCGTCGCCGCGCGCAGAGCGAGGGGGAGGGCAGCAGGATGACCGTCGGCCGACGACTCATCGGCACCGCCGCGCCCGGGTCCCTCGTACCCGGCTCCGCCATCTCGGGTGCTGCCGTACCGGTGCTCACCGTCCGCCGCTACATCGACCACGCGCTGATCTGCAGCGCGTGTTGTCGCTGACCGGCCTGCCCCGTCCCGGTACGTCCCCGGCGCTCCCGGCCCACCGGCCACCGCCCGACGCACCGCTGATCCCGTCGACCAGGCCGTAGCGGACCGCCGTCCCGGCGAGCCGCGGCCGACCAACCGGACCCGCCCAGCGGAGAGACCACCAGTGAACATCGTCTGCCCCAGACCTTCCCCCGCCGTCGTCGGCCGTACTCGAACGACCGTTGCGGCCCCCATGACACGTGCGGGCGGTGGACGGGCCGGGCGGTGGAACGGGCGCGCGGTCCGCGCCGCGGACAGCCGGCGGGGTCGTCCCGACCTCGAACCGTTCTGGCCGTCCCGGCAGCCGCACCTGTTCGATCAGACGTGTCCGGGTTCGCCCAGCGCGTCCCGGCCCTCCGCCCGCTGACCCGGTTCGATCCGGTCCAGCCCCGGCAGTACGCCCGGTCGACGCGCAGACGACTCCACCCCGTCCGTCACGCGCGAAATGAGCGGCACACCATGTCTTCTTCCTCCACGGCCACCCTGCCCCTGCCCACCGCGACCCCGCACCTGCGCGCGGTCCGCTCGGTTCCGTCCGTCCCTCCCGCTTCCGGCCCGTCCGGCCCGTCGCTTCCTCCCCTTCCGTCCGGCCTGTCCGGGAGCTCCGCCGCTCCTGGTGCGCCCGGGCAGGTCAGGGGCGCGGGGCCGGCCGTCCCGCCGCCCTCGGTGGCCGACCGGTGGCCCGGTGCGGCCGCCCGTCCGCCGCACGCCGGCCCGGCCCGCCCGGCGGTCGCCCCGCCGCACGCCGGTCCGCAGCCGGGCGCGGCCCTGCCGCCGGCGCCCCAGGCACTGCTCGCCGCGCTGCCGGAGGGCGCGACCGTCGTCGCCGCCCTGCCGCAGGGCCTGCTGCCCCAGGGTCTGCTCGCCCAGTACGGTGCGCAGTTCGGCGGTGCGAGCGGGAGCCCGATGGTCGGGTACCTGGTGCTGGTGCCGGCGGAGAACCCGGCGGCGGGCCCCGGGCTGTCGGGTGCGCCGGTGTCGGCCCTCTCGGCCGTCCAGGCTGTCCCGGCCGGCTCCGCCGCTGCGCCGGGGGCCTTCGGCTCTCCCGTCGTGCTCGGCACCTCCGGCGTCCCCGGTGCGCCGGCCCCGGCGGGTGCCCGCCCGGTGCGACCGGGCGGGCGAGGCATCAGCGTCGACAGCGAGCGGCGCAACGCCTACGTCGACGGGCGGCTGCTCGACCTCACCTACCTGGAGTTCGAGCTGCTGGCCCACCTCACCGAGCACCCGCAGCGGGTGCACACCCGGGACCACCTGGTCTCCGCGGTCTGGGGCTACGGCCACGTCGGGGACGGCCGGACCGTCGACGTGCACGTGGCCCGGCTGCGCCGCAAGCTCGGCCCGACCTACCGCGACACGATCGTGACGGTCCGCCGGGTCGGCTACAAGTACACCCCGGCCGCGGTCTGATCCCTGATCCCTGGTAGACGACCGCTGACCACAGCGGCAGCCCGTCCGCACCTCCGACTGGTGTGGACGGGCCGACGCTGCAGTCATTTTGACGAGCCGTCAGAGAATTGTCAGGCGCGCTGGCCCGGCGGCAGGAGGAGGACGGCGAGGGCGTCGGCGCAACCGCGGGCGTATCCAAGGAACCAGTCCACCCGGTCGTCGGTGAGGTGCGCGGGGGTCGAACGGACCGCGAGCGCGAAGCGGGCCTGCCCGGCGACGTCCAGGACGGGGACGGCCACCGTCCGCACCCCGGCGGCCGACTCGCCGTCGTTCAACGCGTACCCGGCGGCCCGTACCCTGGCCAACTCCTCCTCCAGGAGCGCCGGTTCGGTGATCGTACGGTCGGTGAAGGAGCGCAGCGGGCCGAGCGTGGATGTCGCCGCCTCGCCCGGGCGGGGCCAGGCCAGCAGGACCTTGCCGAGCGCCGTCGAGTGCAACGGGCGGCGCAGGCTCAGCCCGGTGTCCGGGCGGACGGAGCCGCCGACCAGGATCACCGCGTGCGGGCCGCTGCGGATAGCGAGGTCCGCCGTCGCCTTGGTGCGCCGGGAGAGCACCTCCAGCTCGGGCGCGGCCAGGTGCAGTCCGCGCTGGTGGAAGCTGAGTTGGCCGAGTTCGGCGACGGCCGGGCCGAGCCGGTAGCGGACGGTCTGCTCGTCTTGCTCCAGGAATCCGGCGCTGACCAGCGTGCGGGCCAGCCGGTGTGCGGTGGAGACCGAGAGGCCCATGCGGCGGGCCAGGTCGGAGGCGCTCAGGTCGGGGCCGTTGTCGTGGAAGCAGTGCAGCAGCCCGAGCGCGCGCTGGACGGCCTGCGCACCGGCCGGCGGGCTCTGGACGGCGGTGGCGGCCTCGGCCATGACACCTCGGGTTTCTGTTCGGGACCCCGGCCGGTCCGCCGGAGGGAGTCTCAGCGTAGGGCAGCCAGTGCTTCGGGAATGTGTCGATGACGTTGCGATGGAATGGCGTTGATGATCAACTGATCCCATAACGTGGCACATTCTTGCCCCGACAGCCCGTGACCTCGCCTTCGTCGGCTGCGCGATCCCCCAACTCGTAGGAAGGGGTGGCGCTGTGACGTCCTGCCAGCGTCTGCCTCCCCGCGGGTGTTGTCGCCGACCGGCATCTCCATGCCCGCCGGTTCACCCGTTGCCCAGTGCCCACCGTGACCGGGATCGCTATCCATTCCCACATCATGGAATAGGCACAGATTTCCGGCGAGCCATGACCCTGGGTGGCCTCCGCGGCCTCCGCGGCCTCCGCGGCCTCCGCGGCCTCCGCGGCGTCCGCGGCGTCCTCGGGCTCGCCGGGCTCACCCTCGACGACGCCGAACTCGTCGACGTCCCGGCCGTCCGGGCGGCGGTCGGCCGAACTGGCCGTGCTGCGGGACGGCGCGGTGGACGCGGTGCCGGACCGCCGACGACGGACAGCGTTCAGCCGACAGATAACAGCCGACAGATGACAGAGTTCAGATTTCAGAATCTGTCAGCTGTCATCTGTCACCCGTCGGCTGTCACCCGTCCACGAGCAAGCTCAGCGGCTCAGCCGGTCGATCTCCGCCAGCTCCTCCGCCGTCAGCGGTCCTCCGGCCAGCGCGTCGAGGTTCTGGTCCAGCTGCCGCACGCTGCTGGCGCCGATGATCACCGACACGACGCGCGGGTCCCGCAGCACCCAGCTCAGCGCCAGCTGCGCCAGCGTCTGCCCGCGCCCCTCGGCGATCTTGTTCAGCGCCCGCAGCTGCTCCAGCTTCCTTTCGGTCAGCGTCTCCTCGGTCAGGAACTTCCCGACCGACATCCGCGAGCCCGTCGGTACCTCGCCGGAGAGGTAGCGGTCCGTCAGCAGCCCCTGCGCCAGCGGCGAGTAGGCGATCAGGCTGGTCCGGGTGTCGCCCACCGCGTCCAGCACGCCGCCGTCCTCGACGGACCGGTTGAGGATCGAGTACGCCGACTGGTTCATCAGCACCGGCGTGCCCAGCTCCCGCAGGATCGCCACCGCCTCCCGGTGCTGCTCCGCCGGGTAGTTGGAGATCGCGGCGTACAGCGCCCTGCCCGAGCGCACCGCGCTGTCCAGGGCCCCCATCGTCTCCTCGATGGGGGTGTCCGGGTCGTAGCGGTGCGAGTAGAAGACGTCGACGTAGTCCAGCCCCATCCGGTCCAGCGACTGGTCGAGGCTGGCCAGCAGGTACTTGCGGCTGCCACCGTTGCCGTACGGGCCGGGCCACATGTCGTAGCCGGCCTTGGTCGCGATGAACAGCTCGTCCCGGTACGGCCGGAAGTCCTGGGCGAACAGGTAGCCGAAGTTGCGCTCGGCACTGCCGTACGGCGGGCCGTAGTTGTTCGCCAGGTCGAAGTGGGTGACGCCCCGGTCGAAGGCCCGGCGGAGCACGGCCCGCTGCACCTCCAGCGGCTGGGCGTCACCGAAGTTGTGCCAGAGCCCGAGCGAGACGGCGGGCAGCTGGACGCCACTGCGCCCGGCCTTCCGGTAGGTCATGGAGGCATAGCGGTCATCCGCGGCGAGGTAGCTCATGCCGGACATCTTGCCAGCCGGACGCGTCCGGGCAAGGCCTTGCCCCGCTTCTGACCGGTGCTTATCCTCGCGGAGGACCGTGTGCGCACGAGGTGAGGGGGAGGCGTGAGGGCAGTGCTGGCCGTATCCGCGGTTCCCGCCGTCGCCGCCGTTCCCTCCGCGCCCACCTCGCCCCGCTGTTGTTGTCGCCGCCACCGCGGCACCGCGCGCTGACATCGCGCCCGGGCGTTCCGGCGCCCCGGTCCGTCAGTGACTCCGCCGGTGCCGGCCGCGCGAGCGCAGCCCCGGGCCGTCGCACCGCACCCCTGCGCTTCCGGCGGCCCACCGACGTCCGAACCTGAGCCCGAGCCCATCCGGCCCTGAGCCCATCCGGCCCCGAGCCCGGTCGGCCCCGGCTCAGTCGACCCCGAGCCCCCTCCGAGCCTTCCAAGGAGACCGCCGTGCGGTTCACCGTCTCGTCCCTCGTCGCCAACACCCCCGACCCGGTCACCGGAGTCCTGCGCACCCCACGGCAGAAGCTGCAGAGCGTCATCGACCAGGCGGTCCTCGCCGAGCAACTCGGCTACGACGGCTACGGCGTGGGGGAGCGGCACGGCGAACCCTTCCTCTCCCCGGCGCCGCCCGTGCTGCTGAGCGCCATCGCCGCCCGCACCTCCACCATCCGGCTGTTCACCACGGTGACGGTGCTCAGCGTCCTCGATCCGGTCCGGGTCGCTGAGGACTACGGGATGCTCGACCAACTATCGGGTGGCCGACTTGAGTTGATCATCGGCAAGGGCAACGACCCGCGCCACTTCGGCCTGTTCGGCCTGCCCGAGGAGCGCCAGTGGGAGGCGCTCGCCAAGAACTACGAACTGCTGCGCCGGCTCTGGCGCGAGGAGAAGGTGACCTGGCGGGGGTCGACCCGCCCGCCGCTCGACGAGGCCGCCGTCTCCCCGCGCCCGCTCCAGGATCCGATCCCGGTCTGGCACGGCAGTGCCACCAGTACCCGGTCCACCGACCTCGCCGCCCGCCACGGCGACCCGCTCTTCTCCGCCAACTCCTTCCACCCGTTGGAGAAGTACCGCTCGCTGGTCGAGCACTACCGCGAGCGCTGGGCGCACTACGGGCACGACCCGAAGTCGGCCCGGGTGGGCGCGGGCTTCGGCGGGCTGTACGTCGCGAAGCGCTCGCAGGACGCCGTCGAGGGCTACCGCCCGTACTGGAACGCGCTGTTCGCCTCGGCCGCCGGCCGTCACAACAACTCGCCGTTCGGCTCGCTGGAGGATGCGCTGGAGCACGGATCGGCGCTGGTCGGCAGTCCGCAGCAGGTGGTCGAGAAGATCCACCGCTACCACGAGGCCTTCGGCAACGAGGTGGTCGGCATCGGGGTGGACGCGCTTACGGAGGGAGCGCAGCGCGAGCAACTCGAGCTGTTCGCGGCCGAGGTGGCCCCCGTGATCCGGTGCGAACTCCCGTAGTCGGCGCTCCGCCGTCCGCCCGCGCAGTGCGCCGTGCACCCCCCTACTCGGCGTGACGCCGGCCACCGTGGGTGACGTGACGCGCGCCACCGGTCGCACCGGAATGCCGGTCGGCGGTGCGGGGGATGACGAACGGTCGAGGGGCCGTGGCCGCCGGGGGGCGGCGCACGGCCCTCCGTCTTCGCCCGGCCGCCGACAGCCGGGCCGTCTCGGACCGTCCTGGGCCGGCTCGGACCGGCTCGGGCGGTCCCGGCTCGGGGTGGTCCGGGTCGGAAACCGGAGCCGCGATACCACTAGCCTTCTGTACCTACTGGTATGTACAGTGATCCACATGAGCACTCAGGACCGTCTCATCGAGAGCACCCAGGACCTCCTCTGGGAGCGCGGCTACGTCGGCACCAGCCCGAAGGCCATCCAGCAGCGCTCCGGCGTCGGCCAGGGCAGCATGTACCACCACTTCACCGGCAAGCCCGACCTCGCGGCCGCCGCCCTGCGCCGCAGTGCCGAGCAGCTGCGGGGCATCGCCGAGGCCGACCTCGGCGTTCCCGGCACCGCGTACGAGCGCATCGCCGCGTACCTGCGCCGCGACCGCGACGTCCTGCGCGGCTGCCGGATCGGCCGGATGGCCCAGGACCCGGACGTCGTCGCCGACCCGCAGCTGCGTGCCCCCGTCGAGGAGACCTTCGACTGGCTGCGCGGCCGGATCGCCGACCTGGTCGCCGAGGGGCAGGCGGACGGTGAGTTCGCTCCCGGCCTGGATCCGGCGGACACCGCCGCCGCCGTGGTCGCCGTCGTCCAGGGCGGCTACGTGCTGGCCCGGGCCGCGGACAGCGCCGAGCCCTTCGACCGGGCCGTCCGCGGCGCCCTCGGCCTGCTCGCGGCCCACCGAAGGGGCTGACGCCGCGCCGTGAGGCCCGAGGTCATGTCGACCTGACGACCTGACGACCTGACGACCTGACGACCTGACGACCCCGGCACCGCGCCCGACGAACGGTCTGCCGCACCGACCCGAGGAGTCCCGCCGTGCACGCCATGCAGTACGAGATCACCCTCCCCGCCGACTACGACATGGGCATCATCCGCAAGCGGGTCGCCGACAAGGGCCATCTGCTCGACGCCCACCCCGGCCTCGGCCTCAAGGCGTACCTGGTCCGTGAGCGCGGCCACCAGGGGTCGCCGGTCAACCAGTACGCGCCGTTCTACCTCTGGCGCACCGCCGAGGGCATGAACAGCTTCCTCTGGGGCCCGGGCTTCCGGGGCCTGAGCGCCGACTTCGGCCGCCCCGCCGTCCACCACTGGCTCGGCGCCGGCCTGGCCCGCGGCAGCGCGGCGGAGGCGGCCGAGACCAGGGCCGGAACCGCCGGGACCGCCGAAGCCGCCCCGACCACCGCGACCCGCGACACCGTACGGCTGCCGGAGGGCGTCGACCCGGCCGAGGCCGTCGAGCGGGCGCTCGCCGAACTCCCCGCGCACCCGGCCCTGCACACCGCCGCCGTCGCCGTGGACCCGAGCCGCTGGGAACTGCTCACCCTCGCCCTCTGGCACGGCCCCGCCCCGGAGGACGTGCCCGGCGCCCGCTACCAGGTGCTGCACCTCTCCCGCCCCGAACTCGACCGGCTGCCGGCCGGCCGCCACTGGTGAAAGGACCCGCTGTCCCGATGACTCCCACCACACCGATCCCGGCCGACCTCGCCCCGGCGCCGTCGGACCGCGAAGCCGGCTACGCCCTGCTCGCCGAACTCGCCGGCCCGGCCTCCGCCACCGCCCTCGGCGGCCTGGACGCCCTCGCCCCCGGGTTCCCCGACTGGATCGTCACCAGCCTCTTCGGCGGCACCTACCAGCGGCCCGGACTCGCCCTGCGCGACCGCCAGGTGGCCAACCTCGCCGCACTCACCGCGCTCGGCGGCGTGGAGCCCCAGCTCGCCGACCACGTCCGCTACAGCCTGCGGATCGGCCTGACACCGGAGGAGATCACCGAGGTCATGGTCCACCTCGCCCCGTACGTCGGCCTCCCCAAGGCCCTGGCCGGCCTGCGCGTCGCGACCGCCACCTACGCCGAAGCCGCCACGGCCGGCGCCGGCGCCGGCTCAGCCACCACAGCCACCGCGCCCACCGAAGCCCCGAAGGAGCAGGCATGAGCCGCACCGTCCGGACCGTCCTCGGCGACCTCGCGCCCGCCGACCTCGGCGTCACCGACTCCCACGACCACCTCTTCATCCGCAGCCCGCTGCTCGCCGGCCAGGAACTGGACGACCCGGCCGCCGCCGAGGAGGTCCTGCGGGCCTTCGCGGCCGCCGGTGGCCGCTCCTTCGTCCAGTGGACTCCGAGGGGCATGGGCCGGGGCGCCGACACCCTCGCCGCGCTCTCCCGGACGACCGGCGTCCACATCGTCGCCGCCACGGGGGCGCACCAGGCGGTCCACTACACGCCGGGCGCCGACCCCGCCGTCAACAGCCCCGACGTCCCCGACACGTCCGCCTCCGAGGACCTCGCCGAGCGCTTCGTCGCCGACATCACCACCGGACTGCCGGGTGCGGCCGAGGGCGTCCGCGCAGGGTTGATCAAGGTCGCGGACGACCCGGGGCGCACCACCCCGCACACCCACCGCACGATGGCCGCGGCCGCCGAGGCGCACCACGCCACCGGAGCGCCGATCGCCGTCCACCTCGAACCGGAGGGCGATCCGCACGAGGTCCTGGTCCGGCTGAGCGGCCGGCACGGCGTCCGGCCCGACCGGATCATCCTCGGACACCTCACCCGCTTCCCGGACCGCGCCGTGTACCGCGGCCTCGCCGCCGAGGGCGTCCACCTCGCGCTGGACAGCCCCTCCCGGGCGGGCCACCCCGCCGACCTCCAGGCCTTCGACGTCATCGCCGACCTGGTCGAGGCGGGCCACGCCGACCGGCTGCTCCTCGGCGCCGACACCACCACCCGCACCGCCCGGCAGGCGGGCGGCCCGGTCCGCCTGCTCACCGACCTCGCCCCGCGACTGGCCCGCACCTTCGGCCCGGAGCTGACCGAACTGCTCCTCACCACCAACCCGGCCACGGCCTTCGCCGCCGACTGGCGCACCCCGTGAGCCCGACCCGGCCGCTGCCCGGGGGCGCGCCCCGCCGAAGCCGCCGCGAGGCTCGGGCCGGCTCCTGTGGCCGACTCCGCCCGCCCGGGTTTGAATCCGAGTAGCCCTCCCGCCGGACGACCGTACGGCCGGACAACCGGATGATCGACCGTACGGACCGGATGACCGGACGACCGGGGGAGGGGCGCTCGCAGAGAGGCGGATCCGACGATGCCCGCACCACCGGTCCACGCGTGGCTCGCGCCCGCCCGGCTCGCCGTCGCGGCCCTCGCCGCCGTCGCCCTCTGCTTCTCCGGCTACCGCGCGGCGAACGACCCCACCGGGGTGCTGAACTTCTTCGGCTCCTTCACCAACCTGAGCAACCTGGCCGGCCTCGCCGTCCTGGGCTACGGCGGCTGGGCGGGCCTGGCCGACCGCCGCCCGGTGCCGGACGAGGTGCGCGGGGCGGTGGTGCTCTACCTGGCGATCACCGGGCTGGCCTTCGGCACGCTGCTGGCGACGTACCCGGAGCACCTGGTGATCCCGTGGGTGGGTGACGTGCTGCACCGGGTGGTGCCGCTCCTGGTGCTCGCCGACTGGCTGGTCGACCCGCCGGTGCGGCGGGTACGCCCGGCGGTCGTGCTCGGCTGGCTGGGGCTTCCGCTGCTGTACCTGGCGTACGTCCTGCTGCGCGGCCACGCCGTCGACTGGTACCCGTACCCGTTCCTCGACCCGCGGCTGCACGGCGGCTACCGCCGGGTGGCCGGGGCCTGCTTCCTGATGACGGTGGCCTTCCTCCTGGCCGGGGCCGCCGTCGCCGCGGCGGGCAACACCCTCGCCGACCGGCGCGACGCCCGCGGCGGCACGCTCCCGAGGGGCCGTCACGCCCGGGCCCGAACGGGCTGACGATCACCCGACGCGGTCCGGTCTACGGTGATCGGCCATGGTGACACTCCGAACCCTCACGACCGCCGACTGGCCGCTCTGGCGCGACCTCCGCCTCGCGGCTCTGACCGACGCGCCGTACGCCTTCACGTACGGCCTCGCCGAGTGGCACGACGGCGGCGAGGAACGCTGGCGGGCCCGGCTCCACCTCCCGGGCGCCCACCACGTCGCCGCCTTCCTGGACGACGTCCCAGGCACAGCGCCCGCCACCCCCGCCACCCCGGTCGGCCTCGTCGGCGGGGTCCTCGGGTCGCCCGAGGGCGTACGGGAGCTGCGCTCGCTGTGGGTCGCCCCGCGGGCGCGCGGCCGGGGCGTCGCCGACCGGCTGATCGAGGAGGTCGAGCGCTGGGCCCGTGCCGGCGGCGGCACCACCCTCCACCTCGGCGTCCTCCCCGGGAACACCGCCGCCCTCGTCCTCTACCGCCGCCACGGCTTCACCCCGCTCACGCCCACCGAAGCGGACGCGGGCGAGGGTACGGAGGCCGTCGCGGACGCGGGCGGCCGGGAGATCCGCCTGTCCAAGCCCCTCCGCTGACGCCGCGCGGGGCCCGCGCCGTACGGGGGACGGCACGGGCCCCCGCCGTTCGGGACCGCGTGGGCGGGCTGGGTCACATGTGCGTGCCGCCGTCGATGCGGAGCTCGGTACCGGTCACGAAGGCGCCGTCGTCGGAGGCGAGCATGGCGATCACGCCGGCCACCGTCTCCGGGCCCGCGAAGCCCTGGCCGAGGGCGGGGGCGAGCTTGGCGAGCAGGCTGAAGTCGGTGTCGGCGGGCAGGCCGGGGTTGTTGGTCATGCCGCTGTCGATGCTGCCCGGGGCGACGCAGACCGCGCGCAGGCCCTGCTTCGAGTACTCCGAGGCGATGGCGTGGGTGAAGGACTGGATGCCGCCCTTGGTCGCGGCGTACGCGGCCATGTAGGGGTGGGCGAAGCTCGCGGAGGTGGAGCTGAAGTTGACCACCACGCCCTTGCCGGCGGCGAGCAGCGCGGGGAGCGCCTCGCGGGTCATCAGGAAGGTGCCGGTGAGGTTCACCGCGAGGAGCGTGTTCCAGAACTCCAGGCTGGTCTCGTGGGTGTGCGAGGCGCGGAGGATTCCGGCCGCGTTGACCAGGACGTCCAGGCCGCCCAGGGCGGCGACCGCCTCGGCGACGCCCGCGACGACGGCGACCTCGTCGGAGATGTCCAGGACCCGGATGGCCAGGCGGTCCGCGGTGCCGTCGGTGGTCGCGCGGTCCAGGGTCTTCTTCAGACCGTCCTCGTTGACGTCGACGGCGACGACGTTCCCGCCCTCGGCGAGGATCCGGTGCGCGGTCGCCTGGCCGATGCCCGAGCCGCCGCCGGTGATCAGGACGTTCCGTCCGCTGAAGCGCTCCATGGTGGTACTCCGTTCCGTTCGTGGTCTCTCGACCTCTGGCGGCACGGTACGCCTACTTGGCACGACGTGCCAAAAAGTCTTGTCGTGCCAACTCGGCGTGGAGTGCCACAGTGGCATTCGCCCGCGTAGGCTGACCCCGTGACCGGACGCCCGACCCTGAACCAGCGCCGCCGTGACGCCACCCGGCTGGAGATCGCCCGCACCGCCGCCGCGCTCTTCGCCGAGCAGGGGGCGGAATCGACCACCGCCGAAGAGATCGCGCTCGCCGCGGGCATCTCGCTGCGCACCTTCTACCGGTACTTCTCCGTCAAGGAGGACGCCGTCGCCCCGCTGCTCGCGGCCGGCGGACGGCAGTGGGTCGACCAGCTCGCCGACAGCCCGGACGACCTGCCGCTGCGCGAGGCGCTGGAGCGCGCGGCGGTCGCGTCGCTGACGCCGCCCGACGAGGCGGGCGCGGAGATGATGCGGTGGACCCGCAGCCTGCTGCGCGACCCGCGGCTGGAGGGAACCTGGCAGCGGGTCCACGCCGACTCGGAGGAACGGCTGCGGGTCGTCCTCGCCGAACGCTGCCCACAGGGCACCGACCCGCTGGAGATCCGGCTGGCCGCCGCCGCGGCCACCGCGGCGATCCGGGTGGCCCTGGAGCAGTGGGCCACCTCCGACGCCCCCGCCACCGGCCCGGGCTCCCCGCAGGACCTGGGCGCGCGCTGCATGCGGGAGCTCACGGCGGGGCTGCGGCTCTGGGGGCGGGTGTCCTGAGGGCCCAGGGGCCGGCGGGCGAAGGCGGGGTCAGTCGGCCCGGTGGGTGGCGGGCAGGGGCTCGACGCCGACGACCCGGCGGATCCGGGTGGGCTGGACGAACACGGTGACCCGCCGCTCGCCCGGGATGCCCCACTCGTAGCGGTCCACGCCGAGGTACTTGTGCGCGAGGCGGTCCATCTGGCGGTCGGCCGTCTCGCCGGTCACGAACTCGACGGCCCGGCCGTGGATCTGGACGCGGTCGTACGGGTCGGTCGGGTCCGCGTGGGAGAGGCAGACGCGGGGGTCGCGGCGGAGGTTCCGCTCCTTGACCCGGCCGATGGTGGTGTTGAAGAACACCCGGTCGTCCGCCAGGTCCACCCACATCGGTGTGACGTGCGGGGCGCCGTCCACCCCGGTGGTCGCCACGTACCAGATCCGCGGCTCCCGTACCCGGGCCCTGATCTCCGCCGTCCAGCCGCCCATCGGTCGCCTCCTGTGTCGGGCCCGCACCGGTTCGCGCCGGGCTGCGCCGGCTCGCATCGGTTCGTTCCCCCGTCGTCGCCCGGGCCAACCCGACAGCGGACGGGTCACAGCGGACGGGTGACAGCTGACAGAATTCAGATTTCAGCTTTCAGATTTCGAAAGTTGTCAGCTGTCATCTGTCATCCGTCCGCTGTCATCCGTTCCTCGCGAACTCCCAGACTCGCGGGCCTTCTCCCAGGTAGCGCTAGGGTTGGTCCTCGCGTCCCGGCGGGGGAACCGGGGTGACCTCCTCGGATGTCCCCAGCGGAGGGGACTGGAGTTCGAGGCGTGGGAGCAAGTAGGACATGGGTCTGACGAGCCACAAGGTGTTGGCGCTGACCGTAGTGATCGCCCTCCTGGTGATGGGGGGTACGGTCTGGCTGTGGCCCAGGCTGGCCAAGAAGTCCTGGCAGGCGGTGCTCGGCCGGATCGGCGCGCTGTTCGCCACCCAGCTCACGGTGCTCGCGGCGCTCGGCCTGGTGGCGAACAACTACTTCGCCTTCTACAGCAGTTGGGACGACTTGCTGGGCACCGGCCAGACCGGCCCGGTGGTGATCCACAACAAGGCGGACGCCGCCGGCCGGCTCGTGGTGGAGACGATCGGCCACGCCGCGGTCAAGGGCGGCGGTGCGATGGGCCGTGAGCCCAGCCAGTCCGGCGAGATCCGCAAGGTCCGGATCGACGGCGCGGTCAGCCGGCTGTCCACCGAGGGCTACGTCTTCCTGCCCCCGCAGTACTTCCAGCCGGAGTACGCGCAGAAGCAGTTCCCGGCCGTGATCGTCAGCACCGGATTCCCGGGGATCGCCGAGAACCTGATCACCCGCTTCAACTACCCGGGCGCGGCGCTCAAGCTGCTGCAGGAGGGCCGGATGCAGCCGACCGTCATGGTCCTGATGCGTCCCTCGCCCGCGCTGCCGCAGGACACCGAGTGCGAGGACATCCCGAACGGCGCGCAGTCCGACACGTACTTCACCAAGGACGTGCCCTCGGCGATCCAGGCCAGCTACCGGGTCTCGTCCGACCCGCAGGCCTGGGCCTTCATGGGCAACTCGACCGGCGGCTACTGCGCGCTCAAGCTGGCCATGCGCCACCCGGACGTCTTCCCGACGGCCGTCGCCCTCTCGGCCTACTACGACGCCGCCGACGACCCGACCACGGGTGACCTGTTCGGCGGCAGCAAGCAGCGCCGGGACGAGGCCAACCTGATGTGGCGGCTGAAGAACCTGCCGCCGCCGAAGGTGTCCGTGCTGCTCGCCGGCACCAAGAAGGGCGACGGCGACTACCGGCGGGAGACCGAGGCCTTCGTCGACGCGGTGCAGAGCCCGATGAAGGTCTCGTACAGCATGCTGGAGAACGGCGGCCACAACTTCGAGACCTGGAGCGCGCTGCTGCCGTCCTCGCTGGAGTGGATGTCCCAGCACCTCAAGGTGCCGAACCAGACCGTCTGACCTGGACCGCCCGGCCGCCGACCGTCCGAACAGACCGAAGCGTCCGAACAGAGCGAACAGACCGAACCCCCGGAGCCCGCGGCCCCGGGGGTTCGGTCGTCAGGCGGTTCAGGCCACCCGCTCCAGCGTGCCGGTGTGCAGCTGCCCGACCCGGCCGCCCTCGCCCTCGAAGGTCCAGAACGCCCGGACCGTCTGCGCGTTGAGGTCCATCACATGACTGACGGTGATCCCGCTCTGCTCCGTCCAGCTGACGAAGTAGATCCCCGGCGCGACCTCGGCGACGTGCAGTCGCACGTCCTCCCACTGGCCCGCGGACTCGCCGAGGCCCTCCCAGCGCAGCCGCGTGCCGTCGGCCGAGTAGGTGTTGCGGAAGGCCGCGCCGTTGTCGGCCCGGAAGACGTAGGTGCGGCCGGCGAAGGCGGGCAGGGACACGGTCATGGTGGGGCGGCTCCTCGTTTCGGGGTTCGGTGCTCTTGTGCACTGCGGAAGATGTCAGGCCTCCAATTTATCCGACCGGGTGAATTCGGTCAGATCTTTGTCACGGTGTGGCCCGGCCACGGTGCGGATCGCGACCGCAGCCGGGCCGCAGCGGGGCCACCGCGCCGGCCCGAAGCCCGGCCACCACTGGGCCGCGCGAGGTGATCAACTCGGCCACCACGCAGCGTCGTTGATCGACACCACTGTGAGCTGCACGACAACCGGCCCGAGGAAGTTGTCCGTTCACGTACGGCCTGCCTAGCCTGCAACGACCGTCCGCCTCCGCGGACCCCGTCGCCGGGACGCCGAGTCCTGTCCACTCGCCGACGGGTCACCGAGCACCACAGCGGACAGGGGCGGGGGAACCAAGGTCGGCGCCCGGCCCCGTGCGCTCGCGCGTACGGGTCGAGGCTAGGGGTGAAGCCGCTCCACAGGCGGCCGGGCAACTGCAGCCCGAACCCGACAGCTAACCTCGCAGGCGTCGCAGAGGCCACCACATGCGTATATCGATGCCTGCTGCCCGGAGCCACGCGCCGCGCCACGCCGCCCGTTCCTCCCGCCGCGGCCGCAACGCCGCCTTCGCCGCCACCGGGGCGCTCGCCATCAGCGGCGCCGGACTGCTCGGAGTGCCCTCCGTCACCGGTGCCCAGGCCGCCACCGCG
This sequence comes from Kitasatospora sp. Ki12, assembly GCF_054601375.1. NCBI lineage: Bacteria > Bacillati > Actinomycetota > Actinomycetes > Kitasatosporales > Streptomycetaceae > Kitasatospora > Kitasatospora sp. Ki12. The sequence goes on along the minus strand of NZ_BAAIHT010000003.1, from coordinate 1,493,153 downwards.
CCCACCGTCACCCAGGACCGTCTCGCCCCGGCCACCATGGTCGCGGGCAAGGCCACCACGGCCTCGCTCGCCCTGCACTCCTCGGCCTGCTTCACCGCGAAGACCGTGGGCGTCGGCGTGCGCGACGCGCGCGGCACCAACCTGGACTTCCCCGGTAACGCCTCCAACCTGCAGATCTGCCCGGGCGGGGTGAACTTCACCAGCGGTGCGCGCACCCTGCCCGCCGGGACGTACACCCAGTTCGGCTTCTGGCAGGACCAGGCGGGCGCCTGGCACAACCTGCCCGCGCAGCAGCTGGTGGTCTCGACCGCCGCCACCCCGGCCCCGGCGCCGAGCCCCACCCCGACGCCGAGCGCCACCGCGACCCCGACCACCCCGGCGCCGTCCTCCCCGGTCGCCGGCAAGTCGCTGACCTGGTCCGACGAGTTCAACAGCGGGATCTCCTGGGGCCAGCGCTGGGTCGGCGACAAGAGCAGCTCGTACCACTACGGCAACCACAATCCGGACGACAACAAGCTGGACTGGCTGAACAAGAACAACGTCAGCGTCGCCAACGGGGTCGCCACCTTCACCGCCGCGCCCGGCTCCAACACCCTGGAGAACGGCAAGCAGGCCTGGAACACCGGCTTCCTGACCACCGAGGGCTCCAGCGAGGGCTTCCAGGTCAAGACCGGCGACTACGCCGAGACCCGGGTCAAGCTGCCGGCCGGCACCGGAGCCTGGCCCGCCCTGTGGACCTGGAAGAACGGCAACGGGGAGATCGACTCCTTCGAGTACCACCCCGACAACCCGAACCTGCTGGAGCTGACCAACCACGTCAACCCCAGCACCCCGAAGTACTACACCGACGCGAGCGCCGTCGCGAAGGACCAGTGGGTGACCATCGGCACCTACTACGGCGCCACCTCCGTGGACTGGTACGTCAACGGCGTCAAGGTCCACTCGGACGGCAAGGGCGTCGGCTCCAACTGGTCGGCGTACCTGATCCTCAACCTCTCGGTGTGCGCCGGGAAGTACCACCCCGCGCCGCAGGGGACCGCCCCGATCACCATGGCCGCCGACTACGTCCGCGTCTACCGCTGACCGGCGGCGGGTGACCGGTGACCGGTGACCGGTGATCGCTAACCCGTAGGACCGCCCCACCGGGGCCGGAGGCCGGCAGCCGCTCGTCGGCGCCCGGCACCCGGTGGGGCGAACCTGGTTCAGGGACCCTAGGCCGTCTCGACCACCTTGAGGTCGAACGGCTGCCGGTTGTTGTTCCCGTTCCGGTCGTCCGGGCTGCGCAGCGCGACGAAGCCCTCGTGCGAGCCGAACGCGATGTCGTCGGAGAGGCGCACCGGGATGAGTGCGGTGGCGCTGCGGCCTTCCTTCAGTCCGGGCCCGAAGACACAGCGCACCCGGTGGCCGTTCTGGAACACCTCGCAGTCGGTGGGGAAGAACGGAGGGTCGGGCGTCACTCCCTCCGGCAGGGTGACCACGACCGTGACCGGGGAGGCGGTGGTGTCCGGGCCCAGGTTGGCGATGAAGGCGTGGATGGTCGTGCGGCCGCCGGGCGGTGCCGGGTCCGGGTCGAGCTGGACCACCTCCAGGTCGGAGTCGGACGGCGCGGCCGCGAGGGCGGGCAAGGTGGACACCTCGGGGGAGGCGGACGTTCCCGGTGCGCCCGGTGCGACGACGTCCACCGCCGGACGGGGCTCCGGCCGGCGCAGTGCCCAGGACGGGCCGGTGGCCAGCATCGCCACCGCGCAGCCCGCCGTCACGGCCGCGACCAGCCCGGCCCCGCCGAACCCCTTGCTCCTCGCGCTGCCGCGCGACTCCGTTCCACCCCGTGCGACGCCCCGTACATCCCGGTGCTTCATCCCGGTCACCCTGCTCTCGTGCTCCGGCGGCCCGCACCGTCGCGGGCCGCGTCCGGGATCAGCGTGGCCGAGCCGCCGTCGCGACCGAGGGGTAACCCGATCCGCCCCGCTCGCCGTCCGCCCGAATGGAGGACGCGCGGTCCTTCCCGCCGGAGCGCGGGGTTGACGGGAGTCGGGGTGCGAGTCCGAACGGGGCGCCGGACGGGGTGCCGAATGGGGTGCCGGGCGTGCCGGGTCAGGGGGCGAGGACCTGCCCCAGCCGGGTCGCGATCTGCTGCATCACCGGTACCAGCGAGGCGGCCCCGGCCTGCTCCTCCAGGGCCCGGATGCGGGCCTCCGGCCCGGAGACCGAGAGCGCGGTGGGCGTCGGCGCGCCCGGGACGGCGAGCGCGATGCAGCGGACGCCGATCTCCTGCTCCTGGTCGTCGACGACGTAGCCGCGTTCGCGCGCCTCGGCGAGCTGGCGCATCAGCTCCTGCGGGTCGGTGACCGTGTACTCGGTGTGCGCCGCCAGCGGGTTGGGGCCGAGGACGGCGCGGGCCTCCTCCTCGGGCAGCTGGGCGAGCAGGGCCTTGCCGACGCCGGTGCAGTGCGGCTGCACCCGCCGGCCGACCTCGGTGAACATCCGCATCGAGCGGCGCGACTGCACCTGGCCGACGTAGACCACCTCGCCGCCCTCCAGCACCGCCAGGTTGGCGGTCTCGCCGGTGGCCTCCATGAGTTCGGCCAGGTAGGGGCGGGCCCAGCTGCCGAGCAGCCGGCCGGCCGTCTCGCCGAGGCGGATCAGCCGGGGGCCGAGGGTGTAGCGGCGGGCGGTGTCCTGGCGGACATAGCCCTGCTGGACGAGGGTACGAACCAGTCGGTGGATGGTCGGCATCGGGAGGCCGGAGGTGGTGGAGAGCTCGCTGAGCGTGGCCACGCCGCCCGAGTCGGCCAGCGCCTCCAGGAGTTGGAAGGCGCGCTCGACGGACTGCACGCCGCCGCTCGCGCGGTCGGCGCCCGTCGTCGATGCTGTGTCGGGGGTCGCAACCACCGGCGTTCCCTTCGCTGTCGGGGAGGAGTAGAGTCCCGGCGACCTCATCAACAAACCGTTGAAATTCTGTATCGCGGAAACTAGTCTCCACCTTACAGAATCGAACTCGCCGACAGGTGGGTATCGATCGAGGAAGTTCCCGAGGAGGCTCCCACCGGAGCTCCCTTCGCCAGGCTCAACCGTCTTAGGAGTGTCCTGCTCATGGCTGCAGATCAGGGGCCCTCCCCCAGCCTCCGGCCGGGGGTACCCCCAACCGCCTCTCCCGCCGCCCCGGTCGTCACCGTCGCCGGTCCGCGCGTCCCCCGGGCGGAGGAGGTGCTCACTCCGGAGGCGGTCGCCTTCGTCGTCGGCCTCCACCGCGCCTTCGAGGGCCGCCGGCAGGAACTCCTGGCCAGGCGGAAGACCCGCCGCGCCGAGATCGCGGCGACCGGCACGCTGGACTTCCTCCCCGAGACCGCCGACGTCCGGGCCGGCGACTGGAAGGTCGCCGAGGCGCCCCGCGCCCTCCAGGACCGCCGGGTCGAGATCACCGGGCCGACCGACCGCAAGATGGTCATCAACGCCCTCAACTCCGGCGCGCGGATCTGGCTCGCCGACTTCGAGGACGCCACCTCCCCGACCTGGGAGAACGTGGTCAGCGGCCAGGTCAACCTGATCGACGCCTACGAGGGCCGGATCGACTTCACCACCCCGGCCGGCAAGGCGTACGTCCTCAAGCCCGCCGCCGAACTCGCCACCGTCGTCGTCCGCCCGCGCGGCTGGCACCTGGACGAGAACCACCTGCTCGTCGACGGCACCCCGGTGGCCGGCGCCTTCGTCGACTTCGGCCTCTACTTCTTCCACAACGCCGCCCGGCTGCTCGCCAGGGGCGCCGAGGACCCCAACTCCGGGCCGTACTTCTACCTGCCCAAGACCGAGAGCCACCTGGAAGCCCGGCTCTGGAACGACGTGTTCACCCACGCCCAGGCCGAACTCGGCATCCCGCACGGCACCGTCCGCGCCACCGTCCTGATCGAGACCATCACCGCCGCCTTCGAGATGGACGAGATCCTCTACGAGCTGCGCGACCACGCGGCCGGCCTCAACGCCGGGCGCTGGGACTACCTGTTCTCGATCGTCAAGAACTTCCGCGACGCCGGCGAGCACTACATCCTGCCCGACCGCAACAGCGTGACCATGGCCTCGCCGTTCATGGCCGCCTACACCCGCCTGCTGGTGCAGACCTGCCACAAGCGCGGCGCCCACGCGATCGGCGGCATGGCCGCGTTCATCCCCAGCCGCAAGGACCCGGAGGTCAACGCGGCCGCGCTGGAGAAGGTCAAGGCCGACAAGGACCGCGAGGCCGGCAACGGCTTCGACGGCTCCTGGGTCGCCCACCCGGACCTGGTGCCGGTCGCCCGTGCCTCCTTCGACGCGGTGCTCGGCGAACGGCCCCACCAGAAGGACAACCCCGGCCCGTCCGAGCCGGTCACCCCCGCCCAGCTGCTCGACATCGCCGGCGCCGGCGGCAGCTGCACCCACGCGGGCCTGCACAACGCCGTCCAGGTCGGCGTCCGCTACATCGAGGCCTGGCTGCGCGGGCTGGGAGCGGTCGGCATCTTCAACATGATGGAGGACGCGGCCACCGCCGAGATCTCCCGCTCCCAGATCTGGCAGTGGATCCACAACGGGGTCGTGCTCTCCGACACCGGCGAGAAGGCCACCGCCGAACTCGTCCGCAACCTGGTCGCCACCGAACTGGCCGAACTCCTCGCCGAGCTGGGCGAGGACGCCTACCGCGCCGGCCGCTGGCGCGAGGCCGCCCAGCTCTTCGAACAGGTCGCCCTGGCCGAGGAGTTCGCGGACTTCCTGACCCTCCCCGCGCTTCCCCTGCTGGGCTGAGACCGAACCTATCCGCCGGGTGCCGGCCTCGGCGCCTGCCAGGCTGTAGCACTCCGGCGGCCCGTTGCTCCGTTCCGTACGGCGACGAATCCACCTGTCCTCTCGTCGCCGTACGGAACGGCCTTTTTCCCGTAAGGAGTTCACCCGTGCCGCGGATCTTCTTCAACGGCCAGGCGATGGTCGGCGGTCCCTTCCACGCCAAGGTCGCCGACGCGCTGATCGGGCCGGTCCGGACCGCCCCCGGCTACCGCTTCTTCTCCATCGACCACAGCGGCGGGACGGACGTCTGCCCGGGGCTGCTGGCCGACCCGGGCGTCGAGACCGCCATCGAGGGCGAGCTGTACGACATCAGCCTGGAGCGGCTGCGGGACGACATCCTGCCCGGCGAGCCGCGCGAGCTGGAGCTCGGCGTGATCGAGCTGGCAGACGGCTCGGCGTGCCTGTCCATGCTGCTCGCCCGGGGCGAGGTCGAGCGCGGCGTCCACCGCGAGATCACCCACCACGGCGGCTGGCGCGCCTACCTCGCGACGATCGGGCGCGAGGCCTGACGGGTCGGCGGCTGACAGGTGACAGGTGACAGGTGACAGGTGACAGCGAACAGATTTCAGCGAACAGATTTCATTATCTGTTATCTGTTATCTGTTCGCTGAAAGCCCTCAGCCCCCGCCCCCGAGGTGCGGGCGCCCCGTCACCAGCGCGTCGCCCAGCGCGCTGCGCCCGTACAGCACGCTGCGGCCGTGGCGGTTGCGTTCCAACAGCCCGGCCGCGGCGAGCGCGCCCAGGTGGCGGCTGACCGCACCCGGGGTGACCCCGAGCCGGTGCGCCAGTTCCGTGGTGCTGGCCGGGGTCTCCACCAGCGCCAGCAGCCTGGCCCGGGGGACCCCGATCAGTGCGGCCAGCGGCCCGTTCGGCGCCGTCGCCGGCCCTCCGGCGCCCAGCCCCTCGGCCATGGTGGCCTTCCCTCGCGCCGGGTAGCTGACCAGCGGCGGTCCCAGCTGGGTGATGTCGGTCTGCGCGCCGCGCCCGAACAGCGTCGGCATCAGCACCAGCCCCCGCCCGGCGAGGTCCACCGAGGTGCCCAGCGCCCGGACCGCGGGGTTGGCGTCGTCGATCGTCAGCACGCCGGCCCGCCAGGAGAGCCGGAAGTCGAGGTCCGCGAACAGGCCTTCCGCACCGCGCTCCGAGAGCATCCGGCCCCGGTACACGATGTCCGCCTCCAGCACCGAGCGCGCCCTGGGCCACCAGGCGGGCGCGAGGCAGCGCTTCCAGTAGGCCTCCAGCGCCTCCGCGACCCGGGCGACCAACCGTGCCGGATCGTCAAGCAGCCCGGCGAGCACAGGCGGCGGCGCGCTCCCGTCGCTCCTGTACGCCGCCAGGACGTCCGCGCGCACCACCTCCGGCGGGGCGGCGGCCATCCCGGAGAGCTCCGCGGCGAAGTCGGGGCGGGGAGCGGTCGGGCGCGGCGTCAGGAAGTCCGGGACGAAGGCGTTCGGCGTGACCAGCGACCCCAGCAGGGCCGTGTCCAGGGTCTCGTAGCGGGACTGCCAGCCGGCGATCCACGGCTGCTGCTCCGGGTAGTAGGCCGTGAACCTGCGGGCGCGCAGACTCAGCACCGTCTCCTGCAGCGGGGAGCAGGCGAACCAGGTGGCGGCGAGGTCGTCGACGCCGAAGCGGAACTCGAACATTGACCGCAACGGTAAAGGAATTCCGCCGGTCCGGGAATCCCGGTGTCCTTCTGCCATGACTTCCGCCACCGTGCGTCCGCCCACCACCGGACGCCTCCTCCGCCATGACCCGCTGGTGCGCCGGCTCGCCCTGATGAGCCTGGTGACCAACATTGGGAACGGTCTGTTCGTGACGGTCAGCGTGCTGTTCCTGACCCGTTCCGTGGGCCTGACGCCGGGCCGGATCGCGCTCGGGCTCACCGCGGCGGGCATCTGCGGGGTGTTCGCCGGGGTGCCGGTCGGGCGGCTCGCCGACCGGGTCGGCGGCAAGCGGCTGCTGCTCGCGATCGGGCCGCTGGAGGCGCTCGCCGTCCTCGGGTACGCCTTCGTACACTCCTTCGCCGCCTTCGTCGCCCTCGCCTGTGTGGCGACGCTGCTGGAGCGCGGTGCGGCGGCGGTGCGCAGCGCGCTGATCGCCGGGGTGCTCCCGGCGGAGGGCCAGGTCCACTCGCGGGCGCTGCTGCGGTCGGTGATGAACGCCGGGCTGGTGGTCGGCTCGGCCGGTGCCGCGCTGGCGCTGCAGGCCGACAGCTATGCCGGGTACGTGACGATGATGGTCCTGGACGCGGTGAGCTTCCTCGGTGCCACGGTGCTGCTGGCCGGGCTCCCCGTTCCTAATCTGACAAGTAGTCAGAACGGCGACGGCGATGGAGCGGTGAAGCCCAGGGGTGCCGCTCTTCGTGATCGTCGCTACCTGCTCGTCACCGCCCTGCACGCCGTCCTGGAGCTCCAACTCGCCGTGCTCACCGTGGGGATACCGCTCTGGATCGTGCTCGCGACGGACGCGCCCCCGGCGGTGGTGGCCGCCGTCGACGTGGTCAACTGCCTGCTGGTGGTGGGGTTCCAGGTCCGGGCGAGCCGGGGTGTCGTGGACGTCCCGACGGCCGCGCGGGCCTGTCTGCGGGGCGCGCTGCTGCTGGCGGGCGGCTGTCTGCTCTACGCGGCGGCGCAGGCGGGACCGGCGGTGGTGGCCGTGGCGGCGGTCCTCGGCGGCGCGCTGGTGCACAGCCTCGGCGAACTGCTCACCTCGGCCGGCGGCTGGACGCTGAGCCTGGACCTGGCGGACCAGCGGGCCCACGGCGAGTACCAGGGCGTCTTCATGAGCGGTCAGGCGGCGGCCCATGTGATCGGCCCGCTGGTGATCAGCCTGACGGTCGTCGACCACGGCGCCCTCGGCTGGGTGGTCCTCGCCGCCTTGTTCGCCGTCGCCGGTGCCGCCCTGCCGGCGGCCGTCGCCGGCGCCGCCCGCCCGGGTGCGGCCCGCCCGGGTGCGGTCCGCGCCTCGGCGCACTGAGCCCGCGGGGCCCCTTCCCCACGGGGGTGGGAGCGGGCCCCGCGCCGGGCACACCGCGGCCCCGGACCCTCGCCGTGGGTCCGGGGCCGCGGGTCCGCGCACCCGCCGTGGGGTGCGCGGAGTCCCGGGGGCGCACCGTCCCTGGGCGCCCCCGGAGTTCGGAGGAGGGTAGATCAGACCGCTCAGACCGCTCGAACCGATCCGGGCCGATCGGACCGCTCGAACCGATCCGGCCGATCAGACCGGTCGGGCCGCCAGCTCCCTGGCGGCGCGGGCGCAGTCGCGCGCGATCCGGTCCTCGTTGACGGTGGTCAGCTGGCCCTTCTCGACCACCGCGTTGCCGTTGACGAACAGCACCGACAGCGGCGGCAGCGCGCCGAAGGTGAGCGCGGCGACCGGGTCGGCGATGGACGAGTGCATGACCCCGTCGATCTTCCACAGCGCGAGGTCGGCGAGCTTGCCGGCCTCGATCGAGCCGATCTCGTTCTGCCGGCCGAGCACCCGGGCGCCGCCCATGGTGCCGAGGCGCAGCGCCTGGCGCCCGGTGAGGGCGGTGGGGGAGCCGTGCAGCCGGTTGATCAGCAGGGCGTTGCGCAGCTCGGTGCCGAGCTCGCCGGACTCGTTGGAGGCGGTGCCGTCCACGCCGAGGCCGACCGGGACGCCGGCCCGGAGCATGTCGGGCACCCGGGCGATGCCGGCGGCGAGGCGGGCGTTGGAGGACGGGCAGTGGGCGACGCCGGTGCCGGTCTCGGCGAACTTGGCGATGTCGGAGTCGTTCATGTGGACGCAGTGCGCCATCCAGACGTCCTCGCCGAGCCAGCCGACCGACTCGAAGTAGTCGGTCGGGCCCATGCCGAACAGCTCCTTGCAGAACTGCTCCTCCTCGGCGGTCTCCGAGCCGTGGGTGTGCAGCCGGACGCCCTTGCGGCGGGCGAGTTCGGCGGACTGGCGGAGCAGGTTGGTGGAGACCGAGAAGGGCGAGCAGGGCGCGATGGCGACGTGCAGCATCGAGCCGAAGGAGGAGTCGTGGTACGTGTCCACGGCGGCCTCGGAGGCGGCCAGGATGTCGTCCAGCTCCTCGACGGCGTGGTCCGGCGGCAGGCCGCCGTCCTTCTTGCTGCGGTCCATCGAGCCGCGCAGCGCGGTGAAGCGCAGGCCGAGCTCCTGGACGGCCTCGATGGAGGCGCCGAGGACGTCGCCGCCGTCCTTGGGGAACACGTAGTGGTGGTCCGAGGCGGTGGTGCAGCCGGACTTGAGCAGCGCGGCGGCGGAGCCCTGGCTGGCGGCGTGGACGAGCTTCTCGTCGATCCGGGCCCAGGTCGGGTAGAGGGCGACCAGCCAGTCGAACAGGATGTCGTCCTGGGCGAGGCCGCGGGTGATCCACTGGTAGAAGTGGTGGTGGGTGTTGACCAGGCCCGGGGTGATCAGGTGGCCCTCACCGTTGATCCGGCGCACCACGTTGTCCAGCCACGCGGGGGCGGGGCCGTCGCCGACCGCCTCGATCGTGTTGCCGAGGATGACCACGTGGCCGCGGGCGTACTCGGTGTCGTTCGCGTCCACGGTGGCGATCGCGACGTTCTCGATCACGATCCGCTGGTCGGCGGGCGGGGGCTGGACTGCCATGGTGTCACTCCTATGGGGGAGGGCCCGGAGGGGCGCGCGTCGGGCGTGTGCGGGTGGCACGCGCCCCTCCGGGGTTGGTCAGGACGGTGTCGCCGTCGGCACCGTCGTGCCGGAGCCCTGTCCGGATCCGGTCCGGCGGGTGGTTCCGACGTGGTGGAAGAGCAGGTTGAGCAGGACGGCCATCACGCAGCCGGCCGAGATCCCCGAGTGCATCAGGGTCCGGACGGCCTCCGGGAAGGAGTCGTAGAAGTTCGGTACGGCGATCGGGATGATGCCGACACCGAGGGAGACCGACACCAGGATGGTGTGGGAGCCGGACTCCATGCCGGCCTCCGCGAGGGTGCGGATGCCGCTCGCCGCGACCGTGCCGAAGAGCACGATCCCGGCGCCGCCGAGGACGGGCTGCGGCACCAGGGAGACGACCGAGCCCAGCACGGGGAACAGCCCCAGCAGGACCAGGATGCCTCCGCCGGCCGCGACCACGAACCGGCTGCGGATCTTCGTCAGCGCCACCAGCCCGATGTTCTGGGCGAAGGCGCTGGCGGCGAAGCCGTTGAAGACGGGGCTGAGCGCGGTGGCCAGGCCGTCGGCGCGCAGGCCGGCGGCGAGGGTGGGTTCGTCGGCCTCGCGGTCGACGATCTTGCCGAGCGCGAGCATGTCGGCGGTGGACTCGGTCATCGAGACCACCATGACGATGCAGAGCGAGACGATCGCGGCGGCGTCGAACACCGGCGCGCCGAAGTGGAACGGGGAGGGGAGCGCGAAGACCTTCGCGTCCCGGACCGCGCCGAAGTCGGTGAGGCCGAGCGGGACGGCGACCAGGGTGCCGAACGCCAGGCCGACGAGCAGGGACAGCTGCTGCCAGAAGCCGCGCAGCAGCCGGTTGCAGAGCACCACCGCGGCGAGGGTGATCGCGGCGAGGCCGATGGCCCGCATGGAGCCGTACCCGGGGGCGCCCGGCGAGCCGCCGCGCGCCCAGTTCACCGCCACCGGGAGCAGGGACACCCCGATGAGGGTGATCACGGTGCCCTGGACGACCGGGGGGAAGAACCGGATGAGCTTGCAGAAGTACGGTGCCGCGAGGAAGCACAGGAGCCCCGCGACGATCACCGCTCCGAAGATCACCGGGAGGGCGTCCTTCGGTCCCCCCGTTTTGTCGATGGAGCCCTTGGCGATGGCGATCATGGGCGCGACCCCCGCGAAGGAGACGCCGTTCACGAACGGCAGTCGCGCGCCGATCTTCCAGACGCCGAGGGTCTGGAGGAGGGTGGCCAGTCCGGCGGTGAACAGGCTGGCCGATATGAGCAGGGCGAGTTCGGCGGGGGAGAGCCCGACGCCGGCGCCGACGATGAGCGGGGGTGCGACGACTCCCGCGTACATCGCGGCGACGTGCTGGAGTCCGGTGGAGATCAGCTTCACCGGGGGCAGCAACTCGTCCACGGGGTGGATTCCTGGCCCGGACTCCTCGCCGGGGAGGCCGGTGGACGTGTCCGGGCCAGGGGGTCTTGCAGGGGTGGAACCGCCGTCTGTACTGCTGGTGCTGCTGGGTGCCATGTCGAGCCCCTCTTGTGCCCGTGGCTCCCGGCGCGCCCGTGGCGCTGGAGACCCCCCGAGGACGGGACGGCGGAGCAAGGATTCCCCGGGGTGCTTCTCCAGTGCCCCGGGCCGGCCGCCGCGAGGCAGGCACGAACTCCGGTTGGTGGGGGTGGAGAAACAGGTGGTGCTGATCATGCGGGTGGTGCGGCCCGCCCGGGCTCGACCGGCCCGTGGGGGCCGGAGGGTGCGGCGATTCCGGGCGGAGTCCATGGAGGCGGGAGGGGTCAGACGACCGGGATGACCGGGACGACGCCCTCGCGGTGCACGGTGCCCTCGATCAGGCCGTACATGCGGTCCGCGGCGTAGTAGACCTCGTTCTCGTTCTTGAGGCCGAAGGGCTCCAGGTCGACGAGGAAGTGGTGCTTGTTGGGCAGTTCGAGGCGTACCTCGTCCACCTCGGCGCGGTTGTTGAGGACCCGGGTGCCCATCGCGTGCAGGGTCTGCTGCAGCGAGTAGGAGTAGGTCTCGGCGAACGCCTCCAGCAGGTGGCGGCGCACGTGGGTGTAGGAGCGGTTCCAGTTGGGCTGGGCCTCGCCGTCCTTGCCGCTGTAGTTGTACTTCCAGCGGGCGGTGACCTGGGTGGCGAGGATGCGGTCGTACGCCTCCTGCAGGGTGGTGTACTTGTCCTTGATGTAGCCCCAGAACTCCGAGTTGGTGGAGTTCAGCACCACGAGGTCCTTCAGGCCGGAGATGACCTGGACGGACTCGCCGTCGTAGAAGATCTCGGTGGTGCGGACCTCCTGGCCGTTGCGGACGAAGGAGTGGCCGACCTCCTCCGAGCCGATGAAACGGGCCGAGCTGTCCGGCGTCCGGATCCGGTCCCAGGAGTACTCCTCGATCCGGATCCGGGCGCCGTGCACGACGCCGCGCTCGGTGTCGTCGACGAAGTGGCGGGCCAGGACGATGCCGAAGGCCTCGGCCGACTCGATGCCGTACTCCTTGGCGAAGGCGTAGACGGTGTTCTTGGTGGTGTCGGTGGGGAGGCAGTTGGCGTTGGACCCGGTGAGGTGGACGTCCTCGAACTCACCCTGGAGGGAGACCGAGACGTTCAGGTCCTTGATCTCGTGCCGGGTGGAGTCGCGGTAGATCCGGACGATGCGGTTCTCCGCCTTGCCGTACTGGTTCTGACCGAGCACGTGGGCCATGACGTGGCTCCTAGAGCTTCCAGGTCGGTCTACTAGCTTCCGCGGTAGACCGAGTATCCGAACGGGTTGAGCAGCAGCGGCACGTGGTAGTGGTGCTGTTCGGGCGCGACCGTGAAGACGATCGAGACCTCGGGGAAGAACGGCGGCTCCGTCGACTTGAGCGCGTAGTACGCGTTGGTGTCGAAGAGCAGCCGGACGACCGAGCCCGCCTCCACGGCCGGCAGGTCCTTGACCCGGCCGTCGGAGTCCGTGGCGGAGGTGCCGAGCACCTGCCAGCCACCCTCGGTGTGCAGTGCGAGCTCGACCGGGACACCCTCGGCCGGGCGGCCGAGGCTGGTGTCGAGCACGTGGGTGGAGATGCCAGTCATGGGTGAAGTGACCTTACTGATGGCAGATGTGATGGTGCGTCATATCGCGTTCGACATGCCCGGCGGTCGACCGCGACGAAACCACGACGGTACGTCAGGAATGTGTCGGTGACGTGTCAGGAACCGTCGAGCAGGCGGCCGAGCCGGATGTCGTTGATCTTGCGCAGCTCCCCGCGGACGATCTCCGCCTCGGTGGCGGCGTCGTTGGGGTGGCGTTCGCGCAGGGCGGCGAGCATGCCGGTCGCGGTGCGGCCGGTCGCGCAGATCAGGAACACGTGGCCGAACTTCGCCTCGTAGGCGGCGTTGGCCTCGCGCAGTTCGTCGAGGACCGCTCGGTCCACGCCCTGGATTCCGGCCTGCTCGCGCTCGGAGGTGGCGTCGCCCGCCTTGGGCGTGCCGATCCGGGCGTGGCCGGCCATCGCGTCGCGCAGGTCCCCGGCCGTCAGTGACGCCATGGCCGCCGCGTTGGCGGCGAACAGGGACTCGCGGTCGGACCAGGGCTTGGCCGCCGCGACCGCGGCGGCCCAACGGGGGCTGGAGCATACCTCCAGCAGGATCGCCTCCAGTTCCGCGGCATCGGCCGCGGCCAGGGCGTCAAGGGCGTGGGGGTGGTTGGTCACGGGTGGACCTCCTGAAGAGTGGTGCCACCCGGAAAAGCTAGATCGACCCCACCCGGCCGTCAACACTTTGTTGAACGGTTGGTGGTTACGTTTTGAACCGGCCCGCGCTGCCGGGCCCTTTCGTGTGCGATTCGCCAAGTGTGCCCCGCCGAGGGCCGGTCCAGACTGGCCGTACCGGCGGGGTCACCCGTTCGGAAGGTCTCCGTCGAGGGCGCCGGGGCGGCTCTCAGGAGGTCTTCGAGCCGTCCTGGCGGTTCAGGTAGTTGTACACCGTGAACCGGCTGACGCCCAGGGCCGAGGCGACCGTCTCGACGCCGTGGCGGACGGTGAAGGCGCCGCGCTCCTCCAGCAGGGCGACGACCCGCTGCTTCTCCAGCCGGTCCAGCTCGGCCAGCGGGCGGCCGTCGAACTGGCGGGCCATCTCGGCCAGCAGCCGGTCCAGCGCACTGCTCAGGTGCGGCAGCCGGACGGCCAGGGCCGGCCGGCCCTCCCACTCCAGGACGACGTCCTCGGCCTTCGCCTCGCCCAGCGGGACGGGCGTCGCGCCGACCGCGTCCAGCAGCGGCTTCACCGCCGCGGCGAGCTGGTGCTCCACGTGCTGCTCGGTCACGGCGTACCGCCCTCCTCGCCCAGGACGCTCACCTGGACCGAGATGCGGGTCGCCCCGGCGTCCAGGGTCTCCCGGAGCAGCCTGGTCACCGCGTCGAGGACCTGCTCGGCCTCGCCCTCGGCGCCGGTGCCGAACGGGCCGACCGACACGGCCAGGCCCGCCTCGTCGACGACCTTGCGGGCCGCCGCGGCGTGCTCGGGGAACGTGTCCAGTTCGAACGGTTCTGTCGTGAACTCCACCATCAATCGCACGGCATCACTGTATCGAGCGGGGGTGCGGGCGGGCAGGGGCTGGGCGATCGGACGGGTGGTTCCCGGTGTCGGCGCACCCCACGGGCGTCTTCAACAAAATGTTGCGGCGCCCTTGACACGTCCTTCAGTGTCCGGAGATGCTTCCACCACACAGAATCCCTCTTCCGGATCGTGGAAGTTGCGGATGACGGAAGAGAGATGAGAGGTGAGTGACGTGACGGCCGCTGCCAAGCACCGCTACACGGTCAACCTGTCGATCCTGTTCGGCGAGCTGCCCCTTCTGGAGCGCCCCGCCGCGGCCGCCGCGGCCGGCTTCACCGCCGCCGAGCTCTGGTGGCCCTTCGGTGAGGAGCACGACCCCTCCGCGGCCGAACTGGACGCGCTCCGCAAGGCGTTCACCGACTCCGGAGTACGGCTCACCGGGCTCAACTTCCTGGACGACCTGAGCCGGGGCGCCCGCGGTACCGTCTCGGTGCCGTCCGAGCGGGACCGCTTCCGGGCCAACGTCCCGGTCGCCGCGGAGCTCGCCGCCTCGCTCGGCACCAAGGCGCTCAACGCGCTCTACGGCAACCGGGTCGAGGGCGTGGACCCGGCCGAGCAGGACACGCTCGCCCTGGAGAACCTGGTGATCGCGGCCAAGGCCGCGCACGAGGTCGGCGCGATCCTGCTGATCGAGGCCCTGAACGCGGCCGAGTCCCCGGACTACCCGCTGGTCTCGGCCGACGCCGCGGTCGAGGTGGTCGACAAGGTCAACGCCGCCACCGGCCTGGGCAACGCCAGGTTCCTGTGCGACCTCTACCACCTGGCCAAGAACGGCGAGGACCTCGCCCGGGTCATCGACACCCACGCCGACCGCATCGGCCACGTGCAGATCGCCGACAACCCGGGCCGCAACGAGCCCGGCACCGGCGGACTGGACTTCGAGGACCTGTTCGCCCGGCTCACCGCCGCCGGCTACACGGGCCCGATCGGCCTGGAGTACCGCCCCTCCACCGGCGTCAGCGCCGACAGCTTCGGGTGGCTGCCGCGCGAGCTGCGCGGCGCCCAGGCCTAGGCCCCCGAGCGCCCACAAGCCTCCCCACCCCACGAACGACGTAAGGAACTCGACGCGATGAGCCGCAAGATCGCCTTCATCGGCCTCGGCATCATGGGCAGCCCGATGGCCGCCAACCTGGTCAAGGCCGGCCACCACGTCACCGGCTTCAACCTCACCCAGCCGCAGATCGACGCCCTGGTCGCGGCCGGCGGCCACGGCGCCGCCTCCATCGCCGAGGCGGTGAAGGACGCCGAGGTGGTCATCACCATGGTCCCGGCCGACCCCCAGGTCGAGCAGGTCATCCTCGGCGAGGGCGGCGTGCTGGAGAACGCCGCGCCCGGCACCCTGGTGATCGACATGTCCTCGATCACCCCGCAGACCTCGATCAAGGTCGAGGCCGCCGCCAAGGAGAGGGGCGTCCGCACCCTGGACGCGCCGGTCTCCGGCGGCGAGGCCGGCGCCGTCGAGGCCGTCCTGTCGATCATGGTCGGCGGCGCCGCCGAGGACTTCGCCGAGGCCAAGCCGCTGTTCGACGCGCTCGGCACCACGGTCGTCCACGTCGGCCCGGCCGGCGCCGGCCAGACCGTCAAGGCCGCCAACCAGCTGATCGTCGCCGTGAACATCCAGGTGCTCGCCGAGGCCGTGGTGTTCCTGGAGAACGCCGGCGTCGACCTCGGGGCCGCGCTGGACGTGCTCGGCGGCGGCCTGGCCGGCTCGACCGTGCTCAACCGCAAGAAGGCGAACATGCTGAACCGCGAGTTCGCCCCCGGCTTCCGGATCGACCTGCACCACAAGGACATGGGCATCGTCACCGACGCCGCCCGCGCCGTGGGCGCCGCGCTGCCGGTCGGCGCCGTGGTGGCCCAGCTGGTCGCCTCCGCCCGCGCCAACGGCGACGGCTCCCTCGACCACTCGGCGCTGCTGCGCGGCGTCGAGCGGCTCTCCGGCCGCGAGGTCGCGTAACACCCGAGGCGTGACACCCGAGGTCACGTAACACCCCGGGGGCTCCTGAGCGGAGCCCCCGCCCCAAGCTCCTCCTGGCGGCGTGTACCCATCCGGTCGTGCCCGCGCCGTCAGGAGGCCGGACCCGACCGGCGCGCGGGCCGGGGCTCATCCGCCCGCCCGCCGGTCGAACCAGCCGGTGACGCGTAACCCCTCCCGAGGGGGCACTTCGGTCGTGCCCACGCGTCGCCTGGCCCCCTCCCCGCCGAGGGGAGCCCCCCGTACGTCGGAAGCGGGACGGGGGGAACGGCGGGGAGGGGGTCGCACCCCCCGATTCCCGGGCACATGCTTGACGCACGTCGCAGTACCGCCGCCAGACCCGTACGGAAGCGAGGACCGCACCATGCCCCCCACCCCTCACCAGGGCCATGTGGTCGTCGCCCCCGACAAGTTCAAGGGCACCCTGGAGGGCGCCGAGGTCGCGGCCCGGATCGCCGCCGGCATCCGCCGCGTCGCGCCCGGTACCGAGGTGCGGGAGCTGCCCGTCGCCGACGGCGGCGAGGGGACCCTGGCCGCCGCGCTCGCGGCCGGCTTCGACCGCGTCCCGGCCAAGGTGGCCGGCCCGACCGGCCTGCCGGTGGACGCCGCGCTCGCCGTCAAGGGCGACACCGCCGTGGTCGAGCTGGCGCAGGCCTCCGGGCTCGCCCGGCTGCCCGGCGGCCGGACCGCCCCGCTCACGGCCGGGTCCTTCGGGGTCGGCCAGCTGATCGGCCGGGCCGTGTCGCTCGGCGTCAAGCGGATCGTGCTGGGCCTCGGCGGCAGCGCCGGTACGGACGGCGGCGCGGGCATGGTGCAGGCGCTCGGAGTGCGCCTGCGCGACGCCGACGGCGCCGAACTCCCGCCCGGCGGGGCCGCGTTGCGCAGGCTCGCGGAGATCGACCCGGGGCCGCTGGCCGACGCGCTGGGCGGGGTCGAGATCGTGGTCGCCTGCGACGTGGACAACCCGCTGCTCGGGCCGCGCGGCGCCGCCGCCGTCTACGGCCCGCAGAAGGGCGCCGACGAGGACGACCTGGTGGTCCTGGAGGAAGGCCTGGCCCGGTTCGCCGACCTGGTCGCCGGGGTCACCGGCCGGGACCTCAGGGAGGCCCCCGGCGCCGGCGCCGCGGGCGGGGTGGGCTTCGCCGCCCTCGCCCTGCTCGGCGCCACCATGCGACCCGGCATCGAGCTGCTGCTCGATCTGCTGGGCTTCGACGAGGCCGTGCGTGGGGCACGCCTCGTCGTGACCGGCGAGGGCTGCCTGGACGCACAGACGCTCCACGGCAAGGCCCCCGCCGGAGTCGCCGCGGCGGCCGCCCGGGCGGGGGTTCGGGTGGCCGCCGTGGCAGGTCGGCTGGAACTCGCCGAACCCGAGTGGCGGGCGGCCGGCTTCGCCGCCGCGATCGCGCTGACCGACCTGGCCGAACAGCCGGGGGACAGCATGACCAGGGCCGCCGAGCTGGCCGAGGTGGCGGGGGAGAAGTTGGCCGGAGAGCTGCTGCCGGGCTGAGCCCTCGTACGTTCATCCATTGACGTTTTGTTGAAGGCGGGCCTAGGCTCCCCGGCAATCCCTCACCTCCCCGGGTCCGGCCCACCCCCCAACCACCCCCGACTCCCAGGTTCCGGAGGTCTCCCATGCCTTTCAGCCAACCCACGGTGATCCGCTCCCGGCGGGTGGTCCTGCCCGACGGAGAGCGCCCCGCGGACGTGCTGATCCGGGACGGGAGGATCGAGCAGGTCGTCGCCCACGGCTCGCTCGCGGTTGGCGACCGCAAGCTCGGCGACCGCAAGCTCGCCGACCGCGAACTCGTCGACCTCGGCGACACCGCCCTGCTGCCCGGCCTGGTCGACACCCACGTGCACGTCAACGAGCCCGGCCGCACCGAGTGGGAGGGCTTCGCCACCGCCACCCGGGCCGCCGCGGCCGGCGGTGTCACCACGATCATCGACATGCCGCTCAACTCGATCCCGCCCACCACCACGGTGGAGGGACTGCGGGTCAAGCGGAAGACCGCCGAGGGCCAGGCCTGGGTCGACCTCGGCTTCTGGGGCGGCGCCGTCCCCGGCAACGTCGCGGACCTCGAACCCCTGTACCGCGAGGGCGTGTTCGGCTTCAAGAGCTTCCTCGCCCCCTCCGGCGTGGACGAGTTCCCGCACGTCGAGGGCCCCGACCTGGAGGCCGCGCTGGCCGAGCAGGCCCGGATCGGCGCACTGGCGATCATCCACGCCGAGGATCCGGCCGTCCTCGCCGCCGCCCCGCAGCAACCCGGCGTCCACTACCGGGACTTCCTCGCCTCCCGCCCCGCCGACGCGGAGACCGCGGCCGTTGCCCACCTGCTCGACACGGCCCGGCGCACCGGCGCCCGGGTCCACATCCTGCACGTCTCCTCCGCCGCCGTCCTGCCGCTGCTGCGCCGGGCGCGCGAGGACGGCGTCCGGGTGACCGCCGAGACCTGTCCGCACTACCTGACCCTCGCGGCCGAGCAGGTGCCCGACGGCGACACCGCCTTCAAGTGCTGCCCGCCGATCCGCGACGAGTCCAACCGGGACGCGCTCTGGGAGGCCCTGGCGAACGGCGAGTTCATCGCCGTCGTCTCCGACCACTCGCCGTCCACCCCCGACCTCAAGCTGCTGCCCGAGTACGGCGGCAGCGGGGACTTCGCGGCCGCCTGGGGCGGGATCGCCTCGCTGCAGCTCGGCCTGCCGGCCGTCTGGACGGAGGCCCGCCGCCGCGGCCACAGCCTGTCCGACGTGGTGCGCTGGATGTCCGCCGGACCGGCCGAACTGGTCGGCCTCACCGGCACCAAGGGCGCCATCGCCCCCGGCCACGACGCCGACCTGGTCGCCTTCGACCCCGACGGCGAGTTCGCCGTCCGGGCGAGCGGCCTGCACCACCGCAACCCCGTGACCCCGTACGCGGGCCGGACCCTCACCGGCGCGGTGCGCGGCACCTGGCTGCGCGGCCGCGAGGTGGACACCGGCGCCCGGCCCTTCGGCCGGCAGCTCGTCCGGCCCGCCGACTCCCTTTCCGACAGCGCCGGCCGAACCGACAGCGCCTTCTGAACCGCCAGCGCCGTCCGAACCGACACCGCTTTCCGAGCCTTCCGAACCGACACCGCCTCCTGAGGAGAGCCAGTGACCACTGCCGACACCCCGAGCGCTCCCTTCACCGAGCTGGTCAACCTGGCCTCCCGGCTGCTCGGCGCGGGCGTCGTCGCCACCAACGAGGACACCTTCGCGGACGCGGAGAACCTGCTGGTCGCCAAGCCCGCCGAGTTCCGCCCGCACACCTTCGGCCACAAGGGCCAGATCATGGACGGCTGGGAGTCCAAGCGCCGCCGCGGCGTCTCCGCCGAGCAGCCGCACCCCACCGACCTGGACCACGACTGGGCGGTCGTCCGGCTCGGCGTCGGCGGCGTGATCCGCGGCGTCATCGTGGACACCGCCCACTTCACCGGCAACTACCCGGAGTCCGGCTCCGTCGAGGCCGCGTCCGTACCCGGCCACCCCTCGCCCGAGGAGCTGGCGGACGCCGAGTGGACCGCGATCGTGCCGCGCACCCCGCTGCGGGGGAACACCGCCCACGAGTTCGCCGTCGAGGACGCCACCCGCTACACCCACGTACGGCTCAACATCTTCCCGGACGGCGGCGTGGCCCGGCTGCGGGTGCACGGCGAGGTGCTGCCCGACCCGCGCGAACTGGACGGCCTCACCTTCGACCTGGCCGCCCAGGAGTACGGCGGCGTGGCCGAGGCGGCGTCCGACCGCTACTTCTCCTCCCCGCACAACCTGAACGCTCCCGGCCGCGCCTCCGTCATGGGCGAGGGCTGGGAGACCCGGCGTCGGCGCGACAAGGCCAACGACTGGGTGCAGATCGCCCTGGCCGGGGGCGGCGAGGTCCTGGCCGCCGAGGTGGACACCACCCACTTCGTCGCCAACGCCCCCGGCTGGGCCGACCTGATCGGCTTCGACGCCTCGACCGGGGCGGACCCGGCCGACGGCGAATGGTTCGAGCTACTGCCGCGCACCCGGCTGCAGCCCGACACCCGGCACCGCTTCCGGCTCGACCCGGGCCGCCCGGTGACCCACGTGCGCATCAACGTCTACCCGGACGGCGGGCTCGCCCGCCTCCGGCTCACCGGCCGCCTCACCGAGGCCGGCCGCGCGGCCCTCGCGCTGCGCTGGTTCGACGCCGTCCCGGCCGCCGAGGCCGCCGCGGCCCTCACCGAGGCCGGGCTGACCGCGGACGAGGCCGCCGCCCTGGCCGCCGCCCGCCCGCTGGCGGACCCGGCCGCGGCCGGCGCCGCCGTCGCGGCGCTCCGGCCGGCCGACGGCCCCGACGGCGAGCACTCCTCCCGCCGCCGCTCGGCGGTCTGGCGCCTGCTCGGCGTCTGAGGCCGCATCCGAGGCCGTACCTGAGGCCGCATCCTGACGATCGGTCAGACCCCTCTCCACGCACCGCCCTTATCGACACCTGAAGGACCCTCCATGTCCAAGATCCTGACCACGGAGTCCGGCGCCCCGATCGCCGACAACCAGAACTCGGCCTCGGCCGGCGAGTACGGCCCGCTGCTGATCCAGGACCAGCAGCTGCTGGAGAAGCTGGCCCGGTTCAATCGCGAGCGCATCCCGGAGCGCGTGGTGCACGCCCGCGGCTCCGGCGCGTACGGCTACTTCGAGGTCACCGACGAGGTCTCGCGGTACACCCGGGCGGGCTTCCTCTCCGAGGTCGGCAAGCGCACCGAGGTCTTCCTGCGGTTCTCCACCGTGGCCGGCAACCTGGGCGCCAGCGACGCGGTGCGTGACCCGCGCGGCTTCGCGCTGAAGTTCTACACCGAGGAGGGCAACTACGACCTCGTCGGCAACAACACCCCGGTGTTCTTCATCAAGGACCCGGTCAAGTTCCCCGACTTCATTCACTCCCAGAAGCGCGACCCGTACACCGGCGTGCAGGAGGCGGACAACGTCTGGGACTTCTGGGCGCACTCGCCCGCCTCGACCCACCAGATCACCTGGCTGTTCGGCGACCGCGGCATCCCGGCCTCCTACCGCCACATGAACGGCTACGGCTCGCACACCTACCAGTGGGTCAACGCCGAGGGCGACGCGTACTGGGTGAAGTACCACTTCAAGACCAACCAGGGCATCCGCTCCCTGGACGGCGGCCAGGCCGCCGAGGTGGTCGGCGCCGACGCCGACTCGCACCAGCGCGACCTGCACCAGGCCATCGAGCGCGGGGTGTTCCCGTCCTGGACCCTCTACGTCCAGCTGATGCCGGTCGCCGAGGCCGCGGACTACCGCTTCAACCCCTTCGACCTCACCAAGGTCTGGCCGCACGCCGACTACCCGCTGGTCAAGGTCGGGCGCCTGGTGCTCAACAAGAACCCGGAGAACGTCTTCGCCGAGGTCGAGCAGTCCGCGTTCTCGCCGAACAACTTCGTGCCCGGCATCGGCCCCTCCCCGGACAAGATGCTCCAGGGCCGGCTGTTCGCCTACGCCGACGCCCAGCGCTACCGCCTCGGCGTCAACCACACCCAGCTGCCGGTGAACGCCCCGCGCGCCACCGAGGCCAGCAACTACGGCCGCGACGGCCTGATGGCCGTCAACACCGCCGGCCGCGGCAAGAACTACGAGCCCAACTCGTACGACGGCCCGGCCCAGACCGACAACGCGCTCGCCGCGCCGGTCAAGGTCGACGGCCACACCGGCACCTACACCACGCCGGCCCACAGCAAGGACGACGACTTCTTCCAGGCCGGCGAGCTCTACCGGCTGATGTCGGCCGGGGAGAAGACCCGCCTGATCGAGAACATCGCGGGCTTCCTGGCGCAGGTGTCGCGCGACGACATCGTCGAGAAGAACCTCGCCCACTTCCACGCCGCCGACGAGGAGTACGGCGCCCGCCTGGCCGCCGCCGTCGCCGAGCTGCGCGCGGGCGACGAGGGCTGACCGTCGCTCACCAGGACCGGCCCCTCCCCCCGGGCAGTGGGGGAGGGGCCGGTCCTGTTTCCTGGTTTCCGGCCTGCCTGGGCCCGCCGGGGCGGGAGGGGCCTGCGGTGGCCTGCGGTGGCCGCCGGGGTCCGGGGACGCGGCTCCCGCTCCGTGATGGCCGGGTCGGGTTTCCCCAGGTCGACCGGAGGTTGCTGCACGGAATGTTCACGGATATTCACGGACGGCAGTCGTCCGAGCCGCCGGGTGGATAGGCTGGTGCGTGCCCGCGGTCGCTCCGTGGGGGGACATCGGAAGGGGACGACATGTCGACACCAGCCCCGGGTCGTCACGCCGCGCTGGACCAGGGCCCGACCGGCCCGTTCACCTCCCTGCAGCACGCCCTCAGACTGCTGGAGGCGGTCGACCGCCACCCCGACGGCGCCACCCTGGTGGGCCTCGCGCGGGAGACCTCGCTCGGATTGCCCACGGTGCGCCGGCTCGCGGAGATCCTCGAGATCGAGGGCTACCTCCAGTGCCAGGACGGCGGTTGGGTGCTCGGCGGCACCTTCGCCCTGCTCGGGCAGAACAACCGCGAGCAGTTGGTCAAGGCCCGGCTCGACCGCAAACTCGCCGAACTCCGAGACGAGTTGGGCGCCGCGGTGTACTTCACCCGGTACCACGACGGCGAGTTGTCGGTGGAGGCGGTCGCGGCGGCCGACTACGCGCCGGCCGTGCAGGAGTGGGTCGACTTCCGGGCCACCGCGCACGCCAGTGCGATCGGCAAGTGCCTGCTCAGCCAGCTGGACGCGGACGGCCGGCGCGACCACCTCTCCCGGCACCCGGTCGCCCGGCTCACCTCCCGCACCGTGACCGACGCCGACCAGCTGATGCACCGTCTGGAGCGGCAGCCGGCCACGGTGCCGGTGCTGGACATCCAGGAGTACGCGCTGGGCACGGTGTGCGCCGCCGTGCCGATCACGGCGGGCAGCACGGTCGGCTGTCTGGCCACCTCGATGCCGGTGGACAACATCCACAAGCTGAAGGCCGCCGCCGAGCTGCTGGCGGCCCGGGCGGCACCGCTGATGCTGGCGATGGCGGTCTGAGTCGTACGGCCGTCCGCCACGTGCCGTCCGCCACGTGAAGAGCCCCGCCGGGATCCGGCGGGGCTCGCGTGTTTCCCGGAAGGTTTCCGGGGGTGCCGTGCGGTGCACATCACTTATTAGACTCGATGTCGATAAGAGCCGCCGAACCCCTTGTCCCCGACGCTACCCGCGAGTACGTTTCCTGGAGCCGAGCCGCCGCCCCCAGGTCAGGAGGGCCTGCCATGCCCCGTCCCACCCCCGTCCCCGCCCTCGCCGCACCCGCCGCGCGCGTGCACGACAGCCTCGTCCTGGAGCCCCGGGACGTCCGCTTCGACTGGGCCCGGCTGCCGTTGCACTGGATCCCGGACGAGCCGATGGCCACCCACATCCTCAACGTCCTCCACCTCCTCCTCCCCGAGGGCGAGCGCTGGTTCGTCAAGGTGTTCAAGGAGGCCCTGCCGCTCATTCGGGACGAGCAACTCCGGGAGGAGGTCCTCGGGTTCATCGGCCAGGAGGCCATCCACGCGGAGGCGCACCAGGAAGTCCTCGACCACCTGCTCGGCCAGGGGCTCGACCCCCGCCCGTACGTGCGCCAGGTCGCCTGGGTCTTCCAGCGCGTGCTCGGCGAACGGCCCGGGCTGACCCCCGCGAAGCGGCGCGAGGCCCTCATCGAGCGGATCGCCGCCATCGCGGCGATCGAGCACTACACCGCCTTCCTCGGCAACTGGATCCTCAACTCCCCGGGACTGGACCGCGCCAAGGCCGACCCGACGATGCTCGACCTGCTGCGCTGGCACGGCGCCGAGGAGGTCGAACACCGCAGCGTCGCCTTCGACCTGCTGGTCCACCTCGACCCCGGGTACGGGCGCCGGGTGCGCACCATGGCGATGGCCGGCCCGCTGCTGGTCCACCTCTGGGTGCGCGGCGTGCGCTTCCTGCTGGCCGCCGACCCGACCCTCGACGGGCGGCTGCGCCCGAGCTGGCGCGAGGCGTACCGGATCGCCAAGCGCGGCCTGCTGCCCGACCCGGTCAAGTCGGTCCGTTCCGGTCTGCGCTACCTGCGCCCCGGCTACCACCCCACCCAGGAGGGCTCCTCCAGTCAGGCGCTCGGCTACCTCGCCACCTCTCCGGCCGCCCGCGCGGCCGCCGGGCTCTGACGGGTTTCAGTCGACAACGTTCAGCCGACGGATGTCAGCTGACAGAGTTCAGCAGACAGATTTCAGATAACAGATAACGTCATCTGTTATCTGTCAGCTGAAATCTGACATCCGTCCGCTGTCGCCCGTTCGCCCCCCTCCCACGCCAAGGACCGCCGGATGGACCTGCTCACCCCGCCCCCCGACCTCTACGGACGTCCCCGCGCGGACCGCTTCCTGCGAGGCCTCACCGCACTCCAGGACCGCTACGTGCAGGCCCTCGGCGGCCCCCTGCTGCGCCGCAACCCCCGCCGTCCGCTCAGCCGCCCCCTCCCGCCGCTGCAGCTGGTCGTCACAGCGCGCCGCGAACTCGCCGCCGACGTCATCGAGTTGCGGCTCGCCGACCCCTCCGGCGGCCCGCTGCCGGCCTGGCAGCCCGGCGCCCACCTGCGCCTCACCCTGCCCTCCGGCCGCGAGCGCCACTACTCCCTCAGCGGCGACCCGGCCGACCGCGCCGGCTACCGCATCGCCGTCCGGCGGCTGCCCGGAGGCGGCGGCGGGTCCGTCGAGATCCACGACACCCTGCACCCCGGCACCCGGATCACCGCCCGCCGCCCGCGCAACGGCTTCGCCTTCTGCGCCGAACCCGCCGTCCTCCTGCTGGCCGGCGGCATCGGCATCACCCCGCTGCTCCCGATGGCCCGGGAGGCGCAGCGGCACGGTCTGGACTGGCGCCTGGTGCACGTCGGCCGCAGCGCCGACACCCTCCCGTACGCGGACGAGCTGCGCGCCCTCGACCCGCACCGCGTGGTGCTGCGCACCGACGACGAGCACGGCGGCGTCCCCACCGGCGCCGAGCTGCTGGCCCACGCCCCGCGCGGCGCCGCCGTCTACTGCTGCGGCCCCGCCCCGATGCTCACCGCCGTGCAGCGGGCCCTGGACGGTGGCCCGGTGGGGTCCGGCGGGCCGGCCACCGCCCTGCACTTCGAGCGCTTCGGCGCGGCGCCGATCACCGACGGCGCGCCCTTCGCCGTCCGCCTCGGCGCCGACGGCCCGACCCTCGACGTGCCCGCCGACCGGTCCGCCCTGGACGTGCTGCGCGAGGCCCGCCCGGACCTCCCGTACTCCTGCCACCAGGGCTTCTGCGGCACCTGCGAGGTCCGGGTGCTGGCCGGCTCGCCCGACCACCGGGACCGCCGCCTCGCCCCCGAGCAGCGCGCCGACGGCGCCCTGCTGCCCTGCGTCTCCCGGGCCGCCGAGGGCGAGACCCTCGTGCTCGACGTCTAGAAGGAGAGCCCCCGCCATGGCGAACGCGACCCCCGCCTTCCGCTACACCGAGCGCGACCTCGCCCGGTTCCGCGAGACCCAGCAACTCGCCTACCACTGCGCCGAACAGGTCGCCGCGTGGATCGAGCCCGGCGTCACCGAGCGGCAGGCCACCGCCGAGCTGCGCCGCTGCCTGGTCGCCGCCGGGGTGGAGGACTTCTTCCACGTCCCCTTCGCCTGGTTCGGCGACCGTACGGCGTTCCGGCACTTCCACACCCCGCTGCAGTTCTTCGCCGGCAACCGCCGCCTGGAGGAGGGCATGCCGTACGTGCTGGACTGCGCGCCCGTCGTGGACGGCTACACCGCGGACATCGGCTACGGCGGCAAGGTCGGCGAGAACCGGATCTGGGACCGCCTGGCCGCCGACCTCAAGGTCTACCGCGAGCTGATCCTCGCCGAGGTGCGGGCCCGCAAGCCGCTCGACGAGGTGTACGCGGCGGTGGACGCGCAGCTCGCCGCGCACGGCTACGACAACCGCCACCAGGTCTACCCGGGCCGGGTGATCGGCCACCAGGTCACCCGCACCGTCACCCGCGGCCCGGCCGGGGTGAACGTCTTCGGCTTCGGCGTGCGCACCCTGCAGACCCTCGGGCGCGAGCTCATCTCCGAGCGCCTGCACGGCCGTTCGCCGCTCTGGGCGGACGGCCGCTCGTCCCGGCACGCGCCCACCCCGGGCCTGTGGGCGGTCGAGCCGCACATCGGCTTCCGCGGGGTGGGCATCAAGTTCGAGGAGCTGCTGGTGGTCACCGAGGACGACGCCTACTGGCTGGACGACGACCTTCCCCACGTGCGCCGCTGGACCACCGACGCGACGACGGAGCAGACTGCCGCCACCGAGCCGTCCGCCACCGCGCCGCACGCGGCCGACCCGACCGCCACCGCGCCGACCGCCCTGGAGGCCACCCAATGACGCCCCCGACGACGCCCCCGACGACCCCCCGGACCAGCCGCCGGACCGTCCACTCCGGCGGCCTGCCGCTCGCCGTCTTCGAGCAGGGCGACCCGGAGGCCCCCACCGTCCTCCTCGTCCACGGCTACCCCGACACCCACGCCGTCTGGGACGACATCGCCGCCGACCTCGCCCGCGACCACCACGTGGTCCGCTACGACGTGCGCGGCGCCGGCGAGTCCGGCGTCCCCGCGGACCGCGACGGCTACCGGCTGGAGCACCTGGCCGAGGACCTGTTCGCCGTCGCCGACGCGGTCAGCCCGGACCGCCCGGTCCACCTGGTGGCCCACGACTGGGGCTCGATCCAGTCCTGGGAGGCCGTCACCGCGCCGGGCGCCGAACGCCGGATCGCCTCGTACACCACGATGTCCGGCCCCAGCCTGGACCACATGGGGTACTGGCTGCGCCACCGGCTGCGCCGCCCCACCCCGCGCCACCTGGGGCAGCTGCTCCACCAGGGCCTGCACTCCTGGTACATCACCGCCTTCCACCTGCCCTACCTGGCCCCCGGCGTCTGGCGCCTCGGCCTCGCCCGGGCCTGGCCGCGGGTGCTGCGCGGCCTGGAGCACGTCACCCCGCGCGCCGACCACCCGCAGCGCAGCCTGCGCCGCGACGCGGTCCGCGGCATCGAGCTGTACCGGGCCAACTTCCGCCCGACCATGGGCAGTCCGCGCGAGCGGCCGACCGAGGTGCCGGTCCAGCTGATCACCCTCACCCGGGACCGCTACGTCGGCACCTACCTCTCCGAGGGCCTGGAGCGCTGGGCGCCGAAGCTGACCCGCAGGACGCTGCACGCCGGCCACTGGTCGGCGCTGCTGGAGAAGGGAGCCACTGTGGCCGGGATGGTCCGCGAGTTCACCGCCCGCAACGAGCCGGGGAGCGCCGACGCGGCCGCCGGCGGGGCACCCGCGCTGGACGACGGCCGGCTGGTCGTGGTGACCGGCGGCGGCAGCGGCATCGGACGGGCCACCGCGCTCGCCTTCGCCGAGGAAGGCGCCCGGGTGGTGGTCTGCGACCTCGACCTCGCGGCCGCCGAGCGCACCGCCGAACTCGCCTCGCTGATCGGCCCGGCGGCGCACGCCTACCGGGTGGACGTCTCCGACGGCGCCGCGGTGGACGCCTTCGCGCAGACCGTCGCCGCCGAGCACGGGGTGCCCGACGTGGTGGTCAACAACGCGGGCATCGGCCACTCCGGGACCTTCCTGCAGACCACCGAGAAGGAGTGGCAGCGGGTCCTGGACGTCAACCTCTGGGGCGTGATCCACGGCTGCCGCGCCTTCGGCACCCTGATGGCCGACCGCGGCCAGGGCGGCCACATCGTCAACGTCTCCTCGGCCGCCGCCTACCTGCCCTCGAAGGCGCTCACCGCCTACGCCACCAGCAAGGCCGCCGTCTTCATGCTCTCCGACTGCCTGCGCGCCGAGTTCGTCGGCCACGGCATCGGCGTCTCCACCATCTGCCCGGGCATCGTCAACACCAACATCACCCGCACCTCCACGTTCTCCGCCACCTCCTCCGCCGAACAGGCCGCCAAGCAGGCCCGCGCCGCCAAGCTCTACGCCCGCCGCGGCTTCCCCCCGGAGAAGGTCGCCACCGCCATCCTCGCGGCGGTCCGCACCGGCAAGTCCATCGTCCCGGTCACCCCCGAGGCCAAGGCCGCCCGCCTCCTCTCCCGCCTCAGCCCCGGCCTCCTCCGCCTCGCCGCCCGCCTCAACATCACCTGACCGGGCGAATATCACCGGAACGGACCAGTGGGGCCCGTGATATCAAGTATTCTCGGTATTGATATCGCAGGCCCGCT
Organism: Kitasatospora sp. Ki12; assembly: GCF_054601375.1. Classification (NCBI taxonomy): domain Bacteria; kingdom Bacillati; phylum Actinomycetota; class Actinomycetes; order Kitasatosporales; family Streptomycetaceae; genus Kitasatospora; species Kitasatospora sp. Ki12. The sequence continues at coordinate 1,464,910 of NZ_BAAIHT010000003.1, read as the reverse complement.
CCGGGAGGTCGACCATGGCCCGTACCGTGATAGACGTCAACGACGAACTGCTCGCTGAGGCGGCCGAGATCTTCGGTACGACGACGAAGGTCGCCACCGTCAACGCCGCACTTGAGGATGTGGTGAAGCGCCGCAAGCGCGAGGCCTTCATGGCCTGGCTCGCCGAGGGTGGGCTGCCCGACCTCACCGGGCCGGTGGAAGAGGGTGAGTGAGCGCTTCCTGATCGACAAGTCGGCCTTTGCCCGCTTCTCCAAGCCGGCGGTGAGGACGGTCCTCAAGCCCCTGATCATCAGGGGAGTGGTCGCGATCTGCGGGGCTGTCGAGCTTGAGATCATGCACAGCGCCCGGTCCAAGGCCGACGCCCTTCGGATCCGGGAAGGTTTGAGCGGCTTCGACTGGCTGCCCACCCCTGACGAGGTCTGGGACCGCGCAATCGAGGTGCAGGCCATGCTCACCACCGGGGGCAACTGGCGGGCGCCGTCGGTCGCGGACCTCGTCATCGCGGCCACTGCCGAGCGCCACGGCGCCACCGTGCTCCACTACGACGGCGACTACGACATGATCGCCGCCGTCACCGGTCAGCCGACCGAGTGGGTCGTGCCGCCGGGTACCGCGGACTGACGCCGCCCGGGGCACTGTCGGGGGGCTGTGAGAGCATCCGGGGCCATGGAGATGACAACCGCGCTGTGGTCCTTCGCCCTCGTCGTGGGGCTGCTGACGTTGACACCCGGGCTGGACACGGCCCTGGTCCTGCGGACGTCCGCGTCGGGGCGGCGGAGGCAGGCCTGGGGGGTCGTGCTCGGGATCCAGACCGGGACGCTGGCGTGGGGGACGCTGACCTCGGCGGGGGTGACGGCGCTGCTGACCGCCTCGCAGGTGGCGTACGAGGTGCTGCGCTGGGCGGGCGTCGCGTACCTGGTGTGGATGGGCGTCGGGATGCTGCGTGCCCGGGGCGCCGATGCGGCGGCCGAGGACGAGCAGCAGGAGGGCGGGTTCGGGCACGGCTGGCGACGGGGCACGCTGACCAACCTGCTGAACCCCAAGGTCGGGGTGTTCTACGTGGCCGTGCTGCCGCAGTTCATCCCCGCCGGCGTCCCGCACTTCGCCGCCGGCGTGGCGCTGACCTGCGTGCACGTCGTGGAGGGGCTGCTCTGGTCGACGGTCCTGGTGGGCTTCGCCCGGGTGTTGCGCGGCTGGCTGCGCCGGCCGGCCGCGCGCAGGCTGATGGACCGGGTGACCGGCGCGGTCGTGGTGGGGTTCGGCGTGAAGCTGGCGCTGAGCGACTGATCCGGCTCTCAGGAGCCCAGCCGCCGTAGGCCTTCCATGAGCTCGTCGGCGTTCATGCACGGGTGGATGTCGACCCTGGCGTTCGACTGGAGCCAGAACGGCTCGGCGATGGACGGGATCGAGGCCTCGTCGGCGATGTCGATGACGGCGATCATCGTGCGGTGCCCGTTGCGGGCGAAGTAGTAGGACGCCTCCGGTTTCAGCTGGGCCAGGGCTTGCTGGATGCCCTCCGCCATCTTCCCGTCGGTGATGGCCTTGTTGCCGGCCTCGGTGTCGAGTTCGATTTCCAGCAGGGCGCGCATCGTCCCGCTCCTTCCCCGGGCTCGGGGTGAGTCCGCAACTCCAGCGTCCCGCCGCCCCGGTGGCCACGCAACGTGACTCAGGCGGCGTGGCTCCGGGGCTCCCGGGGTTCGGCCGGGGCGGCGGGCAGGTCCGTGTCGTGGTGGATCGGTCCGTCCCCGGCGCTCAGCGGCAGGCAGCTGCCGCCGCGCCGGTGGGCGATGATCTCGGCGGCGACCGAGACGGCCGTCTCCTCGGGGGTGCGCGAGCCCAGGTCGAGGCCGATGGGGGAGCGCAGCCGGGCCAGTTCGGCGCTGGTCAGCCCGGCCTCGCGGAGCTTGGCCTCGCGGTCCCGGTGGGTGCGTCGCGAGCCCATGGCGCCGACGTAGCCGACCGGCAGCCGCAGGGCGCGTTCCAGCAGCGGGATGTCGAACTTGGCGTCGTGGGTGAGGACGCAGAGCACGGTGCGGCCGTCGATCCGGCCGAGCTGGGAGTCGAGGTAGCGGTGCGGCCAGTCGACGACGACCTCGTCGGCCGCGGGGAAGCGGCGGGCGGTGGCGAAGACGGGCCGGGCGTCGCAGACGGTGACGTGGTAGCCGAGGAACTTGCCGATCCGCACCACCGCGGCCGCGAAGTCGATGGCCCCGAATACCAGCATCCGCGGCGCGGGCACGTAGGACTCGACGAAGCAGGTGACGGTGCCCTGCCCGTGCTCGTCGCAGGGGCGCCCGTCCAGGCCGAGGACGAGTCGGCCGGTGCGTCCGGCCTCCAGCATGGCCCGGCTCTCGGCGACGATCGCCCGTTCCAGCGCGCCGACCGTGGTCGGGCCGACGGAGAGCGCTCCGGAGACGCCGTCGGCGGTGACGGCGAGGGTGGCGCCGAGCAGTCCGGCCGGGCCGTCGATCACCCGCGCCAGGGCCACCGGCGTCCCGTCGGCGATGTGCGCGATCCCGGCGTCCAGTCCGGGGTCGGTTCCGGGTACGACCGGCTGGACGAACACGTCGAGGATCCCGCCGCAGGTCAGGCCGACGGCGAAGGCGTCCTCGTCGCTGAAGCCGAAGCGTTCCAGCACCGGCTCGCCGCTCTCGATCGCGGCCTGGCACAGCTCGTACACCGCGCCTTCGACGCAGCCGCCGGAGACGCTGCCGATCGCCTCGCCGTCCGTGTCCACGGCCAGGGCCGCGCCGGGGTCGCGCGGAGCGCTGCCGGAGACGCCGACCACGGTGGCCACGGCGAAGGCGCGCCCGGCCGTGTGCCAGGCCTGCAGCTGCTCGGCGATGTCCTGCATGGCGCATGCTCCTTACACGGTTCGACAGTAGCGGGGGACGCCGCCGTACGGGAAACGATCCCGTACGGCGGCGGTGGTGCGTCAAGGCGGTGCAGCAGGTCCGCAGGTCAGCAGGCCGGCGCAGTGCGCCGGCGCCGGCGCTAGTGCACGCCGAGCCAGGACTTGATCGGCGTGAGCGCGAAGTACAGCACGAACACCCCGGTGAGGATCCACATCAGCACCCCGGGCTCGCGCCAGCGTCCGACCCCGGCCTTGATGACCGTGTACGAGATGACGCCTGCCGCGACGCCCGCCGTGATGCTGTACGTGAACGGCATCAGCACGCAGGTGAGGAAGGCCGGGATGGCCACCTCGCGGTCGGACCAGTCGATGTGCCGGGCCTGGCTCATCATCATCGAGCCGATCACGACGAGGGCGGCGGAGGCCACCTCGACCGGCACGATGCCGGCGATCGGCGAGAAGAACAGCATCAGCGCGAACAGTCCGCCGGTGACGGCGGAGGCGAGCCCGGTGCGGGCGCCGTCGCCGACGCCGGTGGCCGACTCGACGAAGACGGTCTGGCCGGAGGCGCCGGCCAGGCCGCCGACCGCGCCGCCGGCGCCGTCGATGAACAGCGCCTTGGACAGTCCGGGCATCCGGCCCTGCTTGTCGGCCAGTCCGGCCTCGGTGCCGACGCCGATGATGGTGGCCATCGCGTCGAAGAAGCCGGCCAGGACGAGGGTGAACACGGCGACCGAGGCGCTGATCGCCCCCATGCCCTTGCCGCCGAAGGCCCCGAACAGGTCGACGTGGCCGAACAGGCTGAAGTCAGGGGCGGAGACCGGGCTGCCGGGCCACACCGGGACGGAGTTCTTCCAGGCGGCGGCCGGTACGTTCGCGACCTGGTTGACGATCACCGCGAGCACGGTGCCGCCGGCGATGCCGATCAGGATGGCGCCGCGGACGCCGCGGGCCATCAGGACGAAGATCGCGAGCAGGGTGACGCAGAAGATCAGCACCGGCCAGCCGGCCAGCTCTCCGCTCGGGCCGAGCGACAGCGGGGTGGGGCCGCCGGTGTGCACGAACCCGGCCTTGTAGAGGCCGATCACCGTGACGAACAGGCCGATGCCGATGGTGATCGCGTGCTTGAGCGGCAGCGGGATGCCGTTCATGATCTTCTCGCGCAGTCCGGAGACCACCAGCAGGACGATCAGCAGGCCGTAGATCACGCACAGGCCCATGGCCTGGGCCCAGGTGGTGTGCGGGACGACGAGTGCGGAGACCGCGCCGGAGACCGAGAGGCCGGCCGCGAGGGCGAGCGGCACGTTGCCGACGACGCCCATCAGGATGGTGGTGACGGCCGCCGCCAGGGCGGTGGCGGTGGTGAGCGCGGCGTGGTCCAGCTTGACGCCGGTGACGTCCGCGCCGCTCAGGATGAGCGGGTTGAGCAGGATGATGTACGCCATCGCCATGAAGGTGGTGAGACCACCGCGTAGCTCGTTGGCGAGCGTCGAGCCCCGGGCCGAGATCTTGAAGTAGGCGTCCAGTGCGCTGTTCGAGCGTGCTGCCGGGGTCGACGGGTGGGTGTCGTCCTCGGCGGGTCTGTCTTCTGTGGTGCCGGGCTCCGTGGGGATCCTGGTCATGTCCACTCCCAAGTGTCAAAGGGGGTTGGGGTGGGCGAGCCGACCTGACTGCCGGTCAACGAAGCGGCGTAGGGGGACGTATCGACTCACTGAGGGGCACTTCGATGAGGGGGAGTGCCCGCGGTGCGATTGCGATTGCTGGTGCTGCTGGTGGTGCGTTCACGAATGGGTGTTCGCGAGTGGTGCGCACCGCTGCGGAGCCCCGGCGTGGGTGGGGCAGCGGGTGTGGGGTGGTGCCCCGGGGCGGCGGGGAAGACGGTCGCCGCCCCGGGGAAGCGTGAACCTCCGGGTTCAGCCGGGCTGTTCGGTGGTCAGGTGCTCCGGCCGGACGGGGATCCGGTTGAGCGCGAGTCCGGTGGCGTTGCGGATGGCGGCCACGATGGACGGCGTCGCCGAGACGGTCGGCGCCTCGCCGACCCCGCGCAGCCCGTACGGCGCGTGGGGGTCGGGCAGTTCGAGGATCTCCACCGGGATCGGCGGGGTGTCCAGGATGGTGGGGATGAGGTAGTCGGTGAAGGAGGCGTTGCGGACCTTGCCGTCCCGCACGATGATCTCCTCCATCACGGCCAGGCCGAGCGCCTGGGTGCAGCCGCCCTGGATCTGGCCGACCACGGAGAGCGGGTTGAGCGCCTTGCCGACGTCCTGGACGGCGGTGAGCTCGACCACCTTGACCAGGCCCAGCTCCACGTCGACGTCCACCACCGCGCGGTTGGCGCAGAAGGTGTACTGGACGTGGCCGAAGCCCTGTCCGGTCTCCTTGTCGAAGGCCTGGGTGGGCCGGTGGTGGTGCTCGCGGGTGAGGTCGACGGCCTCGTCGCCGAGCAGGTCCACCATGGAGACCAGGACGCCGGCGCTCTCCGAGACGACCTTGCCGCCGGCCAGCGTGATGTCCTGGTGGGTCCAGCCGTAGCGGCGGCGGCCCTTCTCGATCAGCTCCCGCCGGACGGCCTCGGCGGCCAGCTTCACCGCGCCGCCGGTCATGTACGTCTGGCGCGACGCGGAGGTCGAACCGGCCGACCCCACCTCGGTGTTGGCCGGGTGGATGGTGACCTGCTCGACGCCCAGCTCGGTGCGGGCGATCTGGGCGTGCACGGTGACGCCGCCCTGGCCGACCTCGGCCATCGCGGTGTGCACCATGGCGACCGGCTCGCCGCCGATGACCTCCAGCCGCACCCGGGCGGTGGAGTAGTCGTCGAAGCCCTCGGAGAAGCCGACGTTCTTGATGCCGACCGAGTAGCCGACGCCCCGGACGATGCCCTCGCCGTGCGAGGTGTTGGACAGCGCGCCGGGCAGCTGGCGCACGTCCAGGTGCTCGGTGTCCAGCGGCGGCGGCAGCGGCATGTCCTTGACCCGGCGCAGCAGTTCGGCCACCGGCGCGGGCGAGTCGATCTGCTGGCCGGTGGGCATGAAGTCGCCCTCCGACATCGCGTTCAGCTGCCGCAACTCCACCGGGTCCATGCCCAGTTCGGCCGCCAGCTTGTCCATCTGCGACTCGTAGCCGAACGCGGCCTGCACCGCGCCGAAGCCGCGCATCGCCCCGCAGGACGGGTTGTTGCTGTAGAGCGCGATGGCGTGCATCTTCACGTTCGGGATCACGTACGGGCCGTGTCCGAGCGAGGCCGCGTTGCCGACCACGGCCGGCGAGGCGGAGGCGTACGCGCCGCCGTCCAGCACGATCCGGCAGTCGGCGAAGACCAGCTTGCCGTCGCGGGTGGCGCCGTGCTCGTAGTGCATCCGGGCCGGGTGGCGGTGCACGTGGCCGTAGAAGGACTCGTCCCGGGAGTAGACGATCTTGACCGGCTTGCCGGTGTGCTGGGCCAGCAGGCAGGCGTGGATCTGCATCGAGATGTCCTCGCGGCCGCCGAAGGCGCCGCCGACGCCGGCCAGGGTGAGCCGGACCTTCTCCTCGGGCAGGTCGAGCACGGGGGCCATCTGCTCGCGGTCCACGTGCAGCCACTGGGTGGCGATGTAGAGGTCGATGCCGCCGTCCTCGGCGGGCACGGCCAGGCCGGACTCGGGGCCGAGGAAGGCCTGGTCCTGCATGCCGACCTCGTAGTCGCCGCTGACGATGACGTCGGCCAGCGCCCGTACCTCGTCGGTCACGCCGAGGCCCGAGACCAGCCGCTGCTCGTGGCAGACGTTGCCGTACGCGTGGGACTTGTACTCGTGCGGCTCGTGGACGTAGCCGTGCGTCTCCGGGTCGAGGCACTGCTCCTCGGTGACGATCGGGGTGAGCACCTCGTACTCGACCGCGATCTTCTTCACCGCGCGGCGGGCCGTCTCCGGGTGGTCGGCGGCGACCAGCGCGATCGCCTCGCCGTGGTACCGGATCTTGTCGATGGCCAGGGCCGGCTGGTCCTGGATCTCCAGGCCGTAGTACTTGGCGCCGGGGATGTCCTCGTGCGTCAGCACCGCGTACACGCCGGGCACCTTGAGCGCCTCGGAGATGTCCACCGAGAGGATGTTGGCGCGGGGGTGCGGCGAGCGCAGCGCCATACCCCACAGCATGTCCTCGTGCCACAGGTCCGAGGAGTAGGCGAACTCGCCCTTGACCTTCAGGTTGCCGTCCGGGCGCAGCGGCGAGCCGCCGATGCCGTCCTTGGACGCCTGGTTGATGTTCTGCAGGTTCTTCTGGCCCTGGATCGTGCGCGTGGTCATGCCGAACCCTTCCCGGCGCACTTGCGGGCCGAGGCGAGCCGCACCGCGTCCATGATCTTCTCGTAGCCGGTGCAGCGGCACAGGTTGCCGGACAGCGCCTCGCGGATGTCGTTGTCGCTCGGCTGGGCGTCGGACTCCAGCAGGGCGTCGGTCTGCACCAGCAGACCGGGCGTGCAGAACCCGCACTGGACGGCCCCGGCGTCGATGAACGCCTGCTGGACCAGGCCCAGTTCGCCGTCCTCCGCGGCCAGGCCCTCGACCGTGCGGACCTCGCGGTCCTGCACCTGGCCGGCCGCGACCAGGCAGGAGCAGACCGGGACGCCGTCCAGGTACACCGTGCAGGAGCCGCACTCGCCCTGCTCGCAGGCGTTCTTCGAACCCGGCAGGCCGACCCGCTCGCGCAGTACGTAGAGCAGGCTCTCGCCCTCCCACACGTCGTCGGCCTCGACCGGCTTGCCGTTGGCGGTGAAAGTGACCCTCATGCCGCACTCCTGATCTGCTTGCTGTAGTCGTTCCAACACCAGGTGAGGGTGCGGCGGGCCATCACGGCCAGGGAGTGCCGCCGGTACTCGGCGGTGCCCCGGACGTCGTCGATCGGCGAGGCCGCGGCCTTCACCAGCTCGCCGAACCGCTGGACCACCTCGGCGCCCAGCAGGTCGCCGGACTCCCAGAGCCCGCGCTCGGCGAGCACGTCCCGCAGGTACTCCTCGGCCTCGACGGCGCGGCGCGGCGTGGGGGCGGCCGAACCGATGCCGGTGCCGACCGTCCCGTTCTTCGGGTGGAGGGCGAAGCCGAACGCGCAGACCGCGATCACCATGGCGTTGCGGGTGCCGATCTTCGAGAACTGCTGGGGGCCGTCCGCCACCGGGATGTGCACCGCCCGGATCAGCTCGTCCGCCGCCAGGCTGTTGCGCTTCACGCCGACGTAGAACTCGTCGATCGGGATCATCCGGGTGCCGCGCACCGAGGCGGCCTCCACGAACACGTCCCGCCCGGCCGCCAGCAGCGCGGGGTGCGCGTCACCGGCCGGGGAGGCGCCGCCGAGGTTGCCGCCGACGCCGCCGCGGTTGCGGATCTGCGGCGAGCCGACGGTGTGCGCCGCCAGCGCGAGCCCGGGCAGCGGCCCGGACAGCTCCTCGATGATCCGGGTGTAGGGGACCGAGGCGCCGAGCCTGACGACGCTGCCGTCGTTGGACCATTCGGTGAGCTCGGTGATGCGGTTCAGGTCGAGAATCGCGGATGGCCGGTGCACGTCGAAGTTCATCTCGACCATGACGTCCGTGCCGCCCGAGATGGGCAGCGCGGTCGGGTACTCAGCCTTCGCCGCGAGTGCCTCGTCCCAGGTGGCGGGCCGAAGGAACTCCATGCGGGTGTCTCCTCAAGTCGTCGCCCGCCGGGTGTCCGGCGGCGTGTCGCCCAGTGAACTCCTGTGACGGGGGCCACTGGCAGTCACCGATGGCATGAAGCCCCGGCTGTGGTCCCGCCCGGCATCCTGTACGTTCCTCTAAGGAGCAGAATTTCGCAGTCCAGGTCTCCGCCGAGTGTTACCTACGACCGTAATCCGGCCGTGACGGGAGGGCTACGGGCCCGTGACGCGGCCGCCCGCTGGTACGTAACACCGAGCACGGATGTTCGGGCACACTGTGACCCCCGGACCGAAGGCCCGGCCCCCACCCTCCCCCCGATCCGACCTCCGAGCCCTCTCCAGATCCCCCCTCCAGATCCCCCCGATCTGCCCCGATCCAGCACGAAGGAGTCCGCGGATGCGTGTCCGTGACCTGCTCGCCCCCGGCGCCCCGCGACTGCGCCTGCTCGCGGCCGAGGAAGAGCTGGACCGGCAGGTCAGCGGCGTGATGACGACGGACCTGCAGGACCCCGGCCGGTACCTGCACGGCGGTGAACTGGTGCTCACCGGCATGCTCTGGCGCACCGTCCCGGCCGACTCCGAGCGCTTCGTGCGGACCATCGCGGCCGGCGGCGCGGTCGCCCTCGCGGCCGGCGAGGCCGAGGTCGGCCCGGTGCCCGAGGACCTGGTCGAGGCCTGCCGCCGGCACCGGATGCCGCTGTTGGCCGTCCCCGACGACATCGCCTTCGGCACCGTCACCGAGTTCATCGGCCGCCAGGTCTCCGCCGACCGCGCCGCCGACCTCGCCGCCCTGGTCGACCGGCACCGGCTGCTGGTCTCGGCGGCCGGCGGCGGCGGCCTGGACGCGGTGCTGGACCTGCTCGGCGGCGACCTCGACCTGGACTGCTGGGTGCTCGCCCCCACCGGCGCGGTGATCGCCGGCCCCGCCGACCGGCTCTCCGCCGAGGACCGCGACCAGCTCGTCCGCGCCCACCTCGCCGCCCAGCGCCAGCGCCGCCGGCCCCCGCACCGGGCCCGGCTGGCGGCCGGCTCCTACTCGCTGCTGCCCGCCGCCGCCTCCGCGTCCTCCGCCTCCGCGTCCGCCGAGCAGGAGGTGTCGCAGTCCGGCACTCCGCTGGCCGACTGGATGCTCGTGGTGGCCGGCGACGTCACCGAGTGGACCACCAAGCGCCAGCAGCTCGCCGAGAACCTCGCCCGCCTGGTCGCCGCCGAACGCCACCGCCGCGACGAGGGCCGCCGGCTGCGCCGCCGCCTCGCCGACGAGGTGCTCGCCCTGCTGCGCCGCGACGCCGATCCGGCCGAGATCAGCCGCACCCTGTACGCCTCCTCGGCGATGGCCGCCCGCTACGAGAGCCCCGAGTCCAAGTCCCAGGCCGGGGAGGGCTCCTGGCTGATCCTCAGCGCCGAGGGCACCGGCCTGCCCGAGGGCACCGTCCGGGCCGTCCTGGAGGAGGCGCTCGGCGTCACCGGCGACCGCGCCCTGGTCGCCGGGACGGGCACCGGCGCGGTCGTGGTGCTGCCCGCCCCGGACAGCCCGGTGCCCGCCGACGCCCTGCGCGACCTGCTCGCCCCGCTGGAGGCCGGCCTCGGCTCCGAGGGCCGGATCACCCTCGGCGTCTCCGCCCCCGCCTCCGAGGCCGGCGGCCTGCGCGGCGCCCTGGAGGAGGCCCGGCACGCCCGCCGGATCGCCGCCTCCCGGGTCGGCCGGGTCTGCGTCGCGGGCCCCGAGGAACTCGCCTCGCACGTCCTGCTGCTGGCCGCCGTCCCGGACGAGGTCCGCCGCGCCTTCCGCAGCCGGCTGCTGGACAAGGTGATCGCGTACGACATCGAGCACCAGGCGGACCTGGTCCGCACCCTGGAGGCCTTCCTGCGCTCGGACGGCTCCTGGACCCGCTGCGCCGCGCAGCTGCACGTCCACGTCAACACCCTGCGCTACCGGATCGGCCGGATCGAGGAGCTGACCGGGCGTGACCTCTCCCGGCTGGAGGACCGGGTGGACTTCTACCTGGCGCTGGAACTGGCCTGACGGACCGGCCGCCTGACGGACCGGCCGGTCGACGGGCCGGTCGACGGGCCGGCCGCCTCCATGGCACACGACGAGGGCCCGCCGCGAAGCGATCGCGGCGGGCCCTCGTCGTACGGTCGTCTGTTGCTGCTCCGCCGCTACTGAGCCGGGATGATCGAGGTCAGCCACTGGAAGGCGCCCGGGACCATCTTCTTCCACATCTCGGTGGTGTGCGGGCCGGTGCCCTCCTCGACCTGGACGGTGGTCGGGGCCTTGGCGGCGGCGCGGATCGCCTCGCCGTCCTCGTAGCCGTCGCCCTTGGCGCCGCTGATCAGCATGGCGACCTTCGGCGGCTGCTGGGCGGCCTTGAGGATGTTGACCGGGTTGTTGGCGTCGCGCAGCTTCGGGTCCTTGCCGACCAGCGAGTCCTTCTCGGTCGCGGGGTCGTTGTAGCCGGACATCGAGATGGCGGCCCGGTAGCGGTTGGGGTGGGCCAGCGCCAGCTTGGACGCGCAGTGCGCGCCGGCCGAGTAGCCGGCGATCGCCCAGCGGTCCGAGGACGGGTCGGCGCGGAAGTTGTCCAGCACCATCTGCGGGACGTCCCGGGTGATCCAGGCGTCGGCGTTGATCTTGCCGGCGATGTCGGTGCAGCCCGCGTCCTGGCTGCTGCCGAGCAGCAGGGTGCGCGGCGAGACCAGGATGAACGGGGCGACCTTGCCCTGCTGCATCAGCGGCTTGAGCTGCTCGGAGACCTTGAGCGTGCCGTACCAGGTGGAGGAGGAGCCCGGGAAGCCCGGGATCAGCTCGACCACGGGGAACTTCTTGTCCTTGTACGCCGGGTCGTTGTACTGGGGCGGCAGCCAGACCAGGACCTCGCCGTCGACGCCGGAGACCTGGCCCTTGAGCTCGGTCTTCTGCACGTCGTTGGGCACCGCCGGGTCGTTCACGCCGCCGAAGCTCTGCTTCACCTTCGGCGGCTCCTTGGCGGCGTCACCGCCGCCGCCCGGGTTGGTGCCCGGGTCCGCCGGCGGGATCGGGGGCACGGCGCGGACGTGGTTGCCGGTGCCGAGCAGGTCGTCCCAGTTGCCGTAGATCAGGTTGGCGTTGTTGACCATCACGAAGACCATCAGGACGGCCGTGACCTGGCAGAACATGATCATGACGATCCGGGTGAGGGTCTTCACCGGCTGGGGGCCGCCGACCTTCCCCCAGAACAGAAGCGCCACTGTGATGGACACCGGCACAAGGATGACGGTGAGGAGGAAGAATGGCGTGCCTGTCAGTTCCATCGAGTTCTCGTATCCGGGTCGCTCGCCGCCCGGGCCCCAGTCGCCCGAACGCACGTCAATGGCATCAGACGGCCGATAACCGATGATCGGTTGCCGTCCGAATCTGTGCGGAACCTGAGAGGAACATCACGTACGTGTGATGAACCCCCTTCGGATCGGCGCCCAGTCTGTCACTCGGACGGCGGTCGTCCGGGCCAGATGTTCAGCGAACTTCCAGGAAAGGTCCCCCGGGGCACCTTACCTTCCGGGCCGTTCGCGCCGCTGGGCGAGGCGGTGTGAGTCCGTGCGACCCGGCCAGGGAGACTATAGGGATGAGCAGAAGCCGCTTTCGTTTGTCCCGCCGCTTGTGGCCCGTGTGCGCCGTCCTGGCCCTCGCGGTCACCGCGGCCGGTTGCAGCAGTACCGGAGGCAGACGCGCCGAGGAGGCCCGGGCCAAGGCCGCGGCCGCCGGCGGCAGCGCCGTCACCACGCCCCGCTGGAAGGTCGCCATGGTGACCCACTCCGGCCCGGGCGACGCCTTCTGGGACACCGTGCGCAAGGGCGCCGAGCAGGCCGCTGCCAAGGACAACATCACCTTCCTGTACTCCAACGACGCGCAGACCCAGAACCAGGTCCAGCTCGTCCAGGCCGCCATCGACCAGAAGGTCGACGGCCTGCTGGTCACCCTCGCCAAGGGCGACGCCATGGCCGACGTCCTCGCCAAGGCGAAGGCGGCCGGGATCCCGGTGATCACCATCAACTCCGGCCAGGACTACTCGCAGAAGTTCGGCGCGCTCACCCACATCGGCCAGGACGAGTCCACCGCCGGCCAGGCGGCCGGCACCCAGCTGTCCGCCCGCGGCCGCAAGAACGTGCTCTGTGTCATCCACGAGCAGGGCAACGTCGGCCAGGAGCAGCGCTGCTCGGGCGCCCAGTCCAAGGCCGCCGGCTCCTTCCAGGTGCTCTACGTCAACGGTGTCGACATGCCCGACGCCCGCGCCGCGATCTCCGCCAAGCTCCAGGCCGACCCGGCCATCGACACCGTGCTCACCCTCTCCGGTTCGATGGCCGCCACCGGCCTGCAGGCGATCCAGGACACCCACCGCCCGGTCGAGCTGGACACCTTCGACCTCGGCCAGCAGGTGGTGGCCGGGCTCAAGTCCGGCAGCGTCGGCTTCGCCGTCGACCAGCAGCCCTACCTCCAGGGCTACGAGGGCGTCGACCTGCTCTGGCTGTACCGGTCCAACCTGGACATGCTCGGCGGCGGCAAGCCCGTCGAGACCGGCCCGCAGATCCTCACCAAGGACAACGCCGACGCGCTCGCCGAGTACGTCGCGAGGGGGACCAGGTGAGCAGCCCGGACCTCCTCGCCCAGGACGGCCTCGTCCAGGACCGTCCGGCGGCCCTGCGGCGGATCCTCGCCCGGCCCGAGCTGGGCTCGCTGATCGCCGCCGTCGCGGTCTTCCTGGTCTTCGCCGTCGTCGCCGAGCCCTTCCTGCGGGTCTCCTCGCTGGGCACCGTGCTGTACGCGGCCTCCACCATCGGGATCATGGCGGTGCCGGTCTCGCTGCTGATGATCGGCGGCGAGTTCGACCTCTCGGCCGGCGTGCTGGTCACCACCGCCGCGCTGACCTCGTCGATGGTCTCGTACCAGTTCACCGCGGTGACCTGGGTCGGCGTGCTCGTCTCGCTCGCGACCACGCTGGCGATCGGGTGGTTCAACGGCTGGATGCTCGGGCGCACCAAGCTGCCCAGCTTCATCGTCACCCTCGGCACCTTCCTGATGCTGACCGGCGCCAACCTGGGCCTCACCAAGGCGATCTCCGGCACCGTCTCCACCAAGTCGATCGCCGACATGGAGGGCTTCGAGACCTGCCGCCGGCTGTTCGCCTCCGAGGTCACCGTCGGCGGCCTGACGATCAAGGCCACCGTCTGGTGGTGGCTCGGCCTGCTGGTGATCGGCAGCTGGGTGCTGATGCGCACCCGCTTCGGCAACTGGATCTTCGCCGTCGGCGGCGACGCGGCCGCCGCCCGCGCGGTCGGCGTGCCGGTCGCCCGGACGAAGACCCTGCTCTACCTGGGCGTCGGCTTCGGCGCGTGGGTGCTGGGCCAGCACCTGCTGTTCTCCTTCGACACCGTGCAGTCCGGCGAGGGCGTCGGCAACGAGCTGATCTACATCGTCGCGGCCGTCATCGGCGGCTGCCTGATCACCGGCGGCTACGGCTCGGTGGTCGGCTCCGCGCTCGGCGCGCTGATCTTCGGCATGGCGAGCAAGGGGATCATCTACGCCCAGTGGAACCCCGACTGGTTCAAGTTCTTCCTCGGCGCGATGCTGTTGCTGGCCGCGCTGCTCAACGCCTACGTGAAGCGCCGGGCCGAACGGGGGCCGCGATGAGCGGCGAGACGAAGATCGACGAAGCGAAGACTGACGGACCGATGAACGGCGAACTCCTCTCCCTCGAAGGCGTCGGCAAGAGCTACGGCACCGTCCGGGCGCTCCAGGACGTCTCACTGACCCTGCGGGCCGGCGAGATCAGCTGCGTGCTCGGCGACAACGGCGCCGGCAAGTCCACCCTGATCAAGATCATCTCCGGGCTGCACCGGCACGACGAGGGCACCTACACCCTGGAGGGCGAGGAAGTCCGCTTCGACTCCCCGCGCCAGGCCCTGGACCGCGGCATCGCCACCGTCTACCAGGACCTCGCCGTCGTCCCGCTGATGCCGGTCTGGCGCAACTTCTTCCTCGGCGCCGAGCAGGGCCTGCGCCGCTGGGGCGGCCTGCGCCTGGACGCCGACGGCATGCGCGCCACCACCCGGGAGGCGCTCGCCAAGCTCGGCATCGACCTGCACGACGTGGACCGGCCGATCGGCACCCTCTCCGGCGGCCAGCGCCAGTGCGTGGCGATCGCCCGCGCGGTGCACTTCGGCGCCAAGGTGCTGATCCTGGACGAGCCCACCGCCGCGCTCGGCGTCAAGCAGTCCGGTGTGGTGCTCAAGTACGTCACCGCCGCCCGCGACGCCGGGCTCGGGGTCGTGCTGATCACCCACAACCCGCACCACGCGTACCTGGTCGGCGACCACTTCACCCTGCTCAAGCGGGGCCGGATGGCGGGCAGCCACCCGCGGGCCGAGATCGGCCTGGAACAGCTCACCACCGAGATGGCCGGCGGCTCCGACCTCGCCGAGCTCTCGCACGAGCTGGCCCGCCCCGGTCTTCCCGACTCTCCCTCCGACCCCCTTTCCGACTCCCTTCCCGACTCCCGTGAGGAGCGCTCGCAGCCGTGACCACCCCTCAAGGCAGCACCCGGCCGCCCGTCCTGCCCGCGCTGCTCGGCCTCGGCCCGCGCGCCGAGCGCCGCCGCCGCGCCCTGCCGGCGGGGATACTGCGACTGCCCACCATCGGTATCGACATCGGCGGCACCAAGGTGGTCGCCGGAGTGGTGGACGGCGAGGGCAAGGTGCTGGAGAAGCTCCGCACCGACACGCCGGACAAGAGCAAGAGCCCCAAGGTGGTCGAGGACGTCATCGTCGAGCTGGTGCTGCAGCTCGCCGACCGGCACGACGTCCACGCCGTCGGTATCGGCGCGGCCGGCTGGGTCGACGCCGAACGCTCCCGGGTGCTGTTCGCCCCGCACCTCAACTGGCGCAACGAGCCGCTCCAGGAGGCGCTCAGCTCGCGGCTGCGGTTCCCGGTGATCGTCGAGAACGACGCCAACGCGGCCGCCTGGGCCGAGTGGCGCTTCGGCGCCGGGCGCGGCGAGGACCACATGGTGATGCTCACCCTGGGCACCGGCATCGGTGGCGCGGTGGTCCGCGACGGCTACGTCGACCGCGGCAAGTACGGCCTGGCGGGCGAGTTCGGGCACATGCAGGTGCTGCCCGGCGGCCACCGCTGCCCGTGCGGCAACCGAGGCTGCTGGGAGCAGTACTCCTCCGGCAACGCGCTGGTGCGCGACGCCCGGGAGCTGGTCGCCGAGGAGTCCCCGGTGGTGCAGCCGCTGCTCGCCCGGGCGGGCGGCACGGTCGAGGGCATCACCGGCCCGCTGGTCACCGAGGCCGCCCGGGAGGGCGACCCGACCGCCATCGAGCTGCTGTACGAGGTCGGCACCTGGCTCGGCGTCGGCATCGCCAACCTGGCCGCCGGTCTGGACCCGGGCCGCTTCGTCATCGGCGGCGGCGTCTCCGAGGCCGGCGACCTGCTGCTCGGCCCGGCCCGGGACACCTTCCGCCGCACCCTCACCGGGCGCGGCTTCCGCCCGGAGGCCGCGATCGTGCACGCCGCGCTCGGCAACGAGGCCGGTCTGGTCGGCGCCGCCGACCTCGCCCGCCAGGTGGCCCGCCGCTTCCGCACCATCAAGCGCCGCCGGGTGGAGCGCACCGCGCTGTAGGCGGGGGCGGTCGGCGGGGTTCGGCCGGCGGAGCTCAGCGAACAGATGTCAGCGAACAGAGTTCAGCGGACAGATTTCATCATCTGTCCGCTGAACTCTGTCAGCTGTTCGCTTCCCGCCGCTTCCCGCCACCGCCCCTGTCAACTACCCGTTGGTAGCGGCACCGTGTGGTTGTCTGATCATCCCGCCTGTGGAACAACTGAGTTGACGTCGACTCAGGAGGACTCGGATGAGGGCTCTGGCCCGTCTGGCACCACCACTGCTGCTCACCACCGCGCTGGTGTGGTCCACCGCGCTGCCGGCCGGGGCCGCGGCCCCGCCGCCGAAGACGCCCGAGGCGGTGGGCTGGGGCGGAGCGGTGGCCACCGTCGACGCCGATGCCACCGCGGCCGGGATCCAGGTGCTGCGCGAGGGCGGCAACGCCGTGGACGCGGCGGTCGCCGCCGCGGCCACCCTCGGGGTCACCGAGCCGTACTCCTCCGGCATCGGCGGCGGCGGGTACTTCGTCTACTACGACCACGCCACCGGCCGGGTGCACACCATCGACGGCCGCGAGACGGCCGGCCGGAGCGCCGACACCGGGCTGTTCCTGGAGGACGGCAAGCCGCTGGCCTTCGCCGACGCCGTCACCAGCGGCCTGTCCGTCGGGGTCCCCGGCACCCCCGCCACCTGGGACGCCGCCCTGCGGAACTGGGGCACCCGTTCGCTCGCCCGCAACCTCGCCCCGGCCCAGCGGGTCGCCGACGAGGGCTTCGTGGTGGACGAGACCTTCCGCGGCCAGACCGCCGACAACCAGGCCCGGTTCAAGGACTTCCCGGCCACCGCCAAGCTCTATCTGCCCGGCGGCAAGCCCCCCGAGGTCGGCAGCGTCCTGCGCAACCCGGACCTCGCCGCCACCTACCGACTGCTCGGCAAGGACGGCGTCAAGGCCTTCTACCAGGGGCCGTTGGCCCAGGACGTCGTCAACACCCTGCAGCACCCGCCGGTCGACCCGGCCTCCGGCCGCAACGCCCGCCCGGGCCGGATCGACACCACTGACCTCGCCGCCTACCGGGTCCGCGAGCAGGCGCCCACCCACGTGGCCCACGGCGACTACGACGTCTACTCGATGGCCCCCTCCAGCTCCGGCGGCACCACCGTCGGCGAGGCGCTCAACATCCTGGAGGACGGCGGCGAGGTCTCCGGCTACAGCGCCACGCAGTACTACCACCACTTCCTGGAGGCCTCCCGGATCGCCTTCGCCGACCGCAACCGCTGGGTCGGCGACCCGGCCGCCGTCGACGTGCCCACCAAGCAGCTGCTCTCCGAGCGCTACGCCGCCTCCCGGGCCTGCCTGATCAGCCCCGACCACGCGCTCACCAGCCCGCTCGCCCCCGGCGACCCGCGCCACCCGGCGGACTGCGCCGACACCGGCCAGGCCGTCGCCGAGCCGTACGAGGGCCCCAACACCACCCACCTGACGGTCGCCGACCGCTGGGGCAACATCGTCTCGTACACCCTCACCATCGAGCAGACCGGCGGCAGCGGCATCACCGTCCCCGGCCGGGGCTTCCTGCTCAACAACGAGCTGACCGACTTCGACTTCGCCCCGCTCGCCGCGGGCGTCCCCGACCCCAACCTGCCGGGCCCGGGCAAGCGGCCGCGCTCCTCGATGTCGCCGACCGTCGTGCTGCGCGACGGCGAGCCGTTCCTCGCCACCGGCAGCCCCGGCGGCGCGACCATCATCACCACCACCCTCCAGGTGCTGCTCGGCCGGCTGGACCGCGGCCTCAGCCTGGAGCAGGCCATCGCCGCGCCGCGCGCCAGCCAGCGCAACACCGCCGCGACCCAGGCCGAGCCCGGCTTCCTCGCCCTGCCCGAACGGGCCGGGCTGGAGGGGCTCGGGCACGCCTTCGCCGCGGTGGCCGAGATCGGTGCCGCCACCGGCGTGGAACGGCTGCCGGACGGGCGCTGGGTGGCCGCCGCGGAACCGGTGCGCCGGGGCGGCGGTTCGGCGGCGGTGGTCAAGCCCGCGCGCTGACCGGTCCGGCCCGCGCGGCGGCGCCGGGGTCCGGCCCCGCACGCGGTGGCGAGGCTGGGGCCGAGGCCGTCCGGATTGTCAGTGCCGGGCGGTATGTTCGGGGTGGGTCTCCCTCGCGAGGGGCGGCCCACCCCGTCCGTACCCCGTCCGTACCGAACCACCGGGAAGGCCGCCCGCCGTGACCGTCCGCATCGCCACCTGGAACATCAACTCCGTCACCGCGCGGCTGCCCAAGCTCCTGGAGTGGCTGGAGAGCGCCAAGCCCGACGTGCTCTGCCTCCAGGAGCTCAAGTGCGCGGCCGACGCCTTCCCGTACGACGAGGTCCGCGAGCTCGGCTACGAGACGGCCGCGCACGGCACCGGCCGGTGGAACGGCGTGGCCATCGTCTCCCGGCTCGGCCTGGAGGACGTCGTGCGCGACCTCCCCGGCCAGCCTGGCTACCTCGCCGACGGCGCCCTGCTGCCCGACGTCGAGCCGCGCGCCATCGCGGCCACCTGCGGCCCGGTCCGGGTCTGGTCGGTGTACGTGCCCAACGGCCGCGAGGTCGACCACGCCCACTACCACTACAAGCTGGAGTGGCTGGAGGCGCTGCGCAAGGCCTCCGTCGAGGACGCGGCCGGCCCCCGCCCGTTCGCCGTCCTCGGGGACTTCAACATCGCCCCGGCCGACGAGGACGTCTTCGACGTCGCCGCCTTCGAGGGCCTGACCCACGTCACCCCGGTGGAGCGCGCCGCGCTGGCGGCCCTCGGCGAGATCGGCCTGCAGGACGTGGTGCCGCGCCCGCTGAAGTACGACCGCCCGTACACCTACTGGGACTACCGCCAGCTGGCCTTCCCCAAGAACCGGGGCATGCGGATCGACCTCACCTACGCCAACAAGGCCTTCGCCGACGCCGTCACCGACAGCTACGTCGACCGCGAGGCCCGCAAGGGCAAGGGCACCTCGGACCACGCGCCGGTCGTGGTGGACCTCGACCTGTGAGCCCGCAGGGGCCGTCCGCACGGGCTGCGCAGCGGCCGTCCGTGCGGGCCGTCCGCACGGGCCGTCCGTGCGGTGACCCCGGGTGACGGGCCGTAACCCGAACGGTCCTGAGCGGTGGCTGGGCCCCGGGCGCGTGCCTACCGTCGGTGAGTGACCGGGTGCAGTTGATCGACCAGTGGACATGGGAGTCCCCGGCTGCGCCCGAGAATCCCGGAGGTTCCGGCATGCGCCCCTTGCGTACGGCCGCCGCCGTCCTGATCGGCGCGACGGCGCTGACCGGCCTGACGGCCCCCCTCGCTTCCGCCAGGGACGGCTCGGCCTCGGTCAGCCCGTCCCAGGCCGCACCGGGCCAGACCGTGACGGTCACGGTCTCCTGCGAGAAGTCGGACAAGCCCGAAGGCAAGACCATCACCGCCCGCTCGGCCGCCTTCGAGGGCGGTCCCGCGACCCTCACCCTGGGCTCCGACGGCAAGCACACCGGCTCCGCCCGGCTGGCCTCCCAGCACTCCGGGGACAGCAAGGTCGACGGCACCTGCCCGGACGGCGGTGCCTTCGCCACCACGGTGACGGTCACCACCGTCGCCGCCACCACCCCCGACAAGAGCCTCGGTGACTGGGGCAAGGCGGCGGGGGAGTGGGCCGGCTCGCTCGGGCAGTCCGGCGCCGGGAGCCAGCAGGTCGCCCCGCACGGCTCCGTGCAGACCGGCCTCGGCGGCTCGGTCGCGGAGAACCCGGCGGAGCTGGCCGGCGGCCTCGCGCTGGTCCTGGGCGGGGTCGGCGGTTTCTGGCTGCTCCGGAGGCGCGGTGCCTGAAGGCCGCGCCCCAGCAGCCAACCCCAGCCGTGCCCCCGCCGCACCCTCGCCGCGCCGCCGGACCCTGACGGGACCGGCGGCGCGGCGACGTCTCAGGACTGCCGCTCCCGCTGGAACTCCTCCTCGTGCGCGAGGATGCCGGTGGCCAGCAGGTACTGGGCCAGCACATAGGTCGCCATGATCCAGAACTGATGCCCCGGCAGCTCCCGCCACTTCGCCAGCTTGGTGGCGATCAGCGTGTCCGAGAGCAGGAACAGCGCCCCGCCCAGCCCCGTCCGCCAGCCCAGCCCGGCCGAGGTGACGGCCGTCGAGGTGAGCAGCAGGCTGTAGCCGGCCACCGGGACCCGCAGGTCCCCGAGGTCCGGCCAGAGCTCGCCGACCAGGGCCACCCAGGCCGTCGCGTACGCCGCCGCGACCACCAGGGCCCGACGGCGGTCGGTGAGCGCGCCGCGCTGGACGAACATCGTCACGTAGCAGACGTGCGCCGCCGCGAAGGAGCCCATGCCGGCCAGGAACGCCGGGTCGTTCTTCAGCTGGAGCAGCACGTCGCCACCCGTGCTCAGCAGCAGCGCCGGCGCCAGCAGCTTCGGCGCCTCCCGCTCGGCCGCCTTGGCCGCCGCCACGCTGTGGGCGGCCAGCAGCGGCATCAGCGCCGGCTTGGTGGCGTTCCGCAGCACCGGGGCGCCGGACAGGATCGACCCCAGGTGCGCCGCCGAGGTGGCCGCGAAGCCCCCCAGCAGGCCGCCGGCCGACCGCAGGCGCGCGCCGAGGACGGTACGGGTGGTCGTACGAATGCTCATGCGCACCTCTTGGTGACTCGCCCGCCGGGTCCGCTCGCGCTGCGGCCGCCGACGGTCGGACGGTGGGGTAGCCGCGCCGGCCCCGGGGAGCGGGGCGTGCGGCGGAAAGACAGGTTACCGGTGCGTAACCCGGGTGGGGCCCGGCGGGTGACGGCACGGCCGGGAAGCGGCCGGGAAGCGGCAGGGGAGCGGCGCGGGGGAGCCGAGGGGCGGGCGCGGAACGAGGCCCGGCAGCGGAGCGGAGGACGGGCGGCCGGTTCGAGGGCTCTTGCGGAGACTTCCTCAGGAGGGCGGTTGCTGCCACCGGGTGACCCGGGCACCGTCTACTCTTGACCCCGACATGGATCAGCAGGAGTACGCGGTCGGCGCCACCAGAGTGGCCGCCGGCAGGCCGGACGGACGTACGGGCGGGGCAGGTCGGGGGACCGCCGCGGCCGTCCTCGCCGTACGCGTAGCCGTACCGGCCGGCGCTGTCGAACACGTCGACGCCGTCGAGCGAGCCGAGGGCGCAGGCACCGCCGGTGCCGCCGGTGCCGCTGACACGGGACCTGGCGTCGCTCCCGCGGGCCGTGTTGACGACGCGCAGGCCGCCGCCACTCCCGAGCCCACCGCGCCCCATGGCACCGCCTCCTGCGGCACCGCCCTCTCTCCCGACCCGGGACTGCTGCGGTTGGCCCACTGGTTCGCCGCCGCCACCCCCGGCACCGCCGACGACCTGTGCGCCGCCTCCTTCGGCCTCTACCCCGCCCGTCACCTCGGCGCGCACGCCGAACCCGCCGACCCGGACGTCAGCTGGTGGCACGGCCCCACCGCGCCCGCCTCGCCGACCCCGCGTTCCCGGGGGGCCCGCGTCGACGGCGGCCCGCGCCGCGCCCGGCGCGACTCCGCCGCCCTGCCCGTCGTCCGGTCAGGCGCCAAGCCCGGCGGGCCCGGCAAGCACCGCAAACCCGAACGCGCCCGGACCGCGCCGGAAGCGGTCGGAGCCGTCCAGCTCGTCCTCCCGCTGGTCACGCAGGATCGTTCCGGCGAGGAACTACCCACCGCCGAACGCCGCATCGCCGCCCGGCTGCTCCTCGCCCACCCGCTCGTCACCGCCTCCGGCCCGCACGCCGACGGCTTCCCGCTGATCCGCCGTCACCGCGACTGGCTCGCCGAACGCTTCGACACCCTGCTCGGCTACCGCCTCGACGTCGGGCCCTGGCACGCCCGGCTCTGCAAGGCCGGCCTCGGCCCCGACGCCGCCCGCCGCCTCGAACACCCCGCCACCGGCACCCCGCTCACCCCCGGCGGCTATGCCCAACTCGCCCTCGCGCTCGCCCTGCTGGTCGACGCCCCGGAGGAGCTCGACTACCGGCGCCTGCTCGACGCGATGCACGACGCGGCGCCCGAACTGGCCGCCGAACCGGCCGACCTCGACGCGGCGCTCGCCACCCTGGCCGGATGGCAGGTGCTCGGCGACCTGCCGGCCGGCCCCGCCGGCGACACCTTCGTCCTGACCGTCGACCGCGAACTCGCCCGAGCCGTCCCGGCCCGCCCGCCCGCCCTCGCCGCCGACGCCGCCGACCTCATCCGCGGCGCCGCCGAAGCCGAACCCGCCACCGCCGTCCGCCGCCTCCTCGCCGAGACCCCCGCGGTCCTCGCCGCCGACCTCACCGAGGACCGCCGCGCCTGGCTGCACGAGCACCGGCTCACCGGCCCCGCCGCGCTCGCCGACTTCCTCGGCCTGGAAGCCGAACTGCGGGCCGAGGGCGTCGCCCTGCTCGACCCGGCCGCCGAACTCACCGACCTCGCCCTCCCCGGCGCCGGCACCCTCGCCCAGGCCACCCTGCTGCTGGTCGAGCGCCTGGTCGAGGAGGTCCGGCCGCTGCCAGGCGAGCCCGGCGACGGGGACGTCCCGATCCCGGACGCGCTGATAGACGGGGTCCTCGGCGACATCACCGACGAGTACGGCCTCCCCGCCCGCTACCTCTCCGACCGCACCGCCCTGCGCCGCGACGCCCTGGACCTCCTCCAGCGGCTCGGCCTGATCACCCCCACCCCCCAGCCGAAGCGCCCCCCGACCTGGCACCTCCGCCCCCACGCGGCCCGCTTCGCCCCGGCCCCCGACCTCCAGCCCACCCCGGGCACCGGCCGCCACTCCCGCCCGACCCCCCTTGTCCCGCCCCCACCGGGCCCCCGCACCGGACGGCGCGCGTAGCGGACGGGGTCGCGGCGCGGGGTGGTCGGCGAGCCCCGAGCCCCGCCCCCTGGCGCTGGGACGGCCCCGGGAAAGCGGAAGCACCGCGCCCGGAGTGCCGGGCGGCGGTGCTGGGGAGGGTGGGTGCGGTTACTTGCTGGCGGTGGTGCTGGAGAGGGGGCCGTGTTCGACGGTCTCCACGGTGGCGCCGACGCCCAGGGTGCCGAGGGCGATGGAGGAGAGGACGGCGATGCACGCGAGGAGGCGGCGGTGCCGTTGGGGGAGCGGGAAGCGCGGTTCCTGGTAGGGCGCCCGAGGGATGGCGTTCATGACAGGGAGGTTCCCAGGGCGTCGTGAACGGCCGGTACGCGCGGGTGAAGTCCGGACGGGGGTTGGGCGTCGGTTGGCCGCGTACGCCCCACCGGTCGGGAGTGGGGCGTACGCGCAGGTCAGCGCTATGGGGTCCGGTCGCCGACGGTGGCCCGGACGGCGTCCCGCAGGCCGTGTGCGGGGTGGAAGCGGGAGGGGGCGGCGGCCGGGTCCTCGCGGAGCTCCTTCACCAGGGAGACGCACAGCAGCAGCATCACCACGACGAACGGCAGCGCGACCAGGATGGTGGCGTTCTGCAGGGCGGTGAGTCCGCCGGCGAGCAGCAGGGCCGCGGCGACCCCGCCCATCAGGACACCCCAGACGACCACCAGCGGGGTGCGCGGGTGCAGCGAGCCGCGGCTGGAGAGCGAGCCGAGCACGAGGGAGGCGGAGTCGGCGCTGGTGATGAAGAAGGTCATGACGAGCAGGACCGCGACGACGCTGGTCACCGAGCCGAGCGGCAGCGAGCGCAGCATCTCGAACAGCGAGGCTTCCGCACCCTGCGGGATGGTGGCGACCAGGTCGGCGGTGCCGGTGGTGACGAGGCGGATCGCGGTGCCGCCCATCACGCAGAACCAGATGACGGTCGCCCCGCTGGGTACCAGCAGGACGCCGAGCAGGAACTGACGGATGGTGCGGCCGCGCGAGATGCGGGCGATGAAGGTGCCGACGAAGGGCGCCCAGGAGAGCCACCAGGCCCAGTAGAAGATCGTCCAGCTGCCGAGCCAGCTCTCGTCGGTGAACGCCCCGGTCTGGCTGGACATGGCGACCAGGTCGGAGAGGTAGCCGCCGACGGTGGACGGGATCGCGTCGAGGGTGAAGACGGTCGGGCCGAAGACGAAGACGAAGAGCATGATCAGCGAGGCCAGGACGACGTTCGCGGTGGAGAGCCACTTCACGCCCTTGTGCACCCCGGAGAAGGCGGAGAGCACGAACGCGGCCGTCAGCGAGCCGATGATGACCAGCTGGGCGTTCTGGGTGTTGCGGACGGAGGAGATGTAGCCGAGGCCGTCGGCGACCTGCAGCGCGCCGAGGCCGAGGCTGGTCGCGGAGCCGAAGACGGTGGCGAAGACGGCGAGCAGGTCGATGGTCCGGCCGGCCCAGCCGTCCGCGCCGCGCTGTCCGATCAGCGGGACGAAGGCGGCGGAGATCCGGTTGCCGCGGCCCTTGCGGAAGGTGGTGTAGGCGAGGGCGAGGCCGCCGACCGCGTAGATCGCCCACGGGTGCAGGGTCCAGTGGAAGAGCGAGAACTCCAGGGCCTGCTGGGCGGCACCCGCGCTCTGCGGGGCCGCTCCGGAGCCGGGCTGCGGGGTGGCGAAGAGCTGGAGCGGCTCGCCGACGCCGTAGAACATCAGGCCGATGCCCATGCCGGCGCTGAACATCATGGCGACCCAGGCGAGGGTGGAGAACTCGGGTTCGTCGTCGTCCCGGCCGAGCCGGATCCGGCCGAAGCGGCTGAAGGCGAGCAGCACGGTGAGGACGAGGAAAACGTCGGCGGCGACCACGAACAGCCAGCCGAAGTTGTGCAGGACCCAGCGGAGCGCGGTGCCGGAGGTACGGCCGAGCGAGTCCTCGGCGAAGACGCCCCAGGCGACCACGGCCAGCACCAGGACGGCGCTGATGCCGAAGACCGCCCGGTCGGTGGGGAGGGTCGCGGCGGGTTCGTCGGGCTCCTTCACGCGCCGGTCGGACTGCGGCGGCTGGCTGCTCATCGGGCGGGCCTCTCGACATGCGTGGATTCGGTCTGCATGTCGCACTATGTCCAGTCGGTTCCGCGCGTGGCGGGACGGCGCGCCGGGCGGGCGCCGGGTCGGGACCTACGTCCCGTCAGGCGGCGTGCTCCCGGACGGGCTCGTACGCCGCTTCGTACGTCGATCCGTACGCCGCTCCGCCCGCGGGCTCGTACGCGGGTTCCCGCGCGGTGGAGAGGTAGTGGGAGAGCGCCTGGCGGCTGCGGGAGAGGTCGTCGATCCGGGCGTCCAGGTCGGCGAGTTCGCCGCGCAGGGTGGCCAGCAGGTCCGGGCAGGCCTCCAGGACCGGGACGGGGCCGGTGGCGCAGGGCAGCAGCTCGGCGATGACCCGGGTGCTCAGGCCGGCCGCGAGCAGGCTGCGGATCTGCCAGACCCGGACGGTGTCCTCCTCGCCGTACTCGCGGTAGCCCGCCGTGGTGCGGGCGGGCCGCAGCAGCCCCTGCTCCTCGTAGTAGCGGAGCAGGCGGGTGGACACCCCGGTCAGGCGGGCGAGTTCTCCGATGCGCATGATCGGGCGAACGCCGCGGCCCGCCGGGGTGTTCCCGGCCGCTCAGTGCTCGTCGAGGCCCTTCACGAACTCCAGGGCCACGTCGCGCAGTTCGGGCAGCGTCTCGACCATCGGCAGGTGGCCGGAGGGGAGGGCGACGAAGCGCGCGCCGGGTATGCCCTCGGCCAGCAGGCGGTGCTGGGACGGCGGGACGAGCATGTCCTCGGCGGTGCCGACCACCAGGGTCGGCACGGTGATCGCGGCGAGTTCGGCACGGACGTCGGCCTCGCCGGCGAGCCGGAACTGCTGGGCGAGTCCGGCCGGCTGAGGGCCCGTGAGCGCCTGCCGGAGCCCGGCGAGCTGGTCGGCGGGCAGCGCGTCCACCCAGCTCCCGCCGAACACGACGGCGAGCATCAGCCGGGCGAGGTCGTCGGGCCGCGCCTCCAGGTCGACGATCAGGTCGGAGAGCATCCGCATCCGCGCCGAGCCGCCGGCCACGCCCGCGAGCAGCAGCAGCGAGCGGACCCGCCCGGGGTGGCGGGTGGCGATCCGGACGGCGACGGCGGCGCCGAGCGAGTAGCCGGCCAGGTCGAAGGTGTCCAGGCCCTCCTCGTCGGCGGCGGCGACCAGCCGCTCGGCCAGTTCGTCCAGGGTGGGCGCGTCGGCCTCGTACGGGCTGTCGCCGGAGCCGGGGTAGTCGGGGGCGACGACGGTGCGGTGCACGGCGAGGTCGGGCAGCAGCGGGCCCCAGTTGTCCCGGGCGCTGCCGCCGGCGCCGTGGGCGAGCAGCAGGCCGGGGCCGGAGCCCTGGACGATCCGGGCGAGCGGGGTGGCTGACATGGGGTGCTCCAATGCGGGCTGGGGTTTCGCCGACAGTGGGAACGGTAGGAGTTCACACCGGTGAGAAGGTCAAGCCGGGGAGGGGGAGGTCCCGTCCGGGCAGGTCCCGGGCCCCGGCCGTGGTCGCGCGCACCGCTGAACCGCCTACGCTGAGACGGAAGGGATTCCGCTGATGGACGACGAGGTCCACACCCGGCCCGCATCCGACGCCCGGCCCGCAGCCGACACCCGGAACGACGCGGCCCCGGAACGAACCACCGCCCGGCCCGGGGGCCGCGCCGAGGGCGTGGACCGCCGGACGCTGCTGCGGATGGTCTCCGCCGCCGGGGCGCTCGCCGCGCCCGCCCTGGCCGGCCCGGCCCAGGCCGCGCCGGCGCCGGCGCAGGCGTCGGCGTCGGCGGGCCGGGCGGCCGCCGAGGAGGTGCCCGTGCCCGCGTTCGAGCCCAAACCCGTGCCGGGGATCGTCAAGCCGCTGCCGGCCGAGTGGTTCGTGCCGCGCGGCACCAATGCCGAGATGCGCTGGGACGCCTTCCGCGACGCCGACGCCGACGGCGCGGCGGTGGTCGGCCGGCACGTGCCGGTGGAGCGGTTCTTCGTGCGCAACCACACCGGCACTCCGCTGATCGACGCCGACACCTGGACCCTCAAGCTGTTCGGCAGCGGCCTGCGCGGCGCGCCGACGGCGCAGGATCCGGTCGAGTTCGGACTGGACGACCTGCGGGCGCTGCCGTCCACCCGGATCAGCGCGCTGATCGAGTGCGCCGGCAACGCCCGCAGCTACTACCTCAACCAGCAGGACCAGCCGGTGCCCGGCACGCCGTGGACGCTCGGCGGCGTGGGCTCGGCGGGCTGGCGGGGTGTGCGGCTGGCCGACCTCCTCCGGGCGGCCGGGCTGACCGGGGCGGCGGTCGACGTGCTGCCCACCGGCCTCGACCCGGACTACGTCGTGGGCGGCACCAACTACGGCCCGGTGCGCCGGCCGCTGCCGATCGCCAAGGCGCTGGACGACGCGCTGGTGGCGTACGAGATGAACGGCGAGCCGCTGACCCCCGACCACGGCGCCCCGGCCCGGCTGGTGGTGCCCGGCTGGGTGGGCATCGCCTCGATCAAGTGGGTGGGCAGCATCGAGGTCGCCGACCACCCGCTCCACTCGCCGTGGAACACCGACTTCTACCGGATGTTCGGGCCGGACTACCCGCCCGGCGGCGGCGCCCCGCTCACCGAGCAGGTGGTCAAGTGCGCCTTCGAGCTGGCCGCGGGTGCGCGGCTGGCGGCCGGTCGCGGCCACCGGCTGTACGGGCGCGCGTGGTCGGGCGCGGCGGCGGTGCGCCGGGTCGAGGTGAGCACCGACGGCGGCCGGAGCTGGCGGCGCGCCGAGCTGCGCGACGAGCCGCGGGCCGACGACTGGACGCGCTGGAGCGTCGACTGGCGGCCCGAGGGGCCCGGCCGGTACGAGCTGCGGGCGCGCGCGACGGACCGCCGGGGCAACGGCCAGCCCGAGCGGGCGGTGTTCAACCGGGAGGGCTACCTGTTCGGCGCGGTGGTGGCCCACCCGGTGACGGTGGTCTGACCCCCGGACCAGGCCCCGGACCCGGCACTGGTCCCGGCCCCGGCCCCGGGCCCGGCCCCGGACCTGGTCGGGGCCGGACCCTGGCCGGACCGGGGCCGGGACCCGCCGCGGGCGCGCGCGGCCGGGCCGGACCCGCCCGGGGAGGACCCGCCTGAGGGTCACCCGGTGGGCGGGACCGCCCGGCGCTCAGCCGGTGGACTGGACCTCGTAGGGAGCCGGGTACCGCGTCTCGTACGGCGTCAGCACCAGCCGCACCACGTCCTCGAGGCGCCGCCGGGCGTCGCCGAGGGTGGTGCGGCCGGTCACCCAGGCGGTCAGCTCGCCCTGCCAGGCGTGGGCGACGATGTGCCGCACCAGGTCGCTCGACGCGGCCGGCACGTCGGCCGTCACCGCCTGGAGGGCGGTGCTGTCGGCCCGGGCCATGCCCTGGAGGGCCTCGCTGGCGAAGGGGTCGGTGGAGGCGGCCACGGCCACCCGCAGCCGGGCGAGCTCGGGCTGCCGCTGGTAGGCCCGCATCCCGCCCCGGACGAACCGGACCGCCCGGTCGGTGTCCCCCAGCCCGGCCCGCGGCCCGCGCAGCTCGGCCACCAGGTCGGCCAGCAGCAGGCGGTGCCACTCGGCGATCGCCGCCGCCAGGAGGTGGTCCTTGGAGGAGAAGTAGCGGTACGCCGTCCCCAGGGCGACTCCGGACCGCTCGCAGACCTGCTTCATCTGCAGCCGCTCGACGCCGATCTCGTTCACCAGGGCGAGCGCGGCCGCGATCAGGCTTTCGCGGCGTTCGAGCTGACGCGGAGACATCGCCTCCACCGGCCGTGGTGACAGGTCAACCTTGGTCACCCGCACCATGATACGGGCCGGGGCCGCTCAGGAGTATGTCGCCGACCGGCCCCCTTCCGTTCGTCCGGCGGTCACCCGGGTCCGGAAGCGGCCGGGGGCCGTCGTCGAGCCCCCGCCCGCGGGGCGGCGCCGGGGCCCTACGACTGCCGGCGGATCAGGGCCTCCTGGACGGCCGAGGCGACCAGCCGGCCGTCCCGGTCGTAGAACTCGCCGTGGGCCAGGCCGCGGCCGTCCGAGGAGGACGGGCTGCGCTGGGCGAACAGCAGCCACTCGTCGGCCCGGAAGGGGCGGTGGAACCACATCGCGTGGTCCAGTGAGGCCATCAGCAGCGTGGGCGGCTCGGTGCGCTGGAAGAAGTTCGGCTGCTCGTCCAGTCCGGCGGTGGAGGCCAGGGTGAGGTCGGACAGGTAGGTGAGCGCGGCGGCGTGCAGCAGCGGGTCGCCGTCCGGCAGCCGGGAGGCGGTGCGCATCCAGACGAAGTGCTGGAGCAGCCCGGGGACGGCCGGCGGCACCCCCGGGGTCTCCGGCGGGACGAAGCGCACGTCGAGGTCGCGGAAGCCGCCGGTGGCGGCGACCGCCCTGCGGACCTCCTCGGGCGCGCCGGCCACGGCGTCCGGAAGGGACTCCGGGCCGGGCAGCGGCGGCATCTCGCGGTGGCGGTCGGGGCCGGGCTCGGCGTGCTTGAGGGAGACGGTGAGCGAGAAGATCTCGTTCCGCTTCTGCACCGCCGTCACCCGGCGGGTGGTGTACGAGACGCCCTCGCGCAGCCGCTCGACCACGTAGTCGATCGGGCGGGTCGGGGTGCCCGGCAGCAGGAAGTAGCCGTGCAGCGAGTGCACCGGGCGGCGGTCCTCGCAGGTGCGCCCGGCGGCGACGAGCGCCTGGGCGGCGACGTGGCCGCCGAAGGCGCGCATCGGGGCGCCGGCGTGGCAGTAGCCCCGGAACGTGTTCTCGTCCAGCCGTTCGAGCTCCAGCAGCTCGGCGAACGGGGAGGACGGGCGGGCGTCCCGGGCGGCCGGGGCAATCGGTTCGGTCAGGTCGGTCACGAGGTCATAGTGGCAGAAGCCAACCGTGCGGTGGTGTGACGTGGGTAACTCGTCCGGCAGTCGGTCGCCCTGTAGAACACGTTCCAGTCGCGTGCCGGTCCGACGCCGGCCCGGTGCACTGTCAGACCCCTCACCTAGCGTGCTCGGCATGACGCAATCCGCACACGCGTACGCCTATCTGCGCCCGTCGGCCGTCCTGGACGGCGCCGGGGGCCGACGCCTCGACCTGGCCACCTCCGGCGGCGCCACCCCGCTCGGCGCGGCCGCCAACCCGCGCTTCTTCGCGGGCTTCCTGGCCGACCCGGCGCCGGCCGCCGCGGCGCTGCTCGCGGTCGCGGACGTCGCCGCCGCGCGCTACCACCAGCCGCGGCTGCGCGCCTCGCTCGACCCGGTGGTCACCGCCAACGGGGACCGGCTGCGCTTCGAGTCCTTCTCCGGCTGCTGCGGCGTCTACGCCCGGCTCGACGTGCTGGAGGCCGGGCTCGACGGCGACGAGATCGGCCACGGCACCACCAACGTGGACGTCAACAACCCGCTGCGCGAGGCGCTGACCAGGATCGGCCCGGCCGACCCGCTGCACCTCGCGGTCGGGCCGGACGCGCTGGAGGTCACCAGCTTCGACGGCCCGCTGGTCGAGAAGAAGGTGCCGCTGCCGGAGCGCTGGCTGCGCGGCTTCGCCGAGACCCAGGTGGTCGCGGCCGGCTTCGAGCCGCGCGCCGAGCTGCCCGTGGCCGAGGCGGTGCGCTTCCTGCGCTCGCTGCCGCGCGGCGGGCGCGGCGGCGTCGGCTGGGTCGTCCCGGCCGGGCGGACGTTGCGGCCGACCACCCGCCCGGTGCCCGGCGCGGTCTGCCTGCCCGGGCCCGAGCGGCTGGTGGCGCTGCAACGGGTGCTGCGGCACGCGCTCGCCCTGCGGGTGTACGGGCCGGTGGCCGCCGGGGCGCCGGCCGCCTCCGCCTGGGAGGCCGTGCTGCCCGGCATGCGGCTCACCCTGACGCTCTCGCCCGACGCCTCCCGGGGCTTCTCCGGCGAGGGCGGGGTGCTCGACGCGCTCGCCACCGGAACGGCCGAGCAGGACGCCGAGCTGGTGTCGGTGCTGCTCGCCTGGGAGCCGCGGATCGAGGTCGGGGACCTCGCCGCGCAGTCCGGCCTGAGCCCCGAGCGGGTCCGCGCCGCGCTCACCCGGCTCGGCACCGCCGGGCAGATCGGCTACGACACGGCCGAGGCCGCCTACTTCCACCGGCAGCTCCCGTACGACGCCGGGCGCGCCGAGGCCGCCAACCCGCGGCTGCGGGCGGCCCGGGCGCTGGTCGAGGCGGGCGCGGTGCGGCTGGAGGAGGGCGGCGCGACGGCCGTCGTCACGGTCGACGACCACATCCAGCGGGTGCGGACGGACGAGGCGGGGCGGCTGAGCTGCACCTGCCTGTGGTGGGGCACGTACCGGGGCGGGCGCGGGCCGTGCAAGCACGCGCTGGCGGTCGGGATGGTGCGGGGGGAGTCGGGAGCGTGAGGACGGTGGAGGACACGGTGGCCGGTGTGGCGGCGGACCCGGTGGAGGAACTGCGCGCGGCCGTCCGGAGCGGGTTCGTCGAGGCGGTACCGGGACTGCTGGCCGGACTGGACCGGGCGCAGCGGCGGGCCTGCCTGGCCGCGCTCAAGGAACTGCGCAAGGAGCTCAGGGACGACTGGACGCCCACCGCGATCGAGGCCAAGGGCGCCCTGCTG
Organism: Kitasatospora sp. Ki12; assembly: GCF_054601375.1. Taxonomy (NCBI): domain Bacteria; kingdom Bacillati; phylum Actinomycetota; class Actinomycetes; order Kitasatosporales; family Streptomycetaceae; genus Kitasatospora; species Kitasatospora sp. Ki12. The sequence goes on along the minus strand of NZ_BAAIHT010000003.1, from coordinate 1,433,337 downwards.
GTGGCCGGGGCCGGGTGCCACCCGGGCCCGGCGGGCGCCGCCGCCTGGCTGGCCGGCGGCGACTTCACGTCCCGGGAGTGGGCCCGCTACCCCGAACTGCACGCGGTCGTCGAGGCGCAGCCGCGGGAGTGGCAGATCGAGGTGGCCACCCGGCTGGCCGCCCGGCCGACCCGGGCCTGGGGCTGGTCGATGTACCAGCTCATCGAGGCCGTCGTCCGGCGCACCGGCTGCGAGGTGCCGACCGGCGAGTCCTTCGTCCGGGACTGGCTGAACCGCTCCGTCGACCTGGGCGGCCCGCGCCCCACCCTGGCCGACAAGCTGCGGGCCGACGCCTTCACCCCGGTGCTGCTGCCACTGCTGTTCGAACTCGCCGACGTCGGCCACACCCTGACGTTCCGGCTGAGCCCGCGCCCCGGCGACCTCTGGACGGAGGCGATCGGCGAACTGGCCGCCGCCGGGGTGGTGGACCGGGCGGCCGTGATCGACCGCTGCCTGGCCCGGCTGCTGCGCGGCGGCCGCCCGGCCGACCAGCGGGCCTTCCTGGACGTGCTGCGGGCGCTCGCCCCGACGCCCGCGGAGTACGCGGCCCGGGTCCGGGACGTGGTGGCGCTGCTGGACGGCCTGTCGGTGATCGCCGGGCACGCCCAGGGAGTGCTCGCGCAGCTGGACGAGGCCGGGCTGATCGAGCCCGAGGTGCTCCACGAGGCCTCGGCGGTGGTGCTCTTCCGGACCGAGAAGAAGCTGGTGCGCGCCCAGCTGGGCTGGCTGGACCGGGCCGCCCGGCGCGCGCCCGAACGCTCCGGAGCGGTGGTGCTCTCGGCGGCCGAGGCGTTCGGGTACGCGGACCAGGGCGTCCAGGAACGGGCGCTGAACGTGGTGGCCCGGCACCGCGCGGCGGCGGGCGAGGCGGTGCTGCCGGAGCTGCGGTTCGCCGCCGAGGCGCTGAACCCGGTCCACCACGGGCGGGCCGGCGAGCTGCTCGGCGTGTCCCTCGGTGTGCTCTCGGGCGGGGAGGGCGACGACCCGGACAACGGGTGGAACGAACTCCTCCCGCCGGTCCCGGTGCCGAGCCCGCTCGGCGCGCCGGTCGCCTCGGCGGCCGAGCTCGCGGAGGAACTGTCCGCCCTGCTCGTGGACCGGGAGCCGGGGGTCGCGGCCTTCGAACGGGTCCTGGACGGCCTGGTCCGGCAGGCCCGCCTGGACCGGGCCGGGCTGATCGAGGCACTGGAGCCGGTCCGCCGTGAGCACCCCTGGAACGGCGCCGGCCAGTGGGGGGACTGCACGCCCTGGGGCGTCCAGTTCGTGGTGGCCGCGGTCGCCGGCGAGACGGCGCCGCGCCGGCTCTGGGACGCCCTCTGCGGCAAGGGCCGCTCCCCGCTGCGCGGCCCGCACACCACCGTCCACGGCGCGGTGCTCGCCGCCCGGATGGAGGAGGCCGCCTGGCAGCTGACCGCCACCCGGCCGCCGTACCTGCTCGCCACCCCGACCGACGCCACCGGCGCGCTGGCGGCGGCCGTGCTGGTCGAGCGGCTCGCCGGCTACGAGGCGGCGGGCGTCCCCGCCGGGCCGGTCGACCTGTCCGCGGCCCTGCTGAGGGTCGGCCCGGGCGCGGACGAGGCGGTCCTTGCGGCCGCCGCGGCGCTCACCTCCCCGGCCGGGCGCTGGGCCGCGCACTGGCTGCGCACCGGCGGCCTGCCCGGTCAGCCGTCCGAGCGGGTGCTGTTCGCGCCCGGCCAGGGCGTGCGGCGCGCCAACGCCTACGGGGACCGCTGGTGGGAGGACGTCGAGCGGGTCGCGGTCGCCCAGCCGGGCATCGGCCCCGGCCCGGAGGGGCCGGCCGGCGAGCGGCTCGCCCCCGAGTTCCGGGCGCTGCTGGACGGCACCGAGCCCAGCGTCGCCCGCGCCCGCAAGGTGGACGACTGGAGCCGACGGCCGGTCACGCACTGGTCCGCGATGCTGCCCTGGCACCGGGAGGAGCTGGCCGCCCGCTGGCTCGACACCTTCGCCCAGGGCGCCGACCGGGACGAGCGCGGCGCGGGCCGCCACCTTCCGCTGCTCGCCGAGGCCGGCGGCCCGGCCGGGCTCGCGCTGCACCTGGCGCTGGCGTACGGCCTGGGCGCCCGGCACGCCGAGGACCGGACGGCGGCGGTGGACGCCCTGCTGGTGCTCGCCGCGCGCGGGGAACTGGACGGCGGGCTGCTCGGCCGGGAGCTGGGCGGACTGGTGGCCTGCGGCACGGTCCTGGCCGGCCGGCTGGGTGCGGCGCTCGCCATGGCGGCGGAGACCGGCGCCCGGGCGACGGTCTGGTCGGTGCTCGGGCCGGCGCTGCCGGGGCTGCTGGGCGAGGCCGGCCCGTCCGTGCGCGGACTGGGCGACCTGATCGCACTGGCCGCGGACTGCGCCCGGCGCACCGGGGCCCGCGGTCCGGTGGCCGAGGTGACGGCGACGGCGGCGCGGGCGGGGTCGGGCCGGGTGGTCAAGGAGGCGCGGGCGCTGCGGGACGTTCTCGCGGGGTGACGGGGGCGGATGACGGATTTCGGCGAACAGATTTCAAAGTCTGTTCGCTGAAAGTTGTCGGCTGAACTCTGTCGGTTGAAAGTTGTCAGCTGAACTCGGTCACCTGTTCCCTCGGCGCCTCCGCCGTCTCCGCTGCCACCTGCGCCGCCGCTGCCGCCTCGGCCGCCGGTTCGGGTGTGCCGACCACCGGTTCGATCGCGGGCGGGGTGGCGGTGACGGCGCGCCACCACAGGCGCAGGGCGGGCGGATCGGCGGGCTCGAAGGGCTTGCCCGGGCGCGGCACCGCGAGGCGGGCGCCCTGCGCCTGGGCGGCGGCGACCACCCGCTCGGCCGGCTCCTCCCACGGGTGCAGCGCCAGGTTGAAGGTGCACCAGTGGATCGGCAGCAGCAGTTCGCCGCCCAGGTCCAGGTGCGCCCGTACGCCCTCCTCGGGCGTCATGTGCACCTCGGGCCAGAAGTCGCTGTAGGCGCCGACCTGCATCATCGTCGCGTCGAACGGGCCGAGCCGGCTGCCGATCTCGGCGAAGCCGGGGAAGTAGCCGGTGTCCCCGCTGTGGAAGATCCGGTGTCCGCCGCCGGACACCACCCAGGACGCCCAGAGGAACAGCGAGCTGGTGCGCGGGCCGCGGCTGCAGTAGTGCCGGGCCGGGGTGGCGGTCAGGGTCAGTCCGGCGACCTCGGCGGACTCCCACCAGTCCAGCTCGACGATCCGTCCGGCCGGCACACCCCAGTGCTCCAGGTGGGCGCCGACCCCGAGCGGGACGGCGAACACCGCGTCCGTCCCGATCAGTGCCCGGACGGTGGCCATGTCCAGGTGGTCGTAGTGGTCGTGGGAGACCACCACGACGTCCACCGGCCCGAGTTCGGACAGCGGCAGCGGTACGGGGTGCAGCCGCTTGGGGCCGGTCCAGGCGAACGGGGAGCAGCGGTCGCCCCAGACCGGGTCGAGCAGGACGCGCCGGCCGCCGATCTCGGCGAGCACGGTGGCGTGGCCGAGCCAGGTGAGCCGCAGCCCGGACTCGGGCGGCGCGGCCAGGTCGGCCGGGAGCAGCCGGTGCACCGGTACGGCGGCGGCGGGGAACCGGCGGGTCTTGTCCCCGGTCAGCTGGGCGCGGGTGATCTCCAGCGGGCTGCGCTCGTAGACCAGGCGGCGGGTCGGCACGGGGTTGCGGAAGGCGCCGTCGGCGAACTGCGGGGAGCGGCGGATCCGGGCGAGCCGTTCGCCCCGGGGGTCGGCGCCGAAGGCGTCCGTCCGGACCCGGTGCCAGGCGGCCCGGGACAGCCCGGCCAGTCCGGGGACGGCGCGGTCGGCGGCGCGGTCGGCGGGCGGCGGGGCGAACTGCGAGGACAGACCGGCGAGGCGGGAGAACCACGGGACGGGGCGGGGCACGGCTCCTCCAAGGACGGTCACGGCTACCGGGCATGCCGGGGCGCGCACCGCAGCGACGGCCGAGGTCGCAGCGATACGACAACCATCTCGTCGGAGATTACTCGCCGTGGGCCGTCCGGACCTGGTGGAGGGCCCGGCGCGGTCCAATCGGCGTACCCGGCCGGGCTCCGCCGGCGGCAGCGGGCAGGGCCCGGTCCCGGGCCCGGCCCCCGGCCCCGGGACCCGTCAGGCGTAGAAGCGGGTGATCGTCTCCGCGACGCAGTGCGGCTTGGCGCTCCGCTCGCTCGTGACGGTGAAGCGCACCACGGCCTGGACGCCGCCGGGCACCTCGGTGGCCGAGACCAACTCGGCGGTGGCCCGGATCGCCGTACCCACCGGCACCGGCGCCGGGAAGCGCACCTTCTCGGAGCCGTAGTTCAGCGCCATCCGCACGCCCTCGACGGCGTAGCACTCCTTGGCCAGCACCGGGATCATCGACTGGGTCAGGTAGCCGTGCGCGATGGTCGAGCCGAACTGGCTCTCCTTGGCCCGCTCCGGGTCGACGTGGATCCACTGGTGGTCGCCGGTCGCCTCGGCGAACAGGTCGATCTGCCGCTGCTCGATGGTGTGCCACTCGCTGGTGCCCAGTTCGGTGCCGACGGCGGAGGTCAGCTCGGCGAGGGAGGCGAAGGTCGTCACGGGTGCGCTCCTGGAGGGGGACGGGCCCGGGGAGGGGCCAGGACGCCGGAAGCGTATGCCTACCCACCGGTATCTGTCAGGAGCCCTCGGGAGGAAACCCCGCCCGGCCCGGTCGGGAACAGCCGGCGGCCGCTGACCAGCTCCGGCGCCAGGGCGATGAACAGCGGCTCCGGGTCGCCCACCCACGGCCGCAGGCCGGAGCGCAGCACCCGCCGCACCTGTTCGGGGTCCTTCACCGCGTCGGCCCGCCCGTGCACCAGGACGCTCCACCCGGTGCGGGTCACCGGGTCCAGCAGATCGGCCTGGAAGGCGACCACCGTGCCGTCGAGCCCGCGCGCGGTGGTGCTCCCCCGGCGCACGGCGAGCACCAGCCGCCCGTCCAGGACCTCGAAGGAGACCGGCAGGACGGCCGGAAGTGCGTGTTCGGTGTACACCACGCGCCCGACGGGCACGGTGCTGAGCAGCCGCAGGCACTCGGCCTCGCTCAGGGTCTCCACACGGTCCTCGCGCTCCATGCGTCCGATCGTCCTCCGGTCGGCGCGCGCGTCGATAGGGCCCATGGTCCCTGGGCGGAGGGCCGGGAGCCCCGTCGGCGTCCGTCCGGGGCGATAGCCTGCCCGGCGGCGGAACGGTGACGCGAAGCCGGAACGGTGCCGCGGGGCCGGGTCGGTGACGCGAAGCCGGAACGGGCACGTGAACGCACGTGACCGGTGACGCGAGCGCTGAGGCGAGAGGTGGGACCGCCCGCGAACCACGCGGCGGACGGACCACAGCGGCGGGCTGCGGCCCCGGGTGCGCCGGGGCCGGCCAGGAGGGGGGAGCGATGGCGGGCGGGGTCGATCTGGTGGTGATCGGGGCGGACGGCGGGCCGGACCGGGCCTTCGGCGGTGCGGCGCTCGCGCCGGACGGCGCCCGGCTGCTGGCCGAGGTGCTGCCCGGGATGTGCTTCGACACCGGGGCGGCGGGCTGCCGGGTCACCACGGCGGCGCCGGACGCGGACGCCAACGCGATGCTGACCGCCGTCCGGGACGCGGCCCAGCACCCCGGCCGCTGGCTGGTGGTGTGCCTGGTCGGCCAGTTGGTGGCCGACCCGCGCGGGCGCCGGCTCGCCCTGGTCACCGGCGGCAGCACCCCCGACAACGCCTACCGCAGGGGCCTGGCCTGGGACTGGGTGGTCAGCGCGATGGTGCACGGCGACCAGGAAGAGGCCCTGCTGCTGGTCGACGCGGTGGCCGACCGGGACACCTGGACGGCGCTGGAGCGCGGCGGCGAGGACAGTGCCGGCGAACTGCTGAGCTACCCGCGGGTCCCGCTGTGGGGCCGGATCGGGCGCTACGCCCCGGGCAGACGGGGCCGGGACGCCGTCCTGCCGGGCGGTGAGGGCTCGTTCAGCCGGGCCCTGACCACCGTCCTGCGCGAGGGCGTCCCGGGAGCCCCCGCGGCCGTCGCCCCGCTCGATCTCCAGCCCGCCGTGGCGGCGCTGACGGACGGCGGGGAGTCGGCCGGTAGTTCGGGTGCGCCGGGCGCGCGCCTGCTCGTTCCGCCGCACGGTGGGCGCCTGTTGATGCGCAATCGGGCCGCGGTTCGGGGCGCATTGGCCGGATTGTCGCTTTCCGAAGAACTGTTGGCCGTTCTGTGGCGGGAAAGTGCCCCGACGGAACCGCCTTCCGCGTAAGGTCAGGGGGCCTGAGGTGTTGCCGTGATGGGGTGGGTTGGCGAAGAATCGATCCCCAGCGGAAAGACCGGCGGGACAGCGGAATTCTTCTGGCGGCCGTGGATCACGGATCGACTCGGTCGCGACGAGGTGGGGCGATGCGGCAGCGCGGAAATGTGTTGCGCCCTGGGGCGGTCGGGGTCGGCGGGGCGGTTCTGGTGTTGCTGCTCGGCGCTTGTGCGAGCGGTGGTGCCGACGGTTCCCTCGATCATCTCGGGACGGCGGCGCCCACTGTCGCGGGAGTGGGCCCGGTAACTCCTTCGGGTGGTTCGGCAAACGCCTCGATCGCGCCGACCGACGGCCCGGAAGGGGCGCTGGCCCGGGTGGCGCTGAAGGCGTATCAGGACTGGTGGCAGGTCCAGGCCGAGGTCTTCGGGCGATCGGATTCGGACGGTTACGCGCTGGAGCAGTACTCCTCCGGGCGGGCGCTGTCCGACACCCTCGCCGGCCTCCGTCAACTGCGCGACGCCAAAGTGGTGATGGCCGGAACGCCGCGCAATTCCCCGGTGGTCAAGTCCGTCGACCTGAAAGCCGATCCGCAGACCGCGGTGATCGAGGACTGCGTCGATCTCACCGGCTGGCACCGCGTGGACGCCGTCACCGGGGCCGCGAAGGATCCGGCCCAGCGGCTGAACAGGTATGTCGCGACCACGTCCCTCCGAATGTTCCAAGCGCATTGGCTGATCTACGAGTTCAAGCGGGAGGTGGACCGGACATGCTGAACGCGCGGAAACCGGCTCGGCGGTTCGCGGTCGTCGCGTCGACGGCGGCCGGGTTGCTGTTGTCCTCGGCGGTGACGGCGACGGCGGACGAACCACCGAGCGGCGGGGCCGAGCAGTGCTTCCCGAACGTGATCTGCTCCGACGCCAATTCCGGTGGAAAGACCCCCGGACCGGGGTCGACGAAACCGAGTGGCGGCGGAGGTGGCGGTTCGGACTCCGGCCCGCAGCTCTGCAGCTACCACGGCGTCCCGTGGGCCTGCTACGACCCCCAGTGGGGCTGGTTCGACAGCGGCCAGGGCTGCTACTTCCGCGAGTTGGACAAGCCGCCGGCCGCGGGCGACCCGGCGTGGGAGGGCCACGACCCCAAGGACGGCGCGCTCTACTCGAAGGTCTGCCCGCAGACCGGCGGGGGCCAGGACGGCGCCCAGGTCGTCTTCCTCGCCACCGGGCCGGCCGGGCCGACCATGCTGGACGACTCCAGGGCCGTCGAGCAGGCGAAGAACAGGGTCGTCTTCGGCAAGCCGGTGGGCCGGGTGGCGCCCGCCGGCACGGCGGTGGTCAACTCGCCGGTCTGGCTCTGGGCCGACAACGCCGCCACGCCCGCTCCGGGGACCGCGGCGGTGAACGGCATCTCGGTCACCGTCACCCCCCGACTGGTCGAGGCCTACTGGGACTTCGGCACCGGCGTCGCGACCACCTGTACGACGGCCGGCACGCCGTACGACCCCAAGTACGGCGCCGCGGCGTCCCCGGACTGCGGCTTCGTGTTCAAGGCCGCGTCCGGCAAGCAGAAGGACGGGGCGTACTCCGCCACGGTGACGATGAAGTGGGAGGCCACCGTCGTCGTCGGGGGGCCGAACCCGCGGACCTTCAAGATCCCCATGCAGCAGACCAGTCCGGTCTTCACGCTCAAGGTCGCCGAGGTGCAGGTCCTCAACTGACCGCAGCATGAAGACGATTCGACTGACCGACGAACCGACGACGTACCAGGGAAGGGCGGAACCCGGTGGAGAACCGTACATTCGCGACGCCGGGATCCGGCACACCCGCGGGCGCCGGGGCCTCCGTGGCGCTCCCCGAGCAGCAGGAGCAGTCCGGCGGCGCGGGCAAGGGCCGCGGCCGGGGGCGGGCCGTGCCGCACGCCCCCGCGCGGACCATGCGGGCCCGGCGGCGGCGCCCGGCGGTGCTGGCGATGGCGGTCGCGCTGATCGCGGCCGGCGGGCTGGGCGGGGCGGTCCTCTACAACAGCACCGGGCAGCGGGTCGCGGTGCTGGCGCTCGCCCGGGACGTGCCGTGGGGTCAGGTGATCACCGAGGACGACCTGGTGGTGGCCCGGATCGCGAGCGACCCGGCGCTGCACCCGGTCTCGGCCCAGTCACGGGACAAGGCGATCGGCATGCGCGCCGCCACCGACCTCAAGCGGGGCGCGATGCTCACCGGCGGCGACCTCGCCCAGGGGCTCACCGTGCAGCCCGGGCAGATCGTGGTCGGCGTGTCGGCCAAGCGCAGCCAGCTGCCCGCCAGCCGGCTGCAGCCCGGGGTGCAGCTGGTCGTGGTCTACACGCCCGACAACGGCCGGGCCGACTCGCTGCCCGCGACGGTGATCACCGTCGGCCGGGTCGACACCGACGGCAGCCAGGTGATCGACGTCGCGGTCGGCACGGCGGACGGCCCCCGGCTGGCGCAGTGGGTGGCGAGCGGACGGATCCAGGTGCTGCTGGCCCCGCGCGGTGCCGCGCCCGGCGGTGCCGCGCCGAGCGGCGCGCCCGCGTCCGGGGCGCCCGCCACGGGCACGCCGACCGCCGGGGCGCCGTCCGGCGGCGGCTCCGGGGCCCCGACGACGGGGGGCGCCTGATGGCGGTGATCGCGGTGGTCGGCGGCCCGGGCGCGCCCGGCGCGACCACGACCGCGCTGGCCCTGCTGCTGGCCTGGCCGCTCCGGCCCGGCCGGCGGATCCTGCTGGTCGAGGCCGACCCGGACGGCGGCGCGGTCCTCGCGGGCGCCCTGGAGGGCCGGGTCGAGGCGGTGTACGGGCTGCGCAACCTGGCCGTCGCCGACCGGCGCGGGCTGCTCGCGCAGACCATCTGGGAGCAGCTGATCGACCTCTCGCCGGACGGCGAGGCCGACCGGCTGCTGCTGCCCGGGCTGACCGACCCCACCCAGGCCCCCGGCCTCGCCTACACCTGGGAGCCGCTGGCCGAACTGCTGCACGGCATCGAGCAGCAGGGCTACGACGTCATCGTGGACCTCGGCCGCTCCGGTGCCACCGGCGCCGGCGCGGTGCTGGCCCGCCGCGCCGACGTGGTCGCGGTGACCGTCCGCACCACCCTGCGCGGACTGAGCTCGATCCGGCCCCGGCTGTCCGCGCTCGCCGAGGACCTGGCCTCCGGCGGCACCGGGCCGGACGCGCTCGGGCTGCTGCTGGTCGCCGAAGGGCCGTACGCGCGGGCGGAGGTGGCCCGCGAGCTCGGACTGCCGGTGCTCGGGATGCTGCCGTACGCCACCCGCACGGCCAAGGTGCTCTCCGACGGCGGCGACACCACCGACCGGCGGTTCATCCGCTCCGAGCTGATGCGCACGGCGCGGTCGGCGGCGGACGAGGTGCAGCTGCTGGTCCGCCGGCGGCGGCAGCGGCTCGCGCCGGGCGCGGGCGCCGGGGCGGCGGCGGGTCAGCTGGCGGCGGGCCCGGCGGCGGGCGCTCCGGTCGGCGGTCCGGTCGGCACTCCGGTGGCGACGGCGGTGCCCAGCCCGATGCCGAGCCCGGTGGTGCCCACGCCGCCGGTGCCGGCCCAGCCGACACCGGCGGCGACGCCGGTGCCGACGCCCGCCCCGGCGGGATACGGGCCGGGCCCGTACGGGCAGACCTCGTACGGCCAGGCCCCGTACGGGCAGGTCCCGTACGCGCAGACGGCGAACTGGCAGGCCCCACAGGCCCGGCAGGCCCCGTACGGCCAGTCCGGCTACGCGCAGCCGCCGTACGGCCCGGTGGAGGCCGAGCCGCCGTCGTACACCCCGCCGCAGCCGGTCCCGCCGGTGATCACCACCGGTCCGGTGGCGCCGCTGGCCGGGCTGGCACCGCAGCCGGCCGCGCCGGCGCCGTTCCCGGCGCACGTGCAGCCGTCGCAGTCGTCGCAGCCGCCCGGCCGGTCCGGTCAGGACGGCCAAGGCGACCGGGACGACCGGGACGACCTCGGGGACCAGTACCCGCTCCAGCAACCGATCGTGACGGATGGCCAGGTGCAGGTGAACGGGCAATACCCGCACAACCCCGGGGAGGTGCTCCGTGCGCGGTAGCCCCCTGCACCAGCGCCCCGCGGCCGACCCGGCCGCGCTGCCCTGGACCACCCCGGCGGCCACGCCGGCACCCGCGCCCGCGACCGGCCCGGTCGCGCCGCAGCCGATCGGGTCGCAGCCCGTCGCGCCGCAGCCCGTCGTGCCCGGCCCCGTGCCGCCCGGCGCGGGCGGGCCGACCGCCGTCCCCTCCCAGCTGCCCTCGCTGGACCTGCGCGGCGCCGCCACCAGGCCGGCTGTCGACCCGCAGGTCGCCCGTGAGCTCAAGCGCCAGGTGGCGGCCGAACTCCACCAGCAGATCAGCCGGTTGACCATGGCCTCCGGCGCCGAGCCGGACCGGGCCACCCGCCGTCAGCGCGGCCGGGCGCTGATCGAGGAGTCCGTCGCCCGCTGGTCCGACGCCTACGCGCAGACCCACGGCATCCCGCCGACCCGGGAGCAGGACCGCGCCCTCGCCGAGGCCGTCTTCGACCTGCTCTTCCGGGCCGGGCGGCTCCAGCCCTACCTGGACGACCCGGAGATCGAGAACATCCTGATCAACGGCAGCGACGACGTCTGGGTCTCCAAGGTGCACCAACCCCTGCGCCAGGTCCCGCCGGTGGCCGACAGCGACGCCGAACTCATCGAGCTGCTCCAGGACCTGGCCCGCCAGCACGGCGGCGGCGAGCGCAGCCTGTCCACCGCCAGCCCGACCCTGGCGCTGCGGCTGGAGGGCGGCATGCGCCTGCAGGCGCTCACCGAGGTGACGCCCCGCCCGTACGTCGCGATCCGGCGCCACCGGGTGGCCTCCGCGACCCTGCCCGAGATGGTCGAACTCGGCACCCTGGACGGAACCTTGGCCGCCTTCCTGGCCGCCGCGATCCGGGCCAGGAAGAACGTGATGATCACCGGCACCCAGGGCGTCGGCAAGACCAGCCTGCTGCGCGCGATGGCCGCCGAGATCCCGCCGGACGAGCGGATCGGCACCCTGGAGTCGGAGTTCGAGCTCTGGCTGCACACCCTCGGCCACCTGCGCCAGGTCGTCCCGATGGAGGCCCGCGAGGGCAACGGCGAGCGCGTCGAGGGGCGGCTGGCGGGCGAGTTGACGATCGGCGACCTCATCCCGGCCGCGCTGCGGATGACGCTCTCCCGGATCATCGTCGGCGAGGTCCGCTCCGGCGAGGTCGTCCCGATGCTCCGGGTGATGACCAACGGCGAGGGCGGCTCGATGTGCACCCTGCACGCCCGCGGTCCGCACATGGTGGTCGACCGCATCGCCGAACTCTGCCTGGAGTACGGCTCGCACATGACCGACTCGCTCGCCTACCGGCTCACCGCCAACGCCCTGGACCTCATCGTGCACGTCACCATGGTCGACGAGACCGCCGTCGGCGGCCGCCGGCACCGCTTCGTCTCCCACGTGCTGGAGGTCACCGGCCTCGGCGAGAGCGGCCGGCCCGCGCTGAACACCGTCTTCGGCCCCCGGCCGGACCTCGGTGAGCCGCGGGCCGTCCCGCACACCCCGCCGCAGTGCCTGGACGACCTGCGCCGGGCCGGCTTCGACGCGGGTCTGCTCGATTCCCGGTACGGGAGTTGGGCCACCCCGCTGCAGCTGCGGATCGGCGGTGGCGCGCGGTGATGCTGCTGTTCGCCCTGTGCGGGCTGGCGGTCGCGGGCGGCCTGGTCGCCCTGGTGGCCTGGGTCCGCGGCAGCGAGCCGGCCGACGAGGACGCGCCGGAGCGGTCCAACCCGCTGGCCGGGCGCGCCCACGTGTTCTGGTACGGCGCCCCCGGGGCGGCCGCGCCCCGGATCGTCCGGCTGCGCCGGGTCCAGCTGCCGCTGGCGCTCGCCGGCGCGCCGCTGGCCTGGCTGTTCACCGGCATCCCGCTGACCGCGCTGCTGGTGCCGCTGGCCGTCTTCGGCCTGCCCTGGCTGTTCGACACCACCCGCCCGGACACCCACCGGATCGAGCGGCTCGAAGCGCTCTCCGAGTGGACCCAGCGGATCGCCGACGTGCTGCTGCTCGGCGTCGGCCTCAACCAGGCCATCGTCACCAGCCGCCGCACCGCCCCCACCGCCCTGGAGGACGAGATCGGCGAGCTGGCCGCCCGGCTGCAGGCCCGCTGGCGGCCCGAGGAGGCGCTGCACGCCTTCGCCGACAGCCTCGCCGACGCCACCGCCGACAAGGTGCTGGCCGCGCTCGTGCTGCGCGCCGGGGACAGCGGACCGGGTCTGGCCCGCACGCTCTCCGACATGGCCGACTCGGTGCGCGAGGAGGTCCGCCAGCGTCGCGCCATCGAGGCCGACCGGGCCAAGCACCGGACCACCATCCGCTGGCTGGTCGGCATCATCGTGCTGGTCGTCACCGTCGGCTCCTTCAACACCGAGTACACCCGCCCGTACGGGACCTTCCTCGGCCAGCTGGTCCTCGCCGTGGTCGCCGCCCTGTTCGTGGCGATCATCGCCTGGATGCGGGCGCTGGCCTCCCACCCGCCGGTGCCCCGGCTGCTCGCGCCGGACCGGCGCAGCAGGGGCGGGCGCCGGACGGGCGTGCGGGCGCCCGGGGCGGAGCCCGTCGCCGAGCGGCTCGGGGAGGTCCGGTGATCTCCCCCTGGTCCGTGCTGGCCGGCGCCGTCGCGGCCGGCGGCATCGCCGTGCTGGTCGCCGAACTGCGGCCCGCGCCGCCGGACCTGCACCAGGCGCTGGACCGGCTGCACGCCGTCCCCGCCGACCGCGAGCAGGACCCGGACGAGCGGCCGCGCTGGTACGACCGGATCGGCGAGCGCTCCGTCCACCTGCGCGGGGTCTCCGTCCCGCGCCGCGAACTCGCCCTGATCGGCCGCGCCCCGGCCCGGTTCATGGTGCACAAGCTGCTGTTCGCCGCGCTCGGCCTGATGCTGCCCGCCTACCTGGGCGCGATGGCCGTGCTGATGGACGTCGGACTGCCCTTCGCCCTGCCGCTGGTCGCCGGTCCGCTGCTGGCCGGCCTGCTCTGGTTCGTCCCGGACGCCATCGTGCGGGGCGAGGCCAAGGAGGCCCGGACCGAGTACCTGCACGGCATCGCCGCCTACCTGGAACTCGTCGCGCTGGAGCGGGCCGCCGACTGCGGCCCCGCCGAGGCGCTGCGCCGGGCCGCCTCGGTCGGACAGGGCGTGGTGTTCCGGCGGATCCGGGACGCGCTGGAGCGCGCGGCCACCGACCGGCTCCCGCCGTGGGCCGGACTCGACGCGCTGGCCGAGGAGTTGGGGCTCAGCCCGCTGCAGGACGTGGCCGACATCATGCGGCTGTCCGGCAACGACGGCGCCGCCGTGTACGACACCCTGCGGGCCCGCGCCAAGGGCCTGCGCGGCGAACTGCTGGCCGAGGACCTCGCCCGCGCCAACGCGGACAGCGAGCGGATGGTCGCGCCGGGGGCCGCCCTGACGCTGCTGATGACCGTCCTGATCGTCTTCCCCGCGCTCCACCAGATGCTCAACTGAGGCCTGACCGATGCCTGTTCCAGAGCAGCACGCACCACACCACACCACACCTCAACGTCCCCCCGGGAGAACCCGATGACCGAACGACTCGCCCACCTGGCCGGCCGGGTGCTGAGGCCGGCCCTGCTGCCGGTGCAGTTCGCCCTGCTGCTGTTCACGCTGCGGCTCGGCCGGCTGCGGGCCGCCCGCGCCCGCGGCGACCGCGGCGCGATCAGCATCGAACTCGCCCTCGCCATCATCGCGTTGGTGTTCGTCGCGGGCGCGGTGGCGACCGCGCTGTACCTGCTGAAGGACAAGGTCGTCCAGAAGGTGCAGCAGGACCCGAACATGCCGGGCGGCGCGGGCGCGGGCGGCGCCACCAAGTGATGCGCCGTCCTCTCCGCCGCCGGAACGACCGGGGGTCGATGAGCATCAGTCTCGCCATCGTCTTCCCGGTCGTCCTGCTGCTCCTGCTGCTGGTCGTCCAGGCCGCGCTGTGGTGGTACGACCGGCAGGTCGCGCTCAGCGCCGCCCGCGAGGGCGTGGACGCCGGACGGGTGCAGGGCAACGCGACGGACGAGGTGAAGAACCAGGCGGCGCAGCGCCAGGCCCGGGACTTCCTGGACCGGCAGGGCGCGCACGACTACACGGTGCGCACCGACGGCAGCACGGCCGACACCATCCGGGTCACCGTGCAGCTGCGGCCGCCGCTGCTGATCCCCGGGCTCTCGGCGCCCGTCATCACGCAGTTCGCCGAGGCGCCGCGGGAGCGCTTCGTCCCGCCGGCGGTGAAACCGTGAGGCGGGGGATCCCGGCACCGCGCCGGTGGCGCCCCCGGCGGCGGCGGCGGGACCGGGGCGGGATCGCGATCGAGGCGGCGATCGTGGTGCCGTCCGTGGTCGGGCTGGTCCTGGTGGCCATCGCCGCCGGGCGGGTGCAGACCTCGGCGGGCGGTGTCGAGGCCGCCGCCCGCGCCGCGGCCCGCACCGCCTCGCTGCAGCGCAGCGTGGACGGGATGGACCGGCCGGCCAAGGACTCCGCCTACGCGACGCTGCGCCAGCAGGGCGTGTCGTGCCGGAACGACGACGTCCGGGTGGTGAAGGGCGAACTGGACCTGCCGGGCGGACCGGTCGCCACCGTCACGGTCACGGTGGTCTGCGACGTCGAACTGGCCGACCTGCTCGGCGGGCCGTCCGGCGTGCCCCTGACGAAGCATCTCGTCGGCGAGTTCACCTCGGTGGTGGACCGTTACCGGGGCACCTGACCGCGCGTGCCGCCGCCACCGGGAAAACGGGGGGTTGGAGGCGGCCCGCGCGGGGGAGACGCAAGCGGAGAGCGCTCGGGGGATGACGCAACGGTACCGAGTGGCGCCCGGTGGGGGCCGGTGGGGAGAGCAGGGTGAGGATCGGGGGGAGGGGATGCGGGTGCTGAGCCGTCTGCTGCCGGATCGTCCGCCGCCGAACCGTCCGCGGCGACGGGCGCGGGCGCGCCGGTCGGACCGGGGCGCGGTGGCCCTCTTCGTCGCGATCTGCGCGGCCTACGTGGTGCTCGTCATCGCCCTGGTGATCGACGCCGGCGGCCGACTGCGGGTCGCCGAGCGCACCGACGCCTACGCCCAGGAGGCCGCGCGGGTCGGCGGCCAGCAGCTCGACCAGGCCGCCGTCCTGCAGGGGGCGGGCTTCAAGGTCGACGAGAAGTACGTCCGGGACGCCGCCGACGCCTACCTGGGCCTCTACGGCCTGAAGGCGGGCGACATCACGTTCTCCGGTGACCGCAAGGTCGTCACGGTCACCGTGCAGGCCGACTACCGGCCGGTCCTGCTGGGCGCCCTCGGGGAGCGGAAGGTAACGGGCAAGGGCAGTGCGACCCTCGTCCACGGAGTCGAGAAAGCGGAGACCGACTGATGGCCGCGCCACGTGCCAAGGACCAGGCCCGAACCGCCCAGGCCCGCAACGGCCGGGCCGGAGCCGCGCATCGAGCCGCCGGGGGCGGGCGACGGCCCGCCGCCCCGGCGCCCCGACCGCCACGCGGCGGGGGCCGCGGCGGTGCCCTGCTCACCGCGCTCGCCGCGCTGGCCACCCTGCTCGTCCTGCTGCTCGGCGTGCCCGCGCTGCTGCTGTACGGCACCCAGGCGGTCGCCGGGATGGGCGAGGTCGCGCCCGGCGGCGTGGGCGAGGCGCTCAGCAGCCCGGACGACGGACGGCTGTTCCTGTGGGCGCTGGTGATCGTCGGCTGGCTCGCCTGGGGGTGCTTCGCGCTCTCGGTGCTGTTGGAGATCCCCGCCCAGCTGCGCGGCCGGATCGCCCGCCGGATCCCGGCCTTCGGCTGGAGCCAGCGGATGGCGGCCGGGCTGGTCGGCTCGGTGCTCGCCCTGCTGCCGGTGGCCGGCTCGGCCTTCGCGGCCGTGCCCGAACTCGCCCACTCTCCGGCCGCCCAGGCGCAGTTGACCCCGGGCGTGCAGCGTGCCGCGCTGCCCGCGGCGCAGTCCGCGCCCGCCCTGGCGCCCGCCGCCGAGCAGCAGCCCACGTACACGGTGCGGGACAGCCGGCCCGCCGACAGCCTGTGGTCCATCGCCGAGCGCCAACTGGGCTCGGGCGAACGGTGGGTGGAGATCGCCAAGCTCAACGACGGCCGGGTGATGGACGATTCGGGCAACCGCTTCGACGCCGAGCGGCCGATCCAGCCCGGGTGGGACCTGCTGATGCCCGCCGACGCCAAGCCGGACGAGGCGAAGAGCCCCGCGCCCGCGCCGGCCCCCGCGCCGGCGGGTGATGCGGCCCAGAGCGCGCCGCAGGGGACTCCGCAGGGGACCTCGCCGCAGGCCGGGACGGAACCGGGCGCGGGTACGGGCGGGCAGCGGACCGTCACCGTCCAGGCCGGGGACAGCCTGTCGGCCATCGCCCAGCGGGAGTTGGGGGACGGGGAGGAGTGGCCGAAGCTGTTCGAGGCGAACAAGGGGGTGCAGGCGCCGGACGGGGAACGGCTGACGAACCCGGACGTGGTGGTGCCGGGGATGGTGCTCGCCGTGCCGGGGGCGGCCGCAACGCCGGCTCCCGCGCCGGCTCCCGCGCCTGCTCCTGCTCCTGCCCCGGACCCTGCTCCGGCGCCCGCTCCTGCTCCCGCGCCGGCTCCTGGAGCGACTCCCGCGCCGGCGACCCAGGCGCCCGCCCCCGCGCCGTCGCAGGGCGCACCGCAGTCGGCCCCGGCGCAGGCGCCCACCCACGCGCCCGCCCCCGCCGCGCACGTCAGCCGGGCCCCCAGCGACGACTACTCCATCGCCCTCACCGCCTCCACCGTCGGCGTCCTGCTCGCCGCCGTCATGGTCGGCACCGTCGCCCACAAGCGCGGCACCCAGCAGCGCGCCCGCCGCCCCCGGCACCGCATCGCGATGCCCGGCGCCGAGGCCGCCGCCTTCGAGAACGAGCTGATGGCCCGGCAGGACCAGGCCGGACTGGACCTGCTGGACCGCGCCCTGCGCACCCTCGCCCGCAACACCGTGCGCGGCGGCAAGCGGCTGCCCGCCATCGTCGCCGCCCGGATCACCCCCGGGCACACCGTCGAACTGCACCTGTCCGGCCCGGCCACCCCGATCGCGCCGTTCCGGGCCGCGCACGCCGCCAACGTCTGGTGGTGCGGCCCCGACTCCAGCGAGATGCTCAGCCCCGCGCAGGCCCGCAAGACCGCCGCGCCATACCCCGCGCTGGTCACCCTCGGCACCTCGCCCGACGGCTCGGTGGTCCTCGCCGACCTGGAGGCCGTCCGGCTGCTCCACCTCTCCGGCCACCCGGACGACGCCCGCGACGTGCTGCGCACCCTCGCCGTCGAGCTCGCCCACAGCCCGCTCGCCGACCGGCTCCACCTGCACCTGGTCGACCTCGCCGAGGAGGTGCCGATCAGCGGCCCGGCCGCCGAGCGCGTCCACCGCCACGCCACCCTGGAGGACGCGCTCGCCGCCGTCGGGCCGCGCACCGCCAAGGCCCGCGCCACCCTGGTCGCCGCCGAGGCCACCAGCCCGCGCGACGCCCGCAGCCGGGGCCAGGCCGATGAGTCGTGGATCCCCGAGATCGTGCTCTGCGCCCAGCAGCCCGGCGGCGGGGTCCCCGCCGAACTCGGCCGGCTGCTCGACGGCCGACCGCGCACCTGCGTCGCCGTCATCACCCTCGCCCCCGAGCGCGGCACCGGGCCGGTCGCCCGCTGGACCCTGCCGACCTCCGGCCAGGCCGCCATCCCGGGCCTGCACCTCACCGTCGAGCTGCAGCGGCTCAGCGGGCACCAGTACGAGCAGGTCGCCGAGCTGCTCCGGGTCGCCGACGACACCACCCAGCACCCCGCCCCGGCGTGGACCCTGGACGGGCCGGACGACGAGGACACCGACACCACCGAACTGCCCGTGGCCGTACCGGTGCTGGCCGCCGTCGGGGCTTCCGGCGGGGCCTCTGGTGAGGCCTCCGGCGGTACGGCGGAGCGCGGTACCGACACCGCGGCGGGTCCGCGCCTGTTGGCCCGGGTCATCGGCACCGGCGCCAGCCCGTTCGCGGGCACCGACCCGGTGACGCCCACCCCCGCCCCGGTTCCGACTTCGACCCCGGCTCCGGTTCCGCCCGGTCCGGCGGCCATTCCGCCGGGCCCGGCGCGGTTCGCGGTCAACGGGCAGGGGCGGCAGGCGGCGGGCGACGAGACCACCCGCGACCTGCGCCGGCCGGGCGGGCCCGAGGCCGAGCCGCCCTTCGGCGGGACCGGTGACGAGGGCGCTGCCGAGGCCGTCGTCGCCGCCGCCGATCCGACGGATGAGGCCGTCGGCACGGCCGAGGCGACGGTCGTCCTCGCGGTCCAGCCGGTCGTTCCGGTCGTGCCCGCCCTACCCGCCGCGCCCGTCGAGGAGCCGGAGCCGGCCCCCGAGCCCGTGCCCGGCTCGAGGGCCGGGGCCGGGACCGGAACCACGGCCGAGGCGGTGGAGACTGGGGACCCCGGCGCCCTCGAGACCGCCCCCGAGACCGCTCCCGGGGCGGCCGTCGAGCCGGGCCCCGCCGCCGTCGCCCAGGTGGCCCCCGTCGCCCTGACCACGTCCGGCCGCAGCGACAGCGACGACCTGCTCGCCATCCTCCGCTCCCCGGAGGCGCACGCCCCGCGCAACGCCCCCCGGATCCGGCTGCTCGGCCCGGTGGACGTCGCGGGCGTCCTCGGCACCGCCGAACCCGGCGCGCTGCCCCGGCTCACCGAACTCGCCGTCTACCTGTCGCTGCGCCCGGGCTCCGACCACCACGCCCTCGACCAGGACCTGCACCCCGGCGCCGCGCACCTCGACCCGCACCCCGCCGCCGAGGCCAAGAGCCCGCTGCCGGACAAACTCGCCGACCTGGCCGCCTGGTTCGGCACCTCAGCCGAGGGCCGCGCCTTCCTGCCGACCGACACCACCGACGGCTACTCGTTCTCCCCGGCGGTCACCTGCGACTGGGACGAGTTCCGCGGCCTCTACCGGCGCGGCATGCGCAGCACCAGCGCGACCGCCGACGCCGCCCTGGCCCACGCGCTCGCCCTGGTCCGCGGCGCCCCGTTCGCCGAGGCCCCGCCCGCCTCGTACGGCTGGGCCGAGGCCGAGCGCCAGGACATGATCGCGGCGATCGTCGACACCGCACACGAACTGGCCGCCCGCCGCCTGCAGTACGGCGACCACCGCAGCGCCGAGGCGGCCGTCTTCCGCGGCCTCGCCGTCGCCCCGGACGTCGAACTCCTGCACCGGGACCTGTTCTACGCCTACGCCTCGGCCGGCGCCCGCGACCAGCTCCTGCGCGCCGTCAACCGGCTGGACGCCCTCAGCCGCCGCACCGGCCGCGACCTCGACGCCGACACCGTCGCCCTGCTGAGGGACCTGCTGGCCGGCTCCTGAGCGGGCTCCGGCAAGGCGGGGAGGGTGACGGGGAGTTCGAGGGTACGGAGGGAGGGCGGAGACCGATGAGCGCGGTGCTCGGGACGCTGCTCGCCGTCGCCGGTGCGCTGCTGGGCTCCCTCGGCACCCACCTCCTCCAGCAGCGCGCCGCCGTACGGGCCGAGGCGAGGGCGCGCCAGGAACTGCTGCGCCAGGAACGGCTGGCCGCGTACAGCGGGTTCGCCGCGGCCGTGACCGAGCTCAAGCGGGCGGTCGTCGCCGGATGGCTGCGCCGGTCGGATCCGGTGGCCCACGAACCGGCGCTGGCCGAGGCCGACCGGCTGGGCGCGCTGGCCGAGACGGCGAGGTTCCGGCTGCTGTTGGTGTCCGGCCGGCCCGAGCCGCTGGCCGACGCCGCGTTCGCCAGTGCGGGGGCGCTGCGCGGCGCCGCCGACCGGGACGAACTCGCGGCGCGGGAGGGGGAGTTCGAGGCCTCGGTCACGGCGTTCATCGCGGACGCCGCGGCCCGCCTCGCGACCGCCTCTCCCTGACCCGGTGGCCGGTCGGGCGGTTCGTGCCCGGCCCGGTGGTCAGCCGGTGCGCGGCAGCCAGGCCTCCAGGGCGGTGAAGTCCGCCTCGGTGAGGCCGTATCGGGGATCGACCCGGTGCAGCAGGGCGCGGGCGGGGGAGTGCGCCGCCACCCACCGGCGGTCCGCCTCACCGATCTCGTCGTCCACCCAGACGAACGGGCGGCCGGCCGCCCAGGTGACCAGCGTCCGGGTCTTCCAGTGCACGCCGCCCGCCGCATCGTCCCGCGCTTCGTCGTCCTCCGCCAGAGGCCATGGCACGACGGGCAGTTGCGGCAGCCCGAGCCACGGCGCGAGGCACTCGTTGGCGTCCTCCAGCCAGGTGGTCGCCCACACCGGCTCGCACGCCAGGCCCAGCAGCCGCGGCCCCAGCGCCGGGTCGACCCGGGCCACCAACGGGTTCCCGCCCGGCACCGCGCCGGAGCCGTACGGGCTGCGAAAGGTGGGGTAGCCGCCCGGGGGAGGGGCACCGAAGGGGATGAGCGGCCCGTCGACGTCGAGGAAGAGCAAGGGGCGGTCGGTACCCGTCATGACGGCACGATAGCGGGCACCGCGAGCGGCGTGGCGCGCCGATCGGAGACCCGGCCTGGATCGGGTGCGCCGGGATCTCGTAGGGTGGCGCGCACGGAGTGTGGTGGCAGACGCCACGCAGTCAAGGGCATCAGACGCCGCGGGAGCGGCGGGGCGGGGCGGTGACCAGGAGATGGCGGAGACGACAGCGGTTTCCGGAGGCCCAGACCCGGCATCGGATTCGGGCCCCTGGGACGCCGTACCGCCGCCCCCGCGCCTCCCGGCCGAGGAGCACCCGCCCGGGCCCGCCGCGCTCTACGAGCCGCCGCCCGCGCCCCCGGCCGTGACGGCGCCCGCCGCCCTGCCGGAGCGTCCGCTCGCGCCGCCTGCCGTGGCCTTCCCCGCCCCGCAGACCGGATGGACCCTCACCGGCCTGCCCGCCGCGGGCCCGGCCTCCTCGGCCACGCCGCCGCCGTTCCCTGCCGCGGGCGGGGTGCCGGGTGGCGCACCCGGCGGCGCACCGGGGGCGGCCGCCTCCGGGACGGGCGGGCTCGGCGCCGCACCGCGCGGACGGATCCTGGTGATCGAGGGCGGCTACGGCAACTCCGGCCGCCGCACCTGGGGCCGGGGCGGCCCGACCCAGGCTCCGGTGCTCTCGGCGATGCTCGCCGCCGTCTCGCCGCAGGTGCTGCTCGCCGCCGACGCGGTGGACGCCGTCCACCTCCCCGGCGCCAGCGACACGCACACCGTCCTCGCCCACCTGCGCGCCGCCTCCCGGCACCCCGGACCGCTGCTGGTGCACGTGGGCGGCCACGTGGTCGCCGACAAGCGCGGCGGCCAGCTCCAGTTGACCCTGCGCGACGCCAAGCAGGACGGCCTGCCCTGGCAGGCCGTCGCCGCCGAGCTCGCCCACCGCCCGGCCGAGTGGCAGACCCTCGTCATCGCCGACCTGAGCGCCGACCAGAACGCCTGGCCGTACCTCCAGGGCACCGTCTCGCCGCTCAGCGAGGGCATCCCGCTGTGGGCGGTCGTCAGCCCGGACCCGGAGCAGATCGGCACCTTCACCCGCGCCCTGATCGAGGCGCTGCACGGCGGCCGGCCCGGCGCCGGCGAGGTGCTCGCGCCCGAGCAACTGCGGCAGCAGGTGTACTCGGTGCTGCGGCCGGACGTCGTCATCCTGGCCACGCACGCCCCGGACCGCCCGTTCTTCCGCAACACCGCGCGGCGCGGCGACGGCCCGACGGCCGACCTGCCGCCGGTGACGGAGGCGGCGCCGTTCGCGGACCCGGTGCCGTTCACGGACGCCGCGCCGTTCGCGGAGGCGGCGCCGTTCACGGACGCGGTGGCCGTGGAGGCCCCGCCGTACCCGGTGCCGCTGGTGCCGCGTCCGGGGCAGCCGCAGGACGACCTCGTCGCGCGGCCGGTGCAGGCCCCGCCCGTCACCCCGGTGACCCCCGCCGGCGGACCGGTGAGCCTGGTCAAGCCGGGCGTACCGCCCACCCCGCCCCGACCGGCCCGCCCGGTCAGCCTGCTGAAGGCGGGCGGGTCCGCGGAGCCCGTCGAGTCGGTCGAGGCCGTCGAGCAGGTCGAGCCCGGCGCGGTCGTCGAGGTCGTGGAGGCCACCGCACCCGAGGCGGCACCGGGCGTGACCCTGCGCAAGCCGGCCCCGGCCGACACCGCGCCCGCCGACACCGCGCCCGCCGACACGGTGCCCGAGGACGGCGCGTTCCCGGCGGGTGTCACCCTCCTCAAGGAGCGGCCGGAGGTCGTGGACGCCGAGCCCGAGTCCGGGACGGGGGCCGCGGCCGAACTCCCGCAGGTGGAGGACGCGGTGCCGGCCGAGGCCGTGGAGGAGCCCCGGGACGCGGTCCCGGCCGGGGCCGGGCCGACGGACGAGGCTCCCGCCGACGAGGCGCCGACGGCCGAACTGTTCACCGACGAGGCGCCCACCGCCGAGCTGCCCACGGACGAGGCGCCGACCGCCGAGCTGACCGCCGAGGACGCGCCGACCGCCGAGCTGCCCACCGGCACCGTGCCGCAGGACAAGGCCCCCGTCGAGGAGGCCCCCGCTGTCGAGGCCCCCGCCGACGACGCGTCCGCGGCGGCCCCGCCCCGCGCCGACTACCGCGAGGTCATCGGACGGATCGTCCGCAGCGCCGATGCCGGGGACCACGCCGCCGCGACCGACCTGGCCTTCGCCCTGGAGCTGGAGGCGATCGCCGAGCACGGCGCGGTCTCCGAGCCGGTCCTCCAGGTGCGCCAGGTCCGGGCGCACGTGTGCCGGCTGGCGGGCCGATCGGCCGAGGCCGCGGACATCTACCGCGAGGTGGCCCTGACGCTGCTCCGCTCCCAGGGCCCGGACCACCCGGAGACCCAGCAGGCGGCCACCAACGCGGAGGCCTGCTGGCGCTCGATCACCGACCGGGCGGAGGCGATCCGCATCGCCCCGGAGATCATCGAGCTGCGCGCCTACCTCCCGGGCCCCGAGGGCCGCAAGCTCCGCGCCGCCGAGCGCTACCTCGCCCAACTGGCCGCCACCGGCTGACAATCGACGGTTATCAGCCGTCAGCCGTCAGCCGTCAGCCGTCAGCCGACGAACGACAGCTGACAACTGACGACTGACGGAAAACAGCAAACAGAAAACAGCGGACAGATAACAGATTTCGAAATCTGTTATCTGTCCGCTGTCATTTGTCAGCGATCAGCTGCTGCTACCCCGATCAGCGACCGGCGATCGCGTGCACGAACTTGGTCGCGTCGATGGTGCCCAGGCCGCTGGCGAGGTCGTAGCCCGGAGCGGCGTTGTAGCCGGTGACGCCGTTCCAGCCGTTGTCGCCCTCCTTGACGTCCTTGATGCCGCTCCACTGGCTCGGGAGCAGGCTGAGGCCGTACATGCGCCAGTTGATCTGGCCGAGGCGGTAGCCGGCGAGCTGGTCGGCGAGCGCGACGACACCCGAGAAGATCGGGGTGGCCTCGCTGGTGCCGCCGGTGAGGTGCCAGCCGACCGCGGTCGGGTCGTAGGACTCGTAGGTCCAGGCCCCGCCGTCGACGGCCGCGCTCATGCTGATGTCGGGCGTGCCGCGGTGGTTGCCGGTGACGTTGGCGACGCCGGTCTGGTACAGCGGGCGCTCGAAGACGCCGGAGACGCCACCGCCGCCGGCGCCGTACTGGTCGTGCCAGACCTTGTCGTCCGCGGTGCGCTTGCCGGAGTCGTCCAGGGTGAGCTGGGTGCCGCCGACGGAGGTGACCAGCGGGTCCGAGGACGGCCAGGAGTTGACCTTGAACGGGTACAGGTCGGTGCCGTTCTCCTTGGCGTCGGTGGCGCCGTTGTCGCCGGAGGCGGCCAGCACGGTGACGTTGCGGTCGGCGGCGGCCTTGAAGGCGTAGCGCAGGTCGGTGATCGACTTGAAGTCGCCCTTGTCGAAGCCCGGGAAGGTGTTCTCGGTGGCGCCGAAGCTCTGCGAGATGACGTCGCCGCGGCCCTGCTTGATGAGGCTCTTCTCGGCGTCCATCATCTCGGGCAGGCCGGTGGTGCCCTCGGTCTCGGCGACGCCGGTCTCGACCAGGATGATGTGGGCGTCGGGGGCGACCGCGTGGGCGTACTCGACGTCCAGGGTGGTCTCACCGGCCCAGCCGGTGTGGTCGGGGTTCTTCGGGTCGAAGACGGGGACGTTGCCCCACTTGACCACCTCGACGTTGGTGTCCGGGATGCCCCACTGCTTGTCGAAGACCTCCAGGTCGTGCTGGATGGTCGGCGAGCCGAAGGAGTCGACGATGACGATCGTGCGGCCCTTGCCCGTGACGCCCTGCGCGTACAGCGGGTTGAGGTTGTAGGCCTCGCGGTACTGGAGCGGCGAGTAGCAGTGGATGCCGATCTGGCTGACGCACTGGGTGGTGGTCAGCGGGGCCGGCCGCGCCTGGACGTTGTGGTGCCCGAAGGAGGCGGGGCGGACGTGGACGCCCGCGAGGTCGTGCGAGGGGGCGGCGGTCGCGGTGCCGACGGCCGGTACGGCGACGGTGCCGGCCGTGAGGGCGGTGGCCCCGACGGCGAGCAGAGCCAGGGCGCGACGGAGGGAAGCGGGGCTGCCCATGGAACTCCTTGGGACGCAGGGCCCGACCAGGTCCGGTCGGGTCGGTTGGGCCATCCCATCGAGAGCCGCAGGATCGTGCCATAGTCCATTGGTGGGGTCATATGATCATGGCCATGGTCATGTTCGGCCACGAAAAAAGGTAAAGGCCGTCCCTGGTGAAAGTAACTGCGCACCTGGGACGGCCTCGTGGCGGCACGTCAGTGATATTCAATGAATATCAAGAGTATCCACTGTTCATCGCTCTTGCCTACTATCGGGCGCCGCCGTTGACGTACAGCGTCTGGCCGCTGACGTACGAGGCGTCCTCGCTCGCCAGGAAGGCGACCACCGACGCGACCTCCTCCGGCTGCCCGACCCGGCGCAGCGGCGTCCGGGCGGCGACCTCGGTCTGGTGCTCCTCGGCCGAGCTGCCGACCCGCTCGGCGGTGGCCGCGGTCATCGCGGTGGCGATGTACCCGGGAGCGACGGCGTTGACGTTGACGTTGAACGGGCCGAGCTCGATCGCCAGGGTCGCGGTGAGGCCCTGGATGCCGGCCTTGGCGGCCGCGTAGTTGGCCTGGCCCCGGTTGCCGAGGGCCGAGCGCGAGCTGAGCGAGACGATCTTCCCGTACTTCTGCGCCACCATGTACTTCTGCGCGACGTGGCTGCAGTTGTACGCGCTGGTCAGGTTGACCGTCAGCACCGCGTCCCAGTCGGCCTTGGGCATCTTGAAGAACAGGTTGTCCCGGGTGATCCCGGCGTTGTTGACCAGGATGTGCACCCCGCCGAAGTCCCCCGCGACCTGTGCGAAGACCGCCTCGACGGCGTCGTAGTCGGCCACGTCGCAGCCGTACGCCCGGGCGGTGCCGCCCTTGGCGGTGATCTCGGCGACCGTCCCGGCCGCCCGTTCGGCGCTGAGGTCGACCACGGCGACCGCCGCGCCCTCCTCCGCCAGCAGACGGGCGGTGGCCGCCCCGATGCCCTGCGCCGCGCCGGTCACCACGGCGACCTTCCCGGTGAAACGGGCCATCTCATCTCCTTCGAACACGTGAACATTCGAACACTGGAGGGCTCCCCACCGGGGACTCCCTCAGAGGTGTCGGATCCTGCGGGTGTCTCAGACGTTCTCGACCAGTACGGCCGTACCCTGCCCCACGCCCACGCACATGGTGGCCAGGCCACGCCGGGCGCCGGTGCGGCGCATCCGGTGCAGCAGGGTGGTGAGGATGCGGGCGCCGGAGCCGCCCAGCGGGTGGCCGAGGGCGATCGCCCCGCCGCTGGGGTTGACCAGCTCGTCGGCCCGCTCGGGCTCGAACCCGATCCCGTCGGCGGAGGCCAGCGCCTGGGCGGCGAAGGCCTCGTTGAGCTCGGCGGTGTCCAGGTCGGCGAGCGACCAGCCGGCCCGGCCGAGCACCTTCGCCGTGGCCGGCACCGGGCCGATGCCCATGACGTCCGGGTGCACCCCGGCCGAGGCGCCCGCCACGTACCGGCCGAGCGGCTGGAGCCCGAGGTCGCGCAGTGCCTCCTCGCTGACCAGGACCAGGCCGGCCGCGCCGTCGTTCATCGGCGAGGCGTTGCCGGCGGTGACGGTGCCCCCGGGGCGGAAGACCGGCTTGAGCCCGGAGAGCTTCGCCAGGCTGGTGTCCTCGCGGATGCTCTCGTCCTGGCCGACGGTCACGCCGTCCGGCCGCTCGACCGGGACCAGCTCGGCGTCGAAGTGCCCGTCCTTGCGGGCGGCGGCGGCCCGCTGGTGGCTGCGCAGCGCGAAGGCGTCCTGGCGCTCCCGGGTGATGCCGTACCGGCCGGCCACCTCCTCGGCGGTCTCGCCCATGCTGAGCACGCCGTGCAGTTCGGCCATCCGGGGGTTGGTGAGCCGCCAGCCGAGCCGGGTGTCGTAGGTCTCCATCCGGTGCGGCAGCGCCTCGTCGGGGCGGGGGAGGACGAAGGGGGCGCGGGTCATCGACTCGCAGCCGCCGGCCAGCACCACGTCGGCCTCGCCGGAGCCGATGGCCCGGGCGGCGAGGGTGACGGCCTCCAGGCCGGAGGCGCAGAGCCGGTTGACGGTGGCTCCGGGGACGGTCTCCGGCAGGCCGGCCAGCAGGACGGCCATCCGGGCGGCGTTGCGGTTGTCCTCGCCGGCCTGGTTGGCGGCGCCCCAGTAGACGTCGTCGATCCGGGCCGGGTCGAGGGCGGGTACGTCGGCGAGCAGGGCGCGCAGCACGGTGGCCGAGAGGTCGTCCGGGCGGACCGTGGCGAGCGCTCCGCGCAGTCGGCCGATCGGGGTGCGGCGGGCTGCGGCGAAGTAGACGGGACGCACGTC
The DNA here is from genome assembly GCF_054601375.1 of Kitasatospora sp. Ki12. NCBI lineage: Bacteria > Bacillati > Actinomycetota > Actinomycetes > Kitasatosporales > Streptomycetaceae > Kitasatospora > Kitasatospora sp. Ki12. The sequence continues at coordinate 1,406,235 of NZ_BAAIHT010000003.1, read as the reverse complement.
GTCGGGCTCCTTGTCGATGGGCGGGTCAGTACCGATGGGGTGGGTCAGAAGGCGTTGACGCCGGTGAGGGCGCGTCCGATGAGCAGCTGGTGGATCTGGCTGGTGCCCTCGTAGAGGGTCATCACCCGCGCGTCGCGCAGGTACTTGCCGACCGGGTACTCGTCGATGAACCCGTACCCGCCGAACACCTGGAGCGCGTTGTTGGCGGCCCGGACGGCGGCCTCGCTCGCGTAGAGCTTGGCGACGGAGGACTCGGTGGCGAACGGCAGGCCGCGCTCGATGTGGTCGGCGACCTTCCAGGTGAGCAGCCGGGCCGCCTCGACGTCCACGGCGATGCCGGCCAGCAGTTCCTGGACGAGCTGGTGCGAGGCGATCGGGCGGCCGAACTGCTCGCGCTCGCCCGCGTAGCGGACGGCGGCCTCCAGGCAGGCCCGGGCGATGCCCACGCAGCCGGCCGCGACCGACATCCGGCCCTTGGCCAGCGCGGCCATCGCCACCGTGAAGCCCTTGCCGACCTCGCCGAGCCGGGCGCTGTCCGGCACCCGGACGTCCTCGAAGGAGAGTTCGGCGGTGGCCTGGCCGCGCAGGCCGAGCTTGCCGTGGACCTCGGTGCGGGTGAAGCCGGGCAGGTCGGTGGGGACCAGGAAGGCGGTGATGCCCCGGTGGCCGCGCTGCTCGGGCTCGCTGCCGCCGGTGCGGGCGAAGACCAGGGCGACGTCGGCCCAGGTGCCGTTGGTGATGAACATCTTGGCGCCGCTGATCAGCCAGTCCGAGCCGTCCCGCACCGCGCGGGTGGTGAGGTTGGCGGCGTCCGAGCCGGTGCCGGGCTCGGTCAGCGCGAAGCAGGCGAGCGCCTCGCCGGAGGTGAGCCGGGGCAGCCAGTGCCGCTTCTGCTCCTCGGTGCCGAAGCCGTTGACCGACTTGGCGACCAGGCCGAGCGAGACCGAGACGATCCCGCGCACGGCGGAGTCGCCGCGCCCCAGCTCCTCCAGCACCAGGCAGTACGCGAGGTGGTCGCCGCCGCTGCCGCCGTACTCCTCGGGGATGGTCAGGCCGAGGAAGCCGACCTTCGCCAGTTTGCCGATGATCGCGCGGTCCACGGACTCGGCGCGGTCCCACTCGGCGGCGTACGGCACGATCTCGCGGTCGGTGAAGGAGGCCGCGAGGTCCCGGACGGCGCTCTGCTCCTCGGACAACTCCAGGTTCACGGCGGCTCCTCACCAAGAGATCAGCGCGGGCAATAAACTAGCGCTGCAAGTTTTATGGTGGGACTGTAGCCCCGACCGGCCCGTGCTGGGAAGAGGCGCCTGACAGAATCGGTCCTCACCCACCCGACCGGAGGAAGACGCCACGATGGCCCGCCCACGCACCCCGCTGCTCAGCCGCGAGCGCATCGTCGCGGCCGCTCTGCGGCTGATCGACGAGGAGGGGCTGGACGCCCTCTCCACCCGCCGCCTCGCCACCGAGCTGTCGGTCAGCGGGCCCTCGCTCTACAACCACTTCGCCACCAAGGACGAGCTGCTGGACGCGGTGGTGGACAGCGTCATCGGCGAAGTCGACCTGTCGATGTTCGCCACCGCCGAGCGGGAAGCCGGAGCCGAGCGGGAGGCCGGAGCCGACGGGGAAGCCGGAGCCGAGCGGGAGGCCGGAGCCGACGGGACCCGCTGGCCGGAGGCGCTGCGCGACTGGGCCCGCTCCTACCGCGCCGCGCTGGCCGCCCACCCCAACATCGTCCCGGTCCTCGCCCAGGGCCCGGGCCGGCGGCCCAACGCGCTGCGCCTGGCCGACGCCGTCTTCGGCCACCTGGTCGAGGCCGGCTGGCCGCGCGGCCAGGCGACCAGGATCGGCGCGCTGATGCGCTACTTCGTCACCGGCTCCGCGCTGGCCTCCTTCGCGGCCGGCTTCCCGGCGGACGCCGAGGTCTACGACGCGGCCGACTACCCGCACCTCGGCGAGGCGCACCGGCTGGCCGGGCACCGCGGGTCGGTCGACGAGGGCGCCTTCGAGACCGGCCTGGAGGCGCTGCTCGACGGCCTCGCCCTGCGCTTCGCCCGCCTCCCGGCCCGGCCCTGACGGCAGCACCTCCCGCGCCGTACGGCAGGGCCCGTACGGGCGGCCTCGGTGTGGCGGGGTGCCGCTACCAGGCCTCGCGCGGGACGAAGGCCGGGCGGAGGGCCGGGTCGACCGGGTCGTAGTACCGGTGGTAGACGGGCGTCAGCCCGCCCGAGACCGGGGGCACGATCCAGCTCCAGTCCGTCGGGGTCGGCCGGCCGAGCCGCTCCTCCTGGGCCACGTGCTTGAGGAAGCGCTCCGACTCGGTGTGGTGGTCGGCGATGGTCACCCCGGCCTCCTGGAAGGAGTGCAGGACCGCGATGTTGAGCTCGATCAGCGCGCGGTCGCGCCAGAGCGTGCGGTCGCTGGAGGTGTCCAGGCCCAGCCGCTCGGCGACGGTGCCGAGCATGTCGTAGCGGTCGGCGTCGGCGAGGTTGCGGGCGCCGATCTCGGTGCCCATGTACCAGCCGTTGAACGGGGCGGTCGGGTAGCGGACGCCGCCGATCTCCAGCGTCATGTCGCTGATCGCCGGCACCGCGTACCAGCGCAGCCCGAGGTCGGCGAACCAGTCGTGCTCGGGGTGGCTGAGCGGCACCTCCAGCGTGCTGTCGTCGGGCAGTTCGTACCAGGCGGGGCGCTCGCCCGGGCGCTCCTGGACGAGCAGCGGCAGGACCTCGAAGCGGTCCTCGGCGCACTTCCACCCCAGCTCGCGGGCCCGTTCGGCGAGCGCGGCGCCGGCCGGGTCGCCGACGGTGCCGTTCTCGGTGCGGTGGCCGGCGTAGCGGACCAGCTGCTGGTTGAGGATCCGGGGGGCCGGGCGGCCCGGGCGGTCGGGGGCGAACACCGAGACCACCGGGCGGATCCGCCCGTCGTTGCCCGCCTGCCGCAGGTGCTCGAAGCACTCGGCGGCGATGTCGTCGGCGGAGGTCAGGTGGCGCAGGTCGCGGACGACCAGGCTGCGCCAGTACAGCCGGCCGATGCAGCGGGCGGCGTTGCGCCAGGCGAGCTTGGCGCCGTAGGTGAGTTCGGCGGGGGTGTGCCGGTAGCTGCCGGTGCGGTCGATCTCGTCGAGGACGGCGCGCAGCCGCGGTGCCGGGCTCCCGGCGGCGGGCTGCTCGTGGTGGAACCGCCGGATGAAGTCGGCGGCCTGGTCCGGGTCGGTGAACGGCGGTGGCGCGGACGGCCGGTGCGGGTCGGGCAGCTGCGCGTCCGGTGGCTGCGGCGCGGTCGGTTGCTGCGACTGTGGCGCGTCCGGCTGCCGTGGCGCGTCCGGTTGCTGCGGTTGCGGCCGGGGCGGCGGAACGGTCTGCGGGAACGCGCCCGGTGCGTGCGCGTGGCCGTGGCCGTACGGGCAGCCGCCGGTCGGGGCGGCGGCCGTGGTTCTGCGGGTGCGGAGCCGGTTGAAGATCAAGGACACATCCCTCCTGCCGCACAGGAGTACCGGAGGTGCCCGGTCCACCGCAGAGAGTGAACGATTCGGCCCCCGCACCCGCGCTGATCGCGCTAGGGTGCGGGGGCCGAAGGTCAGACTGTCGGATCAGCCGATGTCCGGGCTGTCAGCCCATGTCCTCGAGCCGGATGCCCTTGGTCTCCTTCAGGTACTTCGCCACGAAGAGGGCGGAGAGCGCCGCGAAGGCGGCGTAGATCAGGTAGGTCGCCGACAGGTTCCACCGCGACATGGACGGGAACGAGACGGTGATCACCCAGTTGGCGATCCACTGCGCGGAGGCGGCGACGGAGAGCGCGGCGGCGCGGATCCGGTTCGGGAACATCTCGCCGAGCATCACCCAGACGACCACGCCCCAGGACATCGCGAAGAACAGCACGAAGGCGTTGGCGGCGATCAGGGCGACGGTGCCCTGCAGGTCGGGCAGGGTGAGGTTGTCGCCGCTGCCGGTGGCCGCGGAGAACGCCCAGCCGGCCGCGCCGAGCGAGACCGCCATGCCGACCGAGCCGATCAGGGCGAGCGGCTTGCGGCCGATCCGGTCGACCAGCACGATCGCGATCACGGTGCCGAGGATGTTGATGACCGAGCCGATGAAGCTGATCAGCAGCGAGTTGCTCTGGTCGATGCCGACCGACTGCCACAGGATCGACGAGTAGTAGAAGATCACGTTGATGCCGACCAGCTGCTGGAAGACCGACAGGCCGATGCCGACCCAGACGATCGGGAGCAGGCCGAACCGGCCGCCGAGCAGGTCGCGGAAGCGCGGGCGGTGGTCGGAGTCGATCAGCGAGCGGATCTCGGCGATCCGGGCGTCGGTGTCCACGCCCTCGCCCTCGACCTGGGTGAGCACCTTGCGGGCGTCGGTCAGGCGGTCGGCCTGGATCAGGAAGCGCGGGGACTCGGGGATGACCGAGGCGAGCACGAAGTACACGACGGCCGGCAGGACGCAGATGCCCAGCATCCACTGCCAGGCCTCCAGGCCGAGCAGCTGCCCGCGGGTGTCGTCGCCGGCGGCCTGCGCCAGCAGCCAGTTGACCAGCTGGGATATCGCGATGCCGAGCACGATCGCGGCCTGCTGGAAGGAGGCGAGGCGGCCGCGGTACTTGGTCGGCGCGACCTCGGCGATGTAGGTCGGGGCGATCACCGAGGCGATGCCGATGGCCGCGCCGCCGAGGACACGCCACAAGGCGAGGTCCCAGGCGGAGAACGGCAGCATCGAGCCGACCGCGCTGACCGCGAACAGCAGGGCGCCGGCCTTCATGACCTTGATGCGGCCGTACCGGTCGGCGAACCGTCCGGCCATCGCGGCGCCGATCGCCGAGCCCAGCAGGGCCGAGGAGACGATCAGACCGGTCACGCCGCTTCCGACGCCGAACTTCGCCTGGATTCCGGAGACGGCGCCGTTGATCACGGAGCTGTCGTAGCCGAACAGGAAGCCGCCGAGTGCGGCGGCGGCGGTGATGAAGACGACGAAGCCGAGGCGGCCGGGCGCGGGGGCCTCGACCGCCCCGGAGGGCTGCTGGGTGACGCTCACGATCTCTGACTCCTGGTACTCAACGCTGAGTTCGTAGCCGAAATCGTAACCCCAATCGTTTAACTCTTGTACACCTAGTGGCTCAATCTGGTTCCTAGGATTCGTAAGGTGAACAACCAAATTGAGCTCCCCGGCACGGGTCCGGCGTGTGCCTGGTGCGCTCCCGGGCGCTCGCCGGCGGCCTCCGCTACGCCGGGGCGGAGAGCGAGAGCCCGAACCGGCCCGCCGGGTCCGTCCACCAGTGGCTCAGCCGCAGCCCGGCCGCCGCCAGCTCGTCGGCCACCCGTTCGCGGCGGAACTTGGCCGAGACCTCGGTGCGCAGCTCCTCGCCGCGGGCGAAGTGCACCGGCAGGTCCAGCGCCGGGATCTTCACGGTCTGCGAGCGCAGCGAGCGCAGCCGCATCTCGATCCACTCCCGCTCGGCGTCCCAGAGCGCGACGTGCTCGAAGGCGTCCGGGTCGAAGTCGGCGCCCAGCTCGCGGTTGAGCACGTTGAGCACGTTCCGGTTGAACTCGGCGGTCACCCCGGCGGAGTCGTCGTAGGCGGCGACCAGGACCGCCGGGTCCTTGACCAGGTCGGTGCCGAGCAGCAGGAAGTCGCCCGGGTCGAGGGAGCCGCGCAGGCCGCGCAGGAAGGCCGCGCGCTCCTCGGGCAGCAGGTTGCCGAGGGTGCCGCCGAGGAAGGCGACCAGGCGCGGGCCGCCCTCCGGGGGCAGGCCGAGCCGGGCGGTGAAGTCGGCCAGCACGCCGTGCACCGCCAGTCCGGGGTACTCGGCGGCCAGCGCGCTGCCGGCCGCGGTCAGCGCGCTCTCGCTGACGTCCACCGGGACGTACGTCTCCAGGGTGTCGAGCCCGCGCAGCGCGTCGAGCAGCAGCCGGGTCTTCTCGGAGGAGCCGGAGCCCAGCTCGACCAGGGTGCGGGCCCCGGTGGCGGCGGCGATCTCGCCGGCCCGGGCGGTCAGGATGGCCCGTTCGGCGCGGGTCGGGTAGTACTCGGGCAGCCGGGTGATCTCCTCGAACAGCTCGCTGCCCCGCGCGTCGTAGAACCACTTCGGCGGCAACCACTTGGGTTCGGCGGTCAGGCCGTGCTGGACGTCCTGGCGCAGCGTGGTGCTGAAGTGGTCGGCGGGCAGCAGTCGGGTGAGTTCGAAGGTGTCCATGACAGGGTGGTTCCTCTGTTCAGAAGATGAAGGGACAGTGGGGTCAGTCGCGGCCGGGGAGCGGGTGCACGGCGACGCCGTTCCCGTCGGCCAGCAGCAGCGAGCCGTCCGGGACGGCCGTCCAGTCCGGTGCGTCGTCGTACGGCTCGGAGGCCACCACCGTGCCGAGGCCGGGCAGGGTGCGGTGGTGCAGGGTGTCGCCCCAGGTGGTCGCGGCGAGCGCGGTGCCGTCGGTGAGCAGCAGGTTGAGCCGACCGGTGGTGTGCGCGGTGACGTCCGCGACGGTGCCCGCCAGCGCTTCGCCGAGCCCGGCGCCGGCCCGCAGCCGGTGCAGGGTCAGGCCCCACAGCAGGGCCGAGTCGGTGCGCGCCTCCAGCTCCAGCAGCTCGGCCGGCGGCAGCAGCGCGGCCAGGGCGTCCAGCTTGCCGGGCCAGCCGGCCACCGCGCCGTTGTGGCTGAACAGCCAGCGCCCGGCGCCGAACGGCGCGGCCGCGTTCTCGCCCGCCGCGCAGCCCTCGGTGGCGGAGCGCACGGCGGCCAGCAGCGCCCGGGTGCGGACCACCCGGGCGAGGTCGGCGAAGGCCGCGTCCGCCCAGATCGGCCCGGTCCGGCGGTAGCGGGCCGGGACCTCGTCGCCGTCCGCGTACCAGCCGAGGCCGAAGCCGTCCACGTTGACCGTGCCGTACTGCTGCGTCCGGGGCGCCCAGGACTGCCGCTGCAGCCCGTACGGCGGCTGCACCAGCAGCTCCCGTGGCGCCAACGGTTCACCCAGGTAGGCAAGATGACGGCACATCAGGCATCGCCCAGGTCACGGGCGGTGCGGAACCCGGCGAAGATCTGCCGCCGGATCGGGTAGTCCCAGTTGCGGAAGGTGCCGCGGCAGGCGACCGGCGCCACCGCGAAGCAGCCGCCGCGCAGCACCTTGTACTCGGGGCCGAAGAAGACCTCCGAGTACTCCTGGTACGGCCAGGCCCGGAAGCCCGGGTACGGGCGGAAGTCACTGGCCGTCCACTCCCAGACGTCGCCGATCAGCTGCCGGACGCCGTACGGGGACCGGCCCTCCGGGTAGCTGCCGGCCCCGGCCGGGCGCAGATGGCGCTGGCCGAGGTTGGCGTGCTCGGGGCCGGGCGCCTGGTCCCCCCAGGGGTAGCGGCGGGAGCGGCCGGTGGCTGGGTCGTGCCGGGCCGCCTTCTCCCACTCCGCCTCGGTCGGCAGCCGCCGCCCGGCCCACCGCGCGTACGCGTCCGCCTCGTACCAGCTGACGTGCAGCACCGGCTCGTCCGGCACCACCGGTTCGACCGCGCCGAAGCGGCGGCGCAGCCACTCGCCGTCCCGGTGCTGCCAGAACAGCGGGGCGGTCAGCCCGGCGCGCTGCCGGTGCTCCCAGCCCTCCGGCGTCCACCAGCGCGGCTCGTCGTAGCCGCCGTCGGCGATGAAGCGCTGGTAGGCGGCGTTGGTGACGGGCGTGGTGTCCAGCAGGAAGGCCGGCAGGTCGACGGTGTGCGCCGGGCGCTCGTTGTCCAGCGCCCACGGCTCGGTGTCCGTGCCCATGGTGAACGGGCCCGCCGGGATCAGGACTTCGGCGGGCAGCGCGGCCGCGTCCGCCGGTACGGGCGGCGGCGGGGGAGCGGCCAGTGCCGGCTCGCCCCTGCGCAGCTGATGGGTGATCAGCATCGTCTCGTCGTGCTGCTGTTCGTGCTGCGCGATCATCCCGAACGCGAACCCGGCCTCCAGCAGCGGAGCGCCCTCCAGCGGACTGGCGGCGAGCAGGTCCAGCACCCGGCCGCGCACCTCGTGGGAGTAGGCGCGGGCCTCGGCGGGCGGCAGCAGCGGCAGGCTGGGGCGCTCCGCCCGGGGGTGCTGGAAGGCGTCGTAGAGCCCGTCGATCTCCGGGTGCATCGGGTCGCGGCCGCCGACGTTGCGCAGCAGCCAGAGCTCCTCCTGGTTGCCGATGTGCGCGAGGTCCCAGACCAGCGGGGACATCAGCGGGGAGTGCTGGGCGGTGAGGTCGCCGTCCCCGACGCAGTCGGTCAGCGCGGCGGTCCGGGCGCGGGCGGCCAGCAGCTCGTCGGCGATGGTCTCGCGCAGGTCCTCGATGCCGCGGGCGGCCTCGATCCCGCGGGCGGCCCCGGGGTCGGTGGCGGTGCGGGGACCGGTGCGGGGTGCGGGAGCCGCGGTCGGGCCGTTCGGTCGGACGTCGGTCATGGTGCGGCCTCCTCCATGGGAGTGCGTCGGGTGCCGGAGCGCAGGGCGTCCAGCTGGTCGTCGGCCGGGCAGCGGCCGCGCGCGGGGTAGCGCTCGGCGAACTCGGCGACGGCGGTGCGCAACCGCCCGGCGCCGGGCAGGCGGCCCAGCGCGGCGTCGGCGGCGGCGAAGCAGGTGAGGGCGGCGCGGCGCAGCTCGGGGTCGGCCACCGCCAGGGTGGCGGCGCGGCGCCAGGCGTCGCTGCGGGGCGGGCGCGGACCGTCCTTGCCCTCCGGCCGGCCGGAGGGGTCCAGCGGTTCCAGCGCGGCCAGCGCGGTGTCGGCGGCCACCGGGTCGTCCAGCAGTGCGGTGACCAGCGCGGTGACCACCACCCAGCCGTCCCCGGGCTGGGCGTCGATCATCCGCAGCTCCAGGTGGCCGCGCGGGCGTACCGGCGGGAAGAGGGTGGTGCGGTGGTAGTCCAAGTCGGCGAGCGTGGGCGGGCGTTCGCCGCGACCGCGGATCCACTCGCGGAAGGTCAGTCCCGGCGGCGCCGTCCACGGCAGCCCCTCCGGCCTTCGTACGCACAGCACTTCGGCGTCCAGCACGTACTGCGCCCAGGCCTCGCGCGGGTCGCCGTGGTCCGGGTCCGGGGCCAGCGTGCGGGTCGGGTCCATCCGGGACCAGACGGTCTGCCGGGTCGACCGGTGTCCGGTCGGGCGGCCGTCCAGCAGCGGGGAGTTGGCGAAGGCGGCGATCAGCACCGGGCCCAGCCGGTGGACCAGCTGCCAGCGGCGTTCCACCGCCTGCGGACCGTCCGCGTCGCCGGCGTCCAGGCACACCTGCACCGACGCGGTACCGGTCATCATGATCCGGCCCCAGGGCCCGGCGGAGTCGAAGAAGCGCTCCATCGCGAGGTAGCGGGGGTGGTCCAGCACCATCCGCCGGGGGCGGGCCAGCGGGTCGGTCCCGGTGCCGGTGAGGCGCAGGCCCTGCGCCGCGAAGGCGGCCCGCAGGGCGGTCAGATCGCGTCGGGTGTCCTCGACGCAGGCCACGAGGCCGGTGGCGGGCGGGGAGCTGAGCTCGACCTGTCCGCCGGGTTCGAGCGTGAGGCGCGAACCGGAGGGGAGCGAGGTGCCGTCGGTGCCGCCGAGGGGCAGCGACTCCAGTGCGGCGTGGAGCAGTTCCGGCCTGACGGGCCGGGTGGGACATCGATCGTCATGGACGAACCACTCGACCTCGACCCCCACCAGCCGGGGCGGTCCGATCTTGAAACAGACACCCGACACGTGGCTGCGCGCCCCCGATTCGGTCAGCGGGGTCACCCCCGTGGGGGGCGGCGGTGCGCTCTGCCGGTCGGGCGGAGTGGCGGGGGATGTCGGTATCACCGGACTCACCATCCTCGGGATCACGATTGCGGCCCGGTCTACCTTGCCCAGTCTGCTACGGAGCATGCGGCGGCGCTCCGCAAAAATCGCGTGAATGTTCGTTTCCGCAGGTCAGGGGCGCAGCGAACGGGTGAAACCGGGGCCGGGAGCGGTCCGTGCGCAAGCGTGCGCACGGCGTTCCCGGCCCGGCACGTGCCTCGCGCAGCAGCCGGAGTCACGGGCGGATGGCGGGCCCAGCGTCGAGCCGCCCCAGCCGCTCCAGCCGGGCCAGCACGGTGTCCAGCACCGAGCCCGGCAGGGCGTAGTTCAGCCGCAGCGAACCGTGGCCGGCCTGGCCGAAATCGCCGCCGTCGGAAGCCTCCAGGCCGCAGCGCTCCAGCAGCGCCCGCCGGGCCGCCGCCGGCGGCAGGCCGAGGGCGGCGGCGTCCAGCCAGAGCAGGTACGAGGCCTGCGGGGCGGAGCGGACGGCGGGCCCGAGCCGGTCGGTCAGCCGGGTACGGGCGGCGGCGAGGTGGGCCAGCAGCGCGTCCAGCCACGGGCCGCCCTCGCGCAGCGCCGCGTGCTGCACGGTCTGCTCCACCAGCCCGCCCTCCCAGAGGCCGTAGCCCGCCAGGGCCTCGCCGAACCGGGCGCGCAGCGCGGGGTCGGGAACGAGCGCGAAGGCACTGGGGATGCCCGAGCAGTTGAAGGTCTTGCCCACCGAGTTCAGGGTCACCACGCCGTTCCGGTGGGCCGGGTCGACGGTGGTGACGGCGACGGGGTGGACGTGCCCGGGGTGGGTCAGGTCTCCGTGCACCTCGTCCGAGACCAGCAGCGCGCCCGCCTCCGCCGCCCGTCCGGCCAGCGCGCGCAGCCCGTCCGCCGGCCAGACCCGGCCGGAGGGGTTGTGCGGGCTGCTGAGCAGCACGGCGGCGGCCGGGCCGGGGAACGGGCCGTCCGGGAGTTGGTAGCCGTCCGGGCCGACGGGCAGCGGCAGTTCCCGGTACGGGAGCCGCGCGGCGCGGCAGAGCTGGGCGAATCCGCCCCACTCGGGGGCGGGGAAGAGGACGGGCGGGTACGGCGCGGTCTGCGGCCGGACGGTCTCCAGCAGGACGCGCAGGGCGGTGCGGGGGCCGCAGGGCAGCAGCAGGACCCAGTCCGGATCCACCTCGACCCCGTGCCGGGCGCGGTACCAGTCGGCCACCAATGTGCGGCCGGACGGGTCGCACACCGTGTAGCCGTACGCGTGGTGGCGGGCGCGCCGGGCCAGGGCCCGGGCGACGGCGGGCGGGCCGGGGAGGTCCATGTCGGCGAGGCCCATCGGGATCACCCCGGGGTCCCCGGCCCGGGCCCACTTGCTGCTGCCCGTACCGGAGCGGTCGAAGGGGGCGACGAAGTCGAAGCCCTCGGCGGGGCCGGGCCGGTCGGCGGGGTCGGTGGGGCCGGTGGGCGTGGCGGGTGGGGCGGTCATGGGCGGGCCTCCGGTGCGTCGGGACGCTCCGGCCACGTTAGGGCTTGTGGCGCCGTGGCGTCCCACGGTTCGGGCGCGGGTGGGCGGATCACCGGGCGGCCCGTAGGCTGCCCGGCGGCTCGCGGCCGCTGGGCCGGCGGGGACGCGCGAACGACGCGCCAACGGGGACGGTCGGGGAGACCGGGGAGAGGGGCGGCGAGGATGGCTGCGACGGTACGGGGGGCGGTCGGTGGGCCGACCGAGCAGGGCGAGGAGGTCACGCTGTTCGTGGCGCGGCGGGTGGAGCCGGGGTACGAGGAGGCCTTCGAGCGGTGGGCGGAGGGCATCCTCGCCGCGGCCACCGAGCACGCGGGCAACCTCGGCACCGGGCTGCTGCGCCCGTCCGGCCCGGACGAACCCTGGCACCTGCTGCTGCACTTCCGGGACACCGAGGCGTTCCGTTCCTGGCAGGACTCCCCGGTGCGGGCGGCCTGCTTCGCCAAGGCGGACGGCCACCACCACGAGGTGCACCGGCACGAGATCCACGGGATGGAGGGCTGGTTCGCCACCACCCCGGGCGCCGCGCAGCGCCGGCCGCCGGTGCGCTGGCGGATGGCGGTGGCCTCGACGATCGCCATCGCGCCACTGGTCGTGGCCTCCGCGGTCCTGATCGGGCCGCACCTGACGGGCCTGCCGGTGGCCGTCCGACCGCTGGTCACCGCGCCGCTGATCAGCGTGCTGATGACGTACGCGGCGCTGCCGGTGGTGACCCGGGCGCTGCGGCGGTGGCTCTTCCCGGGGGCGTAGGGCTAACAGATGACAACTGACAGATGACAACTTTCAGCTGACAGATTTCAGATTTCGAAATCTGAAATCTGTCAGCTGTCATCTGAACGTCGTCCGCCCGCCCGCCGTCAGATGCGCCGCCAGCCCGCGCCGCCCCCGGCGCATCATCACCGCGTGGTTGGCCCGGAACACCGGGTGCAGCGGCAGGGCCAGACGGCGCAGCAGCGGTTTCCCGGGCCGGGTGTCCTCCTCGAACAGCACCCGGCTGCCGGCACCGTCCCCGTCGTCCGGGGTGACGGTGAACCGTGACCACCCGTTCAGGTCGCCGTGCATCGCGACCTCCAGGACTCCGGCCACCGGGTCCCGCCGGCGCGTCTCCAGGCCGATCACCAGCCGGTACGGCAGCAGCGCGCGCACCACGACTTCCCCGGTCTCGTCGCCGGTCGGCCGGACCTCGCGGATCTCCGGCCACCACAGCGGATAACTCCGGACGTCCTCCAGCGCCGCGTACACGGCGCGCGCCGGTGCCGCGAGCCGCCAAACGACCCGGAAGCGGTAGCGGTTGGGGTCCACGCACTCACCCTATCCCCGTACCGCGCCGCCCCGGCAGGCCTTTCCGTGGTCGTGCCGCGGCCCCGCCCGCGGCTGTCCCGTCCGTGGCTTCCCGCCCGTCGCCGCTACCCGGGCTCGGCCAGTGCGAAGGCGGTGTTGACCAGCGCCACATGGCTGAACGCCTGTGGTGTGTTGCCGAGTTGGCGTCTGGCATGCGGGTCCCACTGTTCGGAGAGCAGTCCGAGGTCGTTGGCGTGCCCGACCACCCGCGCGAACAGCGCCCGCGCCTCGTCCGTCCGTCCCATCGCGGCGAGCGCGTCGGCGAGCCAGAACGAGCAGGCCAGGAAGGCGCCTTCGCCGCCCGGGAGCCCGTCGCCGTGGGTGCCGGCCCGGTAGCGGCGGACCAGCCCGCCGTGGTCGAGCCCGTCCCGGACGGCGTCCACGGTGCGCACGACCCGGGGGTCGTCCGGCGGCAGGAAGCCGGTCTTGACCACGAACAGGGTGGCCGCGTCCAGCCCCCGCCCCCCGTAGTGCTGGACGAACACGCCGCGCTGCCGGTCGTAGCCGTGCGCGCAGACGTCGGCGTGGACGGCGTCGCGCAGCGCCCGCCAACGGTCGGCCGGCGCGGGCAGTCCGGTGGTCTCGGCGAGCCGGACGGCGCGGTCGGCGGCCACCCAGCACATCACCTTGGAGTGGACGAAGTGCCGCCGCCCGCCGCGTACTTCCCACAGTCCTTCGTCCGGCTCGCGCCAGTGCCGTTCGAGGTGGTCCATCAGCGAGCGCAGCAGCGTCCAGACGTGCCGTTCCATCGGCAGGCCCGCCAGCAGCGCGAGGTGGAGGGTGTCCACCACCTCGCCGTAGACGTCGAGTTGGAGCTGGTCGACGGCGGCGTTGCCGAACCGGACCGGCCGCGAGCCCTCGTACCCGGGCAGCCAGTCGGCGGTGGTCTCGCCGAGCACCCGCTCCCCGGCGACCCCGTACACGGTCTGGACGTGCCGGGGGCCTCCCGCGATGGCGCGCAGCAGCCAGCGTCGCCAGGCGGCGGCCTCCTCCCGGAATCCGCCGCGCAGCAGGGCGGAGAGCGTCATCGAGGAGTCGCGCAGCCAGCAGAAGCGGTAGTCCCAGTTGCGCGGGCCGCCGATCCGCTCCGGCAGGGAGGAGGTGGCGGCCGCGACGATCCCGCCGGTGGGGGCGTAGGAGAGCGCCTTGAGGGTGAGCAGTGAACGCAGCACGGCCGAGCGCCACTCGCCCCGGTAGCGGCAGCCGGACGCCCAGCGCTGCCACCGGTCGAGGGTGGCGAGCAGCGCCTGCTCGGGGTCGGTGCGCGGGGCGGAGGCCAGGTGGGAGGGCTGCCAGGTGAGGACGAAGGGCACGCGGAGCCCGGCGGTGACGGTGAACTCCGAGGTGGTGACGCCGTCCAGTCCGTACGTGTGGACCCCCGGTGGCACCCGCAGCCAGGCGGAGTCGGGCCCGGCGACGGCGACCCGGTGGTGCCCGGTGCGCCGGACCCACGGGTCGATCCGCCCGTAGTTGAAGCGCAGCCGCAGGGCGCCGCGCATCGGGACGGTGCCGTCGAGGCCCTCCACGATCCGGATCAGCTGCGGGTCGCGTTGCCCGTCCTGGCCGCGCTGCGGCATGAAGTCGGTGATCCGCACCCGCCCGTCGGGGGCCTGCCACTCGCTCACCAGGACCAGGCTGTCGCCCTGGTACCGGCGGGTGTGGCACTCGGCGGCGCCGGCCGGGGCGATCCGCCAGGCGCCGTGGCGCTGGTCGCCGAGCAGCCCGGCGAAGCAGCTGGGGGAGTCGAAGCGGGGCAGGCAGAGCCAGTCGACCGATCCGTCCCGGCCCACCAGGGCGGCGGTCTGCAGGTCGCCGATGAGGGCGTAGTCCTCGATGCCTCCGGTCATGACGGCCTCCGGTCATCACGCCCATTGTGGGTCGCGCCCCCGCCATCCCGCAGGTCGGACGACGCGCCCGTCGACCCGCCCGTCGGCCCCCGGGAAGCCTCCAGGAGTCCCCCAGGAGTCCCCCGGGAGCCCCTTGGGAGTCCGGCACTCCGCTTGCACCCGTTCGAGGTGCGGAGGAGGATCTTCTGTGCTTGTAGTCTCATCTGTCACAGGAGTGCCCTGGCGGCACTGCCTTCCCGTAACCGGAGTGAAGGAGTCACAGGCATGCGGCGACCGAGCTGGGTACCGGAGGGCACGGACCTGGACAAACCGAACGCCGCGCGGGTCTACGACTACTACCTGGGGGGCTCGCACAACTTCGAGGTCGACCGGGAGATGGCCCGCAAGGCGCTGGCCCTGTGGCCGGAGCTGCCGCAGATCATGCGCTCCAACCGGGCCTTCCTGCGCCGCGCCGTGACCTTCCTCGCCGAGCAGGGCGTCACCCGCTTCCTCGACATCGGCTCCGGCATCCCGACCTTCGGCGCGGTGCACGAGATCGCCCGGGCGATCCGCCCCGAGGCGAAGGTCGTCTACGTGGACCGCGACCCGGTCGCCGTCGCACACAGCCGGCTGCTGCTGGAGGGCGACCCGGCCAGCTCCGTCGTCCAGGCCGACCTGCGCGACGTCGACGACCTGATGGCCCGCCCCGAGGTCACCGAACTGCTCGCGGAGGGCGAGCCGGTGGCCGTGCTGCTGGTGGCCGTCGCGCACTTCGTCAGTGACGACGAGGACCCGTGCAAGCTGATCGGCGTGATCCGGGACGCCCTCCTCCCGGGCAGCGCGCTGGTGCTCTCGCACGCGTCCCTGGAGGGCCGCCCCGACCAGGCGGAGGACCACCAGAAGCTCTACCGGATGACGCCGACCCCGCTGACCATGCGCACCCACGAGCAGATCACCGCGATGTTCGCCGGTTTCGACCTGGTCGAGCCGGGCGTGGTCTACCTGCCGCAGTGGCGCCCGGACCAGCCGGAGTCGGTCGGCGAGCACCCCGAGCGGATGACCGGGGTGGCGGGCGTGGGGTTCCGCCCTTGAGCGGACGGGACGGACGAGACACCGACGGCCGCCCGCCCGGCGCGGCGGCCGCCGGGAGACCGGCGCTGCCCGCGCACGGCGGCACGGCCGGCGGCGAGCACGGCGGCACGGTCCGCGGCGAGCGCGGCGGCACACCGGTGCCCGCGCTCGGACACGCGGCGTCCGGCCGGCACGACGGGCCCGGGGTGCGCCGATGAGCGGCACCCCGGTACGCGGCGACGCCGAGCGGTTCCACGAGGAGTGGGCCCGGCTGCTCTCGGCCGACCACGGCATCGCCGTCCACCCCGACCTGCTGAACCGGCTGGTCGCGCGGACCGCCGCGCTGCTGCACCGCGCCCAGGGGGACACCCCGTTCGAGCCGAGGCTGGCCACGCAGGCCGGCGCCGAGCTGGTCGACGCGCACTTCACCGACCCGGTGCTGCTGGCCCGGGCGGTCGAGCTGCTCCAGGCGCAGCGGCTGGCGGACGACCGCGGCCCGGCCCTGACCGGCGCGTTCGCGGCCGGCTGGGCGGCCGCCCTGCGCGAGCGCACGCTGCGCGAGCAGGAGGCGATCCGCACGGCCGCCGACGCCGCCCGCAAGGAGGCGGAGCGGGCGCTGCGCGCCTCCGAGGCGCGGTTCCGGGCGCTGTTCGAGAGCGCGGCGATCGGCATCGGCATCGGTGACACCGACGGCAACATCATGGCCGTCAACAAGGCCCTGCAGGAGCTGTTCGGCGCGGGCCCGGCGGACATGATCGGCCGCCGGGTCGGCGACCTCGTCCACCCCGAGGACACCCCGGGCGTGTGGGAGGCGTACGAGGAGCTGATCAGCGGCAAGCGGGACTACTTCCAGTTCGACAAGCCGTACTACCGGCAGGACGGCGAGGTGGTCTGGACCCACCTGACCGTCTCGCTGATCCGCGACGACGACGGCGCCCCGCAGTACCAGGTCGCGATGCTGGAGGACGTCACCGACCGGTACCGGCTCCAGGAGCGGCTGCGCCACCAGGCCACCCACGACCCGCTGACCGGCCTGCCGAACCGCGCCGCCTTCTTCGAGCGGCTGGAGACGCTGTTCGAGGATCCGGAGCCGGGCGCCCGTTTCGGCCTCTGCTACGTCGACCTCGACGGCTTCAAGGTGGTCAACGACAGCCTCGGACACGACATGGGCGACCAGCTGCTGTCCGCGGTCGCCGCCCGGCTGAAGGCCGCCCTGACCCCGCTCGGCCACCTGGTGGCCCGGCTCGGCGGTGACGAGTTCGTCGTCCTGCTGGAGCAGTGCCGCGGTGAGCAGGAGGCGGTGGCGGCGGCCAAGACGGTGCTCAGGGCGCTGGACGGGCCGGTGCTGATCGGTGACCACAAGCTCGCGGTGGGTGCCAGCGTGGGCGTGCTGGAGCGGCGGGTGTCCACGACGACCCCGGGCGCCGCCGTCCGGGCCGCCGACCTCACGCTGTACCGCGCGAAGGAGGCCGGCCGCGGTCGCTGGACGCTGTTCGACCCCAAGGAGAACGCCCGCGCGGTCAGCCGCTATGCGGTGTCGGTGCGGATGCCGGCGGCCCTCGACCGCGGCGAGTTCTTCATCGACTACCAGCCGCTGTACCGGCTCGCGGACGGCCGGCTGGCCGCCGTGGAGGCGCTGGTGCGCTGGCGTCACCCGCAGCTCGGCGTGCTCGGCCCGGACGAGTTCGTCACCACGGCCGAGGAGACCGGGCTGATCATGCCGCTCGGCCGCTGGGTGCTGGAGCAGGCGTGCGGTCAGGCCGCGGACTGGATCAAGCGGTTCGGCGACGCGGCGCCGCAGCTCAACGTCAACCTGGCGGTCCGCCAGGCCCGCAACGCCGGGCTGGTCGGCGACCTCGGCCGGATCCTGGACGGCAGCGGGCTGGACCCGGCCCGGCTGCAGCTGGAGATCACCGAGTCGACCGTGGTCGGGCCCGAGGACGAGGCGCTGCGCACCCTGCACGGGCTGGTCGACCTCGGGGTGTCGCTGGCCGTGGACGACTTCGGGACCGGCTGGTCCAACCTCGCCTACCTGCGCGACCTTCCGGTCTCCGGGCTGAAGATCGCCGGGTCCTTCGTGGGCGATCTGCACGAGCCGGGCAAGGACGAGTCCACCGGGTGGCGGATCGTCAGCGGTCTGGTGTCGATGGCGCACACGCTCGGACTGAACGTCACGGCCGAGGGTGTGGAGACCGCCAGGGACGCCGAGCGGCTGCGGACCATCGGCTGCGACTGGGCGCAGGGCTGGCACTTCGGCCGCCCGGTGCGACCGGCCGAGATCGCCCGGCGGATCGTGGAGGAGCCGAAGGGGCGTCCGATCGAGGGCTGAGCCGCCCGGTTCGGACGAGGGTGGACGGGGGCCCGCAGCGGGCCCCAAGGCATATACATTACCCAGCGTCATCAAAAGTCGCCATAAAAGCGGACGGAAGACTCTTGACGTGACTGTCCGTACCGGCGGAGGATGGGGTTCTGGCCCCCTCCCACCGAGGTGGTGAGGACTCTCGGCCAGTTCGTACGATCGGCGCCTCCGGGCGCCGGGAGCGCGACGGCGGTGCGCACCCCACTCGGCCGCCACAGCCGCTCCAACGTATTGGCAGCCCCGGGACCCCGTCTCCGGGATCCCCTTCCGGGCTTCCCCACCGGGCTCGACCCGCGCGTATCCGCCCGCACCGGTCGCCCGTTCGCCGGACACCAGGGGCCGCGCCGTGCCGGCGCCCGCCCACAGCCTCCCCCCGAGAGGCCGCTCAGATGAGCACCACCATGTCTCCCGACGCAGACTCCCGCCCCGCCCGGAGCCCCGGCTCCGTGCCCGATCGGACCGCGCCCGACCGCGCCGGGCCCGACCGCCCGGCCCACCCGAACCGGCGCGCCGACGACCGGGCCGACCGCCGGGCCGACGACCGGACCGACCGCCGCCGCGCCGAGCGGCCGTCGCGCCGGGCCGGCGACGGCATCGGCACCACCCACCGGGTCAGCCTCGTGATCCCGGCCCACAACGAGGCCCGCAACATCCCCTGGGTCTTCGAGCAGATCCCGCGCTGCGTCGACGAGGTCATCCTGGTCGACGGCGCGTCCAGCGACGCGACCGTCCCGATGGCCCGGTACTGCCTGCCGACGGTCCGCAGCGTCCAGCAGCGCGGCCCCGGCAAGGGCAACGCCCTGCGCACCGGGTTCGCCGCCGCCACCGGCGAGTACGTCGTCATGATGGACGCCGACGGTTCCATGTGGCCCGGCGAGATCCCGCACTTCCTGCACTTCCTGGACAACGGGTTCGACTTCGTCAAGGGCTCGCGCTGCATCGCCGGCGGCGGTTCGCTCGACTTCACCCGGGTCCGCTCGCTCGGCAACCGGGCCCTGCTCGCCGTCGTCAACAAGCTGTACGACACGCGGCTCACCGACCTGTGCTACGGCTACTGCGCCTTCCGCCGTTCCTTCCTGGACGCGCTCGACCTGCGGTCCACCGGCTTCGAGATCGAGGCCGAGATGGTCGCGCACGCGCTGCGCTCCGGGCTGCGGATCGCCGAAGTGCCGAGCCTGGAACTCCCCCGCCGCAGCGGTCGCTCGCACCTGCACGCCGTCTCCGACGGCCGCCGGGTGCTGAGGACCCTGATCGCCGAGCGCCCCGGTGCCCGGTCCCCGGCGGCCGCCCCCGCGGGGGAGCGCTGATGAATGGCACCGACCGGCGCACCGCAGCCGCCTGCCCGCGCCCCGCCGTCCGCGACTCGCTCCACACCCCCGTCCGCGTCGTCGACCTGGACCTGGACGAGCCGAGCGGGCTGCGCTCGCCCGGCGGTCTCGGTGCCGGCGCCCCGGACGGACGCGTGTTGGCGTTGGTGCGGCTGCACGGACACCCGCTCGGCTTGGTCACGGCCACCGGGGCAGCCGGCCACAGCGCCGAGCTGCGTCGGGCGCTGGTCGACGCCGCTCACCGGGAACTGCGCGTTCCCGCCCTGTCCACCGCGACACCCGCGGCGCGCCCTGGTCGGGCCGGCCGCGCCCGGGTGCCCGCGGGCCCGGTCACCGTCAGCGTGGTCGTCGCCACCCACAACCGCGCGGGCATGCTGCGATCCTGCCTCGACTCCCTGCTGC
This sequence comes from Kitasatospora sp. Ki12, assembly GCF_054601375.1. Classification (NCBI taxonomy): domain Bacteria; kingdom Bacillati; phylum Actinomycetota; class Actinomycetes; order Kitasatosporales; family Streptomycetaceae; genus Kitasatospora; species Kitasatospora sp. Ki12. The sequence continues at coordinate 1,386,658 of NZ_BAAIHT010000003.1, read as the reverse complement.
GGAACGGCTATCCGCGGTTCGAGGTCGTCGTCGTGGACAACGCCCCCGCCGACGACAGCGCCGAACGGCTGATCCGGGACCGGTACCGGAGCCGGGTCCGCTACCTGCGCGAGCCGGTGGCGGGCCTGGCCCGGGCCCACAACACCGGGCTGGCCGCCGTCACCGGCGAGATCGTCGCCTTCACCGACGACGACACCCTCGCCGACCCCGACTGGATCGGCGCCCTGGCGCGGACCTTCGCCGAGGACGAGCGGATCGGCTGCGTCACCGGCCTGATCCTGCCCGCCGAACTCGACACCCCCGCCCAGGCCGCGCTGGAGCACCACGGCGGCTTCGCCAAGGGCTTCGCCGCCCGGACCTGGACCCTCGCCGACCGCCTCGCCGACCCGCTCTTCCCGTTCGCCGCCGGCCGCTTCGGCTCCGGCGCCAACATGGCCTTCCGTACCGCGCCGCTGCGCGCCCTCGGCGGCTTCGACCCCGCCACCGGTACCGGCACCCCGGCCCGCGGCGGCGACGACCTGCTCGCCTTCTTCCGCATCCTGGTCGCCGGCCACGCCCTTGCCTACGTGCCCGACGCCATCATCTGGCACCGCCACCGGCGCACCATGGACGCCCTGCCGGCCCAGGCCTTCGGCTACGGCGCGGGCTTCGGCGCCTACCTCGTCGCCGCCCTGCACCACGAACCCGCCATGCTGCCCGCCCTGTTGCGCCGCCTGCCCAGCGGCCTCCGCTACGCGGCCCACCGCGCCCGCACCCGGCCGGACCCGGGCGGGGCGGGCCGTCGCCCCACCCGGCGCCTCGCCCGGCTGGAGCTGCAGGGCCTGCTCTACGGCCCGCTCGGGTACGCGCGCAGCGTCCACCTGGTCCGGGCACTCGCCCGGACCCCCGCGGGCCGGACCGGGTGAACCCGCCGTGTCCGCGCGCACCGCGTCCGCCACCGGGCCCGCCGCCGGTCCCGCCACCCGGCCGGCCCGGGGCCGCCGCGCCTGCTCCTGCCCGCTGCCGCTGCCCTGCGAGTGCTCGTACACCACCCTGCTGCGGGCCCGCCTGCGGGTCGCCACCGCCGGGGAACCGCTGCTGCGCAACGGGCACGTGCTGACCGCCAGTTCGGTCCTCACCGCCGCCTTCGGCGCCCTGTTCTGGATGCTCGCCACCCGCTGGTACGGCCCCGACACCGTCGGCCGCAGCTACGCCGCGCTCTCCGCCGCCGGCCTGCTCTCCGGCATCGGACAGCTCACCCTCGGCGACGTCCTGGTCCGCTTCGTCCCCGCCGCCGGACCGCACACCCGGCGCCTGGTGGCGGCCTGTTACGGCGCCGCCGTCGCCTGCAGCGCCGCCGTCGCCGTCGTCTTCCTCGTCGTGGTCCCCCAACTCGCCCCCGAACTGAGCTTCCTGCAGTCCCCGGCGTACGCACTCGCCTTCGTCGCCGCGACCGCCGGGTACAGCCTGTTCGTCCTCCAGGACGGCGCCCTCACCGGGCTGCGCCGCCCGAACTGGGTGCTCGGCGAGAACGCCCTGTTCGCCGCGGCCAAGGCCGCCCTGCTCGCCCTGTTCGCCGTCTGGGCGCTCGGCACCGGCATCCTGCTGTCCTGGGCCGGCGCGCTCGCCGTCTCGCTCACCGTCACCAGCCTGTTCCTGTTCCGCCGCGGCATCCCCGCGCACGGGCGCCGGCACGCCGACGGCCGGCCGCCCGCCAGACTGCTGCGCTACTGCGCCGCCGACTACCTCGGCTCGCTGTTCCGGCTCACCGCCTACAACATCCTGCCGCTGCTCGTCCTCAACCAGTTCGGGGCCGCCGCCAACGCCTACTTCTCGCTCGCCTGGGTCATCGCCTACACGCTGTACCTCGCCGCGCTCAACATGGGCAGCTCACTCATCGTCGAGGCCGCGCACGCCCCCGAACGGCTCGCCGAACACGGCCGCCGGGTGCTGCGGCACGCCGGACTCCTGCTCGCCGTCGGCGTCGGCTTCGTGGTGATCGCCGCGCCCTGGCTGCTGCGGCTGTTCGGCGCCCCCTACGCCGAGCACGGCACGCTGGTGCTGCGGCTGCTCGCCCTCTCCGCGCTGCCCAACCTGCTGTTCAGCGTCGCCATCGACGTGGCCCGGGCGCGCCGGGCCCTCGGCTGGATCATCGGGCTGCAGTGCGCGTTCTGCCTGCTCGCGGTCGGCCTCGTCGTCGTGCTGCTGCCCGGGTACGGGCTCACCGGCGTCGGCGTCGGGTGGCTGATCGCCGAATGCCTGGTCGCCCTGCCGCTGCTGGTCACCCTGCCGCGCTGGCTGCCCAGGCCGCCCGCGGCCTCGGGTGCGGCCGGTACGGCCGGGCCGTCCGCGGTGTCCGGGCTGTCCGGGGCATCCGCGGTTTCTGGGTCGTCCCGGGCGGCGAGGCAGGCCGGGACGGTGGCCGGACCCTCCGGAGGCGCGCCGTGAGCGGCCCCGCGCCCACCCTCTCGGTGGTCATCTGCGCCTACACCACGGACCGCTGGGACGACCTCGCCGACGCCGTCCGCTCCGTCGCCGCCCAGCGCCGCCCGCCCGACGAGACCCTGCTGGTCGTCGACCACTGCCCCGAGCTCGCCCGCCTCGCCCGTACCGAACTGACCGGCGTCCGCGTCCTGGAGAACCAGCAGGCCCGCGGTCTGTCCGGCGCCCGCAACACCGGCACCGGTGCCGCCCACGGAGACGTCGTCGCCTACCTGGACGACGACGCGGCCGCCGAACCCGACTGGGCCGACCACCTGCTGGCCGGCTACCGCGACCCGCGCGTGCTCGGCGTCGGCGGCCTGATCCGCCCGCGCTGGGACACCGCCCGCCCGGCCTGGTTCCCGCCCGAGTTCGACTGGGTGGTCGGCTGCTCCTACCGCGGTCTGCCCCCGCACGAGGCCCCGGTCCGCAATCTGATCGGTGCCAACATGTCCTTCCGGCGCGCCGAGGTGCTCGCGGCCGGCGGCTTCCGGACCGACCTCGGCCGGATCGGCACCCGCCCGCTCGGCTGCGAGGAGACCGACCTGTGCCTGCGGCTGGCCGAACGCCGGCCCGGCGCCGTCCTGCTCTACCGGCCCGCCGCCGCCGTCCGCCACCACGTCCCCGCCGCGCGCACCCGCTGGGCGTACTTCCGCGCCCGCTGCTACGCCGAGGGCCTCTCCAAGGCCGCCGTCGCCCGCCGCCGCGGGACCGCCGCCGCGCTCGCCAGCGAACGCCGCTACCTGCGCTCGACCGTCCCGCGCGCCCTCGCCCGCTGCCTGCGCCCGGGCGGGGGCGGGCCGCGCCGGGCGGGGGCGCTGCTCACCGGGGTCGCCTGGACGGCCGGCGGGTACGCGGTCGGGCGGCTGCGCGGGGCCCGGGCCGCGGCCGGGGAACGCTCCGGGAGCACCGCGGCCCGCCCGGGGGGCACGCAGTGAGCACCGTCGTCCCGGTCTTCCTCTACCACGCGGTCAGCGACGACCCGCCGGGCTGGATCGCCCCGTACACCGTCAGGCCGCGGGTCCTGGCCGAACAGCTCGACCGGATCGCCGACGCCGGCCTCGCCGTCGTCCCGCTGCACCGCCTGGTCGGCGCGCTGCGCGGCGGACCGCCCGTGCCCGACCACTGCGCCGTGCTCACCTTCGACGACGGCTTCGCGGACTTCTACTGGACCGTCGCCCCGCTGCTGGGCGAACGCGACCTGCCCGCCACCCTGTTCGTCACCACCGGCGCGCTGCACACCCCCGGCCACCCCGCCGACGGCAGCCTGCTGCCGCCCGCCGCGATGCTCAGCTGGCGCCAGCTCGCCAACCTCGACGCGCTCGGCGTAGAGATCGGCGGCCACACCCGCACCCACCCCCAGCTCGACACCCTGCCCGGCCGGCGGCTGCGCGAGGAGGTGTACGGCTGCAAGAGCCAGCTGGAGGACCTGCTGGGCCACCCCGTCAGCTCCTTCGCCTACCCGCACGGGTACTCCAGCGCGGCCGTGCGCCGCTGCGTCCAGAAGGCCGGCTGGACCAGCGCCTGCGCCGTCGCCAACGCCTTCAGCTCCTCCTGCGACGAACCGCTGCGGATCGCCCGGCTGATGGTCCGCGCCGACACCCCGCCCGAGCTGTTCCGGCGCTGGACGCAGGGCACCGGCGCCCCCGTCGCGCCCTTCCCCGAGCGGCTGCGCACCAAGGGGTGGCGGGCCTACCGGCGGCTCCGGGCCGGGCTCGGCCGACCGGTCGGCGGGCCGGTGGAGACGTGACGGCCCGGCCCTGGGCCCCGTACGAGGGCGGCAGGGCCTCGGGGGCACCGGATGCGGGGGCGGGCCCGCGGTGGAACCCTGATCAGGCGAGGTGAGGAGGTGCCCGTCGCCATGGAACGCCGCCGCACGCCGCCGCGCCGCCCCGCCCGGCAGGACCCCGCCCGGCAGGACCCCGCCCGGCAGGACCCGGCCCGCCCGCCGCGCCGCCGTACCCGGCCCGTCCGGTTCGGCCGCCGGGGCGCGCCGGCGGCCGCCCTGCTGCTGCTCGTCGCCCTCGCCGGGTGCTCCGGCGGGGGCGGCGGGGGAGCCGCGCCCGGGGTGGCGAGCCCGTCCGCCGTCCCCACGCAGCTGGCGGCGGCCGCGATGCCGACCGGCATCCCCGGCGACTGGCACCTGGTGTTCGAGGACGAGTTCGACGGCGGCTCGCTCGACCGGGCCAAGTGGTCCACCGGCAGCCCCGACGCCGCGCACCCCGACGGCGTGACCGCGCCCGTCAACACCAAGGAACTCGACTGCTACGACGCCTCCCAGGTCTCCGTCCGCGACGGCCTGCTGCGGATCACCGCCGTGGCGAAGCAGCAGAGCTGCGGCGGCCGGACCCTCCCGTACGTCTCCGGCATGGTCAACAGCAAGGGCAAGTTCTCCTTCGCCCACGGCGCGATGGAGGCCCGGATCGACGTGCCCGCCGCCGCGCCCGGCGTGGTCGCCAACTGGCCCGCCTTCTGGAGCGTCGGCGCCGACTGGCCGGCGGGCGGCGAGAACGACGTGATGGAGGGCCTGCACGGCCGGGTCTGCTCGTACTTCAACTCGGACATCGCCTCCACCGGCTCCTGCGCGGACAGCGACCTCACCGGCTGGCACGTCTTCGGCAGCGACTGGCAGCCGGGGCGGGTCGACTACTACCGGGACGGCGTCCTGGTCGCCACCATCACCGCGGGCGTCACCTCGGCGCCGATGTGGCTGATGGTCGACAACGCCGTCCAGCCCAGCATCGGGGGGCCCACCGCCGTGCCCGCCACGCTCCAGGTCGACTACGTCCGGGTCTGGCAGCGGTAGCGGGGTGCTCCGGGTCCGTCAGGGGCCCGTCCGGGGGTCGTCTGGGGCAGGTCCCGGGGCGCGTCCGGGCGGGGCCGGAGCGGGCTGGTCGGACGCGTCCGGCGGCGGTCGTGCAACCGCTTGGCAGCGTTCCGGAAAAGCGTCCGACACCACCGCTCGCCATGCGGGATGATGGCGCGTCAAAATCGGACCACCCGGACCGGCGCGTGCGTGGGGAGGCCCCCGCGCCGGGCCCGGGAAGCGGGGAGGGGAGCGCCAGCATGGCCACACCGGAGGACGCGGGGGCGGACGACGGCGGTCGACCGGGCCGCCGGTCGGAGGCCGGGGGCGAGCCCCGGCCCGGGTCCCGGCCCCCCGAGCCCCGGACCACGGTGGACCGGCGGCCGTGGCGGCGGCGCCTCGGCGCCGTCCCGGACCGGCCGTCCCGGCTCGGGCCCGTCCCGGGCACCCGGGTCGATCCGGAGGCCGCGACCCGGCGGACACCGGACGGCGGCGGCTCCGATCCGGAGGCGCTCACTCGGGTCGAGCGGGGCGCACCGGAGGGCGGCGCCCACTTCGACCCGGAGGCCCCGACCAGGATCCAGCGGGGCGCACCGGACGGCGGGAACCGGTTCGACCCGGACGCCCCGACCAAGGTCCACCGCCGGGCGGGCGCCGGGCGCTCCGACGGTCCGTCCTGGGCCGCCAAGGTCGGGCCCGGGCCCAGCCGGGGCGGCGGCGGGACGGCCAGCGGCGCGGGGAGGGCCGGCGGCGAAGGAGCCACGCGCGGCGAAGGCGTCACCGGTGCCGGGGGTGCCCGGGGCGGCGCGTCCGGTGGACGGTTCACCAGCGTCTTCCCGGACGCCCTGCGGGCGCGCTTCACGCCGCAGGCCGTGGCCGGTTCCGGCACCGAGGGCACCGTCTGGCACGTCCGGCGCACCGACGGGGGCGGCGAGGCCGCGGTCAAGGTCGCGGTCGCCGGCCAGTCCATGGACGCCGACCTGCTCGCCCACCTGCGCAACGACGACTACCGCCGGCACGTCCCGCACATCGTCGACTTCGGCCGGGTCGGCCACCACGGCGGCGAACTCGACTGGGTGGCCATGGAGTACCTGCCGGTCACCCTCGCCGACCACTTCGCCGGCCTGCGCCGCGGCGGCCGGTCCGGCGACCGCCGGGAGGCCGAGCGGATCGTCTATGAGCTCGTCGCCCTGCTCGACTTCTGGCAGCGGCGGATCGAGCGCAACCCGCTGGACTTCAAGCCGGCCAACATCCTGGTGCGCCCCGGCCGTCCGCCCGGCGAGTTCGTGATCGCCGACTTCGGCGGCGTCGCCCGGCTCACCGCCAGCCGCCGTTTCACGCCCGAGACCATCGTCACCATCCCCTACATGGCCCCCGAGCAGCTGGCCGGCCGCAACCACGAGGCCGGCCCCTGGTGGGCGCTCGGCAACGTCCTGTACGAGCTGTTCGTCGGCCGCCCCCGCTTCCTCGGCGCGGACGGCCTGCTGATCAGCGACGAGGCGCTGCAGCTGGAACTCGTCCTGGGCGAGGAGGTCGACCTGACCGCCGTCACGGACCAGCGCCAACTGCTGCTCCTCCAAGGGCTGTTCACCAAGAACCCGGACGACCGCTGGACCGCCTCGCAGGTCCGCAGCTGGCTGGCCGGCGGCAGCCCCGCGGTGGTCCGGCGGCAGGCCCAGCCGGACGGCGGGCGACCCACGCACCGGCCGGTCACCTTCTTCGGAGCCCCCTTCACCGACCCGGCCAAGCTCGCCGAGGTCCTGCTCCGGCGCTCCGGCGACGCCGCCCGCTGGCTCTCCGCCGGAGGCGCGGAACGGCTGCGCGACTGGCTCCGCGACGACGTCCAGGACAACCTCTTCGACCTGCACTACCTCACCGACGTGGCCCGCGCCCCCGGCTCCCGGCGGGACGCCGTCGCCGCCCTCGCGCTGCTCGCCTTCGGCGCCGCGTTCGCCCCCTCCGCCACCCCGTGCTACCTCGACCGCCCGATCGACACCCCCGGACTGGAACGCATCGCCACCGAGGCGGACGGCGCCGCCTTCATCGACGACCTGGTCAGGACCGGCGCCCCGGCCGTCGCCGCCCGCTACGACTGCTTCCACCCCGAATGCTCCGGCGAGCACTGCTCGCGGCTGCTCGCCCTGGCCGGACTGCCCGACGTCCTGGCCGAGGTGGACCGCGCGGCACGCGTCGTCGGCGGCGGCCGGCGGGGCGGCGACGGGCTGAGCTCGCAGGAACGCGAGGAGGCGCACCGGGTCGCGGTGTGGCTGAGCATCCGCCCCGAGGAGGGCGACCGGCTGCTCGGCCGGATCTCGCCGCTGCCCGCCGCCCTGCACCGGCTGCCGCTGCCCGAGCGGGTCTCGGAACTCGCCGCCCTGGTCGCGGCGGTGGTGGTGGACGGCGCCCTGGCCGCCGGCGCCGGCCTGCGCACCGTCGTACGCTCGGCGGTCCGGAGGCCCGCGCCCGATCCCGTCGCCGCCCCGGACGCGGTCCGGCGCCGCTGGTCGGCGCTGCGGCGGCGGGCGGTGCGGGCCGACCCGGGGGAGGAAGCCGGGCGGGCGGCGCTGGTCGCCGCCGTCGCGCTGCGCCCGCGCGGCCGGGGCCGGGCCGAACAGTCCGCCGCCGAGAGCCGACAGGGCGGGACCGGCCGGGACGGGCGGCTCGGGCGGCTCTGGCAGGCCCGGCCGTGGCAGGGGCGGGAGCGTACGCCGGTGGACTGGCCGGCCCGGGTCCGGGCGTGGTGGCCGCACGCCCGCACCGCCCTGCCGCGCCGGACGGGCGCCGTGCTGCTCCTGCTCCTCGCCTTCGGGCTGCTCCTCTGGGCGGGGGCGGTGTTCCGCTACCCGATCGAGGCCGGGGTCCAGCTCAAGATCTCGCCGGACGAGGCGTTCGGAGGGCCGCTGAAGAAGGCCGGCGAACACGCGGCGCAGCAGGTCGTCGGGCAACTCGGGGCGGCGCTGGTGGCAGCGGCCGTCCTCGCCTTCTTCCCGGCCCGGGTCGGCTTCGGCACCGCGGCGCTGACCGGCATCGGGGCCTTCGCCATCGGCTACCTACGGCTGGGGCCGCCGATGACGGCCGTGGAGGCGCCGAAGCCGGTGGCCGAGCGGGTGGTCATGTTCGAGGGTGGGATGGGCAGTTGGGCCGGCATCGCGGCGGTGGTGGCGATCGTGGTGTCGTTCACCCTGATCGAGCGGGCGGCCGGTCGACTGCTCAAGCCCGCGCACGAGGCGCGGCGGCAGGTCCGGGAGGCCTGGCGGCGGCTCGACGGGCACGGCACGGCCGGGCGGGTGCGGCCGGACGGCAAGCGGTGGCGGACGGGTGGCGAGGGCGTCCGCGACCGGGTGCTGTTCGCGCTCGGCAGCACCGGGGTGCTGGTGCTGCTGCTGTGGGGCGCGGTCGAGGTACGGCTGGCGGCCACCGGGCACCACCCGACGCCGGACTCCTGGGGGACCGGACAGGCCGGCGCGGCCTACCAGGCCGGGTTCGTCGTGCTGCTGGCGGTCGCCTCGCTCGCGAGCACCCTGGGGACGCCGGTCACCGCCCGGGTCCTGCTGGTCGGCTGGATCCTGGCCGCGCTGGTGCTGGGCTCCTGGCCCGGGCCGCTCGGGCCGATCGAGGCGCTGCGGATCCCGGTGTTCCAGGGGCAGTTCGGGTGGTTCGCCGAGCTGTGGGGGCACGGGGCCTTCTGGGCGGCGCTGCTGGTCGCACTCCCGCTCGCGGCGTACGGGACGCTGCGGACCGTCCGGTGGCGGTCGGCGGGCTGAGCGCCGCGGGCCGACGGGGCGGCCGGGCGGCGGGGCAGCCGGGCGGCGGCGAACAGATGACAGCGAACAGATAACAGATGTTGAAATCTGAAATCTGTTCGCTGTCACCTGTCACCTGTCATCTGTTCGCCGTCACTCCTCAGCCCCGCCCCGCCCCGCCGGGCGCGAGCGCTGCCACCGTCCCGAGGCCGGCCAGCACGACGAGGGCGAGCCCCGGCGTGAGGTGGTGGGTGAGGAACAGCGACTCGGCGACGACCGTCGCGCACCCCAGGCTGACGGCGACGCTCAGGACGCCCAGCCGAAGCCGACGCGCCGCCGGGGCGCGATCGGCGGCGCGGTGCTCGGGCGGCAGCCGGCGGACTATCGGGAATCCGGGGAGCACCAGCCCGACGCCGATGATCACCGCGATCCGCAGCGGGGCGCCGGCCGGGAGCAGCAGGGCCAGCACGGGCAGCCAGGCCGCCGCCGCCAGCGCGAGCCGCCCCGTCACGTCCGCCCGCCGGACGGCGACGCCCGCCCACGGTCCCGGCCCGCGCGCGCCCCGGTGTCCGGCCCCGTGTCCAGCCCCGCGCCCGGTCATGGCGACCGCCCGGCGGCGACGGACGGCGTGAACTCGTACACCGTGGCGTCCTGGTTCCGGTAGAGCACGGTGAACTGCGAGTTGTCCGCGAGCTCGGCCTGGATCTGCGGCAGCCCGACCGACAGCAGCCCGGTGGCGTGCACCCGGCCCGCCTGCGCCTTGTTGAGCATCAGGTAGACGTGCCGGGGCTGGTCGCCGACCAGGGTGTCGAGCGTCCCCGCCGGGTCGACGGCGAAGCCGCGCCGGGCCCACTCGCCCTGCATGTTGATCCACACCCGCCCGTACTTGTCGTAGGAGGTGTAGCCGCCGGGGAAGTCCTCGGTGACGCCGACGATCGTCGAGCCGGGCGGGGCGTGCTGGAACATCCAGACGGACGCCTGGGTCTCGGCCTGGGTGAAGTAGAGCGCGTACTCCTTGCCGTAGTAGCTCAGCGAGAACCCGGCGAACAGGGTGGCCAGCAGCACCGGCACGGCGACGGTCCGGCCGGCCCGGGCGAGGGCGAACCGGGCCCGCCGGCCCGCTCCGAGGAGCATCGCGGCGGTGCCGAAGGCCGTCGCCGGGAGTCCGAACATGTAGGCACGGAACAGCATTTCGCCGTCGTAGCTGTTGGCGACCAGCAGTACCACCGGCGCCACCGCGAGCAGCGGCAGCGCGGTGCGCCGCAGCGAGGGGCGGCGGATCAGCGCGGCCAGCGCGAGCAGCCAGACCGCGGCGGAGAGGGTGCGGTCGGTCCAGGCCACCAGCTGCTGTCCGCGGGAGGCGAGCGACAGGTTGATGAGCCCGGCTCCGGCGTTGCCGCCGGGCTGGGTGAGCCCGTGCACCATGGTGGCGATGTTCGCGGACAGGAACGGCCGGGCGACGGTGAGGTCCCAGGCGGCGGTGAGCAGCACGGTGGCGAGCAGCAGGGGCAGGACGACCGGCCGGTTGCGCCGGGGGAGGGCGAGCGCGGTCAGGCTGACCACCAGCATCAGCGGCGTCAACGGGTGCGAGCAGACGATCGCGGCGACCGGCAGCAGCAGGACCAGCAGGGTCCAGCGCACTCCGACGGGCGGGAAGGTGGGCCATCGGGGCCGGTGCAGGGCGTGGGCGCCCCGGCCGAGGGGTCCGTCCCGGGTGGGGGAGCGCCCGCGCGGCCCGGCCCTGGGCAGGCAGCGCACCACGGTGGCGATCACCGCGACGTACAGCACGAAGGTGAAGGTCTGCGGGGCGAAGTAGTCCTGCGTCACCCAGAAGCAGCAGTAGAACACCCAGGCCCCCGCCCAGACCAGCCGCCGGCTGCGGGAGAAGGTCCGGTAGAGCATCACCAGCGGTCCGAGCAGCAGCGCGTCGGCCAGCGGCGGCGCGTACGGGGCGTAGGAGAGCGCGGAGTGGATCCCGGTGGCCTTGACCAGGAGGCCGTTGACCGCGAAGAAGCCGGGCCACTGGCTGTAGACGTCCAGCCCGTGGTCGTTGGCGGTGGGCAGGCCTCCGGCGCGCAGCAGCACGTCGACCATCGACACGTGCTTCCACGCCCAGGCGTTGCTGAGCTGGGAGTAGACGAGCGGGGTGCTGGCGTGCAGGACGGCGATCAGGGAGAGCAGGTAGCCGGTGTAGAGCCAGCCGGGGGTGCGGCGGTCGCGCAGGGCGGCGGCGAAGCCGAGGGTGAGGGTCGCGGCGGCGGCCCAGAAGGTCCAGGGCAGGGCCTCGATGAGTCCGAGGTCGCCCATCCGGTCCAGGCGGACGTGGTGCAGCGAGACCAGCCAGAGGGCCAGCGCGGCCGGGAGCAGGACGCGGGCCAGGAGGCGCGCGGTGAGGTGGTCCGGGGCCGGTGCGGGAGGCGGGGGGAGGACGTCCCGGGATGTGGGGGAGGGGGACGCGGTCAGGGCCGGTCCACGGTGGTCCGGGTGCGGTTCGGGCGGGCGGGCCATCGCGGTCGTCTCCCCTCAGTCGCGCGCCGGTGTCGTGTCCGGGCCCGCGGTGTCAGGGCCCGCGGCCGTGTTCGGGCCTGCGGTGGTCGGGGCGGCCGTCGCGGCTGCCCCCGTGCGGACCGGGATCGCCCGGCCGCGCGCCGAACCCGCCAGGGCCGCGCCGAGCCGGCCGGCCGCGAAGCCCGTACCGGCGACGAAGCGCAGCACCGGTCCGAAGGTCGCGGCGGCGGACAGCCCGGTGAAGTACAGCCCGGGTACGGAGGACTCGAACCCGCCGGTCAGCCGGGGCGATCCGGCCACCCGCCGGACGGCCCGCCGCAGTTCGGGCCCGAGCAGGGCGAGCCGGTCGACGTCCACCCGGTAGCCGGTGGCGGCCAGCACGTGGTCGACGTCCAGGACACGGGTGCCGCCGGGAGCCCCGTGCAGCTCCAGCCGGACGCCGCCGTCGGTCGGCCGGATCCGTTCGATCCGGTGCCCGGCGAGCAGGGCGAGGCGGCCCTCCACGCGGTCCCGGAGCCACCAGGCGCCGGACGGTCCCAGTACCTCCCGGACGAGCCGCAACCGGGTTCGGTCCGGCAGGTGGCGGAAGGCCCACGGCACGGTGGCGTAGGCGGACAGCGACCAGCCGGGGCCGAGGGTCGAACCGGGCTTGACGATCCGCTCGGGCAGCGGCCGCTCGGCGGGCAGGTCGGTGTCCGGTGGCTCGCCGAACAGCAGGTGGCGGGTGCGCGCCACCACGGTCGGCTCGGCGCCCGCCTCGGCGAGCAGCGCCGCGCTCTCCAACGCGGACTGCCCGGCCCCGACCACCGCGACCCGCCGCCCGGCGAACCGGGTGAGGTCGTGGTGGTCGGCCGTGTGCGAGAGCAGCCCGTCCGCCGCCAGGCCGGCGAACTCGACCGGCACGTATGTGTAGGGCCCGAGCCCGGTCGCCAGCACCACGGCGGCGGTGCCGAACTCGGTGCCGTCCGCCAGGCCGATCCGGAACCGCCGGCCGTCCGCCGCCACCGCCCGCACCGCCGTCCGCTCCAGCTGCGGCACGCAGCGCCGCTGGAACCACTCCCCGTAGCGGATGAACTCCTCGACCGGCACCGGCTCCCGGTCGCCGCCGGGCGGCCGCCCCTCCTGTGCGCGGAAGTCCTCCAGCCGGTGCCGGCGGCCCGGGTCGGAGATGGAGGAGGCGCGCGGAGTGGACTTGAGGTACATCCCGGCGGGCATCCGGTCGCGCCAGCTGTCCATCGGCTCGCCGAGGACCCGGAAGGCGGTGCCGCGGCGGCTCAGGTGGGCGGCGACGGCCAGGCCGTACGGTCCGGCGCCGATCACGGTGACCGGAACATCCCCGGTGGCCCGAACCTCCCCGGCGATCGGTGTGGATCCGGTGGCCGGTGCGGATCCGGTGCCCTCTGCCGCCCGGTCGGCCGGGCCGTTCGCGTCGGTCGGCCCGGTGGCGTCGGCCGGCCCGTTCACGTCGGCCCCCCTCGCCACGGGCGGGCGTGCGGAGGGCCGGGCGGGGCTGCTCGGGTCGACGGCATGACACGTCCTCCTAGGGCCGAGCCCCCCGTCCCAGATTGCACCCGGACGGCCCTCGGCGACAGTCCGAAGCGGATGGTCGGCCGGTCGCTCTGCGTGCTCGCCGACGTGCCGCCCCTTCGACCGCCCCGGCCCGGGCGTCCATCGTCGGCCGCCTCACCGCGCGCGTCCCAGGCCCGTACGCTGCCCGCACCCCGGCCCGTACGCCGTTCGGGCTCCGTCCGTCTCCGGCCCGTACGCCGCCCGGGGCCCGTCCGTCTGCGGCCCGTGTCGCCGGGACCGGACCGAGCGCTCGGGGCCAGAATGGAAGGTGACCCGGCGCCCGGTACCCGGGCCCGCCGTACGGCCCCCACCTCGCTCGCCCCGCCCCCTCCGCAGCCCCGCCCGCCAGCCGCTACGAGGCCCCCACCATGCCGGACCACCGTCACCCGCCGCCGCACCCGCTCGACCCGGACCGGACCGTCCCGGCCCTGCTGGTCAAGGTCGGCCACTACCCCGAGCACCCGGGCGGCCTCGGCGTGATCCGCACCCTCGGCCGCCTCGGCGTGCCGGTGTACGCGATGGTCGAACACCCGCGCACGCCGGCCGCCGTCTCCCGGTACCTGACCCGCGGCTTCGTCCTCCCCAGCACCGGTCTGGAGGATCCGGCCGAACTGGTCGAGCGGATCCGGGCGGCCGGGCGGGTCATCGGCCGGCCCGCCGTCGCCGTCGCCACCGACGACGAGGGGGCCGTCCTGCTCGCCGAGCACGCGGAGGCGCTCGCCGACCGGTTCCTGCTGCCGCCGGTGCCGCCCGCGCTGCCGCGCGAACTCGCCAGCAAGGCGGGCCTGTACCGGCTCTGTATCCGGCACGGCGTCCCCACCCCGCGCGCCCTGGCGCCCGGCTCCCGGGACGAACTGCTCGCCACCGCCCGGCACTGGGGCTACCCGGTCGTGCTGAAGAACCTGGAGGCCTGGACCCGGCTGCGCCACCCGGTCGTCCGTCACACCACGGTGGTCCCGGACGAGGCCGCCCTGCGCGCCCTCCTGCCGGCGGACGGACGGCCCTCGGTGCTGCTCCAGGAGTACCTGCCGAAGGAGCGCTGCGAGGACTGGATAAGCCATCTCTGGATCGGTTCGGACGGCGGCGCCGGGTCGGCGCCGGACACCGTGTTCACCGGTCGGAAGGTGCGCTCCTGGCCCCCGTACTCCGGGGTGACCACCCGGGCGCGCGCCGTGCCCAACCCCGAACTCGCCGCCCTGGCACTGGGGTTCTGCCGCGCGATCGGCTACCGTGGCGTCGCCGACCTCGACTGGCGCCGCGACCTGCGCGACGGCCGGTACCTGCTGGTCGACTTCAACCCGCGCACCGGCGCCCAGTTCCGCGCCTTCGAGTCGGTGGACGGCGTCGACGTGGTCCGGGCCCTCCACCTTGGCCTCACCGGGCGCCCCGTCCCGCCCGGTCCGCAACTGGAGCGCGGCTTCGCCGTCGGGCAGCTCGACCTGCCGTCCGCCCTGGTCAGCGCCTGGCACGATCGGCGGATCCCGCCCGACCTGCGCCCCCGGCGCGGCACCGAGCGCTCCTGGCTCGCCCGGGACGACCCGGCCCCGGCCGCCGCGGAAGTGCTCTGGTTCGGCGCGGCCGTCGGCCGCAGGCTCCGCCGCGCCCTCGGCTGACGCCGCCGGGCCCGGACCGCGCCGCCCGCACCTTCGATCAGCCGGGCCGGCGGGGCCGACCGCGTCAGCCCGGTCAGCCGACCAGCCGGGTCAGCTCGATCGAGTGCCCCGTCCGCTCCACCTTCGCCGTCAGGTAGCGGACGTTGCTCGCCGACAGGTGCACGCCCGTCGGCACCCGGTGCCGCACGGTGATCCCGAGGTCGGCCAGCTGGGCGGCCTTGTCCGGGTTGTTGCTCAGCAGGTCGATGCCGGTGGCGCCGAGTGTGGTGAGCATCTGGGCGGCGGCCGTGTAGTCCCGGCCGTCCTCGGGCAGGCCGAGCGCGGTGTTGGCGTCGTACGTGTCCAAACCGGAGTCCTGCAGGGCGTACGCATCGAGCTTGTTGTACAGCCCGATGCCCCGGCCCTCCTGGCGGAGGTAGAGCAGGTAGCCACCGGCCTCGCCGATCCGCTCGACCGACTCGCGCAGCTGCGGCCCGCAGTCGCAGCGGTCCGAGCCGAAGACGTCGCCGGTGAGGCACTCGGAGTGCAGCCGCACCAGCGGCGTCCCGCCCTCGGGGACCGTGCCGAGGGCGAGCGCCAGGTGCTCGGCGCCGTCGGCGAGGCCGTGGAAGGTGAAGACCTCCGCCTCGGCGTGGAAGCCGTCGGGGAAGGTCAGCGGGATGCGCACACGCGAGCGCACCGTGGCGGAGGCGGGTTGAGGCATGGGCGAGCCTTCGTCGATCGAGGGTGGACCGGGGCGGAGTGGAATCCGGGGGATCCGGGTGGATCGGATGTCGACCGTACTCGGTTGTTCCAATTTGAACAACTGGGTCGACGGCCGGACCACCGGGGTTCGACGCGACCGCGGAGGCGCACAACGCCCCACCAGCCCCACCTGTTCCCGTCCGCGTCCCGACATGTGGAAGGCAGGCGGCGCGCGGTGTCGACACTGGGAGACTTCCTCCCGTTTCCTGGGCACGGGAACGCCCCGCGCACGACCACCGACGACGACGGAAGGTCTTGATCAGATGCCCATGAGCCGCCCCGGATCCACCCCCGGAGCCATTCCCGGATCCGCCGCCGGAGCCGTCCCCGCCGCCGCGAGCCGGCCCCGCTTCGACGCCGAACAGCGAGCGATCGAGGCCCTGTTCGCGGAGGTCGTGCGCCGCAACAAGGGTGAGACGGAGTTCCATCAGGCCGTCCACGAAGTGCTGGAGACCCTGGCCCCCGTCCTCGCCCACCGGCCCGAACTCCTCGACGCCCGGATCATCGAGCGGATCTGCGAGCCCGAGCGGCAGTTGATGTTCCGGGTGCCGTGGACGGACGACTCCGGCGGCATCCACGTCAACCGCGGCTTCCGGGTGGAGTTCAGCAGCGCCCTCGGCCCGTACAAGGGCGGGCTGCGCTTCCACCCCTCGGTGAACCTCGGCATCGTCAAGTTCCTCGGCTTCGAGCAGATCTTCAAGAACGCGCTCACCGGACTGTCGATCGGCGGCGGCAAGGGCGGATCCGACTTCGACCCCAAGGGCCGTTCGGACGCCGAGATCATGAGGTTCTGTCAGTCCTTCATGACCGAGCTCCACCGCCACCTCGGCGAGCACACCGACGTGCCGGCCGGGGACATCGGCGTCGGCGGCCGGGAGATCGGCTACCTCTTCGGCCAGTACAAGCGGATCACCAACCGCTACGAGTCCGGCGTGCTCACCGGAAAGGGCCTGGGCTGGGGCGGCGCGCAGGTCAGGACGGAGGCCACCGGCTACGGCTGCGTGCTGTTCACCGCCGAGATGCTGGGGAGCCGGGGCGGGGGTCTGGACGGGCACCGGGTGGTCGTCTCCGGCTCCGGCAACGTCGCGCTCTACGCGATCGAGAAGGCGCAGCAGCTCGGCGCGACGGTGCTCACCGCCTCCGACTCCTCCGGCTACGTGGTGGACGAGAAGGGCATCGACCTCGGCCTGCTCAAGGAGGTCAAGGAGGTCCGCCGCGGCCGGATCTCCGAGTACGCCGAACTGCGCGGCAGCCACGTCAAGTTCGTCGAGGGGTCCGGGGTGTGGGGCGTGCCCTGCGAGGTCGCGCTGCCCTGCGCCACCCAGAACGAGCTGACCGAGGCCGACGCGCTCGCCCTGGTGCGGAGCGGCGTGCTCGCGGTCGCCGAGGGCGCCAACATGCCGACCACCCCGGAGGCGGTGCGGGTGTTCCAGGAGGCCGGGGTCGCCTTCGGCCCGGGCAAGGCGGCCAACGCGGGCGGCGTCGCGACCAGCGCGCTGGAGATGCAGCAGAACGCCTCGCGCGACTCCTGGACCTTCGAGCGCACCGAGGAGCGGCTGGCCGGGATCATGAAGCACATCCACGACTCCTGCTTCACCACCGCCGAGCGCTACGGCCACCCCGGCGACTACGTGGTGGGCGCGAACATCGCGGGCTTCGAGCTGGTCGCGGACGCGATGCTGGCCCAGGGCCTGGTCTGACGGACTGGTCTGAGGCCTTGGCCCGAGGGGCTGGCCCGAGGGCCTGGTCTGCCCGGCTGACCCGGCGATCGGCACCCGACCGGAGCGGGCACCGATCGTCGGGTACGGCAAGGTGGGTCCTTCCTACGGTGGTGATCAGCAAGGAAGGACGGGGTCGGAGTGCTGGAACACCTGAACCGGGCGATGGACCACATCGAACGGCACCTGGACGGCGAGGTCGACGTGACCGAGCTGGCGCGGATCGCAGTGACGTCGGAGTACCACTTCCGGCGGCTGTTCTCGATGCTCGCCGGGATGCCGCTGTCGGAGTACGTCCGGCGTCGGCGGCTGACCGTCGCGGGGGCCGAAGTCCTCGACGGCGAGCGGACGTTGCTCGACGTCGCGATCCGGTACGGGTACACCTCGGGCGAGGCCTTCGCCCGGGCGTTCCGGGCGATGCACGGGGTCGGGCCGGGGGAGGCCCGGCGCGACGGTGCGGTGCTCACCTCCCAACCCAGGATGTCCTTCAGACTCGTCGTGGAAGGAAGCAGCAGTATGGAGTACCGCATCGTCGAGAAGCCGGACTTCCGGATCGTCGGGAAGAAGGCCCGGGTCACCCTGATCTACCAGGGGATCAACCCGGGGATCGCCGAGTTCATCAAGGGCCTCGGCAAGGAGACCGTCGAGCGGATCACGGCCCTCACCGGTCAGGACCCGGTCGGCCTCGTGTCGGTGAGCGACGACTTCTCGCCGAACCGCGAGGAGGGGTCCGAACTCGACTACTGGCACGCGGTGGTGGCGCGTGAGGGGGCCGACGTCCCGGAGGACCTGGACGTCCTGGAGGTGCCGGCCGGCACCTGGGCGGTGTTCACCAACACCGGGCCGTTCCCGCAGGCGCTGCAGGAGATGTGGGGGGACGTGGCCAGTCAGTGGTTCCCGTCCAACCCGTACGAGGCCCGGCCGGGCCCGGAGATCCTGCAGACCCGCTTCGTCCCGGGGACGGCCGACGCCGAGGCGGAGCTCTGGATCCCGGTGGCGCGCGCCCTGCGCTGACGGGTAGCGGGTGACGGGGTAACAGCTGACGGGTAACAGATAACAGATGACAGCTGACAGATTTCATCAGCTGTCAGCTGTCAGCTGTCAGTTGTCATCCGTTCTCCCGCCCCCGTTCCGCCGCCCCGTTCGGCCCACCAGCGTCCGCCCCCGGCCCTCCCCGCCCCGCATCCTGGGCGGGGAGGGCCCGGGGGCCGAGACCGAGCTGGAGAACCGAATCCATGAAGCAGACCTCCGTGACCACCGACGGCCCCTGCTGGGTCGAACTGGGCACCTCCGACCCGGCCGCCGCCCGGGCCTTCTACCGCGAGCTGTTCGGCTGGCGCGAGGACGACGGTGCGCGACCCGGGGACGGCGACTACGTCCGGATGCTCGTGGCGGACGCGCCGGTCGCCGCGATCACCCCGCGCTACGCGTCACGGCAGCCGACGGCCTGGACGGTCAGCTTCGCGGTCGCCGACGCCGACGCCACCGCGGCGCGGATCGAGGAAGCCGGCGGCAGCATCCTCAAGGAGCCCACCGACCTGCTGGACCAGGGCCGCTTCGCGGTGGCCGCCGACCGCTCCCACGCGGTCTTCATCCTCTGGCAGCCCCGCGCCTTCGAGGGCTCCGGGATGTTCAACGAGCCCGGCTCGCTCGGCTGGGTGGAGCTGCTCACCCGCGACCCGGCGGGCTCGACCGCGTTCTACCCGGCGGTCTTCGGCTGGTCCGTCGCCCCCTCCGAGCACTACACCCAGTGGGGCCTGGGCGGCCGGGACTTCGGCGGCATGCTGGTGATGGGCGAGGGCTTCCCGGCGGAGGTGCCGCCGCACTGGCTGCCGTACTTCTCGGTCGCCGACGTCGACAACACCGTCGAGCGGGCGGTGGCCCTCGGCGGGCGCGTGCAGATGCCCGCCTACTCCATGCAGGGCGGCCGGCGGATCGCCGTGCTGCGCGATCCCCAGGGTGCTGCCTTCGGCGTCTACAGCGTCCCCGCGGAGGGCTGATCGGAGAGCCGGGCGCCCGACGGGACGGCTCAGCCGAGCGCCGTGCGCCGCGCGGCGCCCACCGCCGCCCCCGCCGCCACCGCCGCCCCCGCCGTGATCAGCAGGGCCCCGGCCGGGACCACGTCGCCGACGCGGTCGTACCAGGTCAGCGTCCCGGGCGCGGTGAGCGGCAGTCGGACGGTCAGCGCGCCGGTGCTGTCGGTGCCGAGCCGGGCGAGCTCCCGGCCCTGGGCGTCGAAGGCCGCCGACACCCCGGTCAGCGAGGCCTGGACGGCGGGCCGCCCGGTCTCGGCGGCCCGGATCGCGGCCAGCGAGACGTGCTGCTCGGGGGCCCAGGTGCGCTGGAAGGTCGAGGTCGAGGACTGGTAGACCAGCACCCGGGCGCCGTCCCGCGCGGCGGTGCGGGCCATGTCGGGGAAGGCCGACTCGAAGCAGATCAGCGCCCCGACCGGCAGCGGCGCTCCCGTCCGGTCGACGGTCGGCAGCAGGTGGAACGCGGTGCCGGGCGCCCGGTTCTCGCCCGCTGCCCGGCTGACCCCGGCGATCCAGCCGAGCGCCGGCCGCAGCGGGATGTACTCGCCGAAGGGCACCAGCCGGATCTTGCGGTAGCGGTCCACCACGCCCGCCGGGGAGACCAGTACGGCGTCCTTGGAGATCCGTCCGTCGGCCTTGCGGGCGTCCTCCCCGGCGATGACCTGGGCGCCGGTGGTGGCGGCGAGGTCGCGCAGCACGTCGAGCGCGGCCGGGTCGTGGTCCAGGTCGGCGGTGGTGCTGCTCTCGCCCCACACCACGAGGTCGACCCGCTGGCCGACCAGGGCGGCGGTGGTTCGCGCGCTCGCGTCGAACCGGGCCTGCGGGTCCTCCACGATGCCGGGCTGGACGAGCGCCACCGTGACGGCCCCCGCCCCGGTCGGCGCCTCGCGCAGGGCGAACAGCGCCGGGCCGGCGGCCAGCGCGAGCACCGCGGCCGAGGCCGCGATCGCCCGTGGCCGCCAGTGCACCGCGGTCAGCGCGATCAGGACCCCGGTGTTCACCGTCGCGACCGCCGCGCTGACCAGCCAGATCCCGCCCGCCGAGGCCAGTCCGAGGACGGCGGGGTGCTGCCACTGGGTGGCGCCGAGCAGCGCCCACGGCCCGCCGAGGGCCGGCCAGGAGCGCGCGTACTCGGCCGACACCCAGACCGCGGGGACGACCAGCAGCGCGAGCAGCGCCCGACGGGTGGTCAGCGGCGGGCGCAGCAGCCGGTGCACGGTGTACCCGACGGCGCCCTGGAGCGCCCCGAACAGCACCGCGAGCACCGGGAGCCCGGGGCCGATGGACGGCACCAGCCAGTACATCGCGGTCAGGATGAACCCGGCCCCGAACCACCAGCCGCGGACGGCGGCCTCCCGCCCCCCGGGCGCCCGCTGCATCAGCAGCAGCCCGGGGACGAGCGCGATCCACGCCAGCCAGGCCTGCCCGGGTGCCGGGAAGGCGAGCACCGGTACCGCCCCGGCCGCGAGCGCCCCGAGCCGGGCCCGGTGCCGGTGCGGCGCGCGCGGCTCCCGTGGCCCGGTTCGCTCCGCTCCCTCCGCGTGGTCCGCGGGAGGCGTGCTCAGGGCTGGACTGGTGGGACCGGTGCGCCGCGACATGCCCCGTATTGTCCGCCCGGACGGCGTGGGCCACCAGTGCTCCCGTCACCCGAATGGACTACGGGAACACCAACAGTGAGATGGAGGCCCACCTTTCGAACGGGCGCCCGGGCGACCGGCTCGAACGGGTGCCCGGACGGTCGATGCGAGCGACCGTCCGAGCCCCCCGTCCGAGCCCCTCGTCAGAGCAGCAGCCCGAGCGCCCGTCCGGGCAGCCGGCTCAGCCCTCGCCGCCCTCCAGATCCCCCTCGGTCTCCAGGAACGCGGCCTGCAGCTGCGCGATCAGCTCCGGGTCCGGCTGCTCCCACAGCCCGCGGCTCGCCGCCTCCAGCAGTCGCTCGCTGATGCCGTGCAGCGCCCACGGGTTGGCGCCCGCGAGGAACTCCCGGTTGACCGGGTCGAGCACGTACTCCTGGGTCAGCTTCTCGTACATCCAGTCCGCGACCACGCCCGTGGTGGCGTCGTAGCCGAACAGGTAGTCGACCGTCGCGGCCATCTCGAAGGCGCCCTTGTAGCCGTGCCGGCGCATCGCCTCGATCCAGCGCGGGTTGACCACACGGGCGCGGAAGACCCGGGCGGCCTCCTCGGTCAGCGTCCGGGTGCGGACGGTCTCCGGGCGGGTGGAGTCGCCGATGTAGGCGGTCGGCGCCTTGCCGGTGAGGGCGCGGACGGTGGCCACCATGCCGCCGTGGTACTGGAAGTAGTCGTCCGAGTCGGCGATGTCGTGCTCGCGGGTGTCGGTGTTCTTCGCGGCGACGGTGATCCGCTTGTAGGCGGTCTCCATCTCCTCGCGGGCCGGCCGGCCGTCCAGCCCGCGGCCGTACGCGTAGCCGCCCCAGACCGTGTACACCTCGGCCAGGTCGGCGTCGGTGCGCCAGTCGCGGCTGTCGATCAGCTGGAGCAGGCCGGCCCCGTACGTGCCCGGGCGGGAGCCGAAGACGCGGACGGTGGCCTTGCGCTCGTCGCCGTGGACGGCGAGGTCGGCCTGGACGTGGGCGCGGACGAAGTTCTGCTCGTCGGCCTCCTCCTGGGCGGCGGCCAGGCGCACCGCGTCGTCCAGCAGGGCGACCACGTGCGGGAAGGCGTCGCGGAAGAAGCCGGAGATGCGCAGCGTGACGTCGATGCGCGGGCGGCCCAGCTCCTCCAGCGGGACGGCCTCCAGGCCGGTGACCCGGCGCGAGGCGTCGTCCCAGACCGGGCGGACGCCGAGCAGGGCGAAGGCCTCGGCGATGTCGTCACCGGCGGTGCGCATCGCGCTGGTGCCCCAGAGCGAGAGCCCGACCGAGGGCGGGTAGGCGCCGTCGTTGTCGGCGGTGTACCGCTCGATCAGCGAGGCGGCGAGCGCCTGGCCGGTCTCCCAGGCGAGCTTGCTGGGGACGGCCTTCGGGTCGACGGAGTAGAAGTTGCGGCCGGTCGGCAGCACGTTGACCAGGCCGCGCAGCGGCGAGCCGGACGGGCCGGCCGGGACGAAGCCGCCCCGCAGCGCGTGCAGCACCGCGTCCAGCTCGTCGGTGGTGGCGGCCAGCCGCGGCACCACCTGGGTGGCGGCGAAGTCCAGCACCTGGCGGACGGCCTCCTGGACGGTCTCCGGCAGCTCGGCGGTGACCTTCTCGACCGCCCCGGGCGCCCAGTCCTCCGCCTCCATGGCCTCGACCAGGGCGCGCGCCTTGGCCTCGGCCGCGTCGGTGGCGCCCAGGGTCAGCGCCGCCTCGTCCAGGCCGAGCGCCTCGCGCAGGCCGGGCAGGGCGCTGACGCCGCCCCAGATCTGCCGGGCGCGCAGGATGGCGAGGACGATGTTGACCCGGTCGGTGCCGACCGGTGCCTGGCCGAGGACGTGCAGGCCGTCGCGGATCTGGGCGTCCTTGACCTCGCAGAGCCAGCCGTCGACGTGCAGCAGGAAGTCGTCGAAGCCGTCGTCCTCGGGGCGCTCGTCCAGGCCGAGGTCGTGGTCCAGCTTGGCGGCCTGGATCAGGGTCCAGATCTGGGCGCGGATGGCGGGCAGCTTGGCCGGGTCCATCGCGGCGATGTTGGAGTGCTCGTCCAGCAGCTGCTCCAGGCGCGCGATGTCGCCGTAGGAGTCGGCGCGGGCCATCGGCGGGACGAGGTGGTCGACCAGGGTGGCGTGGGCGCGGCGCTTGGCCTGGGTGCCCTCGCCCGGGTCGTTGACCAGGAAGGGGTAGACCAGCGGGAGGTTGCCGAGGACGGCGTCCGGGCCGCACTCGGCGGACAGCGCGGCGGTCTTGCCGGGCAACCACTCCAGGTTGCCGTGCTTGCCGAGGTGGATCACGGCGTGGGCGCCGAAGCCGCCGTCCTCCTGCGCGGCCTCGATCCAGCGGTACGCGGCCAGGTAGTGGTGGCTCGGCGGCAGGTCCGGGTCGTGGTAGATCGCGACCGGGTTCTCGCCGAAGCCGCGCGGCGGCTGGATCAGGACCAGCAGGTTCCCGGAGCGGATCGCGGCCAGCACGATGTCGCCGTCCGGGTTCTGCGAGCGGTCGACGTACAGCTCGCCGGGGGCCGGGCCCCAGTGCTCCTCGACCTGCTCGCGCAGCCCCTGCGGCAGCGTGGCGTACCAGCGGCGGTAGTCGGCGGCGGGGATGCGCACCGGGTTGCGGGCCAGCTGGTCCTCGGTCAGCCAGTCCTGGTCGTAGCCGCCGGCCGCGATCAGGGCGTGGATGATCGCGTCACCCTCGTGGGCAGTCACTCGCCCGCTCGCCGGGGCGGCGCTGTCGTCCAGACCGGGCAGGTCGCTGCCGAGGTCCATGCCCTCCTCGCGCAGCCGGTGCAGCAGGCGGACGGCGCTGGCCGGGGTGTCCAGGCCGACGGCGTTGCCGACCCGGGCGTGCTTGGTCGGGTACGCGGACAGCACCAGCGCCAGGCGGCGCTCGGCGGCCGGGACGTAGCGCAGCCGGGCGTGGCTGACGGCGGTGCCGGCCACCCGGGCGGCGCGCTCCGGGTCGGCGGCGTAGACGGTCAGACCGTCCTCGTCCAGCTCCTTGAAGGAGAACGGGACGGTGATCAGACGGCCGTCGAACTCCGGCACGGCGACCTGGGTGGCGGTGTCCAGCGGGGACAGGCCGTCGTCGCTGGCCTCCCACTGGGCGCGAGACCAGGTCAGGCAGAGCGCCTGCAGGATCGGGCGGTCCAGCGCGGCCAGCGCGCCAGCGTCCCAGGCCTCCTCGTCGCCGCCGGCCTGCGCGTCGGCCGGGCGGGTGCCGCCGGCGGCGAGCACGGTGGTGACGAGCGCGTCGGCCTCGCCGAGCGCGGCCAGCAGCTCGGGCTCGGCGCCGCGCAGCGAGGCGCAGTAGTAGGCCCTGGCCTGGGCGCCCTGGTCCTCGATCGCCCGGCAGAGCGTCTCCACGAAGGCGGTGTTGCCGCTCATGTGGTGGGCGCGGTAGTAGAGCACCGCCACCGTCGGACCCTCGGACGTACGGGCCTCGCGCTCCAGCGGGCCCCAGGCCGGCGCCGAGGCGGGCGGCGCGAAGCCGTGGCCGGTCAGCAGCACGGTGTCGGAGAGGAAGGCGCCCAGCTCGGCCAGGTTGGCCGCGCCGCCGTGGGCGAGGTAGGCGTGCGCCTCGGCGGCGATGCCGGCCGGGACGGTGGACAGCTCCATCAGCTGGGCGTCGGGGGCCTGCTCACCGGTCAGCACCACCACCGGGCGGGGGCCGGCCAGCAGTGCGTCCAGGCCCTCCTGCCAGGCGCGGCGCCCGCCGAGCAGGCGGACCACGACCAGGTCGGTGCCCTCCACCAGCGCGGGCAGGTCCTCGGGCGAGAGCCGGGCCGGGTTGCCGAGCCGGTAGCGCACCGGGCCCTCGGCGGCACGGGCGCTCAGCAGGTCGGTGTCGGACGTCGACAGCAGCAGGATCATGCGTAGGCCCTCCCGGCCTCGTGGATGGCCAGGACGGCCGTGGAATCGGCCGGGGTGGCCGTCGTGCGGGCCGGGACGGCCTTGGTGCGAGCCCGGACGGTGGCCCTGGTGCGGGCCGGGACGGCCGTGACGTCGGCCTCGGCGGTCCGGGTACGGGACCGGGCGGCCGGAGTGACGGCCGGAGTGACGGCCGGTGCGGTCCGGACGACGGCCGGGGCGGCCGGAGCGTCCGTGCGGACAGCCGTGGAAGCGTGCGCGGGCATGCGACAGCGCTGGTGCATTTCTGCCTTCCTCGGGGTCCGCGCCCCGGGCCGGTGGAGGACGGCAGGAGTTCCTGGCTCCCGCGGCCGGCCGGTCTCCCGGTGAACCGCGGTCACAGTGGCGGGACCGCACCGGGCTTGCACCGGTTTCCTCCCCTGCGCCGTCGCTGGCGTGCGGACGGTCCGCCGGGACCGTCCGCCCTGCATCGTACGGGGTACGGCTGACCTGGGGGAGAGTGAGCTTTCGGCCGCGGGCTCCGGGCGGCCCGGCGCACCGCCCCGGACGGCCGGGACCGCCGACGGGGACGGCCGGGACAGCCGCCCCCGGACGGCGAGACCGCCGACCGGGGACGCCGGGACAGCTGCCCGGGACGGCCGCCCGGCGCGTGCGGCGGGTGCGCCGGAGTGTGATGCAGCGGACGGAGGCAACCGATCGGATCATCTGTATGCTCGCGGCCATGCCACCGACACCCGACGCCACCGCGCCGGGCGCTGCCGTACCCGACCGGGAGGTGCCCGACCGGGGGCGCGCGGACGCCTGCCCGGGCGCGCTGCGTCTGCACCCGGCCGACGACGGCTCCCTGGCCCGGATCCGCCTGCCCGGAGGTCTGTTGACGGACCGTCAGGCACTCGCGCTGGCGGAGGCCGCGGAGGTCCTGGGCGACGGTTGGCTGGAGACGACCTCGCGCGGCAACGTCCAACTGCGCGGCCTGGCCCCGCACTGCGCGGCGGACCTCGCCGAGCGGCTGCGCGCCGTCGGCCTGCTGCCCTCGGACACCCACGAGCGGGTCCGCAACATCGTCGCCTCGCCGCTGGCGGGCCTGGATTCCGCCGCGAGCGCCGATGTCCAGGCCTGGGTACGGGACCTGGACGCGCGGCTGTGCGCGAGCGACTGGGCGGCCGGGCTCTCCGGCAAGTTCCTCTTCGCGCTGGACGACGGGCGGGGCGACGTCGCCGCGCTCGACGCCGATGTGACATTGATCGCAGGCTCGCGGGCCGGCGGCGCGGACCGGGGCAGCGACCGGGGTGAGGCCTCGGACCGGGACCGGCCGACTGTGCTGCGGCTCGGCCGTGCCGACCACGGACACCAGGTCGAGGCCGGGCGGGAGGTGACGGCCGTACTGGACGCGGCCCGCTCCTTCCTGGACGCGCTGCGCGCGAACGGGCGCAAGGCCTGGCACCTGCGCGACGCCCCCGACCTGCTGCCGGTCGGCCCGGTGCCGCTGCCCGCCTTCACCGGTGCGGCGCCCGCCGTGGGCGCGCTGCCGGGCGGGCTCTCGGTGGGCCTGCGCTTCGGCCGGGCGAGCGCCGCGCAGTGGCGGGCGCTGGTCGCCGCCTCCGCCGGTGACGTGCGACTGACGCCCTGGCGCGGGGCGGTCCTGCCCGGCGCCCCGGCCGACCTGCTGCCCGGGCTCGCCGAGGCCGGGTTCCGTACCGAGCCGGGCTCGCCCTGGGAGCGGGCCACCGCCTGCACCGGGCTGCCGGGGTGCGCCAAGTCGCTCGCCGACGTCCGCTCCGACGCGGCCCGGGCGCTGGACGCCGGCGGCCGGCCGGTGGGCGACGGGCCCGGGGGTGCTCTGCCGGTTGGTGACGGGCCCGCCCCTGGCGGGGTTTTCGACGTGCTTCCCGTCCACTGGTCGGGTTGTGAACGGCGCTGCGGCCACCCGGCCGGGCGGTGGGTGGACGTGCTCGCCACTGGGCGCGGCTACCGGGTGACGGTGAACGGACCGGCGGCCGCCCCCGAGGCCGCCGAGGTGACGAACGAGGAGATGGCCGAGGCGGTCGCCGAGGCCAGGAGGACCACGAAGTGATCGAGTACGAGAAGGACGGCGCGTCCATCTACCGCCAGTCCTTTGCCACCATCCGCGCGGAGGCCGATCTGGCCGCCCTCCCGGCGGACGTCTCCCAGGTCGCGGTGCGGATGATCCACGCCTGCGGGATGGTCGACCTGGTCGAGGACCTGGTGTACTCGCCCGGCGTGGTCGCCTCCGCGCGCGCCGCACTGCACGCGGGCGCGCCGATCCTCTGCGACGTCAACATGGTCGCGAGCGGCGTGACCCGCAAGCGGCTGCCCGCCGACAACGAGGTGATCTGCACCCTCACCGACCCGTCGGTGCCCGAACTCGCCCGGGCGATGGGCAACACCCGCAGCGCCGCGGCCATGGAGCTGTGGCTGCCCCGGCTGGAGGGCGCGGTGGTCGCCGTCGGCAACGCGCCGACCTCGCTGTTCCGGCTGCTGGAGATGATCGAGGCGGGCGCGCCGCGCCCGGCCGCGGTGATCGGCGTCCCGGTCGGCTTCATCGGCGCCGCCGAGTCCAAGCAGGCCCTGGCCGAGCACCCGTCCGGCCTGGAGCACCTGGTGGTGCGCGGCCGGCGCGGCGGCAGTGCGATGGCCGCCGCCGCCGTCAACGCGATTGCGAGCGAAGAAGAATGACGGATCATCAGAAGCCTTCCAGTGGGCGGCTCTACGGCGTCGGGCTCGGCCCGGGCGATCCGTCGCTGGTGACCGTCCGCGCCGCCGAACTCATCGGCAAGGCCGACGTGGTGGCGTACCACAGCGCCCGCCACGGCCGCTCCATCGCGCGCTCGATCGCCGCACGCTACCTGACGGGTGGCCAGATCGAGGAGAAGCTGGTCTACCCGCTCACCGTCGAGACCACCGACCACCCGGGCGGCTACCGCGGCGCGCTGGACGACTTCTACGAGGAGGCCGCCGAGCGGCTGGCGGCCCACCTGGACGCCGGGCGCGACGTGGTCGTCCTCGCCGAGGGCGACCCGCTGTTCTACGGCTCGTACCAGCACATGCACAAGCGGCTCGCGCACCGGTACGCGACCGAGGTGGTGCCCGGCGTGACCTCGGTCAGCGCGGCGGCGGCCCGGCTCGGGCAGCCGCTGACCGAGGCCGAGGAGACGCTCACCGTCATCCCGGGCACGCTGCCCGAGGAGGAGCTGACCGCGCGGATCGCGTCGGCCGACTCCGCCGTGATCATGAAGCTGGGCCGCACCTTCCCGACCGTCCGCCGGGCCCTGGAACGGGCCGGGCGGCTGGCCGACGCCCAGTACGTCGAGCGGGCCTTCATGGAGGGCGAGCGCATCGCGCCGCTCGCGGAGGTCGACGAGGAGACGGTGCCGTACTTCTCGGTCGCGGTGCTGCCGAGCAAGGTCGCGCCGCTGGTGTCCGAGGTCCGGCTGTCGGACGGCCTGGGCAGCGTGACCGTGGTCGGCACCGGACCGGCCGGACCGCTCTGGCTCACCCCCGAGGCGCGCGGCGCGCTGGCCGAGGCCACCGACCTGGTCGGCTACACCACGTACCTGGCCCGGGTGCCCGAGCGGCCGGGGCAGCGGCGGCACGGATCGGACAACAAGGTGGAGTCCGAGCGCGCCGAGTACGCGCTGGAGCTGGCCCGGCGCGGACACCGGGTCGCGGTGGTCTCCTCGGGCGACCCGGGCGTGTTCGCGATGGCCACCGCCGTGCTGGAGGTCGCCTGCGAGGAGGCCTACCGGGACGTCCCGGTGCGGGTCCTGCCGGGGATGACCGCCGCCCACGCGGCCGCCTCCCGGGCCGGCGCCCCGCTCGGGCACGACTACGCGACGGTGTCGCTCTCGGACCGGCTCAAGCCCTGGGACGCGGTGGCCAAGCGGCTGCGCGCCGCCGCCGAGGCGGACCTGGTGCTGGCGCTGTACAACCCGGGCTCGCAGTCCCGCACCACCCAGGTCGGCCTCGCCCGGGACCTGCTGCTGGAGTACCGGGCGCCGGAGACCCCGGTGGTCATGGCGCGCGACGTCGGCGGGCCGACCGAGCGGGTGCGGATCGTCCGGCTCGGCGAGCTGGACCCGGCGCTGGTCGACATGCGGACGATCCTGCTGATCGGCTCCTCGCAGACCCGGGCGGTCGAGCGCGGCGGCGGCGTGGAGGTCGTCTGGACGCCCCGGCGCTACCCGGAGGGGTGACGGCGGGCGAGTGACGAGTAACAGATAACGAGTAACGGATGACAGCTGACAGATGATGAAATCTGTCAGCTGTCATCCGTTTTCTGTCATCTGTTCGCCGTCATCCGGCGGCCGTCATCCGACCCCCGTCACCGGGTCGGCTTGGTGACCAGCAGCTCCGTGTTGTGGTCCTCGCCCGCACCCAGCAGCGCCGCCGGCCGCCCGTTCGGGTCGTTGTACGACAGCTCGCGGTAGAGCGCCGCGAGGTTGGCGTCCGAGGTGCTGCCGAAGTCCGTCCCGTACGGCGCGGAGGACTCGATCAGGGTGGTGAACAGCGAGAGCGTGCCGTCCCCGTTGTCCACGACCTCGATGATCCGGCCGTGCTGCGGGTAGTCGATGTGCGAGGCGGTGTTGATCTCCCAGAACGCCCGCTCCGGCACCGCGTGGCCGTGCGGCGTGATCTTGTTCATGTGGGTGTGCCCGTTCACCCAGGCGACCACGTTCGGGTAGCGCTGCAGCAGCGCCACCAGTTCGTTGCCGTCGTGCCGCTTCTCGAAGATGTTCCGCGGGTCCGGCAGCAGGTTGCCCATCGAGGTGCTGGTGTGGTGGCTGAACAGCAGGATCACGTCGTCCGTGCTGCCGCCCGTCACCCGGCGCCCGTCGGCGTCGTACCAGTGGCCGCTGTGCGCCTGCAACTGCTTCTCCAGCCAGCGCAGTTGAGCGGTGCCCAGCGAACCGTCCGCGAACCCGGCCTGGTTGGTGGTGTCCAGGCTGATGCCGAGCACCTTCTCCGAGATGCGGAAGCTGTAGTAGAGCTTGCCGCTGCTCACCATGTCCGAGGTGAAGCCGTGCCCGTACGGGCCGGAGCCGGTCACCGCCGGGTTCAGGTGGGCCTTGGCGAACTCCTTGAGCGTGAACGGCCGGCGGCGCTCGTCCGGGGTGATCCGGCGCACCGCCTCGCCACTGGCGATCAGCTTGGCGAGCAGCAGTACGGCGCCCGCCGGGTCGCGGCGCAGCGAGTCCGTCAGCTGGGCGGCGGTGGCGTCGTCGCAGCCCTCCAGCTTGTACTGGCCCGTGTAGAGGTCGTTGAGCAGGCCGAGGTCCGGCAGCGTGCCCTCGATGCTGTCGTCGTGGTTGCCGACCGTCGTGTACCAGGGCGTGCGCAGGCCCGGCGCGTCGAAGGGGCGGCCGGCGGCGGAGAGGAAGCCGGGCACCAGGGGGAAGCCCTTGGCCTTGTAGCCGTCGCTGTAGGAGAGTTCGGGGTTCCAGTAGGCCGC
Organism: Kitasatospora sp. Ki12; assembly: GCF_054601375.1. Lineage (NCBI taxonomy): Bacteria > Bacillati > Actinomycetota > Actinomycetes > Kitasatosporales > Streptomycetaceae > Kitasatospora > Kitasatospora sp. Ki12. The sequence continues at coordinate 1,356,534 of NZ_BAAIHT010000003.1, read as the reverse complement.
GTTGCCGGAGTTCTGCACGCCCTCGTAGCGGTTCGGGTCACCGGTGTTCTGGGCCAGGCGGCCACCGCCCATGACCTTGAGGTACCAGTCGAGTTCGGCGAGCTCGTGGTTGTCGGTGTTGTCGCCGGTGGCCATCACCATGCTGAACGGCATTCCGGTGTAGGGGCCGCCGGCGAGCGAGTTGACCCGCTCGACGAGGGCCGAGACACCCCGGGCGTTCAGGGCCTCCTGCGGCCGGTACGCGCTGCCGGTGAATCTGGCCAGGTACTCGAAGCGCACCGGGGACTCGGTGTCCACCAGGTGCAGGTCGCTGAACTGGACGAAGCTGGCCAGCCCGGTGCGGCGGTCGTCCCGCCCGGCACCCGGCGCCGCCAGGTCGCCGCGCACCACCAGCGGCCAGCCGGGGCCGGCCGTCAGCCGCTTGTAGCCGCCGGTGCCGACCGGCGTGGCCACCTGCTCCAGCGTCGTCCCGGTGACTCCGACCGCCCGCGCGGCCGTGGTCGCCAGCGCCTGGTCGCGCGTCGCGGCCGAGGCGAACTGGGCGCCGCCGAGCGACAAGGCCGACCACGCGGCGGCCACCGACGTACCCGTGAGGAACGTACGCCGACTCATCCCTGCCACAAAAACCCCCACATGGTGATGGCCCGGCCGGGAGGACTGCCCTCGTGCGACCGGACCCGCGTGTCATGAACCCGCTTCTGGCGGGCCGCCAGATTACTCACTGGTAGGCGCAGAGGGCGAGGCCCGTGCGGCGAACTCTTCGGGAACGCGGGACACCATCTCCGCCGCGGCTCCCGCACCGCCCCCTTCACCGCTCACGCACCACCCCTTCCACCGCTCACGCACCACCCCGCCGCCACCCGCCGTGGGCGACCCCGGTCGGGCCCCGACCTGGTGAATGGGGGAAAATCGGCGGCGGCGGCCGGTGCGGCCGCCCGGGAAAGCAGGACGGCGAGGGCGCCGTCGGAAGCGAGGCACAGGTGGCCGCAGCGGGAGCCGAGGCGGGAGCCGGAGCGGAGACCCAGCCGGGAGCCGCGGCGGGCGGCCGGGCCGGCCAGCTGAAGAGCAGCGGCCTGCGGCACGGCTGGACGACGGGCGCCTGCGCCACCGCCGCCACCAAGGCCGCGTACACCGCGCTGCTCACCGGTGAGTTCCCCGACCCCGTGGTCATCACCCTGCCCAAGGGCCAGCGGCCCGCCTTCGCCCTGGCCGCCGAACGGCTGGGCGCCGCCGAACGGCTGGGCGCCGCCGAAAAGCTGGGCACGGACGGTCCGCAGACCCCGGACGCCGCCGAGGAGCCGTTCGCCATGGCCGGAGTGGTCAAGGACGCCGGCGACGACCCCGACGTCACCCACGGCGCCCTGATCCGCTCGACCGTACGGGCGGGCGAGCCCGGCACCGGGGTGGTGTTCCGGGCCGGCCCCGGGGTGGGGACGGTGACCAAGGCCGGTCTGCCGCTGCCCGTCGGCGAGCCCGCGATCAACCCGGTGCCCCGGCAGATGATCCGGGACGCGGTCGCCGAGGCGGCCGCCGCGCACGGCGGCAGCGGGGACGTGGTGGTCGAGATCTCCGTCGACCACGGCGAGGAGATCGCCCGCTCGACCTGGAACCCGCGGCTCGGCATCCTCGGCGGCCTGTCCATCCTGGGCACCACCGGCATCGTCGTCCCCTACTCCTGCTCGGCCTGGATCGACTCCATCCGCCGGGGCGTGGACGTGGCCCGGGCGGCGGGGCGCACGCACGTCGCCGGCTGCACCGGTTCGACCTCGGAGAAGGTCGCGGTGGCGGTGCACGGCCTGCCCGAGGACGCGCTGCTGGACATGGGCGACTTCGCGGGCGCCGTGCTCAAGTACCTGAAGCGTCATCCGGTGCCCCGGCTGACCATCGCGGGCGGTTTCGCCAAGCTGTCCAAGCTCGCGGCCGGCCACCTCGACCTGCACTCGGCCCGCTCCCAGGTGGACAAGGGCTACCTGGCCGAACTGGCCCGGCGGGGCGGGGCGGACGAGCGGCTGAGCGCGGCGGTGGCGGCGGCCAACACCGGGCTGGAGGCGGTCCAGTTGTGCCGCGCGGCCGGCGTGCCGCTCGGGGACCTGGTCGCCGAGGCGGCCCGGGCGACGGCGCTCGGCGTGCTGCTGGGCTCGCCGGTCGCGGTGGACGTCATCTGCATCGACCGGGCGGGCACCATCGTGGGCCGGGCGGAGCCGCTGGGGCCGTGACGACGTCACGACTGTCGCAGTCGTGTGACAGCATCGCCCGGTGATGTGAAGATCTGACAGCCATACGGGGCGAGAAGCGGACAAAAGGAGCGCCACGCCGCCGGGCGGTTCTGTCGCCATCTCAGCCATGAGATATCGTCTGGCGAGTGACAGGCGACTACCTCACCCGTATCGGCACCCTCATCCGCACCGCGCGTCAGCACCGCGGCTGGTCCCAGGCTCAGCTCGGCGAGGCGCTCGGCACCAGCCAGAGCGCGGTCAACCGCATCGAACAGGGCAAGCAGAACGTCAGCCTTGAGATGATCGCCCGCATCGGCGAAGCCCTCGACAGCGAGATCGTCTCCCTCGGTTACTCCGGCCCGATGCACCTGCGCGTCGCCGGCGGCACCCGCCTCTCCGGCGCGATCGACGTCCGCAGCAGCAAGAACGCCTGCGTCGCGATCCTCTGCGCCTCGCTGCTGACCACCGGCCGCACCACGATCCGCAGCGTCGCCCGGATCGAGGAGGTCTACCGCATCCTCGAGGTGCTCACCAGCATCGGCGTCAAGAGCCGCTGGATCAACGAGGGCCGGGACCTCGAACTCACCCCGCCGGCCGAGCTCGACCTCGCCGCGATGGACGTCGAGGCCGCCCGCCGCACCCGCAGCGTCCTGATGTTCCTCGGCCCGCTGATGCACCGCGCCCAGCACTTCGCCATCCCGTACGCGGGTGGCTGCGACCTCGGCACCCGCACCGTCCAGCCGCACCTGACCGCGCTGCGCCGCTTCGGCCTGGAGGTCGCCACCACCGGCGGCGCCTACCACGCCTCCGTCGAGCCGGGCGCCCCGATGGACCGCCCGATCGTGCTGACCGAGCGCGGGGACACCGTCACCGAGAACGCCCTGCTGGCCGCCGCGCGGCACGACGGCGTGAGCGTCATCCGCAACGCCTCGCCCAACTACATGGTCCAGGACCTCTGCTTCTTCCTGGAGGAGCTGGGCGTCAAGATCGAGGGCATCGGCACCACCACCCTCACCGTGCACGGCGTCCCGGAGATCACCCGCGACGTCGACTACACCCCGGCCGAGGACCCGGTGGAGGCGATGAGCCTGCTGGCCGCCGCCGTCGTCACCTCCTCCGAGCTGACGATCCGCCGAGTGCCGATCGAGTTCCTGGAGATCGAGCTCGCCGTCCTCGAGGGCATGGGCCTCGACTACGACCGGACCCCCGAGTACCGGGCCCACAACGGCCACACCCGGCTGGTCGACCTCACCGTGCGCCCGTCCAAGCTGACCGCGCCGATCGACACCATCCACCCGATGCCGTTCCCCGGCATCAACATCGACAACGTGCCGTTCTTCGCCGCCATCGCCGCGGCCGCGCACGGCACCACGATGATCCACGACTGGGTCTACGACAACCGCGCGATCTACCTCACCGAGCTGACCCGGCTCGGCGCGGACGTCAAGCTCCTCGACCCGCACCGCGTCCTGGTCCAGGGCCCCACCCGCTGGCGCGCCGCCGAGATGATGTGCCCGCCGGCCCTGCGCCCGGCCGTCGTCATCCTCCTCGCGATGCTCGCCGCCCAGGGCACCTCGGTCCTGCGCAACGTCTACGTCATCAACCGCGGCTACGAGGACCTCGCCGAGCGCCTCAACTCCATCGGCGCCCGGATCGAGACCTTCCGCGACATCTGACCCGGCCCCCGCCGCCCGGCCTCACCCGTCGAGCCCGGTCAGCAGCACGGCCACCTCCAACCCGGTGTTCAGGTACTCCACGAACACCGGGTTGTTCAACGCCCAGCCCGACCGCCCTCCCCGCACCAGCCGGACCGCGGTGCCGGCGCTACTCGCCGGTGGTGCCGTCGAGGTGTTCGCGCAGGAGGTCGGCGTGGCCGTTGTGGCGGGCGTACTCCTCGATCATGTGGGTGAGGATCCAGCGCAGCGAGAAGACCTCCTCGCCGTGGTGGCCCAGGACGTCCAACGACTCCGCCGCGGCGACGAGTTCCCGGGCGTGGGCGCACTCGCGGTGCCAGGTGGCGAAGGCCTCGTCCGGGTCGGCGGTGTCGACGTCGAACTCGGCGAAGGAGCCGTCGGGGTGCTTCCAGAAGCCGGGTACGGCCTCGTTGTTGAGGACGTTGCGGAACCAGCTGCGCTCCACCTCGGCGAGGTGCCGGACCAGGCCGAGCAGGGAGAGGCCGGAGGGTGCCAGCACCCGGGTGCGGAGCTGCTCGGTCGTCAGGCCCGCGCACTTCATCGCGAGGGTGTCGCGCTGGAAGTCCAGGAAGCTTGCCAGGGTGGCGCGTTCGTCGCCGGTGCGCTGCGTCTCGGTCCGCTGGGTCTCGGTGCGCTGGTCGTCACTCATGGGGACATCCTTCCGGGCGGCCGTCCTGGCCGCCCGGCGAGTCCACCGACCGGACTCAGCCCAGCCGCTGCTCCAGCCATCGCACCGCGCCCTCGACGTCCGGCACGACCGGGACGCCGTCGGGGACGGGCGGGCGCTGCACGACGATGACGGGCAGGCCCAGGCAGCGGGCGGCGGTCAGTTTGGCGGCGGTCGCGGCGCCGCCGCTGTCCTTGGTGACCAGGACGTCGATGTCGCGCTCGCGCAGCAGTGCCTCCTCGCCCTGGACCGTGAACGGGCCGCGGTCGAGCAGGACTTCGAAGGACGGCGGCAGCGGTGGCTCGGGCGGGTCGACCGAGCGGGAGACGAAGTGGACGCCGTCGAGGTGGGCGAAGGCGGCGACACCCTGCCGGCCGATGGTGAGGAGGACCCGCTCCCCGCGTCGGGGCAGCAGTTCGGCGGCCGCCGCGAGGGAGGGGACGGGGAGCCAGTGGTCGCCGTCGACCCGGGTGAAGCCGGGGCGGCGCAGCACCAGCAGCGGGGTACCGGTGGCCGCGGCCGCGAGGGCGGCGTTCCGCGAGATGCCGGCCGCGAACGGGTGGGTGGCGTCCACCACCGCGTCCACGCGTTCCGCGCGCAGCCAGTCGGCGAGGCCCTCCGGTCCGCCGAAGCCGCCGATCCGTACCTCCCCGGCGGGCAGCCGGGGCTGGGCGGTCCGCCCAGCCAGCGAGCTGGTGATCCGGTGGGCGGCGGGGGCGGGCTCAGCGGTGAGTTCGGGGGTGAGTCGGGCGGCCAAGGCCCGCCCTTCGGTGGTCCCGCCGAGGATCAGGACGTGCCGCATCAGGCCCCGCAGGGCTCGTGCGGGCGCTCGCGGTCCGCCGAGTAGAGGTGGCTGTCGCGGAACTGCTCGGCGGCCAGGGTGCGGCCGACGATGATGACGGCGGTGCGGACCACGCCCGCGGCCTTGACCTGTTCGGCGATGTCGCCGACGGTGCCGCGCAGCACCAGTTCGTCGGGGCGGCTGGCCATCGCGACGACGGCGGCCGGGCAGTCGGCGCCGTAGTGCGGGAGCAGCTGCTCGACCACGTCGTCCACGTACCCGGCGGCCAGGTGCAGCACCAGCAGGGCGCCGCTGAGGCCGAGGGTGGCGAGGTCCTCGCCCTCGGGCATCGGGGTGGCGCGCTTGGCGATCCGGGTGAGGATGACGGTCTGGCCGACGGTCGGGACGGTCAGCTCCCGCTTCAGCGCGGCCGCGGCGGCGGCGAAGGCGGGCACGCCGGGGACCACCTCGTACGGGATGCCGGCGGCGTCCAGGCGGCGCATCTGTTCGGCGACGGCGGAGAAGACGGACGGGTCGCCGGAGTGCAGCCGGGCGACGTCCTGTCCGGCCTCGTGCGCGCGGACCAGCTCGGCGACGATCTGGTCCAGGTTGAGCTGCGCGGTGTCGATCAGGCGGGCGCCGGGCGGGCACTCGTCCAGCAGCTCGCGCGGGACGAGGCTGCCGGCGTAGAGGCAGACCTCGGCGCGGGCCAGGAGGCGCTGGCCGCGCAGGGTGATCAGGTCGGCGGCGCCCGGGCCGGCTCCGATGAAGTAGACGGTCACGAGGCGTCCTCCTGGGGGGTGTTGGGCTTGACGGCGGACCACTGGGTGACCGGCATGGCCTGGCGCCAGCCGGTGAAGCCGCCCACCGGCACGGCGTGGGCGACGGCGAGCTTGACGAGTTCGCCGCCGTGGCGCCGGTACCAGTCGGTGAGCAGCGCCTCGGACTCCAGGGTCACGGTGTTGGCGACCAGTCGGCCGCCCGGACGCAGAGCGGCCCAGCAACTGTCCAGCAGTCCGGGCGCGGTGAGGCCGCCGCCGATGAACACGGCGTCGGGGACGGGGAGTTCGGCGAGCGTGGCGGGGGCGGGGCCGGTCACCACGCGCAGCCGGGGCACGCCGAGGGCGGCGGCGTTGCGGGCGATCCGTTCGGCGCGCACCGGGTCGCGTTCGACGCTGACGGCCCGGCAGTCGCGGTGGGCGCGCAGCCACTCGATGGCGATCGAGCCCGAGCCGCCGCCGACGTCCCAGAGCAGTTCGCCGGGGGAGGGGGCGAGGGTGGCGAGGGTGGCGGCGCGGACGTGGCGCTTGGTGAGCTGGCCGTCGCTCTCGTACGCGGTGTCGGGCAGACCGGGGACGAGGGAGGTGCGGGGGCCGTCGCCGAGTTCGACGGCGATGACGTTCAGCGGGTCGCCGGCCGGGTGCGGCCAGCCCTCGGCGGGGCCGTCGAGGTGCCGTTCGGCGGGGGAGCCGAGCTGTTCGAGGACGCGCAGCCGGGCGGTGCCGTAGCCGCGCTCGGTGAGCAGGGCGGCGACGGCTGCCGGAGTGGCGGCGTCGGCGCTGAGCACCAGCAGGCGGCGGCCGGGGTGGAGGGCGAGGGAGAGGGTGTCCAGCGGGCGGCCGACCAGGCTGACCACCTCGGTGGCCTCCAGCGGCCAGCCGAGGCGCGCGCAGGCGTAGGAGACCGAGGAGGGGTGCGGCAGGACGCGCAGCCGCTCGGCGCCGACCGTCTCGGCGAGGGTGCGGCCGATGCCGTAGAACAGCGGGTCGCCGCTGGCCAGGACGGCGACGCGGCGGTCGGAGTGGGCGGCGAGCAGTCCGGGTACGGCCGGGCGCAGCGGGGACGGCCAGGGGAGGCACTCGGCGGTGACCTCGTCGTGGGGGAGCAGGTCGAGCTGGCGGGGGCCGCCGACGACCACCTCGGCGTTCCGCAGTGCGGCCCGGGAGGTGGCGGCGAGGCCGGGCCAGCCGTCGGCCCCGATCCCGACGACGGTGATCGGGGGTGGCAGCTCGGGCACCGGGTGGCTCCTCGTCGTTCGGCCGGCGAATGAGTATAAAAAACAACCGGCCGGGCAGCCTACCTGGCGGTTTGGGGGTGGGTGCGAGGGAGGGCGGGGCTGACGGGGTTCGGTCGCCGGCCGCCAGCTGCCAGCCGTCCGGTGACAGCTGACAGATGACAGCTGACAGCTGACAGATAACAGCCGACAGACGACAACTTTCAGATGTTGAAATCTGTCATCTGTCATCTGTCCGTCCAGTCCCCCGACCCGATCAGCGCCGGCCGCTCGCGCAGTCGCGCCTCGGCGGCCGGTCCGGCGAGGTAGACCCAGGCGTCCTGCGGCTCGTCGTCCGCCGCGGCCCGTACGGCCAGCCGCCGCCGCACGTACAGTCCGGTCCCGTCGGCCCGGCACTCCTCCAGGTGGTCCAGCGCCGCGAGCGCGCCGTCGTACGCGCTCGGGCGTATGGTGATGAGTTCGCCCACGATCCGGCGTCCGGGCGTCGCGTCGAGCACCGCGTACGGGAAGCCGGGGCCCTCGTGCAGCGCGGCGCCGTCCAGTACGGCCGGGCGGATGTCGGCACAGCGTCCGGCCAGGTGGACGGTGTGGTTTCGGCCGCCGCTGCGCAGGGTGCCGTAGACGAAGAACGGCAGTCCCTCCTCGGATCCGGACACGGGTTCGACCTCCTCGCTGGGGAGCGCCCACGGTACGTCTTCCGGTCCGATTCGTGATACCGACTGGCGCGCGGGGTGCTCGATGCGCTGTCATGTCGTGGTTCGGCCAGCACCGTCCAAGGGGGACACACATGACATCGCCCGCTTCGCCCCAACCGGCCACCACGCCCGGTTCCACCCCCGTGCCCCCCGGACCCGCCGCACCCCTCGTCACTCCTGCGGACGCCGTCCCCGCCGACGCGGAGGCGGACGCGGACGAGGGCCCGATAGCCCTCACGAAGGCCACACCAGCCACCCCGGCCGCCTCCGCCGCCCGCCTCGGCGGCGCCGTCTGGCTGGCCCTCGCCGTGGTCTACGTCGTCTGGGGCTCGACCTACCTGGCGATCCGGATCGCGGTGGAGACGATGCCCTCGTTCCTCTCCGCCGCCGCCCGCTTCCTCACCGCGGGGCTCCTGCTGGCCGGCTTCCTGCTGGTGCGCCAGGGCCCGGCCGGGCTGAAGGTGAGCGGACGGCAGCTCGCCTCCTCCGCCCTGGTCGGCGTCCTGCTGCTGACCGGCGGCAACGGACTGGTGGTCCTGGGCGAGACCTCCGTCCCCTCCGGCCTGACCGCCCTGCTGGTGGCCGCCGTCCCGCTGTGGATGGTGGTGCTGACGGCCTTCGGCGGCGAGCGGCCGAGGCTCGCCGAGCTCGCCGGGGTGCTGCTCGGTCTGGTCGGCCTCGGCGTGCTGTCGGCGCCGGCGGTCGGCGGGTCCGTGGAGCCGCTCGGCGTGGTCCTGATCATCTGCGCCACGCTGCTCTGGGCGGCCGGTTCGTTCGTGACCAAGAAGGTCCCGATGCCGGGCAACGTGCTCGCCGCGAGCGCGTACCAGATGCTGGCCGGAGGCCTCTGCGACCTGCTGATCGCCCTCTTCCGCGGCGAGCAGCGCGGCCTGGACCTGGGGGCCGTCTCCGGCCGGTCCTGGCCGGCCCTCGCCTACCTGGTGCTGTTCGGTTCGCTGCTCGCCTTTACCGCGTACGCCTGGCTGCTGCGCGCCGCCCCGCTGACGCTGGTGGGCACGTACGCGTACGTGAACCCGGTGGTCGCGGTGCTGCTGGGCTGGCTGATCCTGGCGGAGCCGCTGACCGGCCCCACCGTGGCGGGTGGGGCGATCGTGGTCGCGGGTGTCTGCCTGGTGGTGAGCGTCAGCCGGCGGCCGAGGCGTCCCGGGCGTCCCGGGCGTCCGGTGAAGGGCTCGTCCGCGCGTAGCTGAGCAGCAGGTTCCCGCGTTCGAAGACCCGGCTGCCGGTGAGCGTGAACTCGCGGGGCGCGAACTCCGTGGTGAACAGCGGGATGCCGGAGCCGGCCACCACCGGGTACTGCTTGATGATCAGCTCGTCGATCTCGGGCAGCAGCCGCCCGGCCAGCTTGGCGCCGCCGCAGAGCCAGATGCCGAGCCCGTCCTCCTGCTTGAGCCGGCGGACGGTGCTCAGCGGGTCCTCGGCGGTGATCTCGACGGCCGGGTCGGGGCTGGTGGTGAGGGTGCGGGAGAAGACGATCTGCCGCAGGTGGGCGTAGGGGTTGGCGAATCCGGCGGGCACGTTCGGCTCGTAGGTGCCGCGGCCCATGAGCACGGTGTCGAAGAGCTTGTTGGGGGCCTCGGCGATGCCGACCGCCGCGCGGGCGGGGGTGGGAATGGTCTCCGGGTACTCGGTGAAGAGCGTCGGGGCGAAGTCCTCGGTGACGTACGGCATGAGGAAGTCGAACGCGCCGTTCGGGGCGGCGATGAAGCCGTCGATGGTGGTGCCGACGAAGTAGGTGAGCTTGCGCATTCAGGTCCTTGGGTCGAGGAACGCGATCGGGATGCGGCGCGGGCCGTTTCGGCCTGCCCCGTTAACCACGACAGTCATAGTACTCCAGTCGTAGTGGTTGGCAACCCCTGTCGCACCCGGCCTCAGGCCGCCCCGGGTCCCCGTCGTGAGAGGAGAGAGAATCGGCCCATGGTCCAGAACCCCGCCCGCCGTACCGCCCTCGCCGACGCCGCCATCGAGGTCCTCGCCCGCGAGGGCGCCCGCGGCCTCACCTTCCGCGCGGTCGACGTCCAGGCCGGCGTCCCCAACGGCACGGCCTCCAACTACTTCGCCAACCGGGACCACCTGCTCCACCAGACCGCCCGGCACATCCACCGGCGGCTCATCCCGGACGCGGCGGTCCTCGAGGAACTGATGCGGGCTCCCCGAGACCGCGCGCTGGTCACGGCCCTGATGCACGACCTGATCCGCCGCATCACCGCGGACCGGGCCGGCTACCTCGCGATGCTCGAACTGCGCCTGGAGGCCACCCGCCGCCCGGACCTGCGGGCCCAGCTCACCGGCACCATCCGGGACGACCTGGAGGCCAACGTCGCCTTCCACCTGGACGAGGGCCTCCCCGGCGACCGGGAGACCGTCCTGGTGCTCTACCTCGCCATGACCGGCCTGATCCTCGAACACCTCACCCTGCCCGAGGTGTTGGGCGTCGACGGCCTCGCGGCGCTGATCGACACCGTCGTCGAGCGGATCGTCCCGGCGGCCTGACCCCGCCGAGGCCGGCACCCCACCGGGTCGGTCACGGTGGGGTGCCGGGGTCGCCATGCCGCGACCGTCCCCGCGCTTCCGGCGCGCGGGGACGGTCGTCCGGGTCGGGCTGTCCGGGTCCTGTCCGTCCAGGTCCGACCGTCGTCAGAACCGGGCTGTCCGGGTCCGGTTGCCCGGGTCGGGCTCAGAGGCCGTGCGGGGGCTTCCCCGTCCACCAGTTGCCGGGCGCGTCCGGGTCGCGGCTGGTCCAGTACTCGATGATCGCCTCGGTGAACTCGGCCGCGGAGAGCACGCCGTCGCCGTCGGTGTCGAGGCGGCGGAAGGCCTCGTCGGCGTCGTCGCGGCTGAGGCCGGCGAAGTGGCCGCGCTGGAAGACGAAGAACTCGCCGGCGTCCACGGTCCCGCTGCGGTCGGTGTCGGCGACGGCGAGGAACGCGGCGGCGAGCGCGCCGAGGCTGTCGCGCGCGGCCTCGGGGTCGTCGGCGAGCAGGCCGGTGGAGGCGACGAACTGTTCGCGGGAGATCGTCTGGGTGCCGGCGGGCAGCCGGGCGAGGTGGAGGTCGTGCCAGATCGTCAGGTAGGCGCGGACGATCACGGCCTCCGCCTCCGATCCCTCCTGGTGGCCGAGCGAGCGGGCCACCGAGTGGCCCATCAGGACGTGGTCCCGTTCGGTGATCAGTCCGTCGCCGTCGGCGTCGAGGTGATCGAAACCGTGATTGATCTTTGCGATGAGCAGGTCGTCCGACAACGTTTCCCCTCAGCTGGCGTTTCCTGGCTTCCTACGGCACATCGCCTGCACGCTAACGCCTTGAGCCGAGCCCGCGCAGCCGAACGAGGGGCGAACGGCCTGCCCGGCCACCCCGGCGCCGCCCCCCGGTCGGACAACGTGATCAGTCCACCTGGTGGTCGGCCCAGACGTACGTCTCCGGCAGCAGCTCCCGCACCGGGACGGTGCGCAGCCGGGAGCCCTGCCCGACGATGATCCGCAGCTCCGGGAAGTAGTCGAGCAGCACCTGGCGGCAGCGCCCGCACGGCGGGATCACCCCGCGCTCCCGGTCGCCGACCGCCACGACGGTGGTGAGCTCGTACGCGCCCTGCCCGGCCGCCGCCCCGATCAGCACCAGCTCCGCGCACGGTCCGCCGGTGAAGTGGTAGGCGTTCAGCGCGGTGACGATCCGTCCGTCGGCGGCGCGTCCGGCGGCCGCCACCGTGTGGTTGTCGCCCCGGGCGTACCGCCGCGCCACCTCCACGGCCGCCTCGACGAGCTCCGCGTCGACGAGGCCCGCTCCGACGAGCGCCCCACCCGCGGGCACCTGATCGCTGGTCGACATACCGTTGCACCTCTCCGATCGGATCCGCCAGGGTCCGATCATTGGTCACCCGCCCCTGACCAGGCCAACCCTTTTCGCAGGCCCCTTCACTCCGGCCCCTTCCCTCCGGCCCCTTCGCGACGGGCTCCTCCACTCCGTCCCCCGCCGCGGCAGCCCTCAGTGCACCGCCGCCAGCAGCCCCCGGGTGTACTCGGTGTGCGGGGCCCCGAACAGCCGGTCCCGGTCGGTGGACTCGACCAGGCGGCCCCGGTGCATCACCGCCACCCGGTCGCAGAAGTGCCGGACCACCGCGAGGTCGTGGGAGACGAACAGGAACGCCACCGCGAGGCGTTCGCGCAGCTCCATCAGCAGGTTGAGCACCTGCGCCTGCACCGACACGTCGAGCGCCGAGACCGGCTCGTCCGCGATGATCAGCCGGGGCTGCGGGGCCAGGGCCCGGGCGATGCCGATCCGCTGGCGCTGCCCGCCGGAGAACTCGTGCGGGTAGCGGTGCAGGTGCCCGGCGTCCAGTCCGACCTGCTCCAGCAGCTCGACCGCGCGCTCCCGCCGCTCGGGCGCGGTCAGCGGGGTGTGCAGGCGCAGCGGGGTGTCGAGGGTCTGGGCGACGGTGCGGCGCGGGTTGAGCGAGGCGTACGGGTCCTGGAAGACGAGCTGGATCTCTCGGCTGAGCCGGCGCCGCAGCTCCCGGTCCGGGTTCGTGACGTCCTGGCCGTCGTACGACACCCGCCCGGAGGTGGGGCGTTGCAGACCGGCCAGCACCCGCGAGGTGGTGGACTTGCCGGAGCCGGACTCGCCGACCAGGCCGACCGTCTCGCCCGGCGCGATCCGCAGCCCCACGCCCTCGACCGCGCGGACCGGCTCGGCCCGGAGGCCGGGGAAGCGGCGTCGGCCGGGGAAGTGCACGGTGAGGTCGTCGACCTCGACCAGCCACCGCTCGGGCCGCTCGACGACCCGCGGCCGGAAGGTCCGCGCGGGGGACGGATCGTCGACCGTCGGCAGGGCGGTGCCCGGGGCGGAGTCCAGGCGGAGCGCGGCCCCGACCAGCGCCCGGGTGTACGGCTCGCGCGGCGCGGCCAGCAGCTCGGCGGTCGGCGCGGACTCGACCCGGACGCCGCCGCGCAGCACCAGCGTGCGGTCGGTCGTCCCCGCGACCACGCCCAGGTCGTGGCTGACCAGCAGGACGGCGGTGCCGTGTTCGCGCTGCAGCTCGCCGAGCAGGTCCAGGACCTGCCGCTGGACGCGGGCGTCCAGGGCGGTGGTCGGCTCGTCGGCGATCAGCAGCCGCGGGTCGTTCATCAGCGCCATCGCGATCATCACGCGCTGCCGCATGCCGCCCGAGAACCGGTGCGGGTGATCGCGCACCCGGTCGGCCGGGATGCCGACCCGGTCGAGCATCTCGGCCGCCCGCCGCCGGGCCTCGGCGCGGGTCGCCCCCGGGTGGTGCAGCCGGTACATCTCGGCGAGTTGGGCGCCGACGCCGTGGAAGGGGCTGAGCGAGGTGAGCGCGTCCTGGAAGACCAGTGCGGCGCGGCCGCCCCGGATCTCGCGCAGGGCGGACTCGCCGGCGCCCACCAATTCCTGCCCGCCCAGCCGGATCGATCCGGTGACGGTGGTGGTACGCGGATCGTGCAGGCCGAGGACGGCGAGGCCGACGGTGGACTTGCCGGAGCCCGACTCGCCGACCAGGCCCAGGACTTCACCCGCGGCGAGGTCGAAGGAGAGATCCCGGACGGCGGTCACGGGCGCGCCGCCGCGCGGGTCCGCGAAGGTGACGGTCAGATCGCGCACGCTCAGCACGGGCTCGGCACCGTCCGTACGGGGAAGGCTAACGCCGTCACCAGGAACATCGGTCTTCATCACAGGACTCCCCTCAGCTCAGCCGGACACGCGGGTCGAGCCAGGCCACCGCGAGGTCGGCCAGCGCGACGAACAGCACCACGAAGCAGGCGGCCAGCAGCACCGCGCCGACCACGGCGGGCAGGTCCTGCCCGGCGACGGCCTGCGCGGCGAACCGTCCGACCCCGTTCAGCCCGAACACCGTCTCGGTGATCACCGCCCCGCCGAGCAGCGCCCCGGCCTCCAGCCCGAGCAGTTGCACCAGCGGCCCGGCGGCGCCGCGCGAGGTGTACTTGAGGTGGGCGCGCAGCCGTCCGAGGCCCTTGGCGCGGGCCGTGCGGACGTACTCCTCGTTCATCGTCTCCAGCAGCTGCGAGCGTGAAAGCCGGGCGAAGACCGCCGAGTTGACGAATCCGAGGACGAGCCAGGGCAGCAGCATCCCGCCCGCCCAGGCCGCCGGGTCCTCGGCGGGCGGGGTGTAGGAGGGCAGCGGCAGCAGGCCGGTGGAGTAGACCAGTACCCACTGTGCGATGTAGCCGAGGAAGTAGATCTGCACGCTGGCGCCGACCAGGGTGAAGCCGGACAGCAGCCGGTCGGTCCGCCGTCCGTGCCGCAGCGCGGAGACGAAGCCGGTGCCGAGGCCGAGCACCAGCAGGACGGCCAGTGCCCCGGCGGTCAGCGAGAAGGTGACCGGCAGGTGGTCGGCCAGCGCCTCGCTGACGGGCTGGTGCAGCCGGTAGGAGTAGCCGAGGCAGGGTGCGTCGCAGTGGATGGTCGAGCCGTCCACGTCGTCGATGTCCCGCCCGGCGAGGACGCCGGTCAGGTAGTCGGTGTACTGGGCGGCGAGCGGCTGGTCCAGGCCCATGCTCTGGCGCACCGCGGCGACCTGCCCGCTGTCGCAGCGCGGGCCGCAGGCGGCGCGGGCCGGATCGGCGGGCGCGGCGTAGAAGAGGGCGAAGGCGGCGGCGGAGACCGCGACCAGGACGGCGAGGGCCTGGGCGGTCCGGCGCAGGACGAAGGAGAGCATGGCCGATCCGGGGTCGACGTGACGGGGGGCGAGGGGTGGGGTCGGGGCAACGGGGAGAGGCGGGGGCGCCGCCCCCGCCCCCGGGTCGGTACCAGGAGGCGGAGGCGGGCCGGGAGGGTCAGGACTTCAGGTACAGCCAGGCCAGCGAGACCGTCCCGTAGATCGGGTGGATGAACGCCCCGCCGACGTTGCCGCCGCGCAGCTGGCTGGTGGTCGGGTAGGCGAACGGCAGCACCGGCAGGTCCTTCATCACGGTCTGCTCCAGCGCGTACAGCTCCTTGGCCTTGGCGCGCGGCTCGCCGATCTGGTTGATCCGGTCGATCTCCTTGTCCACCGCCGGGTTGCGGTAGCGCGCGGAGTTGATGTCGCTGCCGGCGCGGCCGTCGAAGGAGAACGGGACGAGCGTGGACGGGGTCGGCCAGTCGACGGAGGAGGTCTCCTCGAACAGGTCGTACGGGGCGTCGGCGCGGTGCACCTCGTCCAGGAACGCCTTGGGGTCGATCGGCTTGGGCACGACGGTGATCCCGGCCTTGGCGAAGCCGTCCACCAGCACCTGGGCGACGCGCTGCCCGTTCGGGGTGTTCTTGTACCCGTAGGTGAGGCTGCCCGGTGCCTGCGCGGCCTTGGCGAGTTCGGCCTTGGCGGCCTCCGGGTCGCCCTCGGGCTTGGCCGGGGCGAGGTCGTACTTCTGCCAGTCGATCAGCGCGGGCGAGCTGAGCGTGGTGGCCAGTTCGCCGGTCCGGGCGCCGCCCTGGACCTGGCGGGCCTGCTGGCGGGGGTAGGCCAGGTTGAGCGCCTTGCGGACCGCCAGGTCCGGCACCCGCTCGTTGTTGATCATCAGCTGGGTGACGAAGGCGCCCTGCCGCCCGCTGACGACCAGTTCCCTGGCCTTCGGGTCGGTGTCGGCCGTCTGGTACAGCTCGGGGGAGAGGACGTCGGCGGCGGTGGTGGCGTTGGCGCCGCCGTCCCGGCCGGAGAGGATCTCCTGGTTGAGGTTGAGCGTCTCCTTGCCGTACGTGAAGACGAACTTCTCCGGGTACTGGCTGCGGATCGGGTCGGTCTCGGGCTTCCAGGCCGGGTTGCGCTCCAGCACCATCCGGGTGTTCTGGACGTGCTCGACGATCCGGTACGGGCCGGTGGCGAACGGCTGGCGGTCGTACTCCGTCCCGGTGTCCTTGTCCCGGCGCACCGGCGAGGAGGAGGACTGCGCGGCCATGTACGGGACGTCGGCCTGCGGCTGCGGGAAGCGGAAGACGATCGTGCGCTCGTCCGGCGTCTCGATCGCGGCGAGGTCGCCGTCCTGCGGGCCGGCGTACTTGGCGCGCGCCGCCTCGTAGTTGGCCTCGCCGGTGAGCCACTGGGGCCAGTACGGCGGGCCGACCTCGTAGCCCTTGCCGAAGGTGCGCTCGATGCCGTACTTGACGTCCTGGGAGGTGATCGGCTTGCCGTCCTCCCAGGCCACGCCCTGCTTGAGCCGGTACGTCCAGGTGCGTCCGCCGTCGGCCGGGGTGCCGGTGTCGGTGGCCAGGTCGCCGACCAGCTTGGCCTTGCCGTCCACCACCTGGTACTGGGTCAGCTGGCGGCCCCAGAGCAGCGAGGCGTTGTAGGTGGCGCCCGCGTAGACCTTCTGCGGGTCGAGGTGGCGGAACTCCACGCTGTTGTACACGTTCACGGTGCCGCCGGCGCGGGCGCCCGGGACGGCCGGGGCGGGGCCGGCGCTCTCCTGCTCGGTGCCGAGCGCGGCGGTCAGCGGGGAGGTCTCCTTGGCGGAGGCCCCGGCGCCGGCGGAGCCGGTGCTGCCCGCGCCGGCCGAGCAGGAGGTCGCCAGCAGGGCGGTGGCGATGACGGCGAGGGACGGTCTGGTCCAGCGCATGGCGGATCTCTCCTCGCCCCGGCGGGTCGCGCCGGGGAGGGTTCGGGTGAATGGACGGGGAAGGTACGGGCGGGGAAGGTTGGGCGTCGGAGCGTCGGAGCGTCGGGGCGTCGGGGCGCCGGGGTGGCTCAGCGGGTGCCGGAGCGCGGGTCCAGCGCGTCCCGGACGGCGTCGCCGAGCAGGTTGAAGGCGATCACGAACAGCAGCAGCGCCACCCCGGGGAAGACCAGGTACGTGGGGTCGGCCTGGAAGACCTCGGAGCCGCGGGAGATCATCCGCCCCCAGTCCGGGACCGGTTCGGTGATGCCGACGCCCAGGAAGGACAGTGCGGCCTCGGAGGCGACGTAGGTCGGCACCGCCATGGTGGCGTGCACCAGCAGCTGCGAGCGCACATTGGGGAGCAGTTCGTGGACGACGACATGGAACCGGCTCGCGCCCTGGGCCCGGGCGGACTGCACGAAATCCCTTTCCCGGAGCGAGCGGACGGTGGCCCGCAGGGAAAGCGCGAGCGGAATCCAGCCGAACGCGGAGAAAACCAGGATCAGCACCAGGAACTGCATCCACTCCGGTTCCGCGGCGCCCGGATCGACCAGCCGGGACTGGATGATCGGGCTGAGCGCGAGCAGCAGGAGCAGGGTCGGAAAGGCCAGCAGCACATTGGCGAGGAATCCGAACAGCCGGTCCGCGATTCCGCCGAGATAGCCGACCGCGACGCCGGCCAGTACGCCCAGGGCGGTGGTCACGGTGGCGGCGGCGAAGGCGATCAGCAGCGAGGTGCGGATGCCGTACAGCAGCTGGGTGAACACGTCTCGGCCGAGGCCGGGCTCCAGGCCGAACCAGAAGTCACCGGAGATCCCGCCGTTCGGCAGCATCGGCAGGCCGCCGTCGCTGAGCAGGCCGGGGGCGTTCTGGCCGTAGTGCTCGACCGGGTTCCTCCCGTACAGCGCGGCGATCAGCGGGGCCCCGGCGGCCAGCAGCAGGAACAGCACCACGACGGTCAGGGCGGCGGCGCCGACCCGGTCGCGCAGGATCCGGCGGAGCGGGCCCGGGGCCGCGGCGGCGGGCCCGGCCGCGGGGACTGGGACTGCGTCGACCACTGCCATGAGGCGTAACCCCCGAATTCTCCGCCGCCCTGTGGGTGAGGGTGCGCTCGTGTGTATTTCCGGTACGGCTTCCGGGGGTTTCCCGTGGCCGTTCGAGCGACATTTGATCGGATGCGTCCGAGGTTCCGCAAATCACCTCCGGCGGTTCTCCGGGGAATTCCTGCGGAACTGTTTCGGGGAATGTGGCGACTTCATTTCGCCGCAACACCGGCGTTGCAGAAGAACGGACATAAGCGGCGAATCGGACCGGCCTGGTCCGCATTCTGAGACCTCCGCCACAGTCCGTCCGGTGTTGGTACGATCCCGGTGGGCTGCGACTGGCGCGTAGGGATGGAATCAACCATCGGGAAGCGGCCTCGTGAAACCTTCACGTGCAGTTGCCGAGCGCCTGGGCCTTCCGCATCCCCACCAGGAGACCGCCTTGGCCCAGCAGCCCCACACCGCCGCGACCCCCACCGCCGACGCGGCCTTCCGCAGCGCCCTCGACGTGGTCGCCGGCGTCGAACCCCGGATCGCCGCCGCCATCGGCCAGGAGCTCGCCGACCAGCGCGCCTCGCTCAAGCTCATCGCCAGCGAGAACTACGCCTCCCCGGCCGTCCTGCTCGCCATGGGCAACTGGCTCAGCGACAAGTACGCCGAGGGCACCGCGGGCCGCCGCTTCTACGCGGGCTGCCGCAACGTCGACACCGTCGAGACCATCGCCGCCGAGCACGCCCGCGAGCTGTTCGGCGCCGACCACGCCTACGTCCAGCCGCACTCCGGCATCGACGCCAACCTCACCGCCTTCTGGGCCGTCCTCTCCCAGCGGGTCGAGAGCCCCGCCCTGGAGCGGGCCGAGGTCCGCAACGTCAACGACCTCACCGAGGAGGACTGGGCCCGGCTGCGCCACGAGCTCGGCAACCAGCGCATGCTCGGCATGTCCCTGGACACCGGCGGCCACCTCACCCACGGCTTCCGCCCCAACATCTCCGGCAAGATGTTCGAGCAGCGCAGCTACGGCACCGACCCGGTCACCGGCCTGATCGACTACGACGCGCTGCGGGAGACCGCCCGCGAGTTCCGCCCACTGATCATCGTGGCCGGCTACTCCGCCTACCCGCGCCTGGTGAACTTCCGTACGATGCGCGAGATCGCGGACGAGGTCGGCGCCACCCTCATGGTCGACATGGCGCACTTCGCCGGCCTGGTCGCGGGCAAGGTGCTCACCGGTGACCACGACCCGGTCCCGCACGCCCACATCGTCACCACGACCACCCACAAGTCCCTCCGCGGCCCGCGCGGCGGCATGGTGCTGTGCACCTCCGAACTGGCCGAACACGTCGACCGCGGCTGCCCGCTGGTGCTCGGCGGCCCGCTCTCGCACGTCATGGCCGCCAAGGCCGTCGCCTTCGCCGAGGCCCGCCGCCCCGAGTTCCGGACCTACGCCCAGGCCGTCGTCACCAACGCCCAGGCCCTCGCCGAGGGCCTGCTGCGCCGCGGCGGCAAGCTCGTCACCGGCGGCACGGACAACCACCTCGTCCTCGCCGACGTCTCCGGCTACGGCCTCACCGGCCGCCAGGCCGAGGCGGCGCTGCTCGACTCGGGCATCGTCACCAACCGCAACTCCGTCCCGCAGGACCCGAACGGCGCCTGGTACACCTCCGGCGTCCGGATCGGCACCCCGGCCCTCACCACCCGTGGCCTCGGCGTCGCCGAGATGGACGAGATCGCCGAACTGATCGACACCGTCCTGCGCGCCACCACCCCCACCACGGCCGCCAACGGCAGCCCGTCCAAGGCCAATTACGCCCTCGACCCGGCCCTGCGCGACGCCGTCGCCAAGCGCGCCGCCGAGCTGCTCGCCCCGTACCCGCTCTACCCGGGCGTCGCCCTCGCCTGAACCCCCGGCGGATCCCGCGACACCTCGGACACACCCTCGGACACACCCCGCCCGGGGCGCCGCCGCACACGCCGGCGCCCCGGGCGGGCCCGTTCCCGGCGCCTCAGTACTGCAGCGACTTGTACCGCAGGAACTCCTCCAGCCCGTGGCGGCCCAGTTCGCGGCCGAGGCCGGAGTTCTTGTAGCCGCCGAAGGGGGCGAGCGGGTTGAAGCGGCCGCCGTTGAGGTCGACCTGGCCGGTGTCGAGGCGGCGGGCGAAGGCGGCGGCGGTGTCGGTGTCGCGGCTCCAGACGCCGCCGGCCAGGCCGTACGGGGTGCCGTTGGCGAGCTCGACGGCGTGGTCCTCGTCCCGGTAGGGGAGGATCACCAGGACCGGGCCGAAGACCTCCTCCTGGGCCACCGTCATCTCCGGGGTCACGTCGGCGAGCACGGTCGGGCGGACGTAGTAGCCGGTGGGCAGCTCGGCGACGGGCTCCGAGCCGCCGACGACCAGCCGGGCGCCCTCGGCCAGCGCGCCGTCGATGTAGCCGCGCACCCGGGCCAGCTGCTTGGCGTTGACCACCGGGCCGATCCGGGTCTGCGGGTCGGTCGGGTCGCCCGGCACGTACTGGGCGGCGGCCTTGGCGGCCCGGGTGATCGCCTCCTCGTACTGGTCCTCGTGCACCAGCAGCCGGGTCCAGGCGCTGCAGGTCTGGCCGGAGTTGGCGAACACGTTCGCGACGTTCGTCTTGACCGCGCGGGTGATGTTGGAGCCCGGCAGCACCACGTTGGCGGACTTGCCGCCCAGCTCCAGCGCGACCCGCTTCAGGTTCCGGCCGGCCGTCTCGGCGACCTGCCGGCCGACGGCGGTGGAGCCGGTGAAGGAGACCACGTCCACCCCGGGGTGGCCGACCAGCGCCGCGCCCGCCAGCTCCCCGGTGCCGGTGACCAGGTTGAACGCCCCCGCGGGGAACCCGGCCTCGTGCACCAGCCGGGCGAACAGCCGGGCCACCAGCGGGGTGTCCTCGGCCGGCTTGAGGACCACCGGGCAGCCGGCCGCCAGCGCCGGGACCACCTTCGCCACGATCTGGTGCAGCGGGTAGTTCCACGGCGTGATCGCCGCGACCACGCCGGCCGGCTCGGCGTGCACCACCGAGTTGCCGATCCGCTCCTCGAAGGAGTGCTCGGCGAGCAGGTCCAGGTAGGAGGTGGTGACGGTCAGCGGCAGCCCGGCGTGCACGGCCGCGGTGAAGCCGACCGGGGCGCCCAGTTCGGCGACGACCGTCTCGGTGATCTCGTTCTGCGCGGCGGCGAGCCCGTCCCGCAGCCGGGTCAGCAGGGCCAGCCGCTCCTCGCGGGTGGTCGCGCCCCAACTCCGGGCCGCCCGGCGGGCCGCCGTCACCGCCGCGTCGACATCGGTCGCGCCGCCCGCGGGTACGGTGGCGAGCACCTGCTCGGTCGCCGGGTTCAGGACGGTGATCGAGCCGGGGTCCCCGGAGGGCCGCCAGGAGCCGTCGATGTACTGGTCGCTGTACTCCGCGTACTGCTGCACCGATTGTCCTCTCATCCGCTCAATCGCTTCACTAACAGCGCTAGTCGGAGGCCAGTCAAAACGGCCCGGGCGGCCGGGCGCAAGAGCCGATCCCGACCCGGCGGACATTGCCGGTCACCCCGGGGGAACCGCGCGGTGCACGCGGCGAACGGCCCGACGCCCACCGCGGCGCGCCGCAGAACGGGAGGTGCACGAAGCCCGGTTCCACCCGGAACTGCCCCCCAACCCCCGGCGTCCTTGTCGTCGTTCACCGACGGACGACCAGACCGATGACCAGACGACCAGACGGACAACCAGGGGGAAGACGCAGTGGATCCGGAGAAGGCGCTCCAACTCGTCGTCAGGCCGAGCGATCTGAGGGCCAGTGGGCAGAGCGCCGCGCAACTGGCCCAGGCCGTACCGGCCGAGGACCACGCACTGGCCGAGGCGAGCGGCACGGCGGAGGGCGGCCTCAAGGGCTGGACGACGGCGACCGCCCTGCACGGCTGCACCGCCAACTGGGTCACGCTGCTGAACAACCTGGCGGGGGAGCTCGGCACGTCCGGGACCAAGCTGCAGCAGATCGCGCTGACGTACGGGTCGGGCGACCGCGACATCGCCGACGACCTGACCGGGGCCGGCACCACCGCCGGCACCACCGCCCAGGCGAGCGCCGCCCCGTCCAGGCCCGACCCGTTCAACACGGTGATCGTCGGCGGCCGTTCGGCCGAGGAGCGGTGACCGTGGACATCGCGACCCTCTACGGTGCGAACCTGAACGACCTGGCCTGCGCCAAGAACGCCTACGACACCCTGGCCGGCAAGTTCGCCGAGCACATCGAGATCTGGCAGAGCACCGTGGTCAACCGGCTGTCGGGCTGGAAGGGCGGCACTGCCACCCAGGTCCTCGGCGACCTCGGGGCGCTCACCGTCAAGCTGCGGAACGCGCACGAGGAACTCGTCTTCGTCAGCCGCTCGTTGAGCGCCGCCGGCGAGGCCTTCGCGCTGGCCCAGTCGCACCTGGTGGCCGCCCTGGACGACGCCAGGACGGCGGGCCTCACGGTGGCCCCGGACGGGCAGCTCAGCTGGGGCCCGGCCCCCGGACAGCCCGGAGGCACCCAGGGCGCCCCGGCCGACGACGCCATGCGCAGACGGGCGGAGGAGATCGGCGCCCGGATCACCGCGGCCCTGAACGAGGGGGCCCAGGCGGACCGGACGATCACCGCCCAGCTGAACCGTTTCGCCCAGCACGCGGCCGACGGCAGCGGTCTGACCGCCGCGGCGGTCGCCGCCGACAAGGCCGCGGACGACGCGACCGACCGCGTCCCGCCCGCCGGCACGAGGCCCGCGGACGTCAAGACCTGGTGGGACGGGCTGACGTCGGTCCAGCAGCAGCGGCTGGTCCTCAACCACCCCGACCAGGTCGGCAACCTCGACGGCGTCCCCGCCGCCGCCCGGGACCAGGCGAACCGGATCACCCTGCCCCGGGCCCAGGCCGACCTCCGCACCCAGCTGGCCGCCCTCGACCAGGCCGAGCCGACCTCCTGGGTGGGCACGCCGGGCGGCGCCGGCAAGAACCCCCAGCACGTGGTCTGGGAGGCCCAGCGCAAGGCCCTGGAGGACAAGCTGCACGGCCTCCAGACGCTCCAGGACCGGCTCGCCCTGCCCGTCACGGACGGCAACCCGCGGCCGTACCTGCTCCGGCTCGACGCCGCGGCGCAGGGCGGCCGGGCGATCCTCGCCCTGAACGACCCGGACACGGCGGACGACGTGGCGACCTTCGTCCCGGGCACCGAGTCCCGGATCGGCGGCGTCGGCGGCACGATGGACAAGGCGAAGGAGATGTACCGCAGCGCCGTCCAGGCGAGCCCGGGCGCCAAGGTCTCCACGATCGCGTACGTGAACTACGCGGCGCCCCAGACCGCGTCGCCCACCCTCGGGGCCCCGGTCCCGGACGCCGCCTACGAGGGCTACGCCAAGGACGCCGAGCAGGACCTGTTCAGCTTCCAGTCCGGGCTGCGGGCCACCCACCAGGGCGCGCCGTCCCACAACACCGTCGTCGGGCACAGCTACGGCAGCACGGTGGTCGGCTACACCATGCGCGACAAGGGCCTGCCGGTGGACACCGTGGTCTTCGCGGGCAGCCCCGGCGTCGGCGTCGAGCGGGCGGCGGACCTCAACACCGACCTCGCCACGGGGACCAAGATCGACCCCGGCCGGGTCTTCACCGTGCTCGGCGGCAAGGACTCGATCACCGACTGGACCCCGGCCCTGGACGTCGACAACCTCGACCCGACCAGTGACGACTACCACCTGCGCTTCGGCCGCGACCCGATGAACCCGGCCTTCGGCGCCCAGCACCTGCCGTCCCAGGACACCGACCACGACCACTACTGGAACGCGAACACACCGTCCTGGAAGGCGTTCGGCCAGGTCATCGCGGGAGTGCCGGTCACCTGACCCGGCCCGCACGGGAGCCGCCGGAGCCCGGGAACGCCGAAGGGCCGGTCGGAACGTCCGACCGGCCCTTCGGCGTCACGCGTGGATCAGACCCGCGAGGGCTCGCCCGCCTCGGCGGGGGCCTCGGCACCCGCCGCGCGCAGCTCGTCCGCCAGCTCCTGCCGGACGGCGGCCAGCGAGGGGTTGGCCCAGGCGCTGGCGACGCCCCAGTAGTAGAACGCCAGCCCGATCGCGGCGACGATCAGCAGGTCCCAGCCCTCCGGCAGGTAGCCGTGCCCGCCGAAGTCGTCGCTGCCGGCCCAGGAGACACCGGCCATCACGAACAGGTACGCGACCATCCAGGCGCCCGCCGCGAGGTGCGGCTTCAGCTCGGCGAACGGCTTGCGCAGCTCGTACCAGGCCCAGATCGGCAGACCGGCGGCCATCAGCAGGATGACCTTGCCGGTGAGCGGCCAGCGGGCCCAGTAGAGCACCAGCGAGCCGAAGACCATCGCGACCGGGGCGATGACCGGCATCGCGCGCAGCCGGACCGGGCGCGGCAGGTCGGGGGCGAGGCGGCGCAGCGCCATCACGGCGACCGGGCCGGTGATGTACGAGATCACGGTGGCCACCGAGACGATCTCGGCCAGCGAGCCCCAGCCGCGGAAGACCGCGAGGAACAGGAAGGCGACCACCAGGTTCAGCACCAGCGCCGGGCGCGGGATGCCGGTCTTGGCGTCGACCTTGCCGAAGAGCTTCGGCAGGTGGCCGTTCTCCTGCACGCCGTGGATCATGCGCGAGGTGGTGGCGGCGTAGATCATGCCGGTGCCGGACGGCGAGATGAAGGCGTCCGCGTAGAGCAGGATCGCCAGCCAGTTGAGGCCCCAGGCGATCGCCAGGTCGGCCAGCGGCGAGGTGTAGCCGAGGCCGCTCCAGCCCTGCGAGAGGTCGCCGCTCGGGATGGCGCCCAGGAAGGCGATCTGCAGCGCGACGTAGATCACCAGGGCGATCAGGATCGAGCCGATGACGGCCTTCGGCAGCGACTTGCCGGGGTTCTTGGCCTCACCGGCCAGGTTGAGCGGGGACTGGAAGCCGTTGAAGGCCCAGACGATGCCGGAGACGGCGACGGCGGTGAACACCGCGCTCCAGCCGTTCGGCGCGAAGCCGCCGTGGTCGGTGAAGTGCGCGGTGTCGAAGTGCGCGAAGAGCAGCGCGCCGGCGGTCAGCGTCGGCACGACGACCTTGAAGACGGTGATCGCCGTGTTGGTCTTGGCGAACAGCGTGATCGCGAACCAGTTCAGCACGAAGTAGAGGACCAGCAGCACGCTGGCGAGCGCCACTCCGCTGAGGGTCAGTTCCTGACCGTTGTAGAGCCCCTTCGCCCAGCCGAAGTGCCAGGAGCTCATGTACTGCACGGAGGCGGTGGCCTCGCCCGGGATGACCGAGACGATGGCGATCCAGTTGGCCCAGGCGGCCAGGTAGCCGGCCAGCGAGCCGTGCGAGTACTGGCCGTACCGGACCATGCCGCCGGCCTTGGGGAACATCGAGCCCAGCTCGCTGTAGGTGAGGGCGATGGTCAGCGCCACCGCGGCGCCGATCACCCAGGCGAGGATCGACGCCGGCCCGGCGAGCTTGGCGGCCCGCTCGGCACCGAACAGCCAACCGGAACCGATGATCGACCCCAGCCCGACGGCCGTCAGGCTGATGGTGCCGAGCGATCGGCGGTAGTTCTGGTGGGATGCCGTCGAGGATTCGGGCTCACTCAACGTATCGGTCCTTTCGCTCGGGGTTCATCGGCTGGTGTCGGTGTTTTTGCGGTTTTGAGTCTGTATTCCGGACAAACGCACAGCAGCTTATGGTCCAAAAACGGGCGAATACCTCAGGGGAAGCTCAAAACGTCCGATCGTTGCCATCTCGTGTCCGGTTTCCGGACCGGTGGGCCGACGGCGAGGCCCCGGCGAGGCCGGTACGAGCCCCTGCGGGGAGACGGGCGCCACAATGCCGCCGGCTCGAAGGAGGGCCGGCGTGCGGCCGGGGGATACGGCCGAGGAAAGCAGCGGGTGGAAGCGGCGGGTGGAAGCGGCCGGCGAAAGCAGCCCGGGGAAAACGAAATTCCCCGTGGGTTCCTTTCGGATCCCACGGGGAATTCAGCTGTGTCCGAGGGGGGACTTGAACCCCCACGCCCGATAAAGGGCACTAGCACCTCAAGCTAGCGCGTCTGCCATTCCGCCACCCGGACAGGGTGTGTGCTTCGGGGGTTTTTCTCTCGCCCCCTCGGCGACAGAGAGAACATTACCAGGGTTCTGGAGTGCTTCTCACCTGCGGTTCCTCGGGCCCCGGCGGCGCCGGCCGTCCCGGGACCCGCCGCGCCCGCCGCGGGCCGGTCCGGAGGCCCCGCACAGGTTGGTACGGCTGGCGAACGCGATCGAACCCCGCCCGAAGCGGTGGCGACCGCGAAGGAACCGGTCGGGTTCAGTGCCCTCGGCGATCGATTCCGGCCGGAACCGGTCCGACACGGGCAAGTTGTCGACGGTGCCACAGCCGCCGGGACCGCTCTCCTAGCCTCTGTGGACCGAGGGCGCCATGAGCGGATCGCCTGATTCCCGGGTCGCGGACGAAGGGCGGCTGGACGTGGAGCAGATCAGCGGGACGGCGGAGGCCGAACCGAGACGCGGCAGGCCGGGGGACGGGCGGGACGGCACCGACGCGGTGCCCGACGGCCCGGCGGACCGGTCGGAGGACCCCCCGGCGAAGAGATCCGCGACGAACCCGGCGAAGACCCCGGCCACCAACCCACTGAAGACCCCGGCGCACGGCCCGGTCGGGGGCCTGTGGCGCTTCCCGGTGCCCGCCGCCGAGGCCTCGGTTCCGCTGACCAGGCACGCCGTACGCGATTGCCTGCTGGCCCAGGGCATGGCCGGGGTGCGCTACCAGGAGCTGGTGGACGACCTGCTGCTGATCGTCTCGGAGCTGGTGAGCAACGCGGTGACGCACGCGGCCGAGCTGTCGCCCGAGGTGGTCACCGAGCTGTCGGTGAGCGGGGGCTGGGTGCGGGTCTCGGTCGAGGACGGCGACCCGTACCGGCCCAAGGCGCTGGAGAACGACACCGGACGCACCGGCGGGCGCGGCCTGCTGCTGGTGAAGAGCGTCACGCTGCAGGCCGGCGGGGTGTGCGACGTCGAGCGGACGGGCGAGGGCGGCAAGGTCATCTGGGCCTCGCTCCCGGTGCCTCCGGAGCCCGAGCGCTGACCCGGAGCCCGAGCGCCGACCGTCTCGCCGGGACCGGGACCGGGGCCAGGGCCTGGACCGGGTCGGGAGACGGTGCGGGACCGGCCGCCGGCCCCGCACCGCGACCGGGGCACGGTCCCGCCCGGCCCGGGGCGCGTCCGCCGGACGAGCCTCCTACCAGTCCCGTCCGGCGATCTCCCGGATGCCCGGCAGCGCCGCCTCGAAGACCGTCTCGAACCAGACCGAGAACGGCCGCTCGGCCCGCAGCTCCCGCAGCTCCTGGGCGGTCACGAAGGCGAAGTCGTCCACCTCGTCCGGGTTCGGCTCGACCGTGGCGGTGACCAGTCCCACGAACAGGTGGTTCCACTCCCGCTCGATCAGCCCGGAGGCCTCGTCCGGCAGGTCGTAGCGGACGGTGCCGGCCTCGCAGAGCAGCGCCGGTGCGACGCCCAGCTCCTCGGCGGTGCGCCGGGCGGCGGCGACGAAGGGCGGCTCGTCCGGGTACGGGTGGCCGCAGCAGGTGTTCGACCAGACCCCGGGGGAGTGGTACTTCCCGAGGGCCCGGCGCTGGAGCAGCAGCCGGCCCTGGCGGTCGAAGAGGAACACGGAGAAGGCGCGGTGCAGCCGGCCCGGCTGCTGGTGGGCCCAGAGCTTCTCGGCGGTGCCGATGGTGACGCCCTCGTCGTCGACCAGTTCCAGCAGGATCTCGGTACCGGCGGCCTCGGAGGCCCGTGGGGCGACCGTCACATCGGTCTCCACGTCGAGACCGGTGTCGATCTCGGCGGCGAAGTGCGTCGGATCGGTCGGCAGACTCTGGGGCATGGGGCCTCTTTCCGGGGGCGGGAGCAACGGGAGCATCGGGTGCGTCCGGCGCACCGGGTGGCGCGCGGCGGACGCAGCGGGGCACCGGCGCCGGCGTCGGGCTCCAGTCTGCCGTATGGGTGGCGCCGGGTAGGGGTCCCACGCACAACCGGGCGGATCATGACCCGGAGGTGTCGGATTGCGTGCAGAGAACGTTCCCGGAGGACCACGTAAGGGTCACGATCCTCGCAGAATCGTTCGACGCTCGTTCGGGGTCCGTTCGACCGCCGCGGCGGCCCCCGGCCGGTCCCTGGCCGGTTCCCGGCGTGACCCCGAGGCGTCGGCCGCCGCCCCGGGCCCTCGTGCGGACCGCCGGGCGAACCCTCCCGTCCACCCCGCGTCCATCCCCGGTCACCCCTCCGTCACCGTCCGGTCTCCGGGCGCGTTCGGGCCGGTCGTCCAAGTCGCCTACCATCACATACGACACGGTGCCCGGATCCGTGCCGGAACCGGCGCGCCGCTGCCCGCTCCGGTCGCACACCGGTCCGGCGGAGCGGCGCCGCCACTGATCGGCACGGTCCGCGCGCACAGCACGACGGATCAGGAGACCCCGCATGATCGGCCTCGTTCTGGCAGCCGGCGCCGGCCGCCGGCTGCGCCCGTACACCGACACCCTGCCCAAGGCACTGGTGCCGGTCGACGGGGAGCGGACCGTCCTGGACCTCACCCTGGGCAACTTCGCCGAGGTCGGACTGCGGGAGGCCGCGATAGTCGTCGGCTACCGCAAGGAGGCGGTGTACGACCGCAAGGCCGCCCTGGAGTCCGCCTACGGCGTCAAGCTCCACCTGGTCGAGAACGACAAGGCCGAGGAGTGGAACAACGCCTACTCGCTCTGGTGCGCCCGTGAGCTGTTCGGCGAGGGCCTGCTGCTCGCCAACGGCGACACCGTCCACCCGGCCTCCGTCCAGCGCACCATGCTGGAGGGCAACCAGCGCCTGGTCGACGCCGGCGCCGCCCCCGGCATCCTGCTCGCCCTCGACACGGTGAAGAAGCTCGCCGACGAGGAGATGAAGGTCGTCGTCGATCCGGCCACCGGCATGCGCCGCATCACCAAGCTGATGGACCCGGCCGAGGCGACCGGCGAGTACATCGGCGTCACCGTGATCAACCCGTCCGCCGCGGCCGACCTGACCGACGCGCTGCGCGCCACCTACGAGCGCGACCCGCAGCTGTACTACGAGGACGGCTACCAGGAGATGGTGGACCGCGGCCTGCGGATCGACGTGCAGCCGATCGGCGAGGTCTCCTGGGTCGAGGTCGACAACCACGACGACCTGGCGAAGGCGCGGGAGATCGCGTGCCGGTACTGACCCGACTCGTCCCGTCGCCGCTCTTCGTGGAGATCCGCCCGGGCGCGCTGGACGCGCTCGGCGGGATCCTCGCGGACCAGCGGCTGTCGGCCTCGGGCCGGATCGCGGTGGCGATCAGCAACGGCTCCGGCGCCGCGATGCGCGAGCGCCTGGAGCCGGCCCTGCCCGGCGCCGACTGGTACAACGTGGACGACGGCAGCCTGGACAGCGCGGTGCGGCTGGCCGAGGCGATGCGCGGTGGGCACTACGACGCGATGGTGGGCCTCGGCGGGGGCAAGATCATCGACGCCGCCAAGTACGCCGCGGCGCGGGTCGGCCTGCCGCTGGTCGCGGTCGCCACCAACCTGGCCCACGACGGCATCTGCTCGCCGGTCTCGACCCTCGACAACGACGCCGGGCGGGGCTCCTACGGGGTGCCCAGCCCGATCGGCATCGTCGTCGACCTGGACGTGATCCGGCAGGCCCCGCCGCGCTTCGTGGCGGCCGGCATCGGCGACGTCGTCTCCAACATCTCGGCCTGCGCCGACTGGGAGTTGTCGCACGCGGTCACCGGTGAGCCGGTGGACGGGCTGGCCGTCGCGATGGCCCGCTCGGCGGGCGAGAACCTGCTGCGGCACCCAGGAAACATTCAGGATCAAGACCTCCTGACGGCCCTCGCCGAAGC
This sequence comes from Kitasatospora sp. Ki12, assembly GCF_054601375.1. Lineage (NCBI taxonomy): Bacteria > Bacillati > Actinomycetota > Actinomycetes > Kitasatosporales > Streptomycetaceae > Kitasatospora > Kitasatospora sp. Ki12. Next base: position 1,326,893 of record NZ_BAAIHT010000003.1, on the reverse strand, counting down.
CCTGGTACTGTCCGGCATCGCGATGAACATCGCTGGCAGCACCCGGCCTTCCTCGGGCGCCTGCCACGAGATCTCGCATGCCCTGGACGTGCTGTATCCCAAGCGGTCCGCCCAGCACGGTGAACAGGTCGGCCTCGGCGCCGCGTTCGCCAGCTTCCTGCGGGGCGAGCGCGAGCTGACCGGTCTGATCGTGGAGCGCCTGGCGCGCCACGGGCTGCCGGTGACCGCGGCTCAGATCGGCTTCACCGAGGCGGAGTTCACCGAAGCGGTGCACTACGCCCCGAACACCCGCCCGGGGCGCTTCACCATCCTTGAACACCTCGACCTCTCCCCCTCCGCAATCAGGGACGCGTACGCCGACTATGTCCAAGCCGTCAACAGCTGACCCCTCCACCACGGGCGCCGAACGGCCCCCGGTGGACCTGACCCGCCGGCCCTCGATCGAGGAGCTGCGCGCGGTGATCCACCCGGAGGGCATGCTCCAGCGCCGCAGCGCCGAGCACTGGGCCGGGCGCCTGTACATGCGGAAGATCTCGCTGCGGATCACCCGCGTGCTCTCCACCATGACGGCGATCACGCCCAACGGCCTGACGTACCTGATGATGTTCACCGGCATCCTGGCCGGTGCCGCGCTGATCGTGCCGGGCATCACGGGCGCGGTCCTGGGCGCCCTGCTGATCCAGGTCTACCTCCTGCTGGACTGCGTGGACGGCGAGGTGGCCCGCTGGCGCCGGCAGACCTCGCTGACCGGCGTCTACCTGGACCGGGTCGGCCACTACATGTCCGAGGCGGCCCTGCTGACCGGGCTCGGCCTGCGCGCGACCGACCTGCTGCACCGCGAGGGCGGCGGCTCCCACTGGGAGTGGGCCTTCCTGGGCACGCTGGCCGCGCTCGGCGCGATCCTGATCAAGTCCGAGACGGACCTGGTGGACGTGGCCCGGGCCCGCAGCGGTCTGACGGCCGTCGAGGACAGCGCCTCGGTGCCGCGTTCGGCGACCGTGGCCAAGGCCCGTAAGGCCGCCTCGCTGCTGAAGTTCCACCGCCTGGTCGGCGCGGTCGAGGCCTCGCTGTTCATCCTGGCGGCCGGGATCGCCGACGCCGTGCACGGCGGGCTCCTCTTCACCCGGCTCGCGGTGGTCGTCCTGGCGGCGATCGCGATGCTGCAGACCGTGCTGCACCTGCTGAGCATCGTCCTGTCGAGCAGGCTGCGATGAGCGATGTGACGAACGCGGCGAGCTTCCGCCTCGGCGCGGTGATCATCACCATGGGCAACCGGCCCGCCGAGCTCAACGCCCTGATCGAGTCGGTCCGCGCCCAGGAGGGCCCGGCGGTCGAGCTGGCCGTGGTCGCCAACGGCGCCCCGCTGCCCCCGCTGCCGGAGGGCGTGCGCAGCGTGGAGCTGCCGGAGAACCTCGGCATCCCGGGTGGCCGCAACGTCGGCATCGAGCTGTTCGGCCGGGACGGCGCGGAGGTGGACGCCGTGCTCTTCCTGGACGACGACGGCCACCTGCCGCGCACCGACTCGGCCCGGCTGCTGCGCGAGGCCTTCACCGCCGACCCGGAGCTGGGCATCGTCTCCTTCCGGATCGCGGACCCGGACACCGGGGTCACCCAGCGCCGGCACGTCCCCCGGCTGCGCGCCAGCGACCCGCTGCGCTCGTCCCGGGTGACCACCTTCCTCGGCGGTGCGAGCGCCGTGCGCTGCAAGGTGTTCGAGGAGGCCGGCCAGCTGCCCGGCGAATTCTTCTACGCGCACGAGGAGACCGACCTCGCGTGGCGGGCGGCGGACGCCGGCTGGGCCATCGACTACCGGTCGGACGTGGTGCTGCACCACCCGACGACCTCGCCCGCCCGGCACGCCACCTACTTCCACAACGTGGCCCGCAACAGGGTCTGGCTCGCGAGGCGGAACCTTCCGGCCCTGTTGGTGCCTCTCTATCTGGGAACCTGGTTTCTGCTCACCCTGGCCCGCCGCCCCTCCCCCGAGGCGCTGAAGGCCTGGTGGGGCGGATTCCGGGCGGGCTGGCGCGAACCCTGTGGTCCGCGGCGGCCCATGCGATGGCGTACCGTTTGGCAACTGACCAGGCTGGGCCGACCTCCGATCATTTGATCTGATTTGATCGAATGATCGATTGCTGCGGCCGGTGACCACACACCGGCCGGCTCCCCCCGAGATCCCAGTGGATCCCCATCGGCGCACGGCCGGCGGACCCCCCGCCGACCGGCCGCCCCGACCGATCCCGCGTGAAGGACGAATGTGTCGACAGTGAGTGAACCCGTCAGCCTCTCGACCCCCAGGGGGGTGGACGCGGGCCTGACCGCCAAGCAGCTTGCGGACAAGTACGGTCTGTCGGTGAGCGGTGCCCGGCCGGGTCTGTTCGCCTACACCAAGCAGCTCTGGGCCCGGCGCCACTTCATCTGGGCCTTCGCCACCGCCCGCCTGGTGGCCCAGTACACCGACGCCAAGCTCGGCCAGGTGTGGCAGGTCGTGACCCCGCTGCTCAACTGCGCGGTGTTCTACCTGGTCTTCGGCGTCATCCTGGAGAACAAGGACGGCTTCCCGCCGAACACCTACATCGCCTGGCTCTGCATCGGCGTCTTCGTCTTCCAGTTCACGCAGAACGCGGTGCAGTCCGGCACCCGGGCGATCTCCGACAACCTCGGCCTGATCCGGGCGCTGCACTTCCCCCGTGCCAGCCTCCCGATCGCCTTCACCGTGATCCAGCTCCAGCAGCTGCTGATCTCGATGGTCGTGCTGGTCATCACGGTCCTCGCCAGCGGCATCACCCCCGGCAGGACCTGGCTGCTGATCATCCCGGCGCTGATCCTGCAGACGATGTTCAACACCGGCATCTCCCTGATCATGGCCCGGATCGGCGCCAAGACCAGTGACATCTCCCAGCTGATCCCCTTCGTGATGCGCGCGTGGATGTTCCTGTCCGGCGTGATGTTCAGCATCCAGGACCGGGTCCACAAGTGGCCGCACTACATCCAGGTGATCTGCGCCGTCAACCCGGCCTCGGTCTACATGGACCTGCTGCGGCACGCCTTCGCGCCGATCATCTACAACAAGCACCAGCCCGCGCACCAGTCGCTGCCGCCGCACCAGTGGACGTACGGCATCGCCTGGGCCGTCGGGATCTTCGTCATCGGATACGTCTTCTTCTGGAAGGCCGAGGAGGAGTACGGCCGTGGCTGACACCGACCTGAGCAAGCGCGACGACGTCCGTGACACGGACGTGGCCCGCGAGCCCACCGTCGTCGTCGACGACGTGCACATCGTCTACCGGGTGCACGGCGCCGGCTCCGGCAAGGGCAGCGCCACCTCGGCGCTGAGCCGCATCCTCAGCCGCAAGCGCGGGTCCGGCGTGCGCGAGGTGCACGCGGTCAAGGGCATCAGCTTCACCGCGTACAAGGGTGAGGCGATCGGCCTGATCGGCTCCAACGGCTCCGGCAAGTCGACGATGCTGGCCGCCATCGCGGGCCTGCTGCCGACCGAGAAGGGCGGCATCTACACCAACGGCCAGCCCTCGCTGCTGGGCGTCAACGCGGCCCTGATGAACGAGCTCAGCGGCGAGCGCAACGTCGTCCTGGGCTGCCTGGCGATGGGCATGACCCCGGCCCAGGTGAGGGAGCGCTACCAGGAGATCGTCGACTTCTCCGGCATCAACGACAAGGGCGACTTCATCTCCCTGCCGATGCGCACCTACTCCTCCGGCATGGGCGCCCGCCTGCGCTTCTCGATCGCCGCCGCCAAGACCCACGACGTGCTGCTGATCGACGAGGCCCTGGCCACCGGTGACCAGGCCTTCCAGCAGCGCAGCAAGAAGCGCATCGAGGAGCTGCGCGGCTCCGCCGGTACGGTCTTCCTGGTCAGCCACGACAACAACTCGATCCGCGAGGTCTGCGAGCGGACCATCTGGATCGAGGCCGGCGAGCTGATCATGGACGGTCCGACCGACGAGGTCGTCGGCCGCTACGAGCGCGGCGAGCGCCCGTAGCGCCGTCCCGCCCCGCCGCCTGGGCCGGTTCCGGAGACCTCCGGGGCCGGCCCTTCGGCGTGCGCCGGTCCGTTACCCCGGGTGGCCGCCGCCGCGGGGGTGAGCGCCGCCTCCGGCAGGCGGGGCGCTCTTCTCCGGCGCGGCCCGCGGTGTCAGGCTGGTGGGCGCGGGGGCGGAGTGCCGGAGGTGACGCCCGCGCTCGGACGCGTGTCCGAGTCGGACCGGTGGTACCCAGCGGTGTAGAACGGGGGAGTGACAGCAGTGTCGGCTTCGGCCCAGCCCAGTGACCAGCCCAGTGACGCGCCGCTGAACCGTTCAGCGGGCCAGACCCTGGAGAAGGCGGGCGCCGAGAACTTCCCGGTCGCCCCGTTCTTCCTGCCCGCGGCCTGGCGCGACGACCTGATGGCGGTGTACGGCTTCGCCCGCCTGGTCGACGACGCCGGGGACGGCGACCTGGCCGACCCGGCCGTCACCGCCCGGCTGCTCGGGGTCGAGCAGCCGCCCCCGATCACCCCTTCGGCCCAGCCCGGCCCGCCGGCTCCGCAGGAGGTCGCCTTCCGGCTCGCCCTGCTCGACGGGCTGGAGCACGACCTCGACCGGGTCTTCGAGTCCGCGCTGCACCCGGCCGGCGCCGACCGCCCCCGCCACCCGCTGATGCGGGCCCTGGTCCCGCTGGTCGACCGGCACGGCCTGACCCCGGAACCGTTCCGCCGTCTGATCGAGGCCAACCGGGTGGACCAGACCACCGCCCGCTACGCCAGCTACGACGACCTGATCGGCTACTGCACGCTCTCCGCCGACCCGGTCGGCCGCCTCGTCCTGGCCATCGCGGGCGTCTCCACCCCCGAGCGGATCGAGCTCTCCGACGCCGTCTGCAGCGGCCTCCAGGTGGTCGAACACCTGCAGGACGTCGCCGAGGACCTCGCCCGCGGCCGGATCTACCTCCCCACCGAGGACCTGGCGCGCTTCGGCGTCACCGAGGCCGACCTCGCCGCCCCCTCCGCCGACGGGGCCGTGCGGGAGCTGATCGCCTTCGAGGCGGAACGGGCCCGCACCCTGCTCGATCACGGCGCACCATTGGTAGGTACGGTTCGGGGGAGGCTTCGACTGCTCCTGGCGGGATTCACCGCCGGCGGTTACGCGGCCCTGGCGGCCATCGAGGACGTCGGGTACGACGTGCTCGCGCGACAGGCGAAGCCGGACAAGCGCCGCCTCGCAGCGAAGGCGGCGGCAATCTTCGCGAAGGGAAGGTGAACGCCCGCGTGGCGGCATCACCACTGGCGTCGGCCCAGGTCATGGCGGCGTACCGGTACTGCGAGGCAGTCACCGGTCTGCAGGCGCGCAACTTCAGCTACGGCATCCGCCTGCTGCCCGAGCCCAAGCGGCTGGCCATGTCGGCCCTGTACGCCCTCGCCCGCCGGGTGGACGACATCGGCGACGGCGACCTCCCGGACGACCGCAAGGCCGAGGCGCTGCTGCGCACCCGGGAGCTGGTGGACGAGGTCCGCTCCGGGGTGGTCGCCGAGGACGACACCGACCCGATCAAGGTCGCCCTGGCCGACACCGCCCGGCGCTTCCCGATCCCGCTCGGCGGCTTCGACGAGCTGATCGACGGCGTCGAGATGGACCTCAAGGGCGCCGAGTACCAGACGTACGAGGAGCTGAAGGTCTACTGCCGCTGCGTGGCCGGCGCGATCGGCCGGCTCTCGCTGGGCGTCTACGGCTGCGACGACCCCGAGCTCGGGGCCCGGTACGCCGACACCCTGGGCCTGGCCCTGCAGCTCACCAACATCCTGCGCGACCTGCGCGAGGACGCCCTGAACGGCCGGACCTACCTGCCCACCGAGGACCTGGCCCGGTTCGGCTGCGAGCAGGGGTTCGCCCTGCCCAAGCCGCCGGTCGGCGCGGACTTCACCGGCCTGGTGGCCTTCGAGGCCGCCCGCGCCCAGGCCGCCTTCGAGGAGGGCCTGCGGCTGCTCCCGATGCTGGACCGCCGCAGCCGCGCCTGCACCGCCGCGATGGCCGGGATCTACCACCGGCTGCTCGGCCGGATCGCGGCCGACCCCGAGTCGGTGCTGCGCGGCCGGGTCTCGCTGCCGGGCTGGGAGAAGGCGTACGTGGCGCTTTCCGGGCTCGCCGGGGGGCGTTCTTGATTCTCGCCGCAGTTCTGTCACGCTGTGTCAGCGGGGAATCACGTGCGGGTAGTTCCGTGTTGACCGTGCGAGTAACGGCTTCAGCGACCGCCTCCCGGCGGTCCGGCGACTGCGAGGGGGAGGGCCGATGACCGGGCGAGCCGATGCCGCGCGCCCGGCGTCCGTCGTGGTCGGCGGGGGTCTGGCCGGGATCACCGCCGCGCTGCGCCTGGCCGAGGCGGGCCACCGGGTCACCCTCGTCGAGGGGCGGCCCCGGCTCGGCGGCCTGGCGTTCTCCTTCCGGCGCGGTGACCTCACCGTCGACAACGGCCAGCACGTCTACCTGCGCTGCTGCACCGCCTACCGCGGCCTGCTGGAGCGGCTCGGCGCCGGCCGGCTGGTCCACCTGCAGGACCGGCTGGACGTCCCGGTGCTCTCCGTCACCGGGCCCGCGGGCGCGCCGGTGCGCACCCTCGGGCGGCTGCGGCGGGCCGGCCTGCCCGTCCCGCTGCACCTGGCCGGCAGCCTCGCCCGCTACCCGCACCTGTCCCCGGTGGACCGCGCCCGGGTGGTCCGCGGCGCGCTCGCCCTGAAGGGGCTGGACCTCGACGACCCGGCGCTGGACCGGATCTCCTTCGGTGACTGGCTGCGCCGGAACGGGCAGAATGCCGCCACCCAGGCGGCCCTGTGGGACCTGGTCGGCGTCGCCACCCTGAACGCCCGGGCCGACCAGGTGTCGATGGCGCTCGCCGCCAAGGTGTTCCAGACCGGCCTGCTCTCCGACCCGGGGGCCTCCGACATCGGCATCGCCGCCGCCCCGCTGGGCGCGATCCACCACGACCGGGCGCTCGCCGAGCTGGAGCGCGCCGGCGTGAAGGTGCTGCTGCGCACCCGGGTGGCGGAGCTCAAGCCGGCCGCGCCGCAGCACGCCGTCCTCCTGGAGGAGGGGGAGCCGCTCACCGCGGACACCGTGGTCCTGGCCGGCGCCCAGGACAGCGCGGCCGCCCTGCTGCCGCCGAACGCGATCCAGGGGCAGGAGCGGCTCGCCGGGTTCGGCACCGCGCCGATCCTCAACGTGCACGTGATCTACGACCGCACGCTGGTGCGGCAGCCGTTCTTCGCCGCCCTCGGCTCCCCGGTCCAGTGGGTCTTCGACCGCACCGCGCACTCCGGCCTGGCCGCCACCGAGCTCGGCCGCGCCCACCCGGGCGCCCAGTACCTGGCGCTCTCGCAGTCCGCCGTGCAGGACGAGATCGACCTCCCGGTCGCCGAGCTGCGCCGCCGCTACCTGCCCGAGCTGGAGCGGCTGCTGCCGGCCGCGGCCGGGGCCGAGGTGCTGGACTTCTTCGTCACCCGGGAGCGCACCGCGACCTTCGACCCGGCCCCGGGCAGCGGCGCGCTGCGCCCGTCGGCCCGCACCTCCGTCCCCGGCCTGCTGCTGGCCGGCTCGTGGACGGCCACCGGCTGGCCCGCGACCATGGAGGGCGCCGTGCGCAGCGGCCACGCCGCCGCCGACGCCGCGCTCGCCGCGGCCGGCACCCGGGTGCCGGTGGACCGCGGCGACGGGAGGTGGCCCAGGTGACGGCGGGCCGCGCCGCCGGAGAGCCCGCCAGAGCCATCGGGCGTACCGTCGAGCGCATCAGCGCCTTCCACGGAACCGACGGGACCGACGGACTCGACGGGACCGGCCCCACCGGCCGTACCGACACCCTCGGCACCGGCACCACTCGAATCGACACCAGCCGCACCGACGGCACCCGGCCGCCCCGTGCGGTCCGGCCCCACGAGGGAGAGGGAACACACGTGGAGTCACGCACCGGCTTCGCCGTCGGAGGCACGGCGCACGCCGAACCGGTCTCGGTGCCGGAGCTGCTCACCCGCAGCCGTACGCTCTGCACCCCGCCGCTTCGGGCCGCCGTCGCCCGTTTGGCCGCACCGATGGACACGGTCGCGGCCTACCACTTCGGCTGGATCGACCGGGACGGCACGCCGGTCGCCGGGGACGGCGGCAAGGCCGTGCGCCCCGCGCTGGCGCTGCTGTCCGCCCAGGCCACCGGCGCGGCGGCCGAGGTGGGCGTGCCCGGTGGGGTCGCTGTTGAACTGGTGCACAACTTCTCCCTGCTCCATGATGATCTGATGGACGGTGACGAGACCCGGCGGCACCGGGCCACCGCCTGGACGGTCTTCGGACCGGCCCAGGCGATCCTGGTCGGCGACGCCCTGGCGACGCTCGGCACGGAGGTGCTGCTCGACGCCGCGGTGACCGGCGGCGCGAGCCCCACCGACGCCGCGCGCGCCGTCCGGCTGCTCACCACGGCGACCCGCCGGCTGATCGACGGCCAGGCCATGGACGTCGCCTTCGAACAGCGCGACAGCGTGACCGTCGCGGAGTGCCTGGAGATGGAGGGCGGGAAGACGGCGGCCCTGCTGGCCGCCGCCTCGGCGATCGGCGCGGTCCTGGCCGGGGCCGACGACAAGGTCTCCGACTCCCTCCAGCGCTACGGCCACCACCTGGGGCTGGCCTTCCAGGCGGTGGACGACCTGCTCGGCATCTGGGGTGCCACCGAGGTCACCGGCAAGCCGCACTGGGGCGACCTGCGCCAGCGCAAGAAGTCCCTGCCGGTCGCCGCCGCGCTGGCCGAGGGCGGCCCGTCCTCGCGCCGGCTCGCCGAGCAGCTGGCCGACCCGAAGGGGCGCGGGGAGGAGAGCGAGCCCGAGCTCGCCGCCCGGGCCGCGCTGATCGAGGAGGCCGGCGGCCGCGCCTGGACCCAGGAGGAGGCCCGCCGCCAGCACACGACTGCCCTCGCCGCCCTGGACGAGGTGCCCATGTCCGACGAGGTGCGCCAGCACTTCGTCGCACTCGCCGAATTCGTGGTGGTACGAGAGAGGTGACGTTACGTTGACAGCAACCGCGGACGGCCGGCTCGACCCTGAGTACGATCCCGAGCCGGTCGCGGTGGGCGACCGCCCCCCGGCCCTGCTGGGCGCGGGGCGGTGGCAGCCCGAGGACACCGACCGGCTGTCGGCCGGTGAGGCGGACCACGGACCGGCCGACGCGCGGGAGGCCCTGGCCCGCGCCACCACCCACCTGCTCTCGCTGCAGTCCTCCGAGGGCTGGTGGAAGGGCGACCTGGAGACCAACGTCACCATGGACGCCGAGGATTTACTGCTCCGACAGTTCCTCGGGATCCGCACCGAGGAACAGACGAACGCCACCGCCGACTGGATCCGCTCCCAGCAGCGTGAGGACGGTACCTGGGCCACCTTCCACGGCGGTCCCGCCGAACTCTCCACCACCGTCGAGGCGTACGTCGCGCTCAAGCTGGCCGGCGACGACCCCGACGCCCCGCACATGCTGGCCGCCGCCCGCTACGTCCGCTCCGCCGGCGGCATCGCGGCCGCCCGGGTGTTCACCCGGATCTGGCTCGCGCTGTTCGGCTGGTGGCCGTGGGACCGGCTGCCCGAGATGCCGCCCGAGATCATCTTCCTGCCCAAGTGGCTGCCGCTGAACATCTACGCCTTCGGCTGCTGGGCCCGGCAGACCATCGTTCCGCTGACCGTCGTCTCCTCCCACCGCCCCGTCCGCCCGGCGCCCTTCCCGCTCACCGAGCTGCACACCGACCCGGACGACCCCTGCCCCGAACGGCCGCTCGCCCCCGCCACCACCTGGGACGGCCTCTTCGAGCGCCTCGACCGGGTGCTGCACGCCTACCACCGCCGGGCCTTCCGCCCGCTGCGCCGACTGGCCGTCTCCCAGGCCTGCCGCTGGATCGTCGAACGGCAGGAGGCCGACGGCTGCTGGGGCGGCATCCAGCCGCCCGCCGTCTACTCGCTGATCGCCCTGCACCTGGAGGGCTACGAACTGGAGCACCCGGTGATGCAGGCCGGGCTCTCCTCCTTCGACCGCTTCACCGTGCACACCGAGGACGGCATGCGGTGGATGGAGGCCTGCCAGTCCCCGGTCTGGGACACCTGCCTGGCCACCATCGCGCTGGCCGACGCCGGGATGCCGGCCGACCACCCCGCGCTGGTCTCCGCCGTCGACTGGATGCTCGGCGAGGAGATCCGCAAGCGGGGCGACTGGTCCGTCCAGCGGCCCGGGCTGCCCGCCGGCGGCTGGGCCTTCGAGTTCGAGAACGACACCTACCCCGACATCGACGACACCGCCGAGGTGGTCCTGGCCCTGCGCCGGGTGGCCCACCCCGACCAGGCCAAGGTCGACGCGGCGGTGGACCGCGGCGTGCTGTGGAACCTCGGCATGCAGTCCAAGAACGGCGCCTGGGGCGCCTTCGACGTCGACAACACCAGCACGCTCCCCAACAAGCTGCCGTTCTGCGACTTCGGCGAGGTGGTCGACCCGCCCTCCGCCGACGTCACCGCCCACGTGGTGGAGATGCTCGCGGAGACCGGCCGCGCCCGCGACCCGCGGACCCGGCGCGGCATCGAGTGGCTGCTGCGCAACCAGGAGGCGGACGGCTCCTGGTTCGGCCGCTGGGGCACCAACTACATCTACGGCACCGGCTCGGTGCTGCCCGCCCTGGTGGCGGCCGGCGTCCCGGACGAGCACCCGGCGATCCGCCGGGCGGTGCGCTGGCTGGAGGACCGGCAGAACGCCGACGGCGGCTGGGGCGAGGACATGCGCTCCTACGACGACCCGGCGCGCTGGGCCGGTCGCGGCGACTCCACCGCCTCGCAGACCGCGTGGGCGCTGATGGCGCTGCTCGCGGCCGGCGAGGGCCCGGACGGCCGGGCCAACCCGGCGGTCGAGCGCGGCGTGGACTGGCTGGTCCGCACCCAGCTGCCCGAGGGCACCTGGGACGAACCGCAGTTCACCGGCACCGGCTTCCCCTGGGACTTCTCCATCAACTACCACCTCTACCGGCTGGTCTTCCCGGTCACCGCGCTCGGCCGCTACCTCCACGGCGGCCCGGCGACGGCCGAACCGAGCGGGACCCCGGCGATCGGGGCGGCGCGGTGACCACCGCCCCCCTGCTGGTGCTCTGCGCACTGGGCCCCGAGGTCTGGGCCCTGCGCGGCGGTGACTGGCGCGGCGCGCCCGGCGGATCCCCGGTGCTGGTGCGCACCGGGGTCGGCCGGCGGCGCGCCGGGCTGACCGTCAGGCGGCTGCTCGGCTCCGCCCCCGGCGGCTACGGCGCGGTCGTGGTGGCCGGGTTCGGCGCCGCGCTCGGACCGGGCGTGCTGCCCGGCGACGTCGTCGCGGCCGACGGGGTCCGCGACGCCGAGGGCCACCTCTACCCGGTCGGCTCCGGGCCGGAGCTCACCCGGGCGCTGAAGGAACGCGGCCTCACCGTGCACACGGGGGTGCACCACACCGCCGACCACGTGGTGCGCGGCATCGAGCGGCGGGCTCTGCACCTGCAGGGCGCGCTCGCCGTCGACATGGAGGCCGCCGCCGTGCTGGCCGCCCTGCGGGAGGTGCGGCCGGCGCTGCCCGCCGCGGTCCTGCGGGTGGTCGTCGACACCCCCGAGCACGAACTGCTGCGGCCCGGCACCCTCCCGGCCGGGGTGCGCGCCTGGCGGACCCTGCGGGCCGCGGTGCCCGCCCTGGTCGACTGGTACCGGCACGAGCGCGCACCCGGCTCCGACGTCCCGGACCACCCCGGCTCCGACGCCCTGAACCACCCCGGCCCCGAGGCCATGAACCACCCCGGCTCCGACGCCCTGAACCACCCCACATCCGCGACGCTCCCACAGGAGGCGAGCTAGCCATGGCCATGCCGTTGCGCCAGACCGTGCGGGTCGGCACCTACCTCATGCAGCAGAAGCTGCTCAAACGACGGGACAAGTTCCCGCTGATCGTGGAGCTGGAACCGCTGTTCGCCTGCAACCTCGCCTGTGAGGGCTGCGGCAAGATCCAGCACCCGGCGGGCGTCCTCAAGCAGCGGATGCCCGTCGCCCAGGCGGTCGGCGCGGTCCTCGAGTCGGGTGCGCCGATGGTCTCGATCGCCGGCGGCGAGCCGCTGATGCACCCGCAGATCGACGAGATCGTCCGCCAGCTGGTCGAGCGCCGCAAGTACGTGTTCCTGTGCACCAACGCGCTGCTGCTGCGCAAGAAGATGGACAAGTTCACGCCCTCGCCGTACTTCACCTTCGCCGTGCACATCGACGGCATGCGCGAGCGGCACGACGAGTCGGTGGCCAAGGAGGGCACCTTCGACGAGGCGGTGGCCGCCATCAAGGAGGCCAAGCGGCGCGGCTTCCGGGTCACCACCAACAGCACCTTCTTCAACACCGACACCCCGCAGACCGTCATCGAGGTGCTGGACTACCTCAACGACGAGCTGAAGGTCGACGAGATGATGATCTCGCCCGCCTACGCCTACGAGAAGGCCCCCGACCAGGAGCACTTCCTCGGCGTCGAGCAGACCCGGGAGCTCTTCCGCAAGGCCTTCGCCGGCGGCAACCGCCGGCGCTGGCGCCTCAACCACAGCCCGCTCTTCCTGGACTTCCTGGAGGGCAAGGCCGACTTCGAGTGCACCCCCTGGGGCATCCCCAACTACTCGCTGTTCGGCTGGCAGCGGCCCTGCTACCTGATGGCCGACGGCTACGTGCAGACCTACCGCGAGCTGGTCGAGACGACCGACTGGAGCAAGTACGGCCGTGGCAAGGACCCGCGCTGCGCCAACTGCATGGCCCACTGCGGCTACGAGCCGACGGCCGTGCTCGCGACCATGGGCTCGCTGCAGCAGTCGCTGCGCGCCATCACCGAGACGGTCAGCGGCAACAAGATCCGCTGAGCCGGGAGTTGACCGCCAGGTCGGCACCCCGGTCCGGGCCCCCGCGCCCGGGCCGGCTCCGCCCCCGTCGGGCGGAGGCATCACCGCACCACTCCGAGTCGTGAGGTGTACCCATGTCACTGCTCTCCCGCGTCACGTCGCCGGCCGAGCTGCGCAAGCTCCCGGCGGCCGAACTCCCGCTGCTCGCCGACGAGATCCGCGACTTCCTGATCGACGCCGTCACGCGCACCGGCGGACACCTCGGGCCCAACCTCGGCGTGGTGGAGCTCACCATCGCGCTGCACCGGGTCTTCGACTCGCCGTACGACCGGATCGTCTTCGACACCGGCCACCAGAGCTATGTGCACAAACTGCTCACCGGGCGCCAGGACTTCACCAAGCTGCGGATGCGCGGCGGGCTCTCCGGCTACCCCTCGCGCGGCGAGTCCGAGCACGACCTGGTCGAGAACTCGCACGCCTCCACCGCGCTGTCCTACGCCGACGGCCTGGCCAAGGCCGCCCAGCTGCTCGGCCAGCACGACCGGCACACCGTCGCGGTGATCGGCGACGGCGCGCTCACCGGCGGACTCGCCTGGGAGGCCCTCAACAACATCGCCGAGGCCCGCGACCGGCCACTGGTCATCGTCGTCAACGACAACGAGCGCTCCTACGCCAGGACCGTCGGCGGCCTCGCCAACCACCTCGCCACCCTGCGCACCACCCAGGGGTACGAGCGCTTCCTCGCCCTCGGCAAGGAGGCGCTGCAACGCACCCCGCTGGTCGGCCAGCCGATCTTCGACGCGCTGCACGGCGCCAAGAAGGGCTTCAAGGACGCCTTCGCCCCGCAGGGCATGTTCGAGGACCTCGGCCTCAAGTACCTCGGGCCGATCGACGGCCACGACCTGGGCGCGGTCGAGCAGGCACTGCGCCAGGCCCGCAACTTCGGCGGGCCCGTCATCGTGCACTGCCTGACCGTCAAGGGCCGCGGCTACCGGCCGGCCGAGCAGGACGAGGCCGACCGCTTCCACGCCGTCAACCCGATCGACCCGTACACCTGTCTGCCGATCTCGCCCAGCGGCGGCGTCTCCTGGACCTCGGTCTTCGGTGAGGAGCTGCTCGCGCTCGGCGCCGAGCGGCCCGAGCTGGTCGCGATCACCGCGGCCATGCTGCAGCCGGTGGGCCTGGCGCCGTTCGCCAAGGCCTACCCGGCGCGGACCTTCGACGTCGGCATCGCCGAGCAGCACGCCGTCACCAGCGCCGCCGGGCTGGCCACCGGCGGGCTCCACCCGGTGGTCGCGGTGTACGCCACCTTCCTCAACCGGGCCTTCGACCAGGTCCTGATGGACGTCGCCCTGCACCGGCTGGGCGTCACCTTCGTGCTCGACCGCTCCGGGGTGACCGGGCCGGACGGCGCCTCGCACAACGGCATGTGGGACATGTCGATCCTCCAGGTCGTCCCGGGCCTGCGGTTGGCCGCCCCGCGCGACGCCGAGCAGCTGCGCGCCCAGCTGCGCGAAGCCGTCGCGGTCGAGGACGGGCCCACGGTCGTCCGCTTCCCCAAGGGGAACATCGGGCCCGCCGTACCGGCCGTCGAGCGGATCGGCGGCGTGGACGTACTGCTGCGCACCGGGCGGCCGGCCGAGATCCTGCTGGTCGCCGTCGGCACCACCGCCCCGGCCTGCCTGGACGCCGCCCGGCTGCTGCTCGCCGAGGGCTTCACCGCCACCGTGGTCGACCCGCGCTGGGTCAAGCCGGTCGACCCGGCACTGTCCGAACTGGCCGCCGCCCACCGGCTGGTGGTCACCGTCGAGGACAACGGCCGGACCGGCGGGGTCGGTTCGGCGATCGCCCAGGCGCTGCGCGACGCGGACGTGGACGTCCCGGTCCGGGTGCTCGGCCTGCCGCAGGAGTTCCTCGGGCACGCCTCGCGCGGGGAGATCCTGGAGGAGGCCGGGCTGACCGGGACCGGGGTCGCCGCCCAGGCCGCCGTCTTCGCCAAGAACCTGCTACCGACCCGAGGAGCGAACCCGCGCCATGCCGGCTGACCCAGACCGCCCCGCCTTCGACCTCGCCGCCCTCCTCGCCGAACGCGGCGGTGAGCGCTACGAGTTGAACAGCCGCTACCTCAACCCGCAGCTGTCCCGGATGCTCCACACCATCGGCTTCGACAAGTACTACGAGCGCGCCCAGGGCCCGTACTTCTACGACGCCGAGGGCAACGAGTACCTCGACATGCTGGCCGGCTTCGGCATCTTCGCGCTGGGGCGCCACCACCCGGTGGTGCGCTCCGCGATCCAGCAGGTGATGGACCTGGACCTGCCGGACCTGGTGCGCTTCGACTGCTCGCCGCTGCCCGGACTGCTGGCCGAGCGGCTGCTCTCGTACGCGCCCGGCCTGGACCGGGTGTTCTTCGGCAACAGCGGGACGGAAGCGGTCGAGACCGCGCTGAAGTTCGCCCGGTACGCCACCGGGCGCCGCCGGATCCTCTACGCCGACCACGCCTTCCACGGGCTCACCACCGGCTCGCTCTCGGTCAACGGGGAGAACGGCTTCCGCAAGGGCTTCGACCCGCTGCTCCCGGACACCGCCATCCCGCTCGGCGACCTCGGCGCGCTCGCCAAGGAGCTGAAGCGCGGCGACGTCGCGGCACTGATCGTCGAACCGATCCAGGGCAAGGGCGTCCAGGCGCCCCCGCCCGGCTGGCTGCGGGCCGCCCAGGCGCTGCTGCACGAGCACAAGGCCCTGCTGATCTGCGACGAGGTGCAGACCGGGATCGGCCGCACCGGCGAGTTCTTCGCCTACCAGCACGAGGACGGGGTGCTGCCCGACCTGGTCTGCGCGGCCAAGGCGCTCTCCGGCGGGTACGTGCCGGTCGGGGCGACCCTCGGCAAGGGCTGGATCTTCGAGAAGGTGTACTCCTCGATGGACCGGGTGCTGGTGCACTCGGCCAGCTTCGGGTCCAACGCCCAGGCCATGGCCGCCGGGCTGGCGACCCTGGAGGTGATGCGGGACGAGAAGGTGGTCGAGAACGCCCGCAAGGTCGGCGACCAGTTCCGCGAGCGGCTGACCGCGCTGGTCGACACGTACGAGCTGCTCGCCGAGGTGCGCGGGCGCGGGCTGATGATCGGCATCGAATTCGGACGGCCCAAGTCGCTCAAGCTGCGCACCGGGTGGACGGCGCTGCAGGCGGCCCGCAAGGGGCTGTTCGCGCAGATGGTCGTGGTCCCGCTGCTGCAGCGGCACCGGATCCTGACGCAGGTGTCCGGGGACCACCTGGAGGTGATCAAGCTGATTCCGCCGCTGATCATCACCGAGCGGGACGTGGACCGGTTCATGGACGCCTTCACCGACATCATGGACGAGGCCCACCGGGGGAACGGCCTGATGTGGGACTTCGGGCGGACGCTGGTGAAACAGGCGGTCGGCAGCCGCTGAGGCCGCGTGCACGGGGCACGGTACGGCGCGAGGAGTGGGAAGTCGGCGGGGCCGACTTTCCACTCCATGGGAGACGCCGCGTCAGAGCTCGGTCCGGCGGCGCCGGATCACCACCACGAGATCGACGAGGGCGAACAGGGAGAGCAGGCCGCAGGCGACGGCGAAGCCGGTGAGTGTTCCCCGGCTGGGCGCGCCGTTCACGGGGGAGACGGCCGCCCAGACCGCGAAACCCACCGTGGCCAGCACGAACAGCGGCGTGAAGGTCAGCGACAGCAGGTAGCGGAGCTTGAGGTCGCTGCGGGCGGTGGCCGGCTCGCTGCCGCTGCGCCACCGCCGCGGCGTGGTGGTGCGCATGGTCGTTCACCTCCGGACCGCACGGCGCGGGCTACGATTCCAGCGTACGTCCGAGGGTGCTGGCCGGGGAGGCGCGATGTCGGGGTCGGACGCGGTGGATCCGTCGGGGGCGGCGGGGGCGGACGCCGAGGGGTACGCGGGGCTGCGGGTCGAACGGGCCCGGGAACTGGCCCGGCGACACGGCTGGGCCTCGGTCCGGGTGCTGGAGCCGGGGGAGCTGATGACCATGGAGTACCGGCAGGGGCGGCTCAACCTGGCGGTGCGGGACGGTGTGGTCGAGCGGAGCTGGGAGGGGTAGCGCTCGCTCCCCGGGTGGGTCCTGTTCGGCGGGTCCGTGGCCGGGCTGGTCCCTGGTCGGGTGGATCCGTGGTCAGGTGGGGGCTCAGTACGGCAGGGGGCGGCGGCCGAAACGGCGGTGGAGCCGCTGCTCGGCCGTGCCGACCAGGGGTTCCAGCAGCGGCAGCGAGAGCAGTACCAGCAGCCCGGCGGCCCAGCCGGCCAGCACGTCAGTGACCCAGTGGGTGCCCAGGTAGACCGTGGTCAGGCCGATCGAGCAGGCCGTGGCGGCGGCGATCACCGCGCCGGTGCGGCGCCAGCGGACGGCCAGATAGGCGAGCACGCCCCAGGTGACCACGGCATTGGCGGTGTGCCCGGACGGGAAGATGGTGCCGCCGGAGAAGAGCTCGGGCGAGCCGACGTACTGGGCGTAGTGCGGGCCGAGCCGGCCGGTGACGATCTTCACCGCGCCGACCGTGACATTGAGCAGGAGCAGGGCGACGCCCATGACCAGCAGCGGGCGCAGCCGGCCGAGGCGGCGGGCGCGCCAGGCGAGCCAGGCGAAGGCGGCGATCGCGGAGGGGCCGCGCTGCCCGGCGACCACCCAGGTGTCGAGCAGCGGCTCCAGCCGGGGCCACCGCTCGTACGGGCGCAGCAGGCGGACCGACCAGTCGAGGTCGACCAGGGCCGTGTTGAGCAGGACGCCGGCCAGCACCAGCAGGTAGCCGACGAGGGTGGCGGCGAGCAGGGCGGCCTGCCGCCGGCTCATCGGGGGCCAGCCCACCGGTGGCGGGCCCATCGGGCGGCGGCTCACAGGGGTCACGCGCAGGACGGGCTGGCCCGGCGGAGCGAGGCCCACCGGGGGCGGGCCGGGGTCGCGACGGTGGTGGCCGGCCGGGCCGCGGACGCTGCCGAGGGTGGCGGGACGTTCCCGGCCGGTGGTGGCGGTGTGGTGTTCCGACCGCTGTCGCGGAATGGGAGAAGGGGTACTTCCGGATTGCACGGGGTGACCTTACCCATCCGACCGGGGTTATTCCGGGGGTAATTGTCATTTTCCCGTGAAATCGACAATCGGGACGATGCGGGGTGGCCCGGGGAGTGATTTCGGCGATTTCGGGATCGAATGTCCGTGTGGTGTTCGAATGATTCTGCAAAAGCCCCGGTAAAGGAAACGGAGTGGGAGGCCGGTCCGCCCGGCTTCCCACTCCGTGGTAACCCTGTGTAGGTTCCGTGCTCAGTCGAGGGGGCCGCCCGCGACGTAGATCACCTGGCCGGAGACGAAGCCGGCGCCCTCGCTCGCCAGGAAGGAGATGGTGTGGGCGACGTCCTCAGGCTGACCGACCCGCTGGACCGGGATCTGAGAGGCCGCAGCCCGCTTGAAGTCTTCGAAGTCCATGCCGACCCGGGCCGCGGTGGCCGCCGTCATGTCCGTGGCGATGAAGCCGGGGGCCACGGCGTTGGCCGTGATGCCGAACTTGCCCAGCTCGATGGCCAAAGTCTTGGTGAAGCCTTGCAGGCCCGCCTTGGCGGCCGAGTAGTTGGCCTGGCCGCGGTTGCCCTGTGCGGAGGAGGAGGACAGGTTGACGATGCGGCCGAAACCGGCGTCGACCATGTGCTTCTGCACCGCGCGGGTCATCAGGAAGGCGCCGCGGAGGTGAACGTTCATGACCGTGTCCCAGTCGGACTCGGACATCTTGAAGAGCAGGTTGTCGCGGAGTACGCCCGCGTTGTTCACCAGGACGGCGGGGGCGCCCAGCTCGGCGACGACGCGGTCGACGGCGGCCTGGACCTGCTCGGCGTCCGAGACGTCGGCGCCGACGGCCAGGGCCTTGCCCCCGGCAGCGGTGATCCGGTCGACGGTCTCCTTGCCGGCCGCCTCGTCCAGGTCCAGGACGGCGACCGCGTAGCCGTCGGCGGCCAGTCGGAGGGCCGTGGCGGCACCCAGGCCGCGCGCGGCGCCGGTGACGACGGCGACCCGGGGGGCGGTGCTCTGCTCGGTCATGCGCGCTCTCGTCTCTCTCGGGGGTTGCCTCCCGGGGAGAGCCCCCGGAGAGGGTGGCCATACCCTACCGGCGAGTAGGGAGGGCGGCCAGGGTGGAGAGGCGCAGGTGACGGTCGGTAAGGACCGACCGGTCGGCTTTCTGCTGAGAACGCGTTACTGCAAGTGGTTGGCAGCGCGTAAATATGCCAATGTTGCCGAACCTGCGTCTACTATCCGCCCCTGCCTGCCAGCAAGGGCCCGCCGTTTGTATAGTGTCCGCCAGCAGCCACCGGCTGCACGGCTGGAGCGCCCTCCCTCATAGCTGGACGCCCACTCGCCGTTACTGCCCCACCCGGGTGTCCCACACACACCGGGTGTGACATCGGGACGGATACATGGTGCTGGGGGAGATCCCGACAACCCGCGTGTCCGCGCGACTGCAGCAGTCGCCCGGGCACCTGATTCGCGTTGCACAGCAGGTTCACACCCGTCTGTGGTCCGAGCACGTCGGAGCCGATCTCACGGCTCCGCAGTTCGCCGTGCTGCTGGTCCTGGCCCTCGAACCGGGCGCGGACCAGCGCACGGTCGGCGAGCGGGCCTCGCTGGACAAGGCCACGATGGCCGAGATGGTCGCGCGGCTGGTCCGCCGCGGCCTGGTGCTGCGCAGGCGTGACCCGGCCGACGGCCGGCGCAAGCTGCTCGCTCTCTCGCAGAGCGGGGCCCAGGCGGTGCGCGAGGCCACCGGTGGTGTGGTCCGCGTTCAGCGCGTCCTGTTCGAGCCGCTGACGGCGGAGGAGCAGGTCGAGATCGTCCGGGTGATGGCCAAGATAGCCAGGCTGGAGCCCGCGGCGGTCGCCGTCTTCACGGACGCGCGGCCGATACTGGACGCCCAGCGGGCGATCGGCTACCTGATCAGGGTCAGCCAGCAGGTGCACACCAAGCTCTGGTCGGAGCACGTCGGAGTGGAGCTGACGGCCCCGCAGTACGCGGTGCTGGACGCGCTGGAGCTCGAACCGGGCGCCGACCAGCGCACGGTCGGCGAGCTGGCCTCGCTCGACAAGGCCACGATGGCCGAGATGGTCAGCAGGCTGGTGCGCCGCGGTCTGGTGCAGCGCCGGCGCGATCCCTCGGACGGACGGCGCAACCTGCTCTCGCTCTCACCGGCGGGACAGGACCTGCTGCACCGTTCGGCCGCCGGGGTGGCCGAGGTCCAGCGGCTGCTGCTGGCTCCGCTGGAGGAGAGTGAGCACGAGGCCGCCCTCGCGCTCATCGGCAAGGCGGCCAGGTTCTAGGTCAAGCATTGGCAACAGCAGCCAAAACGATTCGCCAACGTATCGAGGGGTGCTGCCCGTTCTGCCTGTCGGTGTCGTGAATGTCGTGAATCGGATACACCGAGGACCGCCCGCTCCCGTTGGGGGCGGGCGGTCCTCGTTCCGGCCGGCGGTCGGGCTCCGTCAGGCCTGGTCCGGCCGTCGGGCTCCGTCAGGCCTGGTGCGGCCTCGTCACGGGCCTGCCGCGGAGGGCCCGGGTCCGGAGTCGGGGTCCGAAGCGGAGCCGGAGTCCGAACCGGGGCCTGGGGCCGGTGTCAGTTCCAGTCGAAGCCCTGCGGGTCCGGGCCGATGCGCTTGCCGGTGGCGACGGTGGCGATCGCGGCCAGGTCCTCGGCGTCCAGCTCGAAGCCGGCGACGTCCAGGTTCTCCCGGATCCGGGAGGGGGTGACCGACTTCGGGATGGCGATCACGCCGCTCTGCAGGTGCCAGCGGAGGACCACCTGGGCGACCGTGCGGCCGTGCTTCTCGGCGATCTTCACCAGGGCCGGCTCGGCGAGCAGCTCCCCGCCCTGGCCCAGCGGGCTCCACGCCTCGGTCGCGATGCCGTGCTCGGCGTGGAAGGCGCGCAGCTCCTCCTGCGGGAAGTACGGGTGCAGCTCGACCTGGTTCAGCGCCGGGACGACCGAGGCCTCGTCGATCAGGTGGGTCAGCTGCTCGGTGCCGAAGTTGGAGACGCCGATCGACGTGGCCCGGCCGTCCGCCTTCAGCTGCTCGAGGGCCTTCCAGACGTTGAGGTAGCTGCCGTGCATCGGGCGCGGCCAGTGGATCAGGTACAGGTCGACGTGGTCGAGGCCGAGCTTGGCCAGCGAGGCGTCGAACTCGCGCAGCACCGCGTCGCGGCCCTGCTCGCCGGACCAGTCGCGGGTGCCCGAGTTCCACAGCTTGGTGGTGATGTAGAGGTCCTCGCGGGCAACGCCGCCCGCGAGCGCCTCGGTGATCGCCGCACCGGTGCCGGCCTCGTTCTCGTAGATCGCCGCGGTGTCGATCGAGCGGTAGCCCGCCTCGATCGCGGAGCGGACGGCGGTGGTGGCCTCCGCGTCCGGGACCTGCCACACGCCGAAGCCGAGCTGCGGGATCCGGGTGCCGTCGTTGAGGGTGACGCTGGGGATGTTGCTCACGGGAAGGGGTGCCCTCCTGGTCGTTGGTGTTTCCAACGGTGGGCAACTGGCGCTGGAACGTGATTGTTCCCGCCAAACGGGCGAATTTTGGGTGGAGTTTTGCAGGGGTCCGACCGGGGCGGAGGGGCCTCGGGGGTGGGGTCGGGGGCTGGGAGGGGCATCGGACCGGTCATCGGGCCGGGGCTCGTAGGGCCATTCGGGTGAACCGGGGTGGGCGGGGCGTGGGCCGGTGCGGGCGGTCGGACCGGGGCGGGCGGGGCCTGCCGGGCGGTCCGGCGGGGGCCGGGCGGCCGTGGGGGCGGAAAACCTGTTGCGGCGGTCACATCGGGGTTGGCAGGCTCGCGGACATGACCTCCTGAGATCAGGGCCCTTCGTGCCCATCCCGTCCGTCCGCCCGTCCGGCAGTCCCGGATGTCGTCGACGCCGACGCGTCCGTTGCGCGCGTCGCCGTCCGTCGCGCCGCTCGTCCGTCCCGTCGCCGTCCGTCGCGCCGACCGTCCGCCGCCCGGTGGCCGCCGCCCGTCGGCTCGGGCCCGTACGTGCCCCCGTTCGCGCGCTCCCCCCGTACCTCCGCACCGTCCGCATCGGAGTGTCATGCCGCTCACCCCACTGCCGCTGGCCGATCCCGGCAGTCCCGACCTCTCCTCGCCGCCGGCCTTCCTGCGTTGGCTGCGGCGCAGCCAGCGGCGCGGGCAACTGCTCGCCACCTGTTGGAACCTGCTCGAGATGGGGTGCCAGGCCGCCCTGCCGATCGCGCTCGGACTGGGCGTGCAGGCCGCCGTCGACGGCGACGCCGGCGGGATCTGGCGGGCCGGCGGGCTCGCCCTGCTGCTCGCCGTGGGAGCCGCGCTCGGCGCCGTCATGACGCACCGCCAGGCGGTCTGGAACTGGATCCACGCCGCCTGCCAGATGCGGCAGTTGGTGTCCCGGCAGGCCTCGGAGCTCGGGGCCGGGCTGTCCCGCCGGATCGCCACCGGCGAGGTCGTGGCGGTCGGCAGCGGGGACGTCGAGCGGATCGGCTGGTACGTCGAGCTGATCGCCCGGGTCCGCTCCGCGGTGATCGTCTGGCTGGCCGTCAGCTCCGTGGTGCTGGTGGTCGAGCCGGTGCTGGGCATCGGCGTGCTGCTGGGCGTCCCGGTGCTGGCGGCCTCCGTCTGGCCGCTGATCGGGCCGTTCGAGCGGCGCTACGAGCAGCAGCGCGCACTCGGCGGCAAGGCCACCGAGCTGGCCGCCGACACGGTGGCGGGGCTACGGGTGCTGCGCGGCATCGGCGGTGAGGAGCTGTTCCTGGAGCGCTACCGGGCCGCCTCCCAGAAGGTCAGGGCGGCCGCGGTCCGCTCGGCCCGGATCTGGTCGCTGATGCAGGCCCAACAGGTCCTGCTGCCGGGCCTGTTCGTGGTCGGCGTCACCTGGTACGGCGCCCGACTGGCGGCCCGTGGCGAGCTCGCCGTCGGCACCCTGATCGCGGTGTACGGCGCGACCGCCTTCCTGGCCGCGCCGTTGCGGATCCTGGGCGAGGCGGCGCACGCCTGGAGCGTCGCCCGGGTCTCCGCCGGGCGGGCGGTCCGGGTGCTGTCCCTCGAACGGAACGGCGGCGCGGGCGAGGCCGCCGCGCTCACCAAGCCGGCCAAGGCCGACCTCCACGACCCGGCCAGCGGGCTGACCGCGCGGGCCGGTGAGCTGACCGCGGTGGTCTGCGGGGACCCGGACTTCGCCGGGGCCCTCGCCGAGCGGCTCGGCGGCCACGTCCCGCTGGGCGAGGGCGAGCGGGGGCAGCCCTCCGTGCGGCTCGGCGGGACGGAGCTGGACGCGGTGCCGCTGGCCGAGGCCAGGGCGGCCGTGCTGGTCCACGACAAGGAGCCGGTGCTGCTCTCCGGCACGCTGGCCGAGCTGTTCGACATCCCGTCCTCGGGCCGGGTCGTGCCCGCCGAGGCGCTGGCGGCGGCCCGCTCGGAGGACGTGCTGGAGGCGCTGGTGGCCGGCTCCCCGGAGTGCGCCGGCGATCCGATGCGGGCCCGGATCACCGAGCGGGGACGCTCGCTGTCCGGGGGCCAGCGCCAGCGGCTCGCCCTGGCCCGCGCACTGCTGGCGGACCCGCCGGTCCTGGTGCTGGACGAGCCCACCAGCGCCGTGGACGCCCACACCGAGTCCAGGATCGCCACCGGGCTGCGGGAGACCAGGGCCGGCCGCACCACCGTGGTGTTCGCGACCAGCCCGCTGCTGCTGGACCAGGCCGACCGGGTGGTGCTGCTGCAGGACGGCCGGGTGGCCGCGGCGGGGCGCCACCGCGACCTGATGCGGACCGAGCAGGCCTACCGGGCCGTGGTCACCCGCGACGAGGAGGCCGCCCAGCCGGTGGGTGAGGCCGTGTGAACGCGATCCCGCACCGGTTCGTCGACTGCCGTGCCACACGAGCGAGGAGTACGTCATGAAGCCCCCCGTCCATGAGGAACAGGGGCCGGCCACCACCCTGCCGGTCGGGTCCCCGGCCGCCGTGCGCGGGTACCTGCTGCTGCTCGCGCGGCGGCACCGCGCCGGGTTCTCCGCGGTGGTGGCGCTGCACTCGGTGGCCACCCTGGCCGGGCTGGTCGGGCCGTGGGTGCTCGGCAGCCTGGTCGAGTCACTGGCCACCGACACCGCGGGGTCCGCCATCACGGTCGCGGTCGCCTGGTACCTGCTGGCGCTCGTGGCGCAGGCCGCGTTCACCGGCTGGTCGCGGATGCGCGGCGCGGTGCTCGGCGAGCGGGTGCTGGCCGACCTGCGCGAGGACTTCCTGGTCCGCTCGGTCGCCCTGCCGACCGGCGTGCTGGAACGGGCGGGCACCGGCGACCTCGTCTCCCGGGGCACCACCGACGTCGACCGGCTGGACAAGTCGGTGCGCGAGGCGGTGCCCGAACTCGCCGTCGCCGTCGTGTCCTTGCTGCTGGTGCTCGGCGCCCTGCTGGTCACCTCGCCGCTGCTCGCGCTGACCTCGCTGATCGGGCTGCCGCTGCTGCTGGCCACCTCCCGCTGGTACTTCCGGCGCGCGCCGCAGTCCTACCGCAACGAGTCGGCCGGGTACGCCGCGGTGAACACCGTCCTGGCCGAGACGGTGGACGCCGGGCGGACGGTCGAGGCACTGCGCCTGGGTGACCGGCGGATCGGGCTGACCGACCGCAAGCTGCACGAGTGGCTGGCCTGGGAGCGGTACACCATGTGGCTGCGCACGGTCTGGTTCCCGACCATCGACGCCGTCTACACCTCGGCGGTGCTGGCGACGCTGCTGTTCGGCGGGCTGTTCACCCTGAAGGGCTGGATCACCGTCGGCCAGTTGACCACCGGCGTGCTGTACGCGCAGATGCTGACCGGTCCGGTGGACCTGATCCTGCGCTGGTACGACGAACTGCAGATCGGTCAGGCCTCGCTGGCCCGGCTGGTCGGCGTGCGCGAGGTGCCGGAGCACGAGGGGGACGAGTCGGCGCGTCCGGACGGCCGCCGGGTGGAGGCCCGGGACGTCCGGTTCGGCTACCGCGAGGGCGCGGACGTCCTGCACGGGATCAGCCTGGACGTCGCGCCGGGCAGCCGGGTCGCGCTGGTCGGGCCGTCCGGCGCGGGCAAGTCCACCCTCGGTCGGCTGCTGGCCGGGATCTACGCCCCCGGCCGCGGCAGCGTCACCCTCGGCGGGGCGGCGCTGTCCCGGATGCCGGCCGAGCGGGTGCGCGGGGAGGTGGCCCTGGTGAACCAGGAGCACCACGTCTTCGTCGGCACCCTGCGGGACAACCTGCGGCTGGCCGCGCCCGACGCGGACGACACCGAGCTGCGGGCCGCCCTGGACGCGGTGGACGCCGGAGCCTGGGTGGACGCCCTGCCCGAGGGGCTGGACACCGAGGTCGGCTCCGGCGGCACCTCGCTGACCCCGCCGCAGGCGCAGCAACTCGCCCTGGCCCGGCTGGTGCTGGCGGATCCGCACACCCTGGTGCTGGACGAGGCCACCTCGCTGCTGGACCCGCGGGCCGCCCGGCACCTGGAGCGCTCGCTGTCCCGGGTGCTGGAGGGCCGGACGGTCATCGCCATCGCCCACCGGCTGCACACCGCGCACGACGCGGACGTGATCGCGGTGGTCGAGGGCGGGCGGATCAGCGAGTACGGCAGCCACCCGGAGCTGGTCGCGGCCGGCGGCCCGTACGCGGCGCTCTGGCGCTCGTGGCGGGACGAGCGGTAGCGCGGCGGGACGAGCGATGGTGCGGCCGGGGGAGTCCGAGCGGCCGGGGGCGGGCGGATCGGCGGAGGTGTCGGCGGAGGCGCCGGTGGAGGTGTCGGAGGCGGCATCGGTGGATCGGTAAACCCGTGCGGGGCCGGATTGCCCCGTGCGGGTTACTCCCTGGCCCGGAAGGGCGCGTAACCGGGCAAAACGGCCACCCGGCCCGCAGACTGCTCCGGTGACCAAGACTTCGGACGGTTCGTCCCGCCCCCCGCGCGGTGAGATCGGCGGGATCCCCACGCGGTACATCGGGATCGGCGTCATCGTGATCCTCGCCGTGTGGTTCCTGTTCGCCAACCTCGACAAGGTGAAGATCCAGTTCTGGGTGTTCACCGTCACCGCGCCGCTCTGGATCGCCCTGCTGGCCACGCTGATCGCGGGCGCCGTGCTGGGCTGGCTGCTGAAGGGGCGGCGCAGCCGGTGACGACAGCTCCGGAACCGGCCGCGGGCGGCGGCCAGACCTTCACCCCGCTGATCGAGCTGCGCGGGGTCAACAAGCACTTCGGCGACCTGCACGTGCTGCAGGACATCGAACTGACGGTGGGCCGCGGCGAGGTCGTCGTGGTCATCGGGCCGTCCGGCTCCGGCAAGTCCACGCTCTGCCGGGCGATCAACCGGCTGGAGCCGATCGAGAACGGCACCATCCTGATCGACGGCGAGCCGTTGCCCGCGGAGGGCAAGGGGCTCGCCCGGCTGCGCGCCGAGGTCGGCATGGTGTTCCAGTCCTTCAACCTGTTCGCGCACAAGACCGTGCTGCAGAACGTCTCGCTGGCGCAGATCAAGGTGCGCGGCCGCCCCAAGGCGGAGGCCGACGCCAAGTCCCGCGCGCTGCTGGAGCGGGTGGGCCTGGAGTCGCAGGCCGACAAGTACCCGGCCCAGCTCTCCGGCGGGCAGCAGCAGCGGGTCGCGATCGCCCGGGCGCTGGCGATGGACCCCAAGGCCCTGCTGTTCGACGAGCCGACCTCGGCGCTCGACCCCGAGATGATCAACGAGGTGCTGGACGTCATGCGCCAGCTCGCGCACGAGGGCATGACGATGATCGTGGTCACCCACGAGATGGGCTTCGCCCGGGCCTCCGCGAACCGGGTGGTGTTCATGGCGGACGGCCGGGTCGTCGAGGACCGTGCCCCGGAGGACTTCTTCAGCGCCCCCGAGAGCGAGCGCGCCCGGGACTTCCTGTCCAAGATCCTGAAGCACTGAGGCGGCGCCGTGAACCGTGAGACGACGCCCGGAGCGCGGGCGAGGAAGGCCGGCGCGAGGGTACGGTCCCGGGTGCTCGCCGCCGCCCTGCTGCTCAGCGCGCTGGCGGCGGGCTGCGGGAAGGCCGGCACCCCGCCGCCCAAGGGTCCGCAGCCCAGCGCGCTGCCCAGCTACCAGGTGCAGGACGCCTCCGCGATCACCGGCTCGTCGACCCTGGACGCCGCCCGCGGCCGGGGCCACCTGGTGGTCGGGGCCAAGGAGGACCAGCCCTACCTGGGCCAGAAGAACCCGGCCACCGGTGTGTACGCCGGCTTCGACATCGAGATCGCCAAGATGCTCGGCGCCTCCCTCGGCTTCCCGCCGGACAAGATCCAGTTCAAGACCATCGCCTCGGCCAACCGCGAGACCGCGCTGCAGAACGGCCAGGTGGACTACTACGTGGGCACGTACACCATCAACGACAACCGGAAGAAGCTGGTGGGCTTCGCCGGGCCGTACTTCGTCGCCGGGCAGTCGCTGCTGGTGCAGAAGAACAACACGAGCATCCACGGCCCGGACGACCTGAAAGGGAAGAAGGTCTGCTCGGCGGCCGGCTCGACGCCGTACCAGCGGATCAAGTCGCAGTACCCGCAGGCCAAGCTGATCGGCTACGACACCTACTCGGCCTGCGTGGACAACCTGATCACCGGCCAGGTGGACGCCGTGACCACGGACAACGCGATCCTGCTCGGTTACGCGGCCAAGGTGCCGGACGAGCTCAAGGTGGTCGGCCCGCTGTTCTCGACCGAGCCGTACGGGATCGGGGTGCCGAAGAACGACACCGTGCTGCGGTCGGCGCTGAACGACGCGCTGGAGCAGCACGAACAGAACGGCGACTGGAAGAAGGCCTTCGAGGCGACCCTCGGCCTCTCCGGTGAAGCCGCGCCGGCCCCGCCGCAGATCAACCGGTACTGAGAGGGCGGCCGCGCCGTGAAAACGCTGACCGACAACTGGTCGACCTACTGGGACGGCTTCCTCGGCACGCTCTCGCTCTTCGCGGTGAGCGCCGTGCTGTCGCTGGTGCTGGGGGTGCTGATCGCGGGCTTCCGGGTCTCGCCGGTCAGACCGCTGCGGGTGTTCGGGACGGTGTGGGTGACGGTCCTGCGCAACACCCCGCTGACCCTGCTGTTCTTCATCGTCGTGCTGGGCCTGCCCCGGTTCGACATCACCCTGCCCTTCTACACCTTCGCGGTGCTCGCGCTCGGCTGCTACACCTCAGCCTTCGTCTGCGAGGCGATGCGCTCGGGCGTCAACACCGTGCCGACGGGGCAGGGCGAGGCGGCCCGGAGCCTGGGCATGAGCTTCGGGCAGACGATGAGCCTGGTGGTGCTGCCGCAGGCGTACCGCTCGGTGGTGGCGCCGATCGGCAGTGTGATGATCGCGCTGGCGAAGAACACGGCGATCGCCGGTTCGTTCAGCGTCACCGAGCTCCTGGGCACCTACCGGACCATCAACGAGCTGGGTTACAGCATCGTCTGGACCTTCGTCTGGATCGCCGTCGGCTACCTGATCATCACCCTGGCCGTCAGCGCCGTCTTCAACCTGCTGGAACGACGAGTGGCGGTGTCCCGATGACGGTCGAATCCTCGGCGCTGTACGACATCCCCGGCCCGAAGGCCCTCGCCCGGCACCGGCTGTACGGCGGGATCGCGCTGCTGCTGATCGCGGCCGTGATCGGCTGGCTGGTCTACATGATGTTCCACACCCACCAGTTCACCCACGCCAAGTGGCAGCCCTTCGAGTACCGGGGCGTACAGGACCTGCTGCTGCGCGGGCTCGGCAACACGCTGCAGGCCTTCGGCTGGACGGTGCTGTTCGCCCTGCCCTTCGGCGCGCTGTTCGCGGCCGGGCGGCTGTCCGACCACCGGGTGGTGCGCTGGTTCGCCACGCTGGTGGTGGAGTTCTTCCGGGCCATGCCGGTGCTGGTGATGATCTTCTTCGTGTTCGTCGCCCTGAAGGTGCAGCCGCTCTGGGCGCTGGTGGCCGGGCTGGTGCTCTACAACGGCTCGGTGCTGGCCGAGGTGTTCCGGGCCGGCGTGCTCGCGGTGCCCCGGGGGCAGCGCGAGGCGGCGTTCGCGCTGGGCATGCGCAAGACCCAGGTGATGACGTACGTGCTGGTGCCGCAGGCCAACCGGGCGATGCTGCCGGCCATCATCAGCCAGCTGGTGGTCGCGCTCAAGGACACCTCGCTGGGCTTCCTGATCACCTACGAGGAGTTCCTGCACGCGGGCAAGCTGATCGCCACCAACCTGGACTACGACCTGCCGTTCATCCCGGTGGTGATCGTGATCGCCCCGATCTACATCGGCATGTGTCTGCTGCTCTCCTGGCTCGCCCGCTTCGTCGAGAAGCGCAGCCGGCGCAGTCCGAGCACCCGGGGCGGAGCGCCGGTGGTCAAGGCGGGCGTGGCGATGGGGCTGCCGCCGTCGGCGCAGCAGTGAGTCGGCGCGGCGGTGAGTCGGCGCGGCGGTGAGTCGGGCCGCGGTGAGTGGGGGACAGCAGAGAGTCGGAACAGCAGTGGGGGGCGTGGTTCGAGGCTTAACCATAGGGACGGGATGGGTCGGGGTCGGGAACTCCAATTTCCTCTTATGATTGCGGGGCCGGCCGGGACCGCCCGACGGCCCGGAGGACGACGACCCGGACGGGAGGGCCATGGAGCCGGTGTTCGACTCGCGGCACATCAGGACCTTCCACGAAGTCGTCCGGGCCGGCTCGTACTCGGCCGCCGCCCGCGAACTCGGCTACACCCAGCCCGCCATCACCCAGCAGATGAAGGCCCTCGAACGCACCGTCGGCGTGCCGCTGTTCACCCGCGCCGGACGCGGACTGCGGCTCACCGAGGCGGGCGAGGCGCTCTCCCGGCACGCCGAACTGATCCTCGGCAGCATGTCCGCCGCCCAGCAGCAGCTCGCCGCGCTCGCCCGGCTCCGTGCCGGGCGGGTACGGGTCTGCGCCTTCCCCAGCGCCAACGCCACCCTGATACCCGAGGCGATGGCCCGGCTGCTGGCCGAGCACCCCGGCGTGCGGGTGGAGCTGCTCGAAGCCGAGCCGCCCGACTCCGTCCAGCGGCTGCTGCGCGGGGAGTGCGACATCGCGCTCGCCTTCCGCTACCCGGGCGCGGCCACCGAGGTGCCGGACGGGCTGGACGAGATCCCGCTGATGGAGGACCTGCTCACGGTGCTGCTGCCGGTCGGGCACCCGCTCGGCCGCCGGCACGCCGTCCGGCTCGCCGACCTCGACGGCGAGCGCTGGATCGCCGGCTGCCCCCGCTGCCGGGCCAACCTGCTGCACGTGTGCGCGGAGGAGGGCTTCGCGCCCGACATCGTCTTCTCCACCGACGACAACCTCGCGGTGCAGTCGCTCGTCGCCGCCGGGGTCGGGATCGCGCTGATGCCCGCGCTGGTGCTCTCCTTCATGTGCCACCGCAAGGTCACGGGGCGCGCCGTCGAACCGCACCTGCGCCGGCAGGTGGGCGCGTACGTGCTCCGGGAGCACCGCCGGATCCCGGCCACCGCGCTGGTGCTGGACCATCTGCGGCAGGCGGCGGCGAGCCGGGTGGGGTGCTGAGGGAGGGGGTCGGCGGGGTGCCGGCGAGTGACCCATAAGGACGGGTAGGGGAACGGCTTACAAACCCTCCTTAGACGTGATAGGTCGGCAGGCCCGAACCTGCTGGCATGACACCCCCAGCCACGGTCGACAGCGACCGGCTCACCGAGCGGATGACCGCGCTGATCAGTGAGATCCGCGCCGTCGTGGACCGCGGGCTGCCCCCGGAGCTCACCGCCTACCTGGTCGGCGAACGCCTCGCCCCGCACCTGCACGCCGACCCGGACGGGCCCGACGCCCTGCTCACCCCCGCCCAGTGCGAGGGCGACCCGCAGCGCTACCGACAGCACGTCCTGCACGCCGAGGAGGACGGCGGCTTCTCCGTCGTCGCCCTGGTCTGGCTGCCCGGACAGCGGACCCCGATCCACGACCACGTCTCGTGGTGCGTGGCCGGCGTCCACCGCGGCCAGGAGAGCGAGACCCGCTACCGGCTGGTCTCCGACGGACGCACCGCCCGGCTGGTCGAGACCGAGCACGTGGCCGGCCCGGCCGGCACCGTCGCCGCCTTCGCCCCGCCCGGCGACATCCACCTGGTCCGCAACTCCTGCAGCACCACGGCCATCTCCATCCACGTCTACGGCGCGGACGTCTCGCGGCTTGGCACCAGCATCCGGCGGGTCTACCGGCTGCCCGCCGACCAGGAGCAGTGAGCGGCGGCGTGGCACTGACCCTCCGGCAGCGCGCTGCCCGTACCCACTCCCTGCCCCCGATGCGCGGGGACGCCCCCGGACTGCTGCTCGCGGCCCTCGGCGTGGCCGCCGCCCTGGGCGTCCACGCGGCCGTACCGGCCGTGCCCAAGCTCACCGCCGCCGTCGTGCTCGGCATGGCGGCGGCCCACCTGCCCGGGCTGCGCCCGGTGGTCCGCGGGATCGCCCGGCCCGGACTGTCCACGGCCGGGAAACGGCTGATGCGGATCGGGATCGTCCTGCTCGGGCTCAAGCTCAGCCTGGACGACGTGGTCGGCCTCGGCTGGGCCACCGTCGCCATGGTGCTCGCTGTCGTCGCGGCCACCTTCGCGGGCACGCTCTGGCTGGGCCGGCGGCTCGGCCTGCCCGGCGACCAGCCGCTGCTGGTCGCCACCGGGTACTCGATCTGCGGCGCCTCGGCGATCGGCGCGGTCAGCCAGGCGGCGGGCAGCGAGGAGGAGGACGTCGCGGCCTCGGTCGCGCTGGTCACCCTGTGCGGGACGCTGGCGATCGCCGTCCTGCCGCTGCTCCAGCAGCCGCTCGGGCTCGGCGAGGTCGAGTTCGGGCGCTGGGTCGGCGCCAGCGTGCACGACGTCGGGCAGGTCGTCGCCACCGCGCAGACCGGCGGGGCGGGGGCGCTGCGGGAGGCCGTCCTGGTCAAGCTGATGCGGGTGGTGCTGCTGGCGCCGCTGGTCGCGGGGGTGGCCGTGGTGGTGCGGCGGAACCTGCGGGTGGCGAGGGCGGGTGCGGGTGTCGGTGCTGCGGGCGGGGCGGGTGCTGCGGGCGGGGTGGCCGGGGAGCCGGTGAAGACCGGGAGCCGTCCGCCGATCGTGCCGCTGTTCGTGGCGGGGTTCCTCGCGATGATCGTCCTGCGGACCACCGGGGTGCTGCCCGAGCGGGCGCTCGGGCTGGCCGGGGACACCCAGGAACTGCTGCTGGCCGCCGCGCTGTTCGGTCTGGGCAGTGCCGTGCACCTGCCGACCATGGCCCGCACCGGTGGGCGGATCGCCCTGCTCGGGCTCGGATCCTGGGTCGTCGTGGCCGGCGTCTCCTACGCGGGAGTACTGATCACGACCTGACGGGCACCGGCGCGGACTCGGCTATTGTCGGGCGGGTACTCGTCCGCACCGGGACGGTCCCGCGACCGCACCGGGACGGTTCCACAGCCGAGTTCGCGCGCGTTCGCCGGAGTTCTCCGCCGTCCGCCCGCATTCGCCGAGGAGAACGCATGACCACCGCACTGCCCGAACGGGACGGCCCCGAGGCCGTCGTCACGCTCGACCGACGGGAGGGCCCGTACGGCGAGGTGGTGTTGCGGCAGCGCGGTGGGCACTTCGAGATCATCGCCAACGGCTGCTTCCTGATGGACACCGCCGACGGGCGCTCGGAGCGGCTGCTCATCCAGGCCGCGCTGGACGAGCTGGACCGCACCGGCAGCCGGACCGAGCGGCCGACCGTGCTGATCGGCGGCCTCGGGGTCGGCTTCTCGCTCGCGTACGCGGTGGCCGAGCCGCGCTGGGGGCGGATCGCCATCGTCGAGCGGGAGACCGCGATCATCGACTGGCACCGGAACGGCCCCCTCGGCGCCTTCTCGGACGGCGCGCTGGAGGACGAGCGGGTCGCGGTGCTCCACACCGACCTGCTGGAGTACCTCGCGGCGGCGGACGGCGAGCGCTACGACGCGCTGTGCCTGGACATCGACAACGGGCCGGACTGGACCGTCACCGACTCCAACAACGGCCTGTACGGCGCCGACGGGCTCGCGGTGCTCTGGCACCGGCTGCGGCCGGGCGGGGTGCTGGCGGTGTGGAGCGCGCAGCCGTCGACGGCCTTCGAGGAGGCGCTGCGGGCGGCGGGCTTCGCGGACGTCGTGACGCACGAGATCCCGGTGTCCCGAGGGGTGCCGGACGTCGTGCACCTGGCCCGGCGCGCGAGCTGAGGACGAACCCGGCCTACGGGTCGGGCAGTTGGTGGTGATCGGCTGGGGGCTTGCCGCCGATCCGGCGTTCCCCCGGGGCAGTTGAGGGTCTGGCGGACGGTGGTGGTGGGTGGTGGCTGAGAGCGGGACTCCCTCGGAGCGGATCGCGGCCGAGCTTCGACGGCGCATCGTGGCAGGGGAGTTGGCGCCCGGAGCACGGGTGCCGTCGACCCGGCGGATCACCCAGGAGTGGGGCGTGGCGATGGCCACGGCGACCAAGGTGCTGAACCGGCTGCGGGAGGAGGGGCTGGTTCGGGCCGTTCCCGGGGTGGGGACGGTGGTGGTCGGTGGATCGGTGGCCGGCGCGACGGTGGCTGGTGGGACGGTGGCCGGTGCGAACGTGGTCGAGGCCAAGGGGTCCGGAGGCGGCGCGGTCGCTCCGGGCGCGCGGGAGGTGTCGGGCGCGTCCGGGGTGCGGCGGGCGAGGGGAGGCGGCGAGCGCGACCTCACCCGGGCGCGGATCGTGGCGGCGGCCGTCCAGGTGGCGGACGCGGAGGGCCTGGCGGCGATGTCGATGCGCCGGGTCGCGACCGACCTGGGGGTCGCGACGATGTCGCTCTACCGCCATGTGCCCGGCAAGGACGAGCTGTTGCGGCTGATGATGGACGTGGCCTTCGGCGAGCAGCCGCTGCCCGAGTCACCGGCGTCGGGCTGGCGGGAGGGGCTGGAGACGGTCGCCCGGCTGCAGTGGCGGATCTACCGGCGGCACCCGTGGCTGGCGTCCACGATGTCCTTCACCCGGCCGGTGCTCGCGCCCGACGCGGCGCTGCACACCGAGCGCTCGATGGCGGCGCTGGCGGGACTGGGGCTGAGCTGGGACGAGATGGCCCAGGCCGCCGTCGCGCTGGCGGCGTTCGTGTGCGGGCTGGCAGTGCATTTCGAGCGGGAGGCGCAGGCCGAGCAGGACAGCGGGCTGTCCGCGGACGAGTGGATGGACCACCTGGGCACCGAGGACCACGACCGGCTGATGTCGGACCCGGAGCGGTTCCCGATGTTCGACGCGATGAACCGGGGGCCGGAGATCGACCTGAGCCTGGAGGCGCTGTTCGAGTTCGGGATGGCGCGGATGCTGGACGGGATCGAGACCGTGATCGCGCGCCGGGGAGCGGCTGGGAGCTGAGCGGGGACGGCTGGCGGGGGACGTCTGACAGGAGACAGCTGACAGCTGACAGATTTCAGATTTCAGATTTCAGCGAACGAAATCTGAAATCTGTCAGCTGTTCGTTGTTCGCGGCCTGTACCCGTGCCCGTGCCCGGGTTCGTGTCCGTGGCTCAGCCGAAGGGGCGGTGCTCCGGCGGTGCGTCGGCCTGGGGTGCCGCCGCGGGCTCCGCCGGCGGTGCGGACGGGACGTCCATCATGGCGAAGGGGTCGAAGTCCGGCGGGGGGATCATGACCGGCGTGCCCTTGGGCCGGTCCTCCTCGCCGTCCGCGGTCTCCGGCGCGGTGGCCGGCGCCGCCGCGACGGGATCCGGGACGATCGGCGGGGCCGAGGGCGGTGGCGGGACGGCCGGGCCCTGCGGGGCGAGGGTGGTGCCGAAGGGGTCGTGCTTCTGCTCGGCCGCGACCGTCGTGCCGAGCGGGTCGGCGGCCGGGGGCGCCGCGGCGGGCTGGACGGCGGGTGCCGCGTCGCCTGCCGGGCTCGGGAGGCTGTCCATGGCGAAGGGGTTGAAGTCCGGCGGGGGGATCATGACCGGCGTGCCCTTGGGCCGGTCCGCCGCGTTCGGCTCGGCCGCGGTGGCGGGCGAACCGGTGGCGGGCGACTCGGCGACCGGCGCGAAGGGGTTGAAGTCCGCGGGCGGTACGCGCACCGGAGTGCCGCGCAGGTGGACCGGCACCTCCTGCGGCTCCTCCGTCCGCGTCTCCTCGACGGGAGCCACGGCCGGGGCGGCCACCGCCGGAGCAGCCACAGCCACAGCCGGAGCGGGTGCCTGGGCCGCTTCGCCGTCCCAGCCGAACTGGATGCTCTTCAGCAGCTCCGCGAACGCCTCGGTGTACAGCTCCCAGTCCTCCGGCCGCGCCGTGGACAGCTGGGCGCACAGCACCGTCCCGCCGTCCGGCAGCGGTACGAAGGCCTGGACGGCCGAGGTGACCACCCAGCGCCGCTGTCCGTCGCCGGCCAGCGGTCCGGGCACCGGGACGGTCCGTCCCTCGACCAGGACGGCGGCCGGGCCGGCCGGCAGCAGGACCGTCCACACCTCGGCGTGCCGTCGGACGGTGGCCAGTTCGGTGGCGAGCGCGGTGATCGGCAGCGGGTGCCGGGCGAGCGAGATGACGAGGGCGGCGTCCGAGGCGCGGCCGTCCAGCTCCAGGGCGCAGATTCCGGCGTACGCGACGCCCGCGTCGTGGGTCAGGTCGGCCAGGGTGGCGGAGAGCACCGCGAAGTCCCGGCGGGCCTCGGTGCCGGTGGCGCTGAACAGTTCCTCGGCGACCTCGGCCAGATGACCGGTCAGCTCCGCGGCCGCCGCCGCGGTGGCCGGGGTGGTCCGGTCGGCCGGGTCCGCGTCGGCGGGCAGCGGGGGCACCGTCCGGGCGGAGACGCCGGGGTGCCCGGCGGGGGAGGTCAGCGGGTGGAAGCCGGGCGGGACGACCAGCCGGACCTCGGCGCCCGAGCCGGTGGGCAGTTCGACCGGCTGCCGGGTCTGCTGTCCGGCGGCCAGCGCGGCCAGCGCGGGGGCGAACGGCGGGCGCAGCTTGGCGTCGGCGAACTCGCCGGTGACCGGCAGCTGGAAGAGCGCTGCCGAGGTGGTGCCCCGGTCGGCGATCGCGCCGCGCACCGCCCCGCCGCCGTAGCGGGACTGCAGTGCGCCGATCGCCCGGTCGGAGATCCGCTCACCGGTGCCGGGCCGGGCGGTGCCGGCGGTGATCACGGTGCCGAGCCGGTCGAGGGCGGTGTACACCGGGCCGTTGGGGGCCAGCGGCAGGCCGAACAGCGCCTCGGCGGCGGGGTGCCCGGTGGCTCGCAGGGCACTCAGCGAGGCCGCCGGGTGGCGCGAGGTGTGCTCGTCGAAGAGGGCGTCGGTGAGCGTGCCGAGGGTCGCGCAGACCTGCTCGGCCGCTGCGAAGGGATTGCCCTCCGCGCTGAACTGGACGTCCTGGGTCAACTGGTGAGCCCCCCGCTCTGCTCCGTCTGCCGTCGGTGGTTCGGGTGGGACCGGGCCCGCCGAGGTGGCGTGCCGTCGGATCCCCGCCCATTCCTATCAGAGCCCACCGTCGGGACCGAACCGCAGGATGACCCGATGATCACTCGGGCCGGTGCGGTGACCGCCGGTCCGACGATCGGTCCGACCGCCGGGCCGACCTCACCCGACGTCACCCGGCCTCAGCCGGTGGCGGTTCCGGCGGCCGGTTCGCCGGGGGTCCCGGTGGCGAGCGCGGTGACCGCGTCGAGGATCCCCGGGACGGCCAGCAGCCCGGCGAGGTCCTGCACCAGGCGCCCGGTCGGGCCCTCCGGGCGCTCGTCGGCGAAGAAGGAGCCCAGTTCGGCGGCGAGCGCCGGCTCCCGCGCCGCGGTGAGGGTGAGCGACGCGACGAACTCCTGCACCAGGTGCAGCTGCAGTTCCTCCAGCGGCACCGAGCGCTCGCCCAGCCACTCCAGCGAGGTGATCTCGGCGTTGGCGATCCAGGCGCGGACGGTCAGTCGCAGCCCGGCACTGGGCGAGGGGAGCGCCAGATGGGCCAGGATCTGCTCCTGAGCGGCCCGGCGCACCTCGTCGATCACCGCCGAGGTGCCCGCGCTGGCCGCCACCGAGCCGCCCCGCAGCAGAGCCGCGAAGCCCGGCCCGTGGCTCTGCACGAAGTCCAGGTAGCGGCCCATCACCCGGTACAGCCGCTCGGACAGCGGCCCCTCCATGGGCTCCTCGAAGCGGGCCGACAGCTCCTGCCCGGCCCGCCGCAGCGACTCCTCGTACAGCGCCTGCTTGCCCGGGAAGTAGTGGTACACCAGCGGCCGGGAGGCGCCCGCGGCGGCGGCGATGTCGTCGATGGACACCTCCTCCGGCGGGCGCTGGCTGAACAGCTCCAGCGCCACGGCGATCAGCTGCTCCCGCCGCTCGTCCACGCTCAGCCGCCGGCGGGGCCGCGCACCCGCCGCCGCCCGGTCGGGTGCGGAGGTCCGTGCTGCTCGGTCGGCCGTCGGGGACGGCGTACGGGAGGCCATGCGCGCCAGCCTATCCGGCGGCCGTCCGGTGGCCCATGCGGCCGGCTCGCCGGGGCAGGCACGGGCGCCACCGCCGCCCGTGCGGCCTACCCGGCCCGGAAGTCCAGGTAGCGGCGGTAGGCCTCGACGCCGTCGGGGACGAAGGTGTCGCGGGTGAGGCGCTCGGCGAGCTCCCCGGGGGTGAGCCAGGCGTGCCAGGCGATCTCGGACTCCTGCGGGGAGACCGGCCCGTCCCAGTCGGCCTCGTACATGTCGCACCACCAGCTGAGCTTGCCGCCGTCGGGCTCCCGGAAGAGGAACTTGAACAGCGGGCGCGGGGCGACGCCGTGGACGCCGAGCTCCTCCTCGGCCTCGCGGACGGCGGCCTCGGGGTAGCTCTCGCCGGAGCCGACGACGCCGCCGACGAACATGTCGTACGCGCCGGGGGCGAACAGCTTGGTGCCGGTGCGGCGGTGGACGAAGATCCGTCCGGCCGGGTCGCGGACCAGGATGAAGACGCAGCGGTGGGTCAGGCCGCGTCGGTAGACCTCGCCGCGCAGGGCGGTCCCGATCACCCGGTCCTGCTCGTCGACGACGTCCAGCAGCTCTTCGGCAGGGTTGGTCATGGTGGACAGGTTAGGGTTTCGGGGCCCGGTTCGAACGGATTTCCACGAACCATCGAACGCGGGCGGACGATCGGGATCGGGACGGGCTGAAGGCGGCACGCGATGGTGGAGATCTGGGGCGAGACGGCCGAGGGGTTCGAGCCCGTACGGGCGGCCTTCGCGCGGAACTTCGCGGAGTTCGGCGAACTCGGCGCGGCCTTCGCACTGTACGTGCGCGGCCGCAAGGTGGTCGACCTGTGGGGCGGCGACGCCCGGCCCGAGGTCGGCGGGCGGCCCGCGCCGGCGGTGCCGTGGACGGCGGACACCGCCCAGGTGCTGCGCTCGGTCACCAAGGGCCTGACCGCGACCACCGCGCTGCTGGCGGTCGAGCGCGGTCTGCTGGACCCGGACGCGCCGGTGGCCTCGTACTGGCCGGAGTTCGCGGCCGAGGGCAAGGGCGGGGTGCCGGTGCGCTGGCTGCTCTCGCACCAGGCCGGGGTGCCCGCGCTGGACGTGCCGCTGCGGCTGGAGGACGTGCTCACCTGGGAGCGCGCGGCCGCCGCCGTCGCCGCGCAGGCGCCCGCCTGGGAGCCCGGCACGGCGCACGGCTACCACCCGTACACCTTCGGCTGGCTGGTCGGCGAGGTGGTGCGGCGGGTGACCGGGAGGACGGTCGGGCAGTACTTCGCCGAGGAGATCGCCCGGCCGCTCGGGCTGGACCTGTGGATCGGGCTGCCGGCCGGGGCCGCGCCGCGGGTCGGCAAGCTGGTCGACCTGCCCGCCCCCGAGGCCGCCCGGACCGGGCCGAGCGGCCTGCGGCTGCGGCCCAAGCAGTCCGTCCGCGACGCCTACCAGGACCCGACCTCGCTGACCGCCCGCTCCTTCGCCTCGGTGCGCCCCGGGGTGGACCTCAACGATCCGGCGGTGCAGGCGGCCGAGATCCCCGGCGCCGGCGGGATCGGCACCGCCCGTTCGCTGGCCCGGTTCTACGCGGCGCTGATCGGCGCGGCCGACCGCCCGGACGGCTCCGGGGCGCTGCTGCCGCCGCTGCTCGGACCGGAGGTGCTGACCCGCGCGGTCGGCCCGGCGGTGAGCGGCCCGGACCGGGTGCTGATCGTCAACTCCACCTTCGGCCTGGGCTTCTGGCGGCACGGCCCGACCGCGCCGATGGCCTCCCCGGCGAGCTTCGGGCACCCGGGGCGGGGCGGCTCGCTGGGCTTCGCCGATCCGGACCTGGGCCTGGGCTTCGGGTACGTCACCAACGGCATGCAGCCCGGGGTGACCGGGGACGCCCGCTCGCGGAACCTGATCCGCGCGGTGCGGGGGTGCCTGGGGCTGTCCTGAGCGCGGGGCGGGCCTGGGCGCGGGGGCCCGGGCGCGGTGGCGTCACCGGACGCGGGGCTACGCCTGGCCGGTCTCGAAGCGGCTGATCTTCCCGCCGTCGACGGTGAAGCGCCAGGCGGTGCGCATCTCGCCCCAGGTCTCGTTGGTGAAGTTGGCGACCAGCGCGTGGCCCCCGCTCGACTCGGTCTGGACGTCCATCCGGCCGTTCGAGGTGAAGATCTCCCGGTCGATCCACTGCGACAGGTCGCGGTCGGAGCCGTCGTCGGACATGGTCGCGTCCGGGGTGAGCGCGGCCAGGAAGGCCGCGCGGTCGCCCGCGTTGACCGCGGTGACGAAGGCGCGGACGGCGGGGTCGCTGAGCTTGGCGGGGGAAATGGTCATCTGCCGGGACTCCCAACGGGGATGAGCGGACGGGGGAGTCCTGTCTACGGCGTTCGCGCGGGCCGTTCGGGCATGTCGGCGGCGCGTCGGAAAAATCGGTGCATTCATGTGCTTAGATCCAGAAACAGGCGATTTGTCCTGACAGTCCGCCACGGGGAGTGGCGGTGGAGCGGGAGGCCGGCCCCGGCCTCCCGCTCCACCTTTGCCGTGAGCCGGGTTCGAGCCCGGCCCGCGCCTGCCCCGGGCCCGGCCTAGAAGAAGCCGACCGCGTCGGGGGAGTAGCTGACCAGCAGGTTCTTGGTCTGCTGGTAGTGCTCCAGCAGCGTCTTGTGGTTCTCGCGCCCGATCCCGGAGTTCTTGTAGCCGCCGAAGGCAGCATGGGCCGGGTAGGCGTGGTAGCAGTTCGTCCACACACGGCCAGCCTGGATGGCGCGTCCGGCCCGGTGGGCGGTGTTGAGGCTGCGGGTCCACACGCCCGCGCCGAGCCCGTACTGGGTGTCGTTGGCGAGGGCGACGGCCTGGTCGAAGCCGTCGAAGCGGGTCACCGAGACGACCGGGCCGAAGATCTCCTCCTGGAAGACCCGCATCGAGTTGTCGCCCTCGAAGACGGTCGGCGTCACGTAGTACCCGCCGGCGAGCGCGCCGCCGAGGTCGGCGCGCTCGCCGCCGGTGAGGACCTTGGCGCCCTCGGCCTGGCCTATCTCGAAGTAGGAGAGGATCTTCTTCAGCTGCTCGACGCTGGCCTGGGCGCCGACCTGGGTCTCGGTGTCCAGCGGGTCGCCCTGGCGCATCGCGCGCACCCGCTCCAGGCCGTCGGCGAGCAGCCGCTCGTAGATCGAGGACTCGATCAGCGCGCGGCTGGGGCAGGTGCAGACCTCGCCCTGGTTGAGGGCGAACATCGCGAAGCCCTCCACCGCCTTGTCGTAGAAGGCGTCCGAGGCGGCGGCGACGTCCCCGAAGAACACGTTGGGGCTCTTGCCGCCGAGCTCCAGGGTGACCGGGATCAGGTTGTCGGCCGCCGCGCGGGCGATCAGCCGGCCGGTCGAGGTCTCGCCGGTGAAGGCGAGCTTGCGGATCCGCGGGCTGGCGGACAGCGGCGCGCCGGCCTCCTCGCCGAAGCCGGTGACGATGTTGAGCACGCCGGGCGGCAGCAGGTCGGCGGTCAGCTCGGCGAGCAGCAGCACCGAGGCCGGGGTCTGCTCGGCGGGCTTGAGCACCACCGCGTTGCCGGCCGCCAGCGCCGGGGCGAGCTTCCATACCGCCATCAGGATCGGGAAGTTCCACGGGATTATCTGGCCGACCACGCCCAGCGGCTCGTGGAAGTGGTACGCGACGGTGTCCTCGTCCAGCTGGGAGAGGCTGCCCTCCTGGGCGCGCAGCGCACCGGCGAAGTAGCGCAGGTGGTCGACGGCGAGCGGGAGGTCGGCGGCCAGCGTCTCGCGGACCGGCTTGCCGTTCTCCCAGCTCTCCGCGACGGCCAGCTGCTCCAGGTTGGCCTCCATCCGGTCGGCGATCCGCAGCAGCACCTGTGCCCGCTCGGCGGCCGGGGTGCGGCCCCAGGCCGGGGCGGCGGCGTGGGCCGCGTCCAGGGCGGCCTCGATGTCCTCGGCGGTGCCCCGGGCGACCTCGGTGAACACCTCGCCGGTGACCGGGGTCGGGTCGCCGAAGTACTCGCCGCGCACCGGGGGCGTCCAACCGCCACCGATCCAGTGCTCGTACCGGGAGCGGTAGGCGACGATGCTGCCGGGCGTGCCGGGGGGCTGGTAGACCGTCATGCTCTGGTGTCTCCTCGCGACGTCGGGCGCCGCCCGGGCCGTACGGCCGGAGCAGCGCGCCGGGCCGCCCGGTCGGGGCGGCCCGGCGGGAGGGGCAGGACACGCACATGGGCCGGACGCCCGCTGGGGGCGCCCGCCGTCGAGCACCCTAACCGCCGGGCGCGCGCCGCGGCTACGGTCCGTACGAGGGTTCGTACGGAGGGTGCGCGTTCCGGCCGTTCTCACGGGTGCGGGCCCGGGTGCGGGGCCGAGCGCGGGCGCGGACACGGGCGCGGGGCACGGGCGGAGGGGGTGCGGCGGCGGTCGGGTGGGGGCGTGACCCGGCGCGGGGGGCGGTGGACCGGCGCGGGGCGGCCCGCCCGCGCGGGGGCGGGCGCGCGGGCGTGGCCCTCGCCGCGGGCGCGGTCGGCTTCGCCGGCCGGCTGCCCCGGTCGGCGTGCGGCGGCCGGTGTTCGACGGCCGGGCGGGCGTCAGACCGCGTGGTACCGACCGGTGCGGGCCTCCCAGCTGAGGTAGCCCGCCAGCCAGGTGAGCAGCCCGTCCGCGTACCGCTGGGCGATCGTGCGCTCGATCCGGGACAGGCCCAACTCGCGGTAGACGTCGGGGAGGCGGTCGCGCAGCTCGGCGCAGCGCTCGACCATCAGCTGCGCCTCCGCGATGACCGCCGAGCAGGCCTCCTCGGCCGAGCAGTGGCGCTCGCGCTGGACGATCATGACGAGGTTGTTCACGTCCCCGCGCGGCGCCTCCAGCGGGTAGGACCGCACGTCGTTGCTGAGCGACGGTATGTCGGCCGCCAGCTGGCGGAGTTGACGCAGCACCGGGTGGTGGAGGACGGCGGCGGGGACCTCGAACTGGCCGATCCGCTCGACCATGTCGAAGATCGTCTCCATCGCCGCGGTGCCCCGTCTGAGTTCCAGGTAGCCGTCCCGGTCCGGGGGTCGGGCGGAGATCCGGCCGGCCGCCTCGGCGGGGTGACTGGCCAGGTAGTACTCCCAGTTGTACGCGGCGCGGGCCTGCCAGCGGGCGGGCATGCCGCGCACGCTGCGGTTCCAGAGGTCGGCGAAGGCGGTCTCGACCGCGGAGCCCTGGTCGGGGCGGGCGCCGTGCAGCACGGCGATCAGGCGTTCGCAGATCGGCGCCACTTCCGAGGGACGGCGGCCGAGCGGGCCGTCGAACTGGTCGTCGAAGAGGAAGTAGAAGCCCATCAGGTCGGCGGCCAGGGCGAGTTCGTCCGGTCCGGCGTCCGGGTAGCCGAGCGCGGCGAGGTCCACCACCTCCCAGTGCGCGTAGCCGGGGCGGTCGGCGTCGGGGAGCAGCGGGTGGCGGACCAGCCAGGCGCGGTGCAGCGCGGTGGCGTGCGCGCCGTGGGGACTGCGGCGGTGCGGGAACGGGATCTGAAGTGAGGTGTCGTCAGACATCGGACTCCCGGTGCAGCGGAGGGTGGGGGCGCTTGTGGTTCGAACACTGAGGGTGTGGGGAGTTGACGCGGCGAGATGTGGATGATGAGGGTGGGGGGCGCAAGATCATCTGAGCCTCGCGGGCCGTAGGGTATCTGATGCAATGATCGGACGTTAGGGATATAGGGCAATTGCCCTTGGCAAGCCGTCCAAACCCTCACCGTCTGCCCCAGCCTGCACGAATGCCGCACGGTGAGGCCCACGCGGCGCTACCCTCGGCTCCACGCAGTGATGGAGCTGTGACGGGTTCGGGCGAGGCGGAGGCGCGACGGTGACCGAGCAGGAGAACGAACTTCGGACCGGAGCCGGTTCCGGTCGGGACGGCGACGGCACCGCGCCCCGGGTCCGACTGCGCGACCGTGACGCCGAACTGCGCTCGGTGGAGGCCGCCGTCGACCGGCTCTGCCGCGACTTCGCCGCCGGCGGCACCGAGATCGGCGACCTGCTCGCCTTCTCCGGCCGCCCCGGCATCGGCAAGACCACCCTGCTGCACGAGGTCCGACGGATCGCCAAACTGCGCGAGGGCGCCACCGTGCTGTTCGCCCGAGGCGGCGAACGGCAGTTCAAGGAGCCCTACCACGTGCTGCGCCAGCTGCTCCAGCCGGTGCTCAGCCACCTGCGGCCGGACGAGTTCCGGCAGGTCATGGGCACCTGGGAGGAGGTCGTCGGACCGGCCATGGGCCTCAAGCAGCCCAAGGCCGGCGCCCGCCGCCTCGACCCGCAGGGCGTGCGGGACGGCCTCGACTACGTCCTCACCCAGCTCGCACCCCGCCGCGCCCCGATGGTGATGATCGTCGACGACCTGCACTGGGCCGACGCGGAATCCCTGTCCTGGCTCACCAAGTTCGCCGTCCGCTCCGGCGAACTGCCCGTCCTGCTCGTCTTCGCCTTCCGCGAGGACGAGAACGACTGGCCGACCGAGACCCACGACTTCCGCCGGGACCTCGTCGGCCTCAAGGGCCGCAAGCACGAACTCAACCGGCTCAACCTCAACTCCGTCACCGACATGATCCGCGCCGAACTCGGCGACAAGGCCGAGGACGCCTTCTGCTACGAGTTCTGGAACGTCGTCAACGGCAACCCCTTCGAGGCCGGCCGCCTGCTCGACCAGGTCCGTGACCAGGAGCTCGAACCGGTCGAGGAGAACTCCCGGCAACTGCGCGAACTCGCCGTCGACGCCACCGGGATGACCCTCAAGAGCTGGCTGGACCAGCTCGGTGCCGCCACCCTGCGGTTCGCCTGGGCCTGCGCCATGCTGGGCACCGACATCCGGATCGACCTCGCCACCCGGATCTCCACCCAGAGCACCGAGGGCGCCCGCGACTCCATCAAGCAGCTGCGCAAGCAGCGCGTGCTCACCCAGTCGCCCAACGGGAACCTCGAGTTCGTCCACCCGCTGATCGCCAGCTCGATCTACAACACCATGCCGGATGCCACCCGCCTGGGCATGCACGGCATCGCCGCCGTCGAGATCGAGAACGCCGGACTCGGCCTGCTCGCCGCCTCCCGCCACCTGGTCGAGACCCACTCCGGCGAGGGCGACGACCGGATCGTCAAGAAGCTGCGCCGCGCCGCCGTCGAGCACCAGCTGATCGGCGCCCCCGAGGCCGCCCAGCGCTGCCTCAACCGCGCGCTCAACGAGCCGCCCGCCGACGAGATCAAGGCCGAGGTGCTGTACGAACTCGGCTGCTCCGCCCTGCTGACCGACCCCGTCGCCACCGTCAACCAGCTCAAGCTCGCCCTCGACCCCGACGAGGTGCCGCTCCGCCCCGAACTGCGGGTGGACGCCACCTTCCGGCTGTCCGAGGTGCTCGCGCACAGCGGCGAGCTGCGCCAGGCCGCGCTGGTCTGCCAGGAGGAGGCGGGGCAGACCGCCGACCCGGCCGGGCGGCAACGGCTCCAGGCCGCCTCGTTCATGTGGCACGCCTTCCGCAAGTCCGAGGAGGACGGCTGCGGCCGCT
The DNA here is from genome assembly GCF_054601375.1 of Kitasatospora sp. Ki12. Lineage (NCBI taxonomy): Bacteria > Bacillati > Actinomycetota > Actinomycetes > Kitasatosporales > Streptomycetaceae > Kitasatospora > Kitasatospora sp. Ki12. The sequence continues at coordinate 1,282,120 of NZ_BAAIHT010000003.1, read as the reverse complement.
CCGCCCGGCTCGCCGAGATGTGCGACCGGCTGACCGGCCGGGAGGCCGCCGACCGGGCCGTGCTCGCCATGCGGGCCTGGGACCTCACCCTGCGCGGCGCCCCCTCCGCCGAGGCGCTCGCGCTCGCCGACGAGGTCCTCGACGGCGGCCGGCTGCCCAAGGGCCTCGGCTGGACCGACACCACCTGGGGCTTCGAACTGCCCTCGATGCTCTGTCTGACGTACATCTACAACGACCGCGTCGCCCAGGCCGAACGGCTGGCCGCCGACGCCATCATCCAGTTCGAGATCGCGGGCTGGAGCGGTGCCCACCGGGGCTTCGCGTACTTCCTGATGGGGCTGGCCCGGTTCCGCCGCGGCCTGCTCGCCGAGGCGGAGGACTTCCTGCGCCGGGCGTTCCGCATCTCCGAGCGGATCGGGCGCAAGCTGCCGCTGGCCTGGGACGCCGTCGGCGTGCTGGTGGACACCCTGATCGCCCGCGGCCGGGTCGAGGAGGCCTGGGAGTTCGCCAACGACTTCGGCTTCCACCCGCCGTACCACGCGACCGCCATGGTGCTGCCCGACGCGGCCTCGCTGTACGGCAAGCTGCTGGTCGCCAAGAACCGGTACGCGGGTGCCGCCGCCGCGCTCACCGAGGCGGGCGCCCAGCTGGAGGTCCGCGGCTGGCGCAACACCGTCTGGGCGCCCTGGGCCGGCCACCTCGCCATCGCGATCGCGGACGACGAGCCGGAGCGCGCCCGCGAGTACGCCCAGACGGCCGTCCGGGACGCGCGGACCTTCGGCACCGCCTCGGCGATCGGCAGCGCGCTGCGGCTCCAGGCACAGGTCGAGGACGGCCAGCAGGCGGTCGACCTGCTGGAGCAGGCCGTGACGTACCTCGGGCAGTCCCCGGCCGGCTACGAGCACGCCGTCGCGCTGGTCGACCTCGGCGCCGCGCTGCGCCGGGTCGGACGGCTGGAGGACGCCCAGGAGTACCTGTACCAGGGCATCGAACTGGCCCAGCACTGCTCGGCGGAGGGGCTGGTCGACCAGGCGCGGCGGGAGCTCGCCAACTACGGGCTGCGGCCCAACCGGCTGGGCCTGCGCGACTTCGGGGACACCCTGGACACGCTCAGCGGGCCGGAACTGGAGGTCGCCCAGCGGGCGGTGCAGGGCCTGCCGCCGCAGCGGATCGCCGAGGAGCTCGGGCTGCACATCGGCCTGGTCAACCGGCGGCTGGCCGCGGTCTACCGCAAGGCGGGCAGCGGGCCGGACGGGCTGGCCTCGGCGCTCGGACTGCCGCCGCAGCAGCGGGAGGCGACCCGGCCTGGGGCGGAGGACGAGGAGTAGGGGAGCAGGAGCGGGCGGCCCCGCGCGGACGGTGGCGGTCGGTCAGAGCGGCCGTCGCCCACGGGCGGCTCGTACCCACGGGCGGCGGGTGCCGACGGCGGCGCACGCTGGCGCGGTTACGCCCCCGCCGACGCCGCCCTCGCTAGGCTGACGGACACGGGGGGCTGCCGTGGTGCCCCTCCCGACGGACCAGGAAGCGGGCGGTCGCGGTGCGCCGCGGCCGACAGTGAGGAGCAGGCCATGGCGAGCGAGGCCACCAGCGTTCGGCACGAACCCCTCGACCCCTCGGGAGCGGGGGCCGCGATCGGGCGCTGGACGCTCACGGCCGGCCCGTACGAGGCGAGCGTGCTCACCCTCGGCGCCACCCTGCACACCCTGAGCGCGCCGGACCGTTCCGGCCGCTCCGCCCAACTGCTGCTGGCCTCCGACGAGTTGTCCCAGATCCTCGGCCCGGCCCGGCACTACGGCACGGTGGTGGGCCGGTACGCCAACCGGATCGACCACTCCTCGGTCACCATCGACGGCGAGGAGCACCGGCTCGCCCCGACCGGCGCCGGCATGACCATCCACGGCGGGCCGGACGGCTTCGCGCAGCGGATGTGGGCGGCCGAGCCCGTCGAGGGCGGGGTGCGGCTGCGGCTGCACAGCCCGGACGGGGACCAGGGCTTCCCCGGCGCGCTCGACGTCACCGTCGACTACACCCTGGACGCCTCCGGCGAGCTGGTGATCCACTACCGCGCGGTGAGCAGCAAGCCGACCGTCGTCAACCTGACCAACCACGCGTACATCAACCTCGCGGGTGAAGGCAGCGGCGACGTGCTCGGCCACCTGCTCACCCTGGACGCCGACGAGTACACCCCGGCCGACGAGCGGCAGATCCCGTACGGGCGGACCGAACCGGTGGCCGGCACGCCGTTCGACTTCACGGTGGCCACCCCGATCGGCAAGTCGGTGCACGACCCGCACCCGCAGCTGGCCGGGCCGGGCGGCTACGACCACAACTGGGTGCTGCGCCCCCGCCCGGCGGACGGCGCCCCGGCGCGGGCGGCGCTGCTGGAGGACCCGGCCAGCGGCCGCACCCTGGAGGTGCTGACCACCGAGCCGGGCATCCAGGTCTACACGGCGAACAAGTTCCAGGGCGCGGTCACCGGCGCGAGCGGCGTCCCGTACGGGCCGTTCGCCGGGATCGCGCTGGAGACCCAGCACTTCCCGGACTCCCCGAACCACCCGGCGTTCCCGAGCACCGTGCTGCGGCCGGGCGAGGAGTTCCGCTCGACGACCGTGCTGCGGCTGGGGACCAACTAGCCGGTCCGGCGGCTCAGGGCCGCAGGTCCCGGCGCATGCAGAGCCGGGGCCAGCGGTCCAGGCCGTGCTCGGCCTCCTTGCGGCGGATCTCGCGCAGGCCCGTGGTGGTCTCGGCGTCGGACAGCGGACGGAAGCCGCAGCGCGCGTAGTAGGGGGCGTTCCAGGGCACCTCGGCGAAGGTGGTGAGGGTGAGCGCCGGGGCGTCGGTGGTCCGGGCGAGGTGCTCGATCAGCGCCCGGCCGATGCCGCGGCGGGCGTGGTCGGGGTGGACGGAGACCTGCTCGATGTGGAGTGCGCCGTCCACCGGCTCGGCCAGCAGGTAGGCGGCGATCGTGCCGTCGGGGGCTTCGGCGGCGAGGGCGAGGCCGTGGTCGAGGTAGTGCGCCAGCTCCTCCGGGGCCGGGGGGTCGTCCTCGGCGATCTCCGGCATGCCGATCGCGGCGAAGGGGGCGCCGGCAGCCCCTTCCAGCTCGGTGAGCAGCGGAAGTTCGTCCCTGGTGACGGCTCTGATGCGCATGGGTCCAGTGTGCGGGAGGTGGCTTTCGGCCACGCAGGGTGGTCCCGTCGGTCGACCGGGGAGGGGTGAATCGGGCGAACCGGGGCAAGTGGTGGCGGAAGCCGACTACCGTGTGGCAACGTCCAGGACACGTGGATGTAACGATCGCCATTTCTTGCAGAAACTTGCTGCAAGGACTTTCCGTCGATCTTTCACCGCTGTTAACTTCCTTCCCGAGCCCGACGGCAGCAACGGTGCGGTCGGCACGAGGCAGCCATTATGCGCCTGTCTCCGAACATCTCGGGCACCCCCACCCTCCCAAGGAGTTCTCATGCGGCGTGGCATCGCGGCCTCTGCCCTCGTTGTGGCCCTCGCGGTCTCGATGGCTGCCTGTGGCAGCAGCGGCTCCAGCTCGGACGGCAAGGCCGACGGGCCGGTCACCCTCACGTACTGGGACACGTCGAACGCCACCAACGAGGCGCCGAACTACCAGGAGCTCGTGAAGAAGTTCCAGGCCGCCAACCCGAACATCACGGTCAACTTCGTCAACGTCCCGTTCGACCAGGCGCAGAACAAGCTCCAGACCGCGATGGGGGCCAAGGGCGCTCCGGACGTGTTCCGCTCCGAGGTCGGCTGGACCGCCGCCTTCGCCAAGGCCGGCTACCTGGAGCCGCTGGACGGCACCCCGGCCGCCGCCGACACCTCCGCCTTCCAGCCCAGCCTGATCCAGCAGGCCAAGTACGAGGGCAAGCTGTACGGCGTCCCGCTGGTGACCGACACCCTCGGCCTGCTCTACAACAAGGAGCTCTTCGCGAAGGCCGGCATCACCGCGGCGCCGAAGACCTGGGACGAGCTGAAGGCCGACGCCGCCGCCGTCAAGGAGAAGGCCGGCGTGGACGGCTTCTGGCTGAAGGCCGCCGACGGCTACTACGCGATGCCGTTCCTGTTCGGCGAGGGCACCGACACCGTCGACGCCGCCGGCAAGAAGATCACCGTCACCTCGCCGGAGGCCGTCAAGGCCGTCGAGACCTACAAGACGATGTTCACCTCCCCCGGCACCGCCAAGGCCGACGTCACCACCGACGCCTACGCGCACATGATGGACGCCTTCAACAGCGGCAAGGTCGCGGCGATCATCCAGGGCCCCTGGGAGATCACCAACATCTACAAGGGCTCGGCCTTCGCCGACAAGAGCAACCTCGGCATCGCCGCCGTTCCCGGCGGCTCCGCGGGCAAGGCCGGCGCCCCCACCGGCGGCCACAACATCGCCGTCTACGCCGGTGCGGACAAGGCCCACAAGGCCGCCGCCGAGAAGTTCGCCGCCTTCATGACCTCGGCCGAGAGCCAGGCGTTCATCGCGCAGAAGAACTCCACGCTGCCCACCCGCTCCGACGCCTTCACCGCCGACGTCAAGGCCGACCCGGGCATCGCGGGCTTCCAGAGCATCCTGGACAGCGCCAAGCCGCGCCCCGAACTGCCCGAGTACAGCTCGCTGTTCGCCTCGCTCGGCACCAACCTGGGCAAGGCCGTCCAGGGCGGTTCCACCCAGGACGCGCTGAACACCGTCGCCACCGACTACGCCAAGCTCCTGCCGGGCTTCGCCAAGTAGTCCCCGAGCCCGGCCTGCCGCCCCCGGCAGGCCGGGCCGTCGGCTCCCAGTCGGCTCAATCGGCTCCGTCGGTTCCGTCGGTTCCGTCGGTCCCGTCGGCCCCCGAGAACCCCCCGAGAAGGTGCAAACGATGTCAGTCGCCGTGCAGGGCGCCACCGGCAAGGGCAGCCGGGAGCGCGAGCAGCGTCCGAGCCTGCGGGAACGCGTCAAGCGCTCCTACGCCAAGCACTGGTACGCCTACGCGATGATCGCCCCGGTCGTGCTGGTGCTCGGCGCGCTGGTGATCTACCCGCTCGTCGAGGGCGTCTGGCTCACCCTCACCGACGCCAACAGCCTCAACGTCGCCCGCAAGATCGGCGTCAACGAGATCCCGGCCAGCTACAACTTCGTCGGCTTCCACAACTACGCCGACATCCTCTGGGGCCCCGGCTCGTACGACCGCTTCTGGTCGCACTTCGTCTGGACCATCGCCTGGACGGCGGTCTGCGTCTTCCTGCACTACAGCCTCGGCCTCGGCCTCGCCCTGCTGCTCAACAAGAAGCTGCGCGGGCGCGCCGCCTACCGGATGCTGCTCATCCTGCCCTGGGCCGTGCCCACCTTCGTCACCGTCTTCTCCTGGCGCCTGATGCTCGCCGACGGCGGAGTCGTCAACGGCATCCTCTCCGCCCTGCACCTGCCCGAGCCCGGCTGGCTCACCGACCCGTGGGCGCAGAAGGCGGCCGCGATCCTGGTGAACACCTGGGCCGGCGTGCCGTTCATGATGATCTCGCTGCTCGGCGGCCTGCAGTCGATCCCGGCCGAGCTGTACGAGGCCGCCGAGATGGATGGTGCCACGCCCTGGCAGCGCTTCCGGCACGTCACGATGCCCGGGCTGCGCGCCGTCTCCTCCACCGTCGTGCTGCTGGGCGTGATCTGGACCTTCAACCAGTTCAACGTCATCTTCCTGCTGTTCGGCACCGGCGCCCCCGACGCCCAGCTGCTGGTCACCTGGGCCTACCGCCTCGGCTTCGGCCAGATCCCCCGGGACTACGCGCAGTCCGCCGCGTACGGCGTGATCCTGCTGTCCATCCTGATCGTCTTCACCGCCTTCTACCGGCGCTGGCTCGCCCGCAACGAGCAGGCCAACGGCTGAGGCCCCGGACCCAGTTGACCCACGAAGGCAGGTAACCCGATGAGCACCACCACCGAACGCCCGGCCCCCGCGGCGACCGCGGCCCCGGCCGCCCGGCCGGCCAAGGTCCGCCGGCGCGGCGAGAGCAGCCCGCTGGTCCGGGCGCTGTCCCACGGCACCCTGACCGTGGCCAGCCTGATCGCGCTGTTCCCGGTCGGGTGGATCCTCTTCGTCTCGCTCGGCCCGGACAAGACCGACTACCTCCACCCCGGCCAGATCCTCGACAAGCTCACGCTGTCGAACTACCAGCACGTGCTGTCCGACACCGACTTCTTCACCTGGTTCGGCAACGCCCTGCTGGTCTCCGGCATCACCACCGTCTTCGGCGTGCTGCTCGCCGCGACCACCGGCTACGCCGTCTCCCGGATGAAGTTCCCCGGGCACAAGCCGCTGATGTGGTCGCTGCTGGTCACCCAGATGTTCCCGATCGCGGTGCTGATCGTGCCGATGTACACGATGCTCTCCGAACTCGGCCTGCTGGACAGCTACACCGGTCTGATCCTGGTCTACTCGACCACCACCGTGCCGTACTGCGCCTGGCTGCTGAAGGGCTACTTCGACACCATCCCGGTGGAGATCGACGAGGCCGGCCGGGTCGACGGGCTCAGCCCGTTCGGCACCTTCTGGCGGCTGGTGCTGCCGCTGGCCCGCCCGGGCCTGGCGGTCGCCGCCTTCTACTCCTTCCTCACCTACTGGGCCGAGGTCCCGTTCGCCTCGACGTTCATGCTCAGCTCCGACAAGTACACGCTGGCCGTCGGCCTGCAGACCTTCGTCAGCGAGCACGACGCCCAGTGGAACCTGATGGCCGCGACCGCGGTGCTGATCGCGATCCCGTCCGCGGCGTTCTTCTACCTGGTGCAGCGCCACCTGGTCACCGGCCTGACCGCCGGTGCCTCCAAGTCGTGACGCCTGACGCCGCACACCACGCGCGCAAGGCTCCCCGCTCCTCCGATCCCCAAGGGATACCGTCCATGACCCAGAACCTGGCCGACACCCCCCGGCCTGTCGCCGACACCGCCCACGAGGCGGCCACCCCGGCTCCTGCGGCGGGCGGCACCTCCAGAGACTGGTGGCGGGACGCGGTCATCTACCAGGTCTACCCGCGCAGCTTCGCCGACTCCAACGGCGACGGCATGGGCGACCTGCCCGGCATCCGCAGCCGCCTGCCCTACCTGCGCGACCTCGGCGTGGACGCGGTCTGGCTCTCGCCGTTCTACGCCTCGCCGCAGGCGGACGCCGGCTACGACGTCGCCGACTACCGCGCGGTGGACCCGATGTTCGGCACCCTGCTGGACGCCGACGCCCTCATCCGGGACGCCCACGAGCTGGGCCTGCGGATCATCGTCGACCTGGTCCCCAACCACTCCTCGGACCAGCACGAGTGGTTCCAGCGCGCCCTGCGCGAGGGCCCCGGCTCCCCGCTCCGCGACCGCTACCACTTCCGCCCCGGCAAGGGCGACAAGGGCGAACTGCCGCCCAACGACTGGGAGTCCATCTTCGGCGGCCCGGCCTGGACCCGCACCGAGAACCCGGACGGCACCCCCGGCGACTGGTACCTGCACCTCTTCGCCCCCGAGCAGCCCGACTTCAACTGGGAGAACCGGGCCGTCGCCGACGAGTTCCGCTCGATCCTGCGCTTCTGGCTCGACATGGGCGTGGACGGCTTCCGCATCGACGTCGCCCACGGCCTGGTCAAGGCCCCCGGCCTGCCCGACCTCGGCGGCGCCGACCAGCTCAAGCTGCTCGGCAACGACGTCATGCCGTTCTTCGACCAGGACGGCGTGCACGAGATCTACCGCAGCTGGCGCGAGATCCTCGACGAGTACCCGGGGCAGCGGATCGGCGTCGCCGAGGCGTGGACCCCGACCGTCCAGCGCACCGCCAACTACGTCCGCCCCGACGAGCTGCACCAGGCCTTCAACTTCCAGTACCTGGGAACCGATTGGGACGCCACCGCGCTGCGCGAGGTGATCGACCTCTCGCTCGACTCGATGCGCCCGGTCGACGCCCCCACCACCTGGGTGCTGTCCAACCACGACGTCACCCGGCACGCCACCCGCTTCGCCAACGAGCCCGGCCTCGGCACCCAGATCCGCACCCCCGGCGACCGCGCACTCGGCCTGCGCCGCGCCCGCGCCGCCACCCTGCTGATGCTCGCGCTGCCCGGCTCCGCGTACGTCTACCAGGGCGAGGAGCTCGGCCTGCCGGACGTCACCGACCTGCCCGACGAGGTCCGTCAGGACCCGTCCTTCTTCCGCCAGGCCGGACAGGACGGCTACCGCGACGGCTGCCGCGTCCCGATCCCGTGGTCCGGCACCGAGGCCCCGTACGGCTTCGGCCCGGCCGCCGGCGGGCCGTCCTGGCTGCCGCAGCCGGCCGCCTGGGCCGAGCTGAGCGTCGAGGCGCAGACCGGCGACCCCTCCTCCACCCTGGAGCTCTACCGCAGCGCCCTGGCCGTCCGCCGGGCGCAGGCCGACCTCGGCGCCGGCACCGGGGTCGAGTGGCTGGACGGCCCCGAGGGCACCCTCGCCTTCCGCCGCGGCTCCTTCGTCTGCACCGTGAACACCACCGGCGAGCCGGTGCGGATACCGGCCCCGGGCGCGCTGCTGCTGGCCTCGACCGAGCTCGTGGTGGACGGCGGCGAGACGGTGCTCGCTCCGGACAGCACCGGCTGGTGGGCGGTCTGACGTGGTTGCAATAGGCTCTGGGACCGTGACTACGGCGCGACTCTCAGACATCGCGGCACAGGCGGGGGTCAGCGAAGCCACCGTCTCCCGCGTGCTCAACGGCAAGGCGAACGTCTCGGCGGCCACCCGGCAGACCGTGCTGGCGGCCCTCGACGTGCTCGGCTACGAGCGGCCGACCCGGCTGCGCCAGCGCAGCGCCGGGCTGATCGGGCTGATCACACCGGAGTTGAGCAACCCGATCTTCCCCGCTCTGGCGCAGGTGATCGAGCAGGCGCTCAGCCGGCACGGCTACACGCCGGTGCTGTGCACCCAGACCCCGGGCGGATCCACCGAGGACGAACTGGTGGAGATGCTGGTGGACCGGGGCGTGGCCGGCATCGTCTTCGTCTCCGGGCTGCACGCCGACACCACGGCCGACCACGACCGCTACGCGCGGCTGTCCGGGCGCGGGGTGCCGTTCGTGCTGATCAACGGCTTCAGCGAGAAGATCGACGCGCCGTTCATCTCGCCGGACGACCGGGCCGCGATGTGGATGGCCGTCCAGCACCTGGCCGAACTCGGGCACGAGCGGATCGGGCTGGCCGTCGGGCAGCGCCGGTACGTGCCGGTGCTGCGCAAGATAGAAGGCTTCACGGCGGCGATGCGCGAGGTGTTCGGGCGGACCGAGGAGGAGGCCGAGAACCTCGTCCACCACACGCTTTTCAGCGTGGAGGGCGGACACGCGGCGGCCGGCGCGCTGCTCGACAAGGGCTGCACGGCGATCGCCTGCGGGAGCGACATGATGGCGCTCGGGGCGATCCGGGCGGTGCGGCAGCGCGGGCTGTCGGTGCCGCAGGACGTGTCGGTGGTCGGCTTCGACGACTCGCCGCTGATCGCCTTCACCGAGCCGCCGTTGACCACGATCCGCCAGCCGGTCGAGGCGATGGCCACGGCCGCGGTGGACGCGCTGCTGGAGGAGGTCGGCGGGAACGCCGCCCAGCGCGGGGAGTTCATGTTCCAGCCGGAGCTGGTGATGCGCGGCTCGACCGGGGCCTGCGCGCGCTGAACCGGCCGTACGACCGACTGAAGGGCCCCGGAGGGCAGTTGGCTCTCCGGGGCCCTTCGGCGTGCGGTCGGTGGGCCCTCACTCGCGACGGGCCGGCCCTCGCGGGCGGGGGATTCAGCCCTCCTGGGCGGTGGGGCGGTCGACGGTGAGGCGGTGGCCGTCGGCCGATTCGCCGGTACGGGTCTCGGTGCGGCGGCCGCGGGCCAGGTAGTCGCGCAGGACCAGTTCGACGGCGTCCTGCGGGTTCTTGGTACCGGAGAGCATCATCGCGTCGATCGCGAGGTTCGCGTCGAGCGTGACGGTGACCTGGGCCATGTGACTCCTCCTCGGGTGCAGAGCAGCAGCATGCCCGCCCGCGCGGGGTTCCACCACGGAATTCGCCGGAACCCCGGGGCCTCGCAGGGGAAGCGGCCGGGGCCCGCCCGGCCTTCCAGGCCCGCCCGACCTCCCGGGCATGCCGGAACCCCCGGGGAGGAGCGATCGGACTCTCCCCGGGGGCGGCTCAGCCTTCGGCTGCCCGTCGTGCTCAGACGCGGCCGGCGAAGTCCGGGGCCCAGGCGGCCACGGTCATCTCGCGCACGCCCGCGCTCGGGTTGGCGGCCTCGACGTACTTGCCGCCGCCGACGTAGATCGCGACGTGGTAGACGCCCGAGTCCTGGCCGTTGTTGGACCAGAACAGCAGGTCGCCCGGCTGCAGGCTGTCCAGCGAGACGTGGGTGCTGGCGGCGGCCTGGTCGGCGGCGACGCGCGGGACGGAGATGCCCGCGGCGCGCAGCGCGGCCTGGGTCAGGCCGGAGCAGTCCCAGCCGCCGTTGCCGGTGCCGCCGTAGACGTAGGCCTGGCCGACCTTGGACTCGGCGAAGGAGACCGCGGCGGCCATGCTGCCGGTCGCGGCCGGGGCCTGGGTCTGCGCCGGGGCGGCGGGCTTGGCGGCCGGGGCCTGGGTCTGGGCGGCCGGCTGGGCGTTCACGGAACCGCCGTTCGCGGACTGACCGGACTTCTGCGAGCGGTTGAACCAGGTGAAGTCCGAGCCGGACTTGCCCGTGGTGGCGGCCTGGTCGGTCGAGGCCGACTGCTGGGCCTGGCCGTCGCCGAAGGACAGGTGCTGGCCCGGGTAGATGGTGTCGGGGCCGTCGGTCAGGGTGGCGCGGTTGAGGTCGTACAGCCGCTGCCAGCCGCCCTGCACGTTGTGCTTGTCGGCGATCGAGGACAGCCAGTCGCCCGCGACGACGGTGTAGTCGCCGTCCTGGGTCCACTGGTGACCCTTCTGGGCCCAGTCGCTGGTCGCGGAGCCGGTGGCGGCCTTCGCGTCGTCCTGGGCGGGCGCGGCCGGCTTGGCCGGCTTGGCGGCCGGGGCCGGGGTCTGCGCCGGCTTGGCGGCCGGGGCGGCGGGCTTGGCGGCCGGAGCGGCCGGAGCAGCGGGCTTGGCGGCGGTCGAGCCGGCCGAGGTGTCGACGGCGGCCGGGGCGCCGCCCTTGGTCAGGCCGGCCTTGACGGAGCAGACCGGCCAGGCGCCGGGGCCCTGCGAGGCGAGGACCTTCTCGGCGACCGAGATCTGCTGGTCCTTGGTGGCCAGGTCGGCGCGCGAGGCGTAGGCGGAGCCGCCGAAGGCCGACCAGGTGCTGGAGGTGAACTGCAGGCCGCCGTAGAAGCCGTTGCCGGTGTTGATGGCCCAGTTGCCACCGCTCTCGCACTCGGCGACCTTGTCCCAGGTGGCGACGGAGGCGGCGGAGGCGGTGCCGGTGACGAGGCAGGGGATCGTGAGGCCGACGCCCGCGACGCCGATGGCGGCGATCACGCGACGGGTGCGGCTGGACAGACGGGTGCCATTGGTGGGCAGCATGAAGACGCGATCCTCTCCCACGCCTGCGAGGTGAGCTGTCGGATTCGGGCTGGAGTTGCCCGGCCGCGCGCTGCGCGGCTTCACCCCTAGCCCTGGACCGTTCCGAAGACCGGTCCGGGGCGACTTACCTGTGGGTCCCCCGCTCCTGCCGTGATGCGTTTTCGCGCTGCCAGGACATCCGACGGCAGGACTCGGCGTCGCGGATGAACTGGGTCCGTGTGGCCACGAACGGGGAGCACGTTAAGCAGACTTAAGTTCAAACTGCAAACACCTGTGACGCGCATCACGGTTTAGCGGGAACTGCCAAAATGGCTATCGATCATGATCGGAAATGATCGTTTTCCGGCAATCCTTTTGCGGATGCCCACAACTGTCTTCGCCTCAGACGTGGCGTGACGGTGTGTCGAAGCACAATGCGGCGCACTCGCCGGACCGGGGGAGTGTCCGGGATTCGAGCGCCGGGGGGTGCGCCTGCCATTTACGCCGAAAAACACCAGAACGGACATTACATTTCATTGCCCGCTTAACTCTCGTACGGTGCAAGCCGCAAGGACATGGGGCGTGGCGCGTGGGGCGCGGCGCGTGGCGGGTGGGACGCGGAGGGCGCGCGAGGTGCGGCGGGAACGACGAAAGGGCCCGGAACGGAAGTCGTTCCGGGCCCCGTGAGCGCGCGGAAGGGCGCGCGGTGTCCAGTTACTGCCCGACTGGCCCCTCGGCGGCCGCGTGGGCGCCGCGGACGCCCTCGACGGCCCCCTCGGCCCCGGCGGCGGCCGCGGCCTCCGCCTCGGCGCGCGCCAGGTCCTCGGCGGACGGTGCGGGCAGCGCGGCCAGGTAGGTGGAGGCGATCAGCTGGCCGACGGTCGGGTAGGCGCCCAGCGGAGCCGCCGACGGGCAGCCGGTCTCCTCGGCGGCCGTGGCGAGCAGCTCGGAGTCGGCCTCGGGGCCGATCACCAGCGGGGCCAGCGCGGGGCGCTGGGAGCCGGTCTCCTTGAGGTGGTTGACGGCCGCGGCGACCGAGCCGGGCACGTCGAGGGCGGCGGCCACGACCGGGACGGCCAGCCGGGCGGCCAGCAGCACGCCGGTGATGCCGGCCGCGGCGGCCGCGTCCTCACCGCCGACGGTGGTCAGGACCACGCCGTCCGCGGCGGTCGCGATGGCGAACAGCCGGGCCCGGTCGGCGCGGGCCAGCCCGGCCTCGGAGAGGCGGACGTGCACGGCCTCGGCGAGCAGCGGGTGCGGGCCCAGCGCGTCGGTGACGGGGGCGCCGTACTCGGCGGCGAGCGCGTGGAGTTCGGTCAGGAAGCCGTGCGGGCCGGGCACCAGCGGCACCAGGACGGGCATCGGCAGCCCGGCCTCGGCGGCCAGGGCCAGGAGTTCGGCGACGGTGCGGTCCTCGCCGCCCCCGGCCTCGGCGGAGTCGCCGGGCAGGTAGCCGACGGCGGCCTGGACGCCGTTGTGCTCGCTGCGGACGATCGAGAGCAGCTCCTCGACGACCGACCGGGACTCGGGCCCGGCGGCCGCGGGCACGGCCAGCACCAGCGCCGGGGCGCCGGAGGGGATCTCGGGGCGCTCGGGACGACGGTGGCGCCCCCGCGCACGGGAGCCTGGAGTGCGGACGGGCAGTGGCGCGCCCGGGATGGCTGCGGTGCTCATGCCGGAGATCGTAGGACATCGGCCCGTCAGGCCTGCAGTCGGCTGCCGTACGGGTTGCGCGCGGCCGGGGTGCGGATCCGGTGTGCCCGCGGTGTCGATCCGGTCGGTTTGCCGACAATTCGGACATTCCTCACCCAACCCCCGTGCGGGCGCGGACCATTGCCTTGACGTACTCAATGACGCGTGGCGTTGCAGGTGTGGCGCGTGAGATGTCTCACAGGCTCCAGGTCGCCTGACGGAGCGTCACAGAGATGCGACTCCCGGCATCCGAAGATCAACATTCAGCGGGGAACCGCTCACGGCCGGTTATCGGAGGCTCGACGATTCCATCGGCTATGTCCGTTTACGTACCGTCAGGAGAAGGCCCCGTGAAGACTTCGGGGCTCCGGGTGAAAAGGCCCGTGCACCTGCAATGTCCCGTGCTGATGCACGTGCACTGCGGCTATCATCGCGTCAAGTGAGGCGTTGTGCCGGGCCGGTACGGGGCCGGTCCGTTCGTTCGGCGGTGCCGGGGGCGCCGCGCTGGACGACAACTCCGGAGCTCTTCGGGAGATTTCTATGCACGACTCGCACGACTCGCAGGATTCGCAGCACACGCACGGCTCGTACGACACCTACAACGGGATGGCCGCCGCCGATCTCCAGGGGGTGGTCTGGCAGAAGAGCCTGCACAGCAACTCCCAGGGCAACTGCGTCGAGTTCGCGGCCCTGCCGGGTGGCGACGTGGCGATGCGCAACTCGCGCTTCCCGGACGGTCCGGCGCTCATCTACACCAGGGCCGAGATCGCGGCCCTGCTGCTGGGGGCCAAGGACGGGGAGTTCGACCACCTGGCGGTCTGACCGGCCGCCGTGCTTCACCATCGGGGGGCCGTCGTGGGTGCCGACACCACGACGGCCTTTGTCTTTTGCCGGGTCTTCGCCCGGGTGTCCTCGCGGGTCTCTTCCCGGGCGCCCTTCCGGCGCGTGTCCGGGGCGGCCCTGCGGTGCGGTCCGTCGACCGGGCCATGCGGAAGGGCCCGGGGTGTGGTCCTCCCGGGACTTCCCTCGGCCAGACGCTCGGTCGGCCACTCGACCGGCCACTCGACCGGTCACTCGGCCAGGCACTCGACCGGCCACTCGACCGGCCACTCGACCGGGCATTCGGCCGGCTACCCGTCGCGCCGCCGCTAGGCCGAACGCCGGTGCCGCCCACCGGCGTCGAACGGCCCGCCGAGCGCGTCCAGTGCCGAACGGCCACCGACCCCCGCGTGCGGGTCGAACGCGCCGTCCGCCGGCTCCGCCTCGAACATGGCCCAGACCACCTTGCCGCTGCCCAGCGGGTGCCAGCCCCAGGAGCGGCTGAAGGACTCCACCAGGTGCAGTCCGCGGCCGGATTCGGCGACGAAGTCCGCTTCCCTGGCCACCGGGCCGGCACTGCTCGGATCGCTGACCGCGCAGACCACCTGGGGTGCGCGGTGCACCAGGCTTATTCGGATCGGCAGCCGCCCGTCCGGGGTCGGCTGTGTGGGAAAGTCGTACTCGCCCGGGGCGCCGCCCGTCGGGTCGGGCCGTGCGCCGATCGCATGCCGGAGCGCGTTCGTCACGAGCTCCGAGGCCACCAGCGCGACGTCGTCGAACAGCTCCGGCAGTCCCCAGCGCTGGAGCGTGGTCCGGGCGAAGTCGCGCGCGGTTCTGACGGCTTCGAAGCGAGGAGCGAGCGTACAGGTGACCACATGGGGGTCAACCGCCAAAGCCGTACCGGTGCTCATGAAGAGCTCCTCCCATAAGGGGGCGGACACGGCTGGACCCGCCGGGGTCATGCCGGTCACCTCCGACTCGCTCGGCCGCTCGGCCGCTCCCTCGACCAGGCGCGCGCGCACTCGAACGCCCGATGGCGCGGGGGACGCCGTCGGGCCGGTGCACGGAGTCGCGCGTGGGGTGGACGCGGAACCCGCGGGATTGCCAGGGATGTGCAGGTGCACGTGCACCATGGTGGTGTGCGCTCACTGCAGATGCAAGAGTCGATTCACGTGCAGTCGCACTATTGGCATATGCAAGCGCCGGATGCACGTGCATCCTGGTGTGAGGAGTGCGGAACTGATAGGAACATCCGTCAGTATCGGCACCGTGAGCGCTCAACTGATGGCAGACTGTGCGCTGTTTGCCCTAGGTGGAGGTTTCGACCGCATGACCACAGTTCAGCCGGGCGGCGGCTCGATGGTCCGCCGGATCCTCCTCGGCTCGCAGCTACGTCGCCTGCGTGAGGCGCGCGGCATCACCCGCGAGGACGCGGGCTACGCGATCCGGGCCTCCGAGTCCAAGATCAGCCGAATGGAACTCGGGCGCGTCAGCTTCAAGGAGCGCGACGTCGCCGACCTGCTCAGCCTGTACGGCGTCGACGACGGCATCGAGCGGGAGGCCCTGCTCGGCCTGGTCCGCGAGGCCAACAAGTCCGGCTGGTGGCACAGCTTCAACGACGTGCTGCCGGGCTGGTTCCAGACCTACGTCGGCCTGGAGGAGGCCGCCCAGCTGATCCGCACCTACGAGGTGCAGTTCATCCCCGGGCTGCTGCAGTCCGAGGAGTACGCACGGGCGGTTTTCGGCCAGAGTCGGCCGGTCATCAGCGAGGAGGAGATCGAGCGGCGGGTCAGCCTCCGCCTGCGCCGCCAGAAGCTGCTGACCGAGGGCGGCAGCCCGCGGCTGTGGGCGGTCATCGACGAGGCCGCGCTGCGCCGGCCGGTCGGCGGGCCCAAGGTGATGCGCGGTCAGGTGCAGTACCTGATCGACGTCGCCGAGCAGGCCAACGTGGTGATCCAGGTCATGCCGTTCCGCTTCGGCGCGCACGCGGGCGAGTCCGGTGCGTTCACGATCCTGCGCTTCCCGGAGCAGGACCTCGCGGACGTGGTCTACCTGGAGCAGCTCACCAGCGCGCTCTACCTGGACAAGCGGGACGACGTGGACGCCTACATCCAGGTCATGGAGCGGCTCTGCGTGGACAGCCTCACGCCGGAGCGCACCATAGACCTGCTCGCCTCGATCCTGAAGGAGCGCTGAGCCGCTGCCACCCGGGGTCGGTGAGGTCTCTCCCTCACGGGCCCCCGGGCAGTAGGCCGCCACCGCCAGGTCGCCGATGCGAGGCCGTCACCGCCAGGTCGCCGATGCGAGGCCGCCACCGCCAGGCCGCCCACCCGCCGTCAGCCGCGGGCCGGCGGCCTTTCGCGTTCCGGCGGGTGGGGCTGCGGCGGGCGGCCGAGGTGCCAGGCGAGGTCGTAGCGGCGGAAGAGGTCGGCCCTGATCGGGGCCAGCGGGATCTCGGCGCCCGGCAGCAGCACCCCGATGCACCCGCCCATCAGCGCGCTGCGCAGCACCGCGTGCTCGGCGACCGGGTCCGGCGCGCCCCAGTCGCGCAGCAGTCCCTGCAGGATCGCGCCGAGTTGCTGCTGCTCCGGGTCCTGGACGAAGGCGCCGGTGTCCGGGTCGAGGATCAGGGCCAGGTGCGAGCGCATCACCCGGGGGTGTTCCATCGCCAGTGCGAGGACGGCGTCGATGGCGCGGGCCAGCCGGTCCTCGGGGGTGGCGCCGGGAACCAGTTCCGCCAGCGCGCCGGAGAGCGCCTGGTGCATCATCCGGTGCGTCGCGGACTGCATCAGCAGCCGTTTGCCGTCGAAGTAGTAGGAGAGCAGCCCGCGGGCCAGTCCGGCCCGCTCGGCGATGTCGGTGAGGGTGGTGCCCGCGTAACCGCGCTGGTCAACGAGTTCGACGGTGGCCCGCATGATGCGTCGACGGGAGCGCTGCCGCATCTCCTCATTGACCGAATCCCCGCGAGGTGCCATCGTGACTGCTCCGAACGTTCGTTGGCTCCGGGCCAATATACTGGCGAAGCCGACAGCCGCCCTGTGGAACCGCGCCCCGGCGGGCGCCGCCCGGGCGGCCGGTACGAAGACGGCCGGCTCCACCAACACGGGGGTTTGGTGGAGCCGGCGCCATTGCCCCACGGCCTGGGTTCGGCCGGGGGCGGGGCCCGCGGTGCGGTGCTCGATCAGTGCTCGGTCAGGACTCCGGTCCGGGCCTTCGCCGACCCGGTCGACTGATAATCATAATCCGGCACCGGTGCGGGAGTTGAATTCCGGCGTCGGTCCACCAGCGCTCCGACCGTCGCGACCACCAGGCCGACCAGCGCGACCGCGGCGACGAACACCAGGGCCGGGCGGTAGCCGTCCAGCTGGGCCTGCGGGCTGTCCCCGCCCGCGCTGCCGGCCGTGATCAGCGCGGTCGCCCCGGCGAGCACCACCGCGGTGCCGACCTGGATCGCGGTGTTCACCAGGCCCGAGGCCAGGCCCTGCTCCTCGTCGGCCACGCCGTCGGTGGCGGCGATGTTCACCGAGGGGAAGGCCAGCGCGAAACCGACGCCGAGCAGCAGCATCGACGGCAGCACCAGGCCCAGGTAGGAGCTGTGCTCGTCCAGCCGCAGGAAGAGGGCGAAGGCGCCGACCAGGGACAGCAGGCCGATCGGCAGCAGCCGCCCGGTGCCGAAGCGGTCCACGATCGGGCCCATGAACGGCGCCGAGAGGGCGATGAACGCACCGGCGGGCAGCAGTCCGAGGGCCATCTGCAGGGCGGACCAGCCGAGCAGGTGCTGCAGGTAGAGCGTGACCACGAACTGGAAGCCGCCGTACGCGCCGGTCATCGCGAAGGCGACCAGGTTGGCCCGGGCGACCGAGCCGTTGCGGAAGATGCCGAGCCGGACCAGCGGGTGCGCGGCGCGGCTCTCGATCCGCAGGAAGGCGGCGGCCAGCGCGACGACCACGGCCAGCGAGCCGAGCGTGCGCGGGCTCAGCCAGCCGGCGCCCTGGGCCTCGGTGACGGTGAACACCAGCAGCAGCACGGTGGCGGTTCCGGTGATCGCGCCCAGCACGTCGTAGCCGCCCTTGGCGCGCTCCTCGACCGGGCGGGGGAGCAGGCGGACCGCGAAGACCAGGGCGAGCAGCGCGACCGGGACGGGCATCAGGAAGGTCCAGCGCCAGCCGACCGAGGTCAGCAGGCCGCTCAGCACCAGGCCGAGCGAGAAGCCGCTGGCGGCGCAGGTGGTGTAGATCGACAGGGCCCGGTTGCGGGCCGGCCCCTCGGCGAAGGTCGTGGTGATGATCGACAGGCCGGCCGGGGCGGTGAACGCGGCGCTGACGCCCTTGAGGAAGCGGGCGGCGATCAGCAGTCCGCCGTCGTCGACCAGGCCGCCGGCCAGCGAGGCGGCGGCGAAGACGGCCAGGGCGACCAAGAAGACCCGGCGTCGGCCGAGCAGGTCGGCGGCGCGGCCGCCGAGCAGCAGCAGGCCGCCGTAGCCGAGCACGTAGCCGGAGACCACCCATTGCAGGGTGGAGGTGGACAGGTGGAGTTCGGTGCCGATGGAGGGCAGGGCGACGCCCACCATCGAGACGTCCAGGGCGTCCAGGAACATGGCGGCGCAGAGTACGAGCAGGGTGCCCCAGAGGCGGGGTGTCCAGTGCGGCCCGCTGGTTGACGAGGCGTCGGGGGACGTGACGGTCGCGGTGGTCATGGGGAGGACAGTACATGCGTGTGCATTCAATGCAAATGAATTAGATGTGAACGCAATAATTTCCTGTGCACGTGCTAGGCTGGCGGCGTGGCTGAACTCGACTCCCCGGCGGAGGCCGGTCTCGTCGCGCAGTGGCGCGAGCTGCTGGCGCGGCACGCGGCGGCCGCCTGCACGCTCGACCGCGAGCTGGGCGACCGGTTCGGGCTGGGCATGAGCGAGTTCGAGGTGCTGGAGCGCCTCGTCGAGGGGTGCGCCGCCAATGGTGCCCACGCGCTGCGGGTGAGCGATCTGGCACCCACCGTCCACCTGAGCCAGAGCGCGCTCTCCCGGCTGATCGCCCGCCTGGAGAAGGCCGGACTGGTCACCCGGGCGATGTGCGAGAGCGACCGGCGGGGCATCGTGCTCACCCTCACCGACGCCGGCCGGGAGCGCTACGAGCAGGCCAGGCCGCTCCACCGCGAGGTGCTGGAACTGACCCTCGGCGGCGAGCCCGCCAAGGGCTGCGAAGTCCCGTCGGGCTGACCGGCGGGAAGGGCTCGGGCTGTTCGGTTCAGAGGAGACCGTCGGTTCAGAGGAGTGAGCGCAGGCCCGGGGCGACGGCGAGCAGGACGGCCGCGGCGGGGGCGGCGAGAGCCGCGACGGTGAGCTGCAGCCGGTGCGACACGGAGAGCCGCGGACGCCCCGCGAGCAGTCGGTCCACCCGCTTCGGGGACTGTGCCAGCCCGGGCGGGCAGGAGCCGAACACCCCGCGGTCCAGGTTGAGTTCGGCCAGTGCGAGGGCGGTGGTGTGCCGGCCGTGCCGGCGTGCGGCCCGGTCGTCGGCCGCCAGCTCGACCAGCTCCGCCACCTGGTCCCGGAAGGCGCGGAAGACGCCCACGCCCGGGAAGCCGGTGGCGAGCGCCTGCGAGAACTGCTGCAGCCAGTGGTGCCGGGCCCGGACGTGTCCGCGCTCATGGCTCAGCACCGCCGCCAGCTCCCGGTCGGTCAGCTGCTGGAGGGCGCCGGTGGTGACCACCAGGCGGGAGTTCGGGCCGGGCAGCGACCACGCCTCGGGGCGGACGTTCTCCAGCACCACCAGCCGCTCCCGGCGGCTCCGGGCGGCTTCGATCGACTCGGGCAACTCCGGTGCTCGGGTCGCCAGTTGGGCGTGTCGACGGTCGCGCAGCGCCTTGGCCGTCCACACCTCGCGGGTGAGCGCCAGCACCGTCTGCACCCCGCCGGCCGCCAGTACCGCGGCACACAGCCGGCCCCAGCCCTCGGCGTCCTGCAGACCGTACGCGTCCTCCACCCCGTGCGGGGCGCCCGCGAACACCAGGGCGCGCAGCTCCGGCAGGGCCGCGGAGGAGGCCAGCACCAGTCCCAGCGCGCAGCACAGCAGCACCGCCACCACGAGGCACTGCCACACCAGCAGTGCCAGCACCGGTTCGCGCTCCACCCAGCGGGCCCGGGTCAGCAGCCGGGGCGCGGCGGTCGAGAGCAGCAGTCCGAGCAGCAGCAGGCCGATCAGGGCAGGCATCGCATGGGCTCCCCGAGTACGCACGGAACGCGACAGCGCGCTCGCCGCCAACCTATGCGCTGGCGACGCCCGGTGGAACGGCTTTCGACCGGCCAGTGACCAACGCCACGCGGGCGGCGGGCGCTTGGCACGCGAACCGGGCCCAGGCGGTCGTCACATGGTCAGGAGCATGGCGAACATGCCGATGCCCATGGTGAGTCGGCAGGCCTGGGGCAGGCCGGCGGTGCCGACCGCGAGGGTGCCGCCCGGGGTGCGCAGCAGGCGGCTGCCGGCCCAGACGGTGTACCCGCCGAAGTAGAGGAGCAGGGGGCCGGTCAGCAGCGGGTCGCCCGGGCCGGCCGCGTGGTGGTGCTGGTGGCCGGGGGGCGCCGCCATCGCGAGGGCCATGTACGTCATGGCGAGCGCGCCGACCGCGTGGTGCAGCCGGTGGGCCCGGCCGGCCGGGGCGTGGGCGGCGGCGAGCAGGAAGGCGGCCGCGGGGAGGCCGAACAGCGCGGCCCAGACGGCGGCGGGGACGGTGGCGCCGGTGACGGCCATCGCGGCCATGCCGAGTCCCATCAGGGCCTCGGCGGCATCGGACTCCCGGGCGAGCGGGCGGTGCGCGCCCGATGCGCAGGGCGCGGGGGAGCGGCGCAGCCGGGCCAGGCAGGAGGCGCCGGCGGCCGCGGTGAGCAGGGCGAGTAACCAGGTGACGAGGATCGGTCCGTGCAACGGCGGCCTCCCGGGGCGACGGGCGACCGGGAGGCGGCGGACGGCTGTCGCCCTCCGCCGTCCCCCGTCCGCGGTGACGGTCGTCCCGTCCACGATCACCGCCGCCGCCTCGGTGCGACCAGGGCGCGTACGGGGGCGCACGGTGGTGACCGTCGTTGTGAAGCTCCGGGCCGCACACCTCCCGGCACCTCCCGGCACCTCCCGACACCTTCCGACACCTTCCGACGCCTTCCGTCGCCGCCGCGTACCGCCGTCGGCCGTCGGGCCTCAGCCCTGGAGCCGTCCCGAGGCCATCACCCGGCTGAGGAAGCGCCGGGTCCGCTCCTCCCGCGGATCGCCGAACACCTGCTCCGGCGGCCCCTGTTCGAGCACCACCCCGTCGTCCAGGAAGCAGACCCGGTCGGCGACCTCGCGCGCGAAGCCCATCTCGTGGGTGGAGATGACCATCGTCATCCCCTGCTCCTTGAGGTCCCGCACCACCGAGAGCACCTCCCCGACCAGCACCGGGTCGAGCGCCGCGGTGATCTCGTCCAGGAGCAGCAGCCGGGGCCCGGTGGCCAGCGCCCGGACGATGGCGACGCGCTGCTGCTGCCCGCCGGAGAGCCGGTCCGGGTACTCCTTCGCCTTGGCCGCCAGCCCGAGCCGGTCGAGCAGCTCCAGCGCCCGCGCCTCCGCCTCGGTCCGCGCGACGCCGTGCACCCGGCGCGGTGCGAGCGTGACGTTCTCCAGCACGGTCATGTGCGGGAACAGGTTGTACGACTGGAACACCACGCCGATCCGGCGCCGTACGGCGTCCTCGTCCGCCCGCGGATCGGTGATCTCCTCGCCGTCCAGGAAGATCGCGCCGTCGTCGATGCCCTCCAGCAGGTTGACGCACCGCATCAGCGTGGACTTCCCGGAGCCGGACGCCCCGATCAGCGCCGTCACCGAGTGCTCGGGCACGGCGAGGTCCACGTCGCGCAGCACCACCTGGGCGCCGAAGGTCTTGCGCACCGAATCCAGCCGGAGCACCTCCGCGGTCACACCGCACCTCCCTGGAACTGCCGCCGGTTCATCCGCGCGGTCAGCCAGTCGGCGAACCGGGTCAGCGGAACGGTCAGCACGATGAACACCAGACCCGCCAGCAGGTACGGCGTGAAGTTGAAGGACCGCGACGCGATGATCTTCGCCGCGTACACCGCGTCGATCGCGCCGCCGATCGAGACCAGCCCGGTGTCCTTCTGCAGGCTCACCAGGTTGTTGAGCAGCGGCGGCACCACCCGCCGGACGGCCTGCGGCAGCACCACGTACCGCATCGCCTGCGCGTTGGTGAGCCCGAGCGACCGCGCCGCGGCCCGCTGGCTCGGGTGCACCGACTCGATGCCGGAGCGGAACACCTCCGACACGTACGCCGAGTACGTGAGCACCAGCGCCGCCCCGCCCAGCAGCAGCGGATCGGTGGTCACCCCGGTCAGCCGCAGCGCCGGCACGCCCGTGATCATCACCAGCAGGCAGATGATCATCGGCAGCCCGAGGAAGAAGTCCACGTACGCGGTCACCAGCAGTCGCACCGGCAGGAACACCGGTCCGCGCAGCGTCCGCAGCACCGCGAGCAGCAGGCCGAACACCATGATCAGCACCCCGCAGCCCAGCATCAGCTCCAGGTTGAGCCGCAGTCCCTTCAGCACCTCGGGCAGCGCCTGGCGGGCGTAGTCGAGGTTGAAGAAGGTCCGTCGGGTCACCTCCCAGCCGGGGGAGTTGACGATCAGCAGGTAGAGCGCGACCGCCGTCGCCAGGGTCGACGCGGCGGCGATCAGCGCCGAACGGCGGGCCCGACCGCGCCGGTACGCCTCGTGCGCGAGCCGCCGCTCGGACGGGCGGTAGCCGTCGTCCGCGACCGTTCCCTTCGTGAGGGCCGCACCCGTTCCCTTCGTGAGGGCCGCACCCGTTCCCTTCGCGAGGCCCGCATCCGCGACCGCGATGTTGTCCGTGCCCGCGGCACCGTCCGCCGCGGGCTCCCCGTCCACGCCGGGGCTCATGTCAGCGCTCACTTGAGCACCGGTGCCGAGACGGCGTCGGAGAGCCACTGCTTCTCCAGCTTCGCCAGCGTGCCGTCCGCGCGCAGCGCGTCGACGGCCTGCGTCACGCAGCCGGTCAGCTTGGAGCCCTTGTCCAGCACCAGGCCGAACTGTTCGCCCCGCCCGGACGCCTCGAACTGGCCGACCACCTGGGCCTCCGGCACCTCGGCGCCGGTGATGTAGAAGGCGGTCGGCAGGTCCACCACCAGGGCCTCGATCTGGCCGTTCTTGAGCGCGGCCTTGGCGAGGTCGTTGGAGTCGAAGACGGCCGGCTGGCTGTTCGGCTTGATGGTGCCGGTGATGGTGTCCAGGCTGGTGGTGCCGACCTGCGCGCCGAGCTTGGCGTCCTTGAGGTCGGCGATGCTCTTCGCGCCCGCCGCCTTGGAGTTCTTCAGCGCGATGACGGCCTGGCGCACGTCGTAGTAGCCGGAGGAGAAGTCCACGGCCTGCTTGCGCTCGCCGCTGATGGACACCTGGTTGATGTCGAAGTCGAAGTCCTTGGCGCCGGGCGCGGTGGCCTTGCCGAAGGGCGCGACCACCCAGCTGACCTTGGACTTCGGGTAGCCCAGCTTCTCCGCCACCGCGTAGGCCACGGCCGACTCGAAGCCCTTGCCGTTCTCCGGCTTGTCCTCGGTGAACCAGGGGTCGTACGCGGGCTTGTCGGTGCCGACGGTCAGCGTCCCGGCGGTGCGCGTCGCCAGCGCCCCCGGCGCGCAGCCCGCCGCCGTGCCGGCCGTACCGGAGGCACCGGAGGCGGCGTCGGACTTCGGGTCCTGCGGCGCGCACGCGCTCAGCGCGCCCGCGGCGGCGACCAGCGCGGCGAGGGACAGGACGACGGACGGCTTGCGGAGAGTCATCTCGGGGCTCCAGAGGAAGGACCGGGCGGAACGGAAAGGCGGGACGGGAGGGCGCGGCGGGGCGGGCCGGTCCCGGCGGGTCACTTCCCCCCGGTGGCGGCGCCGGAACACACGCGGCATGGTCGGCGTACGGGCCCACGTCCGCGGCGCCCCCCGAGCCGGACCGGCAGCAGTCGGGTCGACGGCGGCCGGGCAGCGGCCGGTGGCCGGGTCAACAGCAGCGGCGACAACAGCTGCGACAAGAGCGGCGACGGCGGCAGCACGGACGGTGCGCGCGACAGCGACAGCAGGAGCGGACGTGTCGACGGGAGGGTGCCCGGAACGGGCTGTCGTGGCCTGCGGCCACCGTGATCACCGCCGGGAGCATGCCGGGAGGTTCGCATCAGAGCAGCTCATCTGTCCAGAACATCCAGATCACCGTCCACATGCCGGACAACGGGCCTTCCGGCGCAGGCTTTCGGGCCGGAGCGGCACTGCGCCGCAGCTTTGCCTGTCCGGGCCCCCTTGAACGGGAGAACCTTTCGTACTTATGGTGTCCCCGTTGAAATAACTCCTGTCGAAGTGAGTCCACGATGCAGAATCTTTCGCCAAGGCTCGCAGCGGCGGCCGACGCCCCGGTCTCGACCTTCGCCGGCCACCCGGCCTGGCTGCGCCTGAAGGAGGCCGTCGAGACGCTGCGCCCCCTGCAGTCCAAGGACGGCTCGATCGACCTGGCCGCCGTCCAGCGGCACACCGTCGACCCGCTGGTGGCGACCGTCCGCGCCGCCGTCGAGGAGCTCGCCCCGAACTTCCCGCACGACGCCGCCTACCTCGCCGCCGTCGACGCGGACCTCGCCAAGTGGGCCGACACCGGCTACCGCGAGCCCGACTTCCTGGACTCGCTGCTGGCGTTCCAGCCCGCCGACCAGCGCGAGGACGGCCTGGAGCACCTCGTCGTCTTCCCGATGTACACCCAGAACGGCAACCCGGACCGCAACCTGGAAGCCGTCCTGCTGCGCGTGGTGTGGCCCGACTGGCTGGCCGAGCTGGAGCGCACCCGCTTCGACAACCCGATGTTCGTGCCGATCACCTTCACGGACTTCACGGCCGGCTACGACACCAACTCCGCCGTGCTCTTCCCCGAGACGGTCTCCGTGCGCAAGGCGCCGGAACGATTCACCTGGGGCGGCATCTTCTGCGACCGCGAGGCCGCCCGCTTCCGCGCCGTCTCCACCAGCGCCGTCCAGCAGCTCGGCCTGGAGATCCCCGCCGACGCCGAGGGCCTGCTCCAGGACCAGCAGCGCGCGCAGGAGACCTTCGTCCTGTGGGACCTCGTCCACGACCGCACCCACAGCCACGGCGACCTGCCGTTCGACCCCTTCATGATCAAGCAGCGCAGCCCGTTCTGGATGTACGGCCTGGAGGAGCTCCGCTGCGACCTCACCACCTTCAAGGAGGCGGTGCAGCTGGAGTCCGAGGGCAACTCGCACGCCCGTGACGTCCAGTACGCGATCCTCTTCGACCGGATGTTCCGCTTCCCGGTCAGCGGTGACCGCGTGCGCAACTACGACGGCCTCGGCGGCCAGCTGCTCTTCGCCTACCTGCACAAGCACGACGCGCTGCGCTGGCGCGACAACCGCCTCAGCATCGACTGGGAGCGCGCCCCGCAGGTCACCAACGCGCTCTGCGGCGAGATCGAGAAGCTGTACCGCGACGGCATCGACCGGCCCAAGCCGGCCCACTGGATCGCCGCGTACGAGCTGGTCTCCCGGTACCTCACCCCGCACCCCGCCTCCACCTGGGCGAAGGGCCCCGAGGCCCTGCCGCTCGACATCACCGACGGCAAGGCCCTCAACAAGGCCCTGTGCGACGCCGTGCTCCCGGACGAGTTCCCGCTGAGCATGTTCTACGAGGCCCTCAACAAGAAGCTGAGCGGCGTCATCGCTTCCACCACCGGCATCACCGGTAACGGCATCCAGGGAGTCGCCGCGTGACCACCTCCACCAACGCCCCGCTGGCCGGCAAGGTCATCGCCGTCGCCGGAGCCAGCGGCCCGGCCGGCCGCGCGGTGCTGCGCCGCCTCGCCGCCGACGGCGCCACCGTGATCGGTGCCGACATCGACGCCCAGCGCCTGGAGTCCGCCCTGGACGCCACCCGCGTGGCCGTGCGCGGAGCCAAGGTCAGCGGCCAGGTCATCGACCTGCTCGACCCGCAGGAGGTCCACGACTGGGCCGACCACCTGGAGTCCGAGCACGGCCACGTCGACGGCCTCTTCCACCTGGTCGGCGGCTGGCGCGGCAGCAAGACCTTCTTCGACAGCCGGCTGGACGACTGGGACTTCCTGCACGACACCGTCGTGCGGACCCTCCAGCACACCTCGCTCGCCTTCCAGCCCGCGCTGGTCCGCAGCCCCGCCGGCCGCTACGCGATGATCTCCGCCTCGGCCGCGCACAAGCCCACCGCGGGCGGCGCCGCCTACGCGGCCGCCAAGGCCGCCACCGAGGCGTGGACCCTCGCGATGGCCGACTCCTTCAAGAAGGAGACCACCGACCCGAGCGGCGAGCCCACCGCGGCGGCTGCGATCCTGGTGATCAAGGCGCTGGTCAGCCCTGAAATGCGGGCCGAGAAGCCGGAGGCGAAGTTCGCCGGCTTCACCGACACCGCCGACCTCGCCGATCACCTGGCGGGCCTCTGGGACCGCCCCGCAGCAGAACTGAACGGACAGCACCTGTGGCTGACAGCCCGATGACCGACCTCACCCGTACCGACGCGGTACGGCGGCACGACCCCGCCGTCCGCGGCTTCGCCAGCGACAACTACGCCGGCGTGCACCCGGAGGTCCTCGCCGCGATCGCGCTCGCCAACGGCGGCCACCAGATCGCGTACGGCGAGGACGACTACACGAACCACCTGCAGGACGTCTTCCGCCGCCACTTCGGCGACAAG
This sequence comes from Kitasatospora sp. Ki12, assembly GCF_054601375.1. Lineage (NCBI taxonomy): Bacteria > Bacillati > Actinomycetota > Actinomycetes > Kitasatosporales > Streptomycetaceae > Kitasatospora > Kitasatospora sp. Ki12. The sequence goes on along the minus strand of NZ_BAAIHT010000003.1, from coordinate 1,255,384 downwards.
GCCGAGGCGTACCCCGTCTTCAACGGGACCGGCGCCAACGTGGTCGCCCTCCAGTCGCTGCTCCCGCGCTGGGGCGCCGTGGTCTGCGCCGAGACCGCGCACATCCACGTGGACGAGGGCGGCGCCCCGGAGAAGATGGGCGGCATCAAGCTGCTCACCGTTCCCACCCCGGACGGCAAGCTCACCCCCGAGCTGCTCGACCAGCAGGCCTGGGGCTACGGCGACGAGCACCGCGCGCAGCCGCTCGCGGTCTCGATCACCCAGAGCACCGAGCTCGGCACCCTCTACACCGCCGACGAGATCCGCGCGATCACCGAGCACGCCCACGAGCTGGGCATGCTCGTCCACGTCGACGGCTCCCGCCTGGCCAACGCCGCCGCCTCGCTCGGCCAGCCGCTGCGCGCCTTCACCACCGACGTCGGTGTGGACGTGCTGTCCTTCGGCGGCACGAAGAACGGCCTGCTGTTCGGCGAGGTCGTGGTGGTGCTCAACCCGGAGCGGGTGCGCAACATCAAGTACCTGCGCAAGACCTCGATGCAGCTGGCCTCGAAGATGCGGTTCGTCTCGGTCCAGTTCGAGGCCCTGCTCTCCGGCGACCTCTACCTGCGCAACGCCGGCCACGCCAACGCGATGGCCAGCCGCCTGGAGGCCGCGGTCCGGAACATCGACGGCGTCGAGATCGTCCGTCCGGTCCAGGCGAACGCGGTCTTCGCGATCCTCCCGCGCGACGTGAGCGAGCGGCTGCAGAAGCGTTACCGCTTCTACTTCTGGAACGAGCACACCGGTGAGGTGCGCTGGATGTGCGCCTTCGACACCACGGAGGCCGACATCGACGCCTTCGCGGCGGCCATCGTCGAGGAGATGGGCCGCGCCTGACGGTGCCCGAACAACGAATCGCCCCTGCCCGGGAGTCCGGGCGGGGGCGATTTGCATGTGGCGGGTCGGTCCCCGTACAGTTCCGGAGTCGCCGCGGGAGACCGGGGCGGCAAAGCGGAAAGCGAATCCGATGAATGAAACTCCGGAAAACGGGGCGGAAAACATCTGATAAGCTGGAAACACGAAAGAACGAAGCCCGGAGGGCCTGCTGGAAGGCGGCCTGAAGGAAGCGTCCGTTCCTTGAGAACTCAACAGCGTGCCAAAAGTCAACGCCAGATATGTTGACATCCCCGGCCTCAGATTTTTCTGGGGTTGGAGATTCCTTTTGAAGTAAAACACTAGCGAGGACGCAGTGCGCGGGGCCACCCTATTCCGGTGGTTGCCGTGCCGCTCAACGCGGTGTGAACCGGCCCTGCTTGATTGTCGGGGCCGAGTAAACATTCACGGAGAGTTTGATCCTGGCTCAGGACGAACGCTGGCGGCGTGCTTAACACATGCAAGTCGAACGGTGAAGCCCTTCGGGGTGGATCAGTGGCGAACGGGTGAGTAACACGTGGGCAATCTGCCCTGCACTCTGGGACAAGCCCTGGAAACGGGGTCTAATACCGGATATGACCTTCCTCCGCATGGGGGTTGGTGTAAAGCTCCGGCGGTGCAGGATGAGCCCGCGGCCTATCAGCTTGTTGGTGGGGTAATGGCCTACCAAGGCGACGACGGGTAGCCGGCCTGAGAGGGCGACCGGCCACACTGGGACTGAGACACGGCCCAGACTCCTACGGGAGGCAGCAGTGGGGAATATTGCACAATGGGCGAAAGCCTGATGCAGCGACGCCGCGTGAGGGATGACGGCCTTCGGGTTGTAAACCTCTTTCAGCAGGGAAGAAGCGCAAGTGACGGTACCTGCAGAAGAAGCACCGGCTAACTACGTGCCAGCAGCCGCGGTAATACGTAGGGTGCGAGCGTTGTCCGGAATTATTGGGCGTAAAGAGCTCGTAGGCGGCCTGTCGCGTCGGATGTGAAAGCCCGGGGCTTAACCCCGGGTCTGCATTCGATACGGGCAGGCTAGAGTGTGGTAGGGGAGATCGGAATTCCTGGTGTAGCGGTGAAATGCGCAGATATCAGGAGGAACACCGGTGGCGAAGGCGGATCTCTGGGCCATTACTGACGCTGAGGAGCGAAAGCGTGGGGAGCGAACAGGATTAGATACCCTGGTAGTCCACGCCGTAAACGTTGGGAACTAGGTGTTGGCGACATTCCACGTCGTCGGTGCCGCAGCTAACGCATTAAGTTCCCCGCCTGGGGAGTACGGCCGCAAGGCTAAAACTCAAAGGAATTGACGGGGGCCCGCACAAGCAGCGGAGCATGTGGCTTAATTCGACGCAACGCGAAGAACCTTACCAAGGCTTGACATATGCCGGAAAACCGTGGAGACACGGTCCCCCTTGTGGTCGGTATACAGGTGGTGCATGGTTGTCGTCAGCTCGTGTCGTGAGATGTTGGGTTAAGTCCCGCAACGAGCGCAACCCTTGTTCTGTGTTGCCAGCATGCCTTTCGGGGTGATGGGGACTCACAGGAGACTGCCGGGGTCAACTCGGAGGAAGGTGGGGACGACGTCAAATCATCATGCCCCTTATGTCTTGGGCTGCACACGTGCTACAATGGTCGGTACAAAGGGCTGCGATGCCGCGAGGCGGAGCGAATCCCAAAAAGCCGGCCTCAGTTCGGATTGGGGTCTGCAACTCGACCCCATGAAGTTGGAGTTGCTAGTAATCGCAGATCAGCATGCTGCGGTGAATACGTTCCCGGGCCTTGTACACACCGCCCGTCACGTCACGAAAGTCGGTAACACCCGAAGCCGGTGGCCTAACCCGTAAGGGGAGGAGCCGTCGAAGGTGGGACCAGCGATTGGGACGAAGTCGTAACAAGGTAGCCGTACCGGAAGGTGCGGCTGGATCACCTCCTTTCTAAGGAGCACATGGCCGCTTGCAGGCGAATGTTCTGCACGGTCGCTCATGGGTGGAACGTTGACTATTCGGCACGGTCTGGGACACCAGCGCTAGTACTGCTTCGGCGTGGAACGCGGATCTGGTTGCCGGGATCGTGTCGGGCACGTTGTTGGGTCCTGAGGGAACGGGTTTCCGTTGTCTCAGTGCCGGCCTCACTTGAGGTGGTCTTCGGATCATCGAGGGTGTGTGACTGGTCGTTGTTTGAGAACTGCACAGTGGACGCGAGCATCTGTGGCCAAGTTTTTAAGGGCGCACGGTGGATGCCTTGGCACTAGGAACCGATGAAGGACGTGGGAGGCCGCGATAGGCCCCGGGGAGCTGTCAACCGAGCTTTGATCCGGGGGTGTCCGAATGGGGAAACCCGGCAGTCGTCATGGGCTGTCACCCGCTGCTGAACACATAGGCAGTGTGGAGGGAACGCGGGGAAGTGAAACATCTCAGTACCCGCAGGAAGAGAAAACAACCGTGATTCCGGGAGTAGTGGCGAGCGAAACTGGATGAGGCTAAACCGTATTGGTGTGAGACCCGGCAGGGGTTGCCAATGCGGGGTCGTGGGATTTTTCTTGATCGGTCTGCCGGCCGGTCGGCGAGTCAGAAACCGTATGGGTAGTCGAAGGACATGCGAAAGGTCCGGCGTAGAGGGTAAGACCCCCGTAGACGAAATCTGTACGGCTCGTTTGAAGAACTCCCAAGTAGCACGGGGCCCGAGAAATCCCGTGTGAATCTGGCGGGACCACCCGCTAAGCCTAAATATTCCCTAGTGACCGATAGCGGATAGTACCGTGAGGGAATGGTGAAAAGTACCGCGGGAGCGGAGTGAAATAGTACCTGAAACCGTGTGCCTACAAGCCGTGGGAGCGTCGTTCATCAGCTTGCTGGTGGGCCGTGACTGCGTGCCTTTTGAAGAATGAGCCTGCGAGTTTGCGGTGTGTAGCGAGGTTAACCCGTGTGGGGTAGCCGTAGCGAAAGCGAGTCCGAATAGGGCGATACAGTTGCATGCCCAAGACCCGAAGCGGAGTGATCTAGCCATGGGCAGGTTGAAGCGCGGGTAAGACCGTGTGGAGGACCGAACCCACCAGGGTTGAAAACCTGGGGGATGACCTGTGGTTAGGGGTGAAAGGCCAATCAAACTCCGTGATAGCTGGTTCTCCCCGAAATGCATTTAGGTGCAGCGTCACGTGTTTCTTGCCGGAGGTAGAGCACTGGATAGGCGATGGGCCTTACCGGGTTACTGACCTTAGCCAAACTCCGAATGCCGGTAAGTGAGAGCGTGGCAGTGAGACTGTGGGGGATAAGCTCCATGGTCGAGAGGGAAACAGCCCAGAACACCGACTAAGGTCCCTAAGCGTGTGCTAAGTGGGAAAGGATGTGGAGTCGCAGAGACAACCAGGAGGTTGGCTTAGAAGCAGCCACCCTTGAAAGAGTGCGTAATAGCTCACTGGTCAAGTGATTCCGCGCCGACAATGTAGCGGGGCTCAAGCACATCACCGAAGTCGTGTCATTCACATGCGAAGGCCTAACGGCTGTGTGGATGGGTAGGGGAGCGTCGTGTGCCGGGTGAAGCGGCGGTGGAAACCAGTCGTGGACGGTATACGAGTGAGAATGCAGGCATGAGTAGCGATACAAGAGTGGGAAACTCTTGCGCCGATTGACCAAGGGTTCCTGGGTCAAGCTGATCTGCCCAGGGTAAGTCGGGACCTAAGGCGAGGCCGACAGGCGTAGTCGATGGACAACGGGTTGATATTCCCGTACCCGCTTTGAAGCGCCAACGCTGAACCTCTTGATGCTAAGCCCGTGAAGCCGTCCTGGAGCCTTCGGGCAAAGGGAAGTGGTGGAGCCGGTGACCCAACGGGTAGTAGGTGAGCGATGGGGTGACGCAGGAAGGTAGTCCAGCCCGGGCGGTGGTAGTCCCGGGGTAAGGGTGTAGGCCGAGTGATAGGCAAATCCGTCACTCATTGAGGCTGAGACCTGATGCCGAGCCGATTGTGGTGAAGTGGATGATCCTATGCTGTCGAGAAAAGCCTCTAGCGAGTTTCATGGCGGCCCGTACCCCAAACCGACTCAGGTGGTCAGGTAGAGAATACCGAGGCGTTCGGGTGAACTATGGTTAAGGAACTCGGCAAAATGCCCCCGTAACTTCGGGAGAAGGGGGGCCATTCCTGGTGATGGGTCTTGCACCTTGAGCTGGGGGTGGCCGCAGAGACCAGCGAGAAGCGACTGTTTACTAAAAACACAGGTCCGTGCGAAGCCGTAAGGCGATGTATACGGACTGACGCCTGCCCGGTGCTGGAACGTTAAGGGGACCGGTTAGCTCCATTTCGGTGGGGCGAAGCTGAGAACTTAAGCGCCAGTAAACGGCGGTGGTAACTATAACCATCCTAAGGTAGCGAAATTCCTTGTCGGGTAAGTTCCGACCTGCACGAATGGCGTAACGACTTCTCGACTGTCTCAACCATAGGCCCGGTGAAATTGCATTACGAGTAAAGATGCTCGTTTCGCGCAGCAGGACGGAAAGACCCCGGGACCTTTACTATAGCTTGATATTGGTGTTCGGTTCGGCTTGTGTAGGATAGGTGGGAGACTTTGAAGCAGCAACGCCAGTTGTTGTGGAGTCGCCGTTGAAATACCACTCTGGTCGTGCTGGATGTCTAACCTGGGTCCGTGATCCGGATCAGGGACAGTGTCTGGTGGGTAGTTTAACTGGGGCGGTTGCCTCCTAAAGGGTAACGGAGGCGCCCAAAGGTTCCCTCAGCCTGGTTGGCAATCAGGTGTTGAGTGTAAGTGCACAAGGGAGCTTGACTGTGAGACTGACGGGTCGAGCAGGTACGAAAGTAGGGACTAGTGATCCGGCGGTGGCTTGTGGAAGCGCCGTCGCTCAACGGATAAAAGGTACCCCGGGGATAACAGGCTGATCTTCCCCAAGAGTCCATATCGACGGGATGGTTTGGCACCTCGATGTCGGCTCGTCGCATCCTGGGGCTGGAGTAGGTCCCAAGGGTTGGGCTGTTCGCCCATTAAAGCGGTACGCGAGCTGGGTTTAGAACGTCGTGAGACAGTTCGGTCCCTATCCGCTGTGCGCGTAGGAGTGTTGAGAAGGGCTGTCCCTAGTACGAGAGGACCGGGACGGACGAACCTCTGGTGTGCCAGTTGTCCTGCCAAGGGCATGGCTGGTTGGCTACGTTCGGGAGGGATAACCGCTGAAAGCATCTAAGCGGGAAGCCTGCTTCGAGATGAGCACTCCCACCTCCTTGAGAGGGTAAGGCTCCCAGTAGACGACTGGGTTGATAGGCCGGATATGGAAGCCCTGTAAGGGGTGGAGTTGACCGGTACTAATAGGCCGAGGGCTTGTCCTCAGTTGCTCGCGTCCACTGTGTTGTTCTGAAACAACGACCCACCCGAATTCTTGGTCGGGTGTCGGTTGACAGTTTCATAGTGTTTCGGTGGTCATAGCGTGAGGGAAACGCCCGGTTACATTCCGAACCCGGAAGCTAAGCCTCACAGCGCCGATGGTACTGCAGGGGGGACCCTGTGGGAGAGTAGGACGCCGCCGAACAATCATTCCAAAAAGCCTCATCCGGATCCCGGATGGGGCTTTTTGCGTTTCCCGGGTGTTTTCGGGATAACCGGCTTACTCCTCCTCGGACTGTGCCTCCTCCGTCGGGGCCTGCCCCTGGGCCTGCGCGGGTCGTTGGGCCTCCGGCTGGGGGGTCTGGGTCGGCGCGGCCGGGGGGTCGGCCGTTCCCCAGGACGGGCGGTTGAGCCACTTGTCGGTGGTGGTGAGCCGGGCGACGCCGGTGCCGTCCGGCCGCATGCTGTAGAGGTCGGCGCCGGCGCCCGCGGGGGCCTCGGTGAAGACGATGGACTGGCCGTCGGGCGCGTAGGCGGCGGCGCCGTAGAAGGCGTCCGAGGGGGCGGGGGTGAGGGCGCCGATGGCGGTGCCGTCGGGGTGGACGGTGTAGATGCCGCCGCCGGGGGCGTTGTCGGGGCCGGCCGGGTAGGTGGTGAAAAGGATCCGGGTGCCGTCGGGGGACCAGTCGGCGCGGTCGCCGGCGCGTAGATCCCAGGGGGTGAGCTGGCGGAGCCCGGTGCCGTCCGCGTTGACAACGTAGACGGCCCGGCCGGCGGCGGGCTGCCCGCTGGCGCTGGTGCGGTACTCGAAGGTGAGCTGCTTGCCGTCGGGGGACCAGCTGGGGTTGCTGACCGAGCCGGAGTACGGCTTGTCGTTGGTGAGGAAGGTGAGCCGCTGGACGTCGGTGCCGTCGGGGCTCATCAGGTAGAGGTCCGAGTACTGGGTCTGGTTGTTGCCGGCCGGGTCCAGGGCGCCCCAGGAGCGGCTGAAGGCGAGCTGTTTGCCGTTCGGGGAGTACGCGGGGGCGCGTTCGTCCTCGTTGGCGCAGTCGGCGCCGCCGCCGGAGCTGTCGCAGAGCTGGCTGATCTGGTGGGCGCCTTCGCCGGAGGCGGCGACGGACCAGAGCCGGGCGGCGCCGGTCTGCGGATCGGTGCGGTCGAAGACGACGGTGGTGCCGTCGGGGGACCAGTCGGGGCGGTCGTCGCGGGCGCGGTCCGGCGGCTGGGTGATCTGGCGCTGGCCGCTGCCGTCGGGGGCGAGGGTGACGATGGCGCTGGTGCTGCGGGAGGTGTCGGTGTAGGCCCGGCTGACGATCAGTCCGTTGTGCGCGGTGACCGCGACGGGGGCCCCGGCCGCCGCCCCGACCACGCCGGGCGTCGCGGTGGGCGTGGTTTCTGGGGCGGCCGAGGGGGACTCCGGCCGGATCTCCGAGAGCGGGATCTCCCCGGGTTCGGCCCCGCAGCCGGTGAGCAGGGTGCCCAGAAGCAGAAGGCCCGCACCTGCGCTTGCGCGGGTGCGGGCTCTGCTCGTGGGTGTTTGCCGTGTGCCGGTGATCCGTGCCATCTCCGCCTCGACCTTTCCGACCGCTCGACCTGTGCCCCCGTCGCCGATTCAGGACGAAGGCCCCTGAAAGGAGCTGTCACTGTGTCAGACGGGGCGCGTCGGGGGCCGGGCGACACGCGACGGATCGCGCTTGCTAGGTCGCACGGAGTAGTGGCGGGCTCGGGCGGAGGCGGGCCGGAGTGGCGGAGAGGCCGGGTGCCGGTGGGGCGGGAGTCGTCAGCCCCGGGCGGCGCGGCGCTCGGCCTTGGCGAGGGCCTCCGCCTCGTCCTCGGCCTCGGCGACCTCCAGGGTGGGCGCGGTGCCGCCGAGGTGGGTGGGCAGCCACCAGGTGTCGTCCGGGCCGGAGGGCTTGCCGGGGTACTCGCGCTGGGCCTGGTCGAGCATCTCGGTCATGGCGGCGCGGAGCCGTCTGGTGACCATGACGGGCTTGTCGGTCGGCCCGAGGTGGATCGGCTCGCCGATCATGATGGTGACCGGGACGTGGCGCTTGGTCAGGGTCTTCGGCCGGCCCTTGGTCCAGAGCTGCTGGGTGCCCCAGAGGATGACGGGCAGCAGCGGGGTACCGGAGTCGGCGGCCATCCGGGCGGCGCCGGTCTTGAACTTCTTCAGCATGAACGAGCGGCTGATCGTCGCCTCGGGGAACACCCCGACGACCTCGCCGGCCTTGAGGGCGCGCACGGCGGCCTCGTACGCGGGCTGGCCGTCGGTGCGGTCCACCGGGATGTGCTTCATGCCGCGCATCAGCGGGCCGGAGATGCCGTGCTTGAAGACGTCGTCCTTCGCCATGAAGCGGGTCTTGCGCTTGCCGCCGCGGAAGGCGCCGAGGCCGGCGAAGAGAAAGTCCAGGTAGCTGATGTGATTGCTGACCAGTACCGCTCCCCCCCTGGCGGGGATGTGTTCGGCGCCCACGATCTTGATCCGCACGTCGAGCGCGCGGAAGGCGGTGAGTGCGGCGCCGATCACCGGCGGGTACACGAACTCTGCCACGGTCAGTCCTGACTTCCACGGGCCGGAGCCCGGTTCGGCGGGGGCCCGCGACGTCGCGGGCGGTGCCGACCGGAGCACGGCACTCCGCGGCGGTCACGGGTGATACACGGAGATGATCCCCCGAACGAGTGCCTGCTGTCACCTGAGGCGTGCAGTCAAGCCGATTTTCCCGGTGTGATCTCCGTGATGAATTCTCACGGGAACTTTTCCGTTCACCGGGCCGGGGGTTGCCGGGGCTGCTGGGGGAGGCGGGCCCTTGCGCGGCCGGGCGGGTTCAGGCCCCCGCGGTGAGCCGGCCCTGGGCGCGGCGGACCACCGGGTAGAGCTCGCAGCCGACGCAGTAGCCGAAGACGGCGTTGAGGAAGGCGGCGGCGAGGCCGGTGGAGGTGGCCAGCAGGCCGAGCCAGGTCACGCCGGTGATGTGGCCGAGGACGCCGACCGCGGTGAACACCACGAGGATGCCCTGGCCGAAGCGGAGCGGCCGCTCGTCCTCGGTCTCCGAGGGCGGGGCCAGGCGGGGCAGGACGAGGATCCGGAAGAGCCAGTCGTACGGGGAGAGCCGTAAGCCGCCGAACGCGGCGAGGGCGAAGACCAGGGTCTGGCCGGCGAGGAGGACGCTGCTGCCGGTGAGGAGGACGACGATCAGGACGGCCGAAGTGAGCGCGGCGGCGAAACGGGGACCTCGGGGGTCGGTCTGCACGGGGGCTCCGGGAGGGTCGCGACGGGCGGCAGCGGCGGACGGTGGCGACAGGCGGTTGCGGCGGGCGACGGGTGGCGGCGTCAGCGGCGGCCGGGGGCGGCGGCCCGGCCCGGGAGGGTGGGGCGGCGGGCGGTCGGCGGCGGCGGTGAGGAGCGCTCGGAGTCCACCGGCCGATCGTACGCGGCCCGCCCCCGGCGGTCGACCGTGCCTTTCGGGGCCCACGGGGGCTGGCGCAGACTGGGTGGATGACCGGGCTGGTGGTGTGCGTTGTCGTACTGGCGCTGGCGACGACGTTCGGGCTGTCGAGAGCCGGCCGAGACGGAAGGATGAGGGTGAGCATCGAGGACGGGACGGTACTGCTGTCGGAGGCGGAGCTGGGCGGGCCGCTGGGCGCGCGGGCGACGCTGGTGCAGTTCTCGACGGTCTTCTGCCAGCCGTGCCGGGCGACCCGGCGGGTGCTCGCCGAGGTGGCCGGGATGGTGGACGGGGTCGAGCACGTCGAGGTGGATGCCGAGGAACGGCTGGAGCTGGTCCGCCGGCTGGGGGTCCGGCGGACGCCGACCGTCCTGGTGCTGGACGCGGACGGCCGGGTGGTGCGCCGGGCGGTGGGGCAGCCGCGCAAGGCGGACGTGATCGCGGCGGTCGGCCGGGCGGTCCTCGGCCGGGCGGTCTGAGGAACCGGTCGGGTCCGGGGTCGGTCGGGGCTGGGCTCGCTCAGGTCCGGGGCCGCTCGGGTCCGGGGGCGGGACGGTTCGGGGGCTGCCCGGGGAGCGATTCCGTCGCGGTCGGACCGCCCCGTCAGGTGGAGTCGGCCCGCCGCTGGGGCAGGATGGGCGCAGGCTGCGGGCGCCGCCGCCGGGCGTAAGCTACTGGCCAGTAGTGACCACTGAGCCACTCGAGTATGCTGCCAGGAAGTTCCGGACCGGCACGGGAATTCGCTGCCCGGAGCGGGTGCGTTCCGTGTTCGCGCCCGCTTGCAAAGCCGCAGCCGCCGGACGAGACCAGTACAGGAGACAAGGCCGTGAGCTTGAGGATCGTTGTCTGTGTGAAGTACGTGCCGGACGCGACGGGTGACCGTCGTTTCGCGGACGACCACACCACCGACCGGGATGGCGTGGACGGCCTCCTGTCGGAGCTGGACGAGTACGGCGTGGAGCAGGCGCTGCGGATCGCGGAGGCGAACGAGGGTTCCGAGGTCACGGTGCTGACGGTGGGGCCGGACGACGCGAAGGACGCGTTGCGCAAGGCGCTGTCGATGGGTGCGGACAAGGCCGTGCACGTGAACGACGACGACATCCACGGTTCGGATGTGATCGGGACGTCGGCGGTGCTGGCGAAGGCGCTGGAGAAGACCGGGTTCGACCTGGTGATCGGTGGTATGGCGTCGACGGACGGCACGATGGGTGTGCTGCCGGCGCTGCTGGCGGAGCGTCTGGGTGTGCCGCAGGTGACGCTGCTGTCGGAGGTCTCGGTCGAGGGCGGTGTGGTGCGGGGCCGTCGTGACGGTGACGCGGCGACCGAGCTGGTCGAGGCGTCGCTGCCGGCCGTGGTGTCGGTGACGGACCAGTCGGGTGAGGCCCGGTACCCGTCGTTCAAGGGGATCATGGCGGCGAAGAAGAAGCCGGTGCAGTCGCTGGACCTGGACGACCTGGGGATCGAGGCGGACGAGGTCGGTCTGGCGGGTTCGTGGACGGCGGTGGAGTCGGTGGCCGCGCGTCCGGCGCGTACCGCGGGCACGGTCGTCAAGGACGAGGGCGAGGGCGGCAAGGCGCTCGCGGGCTTCCTCGCCGACCAGAAGTTCATCTAACCCCACCCGTTCGCGCATCCAACGATCGATCAGGAGCAACGAATCATGGCTGAGATCCTGGTTCTGGTGGACCACGCCGACGGTGTGGTCCGCAAGCCGGCCCTGGAGCTGCTGACCCTGGCCCGCCGTATCGGCGAGCCGTCCGCCGTCGTCCTGGGCGCCGGTGCCGCGGCCGGCGACATCGCCGCCAAGGCCGCCGAGTTCGGCGCCGCGAAGGTGTACGTCGCCGACGGCGCCGAGTTCGCCGACCAGCTGGTCGTCCCCAAGGTGGACGCCCTGGCCCAGATCGCCAAGGCCAACGACGTGGCCGCCGTCCTGGTGACCTCCTCCGGCGAGGGCAAGGAGGTCGCCGCCCGCGTCGCGCTGCGCCTGGGCTCCGGCATCATCACCGACGCCGTCGACCTGGAGGTCGGCGACGGCGGTCCGGTCGCCACCCAGTCGGTGTTCGCCGCCTCGTTCCAGGTGAAGTCCACGGTCACCAAGGGCGCGCCGGTCATCACCGTCAAGCCGAACGCCGTCGCCCCGGAGGCCGCTCCGGCCGCCGGCGCGGTGGAGTCCGTGTCGGTGGAGTTCACCGGCAACGCCGCCAAGGTCACCGCGCGCACCCCTCGGGTGTCCACCGGCCGCCCGGAGCTGACCGAGGCCGCGATCGTGGTCTCCGGCGGCCGTGGTGTCGGTGCCGCCGAGGGCTTCGGCGTGGTCGAGGAGCTCGCGGACGCGCTCGGCGCGGCCGTCGGCGCCTCCCGTGCCGCCGTCGACGCCGGCTGGTACCCGCACAGCAACCAGGTCGGCCAGACCGGCAAGCAGGTCTCCCCGCAGCTGTACATCGCGGCGGGCATCTCGGGCGCCATCCAGCACCGGGCCGGCATGCAGACCTCGAAGACCATCGTGGCCGTCAACAAGGACCCCGAGGCCCCGATCTTCGAGCTGGTCGACTACGGCGTGGTCGGCGACCTCTTCCAGGTGCTGCCGCAGCTCACCGCCGAGGTGACGGCCCGCAAGGGCTGATCCCGCGGGAAGGGTTTCGGAGGGCGTGGCGCCGGGTGCTCGGTGCCACGCCCTCCGTCGTGCCCGGCGGGCGGTGGTGGCGGGCGGTGCGCGGTGCGTGGAGAGGCGGCCCGTAGAGTCGGCGCGAGTGGGTGACGTACGGGCATGAGGCGGACTCATGGCGAGGGGTATGAGACAAGCTCATGCCCGGGGACATGAGGCGGACTCATGGCGCGCCCATGAGTCGAGCTCATGACCCGGACGGGTGACGCGCGGGGCACGACCCGGGCACATGAGCCGAGCTCATGAGCCGGGCGCATGACCTGAACGTGTGACGCGAGGGGCGTGACGCGATGGCGTGGGACGAGGACGAGGACGGTGGCATGGCACTGCTGACGGCACTTCAGGGCGGTTTCGGCGACGCGGCGGACGCGCTGCGGGTCGACGGCCGGGCGCTCTCCCGGGAGGAGCTGCTCGGCGCGGCGACCGCCGTCGCGGACCGGGTGGCCGGGGCCCCCGCGCTGGCGGTGCTCGCCCGGCCCACCGTCGAGACCGTCATCGCCGTGGTCGGCGGTCTGCTGGCCGGTGTCCCGGTGGTGCCGCTGCCGCCGGACTCGGGGCCCAAGGAGCGCGAGCACATCCTGCGGGACTCGGGCGCGGCCCTGCTCGCGCACGCCGTCGGGGAGGCGTTGCCGGAGGGAGGACGGGTGGAGGGCCTGCCGGTCGACCCCCAGCAGCGCTCCGCCACCACCCACGCCGAGCCGGCCGCGGAGTCGACCGGCTTCGTGCTCTACACCTCGGGCACCACCGGCGCGCCGAAGGGCGCGGTGATCCGGCGCGCGGCGATCGCCGCCGACCTGGACGCCCTGGCCGCGGCCTGGCAGTGGACCGCCGAGGACACCCTCACCCACGGTCTGCCGCTGTTCCACGTGCACGGGCTGCTGCTCGGCGTGCTCGGCGCCCTGCGCACCGGCAGCCGGCTGGTGCACACCGGGCGCCCCACCCCGGCGGGGTACGCGGAGGCCGGCGGCAGTCTGTACTTCGGTGTGCCCACCGTCTGGTCCCGGCTGGCGGCGGACCCGGAGGCGGCCGCCCGGCTGGCCCCGGCCCGGCTGCTGGTCTCCGGCAGCGCGCCGCTGCCCGTACCGGTGTTCGAGAAGCTGGCCGCGCTCACCGGGCACGCCCCGATCGAGCGGTACGGGATGACCGAGTCGCTGATCACCGTCAGCACCCGGGCGGACGGCGAGCGGCGGCCCGGCAGCGTCGGCCTGCCGCTGGAGGGGGTGCGCACCCGGCTGGTCGGCGAGGACGGCGCGCCGGTGGCGTACGACGGGGAGACCGTCGGTGAGCTGCAGGTTTCCGGTCCGACGCTGTTCAGCGGCTACCTCAACCGGCCGGACGCCGACGCCGAGGCGTGGACGGCGGACGGCTGGTTCCGGACCGGTGACGTCGCGGTGATCGGGGCGGACGGCTTCCACCGGATCGTCGGCCGGGCCTCGGTGGACCTGATCAAGAGCGGCGGCTACCGGATCGGCGCGGGCGAGGTGGAGGCCGCGCTGCGCGATCACCCGTCGGTCGCCGACGCGGCGGTGGTCGGCGTGCCGGACGAGGACCTCGGCCAGGCGATCGTCGCGTACGTCATCCCGGACGGTGCCGTGACGGGGGACCAGCTGACGGCCTTTGTGGCGGAGCGGCTCTCGGTGCACAAGCGGCCGCGCCGGGTCGTGCTGGTACCCGAACTGCCAAGGAACGCACTGGGGAAGGTGCTGAAGAAGCAGCTGCTGGCGGAGGCCGGCGGCCGGTGATGAGGGGGCGTCGGACGCCCTCCCGGTGACGGGTGTTCACCCTGATGCGCCGTCGGTGCTCACCGCCCGTGACCCATCCATTGGCGCACTCCACTGCGCGCCGTGAGCGGACGCGTGCCTAACGTGACACGCAGGCAGGACTGATCTGCCGAGCCGTGCGAACCGGTCCTTCCGGACGTACGGCGGGTTCGAAGCAGTTCCGCGGCCGCCGTCCGGCGGCAGTTCGCAGCGGTCGACACCGATCCGCCGCGATCCGCAACGTCGCAGCAGTGAAGGAAGTCAGCAGGATGACCACCGTCAACACCGGCGCGCCGGATGCCGCCGACGAACCGACCGCGCAGCAGACCGCTGCCACCGCCCGCTCCTCCCGTCCGTCCCGGGCCGCCCGGATCCGTCGGGGGATAGGCATGGTGGCCGTGATCGCGACCGGAGCGGGCGTGCTCGGCCTCGGCACCGGCGTGAGCCCCGCGGTCGCCGAGACCGCGCCGGCGCACGCCGGGTGGGACGGCTCGCGGTACTGGTTCAAGAACAGCCAGGGGCAGTGGCGCTGGACCTCGCACTACAGCGTGTACGTGGCGCGGACCGGGGGCGGCTCCTCGACCAAGTCCTCCTCGACCACCACGTCGAGCGGCGGGATCAAGCAGGGCTGGGACGGCTCGCGCTACTGGTTCCGCAACAGCAAGGGCGAGTGGCGCTGGACCACCCACTACGACATCTACCTGGCGCGGACCGGGGGCGGTTCCTCGTCCTCGTCCTCCTCCGGCTCGTCCTCCTCCGGCGGCTCGGTCGCCGTGGACCCGGACGTCGAGACCGCCGTGCAGTACGCGCTGGCCCAGCTGGGCAAGCCGTTCATGACGGCGGGCAACGGGCCGGACGGGTACGACTGCTCGGGCCTGGTGCAGCAGTCGTTCAAGCGCGGCGGCATCAGCCTGCCGCGGGTCGCCAACGACCAGTACGCCGCCACCACGCCGATCACGGCGAGCCAGCTGCGCCGCGGTGACCTGCTCTTCTGGTCGCCGGACGGGACCGCGCGGGGCATCCAGCACGTGGCGATCTACCTCGGCAACAACCAGTACGTCGAGGCCGCGCGGCCCGGGACCGACATCCGGATCTCGGGGATCAGCAGCGGCTACTACCCGGCGTACATGGGGCGGCCGTAGCGCGTCCGCGGGTCCGTGGATCCGCACGTCGGGGGCGTCCGGTCGGGTCGGCGCCCCCGACGCGTGCTGTGCGGGCTGTGCGTGCCGTGCGTGCTGTTCGGGCTGTTCGGGCTGTTCGAGCGACGGCCGGTCAGAGGTCCGTCGGGCGGGGGAGCGCGCCGCGGGCGCCGGGGGCGGTGACGGCGAAGGCCCCGGCGGCGACGGCGGTGGCGGCCGCGGCGGGGAGCTCGGCGCCGCGCGCGAGTTCGGCGGCGAGGGCGCCGCGGAAGACGTCGCCCGCTCCGGCGGTGTCGACCACCCGGACGGCGGGCGCGGGGAGGCGGTGCGACCGGCCGTCGGCGGCGACCAGCGCGCCCTCGCCGCCGAGGGTGATCACCACGCCCTCGGCCCGGTCCGCGAGGGCCAGGG
The DNA here is from genome assembly GCF_054601375.1 of Kitasatospora sp. Ki12. NCBI lineage: Bacteria > Bacillati > Actinomycetota > Actinomycetes > Kitasatosporales > Streptomycetaceae > Kitasatospora > Kitasatospora sp. Ki12. Next base: position 1,239,736 of record NZ_BAAIHT010000003.1, on the reverse strand, counting down.
CGGCCGCGGTGACGTCGGCGGCCCCGGTGAGCCGATGGGCCTCGGCGGCGTTGGCGACGACCAGCGGGCGGCGCCCGGTCGGGCCGGGGCCGGGCAGGGCTCCGGCGGGGGCGGTGTCGTGCAGCCAGCGGGTGCCGCCGGACGGTCCCTGGGCGGGCAGGGCGGCGGCGGTCGCCCGGATGCACTCGGCGGGGACCTCGTTGCTGGTGAGGACCACGTCGACGGGGAGCAGGTGGAGTCGGGCGAGGGCGGCGGTGACCTCCTCGGGGGTCAGATATGCGTTGGCGCCGGGGACGACGACGATGATGTTCTCGCCGGCCGGGTCGACCAGGACGATCGTCTGACCGGTGGGCGCGTCGGGGTGCGTGTGCACGGCGCCCGTCTCGACCTCCGCGCCGCGCAGGTCCGCGAGCGCCGCCTCGCCCTCGGCGTCGCGCCCGATCTTGGCGACCAGGTGGGTGGCCGCGCCCATCCGGGCCGCCGCCACCGCCTGGTTGGCGCCCTTGCCGCCGAACCCCTGGGCGGCGGCGTCGGCGAGGACGGTCCCGCCGGGGGACGGGAGCGCGGGACACCGGAGGATCCGGTCGGTGGTGACCGATCCGATGACGACGACCCGGCCGACGGGCAGCAGCTTCATCGTCCCTCTGTACGCGCCGGGGTCCGGGCGGCGCAAGCGGGTGGGCAACCGGCGGGCCGTGGAATGCGTGTCAGTGAGAGCGTGGACCGGGTGTCAGTGCGGGGGCGTGAGCGGCGCGCGGGTGGGCGTGCGCGGGAAGTCGGCCCACCCGACATCCTGTGCGGGGGCAATGGTGGAGGGGTGCAATTTTGATGTAGACCGGTCTGCATATTTCTGTACGCGGGCGCCTGGCCTGGGCACATGCCGCTGTCACGGGGCAGACCGGGACGCGCGGGCGGGTGCGTCGGGGAGGCATGGGGAGCCGCTCGGCGCGGGTACCACCACGGGTGGCGCTGGTTCAGCCGACGGGGGCGCTGCCCGGTGTGAACGGCATCGGGGGAAGTCGAGGGGCAGGGGACGTTGTGATCGTCTGGGTCAATGGCACATTCGGGGCGGGCAAGACGAGTGCCTGCCGCGAGCTGGTGGAACTGCTGCCCGGGAGCGTGCTCTTCGATCCCGAGCAGGTGGGCTTCGGTCTGCGCCGGATGCTCCCGGCCGACCGGCTGGCGGCGGTGTCAGACTTCCAGGACCTGGCGGCCTGGCGCCGGCTCGTCCCGGAGACGGCCGCCGCGCTGCTCAACGAGGTCGAGGGCCCGCTGGTGGTCCCGATGACGCTGCTCAGAGAGGACTACCGGGACGAGATCTTCGGTGACCTCGCCTCACACGGGGTCACGGTGCACCACTTCGTGCTGGACCCCGAAGAAACGATCCTGCGTGAGCGCATAACCCACCGCGAGGAGTGCCCGGGCGATCCGGAGGCCAGCGAACGGGTCCGTACCTGGTGCTTCGAGCACCTGCCCCGCTACCGCGCCGCCCGCCGCTGGCTGGTCGGGGACGCCCGCATGATCGACACCAGCGACCTCACGCCCCGGGAGACCGCCCTGCGGATCGCCGAGCTGGTCCGGGTCGGCGCGGCCCGCTGCCCGATCGTCCAGAGCCCCGACCCGACCGGGGACACCGTCGCCTCCGCCGTCCTGTTCTTCGACGAGCAGGACCGCGTCCTGCTCGTCGACCCCGTCTACAAGCCCGACTGGGACTTCCCCGGCGGCGTGGTCGAGCGCGGCGAGGCCCCCACCGACGCCGCGCTGCGCGAGACCGCCGAGGAGCTGGGCCTGCGCCTCGACCCGGCCGGGCTGCGCCTGCTCGCCGTCGACTGGGAGCCGCGCACCGGCCCCCGCCGCGGCGGTCTGCGGCTGATGTACGACGGCGGCCTGCTGGACGCGGCCGGCCGCCAGAACGTCCTGCTGCAGCCCGAGGAGCTGCGCAGCTGGCGCTTCGTCACCCTGGACGAGGCCGCCGATCTGCTGCCCCCGAGCCGGTACCGGCGGCTCGCGGCCGCGTTGGAGGCCCGGCGGATCGGGGAGCTGCGGTACCTGGAGGCGGGGTGCCGGGTGGCCGTCGGGCTGGCGAGCACGGCGGACGCGGCGTAGCTGTTCCGGCGGGGTGGCCTGGCTCAGCCCGGTTCGGCCTCGCTCGGTGCGGCTCGGTTGGATCGGGCTCGGCCGGGGCCGGACGAGCTCACAGGGGTGGCGGGGCGGCGGTACGGGAGGATGGGGTCATGCCGTTCACGCTGAGCCACCCCGCCGCCGTCCTCCCGCTGCTGCGCCGTGCCGGGGAGCGCGGGCCCCTGGTGGCGTCGGCGCTGGTCGCCGGGTCGATGGCGCCCGACCTGCCGTTCTTCGCCGAGTCCCTGCTGCCGGGGGTGTACGGCCACGGCGGGCTGACGCACCGCTGGTGGGCGGTGCCGACGCTGGACGTGGCGCTCGCCGGCGCGCTGGTGGCCGGCTGGCACGGAATGCTGCGGGGGCCGCTGGTGGCGCTGCTGCCCGAGCGGTGGGCGGGCGGCGCCGAGGCGCTGACGGTCCGGCGGGCCGGGGGCAGTACGGGCGCGAGTACGGGTACGGGCGTCGGCGCGGGCGCGGGTACGGCCGAGGGCGTGGCGTGGTTCGCGGCCTCGGCGGCGATCGGCGCGGCCACCCACGTCGGCTGGGACGCGTTCACGCACGGAGGTCGGCTCGGTGTCCGGCTGCTGCCCGTGCTGGACCGCTCGGTGGCCGGAGTCCCGCTGTACGAGGCGCTGCAGTACGGCAGTTCGGCCCTCGCGCTGGCGGCGATGGGCGGTTGGGCGTCGCGCGCGGTGGGGGCGGTCGAGCCGGTGCGGCCGGCCGTCCGGCTCGCCCCCGGACGCGGCGGGCGGCCGTCGTGGTGCTGGGCGCGGCGACGGCCGCCGGGGTGCTGCACCGGCTCAGTCCGCTGAAGCGGAACCTGGTGCCGGAGGTGTGCTTCGGCGCCGGGGCCGGGCTCGCGGTGGGCGCCGTCGGGTACGCGGCCGTGGTGGCGGCCGCCCGCCGGTGGCGCGGCGGACGGCCGGGACCGGGGGCCGGGAGCGGTGGCCCCCGGCCCGGGGCCGGTCAGGCCGGCGTCCGTCAGACGGAGCGCAGCTCGGCGTAGCGGCGGAGGAACAGCGCCTCGGAGAGGGCCATCAGCTCCAGCTCCCGCGGGTCGACGCTCTCGTTGACCGCGTGGATCTGGGTGGTCGGCTCCTCGACACCGATCAGCACGATCTCGGCCTGCGGGTAGAGCGAGCGCAGCGTGTTGCAGAGCGGGATCGACCCGCCCTCGCCGGACGCGACCATCTCGGTGCCGAAGGCCTCCGCCATGGCCGCGCCCATCGCCTCGTACGCGGGGCCGGTGGTGTCGGCGCGGAACGCGGAACCGCAGCCCTGGCGCTCGACGGTGAGCTTGGCACCGAGCGGGACCCGCGCCTCCAGGTGGGCGATCAGCGCGTCCTGGGCGGCGGCGGAGTCCATGCCCGGCGGGACGCGCAGGCTGATCAGCGCCTTGGCGGCGGCCTGGACGGAGGAGGTGGCGCCGATCACCGGCGGGGCGTCGATGCCGAGGACGGTCACCGACGGGCGGGCCCAGAGGCGGTCGGCGATGGTGCCGGTGCCGGTCAGCGCGACGCCGTCGAGCACCTTCGCGTCGGCGCGGAACTGCTCCTCCGGGTACTGCACGCCCTCCCAGGTCTGGTCGGCGCTCAGCCCGGCGACCGTGACGTCGCCGTTCTCGTCGTGCAGCGAGGCCAGCATCCGGACCAGGGACTGCAGCGCGTCCGGGGCGGCGCCGCCGAACGCGCCGGAGTGCAGGTTCCCGGCCAGGGTGGTGACCGAGGCCTCGACCACCGTCATGCCGCGCAGCGAGGCGGTCACCGTGGGCAGGCCGGGGGCGAAGTTGCCGGTGTCGCCGATGATGATCGCGTCGGCGGTGAGCAGCTCGGGGTGCGCCTCGGCGTACCGCTCCAGGCCGCCGGTGCCCTGCTCCTCCGAGCCCTCCACGATGATCTTCAGGCCGACCGGGTAGGCGTCCCCGTACACCTGGCGCAGCGCCCGCAGGGCGGTCAGGTGCATCAGGATGTTGCCCTTGCAGTCCGCGGCGCCGCGCCCGTACCAGCGGCCGTCACGCTCGGTCAGCTCGAAGGCGGGGCTGGACCAGCCGGCCTCGTCGAGCGGGGGCTGGACGTCGTAGTGCGAGTAGAGCAGGACGGTCGGCGCGCCCGCCGGGCCGGGCAGCTCGGCGTAGACGGACTGGGTGCCGTCCGGGGTGTCGAGCAGCTGGACGTTGGTCAGGCCCTCGGCGGCGAACGCGTCGGCGACCCAGCGCGCGGCCTTCTCGCACTCCTCGACCGGGAACTGGCGCGGGTCGGCGACCGACGGGAAGGCGACCAGCTCGGCGAGGTCGGTGCGGGCACGGTCCATCAGGGACCGGACGGCGTCGGCCAGGGGCTGTGACATCTGGGCTCCGAGGGGGTGGGGCCGCCCGTGGGGTGCCGCGGGCGGACGGAGTCGGTTGGGGTACCGCCGATCATAGGCGGGAGCGGAACCGGGAGCTCCGAGGGCCGGGCGCTCCGAGCCGGCCGGGCGGGCCGGGGGTCGGGGTCGGGCCGGGTGGCGCCGGGGGCAGGCGCGCGGTGTTCGGGTGGGCGCCGGGTGTTCAGGGCGCGCGGCGTCGGGTGGTGCGGCGTCCGGTGGGGCGGGCGGACGCATAGGATTGCTCGACGTGAATGACTCCGGAAGCTCCGATTCCCGCAGCCCGCTCGACAGCCCGCTCGACGGGACGGCCTCGCCGCTCGACGACGCGGCCTCGCCGCCGGACGGCGTCTGGGACGTCGTGGTGGTCGGCGCCGGACCGGCCGGCTCCTCGGCCGCTCACGCCGCCGCCGTCCAGGGCCGCCGGGTGCTGCTGCTCGACAAGGCCGAGCACCCCCGCTACAAGACCTGCGGCGGCGGCATCATCGGCCCGTCCCGGGACAGCCTGCCGCCGGACTTCCGGCTGCCGCTGCAGGACCGGGTGCACGCCGTCACCTTCGCGTACGACGGGCGGTACACCCGTACGAGGCGTTCTCAGCGGATGCTGTTCGGCCTGGTCAACCGGGACGAGTTCGACCTGCGCCTGGTGCAGGCGGCCAAGGCGGCCGGGGCGGTGCTGGTCACCGGAGTGACCGTCACCGGCGTCGAGCAGCGCGGCGGCGAGCACCGGACCGCGCTGGTGACGGCCGCCGACGGGCGCACCTTCGAGGCCCGCGCGGTGGTCGGCGCGGACGGCAGCGCGAGCCGGATTGCCCGGCACGTCGGCGTCACCTTCGACCAGATCGACCTCGGGCTGGAGGCGGAGATCCCGGTGCCGCCGCAGGTCGCGGCCGACTGGGCCGGCCGGATCCACCTCGACTGGGGCCCGCTGCCCGGCAGTTACGGCTGGGTGTTCCCGAAGACCGAGACCAGCAGCCTGACCGTCGGCGTCATCTCGGCGCGCGGCGACGGCGAGCGGACCAAGCAGTACCTCGCCGACTACATCCGGCGGCTGGGCCTGTCCGGCTTCACCCCCAGCGTCGAGTCCGGACACCTGACCCGCTGCCGGGCCGAGGACTCGCCGCTCTCCCGCGGCCGGGTGCTGGTCGCCGGCGACGCGGCCGGACTGCTGGAGCCGTGGACCCGCGAGGGCATCTCGTACGCGCTGCGCTCGGGCCGGCTGGCCGGTGAGTGGGCGGTGCAGGTCGCCGAGGCGGGCAACGCGGCGGCGGTGCGACGCGAGGCGCTGAACTACGCGTTCGCGGTGAAGGCCGGGCTGGGCGTGGAGATGCGCGCGGGCAAGCAGCTGCTGAACGCCTTCGAGCGGCGGCCGTACCTGTTCCACGCCGCGGTCTGCCTGGTGCCGGCCGCCTGGCGGGCCTTCGCGCGGAACACCCAGGGGCACACCACCTTCTCCCAGGTGCTGCGGCAGAACCGGGCGGCGCGGAAGCTGACGTCGATGGCGGCGCGGTAGGGCGGTCGTACCCGCGCGGGGCCGGTGACCCTCCGGTTCGGGAGGGCCGCCGGCCCCGCGCGCTTCCGCAACCAGACGGCGGGAGCGGCTACTTGAGGCCGGTGTCGAGCGCGGACATGAGCGTGCCGGACGGGGTGTCGCCGGACATCTCCCAGATCATGCCGCCGAGCAGGTTCTTCGACTTGAGGTAGGCCGTCTTCTGGGCGATCGACCAGGCGTCGTCGAAGGTCCACCACTGCCCGCCGGCCCCCGTGTAGCCGTACGTCGCAACGGACTTGGGGTCGTGGTAGACGGTGAGGCCGGGGACGCCGGTGATCAGGTTCTGGTACCCGCGGGTGCCGGCCTCCTCGGCGAACTGGCCCGGCGCGGCACCGGTCGCGGACTGCCAGACGCCCTTCGCGCCGCCGTCCGCCACGCCCTGCCAGCCGCGCCCGTAGAACGGGAAGCCGATGGTCAGCTTGCGCGGGTTGACCCCGGCGCCGAGGTAGGCCTGGACGGCCGCGTCCACGCTGAAGTGGAAGCCGTACGGGTCGTTCGGGTCCTGGTACAGGTTGCCGGCGTGGCCGGTGCGGTTCGGTTCCCAGGAGTTGTCGCTGCCCGAACCGTGGAAGTCGTAGCCCTGGACGTTGGCGATGTCCAGCGAGCCGAAGATCCTGCCCACGTCCCAGCCGGCGGTGACCTTCGCCGGATCGGCCGGGGTGAAGGCGGTGAGCAGCTTGTGCGAGCCGCCCAACGCGTCGAGCTGCTTGCGGAATTCGGCCAGCAGCAGGGTCAGGTTGTCCTTGTCGCCGGCGCTCCAGTGGTTGCCGGCGTGACCGTCGGCTGAGCCGGGCCACTCCCAGTCGAGGTCGATGCCGTCGAAGATCCCGGCGGCCACGCCGTCGCCGCCGGCGCCGTTGTAGACCGGCAGGTTGCCCTTGATCCAGGTGTCCACGCAGGACTTGACGAACTTCCGGCGGGAGGCGTCGGTGGCGGCGACGTCGGAGAAGTACTTGGAGTACGTCCAGCCGCCGAGTGAGACGACCACCTTCAGGTTCGGGTGCTTGGCCTTGAGCTTCTTCAACTGGTTGAGGTTGCCGCGGAGTTTGCCCCAGCCGTCGTCGGCCACGCCGTCCACCGACTGGTCGGCGCTCATCGGGCGGGCGTAGTCGGCGTCGGCGTCACCGGCTCCGGTGCCCTGGTCCGGGTCCTGCGGGTTGGCGGTGGTGCCCTTGGTGACGCCCGCGAGGCAGGTCAGGTTGACCGGATCGATGTTCTCGAAGGCGTAGTTGACGACGTCGAGCTTGGCGACGCTGCCCGAGGTCTCCAGGTTCTTGACGAAGTACTGGCGGCCGTAGATGCCCCACTGGACGAAGTACCCGACCCGGGCGTACTTCCCGGCGCCGACCAGGTCCGAGGTGGTCGCGGTGAGCGGCGCCGAGGCGGGCGAGGCGTTGTCGGCGGCGTCGCGGGCCTTCACGGTGAACGTGTAGGCGGTGGACGGCGAGAGGCTGCCGACGGTCGCGGCCAGGGCCTTGCCGGTGACCGTCGTCACCAGGGCACCGCCCTGGTAGACGTCGTACGCGGCGACCCGGACGTTGTCGGTCGCGGCGTTCCAGGCGAGCGAGACGTCCGTCGAACCGACCGCGGTGGTACGGAGGTTGGCCGGCGCGGTGGGCGGGACGGTGTCCGTGGCCGGGTCGAAGGTGGCGGCGGTGACGGGCGCGCTGAGCGGACCGGTGTTGCCACGGCTGTCCCTGGCCCGGACGGTCAGGGTGTACGAGGTGGCCGGGGTGAGGCCGGTGACCAGGGCGCTGGTGGCCGGGCCGGACGCGAGGACGGTGCCGCCGCTGCCGCCGTTGCCGCCGTCCAGGACGTCGTAGGAGGTGACCGGGAAGTCGCCGCCGGTGGCGGCCGGCCAGCTCAGGGCGAGGGTGTGCGCGGTGGACTCGGTGACCGTCGGGGCGCCCGGCGCGGACGGCGGGACGTCGGGGGTGCCGTCGCACTTGTCGCCGTTGATCCGGCAGTTGAGCGGGGTGGCGGCCGGGCCGCTGCCGACGAACCAGAAGCTGTACGGCTCGGTGGTGCCGTGGGCGTTGACGGTGGAGTTGTAGAACGCGGCGACCACGCTGACGTGCCGGCCGCTGATGGTGGCGGTGCCGTTGTAGCTGTTTCCGATGGTGACGCCGGCCGGGAGGTCGAACTCCAGGGTCCAGCCGGAGACTGCGGCCGCGGTGTCGTTGTGGACGATGTAGGTGCCTTGCCACCAGGAGCCGTTGTCGGCGGTGGTGAAGGTGGCGGTGAGCTTCCCGGCGGCGTTCGCCGGGGTGGCCAGCGCGGTGAGCGCGGCGAGAGGGAGGAGCAGGACGCTGAGCAGTGCGAGCAGTCTGCTGCGCATGCGTGGGCGTCCGGCCCGGGATCGAGCGGACATGGTTCTCCCTGTGGCTGTGGGGGTGGAACAGGGGGACGTAGAACCGGGGTTGATCCGTGCGCGACCGGTGCCCGCGCCGTGGGGGGCGGGGGCATGGGCACTGTAGGAGGACTGGACCAATGCGTCAACAGGTCTGTACCACTGGGGAGTTGGGCGGGTCGGGTGTTCGGTCGGCCCGCCCGCTATCCGTTCGCGCCCGTCAGCTCGTCCCCGAGCGGGCTGCGCAGGTACAGCACCGAGCGGCCGTGCCGGGCCCGGGTGACCAGGCCGGTGGCGGCGAGGACGGACAGGTGCTGGCTGACCGCGCCCGGGGTGACACCCAGCCGGTAGGCGAGGTCGGTGGTGGAGGCGGGCTCCGCCAGCAGCGCCAGCAGCCGGGCCTTCGGCGCGCCGACCAGGGCCTCCACCGCCCGCGCCGGTACCGGGGCGCCCCGGCCGGCCATCCCCGCCTGCCCGCGTGCCGGGTAACTGATCTGCGGTGCGCGCTCGTTGCTGATCATCGTGATCGCGCCGCGGACGAAGAAGGTCGGACACAGCACCAGGCCGCGCCCGTCCACCGCCGTCTCGACGTCCCCGCCCGTCCAGTGCCGGTTGATCGACAGCGCGCCGTTCTCCCAGCGGAGCCGGTGGTCCAGGTCGGCGAACAGGGCCGCCGCGCCGTGGTGGGCGAGCAGCCGGGCGCGGTAGACCAGGTCGGCCTCCAGGGTGGCGCGGGCCTGCGGCCACCAGGTGGGCGCGAGGCACGCCTCCCAGTACTCCTCCAGTGCGTCGGCGATCCGCGCCAGCAGCTGTTCCGGATCGGCGAGACCTGCCTGCAGCGTGGCGGGCAGCGGCTGGCCGTGCGGGAGGAAGGTCAGCTCCAGTTCGGGGCGCAGTTGCTCCGGCGGCAGTGCGCGGACGGCGGCGAGCTCGGAGCGGAACTCGGGGGAGGGGGAGACCGGTCGGGGGGTCAGGAAGTCGGGGACCCAGCGGTTCTGGGCGACGAGGGAGAGCAGCAGGCGGGAGTCCAGCCGCTCGAAGGCGGGCCGGAGCCGCTCGAAGGCCCCGCTCTGCAGGTGGTAGACGCCGGGGTGGGTCCACATCCGCAGGCTGAGCACGGCCTCGTGGATCGGGGAGACGGCGAACCAGGTGCTGGCGAGGTCGGCCAGGCGGAGCGTGTACCGGTGCACGGGCGTCCTTCTGCTGGGATCCGGCCGGAGGAGGGGAGTCCTTTGGGCTCAGGATTTAGCCAGAGCCTAAAGGAATACCCGCACCGCTCCGCCGGGCGGTGGGATCTTCGTATGACCACCTCGACGGCGGAGTCCTCCGCACCTTCCCCTGCCATGCCCGAAAGCGGATCCGAGAAGCCGGCTGTGCCCGAGAGCCGGACTGCCTCCGAGGGCCCGGCGGTGCCCGAGAGCCCGGCTGTTCCCGAGGGCCCGGCGGCGCCCGTCGACCCGTCCGGTACCGGCGCCGCCGCCGCCCTGCGGCGCCGGCTCCACCCCGACCCGACGGTCCGCCGGCTGGCCGGGATCACCCTGGTCAACACGGTGGGCAACGGCCTGTCCCTCTCCGTCGCGGTGCTGTTCTTCACCCGGGTCCTCGGCCTGAGCGCCGCCCAGCTGGGCCTCGGGCTGACCGCCGCCGGACTGTGCGGGGTCATCGCGAGCGTGCCGGCCGGCCGGGCCGCGGACCGCTGGGGCGCCCGGCGGGTCCTGGTGGTGCTGGTGTCGGTGCAGGCGGTTGCCACGGCCGGGTACGTGCTGGTGCACAGCTACCCGGCGTTCGTCGCGCTGGCCTGCCTGGTCTCCGCCGTGGACCGGGGCTCCGCCGCCGTCCGCAACGCGCTCTACGCCGAGGTGCTGCCCGCCGACCGGCGGGTGGCGGGCCGGGCCCACCTGCGGGTGGTCACCAACATCGGGATCTGCCTGGGTACGGCGCTGGGCGCGATCGCGCTCCAACTGGACACCAGGCCGGTCTACCTGACGGCGATCCTGGCCGACGCCGTCTCCTTCGCGGCCGTCGCCGTGCTGTTCCACCGCCTCTCCGTCCCGCCGCGCCCCTCGACCGCGGTCCGGTCCTCGACTTCGGTCCGGTCCTCGGCCGCGGGCGGACCGACGGCGAAGACCGGCGTGGCCGACCCGTCGGACCCCGCGGGCAAGGGCGTCAAGCAGGGACGGCGGCGGAACCCGGCGCTGCGGGACGGTCCGTTCCTGGCCGTGACGGTGCTGAACGCCGTGCTGTGCCTCCAGTTCGCCGTCCTCGAGGTCGGCGTGCCGCTCTGGATCGTGCAGGAGACCGAGGCGCCGCGGATCACCGTCGCGGGCACCCTGGTCGTCAACACCCTGCTGGTGATCACCCTGCAGATGCGGGCCACCCGGGGCACCGAGGAGCGCGCGGGGGCAGCCCGGGCCTGCGGACGTGCCGGTCTGGTGCTCGCCGCCTCCTGCCTGGTGATCTCGGTGGCACCCGGTCTGCCCTCGGTCCTCGCGGCCGCGGTGGTGCTCGGCGGCGTCATGCTGCAGTCGCTCGGCGAGGTCACCGCCCAGGCGGGCGGCTGGTCGCTCAGCTACGACCTCGCGGGCGAGCGTGACCACGGCGCCTACCAGGGCGTGTTCAACGCGGGCACGGCGGCGGCGCTGATGGCCGGCCCGGCGCTGGTCAGCACCGCGGTGATCGGGTACGGCACGGCCGGCTGGGTCGTCCTGGGCGCGCTGCTGGCGGCAGCGGGCCTGGGGATGCGCCCCGTCGTCCGGTGGGCCGGGCGACGGGACGCGAGCCTCGGGGCGGCGTGAACCCCGGCTACTCGGGGACCACCGCCAGGGCCTCGATCTCGATCAGCACCTCCGGCCGGAACAGCGCCACCACCTGCATCGCGGAGGCGGCCGGCAGCGGCAGGGAGCCCAGGTACTCGTCGCGGGCCTCCCGGACGGCCGGGAGGTAGGCGATGTCGGTCATGAAGAAGGTGAACTTCACGACGTGCTCGAAGCCGGCCCCGGCGGCGGCCAGGCACCGGCGCAGGTTCTCGAACACCTGCCGCGCCTGAGCCTTCGGGTCGTCCACGCCGACCAGGTTCCGCTGCTCGTCGAAGGCGACCTGACCGGACACCTGGACCAGCCGGCCGGTGCCGGTGACGACCTGGGTGTAGCCGGTGCCGGGCGCGACGCCGGGCGGCTCGGTGATGTGGGTGAGGTGAGAGGTGGTCATGGCGCGGATCCTCGGCCATGATCCGCCGGCACCGCAAGACCCGGCCCCGTACGGCCGACCCGCTCAGCGCACCACCTCGGGCAGCTCGCGCAGGAACGGACGGTCGGTGGCGGGGAGTTGGGCGGCCGGCCCGCCCGAGCGCAGCACCACGTCGAGGACGGCGTCCGGGTCGGCCGCGTAACCGCCGCTGGCCCAGGCCGCGTTGGCCTCCACCACGGCCCAACGGCCGTCCTCGGTACGGCCGACGTCCACCACGGAGGCGCTCGGCAGCGGCGCGTCGGACGTGGCGGCGGCCAGGACGTCGCGGGTGAACGCGAGCACCTCGGCGCACTCGCCGTCGGGCACCTGGGTGCCTCCGGGCGCACTGATGGTCCCGAGCGGGGCGACGGACAGGTCGCCGTCCACCGCGTAGCGAGAGCCGGCCCGCACCGCGCCGTCCAGCACGAACAGCCGGTACTCCGTGGCGAACCGCACCACGTCGCTCACCAGCACCGGGGTGTCGTCGTCCAGCAGCCCGGGCCCCGGCAGCGCGCCGCCGTCGGGGTAGACCCGGGCGGCGAACAGCTTGTCCACCGGCGGCTTGACGAAGGCCGGGCGCCGCAGCCGGCGCGCCTCGGCCAGGGTGGTGAAGGCGACCCGGCGTCCGGTCAGGGCGAGCGGCAGCCGGGTCAGCCAGTCGGCCGCCGGCTCCAGCAGGCCGAGGCCGAGCTCCCGGCCGACGGCGTCGCCGAACAGCGGCCCGCCGTACACGTGCACCGCCGCGCCGAGCAGCTCGCGCGGGGCCTGCCAGGACGTCGCCACGAACGCCCGCAGACCGCGCCGTCCGGCGGCGGTACGAAGCTGCAGGCCCGTCTCGTTGATGCGCGGGGCGAGGAGCAGGGCCGGGGTGTCGGTGGTCATGGCGATGATGCTGCCCTGGGCGGGTGGCCGTGACCAGTGGATTACGGTCCGGGCGCCCGCTGCCTCGGATCCGTCGGTGGTCCGGTCGGTGGTGCGGCAGGTGGTTCGGTCGGTCCGGGTGTCGGTTCGGTCGGCGGATCGGTGAGCGGGCCGGGTTGGCTCTGGCCGAGGGGCGGGTGGGCGTGCCAGAGTCGTCCGGGCGCGCTCCGGGGACCCCGGACCGCGCCCGCAGTCCGACCCACCCTCAGCCGGAAGGCAGGCCCACCGATGACCAGCGCCGAGCCCCTCGTCCGCGTCAGCACCGCCGACGCCGTCACCACGCTCACCCTCGACTCGCCGCACAACCGCAACGCGCTCTCCACCCGCCTGATGGCCGAGCTGCACGCCGGACTGGCGGCCGCCGCGGCCGACCCGGAGGTCCGCGTCGTCGTGCTCGGGCACACCGGCAAGGTGTTCTGCGCGGGCGCCGACCTCTCCGAGGCGACCGGCGCGGACCCGACGGTCGGCCCGCGCGGCCTGGTCGAGCTGCAGCGGGCGATCGTCGACTGCGCGAAGCCGGTGATCGCCGTCATCGACGGGCACGTCCGCGCGGGCGGCCTCGGCCTGGTCGGCGCGGCGGACCTCGCGGTCGCCGGACCGGCCTCGACCTTCGCCTTCACCGAGGTCCGGCTCGGCCTCGCGCCCGCCGTCATCTCGCTGCCGCTGCGCCCCAAGCTGGAGCCCCGCGCCGCCTCCCGCTACTACCTCACCGGCGAGGTCTTCGACGCCGCCGAGGCCGCCCGGATCGGCCTGATCACCAGTGCCACCGGGTCCGCCGAGGACACCGGCGTCGTGCTGAAGGGCCTGCTGGACGCGCTGCGCCAGGGCTCCCCGCAGGGGCTGGCGGAGTCGAAGCGGCTGGCCAACGCGGACGTGGTGCGCTCCTTCGAGCGGGACGCCGACGAGCTGGTGGGACTGTCGGCGCGGCTGTTCGGCTCGGAGGAGGCGCAGGAGGGCATGCGGTCGTTCCTGGAGAAGCGGCCCGCGCGCTGGGTGCGCTGACCGCGGGGCCGCTCCCCGGCTCTATCGACCCTTGAGGTTGGGGCCCGGACCGGTTGACGGTCAGGACCGCTCGTGCGTGAGGATCAGCGGACCATCGCCGTGGCGCGCCAGAGGTCGAGCAGGTCCAGGTCACCGGTCGGTTCGACCTTCCGGGCCCGGTCGGCCGACAGCCGGTTCCACAGCAGCAGGTAGAGCTCGTCGGCGGGGCCGGTGAGGGTCAGATCGGCCGGTTCGGGGCTCTCGCCGGTGGTGACGGTCAGCGGTTCCTGGGTGATCGCCAGGTGCCAGGAGCCGGGGCCGTCGTTGGCCCGGACCCGGAGGGTGCGCGGCCGGTCGCTGTGCAGCGTGGCCCGGCCGCGGGTCATGAAGCCGCGCAGCAGCTCGTCGATGCCGTCCAGGGCGAGCGCGGTGTCGACGACCGGTCCGGGCTCGCCGGCGGCCGAGTCGGCGTCGTGGCGGTGGACGGCGGTCTCGTGCGCCTGGCGCCGGGCCCAGAACGCCAGCGGGCTGGGCGCGGGCAGGAAGGTCCAGCACTCGACGTCGGCCGGGGCCTCGGCGAGCGTGCGCACCAGGGCGGCGTGGCCCTCGCGGAACCAGTCGACCAGCGCGGCGTCCGAGGGCATCGGCCCGACGACGGCCTCCTCGTCGGCCTCGTCCAGCGGCGCCCGCAGGCCCCGGGCGGGGAAGGCGGCGGCCCAGCGGTGGACGTGGCCGGTGTGCCGCAGCAGATCGCGCAGCTGCCAGTCCGGGCAGGTGGGGACGGGGGCGGACAGGTCGGTACGGGCGGCGGCGTCGGCGAGCAGGGTGCCCTCGTGGCGCAGCGCGTCGATGTGCTCGGTGATCTCCATGGCACGGAGTCTTCCACCGGGGGGTGTCACCGGTCGCGGGTTTCGGACATTCCTTCGGGGCCGCCGTCGAGCCTGTGGTCGAGGCCGTCGTCGGAGCGGTGTCGGGACCGCCGTCGGGGGCCGTCGGCGGGTCCCTGGCGGGGTCCTCGGCGGGGCCTTCGCGGGTGGGGCCGGTGGGGCCGACGGGGTCGGTGTGATGTTGGCCGCCCGGCGGCCGGGCGTGGGCTACGGACCGGTAACGTGAGCGCATGCCGATAACCCGTTCCCTCGTCTCCGCCGTCCGGGCGGGTGGCCGCCGTGCCGCCGGGCGCCTCGTCCACCGGGGCTGGCGCTGGGTGCAGCGGACCGGTGCGGTCACCAACCGGAGCCCGGGCCCGTACCGGTTCGGCGAGCTGGGGGACGGGACGACCCTCGCCTTTCCGCTCGGGGCGGTGTTCAACGAGCAGTGGATCACGATCGGGCCGTTCTCGATCATCGGCGAGCGGGTCACCATCAGCGCCGGCTTCCTGCCCGGCCTCGACCTCGGGCCGGAGCCGATCGTGCGGATCGGCGGCGGCTGCGTGATCGGCCGGGACAGCCACATCGTCGGCCACCAGTCGATCGTGCTCGGCGACGACGTGTGGACCGGGCCCGGCGTCTACATCTCCGACCAGGCGCACGAGTACCGGGCCACCGACCTGCCGATCGGCAAGCAGTGGCCGCGCAACGAGCCGGTGGAGGTCGGCGCCGGCAGCTGGATCGGCACCGGCGCGGTGATCCTGCCGGGGGCGCGGATCGGCCGCAACGTGGTGGTCGCGGCGGGCGCGGTGGTGCGCGGCGAGGTGCCGGACCACAGCGTGGTCGCCGGGGCGCCGGCCAAGGTCGTCCGCCGCTGGACCGCGGAGGACGGCTGGCAGCCGCCGCTGCGCCACGACGCGCCCCAGCCGGTGCCGGACGGCGTGACGGCGGAGCAGTTGCGGGCCCTGGTCGGCTGGGACCTGCGGCTGCCGGGGGAGCAGGGCTGACGGCACGCGCCGCTACTCCTGCCGGAACCCCGGAAGGAACAGTGGGAGCAGGCGCCCGACGGACCCGGATCGGTCCGGAACTACCGTACGGGCGAGGCCTGTTCGGCGTCCCGGGCGGCGAGGGCGGCGGTGATCCGCAGGATGTCGGCGGGGCGTGCCGGGTCGAGGCCGGTCAGGGCGGCGATCCGGCGCAGCCGGTAGTCGACGGTGTTCGGGTGCAGGTGCAAGGCGCTCGCGGTGTGCCGGCGGTTGAGGCCCCCGGCCAGGTGGGTGCGCAGGGTGGTGAGCAACTCCCCTCCGTCGGCCAGGGGTTCGATCAGTGCGGCGAGCCTGGCGCGGGCCCGGCTGGGCCGGGTCAGCTGGTACTCCAGCAGGACGTCGTCCAGCCGGTGCAGCCCGGGCGGACGGCCGAACGCCCGGGCGACGTCCAGGACTTCGTACGCGAGCGCGGCCGCTTCGGGGACTTCGGCGGGGGCAGCCGCGGCCGCCCCCGCCAGGACGGCCGCACCGGCGGCGCGGGCGACGGCGGCGACGGTGGTGGCGAGCTGCGCCCAGGGCGCGTCGGCGGTGGCGCTGTCGGGCCACTGCGGTGAGTCCGGTGGCTCCGCGGGTGCGTGGAGCGGGACGAGCACCAGTCCGCCCGAGGCGGTGAGCGTGCTGAGCGCCGACTGGCGGGTGCGGTGGTCGAGTTCGGCGGTGAGCCGGCGGAGCTTGCGGCGGGCGGCGATGCCCGGGTCGACGCCGGGCGAGTGCTCGTCCGGGTGGTCGGCGACGGACAGGCAGAGCACGGCGTAGCGGGCGGGCAGCCGGAGCCCGGCCCGGCCCGCGGCCTCCTCGGCGGGGGAGCCCGCGAGCAGTGCGGTGAGCAGGGACTGCCGGGCCGCGCACCGCCGGTCGGTGGCCGGCCGGCGCCCGTCCAGGTAGCCCGCGCCGGCGGCGGTGGTGGCTTCGCGGAGCTGGTCGAGCAGCAGCCGGTTGAGGACCAGCAGTTCGGCGGCGTCGCCGTCCCGGGCGTGCCGGGTGGCGAACTCCCAGCAGACCTCCAGGCCGAGGTGGTGGGCGAGCAGGACGGCGTCCAGCGGCAGGCCCTCCTCGGCGCGCCGGGCGGCGGCCTCCCGGACGGCGGTGAACTCCTCGGCGGGGGCGGGGAGTCCGGTGCGCACGGCGTGGGCGAGGGCGCGGATCCGGCGCTCGGTGTCCCGGGTGAGTTCGCCGGTGAGCTGTTCGCGGGGCAGGCGGCGGTAGACCGGCACCCGGTCCAGCAGGGCCGCGACCACGGCCTCGGCCAACTCGCGGACGCCGCCGATGAGCCGCTGGTCGGCCGGGAGGCCGCCGATCACCGGGGCGCGCCAGCCGGGCGTCTGCGCCGGGGCGCTCGGGGGCGGGCAGTGGGGTGCGTTGTGGTCGGTCACAGAGAACACCGTCCAGGTCTGGGGAACGCCCAAGGGCCGGGCCGGAGGGGCGACCGCATGATGGAGCCACTCGGGTTACCTGTTGGTAACAAAATTCAGCTGTGGAGGCAACAGTTGAGAACCCCACTTCTCCGCTTCTCCGCAAGTCCCTTGCGCCGTAGGCTCGGCGGCACGTTCGGCGCGGCCCTGCTCGCGGGTGCGCTGCTGGCGGGCGCGACGGCCGTCCCGGCGGGCGCGGCCCCGGCCGTGGCCGCCGGTGTCGAGGCTGCCGGTACCGACGCCGCCGGTGCTTCCGGTACCGCACTCCCGCCCGACGGCGACACGGTGGCCTCGCCGCCCGGCGCCAACGACTGGACCTGCCGGCCGAGCGCCGCGCACCCCGACCCGGTCGTCCTGGTGCACGGCACCTTCGCCAACCGCTACGAGAACTGGCTGGCGCTCTCCCCGCTGCTCAAGAGCCTCGGGTACTGCGTCTTCGCCCTCGACTACGGGATGATCCCCGGCGTCACCTCCAGCGGCAGCGGCCTGCTGCTCCCGATCGGGGGCCTCGGCCCGGTTCCGGAATCGGCCGCCCAACTCGCCCGCTTCGTGGACCTGGTGCGCAACGCGACCGGCGCGGCCAAGGTCGACATCGTCGGGCACTCCCAGGGCGGCATGCTGCCGAACTACTACCTGAAGTTCCTCGGCGGCGCGTCCAAGGTCGGCAGACTGGTCGGGCTGGCACCGTCCAACCACGGCACCACGCTCGACGGGATCGTCAACCTCGCACCGTACTTCCCGGGCGTCAGGGACCTGATCTACACCGTCTGCCAGGCCTGCCGGGACCAGGCCGTCGGCTCCGACTTCAACAAGACGATGGCCTCCCGGCCGGACACCGTGCCGGGCGTGCGCTACACGGTGATCTCGACCGTGTACGACGAGGTCGTCACCCCGTGGCGGACCCAGTTCCTGAACGGTCCGGACGTCGACAACGTGGTGCTGCAGAACCACTGCCCGATCTCGCTCGCGGAGCACGTCGCGATCGCGTTCTCGCCGACGGCGCTGCACCTGGTGACCAACGCCCTGGACCCGGCGCACGCCACGCCGGCGCTCTGCGGCTGAACCGCGACGGCGCTCCCGCCCCCGCTCCTGTGGCCGGGGGCGGGAGCGCCGTCGGCGTTCGTGGCGTCAGCGTTCGTGCGTCAGCGTGCGTCCGTCGGCGTTCGTGTGTCAGCGGGTCGTACGGAAGGTGATGACGGCGGTGACGCCGTCCGGGCGCAGCCCGTGGGTGCCCGGTACGGCCGACAGCGCGGCGTCGTAGCGGGCGAGTTCGACGGCGTCGGTGCCGCCGAGGACGGCCGAGCCGGCCAGGCAGACCAGGAGGACGGTGCCCTCGGCCGGGACCTCGACCGTGATTGGCGCGGTGGCCAGGTCGACGGTGGCCTCGACCCGCCCGCGTCGCGTCATCACGTTGAAGTCCACCACCGGGCCGGCCAGCAGGCGGCAGTCGGTGGTGGCGTCGCCGGAGAACGGGAACGGCCGGTAGGGCGCGTCGACCCGCTGCTCGACGCCGTCGACGGTGAGCGCCATTCCGGCACCCTCGACCAGGGTGATCACCCGGTCGATGCCGGGGAACGGGGAGAACGGTCCGGCCGAGGCCACGTCGGCCAGGCTGACCCGCCAGTCGAAGCGGTCCAGCCCGGACCCGGCCGGGAAGCCGGCGACCTCCCTGGTCACCCCGCCCCCGTTGAGCCACGCCGTTGCCGGGCGCTCGCTCGCCCGCAGTACCTGGAAGCGTTCGCTGGTCGTCATGGCCCCGCATCCTGCCACTGCTCGGGCGGGCCCGTCAGCGGCGGGGGTGGGGCGGGGGAGGGAGGCGAACAACGAACAGCGAACAGATGACAGCTGACAGATGTTGAAATCTGAAAGCTGTCATCTGTCATCTGTTTGCCGTCAGCCGTCAGCCGTCAGCCGTCAGCCGTCAGCCGTCAGCCGCTCGTCGCCAGCCGTCACCGGAACCGCCGACCGACCGAGAGCGGGAGCAGCGCCGCCGCCGTCGCCGCGACCGCGACCGTGGTGAGGGCCAGCGGCAGTCCGGCCGCGTCGGCCAGGAAGCCGATCACCACCGGGCCGATCAGCATCCCGCCGTACCCGAGGGACGAGGCGAGCGCGACCCCCTGCGGGCCGCCCGCCTCCCCGGCCCGGGCGATGGCGAGCGGGAAGAGGTTGGCCAGGCCGAGACCGCCCAGGGCGAACCCGCCGATCGCCAGCGGCGCCACCGGTGCGAGGGCGGCGACCAGCATCCCGGCCGCGGCCGTCAGCCCGCCGAGCATCATCAGCCGGGTCTGCCCGAGCCGAATGGACAGCCAGGTGCCGCCGACCCGACCGCCCGCCATCGCGAAGGCGTACGCGCCGTACCCGGCCGCCGCGACCGCGGAGCCCGCGTGGACGTCGTCGGTCAGGTGGAGGGTGGTCCAGTCGGCGACCGCGCCCTCGCCGTACGCGGTGCACAGCGCGGTGACGCCGAGCAGCAGCACCAGCAGCCGGGCGGACCGCCGCGCCGCGCCCGTGTCCCTGCCCGCGTCCCCGCCCGTTTCCCCGTCCCCGCCCGGGTGGCCCGCGGCTCCGGACGCACCGTCCGTACTGGGCTCCGCGCCGCCGCCCCGGCCGGGCACGACCGCCGGCGCCGCCGGCCCACGCAGCAGCACGACGCCCGCGCCGACCGTGACGGCCATGCCCAGCAGTCCGCTGAGCGCGAGCGCCCAGGCGGTGCTCAGCGGCCCGGCGAGCAGCCCGCTGACGCCGGTGCCGAGCAGGCCGCCGAAGCTGTACCCGGCGTGGAAGCTGGGCATGACGGGCCTGCGCAGCTGTGCGACCAGGTCGACGGCGGCGCTGTTCATCGCGACGTTGGCCCCGCCGTACCCGGCGCCGAACAGCACCAGCGCGGCGCCGAGCGCCGTCACCGAGTGGGTGTGCGCGGGTAGGAGGACGGCGAGGCTGAGCAGGGCGAGCGAGCCGACGGTCACCGGGCGCGAGCCGTACCGCACGCAGAGCCGGCCGACCGCGGGCATGGTGAGCACGGCGCCGATCGACAGGCAGAGCAGAGCGAGCCCGAGGGCGCTGTGCGAGGCGTTGACCTGCCTGCGGACGTCTGGGATGCGGACGACCCAGGCGGCGAAGAGGAAGCCGTCGACGGCGAAGAACGCGGTGAGCGCGATGCGCGTGGGGCCCCAGGGGCTGTCGGTCACCGGGGGTGTGCTGCGAGACTGGGAGGAGGGCCGGACCGGGCGGGGATGGGCACGGATTTTGTTACGAAGCGGCACAAAGTCACAATAGGGGCGTGCAGCTCTCACCATCAAGCCCGCGTCCCGGCACCGGGAACGACCCCGACGCGCCGCGCGACGGCCACCGTCGCGCGGCCCCCGACCGAGGCCGGACGCTGCTCGGCCCCGCCCTGTCGCTGATCCACACCGGCCAGACGCCGACCCGTTCGGCGCTCACCCGCGCGCTGGACGTGACCCGGGCCACGGCCGGCGCGGTGACCGCCGAACTCGAGGCGCTCGGCCTGATCACGGTCGACTCGCGTCCGGCCGGCGGGGGCCGCGGACGCCCCTCGCACCGGCTGGCGATCGACCCGCGGGGTCCGGTCGTGGTCGCCGGGCAGATCCACGCCGACGGGCTGAGCGTCACCCTGGCGGGCCTCGGCGGGCTGCTCGACCAGCCGGTCCACCTGCCGCTGCCGGCCGCCACCGACCCGGTCCGGATGCTGCGCGCCGTCGCCGAGGCGGGCGCCGGACTCGCCCGGGCGACCGACCGCCGCTGCCTGGGCGCCGCGCTCGCGCTGCCCAACCCGGTCACCGAGCCGGACGGCGCGGCGCTCGCCGCGCTGCACTTCGCCTGGCCGAGTGGCACCCCGGTCGCCGACCTGTACGACGTCGAGGTCGGCCGCGCCGACCACGGCCCGAGGTCCCTGCGCCCGCTGCCCACCGCGATCGCCAACGACGCCAACCTCGCCGCGCTCGCCGAGTACCGGCACGGCGCCGGCCGCGGCGCCCGGCACCTGCTCTTCGTCACCTCCGGCCACCGCGGCGTCGGCGGGGCGCTGGTGATCGACGGCCACCTGCACACCGGCAGCGCGGGCCTCGCCCTGGAGGTCGGCCACCTCACCGTCGACCCGCAGGGCCGCCCCTGCATGTGCGGCAACCGGGGCTGCCTCAACTCCGAGACCGACCCCGACGCGCTGTTCGCCGCCGCCGGGCTCGCCCCCGAGCCGGGCCGCCCGCTGCTCGACCAGGCGCGCGAGCTGTGCCGGGCGGCCGCTGCGGACGACCGGGCGCGCGCGGCGGTCGAGCACGTCATCGACCGGCTCGGGCTCGGGCTGGCCGGTGTCGCCAACATCCTCAACCCCGACCGGGTGGTCCTCAGCGGTCTCCACCTCGACCTGCTGGAGGCCGCGCCCGAGCGACTGCGCGCGGTGGTCGCCGACCGCAGCCTGTGGGGGCGCAGCGGACGGGTGCCGATCGTCGGCGCGGAGCTGGCGCACGGCGCGCTCGCGGGCGCGGCCGAGCTGGGCTGGGGCCCGTACCTGGCGGACCCGCAGTCGGTGCCGGTCGAACTCGGCTAGACGGGGGCCGAACGGGCCGGCCCGACCCGCGAGTCGCATCCTGAGGGGCGATAAGCGGAAGCTGGGTCTTCGAAAATGGTTACTTATCGTGACTCTCATATACTCGTAGTGAGCAGTGGGGGGCGATCACGAGGGAGAAGCGACCATGAGCACCCAGCCCGGCGCCGAGCGCGGCATCGAGCGCGACCAGCGGTCCGCCATCGAGCCGACCGTCGACGTCGACCGCTCCGACCAGGAGTACCGCGCCTGGCTGAAGGAGGCGGTGCGCAAGGTCCAGGCCGACGCCAACCGCTCCGCCGACACCCACCTCCTGCGCTTCCCGCTGCCGACCGAGTGGGGGATCGACCTCTACCTCAAGGACGAGTCCACCCACCCGACCGGCTCGCTCAAGCACCGGCTGGCCCGCTCGCTCTTCCTCTACGGGCTCTGCAACGGCTGGATCCGCCCCGGCAAGCCGGTGATCGAGGCCTCCAGCGGCTCCACCGCCGTCTCCGAGGCCTACTTCGCCCAGCTCGTCGGCGTGCCGTTCATCGCCGTCATGGCCAAGAGCACCAGCCAGGCCAAGATCGACCTGATCCAGTTCCACGGCGGCGAGTGCCACCTGGTCGAGCGCTCCGACGAGGTGTACGAGGCCTCCGCCCGGCTCGCCGAGGAGACCGGCGGGCACTACATGGACCAGTTCACCTACGCCGAGCGGGCCACCGACTGGCGCGGCAACAACAACATCGCCGAGTCGGTCTTCGCCCAGCTGCGCCTGGAGCCGCACCCGGAGCCGACCTGGATCGTCGCCACCGCCGGCACCGGCGGCACCTCGGCGACCATCGCCCGCTTCGTGCACTACATGCAGTACGACACCCGGATATGCGTCGCGGACCCGGAGAACTCCTGCTTCTTCGACGGCTGGGTGCGCCACGACCAGGACGCCGTCTGCGAGAGCGGCTCGCGGATCGAGGGCATCGGGCGGCCCCGGATGGAGCCGAGCTTCGTGCCGGGGGCGATCGACCGGATGATGCGGGTTCCGGACGCCGCGTCGATCGCCACCGTGCGGGTGCTGGAGCAGGTCCTCGGGAAGAAGGCGGGAGCCTCCACCGGGACGGGCCTGTGGAGCGCGTTGCGGATCGTCGCCGAGATGCGCGAGGCCGGGCAGACCGGCAGCGTGGTCGGCCTGATCTGCGACCCGGGGGACCGCTACCTCGACAAGTACTACTCGGACGACTGGCTGGCCGGCGAGCGGATCGACATCGCGCCCTACCGCGCCGTGCTGGAGTCCTTCCTCGCGGGCGGCCCCTGGGAGGGCTGACGCCCCGGCCGTCGGCCCGGTGGCGGGTTTCAGCGAACAGCTGACAGCTGACAGATTTCAGATTCTGTTATCTGTCGGCTGAACCCTGTCAGTCGTCAGTGGTCAGTCGGCACCCGCCGGATCACTGCCCGGCCGCCCGCGAGGTCGATGCCCGTGCGTTTCGGTGCGCCGTCGTGCTCGTCGTCCCGGAGTACGAGTTCGACCCGTCGCTGCTCCAGTTGCACCCGCTTGCTCGGGTAGAGCAGCGCGTGCAGTTCCTCCGTCGCGGTCGCGCCCGCGCCGCGTCCGCCGGTCGTACCCGCCGCCGGGCGGGCGCGCAGCTGCCGCACCACGGCGCCGAGGAAGAACAGAACCACCAGCCCGGCCGGTAACAGCAACCCGCCCGCGGCGCCCGTCAGAAGCATGCTCATGAACGCCTCAACGGCCCGGCGCGGCAGCCGAGTTCCCCGGCGCTCACCCCTGGATGCACCGGGCCGAGCGAGGCCCACCCGGGTGCGCTACGGCAGCGGTGCGGTCGGCAGGTCGGCCGGGACGAGGAGCTGGA
Source organism: Kitasatospora sp. Ki12 (assembly GCF_054601375.1). Taxonomy (NCBI): domain Bacteria; kingdom Bacillati; phylum Actinomycetota; class Actinomycetes; order Kitasatosporales; family Streptomycetaceae; genus Kitasatospora; species Kitasatospora sp. Ki12. Next base: position 1,216,493 of record NZ_BAAIHT010000003.1, on the reverse strand, counting down.
GCTCCTCGGTCGAGGGGTCGGCGAGATGGGCGACCCGTACCGCGTGCCGTTCGACCATGGTCTCGAAGATCTGCCGGGCGGTGCGCCCGTTGCCGAAGTTGGGGCCGCGCTCCAGCCCTCCGAAGTGGTCCAGCAGCGCCTTCTCCGTCTCGTCGGAGAGCGCGTACTCGTGCTCCGCGCACTGGGCCCGGGCGATCTCCAGCAGCTCGTCCGCCGTGTAGTCGGGGAAGCCGATGGTGCGTGAGAAGCGGGACGAGACACCGGGGTTGGCGGAGAGGAAGCGTTCCATCTCGGCGGTGTAGCCGGCCACGATGACGACCACCTCGTCCCGGTGGTCCTCCATCAGCTTGACCAGGGTGTCGATGGCCTCGCGTCCGAAGTCCCGGGCGCCGTCCTCGGGGGCGAGCGCGTACGCCTCGTCGATGAAGAGCACCCCGCCGCGCGCCCGGTCGAAGGCGGCCGCCGTACGGATCGCGGTGGAGCCGATGTGTTCGCCGACCAGGTCCACCCGGGCCACCTCGACCAGGTGTCCGCGCTGGAGCACCCCGAGCGAGGCGAGGATCTCGCCGTAGAGCCGGGCGACGGTGGTCTTCCCGGTGCCTGGGGCGCCGGTGAAGACCAGGTGCCGCCGCAGCGAGGGCGCCTTGAGCCCGGCCTGGCGGCGGCGCCGGCCGACCGAGATCAGGTCGATCAGGGTGCGCACCTCCTGCTTCACCGTGGCCAGCCCGACCAGCGCGTCCAGCTCGGCGAGCGCCTCGTCGGCGGGCCGGCAGTCCGGGATCGGCGCGATCGCCGCCGAAGCGGCCGCCGAAGGCGTCAACGCCTGTGCGGCGGCGGCCAGTTGGCCGGTCCGCGGCGACGGCACATCCGCACCCCCGAACGACGACCCGAGCCCCGACCCGACGCCGGACCCGCGCCCGGAGCCGAGGCCGAGCCCCGACCCGAGCCCGCTGCCCGGCGCCGCCGCATGCGCCGCCGCCCCGACGTCGTCCGAGACGCACCCCTCCGCGACCGGCCCCGGTTCGGAGAACTCGAACCCGGCCCGCTCGTTCTGTTCCGCCCGGCACCGGGTGAGCTGGGTCCGGCAGCCGTCGATGATGTGGAAGCCGAAGCCCTTGCCGTGCGAGACCCGGCAGTCCTCGAAGGTGCCGCGTCCCTGTGCCGAGACGTACACCCCGGCGTCGCTGCTGGCCCGTACGGTGCAGTCGCGCAGCACCGGGTCGGCGCCCTTGGTGACGATCACCCCGGTCGCCACGTCGGAGATCTCGCAGTCGGTGAGCAGCCCGCCGCTGCCGTGGTCGCGGAACCAGAGTCCGGTGCCGGCCTCCTGCACCCGACAGGCGGCCAGGGACACGGTGGCGCCGCCGCTGACCGAGACCGCCGAGCTGCGGATCCGGCTGAACGAGCAACCCTCGGCGGTGGCGGCGGAGTCCCGGTCGAGGACGAACAGGGCGTCCGGCAGGTCGTGCAGCGAGCAGTCGGTGAGGGTGAGCCGGGCACCGTCGCTGACCCACAGCGCCGGGTACTCGCCGGTGGAGCTGTGGATCTCGCTGGACTCGGCGACGGCCTCGGTGCCCTGGTCCCAGACCGACAGCGCGCCGCGCCCGAAGTCGCGGACGGTGCTGTTCACGAGGCTGAGCCGGGAGCGTCCGCGCAGGTCGGCGCCGTTCTCCGGCAGGTCGTGCACCCGGCAGCCGGTCAGGACCAGTTCGGCCTCGCCGTCCAGGGTCAGCCCGTTGCCGGTGACCCGGTGGATCTCGCAGTCGACCAGCCGGCCGCCCGCGTGCGCCTCGGCCTGCACGCCGCTGCCGCGGATCTCGTAGATCTCGCAGCCGGTCAACTCGGCCGCGCTGCCGGGGTCGGAGAGCAGCACGCCGGCGCCGGAGGCGTGGTGGACGCGGCAGCGGTCGAGGGCGGCGGTCGCGCCGCCGAGGACGGCGAGCCCGGCCTGGCCGGCGGTGGCGACCTCGCAGTCCTCGAAGGCGGCGGCGGTGCCCTCGCCGCGCAGCCGCAGCCCGAGCCCGCCCGGGTTGGCGACCACGCAGCCGCGCAGGGTCGGCCGGGCGCCGTCGACGATCTCGATCCCGGTGGCCGAGCGGGTCTCGATCCGGCAGCCGCTGAAGGAGGGCGTCGCCCCCGCACCGGTGACCAGGACGGCCGGGGTGGAGCTGTCGCCGCCCTCGACGACCAGGTCGCGGACGGTCGCGGCGGCGGTGACCGTCACCGCCACCCCTGACGGCGGTTCGATCCGTACGGTGCCCGGGCCCTGGGCCGGAACGATCGTCACCGGCTTGTCCAGCAGCACGTTCTCCCGGAAGGTGCCCGGCCGGACGGTCACGGTGTCGCCCGGCTCGGCGGCGGCCAGGGCCTCCGCGAGCGTGTCGTACTCGCCCGCGCGGCGACGCCAGCGGGATGCGCTGTCCTGGGTGACCCGGACCCTGTGCTCAGCCATGACGGTCTGTCGTCCCCACCTTCGTCGAGCCGGCGTTCAACGGACCGAACGCGCTGCGGTGCGCGGGCCGTCCGCCCACCGTAGCGCGCTCGCACGGGTGGTCCGGCCGCTCGTCGTCGCTCGGACACCGGTAGAGCCCACCGCGGCCACAGGTTCCGACCACTTGTTCAACGAGCGCGCACAGCGGTAGTTCCGCGCGGCGACGGCCGGCGAGACACCGTTCCCCGCGAGGACGCTCGGTGCGACGACGATCGGTGCGAGGGCGTTCCCCGCGAACACGTTCGGTGCGACGGCGTTCCTCGTGCCCGCACCCCGCGACGGCTCTCCGGCGTACGGCCCGGGCTCAGCGCTCGTCGACCGACCAGTGCGCCCCGTCCTCGAGCACCTCGACGTCGTCGCCCAGGTGCAGCGTGCCGAGCACGTCGCCCTCGGCGCCGGCCGGCCGCTCGGGGATCAGGTTCTGCCCGAACGAGGCCTTGCGCAGCAGCCGGTGGTGCCGGGCCAGGGTGCGCAGCGGCTCCTTGCCGCGCCGTTCGCCGGTCTCCTGGTCGGTGGTGGTGATGACGCAGCGGCCGCAGGGCTTGACCACCTTGAAGGTGAGCCCGCCGATCCGGATCCGGCGCCAGCCGTCCTCGGCCCAGGGCTCGGCGCCGGCGATCACCACATTGGGGCGGAAGCGCTCCATCGGCAGGGGCCGGTGGTCCTCCGGGTGGTCGGCGGCGATCAGCTCGTTGAGCCGGTCCAGCGAGGCGGTGGTGGTGAGCAGCAGCGGGAAGCCGTCGGCCATCGAGACGGTGTCGCCGGGCTCGCTGAAGTCGGGGTCGACGGGGCGGGCGCGCGGGTCGTCCAGGTGCACCAGGCGGTAGTCGCCGAGGTGTTCGGCGATCCACTGGTGGGCTTCCTTCGCGGCCTCGGCGGCGTGGAAGCGGGTGCCCCAGACCTCGACCTCGGCGAGCGGGTCACCGGACGCGACGGCGGGGGCCGGGACCTCGATCCGGGAGCCGTCGGGGGCGGTCAGCACGAGCGAGCCGTCGGGCAGCAGCGCGGGCCGGATCTGTCCGAGGGCGGCGTCCTCGCGCTGGCTGACGAAGCGTCCGGTGGGGTCGGCGAGCATCCATCGGCGGTCTCCGGCCAGACCCCACGGTTGGACGACGGCGGTGTCCGGGCTCAGGCGGTACATGGACTTGACGGGGTAGACGTGGAGTCCGGTGAGCTGCATTCCCCCATCCTGCCAGCAGGTTTTCCGTCTCTGCACAGGCCCCCGTCCCCGCACGGGTGCGCATCCGGATGCGCACCGACCCCCGGATGCGCACGGACCGCCCGGGACGCCGTGGGGGGCGTTCCGGGCGGTCCGTGGATGACCCGTTTCTCCGTTCGCCCGGCGTTCAGGGGTCGCCGGGTTGTGCTCAGGTGGTGCGGGTGCGGGCCGCGTGGGGGACGGCCTCGATTGTCAGCGCCTCACCGGCCCTGGTTTCAGTAGCCCTGGCCCTGCGACTGGTAGCCGCCGCCCTGGAACTGGTTGGGCTCGCCGTACGGGCCCGGGCGCTGCGGCTGCATCGGGCGGACCGGCGCGACCGGCGACATGGCCGGGCGCAGCTGGGCGCCGCCGAAGGACTGGTCGCCGCTCTGACCCTGGAAGCCGGGGCCGCCCGAGGCCTGGCCGCCGAAGGACTGCGGGCCGCCGAAGCCCTGCGGCCCGCCGGGCTGGCCCTGGCCGAAACCGCCCGGGCCGGCCTGCTGCGCGCCGAAGGACTGCTGGCCGGCCTGGCCGCCGATGAAGGTGTTCTGGCCGCCGAAGCTCTGGCCGCCGGACGGCTGGTAGCCGCCGCTCGCGGTCTGGGTGAAGGCCGGGGTGCCGGGCTGCGGCCGCTGGTACGGCTGGGGGGTGCCGTAGCCGGGGACCGGCAGCTGGGGGGAGGCGTACGCCGGCGCGGGCTGCGCGGGGATGTACGCCGTGGCGGGGCCGGCGGAGGGACCGCTGCTCGGGCCGGGGCCCAGGGCGAGGCGGGCGGGCGGCAGCGCGGGGAGGTTGCTGCCGGCACTCTCGTACCCGTTGCCGTACCGGTTCTCGTAGGACTGGCCGACGCCTGGTCCGTATCCGGACGACAGCGCCGGCGGCAGGGCGGCCGGCACGTTGATGGGTGCGATCTGGGGGACGCCGCGCTCAGCCACGAGGCTGTCGTAAATCGGCGTGCCGGAGGAGAAGGACGGAGAGGGGTAGCCGACTCCGTCGTAGGAGCGGGGCGAGGTCATGGGGCATACGGTAAGCCCACAATGCGCCTGCTGAGGAGAGCGGGAGGGGGAGCAGTTCGAGTGTTTACACAGTCTTCGCTCGCACAAAGGTTTCGAAAGTAGGAAGAACGGACATATCGGAGATCGGTTCCGGACAACCTCGGCGCTCCGTCAGTGATCGAACAGCGACCGGACGGCGCGGCCAGGTGGGCCTGCGGTGACCGGCGGATGGACGGTCCGGGCCCCTGCGGAGAAACTTTTGCGGACGGGGCGTGCGCGGGCGCATTCGAGCCCCCGCCGAGGGTGCGGCGAGGGCTCGTGAATGTTTCGGGGATAAAGATCCCGTCAGCGCGTTGATCGCCTGGTCCGAGGCCTGTCGGGTGGTCGTGGCCGCTTGTGGCCGGGCGCCGACGGCGGTCGGGAGTCGCCGGCGGCTGCGGGCGGTCGTGCGGGGCTCGGTGGCCGAAGCCGTGCGGTGCGCCGCCGGCGTTGTCGGTGGCTGCTGCTAAGGCCGCTGCCGGGGCGTCCGCGGGTCAGTGCGACTGCAGCGCCTGGGCCTGCGCGGGTCAGTGCGACTGCAGCGCCTGGGCCTGCGCGGGCAGGCCCGGCTTGCCGATCTCCGAGGTGCAGAAGGAGCAGCGGGTCGCGGCGGCCGGGATCGAGCTGAGGCACTCGGGGCAGTCCGTCTTCGCGACCGCCGCGGGCTCGGCCGAGTCGAAGCGCGACTGCAGCTTGCCGACCGGCAGCACCACGGCGAAGTAGATGACGGCGGCGGTCAGCACGAAGCCGATCAGGGCGTTCACGAACAGCCCGTACGGGAACCGGGTGCCGGCCACCTCGAAGGTCTTCTGGGTGAAGTCGCCGACCGCGCCGGACGCGACGCCGACCAGCGGGGTGAGGAACGCGCTGACGAACCCGGTGACGACGGCGGTGAAGGCCGCGCCGATCACGATACCGACCGCGAGGTCCACCACGTTTCCGCGCAGCAGGAAGCTGCGGAATCCCTTGAGCACCGGGTGACTCCAAATCCGTACGGGGGAGGGGGAGGCGGGGCACGCGGAGGCGCCCCGGCCGCACATCCTGCCGAGCGTCCCGGGTCGAGGTCCAACCGCGTTCACCCGATCCGCGTAACCGCCGCAACGACCCGCAGTGCCGGGCCGGGCGGTGCGCGGGCGCTCCGCGTACCGCCCTATCGCGGGCGGGGGGAGACGTTAACTCGACTGTTTGACATGGAAATTGACGTGCCATTTGACGTCGGCGGGAGGGGCCCGGGCTGCCTCGACCTGCCGCCGTGGCGGAGCGGCGGCGCGACGGGACCGGGTGCGGCACGGCGCGACGGGAGCGAACCGGAGCGCGGCGAGGGGTGAGACGGGGCGCACGGTGGTCGCAACCGGCGCACGACGGCGGGTTTCTGGCGCACATCGGGTGTACGAGCGCGGGCTGATGGGCCACCATCAGGTTGCGCGAAGGGGCTGTCCCGGGCGGAGCACTGTGCCAAGGTCGGTCCATGCCCGACCATATGTCGGCCGATCCGGCCGGAACCCGTCCGCGCGTCCTGCACCTGATCAGTGATTCGCGCCGCGGCGGCGCCCAGAACTTCGCCCGTGACCTCCACCGGGAACTGGGCCGCCGGGGCCAGTCCTCCGCGCTGTGCGCCCTCGCCCCGCACCCGGCCGTCCACCCGGGTTCGGGGGAGTCCGACCCGGGCGACTGCCCCGACGCCTCCGGTCTGCGCACCGCCGCCGTCCTCGGCCCCGGCCGCCTGCGCCCGAGCACACTGCGGGCCCTGCGCTCCGCCGCGCGCGCCGCCGACGTCGTGCTCGCCCACGGCTCGGACACCCTGGCCGCCTGCGCCCTCGCCCTGGCCGGCACCCGCACCCCGTTCGTCTACGTCTCCGTCGGCCACCCGCGCTACTGGACGGCCAACCGGCTCCGCCGGACCCGCGGTGCCACGCTGATGCACCGGGCCGCCGCGGTCACCACCCTCACCGACGAGGCGCGGGCGGTGCTCCAGGAGCAGTTCGCGCTGCCCGACGGCAAGGTGCACGTGATCCCCAACTCCCGTGCCGCGGAGAGCTATCCGCCCGCCGACGGCCGGGACGACCGGCGCGCCGCCCGGCACGCGCTGGGCCTTCCGGCGGACGTCCTGCTGGTCGCCTGGATCGGTGCCATAGCGCCCGAGAAGCGGCTCGACCTGGCCCTCGACGTGCTCGACCGGCTGCCCGACGTCCGGCTCGCCGTCGCGGGGGACGGGCCGCTGCGCGAGTCGCTGGCCCGCCACCCTGCCGCCGCCCGCGCCCACTTCCTCGGCCCGCTGCCCGACCCGGCGCCGCTCTACCGCGCCGCCGACGCGCTGCTGCTCACCAGCGACAGCGAGGGTGTGCCCGGAGCGCTGATCGAGGCCGCCCTGGCCGGCGTGCCCGCCGTCGCCACCGACGTCGGCTGGGTGCGCGAGGTCGTCCGGGACGGCGCCACCGGTGCGCTCGTCGCTCCCGGGGACCCGCTCGCCCTGGCCGAGGCGCTGGGCAAGGTGCTGGCCGTCAACCGCGCGGGCCTCGGCGCGGCCGCCCGGGCGCACGCGCTGGAGCACTTCGAACTGGGCGCGGTGGTGGACGCCTGGCAGCAACTGGTGGCCGAGGTCTGGACGGCGGGTGAGGCGCCGGCCGACCGGCCGGCGGGGGAGGGCTGACGGGGCGGCCCGAGCTAAGCCGTTCGGGCGAATCCCGGCCTGGCGTCGCGCACCGACTCGCCGGTAACGAAGCGTCGCCAGCACACTGCCCGGTGTGAACTCGAAGTCGCTGCTGCGGTCCACCGTCCTGTTCGCCGTCGCCGCCGGGATCGCCGTATCCCCTCTCCAGGCCGGCGCGGCGACCCACCAACCCCTGTCCGAGGGCAAGCAGTTCGTAAAGCTCGACCATCCGCAACCGGTGCGCGAGAGCGCCCGGACGGAGGCGGTCGAGTTCTTCTGGTACGACTGCGGCCACTCCCAGGCACTCGAGAAGCCCCTGCAGGCCTGGGCGGAGAAGCATCGCGACGACGTGTCGCTGCGCCGCGTCCCGGCGATCTGGCAGGGCAGCCCGGAGGAGAACGCGCAGCGCGGCCATGCGCGGATGTACTACACGCTGGAGCGCCTGGGCCTGGTCGAGCGCCTGCAGACGAGCGTCTTCCGCTCCGTCCACGAGGAGGGTGCCGACCTCGTGACCGAGGCGGCGTCCACCGACTGGGCCGTCCACCACGGCATCGACGCCCAGCTCTTCGGCCAGACCTACCGGTCCGCCGAGGTCCGGCAGTCGGTGGAGGACGCCGCCGCCGCGTTCGTCCGGTACGGCATCAACGAGCTGCCGACGGTCATCGTCCAGGGCGAGTACCGGACCTCGCCGACCAAGGCCGGCGGTGTCGAGGCGATGCCCGAGGTGCTCGACTACCTGGTGCAGCAGGAGCAGCTGAAGAAGGGCTGATCCCCACGGGAGCGGTGACGACAGGTCAGCTCGCTCGTGCGGAACGCCCATCCGGAGTCGGAGGGCCGGAGTCGCCCGCCGGCCCTCCGGGTCTTGCCTAACCATTCAAAAGCGGTTTAATGGTTAGCATGAGCGAGCTGACGATCCCGCAGGTCCACCACCGCCACGTCGACGTCGACGGGCTGCGCGTCTTCTACCGCGAAACCGGCCCGGCCGACGCCCCCGTCCTCCTGCTGCTGCACGGCTTCCCCTCCGCCTCGCACCAGTACGCCCGGCTGCTCGACGCGCTCGGCACCCGCTACCGCCTGATAGCCCCCGACTACCCCGGCTTCGGCCACAGCGACAGCCCCGCACCCGACGCCTTCGCCTACCGCTTCGACACCCTGGCCGACGTGATCGAGGGCTTCTGCCTCGCCCTCGGCCTGGACCGCTTCGCGCTGTACGTCTTCGACTTCGGTGCCCCCGTCGGCCTGCGCCTGGCCACCCGTCGTCCGGAGTGGATCACCGGCCTGGTGGTCCAGAACGGCAACGCCTACGAGGAGGGGCTCTCCGGCCAGGCGAGGGAGTTCATCGCCAACCGGCGCGGCGTCCCCGGAGCCGCGGCGGCCGCCCGCTCGATCCTCACGCCGGAGATCACCCGCGGCCAGTACGAGGGCGGCACCGGCGACCCGAGCCTGGTCGCCCCCGACGGCTGGACGCTCGACCAGCACTTCCTCGACCTCCCCGGCCGCAAGGACATCCAGGTCGAACTGGCCCTCGACTACTTCTCCAACGTCGAGCTCTACCCGGCCTGGCAGGCCTGGCTGCGCGCCGCCCAGCCGCCCACGCTGGTCCTCTGGGGCCGCAACGACCCGTTCTTCACCGAGGCCGGCGCCCGCGCCTACCTGCGCGACCTGCCCGGGGCCGAACTGCACGTCTTCGACACCGGGCACTTCGCGCTGGAGGAGAAGCTGCCCGAAATCGCCCCGCTGATCGACGACTTCCTCGCCCGCACCCAGAAGTAGCGGTCTGGCAGAGGCGGCACGCAGGGCCGGCGAACCGGGGAGTGAGTCGAAGATCCGCTCAGTCGCGGCGCAGCAGGTACGTGACGAAGCCGAGCGTCCCCCGGTAGCCGTGCAACCACTCCGTGCGGTGCCGGTCCGCGGCCTCCCGGGCGGCGGCCGCGTCCGGGTGGTCGGGGTGGTCCAGCACCCACTCGGCGAGCGTGCCCGTCCAGGCGAACTCGTAGTCGTCCCACTCGTGTTCCGTGCTGACGTACCCGGACACCGGCGTCCAGCCCTCCGCCATGACCCGGTCGGTGGTGGTCGCCAGGTCCGCGTAGTCCTCCCGCGCCGCGCCCAGCCCGTCCAGCGCGGCGTGTGACGGCTCGCGCTGCCAGAACGCGTCGCCGACCAGCAACCGGCCGCCCGGGGCCAGGAGTTCGCGGGCCGCGGCGAGCGTCGGCAGCAGTCCGCCGAAGGCATGGGTGGAACCGACGCACAGCACCAGGTCGAAGGGCTCCTTCGCGGTGAACTCCGTCGCGTCCTGGTGGTGCAGACCGATCCGGCGCTCGACGCCGAGGGCGGTCGCGGTCTCCCGCGCCAGGGTCAGGGCCCGGGCGTCCAGGTCCACCCCCACGGCCTGCCAGCCCGGGCGCGTGGCCAGCGCCCGGAGCAGCCAGGCGCCCTCGCCGCAGCCGAGGTCCAGCGCCCGGCCCTCCTCCCGCCCGGCCGTCGCACGGTCCAGCAGGCGGGCCACCGACTCGTCCGCGAGCGGGGCCGCGATCGGGTGGTGGGCGTGGGCGAGGCGGGAGATCTGCTGACGGTCCATCCGAGCAGTATGAGGCCGATCGGCGTACGGTGCCCGGGAATTCCGGGGTCCGCAGGGGGAAACGGGCTGCTCGCGGGCGTGTACGGGGGTCACGCCCGCGAGTACGTCCGGCCCTTCCACGCGGCGCCCCGGCCGCGCCAGTGCTGCACCGCGGAGTCGACCGTCATCAGGAGGTACAGCCCCGCCGTGAACGGCAGCAACAGTACGGCCGGGGCCGGCTGCCCGTAGTACCGGACCATCGGCAGGTACGTACCCGCCATCAGCGCCCACGCCGCCCCGCCCGTCACCGCCACCGCCGGGGCCCCCGCCACCAGCCCGGCCACCGTCGCCGCCGGCGGCACCAGGTAGACCAGCCCCAGCCCCAGCACCGTCCCGAGCAGCAGCAGCGGCGAGTGCCGCAGCTGGGCGTACGCGCTGCGCGACACCATCCGCCACAACTGCTCCAGCCGCGGGTAGGGGCGCACGCTGTCCACCTCCCCGGCGAGGCCCAGCCACGTCCGGCCGCCGGTGGACTTCACCGCCCGGGCCAGCGTCACGTCGTCGATCACCGCGCCCCGGATCGCCGCCACCCCGCCGGCCCGCTCCAGCGCCTCGCGCCGCACCAGCGAGCAGCCGCCCGCCGCGGCCGCCGTCCGGGCGCCCGGACGGTTGCTCCGGCGGAACGGGTACAGCTGGGCGAAGAAGTACACGAAGGCCGGCACGATCAGACGCTCCCAGCCGGTCTCCACCCGCAGCCGGGCCATCTGCGACACCAGGTCCAGGCCGTTGCCCTCGGCCGCCGCCACCAGCTCGGCGAGCGAGTCCGGGCCGTGCGCGATGTCCGCGTCCGTCAACAGCAGGTACTCGACGTCCGGGCCGGCCAGCTCCACGCCGTGCCGCAGCGCCCACAGCTTGCCCGTCCAGCCGGCCGGCAGCGGCGGGGGAGTGGTGACGGTCAGCTCCAGCCCGTCGATCGTCCGCAGCTCCGCCGCCAGCGCGCCCGTGCCGTCCGAGCTGTGGTCGTCCACCAGGATCACCCGCGCCCGCCCCGGGTACTTCTGCGCCAGCAGCGTCGGCAGGCTCAGCGGCAGCACCGCGGCCTCGTCCCGGGCCGGCACCACGACCGCCGCCTCCGGCCAGCGCAGCGGCGGGCGGCGCGGCGGCAGCCGCACGTCGGTGCGCCAGAACGAGCCGTGGCAGCACGCCAGCCAGAGCCAGACCAGCAGGGAGAACGCGGCGATCCACAGCAGGACGGTCACTCCGGCAGTCTGCCGCAGAACAGGGTCCCACGGGTGGATCGACTAAAGTCTTGACCCGTGAAGATCGCACTGATGGACTCCGGAATCGGCCTGCTGGCCGCCGCCGCCACCCTCCGGAAGCTGCGCCCGGACGTGGACCTGGTGCTGTCCTCCAACCCGGCTTCGATGCCCTGGGGGCCGCACACGCCCGAAGAGATCACCGAGCTGGCCCTCGGCTGCTCCCGGGCGGCCGCCGCGTTCGCACCCGACGCGCTGGTGGTCGCCTGCAACACGGCCTCGGTCCACGCGCTCGCCGCACTGCGCGCCGAGCTGGAGCCCGGGCTGCCGGTGATCGGCACCGTCCCGGCGATCAAGCCCGCCGCCGCGCTGGGCGGCCGGGTCGCCATCTGGGCCACCCCGGCCACCACCGGCAGCCCCTACCAGCGCGGGCTCATCCGTGACTTCGGCGGCACGGCGGACATCACGGAGGTCGCCTGCCCGGGCCTCGCCGACGCCGTCGAGCACGGTGACGACGACGCCATCACCGCCGCCATCGCCGACGCCGCCGCCCGTACGCCCGTCGGCACCGAGGTGCTCGTGCTGGGCTGCACCCACTACGAACTCGTCGACGAACGCATCCGCGCCGCCGTCGCCCCGACCGCCGCCCCGGCGCTCACCCTGCTCGGCTCCGCCGACGCCGTCGCCGCCCAGGCCCTCCGCCGCGTCGCCGACCCGACCCGCAAGGGCACCGGCACCCTCACCGTCCTCCACGCCGGCGTCCCCGCGGTCCTCCCCCCGGCCGCCGCCCTCTACCCGCAGGGCAACGTCCTGGCCACCCTCATCGGCTGACCCACCAGCACAGCGGCACCCACCTGGACCTCCCCGCCCACCGGGGAGGTCCAGGTGTTTTCGGTGGGCGGCGCGGAATCCGGGACTCGGCCAGGTCGGCTTTTCATGGGAAATTCCGGCTGATCCCCCGATATCCCACCGCCCACCCGGGTCGGGTGCGGAAGGAATTCGGACCTGCGGATTTCCGGCACGAGTCAGCTGAATAGGTCGGCGTCCTATGCCTGCGCTGAGCACACGAGAAGTCGGACCGGCCGACCTCTCGTTCAGGCCCGGCCTGACGCCTCGCGCACGGTGGCGTTGGGCGCGGGCCGCGCAGAGGTGAGGGAGTGCTCGCCCGCAGCGCACAGGAAGTCGGCCAGGCCGACTTCCTGTGCTAGCCGGGCCAGGAAGGCTGGACCGATCCTGTGGCGGCCGCCAGAGGGGGTGCGAGGGAAGTTGGCACGGTCGACTTCCCGCGCACGGAGGCGTTGGAGCGGTGTCTACTCGCATAGATTCCTGCGCGCGTGCTCGGCTGTGGCGCGCAGGAAGTCGGCCAGGGCGACTTCTCGGGCCGCGGAGGCGGCGGACGCGGGTCGCAGCGTCGTCTACTCGCGTAGAAGTGTGGGAGTGCTCGCCCACGGCGCACCAGAAGTCGACCTGGCCGACTTCTGGTGCGGGCGCTGGCTGGCCGCCAGGCGCGGGAGGTCGGCTGGCCCGGCCGTTCCGTGCGGCGGGTGCGGCTTGGGTGGCGGTGGGTGGTGACGCAGGAAGTCGATGCGGCCGACTTCTGGCGCCGGCGCACCCGGGCCGACAGTTCTACTCGCGTAGATGCGCGTTGGCGCGCGAGAAGTCGGACTGGCCGACTTCTCGGGTGCGGGTTGTCTCGGCGTCCGGCGGGTGGGGTGGACTCGACTTCTCGCGTGCTGGGCGGAGGGTTGTGGCGCTGGCCGGCGGGGCGTCTGCGGGCGCGGTGTCTACACGCGTAGATCAGGGGGAGGGCTGCTTGATGTGCGCGGGAAGTCGATCTGGTCGACTTCTCGCGCAGGGGTGGTTGGTGATGGTGGGGCGGATGGTGCGGGTGATGCGATGGTGTGCAGAAAGATGGCCGAATTGACTTGCCTGCCTCGCTTTGCGCAGGAAGTCGGCCATGTCGACTTCCTGTGCAAAGCGCTACCCGCGTAGATATTCACCGTTTGCCTCGGTGGCATTTCGGGCGCCTGCTGGGCAATTCGCGCGTGGGAAGTCGGTGTGGCCGACTTCCCACGCGGCGGTGGTCAGGCGACGGCTTGGCGGCGCCAGCGGCGGTAGGCGGGTTCGAGGCCGGAGAGGATCGTGTCGAACCGGCGGGTGCTGGTGGTGGAGTCGACCTGGAGGCGGCTGATCTGGAGGGGGTGGGAGGGGAGCCGGGGGCCGAGGCGGTGGTCGGAGAGGAAGCCGAGGCGGTAGCCGAGCTCCTGCAGGACGGTTTCAGCACGTGGGTCGTGGCCGCCGTCCGGGTAGGCGAAGGCCGTCGGGGGTTCGCCGAGCCAGCGGGTGAGGGCCTCGTGGGCGCCGGTGATCTCGGTGCGGACGGTGTCGTCGTCGCAGCGTCCGAGGCACGGGTGCCCCTGGGTGTGGTTGCCGATCGCGACGCCGCCGTCCCGGAGGGCGAGGAGGTCGGCGGGGGTGAGCTGTTCCTGGCTGGGCGGTCGGCGGTCGGCGCTGACCCGCAGTTCGTGCAGGCTGCGCCGGCGGTCCGGGTCGGGCATGGCCTTGAGCCGGCGGAGCAGCTGGGACGGGTGCCCGCAGTCGAGCGAGCGCGCCCGGCCCCCGTGCCGGGCGAGGAAGTCGGCCTCGTGCCACCAGAACGGCCGCTCGGTGCCGATGAGCTCCGAGATGACGAAGGCGGTGGCCGGGATGCCGCGGGCGTCGAGGGCGGGGAGGGCGTGGGTGAGGACGCTCCGGTCGGCGTCGTCGAAGGTGACCAGGACGCTCCGGGGCGGCAGTGGCCGCCGCTCGGTCACGGCCTGGAGGACGGCGGTGAGCGAGACGGGGGTGGCGAGCCGCTGGAGCCGGTCGAGCTGGGCGCCGAACGACCGGTGGTCGGTCACCCCGTGGTAGGCGAGTACGGCGAGGCGCTGGGCGGCCCGGGCCCGGAACAGCGGTTGGACGGGGGCGAACCGCAGCCATTCGCCCCGTGCGTCCTGCTGTTCCGCGTCTGCCGGGAGTCGGCGACGGCCCCCGCCGTGCCGGTTCCCGTCGTGCCGGTCGGCCGCCCACCCGGCGGGTGGCGGCAGCGCGCGCACGCCGGGCAAGGGCCTGGCGCGGGCCATGGAGATCGATGTTGTGGACTGGGACTGCGGCACGGTTCCCCCTCGTTCGCCGAGCGGCGTGGCGGTACCGCCGGAGGACGGAGCCCGGCCTCCGACCCCAGGGGTCGGCGGCTCCGGCCCCTGGATTTCCTGTTCTCGGTGGGGGTTCACACCCATCCCCCGAACGGCTCCTGGATCACTCAATGCCATTGAGACCGTTGCACCGCGGGGATGGTTGTACCGGGGGGACGAGGATTTTTCGTGGACTGATTGTGGAGCCGAAATGCGCATCCGGTTCTTGTCCGGGCCCTTGACATGTGCTCCGGATCGGCCTCGCAACAACCGCTGTCACAACCCCCGCCTTAAACCCCGCCGAGAGATTTTGGCAGGACCCTGCCACTAGTCCCGTCGCACCCGAGTCGGCCTCGATTCGCCGGTCGCGCAGTGTGTCCGTCGGTTGACGCTCTGAGGGCTGCCTGCCGCCCCGGCCGGGGGTACCTTGGGCTCATGGCAGATGCGGACCGTGACCCTTTCCACTTGCACGGTGCTTCCCGGATGGCCCGCGCGTGCAGTGGTGGAGCCCTGGTCACCCACCAGCTCCCGTTGGCCCTGGTGGGCCTGGCCTGCCTGGTGGCGGGCATCATCGTGGCGGTGATCGTCCCGGACAGCGGTGGCCCGGCCTGGGCGATGGCGGTGGCCGGCTGCCTGGCGGCGGGTGTCCTGCTGCTCGGCCGGATCGCCTTCGGCCTCTTCCGCGACCGGCGGCGCACCGCGGTCTGACGGTGCTCTGACGGCGTTCGGCCCGGGGGGTGGACGTCGGCCCGGCGCGGACCCGTACCGGATCCAGGGGCTGAACAACAAGGGGCCGAACCCCGTAGGTCGATCGCGTTCGGCATTTCAAAACGACAGATCGAGCGAAATTGGTCAGGTCGACCGGATATCGTCCTGCCGGGCAATTTTGGGCCCCCTTCTTTCACCATTCCCGGACAATCACTACATCGCGCCTATACTGTGAATACGTTCTTCCGGCTCGAAGCGCCGTGGAGGGGGAGCGATGAGCGGCAGATCGATTAATGCCATGTCCGCCTCATGAAACGCGGTGGCGATCTCGTCGTCGCCGCCCTGGCCGCGATCGTGGCTCTGCCGCTGGCCCTGTCGATCGCCGTCCTGCTTCGCTGCACCACCGGCGGTCCGGTGCTCCAGCGGCAGATCCGGACGGGGCGGCACGGCCGCGAGTTCCAGGTCCTGCGCTTCCGAACGGGCGGGGGCGGCCGGCTCGGCGCCCTGCTGCGCCGCACCGGCCTGGAGGAGCTGCCGCGGCTCTGGAACGTCGTCCGCGGCGAGATGGGGGTGATCGGTCCCCGACCGCTCCGGCCCGACCAGCTCGACCGCTCCTCCTGCCACCAGTGGGCCCGGCTCGCCGTACGCCCCGGACTGACCGGCTGGGCCCAGTTGCACGGACACGCCGCCGAACTCGACCTCTGGTACGTCGAGCACCGCTCGCTCCGGCTCGACCTGCACATCCTCGGCCGCACCGTCCTCGCCCTGCTGCGCCCCAGCACCGAGCGGCCGCGGCCCGCAGGAGACCGGCGGGGCTGACGACGGCCCGCCCGAGCCGGCTCCCGCCGAACACTCGCGCCGGGCCGGCCGGGAACCGCCCGGCTAGGCTGCGGTACATGGCAATTCCCCCCTTCCTCGCCGAACTCCGCTCCGTCGTGGGTCACCGCCCGCTCTGGCTCAGCGCCGTGGTCGCCGTCGTGCTGGACGACCGCGACCGGGTGCTGCTCGCCCGCCGGGCCGACGACGGCCGCTGGGCGCCGATCGGCGGGATCCTCGACCCCGGTGAGCAGCCCGCCGACGGTGTGGTGCGCGAGTGCGAGGAGGAGACCGGCGTGGTGGCCGCGCCCGAGCTGCTCGCCTCGGTCACCGTCTCGCCGCAGGTGACGTACCCGAACGGCGATGTGACGCAGTACCTGGTGCTGACCTTCCGCTGCCGCGCGATCGGCGGCGAGGCGCGGGTGAACGACGACGAGTCGCTGGAGGTCGGCTGGTTCGCGCTGGACGAGCTGCCGCCGATGGTCGAGTCCGAGCACGAGCGGCTGCGCCACGCGCTGGAGTGCGAGGGCCCGGCCGTCTTCACCTGGGAGGGCAAGGAGCGCCCCTGAGCTCAGCCCACGCTCTCCCCGCACGGCCCGCCGGTCAGCCCTTGTGCTGCCGGTAGGCCTCCTCCGCCGCGTCCAGTACCGCCGCCAGGTCGCCGCCCGCGGTGGCGGTCGCGGTGGCGGCCACCGCGCCCTCGACGAACGGGGCGTCGGCGAACCGGACCGGGAACGGCAGGCCGTGCTCGTCGGCCTCGGACAGCAGGGTGCGGACGGTGGTGACGGCGCCGCCCAGGTCGGCGAGCACCACCACGCCGTGGCCCTGGTCGACCCGCCGGGTCGCCGCGGCCACCAGGACGGCGCTGATGCCGGGACCGTCCGACGGGGCGCCGCCGGTCGCGGAAACCGGCGCGGGGGAGTCGGATCCGGTCAATGCGAGCGCGAGGTCGCGCACGGCGGTGGCCAGTTCCTGGCTGTGCGAGACCAGGACGATCCCGACCCGGCCGTGCACGGGGGGCCGGGGCGGCGTCGGCCGGGGCAGCGTGGTGGGCGAGGGGGGCGTACGGGGCGCCGGAGGATGGGCCGAGGGGGCGTCGGAGATGGGGATGACGTCGGCGCGGGTGCCGTCCCGGCGGCTCATCGGCTGCTCCCTTGGGCGGGTCGGTGGGTAGGTCGGTGGGTGGGGGTGGGCGGGGTCGCCCGGCGGTCCGGTCCGGCCCCGTGGGGGCCCGCGGAGGCCCCCGTACGGCCGGCGGGGTCCTGCCGGGTCCCTCCCGGGCCCGGGCGGCGCCCTGGCAGCACTCTGGCAGCTGCCCGCGCCCCCTGCCGGTCGGGACACGCCTCGACCTTCTCGAGCGTGCCTCGAGCCGGCCTCCGGGGGTGTCCGCCCCGGTCGGGGGAGTCCTCGTCAACCCGCTGACCGGGGCCGGGAGGTGTGGCTAGGCTGGCTCGGGAAAGCCGTCGGGAGGAGATCGGTCAGTGGCAGTGAACAGTGGGACGGACACGGGGACCGGTGGCGCGCAGCGGGAGCTGGCGCCGAGCGGGAAGCCCAGGGTGGACTTCACCGGTGCGGAGTGGCTGTGCAGCAGCCAGGGGGTCGGAGACGTCCAGATCGCTTTCGTGGACGGGTACATCGGGATGCGGGACGGCCGCCAGGAGGACGGGCCGGTCCTGGTCTTCACGCCGGCGGAGTGGCGGGCGTTCGTGCTCGGCGCCCGGGACGGCGAGTTCGACCTCACCTGAGGCGCTCACCTGAGCCGCTCACCTGTGTCGTTTGCCTGAGCGGCACGTTCGGGACGCGTGGGTGAACCAGTGCGGAGCGGGCCCCGGAACACCGACCGGGGCCCGCTCCGCAGGTGGTTTTCCGGTCGGAACATCACAACTGATGATCTATTGAGCGTGCCCCGTCAGAATTTCTGTTGACTGTTAGACAAACGCAGCTCAGAGTATGAGCACAGGCAGACGCCGTGCCCACCGCCCCCACGCGGCCAGACACGGCGCCTGCTGTGCGGCCCGGCAGCGTTGCCAGGCCATCCTCCCAGTCATCCCCTGCGCACCGGGGTGCGTCGGCCGGTCCCGGCCCACGAAGGGCCGGCAGTCGCCGGGAGGCTGGCGCCGAGACCGAGAGCGACTCGGACAGCGGCACCGAATGCTCGGGACCCGCACGCCCCCACGCGGCGGCGTCCCGAGCAAGATCCACGGGAGCGACGGGCCGGGGCCCCGCGGATCTGGCTTGTGATGCATGGAACTGTTGGCTTGTGTGTTTGTGCAGTGTGCGATGACGATGACGAAGCTGGGTGCTCGGCAGTTCGGCACGACAAGTGCACAGTGAGGGAAACGCGTGTAGGGCCGCGTTGCGACATGCCGTCCCCCCGGAGGGTGAAACCCAGAACGGCTGTCGTGCTGAACCGAACGTAGCCCGGACGGTTGCTCAGAGTCAACATTGGTCTCTGAGCGTCGATCTCCCGACCGTCCCCCGTCGGTGCCCCACCCACCCCGCGAGCGCGGTGTGCCGGACACGTACGATGTTCCCATGTCTTTTCTCCGCCGTCGCTCCGGACAGCCCGCCGGCCCGGACTTCGACGTGCTCGCGATGGACCCGGGTGACTGGCCCGGCGACTTCGGTGCGGCCATGATGACCGGCCCGGACGGCTCCTGCCAGGGGATTTTCCTGCGCTACGACCTGTTCGGCGGCAGAGGCCCGGCGATGTTCATCGGCAACCTCCCCGAGGGCTCGCCCGCCCGGGAGACCGGCGACGACGTGCCCTTCGAGGTGCGGCAGCTGCTCGCGGCGCTGGAGAACGACGAGCCGGTCGACTTCGTCTCGGCCGAGGACTTCCCGGTCATGCTCGGGGACGACCTGCTGATCGTGAAGAAGGTCAAGGTCAGCGAGGAGCGCGTGTTCTGCGCCCAGTTCGGCCGCAGCGACGGCGTCCTGGTCACCATCGCGTCCTGGGACCGACCGATTTCGGACGACCTGTATCAGCTGCTGAAGCCGCTCCCGGCGGACATGTTCCACCAGGGCTGATTCCGGTCGGCCCGAAACCGACGGGCCCGGATGCGCTCCGGCCGGCCGGTGTCCGGCCGGTGTTCGCCCGTGGGCCGGACGCTGCTTGACGGTATCGATCAACGGTTCGTACAGTCGCGAACATGCCGTGCCGTCTCCCCATGCTGACCCGTCGCAGGCATCTGGATCTGCGGCGCACCGCCAGTGCGGCGTGTCCGGGTCGCTGAGGGGGATCCGTCCCCCGGCGGCGGGAGGTCGGCCGAATCCGGTCGACGCCGAAAACCCGGGGGCGGGCCGTTTTCCTGACCTCCGGGGCCGCCGTTCGGTACCCGCGCGCCCGTACGGCGTGCCGCCCGCATTCGCCGAGCCCACGCTGCCGCCCGGAGGCACAGCATCATGACGACCCGCGCCGCCAACCGTTCGTCCGTCGACCGTTCGTCCGCAGGTCGATCGTCCGCCGACCGATCGCCCGGGGGGAGCGCTCCCAGTGGCGACCTCCCGCTCGACGATCGGGCCGCAGGCGCCCGCTCGGCCAGCGCTCGTTCGGCCGACGATCGTTCCGCCGGTGATCGTTCGGGTGCCGAGCGCTCCCGGGGAAGCGCTCCGGCACCGTCGACTTCCGGCCAGACCGGTTCCGGTCGCCGGGCGCGCGATGACGCGGCGTCCGACGGTCTGACGGCTGGTCAGCCGACGTCAGGTCACCCGACCCCCGGTCAGCCGACGCCCGATCACCCCGCCTCCGAGCGTACGGCGGTCGAGGCCGCGTTGGCCGGGCTGCCCCGGGTGGTGGACCTGCTCGCCGCCCGCGCCGAGGAGCACGACCGGGACGCGACCTTCCCGTACCAGGGCATCGAGGCGGTCCACGAGGCCGGGCTGCTCACCCTCACCGTCTCCCGGAAGTACGGCGGACCGGGCGGCACGCTCGCCGACACCGTCCGGGTGCTGTCCCAACTCGGCCGAGGGGACGCCTCGGTGGCCGTGGTCACCGCGTTCACCCTGCTCCGGCACGCCGAGCAGGCCCGCCGCGCGGACTGGCCGGCGGCCGGCTACCGGCGGCTGCTCACCGAGTCCCGGCGCGGCCCCGCGCTGGTCAACACGCTGCGGGCGGAACCCGGCGCGCAGCCGGGCGGCCTGCCGGAGACGGTGGCCCGACGGGACGGTGACGGCTGGCTGCTGACCGGCCGGAAGACCTACTGCACCGGCGCCGAGGCGCTGGCCTGGATGGCGGTCACCGCGCGGACCGACGAGGAGGAGCCGAGGATCGGGACCTTCCTGGTCCGCGGCGAGAGCGAGGGCCTGGAGATCGACCCGACCTGGGACCAGCTCGGCCTGCGGGCCAGCGCCAGCCACGACGTGGTGCTCGACCGGGTCCGGGTGCCGGCGGACCTGGCGCTCGGCCTCGGCACCCGCGAGTCGGCGGGCGACGGCACCGAGGCCGAACTCGCCCGCGCCTGGCACGACCTGGCCCTCTCCGCGGTGGCGATCGGGGTGGCCCGGGCCGCCGAGGCCTGGCTGGTCCGTTTCCTGAGCCGGCGCACCCCGGCCAACCTGACCGAGCCGCTCGGCACCCTGCCCCGCTACCGCTGTGCCCTGGGCGAGATCGAGGCCCAGCTGATCGGCGCCGAGGAACTGGTGCACGGCCTGGCACCGCGGGTGGACCGGGGCGAGCCGGATGCCGTCGCCCGTACCGGTCCGGCGCACCTGCTGGCCACCCGGGCGGCGACGGCCGCGGTCCAGCAGGCCGTCGCCCTGACCGGAAATCCCGGCCTGAGCCGGCGTCACCCGCTGGAGCGGTACCTGCGGGACGTCCTCAGCAGCCGGGTCCACCTGGCGTCCGAGGAGACCGTCCTGGAGGCCGCCGGCCGGGCCGCCCTGGAGCGTGGCGCCCGGCCGTGAACCGCGGCCGGGCGGACCTGGACGGACCAGGACGGACCGGAACGAAGCGGCCGGACCCGGGCCCGCGGTCGTCTCAGCGCGTCCCGACCGCGGCCCGGACGGCCCGGCGGGCGAGCGCGGCGTCGTCGTAGAGCCGGCGGATCATGATCCGCTGCTCCTCGCCGGCGCCCGGCACGTCGTACAGCCGGATCTCCCGCATCAGCACCAGCACCAGGTTCACCAGGAACGCGTCCCGGGCCAGCGTGCCGCCGCTCTGGGCGAGTTGGCTGATCTGCCGACGCGCCGCGGTGTCCCCGGAGAGCACGCTCCACAGCACCGCCAGGTCGTAGCCGGGCAGGTACCAGCCGGCCTGCTCCCAGTCGACCAGCACCGGGCCGGACGGCGCCAGCAGCATGTTGCTGAGCAGGGCGTCGCCGTGGCAGAGCTGCATCGGGGTGTGGCCGAGGCCGTGCAGCAGGCCGCGCAGGTCGCCGGCGTCCCGGTCGGTGAGCTGGCCCACCGAGTGGTAGCGGGCGATCTCCAGCGGGTAGTCCATGCGCGGCTGGAACACGTCGGTCGGCGGCCGCCACAGGTTCAGCGTCCGGACGGTGTTGAGCAGCGCCCGGACCTCGCCCGGGGTGGGCGCGTTGACCGGGTGGCGCTCCCGGGCGGCCGGGCGGCCGGGGACGCGCTCCATGACCAGCACGCAGCGGTCGTGGTCGGCCGCGACCAGCCGGGGCAGCCGCACCGGCGGGCGGTGCCGGACGAACGCCCGGTAGACCGCGACCTCGTGGTGGAAGTCGGCCACCAGCTGCTCGAAGTACTCACTCCGCACCGCCTGCGGCGCCAGGCACTTGGCGACCACCGGCGCCCGCCCGATGGTGCCCGCCACCAGGATGTGGCGGCTGCCCTCGCGCAGGACCTGGCGCGGGGTGAACGCGGGACATATCCGCGCGACGCTCGCCAGCGCGGCCCGTACCGACGGGGTCTGCAGCGCGGACGGATCGATCCGCTCCGGCCCGCCGGGCAGTCCGGGCCGCGGCCGGGTGCGCAGCACCTGGCCGTCCGCTTGCCGGGCCAGCGGGATCCGGCCGCCGGGCGGCGGCGGGACCGTCTCGGGGCCGCGCAGCCCCAGCGCGGTACGGCCGGTGGGTCCCAGCGCCGTACGGCCGGCCGGGGCGACCCGGGTGTCCGCGGCCCTGCCCTCGACGCCGCGCGGAGCCGCCGGGCGGCTCGCCGGGGGCACCTGCCTGGGGCCGGGTCGGCCGGTGGCTGCGGTGGGGGGGCGCAGCGCGGTGCGGGTCGCGGTCGGCGTGGGGGTCGTCGCTGAGGAGTACATGGGCTGAGGGTGGTCCCTTCCGGTCCGTCGGCAGGTGCGGCCCCGCGGGGGCGGGGAGGGCCGGTGCCGTGCTTCCTGGCGTGACGGCGGCCCTGCGGGTGGTGCCTTGCGGTGGTGCTCGTGGTGGCGCGGTGCCCGAATGCGGTTCGTGCGGTTCGTGCGGTTCGTGCGCTTCGCCGGTCCGTGCGCCACCGCGGTGCGGCGGGTGGTTCTGGGTGCGGTGCCGCGTGCGGTGCGGTGGGTGGTGCGCGGGCGCCGGGCACGGACGCGGGGTCAGGAACCCCTGTTTCGGCGGTGCTCCGACCGTCCGCACCCTGGGGAATGCGGTCGGCCGGACCGTGCCGTGGCCGTGCCCGGCGCTCCCGCGCCACCCGGCCGCGCCACCCCCTCGGGTGAGAACCGGGAGCGTCCCGTGACACCGTCGGGGGACTGCCCCGACGCTGGTGGGACGCCGCCCGACCCGGGGGCGAGGTGGCGCACCCCTACAACACACCCGTCGGGCACTGGCTTAGTAGTCTGGCGGGCCCTGGCGAACGGTGGCGAATGCTCGCCTGGCACTTGCCCGAGCCTCTAGCCTCGGAGGAAGCCGAGGAACCTGGGGGCTTCATTGAGCAGGGGACCCAACACCCGACTCGCCGACCTGTTCGTCCTGACCGGATGGTCCAAGGGCGAACTCGCGCGGCTGGTCAACCGCCGGGGTGCCGCGATGGGACAGATGCACCTGTCCACCGACACGTCGAGGGTACGGCGTTGGATCGAGCAGGGGGAGATCCCGCGCGATCCGGTGCCGAGGGTGCTGGCAGCCGTGTTCACGGAGCGGCTCGGCCGTGTCGTCACCACTGAGGACCTCGGTCTGGAACGACACCGGCCCACCAGGTCCGGAGCGGAGCCGTCCGCAGCAGTGCCATGGTCGCCGGATCGAACAGCCGCGGTCCTCACC
Organism: Kitasatospora sp. Ki12; assembly: GCF_054601375.1. Classification (NCBI taxonomy): domain Bacteria; kingdom Bacillati; phylum Actinomycetota; class Actinomycetes; order Kitasatosporales; family Streptomycetaceae; genus Kitasatospora; species Kitasatospora sp. Ki12. The sequence continues at coordinate 1,193,447 of NZ_BAAIHT010000003.1, read as the reverse complement.
GAGTTCACGGGAATGGACCTCATGCTGAACCGACGTGGATTGGTGGGCGCCGGAGCCGCGCTCACGGCCGGGGCGGTCATCGCCGACTCGCTGAAGGGCTGGCTGGGCGGGGACGCGGTCGCGTACGCGGCCTCGGCGCCCGGGCCGCGCCAGGTGGTCGCCGGGAGCGGCGCGCGCCCGGTGGTGGACGTGTACGACGCGGGCCCGGTCGGGCTCGACGAGGTGGAGTCGCTGGAGCACTCGGTGCAGGTCTTCCGGGCCTGGGACGCGGCCCGCGGCGGCGGGCTGCAGCGGAAGGCGGTGGTCGGTCAGCTCAACGAGGTCGGCGGCCTGTTGACGCACCGCCACCCGGCCGCCGTCGAGCGGCGGCTGTGGCTGGTCGCGGCCAACCTGGCGGTGCTGGCGGGCTGGATGTCGCACGACGTGGGCCTGGAGCCCACCGCCCAGCGGTACTTCATGATCGCGGCCGAGGCCGCCAAGGAGGCCGGGGACCGGCCGCGGGCCGGGGAGGCGATCTCCCGGGCCGCGCGCCAGATGGTCCACCTGGGCCGGGCCGACGACGCGCTCGACCTGATGTCGGCGGCCAAGGCGGCCGGCGGGCAGCTGGTGCCCAGAACGCGCGCCATGCTGAACACCGTCGAGGCCTGGGCGCACGCCTCGATCGGGCACTCCCAGGACACCTACCGGCTGCTCGGCGAGGCCGAGGACCTGTTCGCCGAGGACTCGCCGGAGCCGCCGCCGTCCTGGATGCAGGTGTTCGACGAGGCCGAACTGCGCGGCATGCAGGCCCTGGTGCTGCGCACGCTGGCCGAGCACGACCCGGGGGCGGCCGCCGACGCCCGCAAGCAGGCGGAACGGGTGATCACGCTGCGGGAGGGCACCGGACAGCTGCGCTCGGCGCTGTTCGACCGGATCACCCTCGCCTCGGTGCACCTGATCACGGGCGAGCCGGACGCGGCGGAGCTGCAGGCCAAGATGGTGATGAACCTGATCGGCCAGAACTCCTCGCACCGGACCTGGGACCGGCTGCGCGAGATGTACCGGCTGACCGCGGCCTACCGGGGGCTGCCGGTGGTGGACGAGCTGCGGGCCGAGCTGGGGCGGGAGCTGCGGGCGGCGGACGCCAAGAACCGGCCGCGGCTGACCTGAGGAGCGGGACCGGCGCGCGGGCGCCCGACGTGGCCCTCGGTCCGGTGGCGCGGTGCGGTCCGGCAGCGCGGTTCGGCACCGTGGGTCGGCCCGGTGGCGCGAGGGCTCAGTCCGGCGGTGCCGGCCGGAGCAGCATGCGCAGCGCGGTGACGGTGCCGTCCGCGCCGAGGACGGGTTCGCCCGCGCACTCGATGCTGTCGTGCCGTCCGCAGGGCCGGCGGATCCGCAGGGTGCCGGCGGCGACGCGGCCGTGCACCAGGGCGTCGGTCATCATCCGGCGCAGTAGCGGCCGGTCCGCCTCGGGAAGGCGGTCGGGCAGCCGGTCGAGGCTGAGCGGCCCGCGCTCCGGGTCGCAGCCGAGGAGGACGTAGGTCTCCGCGTTCCACTTGATGCCGTCGGTCTGCAGGTCCCACTCGGCGGAGCCGAGGACGACCTCGCCGCCGGGGGCACCGCCGTGCTCGCCGCCGTCGCCGAGGTAGGGGCCGGACGGCTCCCGCGCCGTGCCGTCCACTCTGCCGTCCGTTCCGCCGTCGGCGTCGCCGCCGGTGCCGTCGTCGCCCGTTCTGCCGCTGCCTGTTCCGCCGCCGGCGCGGCCCGCCGTGCCCGCGGCACCGGCGGCTCCGCCGGCGTTCGTGCCGCAGCCGGTCGTGCCGGAGCCGGTCGCGCCCGCCGGGGCGCCGTCCACCGTGGCGGTGCCCGGCGGGCGGGCGGCGCCTAAGGGCATGTTCATGGCGGGTCCATCGCTCGGGTTCGGCCCGCTTTGTGCGGGTCGTCGGGTTGTGAGAAGACTGTCGCACAGCGTCCTCACCCCTGTGGGCGATTTGGACAGATCGCAGGCAAAATTCCCCTGGCATATGCCACTGTGGCAGTGGGCCTCGTCGCCCTGTGTGCGGACGGGTGCGCGAGGCGGTAACCTTCGGTGATTCCGGCGCCCGGGCGCCCACCGCAGTACCGACCAGAGACCCCGGCGACGGAAATCCCGTTGCCACTCCGACCGCCGCAACGGATGCTGACCTCATGTTCGAGCCAGTGATAGCACCAAGCGCCAGCCTCCTGGGCCTCCTTCAGCGAGGCCGTGGTGACGGGCAGCTCCATGCGCTGGCCGCCGACCGTGCCGAGGCCATCGCCGCGCTGGAGGAATGTGTCACCAGGGATCCGCGAGCCGACTGGCAGGTCGAGAGCCGCTCCCTCTACTACGCCCGCCTCTACATGGAGCTCGAGGCCCCCCTCGACGGCATCGAGGACCACCTCCACTCCGCCGAGGACCTCGTCAGCGACGACGAGGCCCGCACCGGCCTCGCCCTCTCCGTCCTGGGCCACCTCGCCGCGTACGGCCGGCGCGACGCGCTGCTGATGCTGCGCGAGTACGCCGCCACCGGCGCCAACTGGTCCTGGGCCCTCGACGAGCTCGCCCTGCGCGACGACGACCGCGGCCTGCTGCTGCTCGGCACCGCCGTGCTCGACCACTTCCCGCCGGGCCCCGAGGGCGACGCCGAGCTGCGCGAGTTCATCCGCAACGCGTACGAGCCCCGGCCCTGGCGGCTGTGGGCGGCCTACCACCCGAGAGTGGCGGCGGCCAGCGAGCAGTCCCCCTTCGACCTGTGGCAACGCCAGATCAACCGCAGCGGCGTCACCCCCGGCTGGTCCACCGCGGACGTGCTGGCCTGGGCCGACCAGGGCGAACTGGGCGGCCTCGGCGTGGGCGCCTTCCTCGGCCGGCCCGACGCCCGCCCGGAGCCCGCGCGCGACACCGACTCCCCGAGTGGCCCCGACGCGGTGGACCGCCGCGCCGCCGCGGCCGCCCGCTGCCTCACCGCCGTCGTCCGGCCCGAGGACCGTCCGCTGCTGCTGGAAGCCGCCCGCGACGGCCTGCCCGGCGCCCGCCGCGCGGCCCTGCGCCACCTCGTCGAGCAGCGGGATCCGGCCGCCGTCGAGCTGATCGAGGCCGCCGCCGCCGACGTGGACGACCGGATCGTCCGGTCCGCCCTGGAACTGCTGGGCCGGATGCGCGGCCCCGAGGTGCTGGCGCAGGCCCGCCGCTGGGCCGATCCGGCCAGCGGGGGAGCGGACAGCGCCCTCGGCGAGGCCGCGGTCCAGCTGCTCGCCGACGCCGGCGAGCCGCAGGACGGGCCGCTGGTGGTCGCCGGGCTGCGCCGCTGGGTCTCCGTGCGGGGGGTCGGCGGTACCGGGCTCGGGTCGCTGGTGGACGGTGCGGGGCGGCTGGCCGCCGCCGACGCCGTACCGGTCCTGCGCCACATCTACGGGGAGGCCGCCTCCTCCGAGCTGCGCGGTCGCGCCGCCAAGGCGCTCGCCGCCACCGACGTGCACTTTCCCGAGGGGCCCGCCGTCGAGTGCCTCTGGGACTGCGAGGAGTCCACGCGTGAGCTCGCCGCGCGCCATGTCGCCACCACGGGCGACGCGCGTGTGCTGGAGCGGTTGCGCAGGCTCGCCGCCGACCCGGCCGAGGAGGCCGAGGTCCACGCCGCCGTACGCGGCCGCCTGACCGCCGCCCGGGAGCCCGGGAGGTAGGTCCTCAACGCTGAGTGGGCCGGGACACCGACACGGTGTCCCGGCCCACTGCGTTGTGTGGCTCCGCCGCCGTTCGGGGGGTGGATCCGAAATGGTTCTGAAACGTGGTTCTACTTCACCGAGCCCGCGTCCGGGAGCAGGACGCCGCCGGCCACCAGTCCGATGATCAGGACGCCGAGCAGGACCCGGTAGATCACGAACGGCATGAAGCTGTGGCTCGAGATGTACTTGAGGAACCAGGCGATCGCCGCGTAGCCGACCGCGAAGGCGATCAGCGTCGCCAGGATGGTCGGCCCCCAGGCCGGCGCCGGACCCTCGCCGATCTTGAACAGCTCCAGCGTCCCCGAGGCCAGCACCGCCGGGATCGCCAGCAGGAACGAGTAGCGGGCCGCCGCCTCCCGGCTGTAGCCGAGCAGCAGGCCCGCGCTGATCGTGCCGCCGGAGCGGGAGACGCCCGGGATCAGCGCCAGCGCCTGGGCGAAGCCGTAGATGCCCGCGTGCGGCAGGGTGAGGTCACTGATCGGACGGGCGTTGCGGACGGCCCGGGTGCGGTCGGCGAAGGCCAGGACCAGGCCGAAGACGATCAGCGTGGTGCCGATGATCCGCAGGTCGCGCAGGTGGGTCTCGATGGTGTCCTGGAACAGTTTGCCGAGGATGCCGATCGGCAGGGTGCCGATGATCACGAACCAGCCCATCCGGGCGTCCGGGTCCGAGCGCAGCTCACGACGGACCAGTGACCGCGCCCAGGTCTTCACGATCGAGGCGATGTCCCGGCGGAAGTAGATCAGCACCGCCGTCTCGGTGCCGAGCTGGGTCACGGCCGTGAAGGCGGCGCCCGGGTCGTCCCAGCCCAGCAGCGCGGAGAAGACCCGCAGGTGGGCGCTGGAGGAGACCGGGAGGAACTCGGTGAGCCCCTGGATCAGGCCGAGGACGGCCCCGTGGAACCATTCGATCACCGGGCACCCACCGGGGGTATCCGTCGGGCAGAGGGCAGGGGCGGCATGGGCGGGTCCTTGCGGGTCGGAACGGGCGTGCGGACGACCGCGACCCGCCCGGCCCGCAGGCCGCGCGCGGGACCGGCGCGCGGCTGATGGTACGGGGTGAAAGTGACAGCTCTTTGTTCACCCTTTGTTCGGCCTTTGCGCGCGGGCCCTCCCCGGGGCGGGACGCGCGCCCTCCCCACCGGGGGCAGGGCCGGAGTCCGGTCAGGACGAGGGCCGGGCCCGGACCCAGGTGCGGTCCTCCGTCAGGTACTGCTCGACCGTCAGGCCGGCCTCGGACAGCGCCCGCTCGAACGCCGCGGTGCTGAGCGGGCGGGACAGGAAGGTCTGGGTCCAGACGCCGTCCGGGAACGTGTACTCGCAGCGGACGGAGTTCACACCGTCGCCGACCGGTGTGGCGGAGACCAGGCGGGACCACGCGCCGGGGCCGATCGCGGTCTCGCGCGGCAGGCTGAGGTGCCAGTCCTCGCCCTCGCGCTGCACCAGTACGCAGCCGTCCTCGGCGACGTGGCGGCGGCAGGTCTCCAGCAGTCGCTGACGGACCGTCACATCGCCCGCGTGCACCAGGAAGGAGGCGAGCATGACGACGTCGAAGCGCTCGCCGAGGTCCAGCGCCTCGATCGGGCTGCGCACCGTGCGGACCTCCTCGCGGACCCGGGCCAGCATCTCGGCGGACTCGTCCACGGCCGTCACGGTGAAGCCGCGGTCGGTCAGCGGGTGCGTCATCCGGCCGACGCCGCAGCCCAGTTCGAGGATACGGGCGCCGGGCGGCACCGCCGCCTCGATGACGTCCGGGGCGTCGCCCACGGGGAGGCGGCTCCACACCTCGACGGCGCAGCCGTCCGGGGTGATCGCGCCCTCGCCGGTTCCGTCGTAGCCCTTGCGTCGGTCGTCTGCCATGCCCGTCATCCGAGCACGGATGGGCCCGGGGGGAAAGAGGGCGTCGGAAAGGGCTTGGCGGATACCCCATGGGGGTATAACTTCGATCATCGACGGAGTGAGGGAGACGGCGCCGGACGGGCGTCGGAGCACGCGGAGGACGACATGGCACACCCCGCACAGCACGAGCACCACGAGCACCACCAGCACGACGGGCACCAGGGGCACGAGGGCCACGACGGGCACGAGCACCACGACCACGGGCAGCACGGGCACGGGCAGCACGGGCACGAGCAGCACGGCGCGCACGGCCACCACCAGGCTCACAGCGGCGGAACGAGCTGGCGGACGGCCGCGCAGGCGACCCTGCACTGCCTCACCGGCTGCGCCATCGGCGAGATCCTCGGCATGGTGCTCGGCACCGCCTTCGGTCTGCACAACGGTGCGACCGTGGTGATCTCGATCGTCCTGGCCTTCGTCTTCGGCTACGCGCTGACCATGCGCGGCGTGCTGAAGGCCGGACTGGAGGTCGGTGCCGCGGTGAAGGTCGCGCTGGCCGCCGACACCGTGTCGATCCTGGTCATGGAGCTGATCGACAACACCGTGATGGTCACCGTCCCGGGGGCGATGGACGCGGGCCTCGGTGACCTGCTGTTCTGGGTGGCGCTGGCGGGCTCGCTGGCCCTGGCCTTCGCCCTCACCGTCCCGGTCAACAAGTGGATGATCGGCCGGGGGCGCGGCCACGCCGTGGTGCACGCGCACCACCAGCACTGATCCGAGGCGCCGGAACCTCTCGCCTGCGGCCCGTACCGACCGTTCGACGGTCGGTACGGGCCGCGGCGCGTTCCGGCCCGCTCGTCCGTTCGCCCGCTACCGCGCGCCGCCCTCCAGTTCGGCCAAGGTCGCGTGCAGCCAGCCGAGTTCGGCCTCGGTGGTGGCGCGGGCGATCAGCAGCTGGCCGCGTCGGAACGGGTCCGTGAACTCCTCGGCGCCCATCGGGCGGTCGCCGTCGTAGTAGAAGCTCGCCGGCTCGGAGAGGAAGGCCAGGCGGCGGCGGAGCACGGCGGCCTGGGCGGCGGCGTCCGCCAGGTGGCGGAGGAAGGCGAGCAGGGTGAACCAGCGGTTCTCGTCGCTGATGTCCAGCGCCTCCGGCTCGCGCAGCCGGTCGAGCAGTGCGGCGCGGCCGGCCTCGGTGAGGTGCAGGGTGTGCCGGGGGGCGGCGGCACTGCCGGGCTCGGTCCGGCGGACCAGCAGTCCGGCGGTCTCCAGGCGCTTGATCGCGGGGTAGAGCGTGCCGTCACTGATCGGCTGGACGTGCCCGGCGAGCGCGGAGAGGTGGCGGCGCAGCTCGTAGCCGTGCAGCGGCCGGTCGTACAGGAACCCGAGGATGGCGAGCTTGAGCATGGGGTCACCTTCTCATGGCGATCCCTCGGGGCGAGGGTAACTCGAATGTGAGATACCTCGGCATCGAGGTATGGTTTCGATGTGCCCGGGCCTCAGTGCCCCGTGTTCCTGCGTTCCTGTCAGAGGAGTCCTCGCGATGCGTCACGCCCCCGTCACCCCCAACGGCGACCTGATCCGCTGGGTCGAACTGCCCGGCGCCGAGCCCGCCCGGCTCTACCTGCACGGACTGGGTGCCACCTCGCCGGTCTATTTCGCGGCCGCCGCCACCCATCCGCTGCTCGCCGGCCGCCGCTCACTGCTGATGGACCTGCTCGGCTTCGGCATCAGCGACCGGCCGACGGACTTCGGGTACACCGTCGAGGAGCACGCCGACGCGGTCGCCACCGCGGTGCGGGCGGCCGGGCTGGACCGGGTCGAGGTGGTCGGCCACAGCATGGGCGGCGCGATCGCGATCGTCCTCGCCGACCGGCACCCCGGACTGGTGTCGCGGCTGGTCATGGTGGACGCCAATCTGGACCCGGTCGACCCCGACCGGCGACGCCCCGGCAGCAGCGGCATCGCGGGCTACACCGAGGCGGAGTTCCTGGCCGGCGGCCGGGCGGAGGTCGCCGAGCGGGTCGGCCCGTTCTGGTGGGCCACCATGCGGCTGGCCGGCCCGGAGGCGTTGTACCGCAGCGCCTGCTACCTCGCCCGGGCCACCCGGCCGACCATGCGCGAGCTGCTGCTCGGCCTCGACCTCCCGCGCACCTTCCTCCACCCGGCGGAGGACGGCGAGTTGGCCGGCGCGGACGGGCTCCGCGCGGCCGGGGTCCGGGTCGTCGCCGTCCCGGACTGCGGGCACAACATCATGCTCGACAACCCGGACGGTTTCGCGGCCGCCGCGGCGGAGGCGCTCGGTCTGGGCTGAACCCGGGGCGCCTGCCCGGCCACCTCCGGTCCCCAGGAGCCGGAAGGCCTAGGCTGGGCGGAGTGCCCGAGAGGAGCCCGCCCGATGCCCGTCGACGTCCCGCCCGCGCTGGCCGCGTCCCTGGAGGAGTTCCGCGGCGCGGACGGTCTCGCCTGGGCGGCTCGACTGCCCGCCCTGGCCGACGAGTTGCTCGACCGCTGGGAGCTGCGCCCGGACGGCCCGACCGCACACGGCGTCGTCGGGCTGGTGCTGCCCGTGCTGCGCGCCGACGGGAGGCCCGCCGCGCTCAAGCTGCAGCCCGTGGACGAGGAGACGGCGGGCGAACCGCTCGCCCTGCGCGCCTGGCGCGGCCGCGGGGCCGTCCGGCTGCTGGACCACGAACCCGCCTCGGGAGCCCTGCTGTTGGAGCGGCTTGACCCGGCGCGCTCGCTCCTCGCCGTACCCGACGACCTCGTGGCACTGCGCGTGATCGCCGAGCTGCTAGCCGAATTGACGAAGCGTCAAGCGCCCTCGGACATCAGGATGTTGGCGGACATCTCCGGAGGGCTGCTGGAGCGCGCCCCGGCCGCCGTCGCGGCGTTCGGCGACCCTGACGAGCGGAGGCTGCTCGCCGACTGCACCGCCGCCCTCCGCGAGGTGTGCGGCGACCCCGGCGACCGGCTGCTCCACTGGGACCTGCACTACGGCAACGTCCTCGCCCCGCTCCCGGAGAGCGGCCGCGGCGGCTGGCTGGCCATCGACCCCAAGCCGCTCGCCGGGCACCCCGGCTTCGAGCTGCTCCCGGCGCTGCGCAACCGCTGGGAGGACGTGGTGGCCACCGGCGACCTCGCCCGGGCGGTGCACCGGCGCTTCGACCTCCTGACGGAGGCGCTGGAGCTGGACCGCGGGGTCGCGACGGCCTGGACGCTCGCCCGGGTGCTGCAGAACGCGGCCTGGACGGCCGAGGAGGGCCGGACGGAGCTGGACCCGGCCCAACGGGCCGTCGCCGAGGTGCTCCTGGGGCGCTGAAGAACGGAAAGCCGGTGCCGCCGACCTTCCACTACCACCGGGACGGCCGGACGGTCTGCTCGTTCAATCTGCACCTGGACGACTCCTGGGGCAACGGCCAGGTCGTCGGAGACCCCGATGTCGCGGGTGCGGTCAAGGAGTTGCTGAGCGCGGAAGGCCTGCCGGACGAGGAGCGAGCGGTCCGCGAGGTGCACCGGACCACCCTGGGGGTGCTGGAGCGGCACTTCGGTCTGACACTCTCCCGGGCCCTGGTGCTGGAGGCCCCGCTGTCGGCCGTCCTGCTCGTCGAGTAGAACGTGACTCATCGGTGGGGCTGAGCTGTTGATCGTCGGCGCGGCCTGGCCATGTGCACCGGCAAGGCAGCCTCTAGTCGTCGAACTCGCCCAGGTTGACCAGGCTCACCCGGTGGGACCCGGCGTCCCACCGTGCGCACCTGCGCGGGTCCGAGTAGTGGTGCCAGTAGGCCGTGTGCTCGCCGCCTCCGGGCTCCTCGTCCGTCTCCACGCGGTCGGGCGTGCCGAACGCGGCGCGGAACTCCTGGTACGAGGACAGCCCGGAGAAGTGCGCCAGCCGCGGGCCGTAGATCGCGAAGCCGACGACCCTCCCGGATCGGATCCGGTAGGTGAGGTCGTCCGCGGTGTACAGGAAGCCCTTCGAGCGGACGGCGTCGTCCACCACCTGGGCCAGGGTCAGCACCCGGCCGCCGCGGTCCTCGAACTCGGGCTCGATGTCGTCCCCGCTCCTGCGCCGGGCGACGACGGGAGCCGTGGCGTCGACGATCAGTCCGCGCGGGACGTCGGCCGCCGGGGCTCCGAAGGCCACGCCGCCCATCGTCAGGGTCGTCAGGTCGAGGTCCCGGCGCGTCAACAGGTCCAGGTTGTCGAGGAGTTCGATCACCCTCGAAGTCTAGTGAGCGCCTCTGACAGAGCAGCGGCGGCCCTGCACCCGGCACCGGACCCGGCGGCCCGCCATCCGCTCACGCCCGCCACCCGCTCACGCCCGCCGAGCGGTGAACCGGACCCGGACGCCCGGGGCCAGCAGGGCGGGCGGTTCCCGGTCGGTGTCCCACAGGGGGAGCGCGGTGCGGCCGATGAGCTGCCAGCCGCCGGGGGAGGAGCGCGGGTAGACGCCGGTGTACGAGCCGGCCAGGGCGACCGAGCCGGCCGGGACGGAGCTGCGCGGGGTGGCCCGGCGCGGGACGTCGTAGCGTGCGGGCAGGCCGGTGAGGTAGCCGAAGCCGGGGGCGAAGCCGCAGAAGGCGACCGTGTACTCGGGCTCGGTGTGGATCCGGACGGCCGCCTCCGCGGACACCCCCCACAGCGCGGCGACCTCGGCCAGGTCGGCGCCGTCGTACACGGTCGGGACCTCCAGCAGCGGTCCGCGCGCCGTCTCGGCGGTGGCCGGACGGGCCGTGCGCAGCAGCCGGGCCACCGCGTCGACGTCCGCTACGCCGTCCAGCAGCACCGTGCGGGCGGCCGGCACCAGTTCCTCGACCTCGCCGAGCACCCCGGCCTCCCGCTGCTCGCGCAGCCACCCGTACAGCGCCGCGACCTCGGCCGTCCCGGGCAGCTCGACCAGCAGCGCTCCCTCGCCGACCCGCCGCACCTCGCCGACCGGTCGCACCGACTCGTCCGACCCCGTCACGCCGCCTCCCGGCCCCATCACGCCGCCTCCCGCCGTCACGTGAACGCCTCCACCCGGACCCCGGCCGAGGCCAGGCCGCCGCGCACCCGCCAGGCGAGCTGGGCGGCGCCGGGGGTGTCGCCGTGAACGCAGAGCGAGCGGGCCTCGACGGCGATCCGCTCGCCGGTGACGCACTCCACCGAGCCGTCCCGGGCGATGTCGACGGCGCGGGTGATCACCGACTCGGGGTCGTGCACCACCGCCCCGGGCTCCCGGCGCGGGACGAGGGTGCCGGTGCGGGTGTAGGCCCGGTCGGCGAAGGCCTCGGTGACCACCGGCAGTCCGACGCCCTCGGCGACCTCGAGGAACCGGGAGCCCGGCAGGCCGAGGACGGGCAGCGGGCCGTCACAGACCGCGCCGGCCCGCAGCACGCCGGCCACCACGGCCTCGGCCTGGTCGGAGTCGGTGACCACCCGGTTGTAGAGCGCGCCGTGCGGTTTGACGTAGGAGACCTTGGAGCCGGCGGCGCGGGCGAACACCTGGAGGGCGCCGATCTGGTACGCGATCTCGTCGGCGAGTTCCTCCGGCGGGACGTCCATCGCGCGGCGGCCGAAGCCGGCCAGGTCGCGGTAGGAGACCTGGGCGCCGATCCGGACGCCGCGCTCGGCGGCCAGTGCGCAGACCCGGCGCATCGTCGACGGGTCCCCGGCGTGGAAGCCGCAGGCGACGTTGGCGCTGGTCACCACGGACAGCAGTGCCTCGTCGTCGGTCAGCGTCCAGCGCCCGAACCCCTCGCCGAGGTCCGCATTGAGATCGATCACCGCATCGGCCACGTCCGTCCGCCTCCCAGCAGCTGTTGAGCCAGATGGTAGGGCCTGCGGATGAAGGCCGTTGTCCGTGGCCCGGGCCCCCGGGGAGCCCCACGGCGTGTGACCCGGCCCGTACGCCCCGGGGCGGCGCCACAGGGGGCGTACGGGCCGGACCGGCTCAGCGGGTGGGCGCCGGTTCCGGGAAGGAACGTTCCAGCGGACGGAGGGCCCGCAGCACGATCAGCAGCGGGATGACACCGAAGACGCCGAACGACATGTCGATGAATCGCCACACCACCGGGATCCCCCGCAGCGGCCCGCAGATCAGCGCCAGCGGGATCACCGCCCCGCAGGCGAGCACGGCCCAGCGGAGCACCCAGATGTTGCGGACCGGGTCCTTGAGCGGCCCCCAGAAGGCGGCGGCGATCACCAGGTGGGCGAAGGCCAGCCAGTCGGTGCCGTAGGCCAGGAAGGGGTAGCGCTCGTCGGTCTCGGCGATGCCCGTGTGGACCCGTTCGAACCAGGCCGTCACGGCGGGGAAGTGGTCGGTCAGCGGGGCGGCCGGGCCGGTGACGAAGTCGACCAGCAGGCGGGTCTCGGTCTCCAGGGGGAAGGCGGTCAGGCCGCTGAGCACCAGGCAGACCAGGAAGAACCACAGCCAGCGCCGGACCCTGCGCAGGACGACCGCGGGGTCGCCGTCCATGTCGCGAACCTCGTCCACTCTGTCCACCGCGTACACCTCCGTGCCGGGCACCCCGGGCGGACCGGCGTGCCGAACTGCGGGCGGATCCTTGTCCCGCCTGCGCGGAACCGACTCTAGACCCTTCTTTTGAACATGTTCAACTTGCCTCCAGGTGATCCCCGGAACCCCCTGGCGCCGCCCGGAAACGCGAAGGTGCCCGGGTGCCGAAGCACCCGGGCACCGGCCGTGCTGGTGTTACGCCGTGTAGGTGTACGTCGCCGACGCGCTGGTGCCGCCCGCCGTGGTGACCGTGACGTTCACCGGGCCGGGCTGGGCGCCCGCCGGAGCGGTGGCCGTGCAGAAGGACGGGCCGCAGGAGACGTGGGCGGCCGGCACGCCGCCGAACGCGACCGTCCCGTAGGTCAGGTTGCTGCCGATCACGTTCACCCGGGTCCCGCCGGCGACCGGGCCGCTCGCCGGGGACAGGCTGCTGACCGAGGGCGCGGGCGGGGCCGGGGGAGTGGCGCCGGTGTAGTCGAAGGTGGCCGTCGCGGTGGCGGTGCCGCCGGGCGTCACCACGCTGACCGGGACGCTGCCCGAGCCGCCCGGCGTGGTCACCGTGCAGGCGGTGTCGGTGCAGCTGCCGGCCGCGGGGACGCCGCCGACCAGCACCATGCCGTGGGCCAGGTTGCTGCCGCTGACGGTCACCGCGGTGCCGCCGGTGCCGGGGCCGGTGGTGGTGCCGAGGCCGGTGGCGGCCGGGGCGGCCTGGACGGTCGCCGGCAGGTAGCCGCCGGTGCCGAGGTCGTAGCGGGAGACGTGGCCGGTCGGGTCGGTGTCGTTCGGGTTGGCGGCCGTCACCGTGATCACGCCGGTGATCGGCACGCCGGGCGTGGTGCGCAGGTTGAGCTTCATGAACTCGCTCTTGCCGACCACCCGGGTGCCGGTGAGGACGGCCTCCAGGTGGCGGCCGTCGGGCGAGAGGGTCTCGGTGAAGGTGTAGTCGTACGGCGTGGAGTAGAACATGGCGCCGTCGGTGGTGACGCCGGGCGGCAGGTCGACGGTGAAGTGGGTCGGGCCGGTCAGGTCCGCGGTGCCGGCGGACACCCAGCTCGCCGACATGTTGCCGGTGGTGAAGAAGCCGCCGGGGTAGTTCCCGCTCTGCGAGACGGTCACGTGCTGCGCGGAAGTCGAAACCGCGGGCGTCGAGGCCTTGGGGGCCGGGATCGCAGGTGCCGAGCCCTTGGGGGTCGCGGCCGCGGCGGTGCCGGCGGTGAGGACGGCACCGGTGGTGAGGGTGGTCACGGACAGCGCGGCGGCAACGCCCGCTTTGGCCAGTCGGGTGATCATAGGTCGATCATCACCGAACCATTGCGCCGCCCTCACCGGTTTTTCGAATGCTGGTTCGAGAATGGCGGGATTCCGTCGAAACCACGTTCCGAAAATGATCTCCGGAGGGCCGCTCACCTGCCGTTGTGCCGGTCCGCAAGGTCCGTTTCGGTCGATGTCGGTGCGAACCTCTAATCTTGTCCCCCGTGACCGCCATCGCAGACCCGCCCACCGAGCCCGGCCTCCGGCCGTCCGTCGGTCCGGCCGCCGTCCCGTCCGCTGGCCCGGCCGTCGTGCGCCCCGCGCCCGGCCCCGCCGCCGACGAGGGCCTGGCCCGCCGGCTCAAGGCGCTGGCCTGCACCGCCCCGCTGCACGACCTGGACAGCCGCAAGGTCAACCTGGCCGGCGAGTACGGCGGCTACGCGATGGCCGAGGTCGGCCTCGCCGCGATCGACCTGGTCACCCTGAACATGGACTTCGACACCGGGGCCGACCGCGAGATAGTCCTCGCCCGGCTGCTGCCCCGGGTCGCCGCCCAGGCCGCGGGCCGCCCCGCGGCCGAGCACGAGCGGGTCGCCCGCTGGGTGCTGGAGTCGCTGATCAACGTCGGCAGCGTGGACCGCGGCTTCCGCGCCGTCTACGGCACCTTCGGCGCGGACGGCGAGTACGTCCGCCGCGACTACGACTTCAAGCTGATCGAGGAGGTCCCCGGCCCCGACGGCGGCGTCTACCTGCGCACCACCGACGAGGCGGTCAACGTCCTGGTCGGCGCGCTCGACACCGACGTCACCTCGGCCCAGATCGCCGCCGAGGTCAAGCTGGAGGTGCTGATCCGCCGCGGCCGCCTGGCCGACGCCCAGCTCGCCGCCGAGCAGGCCCGCTACCGCACCGTCCAGTTCGCCGAGACGCTGCGCCGCGCCCTCGACGCCACCCGCCGCAACGTCCGGGCCGTCGACTGGATGCGCGCGATCCCGGACCTCATCGAAGAGGCGCTGGACCACATCGCCGACCGCTACCGGCACGAGAACGCGATTCTCACCAACATCCGCAAGGCCCGCGACGAGGCGGAGGACCCCGAGCACAAGCGCCGCGCCGCCGAGCTGGTCGACATCGTCAAGGACTGCATCCGCCGCCACACCCAGCTGCAGACCCGCCTGCTGGAGGCCGGCCCGCTGTTCCGCGCCGAGCAGGACCGACAGGCCTTCGCCACCCCCGGCGCCCGCAGCGGCATCGACCTGTACGGGCAACTGCTCGCCCCCGTACTGCGGCTGCCGGTGGAGCAGGCCGTCCGCCCCACCGACGCCTTCTTCGCCCGCGGCGCCGGCCTGCGCACCCCGGCCTCGGTCCGGGTCGCCGACCTGGTCGACCTGCTGCTCACCCCGCCGGTCGAGCGCGAGCACCTCGGCGCCGAGCTGCCGGACCCGGACCTCGTCGCCACCCCGGACGACAGCCGGTTCTCCGAGGCCCAGCTGGAGGCCGCGCTGGTCCTGCTCGACCTGCCGCCGGACGCCCCCCGCCGGCTCTCCGGCCTGCTCGCCGACGCCCGCAAGCAGGACCCGGACCTGCCGTACCTGGTCGCCCTGCTCGCCGTGCACGCCGCCAGCCCGCCGGTCGGCACCGCCTACCGCCAGGGCGAGGAGCGGCTGCTGTTCGCCGTGGACGACGGCACCCCGCTGCGCGACCGGGAGTTCGGCGGCGCCGACCTGATCGTCGGCAGCGCCCTGCTCGACGCGGTCGGCATGGCCGCCGACCGCAAGGACGCCGGCTGACCGGCCGCGCCGGCCACCGGCCCGGACAGGCACCGTGACACCCGCCTTGACCAGCACACCGCTCAGCACCCAGACCACCACCCCGACCGACCGCAAGCACCGCGCCACCCCCGAGGAGCACCGCCCGTGACGACCCACCACGACGCGTCCTGGGCGACCGAGACCGAACCGGCGGCCCCCGCGCCGATCACCCCGGCCGACGTCGCCGACGCCGCCCGGCTGGTCTCCTTCGGCCTCCAGGCCAAGCTGCTGCCCGCCCGGGACGTCGAGTACGCCGAGCTCGTGCGCCGCCACCGCGAGGACCCGCCGTTCGCCCGGCTCGCCGACGCCATCGCCACCGGCATGGGCCTGGTCGTCCTGGAGGTCTCGCCGCGCGCCGGCATGGCCGTGGCCGCCGCCGAGGACTCGCTGTTCGCCGTCCGGATGGGCGACTACTCGCGCCGCGCCGCCTCCGAGTCCACCGACCGCTTCCTGCACGGCCTGGCCCACCTGGCCGTCGCCGCGATGGCCTTCCCCCGCCCCGAGGACCTGGCCGACGACACCTACCTCGGCCGGATCACCGTCAACGGCGTCGACGCCTTCGTCCGCCAGGCCTGCCGCCGCCTGGAGGAGCAGGCCGACGCCGAGGGCGCCAACACCGACCCGCAGTCCGACGCCCCCGGCCTGGAGGCCGCCTGGCGGGTCTGGGCCCGGCGCACCGCCACCGGCGCCACCAAGGACGCCCGCCGGCTCTCCGGCTCCACCATCGGCATCGTCGCCAAGGCCGTGCTGTTCCTGGTCGACTCCGGCTTCCTGCAGAAGGTCTCCGACGACTCCGGCGGCACCTACCGCACCACCGCCCGCTACCAGCTCCAGGTCCGCGACCTGGCCGGCAGCGCGGCCATGGCCGAACTGCTCGACCTGGGCGTCGTCCCGGTCTCCGACGGCACTGCCAGCCTGCTGCCGCCGGACACCTCGGACGAGCTGGTCGCCGACGCCGGCCTGCCGTTCCACTCGCTCTGACCACACCCTCAGCCACGGAGAACCGCCGCACATGTACGAGCTCAACCGGGTCCGCCTCTACTCGATCGGACCGGCCGGCGCCCGCTACGCCGACACGGTGCTCGACCTGCGCGGCGTCGGCGAGCCCGTCTCCGATCCGGCCCCGCAGCAGATCGGCCTGTTCGGCGAGGACACCGAGGGCCCGGTCCGCCGCCCCGCCCCGGCCGGCGTGCTCTTCCTGGAGAACGGCGGCGGCAAGTCCGTCCTGCTCAAGCTGATCTTCTCGGTCATGCTCCCCGGCCACCGCAACACCCTCGGCGGCGCCAGCTCCGGCGTGCTCCGCAAGTTCCTGCTCGCCGACGACTGCGGCCACGTCGCCCTGGAGTGGCAGCACACCGTCACCGGCGAGCCGATCGTCGTCGGCAAGGTCAGCGAGTGGCGCGGCCGCCAGGTCTCCTCCGACCCCCGCAAGTTCGCGGAGACCTGGTACTCCTTCCGCCCCGGCCCCGGCCTCACCCTCGACTCCCTGCCGGTCGCCGAGCGGATCAGCCTGGCCGGCGACCAGAAGGCCCGCGGCCGCCGCCGCACCATGAAGGGCTTCCGCGACGCCCTCACCGAGGCCGGCAAGGCCCACCCGCACCTCGACCTGGTCTTCGAGGACGGCCACGACCGCTGGACCGAACACCTCGGCGAGCTCGGCCTCGACCCCGAACTCTTCCGCTACCAGCGCGAGATGAACGCCGACGAGGGCGAGGCGGCCGGCCTCTTCGCGGTCAAGCACGACAGCGACTTCACCGACCTCCTGCTGCGCGCCGTCACCGACACCCGGGACACCGACGGCCTCGCCGACCTCGTCCACGGCTTCGCCGCCAAGCTCGGCCGCCGCGCCGAACTCACCGCCGAACGCGACTTCACCGCCGGCTCGCTGGACCTCCTGGAGCGCATCGCCGAGGCCACCACCGCCCGCGAGACCGTCCGCGAGGCCCACCGCACCGCCGAGCGCCGCACCCGCCGGCTCGCCCACGCCCTCGCCTCCCGGGCCACCGCCGAACGCGACCGCGCCCAGGACCTCGCCATCGAGGTCTCCGCCGCCGCGAGCGCCGTCACCGCCGCCGAGGCCGACCGCACCCGGCACAGCCTGATCGCCGACGAACTCACCCACCGGCACGCCACCCTGAGCCTCGCCGCCGCCACCACCGAAGCCGCCGCGCTGCGCCGCGAACTCATCGACGCCCGCACCCTGCACTCCGCCTGGCAGGCCGCCGAGGCGGTGCTGCGCCAGCGCGCCGCCGCCGACCGGGTCACCCGGGTCGCCGCTGCCATCCGCGAGGCCGAGCTGGACGCCGCCCCCGCGCTCGCCGCCCGGGCCCGCGCCGCGACCGCCCTCGCCCGCGCCCTGGAGGCCGCCGCCGCGGCCGCCGAGTCCCGCGCCGACACCGAGGAGCAGCGCGCCGGCGAGCTCCAGGAGGACGGCGCCACGGCGCAGACCGGCGCCACCGAGGCCGCCACCGCCGCCCAGAAGGCCCGCAGCGAGGCCGAGCACCTGCGCCAGCGCCTCGCCGAGGTCGAGCAGGAGACCGAGGCCGCCGTCGAAGCCGGCTTCATCGACGCCGACGGCGACGTGGACCCGGCCCGCGCCGCGCTGCACGCCGCCGACGTCGAGAAGGCCGCCGCCGCCGGGCTCGCCCAGGCCCGCGCCGCCGCCGAGGCCTCCGCCGCCCGGCTGCGCGAGGCCGCCGCCGCGACCTCGCGCGCCGAACTCGCCGCCGAACGTGCCGGCGACGCCCGCAAGGCCGCCGCCCGGTCCCTGGCCGGCGAACAGCGCACCGCCGCCCTGCTCGCCACCGAGCAGCGCCTCGCCGACCTGCTCTCCCTCACCCCGTACCAGGAAGACGCCGAGGAGGACGCCGGCTTCCTCACCCCCGCCGTCCTCGACCGCAACGCCGAGTACCTGCGCGAACTCCTCGACGAGGCCATCGCCACCGCCGAGCGCACCCTGTTCGACCTGCGCACGGCCGCCGCCGACGACTCCCGGATCCTCGCCGCCCTCGGCGACGGCGGCCTGCTGCCGCCCGGACCGGACGTGCTCGCCACCGTCGAGTACCTCGCCGAGCACGGCATCCCCGCCCTGCCCGGCTGGCGCTACCTCGCCCAGTCCGTCGACCCGGCCGACCACGACGCGATCCTCGCCGCCCGCCCCGAACTGGTCGACGGCGTCGTCGTCACCGACCCGTCCTCGCTGGAGCGCGCCCGCGAGGCCCTGCAGTCCGCCGCCCTGCTGCCGCGCTCCACCGTGGCCGTCGGCGCCGCCGCCTCGCTGATCGCCCCGATCACCGACGAGCCCGCCTTCTTCCTCGTGCCGCCGAACCCGGCCATGCACGACGAGTCCGCCGCCGACGACGAGCGCCGCGACCTGCGCGCCCGGGCGAGCGCCCGCGAGGAGCACATCCGCGAACTCGCCGGCCGCCTCGGCGCCGACCGCGCCCTCGCCGCCCGCCTCGCCTCCTGGCACGCCAGCTGCCCGCCCGGCACCCTCGCCGAACTCGCCGCCGCCGCCGAAGCCGCCCGCGAGCACGCCGAGCAGTCCGCCGCCGCCCTCGCCACCCTGCGCGCCGACCACGACGAGGCCGAGACCGACCACGCCGCCGCGGCCTCCGCCCACGAGGAGCACCGCGAGGCCGCCCAGCGCGCCCGCCGCCGCGCCGACGCCCTCTCCGGCCTCGCCTTCCGCCTGCGCGAGCGCGCCACCTGGGCCCGCCGCCAGCGCGAACTCGCCGAGGACGCCGCCGAGTGCGACCGCCGCCAGGCCCTGTGCGCCGACCGCGCCCGCACCTGCGACGAGGACCGCCGCGCCGCCCAGCGCGCCGCCGACGACGCCCGCCGCACCGCCCGCGCGCTGCGCGCCGAACGCGCCGAGATCCCCGCCGCCGAGCAGACCGACGAGCCCGCCGACACCGCCCCCGTCGCGCTGCCCACCCTGCGCGAGGCCTACCGCGCCGCCTCCCAGCTGTACGAGAAGGTCGGCGTCGGCGCCGACCTGCGCGCCGAACAGGCCCGCGCCGAGGGCGACGAGGCCGCCGCCGCGACCGAACTCGACCGGCTCACCAACAAGGTGCGCACCCGCGCCGAGGAACTGCTCGGCAGCCCCGACGGCGCCGACGGCCCGGCCCGCCAGGCCGCCGCCGCCCGTGCCGAGGAGCTGGTCGCCACCATCGAGGCCCGCTCCGCCGCCGCCAGCGAGCAGCTCGGCCGCCTGCGCGGCGACGCCGAGCGCTCCGCCCCCACCGACGGCGAGGCGCACACCGAGCTGCCCGAGGACCTCGTCCCCACCGACCCGGAGCACGCCCAGACCCTGCTGCGCACCGCCACCAGCCGCCTCGCCGAACGCCGCGAGGCCCTGGACGACGCCCGCACCGCGCACGCCGACCTGCAGCGCACCTTCGACAGCGCCCAGGCCGCCGCCGCCGACTTCGACGAGCTGGCCGGCCAGCTGCGCGACGGCCTGCGCGACCACCAGGAGGACCCGGACGACCCGGTCGAGCCGTACCTCGGCTCGCTCGCCGAGGCCCGCACCGGCGCCACCGACGCCCGCCGCGGCCTGCGCACCGCCGCCGGCGAGCTGTCCAGCGCCGAACTCGCCGTCCGCGACACCGCCGACGCCCTCGTCCGGCACGCCAACGCCGCCCGCTACGAGGCCGTCCGCACCCCCGCCCGCCAGCAGATCCGGGAGCTGCCGGCCTCGGCGCTGCCCGAGCACGCCGCGAGCTGGGCCGCCGCCTTCGCGCCCCGGCTGCGGGTGCTCACCGACGAGCTCGTCCAGCTGGAGAAGAACCGCGGCTCGATCGTGGACCGCCTGCGCGGCCTGGTGGAGTCCTCGCTCACCACCCTGCGCGCCGCCCAGCGGCTGTCCCGGCTGCCCGAGGGCCTGGGGGAGTGGTCCGGCCAGGAGTTCCTCCGGATCCGCTTCGAGGACCCGGACCACGCCACCCTGGTCGAGCGCCTCGGCGAGGTCATCGACGAGGCCACCCGCGCGGCCGTCAAGAAGAACAGCGACCTGCGTCGCGACGGCATGTCCCTGCTGCTGCGCGGCGTCGCGGCCGCGATCGGCCCGAAGGGCGTCAGCGTCGAGATCCTCAAGCCGGACGCGGTGCTGCGCGCCGAGCGGGTCAGCGTCGGCCAGATGTCGGACGTGTTCTCCGGCGGCCAGCTGCTCACCGCGGCCATCGCCCTCTACTGCACGATGGCCGCGCTGCGCGCCAACGACCGCGGCCAGTCCCAGCTGCGGCACGCCGGCACGCTGTTCCTGGACAACCCGATCGGCCGGGCCAACGCCACCTACCTGCTGGAGCTCCAGCGCGCCGTCGCCGACGCGCTCGGCGTCCAGCTGATCTACACCACCGGCCTGTTCGACACCACCGCGCTCGCCGAGTTCCCGCTGGTGATCCGGCTGCGCAACGACGCCGACCTGCGGGCCGGCCTCAAGTACATCTCGGTCGAGGAGCACCTGCGCCCCGGCCTGCCGGCCGCGCAGGACCCGGACGGCCCGGCCATCCACGGCGAGATCACCGCCACCCGGATGTTCAAGCGCCCCGCGGAGGTTCCCGCGCAGCCGTGAACTGGTTAGCGTGATCGGCATGCTGACGATCGCGCACCTCAGTGACATCCACCTCGGCCAGGTCCACCGTCGGGACGGCGGCAAGCGCGCCCGGCGGCGGGCCGAGCGGGTGATGGCGTACCTGGAGGCCCTGCCGGGGCCGCTGGACGGGGTGCTGGTCACCGGCGACCTCGCCGACCACGGCCTGGCCGAGGAGTACCGGCAGGTCGCCGGGGTGCTGGCCTCCCGGCACCCGGTGCTCACCTGCCCCGGCAACCACGACTCCCGGGCGCCGTACCGGGAGGTGCTGCTCGGCGAGGCGCCGGGGGAGGAGCCGGTCAACCGGGCGCACCGGCTCCCCGGCGCCGACGTGCTGATGCTCGACTCGTCCATACCCGGGCAGCACGACGGCCTGCTGGACGACCGGACGCTGGACTGGCTGGACGGGCAACTCGCCTCCGGCCGTACCGAGTTGCCCGCCCTGGTGGCCTTCCACCACCCGCCGGTCGAGCTGCACCTGCCGACGGTCGACCCGATCCGCCAGTTCGGCGAGGAGCGGCTCGCGCGGGTGCTGAGCGGCCACCCCCGGGTCGCCGCCCTGCTCTGCGGCCACTCCCACACACCCGCCGCGACCACCTTCGCGGGCCTGCCGGTGCTGGTCGCGCCCGGCGTGGTCTCCACCGTCACCCTGCCCTGCGAGGGCGGGCGCGGCATCTCCTTCGACCACCCGCCGATGCTGGCCTTCCACGTCCTGGACGGGGACGGCCGGGTGACCACCCACTACCGGGTCGTCCCGGTCGACTGAGCGGCCGCTCAGCCGCTCAACCGGCGCAGGATCGCCATGAGTTCGGCGGGCGGCTGGATCGAGAACGAGCGCTCGGCCTCGTCGATGTGGGTCAGGTTGGTCACCGTGCCGCGGTGCCACCAGTAGAGCCGGGGCGAGAGCGGGCCCGGGTTCTCCGAGTGGACGCGCAGGGCGATGTCGGCCAGGTCGTTGACCGCACCGGCGACCTGCGGCTCCACCAGCGGGTGGAAGAACAGGTAGTCCCGGCTGGGAGCAGTGAACAGGGCGCCCTCCTCCGGGAGTTCGCGCCCGGTCACCGTGCGGGCCAGCTCGTCCAGCACCAGCGCCTTGCTGGCGACGAACATCGACTCGCCGTGCACCGCGTACAGGGTCGAGCCCTCGGTCGGGCCCTGGAGGACGTCGTGCTCGACCGGATCGGCGATCAGGTTGGCGCGCCCGGCGGCCCGCAGCCGCTCCAGGCCCACCTCGGCGACGGCCTTGTCGTCCAAGGTCCGTACGGTGTCGGGCAGGTCGACCGAGAGCGCCTCCAGCAGGCCGGTCGCGACCGGCCGGGTGTAGCTGAACGCGGAGGCGATCTCGGCGGGGAACGCGTCGTCGGCGACGAGCCGGAGGTAGACGCGGCTCAGGGTCTCGTCGGCGGCACCGGGCATCGTCCTGGCGGCGCCGACGAGGGAGCCGAAGTGCCGCGCGACGATCCCGGGCCAGTCGCTCTGAGCGGTGCCGCGGCAGAACTCGGCCAGGTTGTACAGGTTGTTGGTACCCTCGGCCCGCCGGAGCGTCTGCCCGGAGACCGTCACCTCCACCCCGGTGTCGGCATGGTGCCGGCGCACCAGTTCGCGCAGGTGCTCGGCCTGGTCGACCGTCAGGTTGACGAGGTCGGGATCGTACTGGGGCTCGGCCTTGGAACGGAAGAACTTCATGATCAGACTCTAGGCGAGCGCCATGACGGTCCGTCCCGCAAGGTCAGGGCGGGGTGGTCGACACCCGTGGCTGCTGCGGCGGTTGCTGCGGCGGCCTGTACGGCTCCTGGTAGACCGACTGGTACGGCTGCTGGTACACCGAGGAGCCCGGGCGGGGGAACGGCCGGGCCGCCAGCGGCTCGGCGGGCGCCCGGCTGCCTGCCATCGGGTGGGTGGCGGAGCCCGGCGCTCGCATCCGTTGGGCGGCGACCTGGCGGGAGATCAGGATCTCCAGCAGGCACCACATGGTGGCGAACACCCCCAGCCCCATGGCCATCAGCGCGGGCGTCAGCATCCAACTACCCGCGTACGAGGCCAGCGTCGCGACGACCACGCCCACCAGGGTGAAGGCGAGCGAGAGCACCGCCCGGACTGCGGCGGCGCGCACCTCGTCGGGCAGGCGGCGACGGCGGCGTGGCGCGGACACGGGCGACCCCCAGGCGCGGATTCGGCGACGGACGCGGGACGGGCGCTCGCGGTGCGCGCCCCCTTCGCACACTCTGCCCCACCGAATCAGGAGTATGCGTCCGAATCCACCGAACTGCCGTCAAAACGTGCCATCCGGGCAGCCGGTGGGCCCGGCGGTCAGCCCAGCTGCTGGTTGAGCTCCGCCAGCGCGCCGGTGACGATCGTCCGCATCGCGCGCTCGGCCTCCTCGCCGTGCCCCGAGCAGATCGCGTCGGCGACCTCGCGGTGCAGCCGGATCGCGTAGGGCTCGGGCTGATGGGGCATCAGATGGTACTCGGTCCGGCCGGTGAGCACCGCGCCCACGGTGTCGCCGAGGTGGGCGAACATCTCGTTGCCGGAGGCGCGCAGCACCAGGGCGTGGAAGGCGATGTCGTGCCCGAGGAAGGTGTTCAGGTCGGCCTCGCGCGCCGCGACCGTCAACTCCACGGCCAGTGCGCTGAGTTCGCGCCGGTCGTCGTCGGTGGCGTGGACCGCGGCGAGCGCCGCCGCGGCCGGCTCGACGGCCACCCGCAGCGAACCGAGCGACCGCAGCTGGGCGGGCCGGTCGGCCCCGGCCAGGCGCCAGCGGATCACCATCGGGTCGAAGACGTCCCAGAGCGACTTCGGCAGCACGGTGATCCCGACCCGTCGGCGGGACGCCACCATGCGCATCCCCTCCAGGATCCGCACCGCCTCCCGGACCACCGTCCGGGACACCCCGAACCGCTCCTCCAGCTCCTCCCCGCGCAGCACCGAACCCTCGGGAAGCTCCCCGGACGCGATCGCCGGCCCGAGCTCGTCAAGCAGTCGCCCGGTCAGCCCCTGGATCTCCATCCGCCCAGCCTAGACGTCCCCGCTCCCGACCCCCGGCGCCACCCTCCATCCGGGCCCTGCCACCGACCCTCGCCCCGCTCGTCCCGGCCCCGCCGTGCTGCCCGCCCCGCCGCCCGGCCCCGCAGGGCACCTCCGCCCCCAACCCCCACCCCGCCGTCAGCCCCTCGCCCCCGGGGAAGTAAAAGTATGACGATTTGGTTTCCGCCACTTGAATACGTCATATCTTTGAAGCGATAGTGGCGGCCAGGCAACGAAGGAGCACGACCCATGGCTCTCAGCGTCGAGAACCACGACCTCCCGCAGACCCCTCCCACGATCGTGGTGATGGGCGTCTCGGGCGTCGGCAAGACCACCCTGGCCCGCCTGCTGGCGGACCGCCTCGGCCTCCCCTTCGCCGAGGCGGACGACTTCCACCCGGCGGCCAACATCGCCAAGATGTCGGCCGGCGTCCCGCTGGACGACGAGGACCGCGCCCCCTGGCTGCGCGCCATCGGCGCCTGGCTGGGCGAGCGGACCGAGGACGGCAGCGGCGGTGTGGTCACCTGCTCGGCGCTGAAGCGCCGCTACCGCGACACCCTGCGCGCGGCCTGCCCGGGCGCCTTCTTCCTGCACCTCAGCGGTGGCCACGAGCTGGTCGAGGACCGGCTCAGCCACCGCACCGGCCACTTCATGCCGTCGTCGCTGCTCGACTCGCAGTACGCCGCCCTGGAACCCCTGGCGGTGGACGAGCGCGGCGCCGTCCTGGACGTGGGCCCGTCCCCCGAACAACTCGTCGAGATGGCCGTGGCGCTGCTGCGGCCCGTCAATGGAGACCTCGCGTGAGCACTGCCCCCACCCTGCTGGCGGCCGCCCCACCGGTCCTGCCGCACACCGGTAGCAACTCCCAGCTGCTGGTCGCGGTGCTGCTCAGCATCGGCGCGATCGTCGTACTGATCACCAAGCTGAAGCTGCACCCGTTCCTCGCCCTCACGCTCGGCTCCGGTCTGCTGGCCGCCGTCGCGGGCGCCCCCTTCGACAAGCTGCTGAGCAGCTTCTCCACCGGCTTCGGCTCCACCGTGGCGAGCGTCGGCCTGCTGATCGGCCTCGGCGCGATGCTCGGCAAGCTGCTCGCCGACTCCGGCGGCGCGAACATCATCGCGGACACCGTGCTGTCCCGGACCGGCAACAAGGCGCTGCCCTGGGCCATGGCGCTGATCGCGGCGGTGCTCGGCCTGCCGCTGTTCTTCGAGGTCGGTGTCGTCCTGCTGATCCCGATCGTGCTGCTGGTCGCCCGCCGTGGCAACGTGCCGCTGATCCGGGTGGGCATCCCGGCCCTGGCCGGCCTGTCGGTGCTGCACGGCCTGGTGCCCCCGCACCCGGGCCCGCTGGTCGCCGTCGACGCCCTGAAGGCCGACCTCGGCATCACCCTGGCGCTCGGCCTGCTGATCGCCGTCCCGACCCTGGTCATCGCCGGTCCGCTGTTCGCGCGGGTCGCCGAGCGCTGGGTCGGCCCGCTGGAGATCCCGGCGGCCACCGCCCCCGAGGAGACGGTCAGGAACGACCGCACGCCGTCCTTCGGCGCGGTGCTGGCCACCATCCTGCTGCCGGTCGTGCTGATGCTCGGCAAGGCGCTGGCCGACGTGGTGATCGACGACCCGAAGGCGGTCGCCCAGCGGGTCTTCGACTTCGTCGGCTCCCCGCTGATCGCCCTGCTCGCCGCGACCCTGCTCGCGATGGTGACCCTCGGCCGGGCGGCCGGCTTCGACCGGGCGCGGATCTCCGACACCGTCGGCAAGTCGCTCGGCCCGATCGCGGGCATCGTGTTCATCGTCGGCGCGGGCGGCGGCTTCAAGCAGACCCTGATCGACGTGGGCGTCGGCAGCGCGGTGAGCGAGTGGTCCGGCAAGTGGCACATCTCCGCGCTGCTGCTGGGCTGGCTGATCGCCGTGCTGATCCGGCTGGCCACGGGCTCGGCGACGGTCGCCACGATCACCGCGGCGGGCATCGTCTCCCCGCTGGCCGCGACCATGTCCTCGACCCACGCGGCCCTGCTGGTGCTCGCGATCGGTGCCGGCTCGCTGTTCTTCTCGCACGTCAACGACGCCGGCTTCTGGCTGGTGAAGGAGTACTTCGGGATGAGCGTCGGGCAGACGCTGAAGTCCTGGTCGGTGATGGAGACGGTGATCTCGGTCGTCGCGATCGCCCTGATCCTGCCGCTGAGCCTGATCATCTAGGCGCCGCGGCGGAAGCCGCAGCACCGCCGAGGGGCGGCACCCGTGAACCGTACGGGTGCCGCCCCTCGGCGTTCGGTCGGTCCCTCCGCCCGCCGAGGCCGCCCGCTCAGTCCGTCCGCCCCAGCAGCCCCGACAGCACGGCGGCCGTCGACGCCAGCAGCTCCTCCGCGACCACGCCGCCCGCCGCCGTACGGGCCAGCAGGCCCTCCCGCGCCGCGAGGATCACCGCCGCGGCCTGCCCGGCGCTCGCGCCCGCGGGCACCAGCTCCGGCAGCACCCGTTCCAGGACGTCGGCCAGCGCCCGCGCGACGGTCCGGTCGTGCACGGCGAGCTGCGCGGCCAGCGCCTCCGTCCGGGCGGCGACCAGCCGGAACTCCAGGAACAGCAGGATCCACCCGGTCTCCGCGGGCTCGACCCGCAGCAGCGCCTCGACCAGCAGCCGGGCCCGTTCCCGCGGTGCCAGCGCCTCGCAGGCGGCGGCCAGTTCCTCCAGCTCGGCCATCCGCCGGGCCGCCTGGTCGTCGAAGAGCGCCAGCAGCAGGTCCTCCTTGCTGGCGAAGTTCGAGTAGAAGGCGCCGCGGGTGTAGCCGGCGGCTGCGCAGACGTCCTCGATGCTGGTCCGCGCGAAGCCGACGGTGAGGAACAGTTCGCTCGCCGCGGCCAGCAGCCGGGCCCGGGTGTGGACGCGGCGTCGGGGCGGTCGGGGAGCGGCGGCATCAGCGGGGGGCGGGTTCACAGGAGAACGGTACATGGTGTATTCAGTACGAGTCGTATTCAATACGAGTCGTACTGAACCGGCCCCGCGAGCCGTACGGAACCTGCCGTGCGTGCCGTGGCGAACCGCCGTGCCCGTACCCGAGGGGGACCACCACCATGAGCCGACTGCTGATCACCAACGCCCACCTGCTCCACCCCGAGGAGGGCACCCGCACCGACCTCGGCTGGCTGGAGGCCGCCGACGGCCGGATCGCCGCCACCGGCACCGGCCGCCCGCCCGCCGCGTCCGACGGCGTCCGGGTGGTCGACGCGGCGGGCGGCACCGTCCTGCCCGGGCTGATCGACGCCCACGTCCACCTGCTGGTCACCACCCTCGACCTGCACGACGTCGCCGACTGGACCCCCGGGTACGCGACCGTCCGCGCCCTCGCCGAGGCCGAGCGGATGCTGCGCCGCGGCTTCACCACCGTCCGCGACGTCGGCGGCGCCGACCACGGCGTGGCCCGCGCCCTCGCCGAGGGCCTGGTGCTCGGCCCCCGGCTGCTGCACGGCGGCAAGGCGCTGTCCCAGACCGGCGGCCACGGCGACCTGCGCCCGCTCGGCGACGACGCCCTGCCCTGCTGCGAGTCCCGGCCGAACTTCGGCCGGATCGCCGACGGCGTGGACGCCGTACGGGCCGCCGCCCGGGACGAGTTCCGCAAGGGCGCCCGCCACCTCAAGGTGCTGCTCTCCGGCGGGGTCGCCTCCCCGCACGACGAGATCGCCGCCGTCCAGTACAGCGAGGAGGAGATCCGCGCGGCGGTCGAGGAGGCGGAGAACCACAACCGCTACGTCACCGTGCACGCCTACCACCCGCGCGCGATCGACCGCGCCCTGCGGGCCGGGGTCCGCTGCGTGGAGCACGGCAACCTGCTGGACGACGGCACGGTGGCCCTGCTGCTGGAGAAGGACGCCTTCCTGGTCCCCACCCTGGTCGCGTACGAGCAGACCGCGAAGCTCGGCGCCGCCTCGGGCCTGCCGCCCGCGTCCGTCGGCAAGCTCGCCGAGGTCCGCGACCGCGGCCTGGACGCCCTGGAGCGCGCCCACCGCGCGGGCGTCAACCTGGTCTACGGCAGCGACCTGCTCGGCCCGCTGCACCCGGCCCAGCTGGAGGAGTTCACGCTGCGCGCCCAGGTCCAGCCGGCCGCGGACGTGCTCCGCTCGGCGACCACCACGGCGGCCCGGCTGCTCGGCATGGCGGGGGAGATCGGCACCCTCGCCCCGGGCGCCCACGCCGACCTGCTCGTCGTCGACGGCGACCCGCTGGCCGACCTCACCGCCCTCACCCGCCCGGAGCGGCACCTGCGCCACGTGGTGAAGGCCGGGCTACCGGTCTGACAAAGCAGCGGGCGGGCGCCCGGGAGAATCCCGAACGCCCGCCCGCCGTACAGCCGTTGTTGCCTACTTGGTCCCGCGCTTCGCGAGGAAGGCCTCGACCTCGTCCCGGATCTCCGGCGTGTCGAGCCCGCGCACCGTCATGGTGGTGCGGCGGCGCAGCACGTCGTCCGTCGTGTACGCCCACTCGTTGTCGGCCGCGTAGGCGACCTGCGCCCAGACGTCCGGGCCGTCGGCGTGGATCGGCCGGCCGAGCTCCGGGTTCTCGTCGATCATGCGGGCGATCTCGAAGGAGAGGGTGCCGTAGTGGCTGGCCAGGTGCTTGGCGACCAGCGGCTCCATCCGCGAGCCCGGCTCACGGTCGATCAGCAGGCGGTGCGCCACCGCGTTCGGCGCGCCGACGCCCGGCAGCGGGACGGTCGGGGCGATCGGGGACATGTCCTCGCCGAGGCTGGTGCCGGGCACGTGGGCCAGCTTCTCCAGCACGGCGCGGCCGATGTGGCGGTAGGTGGTCCACTTGCCGCCGGAGACCGACAGCATGCCGCCCTTGCCCTCGGTGACGACCGTCTCGCGCTTGGCGGCGGCGGTGTCGCCCGGGCCGCCCGGCAGTACGCGCAGGCCGGCGAAGGAGTAGGTGATCAGGTCACGGTCGAGGTGCTCGTCGCGGATCGCGTGCGCGGCCTCGCCCATGATCTGGTCGATGTCCGCGTCGGTGGCCCGGACGTCCTTCGGGTCGCCGGTGTACTCCTCGTCGGTGGTGCCGAGGAGGACGTGGTCCTCCCACGGGATGGCGAAGGAGACGCGGTACTTGTCGATCGGGATGGTCAGCGCGGCGCGCCACGGCGAGCGGCGCTTGACGACCACGTGGGCGCCCTTGGAGAGGCGGATCGACGGCGCGGCGCCGGCGTCCTCCATCTTGCGCAGGTGGTCGACCCACGGGCCGGTGGCGTTGAGCACCAGGCGGGCGTCGATGCCGAACTCGCTGCCGTCGAGGCGGTCGCGGAGCTCGGCGCCGGTGACCCGGCTGCCGGTGAAGCGCAGGCCGGTGACCTCGGCGTGGTTGAGCACCACGGCGCCGGCGTCGACGGCGGCGCGCACGGTCATCACGGCGACGCGCGAGTCGTTCATCTGGTGGTCGCCGTAGACGGCCACCGAGCGCAGGCCCTCGGTGCGCAGCGCGGGCACCTGCTGGGCGGCGTGGGCGGCGGTGGAGACCCGGCCCATGCCGTCGCGGAAGGCGGACAGCGCCGAGTAGAGGAACACGCCGGCGCCGAGCTTGGCGGCGCCGTGCGGGCCGCCCTTGTAGACCGGGACGAAGAAGGTCAGCGGGTTGACCAGGTGCGGGGCCACGTCGGTGGAGAGCGCGCGGCGCTCCTTGTGGTTCTCCGCGACCAGCTTGACCGCGCCGGTCTGCAGGTAGCGCAGACCGCCGTGGACGAGCTTGGAGGAGGCGCTGGAGGTTGCGCCGGCGAAGTCGCCGGCGTCGACCATGGCGACCTTCAGGCCGGCCTGGGACGCGGTCCAGGCGACGGCCGTGCCGAGGATGCCGCCCCCGATCACCAGCAGGTCGTAGGTGGCCTTGCCGAGCAGCTCGCGGGTCTCGGCGCGGGAGGCGGTGCGGCCGGCGGTGCGCTCGGCGCCCAGGGTCGGGATGGTTGCCATGGTGGTTGTGTACGGCGCGCGGGTCAGGCGGCGCCGTTACTCCTCTCGTGTGCGGTGCGGCCCCTCCGGAGAGGCCGGTCGGCCCGGTGCGGCGGGCCGGTGAAACGCGGTGACACCCGCTGCCTGAACAGCGGGCGGCCGGCCGGGGCACGGGGCCCCGACCGGCTTGTCGGTCAGTTGTTCTCTTCTTCCTCCACCCAGCCCATGGTGCGCTCCACGGCCTTGAGCCACTTCTTGTACTCGCGCTCCCGGGTGGCCTCGTCCATGCGCGGGGTCCACTCGGCGGCGCGGTGCCAGTTGGCCCGCAGGGTGTCGAGGTCGTTCCAGAAGCCGACGGCGAGACCGGCCGCGTAGGCGGCGCCGAGGGCGGTGGTCTCGGCCACGTACGGGCGCTCGACCGGGGCGTCCAGGACGTCGGCGATGTTCTGCATGAGCAGGTTGTTGCTGGTCATGCCGCCGTCGACCTTGAGGGCGGTGAGCTCGACCCCGGAGTCCTTCTGCATGGCGTCGACGACCTCGCGGGTCTGCCAGGCGGTGGCCTCCAGGACGGCCCGGGCCAGGTGGCCCTTGGTGACGTACCGGGTCAGACCGGCGATCACACCGCGGGCGTCGGAGCGCCAGTACGGGGCGAACAGGCCGGAGAAGGCCGGGACGAAGTAGGCGCCGCCGTTGTCCTCGACCGTGTTGGCGAGGGTCTCGATCTCGGCGGCGGTGGAGATGATGCCGAGCTGGTCGCGCAGCCACTGGACGAGCGAGCCGGTGACGGCGATCGAGCCTTCCAGCGCGTAGACCGGCTTCTGGTCGCCGATCCGGTAGCCGACGGTGGTCAGCAGGCCGTGGTACGAGTTGACGATCTTCTCGCCGGTGTTGAGCAGCAGGAAGGTGCCGGTGCCGTAGGTGGACTTGGCCTCGCCCTCGTTGAAGCAGGTCTGGCCGAACAGCGCGGCCTGCTGGTCGCCGAGCGCGGCGGCGACCGGGACGCCCGCCAGGTCGCCGACGGCCTCGCCGTAGACCTCGGCGGAGGAGCGGATCTCCGGCAGGACGGCCAGCGGCACGCCCATCGACTCGGCGATCTTCTCGTCCCACGCCAGCGTGTTGAGGTTCATCAGCATGGTGCGGCTGGCGTTGGTCACGTCGGTGACGTGCTTGCCGCCGTCGACACCGCCGGTGAGGTTCCAGATGACCCAGGTGTCCATGGTGCCGAACAGGATGTCGCCGGCCTCGGCGCGCTCGCGCAGGCCCTCGACGTTGTCCAGCAGCCAGCGGATCTTCGGGCCGGCGAAGTAGCTGGCCAGCGGGAGGCCGGTCTCGCGGCGGAAGCGGTCCTGGCCGACGTTGCGGCCGAGCTCGCGGCAGAGCGCCTCGGTGCGGGTGTCCTGCCACACCAGGGCGTTGTGCACCGGCTCACCGGTGTTCTTGTCCCACAGGACGGTGGTCTCGCGCTGGTTGGTGATGCCGATGGCGCGGATGTCGTCCTTGGTCAGGCCGGCCTTCTCCAGCGCACCGCGGACGACCGACTGCACCCGGGTCCAGATCTCGGCGGCGTCGTGCTCGACGTAGCCGGGCTGGGGGAAGATCTGCCGGTGCTCCTGCTGGTCGACGGAGACGATCCGGCCGTCGGCGCCGAAGATGATGCAGCGGCTGGAGGTGGTGCCCTGGTCGATCGCGGCGATGTAGTTACCGGTGGAGGTCATGGGGAGGTCCTCGGCTCAGTTCGGGGGATACGGGGTGGGTGGGTCTGACGCTCGCGTACGGACGTCCGGTCAGTCCCCGTGCTCGGTGGGTGCGAACCCGGCTTAGAAGAGGGCGTTGTAGACGCCGCCGGCCGCGAGGCCGCCGAGGACCGGGCCGACGACCGGGATCCAGGCGTACGACCAGTCGGAGCCGCCCTTGTTCGGGATCGGCAGCAGGGCGTGCGCGATGCGCGGGCCGAGGTCACGGGCCGGGTTGATCGCGTAGCCGGTCGGGCCGCCCAGCGAGAGGCCGATGCCGACGACGGTGAAGGCCACCATCAGGGTGCCGGTGCCGGTCTGCGAGAGGCCGGTGTTGGTGCCGATGGTCAGGATCGCGAAGCAGAGCACGAAGGTGCCGATGACCTCGGTGAGGACGTTCTGGAACCGGTTCCGGATCTCGGGCCCGGTCGAGAAGATGCCGAGGGTGGGCTCCTCGTTGGCGTTGAACTGGCCGAGGTAGGTCGCCCAGACCAGCACGGCGCCGATGATCGCGCCGAGCAGCTGCGAGCCGAGGTAGAGCGGCACCTGGCTCCAGTCGCCGCTCTTGACCGCCAGGGCGAGGGTGACTGCCGGGTTGAGGTGCGCGCCGGACTTCGGAGCCGACATGTAGGCGGCGATGAGGACCGCGAAACCCCAGCCGAAGGTGATCGCCAGCCAGCCGGCGTTGACGGCCTTCGACTTCTTGAGGGTCACGGCGGCGCAGACGCCACCGCCGAGGAGTATCAGCGCGGCGGTGCCGAGGGTTTCGCCGACGAAAACGTCGCCGTTGGAGAACGCGGACACAAAAGACTCCCTTGTCCATATGGCCCGGAGGTGCGGGTGGGGGCGGGCGGCCGGTCGATCGCGGTGCGGGTGAGCGCACTGGGGGACTGATCTCCCCGGCCAGCGTTCGACAATGTCGACCGTCATGCGGAAGCTTCCTCCCCAGGTCGCCCCCGCGTCAAGGCAGGGTTACGCAGCTGTGACCCTCGCCTCGGCAGGTCCTCCGAAGTTACCGAGCGGAGCGCTCCGAAACAGGACAAAACGCCAAGGCGCGGACAGGCTCCCCGCCTGTCCGCGCCTCAGCGTGACGAAATGACCGCTGTTCTCAGAACCGCCCGGCACCCAGGTCACGGGAGATCGCCCGCGCCGCGCTGCGCACCGAGGCCACCAGCGAGGGCTTCACGAAGCCGTCCTCGCAGACCCGCTCCACCGGCCCGCTGATGCACACCGAACCGACCGGGTTGCGCCGCCGGTCCTGGATCAGCGCGCCGATCGAGGCCACGCCCTCCCAGGTCTCCTCGATCGAGTCCGACCAGCCGCGCTCGCGGATCAGCGCGCACTCGGCGTCCACGTCGACCGCCTCGGTGAGCGTGCGCACGGTGTACGACTCGTACGGCCCGTCGCCCAACTCCCCGCGCGCGACCGGGTCGTAGGCCACCAGCACCTTGCCGAGGGCGGTGCTGTGCAGCGGCTGCATCGAGCCGACCTCCAGCACTTGCCGGGTGTCGTCCGGCCGGAACACGTGGTGCACGATCAGCACGCCCTGCTGGTGCAGCACCCCCAGGTAGACCGTCTCCCCGGCCGCCCGGGCCAGGTCGTCCGCCCACACCAGGGCCCGCGCCCGCAGCTCGTGCACGTCCAGGTAGCTCTGTCCCAGCCGCAGCAGCTCCGCGCCCAGCTGGTACTTGCCGCTCTCCGGATCCTGCTCGACGAACCCCTCCTGCTGCAGCGTGCGCAGGATGCCGTGCGCGGTGCCCTTGGCCAGGCCCAGCGCCGTCGAGACCTCGGACAGGCCGAGGCGGCGCTCACCGCCGGCCAGCAGGCGCATGATCGCGGCGGCCCGGGAAAGCGACTGGATCGGGCCGGGCATGGATACCTCCGCTGACAGGCGGTCGACATTGTCGACCGCAGTGGTGACGGGACGAGTCTGCCAGGCCACACAGACTCCGTGCACCTTCCCCCTCGGTTACCCGCCCCCGGCCGGGCGCCGGAGCCCGCCCCGGCCGGGCGCACGCTCCCTAACCCACCGCGCCGTTCGACGGCACCCGGCGGACCGCCACCTCCGCCGCGAGCGCCGCGATCCCGTCCGGCCCGACCCGGCAGCAGCCGCCCACCAGCCGGGCCCCGGCCGCGAGCCAGCCGCCCACCCGGGCCGAGCGGAAGGTCGGCTCCCCGCGCCAGCCCCGGCGCTCGGCGTCCCAGTGCTCCCCGCTGTTCGGGTAGACCACCACCGGCTTCCCGGTCACCTCGGCGGCCACCGCCACCGCCCGGTCCGCGTCCTGCGGAGTGCAGCAGTTGACGCCCACCGCCAGCACCTCGTCCACCTCCGCGGCGAGCGCGAACGCCTCCGCCAGCGGCTGCCCGGCCCGGGTCCGGTCGCCCTCGACGCTGTACGACAGCCAGGCCGGCACCCCCAGCCCGCGCACCAGCTCCAGCAGCGCCCGCGCCTCGTCCGCGTCCGGCACCGTCTCCAGCGCCAGCACGTCCGGCCGGGCCGCCGCGAGCACCTCCAGCCGCGGCCGGTGGAAGGCCACCAGCTCCCCGACGCTCAGCCCGTACCGGCCCCGGTACTCCGAACCGTCCGCCAGCACCGCCCCGTACGGGCCCACCGACGCGGCCACCCAGCGCCGCCGCCCGCCCGGCTCGGCCCACGCCGCCTCCCGGGCCAGCTCCACGCTGCTCGCCAGCAGCCGCGCGGCCTGCGCCCGGCCGATGCCGCGCCGGGCGAAGCCCTCGAAGCTCGCCTGGTAGCTCGCCGTGATGGCGACGTCCGCGCCGGCCTCGAAGTACGCCCGGTGCACCGCCACCACCGCCTCCGGGTCGTCGGCCAGCAGCCGGGCCGACCACAGCTCGTCCGACAGGTCGTGCCCCGCCGCCGCCAACTGGTTCGACATCCCGCCGTCCAGCACCAGCGGACCGGCGGCCAGCGCCGCGGCGAAGTCCGGCGGGGGAGCAGTGGGCATGGCGGCCTCCTCTGGTGCGGTCGGTGCTGGTCACAGCCTAGAAGGAGGAGGCCTCCGCCGACCGGGAAAAGCATTTGCCGCTCAGGAACGCGATCGCCTACGTTGTGCTCAGGACGAGAACGACAGCACCTGACAACAGCTGACAGCCCGAGACGGCAAGCCGGACAATCAAGAAGAACAAGACGAGACACGAGTGAGCGCGGAAGGACCGGCGATGGCGGCGGACGACCAGCCCGGCACCGGGCCCGCGGCCGAGCGGGAATGGCTCGCCGCGTACGACCCGCGCGCCTACGCCCCGATCGCCGTCACGGTCGACGTGGTCGCCCTGACCCTGCGCCAGGGCAGCCTGCACGTGCTGCTCGTCGAGCGCGGCGCCCCGCCCTACCAGGGCTGCTGGGCACTGCCCGGCGGCTTCCTGCGGGCCGGCGAGGAGGGCCTGGACGAGGCCGCCGCCCGCGAACTCGCGGAGGAGACGGGCCTCCAGGGCGCGGCCGAGGCCACGCTCTGCCGACTCCACCTGGAGCAGCTCGGCACCTACGGGGCCCCCGAGCGGGACCCGCGGATGCACGTCGTCTCCGTC
The DNA here is from genome assembly GCF_054601375.1 of Kitasatospora sp. Ki12. Lineage (NCBI taxonomy): Bacteria > Bacillati > Actinomycetota > Actinomycetes > Kitasatosporales > Streptomycetaceae > Kitasatospora > Kitasatospora sp. Ki12. The sequence goes on along the minus strand of NZ_BAAIHT010000003.1, from coordinate 1,158,514 downwards.
GCCTACCTCGCCTTCGCACCGGACCTCCCCGACCCCCAGGCCGGGACGGACGCCGCGGCCGCCGCCTGGCACCCCGTCCGCGACCTGGACCTCCGGCCCCGCGGCCGGTCCCGAGCCGCCGGTGCGCCCGCCGACACCCACGGGGGTGGCGTCGACGGGCGCACCGGCCCCACTCCGCTCGCCCTGGCCTTCGACCACGCCCGGATCCTCGCCGACGGGCTCGACCGGGTGCGCGCCAAGCTGGAGTACAGCCCGCTGGCCACCGCCTTCCTGCCCCACGACTTCACCATCCCCGATCTGCGCGCCGTCTACGAGGCCGTCTGGGACGAGAAGCTCCACCCGGGCAACTTCCACCGCAAGGTCCTCTCCGTCCCCGGCTTCGTCGAGAGCACCGGCACCACCACCCAGCGCGCCGGAGCCCGCGGCGGCCCCCGCGCCCGCACCTACCACGCCGGCGACGCCTCCCTCCTGCACCCCGCCCTGCTCCGCCCCACCCGTGAGGACCGGCCGGGCGAGGACCAGCCGGGCGAGGGCCGGCCGGGCGAAGGCCGACCGGTCGACGGCCCGCAGGGCGAACAGCACTGATCGCCGGACCCCCGGGTCCACCGCCGGCCCACCGGGCTACCATCCGGCCATGACCACCGACGAAGCGACCCAGACCACCCACCGGCCGTTCTCGCACTGCCACTTCTGCGGCACGCCCTACCCGCCCGACACCCGGGCCTGGCCCCGCACCTGCCCCGGCTGCGCCGAGATCAGCTACCGCAACCCGCTGCCCGTCGCGGTCACCGTCCTCCCCGTCACCCGGCCCGACGCCGACCCCGCCCTGGTCGTCATCCGCCGCACCATCGAGCCCGGCTACGGCGAACTCGCCTTCCCCGGCGGCTACATGGACTACGGCGAGAGCTGGCAGCAGGCCTGCGTCCGCGAACTGCACGAGGAGACCGGCATCACGGCCGACGCCGCCGAGGTCACCCTGATCCACACCGCCTCCGACCCCAACGGCCGGTTCGTGTTCCTCTGCGGCCTGCTGCCCGCCCGCCCGCTCGCCGCGCTCCCGCCCTCGCGCCCCACCGACGAGACCGACGGCTGGTTCCTCGCCGACACCGACACCGCACTCGTCTGGGACTTCCACAACAGCGTCCTGCGCCGCTGGTTCGGCGGAGAGTTCACCCCCCGCTGACCAGCGGACCACTCGCCGGCGGACCCTGGCGCGACGGCCGCGCACATGGCATGGTCTGCACCGACAGCCCAACCGGACGGGCCTGCCACAAGCTCTCCCGTCCCCACCACCGGCCGGGAGACCACCACCGTGAGCACCCCATCCCAGGACCAGCCGCTCTGGCGCCCCAACCCCGCTCGCGCCGCCGCCACCAGCCTGGTGGCCTTCCAGGCCTGGGCCGCCGAGCACCACGGCGCCCCGGCCGCCCCGCTCGCCCCGGCCGCCGACGACCAGCAGGCCGCCCAGCGCTACGCCGACCTGCACGCCTGGTCCACCGACGACCTCGACCGGTTCTGGACCGCCGTCACCCAGTGGTTCGACGTCCGCTTCACCGAGGCCCCCGACGCCGTCCTCGCCGACCCGGCGATGCCCGGCGCCCGCTGGTTCCCCGGCGCCCGCCTCAACTACGCCGAGCACGCCCTGCGCGCCGCCGACGACCCCGCCAACGCCGACCGCCCGGCCATCCTCCACCTGGACGAGACCACCGAGCAGCCCGTCGTCCTCACCTGGGCCGAGCTGCGCCGCCAGGTCGGCTCGCTGGCCGCCGCGCTCCGCGCCCGGGGCATCGGCCCCGGCGACCGGGTCAGCGCCTACCTGCCGAACGTCCCGCAGGCCGCCGTCGCCCTCCTCGCCACCGCCGCCGTCGGAGCGGTCTGGACCAGCTGCGCCCCCGACTTCGGCGCCCGCAGCGTCCTCGACCGCCTCCAGCAGATCGAACCGGCCGTCCTCTTCGCCATCGACGGCTACCACTACGGCGGCAAGGACCACGACCGCACCGAGGTCGTCGCCGAGCTGCGGCGCGAGCTGCCCAGCCTGCGCACCGTCGTCCACGTCCCACTGCTCGGTGGCCCGGCCCCGGAAGGCGCCCTCGACTGGGACGACCTGGTCGCCGACGAGGTCGAGCCGGTCTTCGAGCCGGTCCCCTTCGACCACCCGCTCTGGGTCCTCTACTCCTCCGGCACCACCGGTCTGCCCAAGGCCATCGTCCAGAGCCAGGGCGGCATCCTGCTCGAACACCTGAAGCAGGCCGGCCTCCACCTCGACCTCGGCCCGCAGGACCGCTTCCTCTGGTACACCTCCACCGGCTGGATGATGTGGAACTTCCTGCTGGCCGGCCTCCTCGTCGGGGCCACGATCGTCACCTACGACGGCAGCCCCGGCCACCCCGACACCGGCGCCCTCTGGTCGGTCGCCGCCCGCACCGGCGCCACCGTCCTCGGCACCTCCGCCGCCTACGTGATCGCCAGCCGCAAGGCCGAGCTCCACCCCGGCCGGGACCTCGACCTCTCCGCCGTGCGCTGCATCGGCACCACCGGCTCGCCGCTGCCGCCGGACGGCTTCCGCTGGATCTACGACGAGGTCAAGTCGGACGTCTGGCTCGCCTCCGTCAGCGGCGGCACCGACGTCTGCTCCTGCTTCGTCGGCGGCGTCCCCACCCTCCCGGTGTACCTGGGCGAGATCCAGGCCCCCTGCCTCGGCGCCGCCGTCGAGTCCTGGGACGTCCAGGGCAAGCCGCTCACCGACGCCGTCGGTGAGCTCGTCGTCACCAAGCCCATCCCGTCCATGCCCACCGGCTTCTGGAACGACCCCGAGGGCACCCGGTACCACGACAGCTACTTCGACATGTACCCCGGCATCTGGCGCCACGGCGACTGGATCACCGTCACCTCCCGGGGCACCGTCGTCATCCACGGCCGCTCCGACTCCACCCTCAACCGCCAGGGCGTCCGGATGGGCTCCTCGGACATCTACGAGGTGGTCGAGCGCCTCCCCGAAATCTCCGAGTCCCTGGTCATCGGCCTGGAGGAGCCCGACGGCGGCTACTGGATGCCGCTGTTCGTCGTCCTCGCCCCCGGCGCCGAGCTGAACGACGGGCTCATCGGCCGCATCCGCACCTCGCTGCGCACCGAGCTCTCCCCGCGCCACGTCCCCGACGAGGTCGTCGTCGTCCGCGGCCTGCCGCACACCCTCACCGGCAAGCGGATCGAGGTCCCGGTCAAGCGCATCCTCTCCGGCACCCCGCTGGAGCAGGCCGTCAACCCCGGCTCCGTCGACAACATCGAGTACCTGCGCTTCTTCGAGCAGCTGCGGGTCGACCGCCAGGCCTGACCGGCCCGGTACGACACGGAAGGGGCGCCCCCACCGCGATGGTGGGGGCGCCCCTTCCGGTTCCCGCCGGTGTCCCTACTCGTGCCGTCCCTACTCGCCGGACAGCACCTGCTGCGCCGCGACGCGCGCCTCCTCGGCGCTGTCCGCGGCCCGGGCCGCCTCGGCCGCCCGGCGGCACTGCGCCAGCGTGTACTTGGCCAGGGTGGACCGCACGTACGGGATCGACGCGGAGCCCATCGACAGGCTGGTGACGCCCAGACCGGTCAGCACCACGGCCAGCAGCGGGTCGGACGCGGCCTCGCCGCAGACGCCGCAGCTCTTGCCGGCCACCCGCGCGGCGTCGGCCGCCGCGGCGATCAGGTCCAGCAGCGCCGGCTGCCACGGGTCCTGCAGCCGCGCCAGCGCACCGACCTGGCGGTCCGCCGCGAACGCGTACTGGGCGAGGTCGTTGGTCCCCAGCGACAGGAACTCGACCTCCTGCAGGATCGACCTGGCCCGCAGCGCGGCCGAGGGGATCTCCACCATCGCACCGAACTTGGCGTCCAGCCCGGCCTCCCGGCAGGCGGTCGCGAAGTCCTTGGCGTCCTTGCGGTCGGCCACCATCGGGGCCATCACCTCGAGGTGCACCGGCAGTCCCGCGGCGGCCGTGGCCAGCGCCCGCAGCTGGGTGCGCAGCACCTCGGGGTGCTCCAGCAGGGTGCGCAGACCGCGCACGCCCAGCGCCGGGTTCGGCTCGTCGGCCGGGGTCAGGAAGTCCAGCGGCTTGTCCGCGCCCGCGTCGAGCACCCGGACGACGACCCGGCCCTCCGGGAACGCCTCCAGCACCTTGCGGTACGCCTCGACCTGCTTCTCCTCGCTCGGAGCCTTCGCCGAGTCGTCCAGGAACAGGAACTCGGTGCGGAACAGGCCGACGCCCTCGGCGCCGTTCTCCAGCGCGGCCGGCACGTCCGCCGGGCCGCCCACATTCGCCAGCAGCGGGACGCGGTGCCCGTCAGAGGTCTGCCCCGGGCCGGAGGAGGCAGCCAGCGCGGCCTTGCGCTCGGCGGCGACCGCCCGCAGCTCGTCCTGCTTCTCCTGCGAGGGCTCCAGCAGCACGTCGCCCGAACTGCCGTCCACGGCGACGACAGTGCCCTCGGCCACGTCGGTCGCCCCGGGCAGCGCCACGACGGCCGGCACGCCCAGCGCCCGCGCCAGGATGGCGCTGTGGCTGGTCGGCCCGCCCTCCTCGGTCACGAAGCCGAGCACCAGCGTCGGGTCGAGCAGCGCGGTGTCGGCCGGCGCCAGGTCACGGGCGAACAGCACGTACGGCTCGTCGCTGTCCGGCACCCCCGGCATCGGCACCCCGAGCAGCCGGGCCACGATGCGGTTCCGCACGTCGTCCAGGTCGGCGACCCGCCCGGCCAGGTACTCCCCGGCGGAGGCCAGCAGGGCACGGAAGGCCGCGAAGGCGTCGTAGACACCGCGTTCGGCACTGCTGCCGACGGCGATCCGGCGGGACACGTCGGCCATCAGCTCCGGGTCCTGCGCCATCAGCGCCTGGGCCTCCAGAACGGCCTGCGCCTCGCCACCCGCGAGGTTGCCGCGCGCGATCAGGTCGGCGGCGACCGCCTCCACGGCGGCCTGGGCGCGCGCCTGCTCCCGCGGGGCGTCCTCGGTCGGGATCTGGGTGGCCGGGGGCTCCAGCACCGCCGTCCCCATGTGACGGACCTGGCCGATCGCGACCCCGTGGCTGACACCCACGCCGTGCAGTGTCTTCTCCATGTACCTGTCTCCGCTGAGTCTGTGTGTGGGGGATAGAGAGGGGTCAGCTCCAGCTGAACAGCGGCTCGCCGGAGACGGCCTCGCCGTCCTCCCGCAGGGCGCCGAGCGAGTCCGGGGCGGCCTCGAGCGCGACGATCGGCGAGATCGGCGACTTGCCGGCGGCCTCGACGGCGGCCGGGTCCCACTTGATGACGGCCTGGCCGCGGGTCACCGTGTCGCCCTTGTTGACGAGCAGCTCGAAGCCCTCGCCGTTGAGCTGGACGGTGTCGATCCCGAGGTGGGTCAGCACACCGTGGCCCTCGTCGTCCACGACCACGAAGGCGTGCGGGTGCATGGAGACGACGACGCCGTCCACCGGAGCGACCGCCTCGGTGGGCCGACGGACCGGGTCGATCGCGGTGCCGGGGCCCACCATCGCGCCGGAGAACACCGGGTCCGGCACGCCGGCGAGCCCGACGACCTTGCCGGTCAGCGGCGACGTCACAGTGGTCATGGTTGTGCCTCCCAAGAGCGCAGTACAGCGAGCGGCCGCGAGGAGCGGCACGACGATCAGCTGAAGCCTAAATCATGTCAACTAAGGACATCTGTCGACATTCCCGGGCGAACCCCCCGCCCGCGCCCACCTGCCGGCCGGCGTCCCCACCGGCCCGCGACTGGTCTAGTCCTCTCGGCCCGATGCGCCGCACTCTACAGGCATCTTGGCGAATCGGGACCATTGCTGTATATGCTCGCGAGAGCAACAAATCATGCCGCCGACCGGGTGACACCGGGCGCGCCCCGATTCGCACTCCGGTCGGCGACCCGCTATGGTTGGTCGAGTCGCCACAACTTGGCGGTTAACACCAGATTTCAGATGCGAAAAGCTCCGGTAAACGGAGCGGAAAACATCTGGTAAGCTGGAAACACGAAAGAACGAAGCCCGGAGGGCCTGCTGGAAGGCAGTCCGAAGGAAGCGTCCGTTCCTTGAGAACTCAACAGCGTGCCAAAAGTCAACGCCAGATATGTTGACATCCCCGGCCTCGATCACTTGATCGGGGTTGGAGATTCCTTTTGAAGTAAAACACTAGCGAGGACGCAGTGCGCGGGGCCACCCTATTCCGGTGGTTGCCGTGCCGCTCAACGCGGGTGTCGACCCGATTACGGGTATACATTCACGGAGAGTTTGATCCTGGCTCAGGACGAACGCTGGCGGCGTGCTTAACACATGCAAGTCGAACGGTGAAGCCCTTCGGGGTGGATCAGTGGCGAACGGGTGAGTAACACGTGGGCAATCTGCCCTGCACTCTGGGACAAGCCCTGGAAACGGGGTCTAATACCGGATATGACCTTCCTCCGCATGGGGGTTGGTGTAAAGCTCCGGCGGTGCAGGATGAGCCCGCGGCCTATCAGCTTGTTGGTGGGGTAATGGCCTACCAAGGCGACGACGGGTAGCCGGCCTGAGAGGGCGACCGGCCACACTGGGACTGAGACACGGCCCAGACTCCTACGGGAGGCAGCAGTGGGGAATATTGCACAATGGGCGAAAGCCTGATGCAGCGACGCCGCGTGAGGGATGACGGCCTTCGGGTTGTAAACCTCTTTCAGCAGGGAAGAAGCGCAAGTGACGGTACCTGCAGAAGAAGCACCGGCTAACTACGTGCCAGCAGCCGCGGTAATACGTAGGGTGCGAGCGTTGTCCGGAATTATTGGGCGTAAAGAGCTCGTAGGCGGCCTGTCGCGTCGGATGTGAAAGCCCGGGGCTTAACCCCGGGTCTGCATTCGATACGGGCAGGCTAGAGTGTGGTAGGGGAGATCGGAATTCCTGGTGTAGCGGTGAAATGCGCAGATATCAGGAGGAACACCGGTGGCGAAGGCGGATCTCTGGGCCATTACTGACGCTGAGGAGCGAAAGCGTGGGGAGCGAACAGGATTAGATACCCTGGTAGTCCACGCCGTAAACGTTGGGAACTAGGTGTTGGCGACATTCCACGTCGTCGGTGCCGCAGCTAACGCATTAAGTTCCCCGCCTGGGGAGTACGGCCGCAAGGCTAAAACTCAAAGGAATTGACGGGGGCCCGCACAAGCAGCGGAGCATGTGGCTTAATTCGACGCAACGCGAAGAACCTTACCAAGGCTTGACATATGCCGGAAACATCCAGAGATGGGTGCCCCCTTGTGGTCGGTATACAGGTGGTGCATGGTTGTCGTCAGCTCGTGTCGTGAGATGTTGGGTTAAGTCCCGCAACGAGCGCAACCCTTGTTCTGTGTTGCCAGCATGCCTTTCGGGGTGATGGGGACTCACAGGAGACTGCCGGGGTCAACTCGGAGGAAGGTGGGGACGACGTCAAATCATCATGCCCCTTATGTCTTGGGCTGCACACGTGCTACAATGGTCGGTACAAAGGGCTGCGATGCCGCGAGGCGGAGCGAATCCCAAAAAGCCGGCCTCAGTTCGGATTGGGGTCTGCAACTCGACCCCATGAAGTTGGAGTTGCTAGTAATCGCAGATCAGCATGCTGCGGTGAATACGTTCCCGGGCCTTGTACACACCGCCCGTCACGTCACGAAAGTCGGTAACACCCGAAGCCGGTGGCCTAACCCGTAAGGGGAGGAGCCGTCGAAGGTGGGACCAGCGATTGGGACGAAGTCGTAACAAGGTAGCCGTACCGGAAGGTGCGGCTGGATCACCTCCTTTCTAAGGAGCACATGGCCGCTTGCAGGCGAATGTTCTGCACGGTCGCTCATGGGTGGAACGTTGACTATTCGGCACGGTCTGGAACACCAGCGCTAGTACTGCCTTCGGGCGTGGAACGCGGATCTGGTTGCCGGGATCGTGTCGGGCACGTTGTTGGGTCCTGAGGGAACGGGTTTCCGTTGTCTCAGTGCCGGCCTCACTCGAGGTGGTCTTCGGATCATTGAGGGTGTGTGACTGGTCGTTGTTTGAGAACTGCACAGTGGACGCGAGCATCTGTGGCCAAGTTTTTAAGGGCGCACGGTGGATGCCTTGGCACTAGGAACCGATGAAGGACGTGGGAGGCCGCGATAGGCCCCGGGGAGCTGTCAACCGAGCTTTGATCCGGGGGTGTCCGAATGGGGAAACCCGGCAGTCGTCATGGGCTGTCACCCGCTGCTGAACACATAGGCAGTGTGGAGGGAACGCGGGGAAGTGAAACATCTCAGTACCCGCAGGAAGAGAAAACAACCGTGATTCCGGGAGTAGTGGCGAGCGAAACTGGATGAGGCTAAACCGTTTGGTGTGAGACCCGGCAGGGGTTGCCAATGCGGGGTCGTGGGATGAGCTTCATCGTCTGCCGGCGGTCGGCGAGTCAGAAACCGTATGGGTAGTCGAAGGACATGCGAAAGGTCCGGCGTAGAGGGTAAGACCCCCGTAGACGAAATCTGTACGGCTCTTGAAGAACTCCCAAGTAGCACGGGGCCCGAGAAATCCCGTGTGAATCTGGCGGGACCACCCGCTAAGCCTAAATATTCCCTAGTGACCGATAGCGGATAGTACCGTGAGGGAATGGTGAAAAGTACCGCGGGAGCGGAGTGAAATAGTACCTGAAACCGTGTGCCTACAAGCCGTGGGAGCGTCGTTCATCAGCTTGCTGGTGGGCCGTGACTGCGTGCCTTTTGAAGAATGAGCCTGCGAGTTTGCGGTGTGTAGCGAGGTTAACCCGTGTGGGGTAGCCGTAGCGAAAGCGAGTCCGAATAGGGCGACCCAGTTGCATGCCCAAGACCCGAAGCGGAGTGATCTAGCCATGGGCAGGTTGAAGCGCGGGTAAGACCGTGTGGAGGACCGAACCCACCAGGGTTGAAAACCTGGGGGATGACCTGTGGTTAGGGGTGAAAGGCCAATCAAACTCCGTGATAGCTGGTTCTCCCCGAAATGCATTTAGGTGCAGCGTCACGTGTTTCTTGCCGGAGGTAGAGCACTGGATAGGCGATGGGCCTTACCGGGTTACTGACCTTAGCCAAACTCCGAATGCCGGTAAGTGAGAGCGTGGCAGTGAGACTGTGGGGGATAAGCTCCATGGTCGAGAGGGAAACAGCCCAGAACACCGACTAAGGTCCCTAAGCGTGTGCTAAGTGGGAAAGGATGTGGAGTCGCAGAGACAACCAGGAGGTTGGCTTAGAAGCAGCCACCCTTGAAAGAGTGCGTAATAGCTCACTGGTCAAGTGATTCCGCGCCGACAATGTAGCGGGGCTCAAGCACATCACCGAAGTCGTGTCATTGCAGCATATAGGGCCAACGCCTGCTGTGATGGGTAGGGGAGCGTCGTGTGCCGGGTGAAGCGGCGGTGGAAACCAGTCGTGGACGGTATACGAGTGAGAATGCAGGCATGAGTAGCGATACAAGAGTGGGAAACTCTTGCGCCGATTGACCAAGGGTTCCTGGGTCAAGCTGATCTGCCCAGGGTAAGTCGGGACCTAAGGCGAGGCCGACAGGCGTAGTCGATGGACAACGGGTTGATATTCCCGTACCCGCTTTGAAGCGCCAACGCTGAACCTCTTGATGCTAAGCCCGTGAAGCCGTCCTGGAGCCTTCGGGCAAAGGGAAGTGGTGGAGCCGGTGACCCAACAGGGTAGTAGGTGAGCGATGGGGTGACGCAGGAAGGTAGTCCAGCCCGGGCGGTGGTAGTCCCGGGGTAAGGGTGTAGGCCGAGTGATAGGCAAATCCGTCACTCATTAAGGCTGAGACCTGATGCCGAGCCGATTGTGGTGAAGTGGATGATCCTATGCTGTCGAGAAAAGCCTCTAGCGAGTTTCATGGCGGCCCGTACCCCAAACCGACTCAGGTGGTCAGGTAGAGAATACCGAGGCGTTCGGGTGAACTATGGTTAAGGAACTCGGCAAAATGCCCCCGTAACTTCGGGAGAAGGGGGGCCATTCCTGGTGATGGGTCTTGCACCTTGAGCTGGGGGTGGCCGCAGAGACCAGCGAGAAGCGACTGTTTACTAAAAACACAGGTCCGTGCGAAGCCGTAAGGCGATGTATACGGACTGACGCCTGCCCGGTGCTGGAACGTTAAGGGGACCGGTTAGCTCCATTTCGGTGGGGCGAAGCTGAGAACTTAAGCGCCAGTAAACGGCGGTGGTAACTATAACCATCCTAAGGTAGCGAAATTCCTTGTCGGGTAAGTTCCGACCTGCACGAATGGCGTAACGACTTCTCGACTGTCTCAACCATAGGCCCGGTGAAATTGCATTACGAGTAAAGATGCTCGTTTCGCGCAGCAGGACGGAAAGACCCCGGGACCTTTACTATAGCTTGATATTGGTGTTCGGTTCGGCTTGTGTAGGATAGGTGGGAGACTTTGAAGCAGCAACGCCAGTTGTTGTGGAGTCGCCGTTGAAATACCACTCTGGTCGTGCTGGATGTCTAACCTGGGTCCGTGATCCGGATCAGGGACAGTGTCTGGTGGGTAGTTTAACTGGGGCGGTTGCCTCCTAAAGGGTAACGGAGGCGCCCAAAGGTTCCCTCAGCCTGGTTGGCAATCAGGTGTTGAGTGTAAGTGCACAAGGGAGCTTGACTGTGAGACTGACGGGTCGAGCAGGTACGAAAGTAGGGACTAGTGATCCGGCGGTGGCTTGTGGAAGCGCCGTCGCTCAACGGATAAAAGGTACCCCGGGGATAACAGGCTGATCTTCCCCAAGAGTCCATATCGACGGGATGGTTTGGCACCTCGATGTCGGCTCGTCGCATCCTGGGGCTGGAGTAGGTCCCAAGGGTTGGGCTGTTCGCCCATTAAAGCGGTACGCGAGCTGGGTTTAGAACGTCGTGAGACAGTTCGGTCCCTATCCGCTGTGCGCGTAGGAGTGTTGAGAAGGGCTGTCCCTAGTACGAGAGGACCGGGACGGACGAACCTCTGGTGTGCCAGTTGTCCTGCCAAGGGCATGGCTGGTTGGCTACGTTCGGGAGGGATAACCGCTGAAAGCATCTAAGCGGGAAGCCTGCTTCGAGATGAGCACTCCCACCTCCTTGAGAGGGTAAGGCTCCCAGTAGACGACTGGGTTGATAGGCCGGATATGGAAGCCCTGTAAGGGGTGGAGTTGACCGGTACTAATAGGCCGAGGGCTTGTCCTCAGTTGCTCGCGTCCACTGTGTTGTTCTGAAACAACGACCCATCCGATTCTTGGTCGGGTGTCGGTTGACAGTTTCATAGTGTTTCGGTGGTCATAGCGTGAGGGAAACGCCCGGTTACATTCCGAACCCGGAAGCTAAGCCTCACAGCGCCGATGGTACTGCAGGGGGGACCCTGTGGGAGAGTAGGACACCGCCGAACAATTCTTCTAGAGAAGCCCCCGCCGGGTGAACCGGACGGGGGCTTCTCTGTTGTAGGGTCAATGTGCATTGTCGTCACACGGACAGGAGGCCCCCGGGTGGAGGTCCAGGAGACGCGGGTCCAGACCGATCGCGTCCTCACCATCCCCAACCTGCTGAGCATGGGCCGGCTGGTCGGCGTTCCGCTCTTCCTCTGGCTCATTCTGTGGCCGGTCTTCGACGGGCCGAACAATGACCTCTGGGCGCTGCTGATCCTGATGCTCAGCGGAATCAGTGACTACCTGGACGGAAAGCTGGCCAGGCGGTGGGGGCAGATCAGCCGGGTGGGTCAGCTGCTGGATCCGCTGGCGGACCGGCTCTATGTGCTGTCCACGCTGGTCGGATTGACCTGGCGTGGGATTCTGCCGTGGTGGCTGACGGCGATTCTGCTGGCCCGGGAGGTGTTCATCGCCGCGCTGCTGCCCATTCTGAACAAGCACGGTTACGGGCCGCTGCAGGTGAGTTTCCTGGGGAAGGCCGCGACCTTCAACCTGATGTACGCGTTTCCGCTCCTGCTGCTCGGCAGCGTGGACAGCTGGATCGCGCGGCCAGCCGAGGTGGTGAGCTGGGCCTTCATCTGGTGGGGGACGGTGCTCTACTGGTGGGCGGCCATTCTCTACGCGGTGCAGGCGCGGCAGATCGTCAAGGGCGCCGCGGCGGGCCGGGCGTCCACAGTCTGAGACGTGATCTGAGAGAAGCCCCACGCCCCGTCGGTGCGTCGGACGATGCCTTCCGGGTAGAGATCCCTCTGGAACGGTTTGATGGACCTGCTGGTCCACACCGCGAAGGAGGACGCACCCGTAATGAAAGCCGTTGTAATGGCAGGGGGCGAAGGTACTCGACTCCGCCCGATGACCTCCAGCATGCCGAAACCGCTGCTTCCGGTCGCCAATATGCCGATCATGGAGCACGTGCTACGGCTGCTGAAGCGGCACGGCCTCTCCGACACCGTCGTCACGGTCCAGTTCCTGGCGTCACTGGTCAAGAACTACTTCGGTGACGGCGAAGAGCTGGGCATGCATCTGACCTATGCCCACGAGGAGACACCTCTGGGCACGGCGGGGAGTGTCAAGAACGCCGAGGACGCGCTCAAGGACGACTCCTTTCTGGTGATCTCCGGTGACGCGCTGACCGACTTCAACCTCTCCGAACTGATCGACTTTCACCGGAGCAAGAACGCTCTGGTCACCGTCTGTCTCACCAGGGTGCCGAATCCGTTGGAGTTCGGTATCACCATCACGGACGACGACGGGAGGGTCGAGCGCTTCCTGGAGAAACCGACCTGGGGGCAGGTCTTCTCCGACACGGTGAACACCGGTATCTACGTGATGGAGCCCGAGGTCTTCGACTACGTCGCGGCGGGTGAGTCCGTCGACTGGTCGAGCGACGTCTTCCCGCAGCTGTTGAAGGAGGGCAAGCGGGTCTACGGGTACGTTGCCGAGGGCTACTGGGAGGACGTGGGCACCCACGAGAGCTACGGCAAGGCCCAGGCGGACGTCCTGGAGGGCAAGGTCGAGGTCGAGCTGGACGGGTTCGAGATCTCGCCGGGCGTCTGGGTCGCCGAGGGGGCCGAGGTGGACCCGGAGGCGGTGCTCCGCGGGCCGCTGTACATCGGGGACTACGCCAAGGTCGAGGCCGGCGTGGAGATCCGCGAGCACACCGTGCTGGGCAGCAACGTGGTCGTCAAGCGCGGCGCGTTCCTGCACAAGGCGGTGGTGCACGACAACGTGTACATCGGGCCGCAGAGCAATCTGCGCGGCTGCGTGATCGGCAAGAACACCGATGTGATGCGGGCCGCGCGGATCGAGGACGGCGCGGTGATCGGGGACGAGTGCCTGGTCGGCGAGGAGTCGATCATCGGGGCGAACGTCCGGGTGTACCCGTTCAAGACCATCGAGGCCGGCGCCGTCGTCAACACCTCGGTGATCTGGGAGTCGCGCGGGCAGGAGCACCTCTTCGGCGTCCGCGGCGTCTCGGGGATCCTGAACGTCGAGATCACTCCGGAGCTCGCCGTCCGGCTGGCCGGGGCCTACGCGACGACGTTGAAGAAGGGCGCCACCGTCACCATCGCGCGTGACCACTCGCGTGGTGCGCGTGCGCTCAAACGGGCGATGATCTCGGGGCTGCAGACCTCGGCGATCGACGTCCGCGACCTGGAGAACGTGCCGATGCCGGTGGCCCGGCAGCACACGGCGCGGGGGAGTGCGGGCGGGATCTTCCTGCGGACCACGCCGGGGGTGCCGGACTCGCTGGACATCCTCTTCTTCGACGAGCGCGGTGCGGACCTCTCGCAGGCCGGGCAGCGCAAGCTCGACCGCGTCTACGCGCGCCAGGAGTACCGGCGGGCCTTCCCCGGCGAGATCGGGGACCTGACCTTCCCGTCCAGCGTCTTCGACTCCTACGCCGGCAACCTGCTGCGGACGGTGGACACCACCGGGGTCCGGGAGGCCGGGCTGAAGGTGGTGGTGGACACCGCGCACGGCAGCGCGGGCCTCGTCCTGCCGAGCATCCTCGGCCGGCTCGGGGTGGAGGCGCTGACCGTCTCCAGCGGGCTCGACGAGGCGAGGCCGACCGAGGACGCGGAGACCCGGCGGGCCGGGCTGGCCAGGCTGGGCGAGCTGGTGGCCTCCTCGCGGGCGGCCTTCGGCGTCCGCTTCGACCCGGTCGGCGAGCGCGTCGCCTTCGTGGACGAGCTGGGCCGGGTGATCGACGACGACCGTGCGCTGCTGGTGCTGCTGGACCTGGTGGCGGCCGAGCGGCGCAGCGGTCAGGTGGCGCTGCCGGTGACCACGACCAGGATCGCCGAGCAGGTCGCGGCGTACCACGGCACCCAGGTCATCTGGACCACGACGACGCCGGACGACCTCGCGAAGGCGGCCTCCGCCGAGGGCACGGTGTTCGGCGGGGACGGGCGCGGCGGCTTCGTGGTGCCCGAGTTCAGCGGGGTGCTGGACGGGGCCGCGGCCTTCGTCCGGCTGGTCGGCCTGGTGGCGCGGACCCAGCTCACGCTGAGCCAGATCGACGCGCGGATCCCGCAGGCGCACATCCGGCGCCGGGACATCGCGACGCCGTGGGCGGCCAAGGGCATGGTGATGCGCTCGGTGGTGGAGGCGGCCGGCAGCCGGCGGCTGGACACCACCGACGGCGTCCGGGTGGTCGAGGCGGACGGGCGGTGGACGCTGGTGCTGCCCGACCCGGCCGAGGCGGTCACCCACCTGTGGGCGGAGGGGCCGGACGACGAGGCCACCGAGGCGCTGCTGGACGAGTGGGCGGCGGTGGTCGACGGCGCCGGTCGGTGACGGCCGGGCCCTGAGGACGGAGTAGCCCGAACGGCGGGGCGCACGGCATCGTTCGTGCGCCCTGCTGTCCGTTTTCACCTCATTCGGAACGGTCCGTCTCTTCCGCCATGTGTGCAGCGTGTGTGCAGCTCAGGGGCCGTGCACGGGCCCCCTCGAAGCCATGGGACGATGGTCTCCATGCCAGCGACGCCGACGCCGAGTGCCCCGAACGGGCGGTACAACCGCCCGGACGCCTCGATGTCCCTGCTGACCAATGTGATGGACCACAGCCTGGACGAGGGCTACGCGGAGGCGGCCGCGGCACGTGGCGGTGCCCGTGACAGCCGGATACCCGGCACGCTCCGGGGACTGCTCACGCTGGGCGCCGGGCTGGCGCTGGTCGGAGCGGTGGTGACGGTGGGCGCGGTGAACGCGCACAAGGCCGAGCCGACGCTGGCCAAGGAACGGGACGCGCTGATCCACCGGATCAACGACAGCAACACCTCGGCCGACCGGCTGCAGAAGCAGGTGCAGGAGCTGCGGCGCAAGGTCGACAGCACGCAGCAGCAGGCGCTCCCCTCGGGGGACGCCGACGCCGGGGGCCTGAGCGGGGCGGTCGGCCTGGGCGAGGTCACCGGGCCGGGCGTGAAGCTCGTCCTGGAGGACGCCGCCGGGACGGGCCAGGGCGGCAACGTCGACCCGCGGGCGGGACAGGGCTTCTCCAACAGCGGGCGGCTGCGGGACCGCGACCTCCAGCTCGTGGTGAACGGCCTGTGGGGGTCCGGGGCGGAGGCGGTCGCGATCAACGGCCAGCGCCTCACCGCGCTCTCCGCGATCCGGGCTGCGGGCGAGGCGGTGCTGGTGGACAACCGGCCGCTCGTCCCGCCCTACAACATCCAGGCGATCGGCGACGGGCCGAAGCTCCTCACCGCCTTCGAGAACGACATGGCCGGGCAGTACCTGCGGCTGCTCCAGGAGAAGTACGGCATCAAGTCGACGCTCTCCACGCAGAAGAGCCTGACGCTGCCGGCGGCGGTGGGCGTCTCGCTGCGGACCGCGCAGCCGGTCACGCCCGAACCCTCGCCGACGGCGACGCCGACGACCGCCCCGACGTCGAGCGGGACGCCGACGACCGGCCCCGGAACCTCGGAGAGCCCGGGAGCGTCCGTCTCACCATCGGCCTCACCCAGCGCTTCACCATCCGCGACCAGCGGTGGTCCGACCCCCAAACGGCGTCCGTCGACCGGATCCGCCAAGACGACGACAGGGACAGGAGCAGCCAGACCGTGATTGCCGTACTGGGTCTTGTGATCGGGGTGGTCGTCGGCCTCTTCGTCCAACCCGAGGTGCCGGACGCCGTTGTGCCCTATCTGCCGATCGCGGTGGTCGCGGCGCTGGACGCGGTGTTCGGCGGTGTCCGGGCGATGCTGGACGGGATCTTCAACGACAAGGTGTTCATCGTCTCGTTCCTGTCGAACGTGGTGGTCGCGGCACTGATCGTCTTCCTCGGTGACCAGCTGGGCGTCGGTTCCCAGCTGTCCACGGGCGTGGTCGTCGTCCTCGGCATCCGCATCTTCTCCAACGCGGCCGCGATCCGTCGCCATGTCTTCCGTGCCTGAGTCGGGCCGCGAGCGGGCGGCGGAGGAGCGCGAGCCGGAGGGGAAGGCTGCCGAGGAGGCGGTCGAGAAGGCCGCGCAGGCCTCCGAGCCCGAGCCTGACGGGGAGTCCGGGCCTGATGGGGCCGGGGGTGCCGAGGAAGCCGTCGAAGAGGCCGAGACGGGCTCCGGGGAGGTCGCGGAGGCCGCGGCCGAGCAGGATTCCGACGCTGACGTCGAGGCTGAGGCCGACGCCGAGGTCGAGGCTGAGGTCGAGGCCGGCCCGGGGCCGGAGCCCACGCTGCGGCTGCTGAAGCCGGTCCGGCCGGCGTCCGAGCCGGAGCCGGAGCCAGTGGCACCCGAGGCCGCGGCGTCCGAGGCCGAGCCCGAGCCCGTGCCCGTACCGGCCGTCGAGCCGGAGCCCGAACCTGAACCCGAGCCCGTCGCGGCGGCTCCCGTCGAGCAGCCGCCGGCCGTGGACCGCAACGCCGGGCGGCGGCGCCTGCAGGCGGCGCTGTGGCCGCCGCGGTTGTCGCGCGGTCAGCTGGTGGTGGCGCTGCTGCTGTTCTCGCTCGGTCTGGGGCTGGCGATCCAGGTGCGGTCGACCAACGACCACCACAGCCAGCTGCGCGGGGCCCGCCAGGAGGACCTGGTCCGGATCCTCGACGAACTGGACAGCCGTCAGCAGCGTCTCCAGCAGGAGAAGGCGGAGTTGGAGCAGTCCCTGGCCAAGTTGGAGAACAGCTCCAACCAGGCCAAGGAGGCCCAGGAACAGACCAGGAAGAAGGTGACGGAACTCGGCGTTCTCGCCGGTACCGTCAAGGCCACTGGTCCGGGCATCGTACTGACGGTCGATGATCCCCAAGGGCAGGTGAAGGCAGATATGCTGCTGGACACCCTGCAGGAACTTCGAGCGGCGGGGGCGGAGGCGATTCAGATCAACGATGTGCGCGTGGTGGTCAACACCTACTTCACCGACCTGTCGGGCGGCGGGGTGCAGATCGACGGGAAGAAGGCCTCGCAGCCCTATCGGTTCACCGTCGTGGGGAACCCGCAGGACCTGACCCCCGCGCTGAACATCCCGGGGGGTGTCGTCCGTACTTTGGAGAGTCACCAGGCGCGGGCGACGATCACCCAGCAGCAGAAGGTGGTCGTGGACGCCCTCGTGGATCCGAAGACGCCGCAGTACGCCAAGCCGGCTTCGAAGTGACGGGGCACCCGACGAACGGCCCGTCACGGGCCGGCGGCACCCGCTGCGGGGCGCCGTCGTCACGTGGGCGAGACTGGTTCGCACCGGTACGCTCCGGAGCAACAACCGCAGCACCAACTGTCGGAGTACCACTCCAGCGGGACCGAGCCGCAACCGGGCTCGGCGCCTGTCCGAGGTTCTCACCCTGCCCCGCGGGCGGGTCTGTCACACGCAAGGGGATTCGCCCGTGAGTTTCTTCTCGAAGTTGTTCGGTCGCAACAAGGGCCGTGACGCGGCCGCCGTGGAGGCGCCGACCGCGCGGCACCGCCGGCCCGAGGACGAGCCCGCCGTGCCGGGCATGCGACCCGCGCCCGAGGCCGCTCCGTACGCCGGCCAGCAGATGTTCCGGGACGGCGGCGCCGCCCAGTACGCGGGGAATCCGGCGGGCTACGGCGCGTCGGTTGACCCCTCCGGCGACCCGCGCATAGGTTTCCCGTCAGCACCCTCAACCTCTGGTGGAGGGTTTGCTCCGGACCCGTACGCCGGGCACAACCCGTCGGGTGTGCCGCGCCAGGAGGCTGTGAACATGGCTGGCTCCTCTCCGTGCCCCAGGTGCGGCAACCAGAACCCGGCCGCGGCCCGGTTCTGCTCCAACTGCGGTACGGCGCTGCGCGGAGGCCTGCTGCCGGAGGGGGCGGCGGAGACCACGTCGACCATCTCCATCTCCGGCCTGGAGTCGTACGACCCCACCACCACGACCGGCACCGGCACCACGCCGGCCCTGTCGGCCGAGGTGCTGTCCGCCATCGACGCGCTGCCGCCGGGCTCGGCCCTGCTGATCGTGCAGCGCGGCCCGAACTCGGGCAGCCGCTTCCTGCTCGACTCGGACGTCACCACGGCGGGGCGCCACCCGCAGGGGGACATCTTCCTGGACGACGTCACGGTCTCGCGCCGTCACGTGGAGTTCCGCCGCACCCCGGCCGGCTTCAGCGTCGCGGACGTGGGCAGCCTCAACGGCACCTACGTCAACCGGGAGCGGATCGACGAGGTGACGCTGAACAACGGCGACGAGGTCCAGATCGGGAAGTACCGGCTGGTGTTCTTCGCCGGCCACAACCGGGGGTACTGAAACCAACGTCGGCAGGAGCCCGAGTGAATACGAATACCCCTTCCTCTTCTCTCGGGGCGGCCACCCCAGCCCCGTCCGGTCCGCAGGCGGACCGCGGCGGGCGCGGGGTGGTCGCGGGCCCCAGGCAGCCGGTCCGCGCGGAGCGGACCGCCGGGCGGCGGCGCGGCGGTGACGAACTGCTGAGCATCGGCGCGGTGCTGGCCTTCCTGCGCGACGACTTCCCCGAGGTCACCATCTCCAAGATCCGCTTCCTGGAGGCGGAGGGACTGGTCGAGCCGCAGCGCACGCCCTCGGGGTACCGCAAGTTCAGCCCGGCCGACGTCGAGCGGCTGGCCTACGTCCTGCGGATGCAGCGGGACCACTACCTTCCGTTGCGGGTGATCCGCGAGCACCTGGACGCCATCGAGCGCGGTGAGAGCCCGCCCGCGCTGCCCGCCGCGGCCGACGCCAGGCCCGGGCCGATGGAGGAGGCGGACCGCGAGCTGGTCGCCTCCTCCGACGTCCCGTCCGGGGTCCGGCTGGGGCGCGCCGAGCTGCTGGCCGCGGCCGAGGCCGGGGAGCGGGAGCTCGCCGAGTGGGAGTCCTACGGGCTGGTCGCGCCGGGGCCGGACGGCGGGTACGACGGCGAGGCGCTGCAGGTGGCCCGACTGGTCGCGGAGCTCGGCCGGTACGGCCTCGAGCCGCGGCACCTGAGGGCCATGAAGGCGGCGGCGGACCGCGAGGTCACGCTGGTCGAGCAGGTGGTGGCGCCGCTGCGCCGGCACCGGAACCCGCAGACCAGGGCCCATGCCGAGGCCACCGCGCGGGAGCTCGCGACGCTGTCCGTACGGCTCCACGCGGCGATGGTCCAGGCCGGTCTGCGGACCCGCGGGTAACGTTCCGGGCGGCCGCCGGACGGCGGGTGCACCGCGCTGACCAGCGGCGTCGGCCCTGCGCTTTCATATCCGGGACCGGAGCCATAGGGTTGCCTGTGTGAATGAGCTCGACGTCGTGGGTGTCCGGGTGGAGATGCCTTCCAACCAGCCGATCGTGCTGCTGCGGGAGGTCGGGGGAGATCGCTACCTGCCGATCTGGATCGGCCCCGGCGAGGCGACCGCGATCGCCTTCGCCCAGCAGGGCATGACGCCGGTGCGCCCGCTGACGCACGACCTCTTCAAGGACGTCCTGGAGGCGCTCGGCCAGCAGCTCACCGAGGTGCGGATCACCGATCTGCGGGAGGGCGTGTTCTACGCCGAACTGGTCTTCGCCGGCGGGGTCGAGGTGAGCGCCCGGCCGTCCGACGCGATAGCGCTGGCGCTGCGGACCGGCACGCCGATCTACGGGAGCGAGGAGGTGCTCGCCGAGGCGGGCATCGCGATCCCGGACGAGCAGGAGGACGAGGTCGAGAAGTTCCGCGAGTTCCTCGACCAGGTCTCGCCCGAGGACTTCGGGGGCGGCGGCCCGCAGTAGCGGGGACCGGCTCTCTGACCGACGCGGCGAGCGTCGAGCCTTGGCGTTTTGCCAAAAACCGTCGACCTACCCACACTGGGGGCACGAAAAACCACTCTCCTGAGTGATGTGGTTTGTCTGGCCCGGCGTGGCGATCGTTGACGGGTCATAGGGGACTGCCTACCGTCAGGAGTGGCTGTCCGGGTGGCCGATGCCCGCAGTCGGGTTGCCCGCAGCACAAGTGGACGGAGGCAGGCATGAGCAGCACCGGCGATGACGCGGCCGTGGGAGGCCTGTGCGCCGTGCACGTGCCGCGCACCGCTCGCGGCGTCACGGACCTGCCCCGGGTGGGCAGGTTCCCGGCCGTACAGCCGGGCCAGCCGGCCATCGAGCGGCTGCCCCCGACCTCCGAACTGATCGGCTACCGCGGCCCGACGGCCTGCGCGGCCGCCGGCATCACCTACCGCCAGCTGGACTACTGGGCCCGCACCGGGCTGCTGGAGCCCAGCGTCCGGACGGCGTACCCGGCGGCCAGTCAGCGGCTCTACAGCTTCCGCGACGTGCTGCTGCTCAAGATCGTGAAGCGGCTGCTCGACGCGGGCGTCTCGCTGCAGAACATCCGGGTGGCCGTCGCCCATCTGCAGGCCGCCGAGCAGGGCGACCTGGCCGGGATGACGCTGATGTGCGACGGCGCGACGGTGTACGAGTGCACCACGCCGCAGCAGGTGGTGGACCTGCTGAAGGGCGGTCAGGGGGTCTTCGGCATCGCGGTGGGGGCGGTCTGGCGGGAGCTGGAGCTGACGCTCGGCCGGCTGCACGCGGAGCGCACCGACACCGGCGAGACCCTGGTCGGGCAGGACCCGGCCGACGAACTGGCGCAGCGCCGCAACCGGGCGGTCTGAGGACCAACACGACGAGGCCGTGGGCCCGGACGGGGAACCGTCCGGGCCCACGGCCTCGTCGTGTTGCCTGGCGAAATCGAACGAGGAGGGGCACGTGGGGGTCGGCACCGGGATAACGGGGTTGCTGGGGCGCAGGGCCGCGCGGATGCGGGCACGGCTGCGGCAGCGGCGGACGCAGCGCAGGGTGTTCCAGGTCGGGACGCTGCTCTGCACGCTGGCGCTGGCGCCCAGCGCCTGGGTGTGGCTCTCGGCGGGGGACCGGGTGGGCACGGTGGAGAGCGCGCCGTCCGCGCCGGTCGCCGTGGTCTTCGGTGCCGGGCTGGACTCGGGCAAGCCCTCGCCGTACCTGGAGCACCGGCTGGTCGCCGCGGTGGACCTGTACCGGGAGGGCAAGGTGCGGGCGATCCTGGTGACCGGGGACAACGGGCGGGTCGAGTACGACGAGCCCGACGCGATGTTCAGGTACCTGACCGAGCACGGGGTGCCGGCGGAGCGGGTGGTCCGCGACTACGCGGGCTTCGACACCTGGGACTCCTGCACCCGGGCCCACCGGATCTTCGGGGTGGACCGGGCGGTCCTGGTCAGCCAGGACTTCCACGTCCGGCGCGCCCTGGCGCTCTGCGAGGCGGCGGGCATCCGGTCGTACGCGGTCGGGGTGACCGAGCTGCACGACGAGACCTGGCTGTACGGCGGGCTGCGGGAGGTCGCCGGGGCGGGCAAGGCGGCGGTCAACGCCTGGCTGCGGCCGGACCCGGTCTTCCTCGGGCCCCGGGAGGACGGCATCCCGAAGGCGCTGGCGGACGCGGCGCGGAAGTAGCCGGGGGCGGGCCGGGCCGCGCGGTGTCCGGCCCGGGTTCGTACGCACTGTCGGACCCGTACGCGATGATCGGCGGGTGCGATCACTGCCGAGCATCATCCACCTCGACATGGACGCCTTCTTCGCGGCGGTGGAGCAGGCGGCCAAGCCGAGCCTGCGCGGCAAGCCGGTGGTCGTCGGCGGGCTCGGCGGGCGCGGGGTGGTCTCCACCGCCTCCTACGAGGCGCGGAAGTTCGGGGTGCACTCGGCGATGCCGATGGCGCAGGCGCGTCGGCTCTGCCCCAACGCGGCCTTCCTGTCCGGGCGTTTCGAGGCGTACCGGCAGGTCAGCGAGATCGTGATGGGCCTGCTGCGGGAGCTGTCGCCGCTGGTGCAGCCGCTGAGCCTGGACGAGGCCTTCGTGGACCTGGAGGCCGGTCCGTACGGCCCGGCGCTGCTGGAGGCGGACCACGAGACCGGCGAGCGGCTGGTGCTCGCGCTGGCGGAGGACCTGCGGGCGGACATCCGGCGGCTGACGGGGCTGACCGGCTCGGTCGGGGCGGCCGGGTCCAAGCTGATGGCCAAGATCGCCTCCGAACAGGCCAAGCCGGACGGCCTGGTGCTGATCGAACCCGGGCAGGAGCGGGCCGTACTCGGGCCGATGCCGGTCCGGGCGCTGCCCGGGATCGGGCCGGCCACCGAGCAGGTGCTGCGGCGGGCCGGGCTGACCACGGTGGCCGACCTCGCGGAGGCGGGCGAGGCGGAGCTGGTCCAGCTGCTCGGCCGGGCGCACGGCGCCGGGATCCACCAGATGTCGACGGGGCTGGACGAGCGGCCCGTGGTGGCCGACCAGGACGCCAAGTCCGTCTCGGTGGAGGACACCTACGAGGTGGACCTGGCCGACCGGGAGCGGGTGCTGCGCGAGGTGGAGGCGCTGGCCGCCCGGTGCGTGCGGCGGCTGCGGGCGGCCGGGCGCTCGGGGCGGACGGTGGTGCTCAAGGTCCGCCGGTTCGACTTCTCCACGCTGACCCGCTCGGAGACGCTCGGCGGGCCGACGGACGACGAGGCGGTGATCACCGCGACCGCGCGCCGGCTGGCCGAGCAGGTGGACATCACCGGCGGGGTCCGGCTGCTCGGCGTGGGCGTCGCGCAGCTCGCCGACTACACCCAGGAGGACCTGTTCGCGCAGGCCCTGCGGGAGGAGGCGGCCGAGCACGCGGAGGTGGCGGCGGAAGCGGTGGAGGCCGAGGAGGAGCCGGAGGCCGTCGTGGTGCGGCGGTGGATGCCCGGGCAGGACGTCCGGCACGAGGAGTTCGGGCCGGGGTGGGTGCAGGGCAGCGGCGTCGGGAGGGTCACCGTACGGTTCGAGACGCCGTGGAGCGGGCCGGGGCGGGTGCGGACCTTCGCGGTGGAGGACCCGGCGCTGGAGCCGACGCGGCCGCTGCCGCTGCGCCGGGAGGCGGAGGGGGAGGCGGCCCCGGCCCCGGCGCCGGAGGAGGGGGCTTGAGAAGACACGAAAACGGCCCCACCCGGTGGGGGAGTACCGGGTGGGGCCGTATCACCGTGCCGGTCGCCGTACGGTCGTGATGCCCTCGCGACGTACGGAGGCCGGGGCCCCGCGCCCTGTCCCTGAGCGCGGGGGCCGGACGCCTCGTCAGGCGTCGGTCTTCACCAGCTTGTCGCTGGAGTCCTGCGGGGCCGTGCCGTCGACGACGGTCAGCGGGGCGGCCGGCTTGGCGGCGCGGATCAGGAACGGGACGACACCGGCGACGACGCAGACCACGGCGGCGGTCCAGAACGCGTGCTTGTAGGCGTCCAGGGTGGGCAGCGCCAGCGGGATCTGCGGCGGCAGCTTCATGAGGTCGCCGGTCAGGATGGCGGCCATGACGGCGGTGCCGATGGCGCCACCGACGGTGCGCAGCACCGAGTTCATGCCGTTGGCGATGCCGCTCTGCTCGACCGGGACGGCGCCGTTGATGTAGGCCGGCATCGCGGCGAACGCGAGGCCGACACCGAGGCCGAAGATCGCCGAGGCGGTGTAGAGGTCGCCCTCCTTGCCGTGCCGCAGGGCCAGGTAGGCCATCGCCACGGCGCCGAGGACGCCACCGAGGACCAGCGGCAGGCGCGGGCCGCGGCGGGCGATCAGCAGGGCGCCGACCGGGGCGGCGACCATCGAGCCGATCGCGGACGGCAGCAGCATGACGCCGGCGTGCAGGACGGTGGCGGTGAAGCCGTAGTGGGTCAGCTTCTCCGGGGTCTGGGCGAAGTTGCTGATGACCATGAAGGAGCCGTACATGCCGAAGCCGATGAGCAGGCCCGCCAGGTTGGTGAAGGCCACGGCCGGGCGGGACATCATCTTCATGTCCACCAGGGGGTGCGCGACCTTGGTCTCGATGATGCCCCAGACCAGGGCCACGACGGCGGCGACGGCGAACAGGCCGAGGGTCTTGGTGGAGGTCCAGCCCCAGTGGTTGCCCTGGCTGACCGCGACCAGCAGCGCGGAGAGCCAGCCGGCCAGGGTGATCGCGCCGAGCGGGTCGGCGCCGCCCTCCTTGTCGGTGACCGGGTCGGTCGGGACGCGGAAGGCGACCAGGGCGATCGCGATCAGGCCGAAGAGCAGGCCCATCCAGAAGATCGACTTGTAGTTCCAGTGCTCCAGCAGGAGACCGGTGGCGACCAGGCCGAGGCCGGAGCCGACGCCCATCGAGGCGCTGATGGCGGCGACGCCGCCGGTCACCTTCTGCTTGGGCAGCTCGTCGCGGACGATGCTGATGGCCAGCGGCATGACGCCACCGCCGGCGCCCTGCAGGACGCGGGCGACGACCAGCCAGGTGAAGGAGTGGGTGCTGACCGCCAGCGCCGAACCGGCGACGAGGCCCGCCAGCGAGATCAGCAGCATCGGCTTGCGGCCCCGGAGGTCGCCGAAGCGGCCCAGGAGGGGAGTCAGCACGGCGGCGGAGAGCAGGTTGGCGGTCATCAGCCAGGTGACGCTGGAGGCCGAGACGTTCAGTTCCTTGGCCAGCGAGGGCAGGATCGGGACGACCGCGGTCTGCACCACGCTGAACGACAGCATCGCCAGGATGAGGGCCGGCAGGACCCGGGCGTTGCTCTGCTTCTCGGCCGCGGTGGTGGGCTGTGGTGCCTCACTCACGGTTGCTTCCTCCCGTACATAGTGAATGAACTGAAGTAACCATGCCCAGAGATACTTCAGAGTGTCAAATATCGAGTGGTTAAGCTTTGGCAAAGGGGGGAAGAGGCAGGCCCCCCGGGGTGGCCCGGGTGGGCGTGGGCGGCGTGGCCGGGCACGGCGAAGGGCCCCGACCGCGGGTGGTCGGGGCCCTTCGGGTGGGGCGGTCAGACGAGCGGGCGCAGCGCGGACGGGCGGGGGGTGTCCGCGGCCGGCGTGGTCGTCGACGGAGCCGGGGCGGCGTCCGGGGGCGTGGTGTCGTCGTGCACCTCGACGTGCTCCCGGCGGAGCTCGTCCCGGATCACCTCCTCGGCGGTGTAGCGCTCGACGACCAGGCGGACCCGCTCGATGGGCGCGAGGTACTTGCGGACCACCGGGCGTTCCTCACGGAGGGTGACCTCCTCGACGGCCTCGGCGATGTCCTTCTCGGTGAGGGAGGCGCGCTCGGCCTCGCTGACCGGCATCCGCTCGACCCGGACGCGCTCGCGCACCACCGGGACCCGGCGCTCGATCTGCTCGGTCGTCACGTACTTGCGCAGCTTCGCGGTACCGACGGTGTGCCACTCGGTGGTGACGTCCAGCCGCTCCTCGCGGCAGGTGATCTCGACCGGGCCGGCGGGGGCGGCCGGGGCGGTGCCGGTGGTGGGCGCGGTGCCCGTCGCGGCGGGTGTCGGATGCGGGGCGGCGTGCGGGGCCGGGTGCGGCTTCGGCTCGACGGCGGGTGTGACGGCGGGAGCGGGAGCGGGGGTGCTGAGGGTCCGCACGTGGGCCTCCGGGGCGGTGCTGGTGTCGGTCGGGGCGGGTTCGGGGGAGCGGAAGGCGTGCGGCTTGGCGATGGTGGTGGCCGCGGCGGGCGCGACGGCGGCGGCCGGGGCGGTGCCGAAGTCGAGGTCGGGCCCGGCGGCCCGGTCGCGGCCCTCGCCGTGCTCGCCCGACGGGTGGCCGTCCGCCGGGGTGTCGAGGCCGTAGTAGCGGTAGAGCTGGAGCTCCTGGGCGGGGGACAGGTGCTGGCCCACGCCGAAGTCCGGGGACTCCTTGACCAGTGACTTGTCGTACGGCACCCGGAGCTCCTCGCCGGAGAACTCGCTCGTGGTGAGCGGGACGAAGGCGTCCCGGCCGAAGATGCCGGTGCGGACGGCGGCCCACTCGGGCCGGCCGGTGGCGTCGTCGAGGTACACCTCGTCGACCGTGCCGATCTTGTCTCCGTTGCGGTCGACCGCCTTGTGGCCGATGAGGTCCCGGGGGTCGATGTCGGTCTGCACTCTTTCCTCCAGTGCGCTGAGCCTGCGGAACTCCCGCAGGACGGCGGCCTGATCACCCGTCCCGTCCGCCACTTCACACCAAAGGCCATGAATCGGACGGGCGCGACCGGGGTGCGCCGGACGGGCTGCGCGCTGGGCCGTCCGGGGGACGCGCGTAGACCCGGGGTGACCGGAAGCACCCGTGATCGGAAGGCCTCCCGCTGGTACCCTGGGCGGCGACCGCAGAGCCCGCTCGGGAGAGTCTCCGACCGCGAAATGCGCTGGTCGGAGCGCCGAAGGAGCAACTCCTCCCCGGAATCTCTCAGGCATCCGTACCGTGTGGGGTAGGTCACTCTGGAAAGCAGGGCAGGAGTGTCGGCGCGGGAGCCGGCGATCACCACCCTCACCGACGGTGCAAGCCGACGGAGCGCCCACAGCGCGCCGTGCGGGCGAAGCTCTCAGGTCCCGATGACAGAGGGGGAGGCCTGACGGGTCCGCCCGCCTCGGCTGAGCCGCTGTCCGCAGCGGGCAAGGCCGGCCGGCGTGCGTACCCCCGCCGGTCCGTGACCAGGAGGCCTCGACCACCATGAACGCCCAGCCGAACGCGGGACGCCCCACCGGCGCCTCGACCCTCACCGAACTTGAGCTGGCCAGCCCGTTCGAGAACCGCCACATCGGCCCCGACGCCGCCGCGCAGGACAAGATGCTGGCGTCCATCGGCTACGGCTCGCTGGACGAGCTCGCCACCACGGCCGTCCCCGAGGCGATCCGCTCCATCACCGGCCTGGACCTGCCCGCCGGCCGGACCGAGGCCCAGGTCCTCGCCGAGCTGCGCGAGCTGGCCGGCCGCAACCAGGTGCTCCAGCCGATGATCGGCCTGGGCTACTACGGCACCTTCACCCCGCCGGTGATCCTCCGCAACGTCATGGAGAACCCGGCCTGGTACACCGCGTACACGCCGTACCAGCCGGAGATCTCGCAGGGCCGCCTGGAGGCGCTGCTCAACTTCCAGACCCTGGTCTCCGACCTGACCGGCCTGCCGACCTCCGGCTCCTCGCTGCTCGACGAGGGCACCGCGGCCGCCGAGGCGATGGCGCTGGCCCGCCGCGTCACCAAGGTCAAGGGCGGCGTCTTCCTGGTCGACGCCGAGACCCTGCCGCAGACCGTCGCGGTGATCAACACCCGGGCCGTGCCGACCGGTGTCGAGGTCGTCGTCGCCGACCTGTCCGAGGGCATCCCGGCCGAGATCGCCGAGCGCGGCGTCTTCGGCGTGCTGCTGCAGTACCCGGGCGCCACCGGTGTGGTCCGCGACCTCACCCCGGTGATCGAGCAGGCGCACGGCCTGGGCGCGATCGTCGCCGTCGCCGCCGACCTGCTGGCGCTGACCCTGCTCAAGTCCCCGGGCTCGCTGGGCGCCGACATCGCCTGCGGCACCTCGCAGCGCTTCGGCGTGCCGATGGGCTTCGGCGGCCCGCACGCCGGCTACCTGTCGGTGCGCGCCGAGTACGCCCGCTCGCTGCCCGGCCGCCTGGTCGGCGTCTCCGTCGACTCCGACGGCAACCGCGCCTACCGCCTGGCGCTGCAGACCCGCGAGCAGCACATCCGCCGCGAGAAGGCCACCAGCAACATCTGCACCGCCCAGGTGCTGCTCGCCGTCATGGCCTCGATGTACGCCGTCTACCACGGCCCCGACGGCCTGGCCGACATCGCCCGCCGCACCCACCGCTACGCCGCCGCCCTCGCCGAGGGCCTGCGGGCCGGCGGCGTCGAGCTGCTGCACGGCGAGTTCTTCGACACCGTCACCGCCGTCGTCCCGGGCCGCGCCGCCGAGATCGCCGCCGCCGCCCGCGCCAACGGCGTCAACCTGTACCAGGACGGCGCGGACCGGATCTCCGTCTCCGCCGACGAGACCACCACCCGCGAGCACCTGGCCGCCGTCTGGGCCGCGTTCGGCGTCGAGCCGGTCGAGGTCCCCGAGACCGCCGACGCGCTGCCCGCCGCGCTGCTGCGCGAGGACGAGTACCTGACCCACCCGGTCTTCCACAGCCACCGCTCCGAGACCGCCATGCTGCGCTACCTGCGCCGCCTGTCGGACCGGGACTACGCGCTGGACCGCGGCATGATCCCGCTGGGCTCCTGCACCATGAAGCTCAACGCGACCACCGAGATGGAGGCGGTGACCTGGCCGGAGTTCGGTCAGCTGCACCCCTTCGCGCCGATCGAGCAGGCCCAGGGCTACCTCACCCTGATCCGCCAGCTGGAGCAGCAGCTGGTCGAGGTCACCGGCTACGACGCCGTGTCGATCCAGCCGAACGCCGGCTCGCAGGGCGAGCTGGCCGGCCTGCTGGCCGTCCGCGCCTACCACCACGCCAACGGCGACACCCAGCGCGACATCTGCCTGATCCCGTCCTCCGCGCACGGCACCAACGCGGCCTCCGCCGTGATGGCCGGCATGCGGGTGGTCGTGGTGAAGACCCTGGTCGACGGCGATGTGGACGTCGAGGACCTGAAGGCCAAGATCGAGCAGCACCGTGACAACCTGTCGGTGCTGATGGTCACCTACCCGTCGACCCACGGCGTGTACGAGACCCAGATCACCGACATCTGCGCCCTGGTGCACGAGGCCGGCGGCCAGGTCTACGTGGACGGCGCCAACCTGAACGCGCTGGTCGGCCTCGCCAAGCCGGGCAAGTTCGGCGCGGACGTCTCGCACCTGAACCTGCACAAGACCTTCTGCATCCCGCACGGCGGCGGCGGCCCGGGCGTCGGCCCGGTCGCGGTGCGCGCCCACCTGGCGCCGTACCTGCCGAACCACCCGCTTCAGGAGGAGGCCGGCCCGGCCACCGGCGTCGGGCCGATCTCGGCCGCGCCGTGGGGCTCGGCGGCGATCCTGCCGATCTCCTGGGCGTACGTCCGGCTGATGGGCGGCGAGGGCCTCAAGCGCGCGACCCAGGTCGCGGTGCTGAACGCCAACTACATCGCCAAGCGCCTGGCGCCGCACTTCCCGGTGCTCTACACCGGCCCGGGCGGGCTGGTCGCGCACGAGTGCATCATCGACCTGCGCCCGCTGACCAAGGAGACGGGCGTGACGGTGGACGACATCGCCAAGCGCCTGATCGACTACGGCTTCCACGCGCCGACGATGTCCTTCCCGGTGGCCGGCACGCTGATGATCGAGCCGACCGAGTCCGAGGACCTGCACGAGATCGACCGGTTCTGCGACGCGATGATCGAGATCCGGGCCGAGATCGACAAGGTCGGCTCGGGCGAGTGGGCGGCCGACGACAACCCGCTGCGCAACGCCCCGCACACCGCCGCCGCGCTGGCCGGCGACTGGGCGCACGGCTACTCGCGGCAGGACGCCGTCTTCCCGGCGGGCGTGAACCCGGCGGACAAGTACTGGCCGCCGGTGAGCCGGATCGACGGCGCCTACGGCGACCGCAACCTGGTCTGCTCCTGCCCGCCGCTGGACGAGTACGGCGTCTGAGGAACGGCAGGGACGAACCGGTACGGCTGAACGGTTCGGACCGAGGCGGGGCCCCGGCGGAGTCTTCCGTCGGGGCCCCGCCCTTACTCGCCCGATCGGCGGCCGCTCCCGCCTCCCGCCGTACGGCCGGACCGGGCGGTGAGGCCGTACGGTCAGGCCGCGTGGGCGACGGGGCGGCGCGGGGCGATCACCCGGCCGTCGGGCAGCAGCTCTCCGGTGTCCTCGAACAGGACGACGCCGTTGCAGAGCAGGCTCCAGCCCTGCTCCGGGTGGCAGGCCACCGACACGGCCGCCTCTCTGTCCTCGGATTCGGCCGACGGGCACTCAGGACGGTGCTGGCACATACGTACCCTCGCTTCGCTCTGCGATCCTCCCCGTGGTGCGGTCACCGGAGGTCGTGCCGTCCGGGGGCCGCCGCGGTAGTCGGATCCTGTCCGCACGCGGGCCAGGTGTTGACCAGCGCTCAAGTGGGTAGGACAGGTGGTCCTTCCACGCTGGTTCCCAGTGTCGGCATCTGCGGACGCGCCCGCAGGGATTTCGTGACATGCGCCACAACTCCCGGGCAGAGATCACCCGTTCAGGTGGAGCCGGGAGGAAAACACGCACCGGTGGGTCAGGCGGGGGATGGCCCGATCGGGCCATGGCGGGTGCCTCGTTCGGGGGGTTGCCGTTCGGGTGACGCCGCGGGGCCCCGGGCTCGGGCACGGCTGAGGGCCGCCGGGCGGGTGGTCCGGCGGCCCGTGGGATGCGGGTGGGGCGGGGGTGCGGGTGGGGCGGGGGTGCGGGGGGTCGGGGTGCGGGTGGTTCCGGCGGGGGCGCTTCAGGGGGAGCCGAGGAGCAGCGGCCCGGTGAGCGGGGCCCGCGCGAGCAGCGGCAGCAGTTCGGCGGCCGGGTAGGCGCGGTGGGCGGTGACGCCGAGCGGGGCCGGGGCGAGCGGGATCAGCAGGTCGGCGTCCGGCCCGGCGTCCGGGCCGTGCAGCCAGAGGGCCGTCGCGTACTGGCCGGGGAAGGTCAGCAGGCGCGGCTGCCGGCGGAACCGGGAGCTCTGGGCGAGCTGCCAGGCCTCGCGCAGCGCCCGGACCGTCGAGTCGAGGTAGGGGCCGGCGGTGAAGTGCGAGAAGGTGTGCCCCTCCACGCTCTGCACCACCTCGGCGGCGGCGGCGACCTCGGCGCCGTCCTTGATCAGGAAGCGCCAGCCGGTACGGCGGGCGGCGGACAGCTCGGGCGGCGCGGGCCGTCCAGGACGTGCACCGCGAGCGGATGTGCGGGGACCAGTGGGCCGGCCGGGTGACGCAGTGCTGCGGCGGCGGGCTGGCGCAGCGCGGTCTCCGAGTCGAGTGCGCCCAGGACCGCGCGTAGGGCACTCGGTGGGGGCTGGGGGGTCTGCAGAGTCATGGCGGGGTCCGCCTCTCCAAGCGAGATCGGCGTGCGAGTGCGGCATACCGGCGTGGCGTGGCGTGTCTTCGCTGACGGGCCCCGGCCGTGTCCGGTTGTGCAGGATCGCGGTGCCGGCGCGGCCGTCGCCGTCGACGAGGGCTTTCGAGGCGGGGGCGGGCCGGCCGGAGCGCTGTGCGAATTCCATCGAACGGATGCGCAGGGTGATCTGTTTATCACAGGCGGTGGCGCCGAGCAAGTCTGCAGTTGGCCTGAATCATCGTCAGATTCCTTGCTTTGCAAGCCAGTACACGCATTCGGGTATCGATCTTCGAGGTGGGCATGATGCTTGCACGGTCGGTCGGCCGGGTGGCTCAACGGGGTGTCTCATGAGGAGGGGACCGTGGGCGAGAAGGTCGTGGCGACTCGGGCTGATCTTGCGGACCGACAGCTGTACCGGCGCAAGCTCCAGGCCTGTCAGGAGGCGCTGGGACGGATGCTGCGGGAGGACCGCTTCGACCGGCCACGGGCGGTGATGGGGCTGGAGATCGAGCTCAACCTGGCCGACGAGCAGGGCCTGCCGGCCATGAACAACGCCCAGGTGCTGAGCGAGATCGGCTCCAGCGACTTCCAGACCGAGCTGGGCAAGTTCAACATCGAGGTCAACATCACGCCGCACCGGCTCTGCGGGCACGTCTTCGAGGACCTGCGCGAGGAGATCGACACCGGGCTGCGCTACGCCGACCGGCGGGCCGCCGAGGCCGGGGCCAGGATCGTCATGGTGGGCATCCTGCCGACGCTGGAGCACGCCCACACCGGACTGGACGCGATGAGCCACAACCAGCGGTACTCCCTGCTCAGCGACCAGATCCTGGCCGCCCGGGGGGAGGAGATCGCGCTCGACATCGAGGGCGTCGAGCACCTCCAGCTGGAGTCCATCACCATGGTCGCCGAGGCCGCCGCGACCTCGCTGCAGCTGCACCTCCAGGTGACCCCGGAGCGCTTCTCCTCGGTGTGGAACGCCGCCCAGGCGCTGTGCGGACCGCAGCTCGCGCTGGGCGCGAACTCCCCGTTCCTGTTCGGGCGGGAGCTGTGGCGGGAGACCCGGCCGGTGCTCTTCCAGCAGGCCTGTGACACCCGTTCGGCGGAGCTCAAGGCGCAGGGCGTGCGCCCCATCACCTGGTTCGGCGAGCGCTGGGTGGACTCGGCGTACGACCTGTTCGAGGAGAACCTGCGGTACTTCCCCGCGCTGCTGCCGATCTGCGACGACGAGGACCCGCTGAAGGTGCTGGCCTCCGGCGGTGCGCCCAAGCTCGCCGAGATGCGGCTGCACAACGGCACCATCTACCGCTGGAACCGGCCCATCTACGACGTCTCCGGCGGGGTGGCGCACCTGCGGGTGGAGAACCGGGCGCTGCCGGCCGGGCCGACGGTGGCCGACACGCTCGCCAACGCCGCCTTCTACTACGGGCTGGTGCGGGTGCTCGCCGAGCAGCCCCGGCCGATCTGGAGCAGGCTGCCGTTCGAGCGGGCCGACGAGAACTTCCGGCAGGGCGCCCGGTACGGCATCGACGCGGTGTTCCAGTGGCCGCGCCCCGGCCGGGCCGGGCGCGGCGGCGGGCTGCAGACGGTGTCCGCCGTCGACCTGGTGCTCGGCGAGCTGCTGCCGATGGCCTACCAGGGCCTCGACGAGTGGGGCGTGGAACCGGCCGACCGGGACCGCTACCTGGGCATCATCGAGCAGCGCTGCCTGCGCCGCACCAACGGCGCGACCTGGCAGAGCGCGACCTTCCACCGGCTGCGCGAGCAGTACGGGATGGACCGGCCGGCGGCGCTCGCGGCGATGACCCGGCGCTACGCCGAGCACATGCGCGGCGGGGAGCCGGTGCACACCTGGCCGGTGGGGTAGTGGCCGCGCTCCCGGCCGACGGGCCGGGGCATCCGCTGTGTCAGGATGATCGCTCCGGCGGTCGGCCGACGGCCGGAGCGACCGCCCGTCCGCTGGAGCCCCCTTGTGACCACCGTCCCGACCGCGCCGGAGACCGCGCAGCCCACCCGCGGGCGGCTCGGGGCGGAGCTGCTGATCGTCCTCGGCCTCTCGCTCGGCGCCAGCGGGATCAGCGCGCTGATCAGCTTCGCGGGCTCGCTCACCGAGCCGGTCCGGCTCGGTCAGCAGGTCGCCACGCTGAACGGCTCGCGGGCGCCCGGGCGGCCCTGGCTCGACCTGGTGTGGCAGCTGTACTACATCGGGCGCGGCCTGATGCCGGTGGTGCTGGTCGGCTACCTGCTGCTGCGCGAGGGCGTCGCGCTGCGGGTGCTGGGCTTCGACCTCGGGCAGAAGCTGCGCGACCTGGGCCGGGGCGCCGCCGTGGCGGCCGCGATCGGCGGGTCGGGGCTGGCGCTGTACCTGGCCTCGCAGGCGGCCGGTTACAACCTGACGGTGGCGCCCTCGGGGCTGCCGGACGTCTGGTGGCGGGTGCCGGTGCTGCTGTTGTCGGCCTGGCAGAACGCGATCCTGGAGGAGGTCGTCGTCCTCGGCTACCTGCTGCGCCGGGTGGGGCAGTTGGGGTGGTCCTGGCCGGCCGCGGTGGTGGCCAGTTCGGTGCTGCGCGGCTCGTACCACCTGTACCAGGGGGTCGGCGGGCTGGTCGGCAACATGGTGATGGGGGCGGTGTTCTGCCTGCTGTACCGGCGCTGGGGGCGGGTGATGCCGCTGGTGGTCGCGCACGCGCTGATCGACACGGTGGCCTTCGTCGGGTACGCGCTGCTGGCTGGGCACGTCAGCTGGCTGCCGACCCCCTGAGCGCCCCGCCGGGGAGGGCCTGGCCGCGCGGCGGGCGGGTCAGCAGGCGGTCGACGTGCCGGCGCTCCAGGCCCTGGCCGGGGTCGATCGGCAGCAGCAGGCGGTCCCGGCGCCAGAGCGACCTGCGGACCAGCCGGGCGGGGATGACGTCGTCCACCCAGGCGAACGGACGGCCGTCGGCGTAGCGCAGCAGCGGTGCCCACTTCTGGGCGGAGAACAGCTCCATCAGCGGGACGCGCGGGTCGCCGGGCTGCGGGACGTAGCCGCTGAATCGGACCACCGGGAGCGGGTCCAGGCCGATCGCCGGGGCGATGTGGGTGTTGGCGTCCTCCTCCCAGGTGGTGGCCCAGACCAGTTCGTACGTCCCGGCGAGCTCGCGCAGCCACGCGCCGTGCCGGGCGGAGAGCAGGACGGCGTAGCCCAGCAGCGTGTGGGTGTCGAACCCGGCGTCCGGATGCGGGCAGACCGGGTTCAGGACGCCGTCGACGTCCAGGAACAGCAGTGGCTTCGGCACCGGTGGCCCCCCAGAGCGGTCGTGTTTCCTACCTGTCCGGACGAACCACCCGTACCGGTGGTTGCTCACGGACGGGCGCACGCGGGGCGCACAGGGCGCTCACGACGTGGGTACGGGCTCGGCGGCGGGCTCCGGTGCGTCGGTGGTGCTACGGCGGCTCAGCCGGCGCACCTGCGGATCCAGCAGGACGGCGGCGCTGAGCACCAGGCAGGCGACGGCACAGGTCCAGAGCGCGCCGCTCAGCCCGAGCGCCACGGCGGCCGGGCCGGCCAGCGCGGTGCCGATCGGGGCGAGCGAGTAGGAGCCCAGTTCGTCGTACGCCGCGACCCGGGAGAACATCTCCGCCGGGATCTCCTGGCGCAGCGCGACCATCCAGTTGACGCCGAAGACGGTGACGCCGGCGCCGGAGAGGAACATCGCGGCGATCAGCAGCGGCAGCGGTACGGCGGCGGCGAGGGCGAGCGCGGGCACGCCGAAGAGGAACACGCCCCAGTTGCCGACCAGCAGGAGCCGGCGCGGACGCCAGCGCGCCATCAGCAGGCCGGTGACCACCAGGCCGACGCCGTAGGCGGCCATCGCCACGCCCCAGGCGCCCGCGCCGCCGAGCCGCTCCTTGGCGACGGCGGGCCCGTACACCGACTCGACCGCGCCGATGCAGGCGACCAGGACGGAGAACTGCAGGACGACCACCCAGAGCCAGCGGCGGGCGGCGAACTCCCGCCAGCCCTCGCGCAGGTCGCGCAGCATGCCGCCGCCCGAGGAGGCGGGGGCCGTCTCCGGCTCCAGGAAGAAGCGCAGCCCGGCGGCGATCAGGAAGCAGAGGGCGTCCAGGGCGAGCACCCAGCCCGGGCCGAAGGCGGCGGTGAGCGCTCCGCCGAGGGCGGCGCCGCCGATCTGGGAGGCGTTCTGGCCCATCCGGAAGACCGAGAAGGCGCGGGCGGCGTGCTCCTCGGGGACGGCCTGCATGATCATGCCGCCGGAGGCCGGGGAGTAGAGCGCGTAGCCGGCGCCGCCCGCGGCCGAGAGCAGCAGCAGGTGCCAGAGCTGCGCGTGCCCGGCCAGCACCAGGGCGGCCAGGACGGCCTGGGAGGCACCGCTGAACAGGTTGGCGGCGACCATGATCCGGTGCCGCGGCATGCGGTCGGCCAGGGCGCCGCCGAGCACCAGGAGCAGCACGGTGGGCAGCAGGCGCGCGGCGGTGACGTAGCCGACCTCGGTGGTGCTGCCGCCGTCATCGAGGACGGCGAAGGCGGTGGCGATGGGGGCGCCGGCGTTGCCCAGGCCGCTGATCACGGTGGCGGCGGTCTGGATACGGAAGTTGCGGCTCGCCCAGGCGAAGCGGCGGGGGTACGGGGGACCGGGATGCGGGGGAATGGTCGGCACCCGGCGACTATGACCGGAGCCCGGACAGGTGTCCACCGCGTTTTCGCGCCTGTCGGGCGGGCGGTCAGCCGAGGTGGCCCCAGAGGAAGGTGAGGGTACGGCGCCAGGCGATCCGGGCCTGCAGGGGGTCGTAGGTGCCGAGCAGGTTCTCGTCGTTCATGAAGGCGTGTCCGGCCGGGTAGAAGTGGAACTCGGGCCGGACGTCGGTGGCCTCGCCGATCCGGATCGCGGCCTCGTCCACGGCCTCCATCGGGATCGAGCCGTCCAGTTCGCCGAAGTGGCCGAGGACGTGCGCGGTCAGGCCGCGGTAGTCGAAGTCCGGGTCGGGCGGGAGGCCGTAGAAGGGCACCGCGGCGGCCACCTTGTCGCCGGCCCGGGCGGCCAGCAGCAGGGCGAAGCCGCCGCCCATGCAGAAGCCGACCACCCCGACCGCGTCGCCCACCACGCCGTCCAGCGCGAGCAGGTGGTCGACGGCTCCGGAGAGGTCCTCGACCGCCCGCTCGACCGGGAGTTCGCGTTTGAGCCGGGCCGCCTCGACGCGGTCGTGGGTGGTCGCGCCGCCGAACAGGTCGGGGGCGAGGACCGTGAAGCCCTCGGCGGCGAGGGCGTCGGCCGTCGCGGCGACGTGCGAGGTGAGCCCCCACCACTCCTGCACCACCACCAGGCCGGGACCGGCGCCCTGCGGCGGGCGGGCCAGGTACCCGTGCGCGGTACGGCCGTTGCTCGGGAAGGTGACGTTCTGCCGGGAGCCGCGCTGGTCAGGCATGGCTTCCTCTCGATGGGTCGGGCCGCGTGCGGCGGGGGTTCGGTGGGGCGGGCCGCGCGCGGCGGAGGTCCGGTCGGTCGGGCCGGGTCAGCCCATCTCCTCCAGGGCGCGGCCCTTGGTCTCCTTGATGCAGAAGGCCACGAACGGGATGGAGAGCAGCGCGAAGGCCGCGTAGATGACGTACGTCGCCGAGAGGTTCCAGTCGGCGAGGTCCGGGAAGCTGACGGTGATCGCCCAGTTGGCGATCCACTGGGCGGAGGCGGCGACGGAGAGGGCGAGCGCGCGGATCCGGTTGGGGAACATCTCGCCGAGCAGCACCCAGACCACGACGCCCCAGGAGAACGCGAAGCAGAGCACGAAGACGTGTGCGGCGACCAGGGCGACGGTGGCGTGGGTGTTGTCCAGGGTCGCGCTGTCACCGGTGCCGTGCCGGTACGAGAACGCCCAGGCGGCGGTGGACAGCGCGACCGCCATGCCGATCGAGCCGGCCAGGGCGAGCGGCTTGCGGCCGATCCGGTCCACCAGGGCCATCGCGATCACCGTGCCGATCACGTTGATGATCGAGGTGGAGAGGCTGATCAGCAGGGAGTTGGACTCGTTGATGCCGACCGACTGCCAGAGGAAGGACGAGTAGTAGAAGATCACGTTGATGCCGACGAACTGCTGGAACGCCGAGGCGCCGATGCCCACCCAGACGATCGGCAGCAGGCCGAAGCGGCCGCCGAGCAGGTCCTTCAGCCGGGGCTTGCGGGCGGACTGCAGCACCGAGCGGATCTCGGCGACCCGGGCGTCGAGGTCCACGTCCTCGCCCTCGACCTCCACCAGCACCTTGCGGGCCTGCGCCTCCCGGTGGTCGGCGATCAGGAAGCGCGGCGACTCCGGGATGGCGAGCGCCATCAGCCCGTACACCAGGGCCGGGACGGTCTCGACGCCGAGCATCCACTGCCAGGCCTGGACACCGCCGAGGTGACCGGTGGACTCGCCGCCCGCGGCCTGGTTGAGCGCCCAGTTGGCGAGCTGGGAGACGGTGATGCCGAGCACGATCGCCATCTGCTGGAAGGAGGCGAGCCGGCCGCGGTAGGCGGTCGGCGCGACCTCGGCGATGTAGGTGGGCGCGATCACCGAGGCGATGCCGATCGCGACGCCGCCGACCACGCGCCAGGCGGCGAGGGTCTCGATGTTCGGCGGGAACATCGAGCCGATGCCGCTGGCCGCGAACAGCGCGGCGGCCAGCAGCATCGTGCGCACCCGGCCGAGGTGGTCGGCGAGCCGGCCGGCGGCCACCGCGCCGGCCGCCGAGCCCAGCAGGGCGATCGCCACCACGAAGGCGGTGGTGCCGTGGCCCACCGCGAAGTGCTTCTGGATGCCCGTCACCGCACCGTTGATCACCGCGCTGTCGTAGCCGAACAGGAAGCCGCCCATGGCGGCGGCCGCCGAGATGAACACCACGTGGCCGAGGTGGGCCTCTCCGGACGCCCGTTGGCTGTTGAGTGTGGACACGCGCGCTCCCCGGGGTGGACGGGCCCGCTCTGACGGAGAGTGGGCAGGGCTCGTCTCACATTCGATCAGCGCCGGGGCCGACCCGCGCGTGTTGTGGGCCGACCGGGTGCGGCCGGGTCAGTCGGCGGCGCGCGGTGCGGTGGTGCGCTGTTCGGTGGTGCGCGGTCCGGTCGTGCGCGGTGTGGTGCCGCGCCGCTGGTGCCGTCGGAGCAACTGGGTACGGGCGGCGCCGTACTGGTCGCGGCCGCGGCCACCGTCGTCCGCGCGCTCGGCGAGGCGATCGGCCAGCGCGGCCTGCGACTCGGCGGGCTTCTTGTCGTCGTACTTGAACTTCGCCCGCACCTCGTCCACCGTCAGCCGCAGCCCGCGCAGTCCGGGCAGCAGCCGGGCGAACTCGCCCTCGCCGGGCACCACGCGGACCTCCGGCGTCTCCGGCTGGAAGTGCGCCAGCTGGCGGTTGAGGATCTCCGCCTTGGCGGCGGCGGACTCCACCACCTCGGCGGTGCAGTGGAAGTGGACCGAGGCGTAGTAGCTGGTCGGCGTGCCCGGTGCGCCGCGCCAGTGGCCCGGGGCAAAGGCGTAGCCGTCGGTGACCGCGAGGGTGACCTTCGGGTCGGCCCGGACGGCGGCCAGCAGCGGGTTGGGCGCGGCGAGGTGGAGCAGGATCTCGCCGCGATCGGCGTCCAGCAGGAAGTGCGTCGGGACGAGCACCGGGCCCTCGCCCGGGCCTCCGTTGGCGGCGAGCAGGCCGAAGTCGCGGCCCTCGGCCAGCCAGGCGCGCCACTCGTCCTCGTCCCCGCGGTCCCAGGACCTGATCAGCATCGGTGTGTCCTCCCGTCAGCGGGGGTAGCGGCGCAGGTGCGCGGGGAGCGGGACGGTGGTGCCGGGGTGCGGCTCGGGGGTGCCGTGCACGGTGGTGACCGGGATCAGGCCGGACCAGTGCGGGAGGTCGACGTCCTCGGGGTCGTCGTCGGCGCCGTCCTCGCGGGTCTTGGCCGAGACCTCGTCGAGCTCCAGCCGCAGGACGGCGGTGGCGGCGAGCTCCTTGGGGTTGGCCGGACGGACCTCGGCGGAGCGGCCGGGGACCGCGTGGTCGACCAGGGCCGCCAGTGCGACGTCCAGCTCCTCGGGGTCGGTGACCTGGTACGCGGTGCCGTGGGCGACGACCGAGCGGAAGTTCACCGAGTGGTTGAACGCGGACTTGGTCAGCACCAGCGCGTCGACCTGGGTGACGGTGACGCAGACCGGCATCCCCTGCTCGCCGGAGGCGCCGCGCATCGGACGGCTGCCGGTGGAACCGTGGACGTAGAGCCGGCTGCCGACCCGGGCGTAGATCGTCGGCAGGACCACGGGGGCGCCGTCGGCGACGAAGCCGAGGTGGCAGATGTAGGCGCTGTCGAGGATGGCGTGGATCGCCTCCCGCTCCCAGGTGGCCCGGTCCTTGTACCGGGTGGGCGTGGTCCTGGGGGTGCGGGAGTAGCTCGGCGAACCTTCCGTGGTGTCTGACATGACATCCTCTATGTACTAGTGCATAATTTGCTTTGTGCTAGGAGAGTATCCGCTGAAAGGGCGACGCGCCAGCGAAATCGCGGCGCACATCGAACAGGGCGTGAGCAGCGGACTGCTCGCCCCCGGAACCGCGCTGCCCCCGCTGCGCGACCTCGCCGCCGAACTCGGCGTCAACCCCAACACCGTCGCCGCCGCCTACCGGCTGCTGCGCGACCGCGGCGTGATCGAGACGGCCGGCCGCAAGGGCAGCCGGATCCTGCCCAGACCCGCGCTCACCCCGCGCGACCAGATCCGCGTCCCCGTCCCCCCGTACGCCCGGGACCTCTCCGCCGGGAACCCCGACCCGGCGCTGCTGCCCGACCTCGGCCCGGCCCTCGCGGCGGCCGCCGAAGCCGCCCGCGCCGAGCCGGTGCTGTACGGGCACCCGGTCGGCGACCCCGTCCTGCTCGGGCTCGCCCGCGCCGCCTTCGAGGCCGACGGCCTGCCCGGCGGCCCGATCGCCGTCGCCTCCGGCGCGCTCGACACCATCGAACGCCTCCTCGGCGCCCGGCTGCGCCCCGGCGACGCGGTGGCCGTCGAGGACCCGGGCTGGGGCAGCCTGTTCGACCTGCTGCCGGCGATGGGTCTCAAGTGCCTGCCCTTCCGGCTGGACGACGAGGGCCCGCTGCCGGACTCCCTCGCGGCGGCGCTGGGCGAGGGCGCCCGGGCCGTGGTGATCACCAGCCGGGCGCAGAACCCGACCGGGGCGGCGCTCACCGCGGGCCGGGCCGAGCGGCTCAGGGCCGTCCTGGCCGAGCACCCCGGGGTGCTGCTGATCGAGGACGACCACGGGCGCGGCATGGTCGACCAGCCGTACCACCCGCTGGTCGGCGCCGGCTCCCGGCACTGGGCGGTGGTCCGCTCGCCCGCCAAGGCGTACGGGCCGGACCTGCGGGTCTCGGTGGCCGTCGGCGACGCGGAGACGATCGGGCGGGTGACCGGACGGCTGCGGCTGGGCGCCGGCTGGGTCAGCCACCTGCTGCAGCGCACCGTCGCCGAGCTGTGGCGCGCCGACGCGGCGCCCGCCGAGCGGGTGGCCGCCGCCTACCGGGCCCGGCGGGACGCGCTGCTCGGCGAGCTGGCGGCGCGCGGCATCGAGGCGCACGGGGAGAGCGGGCTCAACGTCTGGGTGCCGGTGCCGGACGAGACCTCGGCACTGGCCGCGCTGGTGCAGCGCGGCTGGGTCGCGGCACCCGGTGCCCGGTACCGGATCCAGTCGCCGCCCGGACTGCGGTTCACCGTGGCCCGGCTGGAGTCGGCGCAGGCCAGGGAGTTGGCGGAGGACCTGGCGGCGGTGCTGGGAGCGGGCGGGGACGGCTCCCGGCTGGTGTGAGCGGAGCGGCCGGTGGGGTGGATGAGGCGGGTGTGAACCAGGGGCGGCATCCGGTCGTCGGTTGCCGGTCTGGTCTGAACCCGGCGGTAACAAAAGCGGAAACCTGCTGCAGATACCTAGCGGTAACCAACGAGGGCATGTCATCTTCATCGCGCCACCGGCCGGCGGCCCACCCTCACCTGAGCGTCTTCCCGTTCCCCATCCCACGGGGAGACCGAGCCGCAGGAGTTCCGCAGTGCCCGAAAACCGTTCGAGCATCACCCGCAGCACGCCTCGACTCGGCCGACGGCTGCTCACCGCAGCCCTCGCCCTCCCGCTCACCGTCGCCGGCCTGGCCGTCGCCGCACCGGCCTACGCCGCACCGGTCGCACCGACCGCCGCGCCCACCGGCCCCACCGCCAGCGTCACGCTCGGCGACAGCTACATCTCCGGCGAGGCGGGCCGCTGGAAGGGCAACTCCGCCGGCACCAGCGGCAACCGCAACGGCTCCGACCGCGCCTGGACCGGCAGTTCGTACGACCCCTCGCGGGTCTACGGCGCCACCGCGTCGAGCGGCTGTGACCGCTCGGACGTC
Organism: Kitasatospora sp. Ki12; assembly: GCF_054601375.1. Classification (NCBI taxonomy): domain Bacteria; kingdom Bacillati; phylum Actinomycetota; class Actinomycetes; order Kitasatosporales; family Streptomycetaceae; genus Kitasatospora; species Kitasatospora sp. Ki12. The sequence continues at coordinate 1,117,092 of NZ_BAAIHT010000003.1, read as the reverse complement.
GCCGAGGTGCTCAGCGCCTCGACCGGGGCCCAGAACGAGATCAACCTGGCCTGCTCCGGCGCCGTCACCGCGAACGTCTTCCGCGCCTCCAACGGCGGCCAGTCGTACAAGGGCGAAGCCCCGCAGGCCGACCAACTCGCCACCGTGGCACGGCAGAACAACGTCAAGCTGATCACCCTGTCGATCGGCGGCAACGACCTCGGCTTCTCGGACGTCATCTCCACCTGCGTGCAGGACTACCTGATCTGGTACTCCTACTGCCACAACTCCGCGCAGTCCCAGATCGACGACAAGCTGCCCACCGCGATGGCCGGCGTCGGCAAGGCCATCGACGAGGTCCGCGCGGTGATGGCCGACGCCGGCTACGCGCAGTCGGACTACCGTCTGGTCCTGCAGTCCTACCCGTCGCCGATCCCGCGCAGCGCCGAGATGCGCTACCCGGAGAGCGGCTGGACCCGCTCCAACACCGGCGGCTGCCCGTTCTGGGACGGCGACGCCGACTGGGCCCGCGACACGATGGTGCCGCAGATCTCCCAGGCGCTCGCGGGCGTCGCCTCCGCCAAGGGCGCGCAGTTCCTCGACCTGTCGGACATGCTGCAGGGCCGCGAGGTCTGCTCCACGGCCACCAAGCAGCCGACCACGACCACCGGACCGTCCGCGACCACCAGCGAGTGGGCGCGCTTCCTGGACGGCGGGCTCAACTCCACCCAGGGCGCGCTGCAGGAGTCGATGCACCCCAACTACTACGGCCAGCAGGCGGTCGGGCGCTGCCTGACGCTGCTGTGGGCCCGCCCCGGCGGTGACTACAGCTGCCGCAACACGGCCGGGCAGGACGCGAGCGGGATGTACCTCACCGCGCGCTGACCGCACACCTCGGCGCCCCCCGCGACAGTGTCAGCGGGGGGCGCCGGGGACGTTCAGTGCTCGGCTCAGCCCTTGGCGAGCAGGGACTGGGCGTGCGCCTTCACCTGATCCTTCGTCAGATAGGCGTCGGTGTACTCGAAGTCGCGCAGCCGGGCGGGCTGACGGGCGAGGAAGCCGGTGCGGACGAAGTCGTCCCCGGCGGTCGCGTTCAGCAGCCAGTTGGTACCCACCCGGAACTTCGCCACATTGGTGCGCATCGCCATCAGGTGGTAGCCGCGCGCCACCAGCTGGGCGGGCACCCCGCGCAGCTCCACCCCGAGCGGCTTGGACACCGCGTCCTTGCCGCCGAGGTCGACCACCAGGCCCAAGTCCTTGTGGTAGTACGGCTCCAGCGGCTGGTTGCGGAGCGAGGCGATCACGTTGTCCGCCACCACGCGGCCCTGCCGGGCGGAGTGCTGGGCGGTCGGCGGGCAGACCGCGCCGTCGCCCTTCGCGAGGTCGGGCACGGCGGCGGCGTCGCCGAGCGCGAACACGCCCTCGAACTGCGGCACCCGCATCTCCGCCGTCACGGCCAGCCGGCCGCGGACCGTCTCGGCGTCCAGGGTGCCGATCAGCGGACTCGCGGCCACCCCGGCGGTCCAGATCAGCGTGCGGCAGGGGATCACCCGGCCGTCGGTGAACTTCACCGACTCGGCACCGACTTCGGCCACCGAGACACCCAGCGACACCTCGATGCCGCGCGCCCGCAGCACCTCCAGGGCCGCCTCGCCCAGCGGATCGCCGAGCTCCGGCATCAGCTTCGGGGCGATGTCGATCAGGTGCCACTTGATCTGCTTGGCGTCCAGCCGCGGGTAACGGAGCGCGGCGGCCGTCGTCAGGCGCTGCAGGCAGGCGGCTGTCTCGGTGCCCGCGTAGCCGCCGCCGACCACCACGAACTGGAGCCGGGACTCGCGCTCCCGCTGGTCCAGGGTGGCCGAGGCGAGGTCGAGTTGGGCGATCACGTGGTCACGGACGTAGGCCGCCTCGGCGAGCGTCTTCATGCCACGGGCGTAGTCGGTGAGGCCCGGGATGTCGAAGGTGCGGGTCACGCTGCCCGGGGCGAGGACGAGGATGTCGTACTTCTGCGCGACCACCTCGTCGGTGATCTTGCGGACCACGCACACCTTGGAGGACGGGTCCACGCCGATGGCACCGCCGGGGACGATGTGGGTGCGGCGCAGCGAGCGGCGCAGGGAGACCGCCACGGACTGCGGGGTGAGGACGCCTGCGGCGACGTGGGGGAGGAGGGGGAGGTAGAGCTGGTAGCTGAACGGCGTGACCAGGGAGATCTCGGCCTCCGAGGGTGACAGCTTGCGTTCGAGGCGGCGGGCGCACTCCAGTCCGGCGAAGCCACCGCCCACGATCAGGATCCGAGATCGTTCCATCGCTCATCCCTTTGCCGTGAAGGTCCCCATTACTGTCCGCCACATTCGCACGGAGCAGCGGGTGCTGCCACCGGGGTGGGGCGGACGAGGGAGGTGGGGAGGGGCGGTCGAGTGGTGGGGGGAGGAGAGGGGAGACACCGATAGGCTGGGGGCGTGCTACCCGAGGTGACGGCGATCCGCTACGTGACGCCACTGCGAGAAGGCGGCTCGATGCCGGGCCTGGTCGAGGCCGATGACCGGCGGCTGTACGCGCTGAAATGGGTCGGTGCGGCGCAGGGGCGCAAGGCCCTGGTCGCGGAGGTGCTGGCGGGAGAGCTGGGGCGGCGGCTCGGGCTGCCGGTGCCGGAGCTGGTGACCGTCGACCTGGACCCGGTGCTCGCGCGCAGCGAGCCGGACCACCAGGTCCAGGACCAGATGCGGGCCAGCGGCGGGACCAACCTCGGCATGGCCTTCGTCAGCGGCGCGCTCAACTTCGACCCGCTCTGCTTCGAGGTGGACCCGGAGCTCGCGGGCCGGGTGCTCTGGTTCGACGCGCTGATCGGCAACGTGGACCGGTCCTGGCGCAACCCCAACCTGCTGGTGGCGACCGGCGGGCTGCGGCTGATCGACCACGGCGCGAGCCTGATCTTCCACCACAACTGGCCGGGCGCCGCCGCCTGGGCGCGCCGCCCGTACGACGCCTCCGACCATGCGCTGCTGCGGGCCCGGCCGGACGTGGCGGCCGCCGACAAGGAGCTGGCGCCGCTCGCGGAGTCGGTGATCGAGGCGGCCGTGGCGCAGATTCCCGAGGTCTGGCTGGTGGACGAGTTCGGCTTCGACTCGCCCGACGAGGTGCGCGCCGCGTACCGTGCCCAGTTGACCGAGCGACTGGCCGGTCCGCGTGACTGGCTGCCGGAGGTGCCCGCATGAGTGAGTCGTCGTCCGTGCTGCCGGCGGTCGTCGAGCTGCACGACTACGAGTACGCCGTGATCCGCGCCGTGCCGAGGGTCGAGCGCGGTGAGTGCGTCAACGTCGGGGTGCTGCTGTACTGCCGGCAGAGTTCGCACCTGGCGGCGCGCACCCACCTGGACCAGGCCCGGTTGCTGGCGCTGGACCCGGTGGTGGACGTGCAGGGGGTGCGGCGGGCGCTGCACGGGATCGAGGCGGTCTGCCTGGGCGGCCCGCAGGCCGGTCCGGCGGCGGGGGACAGCCCCGGGCAGCGGTTCCGCTGGCTGACCGCGCCGCGCAGTGCGATCGTCCAGCCGGGGCCGGTGCACACCGGGCTGACCGCGGACCCGGACGCGGAGCTGCGGCGGCTGTTCGACCAGCTGGTGCTCTGAGCCGACTGCAGCCGGTGCTCTGAGTCGACTGCCGGGCGTGGTCCGCCGACGGTTGCCGTGGTCAAATCTTGAGTTACTGAAGCACCTGGTCGTACCCTGGCCCCATGGGTTCGACAGCGACGACGACCGTCCCGACCAACGCCGAGTTGATGGAGGTGTTGGCCGCCGTGGGCGCCGCGTACTTCCAGGACTTCGCGGCAGCCGCGGCCCGGCACGGCCTCTCCTCCTCCCAGGCCAAGGCGCTGGGCGCGGTGCAGGAGCCGGTGCCGATGCGCGCGCTCGCCGGGCGGCTGGGCTGCGACGCGTCGAACGTCACCGGGATCGTGGACCGGCTGGAGTCGCTGGGCCTGGCCAACCGGGCGGCGGCGGCCGGTGACCGCCGGGTGAAGATCGTGGTGATCACGGCCGAGGGTCGGGAGATCCTCAACCGCATCCGCGGCGAGATGGCCCGCACCCACCAGGCCTTCGAGGCGATGACCGACGAGCAGCGGATCGCCCTGCACTCGATCTGCGCGCAGGTCCTGCCGGTGCTGGCCGGCCGGACGGGCGGCGCGCAGTAGCGCCATGGCTCTACGGGCGTAGCGCGTCGGTGGCTGCGAGGGCCGTGACCTCGGCTGTTAGGCTTGCGAAGCGTGAGCGCGAAGCCCCAGATCCCCAATGTCCTGGCCTCCCGGTACGCCTCGGCGACCCTGGCCCAGCTCTGGTCCCCCGAGCACAAGGTGGTCCTCGAGCGCCACCTGTGGCTCGCCGTCCTGAAGGCCCAGCAGGACCTCGGCGTCGAGGTTCCGGCGACCGCCGTCGCCGACTACGAGCGGGTGATCGACCAGGTCGACCTCGGCTCGATCGCCGCCCGTGAGCGGGTCACCCGCCACGACGTGAAGGCCCGGATCGAGGAGTTCAGCGACCTCGCCGGCCACGAGCAGATCCACAAGGGGATGACCTCCCGGGATCTGACCGAGAACGTCGAGCAGCTGCAGATCCGCCAGTCGCTGGAGCACGTGCGCGACCGTACGGTGGCCGTGCTGGTCCGCCTGGCGAAGCTGTCCGCCCAGCACTCCGAGCTGGTCATGGCCGGCCGCTCGCACAACGTGGCCGCGCAGGCCACCACCCTGGGCAAGCGCTTCGCGTCGATCACCGACGAGCTGCTGGTCGCCTTCCGCCGCCTGGAGGAGCTGATCGCCCGCTACCCGCTGCGCGGGATCAAGGGCCCGGTCGGCACGGCCCAGGACATGCTGGACCTGCTCGGTGGCGACACCGACAAGCTGGCCGAGCTGGAGCGCCGGGTGGCCTCGCACCTCGGCTTCGACAACGTGCTGACCAGCGTCGGCCAGGTCTACCCGCGCTCGCTGGACTTCGAGGTGCTCACCGCCCTCGTCCAGCTGGCCGCCGCGCCGTCCAGCCTCGCCAAGACCATCCGCCTGATGGCCGGCCACGAGCTGGTCACGGAGGGCTTCAAGGAGGGCCAGGTCGGCTCCTCCGCGATGCCGCACAAGATGAACACCCGCTCCTGCGAGCGCGTCAACGGCCTGGCCGTCATCCTGCGGGGCTACGCCTCGATGACCGGCGAGCTGGCCGGCGACCAGTGGAACGAGGGCGACGTCTCCTGCTCGGTCGTGCGCCGGGTCGCGCTGCCGGACGCCTTCTTCGCCTTCGACGGCCTGCTGGAGACCTTCCTGACCGTCCTCGACGAGTTCGGCGCCTTCCCCGCCGTGATCGAGGCCGAGCTGGACCGCTACCTGCCGTTCCTCGCCACCACCAAGGTGCTGATGGGCGCGGTGCGCGCGGGCGTCGGCCGGGAGACCGGGCACGAGGTCATCAAGGAGCACGCCGTCGCCTCCGCGCTGGCGATGCGCGCCGGCGCCCGGGAGAACGAGCTGCTGGACCGGCTGGCCGCCGACGAGCGGATCCCGCTGGACCGGGCCGCGCTGGACGCGCTGCTGGCCGACAGGCTCTCCTTCACCGGCGCGGCCGGCGCCCAGGTCGCCGAGGTGGTCCGCCTGGTGGAGGCCGTCGCGGCCGCCTACCCGGAGGCCGCCAAGTACGCGCCGGGCGACATCCTCTAGGAAGACGCCGTCCGCTGACGGACAGTCAGCTCTTCGAGGGCCCCGCCGCCGTTCCGGTGGCGGGGCCCTCGTGCGTGTGAATGTGGCCCGGGTCGAGCGGCGGGGTGGTGCCGCAGCACCACTCGGTGTCCGGCTCGGCCACCGGGTGGTCCTCGGGGGTGAGGACGTTGCCCCGGACGGCGGCGAAGGCGATGAGCCCGCCTGCCGTCAGCAGCCCGGCGCAGATCAGCATCGCGATGTGGAAGGCGTGGTCCACGGCGGAGGGCACCCGGTAGGCGTCGCCGCTCAGGCCCGCCAGCGCCGGGAGGGCGGCGACGGCCAGCAGACCGGCCGCGCGCGCGGCGGCGTTGTTGACCCCGCTGGCGATGCCCGCGTGCCGGACCTCGACGGCCGCCAGCACGGTCGCGGTCAGCGGCGCCACCAGGAGGGTCATGCCGCAGCCCATGACGGTGACGGCGGGCAGCACGTCCGCCCAGTAGGAGGAGCCCGCACCGGCGCGCAGCATGAGCAGCACCCCGGCGGCGCAGAGCAGCGGGCCGATCGTCAGCGGGATCCGCGGGCCGATCCGCTTGCCGAGGCGCGCGGCGCGCGAGGACAGCGCGAGCATCAGCACGGTGATCGGCACCAGGGCGAGGCCGGACACCAGCGGGGAGAAGCCGGCGACGATCTGCAGCTGCACGACCAGCAGGAAGAACACGCCGCTGAACGCCGCGTAGACGCAGAGGGTGACCAGGTTCACGGCGGTGAACAGCCGGGAGGAGAACAGGCCGAGCGGCAGCATCGGCTCGGGGGCCCGGCGCTCGACGACGATGAAGGCGGCACCGATGGCCAGTCCGAGCACGCCGCTGACCCAGACCGTGGCGGACACGCCCTCACCGGCGGCGGTCAGGGCGTAGGTGATCGCGCCGAGCGCGAGCGCGGCGAGCACCGCGCCGAGCACGTCGAAGCGGCCGGAGGCGCCCTCGTCCCGGCTCTCCGGGACGTACCGGGTGGCGACGGCGATCACGGCGGCGGCGAGCGGCAGGTTCAGCAGGAAGATCCAGCGCCAGCCGGGGCCGTCCACCAGCCAGCCGCCGAGGAAGGGGCCGACCGCCGCCGACACCCCGCCGAGGCCGGACCAGAGGCCGACGGCCGCCGAGCGGTCGTCAGGGTGGAAGACCGCCTGGAGCATGGCGAGGGAACCGGGGGTGAGCAGCGCCCCGCCGATGCCCTGGACGGCCCGGGCGGCGACCAGCACGTGGATGTCCGGCGCGGCGGCGCAGGCCGCGGACGCGACGGCGAACCAGACCACGCCGATCAGGAAGACCCGGCGCCGCCCGTACCGGTCGCCGAGCGCGCCGCCGAGCAGGATCAGGCCCGCCAGGGTGAGCAGATAGGCGTTCAGGGTCCATTGCAGCGACGCCAGGGAGGCGCCGAGGTCGGCGCCGATCCGGGGCAGGGCGACGTTCACCACGGTGCCGTCGAGCATCGCCATGCTGGAGCCGAGCACCGTCGCCAGTAGTACCCAGCGACCCTGCGCGGTGCCCAGGCGCAGGGTGCCGGCCTCGGAGGTGGCCACGGCTCGATCCTCCGCCCCGCGGGGCGTACGTGACAAGGGTCACCGGTGGGTGTGTCGGGGGTGGCGGTGCGTGAGCGGACGGCAGCGCAGTGCCGACGACTTCGGCGCAGGGTCGTGGATCAGTGGCGCGGCGTAAATGGATTGTGTACGCACCGTACAGCGGATCATTCGGAGGGTGACCGGCGCAGGGGGGATGGTTGCCCGTTCAAGAGATCGACATTGCTTCACCCGAACGGATGGGTTTTAGTTCAGCGACCGCCCGGCCAGTCCGGACGGATCCTCCGGGCGGAACGCCGAATCCTGCCGCTGCCCGGTGGTTCGATCTGAACTCTGTACGGCAGGAGCGGGGGACCCACAGGTAAGTCGCCGGACCGGAGTTCGCGCCTCAGGGCGCGGGCGTCCAGGGCCGGCTTGGGGTGAAGCCGCGCATGCGGCCGGGCAACTCCAGCCCGAACCCGACAGCTCACCTCGCAGGCGTCGGAGAGGAAACTTCCATGCCTGCTCAGGCTCGTCGTATCGCCCTGCCCCGCGCCGCCCGCATCGGCATCGCCACCGCCGTCACCGGTGTCTCCTTCGTCCTCCCGCTGGTCACCGCGGTGAGCGCCCAGGCCCACACCGCTCCGGCCGCCCCCTCCGCCCCGGCTGCCGCCGCCACCGTCGCCGACGCCAAGCCGGCCGGCCAGGCCGCCCCGGCCGCCGCGCACGAGAGCTACCGCGTCATCAGCGGCGACACCCTGTCCAAGATCGCCGACGCCAAGCACGTCGACGGCGGCTGGCAGGCGCTGTACGAGCAGAACCGCTCGGTCGTCGGCGCCAACCCGAACCTGATCTACCCGGGCCAGCAGCTCGCGCTCGCCGGCCACGCCGCGGCCCCGTCCGCGGACGCCGCCCCGGCCGCCCCGGCGAAGCCGGCCGCTCCCGCCGCCCAGACCGCCAAGCCGCAGGCCCAGGTCCAGGTCAAGACCGAGGCCGCCAAGCCGGCCGCCCCGGTGCAGACCCAGGTTCAGACCGCCGCCCCGGCCCAGGCCGTGACCGCCGCTCCGGTCGCCGCGACCTCCGGCTTCGTCGCGCCGCTGGCCAACCCGCAGCTCGGCACCGCCTACGGCGTGGCCGGCTCGATGTGGGCCTCCGGCCACCACACCGGCCAGGACTTCATCGCCTCCACCGGCACCCCGCTGCGCGCCGTCGCCAACGGTGTCGTGGTCAAGGCCGGCAACGGCGGCGCCTACGGCAACGAGGTCGAGATCAAGCTCGCCGACGGCCACTACGCCGAGTACGCGCACCTCTCCGTGATCGGCGTGACGATCGGTCAGACCGTCACCGTCGGTCAGCAGATCGGCCTCTCGGGCGCCACCGGCAACGTGACCGGCCCGCACCTGCACTTCGAGATCCGCACCGGCTCGGAGTACGGCTCGGACATCGACCCGGTCGCCTACCTGCGCGCCCACGGCGTCGCGCTCTGACCCCTCCGGGGTTTCAGTAACCACCGCTGCTGCGGAGCGAATCGATCCTCCGGGATGGTCATGTCGGGTGACCGCTCGACCGGGTGATCGCCGCACAGTGGTCATGGGCGCGGGACACGCCCAGGCCGGCCCGGCTCGCGGGACAATCCTCCCTCGCGAGCCGGGCCGGCCGTTGTCGTTTCCGGGTGCGGCCGCTGCTGTGCGTGCGAGGGGTTGCCGGCCCGGTCAACTCCCCTGCGGGGGAACGGCGGTGGGCCCGGTTCAGCTCCGGTGGGCCGGCTGGCCGTACCGGGCGGCGGCCAGCAGGTCGTGCATCCGGTGGCCGAAGTCCTCGGTGTCGCGGGCCGGTTCGGGGAAGACCAGGCGGACGTCGCGGTGGCCGTCCGGGTGGTCCAGGCGCAGCACCAGGCCGTGGCGGTCGAGGGCGAGCGGGCGGACGTCCGGGTTGCGGACGAGCAGTACCGGGTCGAGCAGCCGGGTGAGGACGTCGAGCGCCTCGGCGTGCTCGTCGGCGAAGTGGGTGAGCATCGCGGCCTCGTGGCGGGCCATCGGGTCGGCGGCGGCGAGGGCGAGGTCGGCGCCGGTGACCGCGCCGGTGCGGTACGGGGTGGCGAGGACGGCGTGGGCGACGTCCACGTGCAGGTGGACGCTGAGGCCGTCGTCGGCGAGGTGGGCGAGGTGGAGCCGGCCGGCCAGGGTGAGGCGGGCGCGGACGCGGTCGCGGACGGCGACGGGGGAGACGTCGGTCACGTCGAGGACGACGGCGAGGCCGTCGGTCGCCTGGGCGGCGGCCAGGGTGAGCGGGGCGTCCAGCGGGGCGCGCAGCCGAAGGCGGGAGCCGTGGGCGGAGACCGGGGTGTCCAGGTCGTGGTGCTCGCCCAGGGCGCGCACCGTGAGCGAGGAGGCCGTGCTGAGCAGGCTGTGGATCCGCTCGGCGGTGGTGGGCTCGGGGACCTCGGCGTCGCCGGTGGGCAGGCTCATGGGCGGACCTCCAGGTAGTTAGGTGAGCCTAACCTAATGTCGCCGTCGGGGTGTGGCAAGCGGGACACCGGAACTCGCCGTGGGGGGCATGCCGTGGGCCCGGACATGCCGAGGGCCCGGACGCGGCGTCCGGGCCCTCGGGGTGGCGGGAGTGTCAGCCGATGACGGCCTGGGCGTCGATCTCGACCAGCATCGGCTCCTGCGGGAGCTCGACGAAGACGGTGGTGCGGCAGGGCTTCACGCCGCCGGGCTTGATGTTCTCCTCGATGAACTCGGCGTAGACCTCGTTCATCAGCGGGAAGTCGGCGCGCTTGGTGAGGTAGACGCGGAACATCACCACGTCCTCGATCGTGGCGCCGCCGGCCTCGACGATCGCCTTGACGTTCTCCAGGGTGCGCCGGGTCTGCGCCTTCACGTCGCCGCGGTGGAGGTACTCGCCGGTCCCCGGATCCTGCGGGCCCTGGCCGGAGACCTGCAGGATCGGGCCCTTGCGCACGCCCTGGGAGAACGTCCAGGCGGGGGCGGGGGCGCCGTCGGTGCGGATCTCGACCTTCCGGTCGGTCTGGGGGTGCTCGGCGGACATGGGACTCCTCGGAGGTTCTCGACGGTTCGTCAGTGGTGGTCGGGGCGGCCGCAGTCGGCCGAGACGGCGCGGGCGGTGGCGAGCAGCTGCGGGAGGAGGTCCAGCACCCGCTCGTACGGGAGCACGACGTCCGGGACGGAGATGGAGGCGGCGGCGACGACCCGTCCGCTGGCGTCCCGGATCGGCGCGGCCACGCAGTTGATGAAGGCCTCGTACTCGGCGCGGTCCTGCGCCCAGCCCTGGAGGGCGACCCGCTCCAGCTCGGCGAGCAGCGCCTCGGGCGAGGCGAGGGTCCGCTCGGTGTGCGGGGTGAAGTCGATCCCGGCCACCACCCGGCGGCGCTCGGGCAGCGGCAGGTCGGCCAGCAGCACCTTGGAGACGGCGGCGCTGTGCAGGGCGGCGCGCAGGCCGATCCGGGAGTACATCCTGACCGGGTGGCGGGAGTCGAACTTGTCGATGTAGACCACCTCGCCGCCCTCGTACGCGGCCAGGTGCACGGTCTGGCCGGTGGCGGCGTTCAGCTCGGCCAGGTGCGGGGCGGCGATCCGGCGGACGCCGCGCTGCTCCAGGGCCAGGCCGGAGAGGGCGAACAGGCCGGCACCGAGGTGGTAGCGGTAGGCCGGGTCGCGGTAGACGAATCGTTCCTCTTCGAGGCTCTGGAGCAGCCGGAGCACGGTCGTCTTGTGGACGCCGAGCACCTCGGCGAGCTGGTCGAGGGAACGTTCGCCCTCGCCGAGCTCGGCGAGGATGCGCAGGGCGCGGCTGACGGTCTGGCTCATCGTGCTCCGCTTCGAGGGCTGGGGGTCCCGCTCATTGTGCCGGGGCCCGGTCGGCCGGTGTGCGGGGCCCGGGTGGTGCGCCGGGTGCCGCCGGCAGGCGGGGGCGGGCCGGTGATGCCGTCCGGGGGCAGGGCCGGGCCGGTGATGCCGTCCGGGGGCAGGGCCGGGCCGGTGATGCCGTCCGCGGTGACCCGGGTGGCGGCCCAGTGCGCGGGGGAGGCGTCGAGCAGGGCGGCCACCACGGCGGCGGGCGGCAGTTCGGCCTGGTCGCCGTGGGCGGTCAGCGCGCAGGCCGCGCTCAGGTGGCCGAGCCGCAGCCGGCGGCGCTGGTCCAGGCCCCGGAGGGTGCCGGCCAGGTAGCCGGCCGCGAAGGCGTCGCCCGCGCCGGTGGCCTCGACCACCTCGACGGCGAGGGCCGGTTCGGTGACCGCGGTGCCGTCCCGGTCCAGGGCGGTGACCTGCCGGTCGGCGTCCTTGACCACGAGCGTGGCGGGGGTGGGGAAGCGGCGGCGCAGCGCGGCCGGGTCCCCGGTGCCGAAGGCGGCCTGGGCCTCGTCGGAACCGAGCAGCAGCAGGCCGGCGGCGTCCAGCAGCGGCGGCAGCACCGCCGGGTCGCGGTCCCGCCAGAGCGCGGGGCGCCAGTTGAGGTCGAAGCTGACCGTCCGGGTCGGCCGGCGGTCGGCGAGCAGGGCGTGCAGCAGGGCCAGGCAGTCGTCGGAGAGCGCGGCCGTGATGCCGGACAGGTGCAGCAGGCGGGCACCGGCCAGCAGCGCGGCGGCGGCCGGGTCGGCGAGCAGGGCGGGGGAGAGCGCGGCGGCCGCGGAGCCGCGCCGGTGGTAGTGCAGCCGGCTGCGGCCGGGGCCGAGGTCCCGGTCGTGGCCGGTGGTGCCACCCACCTCCTTGAGGTAGAGGCCGGTCGGGCGGTGCGGGTCGACCGCGACGGCCGAGACGTCCACACCGCGCGCGGCGACCTCGGCGACCAGCCGGCGGCCGAAGCCGTCGTCGCCGACCCGGCTGATCCAGGCCGTCGGCACGCCGAGGGCGGCCAGCGCCCCGGCCACGTTGGACTCGGCGCCGCCGACGGCGAGCCGGAAGTTCTCCACCGACTCCAGCGGTCCGGGGCGGTCCGGGAGCAGCACGGCCATCGACTCGCCCAGGCACACGGCCGTCGGGGCCGGGCCCGGGGTGTCCTGTCGCGGCATGTGCGGGGCTCCTCGTCTGCGGCCGTTCCGTCGAGAGCGGGCCGGCTCCGTCGACCGGGGCCGTGGGTCGACTCCGGGACCGACTCCGTGGGCCCGGTCCGTCGCCTGGTCCACTGGTCCACCGGCCGGGTCCGGTGGTGGGGGCCGTGGGCGGGTCCGGTGAGCGTGGGTCAGTTCCGTTGACCGTGATCCGGCGCCGATGCTAGAACCGTGCTGCCAGCATGTGCAACCCGCGTTGCACATGTTGCAACATGGCGGATGGAGGAAGACGGTGGAGCAGACCTTCGCGAGCGCCGGCACCGGACCGGGCATCGCCGGCGGAGCGGTGGCGGCCCTGGCCGACGAACCGCTGGACTGGCGGTTCAAGGCCGCTCCACCCGAGTCTCCCCCGGCCTGGCGGCCGGGAGGTGCCCCCAGGGGACGCACCGTACGGGAGTGGCTGGCCGACGGCCCGACCCTCTCCTCGCTCGGCACCCCGCTGCTCACCCTGGACGGCGCCGCGCTCGACCACAACGTCCGCACCATGGCCGACTGGTGCGCCAAGGCCGGCGTCACGCTCGCCCCGCACGGCAAGACCACCATGGCGCCCGCCCTCTGGCAGGCGCAGCTCGACGCCGGAGCCCACGGCATCACCCTCGCCAACCTGCCCCAGGTGCGGGTCGCCCGGGCCTTCGGGGTGCGGCGGATCCTGCTCGCCAACACCCTGCTCGACCCGGCCGGGCTGGCCTGGCTCGCCGACGAACTGGCCGCCGACCCGGCCTTCGCCTTCCTCTCCTGGGTTGACTCCGCCGAGAGCGTGCGGCTGATGGACGAGGCGCTGCGCGCCGCCGGGGCCGAGCGGCCGGTCGAGGTGCTGGTCGAACTCGGCGGCCCCGGCGGGCGGACCGGTGCCCGCGGCGTGGACGCCGCCGTCGAGGTCGCCGCCGCCGTGCTGCGCGCCCCCACCCTGCGCCTCGCGGGCGTCGGCGGGTACGAGGGCGCGCTCGCCCACGACGCCACGGCCGACGGACTGGCCACCGTCCGGGACTACCTCCGCACGCTGGCCCGGCTGCACGGCCGGCTCGCCGGCGCCTGCCCGGACGACGCGCCACCGGTGGTCACGGCCGGCGGCAGCGCCTACTTCGACCTGGTGGTCGAGGAGTTGGCGGCACTCCCGGACGCCCTCGTGGTGCTCCGCTCCGGCGCGTACGTCGCCCACGACGACGGCTTCTACCGGGGCATCTCACCGCTCGCCCGGGCCGACGGCGAGGCGCCGTTCCGCGGTGCGCTGCACGGCTGGGCCCGGGTGATCTCCCGCCCCGAACCGCAACTCGCCCTGCTGGACGCCGGCAAGCGCGACCTGCCCTTCGACGAGGGCCTGCCCGAACCGCAACGGGTGCGCGGCGGCGCCGAGTTGACCGGAACGGCGGCCCGGATCACCGCACTCAACGACCAGCACGCCTTCCTGCGCGACGCGGGCGACCTCGCCCCGATCGGCGCGGTGCTGCGGCTGGGCGTCTCGCATCCGTGCACGGCCTTCGACAAGTGGACGGCGATCCCGGTGCTGGACTCCGCGGACGCGGCGGAGCCGAAGGTCACCGGGCTGGTCAGGACGTTCTTCTGATGGCGGGCGAGAGAACGGGCCCGCGGCGGACACCGGCCCGGACGGCTCCGGCCCCGACGGCCCTCCGGGGCGGCGGCGGTCCGGAGGCCGCGACGGTCTTCCGGGGCGCCACCGTCGTGGACGGCACCGGCGCGGACCGCTACCGGGCGGACGTACGGATCGCCGACGGCCTGATCACCGCGATCGGCGACCGGCTGGACGCACCCCGGGTGGTGGACGCCGACGGCCTGGTGCTGACCCCCGGCTTCATCGACATGCACGCCCACTCCGACCTCGCCCTGCTGCTCGAACCCGAGCACCCGGCCAAGGTCACCCAGGGCGTCACCTGCGAGGTCCTCGGCCAGGACGGCCTCTCCTACGCCCCGGTGGACGACACCACCCTGCCCGGCCTGCGCCGCCAACTCGCGGGCTGGAACGGCGATCCGGCCGAGCTCGACTGGGACTGGCGCGACGTCGCCGGCTACCTGGACCGGCTCGACCGCACCGGCGTCGCGGTCAACACCTGCTACCTCGTCCCGCACGGCACGCTGCGCACCCTCGTCATGGGCTGGGCCGACCGCCCGCCCACCCCGGCCGAACTCGACCGGATGCGGCAGGTGTTGGCGAGGAGCCTGCTGGACGGCGCGGTCGGCATGTCCAGCGGCCTCAGCTACACCCCCGGGACGTACGCGGACACCGCCGAACTGGTCGAGCTCTGCGTGATCGTCGCGGCCTACGGGGGTTTCCACGCACCGCACCAACGATCCTACGGGGACGGAGCGTTGGAGGGGTACGAGGAGATGGTGGAGATCTCCCGGCGGAGCGGCTGCGGGCTGCACCTGACCCACGCCACGATGAACTTCGGGGTCAACCGGGGCCGGGCCGGCGAGTTGCTGGAGCTGGTCGACCGGGCGCTGGCCGACGGCGTCGACCTCACCCTGGACAGCTACCCCTACCTGCCCGGCTCCACCACCCTGGCCGCCCTGCTGCCGAGTTGGGCCACCGCGGGCGGACCGGCGGCGACCCTGACCAGGCTCACCGACCCGGCGCAGTGCGCCCGGATCCGGTACGAGGTGGAGGAGAAGGGCAGCGACGGCTGCCACGGCGTGGTCACCGACTGGGCGACGATCCAGATCTCCGGCGTCCGGTCGGCGGAACTCGCCCCGGCCGTCGGCCGGACCGTCGCCGAACTCGCCGTCCAGGAGGCGCGGACCGGCACGGAGGTCTTCCTGGACCTGCTGCGCCGCGACGAGCTGGCCACCACGATCCTCCAGCACGTCGGGCACGAGGAGAACGTCCGGGCGATCATGCGCCACCGGGCGCACACCGTCGGCAGCGACGGGCTGCTGGTCGGCGCCCGTCCGCACCCCCGGGCCTGGGGCACCTTCCCGCGCTACCTCGGCCGCTACAGCCGGGAGTTGGGCGTGCTGACGCTGGAGGAGACGGTCGCCCGGATGACCGGCCGGCCCGCCGCCCGGCTGGGCCTGCACCGGCGCGGCGTGATCGCCCCCGGCCACCACGCCGACCTGGTGCTCCTCGACCCCGAGCGGGTCCGGGACGCCGCCACCTTCGAACACCCCCGGCGGCCCGCCGAGGGCATCGAGTACGTGTACGTCAACGGCACCGCCGTCGTCCGGCAGGGTCGCACCACCGGAGCCCGCCCCGGGCGTGCCCTGCGCCGCACCGATCGAGGGACCCGAGCCGCATGAAGACCCTCTCCGCCCTGCGGGACGACCGGGTGATCGCGGTGGTCCGCGCGCCGAGCATCCCGGACGCCGCCGCGCTCTGCGCCGCGCTCGCCGCCGGCGGCATCACCTGGACCGAATTCACCTGCACCACACCGGAGGTGACCACGCACCTGCGGCGCGCCGCGCGGGCCGGGCACCGGGTCGCCGTCGGCACCGTGCTGACCGCGGAGCAGGCCGAACGGGGGGTCGCGGCCGGAGCGTCCTTCCTGGTCACGCCCGGCTGCCGGCCCGAGGTCGCGGAGGCCGCCGGGGCCGCCGGGGTGCCGGTGGTCCTCGGGGCGCTCACCCCGACCGAGGTGGCCCGGGCGGTGGACCTCGGCGCCGCCGCCGTCAAGATCTTCCCGGCCAGGGCGTTCGGCCCCGGCTACTTCAAGGACCTGCGCGGCCCGTACCCGGACGTCCCGCTGGTGGCTTCCGGCGGGGTGAACGCGGGCAACGCCGCCGAGTTCCTGGGGCAGGGCGCGCTCGCGGTCTGCGCGGGGACGGACGTGGTGCCGCCGGAGGCGGTCGCGGCGGGGGACTGGGCCGAGATCACCCGGCGGGCCCGGGCGTTCACGGCGGCCTGCGGGGCGGCGCAGGCTTAGGCGGGCGTGGGGGAGACCCGGTGAAAGGGGCGAGGCGGGCTGTCGGGACGGCCGGGATCGGACGAGAATCGGTGGCACCCCGGTTCGGCCGCCGGCCGAGTCGGGCCCGGCTCAGCCCCGCCCGGGTGCACCCCGGGCCAGGACCCGGCAGGAGGACCCCGCCCATGACCTCGACCCGCCCCGGCCCCGACTGGCTCGCCGACGCCGTCCTCTACCAGATCTATCCGCAGACCTTCGCCGACTCCGACGGTGACGGCATCGGGGACTTCGCCGGCATCGCCGAGCACCTCGACCACCTCGCCTGGCTCGGCGTCGACACCGTCTGGCTCAACCCCTGCTTCGCCTCGCCGTTCCGCGACGCCGGGTACGACATCACCGACTACTTCACCGCCGCCCCGCGCTACGGCAGCACCGAAGGGCTGGTCGCCCTGGTCGAGGCCGCGCGCCGACGGGGCATCCGGATCCTGCTGGACCTGGTCGCCGGGCACACCTCCGACCGCCACCCCTGGTTCCTGGCCGCCGCGCAGGACCCGTCCGACCACCGCTACATCTGGTCCGACCGGCGGGTGGACGGCTTCGTCGCCTCGCCCGGCAGCCGCCCCGGCTGGTACCGGCCGAACTTCTTCGACTGCCAGCCGGCCCTCAACTTCGGCTACGCGCGCAGCAGTCCGGAGGAGCCCTGGCGTCAGCCGGTGGACGCCGAAGGCCCGCGGGCCAACCGGGCCGCGCTGCGCGACATCATGGCGCACTGGCTCGGCCTCGGGGTGGCCGGCTTCCGGGTGGACATGGCGTACTCGCTGGTCAAGGACGACCCGGGCAAGGCCGAGACCGGCAAGCTCTGGACCGAGCTGCGGGACTGGCTGGACCGCGCCCACCCCGACGCCGCGCTGTTCGCCGAGTGGGGCGAGCCGGCCGCCGCCGTCGCCGCCGGCTTCCACGCCGACTTCTTCCTGCACTTCGGCGGCGAGGACCACGGCCTCCCGCTGCGCTCACTCTGGAACAACAACGGGGGGACGGTCGAGGAGTTCTGGCACCAGGAGGCCTGCTACTTCGAGGCCGAGGGCCGGGGCAGCGCGCAGCCCTTCCTGGACGCCTGGCGCTCCGCGGCCGAACTCACCGAAGGCAGCGGGCACATCGTGCTGCCCACCGCCAACCACGACTTCTCCCGGCTGGCCGCAGGACCGCGCACCCAGGAGCAACTCGCCCCGGCCTTCGCCTTCCTGCTCACCTGGCCCACCCTCCCGGCGGTCTACTACGGCGACGAGATCGGCATGCGCTACCTGCCCGGCCTGCCGGACACCGAGGGCAGCGTGCTCGGCCCGCGGTTCAACCGGGCCGGTTCGCGCACCCCGATGCAGTGGACGCCCGGTCCGTCGGCCGGCTTCTCGACGGCCCCGGCCGATCGGCTCTACCTGCCGGTGGACCCGGACCCGCGCCGCCCGGACGTGCTCTCCCAGCGCGCCGACCCCACCTCGCTGCTGCACACCGTCCGGCGGCTGATCGCCCTGCGGCGGTCGCACCCGGGGCTGGGCACGGCGGGCGGGGTGGAGGTCCGGCACTCCGGCTACCCGCTGGTGTACACCCGGGCCGGGCGGTACCTGGTGGCGGTCAACCCGCGGCGGGAGCCGGGGGCCGTACGGCTGGCGGACCTGCGTCCGGGGGAGTCGCAGGGGGTGCGGCAGGGAGTGCCGCAGGGGGTGTGGCCGCTGGACGCGCAGGGCGTGCGGGTGGCGGACGGGGAACTGCGGGCGGACGGGTTCTCGTACGGGGTGTTCGAGCTGCGCTGAGCGCGGGAGAGGGGAGCCGGCCGGCGGGGCCGGCTTCCGCCCACCGTCAGATGGTTGTAAGCTACATCCGTAGACGGTTGCATTTGCCATCTTAATTGGTTGCATTTACCACCCTCTATGCGACATGCGGAACACTCACCGGAGGACGGTACGAACGCCATGAGCACACCCCAGAACCCCGCCGCGGCGCCCGCACCGGGGCACTCGCTCAAACACCTCGCCGTCCACCTGATCACCCCGCTGCTGATGTGCCTCGGCATGGCACTCGCCTACCAGGGCGCCTTCCACCAGCCCGAGCCGCACCACCTCGAGGTCGCCGTGGTCGGCACCACGCCGCAGGCGCACGGGCTGGCACAGGCCATCCGGGAGAAGGCCGGGGACGCGCTCGACGTCCGCACCGTCGACGACCGCGCCACCGCCGAGCGGCAGCTGCGCGACCGCGACCTCGTCGGCGCCTTCGTGCCGGACGCCAGGAGCCCCGAGCTGATCGTCGCCAAGGGCAACTCGGACACCTCCGTGGTGGCCGCCACGGCCGTGTTCACCAACGTCACCGACAAGCAGGGCGTCCCGCTCCACCTCACCGACCTGACCACCCCCGCCGAGGGCGACCCGACCGGCCAGGGCCTCTTCTTCCTGCTGGTCGCGCTGAGCATCGGCTCGTACGCGAGCGTGGCGGTGATCGGCGCCGCCGGAGCCGCACTGAGCATGCGGGTCCGGGTGCTGGCCGGGGCGGCGGTCTCCCTCGTGGTGAGCCTGATCGGGATCGTCACCGCCGGGCCGGTGTTCCACGTCGTCGACCACGACCTGGCCGCGGTCTGGGCACTGGGCTGGCTCTACTCGGCGGGCATCGTGCTGATCGGCGTCGGCCTGCACAGCTTCCTGCGGAAGTGGACCACGCTCACCATGATGGTGCTGTTCGTGATGCTCAACTTCACCTCCTCGGGCGGCATCTACCGGCCCGAGCTGCAGAACGGCTTCTTCGGCGCCCTGCACGGCTTCTGGACCGGCGCCGGCTACCTGGAGGGCGCGCGCAGCATCCTGTACTTCGACGGCGGCGCGGGCCTCGGCGGGCACGTGGTGACCCTGCTGCTCTGGCTGCTGCTGGGCGGGGCGGCCGTGGCGGCCGCGGCGCTGTACGAGGGCCGAGGACGCCGCGGAGCCCGTCCGGCGGAGACGGCGGAGACGGCGGCGGAGGCCGAGGAGGAGATGGAGGAGGCGGTCGCGGTCTGACCGCACCCCCGCAAGGCTTCACCCGTGTCAGGGCATCGGCGCCGGGTGGGGATTCGCGGCCCGCGCCCGGCCCTGGACAAGCCGGACGCGGGCCGCACGCATCGGCCGACGGGGTCAACGCCGGCACGGGGCCCAGGGCGCGGTCCGGTACGCGGTCCGGTACGCGCGGCCCGGGCCGAGGGTGGGTCGAGGCCGCCGGAAAACCTACGAAACCGGGTTTCCGGCGCCAAGGGTGCGCGCCCGAACGAGAGGTACCCTGCCGGAGACGTCCGACCCGGCGGTGGCCCGCCGGTGGCGATCGAGGAGGGGTGTGGGGTGACGACCATCGGCGGATCGACCCCGCTGCTCGACGCCGCCCTCGCGCCGCTCACCGACCTCGGGCGGGCCGACGCGGTGGCCCGCCGGATCACCGAGGCGATCGCCCTCGGCCTGGTCGCCGCCGGGGACCAACTGCCCAGCGAGAACGACCTCGCCGACCAGCTCGGCGTCGCCAACGGCACCGTCCGGGAGGCGCTCGCGCTGCTCCGCGAGGCCGGCCTGATCGAGACCCGGCGCGGCCGCAACGGCGGCAGCTTCGTCCGCACCCCCGTCGAAGGCTCCGAACACCTCCGGCTGGCCCGGCTGCGCGACCTCGCCACGGCCGACCTGCGCGACCTCGGCGACGAGGAACTGGCCGTCTTCGGCACCGCCGCCCGACTGGCCGCCGAACGCGCCGCCTCCGCCGACCTCGGCCCCCGGCTCACCCGCCTGGTGCACGAGCTGCGCGAGGCCACCGGGCCCGCCGAGCGGTGCCGCGCCGACGCCCGCTTCCACATCGAACTCGCCGTCGCCGCCCAGTCGGTGCGCCTCACCCGGCTCGCCGTCCGGCTGCAGGCCGAGCTCGGCCCGCTGCTCTGGCTGCCCGCCCCGTACGGGCCCGACCAGGAGCGGTTCGCCGAGCAGCACCAGGAGATCCTGGTCGCCGTCCTGGCGGGCGATGCGGCGGGTGCCCGGGTCGCGGCGGAGACGCACGCCGTCGCCGGTGTGCACCAGCTGGTCCGGGGGCACCTGGAGTTGGCGGAGGTCGGCTGACCGCGGGTCGGGCGGTCGGTGCCGGTGTGGTGGCCCGCAGGGCGCGGTGCGGATGCGGTGCGGGTGCGGGTGCGGTGCGGGTGCGGCCCATGACATTCAGTGTTGGAGGTTTCAGCCGGTCCGCTTCCCCCGGGCGGGTGGCTCGGTGAAGCAGCAGTCCCCGCAGAGCCCGGCGCCCGATCCGACCCGGTAGTAGAGGCAGCAGCTGGTCCGGCGGAACGCGGTGCCGCGCGGGCCGGTGCGCAGGGTGCCGGTCCCCGCCAGTGGCGGGCGGTCCAGCAGCTCCGCGACCAACGCCCGTGCGGCGCCCGGCGCGTGGGGGTCCAGCACCCGCAGCGTGCCGGCCAGTGCGGAGGCGGAGTTGCCCAGCAGCAGGCGCGGGGAGAGTGGCGCGGCGGCCCGGACGGCTGCCGCCAGCGGCTCCAGCCGGCCGACCAGGACGGCCGCGTGGAGCTGGTCGGCCAGGGTGCCGGGGGAGGGACGGGCCGGCTCCGACGGTGTCCAGAGATCGAGCGGGCCCTGGTCCGGGATCCGTACCCAGGCGCGCTCCAGCGTCGGGACCGTGCCCAGCAGGACGGCCGAGCCGAGGCCCACCGACCAGAAGCGGGCGGCCAGCCCCAGGTGCAGGATCGAGGCGGCGACCCGGGGTTCGGCGGTGCCGAGCCGCTGCGCCACCACCCGGATCCGGGCGGCCAGCGGCGCGTCCGGGCCGGTGCCGAACAGCTCGGCCAGCGGGCGGAACCCCTCGGGCGGGGTGCCGTCGGGGGAGGTGTCCAGCGCGAAGTACGGGCCGACGGCGGCGAGCCGGGCGTAGTCGGGCGGGCGTGGCCCGGGCGCCGGGGCCGAAGGGTCGGATGAGGGGGCCGACGGGTCGGGCGCGGGGTTCAACGGCCCTCCCCTGTGAGGCCGTTGAACCCCGCGCCGGCTCGGGACGGCCCGGGTGCGGTCGGGCGGTCGGGCGACATCGGGGCCTCCTGGGGGTCCGGGACGGGGGCGGCGGCCGGGCGGCGGCGTGCTCCCCGCGGACGGACCGGGAGGCCCCGGAGGGCCCTGGTCGGGAGGGGTCAGCCGCGCACGGTGAGGTCGCCACCGGTCGTGCGGATGAACGGTACCGTGCCCTGGCAGTCGGACACCGGCTGGCCCAGCGCGCCCCAGATCCAGCCGAGCCGGTCCCCGTGCCGGCCGTTGTCCTCGACCGAGAGCGAGACCTTCTGGCCGACCACCTCCAGGCCTGGGAACCAGGGCGCCTCGCCCTTGGTGATCACCCCGGTGGCGATCGCCTGCCGGCCGCCGACGCCGAGGCAGGTGATGTCCCCCTCGAAGTCGGCGACCAGCCGGCCGTCGTGGTGCACGTGGCGGACGTGGAAGTGGCCGCGGGTGCCGCGCGGGTCGGTGTTGGTGGCGGCGCGGGCGTCGACCGAGATCCGGACCGGGTCGCCGGCGAAGTCGTTGAACGCCGGGGTGAGGACGGTGTCGCCGGTGCCGCGCACGCTCACCGCGCCGAAGTCCTGCGCGGCGACGGCGAGTTCCCCGCCGGACACGGGCGCGGACACGGGCGCGGCGGAGGCCGGGGCGGCAGTGGCGACCGTCGCGGCCAGCAGGA
Source organism: Kitasatospora sp. Ki12 (assembly GCF_054601375.1). Lineage (NCBI taxonomy): Bacteria > Bacillati > Actinomycetota > Actinomycetes > Kitasatosporales > Streptomycetaceae > Kitasatospora > Kitasatospora sp. Ki12. The sequence continues at coordinate 1,095,251 of NZ_BAAIHT010000003.1, read as the reverse complement.
GGAGCGAGGCTGCGGCGGTGGCGAGGCGACGGTTCATGGCGGTTCGTTCTCCTTCGGACGGTTGCTTCGACGAGTACGAGTCTGCTGCGGACCGGCCGGGCGATCCTCCCGCTGCGGAGGGGAGTTGGCGGAGCACTCCTCCCACCCGGGGAGGAGTCAGGCCTCCCCCGGGAGAGCTGCCCCGGGTGATCTGACGTGGATGATCTGCCCCGTAGGCTCGGCCGGGTGCGCACCGAATCCCCCTCCCACCCCGTACGGCGGCGTTCCGTACGGCTTCGGCGGCCGTTCGCCGTCCTGGCCGCCCTGGTCCTGGCGGCGCCCGTCGTGCTCGCCCACCCGGGCGAGCACGGCCCGGCGCTGCTGCTCGCCCTGACGGCGGCGCTGGCCGCGGTGGTGGCGCTGCTGCCGTGGCCGAGCGGGCGGGTCGCGCCGGGCGCGGCCGCCGGGCTGGTGGCGGGCGCCTCGCTGCTGCTCGACCTGCTCTACCGGGGGCCGTACCGGCTGCCCGCGTTCTGGCTGCCCTTCGAGTGGCTGGCGCTGCTCGGGGTGCTGTTCCGGGTGGTCCGGCGGCTGCCCGACCGGTGGGCGGGGGCGGTCGGCGGACTGGTCGGCTCTGCGGCCGTGGTGGTGCCGCTGCGGTTCGCCCTCCGGACGCCGCAGGGCGGTGCGGCCGGCCCGGTGATCGGTGTGCTGCTCTCCCTGCTGCCGGTGCTCGGGGTGGCCGGGGCGGCGCTCTACCTGCGGGTGCTGGACGCCCGCCGGGAGCGGGCGGTCGAACGGGCCCGCCGGGAGCAGCGGCTCGACGTGGCCCGGGGGCTGCACGACTCCGTCGCCCACGAGGTCACCGGCATCGTGCTGGAGGCGCAGGCGGGTCAACTCCCGGGCCAGGAGCCGGCGGAGACCGCCGCGCTGCTGCGCCGGCTGGAGGAGGCCGGGCTGCGGGCGCTGGACTCGATGGACGAGATGGTCGGGGCGCTGCGCGAGCCGCGGGGCGGCGGCCCGGACGGGCGCGGCGGGCGGGAAGGACCGGCCGGGCACGACGTCGGGGCGACCACCCGCCGGTTGGGCCTGGCCGACCTCCCCGAGTTGGTCGGCCGCTTCGGCGCGACGGGCGGCGGCGGTCTGCGCGCCACCGTCGAGCTGGCCCCCGGCGTCGCCGACCTGCTCCCCGCCGAGGCCCAGGCGACCGTCTACGCCGTCGTCCTGGAGGCCCTCACCAACATCCGCCGGCACGCCCCGCAGGCCACCGAGGTCACCGTCCGGGCCGCCCCGGACGGTGATGGCGGGGTCCGGGTCACCGTCACCGACAACGGCGGCCCCGCCCGCACGCCGCTGCTGGGCCGCCGTCCCGGCTCCGGCGGGACCGGACTGGCCGGCCTCACCGCCCGCGCCGCGGCCCACGGGGGCTCGCTGACGGCGGGCCCGGTCGAGCCTGCGGGCTGGCGGGTCGGCTGCACGCTGCCGGCCGCGTGATCGCGAACGCCCGCGGTGGCGCCCGCAGGCGGCGCCGGCAGGGGGCCGGCGCCACCGCGGCGGGTCGGCCGAGCCGCGAGGGCGGAGCGGTCAGCGGCCCCGGCCGCCGCCGCGGGTGCCGCGCGGGCGGGTCAGGGTGAAGCGGTCGACCGGGACGAGGTCGCCGTACGGGCCGCTGACGGCGTAGTAGGTGACGGCGATGGTGGTCTGTCCGCCGCGCTGGCCGGGGTCGACGTCGAAGGACGCGAAGCCGTACGGGTTGTCGGCGTCGCGGAAGGCGGACCAGGGAGCGTCCTCGATCACGTACACCGGCGGGCGCTTGCCGGTGGCCGGGTCGACGGCGCCGACGCCGGTGATGACCCGGGCCTTCGGGGGGTTGAAGAAGAGCTGGTTGGACGGGACCGAAGTCCCGCCGCCGCCGATCACCATGTGGACGGTGCCCTTGGTGGTGTCGATGGTCTGGGTGCCGGTGGCGACCGGGATCGGGGTGCGGGTGTCGGTGGGCTGCTGGCCGCGGATCGGGTGCGAGCGCTCGTAGTGGTGCTCGTGGCCGCAGACGACCAGGTCCACGCCGTACTTGTCGAACAGCGGCACCCAGGCCTCGCGCACGCCGAGGTCGGCGCCGTTGAACTTGTCGGCGGTGGAGATCACCACCTGGTGCATGCAGACCACGATCCAGTCGATCCCCGGGTCCGCGTCGGCGGCCGCCAACTCCCGCTCCAGCCAGCGCTGCTGGGCGCCGCCGGAGTAGCCGTGGACGTAGGAGTTGCCGGCGTCCTGGAGGGCGACGTCGTCGTTGTTGAGGCTGATGACGCGCACCGAGCCGGCGGTGAACGCGTACCAGAGGCCGTGCAGTTCGTCGTCCGCGCCGGCGTTCGGCAGCTCGAAGTAGGCCTGGTAGGCGCCGTAGCCGATCGGGCCGTTGCCCTTCTCGTTCTCGTGGTTGCCGGCCGCGGGCATCCAGGGGCGGTGCCGGGCGGAGCGGGTGTTGTTCTCGAACCAGTCGGACCAGGTGCGGACCCGGTCGGTGGCGATGTTGGCGTAGCAGAGGTCGCCGTTGAGCAGGTGGAAGAGCGGGGCGATCCGCTCGACCCCGGCGGTGGTGTCGCCGGCGGCGGGGCTGCCGAGGTTGTCGTTGGCGTAGCCGTTGGCGGTCTTCTTGCCGAGGGTCGGGGTGCCCTGGTCGCCGAAGCTGGTGAAGGTGAACGCGGAGCGGCCGCGCGGGGCGGTGCGGACGGTGCCCAGTTCGGGGGTGGTGCCGTCGTGGACGGCGGCGTAGACGTAGTCCGTGTCCGGGTGCAGGCCGGTCAGCCGGGCGTGGTGCACCTGGACCTCGGTGCCGGAGGCGGCATCCCGGTAGGTGCGGGTCGCGGCCTGCGTGGTCCGGCCGAAGCCTCCGTTCGAAGTCCCGTACATCACCCGGGGGTTGGCCACGGACCGGGTGGTGTGCCAGGAGACCACCACCTCGCGGGAGGCGTCCGAGCCGAACTGGAGGTGCAGCCCGGCCACCCGCGGGGCGCCAGAGCGCCCGGGCCGCTGCCACAGCAACGGGGAGGCCGCCGGGGCCGGGGGAGCCGCGGCGGCGGGGGTGGCGGCGAGGCCGGAGAGGGACACGGCGCCACCGAGGCCGAGGCCGGAGGCGCCGGCCAGGAGCCCGCGCCGGCTGACGGGGGGACGTCCACTGGAAGCGTTCATGGCCGTCAGCTCACCGTACGGAGGTGAACCGCGCCGGGGCCGCCGCGTGAACTTTCCGGCCGGTCGCGGGGTGAGTCTTCCCGCCGGTCGCCGCGGGAACGTTCCGTCCGTCACCGCGGGAGCGTCCCGTCGGCCGGTGCGTGGCAGACTGCTGGACGTGACGAGTGCGAACGGTGGGTCCCCGCGGGTGATCCGCACCCTGATCGCGGACGACCAGGAGGCCGTGCGGCGCGGCGTGCGGCGGATCCTGGAGGCGCAGCCGGACATCGAGGTGGTGGGGGAGGCCGCGGACGGGGCGGCCGCGCTGGAGCTGGCGGGCCGACTGCGGCCGGACGTCGCGCTGGTGGACATCCGGATGCCGAGGGTGGACGGGCTGGAGGTGACCCGGCGGCTGGCCGGGCCGGGCGTGGCCGAGCCGGTACGGGTGGTGGTGCTGACCACCTTCGACCTGGACGAGTACGTCTACCCGGCGCTGCGGCACGGGGCTTCGGGGTTCCTGCTGAAGCGTTCCGGCCCGTCCCTGCTGGCCGAGGCGGTGCGGGCGGCGGCGGACGGGGAGAGCCTGATCAGCCCGTCGGTCACCGTCCGGCTGCTGCGGCACGTGACGGCGCCGCGCCGGCCGGAGCGTCGGGGGCCCGTGGCGGCGGTGCCGCTGACCGAGCGGGAGGTGGAGATCGCCGGCCATGTCGCGGAGGGCCGTACCAACGCGGACATCGCCGCCGAGCTGTTCATCTCGCCGGGGACGGTGAAGACCCACGTCGCCAGCATCCAGCGCAAGCTCGGGGTGGCGAACCGGGTCGGGATCGCCGTGCACGCCTGGGAGATGGGCTACGCCGGGTCGGTCTAGCGCTGCTCCGTAGGGGCCGGTCGCGCGGCCGCGGACGTGGAGAGCGCGCCCACGGAGACGAGGGGATGCTCCGTGGACGCGCGGCGGAACCTGCGAGGCGGGGGTGGCCTCCGGACGTCACGTCCTCCGGCCGAAAGTTCGATCGTCGACCGAGGTAGAAATGCCAGCGGCAGACCCTGATCCGTCTCGATCTGTCGCCACTGCCTCCTGCGGTCGAACTCCTTCAGCTACCTCGCAGGTCCACCTCCCATCATGCGCCTCCCACGCCGCGTGCACCAGGGGCGAACAGCATGAATTCGGGCAATTTTCGCAACTCCGTGGCAACCGGTCGGCTCAGGGCGAGGGCCATCCGTCCACGAAGCTCAGCGTCCGGTGGTACGGCCCCTGCGGACCGGTGCTGCGGTAGTCCTCCGTGCTGCTGCCGGTGCGCACGGTGCGGTCGCCGTCGTGGCGCCGGGCGGTCGGGCGCAGGGTGTGGTCGACGGTGGAGCGCTCGGTGACGTGGCCGCCGGTCGCCGCGGTGGTCTCGCGGTGGTAGCCGAGGTCCATGGCGGTGGTCTGGTCGGTGTTTCCGGCCGCGTCGTGGCTCACCTTGTAGGTGACGTCCAGGGGTTCGCCCTCGTGGACGGTGGTGGTGCGGTGCGGCCCGCCGCCCCAGGTCGAGGTGGTGCGGGTGAGGTCGGTGGCGTTGTGCAGTGCCACGTCGTTGCCGCTGTCGCGCAGTTGCTGCCCGGAGCGGAACGAGAGGTCGTCGCGGACCTCGGTGGTGATCCGGCCGTGCGAGGTCTGCACCCAGCCCCGGGCGAGGTCGTGCCGGGCGGCGGTGACGGTCCAGTCCCCGCTGCCGCCGCCGTGGTCGGCGAGCGCGGTGCCGACGGCGGCCTCGGGGGCGACCCGGCGGTCGGTGAGCTGTCCGGTGGTGCGGGTGGCGCCGTGGTCGACCTCGGCGAAGAGGTTGACCTGGCCGGTCCACACGTCGTTGCTCTGCGCCTCGGCCGCGTTCACCGTGACGCCGACGGTGTGCGGGCGGCCGTCGAGCAGCAGGCCGACGTACGGGGTGAGGTCGAGCCGGTAGGCGGGCAGGTCGAAGGCGAAGACGCCGGGGACGGGCCGCCACAGCAGCGGGTCCCAGCCGCCGGTGTAGATCACCGGGTACGGCCAGACCGCGCCGGCCACCGTGCCGTCGACGGTGAGCCGCAGCTCGCGGAACGGGCCCTTGCCGCAGAGGCCGAGGCCCGGGTTGGCGGCGACGAAGGCGTCCGGCGCGGAGGCGTACGCGAACTCCTCGCAGGCGCCGCCGCCCCGGGTGTAGACCTCGGCGGTGAGGCGTTCGAGGTTCTGCGGGAAGGTGAGGTCGCGCCCGGCGGAGGGGGCGGCTCCGGTGAGCGCGAACGGCCCGGTGGTGAGCAGCCGGTCGGCGCCGCGGGCGGCCGGCCAGCGGGCGTCCGCGGTGTAGAAGGTCAGGCTGGCGGTGATGGTGAAGACACCGGTGTAGGTGGCATCGGTGACGTTGGCGAGGTCGAAGGAGAACTCCTGCGGACCGGCCGCGAGGAGCGGGGCGTAGCGGGTGACGTCGTGCTCGACGTTCCACTCGATGCCGTCCTTGGACGGCTCCGGAGTGGAGGAGAGCAGCACCTGGACGCCGCCGACGCGGACGCTGAAGATCCGGTCGAACTGCCGCCCGGCGACCTGCCCGTGGAGGTCCAGCACCACCGCGGACCAGGGGCCGGCGCAGTCGGCGGGCGGGGTGAGGGTGGCGGTGTACGGGGTGTCGGGCGGGTTGCCGTAGCCGTCGCGGAACTCGCGTCGGTGCATCGCCTCGACGGTGCAGGAGCGGGTGTCCGGGCGGGTCAGGGGCTTGGTGGCGGTGACCGGGTCGTGGTAGTCGGTGCCGAAGTCGGCGTGGGCGGGGCCGGCGGCGGTGATGGTGCCGGCCAGGGTGAGGACGGCGGCACCGAGTAATCCGGCGGCGCGGCGGAGCAGCGGGCGCAGGGCCATGGCAGGTCCCGGGGTCGGGCGGCCCGTGGCGCTGCCGCGGGCCGGAGGGATGATCCGGCATCCTTCCGGCGGTGGCATGCCAGCGTCAAGGGTGGTCGTCGGGGTGGGGCGGGTGCGGGGCGCGGGGTGCGGTGGGCCTCGGGGTGTGGTGGGCCTTCGGTGCGGGGCGAGGGGTGCGGCGGCCCGGGGCGAGGGGTGCCTTCCGCTACGCCTCCTCCAGCGCGGCCGCCTCCTGCCGGATGAGGTCGCGCAGGCCGGCCAGCCGGGGCCTGCGGTCGTCCAGCCGCCACTGCATCTCCAGCGGCAGGGTGGCCCGCCCCTCCAGCCGTACGGTGGCCACGTCCTCGGTGAGGTGGCCGGTCATCGAGCCGGGCACCAGTGAGAAGGCGCGGTTGCGGGCGAGCAGGTAGAGCCGGGAGCCGACGATCCGCGGCGGGCTGACCAGCACCGGCGGGTCGACGCCGTGGTCCCCGCACAGCCCGAGCACGTGGTCGTAGTAGCGGGGGTGCTGCTCGCGCGGCCACAACAGCAGCGGCAGGTCGCGCAGTTCGGCCAGTCGCAGGCTGGCCCGGCCGGCCAGCGGGTGGTCCCGGCCGAGGGCGACGAGCACCGGCTCGTCGGCGATCCGCTCCAGCCGGTAGCCGTTCACCTCGTCCAGGAAGCGGCCGAGCCCGATGTCGGCGAGTTCGCCGGCCAGGGTGGTGGAGACCTGGCCGGTGTCGACGGCGAGTTCGGCGGTGTCGAGCGCGGGCAGCTCCTGCTCGGCCCGGCTGACCACGGCGGGCAGCAGCCGGTTCACCACGCTCGGCGAGGCGACGATCCGGGCGGTGCCGAGCCGGGACTCCTCGTGCAGCCGGACGCGGACGAGCAGGGTCTCGGCCTGGCCGAGCAGCCGGGCGCTCTCGGTGGCCATCACCTCTCCCGCCTCGGTGAGCGCGACGGAGCGGCGGCTGCGGTCGAACAGCTCGACGCCGACGGTCCGCTCCAGCCGGGCGACCTCCTGACTGACCGTCGGCTGCGAGATGTGCAGCCGTTCGGCGGCCCGGCCGAAGTGCAGCGTCTCGGCGACGGTGAGGAAGACCTCCAGCTGACGCAAGGTGAAACCCATGGCCGTCAGGGTAGACGAAGCAGGGACGAATGGTGGACGAACCAATAGGTGTCGGCCTATCACAAACCCCAGGACGCATTCTGGATCCCGATGCGAACCGTCCATACGCTGATCAGCACGTTGCCCCGCCGCAGTGGCATCTCACAGAGAGTTCGCGACATGACCGGACTGCCGCCCAGCACCCCCGCCGCCTTCTCCGCCGCCTCCGCCCCCGGCTCCTCCGCCGGTCCGGCCGCTCCTGCCGTCCACGTCGCCGAGGAGGTCGTGCGGGCCCTCGCCGACGGCCGGCCCGTGGTCGCCCTGGAGTCGACCATCTTCACCCACGGCCTGCCGCGCCCGCGCAACCTGGCGGTCGCGCTGGAGGCGGAGCGGCAGCTGCGGGAGGCGGGCGTCGTCCCGGCGACCATCGGCGTGCACGCCGGGGTCCCGACGGTCGGCCTCACCACCGAGCAGATCACCGAACTCTCCGCCATCGACGGCCTGGACAAGGTCAGCCTGCGCGACCTGCCGGTGGTCGCCGCGCTCGGCCGGCACGGCGGCACCACCGTCGCGGCCACCGCCTTCCTGGCCCACCGCGCGGGCATCCGGGTCTTCTCCACCGGCGGCCTCGGCGGCGTCCACTTCGGCGCCTCCGAGAGCTTCGACGAGTCGGCCGACACGACCACCCTGGCCGCCACCCCGGTCACCGTGATCAGCGCCGGCGTGAAGTCGATCCTCGACATCCGGGCCACCCTGGAGCGCTTCGAGACCTTCAACATCCCGGTCATCGGCTACCGCACCCGCAAGTACCCCGGCTTCTACGTCACCGACTCCGGCCACGAGATCAACTTCAGCGTCGAGTCGCCCGAGGAGGCCGCGAAGGTCATCGACGCCCGCGACCGGCTCGGCCTGCCGCAGGCCGTCCTGATCGCCAACCCGGTCGACCCGGCCAAGCAGCTGCCGCCGGAGGAGCTGGACGGCATCCTGGCCCGCGCCTGGGCCGAGGCCGAGCGCCAGGGCATCACCGGCAACGCCGCCACCCCCTTCCTGCTCGACCACATCCAGCGGGACACCGGCGGCCGCAGCCTGGAGGTCAACGTCGAGGTCTACCGCGGCAACGTCCGGCTCGGGGGCGAGATCGCCATCGCGCTGGCCGCCGCCGCTGCCGCTGCTTCCGCCGGTGGGCCGGCCGGCCGCAACTCCGTCGCGCAGACCGGGGCCTGAGCCGTGCTGGGGGTGCTCGGCGACCTCGTCGAGGACATCGTGGTCTGGGTCGACGGCCCGTTGCGGCACGGCACCGACTCCGGCGCCCGGGTCTTCCGGCGGCGCGGCGGCAGCGCGGCCAACGTCGCCTGCTTCGCGGCCGACCGGTACCCGGTCCGCTTCCTCGGCTGCGTCGGCGAGGACGCGGTCGGGGACGGCCTGGTCGCCGAACTGGGCGGCCACGGCGTCGACGTACGGGTCTCCCGGCGCGGACGGACCGGCAGCGTGGTGGTGCTGATCGACCGGGAGGGCGAGCGGACCATGCTGCCCGACCGGGGCGCCGCCACGCTGCTGGAGCGCGTCCCGGACTCCTGGCTGGCCGGACTGACCCACCTGCACGTTCCCGCCTACTCCTTCGACGGCGAGCCGGTCGGCGCCACGGCGGTGGACGCGCTCGCCCGGGTCCGGCAGGCGGGCGGGACCACCTCGGTGGACGCCTCCTCGACCGGCATGCTGGAGCAGTTCGGACGGGAGCGCTTCCTCGCGCTGCTGGCCGAGTTGGCGCCCACCTTCCTGTTCGCCAACCGCTCCGAGTCCGCCTTCCTCGGACTGCTGGCGGACGGCCTGCCCGGGCCGGAACGCGCCCGGCTGGCGGCCACCACGGTGGTCACCAAGGCCGGCGCCGAGGCGACCACCGTGGACGTGCCCGGCGAGGGGCTGTTCACGGTGCCGGTGCCGCCGGTGGCGGAGGTGCGCGACCTCACCGGGGCCGGGGACGCCTTCGCGGCGGGGTTCCTGGCCGCGTTCCTGGACGGCGGTGGCCCGGCCGGCGGGGGCGCGAATGGCGGAAGCCTGGACGGCGGGGGCGCGGACGGCGGGGACCTGCTGCGGCTGGCGGCCGCGCTCGGCCACCGCAGCGCGGCCCGGGTGCTGGCCTCGCCGGGGGCCTCCTGCGGGGAGGCCACCGTGTGACGAGGGCGCCGAGGAACGCCCGGTGCGCTCAGCGCAGGGCGTCCTTGCGCAGGAAGCGCTTCAGCTTCTGCCACGGCCAGGTGTTGATCACGTCCTCGGCAGTGAGCCACCCGCGCTGCGCCGTGCCGATGCCGAAGCGCGGGTAGGCGAGCTGCGGCGTGGCGTGGGCGTCGCTGTCGACGCTGAACCGCACGCCGTGCCGCCTGGCCCGCAGGATGTCCTCGTCGCGCAGGTCGAGCCGTTGCGGGGAGCTGTTGACCTCGATCGCGGTGCCGGTGCGCGCGGCGGCCTCGAACACCGCGTCGAGGTCGACGTCGATCGGACCGCGGCTGCCGATCCGCCGGGTGGTCAGGTGGCCGATGACGTGCACGTACGGGTTCTCGCAGGCGCGGATCAGCCGGCGGGTCTGGGCGGCGCGGTCGAGGGTGAAGTGCGAGTGCACCGAGGCCACGCAGACGTCGAAGCCGGTCAGGAACCCGGGCGGCCAGTCCACGCCGCCATCCGGGCCGATGTTCAGCTCGGTGCCGTGCAGCAGCCGCATCCTCTTGTGCCGGTCGGCGAGTCCGCGCAGCCGCTCGCGCTGGGCCAGGATCTTCTCGTCGGTCATCCGCTGCATCACCAGGTCCGGCGCGTGGTCGGTGACGGCGAAGTAGGAGTAGCCCCGGGCGGCCGCGGTGTCGATCATCTCCTCCAGGGTGGCCAGCCCGTCGGTCAGGTCGGTGTGCGTGTGCAGGTCGCCGCGCAGGTCGGACTCCTGGACGAGGTCCGGGAGTTCGCCGTTCAGGGCGGCCTCGATCTCGCCCCGGTCCTCGCGCAGCGGCGGCGCGATCCACGGCAGGCCGAGCGCCGCGTACACCTCGTCCTCGGTCCGGGAGACCACCTTGGCGCCGCCGTCCACCTCGAACAGCCCGTACTCGGAGAGCTTCAGCCCGGCCCGTACGGCCATCGTGCGCAGCTTGATGTTGTGCGCCTTCGAGCCGGTGAAGTAGACCAGCGCCGCGCCCCAGTCCTCCTCCGGGACGACCCGCAGGTCCACCTGGACGCCCCGGTCGGTGCGCACCGAGGTCTTGGTCGTCCCGCTGCCGATCACCTCGGCCACGTACGGGAGTCCGGTGAGCGCGGCCATCAAAGGGGCGGAGTCCTCGGCGGTCGCGAGCACGTCGATGTCGCCCACCGTCTCGCGCATCCGGCGCAGCGAACCGGCGTACGCGCAGCGGGTGCAGCCGGGGACGGCGGAGAGCGCGGCGACCAGCTGCTCGGCCAGCTCGGTGGCGGCGTCCAGCAGGGTCCGGCCGCCGGACTGCCGCACCAGCTCGATGCCGTGCAGGATCTTCTCGCCGCTGCGCTCGCCGAAGCCGGCCAGGCCGGACAGCCGGTCGGCGCGGACCGCCTCGGCGAGTTCGTCCACCGAGGTGATGCCGAGGTCGCGGTAGAGGGCCAGGGCGCGCTTCGGGCCGACGCCGGGGACGGCCGTCATCTCCCGCACGCCGGCCGGGATCTCGGCGCGCAGGGCCTCCAGGGCGGTGATCCTCCCGGCGGAGAGGTACTCGGCGATCTTCTCGGCGGTGGACTTCCCGACGCCGGGGATCTTCTGCAGGCCCTTGACGTCCAGGCCGGCCAGGTCCTCGGGGTGGCCGCCCACCGCGCGGGCGGCCTTCTCGTAGGCGCGGGCCCGGAAGGCGTCCCCGCCGGTGATGTTGATCAGGTCGGCGTACTCCTGGAGCAGCTCCCTGACCTGGTCGTTGAGCCGGGGCATGGGGCAAGTCTAGGTTCGGCGGGGCGGGTCCGCCGGGTGTGCGGCGTCCGGCGCGGGGTCTTTGATGTGGGGCCCGCGGCGGGGCTGTCGTGGAGCCTGCCGCGGGGGCCCGGTCATTCGTGGGCGACGGTCAGCAGCAGCACCACGGTCAGGCCGCCGCCGGGGGTGGACTCGACCGCGAGCCGGCCGCCGGCCGTCAGGACCAGGCTGTGCAGGGCCGGGCCCGCCGGGCTGTCGGAGCGGATGCCGGCGAGCAGCCACTCGCGGGCCTCGGGCAGCACGTGGGCGCCCCGGTCGGAGATCCGGATCTCCACCCGGCCGCGGCCCCGCCCGCCGTACCGGCCGTCCTCGCGCGCGGGGCCCCGGCCGACGCCCGGGCCCCGGGCCGCGGACGCCCGGCCCGGCGAGCGCCAGACGGACGGGCCGGCCGCCACGTCGGCGCGGACCAGGACCCGGCCACCGGGCGGGTTGCGGCGGATCGCGTGGTCGACCAGCCCGGCGAGGGCGGCCTCCAGCCGTCGGGCGTCCCCGGCCACCACGGGCAGCCCGGGCGCCATCCGGACGGTGACGGCCGCCGACCGGCCGCCGCCGCGCACCACCCGGCGGACCACGTCGGCCACCTGGACGTGCCGGGCCGTCGGCTCGCAGCCGGCCTCCCGTCCGGTCCACCGCAGCCGCTCCAGCTCCGTCCGGGAGAGCGCCCTGGGCGCGGCCATGGTGCCGGACTGGAACGGCGCGAGGCCCTCCTCGCCCTCGGCGGTGGCCGGCCCGCCCGCCCGTCCGGTGCCGGTCCTGCGCCCGGTGCCCCCCGTGCCGCCGAAGGCCGCGATCGCTCGGGCCCCCGACGTGACGTAGCCCCAGAGACTGCGTGTCATCGCCCTGCCCCTCGTGCCCCACCGGCGGCCGTCATCGGTTCCGCGGCCGACCGGGGCGGGCCGCTTCCCTGGCCCTCCTGCCAGCGTGCGCCTCACCCGGCCGGGTGACAATCCCGCTCCCGGTCGCGAAGCCGGCCCCGGCCCCCGCCGAGCGGCCGGTCGCGCACCCGCCGACCGGCGGGGCGGCGCCCGTGACCAGGGGCGGACGGACCGCAGAGAAGTCTTCGCGAAAAATCCTTTGCAAAGGACTCTTTGCGGTTCTACGCTCCTGCCATGACCGAGAACCGCGGCTGGAAGCACAGTGACGACCCGGACACCGCCATCACCGCCCGGGGGATGCGGGCGATGGCGCACCCCGTGCGCATGCAGCTGGTCGGGCTGCTGCGCAAGCACGGCCCGTCCACGGCGACGAAGCTCGCCGCGCGGCTCGGGCTCAACTCCGGAGCCACCAGCTACCACCTGCGCCAGCTCGCCGCCGCGGGCTTCGTCGAGGAGGACCCGGAGCGCGGCAACGCCCGTGAGCGCTGGTGGCGTTCGGCCCAGCGGCTCACCGTCTGGACGGTGGACGACATGGCGGACGAGGACACGGACACGGCCGTCGGCTTCCTGCGGTCCGTCCTGGCCGCACACACCCTGACCAGCCGGCGCACGCTGGACGCCTTCGAGACCATGCCGCGGGAGTGGCGCCGGGTGGCGGACCTGAGCCACCTGATCCTGCAGCTCACGCCCGCCGAGGCCGAGCAGCTGTCCGGCGAGCTGTCCGAGGTCCTCGGCCGCTACCGCCGGATCGACGTCGACCGGCCGGCTCCGGAGGGCACCGAGCAGGTCTCCGTGATCGTCCACGTCCTGCCGGACCCGAGCACCACCATCACCGAGGGGGAGACCGCATGCACGGAGGGGGAGAGCGCACACGCGGAGGGGGAACGCGCGTGCGCCGAGGGGGAGACGGCACACACCGAGGGGGAGACCGGATGACCGCCGCCGCCGTCGAGCCGCCCGTGCGCAGCTTCCGGCCGCTGGCCGGGGTGCTGACCGCCACGGCCGTCTCCATCACCGGGACGCGTGTCTCGGCCATCGCCCTGCCCTGGTTCGTCCTGGCCACCACCGGCAGCGCCACCATGACCGGCCTGGTCGCCTTCGTCGAGATGGCGCCGTACGTGCTGGTCAAGGCCCTGACCGGGCCGGTGGTCGACCGGCTCGGGCCGCGGGCGGTGTCCTGGACGACGGACGCGGTCAGCGCCGCCGCGGCCGGGCTGGTGCCGCTGCTGCACGCGCGGGGGCTGCTCCCGTTCTGGGTGCTGCTGGTGATGGTCGCGGTGATCGGCGCGATGCGCGGCCCGGGGGATCTGGCCAAGTCGGTCATGGTCCCGGAGGCCGCGGACCACGCCCGGGTGCCGCTGGAGCGCGCCACCGGGCTGTCGGGGGTCACCGAGCGGCTGGCCTCCACCATCGGCCCGGCCGCCGGCGGCGGGCTGGTCGCGCTGCTGGGCCCGCTGGCCGGGCTGGCGGTCAACGCGGCCACCTTCGCCCTCGGGTCGCTGATCATCGCGGTCGCGCTGCCGCGCGGCATGGGGCGCCCGGTGGTGGCCGGCGGGCCGGTCGATGGGGCGGCCGACGGGTCGGCCGTGCCGTCGCCCAGGGGGGAGGGGCAGGACGGCGGTTACTGGCGGATGTTCCGTGAGGGCTTCACCTTCCTGCGGTCCGAGCCGCTGCTGCTCGCGGTGATCGTGATGGTGGGCGTCACCAACCTGCTCGACGCCGGCTTCTCCACCGTCCTGGTCCCGGTCTGGGCCCGGGAGTCCGGCAACGGCCCGGCCGCCATCGGCCTGACCGCCGGCGTCATGGGCGCCACGGCGGTGGTCGGCAGCCTGATCGCGGCGGCCGTCGCGTCCCGACTGCCCCGCCGGACGGTCTTCTTCGTCGGCTTCCTGCTGTGCGGTGCGCCCCGCTTCCTGGTGCTCGCGCTCGGGGCGCCGATGTGGGCGGTGCTCACGGTCTTCGCGATCGGCGGCTTCGGCTCCGGCTTCCTCAACCCGATCCTCGGCGCGGTGCTGTTCGAGCGGGTGCCCCGCCGGCTGCTCGGCCGCGTCCACGCCCTCGGCGACTCCCTGGCCTGGGCCGGGATCCCGCTCGGAGGCTTGGTCGCGGGCGCGTCGGTCGCCCTGTTCGGGCTGATACCCAGCCTGCTGGCGGCCGGTGGCGTCTACTTCGCGACCACCTCGCTGGCCGGCCTCCGGTCCGAGTGGCGAGAGATGGACCGCCTCCGGGGCCGCGCGGGCGGCGCGGCCGCCGATGGTCCGCCGACCGCGGAGACCGAGCGGGAGCCGGCTGCGGCGCGCGGGTAGCAACCGTCGGCCGGGCCGTTCATCTCAGCGGTTCGGCGGCCTCGGAGACGGCTGGGCGGCCCGCCCACCGGAGCAGCAGGAGACTGGCCACGGCGGCGAGGGCGCACCAGGTGGAGACGAAGGCGAGGCGCCAGACCAGGGCGCAGACGAGGGCGCCCACGGCGGTGACGAGCCCCAGGTGCCGGAGCAGACGGTCGCCGCTCACGAGGAGGGAGCCGATGGTGGCCAGGAGGTAGCCGCTCAGGAGAAGGGCCGGGTGCGGGACGCCGATGGCGTAGCCCAGGGTGTGGCCCCGCTCGGTGGCCGTCACCGGACGCGCGGCGACGGCCACGGCCAGCGGGACGGCGACGGCCGCGCCGAGCAGGGCGAGCCCGGCGAGCACACGCCGGCGCGGCCCGGCGGTCGCGCACCACACCGAGGCCGGGACGAGCACGGGCAGCAGCGGAAGGGCGATCACCGCCCAGGCGGTGCGGGCCGCGTCGGCGAGGGCGTCGGGCAGCCCACCGTCCGTACCGAGCCAGACCAGCGCCTCGATCAGCTGGTGCAGCCCCAGCACCAGGGGGAGCGCGGCCAGCGGCAAGCGCTCCGGCCGGCCCGCCCGGTGGGCCCGGACCAGGCAGGCCACACCGACGGCCGCGACCACCCCGCCGGCCACGGCGTCCGCCTGCGCGCTCCAGCACATCGGGGCGCTAGCCGGGCCGCTGCCGGCCGCCGTCGGGGTCGCCGTCGGGCGGGCCGTCCTCAGGGCCGTCCTCGTTCTCGGTGCCGGACCCGTCCCCGACCCCTTCCCCAGCCCCGACCCCGACCCCTTCCCCGGACCCGTCCTCCGGCGCTGCCCCGATGCTCTCCAGGGTGTCGCGGACGGTGCCGGGCATGGCGGGGTGGCGGCCGATCACGATCACCCCGATCACGATGGCCAGCAGCCCGGCCGACTGCCAGGCCAGCGCGCCCGGGGTCACCCGCAGCCGGTCGCCGAGGAAGCCGACCGCGCAGGCGATCCCGGCCAGCGGCTGGGCGGCGGTCAGCGCCGGCAGCGACATCCGCAGTGGCGCGGCTTCGAAGGCGCTCTGCACCAGGAGCAGTCCGACCACGCCCGCCACGATCACCGCGTACGGCTGCCAGCTGCGCAGCACCGGCCCCAGACCCTCGTGGTCCAGCCGCAGGGTGGTGGTCCGGGTGAGCGCGTCCTGGAGGCCGTAGAGCAGTCCGGCGGCGAGCGCCAGCAGGGTGGCCTCCTCGAACAGCGGCAGCCGTCGCGCCAGCGAGACCAGCAGCACGACCAGTCCGACCACCGTGCCGACCACCAGCCAGTGCCGCAGTTCCCCGGCGGGGGCCCCGCCCCCGGTCGGCTTCCCGGCCACGATGAACGCCGTCACCCCGAGCCCCAGCAACAGCACCCCGGCCCAGCCGGAGCGGCCCAGGGTCTGGCGGGTCAGCACCCGGGAGAGGGCCATCGCGAAGAGCAGGTTGGTGGCCAGCAGCGGTTCGACCAGGGACACCTCACCCTTGTTCAGGGCGAGCGCGGAGAGGATCAGACCGCTCACCATGAACCCGGTGCCGAGCAGCCACTGCGGCATCCGCATCAGGTCCAGCAGCAGGCGCCAGTGCAGCAGATCGGCACGGGGGGCCCGCTGCGCCGCGTGCTGCTGGAGGACGAAGCCGAGTCCCAGACAGCAGGCCGCGCTGAGGGCGAGGAGGAAGACCACCACGGAGGGACCACCAGGTTGTCGCTGCCCGCGCCGCGCCGACGAGTCCGAGGTGGGCGGCGGTCGCGGCCGCTCCCGTCAGCGTACCGCCGGGGCGGCGCCCGGGCCGATCGGACGGGACGGCCGGAGCTCGGCCGGACCTTGGCCGGACCTTCGCCAGGGGCGGACCCGGGCCGCCCCGCCGGGTGCCGTCCGCCGCGCTTGCCGCCACGGGCGGGGCAGGCGCACGCTGGTGTGAGCGGCCGCCACGGGTCACCGTCCGTGCCGGTCCGGACAAGGCGCGACGGGGGCCGGCGCCAGGAGGTGTGGCATGCACAACCAGTGGGACGTGGAGCTGACATTCAACGAGGACGGCGTGCACACGGCGTGCGACGCCAGGTTGACCGGCGCGCGGGCGCCGGGCCTGAGCGCGCACGGCGAGGCCGTGAAGAGCGCCGAGGACCGTCCGCTCGCCAGGATCGGCGAGGAGGTCGCGGCCTCCCGCGCCCTGGAGGAGCTGTCCCGCAAGCTGCGGGCCCAGGCCACCGGGGAGATCGACGACGAAGGGCGCCGCCCGGGCTACCTGGTCTACTGACGGACGGATCCGCCTCCGCCCCCACCGGCACAGACCGGGCCGGGCCGGGTCGGGCGCCGCGTCGTACTGCCGGGCGGGGGCGGGCAGTTGGGTCGTACCGGGCACGGCGCCCGGGTGTTCTGCGGCGCCGACCGCGCCCGTACAGTGGGGTGATGACCTCTCCGTCGAAGAACCCGCCGCGCCGGCCGCGCCCGATCGCCGAGGGGGAGCGCGAGGCTGCCGTGACGCGCCTTCAGCAGGCCTACGCCGAAGGGCACATCACGCACGAGGAGATGGAGCTCCGGCTGCACGAACTGCTGACCGCCGGCACGCGCGGCGACCTGGCGCGGGTCCTGGACACCCTGCCGGAGGAGGAGCCGGGCCCGACGTCCGTGATCTCCGCCGCCACCGGACGGATCCGGCGCGGCGGGGCCTGGACGGTCCCCCGGACGCTCAGGATCGAGTCCGCGATGGGGCGGGTACGGCTGGACCTGTCCCGGGCGGTCATCGAGCATCCGGTGATCGACATCGAGCTGAGCCTGGGCACCGGCGGGGCCGCCATCACGGTGCCACGCGACGCCGTCGTGGACATCGAGGGCCTGACGACGGGCTGGAAGACCACGCTCTACCGGCCCCGGCACCCCGCCCGCCCCGGCGGACCGACGATCCGGTTCAGCGGCGCCATCGGGTTCGGCCGGGTACGGATCCGGCACGCCTGGCGCTGAACACCGGCACCTGGGCGCGTGGTTCCGATACCGGCTGGGATCGCCGGTTCTGCTTCGAGCATGCCGGAAGGGTGTCCGGCACCGGGTTATGACGACCGAAGGGCCGGACACCCTCCTGACGTCACTCTACGAGCAGATCGATGATCACCTGCCCCGAACGCGCTGGTCGGGGCGCTCGCCCCGGTCGACCGACGCCAAACTGCTCTGCCTGGCTGTGGCCGTGGCCGGGTCAGGTGCAGGCGACGAGGGGGCTCGGGCCCTACGCGAGGAAGTCGACGAGGCGCCGGTTGACCTCGGGGGCGGCGGCCGTCGGCAGGTCGTGGTGGGTGGCGTCCGGGAGGACGGCGACCTCGGCGGAGGGGAGGGCGCGGCGGGCGGCGTCGGCGATCCGGGCGGGGTCGTGGGTGCGGCTGCGGGCGGCGAGGAGGGTGAGGACGGGGGCGGTGAGGGTGCGGAGGCGGGCGGGGGTGGGGCGGGGGCCGGTGACGACGCGGGAGGCGGGGAAGTCGGCGTAGCCGAGGGCGTAGAGCTCGCGCCAGTCGGGGTCGAGGTGGTGTCCGCCGCCGGTCTCCCAGTCGAGGTAGGCGCGGGCGCGGGCCGGGGTGCGGCCGGGGAGGAAGAGCGGGAGCGCGCGCAGCAGGTAGCCGGGGCGGAAGCCGGCGAAGCACTGGGTGGGGTCGAGCAGGGCGAGCCGGCGGACCCGGCCGGGGGCGTGCAGGGCGTACTCCAGGGCGATCCAGCCGCCGTACGAGTGGCCGCAGAGGTCGGCCTCGGTGACGGACAGTCCGTCGAGGACGGCGTCCAACCAGCCGAGCAGCCCGGGGACGCCGTCGAGTGCGGCGCCGTCGTGGACGCTGCGCCCGGGGTCGCCGATCAGGTCGACGGCGAGGACGCGGTGTCCGGCCCCGGCCAGGGTGGCGGCGTTGGCGGACCACATGGTGGAGGTGGCGCCGCCGCCGTGGAGGAGGACGAGGGGGCGTCCGTCCCGTGGGCCGCAGGCGTTGATCCGGGTGGTGCCGTGGTCGGTGCGGACGGTGAGGGCCTCGACCGGGACGGGCCAGCGCGCCAGCAGGGCGTCGTAGGCGGCCAGGAAGCGGGCGGTGCGGGCGGACATGACGGGCCTCCGCGGGTGTGGTGTGATGGCGCGCGGAAACACTCGCCCACCATGCATCTCGTTCGGCAAGTATCTCGCTGAACGAGAGAATAACGGGACGGGCGTGATCGAGGAAGCGTCATCGAGGAAGCCATCGAGGAGGGCCGACGGGTGTCCGAGGTTGAGGAGCCGATGCGGCTGGTGCACCTGCTGCGCGGGCTGACGGTCGAACTGGATCTGTTCGGGGCCGAGTTCGCGTCCCGCAACGGTCTGCACCCGACCGATCTGCGGGCGCTGATCCATCTGCTGGACGCCGCCCGAGCGGGGGAGGTGGTCACCCCGGGCCGGCTCGGCGAGGCGCTGCACCTGAACTCGGCCGGCACCACCGGCCTGGTGGACCGGCTGGAGCGGCTCGGGCTGATCCGTCGCGAGCGCGACCCGCAGGACCGGCGCCGGGTGCGGCTGCTGGTCGAGGAGCGGGCGATGGAACTGGGCCAGGGCTTCTTCGGCGGGTTGATCGGTGACCTGCTGGCGGCGATGGGGCGGTTCGAGCCGGGGGAGCTGGCCGTGGCCCGGCGCTTCCTGGAGGCGATGGCCGAGGTGGTGGCCACCGCCCGGCAGCAGGAGTGAGCGGGAGCGGACGTAGGCGAGAAGCAGGCGGGAAGTAGGGCGAGAAGTGGGCGGGAAGCGGGCGAGGGGCTACGCCGGCCCGAGGGTCCAGCTGATCACCGACAGCGTCGCCATCGACACCAGCGTCGACCAGAGCACCGCGTCCCGGGCGAGCAGCGTGCCCTGCGCGTACTCACGGGCGTAGGTGTACACGTTCTGCGCGGTGGGCAGTGCGGAGAACAGGACGACGGTGAGGAGTTGGTGGGCCGGCAGGTGGAGCAGCGGGCCGGCGACGGCGAAGGCGGCGAGCGGCTGGATCAGGGTCTTGACGGCGACGGTCAGGCCGACCTCGGCGCGGCGCGAACGGCCGTCCGCCGGCGGGCGGTTGTGCAGCGAGATGCCGAGGGCGATCAGGGCGGTCGGCACGCCGGCACCGCCGAGCAGCTCGCAGGAACGATTCAGCTCGGTGGGCAGGTGCACCCCGGTCGCGGAGACGACGGCGCCGAGTGCGGTGGCGAGCAGGATCGGGTTGCGCACCGGCAGGGTGAGCAGGGCTCGGCGGCCGGCCGCGCCGCTGTCCAGCACGGCGAGGACGGCGGGGGTGACCAGCAGGATCTGGAACAGCACCACGGGGGCCACGAAGGAGGCGTCACCGAGCACCTGCATGGTCACCGGGATGCCCAGGTTCGCGGAGTTGACGTACCCCGAGGCCATCGCGCCGATGGCCAGTTCGCCGCGCTTGCGGTCGAAGAACACGCGTCCGGCGAGCAGTCCGAGTCCGGTCGCTATCGCGGTGCCGGCGGCGAAGGCCGCGATCGAGGGGTTGGCGAACCGGTCCAGCGGGGTGCGGGAGATCATCAGGAAGAGCGCGGCCGGCATCGCCACGTGGAAGACGAACCGGTTGAGCACCGCCTCGGCGTGCGGCCCGAGCAGCCCGGTGCGGCCGACGACGTAACCGACTCCGGTGAGCGCCCAGATGGGAGCGAAGCCGGACAGCAGAGGATGCAGGGATGGCATGGTTCCTCGGATCGCTCGGACGAGTCTGCCGGGTGCGGCAGGGGTTTCCGCCGGGGGCGTCAACTCCCTGGCTGGTGAACCCTCGAAGCCGTGAACCCCCGGGGCAGTAAACCAGTGACCGTCCACGCGCTGATCACGGGCCTACGATGAGCCGAGGGGGAGGCGACGGACGAACCGGGGGAAGCCCGTGGTCGGACCGCTGGACCAGGTGATGGATCAACCGATGGACGAACCGATGGACGAACCGAGGGGTGGGCCGGTGGACGATCCGGCGCGGGAGCAGCGGGAGCAGCGGGAGCAGCGGGAGCAGAGGGACGAGCCGGGCGGCGGGCCGACGGCGGACGGGTTCCTGAGCCTGTCCGAGGTGGAGGCGATCGCCCGCCGCGCCCACCGGGGACAGGTGGACAAGAACGGCCACCCGTACGGCGAGCACATCGCGGCGGTCGCGCACGGGACGGCCGCGCGGGGCGGCAGCGCGGCGCAGATCGCGGCGGGCTGGCTGCACGACACCGTCGAGGACGACCGGCTGAGCCGGGAGTGGCTGGCGGCGGCCGCGCTGCCCGAGGAGACCAAGGCGATCGTGGACGCGCTCACCCGGCGCTCCGGGGAACCGGTCGAGGAGTACGCGGCGCGCATCCTGGCCACGCCCGGCGCCCTGCTGGTCAAGTGCGCCGACCTGGCCCACAACTCCGACCCGGCCCGGCTGGCCGTGCTGGACCGGGCGACCGCCGAGCGGCTGGCCGCGAAGTACGCGCGGATGCGCGAGCTGCTGGGGCTGACGGGCGAGCCGTAGGCCGGGAGGTGCGGGCGGGTCGGCGGTGGAAACCACGAGAGGGCCCGGGCCACGCGGATCGCGCGGGTCCGGGCCCTCTCGGGCACCCCGGTGGTCCCTGTCCGACCCCGGGGTGAGGGGGAGTGGTCAGGGGGCGGGAGGGGATACGTGGGCCGACGGGGCCGGCTTAGTACCAGTGGTGGTTCTGCCAGAAGGCCCAGGCGGCGTTCGGGCTGCCGTAGCGGGAGTTCATGTAGTCCAGCGCCCACTTGATCTGGGTGCTGGGGTTGGTCTGCCAGTCCGCGCCGGCCGAGGCCATCTTGGAGCCCGGCAGCGCCTGGGCCAGGCCGTACGCGCCCGAGCTCGGGTTGGTCGCGGTCACGTTCCAGCTGGACTCGTGCGAGATGATCTGGCTGAACGAGGCCAGCTGGTTCGCCGGGACGATCTGGGCGGCGATCGCCTGCGGGGAGGCGGTGGCGGCGTTCGCGGTGGCGGGCAGGACACCGGCGCCCAGGGCGGTCAGACCGGCGGCGCCGGCGAGAATCGCGGCCGAAGTACGCATACGGAGCTTGAAAGCGGGCATGAAGAACAAGACCTCAATCAGGTTGGGCCGGGTCGCGCCCCGCCCAGGACCCACGGCCGGACAGGGGCCAATGCGGTCACGGGGTGCGACTCGGCAGTAAGCCGTTCACCGGCGGGACAGGAGCCGGTGCGGCTGACGACTGAGCCATTGTTGCCAGACCGGATCGGCCGTCGCCAAGACCCCCTCGTTACGACCGGCGGTCGTACGGCGCGCGGTCGCCGTGGATTCGAAGGGCCGGTCGCGCGAAGCGCGCCGACCCGTTCTGACCTGCGCGAACATGGGCTACGGGGGGCCAGGGGCGGCCCCGCACCGCGCGGCGGGGACTACTACGGACCGTCGTGGACGCTGAATCCGTGTGAGCGCACTCACCGTTTGAGCCGTTCGGGCCGTCACCCGCCGGTCCGGGGGAGGAACTTTGGGTACAGACGATCAACGCGGTGGGTGAGACCGGGGCCACGCCCTGCGACCCCTCGGGGGAGTGATCGACCGGTGGACAGCCGGCTGTCGGCCGGCTGTCGGTCGGCGAGCGGTCGGCAGGCGGTCAGTGGCCGGTCAGTGGCCGGTCAGCGGAGGTCGCCCAGCCGCCGGTGGCGGACGGCCCTGGCGGCGAGCCGGTCCGCGTCGGGCGTCGCGGTGAGGGCGCCGAGCGCCGCACCGACCGCCCGGCCGAGCCGGGCGCAGAAGGCCTCCGGTTCGTCGGCGGCGTCCGGCAGCTCCGGGATCACCTCGTCCACGAGGCCGACCTCCGCCAGGTGGTGCGCCCCGATGCCCTGCGCCCGGGCCAGCTCGGCGGCGTGCCCGCCGTCCCGGTGGACGATCGCCGAGGCCCCCTCGGGCGGCAGCGGCGCCAGCCAGGCGTGTCCGGCGGCGAGCACCCGGTCGGCCGGCAGCAGCGCGAGCGCGCCCCCGCCCGAACCCTGGCCGAGCAGCACCGCCAGCACGGGGGTGCGCAGCGCGAGCAGGGTGGTCAGGCAGTGCGCGATCTCCACCGCGACGCCCTCCCGCTCGGCCCCGGCGGACAGCTCGGCGCCGGCCGTGTCCACCACGGTGACCAGCGGCAGTCCGAGCTGCTCGGCCAGGCCGGCGGAGCGCCGGACCGCCCGCAGGTCGGCGGCGGTGAAGGGGCGCTCGTGCTCAGGGGTCTGCCGCTGCTGGCCGACGACCAGGACGGGCCGGCCGCCGAGCACGGCGAGCGCGCGGACCAGGGCACCGCCGCGTCCGCCGGGGGCGTCCAGCAGCACCAGCTCTTCGGCGGTGTGCCGCAGGAACTCGCGGGTGCCCGGACGGTCCGGACGGCGGGTGCGGAGCACGGAGTCCCAGGCGTCGGGGGCGGCCGGCTCGGTGGAGGGGGCGCTGACAGAGGTGGAGGACGTGGAAGGGGTGTCGGTGGCAGGGGCTGCCGTCGGAGCGTCGGCCGGTGGCGTCGTGCCGAGGACGGCGAGCGTGCGGCGGACCAGCTCGCGCAGCTCCTGCGGCGGTACGACGGCGTCCACCAGTCCCTGCTCGGCCAGCGTCTCGGCCCGCTGGACGTCCGGCGGCAGCTCCACGCCGCGCAACTCCTCGTACACGCGCGGGCCGAGGAAGCCGAGCCGGGCGCCCGGCTCGGCGAGGACCAGTTGGCCGAGGGTGCCCCAGGAGGCGAAGACCCCGCCCATGGTGGGGTTGCGCAGATAGGTGAGGTAGGGGAGACCGGCCGCGCGGTGGGCCTGGACGGCGGCGGTGATGCGCAGCATGCAGAGGAAGGCCGCGGAGCCCTCCTGCATCCGGGTGCCGCCCGAGACCGGCAGGGCGAGCAGCGGCAGGCGTTCGGCGGTGGCGCGCTCGACGGCCCGGGTGATCCGTTCGGCGGTCGCGACGCCGATCGAGCCGCCGAGGAAGCCGAACTCGGAGGCGACCAGGGCGACCGGCCGGCCGTCGATCAGGCCGCGGCCGGTGAGGACGGCCTCGTCCAGGCCGGTGCGGGCGCGGGCCCGGTCGAGCGAGGCGCGGTAGCCGGGGTCGGCGGGCGGGCCCGGGGTCGGCTCGTCCCAGCCGTGGAAGCTGCCGGGGTCGACGAGCAGGCCGATCAGCTGGTGCGCGGTCAGCGCGGTGGAGGGCCTGGCGACTCCGGCGGTCCCGGCGGCCTCGGGGGCTTTCCGGGCCGTGGGGTGCGGTGTCGCGGTCGGTGCCGTCCGTGCGCCGTCGTCGTCGTTCGCAGCCATGTCGTCCACCCCGTCAGAGCTCGTTCCGGCCCATCATGATCCGTCACTCTATGCGGCGCGCTCCGGGCGCGGCGAGGGCCCGTGGGGCGGAGGAGGGCGGCTCCGAGGCTAGTTTGACGACGGTCGATCCTTGTGTTGTCCGGGCGGTTCGTGGACGGCGTCGGCGAGTGGGCGGGGAAGCGCGGCGGGGGTCGAAGTACGCGCCAAGTCCTGCTAGGTAAAGGGGAGTTACTCACTGGTTAACATTTGGATGGAGGGCTTCCGGATTTGACCGTGTCTCGCCAGACTGGGGACATGTCTCGCACTCTACGCGCGTGGAAGTCCCGCGCTGCCGCCGTCACCGCCGTCGCCCTGATGACCCTCGCGCCGCTCGCCGTCACCACGGAGGCGCACGCCACCGTGAGCGGAACGGTCTGCCTCTCCGCGCTCCCGCCGGAGGCCGGCGACACCCTCGACCTCATCGCCTCCGACGGGCCGTTCCCCTACTCCCAGGACGGCGTGGTGTTCCGGAACAGCGAGCGCGTCCTGCCCAGCCAGTTCTCCGGGTACTACCACGAGTACACCGTCGTCACCCCGGGCTCCCGGACCCGCGGGGCCCGCCGGATCGTGACCGGTCAGGGCAACCAGGAGGACTACTACACCGGCGACCACTACGCCACGTTCTCCCTGATCGACCAGGGCTGCTGACCACCCCGGCACGACGGCGGCCCCGGCACACTTCCCCACCGGGGCCGCCACCGCCCCCGTCGACCCGTCGCACCCGCCGACCCGTCGACGGTTCGATCCACCGCACCCGCCGATCCACCGCACCCGCTGACCCGCCGCACCCGCTGACCCGCCGACCAGTCGACGGGCCGGCGGGCTCACAGCTCGGACGGCCCCCAGGCGCTCACCGACAGCTCGTCCCCGACCCGCAGCGAGCCCGGCCGCAGCACGGAGAACTTGCTGCCGAACGCGACCCCGCCCGCCGCGGCCCGGCGGTACCGGGCCAGCGTGCGCAGCGGCTCCGGCCCGGCCTTGGCCCCGCTGGACTGGTCCACCATCGTCACCGCGCAGCGGATCGCCAGCTTGGTGTAGCCCAGTTCGGCGCCGCCCACCGTGAGGCGCCGGACCAGGTCCTCGGTGTGCGGCTCCGGCCAGCCGTCCACCACCAGGTTCGGGCGGAACCGGTCCACGGACAGCGCGGCGGCACCCGACAGCTCGTTGAAGCGGTCCAGCGTGGCACGCGACAGCAGGTGCACGGCGCTGCTGTCGGCGTAGCCGGAGGTGCCCGGGGTCAGACCGTCGGTCACCCGGTCGTGCTCCGGCGGCACCCGGACCAGCCGGCCGGGCACGCCCAGCACCTCCGAGAACCAGTCCGCCGCCTCCTTCCCCTGGTCGATGCCCAGGAACGGTGCGCCGAACAGCCGCACCTCGCGGCGCGGACCCTCGGTGTCCACCGCGACCGTCAGCGGCTCCACCCCCGCGGCGGCCAGCGCCAGCACCCGGCCGCCCTCCAGCACCACCGGGCGGACGGCGGCCAGCAGCGGGTCCCGGCGCTGGGAACGGAACACGCCGAGCTCGTCCACCACCATGAACTCCCGGTCATGGGCCAGCCCCGCCGGCGTCAGCTCCGCCCGCGCCGCCGACACCCCGCCGCACCCCTTCACCGGGTAGTACCGCAGCTCCGTCACCGTGGCCATGAATTCCCCCGCCCCCGTCGATCTTTCCGGACCCGATCGATCCGTAGGGTAGTTGAGCGGTCCACTCGCCCCGCGCGGGACCCCGCTCGACCACCGCGACCGGGCCGGTCAGGTCGTCGGCGGTCCACCCGCCCCGCGCTTGCTAGGGTCGGACGCATGGCACCGAGCAGCGCGAACCCTCCGGGACGGCTCCGGCGAGACGCGCAGCGCAACCGGGACCTGCTGCTCGCCGCCGCCCGCGACATGTTCTCCCGGAACGGCCTGGACGTGCCGCTGGACCAGATCGCCAAGGAGGCCGGCGTCGGCAACGCCACCCTCTACCGGCACTTCCCGACCCGCGAGGCACTCATCGGCGAAGTGTTCGCGGACGCCGGAGCCGGCCTGGCCGCCGCGGGAGAAGAGGCCCTCGCCACCGACGACGCCTGGACCGGCCTCGAACGGTACTTCGGCCGGATCTTCGAACTCGTCGCCGCCGACCGGGGCGTCAACGACCTGGTCACCCAGGCCATCCCGGCCATCCCCGGCATGCTGGAGATCAGCCGGCAGCACGCCACCACCGTCGGCACCCTCATCGCCCGCGCCCAGGACCAGGGCACCATGCGGCGCGACGTGGTCACCATGGACCTGCTGTTCCTCCTCGGCCCGCTCTGCCGCGCCCTGCCCGCCGCCACCGAAATCCGCCCCGACCTCTGGCGCCGCTACCTCGCCCTCCTCCTGGACGGCTTCCGCGCCCGGGCCGCCCACCCGCTGCCGGTCCCGCCGATCGGCGAGGAACACCTCGACCGGATGTTCGCGGACCTCTGGGAAGCGGAGACACCGGCGACCCCCGAGGGCTGAGCAGGGCTGCGAAGGGCCGAGCAGAGAAAGGCTGAGCAGGGCTGAGAGCGGCGGCCTCCCGGCATCAGGGACGCGTACGGAACACCCGGCCCCGCGTCAGAGCCCCGTCAACGAGCGGTGGCCGCCCGGCCGTGGGGCGCTTTGCTGGGCCCGACGGTCCGCGGTTCGGCGGTCTGAGGTTCGGCGGGCCGCGACAGCGGCGACAGCAGCGGGAGGGGCGGAGCATGGCGGGCAGCGGTGCGGACGGGAGCCGGATCGTGGTCGGCATCAGCGGCTCGCTGGGCAGCCTCGCCGCCCTCCACCACGCCGTCGCCGAGGCCCGCAGGACCGACACCGAGGTGCTCGCCGTACTCTGCTGGACCCCGCCCGGCGACGAACTCGGCTACCGCCGCACACCCTGCCCGCCGGTGGTCACCGCCGGCCGCGACGCCGCCGTGGCCCGGCTGCGCCAGGCCCTCGACGAGGCCTTCGCCGGCCGGTACGCGGGCGTGCGGCTGAGCTGCCAGGCCGTCCGTGGCGACACCGGCCACTCCCTGGTGCGCTGCGCCGACCGCCCCGGCGACCTGCTCGTCCTCGGCGCCGGCCGCGAACGCGGCCGCCTCGCCCGGCTGGTCCACCCCTCGATCACCGCCTACTGCGTCCGGCACGCGAGCTGCCCCGTGCTGGCCGTCCCGCGCCCGCCGCTGCAACGCGACCTCGACGCCCTCGAACGCGGACACGGCCTGCGGGCGCCGGCCGTACGGAACTGACCGGCCGCGCCCGGACCGGCCCCGCCCGGACCTGCGGCGTCGCTAGGCCAGTCCTGCCGCCTCGGCGAGGACGGCGGCCGTGCGGCGCCCGGCCGCCACGGTGCCGGCGTCGGTCGCGGGCACGCAGCGTCGGGCCTCGGGGCTGTAGCGGGTCATCACCACGCCCGCGTGGTCGGTGGGGAGTTCGAGACTCCGCACCGCCGACATCTGCTTTGTAAGAGCAGCGCTCAACAGCTGAGTGTGCTCGACGTCCACGATGGAGTCGGCCGTGCCGTGCACCAGCCAGAGCGGGACGGGGGAGGGACTCGCCGCCAGGTGGTCGAGCGGGGCGTCGCCGGTGGTGACGGCCGGGTCGGCGTAGCGCGAGGCGATGCCGACGGCGGCGGTGGGCCGGAGTTCGGCGGGCGTGCTCGGGTGGGTGGCCACCGCGACGGCCTCCCGGCCGCCCCAGGACCAGCCGGCCAGTACGAAACGGGCCGGGTCCCCGCCGAACCCGGAGGCGATGCGGCGTGCCGTGGCGAGGGAGGCGAACAGCTCGGCGGCGCCGCCGTCCGCCCCCTGCGGGTCGAAGTCCGGGACGAGCACCAGCAGTCCCAGCCCGGCGGCCTCCTGGGCCAACGGCCGCAGCACATCCCGCTCGTCCGCCCCGCTGCCGTGCCACAACAGGACGACCGGAGCCGGCCCACCGGCAGCGCCGACCGGCCGGTGGACGTCCAGAAAACGACCGTCGGTATACGGAACGACCTCGGGTTCAGGGCGGGTCATACGGGGTTCGCCTCCGATTCGGTGACTGATCACTGAACTGGTACTGTACTTCTTGTCGCGAGGGAGATGATTCCTCGTCAGGCGTCAGCGGTGCTACCAGAGCACGTCCTACTTTCAGTAGGAAGAGTCCGTGCGATCCGGGCCTGGCGCTCTACTGTCGGACAGGGTCCGGTGCCTTTCACAGGTGCCGGGCCCTGTTCGCGTTCGTCAGGCGGGACAGTTCGTCCTCGGTGAGTGTCAATTCGCCGGCGGCGGCGGAATCGCGGATGGTTTCCGGACGACTGGAGCCCGGGATCGGGATGGTCACCGGGGAGGTGGCCAGCAGCCAGGCGAGGGCGACGCGTTGCGGGCTGACTCCGCGTTCGGTGGCGACGGCGGCGAACGCGTCGCCGGCTCCGCCGAGTCCGGCGGAGTGGCCGATGCCGCCGAGGGGGCTCCAGGGGAGGAAGGCCAGGCCCAGTTCGGTGCACAGGTCGAGCACCGGCTGGTGTGTGCGGACGGCGGGGGAGTACTCGTTCTGGACCGAGACCAGGGCGTCGCCGAGGATCTCGCGGGCGAGCCGGACCTGGGCGACGTCGACGTTGGAGATGCCGGCCGCGCGGATCTTTCCCGCCTGGTGGAGGTCCCGGATCGCGCCGAGCGAGTCGGCGTACGGGATGTGCCGGTCCGGGTGGTGCAGCTGGTAGAGGCCGATCGCCTCGACGCCGAGGCGGCGCAGTGAGCCCTCGCAGGCGCGCTCGAGGTGGGCCGGGTCGCCGTTGACGGTCCAGGTGCCGTCGCCGGGGCGGCCGCGGCCGCCCTTGGTGGCGATCAGGACGCGGTCGGCGTCCGGGCCGTAGGCGGTGAGGGCCCGGGCGATCAGGTCCTCGTTGTGGCCGTACTCGTCGGCGTGCCAGTGGTAGGAGTCGGCGGTGTCGATCAGGGTGATGCCCGCGTCGAGGGCGGCGTGGACGGTGGCGACGGCGCGGGCCTCGTCCGGGCGGCCCTCGACGGAGAGCGGCATGGCGCCGAGGCCGATGGCGCTGGTCCGGACGGTGCCGAGGAGGCGGGTGGCGGGGTTGGTGGTCGGGCGGATGGTCGGGCGGATGGCCGGGTCGGTGGTCATGCGGGGAGCTCCTGTCCACGGGTGGCGGCGAGCAGGCCGGGGAGCCAGTCGCGGGTGTGCGAGAGGGGGTGGCCGAGCCGCTGGGCGCGGGAGTTGTCCATGCCGTAGTAGCGGTCGAAGGAGAACGGCGAGGCCTCTTCGCCGGGGCCGGGTGCGGCCGTGCGGTAGGGGCGGCCGGCCGCGATGAGGTCGCAGAGGTCGGTGGCGGTCAGTTCGCCGTGCGAGGAGAGGTTGACCGGGCCGGTGAACTCCTCGGCGGCGGCCCAGGCCAGGAAGGCCGCGGCTTCGGCCTCGTGGGTGTAGGAGGAGGGCAGGTTCCCGGGGTGTACCAGGACGGGCGCGCCGGTCTCGATCCGCTCGGTGTAGTGGGCGAGCCGGCCGGTGAAGTCGCCGGCGCCCAGGACGTGTCCGAGCCGGACGGAGACGAACGGGAACGCCCCGCTGCGGGTGAGCACGGCCTCGGCCTGGCGCTTGCCCTCGCCGTACGAGGTGTCGAGGAACTCCCGGTCGGTCCAGGGGAGTTCCATCCTGACCGGCCATCCGGCCGGGTCGACGGCGGACTCGGCCAGGGGCCGGCCGACGGGGTGCGGTTCACCGGTGCCACCGGTCCCACCGGTGTCGTAGACCTCGATGGTGGAGGTCATCAGGTAGCGGCCGGTCCGCCCGGTGAAGGCGCGGACGGCGAGTTCGGCCTGGCGCGGGGTGTAGCAGACCTGGTCGATCACCGTGTCGAAGTCCCGGCCGGCGAGTGCGGCGGTCAGCGCCTTCTCGTCCGCCCGGTCGGCGACGAGTGCGGTGACGCCGGGGGGTGGCGGCGTCGAGCCCCGGTTGAGCACGCTGACCCGGACTCCGGAGTCGCGCAGTCGGCTGACCAACTGCCGTCCGAAGTACCGGTTTCCCCCGATGACGAGCACGTTTTCCATACCCACAAGTGTTATGGTGCGGCGCGGTTCGATGAAGGGGTGATCATGGGAGTTCAGGCGCTGCGACCGAAAGACCAACGGCAGTCGGGCGGTTCGGCCGACGATTCGTCGGTGGGTGCCCGGGGCGGTGCCGGCGGGGGTCTGGACGCGGTCGACCTGCGGCTGCTGGAGCTGCTCCAGTCGGAGGGCCGGATCACGCTCAGCGAGCTGGGCCGGCGGGTGAACCTCAGCCCGGCCGCGGTCGGGGAGCGGGTGCGCCGGCTGGAGGCGGGCGGCACGATCACCGGGTACGCGGCGCAGGTCGCGCCGGAGCGGCTGGGGTACGGCATCCGGGCCTTCGTCCGGGTCTCGCCGCACGCCCGGATGACGGTGAAGTACCTGCGCAGCCAGGACCTGCTGCACCGGCCGGAGGTGCTGGAGGTGCACCACGTGATCGGTGAGGACTGCTGGGTGTTCAAGGTCGCGGCGCGGGACACCGCGCACCTGGAGGAGCTGATCGAGGTGATCTCGCTGCTGGGACGGACGACGACCTCGGTGATCCTCTCCTCGCCGGTGGACCAGCGGGTGCTGCTGCCCTCGGACTGACGGGGCGCCCCGGCCGGACTGGCGGGGGTCCGAAGACGGGCCCGGGGGCTCAGGACGGCTGCCGGTCCGAGCCCAGTTCGCGCGAGATCCGCAGCCCGGCCTGGGCCACGACCGGACCGAGGGCGCGCACCCGGGCGGCCGTCATCCGCGAGGTGAGTCCGGAGACGGAGAGCGCCGCCGTCACCTCGCCGGTGTGGTCGAAGATCGGCGCGGCGACGCAGCGCACCTCGGGCTCGTTCTCCCGGTCGTCGATGGAGTAGCCGCGGGCGCGGATCCGGGCGAGGTCGGCGCGCAGCCGGGTCTCGTCCGCGATGGTCCAGGCGGTCACCGGGCGCAGGCCGGCCGCGACGACCTCGGTGACGGCCTCGTCGGGGAGCCAGGCGAGGATGGCCTTTCCGGTGGCGGTGCAGTAGGCGGGGGCGCGGCTGCCGACCCGGGAGGCCATCCGGACGTTGGTCTCGTCCTCGACCTTGTCCAGGTAGACGATGCCGGGGGCCTGCCAGACGGTCAGGTGGACGGTCTCGCCGGCCTCGCGCTGGAGCCGGCGCAGGTGTTCGGCGGCGACGCTGCGCAGGTCGAGGGTGGTCAGGTAGGCCTGGCCGAGGCGCAGCGAGCCGTGGCCGAGCCGGAACCACCCGGTCTCGCGGTCGCGGTCGAGCAGGTGCTCGTCGAGCAGTGGTCCGGCGAGCCGCAGCACGGTGCTCTTGTTGAGGTCGAGGGCCTCGGCGAGTTGGGCGAGCGGGACGCCGCGCCCGTCGGCGTGGTCGCGGACGTAGCCGAGGACGGCGAGCGCGCGGCGCAGCGAGGAGGACTGGTTGCGTTCGGTCGCGGGCTTCTTGGGTGCCGTCTCCGTCATGGGTCGGGTCCGTTCCCTGGTGGTGTGTTCCCCGGTGGTGTTTCCCGGTGGTGCGTGCCGGTGCCGTGTTCCCCGGTGGTGTTCCGCGGGTGTTCCCCCGCGCGTCGGCGGCGGTTGTCAGAACGTACCCGTTCGAGGCCGTGGCACCGCGTCTTCGATACAACGTTGTGCATTGCAAAACTTTCGTCAACCCCCTCTTGTTGGCGCCGATCGCCCCCGCCTAACGTCCCTGCCATCGAGCAGGCGACGTCGCCCCACCCGAGCGCTGCGGCCTGCCCCCACCCCACCACTTCACCCACCATCGGCCCCGGTCAGGGCCTGCTTCGACGCGCCCGCCCCCGGCGGCGCGCGTCCCGGCGGCAGCTGTCGGGAGGGGAGGTCTCCACCATGCGACCCATCGGACGGACCGCGGTGGCCGCGGTGCTCGCCGCCGGCTGCCTGGCCGCCACCGCCTGCGCCCCGGGCACCGCCTCGTCGGCGGGCGGCAGGGCCGGTGACGACCGGACCGGCACGCTGCAGGTCTGGCTGTACAACGAGGCGGGCAACGCGGCCAAGGAGGCCGTGATCGCCAAGGCCGTCAGCGAGTTCCACTCCTCCCACCAGGGCGTCACCGTCAACGTCAGCTACATCGACACCGACGCCTCGGCCCGCGCGGCCAAGATGAAGGGCGCCTTCAACGACCCCAACAGCGCCCCGGACCTGGTCGAGTTCGGCAACACCGACCTGCCCGGCTACGTCGCCGCCGGCGGCCTCGCCGAGATCGGCGCCGACCTGGACGCCTGGAAGGACAAGGGCGACCTCGACCCGGCGATCGCCAGGACCGCCGTGGTGGACGGCAGGACCTACGGCCTGCCCTGGTGGGTCGGCGTACGCGCGCTCTACTACCGCACCGACCTGTTCGCCGAGGCCGGGCTCACCCCGCCGACCTCGTACGCCGAACTGGTCACCGCCACCCGGAAGATCCACGCCGCGCACCCGGACACCTTCGGCATCGCGGTCGGCGGCAAGTACACCTTCGGCGCGCTGCCCTTCGTCTGGGACGCGGGCGGCGACATCGCCGCCAAGGACGGTGCGACGAAGGACGGTGCCGCCAAGGACGGTGCCGCGTTCAAGGCGGCCCTCGACTCGCCCGCCTCGCAGGCCGGGATCAAGCGCTACACCGACCTCTTCGGCGCCGACGGCTGTCCCGCCCAGCAGTGCGCGGACCTGACCGGCGGGAAGACCGTCGACCTGTTCGCCGCCGGGAAGTCGGCGATGGCGATCCTGCTCAACTCCAACCGCGGCAAGGTGGAGGCGGGCGGGGCCAAGGGCAGGTACGGCGTGGTGCCGCTGCCCGGCGAGAAGCCCGGCTCGGTCGCCCCGGCCTTCGCCGGCGGCAACAACCTGGGCGTCATGAAGGCGGCCAGGCACCGCACGCTGGCCGTCGAGTTCGCCGAGCTGCTGGCGAGCCCGGCGTACCAGGAGCAGATGTACGACGCGATGGGCAACCTGCCGACGCTCAGGTCCGTCAGCGGCAAGGTCGCGGCGAAGGACCCGTTCCTGAAGCCGTTCACCGACACCATCGCGGCCGGCACCAGGTTCGTCCCGCTCCACCAGGCCTGGGCGCAGATCGACGCCCAAGCGGTGATCCCGACGATGCTGCAGCAGGTCGTCACCGGCAAGGCGGACGTGGCCAAGGCCTCCGGCGACGCCGCGGCGCAGATCGACGCGGCCTTCGCCGGGCACTGACGGGCCCGCATCGGCGTCTGTCCGACGCTCACGCGCCTGACGGTCCCGCGCCTGACGGCCACCCACCTGACGGCCCCGCGCCTGACGCTCCCAGTCCCGGTTCGTCACAGAGAGCAGGTCCCGCACGTGTCCGCATCCACCACGGCACCCCCGGGCGGCCGGCGCCGTCGGCCCCCGTTGCTGCTGCTCCTGCCGGCCGCACTCGTCCTGATCCCGCTGGTCGCCTACCCGATCTACCAGCTCGGCCTGCTGTCCGTCCTGGACTTCGGGCAGGCCCAGGCGTCCGGCGGCGTGCCGACCTCCTTCGTCGGGTTCGGCAACTACGCCACGATCCTGGCGGACGACCAGTTCTGGACGGTGCTGCTGCAGACCGTCGGCTTCGCCGCGTTCTGCGTGGTCGCCACCCTGGCCGTCGGCGCCACCCTCGCGGTGCTGCTCACCAAGGTCGGCCGATGGCCGCGGCTGCTGCTGACCACCGCGGCCGTCGCGGCCTGGGCGGCGCCGGCGATGACCGGTTCGACGGTGTGGAGCTTCCTGTTCGACACCAACCTCGGCCTGGTCAACCACACCCTGGAGCGGATCGGGCTCTCCGGCTTCCACGAGTTCAACTGGTTCTACGACAAGTGGACGGCGTTCCTGATCGTCGGCGCCGTGGTGGTGTGGCACTCCTTCCCGTTCGTGATGGTCACCCTGTACGCGGGCATCCGCGCCATCCCGGAGGAGGTCATGGAGGCGGCCGCGCTGGACGGCGCCGGCACCTGGACCACCTTCCGCCGGATCACCGCGCCGATGCTGCGGCCGATCCTGACCATCGTGGTGATCCAGTCGGTGATCTGGGACTTCAAGGTCTTCACCCAGATCTACGTGATGACCGAGGGCGGCGGCATCGCCGGCCAGAACCTGGTGCTCAACGTGTACGCGTACCAGAAGGCCTTCGCCTCCTCGCAGTACGGGCTGGGCGCGGCGATCGGCGTGATCATGCTGCTGATCCTGGTGGTCCCGACGGTCCTGTACATCCGCGGCCTGCGACGGACGGGGAACGAGCTGTGAACATCCTCCGCAACAGCCGCAACAGCCGCAACAGCCGCGGCCGGTGGCGGCTCGCGGCCGACACCGGCGCGGTCGTGGTGGCGCTGGTGACCGCCTTCCCGGTCTTCTGGATGGTGCTCTCGGCCTTCAAGCCCAAGGGCGAGGTGCAGTCGCTGGATCCGAAGCCCTGGACGGCCCACCCCACGCTGGAGAGCTTCCGCCAGGTGCTGAGCGTGGACGGCTTCGGCCGGTACTTCCTGAACAGCCTGGTGGTCGCGCTGTCGGTGGTGGTGCTCTCGGCGGTCGTGGTGTTCCTGGCCGCGGTGGCGGTGACCAGGTTCAGGTTCCGGTTCCGCACCACGATCATGGTGATGTTCCTGATCGCCCAGATGATCCCGGTCGAGGCGCTGACCATCCCGCTGTTCTTCATGTTCCGCGACGCCGGGCGGTTCGTCCCGGGCGTCGGGCTGAACACCCTGGCCTCGCTGGTCCTGGTGCAGTTGGCGTTCTCGCTGCCGTTCGGGATCTGGATGATGCGCGGCTTCGTGGCCGCCGTCCCGGTGTCGATCGAGGAGGCCGCGCAGATCGACGGCGCGAGCCGGACCCGCATCCTGTGGCGGATCCTGCTGCCGCTGGTGGCCCCCGGCCTCGCCGCGACCAGCGTGTTCTCCTTCATCGCGGCGTGGAACGACTTCGTCTTCGCCAAGACCTTCATCATCAGCGCCACCGACAACCAGACGCTGCCCTCGGCGCTGCTGGTCTTCTTCAAGCCGGACGAGAACGACTGGGGCGGCATCATGGCGGCGTCCACGCTGATGACGGTGCCGGTGCTGATCTTCTTCGTCGCGGTGCAGCGCAAGCTGGTGTCCGGACTGGCGGGCGCGGTGAAGGACTGACGCGGTGAAGGCCCGGCGCGGTGGAAGACCGAGGCGGTGACGGACTGACCGGAGGACCGGTACCCGGTCGGCTCAGGCCGCCCGCGCGGACTCCCGGGACGGGACGGCGACCAGGACGAACACCGCCCCGACGTCGTCCCGGACCAGTGCGGCGCGGCCGAACGGCGTCGGCCCGGGCCCGGTGAGGACGGTGCCGCCGAGGGCGCGCAGCAGGTCGGCGGCGCGGTCGGTGTCGGCGGTGCCGAAGTGGGCCAGCCAGCGCGCTTCGTCACCGGCACCGGACGGGCCGAGGCTGCAGGCCGGGAGGCCGCCGGCCCGGGCGAGGGAGTGGCCGGCCCGTGGCCGGTCGTAGGTGTAGCCGAAGACGCGGCGGTAGAAGGCGCGGGCGGCGTCGGGCTCGGGGGAGAGGTGCTCGTTCCAGGTGAGCGCACCGGGCTCGTCCACCAGGCCGGCCCCGTCGATGGCGCCCGCCTGCCAGAGGCCGAAGGGCGCGCCGAGCGGGTCCACGGCGAGCGCGGCCCGCCCCTGGTCGGGGACCTCGTACGGTTCGCGGGTGATCCGGCCGTCCGCGGCGCGGATCAGCGTGGCGGTGCGGCGGAGGTCGGCGCAGGCGAGGTGGGTGGTCCAGCCGACGGGCAGCGCGGGGTCCGGGGGTGGTCCGACGGCCGCGACCTGGGCGCCGTACCGGGTGGCGACCGCCTCGGCGGGGCCGGTCGGGACGAACTCCCAGTCGAACAGGGCGCCGTAGAAGCGCTGCGCCCCGGGGCCGTCCGGGGTCGTGAGCACGACCCAGCAGGGCACGCCCTCGTGGTACCTGCCCGGCTTCGGCATGCCGCCGCCCTCCTGCTGCCACTGGCCACAGCCACCGGCCCCCACCCGCCAGCCTCCGCGCCGGGCGGGGGCGCGGCAACCGGGGGCGGGGCAGCGAGTGGCGCGGCGGCCGAGCCGGTCCGGGGCTCAGGCCACGCCGTGCGGCCGGAACTGGATGCTGATCCGCGGCCCCACCGGGCGGGCGGTCTTGGGGATCGCGTGCTCCCAGGTGCGCTGGCAGGAGCCGCCCATCACCACCAGGTCGCCGTGCCCGAGCGGCCGCCGGACGACCGTCCCGCCGCCGAACCGCGGCCGCAGCGCGAGGGTGCGGGGCTCGCCGACGGAGAGGATCGCCACCATGGTGTCCTCGCGGGCGCCGCGCCCGATCCGGTCGCCGTGCCAGGCGACGCTGTCCCGGCCGTCCCGGTAGTAGCAGAGCCCGAGGGTGCGGAACGGTTCGCCCAGCTCGTCCGCGTAGTGCCGGCTCAGTGCCGTGCGGGCCTGCCCGAGCACCGGGTGCGGCGGTTCGGTGTCCGCCGGGTAGGAGGCCAGCAGGCGGGGGACGTCGACCGTCCGCTCGTACATCTCGCGGCGCTCGGCCCGCCAGGGCACGGTCGTGGCCAGCTGTTCGAACAGCTCGTCGGCGCCGTGCAGCCACCCGGGCAGGACGTCCAGCCAGGCGCCGTCACCGAGCTCCTGCCGGCGCAGGCCGACGAGCGGGCCGAGGCGGACGCCGTCCTGCTCCGCGTCGTCGAACAGCGAGGGCTGGAGGTGGAGGGTGCCGTGCATGGGGCCAGCGTACGCCCTCATTCGAACACCTGCTCGAAAATCTCGTCGCGATCGGCAGCGTACGGCCGGGGTACGGCCGGGGTGCGGCCGGGGTGCGGCCGGGGTGCGGCCGGGGTGCGGCCGGGGTGCGGCCGGGGCAACCGCCGGGGCTCCCGAAGACCCCAGACTTCTGGGGTACCGGCCGGGCCCGGCGGGTCGAAGACTGCGGGTATGGACACCATCGAACGGAACAAGAGCACGGTCACCGCGTTCATCGACGCGCTCTTCAGCAAGGGTGACCTGGGGGCCGTCGACGAATACCTCGCCGAGGACTTCGTCAACCACGACCCGCCGTTGGGCGGCGGCGCCGACCGTGAGGGGATGCGCCGGGCCGGAGCGCTGTTCCGGGCCGCGTGCCCCGACTGGCACAGCGACCAGGACCTGGTCATCGGGGAGGGTGACCTGGTGGTCGAGCACTTCACCGCGAGCGGCACGCACCGGGGTGAGCTGTTCGGTGTGGCTCCCAGCGGCCGACCGCTCAGTCTGCCCGGGATCAACATCTTCCGGGTCCGCGACGGGCGGATCGTCGAGCGGTGGGGCCGCCTCGACGAGCTCGGACTGCTGAGGCAGCTGGGCCTGGCGCAGGAGTAACGTCGGTCCCATGGCGGCATCACTGGTGGAACGCCGGACGGCCGGGCTCGTCGAACGCTGCTACGCCGGGTCGGACCCGGTCCGCTTCCGGGCGGACGTGGTGCCGCGCCTGCGGCGACTGGTCTCGGCCGAGGCGGTGTTCTTCGCCACCGTGGACCCCGCCTCCCTGCTGTTCACCTCCGCCGTCGCGGAGGACCCGCTGGCAGCCGAGACCGCCCGCTTCCTCGAGAACGAGTTCGGCCGGGCCGACGCCAACAAGTTCTCCGAGCTGGCGGGGGCCGCCGACCCGGTGGCCACGCTCGGCCGGGCGACCCGGGGCGACCTCACGGCCAGCCCCCGCTACCGGGAGATCATGGCGCCGCTCGGTCTCGGTGACGAGCTCCGGGTGGCCCTGCGGTACGGCGGGTGCTGCTGGGGCGTGCTGTGCCTGCACCGGGAACGGGCGGACACCGGTTTCGACGACGGGGACCTCACGGTGCTGCGGGCCGTCGCGCCGCACCTGGCCGAGGGGATCCGGCGCTCGGTCGCCCTCGGTCCGGCCGCCCTCGGTCCGGCCGGCGCGGGGCCGGCGCCGCCCCGGCCGGAGGTCCCCGGAGTACTGCTGCTCGGCGTCGGACCGGCGCTGCTCTCCGCCAGCGGGGAGGCCCGCGAGTGGCTCGCCCGACTCGACCCGGCGGACTTCCCGCCCGGCGCCCAACTCCCCTTCGCCGTCAGCGCGGTGGCCGCGAGGCTGGCGCGGCTCGACCACGAGCCGCCCGACCGGGTGCCGCCGCCGTCGGTGCGGGTGCGTGACCGCTTCGGCGAGTGGTGGAGCGTCCACGCCACCCGGCTCACCGGCCCGCCCCGGCCGCAGACCGCGGTGGTCGTCGAGCCCGCGCCGCCGCACCAGCGGTACTCCCTCCTGCTCAGCGCGTACGGGCTGAGCCCGGCGCAGACCCGGGTCGCCACCCTCGTCCTGCGCGGCCGTTCGACCCGCGAGATCACGGATGAGCTGTGCATCTCGACGAACACCGTGCAGGAGCACCTCACCGCCGTCTTCGACCGGCTCGGCGTCCGCAGTCGCCGGGAGCTGGTCGCGCTCGCCTTGGCAGGGGGCGGCCCGGCCTGACCGGGTGGGCATCGCGGGCGGGGGCTTGAAGGCAGGCCCTAGCCTGCCGGTATGGCGATCAACGGCTTCGGGATGACCGAGTTCCAGCTGGTGCTGCTGCGCCGGATGGCCGACTACCAGCCCGGGCTGGTGGAGGAGGCGGTGCGGCGGCTCGGGGCGACCAGGGGCTCGATGCGGGAGGCGAACAAGCGGTGGCAGGCGATGGTCAGGGCGCCCCGGTTCCCGCGCGGGGCGGCCCGGTTCACCGCCGTGCTCGGGCCGGCCGGGGCGAGTGTGCCGCGGCGGATCGGGGACCTCGCGTGCACCGCGCGCCAGTGGGAGCTGCCGCTCTGGCCCGAGCTGAGGTTCGAGGTCCTGCTGGGCCCGGCGGAGATCGGCTCGCCGGTGCTGAACGAGTGGCTGGTGCGGGCGGCCGGGGTGCCGCCGCCCGCGCTGCGCACGCTCGCCGATCTGCGGCCGTGGAGCTGTGTGGTGGGGGATGTGGGTGCGGCGTTCCCGGCCGCGGTGCCGCGCGAGGGGAGTGCGCCGACCCGGTTCCAGCTGGACTTCGGGGCGCCGGACGGCGCCGGGCGGGTGGGCCGGTGGACGGCGGACTTCACCTGGGGGCTGCTCCAGGAGGTCCGGCCGGTGGACGGTACGCCTGGCCACGGCGCGGGAGGGGTTGAGTGATGCAAGGAGATATTCAGTTAATGCCTTCGATTTGCAGGCAATAAAGGAAGCATGGCAGCATAATCGCAGTCACCTTGAAAGCCTGACATCGGAAAGCGAAGGATCATGTCGGACGGCGCTCGCGTCATCGTCGGAGTAACCGGTTCACTGCACAGCCTGACCGCCCTGCACCGGGCGGCCGAGGAGGCCCGGATCCGGCAGGCCGTCCTGGTCCCGGTGCTGGCCTGGACGCCGGTCGGCGGCGAGCGCAACTACCGGGCCCGGCCGTGCCCGCCGCTGCTCCGTGCCTGGCAGGACCTCGCCGACGCGCGGATGGAGCGCGCCCTGGAGCAGGCCTTCGGCGGGCTCCCGATCGGCGTGCCGGTGCGGCCGCTGGTCGTGCGCGGCGAGGCCGGGCCGGTGCTGACCGAGCTGGCCGACCGCCCGGGCGACCTGCTGGTGATCAGCACCGGCGAGCAGGGCGGCCTGCGCGCCCGGCTGCGCCGGCTGACGCGCCGCTCGGTCACCCGCCACTGCCTCGACCACGCCCGTGCCGGGGTGCTCGTCGTCCCGCCCTCCACGCTGCACGAGGACCTGCGCGCGCTGCACCGCGGCATCGACCTGCGGGAACTGGTCGCCGCCTGACCCGCCGCCCGACGTCGCGGCCCGCCCCTGCTGCCCGACTGGCCGTCAGGAGTGGTGCACCGTCCGGCCGTCGACCACCGTACGGGTGGGGAGGAGGTCGCGCAGCGCGTCCGCCGGGCAGTCCAGCGGGTCGAGCGGCCAGACCGTGAGGTCGGCGAACGCCCCCGGCCGGAGGCTGCCGCGGACGGTGTCCTCGCCGGTCAGCCGGGCCGCGTTGACGGTGTGCAGCGCGATCGCCTCGGCCCGGTCGATCCGGTGCTCGGGGCCGACCACCCCGGCCGTGGTGCCCCGGGTCGTCATGCCCCACACCGAGACCATCGCGCCGTACGGGCCGACCGGGAAGTCGGAGCCGCCGGTCAGCAGCGCGCCCTCGTCCAGCCACTCGCGCAGCGGGAACAGCGCGGCCGTGCGCTCCTCGCCCCAGGCCCGCTGCTGGGCGAGCGCACCGTCGTGCAGCAGCGGGTGCTGGACGGTCACCGGGATGCCGAGCGCGACCGCCCGGGCCCGCTGGTCCGGGCGGGCCAGGCCGCCGTGCTCCACCACCAGCGTGCCGGGCGCCAGGCCGGGGTGGCGCTTGAGCACCCGCTCGAAGACGTCCAGCAGGACGCGCAGACCGCGGTCGCCCCACGCGTGCACGCCGACCCGCCAGCCGCGCCGGACCACCCGGTCCACCGCTTCGAGCAGCTCGTCCGGCTCCCAGAGCAGTCGGCCGTGGTAGCACGGCTGCCCCTGGTACGGCTCCTCCAGCGCGCCCGCCTCGAAGCCGCCGTCGATGCCGAACTTGACGCCCCACAGCCGCAGTCGGTCGTCGTCGCGGCCGTCCGCGCGCCAGGCGTCCATCCGGTCCAGCAGGGCGTCCACCTGCTCGGGCGTGCGGGCCGCGAAGCCGGACACCAGCGCCCGGACCCGGACGGCGAGCGCGCCCTCGGCCCGGGCCGCGTCCAGCACGTCGAGGTCCTCGACCGGGACCAGGCAGTCGCGGACGGTGCCGATCCCGGTGGCGGCGTAGTCGGCTGAGGCCGCGCGCAGCCCGTCGATCCGCTCGGCGAGGGTGGGGCTCGGCAGCACCCGTTCGACCGGCTCGACCGCCCGGTTGATCAGCCGCCCGGTGAGCCGCCCCCGCTCGTCGCGCTCGATCACGCCCCCGGGCGGGGCCTCGCTGGCGTCGGTGATCCCGGCCAGCCGCAGCGCGGCCGAGTTGAGCACCATGTTGTACGCGCCGCGGCGCACCAGTACGGGGTGGTCGGTGGTGGCGGCGTCCAGCTCCTCGGTGGTGGGCATCCGCTGCTCCGCCAGCAGCACCTCCTGCCAGTTGATCGTGGTCCGGATCCACTCCCCGGCCGGGGTCCGGGCGGCGCGCTCGCGGATCAGCGCGAGGAACCCGGCGAGGTCGCGGGCCCGGTGGACGGGCACCCCGTGCACGCTGTGGGCGGCCAGGACCAGGTGGGTGTGGGTGTCGTCGAAGGCGGGCAGCACGGTCGAGCCGGGGGCGTCCACGACCTCGGTGTCCGGGCCGATCAGGGCGTCCAGGCCGTCGGGCGCGGGGGAGAGCGCGGTGACCCGGCCGTCGGTGACGGCGATCGCGCGCCGCGGCGGCTCGCCGGGCACCAGCGTGTGCACGGCGGCGGCGCGGATCAGCAGGTCGGCGGGGGGCTGGCCGGCGGGGGGCTGGGGGGTCATGACGGCTCCTGGGGGTGCTCCTGGGGGCGGGACAGACCGGTGACCTTCTCGACGTACCGCAGACTGGGCTCGGCGAGCAGTCCGTGCAACTCGGTGAAGACCGCGCGGGCCGGGACGGCGTTCCAGTCGGCGGGCAGCAGCTGCGCGGGCAGCCCCGGGTCCAGGTAGGGCAGGCGGCGCCACTGGGTGAGCATCGGGACGTAGGCGCGGAACGCCTCGGCGGGGTCGGGCCGGGGCGGTCGTCGCTCACCGGGTTCCCGGCGCTCACCGGTCGCCCTGGGCTCGCCGGGCTCGTCGGTCGCCCTGGGCTCGCCGGGCTCCCTGAGCTGGTCGGCCACCGGGCGCCAGGCGTCGGTGAAGGCCGCGTACTGCGCCTCGATCGCCGGGAGGTCCCACCAACCCGCCACCGCCGTACGGAGGTCGGCGAAGCCCGCGTACTCGGCGGAGAGGAAGAGGTGCACGTAGGCGCTCAGCCCGAGGCGCTCCAGCAGCCGGCGGGCGTCCGGCAGCAGCCGGGCGGGGGCCAGCCAGACGCCGGGCGCGGCGTTGCCGAAGCCGAGCCAGCTCAGCCGGGACCGCAGCTGGTGGCGGTGGGCGCGCTCGGACTCGGGGACCGAGAAGACCGCCACCACCCAGCCGTCGGCGAGCCCGGCGGGCTCCAGGCTGTGGAAGATCCGCCGGTCGCCCTCCTCGAACACCGGCTCCATCGCCGGGGCGAGCCGGTAGCCGGTCCCCGCCCGGCGCTCCTGGAGGAGGGTGCCGGCCTTCTTCAGCCGGGACGTCGCCGAGCGGACCGCCGGGCCGTCGACGTCCAGTTCGGCCATCAGCGCGATCAGGTCGGCGATCGATATCCAGCCGCCGAGGCGGCGGACGAACTCCCCGTAGACGGTGTGGATCAGCGAACTCGGCCGGGGCGTGCTCTCCGACATGCGTGGGCGCTCCTCCCCGGCGAATGGTGGTGCCCCGGCGGTCCGGTGGCGGGGTGCCCCCGTGAACCGGCGCGTGACCGGGCGACTGAACCGGCGCGTGAACCGGTGCCCCGGTGACCGCTGGTGATCATAGCCTCGGTCCCGGAGGTTCAGGCCTCCGCGTAGGCGCCGGAGAGCAGGTGCCCGGCCCCGGGCGCGACGGCGGGCAGGCCGAGCGCGCGCAGCAGCTGGTGGGTGGTGCAGATCGCGGCCGAGACCACCGGTTTGCCCAGCTGCTGCTCGGCCTCCTCGACGGCGGACAGCGAGGGCATCTGCACGCACGCGGAGAGCACCACCGCGTCCGCGTCGGCGTGGGCGAGGCCGCGGGCGATCGCGGGCAGCCGGGCCGGGTCGTGGGCGGCCACGTCGAGGTTGTCGGCGATCTCCAGGGCGGCGTGGTCGAGCACCTCGATGCCCTCCTCGGCGAGGTAGTCGACGACCGTCCGGGCCAGGGGCCGCAGGTACGGGGTGACCATCGCGACCTTCTTGGCGCCGAGCGTCCGCAGCCCGGCGACCAGGGCCCCGGCGCTGGTGACCACGGGCGCCGGCGCGCCGTTCTCCACGGTGCGCCGGTGCAGCCGCCGTTCGGCCTCGCGGTGGTAGCCGGGGCCGGTGGCCATCACGGCGACCAGGCAGGCGTAGCCGATCACGTCCACCCGGGCGTCCGAGAGTTCGGCGGCGCAGCGGTCGGACTCGCCGTCCATGGCCCGCAGTTGCTCGGGGGTGACCCTGGTCATCCGCATCCGGCTGGAGTGGAAG
The DNA here is from genome assembly GCF_054601375.1 of Kitasatospora sp. Ki12. Classification (NCBI taxonomy): domain Bacteria; kingdom Bacillati; phylum Actinomycetota; class Actinomycetes; order Kitasatosporales; family Streptomycetaceae; genus Kitasatospora; species Kitasatospora sp. Ki12. The sequence goes on along the minus strand of NZ_BAAIHT010000003.1, from coordinate 1,052,549 downwards.
GTGAACCGCTCGGGGGCGACCGCCTCACGGGCCCGCAGCAGGGCGGGCACCTCGGTCTCCATGGTGACGTTGGAGCTCGGGACGATCTGGCCGATCCGGTACGGCGGCATCAGCGGGTGCTCCCTTCAGCGGGCGTCGATCACGGGGTTGGCGAGCGTGCCGATCCGTTCGATGGTGGCCTCGACCAGGTCGCCGGGCTGCAGGAACTGGGGCGGGACCATGCCGGCGCCGACGCCCGAGGGGGAGCCGGTGGCGATCACGTCGCCCGGTTCCAGGGTGACGCCGGAGGAGATGTCGGCGATCAGCCGGGCGACGCCGAACAGCATGTGGCGGGTGTTGGAGTCCTGCCGCGGTTCGCCGTTGACCCGCAGCGAGAGGTCGAGCCGCTGCGGGTCGGGGATCTCGTCGGCGGTCACCACGACCGGGCCGAAGGGCGCGTAGCTGTCCTGCCCCTTGGAGAAGAACCACTGCCCGGAGCGGCGCTGGTCGCGGGCGCTGATGTCGTTGACGATGCTGTAGCCGAACACGTGCCGCAGGGCGTCCCGTTCGTCGACCTGGAAGGCGGGTTCGCCGATCACCACGGCGAGTTCGCACTCCCAGTCGAGCTGCTTGGTGAGGTTCGCGTTGTGCCGGATGGGCTGGCCCGGGCCGGTGACGGCGGTGGACGGCTTGCCGAACAGCACCGGGCGGTCCGGCAGTTCGCGCTCGGTGTCCAGGGTGCGGTGCGACTCGGCCACGTGCTCCACGTAGTTGAGACCGACGCCGACGATCTTGCCGGGGCGCAGCGGCGCGCGCAGCGTCACCTCGGCGAGCGGCCGGGTGGCCGGCGTCCCGGCGGTCAGTTCGCGCGCGGTGGCCAGGGCGGGCGCCCCGGCGCGGATCAACCCGAGCAGGCTGTCCGGCAGTTGCGCCCCGGCGGCGTCGGCCAGGGCGGTGAGCTCGGCGACCCGGTCCCCGTCGAGCAGCGCGCCGAGGCGCGGGGTGTCGTCGCCGTCGGCGCAGTAGGTCAAGAGGTGCATGGCGGTGGGTCTCCTGGTCGGGCGGTTCGGCGGGCAGGCGGGTAGGCGGTCGAGGGGTTGGGCGGTCAGCCGGTGGTGGTGGGCTGGTGCCCGTCGTGGTCCTGGTAGGCCTCCTCGCGGTACAGGCCGAGCGAGTGCGTCACCGGGAAGTCGTTGAAGGAGAACAGGCAGGCGTCCTCGCCCTGGTCGAGGTTCGCGTGCTCGTGCCAGGCCCAGGACGGGACGACGAAGATGTCCCCCTGCTGCCACTCGAAGCGCTGCCCGGCGATCACCGAGACGCCCCGCCCCTTGGCCGCCGTGTAGACCACCGAGCCGGTGTGCCGGTGGGCGCGGGTGGCCTGGCCCGGGCGCAGCAGTTGCAGGTGGGCGGCCATGGTCGGCATCACCGAGCCGCCGGTGACCGGGTTGGTGTACTCCATGATGACGCCGTCGTACGGCGATCCCTCGGTGGCGCGGGCCAGTCGGCACAGTGCGTGGTAGCTGGGCTCCCAGGGCCAGCCGAACAGCGGCGAGTACGGCCGGCTCCACTTCTCGGAGCCGTACGGCAGCAGGTTGCCGCCGTAGCTGAGCAGCGAGGAGTTCACCACCGGGCCGGGGCGCTGGTACAGCTCCGGGTGGACCTCGTAGAAGTTGGCGTCAAGCGTGTTGACCAGCGGGATGTCCAGGCCGTCCTGCCAGATCACCGGGGCGTCGTCGGACTCGTTCCCGTGTTCGTGCCAGGTGTTGTTGGGGGTGATCGCGAAGTCGCGCGGGCCGACCTTGAGCCGCTGGCCGTCCACGACGGTCCAGGCGCCGTTGCCCTCGTGGACGAAGCGCAGCGCGGAGGCCTGGTGGCGGTGCGCGGTCATCGCCTCGCCGGGGCCCATGATCTGCAGACCGGTGTACAACAGGCCGACCGCTGCGCTCAGTTCGCGGCGGCCGGGGTTCACCAGCATCACCACCCGGCGGCCGGCGTCATCGGCCTTCACCAGGGGCAGCGCCTTGCGCACCAGCGGGCGCAGCTCCGTGTAGCGCCAGAGCACCGGCACGGACTTGGGCTGCGGGTACCAGGGCTCGATCTCGTTCGCCACGGTCCACAGCGCACCGGCCTCGTGCTTGGCCAACTCCTCGTAGTAGGCGAGCAGTTCGGGGCTGTCGGGGACGCGGGCCCGGCCGATCCGGTCGTCGTCGTGACTGCTGTCGGTCATGACTCCTCCTCCTCTTCCTCGGGGAACACCAGGGGCCGCAGCGGGCGGTCGTTCACGTGCAGCCGGAAGACGTCGAAGCGGTTGTAGTGGCCGACGATGTCGTGCATCTGCTTGGGCTGGATGCAGCGGCCGAGGTCGATCTCGGCGTAGACGATGCCCTCCTCGTCCACCAGCGGCTCGGTGACGGCGCGGCCGTCGGGGCCGAAGATCCCGGAGAGGGCGTTGCGGGGGCGGGAGAGCTGCTTGCGGATCTGCGGGTCGTCGCCGGCGATCTCGTCCACGATCTCGGGCGAGATGGTGGAGCAGGAGACGACGGTGAACAGCTTGCCCTCGAAGCAGTGGGCGGCGGCGCGCAGGGCGATGGCCTCGGCCATGTCGTAGTCCTCCGGGGCCACCGGCAGGGCGATGTAGGCGGCGGCGTGGACGAGTTCGCCCTGGGCCAGCAGGGTGAAGCGGGCCAGCGTGTTGGTGTTCTCGCCGCAGGCGAGCGCGCCGAGCGGCCCGACCTTGGTGCGGTGCACCTTGAGGGTGCTGCCGTCGCCCTGGGTCCAGGTCAGCTTCTCGGCCCAGGTCGGCGCCAACTTGCGGTGGACGCTCAGCAGTTCGCCGTCCGAGTCGATGATCAGCAGGGTGTTGTGGAGCACCCCGAGGCTGTGCCGGCCGCGCTCGTTGACGCCGATCACCAGCACCACGCCGGCCTGCCGGGCGGCGGCGCGCAGGGTGTCGACGTACGGACCGGGCACGTCCACGGCGGCCCGGTAGAGGCGCTCGTACCAGGGCGAGCCCTGCAGCGGGGTCATCGTCCAGTTCCAGTACGGGTAGCCGGGCACGAAGACCTCGGGGAAGACCACCAGTTCGGCGCCGTGCCCGGCCGCCTCCTGGATCAGCGCGACGGCCTTGTCGACGGTGGCGGCCGGGTCCAGGTAGACGGGGGCGGCCTGGACGGCGGCGGCGGTGAAGCGGGGCAGGTGGGGCATGTGCTCAGCACTCCTCGGTGCTCGTCACTGCTCGGTTCTCGTCTCTCCTCGGTCCGCGTCGGTCCTCGGTCCGCGTCGGTCCTCGTCACTCCTCGGGCGGGGTCGCCGACCAGCGGCGGTGGACGGGGGCGGGCGGCTCGCGCAGCAGGTGCAGCCGTGGGGCGACCCGGTCGGTGCCCGGGCCGGGCGGCTTGCGGCTGCCCGCCCGCCAGGGTTCGGGCCAGTGGATGCCCGGCCCGGTGTAGCCCCGCTCGGCGGCCGCGTGCAGGGTCCAGAGCGGGTCGTACAGCTGGGCCCGGCCGACCGCGACCAGGTCGGCCCGCCCGGCCAGCAGCACGGAGTCGGCGTCGTCGGCCCCGGAGATCGCGCCGACCGCGACGGTCGGCAGTCCGGTGGCGGTGCGGACCAGCTCGGCGAAGGGCGTCTGGTAGCCGCGCCCGTACGGCGGCCGCTGGTGCGCCACCACCTCGCCGGTGGAGACGTCCACCGCGTCCGCCCCGGCCTCGCCGAGCGCCCGGCAGACCGCCACCGCCTCGGCCTCGGTGGTACCGCCGGGCGCCCAGTCGCAGGCCGAGATCCGCACCAGCAGCGGCTTGCCGGCCGGCCAGGCGGCACGCACCGCCGCCAGCACCTCCAGCGGCAGCCGCAGCCGGTGGGCGAGCGGGCCGCCGTACTGGTCGGTGCGGCGGTTGGTCAGCGGGGAGAGGAAGGAGGAGACGAGGTGCCCGTGGCCGAACTGCAGCTCCAGCACGTCGAAACCGGCCCGCGCCGCCCGCTCGGCGGCGGCCGCGAAGTCGGCGGTGACGGCGGCCAGCTGGATGTGGTTGGCCTCGTGCGGCACCGGACTGCCGGCGTCCCAGGGGATCGCCGAGGGGGCGAGCAGCGGCCAGCCCTCGGCGAGCGGGCGCCCGATGCCGTCCGGCCCGGGGACGGCGGTGGCGCCCCGGCGCCCGGCGTGGGTCAGCTGGATGCCGAGCGGGGTGTCGCTCACCGCCCGTACGGACCGGACGAGTTCGCGCCAGGCGGCCTCCTGGTGGTCGCTCCACAGGCCCGGGCAGTGGTCGGTGGCCCGGCCCTCGGGGGTGACGGCGGTCATTCCGGCGAGGACCAGCCCGGCGCCGCCGAGCGCGTGCCCGGTGAGCTGGGCCCGGTCGAAGGCGCTGGGCAGCGCGTCCGGGGAGGTGAAGGTCGCGAGCGGCGGCACCACGACGCGGTTGCGCAGCTCCAGCGCGCCCAGCTTCAGCGGCCGGAACATCGGCGGCACCCCGGGCGAGCCGCCGAAGGCGGTGTCCACCGCGTCCACGAAGCCGGCGTCGCGGGCCCGCAGGTTGTCGTAGGTGACCCGCCGGCTGCGGGTCAGCAGGTTGAAGGCGAACCGGTCGATGTCCTGCCCGGTGCGCCGGTCGACGGTCTCGAACCACTCCAGGCTGGCCTGCGCGGCCCGCTGGGTGGACTCCACCACCGGGCGCCGCTCGGCCTCGTAGGCGGCCAACGCCTCGGCGGTGGTGGGCTGTTCGCTCAGTGCGGCGGCCAGGGCGAGGGCGTCCTCCAGGGCCAGCTTGGTGCCGGAGCCGATCGAGAAGTGCGCGGAGTGCGCGGCGTCGCCGAGCAGCACCACGTTGCGGTGGTGCCAACTCGCGTTCCGTACCGTGGTGAAGCGGATCCAGCGGGAGGCGTTCGGGATCAGCCGGTGCCCGTCCAGGTGGCCGGCGAGCAGTTCGGCGCAGCGCCGCACGCTCTGCCCGTCGCTCTCGCCGCGCGCGAACTCCCGTGCGGCGAAGGCCTCGAAGCCCGCCCGGCGCCAGGCGTCCTCGGCGATCTCGACGATGAAGGTGGAGCGGGTGGTGCTGTACGGGTAGGCGTGCACCTGCAGCACGCCGAAGTCGAACCGCTCGACGATGAAGGTGAAGGCCTCGAAGACCCTGTCGGTGGCGAGCCAGATGTAGCGGCAGTGCCGTTCGTCCGTGGTGGGACGGAACGCCTGCGACCAGGCCGCCCGGGTGCCGGAGTGGATGCCGTCGGCGGCCACCACCAGGTCGTACTCGGCGGCGAGCCGCTCGACGGGCGGCGCGGGGGTGCGGTAGCGCACGTCCACCGCCAGTTCCTCGCAGCGCTGCCGCAGGACGGCGCGCAGCCGGTTGCGGTCCAGGGCGGCGAAGCCGTGGCCGCCGCTGGTGCGGACCCCGCCCGCGTAGCGGACGTCGATGTCGCTCCAGTGGGCGAACTCGGCGCTGATCGCGGCGAAGACCCGCGGGTCGGCCTCGGCGATGCCGTCCAGGGTCTCGTCGGAGAAGACCACGCCGAAGCCGAACTCGTCGTCCCGGCCGTCCCGTTCGAAGACGGTGAGCTCCCGGTCCGGCGCCAGCTGCTTGGCCAGGGCGGCGAAGTAGAGCCCGCCGGGGCCGGCGCCGATCACCGCGATGCGACGGGCCGGAGCGCCGCCCGGCGCGGTACTCATGCGCCCGCCTCGCAGCGCTCGGCAGGGGCATTCGCCCATACGCACCTTTCGATGGTGTGCTCGCTGCGCTCGCTCACGTCACCACCTCCGGCTGCTGCGGCCCGGCCTCGCTCAGCGCCCGGCGCGCCCGCGCGGGCCAGGGCTCGGCACCCTCGGCGTGCGGTGCGGCGTGCACCACCGACATCCGGCCGCTCGCGGCCAGGCCGTGCGGGCCGTGCACCTCGAAGGCGTAGTGCAGCGAGGAGCCGCCGACCCGGTCCACCCGCAGCTCGGTGCGGACCACGTCGCCGAACCAGAGCCGCTCGCGGTAGTCGGCCTCGAAGTGCACCCGGGGGATCCGCCCGAACAGCTCCGCCAGCCCGAGCCGGCGCAGCAGCGCCGCCTCCGCCGCCTCGGCCCAGCGCTGCACGGCGGAGAAGTGGTAGTGCCCGGCCGCGTCGGTGTCGGACCACTCGACCCGGCGCTCGATCGTCACGCTGGCCGGGGCCAGCGAGGCCCGTCGCCGCAGCTCGGCGCGGTGCAGCTTGCCGGTGGCGGTGCGCGGCAGCTCGGTGACGAACTCGACCACCCGCGGGTACTTGTACGGGGCGATGGCGCGTTTGACGTGCTCCTGGAGGGCGCGTGCCGTCTCCGGCCCGGCCGGGATGCCCGGGCGCGGCACCACGTACGCCTTGACCACGGTGCCGCGCCGCTCGTCCGGCGCGCCGACCACCGCGCAGTCGGCCACGTCGGGGTGGGCGGCGAGCGCCTGCTCCACCTCGGGTCCGGCGATGTTGTAGCCGGCCGAGACGATCATGTCGTCGTTGCGCGCCTGGTACCAGAAGTAGCCCTCCGGGTCGCGGACGTAGGTGTCGCCGGTGAGGTTCCAGCCGTCCCGGACGTAGCTGAGCTGGCGCTCGTCGTCCAGGTAGCGGCAGCCGGTCGGGCCCTTGACGGCGAGCAGCCCGGGTTCGCCGTCCGGCACCGGGCGGCCCCGGCCGTCCAGGACCGCGGCGCGGTAGCCGGGCACGGGCTTGCCGGTGGAGCCGGGGCGGACGGCCTCGTCGGCGGCCGAGATGAACACGTGCAGCAGCTCGGTGGCGCCGATGCCGTCGATCAGCCGCTGTCCGGTGGCCGCGTGGAAGGCCCGCCAGACGGCGGCGGGCAGCGGTTCGCCCGCCGAGACGCAGCGCCGTACGCCGGCCAGCCGGTCGGCCAGTCCGGCGGCCAGGATCGCCCGGTAGGCGGTCGGCGCGGTGAACAGCACGCTCACCCGGTGCTCCCGGACCCGCTCGGCCAGCTGCTCGGGGGTGGCCTGTTCCAGCAGCAGGCTGGCGGCGCCGGCCCGCAGCGGGAAGACCAGCAGGCCGCCGAGGCCGAAGGTGAAGCCGAGCGGCGGGGTGCCGGCGAACAGGTCGTCGGGGGTGGGGCGGAGCAGGTGGCGGGAGAAGGTGTCGGCGTTGGCGAGCACGTCGCGGTGGAAGTGCAGGGTGGCCTTGGGGCGGCCGGTGGTGCCGGAGGTGAAGGCGATCAGCGCGACGTCGTCGGCGGCGGTCGGGACGGCGGTGAAGCCGGGCGGTACGGCGGCGCAGCGGGCGGTGAGGTCCTCCGGACCGCTGCCGCCGTAGGGGAGGATCCGCAGGCCCGGGGTGCGGGCCCGCCGCAGTTCGTCCAGGAAGCGGTGGTCGCACAGGGCGAGGACGGGCCTGGCGACGGCGGTCAGCTCGGTCAGTTCGGTGGCGCGCAGCAGCGGCATGGTGGTGACGACGACCCCGCCGGCCTTCAGTACGCCGAGCCAACAGGCAGCCAGCCATGGGGTGTTGGGGCCGCGCAGCAGTACCCGGTTGCCGGTGGCGAGGCCGAGCTGCTCGGTCAGCAGGCGGGCGATCCGGTCGGCGTGGTCGCGCAGTTCTCCGTAGGACCACTGCTCGGTGGGGGTGAGCAGGCAGCGGCGGTCCGGTCCGAGGCGGTCGATGGTGTCGTCGAGTAGGGCGGCGGCGCAGTTCAGTCGGTCGGGGTAGGCCAACTCCGGTAGGTCGAAGAGGAGTTCTGGCCACTGCTCGAAGGGCGGGAGGTGGTCTCGGCAGAACGTGTCCACATGCGCCGAGGGGGAGAGCTCCATGGGCGGGCACCTCATCGTGCGAGCGGGAGTGAGGCCAGTATGGCGTGCTCGTGACGCCAGTCAAGAGAGCGATACATGCATTCGGGCGACGGCCGTCGCGGCGCCCCGGTCCGGCCCGGCGGGCGGTACCGGGGCCAGGGCACACGGAAGGGTGGGGCTGGCCACACTCCTCCGCTGATCAGGGCGTCGGCCGGCTCCGGCTGGTGCAGAGTGGGGGCATCGAACGGAGGCCGAGGAGCGGGGATGATGAGACAGCTGGCTTCGTGGGGCGCGCGCGTCGGAGTGGGGTTCCTCCGGGCCTGCGCGGTGGCGGTCGTCACCCTGCTGATCCCGGTGGTGTGGGCCGGCGCGATCGCGCTGGGGATCCTCTGGGGGCCGGCGAACCCGTGGTCCTGGCTGCTGCCGGTGGTGCTGGTGGGCACCGGCACGCTCACCCTCGCCCGCCCGGTCTGCCGGGCCGTGCGCTTCCTGGTCGAGCGGTGGACCGGCACGGTCGTCCCGCCCGGATACCGGGAGCCCGGGCCGGTCACCCGGATGTCCACCGGCTACTGGTGGAACGGCCACTCCTACGAGCGCAGCCGCCGGGACGCAGTGCGGGACCAGGCCTGGCGCACCTGGTGGGGCGACCCGGCGACCTGGCGGGACCTGCGGTTCGCCGCGACCGCCCCGTTCACGGCGGGCCTGGCCGCGGCCGTCCCACCGGCCGCGCTGGCCGCCGCGGTCCTCGCACCGGCCGGGCCGTCGCCGCTCTCCCGGCTGGTCGGGGCCCTCTTCGCGGCGCTGGCCGCCGCCTCCGCGCCGTACGCCTGGCGGCTGCTGGAGCCGGTGGCCGTCCGCTCCCTCGGCCCTTCGCGCGCCATGCTGCTGGCCGAGCGGGTGGACGAACTGACCTCCCAGCGCGCGGACGTGACCGTCGCCCAGGCCGCCGAGCTCCGCCGGATCGAACGCGATCTGCACGACGGCGCGCAGGCGGGCCTGGTCGCGCTCGGGCTCTCGCTGGCCACGGCCGAGAAGCTGATGGAGTCCGATCCGGAGCGGGCCCGCGCACTGATGCGCTCGGCGCGGGCCGGCGCGGCCGGCTCGCTGGCCGAACTGCGGGACCTGGTCCGGGGGATCAACCCGCCGGTGCTGACCGAGCGCGGCCTGGTGGAAGCCGTCCGGGCGCTCGCCCTGAACAGCCCGCTCGACGTGACCGTCACCGCCGACGGGGGGTTCCGGCTGGAGCCGCCGATCGAGTCCGCCGTGTACTTCGGGGTCGCCGAACTGCTCACCAACGCCACCAAGCACGCCGGGGCGAGCCGGGTGCGGATCACCGTCCGCCGCGGCGAGACCGGCATCGTGGTGGAGGTCGAGGACGACGGCCGCGGAGGCGCGGTGACGGGCGATGCGGTGACGGGTGGCGTGGCGACGGGAGGCGCGGTGACCGGCGCCGAGGGCGGGCTCGCGGGCCTGCGCCGCCGGCTGGCGGTGTTCGACGGCACCCTGGAGATCAGCAGCCCCGACGGCGGACCGACCCGGGCGACGATGATGGTGCCATGCGAATCGTCGTAGCCGAGGACCTCTACCTGCTCCGGGACGGCATGGTCCACCTCCTGGAGGCCTACGGGCACGAAGTGGTCGCCACCGCGGCCACCGGCCCGGAGACCCTGAACGCCCTGCTGACCCACCGTCCGGACGCCGCCGTCGTCGACGTCCGGATGCCGCCGACCCAGTCGGACGAGGGCCTGCAGGCCGCCCTCGCCGCCCGCCGCCAGGTGCCCGGACTGCCGGTGCTGATCCTCTCCCAGCACGTGGAGCAGCTGTACGCCCGGGAGCTGCTGGCCGACGGCGCGGGCGGCATCGGGTACTTCCTCAAGGAGAGCGTGTTCGACGGCGAGCAGTTCGTCGACGCCCTGGAACGCGTCGCCAAGGGCGGAACGGCCATGGACCCGGCCGTGATCGCCGCGCTGGTCTCCTCCGCCCCCTCGAACCGCCGGCTCGACCGGCTCACCGAGCGCGAGCTGGAGGTGCTCGGCCTGATGGCGGAGGGGCTGTCCAACCAGGCCATCGCGCAGCGGCTGTTCCTCAGCGACAGCGCGATCAGCAAGTACACCACCTCGATGTTCGGCAAGCTCGGGCTCACCGACGACGAGAACGGCAACCGGCGGGTCCTCGCGGTCCTCGCCTACCTCAACAAGCCCTGACCGTCAGGGTGTCGATGGGGTGTTCGCGGCGGCGTCGGGGGTGCGGCCGTCCTGGGCCTGCCGGGCGCGCTCGGCGAGCAGCCGGGCGAACACGGTGAGCCAGGGCGCGGTGACGGCCGCCCCCGGCCCGTCGTCGTGCACCAGGAGCACCACACCGCCGACCCGCACCAGCGCCACCGCCGAGGAGGCGCCACGGGTGCGGACGGCGCTCTGGTCGCCGATCCGGGGGAGGGCCACCGCCCCCGAGTCCTCGCCCGCGGTGCGGTCGAGCGTGGTGTCGAAGGCCCGGGCGGCCGCCTCGGCCGAGGCGAAGGTGACCACCTCGAACTCCACCGTCTGGATGTCGGCCGCGCTGAAACTGACTGTGGCATAGGCGAGTTGCTGCTCGCAGGAGTCCGGCAGCAGGCATGGCACGTCGCCGTCCGTGCCCGTCCCCGACTGCGGTGCGCGCCGCACCTGCCAGCCGCCCGGCATGGCCCCCGCGTCGGGCAGCACGCCCCGCACCAGCGCCGGGTCGCTCAGCGGCGCGGCGTGCGCCAGGCCCGGCCCGCCCGGCCTCCACCGGGTCGACCCGCAGCTGGACGGTCGAGGGGCCCTTCGGCGGCGTAGTGGGCGGGCCGGTCCGCAATTGGACGGTCGAGGGGCCCTTCGGTGGCGTGCCGGCCGGGCCCGTCCGCAGCTGGACGGTGCCGGGGTCGGTCCGCAGGTGGACCGTCGGCGGATCGGCCGGCCGGCCGAGCGCGGTGGTCGCCAGGTAGCCGGCGAACGCCTGGTCGGAGGCCAGCAGGTGCTCGACCGCGAGGGACAGCCGGTCCCGGGCCCGCGGGTCCTCCGGGCTCGCCTCGGCCGCCGCGAGCGCCCGCGCGCCCTCCGGCACCAGCCGCAGCCGCGCCCGCACCACGTCCGCCACGGCCTGGTGCGGGCCGCCGACCAGCAGCGCCTCCACCACGCCGGGTACCGTCCCGCGGCCGTCCCCCATGGCAACTCCCCTTGCCGGACCAGTCGTCGTCTCCACGATCCCGGACCGGCCGGTACTTCGTACGCCCGTCGAAACGGAACGGAGACTCAACCGCAACCGGCTCCGGACGTTGCCGGTGGGGGAGGGGCGTGAGGGACGGGTGGGGCGGGACGGTTCCGCCGCCGGCGGCCACCGTGCCCCGCACCTCCCGGTGGGACTCCGGCCGGTACGGGACCTCGGGGCCGAGCGCGACTCTCGGGACGGCCGCGGTCGTCCGCTGCGCCTCCGCCAGGGTGAGGGCCCGCGGCGAGGCGCGGACCGTCAGGCCCGCGTCCCGGTGAACGCTCGTCCCGGTGAACGCTCGCCCCGGTGAACGGCGAGGTCGAGCAGGCGCCGGGCGCTCGCGCAGCAGGAGTACCGCCGACGCGACCCCGCTCGCAGGTCACAGCGGTTCTTCGGGGTCGTGCGGGGCCTCCCGGGGCCGCTACCGGTCGGGCTCGGCCGCTGCCGCCTCCTCGGTGAGCGCGGCGATGACCTCCGCCGGCAGGGCCGGGTTGGCCGCGGCGGCTTCGGCGGTGCGTTCGTCCGGGGAGGCGAGGCACCGGGCGAGGGCCGCGGGCCCGGCGTGGGGGTGGGCCGCGATGGCGCGCAGGGCCTTGACCGGCACCGGTTCGGTGGCGGCGATCCGGTCGAGCAGTGCGGTCGGGGCGTCCGGGTTGGCGGCGAGGCCGGTGGCGACCTTGGCGGCGAACCGGTCCAGCAGGGCGGTGAGTCGCGCGGAGGTCAGGCCGGGGTGCGGGGCGACGGAGTTGGCCACCGCGGCGTCCGGGTCGGCGGCGAGCGCGTCCCGGACGGCGGCGGGCAGGTCACGGCGGCGGGCGACGAGCATCCGCACCCGGGGCTCCGAGGACGCCGCCAGCCGGGTGACTTCGGCCGGCCCGGCGGCGGCGACCCGGGGGAGCAGGGCGGCCCCGATCCGGACGGTGACGGCGAGCCGTTCGACCAGGTCGAGCGGGATGGCCGGATGGTGCGCGAGCCGGCGCCGGACGTCCGGATCGTCGTCGGCGGCGAGCCGGTGCATCAACGGCAGGTCGATCCCCGGGTTGTCGGCGAGGTTGCCCCGGACCCAGGGGGCGGGGTCCTCGGCGAGCCGGTGGTAGACCGCCGCGGGCAGCCCGGGGTGCTCGGAGAGCTGGTGGCGGACCGTCGGCTCGTCGTCGACGTGCCGGGCGGCCGCCGTGCCGGGGGTCGCGGGGTTGCCCGCCGCCTGGCGCCGGACCAGGACGTCCCGGTCGGCCAGCAGCGCGGTCAGCAGACCGGGCGGCGCGGCCTCGTTCGCCGCGACCCACCGCCGCACCTCGGCCTCCGGGTGGGCGGCGAGCCGCACCAGCAGGTCAGGGCGCTCGCTGTAGAGGCCGAGTTCGGACACCACGTCGACGGATTCGTCCACCGCGAGGAGGTCGGCGGTCTCGTCCGGCAGCCCGGGGCAGGAGCCGAGCCGCATCCGGACGTACGGGTCCGGGTCCCGGGCCAGCTGGCGGGCCCAGGCCGGGTCCCCGCGCCCCTCGTCCAGGAGGGCGAGCGCGACGAGGGGCCGGGTGACCGGGTCGACGTCCGCCGCGCGCAGCAGGCCGCCGTAGGCGAGCCGGACGGCCGTCTCCTCGTCGCGCCCGGCGAGCCGGCACACCTGCTCGGGCCCGAGGTCCGGCCGGTCGGCCAGCGCCTCGGCCAGGTCCCCGTCGGCGTCGGCGGCTTCGATCAGTCGGCCGAGGAGCTCGGGCGGCAGCGCGGGGTTGAGGGCGACGGCGTACAGCAGGGACGGCATCCGGGCATTGTGCCCGCCGCCCGGCCGGGCGCGCCCCCGAATTCCGCCGACCGACCGACTGGGTCTGCCGACCGGACCGACCGACCGGACCGGGCCCGCCGACGGGTCAGCGCACGGTCGTCGACATGTAGACCGCGCGCCGCCCGTAACAGGCCGGCACCGCCACCTCCCGGTGCGCGCGGTAGCCGATCAGCCGCAGCAGGATCTCCGCGCCGCGCACCGCGACCATCGAGATCCGCTCGAAGCCCAGCTCCTCCGCCCGCTCCCGGAAGTGCCGCATGAACCCCAGGGCGACCTCCCGGCCGCGCAGGTCCTCGGCGATCACCAGGTCGTGCACGTGCAGGTTGTCCGACTCGTACCGCGCGTCCTCCGGCCGGGTGAGGTCGGGGCAGCGCAGCGGCGGGTACGGGAGGCTCAGCAGGTAGCCGCGGACCGTGCCGCCCTGTTCCAGGACGAAGCAGGTCTCCGGTGAGCCGAGCGCGCGGGACTGCAGCGCCTCCCGGCCCTCCGACAGGCCGTCGGCCGCGTAGGCCTCGTGTTCCAGCGCGACCACGGCGTCCCAGTCCCCGTCGGCCAGCAGCCGGATCCGGAGGTCCCCGCTCACCGGGACGGCTCCTCCGTCGCGGCGTCGAGCCCTTCCGTCGCGGCGCCGAGCCCCTCCGTCGCGGTGCCGAGCCCCTCCGTGCGGGCGGTGGCCACCAGCGCGGCCCAGGCCTCCACCAGCACCGCCCAGCGTTCGGCGTCCTGCCGTGCCTCGTCCAGGAGCTGCTGCCGCCGCCCGGCCACCGCGTCCGCGAGCTCGGCGTACTTGCCGCCCAGCTTGCGGTAGGAGCGGTCCAGGACGTCCAGGCAGTGCTCGTTCCCGGCCCGGTCCCAGTCGACGCTGCCCCGCACCAGGTCGAGGATCGGCTCGACCTTCAGCCCGTGCCGCTCGTCCAGCAGTCCGCGGCCGAGGTCGATCATCCCGCCGTAGACCGGGTACAGGTACAGCATCGAGAGCAGGAACTTGACGAACCGCAGCTGGTAGGCGATGAAGCCGGCGCCGGTGCGGCGCTCGGGCGTGTAGTAGTTGACGATGTGGCGGTTGTGGGTGACGCCGGGCAGCCGGGAGTGGACCAGGGCGTGCAGCAGGGCGTAGTCGCTGCCGATGGTCTCGACCGAGGGCAGCAGCGGCAGCACCTCGTAGGCCCGGTGGTCCAGGGCGATGTTGCACATGTAGACGTCCCAGATGTCGGGCACGCCGAGGACGGATTCGTCGGTGGTGAACGGCTCGGAGCCGGCGCCCTTGAAGGAGACGTCCACCATCGCGTCCCGCTCCTCCTCCGACCAGACCGGCGGGGTCCACAGCCGCACCACGTCGCGGTAGACGGCCGGGTCCAGTTCGTGGATCTCGCTGATGTCCACGTTGAGTTCGCCGATGAAGGAGCCGCTGACCAGCATCACCGGCTTGTCCGCGTCGGCCGGGTCGAGCTCGGAGCGGGACACGCCGGCCGCCGCCTCGCCGGCCGGGCGGCCGATCGAGAGCAGCTCGTGGTGGATCGGGAAGACCTTCCGGCCGTCGACCACCTGGAAGTCGGCGTCGTCGTTGCGCAGGTGCGCCGAGGTGCAGCCCAGGGCCGCCGCGCCCAGGAAGAGGCGGTTGACGCAGGAGCCGTACGCGACGGCCGGCGGGAGCATCAGGTCGAGCAGCAGCCCGGGGTCGGCGGCGCCGGAGCGCTCGGTCACCCGGCGCAGGAACTCCCGCTGCCGGGCCTCGCCGAGGTGGTGGACGACCACGCCGGGGGTGGGCTCCAGCGCGGCCACGGCCTCCGCGTTCTCCGCGAACCCGGCGGCGTCGGTGGTGTCGACGACGAGGAGGTGCACCTCGACCCCGAAGTTCGCGACGGCGTAGGCCGCCTCTTCGGCGAGTTCCGCGATGGTGTCGGGGCAGGGCCGCATGGTGGGCAGGGCGAGGCAGACTCTTTGCATGGTGCGGGTCTCTCCATCGGATCGTCAGATTCGGTTCCACAGCGGTCAGTTGGACGCACGGGAATGCCCGGGTGCGAGGCTTCCGCCGGTCCGCCGGACCACCGTGGACTAGACCACTTTTGATGTCAACGATTGACAGCGGCGCCCCGACGGGGTGGAATGCGCCCCCTTCCGCGCGATCGACCGCACCCGCACGGGCGCCCGAATCGCACGCGGGGTCGAATGGCCCCCGCTGAGTCGAACGGCCGGACGGATACGGGGGGTTCAGTGCCGGGCATTTGCGCCGTCGGGGTCAATCCGTGACCCGTACCTGCCGATACCGGAGGTGATGCCCTCACACCGTTCGGAGGAGCCAGCAATGCCCGAACTGTGGCTGCCCGGTGCCGAGATCCACGACCTCGGCGACCACGCGCCGACCGACCAGCAGTACCCGCCGAAGGCCATCGCCCACATCACCTGGGACCGCAACGCGACCGCCGCCGCCCCGCAGGATTGGTGCAGCTACGAGGACCTGGTGAACTACTTCACCGGCAGCGGCGCCGGCAACGCGCCGCACCTCGTCTGGGACCCGTTCAGCGGCCGGACGACGCAGCTGTTCCCGGCCGACTCCCGCTCGAAGAGCGTGCTCAGCCCGCCCGAGAGCCCGACCCGCACCAACCGGGCCGGGCGCGTGGTGATCCAGATCGAGGCGGTGTTCTTCCCCTACTGCCGCTACCGGGGTCGGGTCTACCCGCGACTGGTCGACACCCCGTGCGCGGGCTGGGACCGGATCCACGCCTGGACCGCCTCCTGGGGCGTGCCCGACGTGTGGCCGATGGGCCGGCCGGCCGGCTTCTCCGGCCGCCGCGACGAGCACGTCTGGGAGACCCGCGGCGGCTGGTACGCGCACGCCGACGTGCCGTTCAACGACCACACCGACCCCGGCTCCTGGCCCGACTTCACGGCCGGCCCCGGCTCCCCGGACGACCCGCCCTCGCAGCAGCACCCGGTGCCCCCGGCGGACCGGACGCCCGCCCGGTACCAGGTCTCCATCAACGGCCTGCCGTACGGCTACGGCGCCCGGGGCTACCAGGTGACGGCCGTCGGGCGGGCGCTGGTCGCGCGCGGCTTCGGCTCCCACTACCACTCCGGCCCCGGGCCGAACTGGACGGACGCGGACACCGAGAACTACGCCGACTACCAGGGGAGTCTGGGCTACTCCGGGCCGGCGGCGGACGGCGTCCCCGGCGAGGGCTCGCTCAACCGGCTGCTCGGCTACATCCCCGGGCAGCGGTCGGTGTCGGTCTCCCACGTGGTCTCCGCCGCGCGGACCGACCCGGGCGCGGAGCAGGGGCACCGGACGTACGGTTCCGAGGTGGCGATCGTGGAGCAGGCGCTGGTGGACGAGGGGCTGCTCGAACAGCAGTGGGCGGACGGCTCGTTCGGCACCCGTACGGTCGCCGCGTACGCCGCCTGGCAGCGGCGCTGCGGGTACGAGGCCGGGGCGGCGGACGGCATCCCGGGGCCGTCCTCGCTCCACCGGCTGGGTGCGGCGCAGGGCTTCACGGTGACCGACTGAGCGGTGCCGCCCTCCGGTGGTACTCCTCCTGAAGGTGTGTCGACCCGTTCGGGCGGGGCCGCCTACTCGCGGGGGAGTAGACGGAGTTACTTCCGTCGGCAGATGCCCGATGAGGGGCGGAGGGGAGAGTCTGGGGCCGTCCTCGTGACCCCGACTCGAAGGAGGTACCCCCGTGCGCCCGTCCATCGGAGCCTCGGACGCTGCCGGTGCCGCTGGTGCCGCTGGTGCCGCTGGTGCCGCCGGTGCCGCCGGTGCCGCGGACGCCGCCGGTGCGGTCGGTGCCGTCGCGACGCCCGGCCCGGCCCCCGGCGGCAGACGGCGATCGGCGGACCGCCGCCTGCCGCCGGGGGTGCGCAAGCCCCTGGTCGTCCTGCACGTCGTCGCCTCGGTGAGCTGGCTGGCGCTGATGCTCTGCCTCCTCACCCTGGCGGTGACGGCGCTGACGACCGCGGACGCCGACCGGCTGCGCGCCGCCTACCGGGCGATGGGCATGCTCGGCGACGCGCTGGTCCTGCCGCTGAGCCTGCTCACCTTCCTGAGCGGGGTGGCGCTCGGACTCGGCACCTCCTGGGGGCTGTTCCGGTACTACTGGGTGAGCACCAAGTTCTGGCTGACGCTCGCGGCGATGGCCGCCTCGGTCTTCGCCCTCACCGCCCGGCTGCACGACGCGGTGCGCGTGGCGGACGCGCACCCGAGCGGCCCGATCCCGGTGGCGGAGCTCGGCTTCGTCCGCTACAACACGGTCATCGTCCCGGCGGTCGCCCTGTCGCTCTACCTCTTCAACGTGGCCCTGTCGGTGTACAAGCCCTGGGGCCGCCGCGGCACGGCCACCGCGCGCCGGCGCCGAATACCGGAGGCGGGCAGCGGCGCATGAGCCGACGGCCGTCGGCCCGGGGCGCCGAACCCCGTGGTGCCGAACCCCTGACCGGGGGAATGGCCGCGCGTCCGGTGGGCGTTGTCCACCCACGTGACCAGCGCTACGCCCACCCTCAGGCTCTCCGTGCTCGACCGCTCCCGTACCCGGCAGGGGGAGGAGCCGGCCCGGGCGCTGCGGGACACGGTGGACTTCGCCCGTGAGGCCGAGCGGCTCGGGTACCACCGGTTCTGGGTCTCCGAGCACCACGGGGTGCCGGGGGTGGCCGGTTCGGCGCCCACCGTGCTCGCCGCGGCGGTGGCATCGGCCACCTCGCGGATCCGGGTCGGCACCGGCGGGGTGATGCTGCCCAACCACCGGCCGATGGTGGTGGCCGAGCAGTTCGGGGTGCTCGCGGCGCTCTTCCCGGGCCGCATCGACATGGGCCTCGGCCGGTCGGTCGGGTTCACCGACGGTGTCCGGCGGGCGCTCGGGCGGGAGAAGGACGCGGCGGACGACTTCGGCGCCCAGTTGGCCGAGCTGCTCGGCTACTTCGACGGCTCGCAGGACGCGCACCGCGGGGTCCACGCCCGTCCGGCCGAGGGCCTGCACGTGCCGGCCTTCGTCCTGGCCACCGGCGCGGGCGCCGACCTGGCCGCCGACGCCGGCCTGCCCCTGGTCATCGCGGCCGCCCGCGGCGAGGAGCGGATGCTCGCGGCGATCGACCGCTACCGCGCCCGCTTCCGCCCCTCGGCGCAGGCCGCCGAGCCGTACGTGGTGGTCTCGGGGACGGTCGCGGTCGCCGACACCGCCGAGCAGGCCCAGGAACTGCTCGTCCCGGAGGCCTGGTCCGGCGCCTACTCCCGCACCCACGGCGAGTTCCCGCCGCTGGCCCCCGCCGCCGAGATCCACGCCCGGTCGATGACCGAGCGGGAGCGGGCCGCGTACGAGGCCTCACTCAAGGGCCACATCGCGGGCACCCCGGAGCGGGCGGCCGCCGAGCTGACCGCGCTGGTGGAGCGCAGCGGTGCGGACGAGTTCCTGGTCACCACCAGCACCTACGACCGCACCGCTCTTCTCGACTCCTACCGGCTGCTCGCCGAGGCGGTCGGCCAGGCCTGAACCGGGGTGGCCCGGCCCCGGTCCCGATTTCTTGCCGGGGCCGCTGACCTGCTACTGTTCATTCCGTCGAGAGGAAATGATCTTCCGAAACGGAGATCTTCTCGAGCAGGCGTCAGCGGTGCTACCAGAGCACGTCCCACTTTCAGTGGGAAGAGTCCGTGCAACCCGGGCCTGGCGCTCCACCCGAAGGGGCTCGTTCCGTCCAACGGAACGGGCCCCTTCGTCATGCGCCCCTTCGTCATGCGCTCCGGAGGTCTTCCGCCCACGGCGTGGCGTCAGGTGTTCGACCCTCGCGGAAACGTCCCTCTATCGCACTCGCGGGCTCGAAACCCTCCGGCGCGGCCGGGTATCGGCCAAGGTCCCGTTCCAGGTGGCCGATGAACGCCGTTCCCGAACGGTCCACCGGCCAGCGGATTTGCCCCTCCGGCATGGCTGACGCATCGTCATACCTTGGCCGGAACTAGCTGCTTCTGGTGTGAATATGCCATTGGAATGTTCGTCGTATGGGATCCGGCAGTAGCCTTCCGTGTCGGACCTGCCACTGCTGGTGGCGACCCGGCCGGTGCCGCGCGGCGCTCCGGCCGCCCCAGACCCCGCGAAGGAGCCGGTGTGCCGGGTATCGACGAATGTCTCTCCGGAGCGATGGCGATCGCCGGAGCCCGCGCCGCGAGCCTGGTCGACTGGGGCAGCGGGCTCGCCCTCGGCAGCCTCGGGGACGGCCCCACGGGCGAACACGAGACCTCCGCCGCCGAGGCAACGGACTTGGTGCGAGCGGCTGTTGAGAGTCAGACCTTCACGGCGGCGGAGGACCGGCGGTCCCCGCTGGAGGACATCATCGTCACTGCCGGCCGCAGTTACCACCTGATCCGCTTCATCGACACCGTCTTCGACAGCCGGCTCGTCCTGCACCTCTGGCTGGACCGCGCCGAGGGCAACCTCGCCGCCGCACGCTTCCGCCTCCAGGCGCTGGCCGAGGAGCTGGTGCTGGGGTGAAGACGACGCCGATTCCCTCCGCTCCGGCCCTGCCGCCCGTCGCTTTTCGGCCGCCGGCCCGCCGTACTGGCAGTACTGCCCGTACGGCCAGTACTGCCAGTACTGGCCGTACGGGCCGCACGGGCCATCTCACGAAGCGCGTGACCGGCTCCGGCACCCGCCGTACGACCGGCCTCCGGCGGTGGGCCGTATGACCACCGCCACCGGTACCGTCCCGCCCCCGGCCGAGTACGCCGCGCCGAGGACGCCGGGCGAAGCCCTCGCCCTGCTCGCCGACCGCCGCGCCACCGGCGCCCTGTACGGTCCGCTCGGCACCCTGCACCTCGTCGACGGCGAGGTGGTCGGCGCCGAGTCCCCCCGGGCGCCCGGTCTCGCCGACCTGCTCACCGGCTGCGGCCGGATCACCCCCGAGCACTGGTCGGAGCTCGTCCACGTCCACGGCCCGCGGGCGCGGGTCGGCGAGGTGCTGGTCGAGCGGCGGCTGATCACTCGGGGAGAGCTCGAACTCGGCCACCTGGGGACGCTGTTCGACGCCGCCTTCTTCGTCCTGGCCGATCACGGCGGCGGCTTCTGGCGGTTCGAGTCCGACACCCGGCACTGGCTCGGGCCGGTCGCGACGGTCGACCCGGAGCGGCTGTGCCGTGAGGTCGAACGCCGGCGCCGACTCCTCGACCGGATCTGGCCCTGGGCGCAGCTGGACACCGCGCCGGTCCGCCCGGTGGAGCACAGCCGCCGGCCGTCCCACCGCCCGCCCGGCCGCCGGCGCCGCGAACTGCTCGACCACGCCGACGGCCGAAGAACCCGGCGGACCTGGCCCGCCTGCTCGGCCGCTCCGGCTTCGGCGTGACGGCGGACGTCCGCCGCCTGGCGGCCGCCGGACTGCTCGACGCGCCGTCGACCGCGGTGCCGTCGACCGCGGTGCCGTCGACCGCGGTGCCGTCGACCACCCTGCCGTCCAGCGCGGTGCCGTCGGCCACCGAACCTCCCGTCGCGGCCTCCCAGGCCGCCGTGCCGCCGCCGGTCGCCCGTGCGGCCGCCGCCGGACGCACCCTCGGCGGCCTGCACCGCCGGATCCCCGGCGCCAGCCTGCGCGGCGCCGCGCAGTCCGGAGCGGTGATCGTCGGCACCGTGCAGGTGGGCCCGGTGGTCGCGGCGCCGGCCGCCGCCGCACGAGCCGCCGCCCCGGGACCCGCAGTCCCGGGACCCGTCGCCCCGGGACCAGCCGCCGGAACGTCCGCCCGCCCCGAACGCCAGCCCACCCCGGCAGCGGCCCACCCGCTGACCGTCCCCGACCCGGACATCGCGCTGCTGACCCGGGTCCGAGACCTTCTGGAGGCCCGACTTTGACCCACTCCCCGCCCGCGACCCCGTCGTTCCGGCCATGAGGCGGGCACTCAAGCAGCGAGTCGGAAGGAGACAACTGATCGCCTTGGAGACCGAGCTGCTCGCCGAACTGCGCGCCTGCAAGCACCGCGTCCCGCACCTGGCGGGCGGTCTGGTGGCCAGCGTGGACGGTCTGCTGGTCGCGCACGACACCCACGGGACGGAGCCCTCCGGACTGGCCGCGATGACGGCGGCCTCGCTCTCGCTGGCCCAGCGGCTGGCCGACACCACCGGCCAGGGGGAGTTCCGGGAGTCCCTGGTGCGCGGCGAGAACGGCTACGTCGCGACCTACGCGGCCGGCGGCAGCTGTGTGCTGACCCTGCTGGCGCACCCGGACGTCAACGTGGGCCGCCTGCACCTGGAGGCCCGCCGCAGCGCCCAGCGCATCGCCGGGCTGCTCAACGACAGCCTCCTGCCCAAGGACCCGCGCGACGCGGGCTGACCCGGACCGACCCCGACCGACCCCGACCGACCACCTCACCACCGCAGAACCCCAGAAGCCCAGCACCCCAGCACCTCAGAACCCCAGAACTCCAGAACCCCGACAACCCAACCACCGAACGGGAGTTACCAGATGACCGACGCAGCCGGCGCACTCAAGCAGGCCATGACCAGCATCGAGGGCGCCATCGGCGCCGCCCTGGTGGACTACAACAGCGGCATGGCGCTCGCCACCCTCGACGGCCCCGGCGGCCTGGACCTCAATGTGGCCGCGGCCGGGAACACCGACGTGGTCCGCGCCAAGATGCGCACGATGGACATGCTCGGCCTGCAGGACGGGATCGAGGACATCCTGATCACGCTGTCCAGCCAGTACCACCTGATCCGCCCGCTGACCGGCCGCACCGGCAAGGGCCTGTTCCTCTACCTCGCGCTGGACAAGGCCCGGGCCAACCTGGCGATGGCCCGCCACCAGCTGGTCAAGATCGAGGCGGACCTGGAGGTCTGACGCCCGCCCGGGCGCCGGAGGAGTCCCCGGCGGCGGCTCACGCCCCGCCGGGCTCCCCCGCGGGCCCGGTCCCGCATCAGTCCCTCACCCCGCCCCTCACCCCGTCCCCGGCCCGGACGCGTGCTCCGCTCCCTGCTCCTCCCAGCGGACCTCGCCGCCCGGCAGCCCCGCGCACGCCACGCCCCCGGCGGTCAGTACGCTCCACGGCGCCAGCTGAGCGTGCGGCGGGACGGACAGCGCACCGCCCCCGGCGAAGCCCAGCTCCAGGCCGCCGGCCAGGGTGATCAGCGCGGTGTCGACGGTCCGCCCGACCAGCGCCAGCAGCGGGGCGCTCGGCTGGACGGTCAGTGCCGGGAAGAAGTGCCCGACCTCCTCCGGCGCGGTGAACGACGGCGCCGCGAAGCGGAATTCGTGCGCCACCCGGACGGTCACCCCGCCCGCCAGCCGCAGGTCCAGCCGTCCGCCCCCGCTGACCGACTCCACCAGACGGCCGGCCAGCACCTCCGTGATCGCGTTCTGCATGCCCTCAGTCTGTCCCACCCGGGCCCCGCCATCACTTCCTGCCGCCCGACCGAACGACCGCCCGACCGGCCACCGGCCCGCCCCGACCGGCCGTCCCCCCGCCGACCGGCCCCCCTCCCGCTAGTCCGCCGCCAGCCCGCCCACCAGCTCGACCGGTCCGCCCGTCCCCGCGCGGGCGGCCAGTGCGGCGGCCGTACGGCCCCAGGACGGCCCGGTCAGCAGGGTCCGCGCCTCGGCGGGATCGCAGAGCCGCCACTCCACCAGCTCCGCCTCCTGCAGCACGATCGAGCCGAGCATCCCGTCCGTGACCGTGCCCCCGTCGTACACGTACACCAGGACGGCGGTGTCCCGGCCGGTGGCGGGGTTCGCCGCCGGATCGGCGGCGGCGCCCGGCTGCCAGTCCAGGGCGAGCAGCTTGCCGGGCTCGACCTCCCAGCCGAGCTCCTCGTGGATCTCCCGCCGGGCCGCCGTCCGGGGCGTCTCCCGGTCCGCCTCGACGCCGCCGCCCGGCAGCGTCCAGTACGGTTCCTGGCCGCGCGGGCCGTCCCAGGGCCGCAGTCGTACCAGCAGCACCCGCCCGGCGGTGTCGGTGAACAGGGCCCGGGCCTTCGCCCGGATCCGCGGTCGGGTGGCGTAGTAGGTGTCCCGGTCGAGCGGGGGCTCCGGCCGCTGTTCGACCTCGGGGTGCAGTTCCTGGGCGGCGGCGAGTCCGAGGTACTCGGGCACCGGCCCGTCGGCGGGCAGCTCCCGCAGGGTGTGCCCGACCGGCCGGCTGTCCTCCAGTTCCAGCGGCCCGGCCGCCCGGGGTGTCCGCAGGCAGGCCGTCACCCGGCGCGACAGCAGGGGCGGCAGGGCCTGGCCCGCCCGGTCGGTGGTCAGCCAGGTCCATCCGCCGACCTCCGCCGCGTCCGGCCGGATCACCGCCGCCTGCTGCTCCGTCAGCGGCTCCGCCCAGTACAGGTAGGCGACGATCGGCGGACGGTCCTCGCGGAGCGCCCAGTCGACGCAGGCCAGCGGCCCCAGCCGCGGTGTGAACCCGAGCTCCTCGGCGATCTCCCGCCGCGCCGTCTCCCGCGGCGACCGGTCCGTCGGCTCCCAGCCGCCGCCGGGGATCGCCACCGGATGCTTCCCGTCGTACGGCAGCCGCACCACGAGCAGCCGCCCCTCCCGGTCCGGGAACAGCACCCCGGCCGCCGCCAGAATCCCCCGGCCGCCCGCTTCCGCGTTCTCCACCCCGGCTCCCTCCGTCACGCTCTCCCCGCTCTCCCGGGTCATGTCGTTCCCGGTCGTGCTCTCCCCGGTCACGACAACCGCGGCCACCCCCATGGTTCCCACCCGGCCGCCGCCCCGATCACCACAGCCGGGTGACGCCGTACGGACGAGCGCCCCCGGGCGGCGCCGTGCGGGCCACCGCCCCCGCGCGGGGCTACCCCAGGGAGGCCAGTGCCTGAGCCGCCGCCCGGGCCATCTGCTCGTCGTGCCGTCCGCTCGCGCCGCGCAGACGGGCGACGGTCTCGGAGGCCGCCAGTGCCAGCAGCCCGGGCAGCAGGTCGGTGCTGCGGGCGGCGACCCAGCGGGTGCCCCGGGTGGCCATCCACCAGAGGTCGGCGGCCAGTCCGGGCGGGGGCTCGGCCGGTGCGGAGGCGGGTGGCGGCCCGAGGGGGTGTCCGGCCTCGGCGAGGAGTTCGTGGAAGCGGTGGGCGATCAGGTGGTGGCCCTCGGCGCTGGGGTGCAGGCGGTCGACGCTCAGGAGCCGTCGTTCCTCCAGCCAGGGAAGGTCGGCGAGGTGCAGGTGCACCGCCCGGTGGCGCGCGGTGAGGGCGTGCACCACGGTGTTGACGGCCCGCATCCGCCGTGCCAACGGCCGGGCGAGCGGGGCCGGGAGGCGGAGCAGCGTGCCGGGGTCGGGCAGGCAGGCGGTGAGCAGTACGGCGCCGTGGCCGGAGAGTTCCCCCAGGGTGGCGTCCAGTTCCAGGGTGGTGCGCCGGATGTCGAAGCCGGCCCGGAGGGTGTCGTTGCCGCCGACCACCACGGCGGCCAGCTGCGGCCGGGCCGCCAGCGCGTCGGGAAGTTGGCGAGTCGTCAGATCACTGGTGAGCGCCCCGCTGTAGGCGAGGTTGGTGAACTCGGCCTCCCGGCCCTCGGGGAGCAGCGCATGGGCGAGGACGGCCGCCCAGCCGCGCCACCCCTCGCCCGTCGAGTCGCCGACCCCTTCGGTGAGCGAGTCCCCGAGCGCGACGAACCGGGCCAACTCGCCCGCCGGTGACCGCTCCCCGGTGACCCGGTCAGGTCCAGTGCCGAGCACGCTCATCCTGACCCCCTTCCCCGGCCTCGCCGTTCCGCACGCCGTACGGTTTCGCGCCCTCTCCGCTCCGCACCCCGTGCGCCGCCAGGAACGCGGTCACCGCGGCCGGCCAGCCGTACCGTTCCGCCTGTGTCCGGGCGGCGGACCGGCGTACGCCCTCCGGCCGGTCCAGCAACTGCCGTACCGCGGTGGCGAACCCGGCGCCGGTGTCGACGGCGGCCACCCCGGCGAGCCCGACCAGGCCGGGCAGCGCGGAGGAGCGGCTGACCACCACCGGTGTGCCGCAGGCCAGGGCCTCCATCGCGGCGAGCCCGAAGGTCTCCACCGGCCCGGGTGCGAGCGCCACGTCCGCGGACCCCAGCAGTCGGGCCAGCGCCTCGCGGCCGCTCAGGTGGCCGAGGAAGCGCACCGGGACCCGCAGCCGCGCGGCCCGGTCCGCCAGCCGTTCCCGGAGCGGGCCGGTTCCGGCGACCACGAGGACGGCCGGTACCCGGCGCGCCCGCAGCGCGGCCAGCGCCTCGACGGCCCGCTCGGGCTGCTTCTCCGCGGAGAGCCGCGAGCAGAGCACCAGCAGCACCTCCTCGGGCGCGGCGTACCGGGCCCGTTCGACGGCTCGTTCGGTCCGGGGCAGCGGCCGCATCGCGTCCAGGTCGACCCCGAGCGGTGCCCGGACCAGGTTCGGCGTGCCGATCCGCCGGAACTCGGCCGCCGCCCAGTCGGTGGTGCACAGCACGGAGTCGTACGCGCGGGCGGTCGCCGCGTTCAGCCGGTCGGCGGCGGTGCCGGCCAACGGTCCGGGAACGCCCCAGGTGCGCAGCACCCCGGTGGCGCTCTCGTGGGACACCATCACCGAGCGCACCCCGTGCCGCCGGGCCCAGGCGCCGGTCCAGCGCAGCGTGGTGCGGTCGGACACCTCCAGCCGGTCGGGGGTGAGCCTGGTCAGCTCGGCGGCCACCGCCCGGCGGTCGGTGAGCAGCCGGTAGCCGCCGCTGGCCGGCAGTACCGGGCCGGGCAGGGTGACCACCAGGCCCTGCTCGGTCTCCTCCTCGGAGCGCCGCTCCCCGGGCACGATCAGGACCGGCCGGTGCCCGGCGGCCCGGTACCCGGCGCCGAGGTGTCGCAGCGCGGTGCGCAGGCCGCCGGAGACCGGGGTGACGAAGTTGGCGAGCCGCACGATGGTGAGCGCCTCGCGGTTCGGGGCGGAGGTCATGCCGGCAGCTCCTCCGGCAGCGCGCTGCCGGCCGCCTCGCCCCCGGCGGCCGCACCAATCCCAGCGCCCCCGGCGGTCGAGACCGCACCGTCCGTAGGAGCGCCGACCCCCGCGACCGCGGGGGCGAGCAGCGGACCGAGGGCCCCGACCGGCACCCCCCGGTGCTCCGCCAGCACCTCGGCGTAGTGCCGCAGCAGCAGGTCGCCGACCGCCTCCCAGGTGCGGGCGGTCACCTCCGCCCGGCCGGCCCGGCCGTACGCGGTCCGCCGCGTAGGGTCGGCGGCCAGTTCGGCGACCGCCCGGGCCACGGCGGCGCCGTCCCGGGGCGGTACCAGCAGGCCGGTGCGGTGGTGCCCGACCAGGTCCAGCGGGCCGCCCGCCGCCGGGCCGATCACCGGCACCCCGCTCGCCATCGCCTCCTGGATGGTCTGACAGAAGGTCTCCAGCGGGCCGGTGTGCACGAACACGTCCAGGGTCGCGAAGCAGCGGGCCAGTTCCTCACCCGTCCGGCGGCCCAGGAAGACCGCGCCGGGCATCGAGGCCTTGAGTCCGGGCGCCGTGGGTCCGTCCCCGACGATCACCACCCGCACCCCGGGCAGTGCCGAGGCGGCCGCCAGCAGGTCGACCCGCTTCTCCGGCGCCAGCCGCCCCACGTAGCCGACCAGCACCTCGCCGCCGGGCGCGAGAGCCCGGTGCAGCGCCTCGTCCCGGTGCCGGGGGTGGAACCGCACCGAGTCCACCCCGCGCGGCCACAGCTGCACCCGGGGCACCCCGTGCGCGGTCAGGTCCTGCGCCGCCGGTGTGGACGGCGCCAGCGTCCGGGCGGCCGCCCGGTGCACGGCCCGGATCCGCCGCCACGCGGCGGCCTCCCCGAGGCCCCGGCCGGCCCGGTAGGCGTGCGCGTACCCGGCGAGGTCGGTCTGGTAGACGGCCACGGCGGGCACCCCGAGCCGGGCGGCCACCTGCATCCCGCGCGCGCCGAGCACGAACGGGCTGGCCAGGTGCACGATGTCCGGCCGGTGCCCGGCGACCGCGGCCGCGAGTTGCCGGCTCGGCAGGGCGATCCGCACCTGCGGGTACCCCGGCAGCGGCATCGACGGGATGCGCACCACGGGGATCGCGGCCGCCCCGGCGCTCCCGAAGCTCTCCGGCGGGCACTCCGCGCCCCGCGCCGGCGCGGGGGTGACGACGAGGGGCTGATGGCCGCGGCGGACCAGATGCTCGGCCGTCCGCAGCACGCTGTGGGCGACCCCGTTGACCTCGGGAGGGAAGGATTCGGTGACGATGACGACGCGCATGCCAGTGTTCTGTCCCCGCCCGGCGTGCACCCGGCCAAAGGGATCTGTCGTACAAGCGAACGCGGGTCGGCGATTTGCACCACCGACCCGCGTCCCCCGTCACCTGCCGCCGTTCCGGGCTCACAGCGAGCCGGCGGCCTCCTTGAGCTCGGCGTACGGCGCGAGCTTGCGGATCGACTCGATGCTCTTCAGGCAGTCGTCCTTGCTCTCCTCCGGGTCCCCGGTCACCACGACCGACCCGTTGCTCGCCTTGAGCTGGAACCGGTGCATCCCGGTTTCGTCCACGTACAGCTCGAACCTACCCGCCATGACAGAAACAGCCTTCCGTTCGGAGTGCCCCCTGGCACCGGACCGTAGGCTCAACACCCTTGTGTTGCACGCTAGATGAGCCATCCGAGTGGGCTCCTCGTGGCGGTCTTACTCCGGTTGGCGGCTTCTTCCAGGAAGCCGATGGGGATTCTGTGGGGATTTGGCTGCGGTGGGGTGCCCCGGGGCAGCCACCAATGGGGTGAATGACTGGCGACGTGCCGATCATCACCCCATAGGCGCGGTGCCCAGCTATGCCGGTGTCAGCTGCTGGGAGTTCTTGGCTGCCTTCTTCTCGCGGGCACGCCGTAGAGCGGAGAGCTTGCCCGTTCCAGGTCGTGGGTCGCCAGCCGACTGGGTCAGCGCGGGCGGTGTAATGGGAGCGGTCTCAGGTTCGGGTAGAAGGGGCCGCGTGGCGCGAGGGACCACTGACAGAGCGGCTTCGGCCTGGGCTCGTCGGTACTCCGGGAACACGTTGGTATAGATGTCCATCGTGATCTGGATGCCGCTGTGGCCAAGCTGCTCCGAAATCGCCTTTGGAGTGGAGCCCCGGCGTGGGCGATGCATGCCGCGCCGTGCCGTAGCCCGTGGAGGGTGAGAGGCGGTAGGTCGGCCAGGTCGACGAGTCGTTTGAAGAGCTTGGTGAGGTAGTCGGGGTGGTAGCCGGTTCCATCTTCGCGAGTGAAGACGAGTCCGGTGTCCACCCAGGCCTCGCCCATCCGGGCGCGTGCCTCGGCCTGGCGTGCCTGCCGAAGATCGAAAAGACGAGCCGACTCGCTATCGAGGTCGATGGTGCGTTCCGAGTCGGCCTTCGGGTCAGCATCGAACAGCTCGTGGGCGACGCTGACGATTTGCTGGTTGATCGTGACTTGGCGATCATCCAAGTCCACTTCGGTCCATGAGAGGGCGCAGACTTCGCCGCGGCGCGGGCCTCGAAGCGCCATGAAGTGGAACAGGTCAAAGAGCTCATGGTCTACGTATGTGTCTAGGAACTGCCCGGTGAGCTGAGGGGTCCAGACCATGACAGCCCCCGGGACTTCGCCCGTCTGGCGCCAGCGGGCGACACGGGCCGGCGTCCACAACATCGGCCGGGGAGGCCTCCTGCGGGGGAACTTGACCAGCGTGCCCAGTTCTTGGTCATGAGTTCTGCGCGGACGGCGTCGTTCAGCGCCGACGAGAGTACGTCCATGACTAACGACCTGGTGCGTGATTACGGCGGCGATGTGACCAGCGGCGTTGTGGGCGGCATGATCTGACGGCGTGATGATCAAGGTGAACCGTGCAGTCCTCGGCCATCGGGTGCTGACCGGCATCTCGTGCCGACACCTGGCGGAGCTCATCGCCGAGCTCGCAGCTCCCTGGCAGGCCGATGTTGAGGGACGGCGGCGTGCCGCCCGTGGTGGAGCGCGGCAACGGGCTGCCGTGCGGGTGCCAGGCACCGGCTCGTGTTCATCGACCGCGTGACCGCTACGCTCATCCACCTGCGCCACGACCTGCCGCACGCGGTCCTGGCCCTGCTGTTCGGTGTTGACCGCTCCACGATCAGCCGGGCCGTCGGCGAGGTCAGGGGCCTGCTCGCCGCCCGCGGCTTCGCGGTGCCAGACCGCCCCGGGATCCGGCTGCGGACTCCGGCGGACGTCTTCGCCTACGCCCAGGCCGAGGGCGTCGTGCTGCGACTGGACGCAACCGAGGTCCAGGTCCGCCGCCCGACCTCGCACCGGGGTGGGCGTCGGGCCTTCGTTTCCGGCAAGAAGAAGCAGAACACGATGAAGGCCACGATCGTCGCCGACGCGAAGGGCCGCACCCTGTGGGCCGGCAACCTCCGCCCGGGACGCATGCACGACGCCACCGCGATATGGAGCGAAGGCATCGACGAGCTCTTCAGCCAGTTCCCCAAGGTCCAAGTACTTCTCGACGACGGCTACTTGGGACTCCGCAGGGACCATCCCGGCAAGGCCGTCACACCACCCAGGAAGCCGAACAAGATCGCCGCACCGGAAGTCCACGAAACCCGGGAACGGGCCCGCCACGAGCACTCGTCCCAGCGCATTCCCGTCGAGCACGCCCTCGCCGACCACAAGCGCTGGAAGGGCCTGGCCCGCTGGACCCACCGGCGCGACTCCCTCCCGGCGACCTACCTCGCCGTCGCCGGCCTTGTCTCCGACCGCACCGCCGCCATCTGACCAACGGCCGCCGCTCAGGCCGTCACATCGCCGCCGTAATCACGCACCAGGTCGTACCGGCGGTGCCGAGTGCTCACGCTTCTCGCCGCTGACCGGGCCAGAGATCCTGAGAGGCAGCGTCCATGAACTCGACCTGCGCCCTACCCAGTTCGGGTGCGCCCGCCGCTTCGCCGCGGGCGGCTTCCACCAGGCGAGCGGCACAGCGGTAGGTGGCTCCCCGCAGCGGCTCGTTCCTGGCCGCCAGATCGATCTCCGCCTGCGCCAGCCACAGCTCGTCCACGAGCTGATCAAGCACACCGCCCCCCGAACGTTCGCCGTTGGGCAGGCGGGCGGATGCCTCCTTCTCCACCCGGAACGCGACGCTCAGGAACTTGAGGATCACGTCCTTGAGCTCGGCGCGGTGCGCGGCCGCCTCCTGGACCGCCAGCTGCCGAGTACTCGCCCGCGACACCAGGTACTGCCAGAACATTGATCCGACCGAACCTAGTGCAACTCCCGCCAGGGGCAACACCGCTGGCCCCAGACTCCCCCAAGATCCCATGCCTGAAGTCGCTCAGCAGTGCCCTGCCCCCATCCAGAGGCCCCGAAGTCCGGGCACGCTTCCGACTCCAGGCGGATCCGATGTCCTCTGACAGGCGATCTCGACCGATTGCGAAGTGACTTTGACCGCTCGACTTCGGTGTTCTTCCCGGACTGTCTACCGGGTCCCTGGCTCAGGACGCTAGCGGAGCGCGTTCGCCGGCGACTGGATCAGGATGCAGGTGAATCCGACGCCCCAGTCGTCGCGGTCGTCGCAGCGCAACTCACGGTCGCTGAAGGCGTCCAGCAGCTCCGCCAACGGGATGATGGTGACCTCGGCGTGCGGTTCGGCGACGTGCAGCACCTCGATCACGCCCTCGCGGACGAGCCGGACCAGCGGGGTGAGGTCCGCCGCCACGTACGCCCGCAACTCCTCGCCCTCCAGCCCGGACGGCAGATCGGCGAGGATCCCGAACGGGCCGGTCAGCCAGCCGCTCGCCTCCATGGCACACACCCGGATCCGCTCCTCGTCCTCCGTCAGGTCCAGCTGGTGGATGGTGGCCCGGGCGTCCGGCGCGTACGCCCGGGCCTCCCAGCGGCGGCGCCCCTCGGCGGTGACCCGCAGCGAGAGGACGGGCAGGTCGGCCTCATCGCCCGACGGCATCAGCCACGTCGCCGCGTCGGTGATCATCTGCTCCAGCTCGGGGCCGGTGACCGCTGGGCTGTCCTCCTGGACGAAGCTGGTGCCCATGGCCCGACGCACCGTCAACCACCCGTCCGCGATG
Organism: Kitasatospora sp. Ki12; assembly: GCF_054601375.1. Lineage (NCBI taxonomy): Bacteria > Bacillati > Actinomycetota > Actinomycetes > Kitasatosporales > Streptomycetaceae > Kitasatospora > Kitasatospora sp. Ki12. The sequence continues at coordinate 1,021,887 of NZ_BAAIHT010000003.1, read as the reverse complement.
AGCCGGCGCGCCGCCGCCGCCAGCTCCGGCACGCGCTCCAGCTCTTCCACGGGCGACGCGTTGCGGTGCCCGGGCACCTCCGGCGAGCCCGCCCAGCGCAGCACGGCCGTGATGTGCTGCGCGCTGCCGCGCGGGCTGGTGTCGGTGACAGCGCGGCGGACCAGCACCTGCTCGGTGACGGTCAGTTCGTCCCAGTTCTCCATGGCAGGCGATCCTGGCACATCCACCCGCTCCGACCTGCAGGATTTTCGCCCGCGGACCCGGCCCCGGCGGGACCGCCCGCCGGCAGGGTGCCGCCGTGTGTCTTCACGGCAATCCCCCACCGCTCCCTACCGGTCAAGATCAGGTGGCAGGAACCTGCTGGTGGTAAAGATCGAATGGCAAACGGTCAAGGCCTCCTGTCAGAGGACATCCGACCGCCTGCGGCCAGTAGTTACGGGACAGCCCTTGGCCTCCGCGCTCACCGGGAGGCCACCTACCGGCGGGCCGGCGGGCAGCCGGCGGGCCCCTCAAGATCTGGACCGCCAACGCCAGGGAGTGGCACGAGCCCGGCCGTGCCCCGGGCGGCGGCTACCTCGTCAAGGTCCACCAGCCCGCACCCGAGGATCCCGCGCCAGAGCAGTTGACCTTGATCTGACCCAAGACGACTGTCGCCCTGGAAGAAACCGTTGGGTGAGGAGAAACAGGGCTTCTCCGAAGGCAAGATCCTTAACCGTGGGGTCGCGTAGGGTCGAACGCAGGTTATGGCCCGGCACAAGCAGTTATGCGAAAGCCGCCGAGAGCGGATGCGAAGTTCCGTATCCGCCCTCGGCGTTCGTGGTAGCGGGGACAGGATTTGAACCTGCGACCTCTGGGTTATGAGCCCAGCGAGCTACCGAGCTGCTCCACCCCGCGTCGGTGGTCCCGACTGTACGGCACAAACGGGTGGTCACAAACCAGATCCCTGCGCCGCCAGTGCCGGCGGGCTCACTGAGCGAGTTCTCCGGCGAGGGCGGGAGAGGGCTGGGGCACCTCGCGGCGCCTGGTAGCAACAGCCCTGCCCGCGCCGCCCGAAGCCGGAGGGGGCAGGGCGTATCGCCCATCCCGTCATGCAGATGGAAAGGCGGTTACCGATTGCCCGAGTAGTTCTGTGGGCCTGCAGCATCGAATGCAGCTTTGGCTGCGGCCCTCGTCCAAGGCTTGCCACTCGGGTCCTCTCCCAGATTGACATAGAGAGCCAATGAGTGGAACAGGTATCGATGGCCTGTGCCCGTCCAGCCGGATTGAGTTGCCGAGCTAATGTCGGCGCCCCTGTCGCATAATTCTGATCCGACTCCGCTTTTCGGGCACCAGTAGCCCCAGCTATTGCTGTACTCGTCACTAAGCGAGTTGTAGGTTGCGTCAGCGGTTGCTTTGTCCGACATCGGTATGATCACGACGACCACCATGATCGTGGCATTGTGTGGGCTGTACGTTCCGATGATCTGGTTGGTGCATCCGCTGTCCCGCAGGACGGCCTTGACATGCTGCGTCCCTGCGTCCAGGCAACTCCGCGAGAAACCGCTGGTTTGCGTGTAGTACACCCCTTTGTCATCGGTGAAGGAATCAGGGAGCAGTGCCGCTGGGGTCAGCGGGGTTTTGTCGGTCTGCGCGCTGTCGAGGGTCGCGGGATCGAAGGCCGGGGGTGTGTAGACCGGGGGTGTGTAGACCGGGGGTGTGTAGACCGGGGGAGTGTAGACCGGGGGAGTGTAGGTGGGAGCTGGAGGAGAGTAAGGGGTGCTGAGCGGATCTGAGACCGCGCGGGAAGGGATTGAGAGCGTCGACCCGGGCTGAGCGGTGGAATTTTCCCTTTGGTTGGCGGCGGCCACCCAGATGATTATTCCTGTGATGGCGGCGAAAAAGAGGAGGTTGCCGATCGCGCGCTCCCTTTTCCTGCCTCGCAATTCCTGTCCGGCGACAGTATTCCTGGCGAAGGGATTAGCAGGATGATTAGTCGGCCTGATGTCGGGGGATCCCGACCGCTTTCTGGACAGCAGAACGAGTGCTTCGTCGGCGCTCGGCCGCGCGTCCGGATTACGGGCCAGGAGAACCTTAAGTAACGGCTCCAGGCGGCCGGCGCGCTGCGCCGGCCGGGGTTCCTGGGTGAGAGCCGCTACAGGATTCTCCCGAGGGAACGGGAGCTGTCCTTCGATCGCCTCGTAGAGCGTCACCCCCAGTGAGTACATGTCCGACGACGAGCTGGGGGCGACACCCTGCCAGCGTTCTGGTGCGGTGTACCCGGGGGTCCCGATGACGATGTTGCTTGGGGTGAGCTTGGTGTCGGCGCTTTCAACCGCAATGCCGAAGTCGGTCAGGACGGTATCCCCGTGAGGCGTCAGCATCACGTTCGCGGGTTTCAGGTCCCGGTGGATGATCCCGGCGTCATGGGCGGCTCCCAGCGCGCCCAGTAGCGCCTCGGCGACGGCTACCGCCGCCGACTCAGTGAGTCGACCGTTCGTCCTGATCTCCTCGGCGAGCGAGTGCCCTTCCACCAGTTGCATCACAATCCAGGGGGCGCCGTCGACTTCGACGACGTCGTGCACTGTGACGATATTCGGGTGTTCGCGCAGCCGAGCTGCATGGCGCGCTTCCCGCGCGGCCCGCACGAGGAGCTCGGCCCGCTCCTCCGCCGATACCCCTCCAAGGCGAATCTCCTTGAGAGCTACCGGAACGCCGAGCGCCACATCATGCGCAGCCCAGACCTGGCCGAATCCACCGGCCCCCAAACTGTGACCTAACCGGTAGCGTCCGCCAATCAGCCGCCCGTTCCCAGAGTCCATCTGCCGCACCTTCCCCCAAATGCGAATGCTGGCGATGCTGTTGACCTACTTTGACGCAGTCATGCAGGGGGCGCCAGGGGCTGCGCGCGGCCTCTCCCCTAAGGCGTGGAGCCGGAGTGACTGTGGCCGTCCCATCAGCGAGCAACGGTCGGTGCGGGCGGCGTGATCACTGGCATGCGATAGACGGGATTCTGCACCGGGCGAGGAACCGGGGGCACTGGCGTGACCTGCCGGAAGGCCTTTCTGAGCTAGCCTCGCTGTTTCGGTTCGTGTCAATTGAGCTGGGGTGATGCCTGCGTCGGAGGCCCTGGGGCTGTCGGCGGACGTTGGGCATGCCGAGGTCCCGGCGCTGGGGCCGGGTGCTCCTGGGTCCTCGGGGCGTGGGTGGTCAGCGGCGACGTCGGCGGTCAGGTGGCCGGTCGGGGCAGCGCGGCGAGGCGATGGAACGCCGTGGTCAGTTCGTGGCGCCAGGGCCAGGTGGCGGCGATCCGCAGGCGGAGGCGGCGGGCTCCGCGGGTGATTCGGGCGGCTGTGTGCAGGAGACGGTGGCGGAGCTTCTTGGGTTCGCCGGTGGCCAACTCGCCATCCAGCAGCAGGGTTCGCGTCCAGGCGAGCAGGTCGATCGCGGTCAGGGACAGCTCCAGCCAGGCCTGGTTGATGGCGAAGCGGCGGGAGGGGGAGCGGCCGAAGCCAGTGGTCTTGCCGCAGCGGATGTGGTCCTCGATGCGGGCGTGGGCGCGGTGGCGGACCTCCAGGTATTGGATGGAGCCGCCGCCGGTGACGGGTGTGTCGGTGAGGAAGGCCTGGTGGCGCATGCCTTCGTCCTGGTCGAACAGGGACAGCTGCGCGCCGGGGTGGGGGCGCTCGCGGCGGACGATGACGCGGGTGCCGTCCGGGTATCCGGTGAGGTCGACCAATCCGGTCAGCTCGGCGACCTCGGCGCCGGCGCGAAGGGTGCCGTCCTGTTCGAGTGCGGGGTGCCAGACCTTCTCGGGCAGGACGCGGATGGCCTTGCGGACAAGTTCGGTGACGGCGTGTCCGACGGAGAAGGTGGTGTGGATCCCGCTCTTTCGCAGGTCGCGGAGGTGGTTGAGGAAGGCCTTCGCGCCGCTGGCGCTGTCGGCGCGGACGAGGATCTCGGTGCCGTGGCGGTGGGCGTCGGGGATCTGCGCGAGGGCCTGGTCCAGGACGGTGATGTGGTCGGTGGCGGTGTTCGCTCCGGCGTTGCCCGGCCGCAGGATCCCGGCGAGGGCTTCTCCGGCGTTGTCGAGGAAGCAGAGCAGCGGGTGGTAGCCGAAGCCGCGTTTGTAGGTGGCGGCGGCCTGTTCCTTCTCGGAGTGGCAGGTGACCAGGGTAGCGTCGACGTCCAGGACCAGGCCCGATAGTTCACGTCCTCCGGCGTGGGATGCCGGTATCGCCTGTCCGGTCTCGTCGGCTTGCAGCCAGGCGACCTCGCGGGCCTGGGCCCGTGCTGCCCGCAGCGTGTTCAGGGCTGCCTTGTCGATGCCGGCGAGCATGCGCCAGGCGGTCGGAGTGGAGGCGACGGGGCCGAACACGTCGCGTTGGTCGCGCAGCACGGCCAGGTCGGCGATCGCTTCGCCGCCGTCGGCGAGCATCACCGCGAGGTCCACCGCGACGCGGCCGGGATCGTGCCCGGTCCCGCGCGGCCGCAGCCGGCGCAGGGCGTCGGAGAAGGCACTGGTCAGCGTGGTGGCGTCGGCCAAGTCCGCGAGCAGACGCGAGCCGGCGTGGCTGACCACCCCGTTCCCGTCGGCGCTGACGACGAGCTTGGGGCGTGACCGGGTCGTGTGCACGCAGAAGGTGCCTTCCCGCTGGAACGACAGAGACAAGCTTCATCGTCGCAGCCCAGAAGGCACTTTCGCTTTTCCGATCACGGTCTGGACCCGACCCGCAGAGTAGTAGCGCCGAATACGGTCAGTCTGGCAGCGCCCGGACGAGAACGAGCGATCCGAGCAGGTGGGGCTGGGCGCGCAGGTGGCCGTGCCGGTGGTCCCATGCGCCGGAGGCGAGATCTTCGCGTAGGTGCTGTGTGTACTTTTCGCGGGTTTCCGCGTCGATGAAGCTCCAGGCTGAGCAGGCCTGCCGGGCGGCCGGGTCCAGGAGCATTTCCGGGCGGGCGTAGTATGCCTCGTTGAACCCGTCGGCGCAGTCGGTGGGGATCGGGACGGTCTCGATCTGTGCCCGCCCGCCCAAGGCGTCGGTGATCTCGCGAATCGCCGGATAACGTCGGGCTTCGGTTTCGAGCACCAGCGGTGCGTACTGGTAGAGCCAGAACTCGCGCACGCGGTCGGGGTCGCAGGTGAGCACGACGACCGGACCGGCGGCCACGCGCCGCATCTCGAGCAGACCGGATTTCAAGTCGCTCCACTGGTGAACGCTGAACGTAGTCATGGCGCCGTCGAAGGAGTTGTCCGGGAAGGGCAGGTGTTCGGCGACAGCGTTGACAGCGGGTGGCAGGTGTAGTGGCCGTTGGGCGCGCATGGAGGCGGACGGCTCGACCGCGGTGATCGTGAACGCGCTCGATTCGTAGGAGCCGGTGCCGGCGCCGACGTTCACGACGGTGCTCGCCCCGGTCAGGGCCTGCTTGATCAGGGCCGCGATACGCGGATCGGGCCTGCGGAATTTCGAGTAGCCGTCGCCGATGGTGCCGTAGTCCGCATCTCCTGCGCTGCCGTCAGGCGTTCGCCGCGTCACGGGGTGACCTCCTGCTTTGTTGGGCGTGTGAGATTTGCCGAGTAGTCGGCTCAGTGGTCGCGAAGCCAGGCCAGCACCTGTGCGGCGTGGCGGCCGGGCTCGCAGACGGGGTGGAAGACATGCTCGATCGCCTGATCCCGCACGATGAGGGTCAACCGCCGGTACAACCGCATTCCTGCCGCCGAGAAGGTCGGCAGATCGAGCGCCGAGCCGAGTGTGAACCCCGGGTCGGAGAGCATGGCGAACGGCAGGCCCAACCGCTGGACCAGTTCGAGTTGGTAGGCGCTGTCCTGGCTGGACAGGCCGTACACGTGCGCGGCGCCGGCATCGAGCAGTTGCCGGTGATGGTCGCGGAATCCGCAGGCCTGCGGGGTGCACCCACTCGCGCCGGGAATGGTCTTCCAGCCTTCGGGCAGGTCCCTGTCCGGTCGGCCGGTGAGCGGATAGAGGTAGAGCACCGTTCGACCGGTGCCCAGGTTGTCGATCCGAACCGTGTCCCCGGTGGTGGCGGGCAACGCCAACCCGGGAAGGCGGCGGCCGGTGAGATAGTCGAGCGGCTCATGGTCGGGGCGTGAGGCGGGTTGCGCGTGGTCGCCCGAGGAAAGGCTCGGTGCGGCGGGCGTTGCGGCGGGAGATACCACGCTGTCGCGGTATGCGGCTTCCCTTAGGCGGTGAAGGAGCACAGCGCGCCGGTCTGTCAGTTCGTTGATGCGCGCGGTCAGCTCGTCGATCGCGGTCGCGTACTCGGCCAGAGACGCCGGGCACTGGTCGCTTTCGGTGGCGCCAGCGTCCAGGCATTCCAGGAACGGGCGCGCGTGTTCGGCGGTGATCCCCAGCTCCCGCAACGACCGCAGTTCCCGCGCGATCCGGACGTCATCGTTGTCGAACTCCCGGTATCCGTTGGGCATCCGGCGCGGGCTGAGCAGCCCCAACTGCTCGTAGCGGCGCACCGCCTTCGGGCTTACCCCCGCCTGCCTCGCCATCTCGCCTATCTTCATTCCCGCCCTCCGCGTCGTCTGCCGCGATAACCAACCTAAACCTTGCCCCTGGGGTCAAGGTCAAGCGCGCAGAAGAGCCGCCATCGCCGGTGATGCTGTCGAAGCGGTGGCCGCTCGCGTCGGTGAGAGCGGGTGGCCGTTCGCCGAGGCGCTTTGGCCAACGGCCGTGGGGCCTCCGCGACTTTCGCCTGCACGACCCGATGGCTACTGCCTGCGGGTTTCGAGCCGCTACCGGTCCCTGCGCCGCACGTCAGAAGTGCCATCCGAGTGGGAACCCCCGGGCGGTCGTCGGCCGTCTGCCCGATGCCTCAGGGTAGTGGGTGGGGGATCATCAGCGGGGACGCGGGCGCGCGGGGGAGTCCGAGGCGGAAAGAGACGGGCGACCGACCGCGGTGCGCGGCCCGTTAGCCGGTTGCCACGACGGAGCGAATGACCGAAGGCTCCCCCGGCCGTGTGCCGGGGGAGCCTTCGCCACCGCTCAGTAGTGCCCTTGGTTCTGCCTGTCCGTCACCGGATGCACGGGCGTGGCGGCGTCGGCGGTGTCGGAGGTGTCGGAGGTGTCGGCGGGTTCGTCGGCTCGATGGGCAGCGGAGACCGGCGCCTGTGGCGCGGCGGCGTGCGACGGTGTCGCGAGGCCGAACGCGGCGCTCGCCACGACGGCGCTCATGACGGTCATCTTCGCGAGCCCGCCACCGAAGTCCGGCATGTGATACCTCCCCCGTTCATCTCCCGCCCCATCGGCGGGAGTTGATGCCGTCAGCAAACCACCGGCCGGGGGCGGGAGCAACCCTCCGGGGCCCCTGGTCGCGGGCGGCGGTGGGTCACTCGCCCTTGAGCTGCTGGACCAGGCCGAGCCGGTCGATGACGGCGTGCCGCTCGCTGATGCGGTCGCCGACGAAGCGGAACAGGGCGAAGGCCTCCGTGCTGACGCGCTTGCCGGTGGCCGGGACGCCCATCAGCGGGCCGGAGTGGGTGGCCGTCATGCGCCAGCGGACGACGACGTCCTCGCCCTCGCCGAGCAGGTCGAGGATCTCGAACGACGGGTCGGCGTGGGTGGCGTGCACCTCGCGGATGGCGTCCTTGAAGCCCTGCGGGCCCCGGACGTTCTGGTGCTTGCCCTCGGTGGTGGTGAAGTCCGCGGTGAACAGTTCGTCGGCGACGTCCAGGTCGCCGGCCTCAAGTGCCTTGTAGAGGCGGCGGACGGCGTTCTTGCGGTACTCGACGGTGGTCATGGGTCCCCTCCCGAGGTGGATTGCGAGCGGATCGCCGAGCGACTTACTGAGCGATCCCTCAGTAAGTTAACCTGTTCCTGAGCGATTACTCAAGTAGTCGAGGCGGCGGGAAGAGACGGAGGCCGGAGATGGCTCAGGCGCGAAGCGGTCGGCCCTCGACCGGGGTGCGGGAGGCGGTGCTCAAGGCGACCGAGGAGGCGCTCGGGGAGGCCGGACTGGCGCTGTCCACCAAGGAGATCGCGCGCCGGGCGGGCGTCGCGGAGTCGAGCATCTTCTACCACTTCGGCGACCGGCTGGGCCTGCTCCAGGCCGTCATCGGGCTGCACCTGCCCGCCTTCGCCGACGCGACGGCCATCCTCGGTGCGCCGGAGGCCGACCCGGAGACCGACGCGCGGACCGACCCGGAGACCGACGCGCGGACCGGCCCGGAGGCCGACCCGGGGGCCGGCCCGGGAACCGACCTTGAGGCCGATCTCACCGCCCTGCTCACCCGCCTCGAACAGTTCTACCGCCGGATCATGCCGATCCTCGGCGCCGTCCAGTCCGACGTCCAGCTGCGCGGGCTGCTCTCCGAGCGCGGCGGCGAGATCGGCCCGCACCTCGCCCTCGGGGCGGTCGCCGACGCCGTCCGGGCCCGGCAGGCCGCGGGTCGGCTCCCGGCCGCGCTGGACCCGGCCGCCGCGGCCGTCCTCCTCGTCGGCGCCGCCCATCAGCGCGCCCTCCACGCCCATCTGCTGGGGGAGGCCGCGGCCCGCTTCCTCCCTCCGGTCGAGACGGTCGCCCGCACCCTCGCCCCGGCCTTCGGGCGGCACCCGAACAGGTAGCGCCCGGACGGGCAGTGCTCGAACGGGAAGCGCCTGACCGGGCGCTCGAACGGCAAGCGCCCGGTCAGGCAGCGCCCGAAAGCGACCCCGTCCCTACGGCCGGTCTCCGCCGCTCCCCGGACCGTCCGCGAGCAGCGTGCCGAAGCCCGCGCACAGCAGTCGGACGCTCCGGGTGAACTTCTCGTCCTGGCCGGGGCGCGGGGCCGACGGGTCCATGAGCAGGGGGAAGCGCCGGCACAGGTCGGCGTAGAGCTCGGCGGTGACGGGCGGTGGCGCGGCCGGCTGGTTCTGCTCCTGGAGCACGAAGCCGGTGACGTGGCTGAGCAGGGTGTCGGCGGCAATGACGCAGTGGTCGGCGGGCAGGCCCGCGTCGTGGAGGGTGCGCAGCAGCCGTTCCATGAGGGAGAGGGCGCCGGTGCTGAGCGTGCCCGGGCTCTCGGCGAGGAGTTGGGCGCCGCCCGGGTGCTGTTTGATGCTCAGGCGCAGGGTGGCGGCCTGGGCTTCGACGCGGTCCTGCCAGGCGGCGTCGGGCGGGAGGGCGGCGATGGCTTCGGTGCCGGCGTCGTACGCCTGGCGGCAGACCCGGTCGGCCATCAGGGCGAGCAGTTCGTCCTTGCCGCGCACGTGGTAGTAGAGGCTGCCCGCGTGGGTGTCGAGCCGGTCGGCGACCTGGCGCATGGACAGGTTCTGGTAGCCGACCTCGGCGAAGACGGCCATGCCCGCGTCGACGATGCGCTCCTTGGTGAGCTTCATGGGATCCACCGTAACAAGCTTTTCCAACACTGTTAGAAAACTGTGCTAGTTTTGCGCCATCAGGTTTTCGAACGGCGTTGGAAGCGCCGTCACCAGGGGGAGGAGCCGGCAATGGAGGCGATCGTCTTCAATGTGACCACGGCCGCGCTGATGGTCATGATGGTCAACAGTGGACTCGGCGTGGTCGGCCGGGACACCCTGCGCGGGCGGCCGCTCCCCTGGGCGGCGATCGCCCTGACCGCGATCGCCGTCGGCGGCGTGCTGCTGCAGCTGGTGTGGTCCGGTGCCATGGACGCGCTGGACGGCGACCCGTCGAAGTCCGGCTGGTGGCGCGAGTTCACCTCGGTGTTCATGCAGAACGGCGGCCTCTTCGGCGGCCTGTGGAACCTCGTCACCCTGGCCGCCGTCGCCGCGCTCGCCCACTGGTACTGGGGCGGACCGCTCACCCTCGCCTTCTTCCTCGCCGGCATCGTGCTCCCCGGCCGGATCGACACCCTGCTCGGCTTCGGCGAGGGCCCCAGCACCGACCCGCGCAACTTCGCCGGCAGCTCCGGCGCCACCTACTTCCTCGGCGCCACCCTGGCCCTCGCCTTCCTCACCCGCACCCGCCTCCCCAAGGAGATCGCCCTGGCCGCCGGTGTCCCCGCGCTCGGCCTCGCGATGTGGCTCGCCCAGGACAACGGCCACGGGCTCGTCTCCGTCTACGGCTTCGTCCTCGCGGCGGCGGTCTGGGCGGTCCGCCGGCGGCTGCCCCGCCCGGTCGAGCGGACGGCCTGACCCCCGAACGGCCCCGGCCGACACCACCACCCGGCGGCACGGCACCTGCCACCCGCCGCCGAAGGCCCGCCGATCCGGCGGGCCTTCGCTGTTCGCCGTCACGAGCGTCCGGCGCGGGCGCGGATCCCCGGCCGTCCGGCCCGCAGTGGCTCGAAGTCGGCGGCCACCGGCCGCGGTTGCTGCCCGGCATCGCATCCGAGGCCCGCCCCTCCGCACCTCGCCCGACCGCGCGCCGGAGGGCGCGGCTAAGCCCCGCGCCGTGGGCCGGGGCGCGGGGCGTCACGCAATGGGCCTGGGGTCAGCAGCCGTTGAGGATGCCGGTGAGGGCGGTCTTCTCGGCGCTGTCGACGCCGAGGCCGTAGTACTGCTTCACCTGCACCCAGGCACGGGCGTAGGTGCAGCGGTAGGAGGCCTGGGGGAGCCACTCGGCGGGGTCGCGGTCGCCCTTGGAGCGGTTGCTGCTGGCGGAGACCAGGAGCAGCTGGGGGCGGGTGACGTCGTTGGCGAAGGCCTGGCGCTGGGCGGTGGTCCAGGACCAGGCGCCGGAGGCCCAGGCCTCGGACAGCGGCACCAGGTGGTCGACGTCGAAGGAGGAGGCGTTGGTGGTGGTCGCGTTGTCGTACGGCGAGGACCAGGAGCCGCTGGTGGCCTTGCAGGAGGTGTCGGTGGCGACGTTGCTGCCGTCGCGCTTGACGACCCACTCGCGGGTGTCGCAGGTGCCGCTGACGGTGATCCAGGTGGGGAACAGCGTCCGGTCGTAGGTGCTCGCGTGGGTCTCGGCGGTGGCGGGCATCGCGGCGAGGTAGGACCGGGCGGTGGCCGCGGAGATCGGGGTCGGGAGGGCGGCCTGGGCGGGGGTGCCGGCGGTGAGCACGGTCGCGGCGGCGAGGACGGCGGCGGCCGGGACGAGGGGCAGGAACCGGCGTATGGACGCGGTGGGGGCCATGGCGAACGCTCCATCATCAGATCGGATGAGCTGCTGAATTGCGTGCGCCAGTGTGGCGAGCGGGTCACCTACGCGGGTAGACCCGGGAGGTGAAATCCTCGTGGATATCGGCCCCGTACCGGGCCACGGCCGGACAAGTCCGGCGTCCGCCAAGGGGGTTCACAACCACCCCGGGCCCCGGAACCGCATCCGTCCCGACCCCCGGAGCCGCACCGGCCCGGCCCCCGGAAGCACAGCGGCCCCGGCCGCGCGAACCGCGACCGGGGCCTTGCCGGGGGAGCTGGGACCGGAGGTCAGTCGCGGCGCCGGCCCGCCATCCAGACGTAGACCAGGATCCCCGCGAACAGGAACAACACGCCCTGGTAGACGGCGGCGTAGCCGGCGCCGGCGAGGAGCCAGAGCGAGAAGGCGAAGGCGCCCAGCCCGAGGACGGCGTCCCGGACGAGCCGGCCGTGGTCGACCTTCTCGGTGGCGCCGCGGACCAGCCAGTACAACTGGGCGGCGGTGGAGAGCAGGTACGGGACGGTGGCGGTGAAGGTGGTGACCAGCACCAGCATGTCGAAGGCGTGCTTCGCGCCACTGGCGAAGTTGAGGACGGTCAGCACCGAGGCCAGGGCGACGCTCACCACCACGCCGAAGGTCGGCACCCCGCGCCGTTCCTTCCCGAAGGCGGCCGGGAACAGGCCGTCCTGGGCGGCCGCGTACGGCGCCTGGGCGGCGAGCAGGGTCCAGCCGTTGAGGGCGCCGGTCATCGAGACCAGCGCGGCGACGGCGATCGCCGTGCCGCCCCAGGAGCCGCCGAACATGCCGTTCACGGCGTCCGAGAACGGCGCGGTGGAGTGGACGAGCCGGTCGTGCGCGACGCTGCCGAAGACGGCCAGCGTGCCCAGCAGGTAGACCACCGCCGCCCCGGTGGTGCCGAGCACGCTGGCCCGGCCGACGTTGCGCTCGGGGTCGCGGACCTGACCCGCGCTCATCGCGGCGGACTCCACACCGAGGTAGCTGAACAGCAGGATGGCCGCGGCGGCGGTCATGCCGCCCGCCCAGCCCTGGCCGCTGCCGTCGAAGGGGCCGAGGTTCTTCGGGTCGAAGAAGAACAGGCCGCCCACCGAGACCAGCAGCAGCGGGATGAACTTCAGGACGGTGGAGACGAGTTGGACGGCCCCGACGTACCGGGTGCCGGCCAGGTTCGCCAGCGCGGGCAGCCACTGGAAGGCCAGCGCGGCGGTGATCTCCAGCGCGATGTCGTGGTGGATCGGCACCAGCACGTCCAGGTAGCCGACGGCGGCCACGGCGAGCGCGGCGTTGCTGACCCAGGTGGTGATCCAGTACGACCAGGCGGACAGGAAGCCGGCGAAGTCCCCGAAGGCCTCGCGGGCGTAGACGTACGGCCCGCCGGTGCGCGGGTTGCGGCGGGCCAGTTGCCCGAAGACCAGCGCCAGCACGATCGCGCCGACGGTGAGCACCGCGAAGGCGAGCAGGCTGACCGTCCCGTACGGGGCCACGGCGGCGGGGATCATGAAGATGCCGCCGCCGATGATGTTGCCCATCACCAGGGCGGTGGCGGTCGCCAGCCCGAAGCGGCCGTTCTTCGCGGGGGTGGGGTCGACCGGGCCCGGGTCTGTCGGGCCGTCCGGTCGGGTCGCCTGCCGGGGTGCGGCGGGACTGGTCTGCATGAGGGTGGTGCGCCTTTCGTGGTCCTGCTCGGGCTCCGGCCGCGCGCTCGGTGGAGCGGGTACGGGCGTGTGGAGCGACTGTTCATGCTCGGACCGGACGCCATCGGCTACCAAATCGACGGGATTTGTTCAGTTCGCCCGGCATCTGACCGCAAGTCTTACGGTCCTGCGGCGGCCGGACGGGCACTCGTCCGGAGTTCTCCGCCCGGGTGTTCGACCGTGATCACCTTCGGACCACAGGGTTCGCCCGGCCGGGGGAGTTCCCTCACCCGAATGCCTCAGTCGGGTTGCGAATGAGGCGGATTCGTGGGCGTTCGTGTGCCAACCTGTGCCGGTGCCGCGGGGTGGCCGGGTGTGTTGGTGGCCGGCCCCGGGGCACTCCTCCCATGCCAGAAACCACCCAAAGGACAGTTGATGTCGCTTCGTGGAAACGCCCGCAAGCTCGCCGTGATCGCCGCCGTGACCGGCGCCGCCGCCTTCGCGGCGCCGGTGCCGGCGATGGCCTCTTGGCACGCGTCGCACTCGGCGACCGGCACCAGCCTGGAGTCGGGTTCGGCCGGTGTCGGCCTGTTCGGCCCGCACGCCCAGTGGCTCAACGTTCACGAGCACACCGAGGACGACTGCATCGGCGACTGCTGATCGACTGACGGTCGACCGACGGTCGGCGGCTGATCGACGACTGAGCCCGGGTACCGCCACGTCGGTACCCGGGCTCACCGCTGTCCGCCCGCCGTGCCCTGTCAGTCCCGCGCGAGCCCGTCCGCCCGCCGCGCTCCGTCAGTCCCGCGCGAGCCCCGTCAGTCCGGTACGTCCGCCGGCTCCTGCGCGCCCGGCGCGGCCCGTGCGACCGCCCCGGGCCGGGACAGCAGGCTCGGCCACCACATGTGCCGGTCGAGGTCCATGGTCAGCGCGGTGACCAGGACCGAGCGCACCACCAGGGTGTCCAGCAGCACCCCCAGCGCCACCGCGAAGCCGATCTCGGCGAAGCCCACCACCGGCAGGGTGCCGAGCACCGCGAAGGTGCTGGCCAGGATCAGCCCGGCCGAGGTGATCACCCCACCGGTGGCGGACAGCCCGTTCAGCGCCCCCTGCCGGGTGCCGTGCTGGGCGGACTCCTCCCGGACCCGGGTCATCAGGAAGATGTTGTAGTCGATCCCCAGCGCGACCAGGAAGACGAAGACGAACAGCGGGAACGCGTTGTCCTGGCCCTGGAAGTGGAAGACGTGCTCGAAGAAGAAGACGCTGATCCCGAGCGCCGCCGCGTACGACAGCACCACGGTCGCGATCAGCACCAGCGGCGCGGTGACGGCCCGCAGCAGGACGGCGAGGATCAGCAGCACCACGCCGAGGACCAGCGGGATGATCGCCCGGTTGTCGTTGCCGGCGGCGCGTCCGGCGTCCAGGATCACGGCGGTGCTGCCGCCGACCTTGGCGTCCGCTCCCGGTACGGCGTGCACGGCGGCCCGCACCCGGTCGACGGTGGACTTGGCGGCCCCGCTGTCCGGCGGGTCGGTGAGGGTGGCCTGGAACAGGGCCTGTCCGCCGTGGACGACCGGCGGCGTGGTGGCGGCCACCCCGGCCGTGGTCCGGGCGGCCTCCCGTACGGCGGGGGCGCCGGTGCCGGTGGAGATGATCGTGAGCGGCGCGCCGGTGCCGCCCGGGAAGTGCTGCGACAGCACCTGCTGGCCGACCACCGAGTCCGGTTTCCCGGTGAAGGTCCCGGCGGTGCTGAGGCCGTTGGCGTCGAGTGAGACCAGGCCGACGCAGCAGGCCGCGAGGGCCAGCGCCGTCCCCACCCACACCTTGCGGGGCCGTCGGCCGATCCAGGTGCCGATGTGCGCCCAGCGTCCGGTCCGGGTCGGTTCCGGGGTGCCGTAGGCGGGCCGGACCGGCCAGAACACCCAGCGGCCGACGATCACCAGCAGCGCGGGCAGCAGGGTGAGCATGGCGAGGAGCGCGATCAGCACGCCGATCGCGCAGACCGGGCCGAGGCCGCTGGTGGAGTTCATCTCGGCGATCAGCAGGCAGAGCATGGAGGCGATCACGGTCGCCGAGGAGGCGAGGATGGCGGGCCCCGCGCGGTGCAGGGCGAAGGCCATCGCCTCGTGCCGGTCCTGGTGGCGGCGCAGCTCCTCGCGGTAGCGGGCGGTGAGCAGCAGCGCGTAGTCCGTCCCCGCGCCCAGCACCAGGACGATCAGGATGCCGGCGCTCTGCGCGTTGACGGTCAGGCCGGCGTGCTTGGCGAGGAGGTAGATGAGGGCCTCGGAGACGGTCAGTGCGCCGGCGGCCGTGACCAGCGGCAGGGCCCACAGCACCGGGCTGCGGTAGGTGAGCAGCAGTAGGACGATCACCACGCTGACGGTGGCGGCGAGCAGCGAGCTGTCGATGCCGGAGAAGGCCGCGGCCTGGTCGGCGCCGACCCCGCCGGGGCCGGTGACGTGGGTGGTCATGCCGTTGCTGTCGGCGGCGGCGGTGCGGCGCAGCTGCTCGACGGCGGGCTTCAGGTCGTTCCAGCCGTTGGTGCCGATGTCGATCGGCACGATGGTCTGCATGGCCTGGCCGTCGGTGGAGACCACCGGGCCGACCACCGGTCCGACGACATGCGGGACGGCGGCGAACTCCACCGCCTGGCGGGTGGCCTCGGCCCGGTCGGCGGGGGTGATGCCCCCGGCGCGCTGGTACACCACGACGGCCTGGGCGGTGTCGACCGGCTGGAAGGTCCGCTGCTCGTCGAGCACCTGGGTCGACTCGGCGTTGCCGGGCAGCCAGCTGGACGCCTGGTTGTCCTCGGCTCCCATGAGCTTGCCCGCGAGCGGGCCGAGCGCCACGAGCAGCACCAGCCAGAGGGCGAGCACCACCCACTTGCTGCGGCGTCCGCACGGCAGCGCGGCGAGTTTCCGGGTCGGAGACATCAGGGTCCCCCAGGGAGGCCAGAGGCGATGATTTTTTCCAGCCTGCCATCGGTCCGGCCATCCGGCAGCTCCGGTCCGCCGCCCGGCACGGGCCAGACCCTCCCCGCAGGGGCCAGACCCTCCCCGCAGGGGTCAGACCCTCCCCGCAGGGGTCAGACCCTCCCGGCCAGGGTCAGACCCGGACCGCCGCCCGCTCCCGCAGCTCCTTCAGCACCGCGATGTCCATCGCGTGCCCGGTGCCGTCCCCGCCGTGCTTGCGGTCCGGGGTCTCCACCAGCAGCGGCACGCCGGCGGTCTCCGGGTGCTCGAACAGCTCGCGGAACGGCTCGGCGCCGATCATCCCGGCGCCGATGTTGGCGTGCCGGTCCTTGCGGGCACCGACGACGTCCTCGGAGTCGTTGGCGTGGATCAGCCGCAGCCGGCCCGGACCGGCGGCGGAGGCCAGGGCGTCCAGCGCGGCCGTCACCCCGCCGGGCACCGCCAGGTCGTGTCCGGCGGCGAAGGCGTGGCAGGTGTCCAGGCAGACCCCGACCTTGGGGTGGCCGTCCAGCGCCTCCACGTACTCGGCCAGTTCCTCCAGCCGCGAGCAGAGCGAGCTGCCCTGACCGGCGGTCGGCTCCAGCAGCAGCCAGGGCGCGTCCTCGCCGAGCGCGTCGAGCTCGTCCAGCAGCGGCCGGACGTCCTCGCGGACCTGCGCCATCGCCTCGGCCCGACGGGAGCCGCCGCCGGGCGCGGTGCCGACGGCCGAGCCGGTGTGCAGCACGACGCCGAGGGCGCCGATGGTGTGGCCGCGGCGCAGCGAGTGCCGCAGCGAGTCGGCCGAGCGCTCGCGGGTGGCCGGGTTGTCCGAGCCGAAGTTGATCAGGTAGGGCGCGTGCACCCAGGCCGGGACGCCCTGCTCGGCGCAGGCGAGGCGGAACTCCTCGTCCTGGGCCGGGTTCCCCGGGGGAGTGGCCCAGCCGCGCGGGTTGGCCACGAACACCTGCACCGTCTCGGCGCCGACCCGCCGCGCGTACGCCAGGCCCGTCCCGGCCAGCCCCCGGCCGGCCACCGGGACGTGGGCGCCGATCGGGTTGCGGACGGTGGCGACGGGCGGTACGGGCGCGATGGTCATGGCCCCGAGGATGTCACGCGGCCGGACGGGGGTGTCGGGCAGACCGGTACGGCCGTCCCGGGGGAGACCCGGCGAAACGATCCTCTGTACTCGATCGAGTGAATTCGGGGTGGAAATCACGACCTCCGAGCTCCGGCTCCGTCACGATCCGTGACCACGTGGACTCCACGACTCCGAGGAGACGACCGTGACCACCGCCGAACCCGTCGAGACCGTCGACCTGCGCGCCGACCACCTGGTCCGCGACCCCTTCACCGCCTTCGCCGACCTGCGCGAACGCGCCCCGCTCGCCCGCGCCACCATCCCCGGCGTGGACCCGTTCTGGATCGCCGTCCGCTACCAGGACGTCCGCACCGTGCTGTCCGACCCCCGCTTCGTCAACGACGTGAACACCGTCGACCACCCGGCGGACCGGACGGGCGCGGCGGGCACGACGGCGGGCGCGGCGGACGCGGCGGACACGACGGGCGAAACGGCGGACACGACGGCTGCGACGGCCGACACGGACCCGGCCGGGGTGCCCGCCCCCGCCCACCGCACCGAGCAGGTCTGGCGGGCCCGCGGCATGCCGCCCGAGTGCGCCGAGTTCCTGCGCGCCGGGGTCTTCGGCGCGGACGGCGCCCGGCACCGCCGGATGCGCGGCCTGGTGCACCCCGCCTTCACGGCCGGCGCCGTCGAGCGCCTGCGGCCCCGGATCGAACGGCTCGCCGAGGAGTACGCCAGGGCGCTGGCCGAGCACGCCGACCCGGACGGCGTGGTCGACCTGGTGGCACACTTCGCCTACCCGCTGCCCGTCACGGTGATCTGCGAGCTGCTCGGCATCCCCGAGTCCGACCGCCCGCAGTGGCGCCGCTGGAGTTCCTACCTCGGCCGGGGCGCCGGGCCCGGGCTGGACGAGGCGCTGCGCGCCATGGTGGCCGCCGCCCGCGAGCTGATCGAGCGCCGCCGCGCCGAGCCCGCCGAGGACCTGCTCTCCCGGCTGGCCGCCGCTGAGGGCGACACCCTCGACCCGGTCGAGACCGTCTCGCTGATCCTCAACCTGATCGTGGCCGGGCACGAGACCACCGCCACCCTGATCGGCAACGGCACGGCCGCGCTGCTCGCCCACCCCGAGCAGCTGGCCCTGGTCCGCGAGGACCCGGCCCGGCTGCCCGCCGCCGTCGACGAGCTGATGCGCTGGCGCGGACCGACCATCGGCGGCGTGCCGCGCTACGCGACCGAGGACCTTACCCTGGCCGGCACCCTGATCCGCAAGGGCGAGGCGGTGATGCCGATCCTCGCCGGGGCCAACCACGACCCGCGGGTCTACGCCGAGCCGGAGCGACTGGACGTCTGCCGCGCGAGCGCGCCGGACCGCGACGGGCCGCACGACGCGCACCTCGGCTTCGGCCACGGCGCCCACCGCTGCCTGGGCGCGGCGCTGGCGCACGAGGAGGCGGTGGTCGCCTTCGGCGCGCTGCTGCGGACCTACCCGCGGCTGGAGCTCGCGGTCGGACCGGAGGCCGTCGAGCGCGGCCCCAACCCGGCGGCCTGGCACCTCGCCGCCGTGCCCGTCCGCCTCGGCCCGCAGGCCCCGGCGGAGGGCTGAGCCTCCGCCTCGGGAGCCCGGCCGCACCCGCGCCCGGCCGCACCCGACCCTGACCGACCCGCTCCCGGCCGCACCCGCGGTCGGGCGCGTCGTCATGTCCGGGCGGAGCGCGCCACGCCGGGCCCGTCCCACCACCGGCCGACGCCCCGTCAGCCCCGCAGCCCAGCCCTGGTGGCGGCTCCACCCGGGCGACCGTACCGTCGACTCGGCCGCACCCACCGGCCGTCACCACCCGGGTACAGCGCGTCAGCCCACACCCGCCGGCCCGGGCCGGACACCGCGACACCGCCCCACACCGCGACACCGCCCCACACCGCGACACCGCCCCACACCGCGACACCCCACCTCGAAGCACCGCGCGCGCCGAAAGACAGGTCACCACTGATGCCCACGCGACGGGTCCACCACCTCGCCGCGGCCACCGCCGCCGCCACCACCGCCCTGACCACCGTCCTCACCACCCTGGCCGCCGCGCCCGCGGCCCATGCCGTCGACATCGGCCCGATGCACCTCCTCCGGCCGGGCGAATCGATTCAGCACGCGGTGGACGCCGCCCACCCCGGCGACACCGTCCTGCTGCTCCCCGGCACCTACCGGGGCAGCGTCCGCATCACCACCCCTGGCCTCACCCTGCGCGGCTCCGGCCCGGACACCGTGGTCACCCCCGGCACCGGTACGGAGAACGCCTGCGCCACCGCCGGGCACGGCATCTGCGTGGACGGCACCGAGGCGAACCCGCTGTCCGGCGTCACGGTCGAGTCCCTCGCCGTCACCGGCTTCGCCAAGAACGGCATCGACGCCAGCGGCACCACCGGCCTGACCGTCCGCCGCACCTACGTCCACGACAACGCCCAGCAGGGCATCAGCCAGGAGATGTCCACCCGGGCCGTCATCGTCCACAACCGCTCGACCGACAACGGCCAGTCCGGCGTCTTCCTCGCCAACTACGCCTACCGCGAGGGCGGTTCGCCCGACACCGGCGGCACCGTGGTGGAGGGCAACGAGCTGTCCGGGAACCGGGTGGGCGTCACCGTCCGCCGGCTGCGCGGGCTCACCGTCCAGAAGAACGACATCAGGGGCAACTGCGGCGGCGTCTTCGTGGTCGGCGACGAGGGCGTGCCCCGCGCCGGGAACCTCGACGTACGGAACAACCGCGTCGTCGCCAACAACAAGTTCTGCCCGGCCAACCCGCGCCTGGGCGCCATCCAGGGCGCCGGGATCGTGGTCACCGGCACCGAGGACGTCCGGGTCACCGGGAACGAGGTCCGCGACAACACCGGCACCTCGGACTTCTCCGGCGGCATCGTCCTCTACAAGAGCGTCGTCGGCGTCCCCAACGCCCGGACCGTCGTCACCGACAACCGGCTGAGCGGCAACGGCCCGGCCGACCTCGCCGACCGCGACGCCGGCACCGACACCACCTTCGCCCGCAACACCTGCGACCGCTCCGAGCCCTCCGGCCACTGCTGAACCCCCCTCACCAAGCCCCCCCGCCAAGCCCCCGCTCCCCACCCCCGCTCCACCGGGAAGGACGTCCATGACCACCGCACCCGCCCACACCAGCCCGCAGGCCGCGATGCGCCTGCGCGAGCTCGTCTTCGGCGCCGCCTGCGCCGCCGCCGTCCGCGCGGCGGCCCGGCTCGGCGTCGCCGACGCGCTCGGCGACACCCCGACCGCCGTCACCGACCTCGCCGCCGCGCTCGACACCGAGCCCCGCCAGCTGCGCCGCCTGCTGCGCGCCCTCACCTGCTACGGGATCTTCGCCGAGACCGCCGACGACCGCTTCGAGCACACCGAGATGTCCCGGCTGCTGCGCGAGGACGCCCCCAACTCCCTGCGCTACATCTCCCTCTGGTGCACCGAGCCGTGGACCTGGGAGGCCTGGCCGAAGCTGGACGAGGCGGTCCGCTCCGGCCGCAACGTCTTCCCCGAGCTGTTCGGCAAGGAGTTCTTCGAGTACCTGCACAGCGAGGGCGGCGACTCGGCGAAGGTCTTCGACAAGGCGATGACCACCTCCAGCCGGCAGTCCGCCCGGGACTTCGCCGACTACCTGGACCTCACCGGCGTCGACTCGGTCGTCGACATCGGCGGCGGCCAGGGCCACGTGCTGGCCAGCCTGCTGGACAAGCACCCGGCGCTGCACGGCACCCTGCTCGACCTGCCCAAGGTCGTGGCCGGCGCCGACCCGCGGCTGCGGGAGGGCGGCGCCTTCTCCGCCCGCGCCCGGCTGGTGCCGGGCGACTGCCGGGTGGACATCCCGGTCCGCGCCGACCTCTACATCATCAAGAACATCCTGGAGTGGGACGACGAGAGCACCCGCCGCACCCTCGCCAACGTGGTGAAGGCGGCCCGCCCCGGCGCCCGGGTGGTGGTTGTCGAGAACCTCGTCGACAACAGCCCCTCGATGCGCTTCACCACCGCGATGGACCTGATGCTGATGCTCAACGTCGGCGGTGCCAAGCACTCCGAGGAGAGCATGGTCCGGCTGATGGAGGAGGCCGGTCTCACCGTCACCGAGGTCTGCCCGGTCAACCCCTACCTGCACGCCTTCGAGGCCACCGTCCGCGGCTGACCGCAGGCACCGACAACGACGACCGCCGGCCCCCGGTCTCCCGGGGCCCGGCGGTCGTCGGCGTGCACCGCTCCTGGTGGGCGCGTCAGGCAGGGCGCGCCAGGTGGGGCGAGTCAGGCAGGGCGCGTCAGGCCTTGTGCGAGGACTCCAGGTGGGCGAAGACCACCACGTTGTCCAGGTAGTCCCGGCGCTTCTTGTCGTAGGTGCCGCCGCAGGTGATCAGCCGCAGCTGGGCGTCGGGGGTCTTGCCGTAGACCTTCTGGTCGGGGAAGGCGTCCTTGGCGAAGGTCTCCACCGAGTCCACCGAGAAGACCGCGACGGTGCCGTCGGCGCGGGCCACCTCGACCTTGTTCCCGGGCAGCAGCAGGCTCAGCAGCAGGAACACCGCCGGGCCCTTGGTGGTGTCCACGTGGCCGGCGACGACCGCGCTGCCGCGTTCGCCCGGGGTCACGCCGTCCCGGTACCAGCCGACCAGGTTCTTGTCGTCCGGCGGCGGGGCGTTGAGCTGGCCGCCCGGGCCGAGGGTCAGCTCGGTGAACGGCGCGTCCACGGCGATCTGCGGGATCCGCAGCCGGGCCGGCTTGGCGCGCTTCAGCGCCGGGGCCGCCGGGGCTGCGGGCGCCGCCGCCGGTGGCGGGGTGGCGGCCGCGGACGGCCCGGGGGCGGCCGGTGCGGTGGCCGCCGGGGGAGCGGCCTGGGTGGCCGTCGAGTCGGTGTTCGGCTCGGTGTCCACCGAGTTGTAGATCAGCAGCAGACCGACCGCTGCCGCGCCCATCCCCGCGCGCAGCAGCCGGGGCATTCCAGAGGCGGGACCGCCCGTCATTCCTGTCCTCCGCTCACACGGGTCCGAACGGACCGCCGCCCCCGGTGCGCCCCGTCCCGGCCGGGGAGGCGCCCGGAGGCGGCGGAAGTGGGGCGCCGGGCGTCAGGCGACCGCGCCGGAGGCACGGCGGCCGCGGCGCAGGGCGTAGGCGCCGGCCCCGAGGCCGCCGAGCAGCAGCACCGCGCCGGAGGCGAGCCCGCCGCCGGACAGCGCCAGACCGCCGCCACCGGTGTGCACACCGCCGTGCGGGGTCGTGTGGTCCTCGTCCTTGGCCTCGGTGCCCTTGTGCTCACCGGAGCCCTTGTGCTCCTCGGAGGCGGCGGGGGCGCCCTTCTTGTCGTCGGCCGGCTTGGAGCTGTCGGCCGGCTTGGCGGCGTCGGCGGGCTTGGAGCTGTCGGCGGCCGTCGACTTGTCCTGCTTCTCCTGCCAGGTGAGGTTCTTGCCCTGGTCGGAGGAGCCGTCGGCGAAGGCCATGGGGGCGCCGACGGTGAGGACGGCGGCGACGGCCGCCCCGGCGAGCAGCGTGCGTGCAGAACGCATGAGGATGATCCTTCCGGCGCGCGGACCCGCGACTGCCGGCTCGGTGCCGGACAAAGGGGACTCGCGGGGGGTGCGCCTGATCCACCGTCATCCACCGTGCCGCCGCCTGCCACCGGAGCGTGGCAGCGCCGGTGCTGACTGTGCGCCCTTCGGGTGGACTCCCGGGTGTGTTCACCCGGGCGCGCGGGCGATCCGGGTGAATCCGCGCCCGGGACGGCGCGAGGCGGTAGGGGAATCACAGGGGAACGGCAGGGAGTCACAGGGGAACGGCAGAGGAACGCACGGGGAAGCGGCAGGTGGACGGCACATGGGCCCGCCCCCGGCGCGGTGCCGGGGGCGGGCCCATCGGGGCGAGCCGGGATCAGCGGTCCCAGCGGTAGAACTCCCGCGCCATCGCGTCCTTGGGCTCGCGCCAGGTGGCGGGGTCGTAGGCCTGGACGAAGGAGGTCAGGCGGTCGCTGACGGACCGGAACTCCGGGTGTCCGACGACCTGGGCGACGGCCGGGCCGGGCGGGCGGTCGGCCTCGATCAGGTGCAGGTAGACGTCGCCGAACTGGAAGAGGCTGCGTCCGGTCACCCCGATCAGGTGCGGCAGTTCGCCCTGGTCGGAGGCGGCGAACACCTCGGCGATGTCCGGCGCGGCCTCCGGCTTCATCCGGGCGACGATCAGCGCCCGGTGCACGCCGCTCACAGCTCCGCCGCCCGCTTCTCGACCTTCTCGCGGATCAGCTGCATCTGGATCCGCGAGTTCTTGTTGATGTGGTTGACCATGCCGTCGTCGTCGACCGGGGCGGTGGGCTTCATCGCGAAGTCCTGGATCCAGCGCATCCTGGTGCCGGCCGGGACCTCCGCGTACTCCCAGCGGATCTCCATGAACTCGAACGGGCCGGGCTCGACCCGGCGGGCGTTCACCGCCAGCGAGGGCTTGTCGGTGGTCCGCTCGGAGACCCAGCTCCACACCTGGCCGTTGTCGTCCGGGTGCATGGTGAGCCGGAACTGCACCCGGTCGCCCTCGCGTTCCAGGACCTCGACCGAGGCGTACTCGCTGAACAGGTCCGGCCAGTTCTCCAGGTCGTTGGTGATCTCCCAGACCAGGTCGAGCGGCGCGGCGATGACGATCTCGTTGTCGGTGTGTCCGGGCATCTCAGGCACCAGCCTTCGCGGCGAGGGAGGAGTTGACCAGCTCCATGAACTCGGCCGGGGTCTTGGCCGACTCGGCGCCGGAGGTGACCTTGAGGCCGTGCCGGTTCTCCAGCTCGCCGACGACGCCGAGCAGGCCGAGCGAGTCGACGCCGAAGGCGTCGAACTCGGCGCCCGGCCGCTCAAGGTCGCCCGGGTCGACGGTGACGCCCGCCCGCGACTGCAGCAGGGCGGCGAGTTCCGGATAGCTGAGGGTGTTGCTCACGGGGTGTCCCTTCGGGGTGTGACGGAGCGGTCCAGGACCGCGGTGTGGTTCAGGACCGCTCCCCGCGCCGGAGCACCAGCGCGGAGTTGGAGCCCATCAGCCCGCGGCTGAGCACCAGGGCGGTGCGCAGTTCGGCCGGGCGGGCGCGGTCGGTCACCAGGGCGAGGTCGTGGCAGACCTCGGTGACGTTGGGGGTGGGCGGCAGCACGCCGTCCTCCATGGCCAGCACGGCGGCGGTCACGTCCAGCAGCGGGGCGCCGCAGTAGGCCCGCCCCGTACCGGTCTTGGGCGCGGTGACCGGGACGCGTTCGGCGGCCGGGCCTAGCGCGTCGGCCAGCGCCAGCGCCTCCGCCCGGTCGGCTTCGGGCACGCCCAGGGCGTCCGCGAAGACCACGTCGATCTCCTCGGGCGCGATCCGGGCCCGGTCCAGCGCGATCCGGATCGCGGCGGCCAGCCCCTCCCGGGACTCCGCCCAGCGGGAGGCCCCGGTGAAGGTGGCGCCGTGCCCGGCCAGGTGGGCCCGGACGGCGGCGCCGCGCCGCCGGGCCGCCTGCTCGTCCTCCAGCAGCAGCATCGCGCCGCCCTCGGCGGGGGCGAAGCCGCGGGCCTTCGCGGTGAACGGCAGGTAGGCCTCCTCGGCCCGCTCGGCCAGGCTGAGCTCGGGGTAGCCGAGCTGGCAGACCATCGAGTACGGCGCCAGCGGGGCCTCGGCGGCCCCGGCCACCACCGCGTCGGTGCCGCGCTCGATCGCGCGGGCGGCGTGCGCGAGGGCGTCCAGGCCGCCGGCCTCGTCGCTGGCGACGACGCCGCACGGGCCCTTGTAGCCGCCGCGGATGGAGATCTGGCCGGTGCTGGCCGCGTAGAACCAGGCGATGGACTGGTACGGTCCGACGAACCTCGGCCCCTGGCCCCAGAGTTGCTGGAGCTCGCGCTGGCCGAACTCGCCGCCGCCGGAGCCGGCCGCGGTCACCACGCCGACCGCGAAGGGGTCCTCCGGGTCGGGCCGGAAGCCGGCGTCCGCCACCGCCAGGTCGGCGGCGGCCATCGCGTAGTGCGTGAACCGGTCGGTCTGCACCAGGAAGCGGTTGTCGATCGCCGACTGCGGCTCGAAGTCCCGCACCTGGCCCGCGATCCTGAGCGGCAGCCCGGTGCAGCCCTCGCGGGATATCCGGTCGAGGACGCTCACGCCCTGCCTGGTGGCCTTCCAGAAGGCGTCGGCCCCGACACCGTTCGGTGCCACCACGCCGAGGCCGGTGACCACCGCCCGGCGTCCCTGCTGACGTGACGTCATGGAACTCACCCCGTTCTGTTGAGCACGACGGCGGACTGGAATCCGCCGAATCCGCTGCCGACCGAGAGGATGTGGCTCAGCGGCAGCTCGCGCGCGGTGCGCGGCACGTAGTCGAGGTCGCACTCCGGGTCCGGAGTCTCGTAGTTGGCGGTCGGCGGCACGACGCCGTGGGCGAGCGCCAGGGTGCAGGCGACGACCTCGATGGCACCGATCGCGCCGAGCGAGTGCCCGACCATCGACTTGATCGAGCTCATCGGCGTGGCGAACGCGTGCTCGCCCAGCGAGCGCTTGACGGCCGCGGTCTCGTGCCGGTCGTTCTGCTTGGTGCCCGAGCCGTGCGCGTTGACGTAGTCGACGTCGGTGCGGTCGACCCGGGCATGGGCGAGCGCGTGGTCGATCGCCCGGGACATCTCCAGCCCCTCCTTGGTGAGGCCGGTCATGTGGTACGCGTTGCCGAAGGTGGCGAAGCCGCCGACCTCGCCGTAGATCCGGGCGCCGCGGCGGCGGGCGTGCTCCAGCTCCTCCAGCACCAGGACGGCGCCGCCCTCGCCCAGGACGAAGCCGTCGCGGTCGGCGTCGAAGGGGCGGGAGGCGTGCTGCGGGTCGTCGTTGCGCTCGCTGGTGGCCTTGATGGCGTCGAAGCAGGCGACGGTGATCGGCGAGATCGGGGAGTCGGACGCGCCGGCGACGCAGATGTCGGCGCGGCCCTCCTCGACCGCCTGGAAGCCGTAGCCGATCGCGTCCAGACCGGAGGTGCAGCCGGTGGAGACGGTCTGCACCGGGCCGCGGGCACCGGTCCGCTCGGCCACCGCGGAGGCGAGCGTGCTGGGCGCGAAGGCCCGGTGCAGCTGCGGCTCCGCCTGCCGGTGGTCCACGTCCCAGCGCGCGCCGCCGGCGCTGACCAGGGCGTAGTCGTGCTCCAGCCGGGTGGTGCCGCCGACGGCGGTGCCAAGCGAGACGGCGATCCGCCACGGGTCCTCGGCGGTGAGGTCCAGACCGGCGTCGGCGATCGCCTCGTCGGCCGCGACCATCGCGAACTGGACGTAGCGGTCCGCCCGTCGGACGTCTTCCGGTCCAAGCCCGTGGGCCGCCGGGTCGAAGTCGACCTCGGCGGCGATCCGGGAGCGGAACCCGGTGGGGTCGAAGAGCGTGATGCCCCGGGTCGCGGTGCGGCCGGCCGTGAGGAGTTCCCAGAACGCCGGGACCCCGACCCCGCCGGGCGCGACCACACCGATCCCGGTGACGGCGACGCGCCGGGTCACGAGGCCACCTTGGCGTGTTCCGGCGGGCCCGAGGCGGCGGACTCCTCGGTGGTCACGTGGCCGAGGTCGGGGCGCGGGGCGAGCGGGCCGAGGTGGAAGACCATCCGGGCCTCGGTGTCGCCGACGTTGCGGAAGCGGTGGCGCATGTTGATCGGGATCATCAGGCCCTGGTCGGGCTTGAGCGGGTGGGGCTTCCCGTCCAGGTCCACCTCCAGCTCGCCGCAGACGACGAAGACGAACTCCTCGGAGTACGGGTGGTAGTGCTCGCCGATCCGCTCGCCCGGCTTGACGATGGCCAGGCCCATGAAGCCGCTGGTCGCCCCGCAGCTGGTCGGGGTGAGCATGGTGCGCAGCTCGGCGCCGTGGCGGCGGTTCTCCGGAGCCTCGTCGACGTTGACGATCCGTGGGTAGTGCGTGGTCATGGTGGTCTTCCTCCGGTGGAGTTGACGAGGGGGGAGGGAGGGTCAGTCGGTGCCGGGCCCGTCGGAGCTGCGGTCGGTGACCGGGTTCATCGCGCGGGCGGCGAGGAACGCGCTGAGCCCGGCGACGGTGCGCAGGTCGCCCTGCGGGCCGAGGTCGAGCAGCCGGGCCAGGGCGGCCGCCTCCTGGTCGTCCGCCACGCCGAGCGCGGCCGCCGGGTCGGCCTCGGCCGGCACCCGCAGGTCGACCAGGCGGACCACCACGTCCTCGCGCTGGAAGACGGTGCCCGCCGCCACGGGCCCGGTCGGGTCGGCGGTGGCCAGGTTGTCGTAGTCGGCGAGCAGCTCGGCCACGACCCGCCCCTCGCCGGGGCGGACGGGGTAGAGCACGGCGTGCCGGTGCAGCCGGCCGGAGGCGGGGGAGCTGGCGATCGCCTGGTGCCTGGCGGGCAGCGCCGCCTTGGCGAAGAAGGCCCGGGCGGACTGCGGGTCGCCCAGCTGGCGGGCTTCCTCCAGGTAGGGGTTGATCGCCTCCTCGACCGCCCGGACCTCGGGCTGCATCGCCACGTGGCGCAGCGCGTCGCCCAGGCTGCCGACCACCTCGACGGCCCGCACCACCCGGTTGCCGTGCATGAACAGCGAGGTGCGCCGCAGCCGGGTGTGCTCGTCCACCTCGGCCTTGGGGGAGGTGTAGCCGGAGAGGATCCTGGCCACCTCGGACTCGCTGCCGGGCTTGACGGTGAAGGTCAGCGCGTGCCGGACCACGCCGTCCGGGCCCGGGTCGGCCTTCGGCGGGCCGACCTGCCCGGCGGGCGCGGTGCGCGGCAGGCCCGGCGGCACCTCCATCGGGGCCCGGGTGCCGGTGGAGCCGGCCGCCGAGGTCTCGCGCAGGACGGCGTAGCGCAGCGAGCGGAAGTTGTCGCTGACGCAGCCGTGCATCGGCTTGACCATCTCGCGGTGGGCCGGGCTGTCCACCCACTCCAGGAAGGTCTCCTGGTCCCTCCACTCGCTGGTGATCAGCCACTGGCGCGGGTCGTTGATCGACTGGCACAGCTGGTCACTGACGTGGCCGGGGACCGAGGCCACCTGGTGGCGCAGCTGCTCGTAGACGTCGAGGAAGCGCTGCTGGGCGCCGTCCTGGATCTCCAGCATCAGCACCACCCGCAAGCGGGAGTCGGACTCGTCCTGCTGCTTCGGCTGGGGTTCGGACAGAGTTGTCATGATCCACTTTCTGCTCTGGGCGCGCGTGCTGCGGGCCGTGTCAGCCGTGCCCGGCGGGTGCTCCCCGGCCTGGGAAGGCGGTGCGACGGCGGTCGGCCCGGGCGGACGGCGCCAGGCCTGAGGTCGATCGTGGGCGGCTCACCGGGCGCGGCGCGAGATTTGCGGGCCATCCGGGCGAAGGGGCGGCACAGCGGGCCCCCGACGGGGGATGGAAGAGCGGGGCCCCCGGCTGAGCGGGCCCGTCGTGGGCGGCGCCGGGACCGGTCGCCGCTCCGCGGAATCCCCTTACAGGGTGGAGCAATTGATGAATCCGAAGATCGACGACCGGGTGCCCGTCCTGATCGTGGGCGGCTCGCTGGTCGGCCTGTCGGCCTCACTCTTCCTCGGTCGACTCGGGGTCAGGCACCTGCTGGTCGAGAAGCACGCCGACACCTCGCGTCACCCGCGCGGCCGAGGCAACAACGTCCGCACGATGGAGCTGTACCGGGTGGCCGGGATCGACTCGGCGATCCGCGAGGCGGCCTCGGTCCTCGCCCCCAACCACGGCATCCTGCAGGCGCCCTCGCTGACCGGCGACGAGCAGGAGTGGCTGTTCCGCGAGATCGACCCGGGCGGCCGGCTGGCCCGGTTCAGCCCGGGCGCCTGGTGCCTGTGCAGCCAGAACGACCTGGAGCCGGTGCTGCTGAGCTCGGCCCGCGACCTGGGCGGGGACGTCCGGTTCAACACCGAGCTGATCTCCTTCGAGCAGGACGCCGACGGCGTGACCTCGGTGCTGCGCAGCCGGGAGACCGGCGAGGAGCGGGTGGTGCGCTCGGAGTACCTGGTCGCGGCGGACGGCCCGCGCAGCCCGGTCCGCGAGCGGCTGGGCATCGGCCAGAGCGGCAAGGGCGAGCTGTTCCACAACGTCAGCATCACCTTCCGGGCCAAGCGGCTGGCCGAGGTGGTCGGCGACCGGCACTTCATCGCCTGCTACCTGACCAACCCGGAGGCGGACGGCGCGCTGCTGCCGGTGGACAACCAGGAGGAGTGGGTCTTCCACGCGCCCTGGCACCCCGAGCACGGCGAGCCGCTGGAGGCCTTCACCGACGAGCGCTGCGAGCGGCACATCCGCACCGCCGTCGGCATGCCGGAGCTGGACGTCGAGGTGACCGGCCGGGCGCCCTGGCACGCCGCCGAACGGGTGGCCGACCGGTACGGCGACGGGCGGGTCTTCCTGGCCGGGGACTCCGCCCACGAGATGTCCCCGACCGGCGCCTTCGGTTCCAACACCGGCATCCAGGACGCCCACAACCTGGCCTGGAAGCTCGCCGCCGTGCTGTGCGGCTGGGCCGGGCCGCGGCTGCTGGAGACGTACGGGCAGGAGCGGCGCCCGGTGGCCCGGGTGACGAGCGAGCGGGCCTCGGCCCGCTCCGCCGAGCACAGCCACCCGGGCTACGCGGTGGTGCCGGGGGTCGGCCGGCAGGCCGGGGTGCTCGCGGTGGCGCTCGGCTACCGCTACCCGGTCGGCGCGGTGATCGGCACGGACCGGGAGGGCGCGGTGGTCCCCGAGCAGTTCGAGTCGACGGGCGAGCCGGGCAGCCGGGCCCCGCACCAGTGGCTGCTGCGGGCCGGGGTGAAGCTCTCCACGCTCGACCTGTACGAGCAGGCGATGGTGCTGCTCACCGGTTCCGACGGCGCGGCCTGGCACGCGGGCGCCCGCCGGGCGGCCGACCGGCTGGCCGTCCCGCTGGACACCTACCGGATCGGCGACGGCGCCGAGGACGACCTGGCCCCGGAGCCGGGCGGCGACTTCGCCGCCCTGCACGGCGTCGGCCCGCAGGGCGCGGTGCTGGTCCGCCCGGACGGGTTCGTCGCCTGGCGCTCGGCCGGTCCGGTGCTCGACCCGGAGGCCGAGCTGGGCAGGGTGCTGCGGACGGTGCTGGCCCTCTGAGGAACGCGGAAGGGCCCGCCGGTCGTCCTGCGACCGGCGGGCCCTTCCCGATGGTGGGGGGTGGAGGTCAGTGACCGCCCGCGTCGATCACCTCGACGTCGGCGACCTCCCGCTCGATCTCCTCGGCGGGCAGGGCGACCCGGATCGCCCAGTAGTAGATGCCGATCGCGAACACCGCGACCAGGCCCATGTCGTACCACATCGGGATCCGGCCGGCGCCGTCACCGAAGCCGCCCTGCCAGGAGATCAGGCCCAGGCCCAGCAGGTAGACCGGCAGCCACTGGGCGGCCTTCCAGTTCAGGCGCGGCGCGTTCGGCAGGCGGTTCTTGATCGCGTACGCGGCGTAGCCGCCGAGCAGGGCGTAGCCGAGCACGATCGCCAGGCCCAGGCGGGACAGGGTGTGCCAGCCGGCCCAGTAGATGATCAGGCTGGAGACCACGAAGGCGGCGGGGGAGATCACGCCGCCCAGCGGCAGCCGGTAGGAGCGCTCACGGTCGGGCAGCCGGCGGCGCAGCGCGCCGAAGGCCAGCGGGGCGCCGGCGTACATCAGCACGCTGGCGGAGGTGATGAAGCCGACCAGCTCCTGCCAGCTCGGGAAGGGCAGGAAGCAGATCACGCCGGTGACGAAGGACAGGATCAGGCCGAACCACGGCACGCCGTTCTTGTCCAGCTGCTCGAACTTCTGCGGCGCGTAGCCGTTCTTGCTCAGGCCGTAGGAGATGCGCGAGGTGGAGGTGGTGTAGATCAGGCCGGTGCCGCCGGGGGAGATGATCGCGTCGACCTTCAGGATCCAGCCGAGCCAGCCGAGGCCGATCAGGGTGGCGAGACCGGCGAAGGGGCCGTCGATGCCGGGGAAGTCGAGCTTGTCCCAGCCGTTGGCGAAGGAGCTGACCGGCAGCGCGCCGATGAAGACCACCTGGAGCAGGGTGTAGATCAGGGTGCCGATGGCGACCGAGCCGAGGACGGCGCGGGGGATGTCGCGCTTGGGGTTGCGGCTCTCACCGGCGATCTGGATGGCCTGCTCGAAGCCGAGCAGCGCGAAGATGATGCCGCTGGTGCTGATCGCGGCGAGCACGCCCTTGGCGCCGAACGGGGCGAAGCCGTGCGAGGTGAAGTTCGAGGTGTGGAAGCTGGAGATCGCCAGCATGAAGATCGTGAACAGCGGCACGAAGATCTTCAGCCAGGTGGTGATGGTGTTGGTCCGGGCGAGGGCCTTCACGCCGAGGAAGTTGACCGCGACGAAGACGCCCATCAGCAGGGTGGCGACGACGAATCCGCTGAGGGTGAGAGTCTTGTCGGCGTTCAGCAGGCCCCCGGCCCCGGGCAGGTCCTTGCTGTAGTTGATCATCGCCTCGACCTCGATCGGTGCGACGGTGGCTGCCTGGAGCCACGAGAACCAACCGAAGGACATGCCGGCCAGGCCGCCGAAGGCGTAGTGCGGGTACCGCGCGGTACCGCCGGCGACCGGGAAGAGGCCGCCGAGCTCGGCGTGCACGAACGCGAGGAGCACGATCGCGACGGCGCCGATGACCCAGGAGATGACGGCCGCCGGTCCGGCGGCCATGACGCCGCTCTTGGCGCCGAAGAGCCAGCCGGAGCCGATGATCGAGCCGACCGATGCCCACATGAGGCCGACGAGGCCGATGGAGCGGTTGAGCGACCGGGTGGTGGTGCCGGATTCGGCGCCGGTGCTCTGTCCGGGCGGCGAGATCTGGTTGAGGGAAGCCATTAGCGATCTCTCTGTGTGTGGGGGCTCCGGGGTGGGCGGAGCGCGGAGAGTTGCCACACAGTAGGGCTATTCATAGACCTCTGCACAGATCTCATTACTGAATGTTTACTTTCTTTGCCGGAGATCCCTGCTGGTAGGAGGCATTCTGTTCAGTTGTCTGTTACGTTACTTGTGGGTAAGTCCGGGATTTGAGCGTTGATTGAGGTTTGCCTCGCGAGCCTGCATTATTGACAGCCCCGGCGATTCATGACGATGGCTTTATCCGCATAGTGATGCGGGCTGCGCCTGTGGGTGACGGGGTGGTCGCCGACCGCGCCCAACGACTCCGCCCCCGGCGGCGGCCGTGGCCGGTACCGGGGGCGGAGTCGTTGGGCGGGGCGGGGGCTACCGCTCGGTGGCCTCGATCAGGCTCTTCGGGCGCATGTCGGTCCAGGAGCTCTCGATGTGGTCCAGGCACTCCTGGCGCCCGGCCTCGCCGAACACCTGCCGCCAGCCGGCCGGGACCTCGGTGAAGACCGGCCAGAGCGAGTGCTGGCCCTCGTCGTTCACCAGAACCACGTACTTGGCCTCGGGGTCCTCGAATGGATTCGTCACCGCGTCACCTGTTCTCGCATCAGCCGGCTGACCGGCTGGCCGGATGGACAATGAGGAGGTGGCGGAGGTGGATCCTCGCTCCGGACGGACCGCCCCCGCCGGATCCGGCCGCCAGTCTTCCTCATCCGGGCCCGATAGGGGAAGTGCGTACACGGCGTCGCCCGGCCCCGGAGCGGTGCACCGCCCAAGTCGGCTGTCACGGGCGGCCGTTGGGCTCCACCAGGTCGGACGGGTCGGTGTTGGCGCCGCAGAGCAGGACGGCGACGCGCTCGCCGTCGGCCTGGTCGAGGGCGGCGAGAGCGGTGGACGCCGCGTGCTCGACGGCGATCCGGCGGTCCTCCCAGAGCTGCCGACGGGCGCGCACGATGGCCTCGTCGTCCACCAGGACGGACCGGACACCCCCCTGGGCGGCCGCGCCGACGGCCAGCGCGGTGGCGCGACGCGCCCCGAGCGCGTCCTGGGCCACCGAGGCGACCGGGACGTCCACCGGACGGCCCGCCGCCAGCGCCGCGTTGAGCGCGCGGCTGCCGGTCGGCTCCACCGCGAGCACCCGGACCCCGTGCTCGCGCGCCGCCACGGCCACACCCGCGAACAGCCCGCCGCCGCCCACCGACACCACCACCGTGTCCAGGCCGGGCACCCGGGCGCGGATCTCCGCCAGGACTGTCCCCGCGCCGGCGGCGATCAGCGGGTGGTCGTACGCGTGCGAGGCCAACGCCCCGCTGCCCGCCGCGAATTCCTCGCACGCGGCCAGCGCCTCGGCGTACTCCCGGCCCGCCAGCCGTACCTCGGCGCCGTACGAGCGCAGCCGCGCCAGCTTCACCGGGGAGGCCGTCTCCGGGAGGAACACCGTTGCCCGGACGCCGAGTTCGCGTGCGGCCCAGGCGCAGGCCAGCCCGGCGTTGCCGCCCGAGGCGATGGTGACCCCGGCATCCGGGAGGGTGCCCGCCTCGGCGTGCGCGAGCAGGAAGTTCTGCGCGCCGCGGGCCTTGAAGCTGCCGGTGTGCTGCAGGAACTCCAGTGCCAGCCAGGTCCGTCCGCCGTCGTCCCCCGGCGCCACCGCCACCGGGCGCACCCGCCCGGCGATCCGCTGCCCGGCGGCCTCGATCTCGTCGTACGTCAGCTGGTCCATCGCGTGCTGCTCCTTCGCCGGGGGCGTTGCTTCGGTCACGGCCGACGGTACGTCGCACCGCCGGACGGCGGAAGGAACACCGGCCCCGCGGGCGTACGCTGATCACGTGCGTCTCGTGATCCTCCCCCCGCCGGCCCGCTAGCGGGCGGCCACTCCACCCACCCCGGCCCCGCGGGACTCTCCCGCAGCCGGGGCGATGACCGCCGCCCGCGCACCCCGCGGACCCGAACCGGCGAACCATCGTGGAGTACCGACGCATGACCTCCCACACCGCCGTGCCCTTCCGGCACGGCCTCCTGTCCATTTCCGCCGCCGCCGTCGCCTGGGGTGCGGGCGGCGCCGTGGCCGCGCTGCTGATGCGCACCAGCGGCCTCGGCCCGGTGGCCGTCTCCTGCTGGCGCTTCGGCGTCGCCGCGCTCTGCCTGGCCCTGCTGCCCGCGCGCGGACCCCGGGCCGTACGGCGGGGCACGGCCCGGTGGGGCGCACCCGTGCTGACCGGGCTCGGTCTGACGATCAGCCAGTGCGCCTACTTCGGCTCCGTGCGCTACGCGGGCCTGGGGCTGGGCACGCTGATCACCATCGGCGCCGGGCCGGTGCTCACCAGCCTCGGCGCCCACCTGCTGCTCGGCGAGCGCCTCACCCGCCGAGCGCTCGCCGCCGTCACCCTCGCGCTGGCCGGGCTCGCCCTGCTGGTCGCCGCCCCGGCGGCCGGCCCGCGCCCGGCGCTGGGCGTCGCCCTGGCCGTCCTCGCGGGCGCCGGGCAGAGCGGCCTCACCCTGTGGGCCCGGGGCGGCGGTTCGGCCCGGGCCGACACCGGCGCCTTCACCACCGGACTGCTCTGCCTGCTCCCGCTCGCGGCCGTCCAGGGCGTCCTGCCGACGGCGGGGGAGCCGGCGGTGACGGGCGGCGCGCTGCTGTTCCTGGGCACGGTGCCCACCCTGCTCGCCTACCGCTGGTACTTCACCGGCCTGGCCGCCGTGCCGGGCACCACGGCGGCGGTGCTGGTGCTGCTGGAGCCGGCCACCGCGGCGGCGATCGGGGTGCTCTTCCTCGGTGAGCCGGTCACGGCGGGCCTGGCGGCCGGTTCGGCGCTGCTGCTGGCGGCGATCGCGGTGCTGACCCGGGCGTGACGGGCGCGAGCCGGGCGGGAGTCGGGCGGGGGTCGGGCGTGCCGGGACCGGCGTGACCCGGCTCCCCCGGCCCGGCTCCCGGGTGGCCACCCGGGCGGGCGCCCTGTGGTCGCAGGGGGCGGGCGGCCGTGCTGGGGTGGTCCGCATGAACCGCTCACGCCTGGCCCGGGTGGCCGCCACGACCGCGTCCGTCGTCCTCCTCTCCACCGCCGCCGGTGCCGCGGTCGCCGCCGCCGTGCCGACGGCGGCGACCGGGCTCCGGGACGTCACCTCCGACACCTGCCGGGGCGCCGGCGGGCACGTGGAGGGCAGCGGCTACTGCGTCGACGCGCTCGGCGACGACCCCTGGGGGCAGCCGATCGACGGCCAGGCGATCAACCCGAACCCCCGGCCCGGGCAGGAATGACCCCGCCCGGGCCGGGGGCCCGGTTCACGGCACCGGCCGCAGGGTCACCGGGGGCGGGGCCGACGGGGACGGGGTGAGGGCGCGCAGGACCAGGTCGATGTGGACCCTCGCGGCGCCCGCGCGGTGGAGCGCGGCGGCGATCGTCCGCAACTCCTCCGGGCCGGTGCAGACGAGGCGGAGCTCCAGATCGGCCTCGCCGGCGAGGGCGAGGCCGCTCCGGACGGCGGGGAACTCGGCCGCCAGGCGGTCGAAGTCCAGCGGGACCGGACCGTGGCTGACCCGGGCGATCGCGTGCAGGGACCGGGCCGGCGGGGGGTCCGCCTCCGGGGCGCCGCCGCCCGGGAGGAGCCGGAGCGGGGCCGTCACCGGTGCTGGAGCTGTGCGGTCGGGGCCGGGGCGGGCGGCACGGGCACGGCGGGGGTGGTCACGGGCGGGGCGACCAGTCGCGGGTCCAGGACCAGGGTGTCCACCCCGAGCGGGGCGATGAGCTCGCGCAGGGCGGGTTCGCCGAGCTCGGTGCGGGCCTGGTCCGCCCCGAGGAGGGCGGCGAGGGCTTGGGGGCTGGAGAATCCGACCGCGCAGCGGCGGCCGTCGCGCAGGCGGAAGAGGCGGAGTGCGGTGGTGCTGCCGGTGCCGGTGGTGGTGACCGGTACGTGCCAGACGTCGCGGGCCATGCGGATGCTCCCGAGTGGAGTGGTGGTGCCTGCCGGAACTGCTCCTCCGACGCTAGGACCGCTCGCGCCCGGCGTCCCCGGTCCTGACGCGGCGTTGACCGAACGGGGTGGTGCGTTGACGCACTCCTGACGTCCGGCTCACCCGGGTGGACCACACCGGTGCCCCGGAGCGCTCCGGTTGCCCCGCGTCCCGGCCCGGACGACCGTGGATTCCGTACCCCGGGACGGCCGCCGGAGCACCCCGGCGAGGACCGGCGCGCGTCCCGGGACGGGGGGAGGTGGAGCGAGGGGCCCGTGACGAGATATCTTGACGTCAAGACGTTGGAGACGTGAAGCGGAGTACCGATGACTGACTCGACCATCATCTATACGCACACCGACGAGGCTCCGGCCCTGGCGACCTACTCGTTCCTGCCGGTCGTCCAGGCGTACGCCTCGACCGCGGGTGTACGGGTGGAGACCCGCGACATCTCCCTGGCCGGGCGGATCATCGCGAGCTTCCCGGAGCGTCTGACCGAGGCGCAGCGGATCGGCGACGCCCTCGCCGAGCTGGGTGAGCTGGCCAAGACCCCGAGCGCCAACATCATCAAGCTGCCGAACGTTTCGGCCTCCGTGCCGCAGCTGAAGGCCGCCGTCGCCGAGCTGCAGGCCCAGGGCTACGCCCTGCCGGACTACCCGGACGACCCGCAGACCGACGAGGACAAGGACGTCCGCGCCCGGTACGACAAGATCAAGGGCAGCGCCGTCAACCCGGTCCTGCGCGAGGGCAACTCGGACCGCCGCGCCCCGCAGTCGGTCAAGAACTACGCCAAGACCCACCCGCACCGCATGGGCGCCTGGACGGCGGAGTCCAAGACCAACGTCGCCACCATGGGCGAGAACGACTTCCGGTCCACCGAGAAGTCCACCGTGATCGAGGCCGACGGCGCCCTGCGCATCGAGCTGCTCGGCGCCGACGGCACCACCACCGTGCTGCGCGAGAAGGTCCCGGTGCTGGCCGGCGAGGTCGTCGACGCCTCCGTGATGCGCGCCGCCGCCCTGAACACCTTCCTGGCCGCCCAGGTGGCCCGCGCCAAGGCCGAGGGCGTCCTGTTCTCGGTGCACCTCAAGGCCACCATGATGAAGGTCTCCGACCCGATCGTCTTCGGCCACGTCGTGCGCGCCTTCTTCCCGAAGACCTTCGCCGCCCACGGCGCCGCCCTGGCCGCCGCCGGTCTGAACCCGAACAACGGCCTCGGCGGCATCCTGGCCGGCCTGGACGCGCTGCCGAACGGCGCCGAGGTCAAGGCCTCCTTCGAGGCCGAGCTGGCCGAGGGCCCGGCCCTGGCCATGGTCGACTCCGACAAGGGCATCACCAACCTGCACGTGCCGAGCGACGTCATCGTCGACGCCTCGATGCCGGCCATGATCCGCACCTCCGGCCACATGTGGGGCCCGGACGGCCAGGAGGCCGACACCCTCGCCGTGCTGCCGGACAGCAGCTACTCCGGCGTGTACCAGGCCGTCATCGACGACTGCCGCGCCAACGGCGCCCTCGACCCGGCCACCATCGGCTCGGTGCCGAACGTCGGCCTGATGGCCCAGAAGGCCGAGGAGTACGGCTCCCACGACAAGACCTTCGAGATCGAGGCCGCCGGCACCGTCCGCCTGGTCGACGCCGAGGGCAACGTGGTGCTGGAGCAGGCCGTCCAGCCGGGCGACATCTTCCGCGCCTGCCAGACCAAGGACCTGCCGATCCAGGACTGGGTCAAGCTGGCCGTCACCCGCGCCCGCGCCACCGGCGACCCGGCGGTGTTCTGGCTGGACGAGACCCGCGCCCACGACGCGGTGCTGATCGAGAAGGTCAAGCGGTACCTCCCGGAGCACGACACCGAGGGCCTGCAGATCGAGATCAAGTCCCCGGTCGAGGCCACCACCTTCTCGCTGGAGCGCATCCGCCGCGGCGAGAACACCATCTCGGTGACCGGCAACGTGCTGCGTGACTACCTGACCGACCTGTTCCCGATCCTGGAGCTGGGCACCAGCGCCAAGATGCTGTCGGTCGTCCCGCTGATGGCGGGCGGCGGCCTGTTCGAGACCGGCGCCGGCGGCTCCGCCCCGAAGCACGTCCAGCAGCTCGTCAAGGAGAACTACCTGCGCTGGGACAGCCTGGGCGAGTTCTTCGCGCTGGCCGCCAGCTTCGAGCACCTGGCCACCACCACCGGCAACGCCCGCGCCCAGGTGCTGGCCGACACCCTGGACCGCGCCACCGGCACCTTCCTCAACGAGGACAAGTCGCCGAGCCGCCGCCTCGGTGGCATCGACAACCGCGGCAGCCACTTCTACCTGGCCACCTACTGGGCCCAGGAGCTGGCCGAGCAGACCGACGACGCCGAGCTGGCCCAGGCCTTCGAGGGCCTCGCCAAGGCGCTGACCGAGCAGGAGCAGGCCATCGTGGACGAGCTGATCGCCGTCCAGGGCTCGGCGGTCGACCTCGGCGGCTACTACCAGCCCGACCCGGCCAAGGCCGCGGCCGTGATGCGTCCGTCGAAGACCTTCAACGAGGCGCTCGCCAACCTCGGCTGACCCCGGTCCGGCCGAGCCCGGCCGGACCCGGCCGAACCGCAGCACCGGGAGGCCCCCGGGTCCGTGAGAACGGACCCGGGGGCCTCCCCGCGTTCCGGCGGGGAACGCGCTCCAGGGTCAGATCCGGCCGAGCAGGGCCAGCGCGGTGCCCACGGCCTCGCGCAGCAGCAGGTACGGGCCGTGCGCCAGCGGGCCGTCCGCGCCGAGCACCTCCGCGGTGGCGCCGGCCCGGCGGGCGGCGAGCGCGGAGCGGACGGTGTGGAAGCCGCTGGTGACCACCGTGCAGTGGTAGCCGGGGCGCTCGGCGGCCATCAGTCCGGCGCTGAAGCGGAGGTTCTCGGTGGTGTTCACGGCCCGCTCCTCGCGCCGGATCCGCTCGGCCGGGACACCCCGGGCGGTCAGGTAGCGGGCCATCGCGGCGGCCTCGGTGCACCGCTCGTGCGGGCCCTTGCCACCGGTGACCAGGACCAGCGGGGCGTACCCGGCGGCCTCCTCGGCGGCGAACCGCTCCAGCGCGGCGTCCAGCCGGGCCGCCAGGGTGGGCCCGGGCTCGCAGCCCTCCAGGGCCGCGCCCAGGACCACCAGGTAGTCGGAGCCGACCGGCGCGGGCCGGCGGTGCCGGTGCAGCAGCGCGAAGCCGAGGAAGCCGAGCAGCCAGAGCAGGACGCATCCGCAGAGCAGGACGGCGACGATCAGCAGCGCGTGCATATCCGTTCGAACGCGTACGGCGGAACCACCGTTCCAGGGCGGCTCCGACGCGGGCAGGCCGGGGCGGTGCGGGGTGGGCCCGGGAACGGCGGAACCCCCGTTCCGCGGGCGGAACGGGGGTTCTCGGGAACGGGGGTTCCGGCTCAGCCGGCCTCGGCCGCGGGGGCCACCGGAGCGGCCGCTCCGCCCTGGCCCGCGCCCGGGCGCCGGTCACGCTTGTGCAGCGAGGCCAGGTAGGCGTTGTACGCCTCCAGCTCGGCGTCGCCGGAACGTTCCTCGGCGCGGTCACGGCGGCGGGCGTGCCGCTGCTCCGAGCCCATCCACTGGTACACCAGCGCGATCAGCACGATCGCGGTCGGGATCTCGCCGAACGCCCAGGTGATGCCGCCGGCCAGCTTCTGGTCCTCCAGCAGGTTCGTCCCGGGCGGCGCGCCCTCCGCCGTGAAGGTGGTGACCAGCGGGTGGGCGGCCATCATCACCGCCACGCCGAAGAAGGCGTGGAACGGCATCCCCATGAACAGCTCGATGATCCGCATCACGTGGCCCGGGCGGTGCGGGCCCGGGTCCACGCCCATGATCGGCCAGAAGAACGCCAGCCCGGCGAACAGGAAGTGCACCATCATGAAGATGTGCCCGGCGCGGTACTGCATCAGGAAGTCGAACAGCGGGGTGAAGTAGACCCCGTAGAGGCTCGCGATGAACAGCGGGATGGTGAACGCCGGGTGCGAGATCACCTTGACGTACCGGCTGTGCAGCAGCGCCACCAGCAGCTCGCGCGGCCCGCGCGGGCGGCCCTTGCCGGCCGGGCGCAGGGCGCGCAGGGCCAGCGTGATCGGGGCGCCCAGCAGCAGCAGGATCGGCGTCAGCATGGACAGCACCATGTGCTGGATCATGTGGGCGCTGAACAGCACCATGCCGTAGTCGTTCAGCCCGGTGCAGGTCACCAGCAGCATGCTCACCACGCCGGCCGTCCAGCCGACCATCCGGCCGACCGGCCAGCGGTCGCCGCGCCGGTGCAGGCGCACCACGCCCGCCCCGTAGAGCCCCAGGACGACCAGGCCCGCGAGCAGGAACACCCAGTCCGGCGACCACGTCCACAGGTTGGAGAAGCTGAACGGACCTAGCCGGGTCATCCCGCCGTGGTGGTGCATGCCTGACATTCCGTCGCCCATCGGCGGGTCCTGCTTTCCGTCCTGGTGGTCCCCGGTGGGGGTCCGGTTCGCCCGTTTTGCTTGGCATACAGCCTAGGCGGGCCTTACCTCGGGCCGTTCCCCCACCCCCTCCGTACGGGCGTCTCCCCGCCACGCGGGCCGGTGGCTAGACTGACCGACCGGTCGGCAGGGAGGCCCAGGCATGGCGACGGAACCGCGCACGGCGGCGGAACGGGGACCGGTGATGACGCGCACGGTGGTCGCGCTGACCGGGGCGACCGGCTTCATCGGCTCAGGCGTCCTGGCGGCCCTCGCCGGGCGCGGCGTCCGGGTGCGCGCGCTGTCCCGCCGGGTGCCGGGGTCCACCGCCCCCGGCACCGACTGGGTGCCGGGCGACCTCGCCGCCGGGGCCGGGCTCGGCGAGCTCTGCGAGGGCGCCGACGTGCTGGTCCACCTGGCCGCCCGGGTCGACGGCTGCGCCGAGGAGTGCGA
Source organism: Kitasatospora sp. Ki12 (assembly GCF_054601375.1). Lineage (NCBI taxonomy): Bacteria > Bacillati > Actinomycetota > Actinomycetes > Kitasatosporales > Streptomycetaceae > Kitasatospora > Kitasatospora sp. Ki12. Next base: position 981,510 of record NZ_BAAIHT010000003.1, on the reverse strand, counting down.
GGCGGCGAACGTCCGCGGCACTGCCGCGCTGATGGCGGCCGCCACCCGCGCCGGAGTCGGCCGGATCGTCCACCTCTCCACCACCGCGGTGTACGGCGAGGGCCCGCACGCGGGCATCACGGTGGACGAGGTGCCCCCGGCCCCGCTGTCCGAGGCCAGCCGCACCCGGCTGCTCGGCGAGCGCCACGCCCTGGACGCCGGCGCGTACGTGCTGCGCCCCGGGCTGGTGACCGGGCCGGGCGACCGCTGGGTGGTGCCCGCCCTGGCCGAGCTGGTCCGCCGGGTGCCGGTCCGCTGGGCGGGCGGCGCGGCCCGGCTCTCGATCGTGGACCGCACCGACCTGGCCCGGCTGGTCACCGCGCTCGCCCTCGACGAGCACGCCGTCCCGGCCGGCGTCCACCACGCCTCCCACCCCGAGCCGGTCCGCGCCGGGGACCTGCTGGCCGCCCTGGCCGCGCTGGACCTGCTGCCCGCCCCGGCGGCCGGCCCTGCCGTGGACTGGGAGGAGTGCCTCCGGCTGCTCGCGGCCGCGCCCGGCCGGGTCTCCGCGCGCCAGTTCGGCCTGATCGTCCGCGACCACTGGTACCGCAGCGAGGAGGTCTGGCGCCTCGCCGCCTGCCCGCCCGGCCCCGGCCCGCTCGCCCGCCTCCCGGAGGCCGCCGACTGGTACCGCACGGCGCTCGGCCGCAGCGGCTAGCGTCTGGGGACGAGGGTGTTCTCGTTGGTGCGTCCGGCGGCGAAGTCGTCGATGTTGTGGGCGGTGGCGTCGATGATCTGGCTGACGGCGGTGTGGGTGAAGTACGCCTGGTGGCTGGTGACCAGGACCTGGGGGAAGGTGACGAGGCGGGCGAGGACGTCGTCGGTGATGCCCTCGGCGGAGCGGTCGGTGAAGAAGACGCCGGTCTCCTCCTCGTACACGTCCAGGCCGACGCCGGACAGCCGCCCGGCGCGCAGGGTTTCGACCAGGGCGGCGCTGTCGACGAGGCCGCCGCGGCTGGAGTTGACCAGGATGGCGTCGTCCTTCATCCGGGCCAGCGCGGCCGCGTCGATCAGGTGGTGGGTGGCGGGCAGCAGCGGGACGTGCAGGCTCACCAGGTCGGCGCGGGCGAGGAGTTCGGGCAGTTCGGTGTAGGTCATGCCGAGGTCGCGGCAGGCCGGGTTCTCGGCGATGTCCCAGCCGAGGAGTTCGGTGCCGAAGCCGGCCGCGATCCGGGTGAAGCACTCGCCGATCTTGCCGGTGCCGATCACGCCGACCGTCATCCCGCGGACGTCCCGGCCGAGCAGGCCGTCGAGCCGGAAGTCGAATTCGCGGGTGCGGTTGGCGGCGCGGGTGAGGCGGCGGTTGACGGCCAGGGCGAGCGCCCAGGCGTGTTCGGCGACGGAGTACGGGCTGTAGTGGGAGACCCGGGCGACGGTGAGGCCGAGTCCGGCGGCGGCGTCCAGGTCGATGTTGTTGAAGCCGGTGGAGCGTTGGGCGATCAGCCCGGTGCCGCCGGCGGCCAGCACGGTGAGCGTTTCGGCGTCCAGGACGGCGTTGACGCTGCTGCTGACGACCGGGTAGCCGGCGGCGAGCGGGGCGGTGTCCCGGTTGAGGAACACGTCCAGGCAGCGCAGCCCGTGCCGGCCCGCCAAGGCCCGTTCCAGCAGGGGCCGTTCGTCGGCCTGCACCCCGTACGCGAGGATCTCCATCGGCGCTCCTTCCTCCGGCCGTCCCACGCTAACCCGGACCGCCGTCGGAACGCCCGCCGGACGCACGGGAGCCCCCGCGTCGCGAACGACCCGGGGGCTCCGCAGCAGTGCGGGAGGTCAGAGGACGGTCTCGGCCTCGAGGTAGCGCTCCTGCGGGACGGTCTTCAGCTCGGCGACCGCCTCCGCCAGCGGCACCAGGTTGATGTTGGTGCCCTGCAGCGCGGTGATGTGCCCGAAGGCGCCCTTGTGGACGGCCTCGACGGCGTGCCAGCCGAAGCGGGTGGCGAGCACCCGGTCGTAGGCGGTCGGGGTGCCGCCGCGCTGGGTGTGGCCGAGGATGACCGGGCGGGCCTCCTTGCCGAGGCGGTGCTCCAGCTCGCGGGAGAGCTGGGTGGCGATGCCGGTGAAGCGCTCGTGGCCGTAGATGTCCTTGGTGCCCTCCTCCCAGTGCATGGTGCCGGGCTCGGGCTTGGCGCCCTCGGCGCAGACCACGATGGCGAACTTCTTCTGGCGGTCGAAGCGTTCGCGGACGACGGCGGTGAGCTGGTCGATGTGGAACGGGCGCTCCGGGACGACGATGGCGTGCGCGCCGGCCGCCATGCCCGCGTTGAGCGCGATCCAGCCGGTGTGCCGGCCCATGACCTCGACGACCATGACCCGCTGGTGGGACTCGGCGGTGGTCTTCAGCCGGTCCAGTGCCTCGGTGGCGACCGAGACGGCGGTGTCGAAGCCGAAGGTCACGTCGGTGGCGGCGATGTCGTTGTCGATGGTCTTCGGCACGCCGACGATCGGCAGGCCCGCGTCGCTCATCAGCTTGGCGGCCTTCAGGGTGCCTTCGCCGCCGATCGGGATGACCGCGTCCAGGCCGAGGTCCGAGCAGTACTTCTTGGCCCGCTCGACGCCGTCCCGCAGGTGGCTCGGCTGGACCCGGGAGGAACCGAGGATGGTGCCGCCCTGGGCGAGGATGCCGCTCACCGAGTCCAGGGTCAGGGGGCGGTGGTGGCCCTCCAGGAATCCGCGCCAGCCGTCCTCGAACCCGATGATCTCGTCGCCGTGGTCGACCACCCCCCGGTGGACCACGGAACGGATCACCGCGTTCAGGCCGGGGCAGTCACCGCCGCTGGTCAGCACTCCGATACGCATTAGCTTTGCAACTCCCGAGCAGAACCGAGGAACGGCCGGACCACAGGCTGGGACGACGAGCCGACACCGTAACGGGGTGCCCCCACGCCGCGGTGGCGGGGAGGTGGCCGTGGGGTGAAGGACCGGTCGATCCGGACAGAACGTCCGAAAAACGACCGTGAAGTCGAGCATACGACCCCTGGTCCGGCCGGGCAGGAGCCGACGCGGGAGCGGCGCCGTCGGCGCCCCCGCGCGGAATTGCGGCCTGCTGCCGAGGAGGGTGTGCAGTAGGCAGCCCCATTGTCGTACGTCCGGGGCCGCCCGCGGGCCGGGTGACCGCATCGCGGGCACCCGGCCGGGCGGGCCGGGGTACTGGCCGGGGCGAACCGGCGGACTACGCGGGGCGCGTCGCGGCCGCGATGCGCTCGGCGCGCAGCGCGTCGTACCAGGTGGTGTCGGCCGGCGGCAGGGCGTTGACGTCCAGCGCCAGCTTGATCAGCATGTCGGCCACGGCGGGGTTGCGCGCCAGCACCGGACCGTGCAGGTAGGTGCCGAAGACGGTGTCCCGCCAGGCGCCCTCGGTGCCGTCACCGGTGCCGTTGCCGCGGCCGACGGAGACGTTGGCGAAGGGCTGGACGCCCTGGCCGAGGTGGGTGACGCCCTGGTGGTTCTCGAAGCCGGTCAGCTGCGGCAGGCCGAGCCGGGGGTCGACGTCGGCGAGCACGTCGCCGACGCAGCGGGCGCCCTCGCCGCGCTGGGTCCAGACGTCGAGCAGGCCCAGGCCCGGCTCCCGCTCGCCGAGGTCGTTGATGAACTCGTGGCCCATGATCTGGAAGCCCGCGCAGACGCCGAAGATGATCGCGCCGTTCTCGGAGGCCCGGACCAGGCCGCTGTCGGCGCGCAGCCGCTCGGCGGCCAGCCGCTGCGGGCGGTCCTCGCCGCCGCCGATCAGGTAGATGTCCCCGCTGGTGGGGATCGCCTGGTCGGAGCGGACGTCGATCCGGGTCACGTTGAGATGGCGCTGGCGGGCCCGGCGCTCCACGACCAGGGCGTTGCCGCGGTCGCCGTAGGTGCTGAGCAGGTCCGGGTAGACCCAGACCACGCGCAGGCTGCTCTCACTCATCCTCGAAGGCCTTCCGTCACGAAAAGACTGGTGTGCGGGCGCGGCATCAGCCGGCCACGACCTTCCGCAGCTGCTGGAAGGCGGTGTAGTTGGCGATGGCCTCGATCCGGCCGGGCGGCGCCATTCGGACGGCCTGCTCCAGGGTGTCCACCACGTGGAACTGCAGCCCGGCGACCTCCAGGCGGACGGCCAGGTCCAGCTTGCGCTGGCCCATCACGAAGACCGGGTGCCCGGCGAGGCGCTCGTAGTCGACGTCCCACAGCCAGGAGGTGTCGGTGCCGTCGGCGTCGAGGGCGTTGACGGAGAGGATGACCGGGGCGGGCGGGCCGTCGATCAGCGAGAAGGTCTCCAGCCAGCCGGCCGGGTTCTTGGCGAGCAGCAGCCGGATGTCGCGGCCCTGGTACTGGACCACGTCGTAGCGGCCGGCCACGGCGGTCACCGAGCGCATCCGCTCCAGGGCGACCTGCGGGGAGACGCCGAACACGGCGGCGACGGCGGCCGAGCTGGTGGCGTTGGCCAGGTTGGCCCGGCCGGGCAGCTGCAGCTGGATCGGCCAGGCGCCGCGCTGCGGGTCGATCACGTGGGTGCCCTGGAGCGCCCAGTGCGGGTTGGGGCGACGGAAGCCGCACTCCTGGCAGAACCAGTCGTCGCCGGGGCGCTGCATCACACCGCCGCAGGCGGGGCAGGACCAGGCGTCCTCCTTCCAGGCCTGTCCGGCGGCCACCCAGACCACCTTCTTGCAGGAGGAGGCGGCCCAGGTCACCAGCGGGTCGTCGGCGTTGGCGATGACCACGGCCTCGGTGTCCTGGAGGCCCTCGCGCCACTTCTCGGCCATCATCCGGGTCTCGGCGGCGCGGTCGAGCTGGTCGCGGGAGAGGTTGAGCAGGGCGATCGCCTTGGGGCGGGTGTCGCGGGCGACCGTCGCGAGGTACTTCTCGTCGACCTCGATCACGCCGAAGCGGGCCTCGGAGCCGCCCGCCAGGGCCGAGGTGATGCCGGCCGGCATGTTGGCGCCGAGGGCGTTGGAGACCACCGGGCCGGCGGCGCGCAGCGCCTCGGCGATCAGCCGGGTGGTGGTGGTCTTGCCGTTGGTCGCGCTGACCAGGACGACGTCGAGGTGGTCGGCGAGGGTGGCGAGCAGGTCGGGGTCGAGCTTGAGGGCGACCTTGCCGCCGATCACCGAGCCACTCCCGCGTCCGGCCTTGCGGGACACGGCGGCGGCGACCCGGCCGGCCGTGACCGCGATCTTGGCGCGGGCCGGCAGCGAGGCGTCGCGTGCGCCTGTGGGCTCCGATTCGGTGCCTGCCATGCTCAGTGGTTCCTCCTTGCTGCGGCACCACCCGGGACCGGATAACGGGCCGTCGGGCGGCGGGGACGGGGGCCAGCCTACCGACTCCGTCGCTCGGCCGGACGAACCGGACCCCGCGCCGCCTGCTGCGACGCGCCGGTACGGACTGCTGACGCCCCGTCAAGGAGGGCGGTGTACGGAGGGACCCTGCTCTGCTTGAGGACGCTCCGGGGCCGCCCGGGGGTTCCCGGGAGGCGCCGGTAAGGATCTCGTGAAGAAATGATCAGCGGCCCGGATGGTGGGAGCAGGCGGCCGTCTCCCCGGCGTCCAGGGTGGCGGTGATGACCAGGGTCCCGTCCTCGGACCGGAAGTCCAGCGGCGCGGCCAGCCGGCGCATCGCGGTGATCAGACCGGTGTTGGCGGCGTGGGTCACCGCGTACACCGTCTCGATCCCGGCCGCCCGGGCCGCCTCCGCCAGCCGCCGCAGCAGCGCCACGCCCAGCCCGCGCCGCTGCCAGGCGTCCTCGACCAGGACGGCCAGCTCCGCCTCCCCGTCGTCCCACATCAGGTGCCCGAGGGCGAGGACCCGCCCGTCGGGGGCGGCCACCGCGAGGCTGTGGCCGTGCCGGGGGTCCAGCAGGTGGTCGAGGTAGCGGTCGGCGTCGCGGACCGGGCCGTGGTAGCGCAGCCGCAGCGCGGCGGGGGAGCAGCGGCCGTGCATCGCCAGCGCCGCCGCCTTGTCGGCCGGGCCGGCGGGGCGCAGCAGCAGCGCGGTCCCGTCCGGCAGGGACAGCCGGGACACCGCCTCCGCCGCCGTACGGGGACCGCCGTGCCGGGCGTGCGGGTGCGGGTGCGGGCGGGCGACCCGGAACGGGCCGTCGGTGAGCGCGGGCAGCCGGGTGGCCTGCCCCTCCGGCGCCGCGCACCTGCGGTCCGACCTGCGGAAGGGTCGGTGCCAGAGCCGTTCGGTGCGAGTGCGTGATGCCGTCATGAGGCCGACGCTACCTACGCTTCGCTTCCGGTCGGTTACGTGATCGTGAACGGCCGAATGCCCTGGAGCCACTCCGGTCCGACCCCGGGTCGGCGACCGCCCGGCCCCGCCCAGGACCGGCCGGGTCCGTGCCCGGGACAGCGGGGGCGGCGCCCGGGACGGCTGGGCCCCCGGTCCGGGACGGACGTGGCACAGGTCCAGACCGCTGCCTCAGGCGGGCGGGACAACGGGCGGCCGACGGTGGATCCCGTACCCGGCGCTCCTGGTGAGCAGGACGCCCGGGATCCCGATCCCCCGAGCACCGAAGGCCGTTCCCATGCGCAACACCCCGTCCGTCTCCGCCGCCACCGCCACCGCCACCGCCACCGCCGCCGTCCCGCACGCCCGCCGGGCGCCGGTCGGCACCTCGCTCACCGCGCTGCTCGACCGGCAGGTGCACACCCGGCCGGACGCCCCGGCCGTCGTCGGCGAGGGCTGCGGCCTCACCTTCCCCGAGCTGGCCGGGACCGCCCGCGGGCTGGCCGCCGAGCTGCGCCGGCTGGGTGCCGGCGCCGACACCTGCGTCGGGCTGTACGTCGAGCCGTCGGTGGAGCTGGTCGCCGGGGCCTGGGGCGTCCTGTACGCCGGGGCCGGCTACCTGCCGCTGTCGCCCGAGTACCCCGAGGACCGGCTCCGCTACATGATCGAGGACAGCGGCACCCGGATCGTGCTCACCCAGGAGCACCTGCGCGGGCGGCTGGCCGCGCTGGCCCCGGCCGGGACGGCGATCGTCACCTTCGAGGAGGTCCCGGCGGGCGACACCGCCGAGGACGCCGCTACGGAGGAGCACGCCCGGCCGGAGTCGCTGGCCTACGTCATCTACACCTCCGGCTCCACCGGCCGCCCCAAGGGCGTGATGATCGAGCACCGCGCGGTCGTCTCCCAGCTGCGCTGGATGCTCGACGCCGGGCACCTCGACCCCGGTGTCACCGTGCTGCAGAAGACCCCGATGAGCTTCGACGCCGCCCAGTGGGAGATCCTCGCCCCGGCCGTCGGCGCCCGGGTGGTGGCCGGCGCGCCCGGCCTCTACCGGGACCCGGAGGCGCTGGTGGCCACCGTACGGCGGCACGGCGTGACCGCGCTGCAGTGCGTGCCCACCCTGCTCCGGGCGCTGCTGGACACCGAGGGCTTCACCGACTGCACCAGCCTGGCCCGGCTGTTCTCCGGCGGCGAGGCGCTGTCCGTGCGGCTCGCCCGCCAGCTGGGCGAGGCGCTGCCCGGGGCGGCGCTGGTCAACCTGTACGGTCCGACCGAGTGCACCATCAACGCCACCGCGCACGTCGTCGACCCGGCCGAGCTGGGCGACGGCGCCGGCTCGGTGCCGATCGGCCGGCCGGTCGACGACACCCAGTGCTACGTCCTGGACGAGCGGCTGGTGCCGGTGGACGCCGGCGGCGTCGGCGAGCTGTACATCGGCGGCGTGCAGCTCGCCCGCGGCTACCTGCACCGGCCGGAGCTGACCGAGGAGCGGTTCGTCCCCTCCCCGTTCACGCCCGGCGAGCGGCTGTACCGCACCGGCGACCTCGCCCAGTGGAACACGGACGGCACCCTCCAGTTCGCCGGCCGGGTCGACAACCAGGTCAAGCTGCGCGGCTACCGGGTCGAGCTGGACGAGATAGCCCGCGCGATCGAGGAGCACACCTGGGTGCGCCGCTCGGCCGCGATCGTCACCGGCGACGAGCGCACCGGCCACCAGAACCTGGTCGCCTGCGTCGAGCTCAACCCGCGCGAGGCCGCCCTGATGGACCAGGGCAACCACGGCGGCCACCACCAGTCCAAGGCCAGCAAGCTGCAGGTCAAGGCGCAGCTCTCCGACCCGGGCGTCCGGGACCCGCTCCAGCTGGCCGGCCGCGAACGGGTCGAGCTGCCCGGGCGCCGAGAGAGCGCGGCCCAGCGCCGGGAGACCTTCGCCCGCAAGACCTACCGCTTCTACGACGGCGGGCAGGTCACCCGCGAGGACCTCACCGCGCTGCTCGCCCCGAAGCCGGCCGGCACCTTCGGCCGGGACCTGGAACTGCTGAGCTTCCCCGAACTCGGGCGCGTGCTGCGCTGGTTCGGCCAGTTCCACAGCGAGGAACGGCTGCTGCCCAAGTACGCCTACGCCTCGCCGGGCGCCCTGTACGCCACCCAGCTGTACCTGGAGACCGGCGGCCTGGACGGACTCGCGGCCGGGCTGTACTACTACCACCCGGTCGAGCACGGCCTGATCCGGATCGGGCCCGCCGAGCCCCGTGCGGAGGCGTACCTGACGCTGCACTTCTCCGGCAAGCACGGCGCCGTCGAGCCGGTCTACAAGAACAACATCCGCGAGGTGCTGGAGTTCGAGACCGGCCACATGCTGGGCGTCCTCGAGGAGGTGCTGCCCGAGTACGGGCTGGACGTGCGCCCGCTCGGCCTCGACCCCGCGGTCAAGGAGCGGCTGGACGTCGCCGAGGAGGACCACTACCTGGGCAGCTTCACGGTCGGCCGGGGCGGCGGCCCGGCGCGCGCCGAGCGCACCGAGCTGTACCTGCAGGCCCACGAGGGCCGGGTGGACGGCCTGCCGGGCGGCCTCTACCGCTACGCCGACGGCGCGCTGGTGCCGGTCTCGGACGAGGTGGTGGAGTCCCGGCACGTGATCGCCATCAACCAGTCCGTCTACGCCAGGGCCTCGTTCGGCGTCACCGCCGTCAGTCGCGCCGAGGAGGAGTGGCTGGAGTACATCGTGCTCGGCACCAAGCTGCACCACCTGCAGCGCAACGGCCTCGGCCTGGGCTTCATGTCCTCCGGCTACAGCTCCAGGTCCGGCCACCCGCTGCCCGCCGCGCGCCGGATCGACCAGGTCCTCGCCGACCGCGGCATCGCCGGCGGCGCGTCGTACTTCTTCGTCGGCGGCAAGGTCAGCGAGGAGCAGATCCGCAGCGAGGGCATGCACGAGGACACCGTCCACATGAAGGGACCGGCCGAGATCATCAAGGACGAACTGGCCAACCTGCTGCCCGACTACATGCTGCCCAACCGGGTGCTGGTGGTGGACGCCCTGCCGCTCACCGCGAACGGCAAGGTCGACCTCAAGGCCCTCGCCGCCTCCGACGCCGTCCGCACGGCCGAGGTCCGCAGCGAGTACGTCGCGCCGGGCACCGAGGACGAGCGGTGGCTGGCCGAGGCCTGGGGGCAGGCGCTGACGTACGAGGACGTCTCCGTGGCGGACGAGTTCTTCGCCGTCGGCGGCAACTCGCTGATCGCCGTCGCCCTCGTCCACCGGATCAACCGCGAGTTCGGCATCGCCCTGCCGCTGCAGGTGCTCTTCGAGTGCCCGATCCTCCGTGACCTGGCCGCGCGGATCGGGCGGGCCCGCGCCGCGGACGGCGGGGACGCGGCCGGGGCCCCCGGCTCGCGGCTGATCCCGCTGCACCCGGGCGACTCCGGCCGGCCGGTGTTCTGCTGGCCCGGGCTGGGCGGCTACCCGATGAACCTGCGCCTGCTCGGCCGGGAGGCGAGCGCCGGCCGCGCCTTCTACGGCGTCCAGGCGCACGGCATCAACGAGGGCGAGACGCCGTACCCGACCATCCGGGAGACGGCCGCCGCCGACGTCGCCGAACTGCGCCGGGTGCAGCCCGAGGGCCCGTACACGCTGTGGGGCTTCTCCTTCGGCGCCCGGGTCGCCTTCGAGGCCGCCTGGCAGCTGGAGCGGGCCGGCCAGCGGGTGGAGAACCTGCTGCTGATCTGCCCCGGCAACCCGGAGGTGCGCCAGGACGAGGGACGGCAGTGGGGCCGCGAGGCCTCGTACGCCAACCCCGCGTACGTGACCATCCTGTTCGGGGTGTTCACCGGTCGGATCAGCGGCCCCGAGCTGGAGCGCTGCCTGGCCGAGACGGCGGACGAGTCCACCTTCGTCGCCTCGGTGCGCCGGACCCTGCCGGAGCTGGACGAGGAGCTGATCCGCCGGATCACCGGAATCGTCGGCGAGACCTACGAGTTCGAGTACAGCTTCCGCGAGCTCGCCGAGCGGCGGCTGGACGCCCCGGTGACCCTCTTCAAGGCCGCCGGCGACGACTACTCCTTCATCGAGGGCAGCACCGGCTACTCCGCCGCCCCGCCCACCGTGGTCGACCTGGCCGGCGACCACTACGGGGTGCTGAAGGAGCACGGCGTGGCCGAACTCGTCGCCGCGATCCGGGCGCTGGAGCGGTCGGACGACGAGGAGGCCTCCCGGGGGCGCTGACGCGGACACGCTCACGGATGGCCCAGGATCCGTGAGCGGGGGAGCCCCTTCGGATAGGGATGGCTCGGCTTTCCGCCGATTCCGTCCCGATCCGAAGGGGTTCCCCATGTCCGTGAAGAAGCCGGTGCAGAAGTCCGTACGGGCCGCCGCGTGTTGCGCGCTGCTCCTCGTCGCCCCGCTCGCCCTCGCCCAGCCCGCCGCCGCGATCACCTCCTCCACCGTCACCTCCGACTCCGGCAGCAACGGCCCCAAGACCCCGGAGGAGGCCGCCGCCTGCAAGTCCGTCACCAGCGCCCTGCTCGGCGGCTTCGGCTCGATGCTCGGCAACGCCGTCTGCGTGGTGAAGCCCGCCGACCAGGGCTGAGCGGCGCACGACCCGTCAGCGCACGGACACCCCCGTCGGGGAGGGTCCGTGCGCTGACGTAGTATCCGGCGCCATGACGAACGAGGACACGGCCGTCGCCGAGCCCGAGGAGGCCGGCGGCCTGCGGGCGATCTGGGCGAACACCCTGGTGCCGGTGGCACCGCTGCCCTGGTACCGCAGGGTGCCCCTGAAGCTCGCGGCCGCGGGTGTGGTCGTCGTCGGCCTGGCGACGGCGCTGACCGTGGCGGCCGTGACCGGGGCGGGCGCCCCGACCCGGCACCGGATCGTGCTGGGGGACGAGCTCGGCCACCAGGTGCGGATGCCCGAGGACGGGGACCTCCGGGCGACGCACGCCGACTACCAGAGCCGGATGACGGCCTTGCGGCCGTACCGGGAGCTGACGGTGGCCGGCTACGGCACCGCCGGGACGAGCACGATCACCCTGACCGTGGTCGGGCTGACCGGGACCTATTCCGACCCCTTGCGGGAACTGGACATCTACTTCGACCGGCTGGCGTGGCGCGAGCAGACCGGCGGGAGCGGCTTCGGCGCGACCCTGTCGACGCGGCTGAACTTCCCGTCCGGCCCGCTCGGCGGCCTGCTCGACTGCGCGGAACTCGTCCGCCCGACCGCCTCCGAGACCACCTGCGCCTGGGCCGACGGCAGCACCGTCGGGATCGTGGTCGACCGGACCGGAAGCCTGGGGCCGGCGGACCTGGCCGCCCGCACGCTGGAGATCCGCGCGGCGGTCGAGGTCGAGGCGAAGGGCTGAGCCGTCAGGCGATCCGGGTCGGGGGGGCTTCGACGGTGTGGCCGGTGGTGGCGAGGACGGCGGCGAGGTCGGCCGGGGTGACGGAGCGGGGGGTGCGGAGGAAGAGCTCCTCGGGGTGGAGCGAGAGCAGGGTGATCCGGTGGTCGGCGAGGGCCGCCGGGGTGTGCGACAGCGGCGTGGTGCGGACCCGCCAGAGCGTCGTCGGCGGCGGGGCGTGCGGGGACCACCAGGTGTGGAACAGCGCGGTGGCGATCAGGGCGAGCGCGGAGCTGACCAGGACGACGGGGCCGTCCGGGCCCTCCACGACGAGCTTGGCGATGAGGTCGGCGGCGGTGACGGAGAGGAAGACGGCGGCGAGCTCGACGGTGTCGCGGCGCCAGCGGTGGGCGCGGGGGAGGGAAGGCTTCGAGTGCTCCATGGCCTCCACCGTGCCCCACCGGTGTTTCCCGACCACGAACCGGCCGTGACCTGACGGTTACGGTCCGCTCGGGGCTGTTACGGGCGGAGATCGCGGGCCGCGGCCTTCACCTCGGTGAGGAGCAGGCGGAGGTCGTCCTCGGTCGTGGCGGCGTTGAGGAGGCAGGCGCGGAGCATCTCGTCGCCGCCGAGGCGGGCGCCGGTGACGAAGACCCGGCCGCGCCGCTGGACGGCCGCCGGGAGGTCGCGGTTGAGGGCGTCGCGGGTGGCGGCGTCCAGGCCGGGGGCGCGGTGACGGAACGCCACGATGGACGTCTGGACCTCGGCGAGCAGCTCCAACTCCTCGTCCGCCTCCACGAGTTCGCCGAGCCGGCGGGCCAGCGCGGTGCACCGGGCGATGTCCTCGGCGAGGCCGGTGCGGCCCCGGTGGGCGATGGTGGCCCAGACCTTGAGGGCGCGGAACGGGCGGGTCTGCTCGGTGCCGTACTCGGAGAACCAGCCGAGCGCGCCGGCCGACTCGTCCCGCAGGTAGGAGGGGACGAGGCTGAAGGTGCCGCGCAGCTCCTCGGTGTCACGGACCAGGGCACAGCCGCAGTCGACCGGGACGCCGAGCCACTTGTGCGGGTCGAGGGCGAGCGAGTCGGCGCGCTCCAGGCCGGCGTAGCGGTGGGCGATGGCGGGGTCGAGCCGGCCGAAGGCGCCGTACGCACCGTCCACGTGCAGCCAGAGGCGCTGCTCCGCGCAGAGGTCGGCGATCGGGTCGAAGGCGTCGACCGCGCCGGTGCCGACGGTGCCGGCCGAGGCGACGACCAGGAAGGGCAGCAGGCCGGCCGCGCGGTCGCGTTCGACGGCCGCCCGCAGGTCGGCGGTGTCCAGGCGGCCGTCGGGGCCGGTCGCGACGGTGCGCAGGTGCCGGCTGCCGAGGCCGAGGAGCTCGGCGGCCTTGCGGACGCAGGAGTGGGTCTCGCCGGTGACGTAGCCGACCAGCGGGGGCAGGCCGGCCAGGCCCTCCTCGCGGACGTCCCGGCCGGCCAGGCGGGCGGCGCGGTTGCGGGCGGCGGCGAGGCAGACGATGGTCGCCATCGAGGTGCCGGAGGTGAGCAGCCCGCCGCCGGCCGGATGCGGGAAGCCGACCAGCTCGGCGATCCAGCGCACGACCGCGCGTTCCAGGTGGACGTCGGCGTGGTCGCCGCCGGCCGAGCTGGGGTTCATGGCGGAGGCGGCGAGGGTGGCGAGGACGCCGGCCGGGGCGGGGGCGGCGTTGACCCAGCCGAAGAAGCGCGGGTTGCCGTTGCCCATGGGGTACGGGAGGACGTCCCGCCCGATGGCGTCGATCAGCTCGGCGAGCGGGCGGCCGTCGGAGGGCAGCGGGGCGTCGAGCAGGGCGCGGCGGGCGGTCTCGTCCATGGGCTGCCAGACCGGGCGGCCGGGCAGTTCGGCGAGGTAGTCGGAGACCAGCTCGGCGGTGGCGCGGGCGGCGGCGCGGAAGTCGTCGGTGGCCATGCGGGGACACTCCAGGGGGCCGGGGAGGGCAGGAGCGGCGTCCTCGGCGCATCCTGATCAGGCGATGGTCGGGTGATCCTATGCAAAGAGCCCGCGCCGTGCGGCGCGGGCCCTGTCGGTGAGACGGAGGGGTCAGTCCAGCGAGCCGGACAGGCCGCTGGCGGAGCGGCAGTAGCCCTGCATCTCCTTGTTGGTGATCTTGGCGCAGAGCCGGCCGGCCGCGCCGCCGTCGGTGTAGTTGACGGTGTAGTAGCTGACCAGGCCCTCCGCACAGGCCTTGCGCTGCCAGCCGTCGGCGGCGGTGGCGCACTGCTGGGCGGCCCAGTCCTCGCGGTCCAGGTTGTACTTCATGGTCCGCGAGCCGACGCCCCGGCTGCAGTCCACCGACCCGCCGCTGGCCTTGCCGTTGAGGCACCACTTCAGGGCGTCGGCGTAGACCTCGGGGTGGTTCGGGTAGTCGTGCGAGGAGAGGTAGAAGGTCGGGGCGTAGAAGAAGCAGGCGGACTGGAACAGGGACGGCTGGTCCTTGCACGGGTAGAGCGGGTCCTGGGCGATCTTGTCGGCGGGCAGGTTGGCCTTGGCCTGCTCGTCCTCCTCGTCCGGGCCGAAGAGCTGCATGAACAGGCCCTCGGAGCAGCGGATCCGGTTCTGGTCGGTGGTGAACTTGTTGCACAGGTCGCGCGCCTTGGCGACGTCCTGCTTGGCGACGAACATGGTGCCGTGGCCGACGCCGTGGATGCAGGGGCCGCTGTTCTTGGGGGCGCAGAGCTTGAGCAGGTCCACCTCGGGCTGGGCGGAGGCGTTGAGCATCTCCTCGACCGCGCCGTGCAGGTAGCCGGCCGCGCAGGTCTCGTGCGGGAAGGAGATGACCTTCTGGAAGTCGGCGTTGAAGCGCTTGACCGCCGCGTGGCCGAGCTCGTGCGCGATCGGGTGGCAGAAGCGCACGGTGTACGGCTTCTCCTTGGTGATCTTGTCGAGGTCGGCGAGGGCGACGCCCGGGTCGGTGGCGTCCATCTCGGCCATCATCTTGTTGCGCAGCGTCGAGCGGGTCCACACCGCCGGGTCACCGGTCGGGGTGGCGCTCGCGGGGCCCGCCGAGGCCGGCTGGGCTCCGGCGGCGGGCGCCCCGGGGGCCGGGGCCTCGGCGGCCCGGGCCGCGGTGGCCGCCGCGGGCGACCAGTCGGTGACGGCCACCGACCCGAGGCCCAGGACGCCCAGGAGCAGGGCGGTGAGAATCGCGAAGACTCGCGGCTGCATGACGGGATCCCCCGGCGGATCGAGGTGAACGGTTCGCTCCCATCCTGACGGCACGGCGGCGGGAATCCATGATTTCGCCCGCCATTCGGGAGGTGTCGGCGACGCTACCGCACGGTGCGACGCCCGGGCGCGCCGGGATGGTTCCCGACGTTCACCCGGACGGCCCACAGGCGTCGTGTCCGGCGAGGTCTTCGGTGAGGTCAGAGCTCCAGGGTGACCTGGTACTCCGTCAGCCAGGCGTCCAGGTCGAGCGCGAGGTCGACGCCCAGCCGGACGGACTGCGGATCGGTGTCCGGGGCGAGCGCGTCGGCGAGGCGCCGCCGGTCGAGCAGGTCCAGCGCCGGGGAGTCCGCGGCGTCGACGAGCCGGGCGAGTTCGGCGCGCAGCTGCGCCGGGTAGCGCGGGTCGGTGGTCACCGGGTACGGGCTCTTCGGCCGGTCGGCGATCTCCGGGGGCAGCAGGTCCCGGACGGCGGCGCGCAGCAGGCTCTTCTCCCGTCCGTCGAAGCTCTTCATCGCCCACGGCGTGTTGAACACGTACTGGACCAGCCGGTGGTCGCAGAACGGCACCCGTACCTCCAGTCCGTTGGCCATGCTCATCCGGTCCTTGCGGTCGAGCAGGATGCGGACGAAGCGGGTCAGGTTGAGGTAGGAGATCTCGCGCATCCGCCGCTCCAGCGGGTCGGCCGCGTCCAGGTGCGGGACCTCGGCGATCGCCTCGCGGTAGCGGGCCCGCCGGTAGTCCGCGAGGTCGAGCTTGCGCAGCAGTTCGGCGTCGAGCAGCTGTTCGCGCGGGCCGGAGCCGGCGCCGGCGATGCGGGTGAGGTCGGCGGCCCAGGGGAAGTCCTCGGTGGCGACCAGCTCCGGGTCGTGGAACCAGCGGTAGCCGCCGAAGAGCTCGTCCGCGGACTCGCCGGACAGCGCGACGGTGGAGTGGCGGCGCACCCCGCGGAAGAGCAGCAGCAGCGAGACGTCCATGTCGCCGACGCCGCCCGGCAGGTCGCGGGCGCGCACGGCGGCGGTGCGCCGGGAGCGGTCGGTGAGCTCGGCGGCGTCCAGCTCGATCACGCTGTGGTCGGCGCCGACGTGCCGGGCCAGCAGCCGGGCGAACGGGCCGTCCGGGGTCTCCCGGACCTCGCTGGCGCGGAACTCGCCCGGGCCGGTGAAGTCGACGGAGAAGGAGCGCAGCGGGCCGGCCCCGGCGGCGCGCAGCGTCCGGGCGGCGAGGGCGGTGACGGCGCTGGAGTCCAGGCCGCCGGAGAGCAGCGAGCAGAGCGGGACGTCGGCGTCGAGGTGGCGGTGCACGATGTCGTCCAGCAGGGCCCGGACGGTGGCGACGGTGTTCGCCAGGCCGTCGGGGTGCTCGCGGGCCTCCAGCGCCCAGTAGCGGCGGAGCGTGACGCTCCCGCGGCGCACCCGGACGACGTGCCCGGGCGGGACCTCGCGGATGCCCCGGTACGGCGTCAGGCCGGGGGTGCGGGTGTGGCCGAGCAGTTCGCGCAGCCCGTCCAGGTCGACCACCGGGCGGACGGCGGGGTGGGCGAGCACGGCCTTGGGCTCGGAGCCGAAGACCACGCCGTCCGCGGTGGGGTGGTAGTGCAGCGGTTTCACGCCCATCCGGTCGCGGACCAGCAGCAGCTCCTCGCTCCGGGCGTCCCAGACGGCCAGGGCGAACATGCCGTTGAGCCGCCCGGCCAGGCCCTCGCCCCACTCCAGGTAGGCGTGCAGCACGACCTCGGTGTCGCTGCGGGTGCGGAAGCGGTGCCCGGCCGCCGCCAGCTCGGCGCGCAGCTCGCGGTGGTTGTAGACCTCGCCGCTGTAGGTGAGCACGACCGGCGGCCGGCCCTCCGGCCCGAACGTCATCGGCTGGGTGCCGCCCTCGACGTCGATCACCGCGAGGCGGCGGTGGCCGATCGCGGCGTGCGGCTGGAGGAGGACGCCGCCGGCGTCCGGGCCGCGGCAGAGCTGGGTGGCCGTCATCGCGTCGAGGACCTCCCGGCCCTCCGGTCCGGCGGTGAGGTCGCGGTCGAAGGCGACCCATCCGGTGATCCCGCACATCAGCAAGCCTCCGGTCTTCCGCTACGTGTTCAAGGGCTCACGCTACGTGTGGAGTCGGTGGCGCTTCAAGGGTTCGGGGGAAGACGAACGGATGGGGGGTGGGGTGGTCGGCGCGGGTGGGTGGGGGGTGGTCGGCGGGGGTGGGTGCGGGGTGCTGCTGAGCCGAAAGGTGTCATGCCTGCCCGATTTCGGGCAGGAACTTTGGTTTCGGCGGCGTTGCGGCCTAGTGTCTTCACTCGTGCCGAGCTCACCCCACCCTCACGAAGACCTCCTCGCCCACCTGACCCGGACCAGCCCGCTCGGGCCCCGGGAGGCGGCGCGGGTCGTGGCGGAGGTGCTGGCGTACTTCTCCGAGAGCACCGAGGACTACGTGCGCCGCCGCCACACCGAGCTGCAGGCACGCGGACTGACCAACGAACGGATCTTCGCCCGGCTCGCCGAGGAGCTCCCGCAGCGCCGCGTCGCGGCGCCGGAGCTCTCGGCCCGCCAGCTGCGGCGGATCGTCTACGGCTGAGCGGCCGTCGCCGACGCCCGGCCCCGGACGTCGCGCCCGGGGCGTCGCGCCAACGGTGCCACGCCTGGGCGGCACGCCCACGTCACTTCGAAACTTCGAACGACTTCGAACGACTACGAACGACTACGAACGAGGAGTCCACCCATGTGCGGGATCGTGGCCTACATCGGCCCCAAGGACGCCACCCCCTTCCTGCTGGAGGGCCTGGCCCGGCTGGAGTACCGCGGGTACGACTCGGCGGGCGTCGCCGTCACCGGCCGCAGCGGCGGCGTCAAGCTGCGCAAGGTGAAGGGCCGGGTCGCCGACCTCGCCGCCGCCGTGCCGGCCCGCTTCAAGGGCACCACCGGCATCGGCCACACCCGCTGGGCCACCCACGGCGTCCCCAGCGACGCCAACGCGCACCCGCACCTGGACAACGCCGAGCGGATCGCCGTCGTCCACAACGGCATCATCGAGAACGCCGACGAGCTGCGCGCCAAGCTGACCGCCGACGGCGCCGTCTTCCGCTCCGAGACCGACACCGAGGTGCTCGCCCACCTGATCGCCGCGCACCTCACCGAGGGCGGCGAGCTGGAGGACGCGGTGCGCGCCGCCCTCCACCGGGTGGTCGGCACCTACGGCATCGCGGTCCTCGACGGCGAGCAGCCGGACCGGATCGTGGTCGCCCGCAACGGCAGCCCGATCGTGCTCGGCATCGGCGAGAAGGAGATGTTCGCCGCCTCCGACGTCTCCGCGCTGGTCCGCTACACCCGCCAGGTCGTCCACCTGGAGGACGGCGAGCTGGCCACCGTCCGGGCCGACGGCTTCCGCACCTTCACCGCGGACGCCCGCACCACCCACCGTCAGCCGTCCACCGTGGACTGGGAGATCGACTCCTTCGACACCGCCGGCTACGAGCACTACCTGCTCAAGGAGATCCACGAGCAGCCCGGTTCGGTCGAGCGCACGCTGAGCGGCCGGCTCGACGAGCGCTTCGCCACCGCGCACCTCGGCGGCCTCAACCTGGACGCCCGGGAGCTGCGCGAGATCCGCCGGGTCAAGATCCTCGGCTGCGGATCCGCCTACTACGCGGGCGAGATGGGCGCGCAGCTGATCGAGGAGCTGTCCCGGATCCCCGCGCACAGCGAGCCGGCCTCGGAGTTCCGCTACCGCAACCCGGTGATCGAGGCGGACACCCTGTACGTCGCGGTCAGCCAGTCCGGCGAGACCTACGACACGCTGGCCGCCGTCCAGGAGATCAAGCGCAAGGGCGGCCGGGTGCTCGGCGTCGTCAACACCGTGGGCAGCGCGATCGCCCGCGAGTGCGACGGCGGCATCTACCTGCACGCCGGCCCGGAGGTCTCGGTCGCCTCCACCAAGGCGTTCACCTCCACCGTGGTCGCCTTCGCGCTGCTCGCCCTGCACTTCGGCCGCATCCACGACCTCTCGCCCGCCGACGGGCGCCGGATCGTCTCGGCCCTCCAGGCGCTGCCGGACCAGATCCGCGAGGTGCTGGAGCAGAGCGACGCGATCGCCGAACTCGCCGCCGAGTACGCCGAGTCGGCGGGCATGATGTTCATCGGCCGGGTGCGCGGCTACCCGGTGGCCCGGGAGGGCGCGCAGAAGCTCAAGGAGATCTCCTACGTGCACGCCGAGGCCTACCCGGCGAGCGAGCTCAAGCACGGCCCGCTGGCGCTGATCAGCCCCGAACTGCCCACCGTGGCCCTCGTCCCGGACGACGAGCTGCTGGACAAGAACCTCACCACGCTCGGCGAGATCAAGGCCCGGTCGGGCCGGGTCATCGCGGTCGCCCACCGCCGCCCGGAGGAGAAGCTCGCGGACCACTGCATCCTGGTCCCCAAGAGCGAGCCCGAGCTGGACCCGCTGCTGCTCAACATCCCGCTGCAGCTGCTCGCCTACCACGCCGCCGTCGCCCTCGGCCGTGACGTGGACAAGCCGCGCAACCTGGCGAAGAGCGTGACGGTCGAGTAGCCGCCACCCCTGATCCCCGGGCCCCGGTCGCTGTGCGGACGACCGGGGCCCGGCGCTGTTCCCGCCCTCGTCCTAGAAGACGGAGCAGCCGGAGAGGGTGGTGAGGGTGTCCAGCGCCGTGACCGCGGCGACGGAGTTGCCGGCCTGGTCGAGGCGCGGGCCCCAGGCGCAGACGGCGGCGCGGCCGGGCAGTATGGCGAGGATGCCGCCGCCCACGCCGCTCTTGCCGGGCAGGCCCACGCGGAACGCGAACTCGCCGGCCGCGTCGTAGGTGCCGCAGGTCAGCAGGACGGCGTTGATGCGCTTGGCCTCGCTGCGGGACATCAGGCGGGTGCCGTCGGCGCGCACGCCGTAGCGGGCGAGGAAGGAGCCGGCCAGGACGAGGTCGCGGCAGCTCGTGGTGAGGGCGCAGTGCGCGTAGTAGTGCTCCAGGACGGTCTCGACCGGGTTCTCCAGGTTGCCGTGGCTGGCGATGAAGTGGGCCAGGGCGGCGTTGCGGTGGCCGTGCTCGGCCTCGGAGGCGGCGACCACCGGGTCGGTGTCCAGCCCGGGATTGCCGGACTCGCGGCGCAGGAACTCCCGGACCGCGCCGGAGGCGTCGCCGGTCATGGTCTGCAGGCGGTCGGTCACCACGAGGGCGCCCGCGTTGATGAACGGGTTGCGCGGGATGCCGTGCTCGGTCTCCAGCTGCACCAGCGAGTTGAACGGGTTGCCGGACGGCTCGCGGCCGACGCCCCGCCAGAGGCTGTCGCCGCCGTAGGCGACCGCGAGGGCCAGCGAGAACAGCTTCGACACGCTCTGGACGGAGAACGGCCGCTCCCAGTCCCCGACGCCGTACAGCTCCCCGTCGACGGTGGCCACGGCCATGCCGAAGGCCTCGGGGTCGGCGGTGGCGAGCGCCGGGATGTAGTCGGCGACCCTGCCCCGGCCCCTGGTGGCCCGGGCGGCCGCCTCGGCGGCCTCCAGCAGCACCGGCCAGTCCAGGTGCTCCCCGCCGTTCTGCCCGCCGGGCACACTGTTCAACGTTCTTCCTCCACCGGCACCGAGTGCGGACACGACCGGGACCGGGCGCTCGCCGGTGCGGGCGGCGTCCGGTCCGACCAGGATTATCCGTGTGTCGGGAGGAGGGGTTGGTACGGGGGGTGCGGCAGGGCGCGTCAGGGTGGTTCGGGGGGCGTCAGGCGGGTTCAGGGGGCGTTGGTGGGGGCCTGGACGGGCGGGCCGGTGAGCAGGGTGCCGGTGTCGGAGTACGGCCGGCCGTTGGGGACGCAGCCGTGCAGGCCCTTGATCTGCTGCATCATCACCGGCGCCGGGGCGCCCGGCCCGGGGCAGTCGACGTGGCCGTTGCCGAGGATGTGACCGACCTCGTGGTTGACCGCCAGTGCGTGGTAGGTCTCCGGCTGGCCCTGGTAGAACTCGGACAGCTCGGTCCAGCGCTTGAGGTTGATCACCACCTGGTGGGTCACGCCGCAGTTCACCCAGCCGCCGGTGTCCAGCCCGTACTGGCCGCAGATCCGGTCGGTGGAGCGGGGGGTGGCCAGGTAGACCGTGAAGTCCACCGGGTCGGCGGGGACCCGCTGGAAGGAGGCCGTGCCGCCGGCGGCCCAGCCGCGCCGCACGTCGCCGAGGACCGCGTCCACCTCGGCCGCGAACTGCTCCGGGCTCTCCGCGATCCCGTTCTCCACCCGGACCTTGTACCGGTACAGGTGCTCGCCGGTGCCGAAGCGGGCGGAGCCGCCGGGCGCGGTGGTGAACGCGAGCGGGGCCGGGCCGTCGTCGTGCCACGGCTGCCACCACAGCAGGCCGGCGGTCAGGGCCGCGGCCACCGCGGCGGCCACCGCCGCGGCGAGCGCGCCCTGCCGGCGGCTGCGGGGCCGGAGCCGGGACCGGGACCGGGACCGGAGCCGGGCGAGGGCGCTCACCGGACGCCCCCGGCCGGGAGGTGGCCGTACACCACGCGCATCCGGCGGTGGTGGGCGGGCAGCGTCCGCCGGAAGGCGAGGTAGCTCTGGAGCCGGCCGCCGGTCGCGCGCAGGTGCGCGAGCTGCTCCGGACTGCCGTACGACAGCAGGAGGCCCTCGACCCGGGACCGCAGGGACGGCGGGATCCGCCACCTCCTGGTCTCCTCGAACCGCTCCCAGGCGGACATCGGCAGGAAGGCGCGGATCCCCTCCAGACAGAGCCCCTCCTTCACCGTCAGGTACGCCGCCACGGCTTCGCCCGCCTCCCGCAGGGGGCCGGCGAGCCGGTCCGGCGGGCCCGCCGAGGCGACCCGGACCCGGGCCAGCGGGACGGCCAGCGAGGCGCGCTCGGCGGCCAGCGCGCCCAGCTCGGGGCGCAGACACGGTGCGGCCCCGGACAGCGCGGGCCACAGCACGTCCTCCTCGGCCTCGTGCAGCAGGCGCAGGACGTCCAGCACCAGCGCGAGGTGATCGGTGATCCCGGCCCGCAGCGCCTCCGCGCCCGGGGCGCGGCAGGCCTCGGCGAGGCGGGCGAACTCGCCGCGCAGCGCCGCGTGCGACAGCAGGAGGGCGGTGGTGTCCGGCCGGGCGTGTATCGGGGCCAGTGTGGACATGGCGGTACGGCTCCAGTACGGGGATCGGCGGTCGGGCGGCCGATCGGCGACCGGGGACCAGTGAGGCCCGGTCGGGCGACGGGGTTGTACCTGGAGGAACGCGAACGGGTGGGGTGTTGGTTCACGGCGGTGTCGCCCGGGCGCGTCGCGGGGCCCCTGTCGGACGCGGGGCCCGGCCGGTTCCCGGAACCGCTCGATGGTGTCACCCGTGCGGCGTGTCCCTGGGGCCGGGGCCCGGATTGGGGTGTCGTGGTGCGGGTCGATCCGTTTCACGGTTGCCGTCGGGGTGCCTGCTGAGGTGCCTGTCGGGGTGCCGTTGGAACGTGACCGGAATGCCATCGGAATGCCATGGGAGGCACCGTCATGTCCATCACCGCCGTCACCACCGTCCTCGCCGTCGACGGGATGAGCTGCGGCCACTGCGAGCGGACGGTCGCCGCCGCCCTGTCCGCGCTGCCGGGCGTCAGCGAGGTCGTCGCCGACGCGCCGAGCGGGCGGGTCACCGTGGCGTCCGAGCGGCCCCTGGACGAGGACGCCGCCCGCGGCGCCGTCGACGGGGCCGGGTTCACGCTGGTCGGGCGGGGCTGAGGCCCGGGGGCGGGGCGGGGCGGGTCCGTCGGTGGTCGTCGGCGGACCCGCCCCCGCCCGTCCGGCTCAGCCCATCGTCTTCGCGCCGTCCAGGGCCTCGCGGATGATGTCGGCGTGGCCCGCGTGCTGGGAGGTCTCGGCGATCACGTGCAGCAGCACCCGGCGGGCCGACCAGCGGGCGTCCGCCTGGAACCAGGGGGCCTTCGGCAGCGGGTGCGCGACGTCCAGGTCGGGGAGGGTGACCACCAGCTCGTCGGTGCGGCGCGCCACCTCCTCGTACGCGGCCAGGACGCCGGCCAGCGTCTCTCCGGGCAGCATCCGGTACTCGTCGGCGCGGCGGGCGAGGTCGGCCTCGGTCCAGTTGCTGAAGTCGGGCATCGCGGACGGGCCCTCCAGGATGAAGTCCGCCCAGAGCCGCTCCATCGAGGTCACGTGCTTGATCAGACCGCCCACGCACAGCTCGCTCGTCGTGGTCCGCAGGCCGGCCTGCTCGTCGGTGAGGTCACGGGCGGTGAAGCGCAGGAAGTAGCGGTGCTTGGCCAGCGCCTCCAGGAAGTCCGCGCGCTCCCCGGTGATGTGCGTCGGCACGGCGTCGGAGGTGGCGGTGACGACGCTGCTCGCGGCGTTGGTGGTGGTCATGATTCAGGCCTTCCGTTCGGTTCCTGCTCCCTCGGACAAGAACAACGCTACGGGCCATAGCGGTCACTTCCTGTCCTGAATGCGCGGCAGAATCGGAGGCATGGCGAACACCAGCTCCAGAACGCTGCGACTGCTCTCCCTGCTCCAGACCCACCGGTACTGGCCCGGCGAGGAACTGGCCGACCGGCTCGGCGTCTCCGTCCGCACCCTGCGCCGCGACATCGACCGGCTGCGCGAACTCGGCTACCCCGTCGAGGCGCAGCGCGGCGTCGAGGGCGGCTACCAGCTGGCGGCGGGCGCGGCACTGCCGCCGCTGGTCATCGACGACGAGGAGGCGGTGGCGCTCGCGGTCGGCCTGCAGGCGGCGGCGGAGAGCCCGGTGGAGGGCGTGGGCGAGGCCTCGGTGCGGGTGCTGGCGAAGGTGGTCCAGGTGATGCCGGCCCGGCTGCGCCGCCGGGTGGAGGCACTGCGGGCGGTCACCGTCCCGGTGGACTGGGGCACCCGGGCGGGTGCGGGCGTCGACCCGGACGTCCTCACCGTGGTCGCCCTCTCCTGCCGGGACGGCGAACGGCTGCGGTTCGCGTACACCGCCGCCGACGGGCGCGGCACCGAGCGGCACGTCGAACCGCACCGGCTGGTCAGCCTCAACCGCCGCTGGTACCTCGTCGCCTACGACCTCGACCGCGCCGACTGGCGCAGCTTCCGCCTCGACCGGCTGACCGCCCCGCAGGGCAGCGGCGCCCGCTTCGCGCCGCGCACCCTCCCGGCCGCCGACGCGGCGGAGTTCGTCCGGGCCGGGCTGAACCACGTGCCCCGGCCGCACCGGGTGGAGGCGCTGGTCGCCGCGCCCGCCGACGTCGTCCACGCCCGGGTCGGCCGCTGGGGCACGGTCGAGCCCGCCGGCCCCGGCCGCTGCCGGCTCGTCATGACCGCAGATTCCCTCGACTGGCCCGCGATGGCCCTGGGCTCCCTGGGCGCGGAGTTCGAGGTGGTCGAGCCGCCCGAGCTGCGCACGCTGCTGGCGGACTGGAGCTCCCGCTTCGCACGGGCCGTCGGGGAGGGCGGGGAGGGGGCGGCTGTGGGGCGGCTGGAGTAGCTGGAGTAGGAAGTCGG
Source organism: Kitasatospora sp. Ki12 (assembly GCF_054601375.1). Lineage (NCBI taxonomy): Bacteria > Bacillati > Actinomycetota > Actinomycetes > Kitasatosporales > Streptomycetaceae > Kitasatospora > Kitasatospora sp. Ki12. The sequence goes on along the minus strand of NZ_BAAIHT010000003.1, from coordinate 957,284 downwards.
GCAGGTCGACTTTTGGTGCGGCGTCGGGGGCCTTTCGGGAGAAATATGCAGACCGGTCTACTGATTCGATGGGGGCGGGCGTTACGGGGCGATGGCGTCCAGGGTGGCGCGTAGGTGGGTGAGGGCGGCGGGGAGGTCGGCTAGTGGGGGTGTGGCGAGGGCGAGGCGGATGGCGTTGGGGTGGTGCGGGGTGGTGGCGAACGCGTCGGCGGTGGAGATCAGGATGCCCTCGGTGGCGAGCGCGGCGGCCACGTGGTCGGGGCGCTGGTGGGGTTCGAGGGTGAGCCAGACGATGTACGAGGCGGGGTGGGCGGTGGTGGCCAGTCCGGCGAGGGCGGTGCGGGCGAGGGTCTGGCGGGCGGCGGCGTCGGTGCGGCGCTCGTGCTCCAGGCGGGCGACCGTGCCGTCGGCGAGCCAGCCGGTGGCGAGCGCGGTGATCAGGCCCGGCGTGCCCCAGGCCGCCGTGCGCAGCTGGGTGGTCGCGGCCCGCAGCAGCCGGTCGGGCAGGACGGCGAAGCCGAACCGCAGCCCCGGCGCCACGTTCTTCGACAGGCCGGCCACGTAACAGGTGTGCTCGGGGGCGAGGGCGTGCAGGGGCTGGGGTGGCGCGGTCTCCAGGAAGGCGTAGGTGCCGTCCTCGATCAGCGTGCAGCCGTGGGTGGTGGCGAGGGCGGCCAGGCGCTCGCGCCGTGCCTGGTCGAGCACCCAGCCGAGCGGGTTGTGGACGGTCGGCATGGTGTACACCGCGCGTACCGGGCGGGCGTGGCAGAGCCGGTCGAGCGCGTCGAGGTCCGGGCCCGCGGGCGTGACCGGGACGGGCGCCAGGTCGAGCCCGTGCGCGGCGGCGAGCAGCTTGATGCCGGGGTAGCTGAGCGCGTCGACCGCCAGGACGTCCCCGGGGTGGGTGAGGGTGCGCAGCACGCAGTCCAGCGCCTGCTGGGCGCCGTTGGTCAGCAGGACGTTCTCCGGCGCGGTGTCGATCCCGCGGTCCAGCAGGTAGGTGGCGACGGTCGCCCGGTCGTGCCGGTGGCCGCCCGGCGGGTGCTGGTGCAGCAGGGACTCGGCGTCGCCGGAGGCGGCGAGGGTGCGCAGGGCCTGCCGCAGCAGGTCGCCCTGGCCGGGGGTGAGCGGCTGGTTGAAGGAGAGGTCCGCTACCCGGGGCACCGGGAGCGTGCGGGAGGGTTCGAGGCCGTCGTAGCCGGCCCGCTGCCGGACGAAGGTGCCCCGGCCCTGCTCGCCCACCACCAGTCCGGCGGCGGCCAGTTCGGCGTAGACCCGGGTGGCGGTGGCGAGGGCGACCCGCCGCTCGCGGGCGAGGGAGCGGTGGGTCGGCAGCCGGGTGCCGGCCGGGAGCGCGCCGGAGCGGATCGCCGCCGCGTACTCGTCGACGATGGCCTTGTAGGAGGGCGGTCGCACGGGTCACCTGCCGTTCCGGGGTGTCGTGGGTGCCGGGAGTGTATCCAGGACAATAAGTGGATTGTCCTGGACGGGTGTTCCTAACCTCGGAGGTGTCCGGCGGAAGGCCGGGGCAAGGCAGGGTCCGGAACAGAGGCCGGGAACGGAGCGCGCGTCCATGACCATCCGCAGCGAGCGGGACCAGCACGTCGTCACCCTCACCATCGACCGGGAGGCGAAGCTCAACGCCCTCGACTACCCGACGATCGACGCGCTGCTCGCCGAGCTGGACCGGATCGACGCCGACGACACCGTCCGCGCCGTGATCCTGACCGGCGCCGGGCAGCGGGCGTTCAGCGCGGGCGCCGACATCCCGTCCCTGGCCGCCAGCGTCGCCGGCGGGCCCGAGCGGGCGCTGCGCGAGTTCGTCCGGCGCGGCCACACGCTCACCCGGCGGATCGAGGAGTTCCCCAAGCCGGTCATCGTCGCGGTCAACGGCTTGGCGTACGGCGGTGGTTGCGAGGTGACGGAGGCGGCGCCGCTGGCCGTCGCCGCCGAGCACGCCACCTTCGCCAAGCCGGAGATCTCGCTCGGCTTCCCGCCGCCCTTCGGCGGATCGCAGCGGCTGCCGCGCCACGTGGGCCGAAAGCGCGGACTGGAACTGATCCTCACCGGCGACCCGGTCCCGGCCGCCCGGGCGGCCGAGCTCGGCCTGGTCAACTCGGTCGTCCCGGCGGCTGAACTGCTGGACGCGGCCCGGGATCTGGCCGACCGCATCATCCGGCACGCCCCCACCGCGGTGGCCGCGTGCCTGCGCGCCGTCACCCGGGGCATCAACCTCCCGATCGACGAGGGGCTCGCGGTGGAGGCCGCGGCCTTCGCCGCGACCGTGCCCACCGAGGGCGTCCGGGACGGGCTGCGGCGCTTCCTGGACCGTACGGCCGACGCCCGCTGAGGCGGCCGCCGGTCCTGCGTCGTCCCTGTTGGTGAACGAGGCTGATCGGAAGGGAAGTTGGCGGATCGATCGGGGGGGATCAGGGTCCGTCCGGTCGATCCGACGGTTGATTCGACGGGAGGGTGACCTCGGCGCCGCAGTGGGCGGCGACCGTGTCGGCGAAGGCGCGGGCGAGCGGGCCGAGGCTGTCCCAGTCCCGGACGGCCCAGCCGGCGGTGAGGGCGGGCAGGTCGGGGAACGGGAGCAGCCGCAGCGCGGGGTGGCCCGGGCCGCGCCACTGCGGCAGGACGGGCACGATGGCGTGGCCGAGCCCGAGTTCGGCCAGCAGGATCGCGGTGTCCCAGTCCGCGACGCTGGTGTCGAAGACCGGTCGGATGCCTGACTTCCCCAGCCAGGCGTCGAGTTGGGAGCGGGCCACGGAGTTCGGCGGCAGCCCGATCAGCCGGGCGTCCTGCAGGTCGGCGGGCTCGATGCGGGCCCGGGCGGCGAGCGGGTCGCCCGCCGCGACGGCCAGCACCCACGGCAGGTCGACGACCGGCCGCTGCTCGATGCCGCGGACCGGGGAGCCGAGGGTGATCCAGGCGAGGTCCGCCCGGCCGGCGGTGAGCGACTCCAGACAGCTGCGGCTGGAGACCTCGGTCTGGAACTCCAGGCTGACCTGCGGGAAGCGCCGTCGGAAGGCCACCACGGCCTCGGACATGAAGTGCCGGACGCTGGTGGCACCGGTGGTGATCCGCACGGATCCGCCCTCGCCGCGCGCGAGTTCGGCGATCCGGTGCAGCGCGTGGTCGATGCCGCCGAGCCCGGTGGCGACGGCCGCCTGGAGCAGTCTGCCCGCCACGGTGGGCACGACCCCGCGCGGATGCCGCTCGATCAGCGAGAGCCCGAGCTCCCGCTCCAGCCGCTTGACGTGCTGGCTGACCGCGGACTGGGTGCAGTGGAGGTCGCGGGCGACGGCGCTGAGCGAGCCGGCCCGGCAGACCGCGGCGAACACGCGGAGGTCTTCGATGGTCACGGTGGCCCAAGATATCGCGGACACCCAAGGAATCACTTGGACCTGCCCCAGCAAACCGGCGGATTGACTTGGGGGTTCGCCGGGCTCGATCATCGATTCCGGGCCCAGGGCGGCAACCCGCCCGCTGTCCTCGCGGCGTTCCGGACGCCGAGGCGGGGGCACGGGCGGGTGTCGACCCACGACTGATCCGCTGATCCGCAGGGATCCGCGACACGAACGACGTACACCACCGTGGGGGGAACGTGACGCGCTACGCCGACGGACCGGGGACGGTCTGTGAGATCTACGTCCAGGCGCCGGTCGAACGGGTGTGGGAGCTGGTGACCGACATCGCCCTGCCCGCCCGGCTCAGCCCGGAGCTCCACCGCGTCGCCTGGCTGGACGGCGCCGACGGCCCCGCGCCGGGCGCCCGCTTCGAGGGCCACAACAGCCGCCCGGGCATGCCCGACTGGCGGACGGTCTCCGAGGTCATCGAGCTGACCGGCGAGGCCGGGACGGCGGCCGAGGCCGGCCCGGCCGGCCCTCGCGCCTTCGCCTGGGCGGTGATGGACGCGGACGGCCGCTACGGCGAGCCGGTCGCCGAGGTGGCCGGCTCGCTGGCCCGGTGGCGCTTCGAGCTCGCCCCCGAGGACGGCGGCACCCGGCTGCGCCAGTCGGTGGAGATCGGCCCGGGCCGCAGCGGCATGAGCTCCTACATCGACGCCAAGCCGGAGGCCGAGGAGAAGATCGTCGAGTTCCGGCTCGGCGAACTGCGCACGGGCATGACGGCCACCCTCGAAGGCGTCAAGTCGCTGGCGGAGCAGGCAGGGTAGGCAAGGCAGACAAGGAAGGCAGGGCAGGCGGAGTAGCGCGACCCGCCGGGCTTCGCGGAAGGAGCGGCGCGGTGGCGCGCGTCACGTGGGCGGGCTCGGAGGTCCGCTGGGTGGGGCGGCTCGGTCGGCTGCTCGCCGTGGAGCGCGAGGTGGACGGTCGGCTGATCCTGCGGATCGACGACTGGTCCACGGTGGTGGACGAGTGGACCGCCGTCCACCACCGCACCGGGCCGCTGCGCCACCGCATCGTGGTCCGGCAGCCCGGCCGGTTCCCGGTCGAGTTCCGCTACCGGCTGCGGTGGGCTGCTCAGTTGGCCCCGCTGTGGGAGGCCACCCACGACCTGTGGTCGGCCGAGGCCGACGACCCGGGGCTGGACCTCGTCGCCCTGCTCGGCGGCACGGACGACCGGGTACGGACGACCGGGTGTGAACGACGGCCGGGTGTGAACGACGGCCGGGGGTGACCGGGGACGACCGGGGGTGACCGGTGCCGGGCGGTCGGTCCTCAGCCGCTCGCCCGGGCACCGGTGCGGCGCAGCGCCAGCCGGGCCGGGAGCACACCGGCCGTCAGGGCGAGGGCCAGGCAGACGCCGACGGTCAGCGCCGCGGTGGACCACGGCAGGTCGAGCTCGACCCGGGTGCCGAGCTGGGCCGAGAGGCCGGAGCGGAGGCCGACCAGGGTGACCAGTGCGACGGCCAGGCCGAGCGCGGTGCCGATGCCGACGGACAGCGCCGACTCGGCGGCGACGACCCCCAGCACCTGGCGGCGGGTCGCGCCGGACAGCCGCAGCACGGCGAGGTCCGCGGCCCGTTCGGCGGTCGCCATCAGCAGGGTGTTGGCGATGGCGAGGCAGGTGTAGCCGAGCGACATGCCGATCAGGATGACCAGGAAGATCCGCACCAGCCGGTCGTCCTCGGAGTCGGTGCGGGCGGCGTACTCGGCGGTGCTCGACGACCGCGCGCCGAGCGGGCCGAGGGCGGTCGGCCAACCGGCGTCGGTGCCGGTTTCGGCGTCGGCGTCGGCCGAGTAGACGACCGGGGTGAGCGCCGAGGGGTCGTGGGCCCGGACGGTCTCGGTGGTCAGCAGCACGCTCGCGGTGGTGGAGTCGTCGGTGACCTCGGCGACGACGGCCAGCTCCACCGTCCGTCCGTCCTCGAAGGTGACCGGGACGCTGCGGCCGGTGGTCCAGCCCAGCCGGCGTGCCGTGGCGGCCCTGACCACCATGGTGTTCGCGCCCGTGAACCCCTCTAGGGAACCGGAGGTGACGGTCATTCGGGTGCGTGCCCGGTGGAACGCGGTCCCGCTGATCCCGACCGCGCCGACGTGGTCGGTGCCACCGGCGTAGAGCTGGGTGGGCAGCAGCCAGGCGGCGCCCGGCACCGCGGCGACGGCGGCGTCCGACAGCCCGGGCGTGCCCTGCGGGGTGACCACCGTGGTGGCCTTCTGCCGAACGGTCTCCTCCAGCGCGTAGCCGGTCGCCCGCAGCTGGAACAGTCCCGAGATCAGCACCGCGAAGCCGACTGTGACCAGGACCGGCGCGGCGGTCGAGGCCGTGCGCCGGACCGCGGTCAGCGCGCTCTCCCGGGCCACCAGAGCGGTGGCACCGCGCAGTCCGGACAGCGGCCACCAGACGGCGCGGACGATCGGCGGGACGATCGCGGGCGCGACCAGGGTGAGCCCGACGATCAGTGCCATGGCCGCGTAGAGGGCATTGTTGATCATGCTGTCGGACTCGCTCCCGGCCGCGACCACCACCAGGCCGAGTCCGAGTGCTCCGCAGACACCCCCGGCGATCCACCGCCCGCGGGTCATCGGCCGCTGCTCGACGGCGGCCTCGCGCAGCGCCTCCAGCGGGGCGGTCCGGGCCGCCCGGCGGGACGCCGACCAGACGCCCAGCAGCGCGACCACCAGGCCGAGCGCGAACGCGCCGAGCAGCGGCAGCGCCCGGAAGCGTACGGCGAAGCCCGCCGGCTCCAGGCCGCCCTCGACCAGCAGCGCGCCGAGCACGGGCGCCAGCAACGCGCCGAGCGCCGCACCCGTGCCGCCGGCCAGGACCCCCACGCCGAGCGACTCGGCGTACACCAGCCGCCGGATCTGGCGCGGGGTGGCGCCGACGGTGCGCAGCAGGCCGAACTCGCGCCGCCGCTGGACGACCGCGAAGGCGAAGGTGGAGGCGACCACGAACACCGAGACGAAGACGGTCAGTCCGGCCATCGCGACCAGGATCTGCATCCCGATCCAGCGGGTCCGCTCGGTGCTCCCGGCCTCCAGCCGGGCGAGCGCGTCGCCGTGCAGCACCGTCCCGTCACCGCCCACGACGGCGGCCGCTGCGGCGGCGACGGCGGAGACGTCGGCGTCCGGTGCGGTGACCAGTCCGATCACCCGGACACCCGGGGCGAGCGCCTCGGCGGCCGCGTCGGAGAGGTAGAAGGCCGGCGAGTCGACGGTGCCGGAGACGGTGTACCCGGCCGGTCCGGTCGCGGTCAGCAGGGTGACCGGGGAGCCGGGTGGCAGGCCGAGCGAGGTGTCCAGGACGACCTGGCGCGCGTCGGCCGGGGCGCTGCCCGCCACCAGCCGCTCGGGGCCGAACGCGGCGCCGGACCAGGCGTGCCCGCGCGGCTCCGGGCCCGGGTCTGCGGCGGGCCGGCCGTCGATCACGGCCTGGACGTAGAACGCGCGGTCCGGCACGGCCCGTGCCACGCCCGGGACGCTGCCGAGCGCCCGTACCAGCTCGTCGGCGCGCTGCGGGGACCAGGGCCGGCTCGGGGTGAAGGTGCCGTCGGACTGGTCGACGGCCGGGCTCCGCACCACCACCCGGGTGGCGGCGTAACGGCGGGGCGCCTCGGGCTCGGCGGAGGCGAGCACCAAGGCGGTCATGGCCAGGATCGTCACACCCAGGCCGAGCGCGACGAAGGTGCCGAGGAAGGACACCCAGCGGGCCCGGACGGTGGCGGGGCTCAGCACGCCGGCACCTCCGGCGTCTCCGGTACCTCCGGCGTCTCCGGTACCTCAGATACCTCTGGCACCTTCGGCATCCCCGGTACCTCCAGGGCGGCCATCCGGCCGGCGATGACTGCGGCCTCGGTACGGCCGAGCAGCCGCTCCACGATCCGGCCGTCGGCGAGCAGCAGCACCCGGTCGGCGTAGGAGGCGGCCGCCGGGTCGTGGGTCACCATGATCACGGTCTGCCCGTGGCGGTCGACCAGGCCGCGCAGCAGGGCGAGCACCTCGTGCGAGGTCCGGGTGTCCAGGGCACCGGTCGGCTCGTCGGCGAACAGCACGGCGGGCCGGGTGATCAGGGCCCGGGCGATCGCCACGCGCTGCTGCTCGCCGCCGGAGAGTTCGGTCGGCCGGTGCCGCCCGCGGTGGGCGAGCCCGACCTCGGCGAGCGCGGCGGTGAGCCGGGCCCCGGCCGGGCGGCGCCCGGCCAGCCGCAGCGGGAGCGCCACGTTCTGCTCGGCCGTCAGCGCGGACACCAGGTTGAAGGCCTGGAAGACGAAGCCGACCCGCTCGCGGCGCAGCAGGGTCAGCCCGGTCTCGTCCAGGCCGGCGAGATCGGTGCCGTCGATGGTGACCGTGCCGCCGGAGACCCGGTCCAGGCCGGCCGCGCAGTGCAGCAGCGTCGACTTGCCGGAGCCGGAGGGGCCCATCACGGCGGTGAAGCTGCCGCGGGGAAAGGCGACGGTGACGTCGTCCAGCGCGGTCACGGTGCTCGGGCCGGTGCCGTAGCGCTTGGTGACGGAGCGGAGGTGGACCGCGGCAGCGGTGCGGTCGACGGGCTCGGCGGCGTCGGTCGGCTCGGCGGCGTCGGTCGGGTCGGTTGGGTCGGGCCCGTGGGGCGGAGCGGCCGCCCGGGTCGGCTCGGTGGGGTTCGTCATGCTGCCAAGGCAACCGCTCGGCCGCGGGCGGGCGCAGGGGTGTTGGGGCGAGACCCGAGGTAGAGCCAGCACCCCTGCGGCGGCCGGTGCGGGCGGGCTAGGGTCAGTTGTCGATCTCCCGAAGGCGGGGGTTCGACGACGGACCGGGGGGTCGCAGGGTGATCGTTCGCAACACGCTGGAGGCCCTGGCGCAGCGGCCGTTGGCGTTCCTCGGATCCTCGTGGCCCTGGCGGTCGTTGGGCTTCCTGCTCGCGGGGGCCGCCGTGGGCGCCGGGGCCTTGGGGCTGGCGGCGCTGCTGGTGCTGCTGTGGGGCGGGCTGGGGCCCGGGGCGGTGGCGGTGCTGCTGCCGCCGGTGGCCGTGGCCGGGCTGGCCGCCGCCGGGTACGAGCGGTGGCGGTTGCGGCTGGTGACGCCCGTACGGGCCGCCGCCGCGCCGGAGCCGGCCCCGGCCGGGGCGTGGGCGCGGCTTCGCGAGCTGGTCCGGGCGCCCGGGACGCTGCGCGACCTCGGCTACGGCCTGGTGTCGCTGCTGCTGCTCTGGTGGATCGACCTCGGGCTGACCGCCGTCGGCCTCGGAGCCCCGCTGTTCCTGCTGACCGCGCCGCTGCAGCCCACCGCGAACCCCGCCGTCTCCTGGCTCGGGCCGCTCGCCGGGCTGGTCCTGGTCCCGGTCGCCGCCTATCCGGTGGCGGCCTGGGCCGGGGTACGGGCGGTGACCGCGCAGGCCGTCCTGGAGCCGGCCGAGTCCGAACTGACCAGGGTGGTGGCCTCCCGCGCCCGGCTGGTGGACGCCTACGAGGTGGAGCGGCGGCGGATCGAGCGCGACCTGCACGACGGAGCCCAGCAGCGGCTGGTCTCACTGTCCGTCAAACTCGGCCTGGCCGGCCTCGACCTGCCCGAGGAGTCGGCCGGCGGGCGGCAGGTCCGGGAGGCCCAGCAGGAGGTGAAGCTGGCCCTGCGGGAACTGCGCGAACTGATCCACGACATCCACCCGCAGGTCCTCACCGACCGGGGCCTGGAACCGGCGGTGCGGGACGTCGCGGGCCGCTCGGCGGTGCCGGTGGACGTCGACATCGAGCTCCCCGGGCGGCCGCCCGCGCCGATCGAGGCCGCCGCCTACTTCGTGGTCTGCGAGGCCCTGGCCAACGTGGTCAAGCACAGCGGCGCCGGGCGGGCCTCGGTGCGCGGCCGGGCGGCGGCGGGCGGACTGGTGCTGGAGATCCGGGACGACGGGGCCGGAGGTGCCGACACGGCCGCCGGGACCGGCCTGCTGGGCATCACCGACCGCCTCGCCGTGATCGACGGCACCCTGTCCCTGCGGTCCCCGGCCGGCGGGCCGACCGTTCTGCGAGTGGAGATCCCGTGCAAGCACTTCGCCTAGTCATCGCCGAGGACTCGGTGCTCCTGCGGGAGGGGCTGGTCTCCCTGCTGGAACGGTTCGGGCACACCGTGGCCGCCGCCGTCGGCGACGCGCCGTCGCTGATCGAGGCCGTCCGGGTCCACCGGCCGGACGCCGTGATCGTCGACGTCCGGATGCCCCCGGACAACACCGACGACGGCCTGCGCGCGGCCCGCCGGCTGCGCGCCGAGGACCCGCGCCTGCCCGTCCTGGTGCTCAGCCAGTACGTGTCGCAGGGGTACACCTCGGAGCTGATCGCCTCCAGCGATCAGGGCGCGGGCACGGGGTACCTGCTCAAGGACCGGATCGGCGAGGTGCAGGACTTCGTCTCCGCCCTCGCCAGCGTCGTCGCGGGCGGCACGGTCGTCGACCCGGAGGTGGTCCGCCAGCTGCTGACCCGCCGTCACGACCCGCTCCAGCGGCTGAGCCCCAAGGAACTCGAGGTCCTGGGACTGATCGCCGAGGGCCGCTCCAACGCCGCCATCGCCCGGCGGCTGGTGGTCACGGAGGCCACGGTGTCCAAGCGGATCGCGAGCATCTTCACCAAGCTCGACCTGCCCCAGGCGCCGGACGACCACCGGCGGGTGCTGGCGGTGCTCACGTACCTGGGGTCCTGAGGGCCCGGGGCTCGGCGGCCGCCGGGGTTCACCGGGAACAGCCGGGGACAGCCGGGGAGCGGTTGCCAGGGCGGTTCGTCGGCGGTCACCAGGACAGCGGGTAGCGGACCGGGTGGCCGCCGATCCGGCCGGGGAGCAGGCCGATGAGGACCAGGAGGGTGGTGGCCAGCACGAGCAGGGGGAGGAACGGCACCGGATGCGGCGCCTGCAGGACCACGATGACGGCGGTGGCCGCCGCCGGGGAGTGCGAGAGGTGGGTGAGCATCATCGCGCCCAGTGAGAGCCCGGCGGCGATGGCCGCTCCCCAGGCGGTGCTGCCGGTGACGGCGAGGGTGGCGAAGCCGATCAGGGCCGACATCAGCTGACCGCCGACCAGGTTGCGCGGCTGGGAGATCGGCAGGCCGGGCGCCCCGTGCACCAGGGCCGCGCTGGCGGCCAACGGGGGGATCAGCAACGGTTGGTGGAGCACGACGCCGACCGCGGCCAGCAGGAGCAGGGCGCCGATGGCGAAGACAGTGGCCCGCAGGACGTGCAGCGGGTGCGGCCTGGGCGTGGCGGCGGACGGTGGCGTGGGCATGCGCGAGTGCTCCGGATGGGGGACGGGGACTCGGAGATGATAAACAGACTGTTGAGTGAAAGGTAGGACGTTTTGCCTCCCGGGCACATTCGTCCCCACCCGAGGAACGAGAGCGAGCCGGATCGACGGCACCCGGGCGGTGCGGGCCCATGTGGACGTGGCGCCCGCGTACGGGCCGGCCGGGGTCACCGGGCTCGCCGAGGTGCGCGAGCGGCTGGCCGGGGTGCTGGACGTCCAGCTGGTGGCCTTCCCGCAGCACGGGGTGAGCGGCACCTTTGGCCCGGGCGGGCCCGGCCGGCCGTTCGCGCAGCTCAGAGGCGGTGGGCGGCGGTCGTCCGGTGGAGGTGGACGAGGGCGTCGTAGGCCCCGCCGATCGCCAGGGTGGGCAGGGGGTCCCGCTCGAACACCGTCCCGGCGTCGTACGTCGGGCGGGCGGTGTCCAGCCAGGCGCGGGTGGCCGGCGGGACCGAGCGCAGGTCGAGGTAGTAGTCGCGGTGCCGGACCCGGTCCAGGGTGTGCTCGGCCATGCCCGGGGCGGCCGGCGGAACGGTGACCGTCTTCCAGTCGGGGGCGAGCGGGGCGTCCTTGGTGAGGAAGGATCCCTGGCCGAAGGTGACGCCGATGGCGCGGTAGCCCGCGCCGAGGGCGTCGCGCAGGTAGGAGCCCTGGGTCCTGGGGTACAGCTCGGGGTGGGCGGTCCGGTAGCCGACGTGGCCGTTGTGCGCCGAGAGCAGTACCTTGCCGCCGGTGCGGCGCTGCCACCAGAGGGTGTTGTCGGTCATCGCCCGGTCGCGGAGGTTCTGCTTCTCGGCGACGTCGGCCGGGTCGTCGAGGTTGATGCCGGTGAACTCGAAGGTCCGGGCGATGGACCGGGCGTGCTGCAGGGCCCACTCGTACGCCTCGCCTCCCTCGCCCCCGGCCTCGGTGACCAGGGCCAGGGACTGCCGCGCCAGTTCGGCCCTGCGGCGGCGCTCGGCGAGCGGTGTGGTGGTCAGGTACGCGATGGCGTCCTCGAACGGGCGCAGTTCGGCGTACAGCCGTTCCAGGCGCGGCAGCGAAGCGGGGGCGGCTGCGCGTACGTAGGAAGTCACCCGGTCGAAGAGCTGGTCGCCGATCCCGGGGATGTTCACGTCGTCGCCGACGAAGTGGACCGGACGCTGCGGGTGTTCGCGGTTGTAGCCGCGCATCCAGGCGATGAGGTCGGCGAACTCCTCTCGGTGCCACGGGGATTGGGCGAACACCTGGTCGGCGATCCGCCGGGCGTCACCCCCGGTGCGGCCCTGGATGTAGTCGTCGATCCGCAGGCCCGCCGACCAACTGGTCTCCAGCGCGAAGGCGGTGAAGCCCTCCTCCTCGACGAGGTAGCGCAGGACCCGGTGCTTCATGGTGAAGAACTCATGGGTGCCGTGGGTGGCCTCGCCGAGCCCGACCACCGTGGCGTCGCCGATCATCGTGCCCAGGGCCCGCAGGTCGGTGTTCCGGCCGCCGGGGTCGGTGGACCGCAGAGGACGGGCAAGGGTGTTCAATTCGCTGATGACGGAGGCTGTCTGACGATCCGTCACAGCGTCGGCAGCAGGCTCCGATCGGTCGGCCGGCGGTGCTGCCGCGGTTGTCGCCGCCGCTTCGGTGGCCGGGGCCAGCAGGGCGGTGGTGGCGACGGCCGCCGTGGCGGCCAGCAGGGACCGTCGGCCGACGGGCGTGCTGCGTACGGTCATTCTCGACTGCTCCTCGACTCGGTGACATCGGCGGGCGGCGGCGGGCGCCGGCGGGAAATCGTTCGCCGGCGAACGCCGTAGACGAATCGTCGATCACCGAGGGGCTGTTGCGCGCTGAGGACACCCGCCGGGTCGGGGCGGGGGATAACCCCCTGGGCGACCCGGCCGGTCGTGGCGTCAGGGCTGCCGGGATCAGCCGGGATCCACCGGGATCAGGTTGGAGGGATCAGGTTGGAGGGGTCAGGTCGAGTGGACGAACTGCTGGTAGCAGGCGACGTCGTACTGGGACGGCGCGCCCGCGTTGCTGTAGGCCTGGCCGCCCTTGCCGCCGTTCGGTTGGCTGCCGAAGCCCGGCTCGTCGAAGGGGGAGCCGGGGGAGGAAGCCGTGTGGCCCGGGGCGTGTCCGCCGGCCGCCAGGAAGTCCTGGCAGGTCTGGTTCGGTGGCCCCGGCTGGTTCGGGGTGGGGTTCGCGAACGCCGCGGACGCGCCACCCAGGCAGAGGAGTCCGGCGAGCAGCCCGGTGGCTGCGGTGCGGAGCATCGTGTCTCCTCGGTCGGGCACGTACGCGGGACCGGGCGGCCCCGCGCCCCCGTTCAGGGGTACGCGGCGGGGCCGCCCGGTGTTCAGCCGGGGGAGGGCGTGGCCTGGTCCGGCCCGTCAGCGCGAGCCGGTCAGAGCGCGACGGTCAGAGTGAGTCGGCCCGGTGGGTGGGCCGCCCGTCGAGGACCGTGAGCAGGACGGGGAGGCCGGCGAGTTCGGTGGCCGGGGTGGTGAGCGGGTCGGCGGCCAGCACGGTGAGGTCCGCGCGGTGGCCGACCGTGATCCGGCCCGCCGACTGCTCCTCGCCGGCCGCCTGGGCGGCGTTGACGGTCATCGCCCGCAGTGCCTCCAGGGCGGTGAGCGCCTGGCCGGGGTTGTGCGGGGGCCGGTCGAGGTCGCGGGTGGGACGGCGGTGGCGGGCGCCCGCCATCACCCCCAGCGGAGGGTAGGGCGCGATCGGCCAGTCCGAGCCGAGGACGACGGTGGCGCCCGCGTCCCACAGGTCGCGGCAGCGCCAGGCGCGGTCGGCCCGCTCCTCGCCGAGGCGGCGCGACCAGTTGTCGGTGTGGTCGGCCCGGGTGAAGTCGCAGCAGTGGGTGGGCTGCATGGACGCCGTCACGCCCAGCTCGGCGAAGCGCCGGACGACCTCGTCGGGGACGGTCTCGATGTGCTCGATCCGGTGCCGGACGGCCGGCGCTCCGCCGAGCGGCGGGTTCCCGCCCGCGGCCCGCTCGATCGAGTCGAGGGCGTGCCGGACGGCGGCGTCGCCGATGGCGTGGGTGGCGGTCGGCACACCGGCCCGGTGCAGCTCCCGGATGACGTGGGTGTAGTGCGCCGGGTCCGGCCAGAAGGCGTGGGTGGACTCGCCGTGGCAGTCCGGGCGTTCCAGCCAGGCGGTGCCGTTGTCGATGGTGCCGTCCATGAACAGCTTGACGCCGGCCACCCGCCAGAGCAGCCCGCCCCGGCCCTGCCGGTCGACCAGCGAGCGCAGGCCGTCCGCGTCCACGCCGGGCTGGCACCAGGGGGCGACCCGCAGGCGCAGCGGCAGCTCGCCGGCCTCGTCCAGCTCGGCGTAGAGGTCGAGGCTGTCACCGTTGGCGTCCATCGCGTGGCCGCCGGTGAGGCCGGTGGCGGCCATGGCGCGCAGGGCGGTGGCGAGGCGCTCGCGGCGCTCGGCGCGGGTGGGCTGCGGGGCGGCGCGCTCGACCAGCTCGCAGGCGGCGTCCTCCAGCAACAGGCCGGTGGGGCGGCCGTCGGCGTCGCAGACCACCTCGGCGGCCTGGTCGAAGCTGCGCGGGCCGTCCACTCCGGCCAGCTCCAGGGCGCGCGGGCTGGCGAGCATGGAGTGGGCGTCGAAGAGCTGGAGCAGGGCCGGGACGCCGTCCAGGACGGGCGCGAGCGCGGCGGACCCGATCGGGCGGTCGCCGAAGACGTTCGGGTCCAGGCCCCAGGCGTGCAGCCACGCGCCGCGGTCGAGGCGGTGGACCTCGGCGGCGAGGGCGGCACGGACGGAGTCCAGGTCGGTGCAGCCGGAGAGGTCCAGGCCGTGGGTGAGCTCGGCGCCGGTGACCGGGTGCAGGTGGCCGTCCACCAGGCCGGGGGTGACCACGGCGCCCTTGAGATCGATCACCGTCGTTGCGGGGTCGGCGAGTTCGCGGATCGTGCGGTCGTCTCCGAGGGCGGCGATCCGGCCGTCCGTGACGGCGAGCGCGGTCTGCGGGAGGAAGCCTCCGGATGCGGGGTCGAGCAGACGGGCGGAGAGGAGGACGAGGGAGGTGCGCACTTCGGCTCCAGCGGTGGTGCGGGGCGGGGGTGGTGTGGGGTCAGGACGGCTCGGCGGCGGGCTCCGTGGTGGGGGCTTCGGGCTCTACAGCGGGGCGGCGGGCTCCGCGGCGGGGGATGCGAGGGTCGTGGCGGTGCCGGGTTCCCCGGTGGCCGCGGGGGTCGCCAGTGCGCCGTCGGGCAGGCCCAGTTCGCGCTCCGCGGTGGCGGCGGCGAGCCGGGTGACGGTGGCCGGGTGGTTGCCCAGCCCGGTGTTGGCGTGGCCGGCCAGGCCGTCGATCACCACGAGGATCCGGACCGCCGCCAGCACCGGGTCCTCGGTGCGGAACTCGCCCCGCTCGACCCCGGTGGCGATCACGCCGCTGAGCCGGCCGCGCCAGTCCTTCTCCTGGTCGAGCACCCGGTCGCGGAGGACGGGGCGGTACCGGCTGAGGTGGCGGGCGTTGAGCCAGAGCCGGCTCATGTCGTCGTAGGCCGGGCCGGTGGTGCGGGCGAAGAAGCGGGCGAGGTGCTCCTGCGGGGACCCGTCCCGGGGGCCGACGGGCAGCAGCGTCTCCAGTTCGGCGGTGGCGGCGCTGCCGAAGGCTTCGGCGACGAGGTCCTCCACGGCGGGGAAGTAGTGGCTGATCAGGCCGGGCCGGACGTCGAGCTGCTCGGCGATCCGGCGCAGGGTGATGCACTCCAGCCCCTCGGTGAGGGCGACCTCGGCGGCGGCTCCGACGATCTCGGCCCGTCGGTCATCGGGGGACTTGCGAACCCTTTTGCGCTGAACGCTTGACGTCATGTGACGGATGCTATTGAGTGTGCGACCAATAAGCAAGCAGGTGGGCACGACACCCCCATGGAGGGCCCCCAATGGCGTCCACGCTCCCGGACCACCCCCACACGTCCCCCGACCTCTCCTCGCCCGTCGCAGCCCCACACGCTGCGGCCCCGCACCTCGCAAACCCGCACGTCACAGCCCCGCACGCCGAAGCCCCGCCCGCTGCGGCCCCGCCCCAGCAGGAAAGGGGCGGGCGGGTCGAGGTCCACGGCATCGACCACATCCCCGAGACCGAGCGGCGCGGCCGGGCCCGCGAGCTCTTCTCCGTCTGGGCGGCGGCCAACGTCAACTACCTCAACCTGGTGGTCGGCGGCGCGCTCGTGCTCACCGGACTCAGCCTCCCGCAGGCCTTCGCGGTGGTCGTGGTCGGCAACCTGTGCTGGCTCGGCACCGGCCTGCTCGCCGTCTCCGGACCGGCCGCCGGCGCACCCAGCGAGGTCATCACCCGCGCGATGTACGGCGTGCGCGGCAACCGCGCGAACAACGCGGTCACCGGCTGGATGATCTCCGTCTGCTACTTCGCGCTGAACCTCGCCGCGGCCGCTGTCGCCGCCTTCTCGCTGGCCGAGTGGGCGGGCCTCACCCCGACCACCCCGATCAAGGTCGCCATCGTGATCGCGATCGTCGTGGTCACCCTCACCATCAGCGTGTACGGCCACGCCGTGATCGTCCGGCTCTACCTGCCGATCACCCTCGCGCTCGCCGCGGCCTTCGCCGTCGTCGGCTACGCGATCGTCCGGCACGCCGACTTCGGCTGGACCCAGCCCGAACCGCTCACCGGCGGCCGGCTCTGGGCGGCCGTCCTGGCGGGCGTCACCCTGATCGCCTCCGGTCCGCTCTCGTACACCACCAGTGCCGACTTCTCCCGCTACCTGCCCGCGACCACCTCCCCACGGGCGGTCCTCGGCTGGACCGCCCTCGGTGGCTTCCTGCCCAGCGTCGTGGTCGGCGGCCTCGGGGTACTCGGCGCCACCGCCGTCGACATGACCGACCCGCAGGCCGCCCTGCAGCGGATCCTGCCCGGGTGGTTCAACCCGGTCTTCCTGCTCTCCCTGGTCGTCGGCACCATCGCCGTCAACGCGCTCACCGCCTACAGCGCCGGCCTCGCCCTGCAGGCCGTCGGCATCCGCATCCGCCGCACCCTCAGCGTGCTGGTGGACGGCGCGGTCGCGGTCGCTCTCACCCTGTACGCGCTGCTGGTCTCCAACTTCCTCGACACCGTCAGCAACGTCCTCCAGCTGACCGTCGTCCTGCTCGGGCCGAGCACCGCGATCTACGCCGTCGACATCCTGCTGCGCCGCAACCGCTACGACGGACACGCCCTCGGCGACGAGAGCCCCGGCAGCCCCTTCTGGTACCGCGCGGGCGTCAACCCCGCCGGTGCCCTCGCCCTCCTGGGTGGCGTGGTGAGCGCGGCCCTCTGCGTCGACACCCTCTACACGGGCCCGGTGGCCGCGCTGACCGGCGTCGACCTGGCGCTGCCGGTGGGCACGACCGTGGCGGCGGCCCTGTACGCCCTGCTGATGCGCCGCCGGGCCTGAGGCGGGGCGTGCCGGGGGCGTGCGGCGGAGCGGCTGGGTGGTGCGTGGTGGTGGCCGGGAACGACGACGGGCCGAAGCGGAACCGAAAAGGAACCCGAAAAGGGGTCCGAAAGGGATTCGAAAGAGGCCCGAAAAAGAAAACGGCACGGAGAACACTCTCCCTGCCACTACCAAGCTATACCGCACCCGGGGGCTTGCGGCAAGGCCCCCCTCGTCCCGCAGAATCGACGGCCTGAAGGCCTTGACCTGCGGAAACGGGAGTCGTGAAATGCGCGTTTTGTTGACGACATGGGGATCGCGCGGGGATGTCGAACCGCTGGCCGGACTGGCGGCGGCACTGCGGGGGCTCGGCGCCGAGGTGCGGGTCGCCGCTCCGCCGGACCAGGAGTTCGTCGACCTGCTGGCCCGGGTCGGAGTGCCGCTGGTGCCGCTCGGCCCGACGGTGCGCTCGGTGGTGGCCGGACCGAAGCCGCCCACGGCGCAGGACGCGTTCCGGCTCGCCCCCGCGCTGGTCGACGCCCGGTTCGAGGTGCTCACCGCGGCGGCCGAGGACTGCGACCTGATCCTGGCGACCGGCCTGATGCCGGCCGGCGCCCGGGACGTGGCCGAACACCTCGGCCTCCAGTACGTGTTCGCGTGCTTCCACATCTTCGGACTGCCCTCGCGGCACTTCCGCCCCGGCTCGCGGCCGGGCACGCCGTCCCCGCAGGACGAGACCGACCACCGGGTGCTGTGGGAGCAGGACGCCCAGCGGGTGAACGGGCTGTACGGCGAGGCGCTCAACCGCAACCGGGCGGAGCTCGGCCTGCCGCCGGTGGACAACGTCCGCGACCACGTGTTCGCCGACCGGCCGTGGCTGGCCGCGGACCCGACGCTCTGCCCGTCCCGGGGCATGACGGAGCTCGACCCGCTGCAGACCGGGGCGTGGATCCTGCCCGACGATCGCCCGCTGCCGGCCGATCTGGAGGCGTTCCTGCAGGCCGGCGAGCCGCCCGTGTACGTGGGCTTCGGCAGCATGGCCACGCACGCCCCGGCGGACATCGCCCGGATCGCGCTCGAAGCGGCCCGGGCACACGGCCGCCGGCTGGTCCTCGCCCGCGGCTGGGCCGGCCTGGACGCGGTCGACGACCGGGACGACTGTCTGGTCGTCGGCGAGGTCAACCAGCAGGCGCTGTTCCGCCGGGTGGCCGCCGTCGTCCACCACGGTGGCGCGGGCACCACGACGACGGCAGCCGTGGCCGGCGCGCCCCAGGTGGTCGTCCCCCGGATCGCCGACCAGCCCTACTGGGCCGTCCGCGTGGCCGAGTTGGGCATCGGCGCCGCCCACCTCGACCCCACGCCGACCGTCGACTCCCTGTCCGCCGCGCTCGCCACCGCCCTGGCGCCCAAGACCGCGACCTGGGCGCGGGCCGTGGCCGTCACCATCCGCACCGACGGAGCGACGGTGACCGCGAAGCGGCTGCTCGACCTGGTGGCGGGCGGGGAGCGGCGGCCCGGGCCGGCCTGAGCCGCCGGTATCGGTGCCGGGCGGTGGTGCCGGTGCTGGTGCTGGTGCTGGTGCCGTGCCGGTACTGGTGTCCGCAGTCGGCGTCCGCGCTGTGTGCCGCTGGAACGTCCTTGTGGGCTGGGTGAGTTCCGCTCGATGGTCCTCCTCCGGACGGCTGGTCGGGGATGGGTGTCGGCCGACGGCGGGCCGTGTTCCGGCACCGTTCCGGCGACCGGGCTCCGGCCGTCGGCGGCGTCGGTTAGGGTGCCCACCGGCGCGCCCGGTCACCGCAGGCCGGCGCGAGGGGAGGGCGCCATGACCGACGGCACGCGCAAGGCATCCGTGAGGGACGGCGACGGCATCCAGTGGCTCGCGGAGGTCGGCCGCCCCGGCACCGGCCCACAGGGAACGGGCGGGCCCGGCGCGGACGGTGAGATCGGCGGAGTGGTGTTCGCCCGGGGGGTCCCGCCCGAGGAACTCGCCCGCCGGATGGGCGCCGACCCGGCGGCCGGGACGACGCCGATCAGTGGCACCGAGATCCAGGACCTGGACATCGAGGTGTACCGGCCGAGCGACGACGGCGACGGCGTGATCCGGGTCGGCGAGTGCGGCGGCTGGTCGTTCGCGATCGAGTACGGCGACTCCACCGGCGGCGAACTGCTCACCGAGATAGCGCGCGACGGCGTCGAGGTCGTGCACTTCCGCCCGATGCCGGAGCAGCCGCCGGCACTGCTCGACTACGCCCACGACGGCGCCGTGCTGTGCGGCTTCGGCCTCGGCCAGGAACGCTGGCGCTGGGGCCAGGAGCCCGATCTGCTGGTGCCCGACCTGGTCGCCGCCGGCGTGCTGGAGGCGGACGGCGTCACCCCCTGCCACCCCGAGGGCGACGGCGGCGACGCTGCCCACCGCCGCACCCTCGGCGCCGTCGAGCGGCGCTTCGGACTCAGCCTGCCCCGCGCCGCCCTCGACGGACTGCGCCTGGCGGCGTACGCCGTCCGCGGCACCCCCGGGCTGGTCCCGCGGTGAGGCACGGGCGGCCACGCCGCCGGCGGGGACGGCGGTGCGGGCCACGGCGGTGACGGTCACGGCGAGCACCGCGAGCACAAGGGACATCACGGTCATGGCAGGGCTCCTTCCCGGGCCCCACCGGAGGGGCCCCGATGACCGTCATCCTTGCGCGCCACCCCTCCCCGCACATGTGCCGATCGGGAGGTTCCCCGGCCCGAACCCCCGCTGAGCCCCTGCCGATCGGCAGGGGCTCAGGCCCGCCCCGGCGCCGGCGCGGGTGGCGCACGTGCTGCCGGAAACCCGGATGTGCCGTCGGTTGCGCCGCGCCTAGGCTGCGGCCATGGAATTCTCCTCGGGGTGGGGTGTCGGCCCGGCCTTCGACGGTCGGGAGCCCGTCGTCGAGATCAGCGGTTCGGTGCCGACGGCACGCGATGCCCAGCAGGTCGCGGAGCTCCTGTTCGGGGCGGGCTGGCGGGTGCGCAAGCAGTCCTGGACGGAGTTCGAGGCCGAGCACACGTACGCCCGGTTGTCGGTGCTCCCGCTGGACCCGGTGGTCTTCACGGGGGAGATCGCGATCGACGGGATCACCGCGTTCGTCGAGACCTTCGGCCGGACCGGCCACCGGTGCACCATCGAGTTGTACGACCCGGACAGCGGCGAACTCCTCATCGAACGTCCGGTCCGTCCGGTCGGCCGTGGCCCAGGGTGCTGAGGAGGACCCACAGCGGGCGCGGAAGGGCAGGCCTAGGCGGACGTGTCCGGGGGACCGGCGGGGTGCCGGGGCCGCCAGGCGGCGAGGTGGGCGGTGAGGACGGCGGCCGGGTCGGGCGTGGTCTCGCGCAGGGCGACCATGGCCGCGGTGATCACGTCGCAGAGCTCGCCCTGGAGGTCGGCGACGGTGTGGCTGACGCCCTTGCGGGGGTTGGCGCCGAGGACGCCCAGCAGGGCCTCGGCGACCTCGCCGGCCTCCTCCTGGATCTTGACCACCTGGAGCGGCAGCAGCGGCTGCCCGATGAGCGCCCGGTGCCCGGAGAGGTGGCGGTGGACGGCGTCGACCACGGCCCAGTCGCCCGCGCGGGAGCCGGAGCCGATCCCGGAGCCGGAGCCGGAGTCGGCGTAGTCGGCGTGGCCGTTCCGGTCGGATGCGGTGGTGTCGTCGGTCAACTCGCCCTCCGTGCCGAGGTTCCGGTGCCCGATGCGGGCGGACGGCGGTAAGGGTGCCACCGGGCGGGGCGGTTGAACCCTCACCCGGGTGGCCGATGGCAGAGCGGGTGGCGCGCGCCGTCCGTCCGGAGGCTTCCGGCAGGCAGCGGGGGTACCCGGCGCCTAGGGTCTGTCGTGCGTCGACCGGGCTGCGCGCCGGGCGCACGCCGCCGCGCGCCGGGGTGACCGGCCCTCCCGAGAGGTGGACCCGCCCCATGCACACCGTCGTCCGCGGTGCCGGAGCGCTCGGCCTGGCCGCGCTCCTGCTCACCGCCACCGGCTGCCAGGGCGAGGGTTCGTCCGTCGCCGAGCCCGCGCCCACCTCCCCGGTCACCGGCAGCTCCGCGACGGCCACCTCCGCGACCGGCGCCTCCGCGACCGGCACCTCCGCACCCGCCACCGGGCTCGCCGCCCAGCAGCCGGCCTGGCACGCCTGCGCCGCCCCCAGCACCGCCCAGGGCGGCGGCACCGCGCCCGCCGCCGACTGGCAGTGCGCCACCCTCAAGGCGCCGCTGGACCACACCAAGCCGGACGGGGCGACCATCGACCTCGCGCTGATCCGCAGCCGGGCCACGGACGAGCAGCACCGGATCGGCTCGCTGCTCTTCAACTTCGGCGGCCCCGGGGCCTCCGGCGTGGCCACCCTGCCCGCCCTCGCCCCGACCTACGCCTCCCTCAACACCCGTTACGACCTGGTGAGTTTCGACCCCCGCGGGGTCGGCGCCAGTGCCGGGGTGAGCTGCCTGGACGACCAGGCGACGGACGCCTCCGCGGCCGTGGACAGCACCCCCGAGGGCCCGGCCGCGGTGAAGGTCCTGGACGACAGCAACGCCCGGTTCGTCGCCGCCTGCGAGCACAACTCCGGGGCGGTGCTGCCGTACGTGGACACCGAGAGCGCCGCCCGCGACATGGACCTGATCCGCCAGGTGCTGGGCGACCCGAAGCTCTCCTACTTCGGCATCAGCTACGGCACCCAGCTCGGTGGCGTCTACGCCCACCTGTTCCCGCAGCAGGTCGGCCGGCTCGTGCTGGACTCGGTGGTCGACCCGACCAAGGACCCGCAGCAGTCCGCGCTCGGCCAGGCCCAGGGCTTCCAGCTCGCCCTCGACGACTTCATGAAGGCCTGCGCCACCGAGGTCGGCGCCTCCTGCCCGACGGGTGCGGGCGGCGACGAGGGCACCGCGAGGATCACCGCGCTGGTGCGGAAGCTGGAGCAGTCGCCGCTGCCCGCCAAGGACGGGCGGCAGCTCACCGAGACCCTGGCCGTCACCGGCATCGCCGGGGCCCTGTACAGCCAGCGGACCTGGCCCGTGCTGGCCGCCGGGCTGACCGAGGCGATGGAGCAGGGCTCGGGCACCACGCTGCTCCAGCTCGCCGACGGGCTGAACGGACGCGACGCGCAGGGCCACTACAGCAACCTGAACGCCGCGAACCGGGCGATCAGCTGTGTGGACGCCCGGCAGCGCTACTCGGACCAGGACGTCGAGCAGCAGCTGCCGCAGTTCCGTACCGCCTCGCCGGTGTTCGGCGCCTTCACCGCCTGGGGCCTGACGGGCTGTACCGGCTGGCCCGTCCCGGGCAAGGCCGACCACCCGGAGGTCACCGCCCCCGGAGCCGCCCCGATCCTGGTGGTCGGCACCACCGGCGACCCGGCCACCCCGGTCGAGGGCGCCCGGGCGATGGCGCAGCAGCTCGGCGCGGGCGTCGGCGTCACCGTCACCCTGCAGGGCGAGGGCCACGGCGGCTACAACACCGGCAACCCCTGCCTGAAGCAGACCGTGGACGCCTACCTGCTGGACGGCACGGTGCCCGCGGACGGGACGACCTGCAGCTGAGCGGCCCGCTCGGCCGGGAGAGCGGGCGGCCGGGAGAGCGGGCGGACGGAGAGCGGGCGGCCGGGAGAGCGGGCGGACGGGCGGCGGGAACCGTCCGCGGAGTGCGATAGCGGGGCAAAGTGGCCCAATGAAATGTGATCAGATTGGCTCTTTGGAGCGGTCCACTTGGCCGCTAGGCTCTTCGACGTGACGAACACCGAGACGAACACCAAGACGAACACCAAGACCGCCGAGACGACGAAGCCCACCAAGGTCGACTTCTACTTCGACCCCGTCTGCCCCTTCGCCTGGATCACCTCGCGGTGGATCCTGGAGGTCGACCGCCACCGCGAGCTCGACCTCAACTTCCGGGTGATGAGCCTGTCCGTGCTCAACGAGGGCCGCACCGACCTGCCCGAGCGCTACCAGCGCCTGATGACCACCGGCTGGGGCCCCGTCCGGGTCTGCATCGCGGCCGCCGAGAAGCACGGCGCGCACGTCCTGCGCGACCTGTACACCGAGCTGGGCACCCGCCTGCACGACCAGGACCGGGCCGCCGACGACACCCTGATCAGGGAGGCGCTGGTCGCGGCCGGCCTGCCCGAGGAGCTGGCCGACGCAGCGAACAGCACCGAGTACGACATCGCGCTGCGCAAGAGCCACCACGAGGGCATGGACCCGGTGGGCGAGGAGGTCGGCACGCCGACCATCCACGTGGACGGCGTCGCCTTCTTCGGTCCGGTGCTGACCGCGATACCGCGCGGGGAGGACGCCGTGCGGGTCTTCGAGGGCGTCCGGCTGCTGGCCGGCTACCCGAAGTTCTTCGAGCTCAAGCGGACCCGGACGGGCTCGCTCGACTTCTCCTGACCGGCCCGGGGTGACCACTGACGGCCCTCCGGACTCCCGTCCGGGCGCTGAGCGTCCGACCATGGAGACGGAGGCCCGGGTGGTCCCCCCGAGAGGCGGTGAGCGTGGATGATCGTACGAATCCGGCTGCGCGCCGCCCGTCACCCCGCGACACCGCCGAAACGCGGCCCCGACTGGACCCCGCGCCCCGGCCGGGGACCGGCCCAGAACCCGAGGCAGAACCCGAGGCAGGGCTCCGGCCGAGGGCCCGGCCGCCCCGGCCCCGGCGGGCCGACCCAGTCCCCGCCGCCCTCCTGGCGGCGCTGGCTGCTGCCCGTCGCCGTCCTGGTGACCCTGCTCCTGCTGGTGCTCTTCGCCAACCCCGGCAAGCCCGGCACCCGCTACGGCTACACCGACTTCCTGAACCGGGTCGACGCCGGCCAGGTCCGGACGGTGGACGTCAGCGACACCGGCGGGGTGAGCGGCACGCTCAAGGACGGCACCCGCTTCACCTCCCAGATCCCCACCGCCCTGGACACCTCCCAGCTCAGCCGCGCGCTCGGCGACCAGCACGTGACCGTCACCGGCACCCGCTCCGGCGGCAGCTCGATCTGGTCCACCCTGCTGCTGTTCCTCCCGCTGCTGCTCTTCGGCGGGCTCTTCCTCTGGTCCGGCCGGATGGCCGCCCGCTCGCTGGGCGGCGGGCTGAGCACCATCGGCCGCTCCCGGGCGAAGATCATCGAGGCCGAGCGGCCGGACACCGGCTTCGCCGACGTCGCCGGGTACGAGGGGGTGAAGCAGGAGGTCAGCGAGGTGGTCGACTTCCTGCGCAACCCGGAGCGGTACGTCGCCGCCGGGGCCAAGGGGCCGCGCGGGGTGATCATGGTGGGGCCGCCGGGCACCGGCAAGACCCTGCTGGCCCGGGCCGTCGCGGGGGAGGCCGAGGTGCCGTTCCTGTCCGTGACCGGCTCCGGCTTCGTGGAGATGTTCGTCGGCGTCGGCGCCTCCCGGGTCCGCGACCTGTTCGACGAGGCCCGCAAGCGCGCGCCGTCGATCGTCTTCATCGACGAGATCGACGCCGTCGGCGCCCGCCGCGCGGGCGGCACCCGGATCGGCGGCAACGACGAGCGCGAACAGACCCTGAACCAGCTGCTCGCCGAGATGGACGGCTTCGACCAGAGCACCGGCATCGTCGTCATCGCCGCCACCAACCGGCCCGACGCCCTCGACCCCGCGCTGCTGCGCCCCGGCCGCTTCGACCGGCAGGTCACCGTGCCGCTGCCCAACCAGGCCGAGCGGGCCGCCATCCTCGCCGTGCACGCCCGCGGCAAGACCCTCGCCCCGGACGCCGACCTCGACCGGATCGCCCGCGGCACCCCCGGCTTCTCCGGCGCCGACCTCGCCAACCTGCTCAACGAGGCCGCCATCAACGCCGTCCGCGCCCAGCGCGCCACCCTCACCGCCGCCGACCTCGACGACGCCCGCGACCGGGTGCTGCTCGGCCGCCGCGAGTCCTCCAACGCGCTGCTCCCGGACGAGCGGCACGCCGTCGCCGTGCACGAGTCCGGACACGCCCTGATGGCCGCGCTGTGCGAACACGCCGACCCGGTCGCCAAGGTGACCATCCTCCCGGCCGGCGTCGCCCTCGGCGCCACCGAGCAACTGCCCGAAGCCGAGCGGCACCTCTACAGCGAGGGCTACCTGACCGACCTGCTCACCGTCCAACTCGGCGGCCGGGCAGCCGAACTGGTGGTCTTCGGCGAGGGCTCGACGGGCGCCGCCAACGACCTCGCCAACGCCACCTCGGTCGCCACCCGGATGGTCCGCGAGTTCGGCCTCTCCCCGGAGCTCGGCCCGGTCGGCTACTCCAGCGGCAGTCCGCACTACCTCGGTGACAGCCCCGAGGACCTGCTGCGCCGCCCCTACTCCGAGCAGACCCAGCGCGCGGTGGACGAGGCGGTCGCGGGCCTGCTGCGCGCCGCCGAGCGCCGGGCCGTCGGCCTGCTGACCGAACACCGGCACCACCTGGACGAGTTGGCGGACCTGCTGGTCGCCCAGGAGACCGTGGACGGTGCGCGCGTGCTCGACATCCTGACCCACCCGGCGCCGGCCGAGCGGCCGCCGCCGGCCGATCAGCCGGTGCCGCTGGAACACCCGGTGTCGCTGGAGAAGCCACGAACGGCCGGTCCCGAGGAGCGAACCGCGGATTCCTAAGGCGCGGGCGGCCGTTCGAAGAAGGTCTCGAGGACGACGGTCGCCTGGGTGCCGCTCACGCCCTCGATCGCGTAGAGCCGGCGCAGCACGTCCTGGAGCTGCTCGGTGGTCGCCGTCCGCACCTTGACCAGCACCGAGGCGCTGCCCGCGATGATGTGCGCCTCCTCGATCTCGGGTATCGCGGCGAAGGCCCGGGCCGAATCCCCCATCCAGGCCGAGGAGTCCACCATCACGAAGGACAGCACCCCGAGCCCGAGGCTCCGCGGGTCCACCTCCACCGTGGTGCGGCGCACGACCCCGCGCTCGCGCAGTTTGCGCACCCGTTCGTGTGCTGCCGCCGTGGAGAGGCCCACGGCCTTGCCGAGGGCCGCGTACGCCTGCCCGGCGTCCTGCTGGAGCAGGGCGAGCAGCGCGCGGTCGGTGTCGTCGAGGTGATCGGAGGCCATGGTGGGACCATACCGCGTTCTGGCATACTCCAGGTCGTCGGAACAACATTCGGTCAACGACCATTCGGGGTGGATGATGTCTGGTTCCATCGAGTTCGGGCTGTACGAGATCCTGGACGACCGGTTCCGCCGGTGCGCCAACGGGGACACCCGGCTGGAGAAGCTGTACGGGGACTGCCGCTGGGCCGAGGGCCCGCTCTACCTGCCGGCCTGGCGCCAGGTGATCTGGAGCGACATCCCCAACGACCGCCTGCTGCGCTGGGACGAGGCCACCGGCACGGTCGGCGTCTTCCGCTCCCCGGCCGGCCACCCCAACGGCAACACCCTCGACCGCGAGGGCCGCCTGATCAGCTGTGAGCAGGGCAACCGCCGGGTCACCCGCACCGAGCACGACGGCCGGATCACCGTCCTCGCCGACCGCTACCGGGGCAAGCGGCTCAACTCGCCCAACGACGCGGTGGTCCGCTCGGACGGCGCGATCTGGTTCTCCGACCCGGACTTCGGCATCACCACCGACTACGAGGGCCACCGCGCCGAATCCGAAATCGGCGCCCGCAACGTCTACCGGATCGACCCGCACACCGGTGAGGTGCGGCTCGCCGCCGAGGACTTCGAGGGGCCGAACGGACTGGTGTTCTCGCTCGACGAGCGGCAGCTCTACGTCAACGACAGCCGGGCCGGGCACATCCGGGTCTTCGACGTCCGGGAGGACGGCACCCTCGACGGCGACCGGATCTTCGTCAAGGGCGGCGAGGGCCCGGCCGGGCGGGTCCGCTTCGACAACATCCGCTTCGACGTCGACGGGCGGCTCTGGGCGGCCGCCTTCGGCGACGGCGTCCACTGCTACGCGCCCGACGGCACGCTCATCGGCCGGATCCTCGTGCCCGAGCCCGTCTCCAACCTCACCTTCGGCGGCCCGAAGAACAACCGGCTGTTCATCACGGCCACCACCTCGCTGTACTCCCTGGTGACGACGATGACGGGCACCCACCGCGTCGCCGGCCCCGAGCGGTCGCACTGACCGGGCCCTCGCACCCGACCTTCTGGAACAAGCTTTAGCCCGCGACGACCAGCGCCGGGTGCTGGTGGCGCATGGCGTCGACGACCGCCTCGGGGCCGACCGGCAGGGTGGTCGTGGAGATGTTGGCCGGGCCGTAGCCCATGCCCCGGTTCGCGGCGGCGGTCGCCCGGACGATCCGCGGGGCCCGGGCCAGGTACCCGGCGGGGTCGGCCAGGAGCAGCTCGATCATGGGCTGGGCGGCGCCCCTGACGGTGATCACCCGGATCCGGACCGCGGCGATCTCGTTCCAGGCGATCCGGCCGAGCTGGACGTGGTCCAGGCCGGCCGGGTCCAGCACCAGCTCGGGCCGGCCCCGGACGAGCCGGCTGGCGCACACCACGGCGCAGAGCCCGAAGAACGGCACCGCGAGCCCGCCGGCGACCACGGCCTTCACCGACTCGCCGTCCCCCGTCAGCAGGACCGCGCCCGCGGCCACGAAGGCCAGCGAGCCGATGAGGACGAGGACCATCCGGAGCGGGGAGGAGCGGTACACGGTCGGCGGCACGGCCGCGGTCTGATCAGTCACGCGGGACAAGGTACCGGTGGCGATCCGGGCCCGGCCGCCGGGGCCGGGCAGGTGGGCGCGGTGGCGCTACCAGGGGATGGTGATGGTCGGGGGGTTGAACAGGAACCAGACGACCAGGAGCGCCGGCAGGGCGAGGTGGCCGAGGACGGGGCCGAGCATCGCGCAGCGCCAGCGGCGCTGCGGGGTGGATTGCTGGCCGGCGACGGCCGCGCCGAGGAGCGCGGTGAAGAGGACCAGGGCGATCAGGATCAGGGTCGCGCTGCCGGAGTCCCGGCGGGCGACGGCGGTCTGCTCGTGGGCGTCCTGCCAGATGACGGACAGCAGCCACCCGTCCGTCGTCGCGGTGAGCGCGCCCAGCACCACGGCGAGCAGGCTGTCGAAGGTCTCGCTGCCCCGGCCCTTGAGGCCCGTACCCCCGGCGCCCGTCTGCGCGGCGCCCGTACCCCCGTCACCCGTCTGCCCGGTGCCCGTGTGCTTGATCCCCGTGTGCTTGGTGCCCGTGCCTTTGATGTGCGTGCGCGCCACTGTGCCATCCCCCCGGTGTGGGGCCGTTCGCGTGTCTCGCTACGGTACCGGGGAGCGGGCACGGGCCCGAAGGGGCGGGAACGCCCCGAGGCCGAGTCGTGACCGAGGCACGGGTGGCCGACGCACCGTCGGCCCGGGTACGAGGGGGACGAAGTGACGGGGGAACAGCTCGCGGTGGTGTCCGGCGGGGGGACCGGGATCGGCCGGGCGATCGCGGCCCGGCTGGCCGGGGACGGGTACCGGGTGGTGGTCGTCGGGCGGCGGGCGGCCGTGCTGGAGCAGGCCCGGGAGGAGATCGAGTGGACGGTGGGGCCGGGCCGGATCGTTCCGGTGGTGGCCGATCTGACCGACCCGGAGGCGGTCGGCGCGGCGGCGGCCCGGATCGCCGGACTCGGGCCGGTGGACGCGCTGGTGAACAACGCGGGCGCGATCATCACCCCGCCCGAGGACGGGGGCCTGGCCGCCCTGGCCCGCTCCTGGCGGCACGACCTGGACGTCAACCTGCTGACCGCCGTCCTGCTGACCACCGCCCTGCAGGACGCGTTCCGCCGCCCGGGCGGGCGGCTGGTCGTGATCAGCTCGGCGGCGGCCCAGCGCGGCGGGGCGGGCCCGCACTCGGCCGGTTCGTACGCCGCCGCGAAGGCCGCCCTGCACGGCTGGGCCTTCGGTCTGGCACGGCAGTTGGGGCCGGACGGGATCACCGTCAACGTGGTCGCGCCCGGCTACATCGAGGAGACCGAGATCTTCGGCTCCCGGTGGAGCGAGGACTTCCACGCCCGGAAGGTGGCCGACACCCTGGTCGGCCGGGCGGGCACCCCCGCGGACGTGGCCGACGCGGTCGCCTACCTGGTCTCCCCGGCGGCCGGGTACGTCACCGGCCAGGTCGTCGGCGTCAACGGTGGTGCGGTGCTCGGGCGCTGACGCGTTCACGGCTGCGGTCGCCGTCCCCGGCGCCGCCGCGTTCATCGATCGTCAACCGGGCGTCCCTACGGTGGGGACCGACCACGAACCGTCTTCGACCCGGGAGCCTCCGCTGTCCAGGATCATCACCACCGCCATGCCCGCCCACGGCCACACCAGCCCGCTGCTGGCCGTCTCCGCCGACCTCGCCGCCCGGGGGCACGAGGTGGTGTTCCTCGGCGGCTCGCGGTTCGCCGCGGCGGCGGAACGGGCGGGGGCGCGGTTCGTCGCGCTGCCCGCCGGCGCGGACTTCGACGACCGCGACCTCGACACGAGCTTCCCCGGACGGTCGAGCCTGCCGCCGGGCCCGGAGCGGATCGCGTTCGACGTGCGGCACGTGTTCGTCGACCCGATCCCCGCCCAGTACCGGGCCCTGCTCGCGCTGCTGGCGGAGTTCCCGGCCGACGCCGTGGTCGCGGACGCCTTCCTGCAGGGCGCGCTGCCGCTGGCGCTGGCCCGGCCGCGCTCGGAGCGTCCGGCGCTGATCAGCCTCGGGGTCACCCCGTCGATGCTGCCGAGCGTCGACACCGCGCCCTTCGGGCTCGCGCTGCCGCCGCTGCCGGGGGAGGAGGGCCGGGCCCGCAACCGGGCCCTGCAGGAGGAGGCGGACCGGCGCGGCGAGCCGCTGCGCGCGTACGCCGAGAAGGTGTACGAGGGGCTGGGCGTCCGGCTGCCGGAGGGGCCGCGCGGGCGGGCCGTGGTGACGGTGCCGGACCACTTCCTGCAGTTGACCGTGCCCGGGTTCGAGTACCCGCGCAGCGACGCCCCGGAGGGCTTCCGGCTGATCGGCGCGCTGCCTGGGCTGGTCGGGGCCGAGCAGCCGCTGCCGTCCTGGTGGGACGAGCTGACCGACGGGCGGCCGGTGGTCGTGGTGACGCAGGGGACGCTGGCCAACGCCGACCTCGGGGAACTGGTGGCCCCGACCGTCACCGCGCTGGCGGGGCGGGACGTGCTGGTGGTGGCCGCCACCGGCCGCCCGGACGGGCCGGGGGAGCTGGCCGAGCTGTTCGGCGGCGCGCTGCCGGGGAACGTGCGCGCCGTCGACTACGTCCCGTTCGAGCGGCTGCTGCCGCACACCGACGTGCTGGTCAGCAACGGCGGCTACGGCGGGGTGCAGACCGCGCTGCGGTACGGGGTGCCGCTGGTGGTGGCCGGGGCGAGCGAGGACAAGCCGGAGGTGGCGGCCCGGGTGCAGTGGTCGGGGGTGGGGCTTGACCTGCGGACGGGCCGGCCGGCCGCGGCGGGGGTCGGCGCCGCCGTCGACCGGGTGCTCGCCGAGGGCCGGTTCCGCGAGCAGGCCCGCGCGCTGGGCGCGGAGCTCGCGGCGCACCGGCCGTTCGACACCATCGCCGAGCTGGTGGAGTCCGCGGGCCGCTGACCCTGCCTGCCGGTCGCCCGGCGGCGGCCTGGCGCCCGGTCAGTCGCCGTCGGCGTCCGCTTCGGTGGTCGGCGTGCCGCCGGACTTGAGGCCGAGTTTGACCTCGGCCGTCGTCCAGTCGGTGGCGATCGCCTGCTGGGCGGCGGCGAGGGTGACCTGACCCTTGCAGATCGCGGTGTGCAGGTGGGTCTCCACCGAGTCCTTGGGGTTGTTCGGGCCCTTGCCCGGGACGTGGCCGGGGGAGGGCGGCTGGATCCAGAGGTTGCGCGCGTCGTTGGGGTCGCCGCCGAGCTGGAGGCTGATCAGGTGGTCGTACTCGGCGTCGCCCATCGGGCCGGTGTAGCCGTAGGACTTGGCGTTCTCGGCCTTCTCCTTGCCGGTGAGGTTCGCCGGCGGGCGGATGGTCGAGGTGTAGCCGCCCTGCTTGCAGATGGTGTCCTTGAGGTTGTCCTGGCTGACCGCGGGACTGAGCGCGCCGGGAGTGCAGTTCGGGTCGGGCAGCGGCTGCTTGTCCGCGGTGTAGCGGTAGTGGCAGCTGCCCGCGGCGGGCTGCGGCTGGACCTCGTAGGAGCTCTTCGGACCGGCGCCGGTGACGATCGCGGCCGGGGCGGGCTGGGCCGCGTCACCGGCCGCCGCCGGGGCGGAGCCGTGGGCGGACCCCTTGGCGGGGTGACCGCCGCCGGACGAGCAGCCTGCGGCGGCGGCGAGCAGGACGGCCGCGGCCACGGCCAGGGCGTGGCGGGCGGGAGCCGGCACGGTTCCTCCATCTGGGTGTGCGTGGGTCGCGGGCGCCGGGGTGCCGGGGACCGCGCCAGCGGACACTACCGTGTCGACAGGGCCGAAAGGGTGACGCCACGTCCGGGCGGGTGAAGCCTTTGCCGGGCGCGCGGAACCGTTTCCGCACCACCGGGGTCGCGGAGGGGCCCGCGGCCCGGCCCGGCCCGGCTCCCGCCGTGGCCCGGGCCGTCGGTCGCGGGGCGGCTACTGCGCCGCGATCCAGTCCGAGACCAGCTCGTCCAGCACCGCCAGCGGCAGGCTGCCGTGCCCGATCAGCTGGTGGTGGAACTCCCTGACGTCGAACCGGGCGCCCAGCGCGGCCTGCGCCCGCTCGCGGTGCCGGACGAGCTCCCGACGGCCGATCAGGTAGGCGGTGGCCTGGCCCGGCCAGGCGAGGTAGCGGTCGATCTCGTTGCGGACGTTGGCCTCGGGGGTCGCGGTGTTGTCCCGCATGAAGTCCATCGCCCGCTGCCGGGACCAGCCGTAGTGGTGCATCCCGGTGTCCACCACCAGGCGCACCGCCCGCAGCGCGTCCATCGAGAGCATGCCGAAGCGGGAGAGGTCCGAGCCGTACAGCCCCATCTCGTCGGCGAGCCGCTCGGTGTACAGGCCCCAGCCCTCGACGTGCGCGGTCAGCTGGCCGCTCGGCTTCTGCCGGAACAGCGGCAGGTGGTGCAGGGTCTGCGCGACGGCGATCTGCAGGTGGTGGCCGGGGATGCTCTCGTGGAAGGCGATCGCCTCGTACTCGTAGCTGAACCGGGTCTCCGGGCGCAGCGTGTTGATCCAGTGGGTGCCGGGCCGCTCGCCCGGGCCCGGCGGCTGGTAGTAGGCCAGCGGCGCGGTCTCCGCCTCGATCGGGTCGATCTCCCTGGTCACGCAGTCGGCGATCGGGTACGGGCGGAACCAGTCCGCCGAGGCGCGGCGGGCCCGTTCCAGGGCGCCGTCCACCAGGGCGATGATCTCGGCCGCGCTGCCGAAGCGCAGCGAACGGTCCTCGCGCAGCGCCGTCAGCACCGCCGCCGGGTCGGTGATGCCGAGCACCTTGCCGCCCAGCGCGGCGAACTCCTCGCGCAGCGCCTCGACCGTGTCCAGGCCGGTCCGGTGGATCTCCTCCGGGGTGAGCCCGGGGCGGGTGAAGCGGGAGACGGCGTCGGCGTAGCCCTCGGTGCCGCCCGGCACGTGGCAGACGCCGGCCCGGTCGTCGGGCCGGGCGCCGGGGGCCGACTGCTGGGCCAGCCCGGTCCGGTAGCGGGCGATCGCCGGGCGGACGGCGTCGCGCACGATCGTCAGGGCGCGCTCGAACTCCGGGCGGCCCTTCAGCGGGCGCAGCAGCGGGTCCTCGTCCGGGGCGGCCGCGAGGTGGGCGTCCAGCTGGGTGACGGCGGCGTCGACCCCGCTGCGCAGCGGGTGCCGGCCGTCGGCGGCGGCGTCCAGGGTGCGGCGCAGGACGGCGTCGTAGTAGCCGGGCAGGCCGGCGAGCCGTTCGAGGTAGGCGTCGGCGCCCTCGTGGTCGACCGGGGCCATGGTGAGCGAGGTGACCGCCGTGTTGTGCGGGGCGACGATGGTGGCGGAGACGCTGAACTCGTCCAGCCCGTGGGCGAGTCGGCCGGTGCCGTTGTCGATCAGCCGGGCGAGGACCCGGTGGGTGGTGCGGTCCTCGCCGTTCAGTCCCTCCAGCGGGATCGCGGCCAGCCGGTCGGCGAGCGCCCGCAGCACCTCGCGGTGGTGCCGGTCGGCGTCGCGCGAGGGATCGGGCAGCAGGTGGGCGTAGCCCTCGACGCCGCTGAGGGTCGCGTCGAACGGGTTGTGGGTGTTCTCGGCGGCGAAGTACTCGTCCGCCAGTGCGGCGAGTCCGGCGTGCTGCGGCTGCTCGATCATTGATCCCCCTGGTCCGGTGCGGTCGGAGCGGCACGGGACTCTCGGCCCCCGTCCCCGATCCCGCCGATTATTCGGAGTGCTCGACGCCATGGTCAATACGCGGTGGCGGGAGGGGAGTTCCACCCTCCGGGCGGCGCGCCCGGACACGACTGTGCCGACGCCCGTCGGAACGGACGTCGGCACAGTCGGCACAGTCGTCGCGCGGGCGTCTGACGACCCGCGCCGGAGCGCGGGCGGACGCCGGGAGCGTGCAGGCGGGGGTCAGCGGGCCTGGGCGGCCTTCGCCTCCTTGGCGGCCTTGGCCGCGGCCTCCTTCTCCTGCTTCTCCTTGATCCGCACGGCCTCCTTGCGGGCGTCCACCTGGTTGGCGCGCTCGTGCTGCAGCCAGAGCGGGTTCTCGGCCTTGATCGCGTCGATCTGCTCGGTGGTGAGCGCCTCGGTCACGCCGCCGCGGGCGAGGCCGGAGATGGAGATGCCGAGCTTGGCGGCGACCACCGGGCGCGGGTGCGGGCCGTTCTGGCGCAGGTCCTGGAGCCACTGCGGCGGCTCGGCCTGCAGAGCGTTGAGCTCCTCGCGGGAGACCACGCCCTCCTGGAAGTCGGCCGGCGCCGCAGCGAGGTAGATCCCCAGCTTCTTGGCCGCCGTGGCCGGCTTCATGGTCTGGCTGGTCTTCTGCTTGAGCGATGTCATGAGGACAAGGGTAAGGGAGCGCGCGGGCTCTTCCGGTCACGGTCGGTAGCCTTGCCCTGTGACAGACATGCAGGTGAACCCCTCCTTCCGGCTGGTGTACGTCCCGGGCGTGACCCCCGGCAAATGGGTCCGGGTCTGGGGCGAGCGACTCCCGGACGTCCCGCTCGACCTCCTCGCGGTGCCGGTCGGTGACGGCGAGCGCACCCTGCGCGAGGGCGGTGCGGACGCCGGGCTGGTCCGGCTGCCGGTCGACAAGGACGCGCTGAACGCGATCCCGCTGTACGCCGAGACCACCGTCGTGGTCTTCCCCAAGGACCACTGGCTCGCGGCCGCCGAGGAGGTCACGCCGGACGACCTCGCCGAGGAGGTGGTCTTCCACCCCCTCGACGACACCCTCGGCTTCACCGCCGACACCCTGCCCGGGCGCCCCGCGATCGCCCGGCCGGACACCACGGCGGACGCGATCGAGCTGGTCGCGGCCAACGTCGGCGTGCTCCTGGTGCCGCAGTCGCTCGCCCGGCTGCACCACCGCAAGGACCTCACCTACCGGCCGGTGCCGGACGCGCCGCAGTCCCAGGTGGCGCTGTCCTGGCCGCAGGAGGGCACCACCGACCTGGTGGAGGAGTTCATCGGGATCGTCCGCGGCCGTACGGTCAACAGCTCGCGCGGGCGCGGGGCCGGGGCGGCGGCCGCCGAGGCGCAGCCGAAGAAGGCGGCGGCGGGCCCGCGCAAGCCGCAACAGCAGCAGAAGGCGGGCGGCCAGAAGGCCGGCGGGGCGAAGGCGGGCGGGGCGAAGCAGGCGCCGCGGGCCGGCGGGCAGAAGCCCAAGCCGGCGGCCGGCGGCCGGGGCGCGGCGGCGGCCCGGCGCGGCAAGCCGAAGCGGCGCGGGTAGCCGCCGGTGGCGTAGCGTCGGCCCCGTTCCGTCGAGTCGTGGTGGGAGGAGCGGGGCCGTGTGGCATGACCTGGCGGTGGTCCAGATTCCGATCGTGGAGAAGATCCTCCGCACGGTCGCCGTCTACGCGCTGGTCCTGGTGCTGTTCAGGGTGGCCGGGAAGCGCGGGCTGGCGCAGCTGAACACCTTCGACATGGTGGTCGTCTTCCTGCTCTCCAACGTGGTGCAGAACGCCATCATCGGCAACGACAACAGCCTGTTCGGCGGTGCGATCGGGGCGGTCACCCTGATCGTGGTGAACTCCGTCGTCACCCGCTGGCTCGCCCGGGACCCGCGGGCCGCGCGGCTCCTGGAGGGCACGCCCACCACGGTGGTGCGGGACGGCAAGCTGGTGCCCGGCGCGCTGCACGAGCTGGCGCTGCGGCCCTCCGAGCTGGAGCACGCGATCCGGGTGCAGAACGGCGACAGCGTGACCGACGTCGCCAGGGCCCGGCTGGAGCCGGACGGTCAGCTGCTGGTCACCCTCAAGGCGAGCGAGCAGAGCGCCACCCGGGGCGACGTCGAGGACCTGCGGCGGCGCCTGGAGACGATCGAGCGGCTGCTCACCGAGCGGGGGCGGGCCTGACGATCCCCGCCGGGCCGTACCGCAGCCCCGCCGGGTCGTACCGCGGCCCCGCCCCGGACGGTCACGGGTGGGCGTCCGCCGTGGCGGGGGCGGCGGCCCGGCGGCGGCGTGAGGCCGTGACGGCGGCCGCGCCGGCCAGGGCGAAGCCGAGGGCGGCCGAGAGCAGGTGGCCGACGGTGGTGAAGTCCGGGAGCGGGCCGGGCCATTCGGTGTCGCCGGAGAGCGGCCAGGCGACCACGAACGCGGCCCAGGGGAGGCGGGCCCAGCGGGGCAGGGCGAGGGTGGCGAAGGCGAGGGAGGTCTGGGCGCCGTAGCTGATGCCGTAGTCCCGGTCCTGCCGCACGCCCTCCGGGTACCAGCCGTGCCGCAGGGCGACCAGGATGACGAGGGCGGTGATCAGGGTGGCGCCGATGTGCCCGCCGAGGAGGACGGCGGCGGCGCGCAGTCGGCCGAAGCGGCGCTCGGCCCAGGCGAGGCAGCAGCAGATGCCGAGGCCGAGGGTGATCAGGGTGCCGCCGAAGCCGGTGGAGGCGATGTCGGTGAGCGTGCCGTCGAAGAGCAGCGCGCTGCTGAACAGCGCGGTGACCGGATGGTCGTGCAGGTTGTCGAGGTTGGTGCTGATGTAGTCCCGGAGGGCATCGGCCCGATCGGGGGAGATCCACTCCTCGACCCAGACGTGTCCGAGGACGAGCAGGGCGACGTAGCAGAGCGTCAGCGGCGAGCGGCGAGGGTACGTCAGGACGGCGCGGAGCAGCCGGGCCGGGATCCCCTGTGGTGATCGAGCGTTCATGGTTCTGATGGTGCCCCAGTCGAGCCGACAGTCCGACCGGCGCAACCCCGCCGGCCCCCGGCGCGACAGTACCGCCCCGGCCGGGCGGGTGCGCAAAGCCGCCCGGCGACGGGCGCCGGGGTGGAGGCGACGGGCCCTAGCGCCGGGCCAGGGTGGCGGTGAAGGGGCGGGGGGACAGCGAGGAGCTGCGGGTGGGGCGGACGCGGTGGCCCGGGGTGGGGGTGATGGTCCAGCGGGCGGCGATGGTGGCGATGGCGAGGACGGCTTCGGTGGTGCCGAAGGTGTCGCCGATGCAGCGGCGGGCGCCGAGGCCGAACGGGGCGTAGGTGCCGGGGGCGGGGCGGGCGGTGGTGAGCCAGCGGTCGGGGTCGAAGCGGTCGGGGCAGGGGAAGACGTCGGCCCGGCGGTGCAGCAGGTACGGGCTGAAGAGGATGGTGGCGCCCGCCGGGAGGTGGTGGCCGCCGAGCCGGGTGTCGGCGGTGACGGTGCGGCTGAGGATCCAGACCGGCGGGTAGAGCCGCAGGGTCTCGCTGACGATCCGGGCGGTGAGCGGGAGGGCGGGCAGGTCCTGGTGGCGGGCGGGGCGGCCGTCGAGGACAGTGTCGAGTTCGGCGTGCAGCCGGTCGCGGACGGCCGGGTTGGCGGCCAGCAGGGTCCAGGCCCAGGAGAGGGTGGCGGCGGTGGTCTCCATGCCGGCCAGCAGGAAGGTGACCACCTGGTCGTGGATCTCGGCGTCGGTGAGGCCCTGCCCGTCCTCGTCCTCGGCGCTGAGCAGGACGGAGAGCAGGTCCCGGTGGTCGGTGCCGGCGGCGCGGTAGTCGGCGATCAGCCGGGTGGTGATCTCCTTGAGGTCCTGCTGGGCGCGCCGGAAGCGGCGGTTGCCGGGGGTGGGGATCCGGTCGGCGCCGGGCAGCGGCATCATGACGCGCCGGCCGACGCCGCGGGTGATGACGTCCATGCTCGCGTGCACCGGCAGCGAGCCGGCCCGTTCGTGCGCGGCGAACAGGCAGCGGGCGGTGACGGCGGTGGTGAGGCGGTACATCGCGGCGGGCACGTCGATCGTGTCGCCGTCGTGCCAGGGCGCGGTGGTGCCGGCGATCTCCTCGGCCATCATCGCGGCGTAGCCGGGCAGCCGGTCG
Organism: Kitasatospora sp. Ki12; assembly: GCF_054601375.1. Classification (NCBI taxonomy): domain Bacteria; kingdom Bacillati; phylum Actinomycetota; class Actinomycetes; order Kitasatosporales; family Streptomycetaceae; genus Kitasatospora; species Kitasatospora sp. Ki12. The sequence continues at coordinate 919,976 of NZ_BAAIHT010000003.1, read as the reverse complement.
CGGTGGAACGCGGGCTGCAGCATCCGGCGCTGGCGTCGGTGGGCGGCGGCGGGGCAGGTGGCGAGGCCGTCGCCGAAGACCTCGCGGGCCTTGTCGAGGACGATCCCGCCCTTGTCGTACGTCCGGTCCTCGGTGAGCAGCCGGCGGACGAGTTCGGGGTGGCAGGCGACGTACGCGTCGAGCGGGCCGAGCCGCAGCCGGACGAGGTCGCCGTGGGCGGGCAGGCCGGCGACGAAGTCGAACGGGCGGCGGATGAAGGCGGGGACGTGGCCGAGCAGGGGGAGGCCGCCGGGGGCGGTGGCGGCGGTGAACCGGCTGGGCGGGAAGAAGTGGGTCGGCACGGGCGTCACCTTCGGTCGGGTGGGAAGGACCGGAACGGTTCGTGCTCGTGATCTTTCCCGGCCGCCGTGCGTGAAACGATCGTGGACGGGCGGGTGGGGTGAACACGGGGGCGCATGCCGAACGTCCGTGCGCCCTCGAAGATTTGACGGATCGTTTACCTGCTGATGGGGCGACCGGGATCCAGGGCGGCGATGGTTACATAGAATCGAAGTCCTGTGCGACTACCTGTCAGTAGCTCTGGGCAGGAGTACCCCCCGGCGAGACGCCGGTGCGACGGCCGGACGGCGGAGTTCCGGCAGGGAGTGGGGATTTCGGATGACCGACGAGCGGGTTCACGCGTTCACCGACGACGCCCTCGGCCCGTACGACGCGGTGGCACTGGCCGCCCTGGTACGGGCCGGCGCGGTCAACCCCCGGGAGCTGGTCGGCGCGGCCGCCGCCCGAGCCGCGCGGGTCGACGGCAGACTGCTGCCGGTCGCCCACGCCTCGTACGACAAGCCGCAGATCAGCCGGGAGGGCATCGGCGGGGCGCTGTGGGGCGTACCGACCTACCTCAAGGACAACGTCGACCTGCGCGGCCTGCCGACCGCGATGGGCAGCGAGGCCTTCCGGGCCCAGCCGGCCCGCCGCAACGCGCGCTTCACCGACCAGTTCCTCTCCACCGGCCTGGCCGTCCTCGGCAAGACCCGGCTGCCCGAGTTCGGCCTCAACGCCTCCACCGAGTTCGCCACCGCCCAGCCGGTGCGCAACCCGTGGAAGCCCTCGCACTCGGCCGGCGCCTCCTCCGGCGGCGCGGCCGCCCTGGTCGCCTCCGGCGTGGTGCCGATCGCGCACGCCAACGACGGCGGCGGCTCGATCCGCATCCCGGCGTCCTGTTGCGGCCTCGTCGGACTCAAGCCCACCCGGGGCCGGCTGGTCACCAACGCGCAGGGCGCCAAACTGCCGATCGACCTGGTCACCGACGGCGTGCTGACCCGCTCCGTGCGCGACACCGCCGCCTTCTTCGCCGCCGCCGAACGGCACCGCCGCAACCCCAAGCTGCCCCCGCTCGGCCTGGTCGAGGGACCGGGCGACCAGCGGCTGCGGATCGGCCTGGTGGTGGACTCGCCGATCGCCGACACCGACCAGGCGACCCGCCGGGTGGTCGAGGAGACCGCCGCCCGGCTGGAGGCGATGGGCCACTTCGTCGAGCCCACCGCCCTGCCCTTCGGCGAGGAGTTCTCCCGCGACTTCGTCACCTACTGGGGCTACATCGCCTGGGCGATCGCCTTCACCGGCCGGCTGCTGATCGACCCGAGCTTCCGGGCCGGGAGGCTCGACGGCCTGACCACCGGGCTGCGCCGCCGGTTCCAGGCCGAGTTCCCGCAGACCCCGGGCGTGCTGCGGCGGCTTCGCCGGGCCGAGGGCGTATACCGGCGGATCTTCCGCCAGCACGACGTCATCCTCTCCCCGGTGCTCGCCCACACCGCCCCGCTGATCGGTCACCTCAGCCCCAACGTGGACTTCGACGAGCTGATGGACCGGCTGATGCGCTACGTGGCCTTCACCCCGGTCAACAACGTGACCGGCGGCCCGGGCATCGCGCTGCCGGCGGGCGCCGCTCCCGGCGGCCTGCCGGTCGGGGTGCACCTGTCGGCGGCGCACGGGCAGGAGCGGGTGCTGCTGGAGCTGGCCTTCGCGCTGGAGGCGGAACGCCCCTGGCGCCGGATCGAGGACTGCCGGGCGATCGAGGAGCGCCGGGCGATCGAGGGCTGACAGGGGCCGGACGGATCACGGATCACGGATCACGGCGCCGGCGCCGCCGCCACCGAGCGGGCCGCGTGCACCTCGTGGTGCAGCCGGGCCAGCGCGCAGTCCGGAGCCAGGACGTCCCGGTGCGCCTCCACCTCGGCCTCCGACAGCGGCCGCCCGGTGCGCAGCGCCTCCGCGAGGTCGGCCAACTCCCTGGTGACGAAGCCGACCTCGGCCGTCGTCGGGACGGGCGCGCCGTGCTCGATCCGCACCCGGGTGGCGGTGGTGGTGTCCACGATCCGCTCCACCGCGATCACCACCGGCCACCAGGCCTCCGCCCTGGTACCGAGCGGCGGCGGTTCGGTGAGCGCCCGCTGGAACTCGCTGCGGACGGCCGACAGGTCCCGGTAGAGCCGCCGCCGGTACCGCGCCCGGGCCGGCTCGTCCTGCCCCGGGCCGGTGGTGAACGCCAGCGACACGTAGGAGGCGGTGTCCCGGACGGCCTCGGCGAGGCGGTCGCCGATCCGGGCGTGCCAGGACTCCGGCCAGAGCAGGTAGCCGCCCAGCAGGGAGATGGCGCAGCCGATCAGCGAGTCGTAGAGCCGCGGCAGCACCAGCTGGAAGCCCTGGTGGTTGAGCAGGTCGGAGAGCAGCAGGATCACCGGGGTGATCGCCGCGGTCTGGAAGGCGAAGCCCTTGGCCGACATCGCCGGGATCAGCATCGCCAGCACTGCCATCACCGGCACGTCCCACCAGCCGCGCGGCACGGCGGCGAGCACCGGGACGGCGATCAGCAGGCCGACGGCCGTGCCGAGCGCGCGCAGCACCGCCCGGGAGAACACCGAGCCGAAGTCCGGCTTCATCACGAAGACGACGGTCAGCGTCACCCAGTACGAGCGCGGTACGGCGAGCACCGAGACCAGCACCTGCGCCAGGCCGATGCACAGCGCCAGCCGCAGCCCGTACCGCCAGGACGCGCCGGACAGCAGCAGCGCCCGCGCCGCCCGGCGGGCCCGGACCTCCAGTCCGGCGGGCCGGCCGAGCCGGTCGTCGGCGGCGTACGGGTCGGGGGCGGCCTCGTGCACCACCACGGCGGCGTGCCCGATCGCCTCCTCCAGCGCGCGGGTGGACGGGCCGACCGGCCCCGGCAGGGCGAGCCGCGGCACGGGCCCGCTGCGGCCCCGCTCGACGGCGGCGGCGAGCGCGCGGACGGCGGCCGGGTAGGCGGGCGACAGCGGGCCGAGCTCGGGCGGGAGCAGCTGCGCCGCCGAAGCCCCCTCGACCACCGGGATCACCGCGTTGAGCTGGGCGAGCAGCCGGGCGAGGGCGGGGGAACGGCCGTGCCGGCGGGTGCGGCGGGCGAGCAGCAGGTCGTAGGAGTGGTTGAGCGACTGGGTGAGTTCGCGGCGCCGCTCGTCGTACCCGGGGGTGCCGGTGGCCTCCAGCAGGTCCGCGACCGCCCGGTAGGTGCCCGCGACCACCGTGCGTTCGGGGACGCCCTGCCGCAGCGGCCACGCGAGCAGGGTCAGCACGAGCACCACCAGGCCGCCGAGCAGCAGCAGTCCGGGCGGCAGCCACCAGGGGGAGGGTAGCGGCAGTCCGGCCCCGACCACCGCGTTGAGCAGCAGGAGCAGTCCGGAGACGGAGGCGACCGCGCCGATCGAGGAGATCATCCCGGAGACCAGCGCGACGAGGGTCAGCGCCACGACGGCCGTCCAGCCCGAGCCGTACACCAGGGTGCCGAGCAGCACCCCGAGGGCGCCGAACAGCTGCGGCACGGCGATGTTGAACACCCGCATGCGGTAGGCGTCGGCGGTGTCCCCGATCACCCCGGACAGGGCGCCCATCGACACCAGCGCGCCGTAGCCGGGCCGCCCGGCGGCGGTGCCGACGGCGAGCGGGGCGGCGAGCGCGACCGAGGCACGGGCGACCGCCGCCCACGGGATCGGCGCGGACCGGGGCCGCAGGCTCTCGGTCAGCCAGGTGGGCGGGGCGAGCCGGGCGGCTCCGGTGGGTCGTGCCATGGGCCCAACCTACGCCGGAGCCCGTGCGCGGCCTGGGCGCAACACCTCCGGGGAAACGGATCCCGGGGCCGGTGAGGTTCAACCACCGGTTCGTCTGTCAGCTTCATCCGTCGCGGTTATGTCAATTTCGGAAACATACCCCGTCTTATGTCCGCCCGCGAAACATAAAGCGCACCGGGAGAGCCGTCATGAGCTGCGCGGATTTCCCAATCGGTAACCGCCGGGAAAGGGTTGACACCATTAGTTGGTCTAGTCCAGTGTGTGGGGAGCGTGGTTCGGCGAAGCCTGAGGCGAGGTGAGAGGCCTTGTCGCGCAGGCGAGTTGACCCTCCGACGTGGCGCCGAGGCGCGGTCGGGGGGCGAGCCGAGAAGGAGCGTGTGCGGACCGCCGACGGTCCGCGGGAAGAATTCCCGACCCGGCCGGAGGCCGGTCGAACTGCCCGCCGCGTCCGCACCGACCGCTGAATCAAGCGCTGCGTCGACTACGAACCGTGGAGTGACTGCCCATGCCGAGCCCAGACGGACAGGCCGAGGAGCATCTGTTCCGAGCCGCCTCGGAGCGCCCCTACTTCAGCGCGGACACCGAGAGCTACCTGGCCCGCACCGCGCTGCGCGAGATCCGCAAGAAGCACCCGCTGCGCGTGCTCTCCGAGGAGGACCACGCGTTCTGGCAGACCTACGGCTACGTCGTGGTCGAGCAGGCGATCCCGGCCGAGGCCGCCCGGCGCCTGCTCGACTTCACCTGGGACTTCCAAGGCCTGTCGCCCGACCGCCCCGAGGACTGGTACCGCGAGCGCGAGTACCGCGACGAACTCGACCGGCACCTGCACATCTACGGCTTCGTCGAGGCCTACCACCACCAACTCCTGTGGGACAGCCGCCAGTCGCAGCGCGTCTACGACGCCTTCGTGGACGTTTGGGACTGCGAGGAGCTCTGGGTCACCCTCGACCGGCTCAACCTCAACCCGCCCAACGTCCGCAACCGCGACCGCGCGCTGATCGAACCCACCGACCGCGGCTTCGACATCGAACTGCACTGGGACGTCGACACCACCCGGGGCATGCTGCCGCAACGCGTCCAGGGCCTCATCGCGCTCAACGACACCGCCCCCGACCACGGCGGCTTCCAGTGCGACCCCGAGCTGTTCCGCCGCTTCAACCAGTGGCAGGCCGCCCAGCCGGCCGACCGCGACCCGATCCGCCCCGACGTCGACCGGGACGAGTTCCCCGTCGTCCGGCCCGAGTTGAAGGCCGGCGACCTGCTGATCTGGAACGGCCTGCTCGCCCACGGCGTCGCACCCAACACCTCCGAGCACGGCGTCCGCGCGGTGCAGTACCTGTCGATGATGCCCGCCCTGGAGGAAGCCGAGGGGCTTCGCCGGTCCCGGGTGGAATCCTGGCGCACGCTCGCCACCCCGGACTGGAACCGCACCCTGGTCGGCGACGCCGACCGGCCCGAGGCGCAGCGCTACGGGACGGCCGAACTCACCGAACTGGGAGAGAAGCTGCTCGGCCTGCGGTCCTGGACCGGCAGAAGCCTCGAACCGCGGGACGCGACGGGGGAGCGGGCATGCGTGACATCTGCCTGACCCTGCCCACCAACCGCGAGTGCGCCGACACCGTCACCGCGGTCGGCGCCGAAGCCGCCCACGCCGTACGGCGGTTCGGCGTCCGGGTGCACCTGCTGGTGCTGGACTCCGCCGACCCCGCGAGCCGCGCCCGGCACGCCGCGGCCGCCGCCGCCCTGCCCGCCGTCGACGGTCTGGTCGTCCACCACCTGGACGAGTCCGCCCAACGCGCCTTCCTGCGCGAGGTGATCGACCGCTCCGGCCTCCCCGGCCCCGAGCGGCTGCTCGACCTGATGCTGCCCGACACCGTCTCCTACGGCGCCTGCACCAACCGGGCGTTCCTGCTCGCCGCCGCACTCGGCTGCACCTCGGTGCACCGCCGAGACTCCGATAGCCGCTACCAATGGCACCACGGCGCACCGGTGTTCCCCATCGAGCACGAACTCGCCACCCTCGGACTGAAGGCCGCCGACGCGGCCGCCGCCGTCACCGAGAACACCCTCGACCCGGCGCACGCGGACCGGCCGGTCGCCCTGGCCGGCGCCTCCTTCGTCGGCGAACTCTCCGTCGACCTCGGCGAGATCCTCGAACGCGACCCCGAGGTCTACCACGACGTGGTCGCGCTCTGGGCCCCCACCGGCGCGAGCGAGCAGGAGAAGCGCGAACTCGTCGCCGAGTCCTTCATCGGCGGCGGCACCGAGCCGTTCACCGCCGACCGCGCCGTCCTCGGCCGGCCCGACATCTGGCACATCGACATGTGCAACATCGGTCTCGACCACGAGGTGTACGAACGCGTCCCGCTGCCACCCGCCACCGACACCATCGGCAGCGACTACTTCCTCCACCACCTCGTCCACGACGCCGGCCTGCCCGGCGTCACCCACAACCGGCACATCGTCAACTACTACACCCCGGAACGGCGCACCGGCCCCGGCTTCACCGCCTACCAGCTGCGCTACGCCAAGTTCCTGCTCTCCATGCTCTACCTCCACCCGGTCTACGCCGACCTGGAGGCCGCCGGCGACAGCCTGCTGGACGAGCACCACCACGTACGACCCGAGCCGATCGCCGACTCCGCCCGCCGCAGCGCCGCGACGGACCGCGCGGAGAACCACCGGCGACTCGCCGAACTCGACCGCTGCTACCGGCGCCTGGGCGGAAAGTACGCCGAGTTCGCCGACCACCTGGCGCCCCGGAGGGCCCGACTGCTCGACCGGGCGCAGTCGGACATCGAGGACTTCGCCCTGCTGATCGACGCCTGGGGCCCGCTGGTGCGGGCGAGCAGGACCACCCCCGCCGACCGGCTGCCGCCGGCCCGGTCCGCGTCGATCCGCGCTAGCCGGAAGACCGGTAACCCCACGTGACACGCCAGACCGCACACCAGGCGCCCAGCCAGGCGCCCCACCACCGCGCCCCGACCGAGACGGCCGTCCACACCGGCGCACCCCGACCCGACCAGCACGACCGCGCCGCGCTGCGCGCCGCGCTCGCCGCCGCCACCGACGACCGGATCGTCTACGACCTCGACGGCATCGGCCGCCAGTACACCGACCTGGTCCACGAACTGCCCGGCGTCGCCGTCCGGTTCGCCATGAAGGCCTGCCCGGTGGACGAGGTCCTGGACCACCTCGCCGCACTCGGCGCCGGCTTCGACGCGGCCAGCCCGCAGGAGATCGCCCAGGCGCTGCGCACCGGCGTCGCCCCCGAGCTGGTCCACTACGGCAACACCGTCAAGTCCGACCGCAACATCGCCGAGGCCTACCGGATGGGCGTGCGCGACTTCGCCACCGACAGCCTGGAGGACGTCGCCGCGATCGCCGAACACGCCCCCGGCTCACGGGTGTTCTGCCGGATCGCGACCACCGGTGAGGGCGCCCTGTGGGGCCTGAGCCACAAGTTCGGCTGCTCGCCCGAGGACGCCCTGCGGGTGCTCGGCGAGGCCCGCACCGCCGGGCTCGTCCCCTCCGGCCTGTCGGTGCACGTCGGCTCGCAGCAGATGACCGCCGAGGCCTGGGGCGCCGCCGTGGACTCGCTGGCCGCCGTCCTGGAAGCGCTCAACTGGCGCGGCATCACCCCCGAACGGATCAACCTCGGCGGCGGACTGCCCGCCCTCGGCGTCCTCGACCGGCGCGGCCGGCCCCTCGACCCGCCGCTGGACAAGATGTTCGCGGTGATCCGCGAGGGCATGGACCGGCTGCGCGAGGTCAACGCCGGCCCGCTGGAGTTCCTGGTGGAACCCGGACGCCACCTGGTCGCCGACCACGGCGCGATCCGCGCGCACGTCGCCCGGCTCACCTCCCGCCGCCGCCTCGACGGCACCCCGGAGGACTGGCTCTACCTCAGCTGCGGCAAGTTCAACGGCCTGTACGAGATGGACCAGTTGCAGTACCGGCTGGAGTTCCCCACCCACCCCGGCGGCCAGTTCGTCAACGCCGTCGTGGCCGGCCCGACCTGCGACAGCGACGACGCCTACGCCCAGGAGGGCGGCCTGGTCCGCGTCCCGCTGGCGGTCGGCTCCGGCGACCCGGTCTGGGTCCACTCCTGCGGAGCGTACGCCGCCGCCTACGCGACCCGCGGGTTCAACGGCTTCGAGCCGCTGCCGTACACCTGCATCGGCGGGAGCGGCGGGCGCGGCGGCCCCGGCCCCGAAGGAGGCACCGCATGACCGACACCCGGATCCGGCTGCTCCGGGAGGACGACTGGGACGAGGTGGTCGCGCTGGAGGAGCGCGCCTACGCCGCCAGCGGCCTGTCCGAAGGGCGCGAGGCGCTGCGGTCCCGGCACCGCGCCTCGCCCGCCACCTGCTTCGTGCTCGACCACGCCGGGCGCCTCGGCGGCTACCTGCTCGCCCTGCCGTACCCGCCGTTCCGCTGCCCGGACCTGAGCCACAGCGAGGACAGTCAGAGCGGTGCCGGGGACGGCGTGGCCGCGCCCCCGACCAACATGCACGCCCACGACCTGGTCATCGCCGAGGACCTGCGCGGCCGCGGCCTCTCCCACCGGATGCTGCGCCACCTGGAGGAGACCGCCCGGACGGCCGGCTACCTCAGCATCTCCCTGGTCGCCGTGCGCGGCTCGCACGTGCTGTGGACCCCGCTGGGCTACCGCGCCCGGCCCGAGATCGAACTGCCCGCGAGCTACGGCTCCCGCGCGGTCTACATGGCGATGCCGCTGGACCCCGTCCCGGCCCGGCCGCTGCCGCACTCCACCGAACCGACCCCCGGGCCCCGGCCCAGAGCCGAAGTGGGCTGATCCGCATGTCCCCCGTACGCGACGACTTCCGCCGCTCCCAACTCGCCATCGGCGCACTGTTCTTCGTCCTCGGATTCCAGTACGCCACCTGGGTCTCCCGGGTGCCGGCGCTCAAGGCCCGGCTCGACCTGGGCGAGGCCCAGATCGGCCTGCTGCTGATGACCTGCGGCATCGGCGCGGCGGTGTCCTTCCCGCTGGTGGCGGTACTGATGCGGCGGTTCGGCTCCCGCCTGCTGTCCGTGCTGTCCGCGCTGGCCCTCGGCGTGATCCTGCTCGCGCTGTCCGTGGTGCCGAACTACCCGGTCACGCTGCTGGTGCTGTTCCTCGACGGTGTCGCGGTCGGCTGCCTGAACGTCGCGATGAACGCGCAGGGCGCCGCGCTCGAAGCCCGCTTCGAGCGGACCACCATGTCCAGGCTGCACGCCACCTTCAGCGCCGGCTCCCTGCTCGCCGCGCTGCTGGCCTCCGGCGTCAACGCCTTCACCGGCACCCTCGCCGTGCACTTCGGGACCGCCGCCGTCCTGCTCGCCGCGCTGGTCGCCGCCGCCCGGCCGGGGCTGCTCGCGGACGGGCCGCCGGAGCCCGCCGCGGAGGAGGCGGAGGAGGAAGCGGTGAACGGGGCCGAGGCGGCGAAGAAGGGCCGCCGCGGCTTCGCCCTGCCGACCGTCGCCACGCTCTGGATGGGCCTGGCCATGGTCTTCGGCACCGTCACCGAGGGCGCCATGAACGACTGGTCGGCGCTCTACCTCAAGGACGTCGTGCACGCGGGCGCCGGCCTCGCCCCGATGGGCATCGCCGTCGTCTCGGTGATGATGGTCTGCGCCCGGATCTTCGCCGACGGCTGGCGCACCCGCTTCGGCGACGGCCGCCTCGTCCGCACCGGCAGCCTGCTGGCCGGTCTCGGTCTCGCCCTCGCCCTGACGGCCGGCGGCGTGGTCCCCACCCTGCTCGGCTTCGCCTGCGTCGGCCTCGGCGTCGCCGCCGTCACCCCCTGCGTCTACGTCGCCGCCGCCCGTCAGGGCCCCGACGCCCTCTCCCTGGTCGCCGCGATGGGCACCACCGGCCTGCTCGCCGGCCCCGCCGTGATCGGCTTCATCGCCGGCGCCAGCAGCCTCCTCTGGGGGATGGCCGCGGTCGCCGCCTCCGCCGCCCTCGTCTCCCTCTGCGCCACCCGCATCACCTGGCCCGCCCGCCGGGAAGCCCCCGCGGAGGACCCCCTGCTCACCCCCGACGCCGCCTGATCCACCTCCCCCCTAAGCCCTCGCCCGGCACCTCGCGCCTCCCCCGTCGCGACGTGCCGGGCGAGCTCTTTGCGCGGGTGAGGGCGAGGGCGGCGGCCCGTCCGGTGGGTCCGCAGGCGTGGGCCGGGGTGTCCGCGCCGCTCGTTGCGACGTGCCGGGCGAGCTTATTCGCGGAGTGCGGCAACGGCGGCCGCCCGGTGAGTCCTCAGGCCTCGGCCGGGAGGTCCGCGCCGCCCGTCGCGACGTGGTGGGCGAGTCTGCCGCGGAGCTCGGTGAGGCGGGCGATCTCGGCGTCGAGGGTGGCGAGGCGGGCGGAGACGACGGGGGCGAAGGTGTCGAGCCCGGGGGTGGCGGAGCAGCGCCACGGGCGGTCCTCGGCGAGGAGGTCGAGGCGGTGGGCGCGGCTGGCCAGGTCGTCCACCGTCAGGCCCAGGGCGAGGAGCCGGCGGATCACCCGGACCCGGGCGACCTCGGCGGGGCCGTACTCGCGCTGGCCGGAGGCGGTGCGGGCGGGTGGGTGGAGCAGGCCGCGCTGCTCGTAGAAGCGCAGTGCTCTGGGTGTGGTGCCCGCCGCTGCCGCCGCGTCGCCGATCCGCATGCCCGCCCCTTCGTCGTCAGAGCTCCACGACGGTCGTCCCGAAGACGTCCCCGGTGAACAGTCGGGTCAACGCCTCGGGGGCCCGATCGATGCCCGCGACCGTCGTCCGCGGGACGGTGAGCCGCCCGGCACGGAGCCAGCCGGCGAGCCGCTCGCGCCATTCGGCGTCCAGGTCCGGGTGGTCGAGCCCGCTGAAGCCGCGCAGGGTCAGGCCGAGGGTGACGACCCGGAAGCCGTCGATCACGGCCGGTGCGTCGCCGCCCCGCCGGCCCGGTGCGAGCTGGCCGTCCAGCGCGCCGACCAGGGCGAACCGGGCGCCGCGGCGGGCCGCGTCGACGGCGGCGGTCAGCTGCTCGCCGCCGACCAGGTCCAGCACGGCGTCGACCCCGCCCGGGGCGGCCTCGGCCAGCTGCTCGGCGAACGGCCGCTCCCCGGGGACCAGGACGGCGTCGTAGCCGAGTTCGACCGTCAGCCGCTCGGCCTTGGCGGGCGAGCGGGTGGTGCCGATCACCCGGGCGGCGCCGAGGAGCCGGGCGATCTGCCCGGCCACGGTGCCGACCGCGCCCGCCGCGCCGGTCACCAGGACGACGTCGCCCGGGCGCACCCCGGCGCTGCGGGTGAGCCCGCCGTAGCCGGCCGAGCTGGAGAGCAGGGCGAGCGGGTCCGGGAAGTCCGGGTCGACGGGGGTGAACCGCGCGGCGTCCGCGAGCGCGTGGTCCCGCCAGCCGTGCGGGTGGGTCACCAGGTCGCCCGGGCGCAGCGGCCCGTCCCCGGGCGCGGCCAGCACCTCGCCGAGGGCGGGCCCGAACAGCGCGTCCCCGGGGGCGATGTTCGGCAGGGGCAGGTCGGCGCCTCCGCCGCCGATCAGGGTGCGCAGGCCGGGGAAGACCAGGAAGGCCCGGTTGCGGACGAGCACCTCCCCGGGGCCGGGTGCGGGCAGCGGCTCGTCCGTGACGGTGAAGTCCTCGGGGGCGGGCAGCCCGTCCGGCTCGGCGGTCAGCCGGACGACACGGGCGGTGGTGGGCAGGGCCATGGCGGCGCTCCTGGCGGAAGGGCGGTGGTGCGGCGGCCGGTGCCGCCGCGGGACGCCCGGACGCTAACCCCTGACCCTTGCGTCAGGGGCAAGAGTGCCGGACCGGAGGGTGTCTGACGGTGCGTGGGGCGCGCGTCTTCTAGAGTCACCGGCGGTAGGACCGTACGACCGTACGACCGTGAGCCGCACCGAGAGGGAAGAGCAGCATGAGCGAGCAGGCCCCCGCGCCCTTCGAGCACGTGGACGAGGACTGGCAGACGGCGGTGGCGATCGTCGCGCACCCCGACGACATGGAGTACGGCGGCGCCGCGGCCGTGGCGCGCTGGACCTCGCAGGGCAAGAAGGTCGTCTACGTGATGGTCACCAGCGGCGAGGCGGGCATCGACTCGCTGGACCCGGCCGAGTGCGGGCCGCTGCGCGAGGCGGAGCAGATCGCCTCCGCGCGGGTCGTCGGGGTGGAGACCGTCGAGTTCCTCGGCTACCCGGACGGGGTGGTGGAGTACGGGCTGCCGCTGCGCCGGGACATCGCCCGGGTGGTGCGCCGGCACCGTCCGGACATCGTGATCACCAGCAACTTCCGGGAGACCTACGGCGGGGTGTTCCTCAACCAGGCGGACCACATCGCGGTCGGCCGGGCCACCCTCGACGGGGTCCGGGACGCCGGCAACCGGTGGGTGTTCCGGGAGCTGACGGCGGAGGGCCACGAGCCGTGGAACGGCGTCCGGCAGATCTGGGCGGCGTCCTCGCCGGAGGCCGCGCACGCGGTGGACACCACCGAGACCTTCGACCTGGGCGTCGCCTCGTTGGAGGAGCACAAGGCGTACCTGGCCGGGCTCGGCGGGGCGATGGCGGACGCCCGGGAGTTCCTGGAGGGCTTCGGCCGGGGTGCGGGCACCCGGCTGGGGACGCGCTTCGCGGTGCCGTTCGAGGTGTTCCCGCTGCGCTAGGGCTAGGGTCCGTCCGAGCTGGACCCGTCGTCCGGGGCGGGCCCGGTGCCGGTGTCCTCGCGGCGCCGGCGCCGGTAGCGCAGCACCTGCCGGAGCAGGAAGGCCGCGACCAGCACGCCGAGGCCGATCGCGAACCAGACCTGGTAGCGGATCGCGGTCCGGTACACGCCGCCGATGTTGGCGCCGGCCAGGTAGCCGAAGGTGCCCCAGACGCCGGTCCACAGCACCGCGCCGAGCACGTTGAACGGCAGGAACCTGCGCCAGGGCATGCCGGTCGTCCCGGCGATGACGCCGTTGGTCTGGCGCAGCACGTCCACGAAGCGGGCGACCGCGACGACCTTGCCGCCGTGCCGTTCGAAGAAGCCGTCCGCGCGTTCCATCCGGGCGGGGGTGAGCAGCACGTAGCGGCCCCAGCGGTGGACGAAGGCGCGTCCGCCGGTGCGGCCGACCAGGTAGCCGAGGCTGTTGCCGAGCGTGGCGGCGCAGACCGCGATCAGCAGTAGGGCGGGGAAGGAGAGGTGCCCGGTGCCGGCGTACACCGAGGCGAGCACCAGGACGGTCTGCCCGGGGACGGGGACCGCGCAGTTGTCCAGCAGCACGAGCAGCGCCACCGCCAGGTACCCGTAGTGGTCCAGCAGTGGCGCGAGCCCGGCGAGTGCCCCGGGCAGGGGGGTGGTGGGAGCGGACACCGCGCCTCACCGCCGCGCGCGGGGGCGCGGGGCGGCGGAGGCGTCGGTCAGCGCCCGGCCTGACGCTGTTCGATGTTGCAGTCGGGGCCGGGGTAGATCAGCCCCTCGTGGCCGTCCTCGAAGCGGACCACGTACGGCGGCTGGCCGTCGGCGCCGCGCACCTCGATGATCTCGCCCTTCTGGTCCACCATGCCCACCGACCTGCTGTGGATGTGGAGCTGGTCACCTACCGCTGCGTGCATGGTCTGCTCCTCCGGTCGTGGTGGCCGCCTCCGCGGCCGTTCCGCTATCCACTGTGCTGCGGGGGCGGCGGGCTCGCAACGGCTCGGGCGGACGGGACGCGGGCGGACCCCGGGGACCCCGGGGACCCCGGGGACGTCGCGGGGGACCGGACGGACGGGACGCGGGGAAGGCCGGGGATCCGCGGCCCTGGCCGTCAGCCGGCGGGCGGCTGGTACGCCAGGTAGCCGCGGACCAGGCGCTTGCACTCGGCGATCAGCGTCGGATCGCCGTTCGGGTCCCCGCGGAAGGCCAGTTTGAGCACCGCGTCGGCGGCCTCCAGGGCGACCCGCAGGGTGAGCGTGACGGCCGCCGGGTCGGCGGCCCGGAAGACCTCGCCGCCGAGGGCCTGCAGGCGCAGGGCGACGGCGGTGTTGTTGTCGACACCGGCGTCCAGCAGATGGCGGTCGTCCCGGACCCCGGCGGGCACGACCGGGCCGGCCAGGCCGAAGTCGACCTGGCCGAAGCCGGGCACCGTGCGCTTCATCGCCACGAACTCCTCGACCGCGAGGTCGGTGAAGGCGGCCGGGTCGACCGGTGCGGCGGCGGTCAGCCGGGCGTCGAGGCGCTGGAGGTACCGGTCGAGGTTGCGGCCGGCGAGCGCGGCCAGCAGGTCCTCCTTGCCGGCGAAGAACTGGTAGAGGGTGCCGATCGGCACCTGGGCGCGCTGGGCGACCTCCTTGGTGGTGAGCGCGGTCGCCCCGGCCTCGTCCAGCAGGCAGGCGCAGGCGTCCAGGATGCGGCCGTACCGTTCCTGGCTGCGCTGTTGGACCGGGCGCCGCCGGGCGGACGGGGCCGTCCGACCGGCCGATTCGTGACTCCGGATGTCCGCGCTCATGTCCACACTCTGCCGCATCCGCTGTTCCGGCGGCGAATCACCGGGGCGGGAGGGGCCCGGAGTTCTCCGTGGGAAAGGAATCGACTGGTGGCCGGAGCTGAACGGCACGGTGGCGGGAAGGTGTCCACGGGTTGGCGTTGGTCTTGTCGTGGACGCGAAGACCGGTTCATACTCCTGGGACGGACTACCTTGCGTGATCGCCGCGTGCCTCTTCGTGGTGGTCGCGGTTCAGTCGTGGCGTCCGCGGCGACCGTGACGGGCGCGCCGCCGCCACCCGAGGTCTGGATGATCCCGTGTGCCCCCTTGCCCGTGCCATGTCCCGTTGCACGTCTCGTCGTTCGTCCCGTTGCTCGTCCCGTTGTTCGTCCCGCCCGACGGAAGGAGGGGGATCGGTTCGGTGACGTTGTCCTTCGGAGGGCGTGACGCCCTCGACACCGAGAACCGCCGGCAGTTCCTGGAGTCCGGCTACCTGGTCCTGCCCGGCCTGCTGCCGGAGGCGCTGCGCGAACGGCTCGTCCCCGAGGTGGACCGGTGGGTGGACGAGGGCCTGCGGGCCCGGTCCATCGCGGCCTGCGCGGACCCCGGCCGGAACGGCCCGCCCCCGCTGCTGGAGCTGGAGTTGCCCGCCCACGGCGACCTCCTCACCCACCCGCCGCTGATGCGCACGCTGACCCGGCTGCTCGGCCCGTCCTTCGTCTTCCACCACCTGCACAGCGACCGCCAGTCCCCGGGGATACCGGGCAAGGCCTGGCACCACGACTGCGAGCCCAACGACCGCTCCGACCCGTCGCTGCTGATGGTCCACGCGCTGCACTACCTCGGCGGGCTGGACGAGAAGGTCGGCAGCCTGGCCGTGCTGCCGGGCTCGCACCTGAGCTCCGTCGGCAAGTCCGCGCTCGCCCACCACGGCACCGCGGAACTGCCCGGCGAGGTGGTCCTCGACCGGCTGCCGCCCGGCTCGACCGTGCTGCTCAACTCGGCGCTGTTCCACACCCGCAGACCGGCGCCCGACGGGCCGGGCCGGGCGCGGTACTTCATCGACGCCTCCTACTGCCAGGTGGGCGCCCGCTGGCGCCCGGTGAAGCCGTACTGGCGGCAGATGCTCGCCCGCGCCCGTGAACTGGACCTGGCCGACGGCCAGTGGCCCGAGCTGTTCGCGGAACGGCACTTCACCGAGTACACCGGAACCGTCTGAGGAGCACTGCCGTGGAGATCGTCACCGCCGTCGCCTACGCCGAGGTCCACGACGCCTACCTGCGGGACCACCCGGTGGAACGGGACCACGAGGCGAACACCAACATGTACGGCGAGGAGAACCTCGAACGCGCCGACCGCATACCGGGCGGCTGGTGGCGGGTCCGGCTCTCGCGGGCCGACGTCCTGCGGGTCGTGCTGCCCTGGCACCTCAGCGAGGGCGGGGAGCTCGAACTGGTGCCGCGCTCCGGGCTGACGGTCGGCGAGGCGGCCGAGCGGGTCCGCTCCGGCGGGGCCGCCTGGACGGCCGCCAACCCGGTGTGCGCGGCGAAGCTGCGGCTGCTGCGGTGGTCCCCGTTCCTGCCGGTCTTCCTCAGCACCGCCCCGATCGACCACTCCGACTACGGGGACCTGTCGGTGCGGGCCGGGCTGATCCACCTCGACGGCCTGCACCGCATGCTGGCTTGGGAGTTGGCCGGAAGACTGCCCCTCAGGACGGTGCTGGACGGGTATCTGGCGGGTGACCCGGGGGTGGCGGCCGGGCCCGTCCGGCGGGCCCGGGCGGGCCGGACGGGGGACGAGGCGGCGTGACCTCCGCGACGCGGCACGTCCCGTCCACCCCGTCCACCCCGTCCGCCCGCGCGGCCCGCTCGCTGCCCGAGCTCCTCGCCCGCCTCGCCCGGGCCCACCCGGACCGGCCCGCGCTCGGCGACGGCGTCCGCACCGTCGACTACCGCACGCTGGACGCGGCGGCCGACCGGATCGCCGCCCGGCTCGCCGCCACCGGCACCGGGCGGGGTGACCGGGTCGCCCTGGTCGGGCCCCGGGACGCCCGGATGCTGGTGCTGCTGCACGGGGTGCTGCGCTCGGGCGCCGCGGCGGTGCTGGCCGACCCGGAATGGTCGGCGGCCGACCTCGCCCGGCGGCTGGCGGCCGTCCGGGTGGGCCGGGTGCTCGGGACGGAGGGCGGGCTCGGCGGGGAGGTGGTGGAGCCGCTGGAACCGCCGGAGCGGGCGCGGCACCGGCAGGCGGCGGAGCGGGCGGAGCCGGCCGAGCTGGCCGAGCTGGCCGAGCTGTCGGAGCTGCCAGCCCTCCCGGACCTGCCGGAGCTGCCGGGGTCGCCCGGAGCCCGGGCCGAGGTGCTGGGGGAGGACCTCGCGTACCTCTCCTTCACCTCGGGGTCGAGCGGCGAGCCCAAGGCCGTCGCCGTCACCCACGCCAACGCCCTGCACTACGCCCGGGCACTGGCCGGCCGGCTCGACTTCACCGAGGCCGACGCGCCGCGCACCGCGCACGTCACCACGCTGGCCGCGGACCTCGGCCACACCGCCTGGCTGCTCGCCCTCGCCACCGCCGGTTCGGTGCACGTCGTCCCGGACCGCGAGGTGCGCGACCCGGAGGCCTTCTGGGCCTCGCTGCGGCGGGCCCGGGTGAACGTCCTGAAGACCACCCCCTCGCACCTGACCGCCCTGCTGGAGGGCCGCCCGGCCGACTCCCCGCCGCTGCACACCGTGCTGCTCGGCGGCGAGCCGCTGCCGCGCCCGCTCGCCGCCGCCCTGCTCGACGGCGGCACCACCGCCCGGCTGGTCAACCACTACGGCCCGACCGAGACCACCGTCGGCGCCACCTGCCTGCCGGTCACCGACGCCCGCCGACTGCCCGCCGAGGAGCCGACCGTACCGATCGGCACCGCGATCGGCGAGGTGCTGCTCACCGTGGTGGACGGTGCCGGGCGGGCGGTGCCGGACGGCACGGTGGGGGAACTGCTCATCGGCGGCCTTGGTGTCACCGCCGGGTACTACGGGCGGCCGGTGGAGACGGCCCGCGGATTCGTCCGGCGGGACGGTCAACTGATGTACCGCACCGGTGACTTGTGCCGTCGCCGGGCGGACGGGAACCTGGTCTTCCTGGGCCGGGTGGACCGCCAGGTGAAGGTGCGCGGCTACCGGGTGGACCTCGCCGAGGTCGAGCGGGCCATGGACGGGTACCCGGGCGTCGCCGGCGCGGCGGTGCTGTTGCGGGAGACCGCCGTCGGCGCCCAACTGCTGGGCGCGGTACGGCTGTCGGGCGGCTCCTCCGGTGCGGGTGGTTCTTCCGGCCCGGGTGAAGTGGCGGCCGTGGCGGCCCTGGACGCGTACCTGCGGGACCGGCTGCCGGGCTACTCGGTGCCGCAGCCGATCCTGGTGCTGCCGGACTTCCCGGTCGGGCCGAACGGCAAGCTCGACCGGCCGCGGCTGGGCGAGCTGGTGGACGAACTGGTCGAGTCCCGGGCCCGGTTGGCGGGCGCACCGGCGTCCGGCCCGGCCGGGGAGATCGCCCGGTTCTGGGCCGGCGCGCTCGGACTGCCCGAGGTGGGGCCGCGGGTGGACGTGCTGAGCCTCGGCGGGGACTCCATCCTCGCCATGCGCACCATCGCCTTCCTGCGGCGCTCCGGACTGCGGGTCGCCCACGAGGACTTCTACCGGCACCCGACCGCGGCGGGCCTGGCGGCCACCGCCGTCCCGGTCGCCCCGGCCGTCCCGGCCCCGCGCTCCCCGGCCGACGCCGGCCGGCTCGCCCCGGCGCAGCGCTGGCTGTACCGGCAGCGGTCCGTCCGGGACGTTCGGCACTGGAACCAGTCCGTGCTGCTGCGCTGTCGTACGGCCGTGGACCCGACCGCCCTCTCGGCGGCGGTCGCGGCCGTCCTGGAACGCCATCCGGCACTGCGCCGGCCGGTCTCCCCGGACGGCTGCGGCGAGGTCCGGCCGGTGGACGGCCTCGACCCGGTCTCGTTCTCCCGGATCCCCCGCGCGGGCGGCCCGCTCGCCGACACCGTCGCCGGGGTCTGCACCGAACTCCACCGCAGCCTCGACCCCCTGGCGGGCCGGCTGCTGCGCGTCCACCTGTTCTCCGGCCCGCCCGGGACCGACGACCGGCTCGCGCTGGTCGGGCACCACCTGGTGGTCGACGGGCTGTCCTGGCGGATCCTGCTGGACGACCTGGCGCACGCGTACCGGGCGGTGCTCGACCGGAAGCCGGCCGACCTGCCGCCGACGGCGGACTTCTACGCGTGGGCGGAGAGCGCGGAGCGGGCGCCGGAGCGCGTCGTGGAGCCGGCCGCCGATTGCCCGGCCGAGCCCACCGAGGAGCCCACCGAGCAGCCCGCCGCGCTCAGTTGGACGCTGGACGCCGACGCCACCGCCCGGCTGGTCGGGCGGTACGGCGGCGGGGCCCGGCTGGAGGCCGTGCTGCTCGCCGCCTTCGCCGGGGCCGTCACCGGGTGGAGCGGCCGCCCCCGGTTCGCGGTGGAGGTCGAGACCCACGGCCGGGACACCGGCGGCGATCCGGGCGAATTCCTGGACACCGTCGGCTGGTTCACCGCCGTCAAGCACGTCGAGCTGGCGGCCGGGACGGGACCGGAGGCGGTGGCGCGGCGGTTGCGCGAGACGCCCGTCCGCCCGATGGACGCGCCCGGGGAGCGGCCCGCCGTCGGGTTCAACTTCCTCGGCACCTTCCGGCTGCCCGAGGAGCCCGCGCTGGACTGGACGGTCGCCGCCGAGCAGGCCGGAGTGGCCCGCTGCGCCGGGGGCGACCCGCTGTACGACCTGCGGCTCACCGCACGGATCGTGGAGCACCGGCTGGTCGCCGACCTGGTGTACGGGTGGCCCGGGCTGTCGCACCCCGCCGCCGAGCGGATCACCGGCGCGTTCGCCGCCGTCGTGGCGGAGCAGGCGGGGGCGGCGGCCGAGGAGCAGGCGGGGCCGGCGGCCGAGGAGCAGGCGACCCGGCCCGTCCGCGTCCCGCTGTCGACCTCCGGCCAGCTGCTGCACCCGGGCGCCCCGCCGACCGCCCGGGCGAGGGTGCGCGAACCCGCCTGGGTGCTCCTCACCGGCGCCACCGGCTACCTCGGGCGGCACCTGCTGGACGCCTTCCTGCGGCGCGGCGCCGAGGTCACCTGCCTGGTGCGGGCCGGCGACGACGCCGGGGCCCTGCGCCGGCTGGGCACCGGCGCGGCCCGCGCCGTCGCCGTCGCCGGGGACGTCGACCGGGACGGCCTCGGCCTCTCCCCGGCCGGGCTGGACCGGGCCCGGGACGCGCGGATCGTGGTGCACGCGGCGGCGGACGTCCGCCTGGTGGCCTCGCCCGACGAGCTGGAGCGCACCAACCACACGGCGGTGCGCCGACTGCTCGGCTGGGTCGGGGAGCACGCCCCGGCGGCCCGCGTCCACCACGTCTCCACGCTCGCCGTGGCGGGCGGGGTGGACGGCCCGCCGCGCCGCTTCAGCGAGGCGGACCTGTCCATCGGCCAGCACTTCCGCACCCCGTACGAGCGGACCAAGTACCGTGCGGAGCAAGCCGTCCGGGCCTGGGCCGCCACCGGGCACGCCGCCTACCTGCACCGCAGCGGCCACATCGCGGCGCACAGCCGGACCGGCGCGTTCCAGGCCAACGCCGGCGACAACCGGATCTACCAGCTGATCCGCGGCTACCTGCTGGCCGGGGCCGCCCCGAGCCGGCCGGACACCGCCTTCGCGTTCTCGCACGTGGACACGGTGGCCGCGGGGATCGCCGCGATCGCCCTCGACCCGTACGCCGCGCCCGGCGCTTACCACGTGGAGTCGCCGTACGAGGTGCCGCACGACGAGCTGGTGGGCTGGCTCGCCGGACACGGGCACCGGGTGCGGCTGACCGACGACGCGACCTTCGCGGCCGCGATCGCCGAGGCCGAGCGCCGCCACCCGGCGGCCGCCCGGGTGGCCGCCGCCTGGGCGCAGCAGGAGGAGCGCAACGTCCGGGTGGACAGCGCGTACACCACCGCCGTGCTCGACCGGCTGGGCGTGCGCTTCACCGCCCCCACCCCGCAGTGGTGGTCGGCGGCGCTCGCCTGGGCCGCCGAGGCCGGCTACCTGCCGCCCGTCACTCCCTCCCGCACCACCTCCGCGCCCTCCCCCGAGGGCTTCCCCGAAGACAGGACCCACTCGTGAAGGCAGGCTCCGTGTCCCAGCTCTCCCCGGTGCTCAAGCAGGCCACCCCGGTCGTCGCCGTCCGCGGCGAGGGCCTCCACCTCTACGACGCGGAGGGCCGCCGGTACCTCGACTTCACCTCCGGCGTTGGGGTGACCAGCACCGGCCACTGCCACCCGCGCGTCGTGGAGGCCGTCCGCGAGCAGGCCGGCCGGCTGATCCACGGCCAGTACACCACCGTGCTGCACGACCAACTGCTCACCCTGACCGAGCGGTTGGGCGAGGTTCTGCCGACCGGGCTGGACTCGCTGTTCTACGCCACCGCGGGCACCGAGGCGGTGGAGGCGGCGCTGCGGCTGGCCCGGCACGCCACCGGGCGGCAGAACGTGATCGTCTTCGAGGGCTCCTTCCACGGCCGGACCATGGGCGCGGCCTCGCTCACCACCGCCGGCACCCGGTTCCGGGCGGGCATCGGGCCGTTGGTGCCCGGGGTCGCGGTGGCGCCCTTCCCGGCGGCCTTCCGCCTCGGCCTCTCCGAGGCGGAAGCGGTGGAGCACGCGCTGCGCGGACTGGACGAGGTGCTCGCCACGGTCTCCGCGCCGGCCGAGACGGCGGCGATGTTCGTCGAACCGGTGCTCGGCGAGGGCGGCTACGTCCCCGCCCCGCCCGGCTTCCTCACCGGGCTGCGCGAGCGCGCGGACCGGCACGGGATCCTGCTGGTGGTGGACGAGGTGCAGTCCGGCTTCGGGCGCACCGGCCGGTTCTGGGCCCACCAGTACGAGGACTCCGCCCTGCGTCCGGGCGGCTTCCGCCCGGACGTCCTGATCACCGCCAAGGGCCTGGCCAGCGGCTTCCCGCTGTCCGCGATCGCCGCGCCCGCCGAGCTCATGGGCCGGGCCTGGCCCGGCTCGCAGGGCGGCACCTACGGCGGGAACCCGGTGGCCTGCGCCGCCGCCCTGGCCACCCTGGACGTGCTGCGCGAGGAGCGGCTGGTGGAGAACGCCGCCGAACAGGGCGTACGGCTGCTGGACGGGCTGCGGACGGCCGCCGCCGAGGCGCCCGGGATCGCCGACGTCCGGGGCCTCGGGCTGATGGCCGCCAGCGAGTTCTGCCACCCGGACGGCACCCCCGACCCGGACGCCGCCCGGCACGCCCAGCAGACGGCGGCCGAACACGGCCTGCTGCTGCTCCTCTGCGGGATCCACCTCAACGTGGTCCGGATGATCCCGGCGCTGGTGGTCACGGCCGAACAGATCGACGAGGCGCTGGAGCTCTGGACCAAGGCCGTCACGGCCGGGAGCCGGTAGGGCCGGTCGGGACCGGCAGGAAGGGGAGACACATGGAAGCCACCACGGAAATCGGCTGGAGCAGCCTGGAGTTGGAGGCCCGCCGGGAGCTTTGGTCGCTCCCGCTGGGCGAGCGGGAGCGGCGGCTGCTGTGGGCCGACGCGCGGGCCGGGCGGTGGGGCGCGGCCGAGCCCGTGCGCGCCCGGCTGCGGGACTTCGTCCGGGACGCCGTCGCCTCGGTCGGCATCACCCACATCGGCGGCCTGGTGGACCCGGCGCACCCGGAGGGGGCGATCACCGAGGCGCTCGCCTTCCTGCTGCGGGACTACGGCCGGATCGTCCCGCAGAACGGGCGCGGCGACCTCACCTCGGTGCTGCGTGACCAGGACGGCGACGGCAACACCGAACTCGGCTTCCACTGCGACACCTGCGACCTGCTCGTACTGCTCTGCCTCCGGCCGGCCTTCGACGGCGGCGGGCTGACCAAACTGGCGAGCGCGCGGCACGTCCACGACCTGATCGAGCGGGAGCGGCCGGACGCCCTGGCCACGCTCTGCGAGGACTGGACCTTCGACCGGACCGGCCGGGCGGGCCCGCAGGTGGTGATCACCCCGATCCTCTACCACCGGAAGGAGGGGACGGTCGGCTGCTACTACCAGACCCGCACCGTGCGCTCCTCCCCGGACCGGGGCGGGCCCGAGCTGACGGATCGTCAATGGGAGGCGCTGGGCGTGCTGGACGAGGTGCTGTACCGCCCGGAGATCGCCTTCGGGCTGCCGATGGCCGCCGGGGACCTGCTGATCATCCGCAACAGCCGGGTGCTGCACGGGCGTTCGCCGTTCATCGACGAACCAGGGCCGTACTCCCGGCGGATGCTCCGGATCTGGGTGAACGAGGGGGAGGAATGGGCGCGTTGACCGCACCGCACGGACAGGTGGCCGTCGTCACCGGCGGGGGCAGCGGCCTCGGCCGGGCCTCGGCGCTGGCCCTGCTGGAGGCCGGCTGGACCGTCGTCGTCGCCGGGCGCCGCAAGGACGCGCTGGAGGAGACCGCCGTCCTGGCCGGCCCGGCCGCCGCCCGGGTACTCGCCGTCCCGACCGACATCCGCAGCCCCGAGGAGGTCGCCCGGCTCTTCGACACCGTCCGGGACCGGTACGACCGGCTGGACCTGCTGTTCAACAACGCGGGCGCCGCCGCCCCGCGCCGGCCGATCACCGAGACCCCGTTCGAGGACTGGAACCGGGTGCTCGACACCATCGTCACCGGCGGCTTCCTCTGCGCCCGCGAGGCCTTCCGGGTGATGAGCACCCAGACCCCGCAGGGCGGGCGGATCATCAACAACGGCGCGCCCTCGGCCTACGTGCCCCGCCCCAACTCCATCGCGTACACGGCCGCCAAGCACGCCGTGCTCGGGATGACCAAGGTGCTCGCCCTGGACGGCCGCCGGTACGGCATCTCCTGCGGGCAGATCGACGTCGGCAACGTCACCCCCGTCGACGGCGGGCCGCAGCCGGCCGCGACGCAGGCCGACGGGACGACGGCGGTCGAGGCGACCATCCCGGTGGATCGCTTCACCGAGGCCCTGGTGCTGATGGCCGCCCAGCCGCCGGGCACCACCATCCAGTCCCTGGTGGTGCTGCCCACCACCATGCCGTTCGTCGGAAGGGGCTGAACCGTGCTGGTCAGCGCACGCTCCTTCGAGGAGTACCGGGCCATGTTCGCGCTCACCGACCGCGATCTGGACCAGCGGATCCTGGACTGCCCGGCCGGTGCGGCGAGCTTCGTCGCCGGGGCCGGGCGACGGGGCATCGACGCCGTCGCCGTCGACCGGCAATACGCCCACCACCGCGAGGAGTTGGGCCTGCTGGTGGAGCGGGAGACCGGGTTCAAACGCGACCTGCTGGTGCGGGAGACGGCCGGCTACACCTCGACCTGGTACACCGACGCCGACGACCTGATCCGCCAGTGGACGGCCAACGCCCGGGACTTCCGGGCCGACATCGCCGCCCGCCCGGACCGCTACGTCGCCGGCTCACTGCCCGAACTCCCCTTCGCCGACGACTCCTTCGACCTGGTGCTCAGCTCGCACCTGATCTTCTCGTACGGCAACCGGCTCGGCCGGGACTTCCACCGGGCGGCACTGCTGGAACTCGCCCGGGTGGCGCGCCGCGAGGTCCGGCTGTTCCCGCTGATGGTCTACGACACCGGCCTCCGGTACGAGGGACTGGAGCCGCTGCGCCGGGAGTTGGCGGGGCTGGGCGTCGCGAGCCGGGTGGAGCGGGTCGGGTACGAGTTCCAGCCGGGGGACGACGAGATGCTGGTGCTCTCCTGCGCGGGCTTCCGGGCTCCCGCCCGGACGGCACCGCCGGTCGCCGAGGACCGGGTGCGGTGGCGGCACCAGGAGGCGGCACCGCCCGGGGCGTGACCGCGGGGCCGGGGCGGGGGCGGGCGGCGGTCCCGGTCCCGCCGTCCCGCTCGTCTCACTCTCCGGACGCGTTCGCGGATCCCGCTGTCCGGAACGCCGAAGCCGATCTAAGCTGGCCGGGCAGCTGGTTCGCCCTGTCCGCCAGGCAGGCGCGTCGCAAGAGGGAACCCGGTGGGAATCCGGGACTGCCCCGCAGCGGTGAGCGGGAACGACCGCCGTCATACGCACTGGGCCCGGGAGGGCCTGGGAAGCGACGGCCTGTAGGTGTCCGCCCTTGACAGGGCGGGCGTGCCCGCGAGTCCGAAGACCTGCCCGCTGCCCGCCCGTGGACCATCCGCGGGCGGAGATCCCGGTGACCTCGTGGGCGGGTCGGCGTGCGTACCAGGCGGCTTGCCGCGTCCGCGTGTTCGGGCGGGCCACCGCCCGGTCCCGTCATCCCTTCGCGCTCTCGTCCCGTCCCCGGGATCCACGGAGAAAGACTCGCGAAGGAGAGTCCCTTGACGACGAAGTCCGCAGCCGCGGCGACCCGGGCCACCGTGTACGGCTACCCCCGCCAGGGCCAGGGCCGGGAGCTCAAGAAGGCCATCGAGGGCTACTGGAAGGGCGCCGTCCCGGCGGAGGGCCTGCTGGCCACCGCCGCCGACCTGCGCCGGACGAACTGGCGCCGACTCGCCGAGGCCGGCGTCGAGGAGGTCCCGACCGGCGACTTCTCCCTCTACGACCACGTGCTGGACACCACGGTGGCCGTCGGCGCCGTCCCGCCCCGGCACCGGGAGGCCGTCGCGGCCGACGCGCTGGACGGCTACTTCGCCATGGCGCGCGGTACCCAGGACGTCGCGCCGCTGGAGATGACCAAGTGGTTCGACACCAACTACCACTACCTGGTACCCGAGTTGGGGCCGGACACGGTGTTCGCCGCGAACCCGGCCAAGGCCGTCGCCGAGCTGCGGGAGGCCCTCCTGCTCGGCCACCGGGCCCGGCCGGTGCTGGTCGGCCCCGTCACCTACCTGCTGCTCGCCAAGCCCGCCCCCGGCGTCGCCGCCGACTTCCGGCCGATCACCCTGCTGGACCGGCTGCTGCCCGTCTACGCGCGGCTATTGGCCGAGCTGCGGGCCGCCGGCGCGGAGTGGGTGCAGCTGGACGAGCCCGCCCTTGTCCAGGACCGCACCCCGGCCGAACTGAACGTCGCCGCCCGCGCCTACCGCGAGCTCGGCGCGCTCACCGACCGCCCGAAGATCCTGGTCGCGAGCTACTTCGACCGCCTCGGCGAGGCCCTGCCGGTCCTCGCCAAGGCCCCGGTCGAGGGCCTGGCACTGGACTTCACCGGACCTGCCGCCGGCAACCTGGACGACCTCGCCGCCGTCGGCGGCCTGCCCGGCAAGCGGCTGGTCGCCGGGGTGATCGACGGACGCAACGTCTGGATCAACGACCTGGAGCGGTCGCTGGCCACCCTGGCGACCCTGCTCGGCCTCGCCGACCGGGTCGACGTGGCACCCTCCTGCTCCCTGCTGCACGTCCCCCTGGACGCCGCCCTCGAACGGGAGTTGGACCCGCAGATCGCCCGCTGGCTCGCCTTCGCCCGGCAGAAGGCGGGGGAAGCGGCGCTGCTGGCCCGCGGTCTGCGCGAGGGCACCGGCGCGATCACCGCCGAACTCGCCGCCAACCGCGCCGACCTGGCCTCCCGCGCCACCTCGCCGATCACCCGCGACCCGGCCGTCCGCGCCCGGGTCGCCGCCGTCACCGAGGCGGACACCCGGCGCGCCCAGCCGTACCCCGTCCGGGCCGAGGCCCAGCGTGCCCGGCTCGGCCTGCCGCTGCTGCCCACCACCACCATCGGCTCCTTCCCGCAGACCACCGACCTGCGCGTCGCCCGCGCCGACCTGACGGCGGGCCGGATCGACGCAGCGGCGTACCGGGAGCGGATGGAGGAAGAGGTCCGCGAGGTCATCGCCTACCAGGAGAAGGCCGGCCTCGACGTCCTGGTGCACGGCGAGCCCGAACGCAACGACATGGTCCAGTACTTCGCCGAACAACTCACCGGCTACCTCGCCACCCGGCACGGCTGGGTGCAGTCCTACGGCACCCGGTACGTGCGACCGCCGGTCCTCGCCGGCGACATCTCCCGCCCGCACCCGATGACCGTCGACTGGTTCGGCTACGCCCAGGGCCTCACCGACCGCCCGGTGAAGGGCATGCTCACCGGCCCGGTCACCATGCTCGCCTGGTCCTTCGTCCGCGACGACCAGCCGCTCGCCGACACCGCCCGCCAGGTCGCCCTCGCGCTGCGCGAGGAGGTCACCGACCTGGAGGCCGCGGGCGCCGCCGTCGTCCAGGTGGACGAGCCGGCCCTGCGCGAGACCCTGCCGCTGCGGGCCGCCGGCCGCCCGGCCTACCTGGACTGGGCCACCGAGTCCTTCCGGCTCGCCACCTCCGGCGTCCGCGCCGACACCCAGATCCACACCCACATGTGCTACGCCGAGTTCGGCGCGATCATGACCGCGATCGACGACCTCGACGCGGACGTCATCTCCCTGGAGGCCACCCGCTCCCACATGGAGGTCGCCGGTGAACTCGCCGAGGCCGGCTACCCGCGCGAGGTCGGCCCGGGCGTCTGGGACATCCACTCGCCGCGCGTCCCGAGCACCGAGGAAGCGGTGGAGCTGCTGCGCGCCGGCCTCGCCGCGATCCCGGCCGAGCGGCTCTGGGTCAACCCCGACTGCGGCCTGAAGACCCGCGGCTGGCCGGAGACCCGGGCCTCACTGGACAGCCTGGTCGCCGCTGCCCGCCGCCTGCGGGCGGAACTGGACGGCTGACGGAAGCGGGGGCGCGGCCCTGCGCGGCCAGGCGGGGCCGCGCCCCCGGTCGGCGTACACCATCGCCGGGGTCGGGCCTGCGGTGGTGCCGGTCCGGTCAGCCGAGCATCCGCTCAGCCGAGCAGGAGTTCCGCCGCCGGGGTGTGGTTCCCGGTCGCGGAGGCACCGGCCATCGCCGAGGCGGCCGTCGCCGGGGCGGTGCCGGGCGGCACCACCAGCAGCAGGAAATGGTCCTGAAGGCCACGGGTGACGCTGATCGTCGCGTCGCTGCCGGGGAACCAGTTGATCCTGATCACCACGCCGTTCGCCGCGACGGACCGGGGCACGCCGTCCCAGGCCGAGGTGTCGAGGCCCACCCGGACGATGCGACCGTAGTGGGCACCGAGCGCGGTGATCAGGTCGGGCAGTTCGGCGAGGACCTGGTTCGAGCGGGGCCACCAGGCGCCGTCGAACACACCCTCCCGCGACATCGTCGGCTCCAGCTCCAGCCGCGGCAGCAGCGGAGCGCCGGGCACCGTCCACGGCCCGGCAGAGGAGGGGAGGGGAAGAGGGATCGGCATCATCTGAGGCCGCCCGTCCGGTCCACGAGGGACCCGTCATGACCCAGGGCGACGTCGACGCTGATGCCGGTGTGCGGAATGTCCTTGGTTGTTTCCCACGGTACTCCGCGGCGACGGTACTCCGCGGCGATCGGCCCCGGAGGTCGTCCCGGGAGTCGCCCCGGACCGCCTCGGACCTCCTCGGACCTCCTCGGACCTCCTCGGACCGTCTCGGACGCCTCCGGACGGCCCGCCACCGGAGTAGGGTCGTAGACATCCAGGGCATCCCGTATTCCGGTACCCGTTCCGGCTTCGTTCTGGGTGAAGGACGGCCCGGCGGCCCCGGTGGGCGGCCGGAGACGGGAACGGTGAGCACCGTGACCCCCAACTCCCCGCACTCCCCACAGCCGATGCGGCCCGGCCACGGCCTCACGGTCGCCGACGCGATGGACCCCTGCGACTACCAGATAGCCGACGACAACACCGTCGACCAGGCGAACGACATCCTCCGCGGCGCCGGCGTCGAGTACCTGCTCGTCCGCGACCACGACGGCCGGTGCGAGGGGCTGGTCACCCGCACCGGACTCCACTCATTCCTGACCCGCTCCTGGTACACCGAGCGGACCACGATCGGTGTCACCGCGCACCAGCGCGGCCCGTTCGCCTGGCCGACCATGGGCCTGGCGCTGGCCGCGGTCGCCATGCGGATCAAGCACCTGGCGGTCTGGCCCGTCGTCGACGAGGACGGCTACATCCTCGGCGTGCTCACCGAGGACCGCGCCACCGGCCTGCTCGCCGTCGCCCCGGCGGCCTGAGGCCGCCGTGACGGCAGCACCGCCGGTGCCCAGCTCAGAGTGCGAACATCACTCAGAGTGCGAACATCACTCAGAGTGTGAACATCGCGGCGAACGGCGGGCGGATCCGTACCTGACGGGGGCCGAAGTCGACGACGACCGCGGCGTCGTCCCCGTCCTCCACCTCGATGACGCGGCCGAGGCCGTACTTGTCGTGGGTGACCCGGTCGCCCACGGCGAAGTGCTTGGGCGGCGCGGCGGGCCGGGATTTGAAGGGGCTGGTGGGCAAGGAGCGTCGGACTACCGGTGTTTTCCTCATCCCGGCCAGTATGCTCCGAAAACCGGCAGGACGGGTCGATCCGGAGGGCTGAATTCGCGGCCGGGTCGGGGAGGGCGCGCGCGGGCGGGCCGGCCGGGAAAATCGCGCGGAATTCCTGCGCGGCGGGCCAGGTCCTGCTACAGTCGAGTTAGTTGCAGTAGTGGTTCCCATGAAGTTCGTGTGCGCCTGCTGATTGTTGCAGGCGCATTTTCTTTTTCCGGGCCTTCCCCGGTGGGTTCTCATCGCGGCGACTCGAAAGTCCGCGAGGTGCGGACTTCGGACAGTCTCTCGAAGGAGATTTCTCATGGCCACCGGTACCGTGAAGTGGTTCAATTCGGAAAAGGGCTTCGGCTTCATCGAGCAGGAGGGTGGCGGCGCCGACGTGTTCGCCCACTACTCGAACATCAGCGCCAGCGGTTTCCGCGAGCTGGTCGAGGGCCAGAAGGTCGAGTTCGACGTCACGCAGGGCCAGAAGGGTCCGCAGGCCGAGAACATCCGCCCGCTGTAGGCTTCCTGCCCGGCTTCCGTCCGGCAGCGAGGGGCCCGTACCGTGCACGACGCGCGGTGCGGGCCCCTCGGCGTTTTCCGGGTTGCGGGGCGGGGGAGTGGGCGGGGCCGTAGAGTGCGGGCCCGTGACTCCCGCCACCGACCCCTCCCGCGCCGAACTCGCCGTCCTGCTCGACGAGGTGCGCGCCTCCGCCGGCCGACTCGTCGCCACCGTCGGGAGCCTGACCGACCGGCAGGCGGGCGAGCCGTCCGCGCTCCCGGGCTGGAGCCGGGCCCACGTCGTCACCCACCTCGCGCGCGGCGCCGACGCGTACCGGTGGCTGCTCGCGCTGGCCCGTACGGGTGCCGAACCCGGCCCGCGGGCCGACGCCGTGGCGCTGGACCGCGCGCTGCGGGAGGGGGCCGAGCGCGGTGCGGCCGCGCTCGTGGAGGACCTGCGGGTCAGTCTGGACGGGCTGTTCGAGGAGGCTGCGGCCGTGCCCGCCGAGCGGTGGGCCACGCTCGTGCCGGCCCTCGCCGGGTGGCGGCATCCCGCCTGGTTCACCCTCCACCGCGCCTGGCGCGAGGTCGAGACCCACCACGTCGACCTCGACCTCGACCTTGGCCAGGGGACGGCCGGCTGGCCCGCCGGCTACGTGGCCTGGGCGCTCGACGCGACCGCCGCCACGCTGGCCGCGCGTGGCTTCCCCGTCGCCCGGCTGGAGGCCACCGACCTCGGACGTTCCTGGTCCCTCGGGGAGGCGGGCCCCGTCGTCCGCGGACCCGGGCACGTGCTGCTCGCCTGGCTCGCCGGCCGCGGCCCGGCGCCGCAGACCGGAACCGGGGAGCCGCTGCCGGTCCCGCCGGTGTGGCCGCTGCCGCCGGTCCCCGGCTGGGGGTGATCGGGCGCGGCCGGTCGGCCGTACGAGTCGGACCCACGGTCTCGTCCAGCGGCGGTCCCTCCTCGTACACCTCGATGTCGGGCGGGCGCACCCGGGGGAAGGTCGACTGGAGGAAGGTCGACTGGAAGCGATCACCCGCCGCCGGTCGTCCGCCACGCACAGGGGAGGTGGCGGGCGGCGGCGGGCCGGCGCAGAATCCCGTGGCATGACCTCACGAGGCAGGACCGGCCGCCCGACGCTGGTCGCCGTCAGCGGCCCGCCCGGGGCGGGCAAGACCACGCTGGCGCACGCCCTGGCCGGAGCGCTCGGCTGGCCGGCCGTCTGCCGGGACGAACTCAAGGAACGGATGGCGGCCGTCGGTGCCGGCCCCGGCGGGGACCTGGACCGGCGGACCCTGCGGGTGTTCTTCCGCACCATCGGCGAACACCTGGCGGCGGGGACCAGTCTGGTGGCGGAGGCCGCCTACCAGGACCGCCTCTGGCGTCCGGGCCTGGAGCCGCTCGCCGACCTGGCCGTCATCCGGGTCGTACGCTGCGTGGTCGACCCGGAGCTCGCCCGCCGGCGCATCGCCCGCCGGGCCGCCGAGCTGCCCTCGCGGGCCGTGCACGCGGACGCCGAACTGCTGCGCCGGATCGCGGCGGGGGAGCGGCCGGTCGAGTCCTGGCTGCCGATCGCGCTCGACGTGCCCTGCCTGGCGGTGGACACCACGGAGGGCCTGCGGCCGCCCCTGGCACGGATCGTCGCGTTCGCGGCGGGCGAGTCGGGGGAGGCGTAGTCGGGCGGAGGCACCGGTCGGCGGCGGGGTTACCCTCGGCGGTATGGACGCCTCCGAAGCGGTGGGACCGGCCGAGGGCCTGGCGGGTCTCGCCCGGCTGCTGGACCGGCGCGGTGCGGTGGTGCTCAGCGGCGCCGGCCTGTCCACCGAGTCGGGCATCCCCGACTACCGCGGGGCCACCGGCCGCCACCGCAGCGGCACCCCGATGACCTACCAGGAGTTCACCGGCGGCGAGGCCGCCCGGCGCCGCTACTGGGCGCGCAGCCACACCGGCTGGCCCGCCTTCGCCCGGGCCCGGCCGAACGCCGGCCACCAGGCCGTCGAGCGGCTGCGGCGGTCGGGGCACGTCGCCGCGGTCATCACCCAGAACGTCGACGGCCTCCACCACGCGGCCGGCACCCGGGAGGCCGTGGAACTGCACGGCGGACTGGACCGGGTGGTCTGCCTCGACTGCCGGCGCACCAGCTCCCGCGCCGAACTCGACCGGCGCCTCGACGAGTTGAACCGGGGATTCCGCCGCCCCGCCGCCGAACTGCGCCCGGACGGCGACGCGCTGCTCGCGCCGGAGCAGGTGGCCGGGTTCCGGGTCGCGCCCTGCGCGGACTGCGGCGGCGTGCTCAAGCCGGACGTGGTCTTCTTCGGCGAGAACGTGCCCGCCGCCCGGGTCGAGCACTGCTACGACCTGGTCGACGCGGCACGGTCCCTGGTGGTCCTCGGCTCCTCGCTCACGGTCCTGTCGGGCCTGCGCTTCGTCCGCCGGGCCGCCCGGGCGCGACTGCCCGTCGCCATCGTCAACCAGGGCTCCACCCGCGGCGACGACCTCGCCGTGCTCCGCCTCGACCTGGCCCTGGGCCCGGCCATGACCGAGACCGCCCGCCTCCTGGGTGCCGCCTGAGCCGGGCGCCGGGCACCGCCTGAGCTGCCCGCTGTCGTCCGCCGTCAGCCCGCGGGCTGCCAGGGACGGCCCGGGACCCAGAGCGGGACGGGCCCGCCGAGCGGCATGACGCGCGCCGCGTCCTTCTCCAGCCACCCGCACACCCGCGCCGGATCGCTGTCGCTCAGCTCAACCAGCGCGGCCGCGGCGATCCGGGTGCAGCCCAGCACCAGTGCGAGGGTGTCCTGGCGGCGGTGCCGCTCCCGTACGTACGCCTCGACCCGCTCTTCGAAGCGCTCCTCGACCCGCTCGCGCCCGGACGGCTCGTCCACGGCGGACAGCGCCTGGACGCCGTGCCACACCAGGGTCAGCGCGCAGGGCTCGGCCGGGTGCGACACCTCGTCCCGGCGCGCCTGCTCACGGGCCTCCGCCGAGCGCTGCCCCAGCCACTCCAGGGCCGCCGACCCGTCCTCCGCGCAGGACCGCACGACCAGCTCGGCCGCCCGTCCGGCGACCGCCCGCAGCGCCGCCGTCGCGGGCACCCGCAGACCGGGCGCGGCCGGGTCGCCGAACGCCAGCCAGGCGTCCGCGAACGAGGCCGCCCGCAGGCCGCCCACCCAGGCCGGCGCCCCGCCCGCCGTGCCCAGCCACTCCTGCGCGCCCAGTCGGACCAGTCCGACGGCGACCAGGTACGCCGCGTCCCCGTCGAGCTTCGACGGTCGTCCGTTGCGCCTCACACACACCACCCCCACCAGCGGTCATCACCCCGTGACGGCACATCCCATCACACCGGGACGGGAACGAACTAGACAGGGCCACGTCACAAAATGGAGCCGATGCGACGGCGCCCCCGCCGCCCCGCGGGCCGCGCCGCGGCGACCGGCCGGGGGATGTCGCGCGGTCGCGGCGGCCGGTCGCGGGTGATGCGCGGTCAAGAGTGTTCTGTCGGCGGGCAGAGGGCGGCCGGCCCCGCCCGGGCCGGCCGGCGGGGCCGTTCCGGGGTCACCGGTCCGTGGTGGGTTCACCGGCCCGGGCGCGCTCGGCGTCCAGGCGGGCGTGGGCGTCGGCCCAGGTGATCGGGAGCTGCTCGACGGGGGTCTGCCAGAAGGTGAAGGTGGACTCCTTCATGGTGGCGCGCAGGCCCCTCATGACCGAGCGGTGCGGTTCGGCGGCGGCGAAGGCGTTCAGGGCCTCGCGGCTCTCCCAGGCGGAGAGCGTGTAGAAGGTCCGCCGCAGCGGCCGGGCGATCAGCGAGCCGCCGAGGGCGCCGGGGGCGTTGCGCAGCTGCCGCCAGACGGCCAGCGACTTCAGGAAGAAGCGCGGGACGTCGGCGAGCGAGCGCACCTCGAAGCGGGAGGCCATGACGACCGCCGAGGTGCCGGGGGTGGCCGGGTTCGGGGTGATCCAGGGCAGCGTGGGCATGGCTGACACTCCTCGTCGGGGACGGCGCCACATTGGGTAGTGGCACTATCTATGTTAGACAGTGTTGGTATCCAAATGCCAGGGGAACCGAGGAAGAGAAAGACGGGTGCAGCCGTGCGCATCTCCGAACTGAGCCGCCGCAGCGGAGTCCCGACCGCGACGATCAAGTACTACCTGCGCGAAGGGCTCCTGCCGCCCGGCCGCGCCACCGCCGCCACCCAGGCCGAGTACGACGAGACCCACCTGCGCCGGCTGCGCCTCGTCCGCGCCCTCATCGGCGTCCGCGGCCTCAGCGTCAGCGCCACCAAGGACGTCCTCGGCGCGGTCGCCGCCCACGCGGGCGAACGCCACCAGGTCCTCGGGCTCGTCCTCGGCGCCCGCCCCGTCGACGAGGACGGCGAACCGGCCCCCGCCCCCGGCAGCGCCGACGTCGACACCCTGATCGGCGAACTCGGCTGGCAGGTCTCCGACCACGCCCCCTCCCGGGCCGTCCTCGGCGAAACCCTCGAAACCCTCCGCTCCCT
This sequence comes from Kitasatospora sp. Ki12, assembly GCF_054601375.1. Lineage (NCBI taxonomy): Bacteria > Bacillati > Actinomycetota > Actinomycetes > Kitasatosporales > Streptomycetaceae > Kitasatospora > Kitasatospora sp. Ki12. The sequence goes on along the minus strand of NZ_BAAIHT010000003.1, from coordinate 886,139 downwards.
CGGCGAGGAGGTCTCCCACGAGGCCCTCCTCGGCTACGCCGCCCTCGCCGAGCGCACCGCCGTCCTCGACCTCGACCAGCTCGACCCGCACGCCGACCCCGTCGACCAGGCCGAGAGCGCACTGCTCCGCACCGTCCTCCTCGAACCCGCCCTCCTCGCCCTCCGCCGCCTGGCCCAGGAACACGAATCCGCGCGTCGTAACACCTGACCGGGGTCGCTGGGGTGGTGGGTGGCGGCTTGGGGGTGGGTGGGCGTGTACGTCCAGGAACACGAATCCGCCCGCCGTCACACCTGGCCGGGGCTGCCGGGCGGTGATGGGTGGCGGCCCGGGAGCCGAGGGCTGTGGTTGTCGGTGCGAGCTCGGGGGGCCGGGGCGGGTGGGTCCGGCGTGCCGGGGGGAGTGGGGGTGGGGTGGGGCCGTAGCGTCGGGCCATGTTCATCGGCCTGCTGTCCGCCCTCCTGGCCGCACTGCTCACCGGGTCGGCCACCGTGTTGCAGGCGGTCGGTGCCCGTCGTGCCGCCGCCGGGGGCGCGCGGGCCGGGGAGGCGGCCGCGCTGGCGGGGGCGTTGCGGCAGTGGCCGTTCCTGGTGGGCGTGGGGATGGACATGTGCGGGTTCGCCGCCGAACTCGTCGCGCTGGAGCGGCTGCCGCTGTACGAGGTGGAGGCGGCGCTGGCCTCCGCGCTCGCGGTGACGGCCGTCGGGGCGGCCCGCGTGCTGCGGGTACGGCTGCGGCGCAGTGAGTGGGCCGGGGTGGCGGCGGTGTGTGCGGGGCTGTTGCTGCTGGCGCTGACGGCCGGGCGGGACGGTCACGGTACGGGCGGCGACGCGCTGCGGCTGGGGGTGCTGCTGGTCGCGGTGGCGCTGCTCGGCGCGGGCTGGGCGGCGGTGCGGTACGGCGGTGTCCGCCGCGCGCCGCTGCTCGGGCTGGTGGCGGGCCTGCAGTTCGGGGTGGTGGGGGTGGCGGTGCGGGTGCTGCCCGAGCCGGGGCTGCCGCAGCTGCTGACCGAGCCCTCGGCGTACGCGGTGGCGGTGGCGGGTCTGGGCGGGTTCGCCGCGCTGACCTGGGCGATGCAGCACGGCTCGGTGACCGCGGCGACGGCCGCGATGGTGCTGGGGGAGACCTTGGGCCCGGCCGTGGTCGGGGTGCTCGTGCTGGGCGACCACACCCGGCACGACCTGACCCCGGTCGCGGTCCTCGGCTTCGTGGCGGCGGTGGCGGGTGCCCTGACCCTGGCCCGTTTCGGTGACGCCGAGCAGCCGGCCGCCGCGGCCTGAGGGGCGGGCCGCGGCGGCCGGCGAGCGCGTGGTGCCCGTCAGTTGTCGTCGGCCGCCGTGTCGGTGTCGGCCTGGGTGGCCGCGCTGTCGGCGGCGTCGAGCTTGTGCTGCATGTCCTGGACCTGGCTGCTGTCGGCCGCTCCGGGGGCCGGGTGGCCGTCGGAGCCGCAGGCGGTGAGCAGGGCGGTCCCGGCGAGCGCGAGGACGGCGAGGGCCGCGAGGGCGGACGGGCGGCGGCGGGTCACTTGCCGGCGCCCTGGTCGTGGGCACCGCACCAGGTGGCGACGGACTTCAGGTCCTCCTGCCGGGTCTGCAGGGTGGTGACCAGGTTCTTGCGGGCGGTGAGGCGGTCGTTGAGGAGCTTCTCGATCTCGGTGTGGCCGGCGGTCTTGGCGTTGGCGGCCCGCTGCTGCAGGCGGGCGACCGAACCGCCCACGGTGGCGTCGCCGTTCAGCCGGGCGAGCGCCTTGGTGACGCGCTGCTCGGTCTTCGGCAGCCGCTTGCAGACGGCCTTCGCGCCGTCGCCCGTCGGCGCGGACCCGGCGGTCGGGGCGGCGCTCGGAGCGGCCTGCGCGGGGACGGCGGCGAGCAGCGAGCCGGCGAGGGCGAGCGCGCCGAGGGCGGCGGCCCTGCGGCCGGCGGACGTGCGGTTGACGGACATGGGCGTCCCTTTCTGCCGTGGACGGTCTCGGATCCCGGGCCGGCGGGCGCGGAGGCGCCCGGCGGGTTCCGGCCCGGTTGCCGGGAGCGTAGGACGGCTTCTTGTGGATTCCCTGTGGAACGGGGCGGCGGTCTCAGGGGGCAGTGGTCTCAAGGGGGGAAGTGGTCTCAGGGCAGCGGTCTCAGGGCTGCTCGCCCGTGATCCAGTCCCGTCGGGCCGGGAGCCGGAGGGTCGGCGCGTCGGCGTCCGGCAGCGGCAGGCGGACCTCCACCCGGCAGCCGGTGCCGGCCGGCGGTTCGGTGATCCGGACGGTGCCCCGGTGGAGTGCGGCCTGCTGGGCGACCAGGGTGAGCCCGAGCCCGGAGCCGGGGCTGTCGCGGCGGCGGTGGAAGCGGTGGAAGACCGCGTCGCGATCGGCGGGCGGGACACCGGGGCCGGCGTCGTCGACGGTCAGCAGTGCGACCGGGCCGGCCGGGGCCAGCCGGAGCGTCACTCGGGCCGGATCCGTGCGCAGCGGCCCGCCGCGTCCGTGCACGGCGGCGTTCACCAGCAGGTTGACGAGCATGATCCGCAGTCCGGTGTCCCAGCCGAAAACCCGTAGCTCCGGCGGGAGTTCGACGGTGATGTCGGCGTCGGGGTGGCGGCGCCGGGCTTCGGCGGCGGCCGTGTCGGCGAGGTCGGCGAGGTCCACCGGGCCGAAGGAGTCGACCTCCACGAGGTCGCCGCGGGCGAGCGTGCCGAGCGCGGTCAGCAGGTCCAGCAGTCGGGTGTGGTCGTCGCGCAACTCGGCGACGATCTCGGCCCGTTCGGCCGACGGGAGGTCCTGGTGGGCGGCCAGCACGTCCAGGTTGGTGCGCAGGCTCATCAGCGGGGTCCGCAACTCGTGCGAGGCGGCCGAGGAGAACGAGCGGGCGGTCTCCAGGGCCTGGGCGGTGCGCAGCGCCTGTTCGTCGTAGCGGGAGAGCAACAGGGCCAGGGCGGAGGCGAGTTCGTCCACCTCGGCGGTGCCGCTGCGCACCGCCGCGAAGGGCGCGCCGCCCGTATCGCCGCCCGGACCGCCGCCTGCGCCGGGGTCGGCGCCGGGGGTGGGAGGGGCCGCCGGGTCGAGTTCCGCGGCCCGGCGGCTCAGCCGGCGCAGCGGCGCGGTGGCGCGCTCGGCGAGGGCGAAGCCGATCAGCGCGGAGACCGGTGCGGAGACGCCCGCCACCAGCAGGACCCGTCGGCGCACCGCCGCCGTCTGGTTGCCGGCCAGGCCGCCCGGCTCGCTGACCCACAGCGTGCCGCTGCCGCCGTTCGCCCCGGTGCCGGAGACCCGGGCGGTCAGCACCCGCCAGGCCGCGCCCCGGTCGTGCACGGTGGCGGGCCCGCCCGGTGCGGTGGGGAACGCCGAGTCGTCGGCGGGCTGCGGGCCGACCGAGAGCAGCACGGTGCCGTCCTCGGCGGTGACCCGTACGCCCGAGTCCAGGGCGGCGTCCACCACCTTGCGCTGCTGGTTCTGTTCGACCTTGGGCCGTCCCCGGGTGTCGGCGGCCACCAGCGCGCGCACGCCCGGCAGCACGGCGGCCGCCCGGTCGCGCAGCCGGGCGTCCTGCTGGTGCCGCAGGTCCCGGCCGACCAGCGGCAGCAGGAGCAGCCCGGCCAGCACCACCAGCACCGGCACGACGGCGGCGGCCCACAGGGCGATCCGGGTGGAGAGCTTCACGGCCGCTACCCGTTCCCGTGCCGGCTGCCGTGCCCGCTGCCGTCGGGCAGCCGCAGGACGAAGCCGACGCCCCGGACGGTGTGGATCAGCCGGGGCCGGCCGTCGGCCTCCAGCTTGCGGCGCAGGTAGCTGACGAAGGTGTCCACGGCGTCGCTGCGCACCTCGAAGTCGTAGCCCCAGACCCGCTCCAGCAGCAGTTCGCGGGAGAGTACGAGGCCGGCGTTCCTGGCGAGGTGCGTGAGCAGCTCGAACTCCCGCCGGGTGAGGTGCAGTTCGTGGCCGTCCAGGTGGGCCCGCCGGGTGGCGGGGTCGATCGTCAGCGGCCCGGCCTGCACCCGGTCGGCGGGCTGCGGCGGGCGGCGGCGCAGCAGGGCGCGCAGCCGCAGCACCAGCTCCTCCAGGGCGAACGGCTTCACCAGGTAGTCGTCCGCCCCGGCCTGCAGGCCCGCCACCCGGTCGGCGGGCTCGTCCAGCGCGGAGAGCATCAGCACCGGGATGTCGTCGCCCCGGGCGCGCAGGGTCCGGCACACCTCGGCGCCGCTGAGGCCGGGCATCGAGACGTCGAGCACCAGGACGTCCGGGGCGGCCGGCACCAGCCGCTCCAGCGCGGCCTCGCCGTCCTCGGCCAGGGCGACGGTGAAGCCGCTGAGCCGCAGGCCGCGTTCCAGGGTGCGCCGGATCGCCGCGTCGTCGTCCACCACCAGGACCCGGCCGCCGCCGGGGCCGTCCGCGACCCCGGGCCCGTTCCCGTGCATCGGCTCCTCCTCCTGTCAGGGCGGCCGACTCTCTCACACCTCCGGGCCCGGGTGGGGGCGGGGGTGTGGGCGGGCCGGCCTCGGGTGCGGGCGGCGGGCGGGGGTCGTGAAGTCGGGCGCATGCCCGGCGGGGATCGGGGCACGCGGACAGCGTGGCCGGTGCCGGGTGCGGCGGGCCCCGGGAGGAGAGGAGGGACGCGGGTCCGAGCCGGTGCATGACGCATCGTCAGATCGACGGTGACGCAACCGACATGTGGACGGGGTCGCCCGCCCTCCCCCCGAGACGACAGAATCGCGGCGCACGGCCGTACCGCCGGAAGCGAAAGACGCGCACGACGCACTCCCGAGAAAGGGGACCCGCTCGATGGAACGCCTGACCGCCCGGATCGGCATGCGGCTGATGACCGGCGACGAGCACAGCCGGGACCTGGACGTCGACTGGTCGTACCGGCCCGACGACCCCTACGCGATAGACCTGGACTTCAGCGCCTTCCAGGCGGACACGGTGTGGACGATCTCGCGCGACCTGCTGACGACCGGCATCCACACGCCGGTCGGCGACGGTGACGTGCACGTCGCGCCGTTCGACGACTCCCGGCTGCTGATCGCGCTCGCCGGTGGCGAGGGCGTCGCGCTGCTGGCGACCTCCGCGGCGGAGGTGGACCGGTTCGTCGCGGCCACGGCGGAACTCGTTCCGGCGGGGTCGGAGCACACCCGGATCGACTGGGGCGGCGGCCTGGACGACCTGCTGGCGTCCTGAACGGTCCCATCCGCTGTGTGGGTGGGGGCGGTGCGTCAGCCCGCGCCGCCGCGCAGGTGCGCCAGCACGGCGAGGACCCGGCGGTTGCCCTCCGCCGGGTCGAGGTCCAGCTTCATGAAGATGTTGCTGGAGTGCTTGACCACCGACGCCTCGGTGACGCTCAACCGGGCCGCGATCGACTGGTTGTTGTAGCCCTCGGCCATCAGCCCGAGCACCTCGCGCTCGCGCGGGGTGAGCCGGTTCAGCGGGCGCGCCGCCGTCTGCTGGGCCAGCAGCACCCGCACCACCTCGGGGTCGATGACGGTCTGCCCGTCGGCGACCCGGCGCAGTGTGTCCAGGAACTCGGAGACCTCGCCGACCCGGTCCTTCAGTACATAGCCGAGGCCGCCCTCGTCCCGCCCGTCGCCGCCGAGCAGCTGGGTCGCGTACGCCGTGGCCACGTACTGGGAGAGCACCAGGACGGGCAGGCGCTCGTGCCGGGCCCGCAGTTCGAGCGCCGCCCTGAGCCCCTCGTCGCGGAAGCCGGGCGGCATCCGGACGTCGGTGACGACGATGTCGGGCCGGTGCTCGTCGACGGCTTCGGACAGGGCCCGCGCGTCCCCGACCGCGGCGACCACCCGGTGGCCGCTGCGGTCGAGGATCTCGGTCAGACCCGCCCTGAGCAGGACGGCGTCCTCGGCCAGGACTACGCGGAGCACGGGACCTCCACCCGGAGCTGCGTCGGACCGCCGACGGGGCTGGACACCAGCAGCCGCCCCCGCAGGATCGCCAGGCGGTCCGCGAGACCGGACAGTCCGGTGCCGGCGGCGGGATCGGCCCCGCCCCGACCGTCGTCGGTGATCAGCAGGGTGAGCCGATCGTCCACCAACGTACCGGTGATCCCGATCCGGGACGCACCGCTGTGCTTGGCCGCGTTGGCCAGCGCCTCCGTCACCGTGAAGTACGCCGTCGCCTCCACCAGCGGCGGCAGCCGGCGCGGCAGGTCGATCGCGGCCTCCACCGGGATCGGCGAGCGCTGCGCCACCTCCGCCACCGCGGCGGCCAGCCCGTGGTCGGTCAGCACCTGGGGGTGGATGCCGCGCACCAGGTCGCGCAGCTGGTCCAGGGCCCGGCGGGCCTCGCCGCGGCCACGGGCGACCAGTGCGGCGGCCTCCGGGGTGGCCTCCCTCATCTCCAGCTCTGCGAGCCCCAGGGTCATGGTGAGCGCCACCAGTTGCTGCTGGGCGCCGTCGTGCAGGTCCCGTTCGATCCGGCGCCGCTCGGCCTCGAAGGCGTCGGCGAGCCGGGCCCGGGAGCGGGTCAGCTCGATCACCCGGCGGTTCTCCGGGTCCTTGCGCGGGGCCAGCAGGATCCAGGCCGTCCACACCTGGCCGACCGTCAGCCAGGCCGCCGCGTACGCCGAGAGCGCCACCCCGGCCAGACCGGCCAGGCTGAACGGCACCGCGCTCAGCGGATCGGGGACGGCCTGCCCCGGGACGATCATCACGGTCTCCGGGGCCAGCGCCCACACCACCACCGGGGTCGCCGCCAGGACGCAGGAGAACGCCAGCAGCGCGACCACGCCCAGCCCGGCCCCGGTGAAGACCACCGCCAGCAGCGCCGCGTACCCCAGCTCCCGCCAGGTGGCCCGCTCGGTGAACCGGTGCCGCAGCCGGCGCCGCAGCCCCTCCTCGGGCGCCGGGGTGTGCGGGTCGGCGGGGCGCAGCGGCTGCACCAGCCGCAGCCGGCGCCGCTCCACCCGGGCCACCGGGATGCCCAGCAGCGGGAGGCAGGCCAGCACCAGCAGCCCCACCCCCACCCCCGACAGCAGGATCCCGACCGAGACCAGCACGACCAGGGCCAGCAGCAGCCCCAGGCCGAACAGCGCGCCGCCCAGCAGGTTCAGCCAGCAGCGCAGCGGCCAGGCCGAGAACAGGAAGTCCGCCGGCCGCCGGCCGAGCGCCCGCCGTACGGCGATGTCCGGCACCGCCACGCCGTCGGTCCCGTCGGCCCCGTCCGGCTCGGCCGCCAGCCCGTCCGTCGGGTCGGCCCCATCCGTGAGGGACATCTCCTGCCTTTCCGTCCGATGATCATCAAGAACCCTAGCCCGGAAGACCGACCGCCGTCGGTAGGGAAAACCCACCCCCGCACTCTCCGCCCAGGTCCACTGCGCCCCCCGCACCCCGGCTGGTGCACTGGCGTCATGTCACTTCTCACCGGCACGGCGGTGCCGACCGCGCGGCTGCTCTCCGTCTCCAAGACGTACCCCGGCTCGCCGGGCCCGGTGCTGCACGACGTGTCCGTGGAGTTCCCGGCCGGCAGCATGACCGCGGTCATGGGGCCCTCCGGCTCCGGCAAGACGACGCTGCTGCACTGTGCCGCGGGCCTCGACCGGCCCAGCTCCGGGCGGGTGCTGATCGGCGACACCGACCTGGCCGACTGCGACCAGCAGGCGCTGACCGACCTGCGCCGCGACCGGGTCGGCTTCGTCTTCCAGCAGTTCAACCTGCTGCCGATGCTCACCGCCCACGAGAACGTCGCCCTGCCGCTGCGCCTGGCCGGCCGGCGCCCCGACCGCGAGACCGTGCTCGGCGCCCTCGCCCGGGTCGGCCTGCGGGACCTCGCCGACCGCCGGCCCGCCCAGCTCTCCGGCGGCCAGCAGCAGCGGGTCGCCATCGCCCGGACCATGGCGACCCGCCCGGAGCTGGTCTTCGCCGACGAACCCACCGGCGCGCTCGACCGCAAGAGCGGCCGTCAGGTCGTCGCCCTGCTGCGCGACCTGGTCGACCGGGACGGCGGCGCGGTCGTCATGGTCACCCACGACCCGGTCGCCGCGGCGGCCGCCGACCAGGCGTACTACCTGGTCGACGGGCGGATCGTGGACGCGCTGCGCCACCCCACGGTCGAGCGGATCACCGCCTGGCTCAACCGCTGGGAGGACTGAGCGCCGATGTGGCAGCTCTCCGTACGCTCGGTCCGCCACCATGCCCCGCTGTTCCTGGGCACCTTCGTCTCGCTGGTCCTCGGCGTCGCGCTGATCGCGATCTCCTCGGCCGCCCTCGGGGCCACCTTCCGGGTGGCCCAGCCCACCGGGGACCGACCCTCGGTGACCCTGCCGGACGGCCAGGGCACCAGCCACACCGTCACCGGCGGGGCGATCGACCTCGGCGGCGTCCAGAGCGTGCTGGTGATGACCGGGGTGATCTGCCTCTTCGTCACCGTCTTCGTGATCTCCGGCACCTGCGCCCTCAGCACCGCGCTGCGCCGCCGCGAACTCGGCCTGCTCCGGCTGGTCGGGGCCGGCTCCCGCCAGGTGCGCCGGACGGTGACCGGCGAGTGCCTCGCGGTCGCCGTGCCCGCCGCCGCCGTCGGCTCCCTGCTCGCCGTCCCCGGCACCCCGCTCGCCCTGGCCGCCCTCAACCGCACCGGCCTGTCCCCGGTCGACCTGAAGGACGCCCCGCTCGCCGTCCCGCTGCTGATCGCCGTCCCGGCCGGCCTGCTGATGGCCGTCCTCGGCGCGTCCGCGGCCTCCCGGCGGGCCGCCCGGGTGCACGCCACCGAGGCGCTGCGGGAGGCCGAACTCGACTCCCGCGCCATGACCGGCGGCCGCTGGACGGCGGGCCTGCCGCTGCTCGCGGTCGGCGGCCTGATGGTCTGGTTCGCCCGCGGCGCGAACGTGGAGGGCGCCACCCCGCTGGCCCTGTTCGGCACGCTCTTCCTCACCTGCGCCGCCGCCCTGCTGGGCCCGCTCTACCTGGGGCCGCTGGTCCGGCTGCTCGGCGTGCCGCTGCGCCGCTCCGGCTCGGTGCCCGCGCGGCTGGCCGTCGCCTCGCTCGCCACCGCCCGGCTGCGCACCGCCTCCCTGGTCGGCCCGGTGCTCGCCGTCGTCGCCGTGGTCGGCGTGTTCACCTCCGTGCTCGGCACCACCGGCGCCACCGTCAAGGCCGACGACCGCAGCCGTACGGTCGGCGAGCTGATCGTCGAGGCGCCCGGCGGCGGCGCGCTCGACCCCGCAGTCCTGGAGAGCCTGCGCCGCGACCCGCGGGTCGCCGCCGTCTCCGCGCCCGCCGAGACGGACATCGCGGTCGCCGACCGCACCTCGGTGCGCCAGGACCGGGGCGCCGCCGTCGACCTGCCCGCGCTCGCCCGCACCCACCGCCTGGACGTGGCCGAGGGCACCGTACGCGACCTCGCCCCCGGCGAGCTGGCCGTCTCCCGCGAGTACGCCGGCTGGTACGGCTACCACGTCGGCACCGAGCTCACCTACGGCCTGTACGGGCGGAAGCCGGCCACCGGCACCGTCGTCGCCGTCGTCGACGGCGGCTCCACCCTCGCCCAGGTGCTGCTGCCGAGCGGCACCCCCGGCCTGCCCGGCCCCGAACGGGCCACCGTGCTCCTCGCCGACGACGCGGCCGGCGACGTGGCCGGCGACGCGGCCCGACTGGTAGCACAGGACCTGGCCCACCGGCTGGGCACCGACCGGGCGAGCGTCAGCACCACCGCCCACTGGTACGACGCGACCGACGACGAGCAGGGCCGCCTCAACGACCTGGTCCTGCTGGTGCTGGCCGGCCCCGCCTCCGGCTACGCCCTGATCTCGGTGGCGAGCACCCTGGTGATGTCCTACAGCCGGCGCGGCCGCGAGATCGCCGGGATGCGGCTGATCGGCGTGGCCGCCCGCCAGGTGCGCCGCACCGCGCTGTGGGAGACGGCGATCACCACCGGGCTCGCCGCGGGCGTCGCCGCCGTCCTGGTCGCCCTGGGCCTCGGCGCCTACCGGGCGGCGCTGTCCGCCGAGTACCACGAAGTCACCGTCGACGTGCCGTGGTTCACCCTGGCCGCGCTCGTCCTGGCCTGCCTCGCGGTGGGCGGCGCGGTGGCGCTCGCGGCCACCGGCAGGCTGCTGCGCCGGGGCGAGATCTCGGCGATCACCGCGCGCGAGTAGGCGGGGGAGGAGCCGGCCGCGAACCGGCGTCGCGGCGGACGCGCTGCCGCTGCGCCCGGGCACCGCGTCGGCTGGAGCACCGATGACGACAACCCGCCTGACATCGACCGGAGTTGTGTGGACCGCCACCGCCACCGCCACCGCCACCGCTACGGCCTCAGGAGGGCGCGCGCCGGGATCGACCCGGACACCCGCAACCACCTGTTCACCGCACGACGCCCCGGCACCCGCCGGGAGCCCGAGAAAGGCAGCCGCCTTGAGCACCACACTCATCGTCACCAACGACTTCCCGCCCCGGCAGGGCGGCATAGAGACCTTCGTGCACGCGATGGCCACCCGGGTGCCCGGCGACGACGTGGTCGTCTACACCTCCTCCGAGCCCGGCGACACCGCCTTCGACGCCCGGCTGCCGTTCCGGGTGGTCCGCGACCCCGCCCGCACCCTGCTGCCGAGCCGCCGGGTCACCGAGCGGGCCGCGCGGCTGGTCCGCGAACACGGGTGCGACCGCGTCTGGTTCGGCGCGGCGGCCCCGCTCGCCGTGATGGCGCCCGCGCTGCGCCGGGCCGGCGCCGAACGCATCGTCGCCACCACCCACGGCCACGAGATCTGGTGGGCCCGGGTGCCCGGCGCGCGCCGGCTGCTGCGGCGGGTCGGCGACGGCGTCGACGTGGTCACCTACCTCGGCGAGTACACCCGGGCCAGGATCGCCCCGGCGCTGGGCCCGCACGCCCGGCTCAGCCGGCTGGTGCCCGGCGTCGACCCGGCGGCCTTCCGGCCCGGAGCGGCCGCGGACGGCGGCCGGGCCGTCCGCGACCGGTACCGGCTGCACGGCCGCAAGGTGGTGCTGACCGTGGCCCGGCTGGTGCCCCGCAAGGGCCAGGACACGCTGATCCGGGCCCTGCCGCTGATCCTCGGCGCCGTGCCCGAGGCCGCCCTGCTGATCGTCGGCCAGGGCCCGGACGAGCGGCGGCTGCGCAGGCTCGCCGCCCGGCTGCCGCAGGACTCGGTGGTCTTCGCCGGCGGCCGCGGCCACGAGGAGACGCCCGCCTACTACGCGGCGGCCGACGTCTTCGCGATGCCCTGCCGCACCCGCCGGGCCGGGCTGGAGGCGGAGGGGCTGGGCATCGTCTACCTGGAGGCCGCGGCCAGCGGCCTGCCGGTCGTGGCGGGGAGCTCCGGCGGCGCCCCTGACGCGGTGCTGGACGGCCGCACCGGCACCGTCGTGGACGGCCGGGACGTTCGCGCCGTCGCCGGGGCCGTCATCCGGATGCTGACCACCCCGGAGGGCGCCGCGATGGGCCGCGAGGGCCGCCGCTGGGCCGCCGCCGAGTGGACCTGGGACGGCTCCGCCGACCGGCTGACCCGCCTGCTGACCCCCGGCCCGCACCACGCCGAACTCCGCTGAAATTCCCCGGATGCAAAGATGTTGATGATCCGTCAGTCAGCCGCAACACCGCGGGACTTGCCTTCTCGACCCCCAGGTCGCCACACCGCTGATGGCGCCCGGAGGATAGCCTGCCCGGTATGAGCCAGAACGTGACCGCTGCCGCGACCTCCGGAGACCTCGTCATCCTCGATGCCGCGGCGCTGGCCGAGCGGGCCGGAGCGGTCGGGGAGTTCGCGGCCGCGGCGCACCGGATCCTGGCGGAGCTGGTGTCGGCGGGCGCCGCGCTGGGGTGGCTGGAGCCGCCGTCGGCGGAGGAGGTCGCGGCGCTGGTCGAGCAGGTGCTGGCGCGGTCGCGGGCCGGGGACGGCGCTCTGCGGGTGGCGTACCTGGACGGGCGGCCGGCCGGGTTCGGCTACTGGCTGCGCCACCGGCGCCCGACCCACCGCCCGCACGCGGACCTGGAGAAGCTCGCGGTCTCCGCCGCCGCCCAGGGCCGCGGCATCGGACGGAGGCTCACCGCGGCGCTGATCGCGGACGCGAGGGCCGCGGGCATCGAGGTGCTCACCCTGGACGCCCGCGGCGACAACGCCGACGCGCTGCACCTCTACTTCTCCCTCGGCTTCACCGAGTACGGGCGGCTGCCGGACTACGTCGCCGTCGGGGAGCGCCGCTACGACAAGGTGTTCGCCATGCTGGACCTGCGTCGAGCCTGACCCGGGCCCGTGCATGGCCCCCTGGCGCGTCACACGGCGGCGTCCTCTGGCGTTCCGGCCCGGCGGCAGTAACATGAGTCTTCCTCATGTTCCTGTCGGGAGGCTGCTGCCATGCCGGACCGCTACGACCTGCCGGCGGGATTCCGCTGGGGTGCCGCCACCGCCGCCTACCAGATCGAGGGGGCGGTGGCCGAGGACGGGCGCGGCCCGTCCGTCTGGGACACCTTCACCGCGCGCCCCGGGGTCATCCGCGACGGCCACACCGGGGAGGTCGCCTGCGACCACTACCACCGGTACCCCGAGGACATCGCCCTGATGAAGGGCCTCGGACTGGACGGCTACCGCTTCTCCATCGCCTGGTCCCGGATCCAGCCCGCGGGCAGCGGACCCGTGAACCCCGCCGGACTCGCCTTCTACGACCGACTGGTCGACGCGTTGTCGGAGGCGGGCATCACCCCGCTCCCCACCCTCTTCCACTGGGACCTCCCGCAGGCCCTGGAGGACGACGGCGGCTGGCTCAACCGCGACACCGCCTACCGCTTCGCCGAGTACGCCGCGATCGTCGCCGACCGCCTGGGCGACCGCATCCCCACCTGGATCACCCTCAACGAGCCCTTCGTCCATACCGTGTTCGGCTACGCGATGGGCGTCCACGCCCCCGGCCGCACCCTGATGTTCGAGGCGCTCCCGGCCGCCCACCACCAGCTCCTCGCCCACGGCCTGGCCGCGTCGGTCCTCCACGACCGCGGCCTGGAGGTGATGCTCTCCAACAACCTCACCCCCGTCGAGCCGGCCTCCTCCGACCCCGCCGACCTGGCCGCCGCCGCGGCCTACGACACCCTCCACAACCGGCTGTTCACCGACCCCGTCCTGCTCGGCCGCTACCCCGACCTGTCCGCCCTCGGCGTCCCCGACGACATCTACGGCGCCGTCCGCCCCGGCGACCCCGCCCTCATCCACACCCCCGGCCTCGACGGCCTCGGCGTCAACTACTACAACCCCACCCGCGTCGCCGCCCCCACCGACCCCGCCCTCCCCTTCGACCTCGTCGACATCCCCGACGTCCCCCACACCGCCTTCGGCTGGCCCGTCGTCCCGGATGCCCTCCGCCGACTCCTCCTCGGCCTGCGGGACACCTACGGCACCGCCCTCCCACCCGTCACCATCACCGAGAACGGCTGCTCCGTCACCGAGTCCACCACCCCCGACCAGCCCCGCATCGACTACCTCGCCACCCACCTCGACGCCCTCGCCCAGGCCGTCGCCGCAGGCGTCGACGTCCGCGGCTACTACACCTGGTCCCTGCTCGACAACTTCGAATGGGCCGAGGGGCTCTTCACCCAGCGCTTCGGCCTCGTCCACGTCGACTTCAAGACCCAGCAGCGCACCCCGAGGGCCTCCTACGCCTGGTACCGCGACCTGATCGCCGCCCACCGGGCGCGGCACGAGGGGTAGTCGGTCATCCGCGTCGGAGCCGGTCCGTGTCAGGTTCGGTCCTCATCTGCCGGAGGAGCCGCCCGCTCCGCCGAGTTCGTCGGGGCCCAGGTGCTCGCCCGGTGTCCCCAGTTCCTCGACAGCGTGCGCACCGACCACCGCGCCGGTGGACCTCTTTCCGCGTCGGAGCCGGCCTTCCAGCCAGCCGGCGAAGGTGGTGAGCGTGAGGTTCAGGACGACGAAGACCACCGCGACGACGGTGAAGCTGGCGATGGTGTTCGCGCCGTAGTTCGCGCTCAGCGGGCGGACCGACGCCAGTAGTTCGGAGAAGCCGAGCAGTGCGCCGCCCAGCGCGGTGTCCTTGACGATGACGACCAGCTGACTGACGATCGCCGGCAGCATCGCCGTGACCGCCTGCGGCAGCAGCACGTAGCGCATGACCTGGTTCCTGCGCATGCCGAGCGCCATGGCCGCGTCGCCCTGGCCCTGGGGGAGGGCCAGGATTCCGGCCCGGACGATCTCCGCGAGCACCGAGGCGTTGTAGAGGACGAGACCGGTGACCACGGCGTACAGCGGTCGGCTGTCCGAGCTGACGTCGGTGTACTGGGCGTACGCCGCGTTCGCGAAGAGCATCAGGATCAGCACCGGGATGGCGCGGAAGAACTCGACGACGGTGCCGGCCGTACCCCGTACCCACCGGTGGGCGGAGAGCCGGGCGATGCCGAACAGCGCTCCGAGCGGCAGGGCGAGGACCATGGCGAGCGAGGCGGCGATGAGGGTGTTCTCGAGCCCCGGCAGAAGGTAGGTCTCCCAGGCGCGGGAGTCCGTGAAGAAGGGCCTCCACTTGGCCCATTCGAGCTGGTTCTTGTCGGCGAGGCTCTGGACCACCCACCAGGCCGGAGCGGCCAGGGCGACCAGGAACAGCACCGTCGACACCGCGTTGCGCCGTCTGGCCCGCGGCCCCGGCGCGTCGTACAGGACGGTCGGTGGACTCATCGCCGGACCGACACCTTCTTGCTCAACCAGCCGAGGACCAGTCCGGTCGGGAGGGTGAGGCAGCTGAACCCGAACGCGAAGACGGCGGAGATGAGAAGGAGTTGGGCTTCGTTCTCGATCATCTCCCGCATCAGCGCCGCGGCCTCGGCGACGCCGATGGCGGCGGCCACCGTGGTGTTCTTGGTCAGGGCGATCAGGACGTTCGCCAGTGGGCCCACCACGGAACGGAAGGCCTGCGGAAGGACGATGAGCCTCAGCGTCTGGGGAAAGGTCAGGCCGAGGGCGCGCGCCGCCTCGGTCTGACCGATCGGCACCGTGTTGATGCCCGAGCGCAGGGCCTCGCAGACGAACGCCGAGGTGTAGGTGATCAGACCGAGCACGGCGAGCCGGAAGTCGATCGTCTTGAAGCTCCCGGCGCCGAGCGTGACGCCGAGCGTCTGGAACAGGCCGAGCGAGGTGAAGACGATGATCACGGTGAGGGGGATGTTCCGGATCGTGTTGACGTAGGCGGTGCCGAAGCCACGCATCAGCGGCACCGGGCTCACCCGCATGGCCGCGAGCACGGTGCCCCAGACCAGGGCCCCGACGGCGGAGTAGAAGGTGAGCTGCACCGTCACCCAGAAGGCCCCCAGCAGGTCGTAACGGTTGAGAAAGTCGAACACGTTCTGTGACTCCCGGCCTTCTGGATGCGGGAAGGGCGCGGCGCGCCGTGGGTACCGGCTTCAGCTGACGATCACGCCGATCTTCGGCGCGGGCTCGTTGTGGTAGCCGGCCGGACCGAAGTTCTTCTTGACGAACGCGTCCCAGGAGCCGTCCTGGACCATCTTCTCCAGGGCGGTGTTGATCTTCGCCTTGAGATCGCTGCCCTTCATGACGCCGATGCCGTAGTTCTCGTTGCTCAACTTGAAGCCGCCGAGCTTGAACTTGCCCTTGAACTCGGCCTGCGCGGCGTAGCCGGCGAGGATCGAGTCATCGGTGGTGAGGGCGTCGATGACCTTGTTCTCCAGACCGGTCAGGCACTCCGAGTAGCCGCCGTACTCCTGCAGCTGGGCGTTCGGCGCGATCCTCGTCTTCACGTTCTGCGCCGAGGTGGAGCCGGTGACCGAACAGAGCTTCTTGTTGTTCAAATCCTCCGGCTTCTTGATGGAGTCGTCGTCAGCCCGGATCAGTACGTCCTGGTGCGCCAGCAGGTAAGGGCCGGCGAAGTCGACCTTCTCCGAGCGCGCCGGGGTGATCGAGTACGAGGCCGCGACGAAGTCGACGTCGCCGCGCTGGAGCAGCGCCTCGCGGTCGGCGCTCTTGGCCTCCTTCCACACGATGTCGCCGGGTTGGTGGCCGAGCTGCTTGGCGACATAGGTGGCCACGTCGACGTCGAAGCCCGTGTACGTGCCGTCCGGGGTCTTCAGGCCGATGCCCGGTTGGTCGAACTTGATACCGACGGTGATCTTCTTGCCGCTCGTGCCACCGCTGGTGCTACCGCTCGTGCCTCCGCCTCCGCCGCCGCTGGAGCCGCAGCCGGCGGCCGTCACGGACAGCACGAGCGCTGCGGCGGCCGCGACGGTCACCTTGCGAAGCTTCATGGTGCTCATCCCTCGTGGTCGGGCGGGTACCCCTCCACGATCCGTCCATCCGCGACGAACACCATGCGATCCGCAGCCGAACGGGCGAATCCCATCCGCTGACGGGCGCCGGACGTCGAACCCTCAGGTCTTCCCGTACTCGTCGTCGTGGCGGCGGGCCGGGCCTTCGGCGAGGGGGGTGAACGGCAGGCCCCATGGGCGCCCGCCGTCGGGCGGTCCGGGATCCGCGGCCGGGGGCCCGGTGTCCCGGGCCCCCGGCGCCGGGGGTGTCACGCCGTGGTCCGCCGCCGGTCGATGACCGTCCGCAGCTTGCCGCTGGTGGGTGTCCGTTCGAAGGCGGTGGTGGCGGCCGTCTCGACCGTGCAGGTGAGCAGCCCTTCGGCCGTGGCGGAGCCCAGTTCGGGGATGGCGGCCAGGAAGGCGGCGTGGGCGGCCGTCGGGTCCGGGGCGTACCGCTCGTCGAGCCGGACGGCGATCCGCTCCCGGCCGTCACCGCTGTCCAGGACCAGCTGCAGCTCGCCGCGGTAGCCGAGCCGCTCCTCCGCCACCGCGATGAAGCGCCGGACGTTGAGGAAGTACGTGCCGATCCGGACGACGTCCCCGTACCGGCCGAGGAGTTCGATCCGCGGGGTGTGGCTGCCGCAGGGGCAGACGCCGTCGACCGCGCGGCCGAGGTCGCCGATCTGGTAGCGCTCCAGGCGCTGCCCGGCCCGGGTGCGGCTGGTGAAGACCAGGCGGCCCGGCTCCCCGGCGGCGACCGGGCGGTCGGCCTCCGGGTCCAGGATCTCCAGGGTGTGCAGGCCGGTCAGGACGTGGTGGACCGAGCCCTCGGTGTGGGTGCACTGGTAGCCGAGCGGGCCCAGGTCGGTGCTGCCGTACGCCGCCGAGCGGATCAGCTGGACGCCGAACTCCTCGGTGAGCACCCGGCGTTGTTCCGCCGTGAAGTGCTCGCCGCCGTAGAACACCTTGCGGATCCCGCCGTACGCGCGGAGCACCTCGCTCTCGGAGTGGAACAGCTGCCAGAGGTAGGAGGGCATGCCGAACACGGTGTCCGCGCCGTGCGTGATCAGCGCCTCGGCGGTGGCGGCGTGGTCGGGGCCGGCGGCGAGGGGGAGCTGGGTGGCGTTGAGGCGCTCCAGGATCGAGAAGAAGCTGATGAAGCTCCCGTACATGCCGCCGCAGTAGAAGAGGTTGGCGGCGCGGTCCCGGGCCGGGTCGAAGCCGGCGGCGAGCAGGCCGTCGGCGGCGGCCCGCATCTGGGTGTCGTAGTCGGCGTTGGTGAACACCGACAGGGCCGGGGCCCCGGTGGAGCCGCCGCTGCGGAAGTACAGGTGGGCGTGGTCCGGGGCGAGGGTGCGCAACCGCTCCTGCACGCCGGCCTTGTCCAGCAGCGGGCCGCCGGGCGCGGCCGGGACGGCGGCGGGGGCCGCCAGGTCGTCCAGGCAGGCGGTGGTGGCGAAGGCCTCGTCCGCCCGGACGCTGACCCGGCGGCTGTAGCGCTGGAGCGCGTAGACGCCGTCGTGGGGCTCGCCGTGGTAGCCGTCGAGCATGCCGCCGACCGGGGTGACCCGCAGCACGCCGGCGGCGAGGACCGCCCGCGACAGCCGGGCGACGTCGGCGCGGCCGCCGCCGATCGCGGCGGTCTGCAGGTAGCGGCGCATCGGGCGCAGTACGGCCAGGACGGAGGCCCGGGGCAGCGGCTTGACCCAGACGCTGCGGTTGAGCGGCGAGGCCGCCAGGGCGGGGCGGGTGTCGGCGAGGACGCGCCAGGACCCGTCCTCGGCGGCGATCACCCGGGTGAGGCCGAGGTGTTCCTCCAGCCGGGCGATGAGCTCGGTGGTGGTGATCTCGGCGTGCTCGGCCGGTTCGAGCTCGGGCCGGGGCACCTCGGCGGAGGCGTCGGCGAGGTGGGCCGCGAAGCGCTCGGCGAAGGAGAAGACCTCGTCGTCGTCCTCGGTGTCCAGGTAGACCACCTGGGGGCTGGAGCAGGCCTGCTGCTCGAAGCGGCAGACGTCGGCGGCGAGCGCGTCCAGCGTCGCCCCGTCCGACCAGGCGTCGCGGGTCAGGTACGCGAAGGAGATCCGGTGTCCCCACTCGACGAGCCGGCAGCCGGCCGGGACCAGCCCGGCGACCGAGCGGACGGCCTCCTCGCCGCCCCAGACCGCCACCGTGTCGGCGGGCTCGCACAGCAGCCGGAGCCACTCGGTGCGGGCGGAGGAGAAGCGCAGCACGACGATCCGGCGGGCCAGGGCACCGGTCGGGTCGGCGGCGGCCAGCTCGGCGAGCAGGTGCTGGGCGAGCGGGGTGTCGCCGCTGCTGGTCTTCAGGACGTTGAGGTTCCCGGTGAGCAGGCCCTCGACGACGGTCAGCGGCGCGACGGCGGCGGCGTTGCCGGGGGCGATGTGGACCAGCAGCCCGACCGGCGCCCAGGCCTCGAAGGTGGTCTCGCGGGCGTCGGGCCGGGTGAGACGTTCGGGGCGCAGCCCGCCGAGTTCGCGCCGGAGCTTGCGTTCCAGGGCCGGGCGGGCGATCGCGTCGGCGATCTCGGCGAGGGTCGCCGACGCCTCCGCCGGGGCGGTGCCGCCGTCGGTCAGCACGGCGAGCAGCCGGGTGCGGACGGGGCCGGCCGGTGTGCCGAGGGCGTCGGCGAGGCGGTGGCAGGCGTCCAGCACCAGCTCGGTGGAGAGGGGTTCGGCGAGGACGCGGGCGGCGAGCTCCGGGAGTTCGGCGAGCCGGCGGGCGGCCTCCTCGTCGTCGATGAACGAGCCCTGCCAGAAGTGCGGTCCGGCCGTGGCGGGTTCGGCCGTGGCGAGTCCGGCCGTGGTGAGTTCGGCCGTCGCGGGTTCAGGCTTCATGACAGTCCCTTCAGGAGTTCGGCGGCGGCCGCCGCGCAGTTGCGGTTGCGGCTGACCCCGGCGCGGCCGTGGACGGTGAACCACGGCGTGGGCAGCGGGCAGGGGCACTCCTGCGCCGGGTGCAGCGAGGCGAGGTCGCCCATGACGACGCTCTGCGCCGGCACCGAGGTGATGTACGGGGAGACCAGGTGGAGGAAGCCGCGTTCGCCGTACGGCAGCGGCTCAAGGGTGCGGGTGTCGCGCACGGCCGCCCGGGACCAGACCGGGACGTGCAGGCGGTGGTGCCCGCACTCGATGTACGGCACGCAGTGCTCGACCGAGCCGAAGGTGTCGCGGATCCGCTCCGAGGGGACGCCCAACAGCTCCGTGACCTCGGCGTAGAACCGCTCCTTGCCGATCTGCCGGTCGGTGTGTCCCTTCCAGCCGCCGCCGAGCAGCACCAGGGAGCCGGCCGGCAGCTGGAGCGGCGGCAGGCCGAGGGCCCGCATCCGCTCCAGGGTGAAGTGCAGGAACGCGGGGAAGCCGAGGATCCGTACCGGCAGCCCGTCCTCGGCGTACCTCCGCAGCGCCGCGATGCAGCCGTGGACGTCGAACTCGTGGCCGCTGCCGGTGTGGCGCAGCGCGTGCGTGGTGTGGTTCGCCGGGGCGAAGTCGCAGAGGTAGTTGTCGGTGAACGAGGTGCCGAGCTTCAGCTGCGGGGCGGGCTCGTAGCTGTACAGCAGGTAGTTGACGGGCTGGTCGGGCGTGATCCAGCCGTAGTGGTCGAAGATGCGGGCCACCATGCGCTGCGCGGAGCGGATCGTCCAGGTGTCGAAGAACATCTGCGACTTCTGGCCGGTGGTGCCGGAGGAGGTGAGGTGGAGGAACACCTCCTCCCGGGGGATGGAGAGCACCTCGTGCCGCTTGAAGAAGTTGGCGTGCACCAGGGGCGTGCGGACCTCCTCGCCGACGCTGGGCGCCGGGGTCTCGGCCGGGCCGTCCAGCAGCGAGCGGAGGAACGGGGAGCGCCGCGCGTGCCACGCGTTGGTCTCGGCCATCGCGGCGGCGAACAGGGCGTCGGCCTCGGGCCCGGACGCGTACGGGGAGGTCAGGTCGCACAGCTGCTGGACGTGCGGGAGCGCGGTGGGGTCGGGGACCTCGACCGGCGCGAGATGGGGGTTCAGAGGGTGGGGGTTCACGGGATGGGCGTTCACGGGACGGACGGTCACGGGGCAACCTCGGGAAGGGGTAGGTAGGTCGAGGTCCAGGCGGTCAGGTAGGCCGCCAGGTACGGCTGGAGCGGCACGCTGACGGCCGTGGTCCGGAAGTCGATCTGACGGCTGGTCCGGGACAGCACCACGTAGTCGTGGAACCGGTCGCCGATCCGGCGCATCGCCGGGTAGACGGCACTGGGGATGAACCCGGCGGCCAGGAAGGCGCTGAGCCCGGCGGTGTCGGCCAGCGGCAGCAGCGTCTCGACGTAGTCGGCGCCGGCCCGGGTGACGGCCGCCATCAGCGGCTCCAGCGCGCCGGTGACGGCCGCCGGGGACGGGTGCACGGCGACCAGCGAGCAGCTCGCCGCGACCGGGTCCAGGTCGGCGTACGCCTCGAACGAGCCGTCCGGCGGGGTGAGGACGGCGTTCGGGACGTGCAGCGGGAAGAACCGTTCCGCCGGGTCGGGGAAGAGCTGCAGGAACCGGCGGCGGACGAAGCCGGGCGCGGCGATCAGCTCCATCGGCGCGGTTGCCGGTGCGCTTACGGGCGTGTTCACCGGTGCGGTCACGGGCGCGGTGAGCGGAGCGGGCCCGTCCGCCGGGAGCGGGTGGCCGTACGGGATGCCGGTGCTCCGCCGGGCCGCCGCCAGCAGCGGCAGCAGGGCGTCCGGCACCCGGCCGACGTCCTCCCGCCGGGCCAGGACGCCGTCGGCGTGCCGGGCGAACAGCGCGAGGCTCTCGCACCCGGCCACCTCGACCGCGTTCGGCAGCAGGCCGAGGGCCTGGAAGCCGTTGCGGGCGAAGACCTGCTGCGGGCCGGGGGTGACCACCCGGACGGTCGCGTAGACCGAGTCCAGGGCGCCGGTCGCGAAGGCGTCCCCGCAGACTTCGGCGGTCAGCCGTCCGGCCAGCCCGCCGCCCCGCTGGTCCGGGTGGACCGCCAGGCCCACCAGCTTGCCGATCCGGCTGCCGGGGTCGGTCTGCACGGCCACCGAGCCGGCCAGGTGGCCGGCGCCCTCGTGACGCGCGGTCAGCCAGTGGGTGTGCGGGTCGGCGATCAGGCGGCGCATCTCCTCGGGGTCGCTGCCGAGCGCGACCGGGTAGCCGTGGCCGTAGACGTCGAAGTAGAGCTGGCGCAGCTGCGCGACGTCCTGCGGGGCGGCGGGGGCGATCGTCAGGGTCGCCGCGGTCGTCATCGCACGTCCCCGATCGGCTGGGCGGCCGGGGCCGGGGCCTCCTGCGGGGCCGCCACCGGTTCCGGCTCGCGCCGGCCGGTCCACCACAGCGCGGCGGCGACCGGCAGGACGCCGAGGGCCTGGACCAGGCAGAGCGTCCGTGCCGGGAGGTGGTCGCCGAGCAGGCCGAAGACCAGTGAGGACACCGGGAAGGTCGCCCCCAGCAGGGCCTGCATCACCGCGAAGAAGCCGGGCCGGTCCGCGGCCGGAACCAGCCGCTGGAACAGCGCCACGAACCGTACGCCGATCACGCCCACGCACCAGCCGGCGACGGCCATCGCCCCGAGCGCCGCGGCGTGGCCGGCGGCCAGGCCGGGCAGGCCGAGCGCGGCGGCCATCAGGACCAGGCAGCCGGCCCCGACCGCGGTGGGAGCGCCCGGGAGGCGGCCGCCGGTGAACGAGCCCACCAGCGTGCCGGCACCGAGGGCGGCCTCCAGGGCGGCGACGGTCGAGCCGTCGGCGTGCAGCACCGTGCGGGTGTACAGCGGCATCACCACGAACACCGCCGTGGTGAACACGTTGGCCGCGGCGAAGCAGAGCAACACCTGCCGGATGAAGGGCAGTTCGGACAGGATGCGGCGCAGCGGGCGGCTCGGCCCGGGTCCGTCGCCGGCCGGGGCCGGCACGTCCGCCCCCGGTGCCGTCGGCCCCGGGAACCGGGTCGCGCCGATCAGCGAAGCCGCCAGCAGATAGGCGCCGGCGCACCCGGCGACGACGCCGGCCGGGCCCGCGGTGTCGACCACCAGCGGGCCCAGCAGCCCGCCGGCGAGCCCGGCCAGTGACTGGGTGGAGAGCTCGAACCCGGTCGCGGTCTCGATGTCGGCGTCCTCGACCAGCTCGGGGACGGACGTGGTCAGGCAGGGGTCGAAGACCGCCTGGCAGCCCGCCAGCAGCAGCGCGGCACCGTACGCGACGGCCATCGGCGGCGTCCCGGCGTACGTCCAGCCGGCCGTGCCGAGGGCGACCAGACCGGCCAGGGCGGCCGAGGCGCCCAGCACCGTCCGGTGCGGGCGGCGGGCGATGAGCGAGGCCACCAGCGGCGCCAGCGCGACCGCGGGCAGGGTGCTGACGGCGAGGAAGGCACCGGAGGCGAGGCCGCGGTCCGCACCGGCGGCGTAGCCCACCAGCCACCAGACCGTGCCGACCTGGAACATCCGCCCGGCGGCCTGGGTGAGCACCTGGGCGGCCCACACGGCGCCGAACCGCCGGTTGCGCAGGACGAGCGGCAGACGGCGCGCGGCCGGTTCGTCGGCCGGCCCGGTGACCGGTTGCGTGGCCGTTCCGGTGGCCGTCATGAGTGCGGCCGTTCGTCGAGGACGCGGATCAGCTTGCCGGTCCGCGCGTTGACGGCGAGCTCGTGGTGGCGGACCCAGGAGACGGACAGCGGGTGGACGTACCCGGCGGCGACCGCCTCCGGGTACAGCGGCCGCGCCGCATGGATCCCGGCCTCGACGGCGGCGGCCAGCTCGTGGAGTCCGGCGGGGTTCCCGTCGCAGGCCAGGCGCAGGACCAGTCCGTCCCGGCCGTCCCAGCGGCGCACCACCAGCTGCGCGCCGGTCACCCGGCCGGCCGGGTCGGCGGCCCGGACGAGGTCGAGCACGTCCTCGGTGTAGAGCGACACCGGCCCCACCCGGACGCCCTCCTGGGCCCGGCCGAGGATGCGGAACCGCCCGGCGGCGAGGTCGGTCCACTCCGCGCGGTCCCCGACGGGGTAGCGGAGTACGGGCATCAGCCGTCGCCGCAGGTCGGTCACCACGACCCGGCCCGGCACGCCCTCGGCGGTGATCGGCTCGCCGGTGTGGTCGTCGAGGATCTCCAGCACCGTCTCCGGGGCGAACACCCGGTGCACCCGGGTGTCGGGCCCGGGTACCGGCCGGCCGAGCAGTCCGGCGTCGACGGCGGCGTAACCGATCGAGGAGACACGGGCGTTGGGGAAGACCTTGGCGAGCAGGGGCTGCTGGTCCTGGTAGAGGCCCTCACCGCCGAACAGCAGCAGCTCCACGCGCGGGAGTTCGCGTCCGGCGGCGAGCAGGTGATCGGCGAGCGCGCACAGCGTGGTCGGGGTGCCGGCCACCACCTCGGCCTCGAACTGCTCCAGGGTCCGTGCGGTCGACTCCAGCGGCGCCGCACCGCCGATCGGCAGCCTGACGTTGGCGACGGGCGAGCGGTGCAGCGAGTCGAGGACGAAGGTGTAGCTGGCGTACAGGTCGCCCGCGTAGAAGAGGTCGGCGACCCGGTGTCCCGGGCGCAGTCCGGCGTCGACGAGCCCGGAGCCGAACGAGGTGGTGAACTCCCGCCACTCCTCCCGGCTGTAGAACGAGAACTTCGGCGAGCCGGTGGTGCCGCCGCTCTTGAAGACCACCGCCTCCTCCAGCGGCCCGGTCAGCAGCCGGTTGTCGCGAGGCGTGTTCGCCTGCCAGAACTCGGCCTGCGGGACGACCGGGAGATCGGTCAGCTTCGCCGTCCGGTCGGGTAGACCGGCGTACAGCTCCGCATAGAAGGGTGAATTGCGGCGCGCGAAGCGTATGAGTTCGGATATCGGGTGAGCGGGCATCGATTCCTGCTTTGAGGCATGCGAGGGTGAGGCGGAGGTCGTGTGGTGCGACGACCTCGCCCGAATGGTCGAGGGTGATCGGTGATCCGGCGGTCTGCGGAATTCGCATTCCGCCGCGCCCCTTTCGGGACGCCGGATCGGTGGAGACCGTGCTGCGGCAGGGAAGGCCCCGAATGGCCGCTGATCACGGGTCAACTTGTGCGAAGTGAAGAGTGCGTGGCCCCCTGCTCGCACGAAACACAGGCTAGCACCCCGATGCACCTTCGTATCGCAGCCAGAAGCTCGCGAGGGATCGACAGAGTGGCGGCCTGAGGCCCCATCAAGCGACTTTCCACGGGTGGCGTCGATGAAAGGGTGAGGTACATCTCACGATGGCCGGATCGGCGGCTGCGCCGCGCTGATCGGCGGGATTCGGCCACGCCTTTTTGTTGAATGCAAGACATTTCAGGTGCGCCCGCCTGATTGCGGAACAGATGCCCGGAATCGCCACCCGCCGTTCGGGGGGTGCGGCCCCCATCGAACGGCGGAGGGGCGGCGGAGAAGCGGCGGGGCGACCGCGGGGATGTGACGCAGGTCACGGCATCCGCAGAACCCGGGCGCGGCACCCCGCGTCTGGCTGGTGTGAGATCACGCAGGAGAACAGTGGACCAGCTGGACGAGGAAGGCCTCGTCAAGCGGGTGGCCAAGGGCGACCGCGGGGCGTTCGACGAGCTGTACCGGCGGACGTCGCCGTGGCTGGCGGTGCGGTTGCGCCGCCGGTGCGCGGACGAGCAGATCGTCGCCGAGGTCATGCAGGAGACCTATCTGGCGGTGTGGCGCGCGGCCGGCGCGTTCGCCGGGAGCGCGGTCGGCGGGACGGCCGTCGGCTGGTTGTGGACGATCGCGGCGCGCCGGCTGGTCGACGCGTTCCGGCGCCGCGCCCACCACGCCGAGCCGCCCGCCGCCGCGGCCGAGCGGGCGGTGGTGCCCGCGGCCGAAGACGAGGCGCTCGCCGGGACCGTCGGCGGCGACGTCGGGGACGCTCTGCGCCGGCTGGCGCCGGAGCTCCGAGAGGTACTGCAGGCCACGGTGCTGGACGGGCTCTCCGTCCGGGAGACCGCCGTCCTGCTCAGACTGCCCGAGGGCACGGTCAAGACCCGCGCCCGCCGGGCCCGGATCGCGATGCGGGAGGCGCTGGCATGAGGGGCGGTACGAACGGGGAACACGCGTCGAGGCGGTTGATCGACGACTACGCGCGGGGTGACGCGGCGATGGCCGCGGACACGGTGTGGGCGCTGGAGGCCCACCTGGAGGCGTGCGCGCCGTGCCGGAGCCTGCTGGCGGCCTCGGTGGCCACCGGGGCGCCCGAGGTCGCCGCGCTCGTCGACACCGTCCGGGCCGGTCTGGAGCCGCAGTTGGACGCGGCCGCCGGGGTGCGCCCGCGGCGGTACCGGCCGCGGTGGGTGTCGGCCTGGCTGACGCCGGTGCTGGCGCCGTGGCTGGCGATGACGGCCGCCGTGACCCTGCTGGCGCTGCTGCTGGACGCGGTCGCGTCGCCGACCTCGGTCGGCGGGGCCTCCCCGGCGTCGTCGATCGCGCCGGTGCTGCCGCTGTGCGGCGTGGCCCTGTCCTGGTCGCGCGCCCTGGACCCGGCGTACGAACTGACGGCCTCGACGGCCCGGGCCGGCCTGCCGCTGCTCCTGCGGCGCACCACGGCGGTCCTCCTGGTGGTGCTGCCCGGGCTCCTGGTGGGGGGTTGGCTGACCGGGACCATGTCGGCCGCGCAGTGGCTGCTGCCCTCGCTGGCCTTCACCTCCACCGCCCTGGCCCTGGGCAGCGTGGTCGGCGTGACCCGCGCCGCCACCGGGCTGGCGGCCGTGTGGGGCGCCGTCGTCGTGGCGCCCGCCTGGATCACCGGCCACCTCAGCGGCCACCTCCCGCTCGCCCCGGGGCTCCTGCTGCAGCCGGACCGGCTGCCGGTGTGGGGGCTGCTCCTCGCGCTCGGTACCGGCGCCGTGATCGCCCGCAGGAACGCGTACTCGACGCTGTGAGAGCGCCCGCCGTGAGAGCGCCCGCCGTGAGAACGCCCGCTGTGAAAACGCTGTGACAACGTTGTCGACCCTCGAAGGGGACCACCGCATGACATCCGTGACGAGCGTGGCCGACACCGCGCCCAAGACCTACGCCTGGGAGATCCGGGCCGAGGACCTGAGGGTGCGGGTCGGACGGAAGATGGCCGTGGACGGGCTCGACCTGTCCCTGGGCATCGGCACCCACGGCCTGCTCGGGCCCAACGGGGCGGGGAAGACCACCCTGATCCGGGCGCTGGCCACCGTGCTGCGCCCCGCCGGGGGTGAACTGGAGCTGCTCGGCACCGCCGTGGGCGGGCTGGGCGACCACCGGGCGCTGCGCCGCCGGATCGGCTACCTGCCGCAGGAGTTCGGCTACTACAAGCGCTTCACGGTGCGTGAGTTCGTCGAGTACATGGCCTGGTTGAAGGAGGTGCCAAAGGCGGCCGTCCCGGCGGCCGTCCAGCGGGCCGTGGAACGGGTGGGCCTGGCGGACCGCGCCGACCACCGGATGAAGACCCTGTCCGGCGGCATGGTGCGGCGGGCCGGCATCGCGCAGGCCATCGTCAACGATCCCGCGGTGCTGCTGCTGGACGAGCCGACGGCCGGCCTGGACCCGGCGCAGCGGCTGCGGTTCCGCGAACTGCTCCAGGAACTGGGCCGCGACACCTGCGTGGTGGTCTCCACCCACCTGGTCGAGGACGTCGCGGCGGCCTGCTCCGACGTGGTGCTGTTCGCCGACGGCCGCCTCGTCTTCCAGGGCACGCCGGACGACCTGGCCGCGGCGGGCGGCCCCGAGCACCCGGGCGACAGCCCCCTGGAGCGCGGCTACTCGGCGCTGCTCCGCAACTCCGGCCGGCCGGGAGGCACCTGGTGAACGCACGTGTCCTGCGCACCGAACTGAGGCGTTCGGTCGCCCCCTGGCCCGGCGTCGTCGTCCTGGCCGGCAGCCTGGCGGTCTTCTTCCTGATCGACGGCATCTGGTGGAAGGGCACCGCCGGGTGGACGGCCCAGTGGACCTCCATGGCGATGTGGACCCGCTACCTGCTGGCCTTCTGGTGGCCGCTCGTGGTGGGCATGGGAGCCGTGTACGGGCTGCGCGACTCCCGCTCGCGGATGGCCGAACTGCTGGTCACCACACCGCTGCCGGCCTGGCGCCGGGCGACGCTGCCGGCCGGTGCGACGGCGCTCGCGGTGACGGCGGGCTTCGGCCTGCTGGTGCTCGTCGGCGGGGCCCAGGTGGCCCTCGGCCGGACCACCTACGCACCGCTCGGCTGGCTGCCGATCTCGCTGGTGGCGGCGCTGGCCCTGGTCGCGGGGGCCGTGTTCGGCATGGGCGTCGCGCGGGCCCTGCCCCATGTGCTCACCCCGCCCGCCCTGGTGGTGTCCTTCCTCGCACTGACCAGCTTCCTGCGGGCGCGGACCGAGGGGCTGGTGCCGTCGGGCAACGCGCCGAACCAGATCTTCCTGCTGTCCCCCGCGGTCGCGGACCCGCGGGAGATGCTGCTGACGCTGTCCGGCTCGGTGCACCTCGGACAGACGCTCTGGCTACTCGGCCTGCTCGCCACCGGCTTCGCCCTGCTGTCGGCCGTGACCCGCCGGGCCCGGCTGCTCGCCGTGGTCCCGGTCCTGGCCGGCGCGGCCCTGGCACTGCTCGTCCTGCCCGCCGATCCGCGCGACTCCTACGTCGTGGACAGGACCGCCGCGGCCCTGGTCTGCGACGGACCGGTCTGCGTGACCCGGGCGAACCGCGCCCGCCTGGACGAGCTCGCACCGCGCGGCAACGAGGCACTGAACGTGCTGCGCGGCCTCCTGGGCGACCGGGCACCGCACTCGGTGCGGGAGGACGACAGGCCGCGCGAACTCGGCGGCGACCGCGGGCTCGACGCCGACGTGGTGCTGGTCGACTTCGACGAGCGGCTGTTCGCCGACGCGACGGGAGACGCGTTGACCCGGGCGCTCATCTCCCAGGGGCTGACACCCAACTGCCGCGGGAACAACGACCGCGAGGGCGGGGGGAGCAGCGGCATCGCGCTCCAGAGCATCGCCGTGAGCTGGGCCCTCCACGACCCCCAGCTCCGGCCGCTGACGGAGAAGGGCTCCGACGCCTACTCCGCCAAGACCTGGGCGGAGGCCGACGCGGCCTGGCAGAAGCTGACGGCGATGCCGCCGGCCGAGCAGCGCTCCCGGATCGTCGAGCTGCGCGCCGGCGCCTTCTCCTGCGCGCCCGGCGACCCGCTGCTGCCGCTGGCGGGGGAGGGGTCCCGATGAGGTGGCTGACGCTGTACGCCCGTTCACGGCAGGTGCCCGGTTCGGCCGCCGCCGTCGTGCTGGTCGGGCTGGCGGTGTGGGCGCTGGCCGAGCCCGGCCCGTCGAACCTGGGGACGGCGGTCCTCGTCCTCGGCGCGCACGTGGCGGCGGCCTCGGTCGGGCTCGGCGGCCAGGACGTGCTGCTGGACTGGACGGCCGCGATCCGGTGGCTGCCCCGCCGGGTGGCGCACGTGCTGCTGATCGGCGCGGTCGCCGGTGCGGCGCTGCTGGCGGTCCAGTCGGTGGGAACGGAGCTGGCCCCCACCGGGGTCGTCGTCCGGGACAGCGCGGGCCTGGTCGGCCTGGCCGCGCTCGGCGCGGTGCTGTGCGGGGCACAGCTCGCCTGGACCCTGCCGACCGGCTGGCTCGCGGCGGCCCTCCTCGTCCCGGTCCCGGGCGGCACCGCCGGAGAGGTGCTCAACTGGATGATCTTCCCCACCGGCACGACGGCGTCCGACCGGACGGCGTGGACCCTGCTGGCGACCGGCACCGTGGTGTACGCCCTGGCGGGGCCGCGGCGGTAGCGGGTCAGGGCCCGGCCGCCGGATCGACCGGCGGCCGGGCCCTCGGGGCGATGCGGGTCAGCTCAGGGTGCGGACCGCGGCGGCGTCGTAGGCCTGCAGGTCGGTGAAGCGGCCGGAGAGGACCTTGGCGGCCCACTGCGGGTCCTGGAGCAGGGCGCGGCCGACGGCGACCAGGTCGAACTCGTCGCGCTCCAGCCGGTCGAGGAGGTTGTCGATGCCCTGGACGGGGGCGCCCTCGCCCATGAAGGCGCGGACGAAGTCGCCGTCGAGGCCGACGGAGCCGACGGTGATGGCGGGGCGGCCGGTGAGCTTCCTGGTCCAGCCGGCCAGGTTGAGGTCCGAGCCGTCGAACTCGGGGACCCAGTAGCGGCGGGTCGAGGCGTGGAAGGCGTCGACGCCGGCCTCGGCGAGCGGGGTGAGGATCGCCTCCAGCTCCTGCGGGGTCTCGGCGAGGCGGGCGTCGTAGTTCTCCGCCTTCCACTGCGAGTAGCGGAAGATCACCGGGAACTCCGAGGAGACGGCCGCGCGCACCGCCGCGACGAGTTCGGCGGTGAACTTCGTCCGGGCGACCGGGTCGCCGCCGTAGCCGTCGGTGCGGCGGTTGGTGCCGGCCCACAGGAACTGGTCGAGCAGGTAGCCGTGGGCGCCGTGCAGCTCGACGCCGTCGAAGCCGATCCGCTCGGCGGCCGCGGCGGCCTCGGCGAAGGCGCCGATCACGGCGTCGAGGTCGGCCCGGGTCATCGCCCGGCCCGCGCCCTCGGTCCCGTCGAGCCGGATGCCGGACGGGCCGACGGCGGGGGCGTCGGCGACCGGCGGGTCGCCCTGCTTGCGCACCATGCCGATGTGCCAGAGCTGCGGCACGATGCTGCCGCCCGCCGCGTGGACGTCCTCGGCGACGCGGGCCCACCCGGCCAGCTGCTCCTCGCCGTGGAAGCGCGGGATGGAGTCGCTCTGGCCGGCGGACTCGTGGCCGACGTACGTCCCCTCGGTGACGATCAGGCCGACGCCCGCGGCCGCGCGGCGGGCGTAGTACGAGCGCACGTCCTCGCCGGGCACGCCGCCCGGGGAGAAGCTGCGGGTCATCGGCGCCATCACGATGCGGTTGGGCACGGTCAGCCCGTTGATCGTGACGGGCCGGGAGAGGATCTCGGCCGCGCGGGAGGTCGACGGCTCGGTGACGGTCATGGGGATTCCTCGCAGATAGCGGTGCGTCCATTCGGTGCTGCGCGGTGCGGTGTCGGTCGGTGCCGCGCGGTGCGCCGGTGTGGAGACGGTTGCCCGTGCCAACCACCGCGGTGGCCCCGGCATTTCACCGGCCGTCGGAATCCCGCTGTGATCCGCGCCACTGGCCGTCGGTTGCCGGTTGCCGGTCGACGGTCCAGCCGGTCACTGGCCGCCGTCACCGGCCGCCGTCACCGGCCGGGGGCGTGCCCGTTCCGGAGCGGTCAGCCCTGCCCGAGGTAGTGCCGGCCCGGTATCTGTTCGAAGATCAGGTTGGTGCGGGTCTGGGCCACCGCCGGGTGGGTGGTGAGGTGGTCGACGACGAAGTCGCGCAGGGATTCGGGGCCGGCGACGCCGACGTGCAGGAGGTAGTCGTCGGAGCCGGCCATGTGGAAGACGGCCAGGACGCCCGGCAGGTCGGGGGCGGTGCCGCGGAAGCTCTCGTTCTGCTCGCGGGTGTGGGCGCGCAGCCGGACCGAGATCATCGCCTGGAGCGGCAGGCCGATGGCGGCCGGGTCGACGTCGGCGCGGTAGCCGCGGATGACGTCGCGGTCCTGGAGGGAGCGGACCCGGGCCAGGCAGGTGGAGGGGGCGATGCCCACCGCCTCGGCGAGGGCGTTGTTGGGGAGGCGGGCGTTGTCGGCCAGGGCACGGATGATCGCCCGGTCGGTGTCGTCGATGGGGGCCCGCCGGCGCTGCGGATTGTTCGGCATGAGTGCCAGGATCCCAGCCGATTCCGTCGATGAGCAAACCTGTTCGGGCTTCGGCCGAATCTTCTTCGGACGGTCTTCCGGGAATCGCCGGAAAGTTCCATCCTGGGCGGCGCGAGCGGTGAACGCCCCTCGACCCCCACCACGTCCGGAGCGCCCCGCCGATGAGCCCGACCGCCACCGCCACCAGTCCCTTCGCAGAGACCGAGACCGGGACCGTGACCGCCGTCGACCCGGGCCCGGAGCTGGACTGCGGCGACTTCGTGCTCCCCGCTGCCGGGCTGGACGACGCCCAGCGGCTGCGCGCGCTGGACACCGTGGACGAGTACCTGACGCGCAAGCGCGAGCACCTGGTCGGCTACCAGGCCACCCAGGACATGAAGGGCACCGCGCTGGACCTGGCCCGGTTCATGCCGAACAACATCAACAACCTCGGCGACCCGTTCCAGAGCGGCGGCTACAAGCCGAACACCAAGGTCGTCGAGCGCGCCGTGCTCGACTACTACGCCCGGCTGTGGCACGCGGAGCGCCCGCACGACCCGGCCGACCCGGAGTCGTACTGGGGCTACATGCTGTCCATGGGCTCCACCGAGGGCAACATGTACGCGCTCTGGAACGCCCGCGACTACCTCAGCGGCAAGGCGCTGATCCACCCGCCGGCCGCCCCCGGGGACGAGCTGCGCTACGTCCAGGCCGCGCCCGACCGGGACAACCCGAACGCCCACCGCCCGGTGGCGTTCTACTCCGAGGACACCCACTACTCCTTCGCCAAGGCCGTCCGGGTGCTGGCCGTCGAGACCTTCCACGCCGTCGGCCTGGAGCTGTACCCGGACGAGTGCCCGCTGGTCGAC
The DNA here is from genome assembly GCF_054601375.1 of Kitasatospora sp. Ki12. Classification (NCBI taxonomy): domain Bacteria; kingdom Bacillati; phylum Actinomycetota; class Actinomycetes; order Kitasatosporales; family Streptomycetaceae; genus Kitasatospora; species Kitasatospora sp. Ki12. Next base: position 854,448 of record NZ_BAAIHT010000003.1, on the reverse strand, counting down.
CCGGCCACCGGGCGCCGGGAGTGGCCGGCCGAGGTGCCCTCCGCCCCGGGCCCGTCCGGGTTCGCCTGGGACGGCCCGGGCTCGGTGGACGTGGACGCGCTCGCCGCGCTGGTCGAGTTCTTCGCCGCCAAGGGCCACCCGGTCTTCGTCAACCTCAACCTCGGCAGCACCTTCAAGGGCGCCCACGACGACGTCCGGACGGTCTGCGAGCGGCTGCTGCCGATCTTCGAGCGGTACGGCCTGGTGCGGCGCGAGGTGGCGTACGGGACGGACCCGCGCACCGGGCGGCCGCTGGTCGACGTGCGTCGCGGCTTCTGGATCCACGTGGACGGCGCGCTCGGCGCGGGCTACGCGCCGTTCGCCCGGCTGGCCTCGCAGGACCCGGCGTACGGCTGGACTCCGGAGACGGAGCTGCCGGAGTTCGACTTCGGGCTCACCCTGCCGACCGCGGGCCACGGCGAGGTCGACATGGTCTCCTCGATCGCGATGAGCGGCCACAAGTGGGCGGGCGCGCCGTGGCCCTGTGGCATCTACATGACGAAGGTGAAGTACCAGATCTCGCCGCCGTCCCAGCCGGACTACACGGGCGCCCCCGACACCACCTTCGCCGGCTCCCGCAACGGCTTCTCCCCGCTGATCCTCTGGGACCACCTGTCCCGCCACTCCTACCAGGACCAGGTCGACCGGATCCGGACCGCGCAGGAGCTCGCCGACTACCTGGAGCGGCGCCTGCTGGCCATGGAGCACGAGCTCGGCGTCGACCTCTGGCCGGCCCGCACCCCGGGCGCGGTCACCGTGCGGTTCCGCAAGCCGAGCGCCGAGCTGGTGGCCAAGTGGTCGCTGTCCTCGCAGGACGTGCTGCTCGTCCCGGGCGACGAGTCCACCCGCCGCAGCTACGTGCACGTCTTCGTGATGCCCTCGGTCGACCGCGCGAAGCTGGACGCGCTGCTCGCCGAACTCGCCGAGGACCCCGCCGTTCTGGGCTGATCCACCGGCCGGGTCCGTAGCCCGCTGTGACGCCGGGTCCGTAGCGCGCTGTGACGCCGGATCCGGGGGCGCCGGGCCGCGCGGACCGCACCGGCTGCGAAGGGTGACGGAATGCCGGGTGCGGCGGTGGGGGGCCTTTTGACACGCCGTTTTGCGGCGACTAGCGTGAATTCAAAGGGCGCCGCTCCTGGTCGGCCTTTGAACCACCGGCCGGTGGAACGCATTCCGCCTGTCGACGAACTCCTCAGGGAGCGAGCCCGGTCTCCTTTCCGCCGCACGGCCTGCGGGAGGCGCGATGAACGGCTACGACGTCTACTGCAAGGCGATGACGGGGGATCAATGGCGGGGCTGGTGGGTGACTTGGCCCCCGTCGAGCCGCGTTCGCCTGGGTGACGTGCTCGACCGGCAGGACTCGGTCCGGAGGGCGGGCAGCCTGGCCGACCGCGGTGTCTCGTTCATTTCCGAGGACGGGACTCCGCCGGGTCTGTTCGTTTACGATTCGAACAAGTCCGTGAGTGTGCGTTTCAAAGCCGCCGGGGCCGCTCCCGATCCCCTTTCCGGACTGAGCGCGATCGACGCCGGTGCGTCGGTCACGTTCGGAAAGGAGAACACGGCGTTCGTGGTGTTCCGCGGTATCGCGCAGACGGGGATCGCCGATGTCCGGAGCCTGGCGAACGACCTGGCGACGCTGTGGTGGAACAAGGCCTGGGACGAGTCGCTGCTGGCCGTCACCAGCGTGGTCTCCGCCCGCGGTGGCACCGTTCTCGCGGCGGCGGCCGCGGGCGCGACGGCGGAGCTCAAGGTGGCCGCGTCGGCCGGCGTCGCGGGGGTGCTCCAGCTGGCCGACCTGGCGCTCGACGCCTCGGTCGTCCACCGCAGTGCCCTCGGCGCGGAGTGGACCGGCGCGGACGTCACGCCCTTCTACCAGGTGGTGCGGCTGCGCGAGAACTGGCGGGGCAAGGTGCACGCCGAGTACGGGCCGCGGCAGCCGGGCCACGGGGCCCTGCCCACCGCCCTTCCCCCCTTGCTGACCGAGGAGATCCGGGACGACCCCGCCGCCGTCCTCGGCCCGGTGGACGAGGCCGAGCAACTGCCGTTCGCCCCTTCGCGGGGCGGCTGACCCGCCGTCCGAGGCCGTGATGACGAGCGTCCGATTCCGCCTCGCACCCGGTCCGCCCGAGCCGGCGGGCACGGGTGACGGTCCCGCCAGGGTCGGTCTGCGGGTGGCGGGGCTCGAACCGGGCCCGCCGCGGGAGGCGGTGGAGGACCTGGACCTCGCGGAGGCCGCCGGGTGCGCCGAGGACCTGACCGGGGTGCTCGGCCCGGGGACCACCGACCAGCGGCGGAAGGCGGCGGGCGAGCGGCTGTTCGCCCTGCTGACCCCCGGCACCGTGGGCGCGCTCTGGGGCCGGGTGCGGGCGGGCGCGCGGGCGGAGGACACCGGGGCGGACCCGGTGCGGCTGAGCCTGGAGATCGCGGTCGAGGACCTGCGGCGGCTGCCGTGGGAGCTGCTCCGGGACGGCGGGAGCTGGATCTTCCACGACCCGAGGCTGCTGGTCTCACGCCGGCACGCGCCCGCGCACCTCCCCGTCCCCGGCTTCCCCGGCGCGGAGGGCGACGGCGACGGCAACGGCGAGGCGCCGGCCGACGCCGGGCGGCGGCCGGCCGGGCCCGCCGAGCTCGGGCCGCTGCGGGTGCTGCTCGTGGTCTGCAACCCGCTCGACCGGACGGACCTCGCCGACCAGGAGCACGCCACGATCGCGGCGGCGCTGGGCACCTCGCCCGGCCGCGCGCACCTCCAGGTCCTCGAAGGCCCGTCGCACCAGCGGCTCTTCGACGAGGTCCGGACGTGGCGCCCGCACGTCCTGCACTTCGTCGGCCACGGCATGCCCGCGGTGGAGGGGGCCGCCGCCGCCCTGCCGTTCAACTGGGCCACCCGGGAGAACCCCGAGGTCGACCCGAAGGAGCAGTGGAGCCTGGAGTCCGAGGACATCGCCGAGCTGCTGGACGAATGGCGGCCCCGGCTCGTCGTCCTGAACGCCTGTCGGACGGCGGCCGACCCGGTGGACAAGCTCGGCGGCCTCGCCCACGCCTTCCTCGAGGCCGAGGCCGAGGCGGTGGTGTCGATGCAGGCCGACATCGACTCGCCGGCCGGCGTCGCCTTCGCCTGCGCGCTCTACCGGGAGGTGGTGAAGGGGCTCGCGGTGGACCGGGCCGTGCACACCGCCCGTCGGGAACTGCGCAACCGCTTCAGCGAGCAGGGGTACTGGGCGCTCCCGGTGCTGGCCACGCAGCGTGACCCGGAGGCGGCCCTGGCGATCCGCTTCGTGCCGACCGAGCGGTCCATCACCACGCTCTGTGAGAACTCGCTCTACCGCGACCTGAAGCTCTTCGTGGACCGCGCGGACGAGCGCCGGGTGGCGTGGCAGGCCCTCGACCCCGTCGGGCCGCAGGAGGGCCGTCCGCTGCTGGTCATCTCCGGGCAGTCGCGGGTCGGGTCCCGGTGCACCGGCAAGACCTGGTTCACCCGCTCCTGCCTGCTGAGCTGCTTCCTGCACGGGCACCGCATCACCTACGTGGACCTGAGGAGTCGGCCTTCCGGCGGCGCCGGCGGAGAGCCCGGCAGCACCCACAAGGACTGGCTGGGCCTGCTCCGGGCGGTGCGTGACGGCTGCCTGGACGACAGCCAGCCGGAGCCGATGCGGCCGGAGGCCTTCTCCGCGTTCAACGCCGAACTCAACGCGCTGGTCGCGGGCGCCGTGCCGGTGACGGCCGGGCCCGGCGCCGCGCCCGCCGAACCGGTCGCGGACCAGGGCCGGCCGTTCGACGAACAGGTCGGGCAGGCGGACCGGCGCCGGGCGGGGATCTTCCGGGCCTTCCTGGACGCCCTGCACGCGGCCGACCCGGACCCCGACCGCGTCCACGTCCTCGCCCTCGACCACGCCGAGTTCCTGCTGCCCGAGATGTGCCGGCAGGCCGTCTACCCCGAACTGATCGAGCCCGTCGCGCGGCGGCGGGAGGCACCGCTGAGGCTGCTCCTGGTCACCACCAAGGACTGGATCGACCGGGGCGCACTGCCCCCGGAGGACGGCGGGTGGTGGCAGCCGGTGCTGACGCTCGGGGACTTCCCGGACCGCGACTACCTGCGTCTGGCCGACGAGTACTGCCAGCGGGCGGGCCTGAACTTCGCCGCGGAGGAGGTCCGGGGCGCGTTCGAGGGATACACGAAGATGATCTCCAGGCGGGGCGGCGTCGCGGTCGACCTCTTCCGAACGATCCGGCAGACCCTGTACGGAGCGGACACATGACCGGATCGATCGAGCAGATCACCGCCTTGATCGAGGCCGGTGCCGACTTCGACGAGATCCGTCGGCGGATGCTCCCGGCGGGGTGGGAGCCCCTGCTCAAGGCCTGCGCCGCCGCCGGCGTCTTCGACCGGGAGCTCTTCGACCGCGTCCTCCGGCCGTCCGCCGGTCCCGGCCCGCCCGGGCTGGACCGGCTGGTCGAGCGGGAGGTCGTCGAGCCGGCGCCCGGCGAGCCGGGCCGCTACCGGCTGTCGCAGGACGACCGCGCGGCCTACATGAAGCTCTGGCTCGTGGACTGGGCCGGCGGCGCGGCGCCCCGGGACCTGGCGAAGCTGGAACGGCGGCTCGCCGAGCACCGGGCCGCCGCCGGGGACCGGCGCGAGCAACTGCGCCACCTGCTGGTGGGCGACCGGAAGCGCGGGCTGCGGCTGTTCGACGAGCTCTTCACCGCGGCGGACACCGCCCGGGACTTCGCCCGCTGCCAGGACCTGCTGGACGTGCTCGCCGACGACGACCGCCTCTCCGTGTACGGCCCGGAGGTCGCCCGGGTCCGGGAGGACCGCGCGGGCTACGTACGGGCCCGGTGCCACTGGGCGGTGGACTACGCCCGCTGCGCGCAGTACCTGGCGCGGCCCGAACTGGAGGAGCAGGCCGCCGCCCTGCTGGCCGGCACCGACGTCCGGGCGTGGCAGCTGCACGGTGCGGCCGGGATGGGCAAGACCACCCGGCTGCGCTGGCTCGTCACCCGCTACTGCGCCGGCGCCGAGCGGGACGTCCCGTGCGCCCGGATCGACTTCGACGTGGTCTCCCCGGTGACCGTCGGCCGCCACCCGTGGCTGGCGCTGCTGGAGGCGGCCGCGCAGTTCGACGACCGCTGGGGCAAGCGGACCTTCGGCAGCCTGGACCGCTACGCGTCGTTCCGCAGCCTGCTCGGCCGCCGTCCGTCCGACCTGAGCCGCACCGCGGCCCAGGGCTTCCGGACCACCGGGGACCCGGACACGCTGCGGGCGGAGGTCACCCGGGTCTTCGTCGACCGGTTCAACGACGCCGCCGGAGACCGGCCGGCCCTGCTGGTCTGCGACACCACGGAGGAACTGCTGCTGCGGGGCACACCCGGAGTCGGCCGCTTCCTGGCGCTGCTGGGGGAGGTGCAGCAGGACTGCCCCGCGCTCCGCATCGTGCTGGCCGGCCGGTACGACCTGGCGACACGGGCCCCGGAGGCCCTGGCCGCGCTGAAGGGCGTCGAGTCCATCGAGGTGACGCCGTTCACCGACGAGCAGGCCGAGACCTACCTCCGCACCATCCGCGGCATCGCCGACCCCGGCAAACGGGCCGTCGCCCGACGGCGGGCCAACGGCCGGCCGCTGGTCCTCGCCCTGTTCGCCGACGCCATCGAGCTGGACCCGGACCTGGGCGTCGAGGCCCTGGAGAAGACCCGGGACCCGGTCATCCCGCCGCTGATCGAGCGGGTGGTGTGCCGGATCACCGAGGAGCCGGTGCGCTGGCTGCTGCGCTACGGCGTCGTCCCCCGCAAGCTGCGGCGCGAGGACCTGGCGGTGATGGCTCCGTTCCTGCGCAACATGGCGGGGCCCACCCCGAGCGACGACCCCAGGGCGGACACCGACGGCCTCGGCGGCCCGGACGCCTACCCGTTCACCCGGCCGCCCGGGACCACCGCCGAGCTCGACCGGATCTGGGCCGAGCTGCTCAACTACGCCGGCGGCTCCTCCTGGGTCTCGCAGGCCGCCGAGGACCCCTCGACGGTGGTCTTCCACCCGGACGTGCTGGTGCCCCAGCGGCTGCTCCTCGCCGACCACCCGGTCTTCGAGGACCTGCACCGCGCCTTCGCCCGGCACTTCGAACTGCTCGCCGAAGGGGCCCCGGACCGCTGGGCGGAGTTCACCCGGGAGGCGCTCTACCACCGGTTCCAGCCGGGCGACCCGCAGGCCGCCGCCGCCTGGCGGAGCGCACTGCGGCGGGCCCGGCAGGCCGACGCGCTCGACGAGCTGCACGAGCTCGCCTGCGAGGTGCTGGGCGGCGACTACCTGGACGAGGACGGCACGCCCCGGCGCGGCGGACGCGGGACGGCGCTGATCACCCACGCCGAGGTGGCCGAGGCCCGGCTCCAGGAGGCCTATGTGCTCGCCCGCCGGGCGCTGCGCGACCGGGTCGGGGCGGGGGACCCGCAGTGGGACGAGGTCGAGTACGCCCTGGAGCAGGCGGCCCGGGCCCGCGACGCCTCGCCCCGGGCCCTGCCCGTCCCCGGCGGGGAACACGTCGTGCGGGCGATGCTGCTGAACGCCGAGGGCCGGGCCGAGGCCGCCGTGCGCTGCGCCGAGCACGCGCTGACGGCGGCCGACCCGGACGAGCGCCTGGACGCGCTGCGCGTGCTCGGGGACAGCAGGGCCGCCGCCGGCGACCCGACCGCGCAGGACGCCTACCAGGAGGCCTTCGAGCTGGCCCTGCGCGAGGGCAAGGCCGTCCGGGCCGTCGAGATCGGCCTCGCCCTCGCCCGCGACCGCGAGGCGCACGGGCGGCTGGACGAGGCCCTGCGCTGGTGCGAACGGCTCGAACCGCTCGCCCCGCTCGCCGCCTCCCCGAGCCTGGTGCTCGCCCGGGCCGGGCTGCTGCTCGCCTGCCGGCGGCCCTGCGCCGCCCTGCGCGTCCTACGGCCCCTGCTCGGCACGGACGACCGGCCGGCCGCCGGCGGCGCGGCCGTCGACGCCGCCGTGGAGGCGGAACTGCTCCGGGCCCGGGCGGCGTTCATGCTCGGCCGGGAGGAGCGCGCCCGGACGGCCCTGGACCGCGCCACCCTGCTCACCGAACGCGTGCCCGGGGCGGCCCGCTACCGGTGGCGGGCCCGCATCCACCAGCTCGGCGGTGTGCTGTCCGGCGAACTGCTCGGGGTCGAGGAGGCGGAACGGTCCTTCCAGCAGGCCGAGAGCCTGTGGCAGGAACTCGGCTACCACGACGGCCACCCAACGTGCCGCTACCTCCACGCCCGCTTCCTGCTCCGCGACGTCGGCGACCTGGTGGAGGCGCGCGAACTGCTCGCCGCCGCCGGCCCCCGCACCGGCCCGCCGGCCGGCCGGTCGGCCACACCCGAGGACGAGTTCGCGCTCCGCACGGCCCTGCTCGCACGCGAGCTCGTCCTCGACGAGGGCGGCCGGCCCGACCCGGAGCGGCCGACCGCGGAACCGGCCCCGCGGCTGCCGCCCCGGCAGGCCGCCCTGCTGGCCACCCAGTGGATGGTCGAGGACTGGCGCAGGACCCGGCGCTCCGACCCCCCACCGCGCGACCGGGAGTCGGTCCAGGCGCTCGCCCACGCCCTGGAAGCCCTCGAACCGCCGTCCGCCCGGCTGTTCGTCCTGGACGAGCTGCGCCGTTGCCGGACCCCGCGCAAGGCCTCGGACACCGTGCTCGCCCCGCTGTACCGGGTGTTCCCCGCCGCCGACGACGCGCCGGACCCGCTGGACCGGGCCCTGCACCGGGCGCTGCTCGCCGAGCTCGACCGGCTGGCCGGCCGGCCCGACCGCGCCCATTCGGCCGTCGACGAGGCCCGGGCCGTCCTCCAGGAGGACACCTACCACCGGGACCCGCTGCAGTGGTGGCGCTGGTTCCGGGCCGGCACCCGGCTCGGCGTCCCCGACGAACCCGCGCGCGGCGACTACCCGTCGACCATCGCCGACCGCTTCCCGCTGCTGCACGCCGCCGTCCTGGCCGGGCTCGCCAAGGACGCCCGGCGGGCCGGCGACGCCGCGCGGGCCGGGGAACTGATCACCCGCGCGCTGGACGCCTCGGCCCGGGTGGCCCGGCCGACCCGCTGGGCGGCGGACACGCTGCGCACCTACGCGGAACTGGCCGACGACCCGGACGCGCGCTCGTCCGCCGACCGCCTCTACCAGCGGCTCGGCCGGCCGCAGCGCCCGGCCGAGCCCGTCCCGTCGCCGACCTGGCAGCCGCCGCAGGCCGCCGGGCAGCTGGCGATCCGCCTGACCGCCCCCGACGGCCTGCCGTCGGCGGACACCGAGGCGCTGCAGCGGCTGCTGTTCAACGACCCCGGGGCCGTGGTGGAGCGCCTGCGCGAGCCCCTGGCCGAGGCGCTCGGGGCGGTCCGGGAACCGGACCGGAACCGGGTGCTGCGCCTGGAGTCCGACGACGCCGCCGTCCACGCGCTGCCGTGGGAACTGGCCGTCACCGAGCCCCGGGGAGCGGGGCCGGGCGCCGGGCCGTACGGGTTCCGCACCCTGCCCGGCGCGGCCGAGCACGGCACCCTCGTCCAGTTGCAGACCTCGCTGCGCGACACGGTCGACCCGGACCTGCCGCTCGACGGCTTCCTCGGCCCGCGCACCCGGCGGGCCCTCGCGCTGGTGACCGGGCCGCGGGCCGCCGGCGGCCCCGAGCCGGACCCGGAGTCCCTGGCCGACCTGGCCCGGCAGCGGCAACGCCCCTCGACCGGCACGCCCACGGTGGTCATCGTGGCCCCGCCCACGGCCGTGCAGTACGGGTCCCGGGGCAGTCACCGGCTGTCCGGGGTGGCCCTCGCCGACGTCTACGCGTCCTTCGGCTTCACCGTCCGCTTCGTGGAGGCCGTCGACTCCGGCGATCCGCTGACCACCCGGCCGAGCCTGGTCCACGTCAGTGCCCCGCTGGAGGCCACCCCCAGGGGTCCGTACTTCGACATGTCCGTGGCGTACTCGGAGTCGCGGCTGGAGAGCAGGTCGCGGGGGTTCGACCTGCCGGCCGCCGCCCTGGCGGAGTGGCTCCGGGTGTCCCCGGACTGCGTGGTGGTGCTCGATCCGCCGGTGCCCGGGTCCCCGCTGGACATCCCCGAGCAGATGCTGTGGCGCAACCAGTTCGCGGCCCAGCTGTTCGCCAGGCTCCCCGCCGCCGCCGTGCTCGGCATCGGGCTGAACGAGTACCACACCTACGCGTCCGTCGCCCAGCTGGCGACCGCCGTCCGGGACCGGCGGCAACTGGCCGACGCCTTCCACGAGTTGGTGCTGGTCCGGAGCGGTCCGGTCTGGGAGGGCTCCACCTGGCGGGCCAGCGACACCACCCTGTTCGCCACCGCCACCACCTTCGCCGACCACGTCCTGTCATGACCGGCGCCGACCGCGAGGCGCGCAGCCGGGCCCGGACCCGCCACCTGGTCGCGAGCCTGGAGGCGGAGACCGTCCGCTGGACCGAGGCCACCGGGCCCGGCGAGCCGCTGGAGAAGCACCACAGCCAGGTGGCCTGCCTGGTGCGGCTGCTGCGCACCTGCCTGCGGGACCTGGACGGGCTCCCCGACCGCGAACTGACCGAGCCGGTCCTCGACCTCCACCACGTGTGGGACTTCTTCCGCGGCAAGCTCGTCCTGCGCTGCCTGCCGCAGTACCGGGACTTCCTGGAGACGGCCGACGAGCTCGCCTGGGCCTGCTACCAGCCGGCGCCGGCCGCGGCCGGGACGGGCCCCGGGGTGCCGCCGCTGGTCTTCCTCAACCGGGCCGAGGTCCCGTTCGCGGTCGGCCGCGGCCACGACTACCGGGAGCTCCTGCCCGGGGCCGTACGCACCCGCTCCGGCGAGGCGGCGGCGGGCACGCTGCCGTTCCCGATCATCGGCGTGCCCTGGCACCAGACCGAGCACCTGCCGGGGCTGCTCACCGTGGCGCACGAGGCCGGCCACCACGTCGAGGACGACTGCGGACTGGGGCTCGCGCTGCGGGCCAGGGTGCGGGGGAGCGGCCTCCCGTCCGAGCGCCAGCGGCTCTGGGAGGACTGGGTGACGGAGGTCTTCGCGGACGTCTGCGCCTGCCTGGCCTGCGGCCCCGCCTACCTCGACACGCTGTCCGACGCGCTGGCCGACCTCCCGCCGCTCGCCTTCGGCGGGTACCCGCCGAAGGAACTGCGGCTGAGGGCCTGCCGGAGCGTGTTCGAGCCGACCGCACCGGGTGCTGGCGAGCGGCCGGGGGAGGGGCCGGGTGAACCGTCGGGGGAGCAGGGCCCGTCGGACGAGGCGGCGGTGGTGGTCCGGGCGCTGACCGCCGACGGCTACGCCGAACTCGGCGGCCGGACCCTGCCGTCCGTGCTGACCTGCGCCGAGGCGTGGGAGCCGGAGGTGGCGGCCGGCCGGCTGCTGGCCGGCATGCCGTCGGGGACGGCCGACGCCCGGGCGTCCCTGGCCTCGGCGGCCGCCGCCTTCGCCCGCGATCCGGCCGGCTACGACGCGATGGGCGTCGGGCGGCGGGTGGTCCGGGAGGTCCTGGACCACCGCCCCAAGGGCCCCCGGGCCGCCACCCCCGCACCGGAGGCCGCCGACCGGCGGGCCACCGCCGCGGGGCACCTCCTCGCGGGCCTGCTCACCCGGACCGGGTCGTCCGCGGGCTGAGCGGCTGCGCTGCGATCGTCCGGGGCGTGATCCCCTCCGGTCCGGTCGTCCGGGGCCCGGGTCTCTTCGGTCCGATCGTTCGGACCGGAACGGTTCGGGCCCCGGCCCAACGTCCACCGCCGGTGCGCGCGGGGCAATCCGGGTGCCGGGCCGACGGGTCGTCAGTGGTCCACCGGGGCAGACTTCGCGGCCCGCGGGGGCCGGGCCGGTTGCCCTCGGAGGCCCTGTCCGGTTGCCCCGAAAGGGCAGACGCCCTCCGGTCGGCGCGGTACGGCGGCCTGGTCGGAGGGCGTTCGGCCCGACCGAAGTTACCGGCCGGTGTTGACATGGTCACAGGATGTAGGAGGAGATACGGGAGGGGGAGATACGAGACGGACGGGTCGGACAGGACCCGTCGGCATCATCGGGACAACCGGGGCGCTTCGCCCTCCCCGGTTGCCCGGGGAGGGAAGGTCATCCTGCGCGCCCAGTCAGTTCCCCTGTCGGAGATCGCTCAGCGTGCCGCTGATGTTGAGGAGTTCGTGGCAGGCGGCCGCCTGCTTGCCCGAGGCCGGAGTGCCCGGCGCCTCGCAGGTCACGCTCGCCGTCACCGTCTGGTCCCCGGACACCTGGATCGGGGTCACCCAGTGGTAGTCCTGGTTGCGGAAGGTCTCCAGGGCGATCGTGGTGATCGTCTGGTTCCCGGCCGTGATGGTCAGTAGCCCTTGGTCGCCCTGGAAGTTGGCCGCCACGATGTCCGTGATGTCGAAGACCTTGCCGTGCGGCACCTGGTAACTGCCCACGGCGGCGGCCGCGTTCGCGGTCTGCACGTCGATGGTGGCGGAGCTCTGCTGCCCGGTGCCCGGGACGGCCAGCCCGCCCGGACCGGTGGTGCGGCCGCCGGGGCCCGTGGTCGACTGCCCGGCCCCCGGCTTGGTCTGGCCGCCGGGGCTCGCGCCGCCGGGTTGCGTCGGCGCGCCGCCGTCCGGAGTGGCGGGGGCCGGCGCCGGGGTGGGGAGCTGCTGGGCGACGGCCTTCTCCGCGGCCTGCTTCGCGGAGCTGCGCACCGCCGGGCGGACCAGGGCGAACCAGGCCAGCAGCAGGGCGATCAGGGCCGCCAGAAGCGCGAGCAGCCACCAGGGGAAGATCGGCAGTTGAACGAACTCACCGTCCAGCAGCGGGCGTTGGACCGGCGTCGGGTCGGCCGCGGCGGTGTCGCCGCCCGGGCCCTTGCCGTCGGCCCCCTTGGCGCCTGTGCCCTTGCCGTCCGGCCCCTTGCCGTCCGCGCCCTGCTCCGGGCCGACCGTGACCTCGAACGGCCAGGAGGCCGGCTTGCCGAACCAGATCAGCTTGCGGGCGCGCGCCTGCACCCGCAGCTCCCCGGACTCGCCGGGTTCGAGGCGCAGCCGCTCCGGCGTGACCCGGAACCGCAGGTCCTCGCCGGCCTGTCCGGGAGCGAGGACGACGGTGGCGGGGGCGTTGCCGAGGTTGCGCACCGAGGCCCGGTAGCGTCCGCGGAGCCAGCCGCGACGGCGGCGGGGTGCGAGGGCGGCCTGCAGCTCGTGGAACGGCGTCACGGTGACCGTGGTCTCCGGGACCGTCACCAGCTCGGGGCGCTCCGTCGGCAGCACCCGGATGCCGAGCGGGAAGTCGCCGGCCCGCGCGGAGGGCGAACGCGGCGGGGCCAGGCGCACCGTCACCGTCTCGGACGTCCCCGGGAAGAGGGAGACCCGGGCCGGCTCGATCGTCGTCCACGCCGCACAATCACCGACCGCCTCCAGCGTGTACGCCTCAACGATGTCGAGGTCGTTGCGTACCGTCAGGGTCGTGGTGGCCACGCCACCGGGCGCCACCGTCAGCGCGGACAGGCCGAGTTCGGCGGATGTGGTCATGGCGTGACGGTAGGGCCGGGAGGGGGTCGGAGGAGAGGGCCGTGCGGGCAAGGCGTGGGCACACCCCTTGCCCGCGGGGGCGGACCGACCCTGCCCGCCGCCGTCCCGGCAGGCCGCACCCGACGCGGGAACCGCGGGGTCCGGGGCAGCCGGGCCCCGGCCGTAACCGCCCCACGGCCGGCCGGCCGTCACCACAGCAGTTCCACAGGAGATATGGAGTGTTCGATGACAACGACCGATACGACCCGCACCTGCCGGGGGGAATCCGTCACCACCAGGCGCACCGCACCGGCCCAGCGGTCCGGCAGCTCACTGCCCTCCGCACCGGGCCCCGCCGCCGCCCAGGTGCGTAGCAAGCCGGCCCAGGTGCGCGTGGCGGTGTACGCCGAGGACCTCATCCTGCAGACCGGTGTGGTCCAACAGCTGCGCCAGCGGCCCGAGGTGGAGCTGCTGAGCGAGAGCGAGGCGGCCGGCGCCGAGGTCTCCCTGCTGGTCGTCGACGCCCTGACCGAGACGGTGGCCGAGCACCTGCGCCGGCTGCGGCTCGCCACCTCGGGCCGGATAGGCCTGGTGGTGGGGCACTTCGAGGCCGGCGGGCTGCAGACGATCGTCGAGTACGGGGTCGCCGCCGTGCTGCGCCGCTCGGAGGCGGACCAGGACCGGCTGGTGCACCTCATCACCGCCCTGGCCAACGGTGAGGGCGTGATGCCCGGAGACCTGCTCGGCGAACTGCTCGACCGGATCGGGCTGCTCCAGCGCACCATGCTGGACGGCAAGGGCCTGACCCTGTCCACCTTGACGGCCCGGGAGGCGGAGATGCTCCGGCTGGTCGCCGAGGGCTTCGACACCAGCGAGATAGCCGCCAAGACCTCCTACTCCGAACGCACCGTCAAGAACGTGCTGCACGAGATCATCACGAGGCTGGGCCTGCGCAACCGGGCGCACGCCGTCGGGTACGCCATGCGGCGCGGCCTGATCTGAGGGGCGCGGCGGCTGTACCGGACCGACACGGGGGTGGCCCGGAACCGTCCGCCGCAAGACGCGCCATGGCCCGTCGGAGGCGAACCGCCCCCGGCGGGCTGCCCTTTGGGGACACGGTCGTTACCCCCGGCTCGGGCACCCGGGCTCTGTTCCCGGGCGTCCGGGCCGAGGAGACTGCCGGGAGAACGCCCCTGCCACCTTGAGAGGTCGAGCGTGATCGGCGCCACCGGCACTCCCCGCTCCATCCGGCGGCCGGCCAGAGCCGCCGTCGCGGTCCTGCTCGCGCTGGCCGCGGCCGTGACGACCCTGGTCGCCGCCGCCCCGGAAGGCCGGAACGCGTCCCCGGCGGCATCCGCCGCAGCGGACCCCGCGGCCGGGCGGGTCGTCTTCGCCGGCACCAACCACCGCGGCCTCGGCCGGGTCACCGGCGCGGACACCAGCGCCCCGCTGTTCGGGCCCGGTCCGGTCCACTTCGACCAGGACCCGTCCTCCCGCGGCGACGAGCTGGTCTTCACCAGCCTGCGGGACAGCACGCTCCCGCAGGTCTACCTGCGCGACGCCGCCGGCGCGGTGCGCCGACTGACCTCCGGCATGGACACCGCCCACCCCGCCCTGGCCCCGGACGGCAAGGCCGTCGTCTTCGAGGCACTGGAGACCAAGGCGGACGGCAAGCCCCAGCACGTCCTGTGGGTGGTCAACCGGGACGGCTCCGGGCTGCGCCGGATCACCGACGGCGCCGCCGACGAGACCCATCCGACGGTCTCGCCGGACGGCAAGTCGATCGCCTACTCCTGCACCGGAGACCCGGCGCACCGGCAGATCTACCTGCGGCCGTTCGAAGGCGGCGCGCCCGTCAAGGTCACCGACGTGACCACCGGGGACGCGATCGATCCGACCTGGAACCCGGTGAACGACGACGCGCACCGCAACCAGATCGTCTACACCTGGGACCAGGGCGACCAGGGCCGGACCCTGAGGCTCACCTCGCCCACCGGCGGCGACAAGGCGTTCTTCCTCCGCACCGGCTCCACCTGGCGGACCGGCTCCGCCTCCTGGCTGGCCGACGGCACCGGCGTCCTCTTCCTCAGCTCCGACCTGCTCGCCCCCGCCGCCCCGCCCCGGCAGCCCGAACCGCCCCGGCCACCCGTCGTCAACCTGTACCGGGCGCCGACCTGCTCCTGCGACGACCCCAAACTGCTCTACGGCACCGACCGGCTGATCGCGACGCCGGCCTGGCTCGGCAGCCAGGACAAGGGCGGGCCGGTGGTGGAGCAGACCAGCGCCACCGCCGCCAACATCGCCGACCTGCAGGACGTCCGCCCCGACGGGGTCGACCCGCGCGACCTGGGCGTCAGCGTGCTCCGGGAGGACCCGGCCGCCGACACCAACACCGACCCCGACCCGGCCGCCGACCCGCTCTTCCACCCCCGGGCCGGCTACGACCCCTGGTTCGAGCGGCAGACCTACACGCCCGACGGCCGGCAGATCGTGGTGACCCGCTACGAGGACTCACAGGCCGGACGGATCCAGCGGATCTGGCTGACCGACGCCGACGGCGCCAACCCGCGCCCGATGAACCTGGCCGGCCGACGCCCGCTCGACCGGGACACCGACCCCTCCCTCTCCCCGGACGGCCGGCTGATCGTGTTCAGCCGCAGCTCCCCGGGCGGCGGCGCGGAGCCGGCCCGGCCCGGCCGGATCGTGATCGCCCAGGTCTCCACCGGGGCGGTCGTCGGCACCGTCCAACCGCCGGCCGGCGAGCAGGGCGCCTCGGACGGCCAGCCCTCCTGGTCCCCCGACGGCAAGCTGATCGTCTTCTCCAGGTCCGCGGTGATCAACGGCAACGCCGGCAACCTGCACGTCTGGACGGTGGCCGCCGACGACCTCACCCGGCAGAGCGACCTGAGCCGGACGGTCTGCCCGGGCAGCTGCGACGTCATCGACGACAGCCCCGCGTTCTCGCCCGACGGGCGGCGGATCGCCTTCAACCGCAAGGGCGGCGACGGCGGCAACAACCACCGGGACGGCGTGCTGGTCGCCTCGGCGACCGGCGGCGACTGCACCGTCGTCCTGCCCACCGCGCTGCGCGGGCAGAAGGACGCCTGCACCCGGCCGCTGCCCGAGACCACCGACGCCGGCCCGTTCCAGCCCCGCGACGTCGCCTGGACGGCCGGCGGCGGGCAGCTGGTGCTCACCTCCCGCCGCGCCCAGCCGCCGAACTCACCGGAGGGGCTCGCCGTCTACGACTTCGCGGCCGGCACGCTCACCCCGCTCGACCGGCGCCTGCCGGGCCGGCAGAAGGAACCGGCCGTCCAGCAGTCCGTCGACCTGGAGCTGAGCGCACCCGAGCGGACCCCCGCGGTGCCCGTCGGCGGCGGCACCGACGTGACGATCACCGTCACCGACAAGGGCCCCGCGCCCTCGCCCGGCACCGTCCTCACCGCCTCCGTGCCGACCGGCGCCCGGCTCGGCGGGCTGACCAGCCCGGTCGGGCAGTGCGATGCCGCGGCGCTCCGCTGCGACCTCGGCACCCTCGCCCCGGGCCAGGTCGTCCGGGTGACCGCCCGGCTGATCGGCACCAGGACCGGTACCCAGGAGTTCGGCTGGAGCGTCACCGGGACGGTCACCGACCCGAACCCCGGGGACGACTCCGCCCGCACCTTCCTGCCCGTCCAGGAGGCGCCGTCGCCCTCGCCGACGCCCTCGCCGACGCCCACCCCGTCACCCACCCCGACGCCGTCGCCGACCGTCACCCCGACCCCGACGCCCGCGCCGACACCGACCGCGACCCCGACGCCCGTACCGCCGCCCGCTCCCGCCCCGCCGCCCGCCCCGGCACCGCCGCCGCAGGCCGGACCCGGGGTGTCCGTCGACGCCCAGCCGAACCCCGGCTACGTCGGCGGCCACGTGACCGTCAGCTACACCGTGCGCAACACCGGCCAGGCCCTCTCCACGGGGCTGCGCCTCACCCTCGGCCTGCCCGCGGGAGTGCCCACCGAGCCGCTGCCCCCGGGCTGCCGCTCCGGGACCTGCGAACTGGCCGACCTCTCCCCGGGCGGCAGCCAGGTGGTCCGGGTGGTGCTGTCACCCGTGGCCGTACTGGACACGACCGTCACCGCCGAGCTGACCACCACCGGCACCGACGCCACCCCGGGACCGCACCGGGCGAGCACCCCGCTGCGCATCCTGCAGCCCCGCATCGTCGCGGTGCCGCCGATCGGCAAGCCCGGCTTCGTGACCTCGGTGCGCGGCGTGGACTTCCCGCCCGGCACCCCGGTGCGCCTCACCTGGCAGCCCGGCATCACCGCCGCGGCGGCACCGACGTACCCCCGGGCCGACGGGACCTTCGCGGGCCAGCTGCTCATCCTCCCGAAGGACGAGACCGGCCCGCGGACCATCACCGCCGACGGCCCCGGCTTCTCCCCGGTGACCACCCCCTTCCTGGTCGTCGAGGGCAGCATCGGCCCGCCCGGGGAGGTGGAGCGGCGATGATCCACGAGGTCGACGAGGCGCTGCGGCTGCTGCTCGCCGAGGCCGGACTCGCGGAGCGCGGCGTCGAGGTGGCCTTCGACGCGCCCACCCGGGACTTCGCCGCCCGGCGCACCGCGCCGACGGTCAGCGTCTTCCTGTACGGCATCCGCGAGGAGACCGACCGCCGGCAGGCCGGCGCGACCGCCGAGTACGACGCGGACGGCGTGATCACCGGCCACCGCGCCGCACCCCGCTGGTTCGAACTGGCCTACCTGGTCACCGTCTGGACCAACCGGCCGCAGGACGAACACCGGCTGCTCGCCGAGGTGCTGCAGTGCCTGACCGCCGTCGACGCGCTGCCCGCCCGGGTGCTCACCGGGACGCTCCGGGAGCTCGGACTGACCGTCGGGCTCGACATCACCGGGCGCGACACCGGCCTGCCCTCGGTGTCCGACGTCTGGTCGGGGCTCGGCGGGGAGCTGCGGCCCTCGATCGACCTCCGGGCGCTCGCCCCGCTGCCCGGCGGGCGCACCCCCGCCGGGCCGCCGGTCACCGAGGGCCTGGTGGTGCGGGTCGAGGACACCAGCGTCGAGCGCGCCTCCGCGGGGGAGGGCGCGGCGGAGGGTACGGCCGCCACCGACGGCCCGGGCCGCCGGCTGCGCTACCGCGGCGCCACCGACCCCGGACCGGACGGCTTCGCCGCGCCCCGGGACCGCGAGCTGCCCCCGGGCCGCCGACCGCGGGGGAGGGCCCGATGACCGTCGACCTCGGGCCGGCCACCCTTTCCACGTCCATTCCCACTTCTACGGCGGCCGACGGACTGCCGCCCGGCCCCGACCACCTCTGGGAGCGGCTGCACCGGGTCGAGCAGCGGGTCCGGACGGCGGTGCGCGAGCGCCGGGCCGAGGACCCCGACCCGGACGACCCGTACCGGGGCCAGTACCTCAGCCCGGAGGCGGTGGAGCGGATCCTGGCGGCCTCCGCCACCGTCCGCCCGGACGGCTATGCGGCACCGGGTGACGGGCCCGCCGCGCCGCCCGGCTCCCGGCTGGCCCGGCTCGCCGACGCCTTCGGGCTGCTCCCGGTGGACGTCGAACTGCTGCTGGTCGTCCTCGCCCCCGACCTCGACACCCGTTTCGAGCAGCTCTACGGCTACCTCAACGACGATCTGACCCGCCGCCGGCCCACCGTCGGGCTGGCCCTCGAACTGTGCGGGCTGCCGGGGGCCGGCGCCGGCCGCTTCCGGTTCGCCGTACGGGCCCCGCTGATCGCCGGCGGCCTGGTGGAGGTCACCGAGCCGGAACGCCCGCTGCTCTCCCGCCCCCTGCGGGTGCCGGACCGGGTGACCGCCCACCTGCTCGGCGACGACGAGCCGGACGGCGCGCTGGCCGGGCTGGCCCGCCGCGTCACCGCCGGGCCCGCCCCCGCTTCGCCGGCGGCCGCGGAGCTCGTCGACCGGATCCGCGCGGCCTCGGCGGACGGCGGCCTGGTGCACCTGCTCGACAAGGGCGGGCACGCCGGCCCGCCCGCGGTGGCCGCCCTCGCGGCCGACGGCCGCCCGCCGCTGGTCGTGGACGCCGCCGCCCTCGCCGCCCGCCCCTCGCCGGACCTCGTCCGGGCGCTGGCCCGCGAGGCCCGGCTCACCAGCGCCGGGGTGCTGCTCGGACCGCTGGACCGGCTCGAACCCGAACGCCCCGAACGGGCCGCGCTGCTGCGCGAACTGTGCGCGGAGCTGACGAGTGGGCGAGTCTCCCCGCCCCGAGCCGAAGGGCGCGCCGACGCCGAGAGGGAGAAGCGAGGGAGCGACGCAGGAGCGACGGAGCGCCGACCGTCGGTGTCGGGTCAGGAGCGCCCGGAGGCGAGCGGGCGAGTAGCAGTCCCGCTGGTCGTGCACGGCGCGCAGGTGTGGGACCCGGCCTGGACCGTGGCGAGCCCGGTGGTGCTCACCGTCCCGCCGCCGGACGCGCACGGCCGGACCGAGCGCTGGGCCCGCGCGCTCGGCGGCCCGCCGGACGGCGGTGAACCGGCCCCGTTGAGCGAGGAGCTGGCCGAGGCGGTGGCCGCCTACCGGGTGGACCAGGAGAAGCTGGAGCGGGCGGCCGCGGTGGCGGCCAGGACGGCGGCCGCCGAGCGGCGCCCGGTGCGCCCCGAGGACCTGCGGGTCGCGGTGCGGGCGCAGAACGCCGCCGGGCTGGCCCGGCTCGCCCGCCGGATCGAGCCCGCCGTCGGCTGGGCCGACCTGGTGCTGCCCGGCCCCACCGAGGGCCGGCTGCGCGAACTCGTGCTGCGGGCCCGGCACCGCGACCGGGTGCTCGGGCAGTGGCGGATGCGGCCGGGCGGCGGCCGGGGGAACGGCGTGATCGCCCTGTTCGCGGGGGAGTCGGGCACCGGCAAGACGATGTCGGCCGAGGTGGTCGCCGCCGAACTCGGCATGGAGCTGTACGTGGTGGACCTCTCCACGGTCGTGGACAAGTACATCGGCGAGACCGAGAAGAACCTGGAGCGGATCTTCACCGAGGCCGCGCAGGTCAACGGCGTCCTGCTGTTCGACGAGGCGGACGCGCTGTTCGGGAAGCGCTCCCAGGTCAAGGACGCCCACGACCGGCACGCCAACCTGGAGACCGCCTACCTGCTCCAGCGGATGGAGTCCTTCGACGGGATCGCGGTGCTGACGTCCAACCTGCGCGCCAACCTCGACGAGGCCTTCACCCGGCGGCTGGACGTCATCGCCGAGTTCCCGCTGCCGGACGAGGCGCAGCGGCGCGTCCTGTGGGACCGCTGCCTGGGGCCGCGGCTGCCCCGCGGGGACGACCTCGACCTGGACTTCTGCGCCCGGCGCTTCGAGCTCACCGGCGGCTCCATCCGGGCCTGCGCGGTCTCCGCGGCCTACCTGGCCGCCGGAACGGGCACCGCGCTGGGCATGGCGCAGCTGGTCGCCGCGGTGGTCGGCGAGTACCGCAAACTCGGCCGGCTGGTGCTGGAGAGCGAGTTCGGCCCCTGGCTGGGCGCCGTCGGGGAGGCCGGCCGCGGCTGAGCCGCTACCGGCGGGGACCCCTCGCACTGTCCGCCGGGGGCAGCGTTCTTGCCCCCGGTCCGGGACCTGCGGACATGTCCCCGGACGGTGGCCGGGCAGCAGACTCGGGGGCGACTGACCGGCCACCCGAAGGAGCGCGAATGCCGTCCTACCTCACCCCGGGCGTGTACGTGGAGGAGGTCCAGTCCGGTGCCCGGCCGATCGAGGGGGTCGGCACGGCCGTCGCCGCGTTCGTCGGCTTCGCCGAGACCGGACCCTTCCACGAGCCCACGCTGGTCACCAACTGGGACCAGTACGTCCAGCGGTTCGGCGGCTTCACCGAGGGCACCTACCTCGCCCACTCGGTGTACGGCTTCTTCGCCAACGGCGGCGGCTCCGCCTACGTGGTGCGGGTCGGCGACCCGGCCCGGCAGGCCGCCGGCTCCCCCGCCCCGGCCGTCGGAGCGCCCGCGCCCGTCGCGATCTCCGGCTTCCTGTTCTCGGCCCTGCCCGGCGCCGGCGGCGAGGTGTCCGTCGAGATCGCCGACGTGGAGGGCGAGAACGTCCCCGAGGACCGCTTCCGCCTGCTGGTCCGCCGGGGCGCCGAGGTCGTGGAGACGTACGACGTCTCGACCCGCAAGAGCACCAAGGGCTACGTCGTCACCCAGCTGCGCGAGTCCAAGCTGGTCGCCGTCGCCGAGCAGCCCGGCACCGCGCCGAGCCGCCCCGAGCGCCGGACCCACGCCCTGGCCGCCGCCCCCGCCCCGGCCACCGGGCCGGTCGCGGCCGCCGCCGGCCGGCTCGACCCCGCCGAGTACGTCGGCGACTCCGCCGCCCGGACCGGCTTCTCGGGCCTGGAGGCGATCGACGAGATCACCATGGTCGCGGTGCCCGACCTGATGAGCGCCTACCAGCGCGGCGACATCGACGCCGAGGGCCTGCGGACCGTCCAGCTCGCCGTCATGTCGCACTGCGAGCAGATGGGCGACCGGATCGCCGTCCTGGACCCGCCGCCCGGCCTCAACGCCCAGCAGATGCGCACCTGGCGCAACGACGAGGCGGGCTTCGACTCCCGCTACGCCGCCCTGTACTACCCGTGGATCAAGGTCTTCGACCCGGCCAGCGGACGCAACGTGATGGTCCCGCCGAGCGGGCACGCCGCCGGCGTGTGGGCGCGCAGCGATGCCGAGCGCGGCGTGCACAAGGCGCCCGCCAACGAGGTCATCCGCGGCGCGGTGGACCTGGAGATCCGCCTCAGCAAGGGCGAGCAGGACCTGCTCAACCCGATCGGCGTCAACTGCGTGCGGGCCTTCCCCGGGCGCGGCATCCGGATCTGGGGCGCCCGCACCCTCTCCTCCGACCCGGCCTGGCGCTACCTCAACGTGCGCCGGCTCTTCAACTACCTGGAGGAGTCGATCCTCCTGGGGACCCAGTGGGTGGTCTTCGAGCCCAACGACGACCGGCTGTGGTCCAGCATCCGCCGGAACATCACCGCGTTCCTCACCGAGGAGTGGCGGCGCGGGGCGCTGTTCGGCCAGACCGCGGCCGAGGCCTTCTACGTCAAGTGCGACCGCGAGAACAACCCGCCGGAGTCCATCGACCTCGGCCAGGTGATCTGCGAGATCGGGGTCTCTCCGGTGAAGCCGGCGGAGTTCGTGGTGTTCCGGCTGTCCCAGTTCTCCGACAGCACGAGCCTCGTCAACGAATGACCGGTACCCGTACCAGGTACCCGGTCGGCACCCGCACGCGATTCATCGGAAGGTGACAACCAGCCATGGCTGAAGGCGATCCGCTCTCCACACACATCTTCGGCGTCCAACTCGGCGGCTACAACGTCGAGTCCGTCAAGGAGATCAGCAATCTGACGGTCGACCAGGAGGTCGTCGAGTACAAGCAGGTGACCCAGGAGGGCAAGCTGATCGTCCGCAAGCAGCCCGGTGCCCGGCTGCCCGGCGAGGTGACGATCACCCGCGGCCTCGACAAGAGCGGCGCGTTCACCACCTGGATCAAGGAGACCCTCAACAACGGGGCGATCAACACCGCGCGGCAGAACCTCACCATCGAGGTCAAGGACACCACCGGTGCCACCCTGCGGCGCATCCAGCTCACCAACGCCTGGGCCAGCCGCTGGGAGGGCCCCACGCTCACCGCCGGCGAGTCCAGCGCCGCGACCGAGACCGTGACCATCGTGTTCGAGGAGATCAGCGTAGAGTGAGGCGGAAGATCGGCCTGGAGGAACTCCTCGAACGGGCCCCGGCCGCGCAGAACACCGCGCCGCCGGCACAGCAGCCCGCGGGGCCGTCGGGGCTCTCCGGGGCCTCGGGGAACTCGGGGTCCTCGGGGCACCAACGACGGGTGCCGCACACCGAGTTCGAGTTCGAGCTGCCGCTCGGCTACGTCGACGACGAGGGTACGGTGCACCAGCACGGCACCATGCGTCTGGCCACCGCCCGCGACGAGCTGATGCCGCAGATCGACCTGCGGGTCAAGGAGAACCCGGCCTACCTGAGCGTGGTGCTGCTCAGCCACGTCATCACCCGGCTGGGCGACCTCACCGACGTGCACACCGGCATCGTCGAGCGGATGTACGCCACCGACGTCGCCTTCCTGCAGGACCTCTACCAGCGGATCAACAGCGAAGGCCACACGCGCGCCGCGGTGACCTGCCCGCACTGCGACGGCGCCTTCGAGGTCGACCTCGCCGGTGGGCGCCTGGGGGAATCGTGACGTACGCGCCTGCTCGGCTGTACGAGGAGATCGCGTACATCGCCTACCACTTCCACTGGCAGCGGGAGGACATCCTCGATCTGACCCACCGTGAACGCGGGCAGTGGGTACGGGAGATCGCCCGGCTCAACACCCGTGTCAGCGAAGGCGGGTGAGACGGGTGGGGCTGCGGGACTGGATCGGCGGACGGAAGGCGGCCGAGGCTCCGGCGGACGGCGGGGCCGACGGCGGTGCTGTTGAGGCCGGTGCTGCAGACGCCGGTGCCGCCGGGGTCGGCGGTGCCGAGCGGCGTCGTCCGGCCGGGGACGGGGGGTGGCGTGCCGTACGGCCGCTGACCCCGACCCTGGCCGGGGCGGCGCACGGCGTCAGCGACGGCCTGGTGTTCCGGTCCCGGCTCGCCTCGTGGCAGGACCCCTCGCTGAGCGGACCGCTCGGCCACGCCGTGCTGCCCTCCGCCCCGGCGGGGATCCTGCGGGCGATGGCGACTCCGGTCGCCGGGCCCGCCGTCAGATCCGGCGGGGACGAGCTCGTCCTGCCGGCGCCCGTGGCCGCGTCAGGGCCGGACGGGCCGGAGTCCGTGGCGGAGCCGGGCGGCCCGGGGGAGTCCGGGTCGGGCCGGGCGGTCCAGCGGTCCGTCGCGGTGCGGCGGCTTCCCGTGCGCTCCGGGCCCCGGGCGGCTTCGCGGTCGGGGGCGCGGTCCGCGTCCGCGTCCGCGGCCGTGCGGCCGGCCGTTGTGGAGGGCGCGGACAGCACCGGCGGTCCCCTGTCCGATCCCGTTCCCCTGTCCGTTCCGCTGTCCGTTCCCGCGCCCGGAGCGGAGGCCGCGACCCCGCGTCGCCGTGACCTGGTCGGCCCGGTGCGGCCCCGCTCCGTCAGCGAACCCCTGACCGTGGCGCGTCGTCCCCGTTCGCTCTCCGTACGCCCGGTGACGGTCGTCCACGTCCCGGCTCCGGCCGACCACGCGTCCCACGCGCCCGCCACCGGTGAGGCCGCCACGCCCGTACGGAACGAGCGGAACGAGCGGAGCGAGCGGAGTGGCCAGGCCGGGGAGACCGTCCAGCGTGCCGTCGTACCCGGCGCTGCGGCGCCCGCTCGTCCGGTGCTCGGTGCGCCGCTGACCTCCTTGCCCGCGAGCGCCAAGCCCGTGCCCTCCGGTCCCCGGGTTCCCGACGCCGCCCCGGGTTCGTCGTCGGCGATGCCGGTCGTTCCCGCCGGCGGGGCTTCCACGGGTGCTGGTTCCACGGGTGCTGGTTCCACGGGTGCCGGTTCCACGGGCGCGAGTCCCACCGGCGCGGGTTCCACCGGCGCCGAGCCGGGTGGGCCCGACCGCGCGCGGCAGACCGCCAGCGGTCACCGCGGCGCCACCCCTGCCCAGCGCACCCGTACCTCCTCCTCCTCCGAGCCCGGCGGCCCGGCATCGTCCCGTCCCGAGCGCGGGCCCGCCGCCGACGTGCCCGTCCAGCGCGCGCCGTCCGGGGGCGGCACCTCCTCACCCACACCGTCCTCACTAGCCACACCGTCCGACCCGGCCCCCGCCCGTACCCGCGGGGGCCTGG
The DNA here is from genome assembly GCF_054601375.1 of Kitasatospora sp. Ki12. Taxonomy (NCBI): domain Bacteria; kingdom Bacillati; phylum Actinomycetota; class Actinomycetes; order Kitasatosporales; family Streptomycetaceae; genus Kitasatospora; species Kitasatospora sp. Ki12. The sequence goes on along the minus strand of NZ_BAAIHT010000003.1, from coordinate 830,167 downwards.
GCGCGCCCCTCGACGCGCTGCCCCCGACGGCGGCCGTGCCGGGCCGCACCGCCCCGCTGCTCGGCGGGCGCCCACCGGCCCGCCGGATCACCGGTCCGACGCCGGGTGACCCGGCGGCGCAGGGCACCGCTGCCGCCGGTGTGCCCACGGCCGGTGAGGGCCCGCGCGTGCAGCGTGCCGTCCGGCGTTCCGGTGAGGCCCCGGCCGGGCCGACGGTCCGGCCCGACAGCACCGCCGACGGCGGAGGGCCGACCGGCCCGGCCATGCCCACCGTGCGGAGTGCCGGTGAGGCTCCGGTGGAGCGAACTCACCACAACCAGACCGGTGGTGACGGATCATCACCTCTTCGCGACCGTACGGCCGGTGCCGGACCGGTGCCCACGGCGCGGCCCCACCGCGGTACCGACGGCGGACGGCCCGCGGACCGGAGCCGTCCTGTCGGCGCGCCGTCGGGGCCCACCGCCGCCGCGTCCGCGGCCGGCGAGGAGCCGCGGGTGCAGCGTGCCGTCCGGCGCCCGGGCACGGGGTCGGCGGAGTCGACGGGACGGAGCGGCCCGGAGCCCGGACGTTCGGAGCCCGGGCGCGCGGAGCGGTCCGACGCGCCGCAGCCGACCACCACCGCCACCCGGCCTGCCCCGGCTCGGTCCGCCGCCTCGCGGGTCGACGGCGCCGGCCCGGTGGTTCCCGCCCGTCCGGTGGCCGGCGGCCGGGGCGTGCAGCGGGCCATGCCGCTGACCGGCCCGATGCGCGGACTGCTCGGCGAACGCCCGATGCGCTCCGCCCTCGCCGCCACCCCGTCGGCGTCGCCCGCGCCCGGGACCGGGCCCGGTGCCCGTCCGGGCACGGGCCCGAAGCCCGCCCCGCCCGTGGTGCCGGCGGTCTGGCCCCGAGCCCTCCGGTCGCCGGCGGACGGCGAACCGGCGGCTCCCGTGCAGCGCTCGCGCCCGCGTTCTGCGCCGGGCGCGGGGGACGGCCGGACCGCCGGTGGCACGTCGGCCTCGCCGGGACACCCGGCGTCGACCGCTACGAACGCGAACGTGATCACGACAGCGGCTACGGCTTCGGCTACGGGTGCCCTGCGCGGCGTGCGCGGCGTCGCCTCGGTGCTGCGACGCGCGCGTCAGCGGCGCGAACCGGGGCAGCGCGACGGCGGACCAGCGGCCGACCGCCCCGGGGCGCAGGCGCAGCCGACGTCCTCCGGCGCCTCGACGGGTCAGCCGTCCGCTGCGGGGGCGCTGCGCGGGGTCGCCACCGTGCTGCAACTCGCCCGTGGGCGGCGGCCGGTGGGCCGGGGTGACCAGCGCCCGACGCCCCCCGGCGCCTCGACGGATCAGTCGTCCGGAGCCGGTGCGGCGGCGCGGGGGCCCGAGGCCGTGGTGCAACTCGCGCCCGCGCGCCGCCCCTTCGACCGTTCGGCGACTGATCGCCCTTCAGCGCAAGGGAGTTCGCAGCCGATCGGACCCACCTCCGGGCCGGTCGCACCGAACGCCCCGTACCCGCCCGCCGGTGCGTCGGTGCCGAGCGCGGGCGGCCGGGTGCAGCGGCGGGCCGTCCCGTCGGGGTCGGCGGAGCGTCCGCCGGTGGTCAGGCTCGCGCCGCTGACGGCGTCGTCGGTCCAGCGGCTTCCGGCGCCCGCCCGTCCCGCGCCACCGTCCCCGGGCGGGCCGTCCCAGGCGGAGCCGGGCCCGGGTCGGGCGGCAGCGCTCCCGCTCGTCGTGGCACGGTCGCTGAGCGCCCCGCCCGTACGGACCGCACCGGCGGCCGCGCGGTCCGTCCCGTCCGTACCGTTCTCGCCGTCCGGGCCGTCCGGGCCGTCCGGGCCGTCCTCGCCGGGCACGGCGCAGATGCTGCAGCGGGTGGCGGAGCAGGCGGGGCTGACCGGGGTGCCGCTGACGGCGGTGCCGGCCCGTGCGCCGGTCACGGTCCAGGCGGCCCCGTCGGCCAGCGGCCCCGCCCGGCCCGCTTCGCCGCCGCAGGCCGCCGGACCGCCGGCCGAGGCGGCCGGCATCGGCTCCGGCGATCTGGACGAGTTGGCCCGGCGCCTGATCGAGCCGGTCGGGCGGCTGCTGCGCACCGAGCTGCGCCGGGGGAGGGAGCGCGGCGGGCAGCCGTACGACGGGCGCCGCTGAGCGCGGACCGGACGCGGGACTCGGGACCGGACCCCGGGACCAGACCCCGGGAGCGGACCCCGGGAGCAGGACCCAAGAGCACGACCCAGGAGCAGGAAACAGGAACGGGACCGATGACCGACAACATCTTCGCGACCAGCGTGTTCTTCAGTCTGACCATCGGCGGCAACGACCTGGGCGAGTTCACCACCTGCTCGGGGCTCGGCGCCCAGGTCGAGATCGAGCAGTACGCGGAGGGCGGCAACAACGGCTTCGCCTGGCAGCTGCCGGGCCGGATCACCTGGACGAACATCACGCTGACCCGGGCGGTCACGGCGGACACCACCAAGATCGCGCGCTGGCTGGGCGAGATCGTCCGGAAGGTCGAGCCGAAGGACGGCGAGATCGTGGCGCTGCGGCCCGACCTGAGCCGGATCGTCGGCTGGCAGGTGCTCGGGATCGTTCCGGTGCGGTGGGAGGGGCCGTCCTTCGACCCCTCCAGCTCCCAGGCGGCGATGGAGACCCTGGAGATCGCCCACGCGGGCCTCCGCCCCTCCTGAGACCCCTCCCGAGGCCCCGCCCGCGGTCCCTCCTGGGCCCAGACCGGCCCGCCCCGCCCCGACCGCCGTCCCCCTCGAACCGACCCACCCGTAAGGAGCACCAGGATGTCCTCGGCGGTCCCCGCGAGCGTCACCCGGGCCCAACTGACCATCATGGAACCGCCGTCCACCGTCGGCGCCCAGCCCGGCGGGACGCTCGCGCAGCTCCGGCTCCAGTTCAACCCGGCGACCCTGGTGCTGCGCAAGTCCACCGAGTGGCGGCGCACGCCGTCCCGGATGGCGGGCGAGTCCGCGCTGCCGGAGTTCGTCGGCAGCGGCCCGCGCTCGCTCTCCCTCGACGTGTTCCTGGACTCGACCGCGACCCACGACAACTCGGTGGAGCGGGCGGTGGAGAAGCTGATGACGGCCTGCGTGCCCACCCCGACCAGCCTGGCACGCAAGACGCCGGCCAGTCCGTGGATCCGGCTGGACTGGGGCACCCTGAAGACGACCTCGTTCAACGGGGTGCTGACCGGCCTCTCGGTCACCTACACGCTGTTCGACGTGAACGGCAATCCGCTGCGGGCGGTCTGCTCGCTCACCATCGACGAGGCCAGCGTCGACCCGGCCGGACAGAACCCGACCTCCGGTTCGCCGGAGGCCCGCAGCACCCACCGGGTGATCGCGGGCGACAGCCTGCCGCTGCTCGCCTGGCGCGCCTACGGGGACGCGACGGCCTGGCGCACCATCGCGGAGGCCAACGACATCGACGACCCGATGGCCCTGGTGCCGGGCGAGGAGCTGATCGTGCCGGGTATCGACGAACTCACCCGCGGGGGGCGCTCATGACCACGCCCGAGGCCCGGGGCGGCCGGCCGTTCGCCGCGGATCCCGTCATCGAGGCGCCGGGCCCGCTGCCGCCGGTCTGGGCGGCCCAGCTGGTCTCCTGCGACATCGAGGAGAGCGTCGGCCTGCCCGACACCGCGGTGCTGAGCTTCCGGGACGCCGACCACGCCTTCCTCGCCGCGACCGGGATCACCATCGGGACCAAGCTGCGGGTGTCCGTGGTCACCGTGCAGGGCCACACCCGGGTGCGGCTGTTCACCGGCGAGGTGACCGCGCTGGAGCTGGAGGTGGACACCACGGGCTCGTACACCGTGGTGCGGGCGTCGGCGGTCACCCACCGGCTGATGCGCGGGCGGCGGGTGAAGGCCTTCCGGAACATGACGACGGCCGACATCGTCCGGGCGGTCGCCACCGGGGCGGGCCTGACCTGCGGCAAGATCGACTCCTTCCCGGTGGTCCACCAGCAGCTGTCCCAGGCGAACGTTCCGGACTGGGAGTTCCTCCAGTTCCTGGCACAGGAGAGCGGCGCGTACGTGCGGGTCGACGACGACGGGAAGCTGGAGTTCGTCCGGCCCGAGCCCGCCTCCGGCGCACCGGCCCCCTCGACCCCCGCGCCGCAGAACCCGCTGGTGCTGGAGTATGGCCGCAACCTGCTGGAGCTGCGCGGGGTGCTGACCGGCGTGGCCGGCGCGGAGACCGTCGAGGCGCGCGGCTGGAACGTCACCACCAAGAGCGCCCTGGTCGCCACCGAGCCGTCGGTGACCTCCCGGACCGTGCAGCCCGGGATGAGCCCCTCCGTGGTGAGCTCCGCCTTCCCCGGCCGGTCCAAGCTGACCGTCGCCGACACCCCGTACCGCACCCAGGCGGAGACCGCCGCCGTGGCCCGCTCGCTGGCCGCCTCGGTGGCCGCCGGCTTCGGCGAACTGGAGGCGGTCGCCGAAGGCAACCCGCGACTGCGGGCCGGCACCCCGGTGGCCCTGGGGAACGTGGGCGCGGCCTTCTCCGGCCGCTACACCGTCACCGGGGCGCGCCACCTCATCGAGCCCTTCCGCGGCTACCGGACCACCGTCGTGGTGAGCGCCTCGCCCGACCGCTCCCTGGCCGGCCTGGTCACCGGCGGCAACGCGCCGCCGCGCGGGCCGCGGATGCCGGGCCTGGCCGTCGCCGTGGTCACCGACGTCCGGGAGCCGGGCGGCGGGCAGCGCGGCTGGGTCAAGCTGAAGTTCCCCTGGCTGGACGACACCTACGTCTCCGACTGGGTGCGCACCGTGCAGTGGGGCGGCCACGGCGGCGGCGGGGTGATCGCCCCAGAGGTCAACGACGAGGTGCTGGTCGGCTTCGAACAGGGCGACCTGGACAGCCCCTACGTGCTGGGCGGGCTCTACAACGGCGTGGACCGGCCCTCGCCGCACGACGTGCCGCTGGTCGACGCGGCCGGCGGCAAGATCAACCGCCGTTCCGTGGTGTCCCGTTCGGGCCACCGCCTGGAGCTGCTGGACGTGCCGGGCGGCGCCTCCGGCGTCCTGCTGGCGAGCGGGGACAAGAAGCTGGAGGTCAAACTCGACCAGCAGAGCGGGGAGATCGTGCTGACCGTCCACGGCGCCGGCGGCGCCGGGGGCAGCACGGTGCGCCTCACCTCAACCGGCATCACCCTCGACGCGGGCACCGGCGAGGTGAACGTGCGCGGCGGATCGGTGACGCTCCGGGGCACGACGGCGGTCACCGTGGACGGCGGCGCCCAGGCGGTGCTCAAGGGAGCGATCGTGCGCATCAATTGACGTAGCGTCAGAACTAGCGCCGGAAAGCCCCTTTCAGTGCCCGGCAGACACGTGCCCCCGACGCGGCGGGCACCCTCGGAAACAGGAGACCGCACATGCCCCCCGCAGCCCGGACCGGCGACATGACCGATCACGGCGGCGCCCTCACCACCCCGCCGCCGGGCGCCCTCAAGGTGGCGACCGTGCTGATCGGCGGCCGCCCCGCCGCGGTGGTCGGCAGCATCCACGCCTGCGTCCCGCACGTGGAGATGGGCCCCGCCAACCTCGTCGAGCCCCAACTGGGCACGGCCACCGGGGGACTGGTCCTGATCGGCGGCCTGCCCGCGGCCCGTATGGGGGACAAGACGACCTGCGGCGCCACCATCACGAGCGGCGCGTTCAACGTGCTGATCGGAGGTGCGATGTGACGGGCAGCTTCATCGGCCGCGGCTGGGCCTTCCCGCTGCGGGTGAACGCCACCGGCGGCATCGGCATGGTGGACCGGGAACGGGAGATCGCGGAGGCCATCCGGCTCATCCTCGGCACCGCCCCCGGCGAGCGCCCGATGCGCCCGGAGTTCGGCTGCGGCATCCACGAGTACGTCTTCGCCCCGGGGGACAGCACCACCGCCGGGCGGATCGCCCGCGAGGTGCGGATCGCGCTGGAACGCTGGGAGCCGAGGATCGAGGTCGACGACGTGGTGATCGCCTTCGACAGCGTCGACGAGGGAACGCTCTACATCGACGTCCACTACACCGTGCGGGCCACCAACGACCGCCGCAACCTGGTCTTCCCCTTCTACACCATCCCCGAGCACCCGGCCGGGCCGGACGGGGCCGCGGCGGACGGGGGAGAGAACTGATGGCACTGCCCTCCCCGAACCTGGACGACCGCCGCTTCCAGCAACTCGTCGACGAGGCCAAGCGGTACGTGCAGCAGCGCGCGCCGGAGTGGACCGACCACAACGTCTCCGACCCCGGCGTCACCCTCATCGAGACCTTCGCCTACCTGGTCGACCAGCTGCTCTACCGGCTGAACCGGGTCCCGGAGAAGAACTACGCGGCCTTCCTCGACCTGCTGGGCATCCGGCTCTTCCCGCCCGCCGCCGCCCGGGCCGAGGTCGACTTCTGGCTCTCGGCACCCCAGCCGGAGACGGTCCTGCTGCGGGCCGGCACCGAGGTCTCCACGCTGCGCACCGAGACCGACGAAGCCGTGGTCTTCGCCACCGCCGAGGACCTCCCGATCGTCCCCAGCACGCTGGAGCGGCTGGTCACCGTGCACGCCTCCGGCGAGCAGTCCGACGCCACCGCCCGGCTGGCCGACGGAGTGGACGTGCCGTGCTTCCAGGCGCGCCCGGCGGCCGGGGACGCCATGCTGTTCGCCCTGCCGGCCGTGGTGCCGCGCTGCATCCTGGTCGTCCGGCTGGACAGCCGGGTGGAGGGCGTCGGCGTCGACCCGCGCCAGCCGCCGCTGGCCTGGGAGGTGTGGGACGGCGCGCGCTGGATCGCCTGCGAGACCGGCAGCGACACCACCGGCGGCCTCAACCGGCCCGGCGAGGTGGTGGTGTTCGTCCCGGCCGGGCACACCGCGTCCGTGGTGGCCGGCCGGCGGGCCGGCTGGCTGCGCTGCCGGGTCACCGAGCCGCAGCCCGGCCAGCCCTTCTACTCCGAGTCGCCCACCGTCCGCCGGGCCGAGGTGTTCACCGTCGGCGGCACCGCGACCGTCGCCCACGCGCAGACCGTGACCGACGCGCCGCTCGGCTCCTCGGAAGGGGTCGCGGGCCAGCGCTTCCGGCTGGCCAGGCCGCCGGTCCTGCTCGACGGCGAGCCGCCGGTGGTCGAGGTCGCGGCCGGCGACGGCTGGCAGCCCTGGACGGTCGTCGACCACTTCGGCGACTCCTCCCCGGCCGACCGGCACGTGGTGCTGGACGCGACCACCGGCGAGTTCCTGTTCCCGCCCGCGGTCCGCGAACCCGACGGCAGCCTGCGGGCCTTCGGCGCGGTGCCGCCCAAGGGCGCCCGGCTGCGCGTCCCGCACTACCGCACCGGCGGCGGGATCGCCGGCAACGTCGCCCGCGGCACGATCACCGTGCTGCGCAGCTCCGTCCCGTACATCGCCCGGGTGGACAACCGGGAGGCGGCGAGGGGCGGGGTCGACGGCGAGACCGTGGAGAACGCCAAACAGCGCGCCCCGCACCAGCTGCGGCTCCAGGAACGCGCCGTCACCGCCGGGGACTTCGAGCTGATCGCCCGGCAGGCCGCACCGTCCGCCGCCCGGATCAGCTGCGTTCCCGGCGGCGGCCAGGACGCGGGGACGGTCCGCGTCCTGGTCGTCCCCGACGCGGTCGCGGACGAGGGCGACCGGCTGCGGTTCGAGCAGCTGATCCCGGACGGGCAGGTGCTGGCCGCCGTCGCGACCGCGCTCGACGAGCGACGGCTGATCGGCACCCGGGTCGTCGTGCAGCCGCCCGCCTACCAGGGCGTCACGGTGGTCGCCCGGCTCACCACCGGCGCCACCGACCCCGACCGGGTCCGGGAGGCGGTGCTCGCCGAGCTGTACCGGTACCTCAACCCGCTGCGCGGCGGCGCCGACGGCACCGGCTGGCCGTTCGGCCGGGCCGTGCAGTACGGGGAGGTGTTCGCCGTGCTCCAGCGGGTGGCCGCCGTCACCGGGGTCGAGGACCTGCGGCTCTTCCCGGCCGACCCGATCACCGGACGCCGGGGCGCCCCCGCCGAGCGGGTCGAGGTCCCGCCGGACGCGCTGGTCTTCTCCCACCAGCACCAGATCGTGGTCACCGCGGTCGCCGAGGACGGGGTGTCATGAGCGAGCGCAGCGAGGTGGGCGCATGAGTCGCGCCGCGATACCCGGGCTGCCCAGCGCGCACCCGATCGGCGAACTGCTGCCCGCGCTCTTCGCCGAGGACGACTTCGCCCAGCGGTTCACGGCCGGTCTGGACACCGTCCTCGCCCCGGTCTTCGCCACCCTGGACAGCCTGCCCGCCTACTTCGACCCCCGCCTCGCGCCGGCCGACTTCCTGGACTGGCTGGCGTCCTGGGTCGCGGTGGAGGTCGACCCGGCCTGGCCGGAGGAGGTGCGCCGCGCGGTGGTCGAACGCGCCCTGGAGCTGCACCGGTGGCGCGGCACCCGCCGCGGACTCACCGAACGGCTGCGGCTGGTGCTGGGTGCCGGCGCCGAGATCGAGGACGGCGCCGGCGCCTCCTGGACGACCGACCCCGGCGCCGCACCGCCGCCCGCGGCCGGCGGTGACGTACTGATCCGGGTCTGGCCCCTGCGCGGCCAGGGCCTGGACGAGGACCAGGTGCTGTCCGTCGTGAGGGCGGGCTGCCCGGTCCATCTGAACTGCCGGGTGGAGATCCTGCCCGGCCCACCCGGGCGAGCGGAGGACTGACGGATGCCGGTGTGCCCCGACTGCGGAACGGTCAACGGCGAGGGGGACGACTTCTGCGGCAACTGCGGTGCGTACCTCGGCTGGTCGCGCAGCGCCGCCGCGCCCGCGGCTGCTGCTCCTGCGGCTGCTGCTCCTGCGCCGCAGGCCGAACCCGAGCCCGTCACCAGTACGGCGCCCTCCGCCCGTACCGAACCAGCCGCACCTGCTACGCCCACCGCGCCCACCGCGCCCGAGACCGCCCGTACCGAATCCACCTGGCGAGCCGCGTCCCGGCGGGTCACCCGCAGTACCCGGAGGGAGCAGCCGCCCGTCCCCGCGGCGGAGCCGGAGAACCCGACCCCGCCCGCGGCGGAGCCACCGCCCGCGGCACCCGCCGAGCCCCCGCGGACGACCTCCACCCGGGCGTCGACCCGTACCCCCGCCCCGGCCGCGACCCCGGAACCCACTCCGGCACCGGGCCCCGTAGCCGTTCCGGCCCCCGCGCCGGATCCGGAGCCCGAGCCGCCGGCCGACCCGGTGGCCGTGCAGCCCGCCAAGCCCGTGGCCCCGCGCCCGGTGGTCCGGGCGGTCGCCGCGGAGGAGGTCCCGGACGGCCTGCCCTGCCCCCGGTGCGGCACGCCCAACCTGCCCGACCGCCGGTTCTGCCGCCGCTGCGCGGCTCCGCTGACCGTCACCGCAGCGCCGCCGAAGCTGCCCTGGTGGCGCACCCGTTGGCCGTTCCGGCGCCGGGTGCGGATGGGCGGCTCGGGCAACGCGCTGCGCCGCACCATCGCGCTGCTGGTGCTGGCCGCCCTGGTGGTCGCCGGCATCCTGCTGTACCCGGCCGGCCAGAAGGCCTACCAGGACGTACTGGACAAGCTCGGCAGCACCGCGCCGATCACCCCCAGCGCGACCTCGGCGAGCGCCGCCCTGGACGGCCACCCGGCGACCGCGGCCGACGACGGCCTCACCAACAGCTACTGGGCCGCGCCCGCGGTCGGGGACTCCATCACCTTCGACTTCCGCAGTCCGTTCCGCCTGGTGGACCTGATCGTCCACACCGGCGGCTCCGCGGACCCGCAGCAGTTCCAGCAGCAGGCCCGCCCCCTCGTCCTGTTCCTGGAGGTGACCTCCTCGGACGGGGAGCAGCACCGGAAGCAGCTCACCCTCAACGACCAACCGGGCCCGCAGACCGTGGCGACCGGGATCAGCGACGTCGTCCAGGTGAAGCTCACCGTCCGCGAAGCCGCCGGCACCGGCCCCGGCCGCGCCATCGCCCTGGCCGAGGTGGAGTTCTTCAAGCGGACCTGACGGAAACGGACTTGAGCGGTCGTCGTAGGTCGTTCGCTTATTGACCGTTTACCGTTCGGCAACGCACCGTTGGTGCAATGGGCATGTCCACATCAGAACGTCTCCGGAAGGAGTGCTCCTTGACCACTCACCTCAGGCGCGGTGCGGGCGGCGTGCGGGTGGTCCCGGCCGTGATGGCGGCGCTGTGCGGGATCGCCGGTGTCACCGCGGTCGGCGCGACCCCGGCGGCCGCGGCCGACCAGCGGCACGCGATCTACGCCATCGCGCACCGGGTCGACACCGTGGAGGGCGTGGACGCCGCGCTCAAGCACGGTGCCAACGGCATCGAGATCGACGTCTGCGCCTGGTGGAACCCGAACGAGTGGCGCGCCTACCACGACTGCTCCTCGGCCGGGGAGAACCGCCTGGGCCCCAGCTTCGACAGCATGATCGACCGCATCCTCTCCAACGCCGACGCGGGCCGCCGGCTGTCGCTGGTCTGGCTGGACATCAAGGACCCGAACTACTGCGGGGCCGAGCCGAACCGCACCTGCAGCGTCGCCGGACTGCGCGACAAGACGCAGCGGCTGACGGCCGCCGGGATCCAGGTGCTCTACGGCTTCTACGAGTACCACCCCGGCAACACCCCCGACGTCGGCGGCCGGGGCTGGAAGAGCCTGGAGGGCAAGCTCGGACCCCTGGAAGGCATCACGACGACCGGCACCCGCGACCAGGTGACCAGCGCCTTCAACCGGTCCGGCGCCGGATTCCCGGCCGGCCGCCGCGCGATGGACTACGGCGACAGCGACATCACCAAGGGGTTCGGCAACTGCACGGAGGCCACCTACAACACCTGCGCCGAGCTGAAGAAGGGAGCCGGCGACCGCGCCGCCGGACGGCTGGCGGCCACACTCTCCTGGACGACCACCTACAACGACCCCTGGTACGTCGACAAGCTGCTGGGTGACGCCGGCGTGGACGGCATCATCGCCGGCTACGGCGCCTTCACCGGGGTGCGTGAGTACGACGACAGCTGGCAGTGCGCCAACGCCGTCAACCTCGTCCGTGACTGGGTGAACCGGCACGGCTCCACCCACCGCATGGCCACCAGCGGCGACCGCCTGTTCAAGTAGGCGACCTCCCGTAGGCGACGGCGCGTCCCGGCCGCGTCCCCGACCGCACTCGACCGCACCCGGCGCAGGCCGGGTGCGGTCGGCTTTCCCGCCGTGTCAGCAGCACGGGGCGGCGGAACGGCTGGCAGCTCGGCCACGGGGGACGGTGGCCGAGCTGGTCAGTCGGCTCGCGGGCCGGGGGGATGGGCCGGGGAGGGCTCAGTAGAGGTCGGAGGAGAGGTAGAACGCGTTGGTGCCGGGCCCGGTGGTGCTGGAGCGGGGGATGACGCCGCCGCCCCAGTAGACGCCGGAGCGCCCCGACGCGTGGACGGTCAGCCGGGCGTGCGGGTGGCCCCAGGTGCCGGTGGACCAGAGGGCGTTGTTGCCGGCGTCGTAGACGACGAAGTTTCCGTCGGACTGCATGACGGCCTTGTAGCCGCGGCCGACGGTGTTGCTGGCCAGGACGTCCGTGATCTGGAAGGTCGTCCTGCTGGGCTGGTAGACGACGAAGTTGCCGTCGTCCTGCATGATGGCCCGGGTGGTGCCGGCGTCCAGGTGCCAGCCCTTGTAGAGCGGCTCGTCGTCGTAGATCGAGATGTAGCTGCCGTCGCCCCGGTCGACCGCCGCCTCCGCGGTGCCGGTCGCGGTCATGGTTCCGGCGATGGCGAGCGCGGTGGTGGCGGCGGCCATCGCGATGTTCCGGAGGGCCTTCTTCGTCTTCTTCATGTCCCCGTGTGCCTCTTCCTCGTTCTTCGCGCCCGGTGGTTCCTGGAGCGCCTGACACGAACGATCATGGAGCACGGCGGTAGACGTTCGATGAACGTCTCGTTGAGGTGGGAGCGGTTTGGCTCGCGGGCGGAGTGGGAGTACTGTTCTCTAGTCGCTCGGCAGGGAGCACCGGACACGCATCGGCGCGGACGGTCCCGGGGCGGCCAATCCTCTGAAACACCACTTCCCAGGTTCGGGCTGGGTCGCGTTCGCGTTTTCGCGTCGTGGCTCCGTGTGTATTTGGCATGTTCGTTTTATTGGATTGCGGTCGATTCGCTTTTCGGAGCGGGGATCGGCTAGAGTTTGAAACGTCGGACGGGGCGTCAAGCCGCAGAAGACACCGGCGAGTTGGATGAGGAAGCCCGGAAACGGCGCGGAAAACATCTGATAAGCTGGAAACACGAAAGAACGAAGCCCGGAGGGCCTGCTGGAAGGCAGTCCGAAGGAAGCGCCCGTTCCTTGAGAACTCAACAGCGTGCCAAAAGTCAACGCCAGATATGTTGACATCCCCGGCCTCAGATTGTTCTGGGGTTGGAGATTCCTTTTGAATTAAAACACTAGCGAGGACGCAGTGCGCGGGATCACCCTATTCCGGTGGTTGCCGTGCCGCTCAACGCGGGTGTCGACCCGATTACGGGTATACATTCACGGAGAGTTTGATCCTGGCTCAGGACGAACGCTGGCGGCGTGCTTAACACATGCAAGTCGAACGGTGAAGCCCTTCGGGGTGGATCAGTGGCGAACGGGTGAGTAACACGTGGGCAATCTGCCCTGCACTCTGGGACAAGCCCTGGAAACGGGGTCTAATACCGGATATGACCTTCCTCCGCATGGGGGTTGGTGTAAAGCTCCGGCGGTGCAGGATGAGCCCGCGGCCTATCAGCTTGTTGGTGGGGTAATGGCCTACCAAGGCGACGACGGGTAGCCGGCCTGAGAGGGCGACCGGCCACACTGGGACTGAGACACGGCCCAGACTCCTACGGGAGGCAGCAGTGGGGAATATTGCACAATGGGCGAAAGCCTGATGCAGCGACGCCGCGTGAGGGATGACGGCCTTCGGGTTGTAAACCTCTTTCAGCAGGGAAGAAGCGCAAGTGACGGTACCTGCAGAAGAAGCACCGGCTAACTACGTGCCAGCAGCCGCGGTAATACGTAGGGTGCGAGCGTTGTCCGGAATTATTGGGCGTAAAGAGCTCGTAGGCGGCCTGTCGCGTCGGATGTGAAAGCCCGGGGCTTAACCCCGGGTCTGCATTCGATACGGGCAGGCTAGAGTGTGGTAGGGGAGATCGGAATTCCTGGTGTAGCGGTGAAATGCGCAGATATCAGGAGGAACACCGGTGGCGAAGGCGGATCTCTGGGCCATTACTGACGCTGAGGAGCGAAAGCGTGGGGAGCGAACAGGATTAGATACCCTGGTAGTCCACGCCGTAAACGTTGGGAACTAGGTGTTGGCGACATTCCACGTCGTCGGTGCCGCAGCTAACGCATTAAGTTCCCCGCCTGGGGAGTACGGCCGCAAGGCTAAAACTCAAAGGAATTGACGGGGGCCCGCACAAGCAGCGGAGCATGTGGCTTAATTCGACGCAACGCGAAGAACCTTACCAAGGCTTGACATATGCCGGAAACACCTGGAGACAGGTGCCCCCTTGTGGTCGGTATACAGGTGGTGCATGGTTGTCGTCAGCTCGTGTCGTGAGATGTTGGGTTAAGTCCCGCAACGAGCGCAACCCTTGTTCTGTGTTGCCAGCATGCCTTTCGGGGTGATGGGGACTCACAGGAGACTGCCGGGGTCAACTCGGAGGAAGGTGGGGACGACGTCAAATCATCATGCCCCTTATGTCTTGGGCTGCACACGTGCTACAATGGTCGGTACAAAGGGCTGCGATGCCGCGAGGCGGAGCGAATCCCAAAAAGCCGGCCTCAGTTCGGATTGGGGTCTGCAACTCGACCCCATGAAGTTGGAGTTGCTAGTAATCGCAGATCAGCATGCTGCGGTGAATACGTTCCCGGGCCTTGTACACACCGCCCGTCACGTCACGAAAGTCGGTAACACCCGAAGCCGGTGGCCTAACCCGTAAGGGGAGGAGCCGTCGAAGGTGGGACCAGCGATTGGGACGAAGTCGTAACAAGGTAGCCGTACCGGAAGGTGCGGCTGGATCACCTCCTTTCTAAGGAGCACATGGCCGCTTGCAGGCGAATGTTCTGCACGGTCGCTCATGGGTGGAACGTTGACTATTCGGCACAGGAAGAGATCGGACGTAGTACTGCTTCGGCGTGGAAAGCGATCTGGGATTGACTGTGTCGGGCACGTTGTTGGGTCCTGAGGGAACGGGTTTCCGTTGTCTCAGTGCCGGCCTCACTTGAGGCAGCCCGGTTGGGTGTCGAGGGTGTGTGACTGGTCGTTGTTTGAGAACTGCACAGTGGACGCGAGCATCTGTGGCCAAGTTTTTAAGGGCGCACGGTGGATGCCTTGGCACTAGGAACCGATGAAGGACGTGGGAGGCCGCGATAGGCCCCGGGGAGCTGTCAACCGAGCTTTGATCCGGGGGTGTCCGAATGGGGAAACCCGGCAGTCGTCATGGGCTGTCACCCGCTGCTGAACACATAGGCAGTGTGGAGGGAACGCGGGGAAGTGAAACATCTCAGTACCCGCAGGAAGAGAAAACAACCGTGATTCCGGGAGTAGTGGCGAGCGAAACTGGATGAGGCTAAACCGTATTGGTGTGAGACCCGGCAGGGGTTGCCAATGCGGGGTCGTGGGATTTTTCTTGATCGGTCTGCCGGCCGGTCGGCGAGTCAGAAACCGTATGGGTAGTCGAAGGACATGCGAAAGGTCCGGCGTAGAGGGTAAGACCCCCGTAGACGAAATCTGTACGGCTCGTTTGAAGAACTCCCAAGTAGCACGGGGCCCGAGAAATCCCGTGTGAATCTGGCGGGACCACCCGCTAAGCCTAAATATTCCCTAGTGACCGATAGCGGATAGTACCGTGAGGGAATGGTGAAAAGTACCGCGGGAGCGGAGTGAAATAGTACCTGAAACCGTGTGCCTACAAGCCGTGGGAGCGTCGTTCATCAGCTTGCTGGTGGGCCGTGACTGCGTGCCTTTTGAAGAATGAGCCTGCGAGTTTGCGGTGTGTAGCGAGGTTAACCCGTGTGGGGTAGCCGTAGCGAAAGCGAGTCCGAATAGGGCGACCCAGTTGCATGCCCAAGACCCGAAGCGGAGTGATCTAGCCATGGGCAGGTTGAAGCGCGGGTAAGACCGTGTGGAGGACCGAACCCACCAGGGTTGAAAACCTGGGGGATGACCTGTGGTTAGGGGTGAAAGGCCAATCAAACTCCGTGATAGCTGGTTCTCCCCGAAATGCATTTAGGTGCAGCGTCACGTGTTTCTTGCCGGAGGTAGAGCACTGGATAGGCGATGGGCCTTACCGGGTTACTGACCTTAGCCAAACTCCGAATGCCGGTAAGTGAGAGCGTGGCAGTGAGACTGTGGGGGATAAGCTCCATGGTCGAGAGGGAAACAGCCCAGAACACCGACTAAGGTCCCTAAGCGTGTGCTAAGTGGGAAAGGATGTGGAGTCGCAGAGACAACCAGGAGGTTGGCTTAGAAGCAGCCACCCTTGAAAGAGTGCGTAATAGCTCACTGGTCAAGTGATTCCGCGCCGACAATGTAGCGGGGCTCAAGCACATCACCGAAGTCGTGTCATTCACATGCGAAGGCCAACGGCTGTGTGATGGGTAGGGGAGCGTCGTGTGCCGGGTGAAGCGGCGGTGGAAACCAGTCGTGGACGGTATACGAGTGAGAATGCAGGCATGAGTAGCGATACAAGAGTGGGAAACTCTTGCGCCGATTGACCAAGGGTTCCTGGGTCAAGCTGATCTGCCCAGGGTAAGTCGGGACCTAAGGCGAGGCCGACAGGCGTAGTCGATGGACAACGGGTTGATATTCCCGTACCCGCTTTGAAGCGCCAACGTCGAACCTTGATGCTAAGCCCGTGAAGCCGTCCTGGAGCCTTCGGGCAAAGGGAAGTGGTGGAGCCGGGACCCAACGTAGTAGGTGAGCGATGGGGTGACGCAGGAAGGTAGTCCAGCCCGGGCGGTGGTAGTCCCGGGGTAAGGGTGTAGGCCGAGTGATAGGCAAATCCGTCACTCATTGAGGCTGAGACCTGATGCCGAGCCGATTGTGGTGAAGTGGATGATCCTATGCTGTCGAGAAAAGCCTCTAGCGAGTTTCATGGCGGCCCGTACCCCAAACCGACTCAGGTGGTCAGGTAGAGAATACCGAGGCGTTCGGGTGAACTATGGTTAAGGAACTCGGCAAAATGCCCCCGTAACTTCGGGAGAAGGGGGGCCATTCCTGGTGATGGGTCTTGCACCTTGAGCTGGGGGTGGCCGCAGAGACCAGCGAGAAGCGACTGTTTACTAAAAACACAGGTCCGTGCGAAGCCGTAAGGCGATGTATACGGACTGACGCCTGCCCGGTGCTGGAACGTTAAGGGGACCGGTTAGCTCTGTTTCGACAGGGCGAAGCTGAGAACTTAAGCGCCAGTAAACGGCGGTGGTAACTATAACCATCCTAAGGTAGCGAAATTCCTTGTCGGGTAAGTTCCGACCTGCACGAATGGCGTAACGACTTCTCGACTGTCTCAACCATAGGCCCGGTGAAATTGCATTACGAGTAAAGATGCTCGTTTCGCGCAGCAGGACGGAAAGACCCCGGGACCTTTACTATAGCTTGATATTGGTGTTCGGTTCGGCTTGTGTAGGATAGGTGGGAGACTTTGAAGCAGCAACGCCAGTTGTTGTGGAGTCGCCGTTGAAATACCACTCTGGTCGTGCTGGATGTCTAACCTGGGTCCGTGATCCGGATCAGGGACAGTGTCTGGTGGGTAGTTTAACTGGGGCGGTTGCCTCCTAAAGGGTAACGGAGGCGCCCAAAGGTTCCCTCAGCCTGGTTGGCAATCAGGTGTTGAGTGTAAGTGCACAAGGGAGCTTGACTGTGAGACTGACGGGTCGAGCAGGTACGAAAGTAGGGACTAGTGATCCGGCGGTGGCTTGTGGAAGCGCCGTCGCTCAACGGATAAAAGGTACCCCGGGGATAACAGGCTGATCTTCCCCAAGAGTCCATATCGACGGGATGGTTTGGCACCTCGATGTCGGCTCGTCGCATCCTGGGGCTGGAGTAGGTCCCAAGGGTTGGGCTGTTCGCCCATTAAAGCGGTACGCGAGCTGGGTTTAGAACGTCGTGAGACAGTTCGGTCCCTATCCGCTGTGCGCGTAGGAGTGTTGAGAAGGGCTGTCCCTAGTACGAGAGGACCGGGACGGACGAACCTCTGGTGTGCCAGTTGTCCTGCCAAGGGCATGGCTGGTTGGCTACGTTCGGGAGGGATAACCGCTGAAAGCATCTAAGCGGGAAGCCTGCTTCGAGATGAGCACTCCCACCTCCTTGAGAGGGTAAGGCTCCCAGTAGACGACTGGGTTGATAGGCCGGATATGGAAGCCCTGTAAGGGGTGGAGTTGACCGGTACTAATAGGCCGAGGGCTTGTCCTCAGTTGCTCGCGTCCACTGTGTTGTTCTGAAACAACGACCCACCCGATTCTTGGTCGGGTGTCGGTTGACAGTTTCATAGTGTTTCGGTGGTCATAGCGTGAGGGAAACGCCCGGTTACATTCCGAACCCGGAAGCTAAGCCTCACAGCGCCGATGGTACTGCAGGGGGGACCCTGTGGGAGAGTAGGACGCCGCCGAACAATCATTGCTGAAAAGCCCCTGATCCACTCGGATCAGGGGCTTTTCGCATTTCCGGCTGGCGTGAATGCGACCTGGACGTTCGAGAGCGGGCCGGCGAGGGTCATGTCTCGCTGAACAGCAGGTCCTCGATGGGCCGGGTCATCCGCACCGTGTTGTTGCCGATGACCTCGACGACGTGCTGCAGGCCGACGGTGGGCGGCTTGCGGAGCTCGGGCAGGGTGAACTCGTCGGCGCCGCCGGCCAGGAAGGCGGGCAGGCAGCCCAGGTCGGGGCCGAACAGCCGGACGTAGTCGACGAGTCGGCGGAACAGCTTCGGCAGGATCACGAGGTCCTTGGTGAGCGAGTCGAGGTTCTCGATCTTCGCGCCGCTGGTGGTCACGTCGTGTTGCCAGACGCTGCCGGGGGCCTTGGTCTTGCGGGCCTGCTTCGCGGTGGCAGTCAGGTCCGCCCGGAGCTTTTCGGGGAGGCTCTCGTAGAAGGTGGGGTAGACCAGCCCCTGCGACAGCAGGTGGTGGTTGGCGGTGGCGCGCAGCATGCCGAGGGTGACGTCCAGGTGGAAGCCGCTGCGTGCGGGCGCCGGGGGATCGCCGACGTCCGGCGGGGCGCCGCGCCCGACCAGCGCGATGCAGCGGCGGAAGGGGTCCGCGCCGCCGGTGAGGATGTAGCCGGGGACGGAGTCCGGCGTGGAGACGACGACCTTCTCCTCGTCGTCCTGCACGACCCTGGTGAAGCCGAGCCACGTCAGCAGTTCGTCGCGGGCGGCGTGCGCGCCGAGCGTCAGCGGCTGGTGCGCGAAGTCCGGGCCGACGCCCTTGTAGTGGGTTTCCAGGGCGTCGATGGAGTCCAGCCGCAGCGAGGCGCCGCCGTTCTCGTCGCGTTTGACCGGGTTGAGCCCGGGGACGTCGCCCCAGAAGCCCGGGTCCTGCGGCAGGAAGTGGACGGTGTCGCCGTCGGGCCGGTCATGGAACACCTGGTACGAGCCGGTGATGAGCACCATGGACATGTCTGCCTCCCGGAGCTGACAGGACGCCACCGCCGCGGCACCGGACGGGCGGTCCGGAGGCCCGGCAGGTCCGGCAGGTCCGGAGGTCCGGTGGCCCGGCAGGTCCGGTGCTCCGGAGGTGTGCGACCGAGGGGTCTCCGGATGTGAAGCGTTCGGGCCCGCCCGGGGCCTGGGGCGGCGGGTCCGGTGGCGGTCGTCCGTGTCGTCCTTCCTTCCACCATGCGCCCGTCCGGACGCGATGTCACCCCGGACGGGCCTGGTCACACGCGGTGAGGACCGGGTGCCGGGGGACCGGACCGGCCGTCCGATGGCAGGTTTCGGACAAGGTGGCTCCGTGGGCGAAATTCCGGGAACCTCCACCGAATTCTCACGCGGTCTCCCCGTAAGGTGACTCTCGATTCCGCCGCCGGGCACCCCGGCGGTCGGGACGCCTCCCTCCCCCCGACCCGACTGGAGTGGTACGGCTATGAATGTTCGTCAGTTGTGGAAGCGTGCGGCGACGGCGGTCCTCGGAAGGGGGATCGGAGCCGCGGCGGCGGCGTTCGCGCTGGTCGCGGCCGTCGTCCTGGGCGGTACGGTCTCCGGCATGGCCTCGGCGGAGGCCAAGCCCGCGGGGTGGGGCGGCTCGGGCCGCTGGGCCTGCTCCGGGCAGCCCGTCGACGCCGGGAACGTCATCACCGACCACGACGGCGCGGGTTGCGGCGGCTGGGGCTCCTGGTACCAGCAGCCGGCGAAGGACGGGATCTGGACCTGCTCCGGCTCCCCGGTGGTCGCCGGTTACGTCATCACCGACCACGTGACGTCCGGCTGTCGGGGCATCGGCGCGTGGCGCCACAGCCTCGTCAAGGACGGCATATGGACCTGTGCCGGCTCTCCGGTCGTGCCCGGGTACGTCATCATCAACCACCTGCGGGCCGGCTGCGGCGGCATCGGCGCCTGGCAGCACGGCCTCCCGCACGACGGGATCTGGACCTGCTCGGGCTCCCCGGTGGTCGCCGGGTACGTGATCACCGGCCACATGCAGGCGGGCTGCGACGGCGCCGGCGCCTGGTACCACAACATCGCCCGGGTCGGCCTGTGGACCTGCCCCGGCTCGCCCGTCCCGCCCGGCTTCCGCGCCACCACCTACTCGGCGGGCGGCTGCAACGGCCTCGGCGCCTGGGTGCTCGCCCGCGCCTGACCGTCGCAGCGTGACCGCTCTGGCCTCCTACCCCCCGCGCCCGGTTCCGGGCGCGGGGGTCCGGCGGTTCCGGCGGGTCCCGGGGCCAGAGATGGCTGACGGACCGTCAGCGCGTCGTGTCGTAGGACCAGTTCGGGTCCCGTCCGGTGAGCGCCAGTAGCCGGTCCTGGGCGTCGGCGCCCGGCGCGGTGACGAGTGGCGGGTCGAACAGGCCGGTGCGGGCCAGGTTGCGGTAGCCCTGGAACTCGTCGAGCGCGTACCGGGCGGCGCCCGGCGGCATCCGGCCGGTCTCGCCCAGGGCCCGGGCGAGGTCCCAGCCGTGCACGACGGTCTCGGCGGTCAGCTCGCGGGCGTACCCGCCGGCGTCGCGCACCCCGTACGGCAGGTGCACCAGCAGGTCCGGTACGTCCTGCTGGTGGAGCGCGCGGACCGCCGTGTCGGCGGCCATCGCCCATACCCCGACGGGGTTGCGGCCCAGTACGTCACCCCCGAACCGGTGGCCGATCGCCTCCGGGGTGTAGCCGGCCACCGCCTGGCAGACCCAAAGGTGCTGTGCGGCAAGGTGGTTCATCAGTGTGCGGACGTCCCAGTCCCGACACGGCGTGGGCGCCGTCCAGCCGTCGTCGGGAACGGCCCGCACCAGGCGGGTCACCTCCGCCACGGCGGCGACGTAGCGTTCACGGACCTCGACGTGGAAACCGGGTGGGTGCGGACATTCCATCGGAGGGCCTCCCTCCTGCCCTGCTCACTCTCAGTAAACCGCCACCGGGAGTGACCTGCCAGGTGGGCGGGTGTCCGGACGCGCCGGGTGACCGGCCGACCGCCCGCTGTCAGGCCCGCCCCAGGTCGGCCATGTCAGCCCGCGTCAGCCAGGTCGGCCAGGACGGCCTGGGCCGCGTTGTGCCCCGGGATGCCGCTGACCCCGCCGCCGCGCACGGCCCCGGCGCCGCACAGCAGGACGTTCGGGCGGTCCGTCGCCACGCCCCAGCGGGCGGCGGCGCTGCCCGGCTCTCCGGGGCCGTCCCCGCCGTCCGCGTCCCCGCCGTCCGCGTCCCGGAAGGGGAAGGCGAGGTCCCGGTGGAAGATGTGGCCGCCCGGCAGGCCGAGCTCCCGCTCCAGCTCCGGCGGCGTCCTGGCCTCCAGGCAGGGCCGGCCGTCGGCGTCGGCGGCCAGGCAGTCGGCGATCGGCTCGGCCAGCACCGCGTCCAGCTGCGCCAGGCTCGCGGCCAGCGCGCGCTCCTTGGCCGCCGGGTCGCCGAACAGCCGGGCGGGCATGTGCAGGCCGAACAGGGTGAGCGTCTGGAGCCCCTGCCGGACGGCGTCCGGGCCGAGGATCGACGGGTCGGTGAGGGTGTGGCAGTAGATCTCGGACGGCGGGGCCGAGGGCATCCGGCCGGCCCGCGCCTCGGCGTACGCGGTCGCCAACTGCCGGTAGCCCTCCGCGATGTGGAAGGTCCCGGCGAAGGCCTCGCGCGGGTCGGCGGTGGTGTCGCACAGCCGCGGCAGCCGGCGCAGCACCATGTTGACCTTCAGCTGGGCGCCCTCGGGTGCGGGCCCCGGATCGTCGCCCAGCAGCCGGGCCAGGGCCGCCGGCGCGGCGTTCACCAGCACCCGCCGGGCCGCCACCGTTCCCTCCGTACCGCCGTCCCGGTCCCGGTAGGACACCTCGGCCTCGCCCCGCCCCCGGCCGTCGCGGTCGGCGGCGACGGCGGTCACCTCGTGGCCGGTGCGGATCTCGGCGCCGGCCGCCAGCGCCGCCCCGGCGAGCGCGCCCGTGACCGCTCCCATCCCGCCGACCGGGACGTCCCAGTCGCCCGTCCCGTTGCCGATCACGTGGTAGAGGAAGCAGCGGTTCTGCCGCAGCGAGGGGTCGTGGGCGTGGGTGAAGGTGCCGATCAGCGCGTCCGTCAGGACCACCCCGCGCACCAGGTCGTCCGCGAAGGTCCGCTCGACCACCGCGCCCAGCGGCTCCTCGAACAGGGAGGTCCAGGCGGCCTCGTCCGCGATCCTGCGGCGCAGCTCCGCCCGGGTGGGCAGCGGCTCGGTGAGCGTGGGGAACACCCGCTCGGCGACCCGGCCGGTCGTCCCGTAGAAGCGCTGCCAGGCCCGCCACTCACGGTCGCCGCCGGTGAGCGCCCGGAACGACTCCCCGGTCCTCGCCGGGTCGGCCGCGTCCACCAGCAGCCCGGTCGGGCTCCCGTCCCGCTCGACGGGCGTGTACGAGGAGATCCGGCGCCGCCGCAGGTCCAGCCGCAGCCCCAGGTCCCGGACGATCGTCCGCGGCAGCAGGCTCACCAGGTAGGAGTAGCGCGACAGCCGGGCGTCCACCCCCGGGAAGGCCCGCGCGGAGACCGCGGCCCCGCCCACCTGCGCCAGCCGCTCCAGCACCAGCACCCGCTGCCCGGCCCGCGCCAGGTACGCCGCCGCCACCAGCCCGTTGTGCCCGCCGCCGACGATCACGACGTCGTACCGCGAGGACGCGTTCGTGTTCATCCGGCCACGCTACGCCACATCCGCGGGCCGCGGAACAGCCGTGCCGCGCCCGCGCGCAGGCCGCGGCACGGGCGGGGCCGGGACGCCGCTGACTGGCGCAAGCAGGCGCGCCTACCGGTCGGCGAGGGTGCGGAGGTAGGTGAGGACGGCGAGGACGCGGCGGTGGCCGGAGTCGGGGGTGGGCATGCCGAGCTTGGTGAAGATGTGGCCGATGTGCTTGTTCACGGAGCTCTCGGCGAGGAAGAGGAGCCGGGCGATGGCGGGGTTGTTGTGGCCCTCCGCCATCAGGGCGAGGACCTCGCGTTCGCGCGGGGTGAGGGCGGCGAGCGGGTCGGGGCCGGTGCGGCGGGCCATCAGGTGGTTGATGACCTCGGGGTCCAAGGCGGTGCCGCCCTCGGCGACGCGGCGGAGGGCCTCCAGGAACTCCTCGGCGCGGCCGACCCGGTCCTTGAGGAGGTAGCCGACCCCGGTGGCGCTCTGGGCCAACAGCTCGGTGGCGTAGGCGTGTTCGACGTACTGGGAGAGGATCAGGACGGGGAGGGCGGGGAGCCGGCGGCGGGCCTCGACGGCGGCGCGCAGGCCCTCGTCGCGGAAGCCGGGCGGCAGCCGGACGTCGACCACGGCGACGTCGGGGCGGTGGTCGAGCAGGGCGGGCAGCAGGTCGTCGCCGTGCTCGACGGCCGCGCAGACCTCGTGGCCCTCGCTGGTCAGCAGGAGGGCCAGGCCCTCGCGGAGCAGGGCGTTGTCCTCGGCGATCAGGACGCGCATGGGATGTCCACTTCCAGTACGGTCGGGCCCCCGGGTGGGCTGGACAGGTCGATGGTCCCGTCGAAGGCGGCGACGCGCCGCCGCAGGCCGGGCAGGCCGCTCCCGGTGCCCTCGGCGGCGCCGCCCCTGCCGTCGTCCTCGACCCGGACGGCGATCGCGTCGGCGGTGATCCGCAGCCGGACCAGGGCGGTGGAGGCGCCGCTGTGCCGGGCGACGTTGGTGAGCGCCTCGGCGACCACGAAGTAGGCCGCGGCCTCGGCGGCGGCCGGTGCGCGGGGCGGCGGGCCGGCCGCCCCGTCGAGGTCGGTCCGGGT
Source organism: Kitasatospora sp. Ki12 (assembly GCF_054601375.1). NCBI lineage: Bacteria > Bacillati > Actinomycetota > Actinomycetes > Kitasatosporales > Streptomycetaceae > Kitasatospora > Kitasatospora sp. Ki12. Next base: position 806,850 of record NZ_BAAIHT010000003.1, on the reverse strand, counting down.
GGGGACGGCGCAGTGGGCGGCGAGCGAGCGGACGGCCTCGGTGAGCCCGCGGTCGGCGAGCACGGGCGGGTGGATGCCGCGGACGAGCGTCCGCAGGGACTCCAGGGCCTGTTCGGTGACCAGTTGGGTGGAGTCCACCAACTCCGCGACGTGGTCCGGGCGGTGGGCGAGCGCCCGGCGGATCATGCCGAGCCGGAGCGAGACGGCCACCAGGTCGGCCTGCGCGCCGTCGTGCAAGTCCCGTTCGATGCGCCGCAGTTCGGCGGCGTGGGCGTCCAGCGCCGCGGACCGGCTGACCGTCAGTCGGTGCACCCGCTGGGCGAGCGACTCGCGGCCGGGGGCGGTCAGCAGCCGACGGGAGGCACGGGCGTGCAGGTCGGCGAGGAACGGCAGGACGGCGACCGCGAGGGCGGCGTAGCCGACGCCGCCGACCGCCGCGATCGCCGCCACCGGCCAGGAGTCGACGTTCAGCAGGATGACGGCGTCCCGCTCGGCCGGCAGGAGCCGCCACCACAGCGGCGCGGTCAGCCAGTTGACGGCGTGGCTGCAGAGGGTGAGACCGGCTGCGCACAGGGCGGTGCCGACGGTGCCGTGGGCGAGCAGCCAGCGCAGGTCCCGGAACAGGTCCTCGCGGACGGCGGGATCGCGCAGGGGCGACGTACGGCTGCGGAAGGGATCGTCGCGGTACGGCGCGCGGACCGCCGAGCCCAGTCGCCGGCCGACCAGCCGTCGGTGGAACTCCGCGTAGCGGCCCAGCAGGTGAACGGCGCCGGGGAGGAGCAGCAGGCCGAGGCCGACGAGGCAGAGGGCGAGGACGACGAGCAGGAGGGCCGACGCGACCAGCGCGCCCAGCCCGGTGGCGAGGCAGCGGAGCGCGTACCCGGCGGCGGAGGGGAAGCGGCGCAGCGCCGACCTGGCGGTCGCCGTGGCGTCGATTCCGGCTGCCCGCACGATCGTTCAGCGCCTCCGAGTCGACTGTCGATCACCCTAACACCGGCCGGGTGGATCGGCCGGGCGGCCGGCTCGGACGGATGCGTTCGCGGACGCGAGGCCTTTCCCCGGGCGTCCGCCCGACCCCACAATGGGGCGGGCGGATCATGAAGGCGGGGGGCCTGGGGTGGAATGGCTGCTGGGGATCGGCGGAGCGCTGCTGCTCGGCGTGGTGACCAATCTGGTCTACGACTTCGCCAAGTACGGCGGCTCACGCATCGGTTCACGGGTCCCGGCGCCGAGCGTGCGGCGGGCGAGTCTGTCGGCGGCGGCCCGGGCGCACGACGTCCGGGCGGACGGCCTGGCGCCGTTGATCACCTGGTCGGCGGCCCGGCCGCTGTCCCCCGGAACTCTGGTGACCTCGTACGGAGGGCGGGTCGAACGCCCGCACGTGCTGGACGCGGTCGGGTGGGCCGAGGAGGTGGCGCGGCAGCGGGCCGCCGGGGCGGCGGGCCGGACGGCGTACATCTCGCGGCTGACGGTCGATCACGGTGAGCACAGCGCCGCCCGGGTGTGCGAGGTGACCATCGCCGAGAGCGACTACGCGGAGTGCATGGCCACCACCGGGCTGGGCCGCGAGGACCCGGAGGCGGGTCGGCTGCTGCGCGAGGCGCTGGACGAGGGGCTGACGAGCTTCGTGGCCGGCGCGCCGCCCACGATGGTCAGCGCCTGCGTCGCGGTGCGGGACCGCGCCGGCCGGCTGTTGCTGCTCCGGCGCTCACTGGCGGTCAGGACCTTCCCGGCGCAGTGGACGGTCGGGATCAATGAGACGATGAAGTACCGCGACGAGCCGGGCGCCGCCGAGGACTTCTACGGGCTGGTCCACCGGGCGCTGGAGGAGGAGCTGGGGCTGCTGCCCGCCGACGTCGGACCGGCGGTGATCACCTGGCTGGGCTGGAGCGAACCGGCGTCCTGCTACACGCTGGTCGCCACCGTCCGGGCCCGGCTCGACGCGGCGGAGATCGACCGCCGCCGCGACGCCTGCCACAGCACCTTCGAGCACGACATGGCGGTGTGGGTGCCGTTCACCCGCCGCACCGTGTCCGCGCTGGTCGAGGGCGGTGTCTGCCCGGACGGCTCGCACCGCTGGTCGTACCTGGCGCCGCTGGTGGCCCGGGAGGCCTGGCGGGCGGCGCAGCAGAAGCGGGAGGCGTAGCAGGAGCGGGGGCAGGGGGCAGAGGCGCGGACCGCCGGTCGGCCGGGCCGTACGGCGTTCACCGTCCGGCTGCCGTGACGGCCGTACCCGTCGCCGCCGCGGTGGTCCGGAACCGCTGCCGGTAGTCGGTCGGCGTGGTGCCGAGCCGGCGGCGGAAGGCGCGCACCAGCGTGTCCGTGGTGCCGAACCCGCAGGCGGTGGCGATGCGTTCGAGCGTGGCATCGCCCGATTCCAGCTGGTGGCGGGCGAGTTCGACCCGGGCCGACTCGATGTAGACGCTCGGCGTGGTGCCCAGTTCGGTCTTGAAGATCCGGGTCAACTGCCGTTCGCTGACGTGGGCGTGGGCGGCGAGGTCCGGGACGGTGAGCCGCCCGGAGAGGTTGCGCAGGATGTGGTGGCGCAGCTCCTCGATCCGCCGGGTGGTGGACACCGGCTCCAGCGGGACGCTGAACTGGCTCTGGCCGCTGGGGCGCTTGAGGTACATCACCAGCTGGCGGGCGACCCGCAGGGCCAGTTCCTCGCCGAAGTCCTCGGCGACCAGGGCGAGCGAGAGGTCCAGGCAGGCGCTGATGCCCGCGCCGGTCCAGACCTCGCCCTCGCGGATGAAGATCGGGTCGGCGTCGACCTCGATCTGCGGGTACTCGGCGGCGAGTTGGCCCGCGGTCGACCAGTGGGTGGTGGCGCGCCGGCCGTCCAGCAGCCCGGCGGCGGCCAGCAGGTGCGCGCCGACACAGACGCTGGCCACCCGGCGGGAGCGGGCGGCCAGTGTGCGGACCCGCTCGACCACCGCCGGATCGGTGAGCGCGCGGACCCGGCGCCGGTCGTCCACCTCGACCGAGCCGGGCACCAGCAGGGTGTCGATGCCGCCCTCGGCGGCCTGGTCGAAGGTGAGGTCGGGCAGGATCCGCACGCCCGCCGCGGTGGTGACCGGTGCCATGGTCTCGGCGGCGAGGGTGACCCGGTAGCCGGCCGCGTCGTCGGTCTCCCGCCGGACCAGCGAGAACACCTCGGGCGGGCCGGTCACGTCGAGCAGGTCGACACCCTCGAACAGGACGATGACGATCAGCCGCCGCGCGGCCCCGGTGTCCGGCTGCACTGCCCGCACTGGATGCCCCCGATCCCTCGATGTTCCCCGACCCCTGATGTCGGAATCTGCATGTTAGACGACATTGCCGACACGCGGGCGTCGGCCGTAGCGTTTTCGAGGCCGAGCACACCACGTGTGACCTGCGGAAACCTCACTCCCTCCGAACGTGAAAGGTGGCACCGCCGTGCCCACGACGACCCTGCGCACCCTCAACGGCCTCGACGACAAGCCGGCCTCCCTCGGCGACGCGACCGTCATCCTGATCGACTACCAGAACACCTACGTACGCGGCGTGATGGAGCTGGAGGGCTGGCAGGAGGCGCTCGACGCCGCCGCCGACCTGCTCGCCCGGGCCCGGGCGGCCGGTGCCACCGTCATCCACGTGATCAACGACGGCGGCGAGGGCACCCCGTACGACGTCCGCGCCGAGATCGGGCGGATCCACCCGAGCGTGGCGCCCGTCGAGGGCGAGCGCGTCGTGGTCAAGCAGGTCCCGGACGCCTTCGTCGGCACCGACCTGGGCGAGCTGGTCGACGCGGCCGGGCACCGGGACGTGGTCGTGGCCGGCTTCATGACCCACATGTGCGTCGCCTTCACCGCGGCCGGCGCCTTCCTGCGCGGCAACCGCCCGACCGTGGTGGCCGCCGCCTCCGCGACCCGGCCGCTGCCGTCGGCGGGCGCCGAGCTGACCGCCGCCCAGGTCCACCGCGGCGCGCTGGCGACGATCGGCGACCTCTACGGGGTCGTCGTGGAGTCCCCGGCGGACCTGGGCTGAGGGCGATCGCGGGCCGTGCGGGAGGGGTGACGGGCGGAATCGGCGGGCGGGGCGGGCCCGAGGGGATCGCGTGGGGACGAGCCCCCGGGCCCGCCCCCACCGGGCGTCCGGTCCGTCATCCGGACGCCCCGGCCGCCCCGGACGCCCCGGACGCCGCGGCCGCCCCGGCCGCCGCCGGGGCACCCCGCCCGGCCGGCCGCGCCCTCCGGAGGGGAGGCGCGGGAGCCCCAGCCTGGCCCGGGCGGCGGGCGGCGGGCAAACGATTCGGTTCTCGCCGAACGGTCTTGCGGCGCGGCCCGTCCCGGGGCGACGATCGCGGTCGTGCTGAGAATCTTCTTCGGGGCGGACGACCTGGCGCGGGTCCGGGTCGCGGAGCGTCCGGACATGTCGATGGAACTGTCACTCAGCGTGCACGCCCTGGTGAACGGGCTGCGCGATCCGCGCTTCGAGCCCTGGCGGGACCGCCTGCGGGCCTCCTGGAGCCCGCGCACCTCCCTCCTCTTCGACCTCTACACCCCCTCGGCGATCCCGGAGTTCCTCACCGTCCGGCGCGATCCGGGGGCCACCGAGAGCGCCACCGCAGCCACGCCGGAGGCGCCGCTGCGCGAGCACCTGCGCGCGGTCGGCGGGGAGCGGCGGTTGAGCGCCTTCGCGCGCGGCGTGGCGGCGGGCGACCGGCGGGCCCGCGAGGTGCTCGGCCACGTCACCGCCGAGTACCAGACCCGGGCGATCGACCCGTACCGGCGGCAGATCGAGAGCATCGTCACCACCGAGCACGGGCGCCGCCGATGGATGACCGAGCCGGACCGGATCCTCGGCTCGCTGCACCCGGCGGTGTCCTGGCGCCGCCCGGTGCTCAGCTTCCCGCTGGCGAACGGGTGCCGGCACGACGTGCGGCTGGACGGCCGCGGACTGCTGCTCCAGCCGTGCGTGTTCGGCCCCCGCCGTCCGGTCATCGCCCGGTTCGAGGACCCCTCCCAACAGCCCGTGCTCCTCTACCCGGCCAGGATCGGTGGACCCTTGCACGCCGAGCCCGAACCGGCCCCCAGCCGGACCCTGACCGCCCTGCTCGGCCAGACCAGGGCCGCCGCCCTGGAGTCCATCGCCGTCCACGGCCCCTGCTCCACCAAGGAGTTGGCGGCCCGCCTGGGCATCTCCACCGCCTCGGCGAGCGAGCACGCCACCGTCCTCGCCGACTCCGGGCTCACCGTCAAGGGCCGCACCGGCCGGACGGTCACCCACCGGCTCACCCCGCTCGGCGAGGCGCTGCTGGCCGGCCACCTCCCCGCCCTGGGCGCGGGCCGGGAATCCGCCTGACCGCCTGACCGCCCGCCCGCCCGCCGTGGCTCCTCCCCGGTGGCACGGCTGCGTCGGCACCCCGAGTTGAACGCGTTCAAAGGCGTGCGCCATGATGAGGGCGCGCGGGATCCCCCGGCCGCGACCTGCGGCGACGGGAGCCCCCGTGCTGCCCCCGCCGCCCACCGGCCCCCGCCGACGCCCCACCGGAGCCGCCCGATGACCGGTCACCAAGCCTCCGGCCCCCACCCCTCCGGCGTGCGCGACGTCGTCCGCTACAACTGGCCGATGTACGCCGCCGGAACCCTCACCGCCGCCACCGGCTGGGCACTGGCCCGCCGCCTGCCCGGCCCCGCCGCCGCGCTGGCCCGGACGGCCGCCGGCGTCGCCGCCGGGTACGTCGTCAGCAGCCTCCTCGCCACCTGGGCCGTCTACGACCGCTCCGAACTCCACGGCTACCACTGGCTGCCCGCCCTCCTGCCGGACGGCCCCGGCGACCACCTGATCGTCGACACCGGCCTCAACGAGATCGGCCGCCCGCTCGCCGCACGCCACCCCGGCGCCCGCGGCCGGGTCGCCGACCTGTACGACCCGGCGACCGCCGGCGCCTCCATCCGGCGCGCCCGCGCACTCGTCCCGCCCGCCCCCGGCGGCATCCCGGCCCGCGCCGACGCCCTGCCCGCCGAAACGGCCGCGCTGGACACGGTGTTCGCCGTCTTCGCCGCCCACGAGCTGCGCCGCCCCGCCGACCGCACCGCCCTCTTCGCCGAGGCCGCCCGCGCCCTGCGCCCCGGCGGGACCCTGCTGCTCGTCGAGCACCTGCGCGACACCGCCAACGCCGCCGTCTACGGCCCCGGCGCCTGGCACTTCCACTCCCGGGCCACCTGGCTCCGCCACGCCGCCGAGGCCGGCCTGCACCCGGCCACCGAGCGCCGGATCGCCGGCCTGGTCACCGCCATCGCCTTCCGGAAGCCCGTCTCATGAGCGAACTCCTCACCCTGGAAGCCCAGTTGCGCCTGGTCGGCGCCGCCCTCGTCGCGATGGGACTGGTCCACGCCGTGCTGCCCCGCGCCATCGGCTGGCCCGGGGACCTGTGCGGCACCACCCTGCTGACCCGCCAGGTCTCCTACGCCCACCTCTTCTTCATCGGGCTGGCCTGCGTCCTGCTCGGGCTGCTCCCGCTCTGCCTGGCCCCCGACCTGCTCGCGGCCGGCTGTCTCGGCACCGCCCTGCTGGCCGGCCAGACCCTCTTCTGGGGGCTGCGCTGGCTCTTCGAATTCGCCGTCTTCTCCCCGAAGCTGTGGCGCGGCGACCCCCTGCGCACCGCCGCCCACCTCGGCCTCTCCGCCCTCTGGACCTGGGTCACGGCCGTCTTCGCCACCGCCCTGTGGCACACGCTCTGAGACACGCTGGCTGAGGCACATCGCGGCCGCAGCCGCCCCGGCACGGCGAGGCGCCGGTGGGCGGTGGTGGTGTCAGGAGTCGACTGGGTGGGCCGGAGGGAAGGCCCGGGTGGTTCGGCCGGGGTGTTGTCGCGGGCCCGCTCGTGGGGGTCCGGTGACAGGGGCGCGGGCCATGCTGGTGCCGGAGGTCGGCCGGGAGGCCCGGGTGAGCGGGGCGCCGGTGGCGTCAGGCGTCGGCCGGGACGGCCGGGGTGTGGCGGGGCTGGCGGGGGAGGGGAGGGTGAGCGCCTCGGGGGAGGCGGGTGGGAGCGCGAGGGCGGAGGCGGCTTCGGCGGGCAGCGGGTGCAGGCCGAGGAGCGCGGTGGTGAGGCGGGTCGTGGCGCGGTGCCAGTCGGGGACGCGCTGGAGCATGGCGTGGCCGCTGCCGGCGACGGTGTAGCCGCAGACGCGGGCCCCGGCGGCGCGGCTGCGGGCCGCGAAGGCGCGGGTGTCGGCGGGCAGCGTGACGGTGTCGCGGTCGCCGTGCAGCAGCAGGACGTCCCGGTCGGCCAGCTGTTCGCACGGGTCCTCGGCCGGGCACCACGGGGCGAGGGCGATCAGTCCGGTGACCGAGGGGTGGCCGCCGGCCCGGAGGGCGGCACGGCCGCCCATGGAGTGGCCGATCAGGACGGTCGGTACGGGCCCGAGCCGCGCGGCCAGTTCGTCGAGCGCGGTGAGCGCGTCCCGGGCGGCGTCGGCGCGTTCGCCGTTCCAGCCGCGGTGGCGGTAGCGGACGGTGGCGACGGCGACCCCGGCGTCCGCGGTCGCCCGGGTGAGGGCGCGCAGGAAGCCGTGCATCCGCAGCAGGGGGAGGTTGAGCCGGCCGGGCCGGGCGAGGTTGTGCTCCTCGCCGCCGTGCAGCACCAGGACGGCGGCCCGGGCCCCGTCCGGGCGGGTCCGCCAGTGCAGCGCCCGGTGCCCCACCGCGCTGTCCGCCGCCGTACCGCTCACTGCCGCACCGTCCTGTTCCGTCCTGGCCCGTCGTCCCCCGGACCGCCACTGTACGCGGGCGACTCGCCGGGGCGTTCACCCGAGGGAAGCATCCCGGACGCCGGGCGCGCGCGGCCCGGACGGGGGCCTGCTATCCACGAAGGGTGGGGGGCCGCCGCGCCCGCTCGTGGCGCCGTGTCACCGAGTGGAGGACTCCGTGGCTCAGCAGCTCGCACTCTCCGTCGACTTCGGGTCGGGCTTCACCCAGGCCTGGTCCAAGATCGCGAAGGTCATTCCGCAGTTCATCGCCTTCCTGGTGATCCTGGTCATCGGCTGGTTCGTGGCGAAGGCCGTCGCCAAGGTGCTCGACCGGGTGCTGCGCAGGATCGGTTCGGAACGGGTCGCGGAGCGGTCCGGGGTGGCCGCCCGGCTGAGCGGCTCCAAGTACGACATGACCGGCATCGTCTGCAAGGTCGTCTACTACATCGTCCTGCTGATGGCGCTGCAGCTGGCGTTCGGCGTCTTCGGCCCGAACCCGATCAGCGTGATGATCCACAGCATCGTCGCCTGGCTGCCCAAGGCGATCGTCGCCGTCGTGATCGTGGTGGTCGCGATGGCCATCGCCAACGGCGTGCGCGACATCGTGGGCAACTCGCTGTCCGGCGCCTCGTACGGCCGCACGGTCGCCACCATGGCGTGGGGCTTCATCGTCGCGCTCGGTGTGATCGCCGCGCTGGGCCAGGCCGGCATCGCCACCGCGATCACCGGGCCGGTGCTGATCGCCGCGCTCGCCACCGTCGCCGGTGTGGTGGTGGTCGGTGTCGGCGGCGGCCTGATCATGCCGATGCGCCAGCGCTGGGAGCGGTGGCTGGACAGCGCCGAGCAGGAGACGGCCCGGCTGCGCGGCAGCGCCTACCAGGCCGGCCGCTCGGACGCGCTGGCCCACCAGCCGGTGCGGCCGACCACCCAGACCGGCCCGGGCACCCCGCCGGCCCCGGGCATCGAGCCCGGCGAGAACCGGTGAGCGGGCGGCAACCGGGGAACCGGTGAGCGGGCGGCAACCGGGGAACCGGTGAGCGGGCGGCAACCGGAGAACCGGTGAGCGGGCGGGCACCGGAGAACCGGTGACGGTGGGTGTCAGACCTCCAGCAGGCCCTGCTCGCGCACCAGCCAGCAGATCGCGGTCAGCCGGAGCACGGCGTAGTCGTGGCCGACCGGCTCCCGCCAGCCGATCTCGCTGAGCGCGTCCAGGAAGCCCAGCGCGTAGTCCGACAGTTCCTCACGGTCCAGGGGCCGGGGCGCGAGCTCCGGCCCCTGCGCGTACAGCAGCTCCCGCAGCATCGCGGCGTGCTGGTCGACCGCCGCGACGAAGCCGGGCTCGAAGGCGAACTCGGCCAGCCGCGGCGTGAAGGCGGCCACGATGCCGGGCAGCGGGCAGCCGGCCGGCTCGTCGGGGGAGCGCCGGAAGGATTCGTCGGGGGTCGCGAACATCCGTCCACGGTAGGCGAGCCCGGGGGCGGGAACGGCGGCCCGTGACGGTTCCGTGCTGAGACCTTGGCCACCCGTGGCGGGGTCTCGGTACGTTCCGTGGTCTGGCCGGTTCCCTGCGCTCACGACCGGGCGGTCCGTACCAGAATGGTCGGCATGGATCTCCGTGTGTTCACCGAACCGCAGCAGGGTGCGAGCTACGACACCCTCCTGAAGGTCGCCCGCACCGCCGAGGAGCTCGGCGCCTTCAGCGCCTTCTTCCGTTCCGACCACTACCTGAAGATGGGCGACGTCGACGGCCGGCCCGGCCCCACCGACGCCTGGATCACCCTGGCCGGTCTCGCCCGCGACACCAGCACCATCCGGCTCGGCACCCTGATGACCGCCGCCACCTTCCGGCTGCCCGGCGTCACCGCGATCCAGGTCGCCCAGGTCGACGCGATGAGCGGCGGCCGGGTCGAGTTCGGCCTGGGCGCCGGCTGGTACGAGGCCGAGCACACCGCGTACGGCATCCCCTTCCCGAAGGAGAAGTTCGGGCGGCTGGAGGAGCAGCTGGCGATCATCACCGGGTTGTGGAACACCAAGCTCGGCGACACCTTCGACTTCACCGGCGAGTACTACACCCTGACCGACTCGCCCGCGCTGCCCAAGCCCGTCCAGGAGCGCATCCCGGTGCTGATCGGCGGCCACGGCCCCAAGCGGACCCCGGCGCTGGCCGCCCGCTTCGCCGACGAGTTCAACCTGCCGTTCGCCTCGGTGGAGGACTCGGCCGCCCAGTTCGCCCGGGTCCGCGCCGCCGTCGAACAGGCCGGGCGCCCTGCCGACGCCGTGCTCCACTCCAACGCCCTGGTCGCCTGCGTCGGCCGGGACGACGCCGAGGTGGCCCGCCGGGCCGCCGCCATCGGCCGCTCGGTCGAGGAGCTGAAGGCCGACGGCCTGGCCGGCACCCCGGACGAGGTGGCCGAGAAGATCGGCCGGTACGCGGCCGTCGGCAGCGAGCGGATCTACCTGCAGATCCTCGACCTGGACGACCTGGACCACCTGGAGCTGATCGCCTCCCGGGTCGCCCCGCAGCTCGGCTGACGGTTCCGGCCGGCCGCCCCGGGCCGCCCCGGAAAGGCTCAGGAAAGGCTCCGGGGTGGTTCCGGTCGGCCGCCGGTCGGTGACGGAACCGTCCCGAAACGGGCCCGGTCCTGCCACAGGACCGGGCCCGACCAGGCACGTCCGCACCCGCCCCGACCTCCGCCCTTTACTCGCCCTTGGGAATGCGACATGCTCCTGAGCAGGGAACGGCGGGGGGAGAACCGGTGAGCGGCACGAGAACGGTGCGGGCGGAGGTGCCGAGGGTGCCGCCGCCGCGCACCGCCGCGGAGCACGTCGTCCTGCCCCCTCCGCACGACCCGCCCGCCCTGCACCACCTGCGCGGACCCGGCCCGGCGGCGCTCCGCTACCCCGCCGGTGACCTGCTGGTCGTCACCGGACTGCCCGGCAGCGGCAAGAGCACCCTGATGCGCCGCTGCGTGCGCGCCCCGCTGATCGACTCCCAGCTGGTCCGCGAGGAGTTCGCGGCCCGGCTGCCCGGCCGCCTCCCGTACGCGCTCTACCGTCCGTTCGCCCGGCTCGCGCACTACCGGCGGCTGCGCCGGGCCGTCCTGGACGGCGGGCCGCTCGCGGTGCACGACTGCGGGACGCTGCCCTGGGTGCGGTCCTGGCTCGTCCGCGCCGCCGCCCGGCAGGGCCGCCGGGTGCACCTGCTGCTGCTCGACGTCGACCCGGCCGAGGCGCTGGACGGGCAGCGGCGGCGCGGCCGCGGCGTCTCCCGCTACGCCTTCGCCCGGCACCGGACCGGCGTCACCCGGCTGCGCCGGTGGATCCTCGACGCCGGCGGGCTGCCGGCCGGCTGTGCGTCGGCCGTGGTACTCGACCGGGCCGCCGCGCGCGCCCTGCGGGAGATCGACTTCACGGCGTCATAGTCTCGGCGGGTCCGCGCCGGGCACCGGGCCGGCGGGTCCGGCCGGAGCACGCCAGGGTGCGGCCGAGACCCCGTCAGACTCCCCCGTCAGGAGCGCAGATGCGCCGTACTGCCCGGGTGCGCTCGCGTGCCCCCCGCCTGTTCCCCTGTGCCGTCGCAGTGGTCGCCGCCGCCGGTCTGAGCCAGTTCGCGGCACCCGCCCCGCAGCGGGCCGCCGCCGCGCCGACCACCGTGTGCGCCGGCGGCGCGCAGGAGGCGGGCGACGCCGCCGCCCGCAAGCCGGCCGGAAGCCCGATCGGAAAGGACCCGAACGCGGTCACCCCCGCCCAGGCCCGGGCCATGGACGACGACCTGCGCGCCCGCCTCGCCGAGCGGCGCCACACCCGCGGACCCGGCGACACCGCCACGACGATCCCGGTGTACGTCCACGTGATCCACAACGGGGACGCCGGCCGCCTCGCCGACACCGCCGTCAACGCCCAGATCGACCACCTCAACGCGACCTACGGCGGCGACGGCGACGGCAACACCCCCACCGGCTTCCAGTTCGCGCTGGCCGGCACCGACTACACCGACAACGCCTCCTGGTACAGCGGCATCACGCCCGGCTCCTCCGCCGAGAGGGCGATGAAGAAGAAGCTGCGCACGGGCGGAGCGGGCACCCTCAACCTCTACACCGCCCACCTCGGCCAGTCCCTGCTCGGCTGGGCGACCTTCCCCGACCAGTACCGCTCGCACCCGGCCGACGACGGCGTGGTCGTGCTCGACACCTCCCTGCCCGGCGGCTCCGCCACCCACTACAACGAGGGCAACACCGCGACCCACGAGACCGGCCACTGGCTCGGCCTCTTCCACACCTTCCAGGGCGGCTGCGCGAGCCCGGGCGACTACGTGGCCGACACCCCGCCCGAGCGCAGCGCCGCCTACGGCTGCCCCGAGGGCCGGGACACCTGCACCAGCCCCGGCAAGGACCCGATCCACAACTTCATGGACTACAGCTACGACGACTGCATGACCCAGTTCACCCCGGGCCAGATCCAGCGGATGGGGGACTCCTGGACGGCCTACCGGAGCTGAGCGGCCCGGGCACCTGGCGGCCCGGGGGCGGTGCGGCCCGGGGACGGGGCCCAACCGGGCCGCGCCGGGCCGTCGCGCGGACCAGAATGGAGGCATGCCAGAAGGTGACTCCGTCTACCGCGTGGCGGCCCGGCTGCACGAGGCCCTGGCCGGCCGACTGCTGACCAGCGCCGACCTCCGGGTGCCCGCCCACGCCACCGCCGACCTCGCCGGCCGCCGGGTGCTGGAGGTCGCCCCGCGCGGCAAACACCTCCTCGCCCGGCTCGAAGGCGGCCTCACCCTCCACACCCACCTGCGGATGGACGGCCGCTGGGAGGTCTACCGCCCCGGCGAACAGTGGACCGGCGGCCCCGCCTGGCAGATCCGGGCCGTCCTCGGCACCGACGGGGGCACCGCCGTCGGCTACCGGCTGCCCGTCGTCGAACTGCTGCGCACCACCGACGAACGGCGCGCCGTCGGCCACCTCGGCCCCGACCTGCTCGGCCCCGACTGGGACCCGGTCGAAGCCGTCCGCCGGCTCCTCGCCCGCCCGTCCCGCCCGGTCGTCGAGGCCCTGCTCGACCAGCGCAACCTGGCCGGGATCGGCAACGTCTACGCCAACGAGCTGTGCTTCGTCGCCGGCGTGACGCCGTGGACCGAGGTCGGTGAACTCCCGCACCCCGACCGGCTGGTGGAGCGCGCCCGGCAGATGCTGGAGGCCAACAAGCTGCGCCCCGGCCACATCACCACCGGCGACACCCGGCCCGGCTACCAGCACTGGGTCTACGGCCGGGCCGGACGGCCCTGCCCGCGCTGCGTCACCCCCGTGGTGAGCGGGCGTCAGGGCGAGCCCCCGCGCGACCGGTCGGTGTACTGGTGCCCGTACTGCCAGCGCGGCCCGGCCCCGGCCCCGACGCAAGCCCGCGCCGGGCGGGGGAGGGCGCCCGGGCGGTGAGACGGGGCGGGGCCCGTCTTCGAACCCCCTCCCGCCGGGCGACGCTCCCCAGCCTCCGGCCGGGAGGTGCCCCCCTCCTCCGCCTTGCGATGCACGCACCCCGACGCCGCCCCGCTCGCCCCTCCGGGTGGACGACGGGGGCTCGAAGACGGGCCCCAGGGGAGAAGGGGCCCCAGGGGGAGAGGGGGAGTCAGGGCCGCTCGACCAGGGCGGGGTGGCGGGGGTCGTCCACCCGGACGGTGAGGTCGGCGAGTTCGGCGGGGCCGGTCTCGGCCTCGTAGCGGGCGAAGGCCGGCAGGGTCCACCGCTGGTCGGCGGGGGTGCGGCGGGCCAGGGCGGCCGGGGTGAGCGCGAGGTGGACGGTCAGGTCCAGCGGCAGCCAGCGGCCGAGCAGCAGCGGACCGTCCAGCAGCAGCACCCCGTTCGGCGGGAGCCGGGTGTACGGGGCGCGGGTGGAACGGTCCGTCACCGGGTCGCGCAGGGTAGGCAGGACACGGCCGCTGCCGCCCGGCTCCAGCGGGTCGAGGACCTCGCGCAGCAGGGCGCCGTCGTCCAGCCAGAGGTCGTGGAAGGCGTCCGCGTCCCGGTGGCCGTACTCCAGCCGGATCGAGGCCGGGCGCAGGAAGTCCGCCGCCGACACCCGCAGCGTGGGACGGCCGCGCAGCCGCAGCGGCTCCACCAGGGCGTCGGCGAGGGCCTCGGGGCGGGCGGCCGCGGCGCCGTCCACGGCCACCCGCAGCCGGCGTCCGGCGGCGTCGGGCAGGGCGGTGATGCGGTCGACGAGCAGCTCGGCCAGGTTGTCGGGGGAGATCGGGCGCACCCGCATCGGGTCCTCCTGCCGTTTCGTCGGGGTCGCTCGGGTCGGCGCGGGCGAGGGCCCGGGCTCGTGCTCAGGCTCGTTCAGGCCAGCGGGAGGGCGTACAGGATGTCGTCGTGGCCGGCGTAGAGGTGCTGCCCGTCGGCGGCGACGGTCCAGACGTCCTTGCCCGGGCCGGAGTCGTGGAAAGTCCACGCCGGCTCGCCGGTCGCGGTGTGGATCGCGCAGACCCCGCCGGCCGCCGGACCCGGCACGAACAGTGTGTCGCCGACGACCCGCGGACGGCTGCGGCGGTCCAGCAGGAACGGCAGTCGGCAGGACCAGAGCACCGCGCCGGTGGTCGCGTCGTGGCAGGTGACGACGCCGTGGTCGGTCGGGACGTACACCTGGGGGCCGTCCGGGACGGGCGGCAGCGCCCGCCAGGACTCGCCCCGGGCGGGGGAGTAGGTCCAGCCGGGTTCGCCGGCGGGGCTCAGCTTGCGCACGCCACCGTTGCCGTCGGGGACGTAGACCTTCTGCCGGTCGGTGGCGCACCAGCGCAGGTCCTCGTCGCCGGGGGCGGTCCACAGTTCGCGGCCGGTGTCGGAGTCCCGGGCCACCAGCTCGGCGCGGCTGCCGAGGAAGCGGACGCAGGCCAGGAGGTGGCCGCCGACATCGACGGCGGGGGTGACCGGCTGCTCCTCGTGCTCGGTGCGGACGGACCAGAGGAAGTAGCGGTCGGCGACCCGCAGGGCGAACAGCCGGTTGTCCGACGGGGTGCCGTCGGCCCGGGGGCGGCCCCAGGAGTAGCCGTAGAGGACGCCGCGGTCGTAGCCGGTGAGCCGGGTGTCGCCCTGCAGGTCGTCGGGCAGCGGCAGGCTCCAGTCGGCGGTGGGGTCGGTGAGGTGGCGGGCCTCCAGGTGGCCCTGGTAGGTGGTGGTGAAGAGCTGCTCGGGGCCGAGTACGACCTTGCCGAGCAGGTCGAGGTCGCTGGGCCAGTCGCGGGAGGGCGGCGGGTCGAAGACCAGCAGCCGGGCGGCGGTGCCCCGGACCGGGTCGAGGACCTGCAGGCCGTTCCTGGAGAGGTAGACGGGGCGGCCCGGCGGGTCGGTGAGCCGCTCGGGGGTCATCGCCTCGGGGCCCCGGTAGGTCCAGAGCGGGGTCGGGCCGGAGACGGCGGTCGGCTGGGGCCTGGGCGGCGCCGGAGCGGGCGGCGACCCGTCGGCACCCGAACGGCTCAACGCCCAGACGGCCCCACCCGCCGCGAGCACCCCGGCCCCGAGCAGCATCCGGCGCCGGCTCAGCCACGGCCCGTCCCCGCCCCCGCCGATCACGTCCCCGGGCGCCTCGCCCTCGTCGCCTTCCTCCCCGTCCCACTGCCACGACGTCCCGTGCGAGGGCTCCTCGGACGACGGCGACTGCATATACGCTCTCGCTTCCCCACCGGCGGCCCCGCGCCGCCACTCGCCCGGAGGATATCGAACAGTCCGCGAACTGCCCGGAATCGCCGTAACGCCCGTACTAGGCTGAGGCGCACAGCACCAGGCCCGCTCACCGCCCAGGGGAGGTACGCCGTGACGGCCGAGATGATCGCACCCGAGTGGATGCACCGGCAGATCACCAGCGAGCAGTACGACTCCTGGACCGACGAGCAGTGCGCGGGCATCGAGATCGTCGACGGGATGGTGATCGTGTCCCCGAGCGCTTCCAAGCGGCACAACCGGCTCGCCCGGCTCCTGGCGAACGTGCTGGACGAGGCGGGAGGCGTCGAGTGGAACGCCGACACCGACTTCGACGTGCGGCTGCAGGACGTGCCGCTGAACAACCGCCGACCGGACGTGGTGGTCTACCGCGCGGACACCATCGACGAGTCGCCGACCAGACCCGACCACGTGCTGCTGCTGGTCGAGGTGGTCTCGCCGGGTTCGGAGACCACCGACCGGGTGGTCAAGCTCGACCAGTACGCCAAGGCCAGCATCCCGTTCTACTGGCGGGTCGAACAGGCCGCGGGCCGCGTGCCGGTCGTCCACACCTACGTGCTGGACGCGGCCGCGGGGACGTACCGGGCGGGGGAGCTGTTCACCGGGCTGGTCAAGGCCGTGGTGCCGTACCCGGTGGAGCTGGACCTCTCCGGACTCTGAGGGGTCCGGCGCAACAGGGGACGTGTCCTCACGGCTTCGCCGGGGGGTGGTCGGCGAGGTCCGCGAGGACGTCGGCGTGGCAGGGGAGCGGGGCGCACCAGCAGCCGAGGCGGTGGCCGCGCAGGGGCGGGACGAGGGCGAGCAGGTCGGGGCGGGCGAGGAGGTAGGCGCGGTACTCGGCGACCATCTCCTCCCGGGTGAGGTCGGGGCCCGGGCGGTAGGGGCAGTTCAGGGGGGATTCGGCGAGGTGCCAGCCGCCGCGGTGCACGGCGCGGCCGACGTAGACGACGTCCTGGTAGCCGGGGTCGTCGCGGTGGCCCTTCAGGTTGACCACGGTGGTGCGGCGGGTGGTGCTCGGCATGCCGTCCATGCTGGTGCAAGCGGGGCGGTCCGGCAGCCCGGGGCGGGGGCCGCTCCGCCTTGACACCGTTCCGGGCCCGGCGTAGCAAAAGAGCATGTGCCATCCGCACGCGACCGGTGGGGCCCCTGGGGCGCGGTCCGGGCCGGACCTGCCGCGGGAGCCGGGCGCCGACGCGGAGGTGCGCCGGGCGGTCCCGGCAGCCGTGCCGGAGAAGGCCCGGCCGGCGGACCTCCGGCGGGACGAGCTGCTCGCCGACGCCGTGCGCGGGGTGCTCGGGCGCACCGGGGCGTACGGGGCGATGGTGTTCCTGCGCTCGCGGGCCGGCCGGTCGCTGGTGCTGCGGACCGTCGCGGGGGTGCCGCTGTCGGTGATGCGACCGTTCCGGCAGATCGCGGAGGCCGGGCCGCTGCCGGTCGCGGTCTGCTTCCGGACGGGGCACCGGATCGTGCTCTCGGACAGCGAGGACACCATGCGGCGCTTCCCGCAGCTCGCGGTGGGCCTGCCGTACGACTTCGCCTCGGCCTGCGTGCCGGTGGGCCTCGGCCCCGACCGGTTCGGGGTGCTGAGCGCGTTGTGGCCCGCCTCGGACGACGGGGTGCCGGCGGCCGACGTCGCGGAGCTCACGGCGGTGGCGGACCGGCTGGGCGCCGGGCTGGCCGGGCTGGCGGAGGACGGGCGGTCGGTGGAGCCGGACGGGGAGGCGACGGTGGTCGAGCTGGCGCCGCCGTCGGTGCCGGCCACCCGGGTCGGGCTGTTCGACTGGAACGTGGCGACCGGGGCGCTCGCCACCGACGAGCGGTTCCTGGAGATCTTCGGCTTCGGCCCGGGCGAGTTCGACGGGACGGTGGCGGCCCTGAACCGCCGGGTCGCGCCGGGCGACCTGTCGGCGTTCCGGACCGCCGCCCGGACCGCGCTGGACCACGGAGAGGTGCTCGCCGCCCGGGTCCGGGTGCTCGGGCCGGACGGCGAGCCGTACCCGGTGGAACTCTGGGCGCGGGTGCCCACCGCGATCTCGGACGGCCGGACCCACCTGGTGGGCGCGGTGCTGGACACCCGGAGGCTGACCGCCGCCGCGGCCGCCGTGGAGCGGCTGCGCGAGGGCGTGTTCTCGCTCGACCTGGACGGCCGGATCACCTACGCCAACCGCGCCACCGAGCCGCTGCTGCTGGCCCGCCGCGAGGACCTGATCGGCCGGCACCCCTGGGAGGTGCTGCCCTGGCTCGCCGACCCCTTCTACGAGAACCGCCACCGCGCGGCGCTGCTCTCCCAGCGGCCCACGGCCTTCCTGGCGTCCCGTCCGCCGGGCGGCTGGCTCGCCTTCTCCCTCTACCCCGACGCGCACGGCGTCACCGGCCGGGTGGTCGCCGCCGAGTCCCCGTCCGGCGAGGCCGAGCCGCCGGCCACCCCGCCGCCCGCCGCCCTGACCGGCCTGGGCGGCACCCACCACCTGCTGCAGCTCGCCAGCGCGCTCACCGAGGCGGTCACGGTGCGGGACGTGTGCCGGGCCGTCGCCGAGGAGATCCTGCCGGCCTTCGGCGGCCAGGAACTCGCCATCTACACGGTGCGCGATCAGCAGCTGCAGCTGGTCTCGCAGTCCGGCTACCCGGACGGCTTCCTGGACACCTTCGAGGGCACCCCGATCGACGCCCGCGTCCCCGGCGCGGAGACGCTCAGCACCGGCACGCCGATCTTCTTCGAGTCGGTGCGCGAACTCGCCACCGCCTACCCCGGCCTGGCCCTGGACGAGATGGGCGCCTGGGCCTTCCTGCCGCTGATCGCCTCCGGCCGCCCGGTCGGCAGCTGCATCCTCGGCTTCGACCGCCCGCGCCCGTTCACCGTCGAGGAGCGCGGGCTGCTCACCGCCCTCGGCGGCTTCATCGCCCAGGCACTGGAGCGCGCCCGGCTGTACGACGCCGAGTTCGCGCTGGCCCGCGGCCTGCAGCAGGCGCTGCTGCCGCACCGGCTGCCCGAGGTGCCCGGCATCCGGATCACCGCCCGCTACCTGCCCGGCACCCAGGGGATGGAGATCGGCGGCGACTGGTACGACGCGATCGTCACCGGCGGCGACGTCACCCTGGTGATCGGGGACGTCGAGGGCCACAACGTCGCCGCCGCCGCCGCGATGGGCCAGCTGCGCAGCGCCGTCCGCGCCTTCGCGACCGGCGACGACCCGCCCGACCAGGTGCTTGCCCGCACCAACCGGCTGCTGCTCGACCTCGACCCCGGACTGCTCGCCAGCTGCTGCCTGGTCCGGCTCACCCCCGCGGACGGCACCGCCCGGATCGCCCGGGCCGGACACCTGCCGCCGGTGCTGCGCCACCCGGACGGACGGGCCGAGGCGCTGTACGTGCCGGGCGGGCCGCTGCTCGGGGTGGACGAGCGGGCCGAGTACCCGGTCAGCGAGGTGCGGCTGCGGCCGGGCTCGCTGCTCGCCCTCTACACGGACGGGCTGGTGGAGGACCCGGCGGTGGCGATCGACCAGGGCGTGGACCGGCTGCGGGCCGCCATGGCCCGGGCGGAGGAGGGGGAGGGGCTGGAGGAGGCGGCGGAACGGCTGCTGCGCGAGGTCGGCTCGACCCGCCGGGTGGACGACGTGGCGCTGCTGCTGACGGCCTTCGGCTGAGGGGCCGGGGGGCCGGGGAGGCTGAGGGGCTGAGGGTGCCGGAGCCGGCCGGGTCGGGTCGGTCGTCCGGTGGAGGCCCGCCCGGATGCCGACCGCGGGGGCCGACCGCGGCGGCCGCTCCGACCGGCGACTTTCGTCGGCACCGGCGGCGACGAAGGTGGACGGCGGGGGTGCCGGCCGGACGGTTAGCCTCGACGGGTGGATGCGATCGCGCGGGCCTGGAAGACGGCGGTACGGACGGCGCTGCCGGGGCCCTGGCGGCCCCGGCGGGTGGTGGGCGAGGCCCTGCTCGCCCTGCTGATGGGCACGTTCGCCGCCCTGCTGGAGGTCCTGGCCGGCTCCGGCCTGGCGGTGCCCTTCGGCCTCGGCGTCACCGTGCTCTGGGTGCTGCGGCGCGGGCTGCCGGCCACCGTGCTGCTGGCCGCCTCGGCCGCCACCGGCTGGTCCGGGGGGCCGGTGCTGCTGCTGATCTGCGCCGGCTGGGCGGCCGGGGCGCGGATCCGCCGGGTCTGGACGCTGGTCGGCACCTTCGTCCTGGGCTGGGCGCTGTTCACCGTCACGGGCGTGTGGAAGGACGCCGCCTCCGTCTCGCCGAAGCTGGTGCTCGGGGTGTCGCTCGGCGGTTTCCTGGTGCTCGCCGTGCTGCCCGCGCTCTACGGCCGGTACCGGGCGCAGCGGCGCGCCCTGCTGGACGCGCTGCGCGACCGCAACGACCAGTTGCTGCGCGAGCGGGTCATGGTGGTGCACCAGGCGCGGCTGCGCGAGCGGCACCGGATCGCCCAGGACATGCACGACAGCCTGGGCCACCAGCTGGCGCTGATCTCGGTGCACTCGGGCGCGCTGGAGGTCGACCGGACGCTCACCGACCGGCAGCGGGAGGCGGTCGGGGTGCTGCGGCAGGCGGCGGTCGCGGCGATGCGCGAGCTGCGCGAGGTGGTCGGGGTGCTGCACGACGAGTCGACGGCGGTGCCGCCCGCGCCGGGGGCCGCGGCCGCCGGGCCCGCCCGGGGCGGGGTGGAGGGGATCGACGCGCTGGTGGAGTCCTCCCGGACGGCCGGCGCGGAGGTCGTCCTCAGCCGGGAGGGCGAGCGGCGCCCGCTGCCGGCCGCGGTCGATCACGCGGCGTACCGGATCGTGCAGGAGGCGCTCACCAACGCGCACAAGCACGCCCCCGGCGCGCCGATCGGGGTCGCGCTCCGGTACGAGCCGGACGCGCTGGTGGTGGAGGTGACCAACACGCGCGCGCCGGAGCTGGTGGGCGTGCGCGCCGGGGCGGGCGCCGCCGTGAGCGGCGGTCAGGGGCTGACGGGGTTGCGGGAGCGCGCCCGGCTGGTCGGCGGCATGGTGCACGCCGGGCAGACGCCCGAGCAGGGCTTCCGGCTGGCCGCCGTGCTGCCGTACGAGGCGGCCGAGGGCGGGAAGGAGGACGCGGCGGCCGCGGGCGAGGACGACTGGGTGTTCGAGGGCCTGCCGCCGGCCGAGGACGGCGGCGGGAAGCGCCGGAGCCCGGCCATGGGCTGCGCGGTCGGCGTGGTCGGGGTCGGGGTGGTCCTGCTGGGGCTGCTGGTCTGGGGCGTGGTCGCCTTCACCGACGGCACCCGCGACGCGACGGTGAAGAAGGAGCGGTACGACCGGATCCAGGTCGGTACGGCGGAGTCCGCCGTGCTGCGCGAGCTGCCGCCCGGCAACAACCTCTTCACCTCCGAGTACAAGGGCACCGGGCCGACTCCGCCGGAGGGCGCGGCCTGCCGCTGGTACCTGCTGGACGGAGCGCCCGGCGAGTCCTGGAACGACGAGCACGTGGCGCGGTTCTGCTTCAAGGACGGGGTGCTGGTGGAGAAGCAGGAGTACGTCAGCAAGAACTGACCGCGCACCCGCCCGGACCGGGGACCGGGGCTGGCGGACCGGGGGGACCGGCGGTCCGGGCGGGTCGGCGGGATGTGAGGATGGTGCCGCAGCCGAAGCACCGTTCGAGGGGAATGACCAGCGTGATCCGAGTCCTCGTCGCCGACGACGAGCCGCTCATCCGGGCCGGGATCAGGATGATCCTCGGCTCCGCCGACGACATCGAGGTGGTCGCCGAGGCCGCCGACGGGCGGGAGGCGCTGGAGCTGGCGCGGGCGCACCGGGTGGACGTGGTGCTGCTGGACATCCAGATGCCGGTGATGGACGGTCTGACGGCGCTCGGGGAGCTGGCGAGGGTCGCCCCCGGCGCGCGGGCGCTGATCCTCACCACCTTCGGGGAGCGCGAGAACGTCCTGCGCGCCGTGACCGAGGGCGGCGCCGGGTTCCTGCTCAAGGACACCGCGCCGAACGAGCTGATCCAGGCCGTCCGGGCGGCGGCCGGCGGGAACGCCTTCCTGTCCCCGGCGGCCACCCGGCACATCGTGGACTCGCTGGCGGCCGGGCACAGCGGCTCGCTGGCCGCCCGCAGCGCCGCGGCCCGGCGCCGGCTGGAGGTGCTCACCGAGCGCGAGCTGGAGGTGCTGGGGCTGCTCGGCGAGGGCCTGTCCAACGCCGACGCGGGAGCCCGGATCCACATGAGCGAGGCGACGGTGAAGACCTACGTGAGCCGGATCCTGGCCAAGCTGGGCTGCGAGAACCGGGTCCAGGCGGCGCTGCTGGCGCGGGACGCGGAGCTCGGCGGACGGAACTGAGCGCGTTCGTCTCGCCACGGAACGTGTCGGGTGTGGTGGATACCACCCGGCGGCCCCGCGGAACCGGGAACTCCGGGTGCGGTGGTGACGGTCCGTCAGTCATTCGTTGCGATGAGTCGATGGTGTGCCGACTCTGACGAATGGACAGGTGTGAGCGAGGGCACGGAAATTGATCATTCGATCTTGAAAATGCTGACAAACCTGGTCGAACCGGGCGCACTTTCTTGATCGATACCGCCGGTAACAGTCAACTGACCTGCGATGTCGAAGAATTGCTTGCTGCGCCCCGGGGATGCCCCTAGCTTCATTGGCGGCGCAACGAGCGCCACCCGGGTTCACCCCGACGCACCGCCCGCCGACTGACCCACGGCGCGAGGGCGGCGCCCGCCGACCAGGCCGGCTCTGACGAGGCCGACGGCGAGCCGAGGTGACCGGGGCGGCACGACACGTCCGACGCGTGTCCGGCCGCCCGTCGAGTGAGGTGCGCGAAACCACGGCCCGTGTCCCGGGCTTGGTTCCGCCTGCCCGCCCGGGGCTTGTCGAGAGGACCTACATGACTCCCCGTCACGAGACCGCCGCCACCACCGAGACCACCGTCACCAAGCGCAACCGCGTGCGGATGGCGGTCGTCGCGGGCGCCGCAGCCGCGGCCCTGCCGGTGGTCGGCCTCGTCACGGCCACCTCGGCCTCCGCCGCACCCGCCTCCTCCTGGGACTCCGTCGCCCAGTGCGAGAGCGGCGGCAACTGGAGCATCAACACCGGCAACGGGTTCCACGGTGGGCTCCAGTTCTCCCCCAGCACCTGGAAGGCGTACGGCGGCACCGCCTACGCCCCCCAGGCCAACCAGGCGAGCAGGGCGCAGCAGATCGCCGTCGCCGAGAAGGTGCTCGCCTCGCAGGGTCCGGGCGCCTGGCCGGTCTGCTCGAAGAAGGCCGGTCTGAGCAAGGGCGGTGCCCCCGCCGCCCCGGACACGGCCGATGACGCGAAGCCGGCCGCCAAGCCCGCCCCCAAGGCCGCCAAGCCGCCGGTGAAGGCGGCCAAGCCCGCCACCGCGCCGGCCCCGGCGGCCAAGCAGCAGGCCGCCAAGCCCGCCCCCAGGGCCGCCGACCCGGCGCAGGGCCGGCCGTCGGCCAAGCCGGCGCAGTCCGCGCCGGTCACGGAGAAGAACACCGCGGGCGACAGCTACACCGTCCGGAGCGGCGACACCCTCAGCGACATCGCCGCCCGGTTCGGCGTCGACACCGACCGGCTGTACGGAAAGAACGTGCAGGTCATCGGCGGTGACCCGGACCTGATCTTCCCGGGTCAGACGCTGACCGTCTGACGGATCCTCCGCACACCCCTCCGCCGCGGGCCCTGCCTCAGCCTCGGGGCGCGTCTTGCGGAACCATGCGAAACCCGGCCGAGCGGCCGCCCCTGCCCGGGGCGGCCGCTCGGCTCGCCGCGTTTCGGAGCGGCGCGATGGCAGCTGCTCGGACCACCGGCGGGCGGCGTGCACGCCGGGGTACGGGGGCGTTCCCTGGTGTAGTTGAACGTTGAACGCAACGTCTGAATACCGCCGGAGGTTTGCGGCGCCCGGGACCAGGATCGAGTCATGTCCGAGATCGGAACGAGGAGTTCTGGAGATATGACGATGAACGGAACCGCGGTGCTCGACGGCAAGGCGGCCCTGGTGACCGGCGGCAGCCGGGGGATCGGCGCGGCGGTCGCGCTGCGGCTGGCCGAGGACGGCGCCGACGTGGTGGTGACCTACCAGGGCGGTGCCGAGCGCGCCGAGGAGGTCGTCGCGAAGATCACCGCGATGGGGCGGACCGGCTGGGCCGTCCGCGCGGACAGCGCCGACCCGCAGGCGGTGGGGGCCGCGGTGGCGGCCGTCGCCGAGCGGTTCGGGCGGCTGGACGTCCTGGTGAACAACGCCGGGGTCGGCGCCCTCGGCCCGATCGGCGAGCTGGCCCTCGACGACGTCGACCGGGTGCTGGAGGTGAACGTCCGGGCGCCCTTCCTGTTCGCGCAGGCCGCCTCCGCACACCTGGCCGAGGGCGGACGGATCGTCACCATCGGCAGCTGCATGGCCAAGCGGGTCGCCTTCCCCGGCGGCACGCTGTACGCGACCAGCAAGGCCGCGCTGATCGGGCTCACCAAGGCGCTCGCCCGCGAGCTCGGTCCGCGCGGGATCACCGCCAACCTGGTCCACCCGGGCCCGATCGACACCGACCTGAACCCGGCCGACGGCCCGTCGGCGGAGTTCCAGGCCGGGCTCACCGCACTCGGCCGCTTCGGCACCGGCGCGGAGGTCGCGGCCGCCGTCGCCTACCTGGTCGGCGAGGACGGCCGGTACGTCACGGGTGCGGAGCTGGCGGTGGACGGCGGCTTCGCGGCCTGAGGCACGCAGCCGCGGTCCCGACCGCCCGGCCCGTGGCGCGCGCCGGCGCGCGCCACGGGCCGGGCGGTGTCGTGCCGGGCGGTCGTCGGCGCCCGTGCTTACGATCGACCGCCCGGCACGACCCGTGCCCCGACCGAGAGGTGTGCCATGACCGCAGCGGACGACCCGATCGGACTGCTCGCCCGGGCCCTCGCGCAGACCGCCGGACTGATCGACGGCACCGGCGTCGAACTGGCCGGCCACCCGACCCCCTGCCACTCCTGGGACGTCGGCGACCTGGTCAGCCACCTGCTCCACGACCTGCGGCAGTTCACCGTACGGGCGAACGGCGGGCAGCCGGACTGGTCGGAGCCCTTCGAGCGGGTCGAGGAGGACTGGCTGCACGCCTTCGAGGCCGGGGCCGAGGAACTGGTCGACGCCTGGCGCGCGGCCGGGGACCTCGACGGGACGGTCGAGGCACCCGGCCTCGGCACTGTGCCGGCCCGCTTCCCGCTCGACCAGCAGACCACCGAATTCGCCGTCCACGGCTGGGACTTGGCCCGGGCCAGCGGCCAGTCCACCGAGGGCCTGGACCACGAGGTCGCGCTGGTCGCGCTCGCCTGGGCGCAGGGCGCGCTCAAACCCGAGTACCGGGGCGTGGAGGAGGAGCGGTACGCCTTCGGCCCCGCCGTCACCGTGCCCGAGGACGCGCCGCCGTACGACCGGCTCGCCGCGTTCTTCGGCCGCGACCCGGCGGCGCCGGTGGTGCTCCCGTGACCCCGGCGGCGCCGGTGGTGCTTCGGTAGGGCCCGTCTTCGCCGGCGCCAGGCCCGTCCGCGCCGGCGCGCCCGCGTCAGGGCTGCGCCGGCTGCCGGGCCGCGGCCTGCTTGATCGCCTCGCGGATGCGCGGGTAGGTGCCGCAGCGGCAGACGTTCTGGATCTGGTCGATGTCCGCGTCCGTCGGGTTCGAGGTGCGGCGCAGCAGGGCGACCGCCGCCATGATCTGGCCGGGCTGGCAGAAGCCGCACTGGGCGACGTCGCAGGAGAGCCAGGCCTCCTGGACGGGGTGCAGGGTCTCGCCGTCGGCGAGGCCCTCGATGGTGGTGACGGTGTGGCCCGCGCAGTCCTTGACGGACCGGGTGCAGGGCTGGAACTCCTGGCCGTCGAGGTGGCTGGTGCAGGCGCGGCAGACGCCCACCCCGCAGCCGTACTTGGGGCCGGTGACGCCGAGCTTGTCGCGCAGCACCCAGAGCAGCGGCATGTCGTCCGGGGCTTCGACGGTGACGGGCTGCCCGTTGAGGACGAAGGTGTGGGTGGGCATGGGGGCGGGTCCTCAGAAGTTGATCGGGAAGGAGCGGGGGCTGGTGCCGGTCGCCCGGGCGTAGGCGTTGGCGACCGCGGCGGAGGCGGCCGGGACGCCCAACTCGCCCGCGCCGCCCGGCGATCCGCTCGGCGGCAGCAGGTGGATCTCCACCGTCGGCGGGGTGTGCCGCTGCCGGGCGTAGTGGAAGTCGCCGTAACTCCCTTCGCGGAAGGCACCGTTGTCGAGGTGGTTGCCGGCCTGGAGGATCACCGAGATGCCGTCGACCAGCGCGCCGGTCAACTGGGCTTCCAGGCCCTTGGGGTTGATCACCCGGCCGACGTCGGCGGCGATCACGGCCTTGGTGACCCGGGGGTTGGCGCGGTCGGTGGCGTCCAGTTCGACCAGGTAGGCGGCGATGCTGCCGTGCTCGTCGTGGTAGCCGATGCCCTGCGCCTGGCCGGGGGGCATCGGGCGGCCCCAGTCGCCCTTCGCGGCGACGGTGTCCAGCACGGCCCGGCCGGCGGCGCCGCGCAGCCGGGCGCGGCGGAAGGCGACCTCGTCCTGGCCCATCCGCCGGGCCAGTTCGTCCATCATGATCTCGTCGGCCACCCGGACGCTGCCCGAGTAGACCGAGCGCCAGCTGCCGGTGTGCACGGCCAGCGGCAGTTCGGAGAGCAGCTGGGTGGGAACGCCCACGTTGTACGGGTTCTTCTCGGTGAGCAGGAAGAACGCCTGGGCGAGGCTGAGCCCGGCCACCGAGAGGCTGAACCCGGCGGCGGAGAGCGCCTCCCCGAGGCCGTGTCCGAGGTCCGTCTTGACGGTGGCGGCGCGGTGCTCCCAGCTGAGCACCTGCCCCAGGGCGTAGGTGGCCCGGACCCGGTGGTGGCTGGCCGGGCGCATCCGGCCGTGGCGCATGTCGTCGTTGCGCGTCCACATCAGCTTGACCGGGCGGCCCGCCGCCTTGGAGATCAGGGCCGCCTCCAGCGCCGCGTCGAAGAACAGCCGACGGCCGAAGGAGCCGCCGCCGCGGACCACGTGCACGGTGACGGCGCTCTGCGGCAGGCCGAGTTCGGCGGCGATGGTCTGCTGGGCGACGATCGGGCTCTGCGCCGCGAACCACAGCTCGGCCCGGTTCGACCGGACGTCGGCGATCGCGGTGAGCACTTCCATCGGGGCGTGGTTCACGAAGGCGAAGTCGAACTCCCCGTCCACGTACTGGGTCAGCAGCGGCGGGATGAGGAAGGGCAGGTGGGCGGAGCGCAGCCGGGCCTTGACGTCGGCGTCGGACAGCCCGGCGACCGGGCCCGGGTTCCAGCTGGTGCGCAGCGCGTCGCGGGCCTTGAGCGCCTGGTCGAAGGTCTCGGCGAGGACGGCGACCCCGCTCGGGATCTGCACCACGCCGAGCACCCCGGGCATGGCGCGGGCGGCCGAGGCGTCCAGGGACTTGAGGGTGCCGTTGACGGTGGTGGGGCGGGCGACCACGGTGGGCACGGCGCCGGGGACCTGGAGGTCGCCGGCGTACTTGGCGCGGCCGGTGACGATGTCGCGGGCGTCGATCCGGCCGGTCGGGGTGCCCACCAGGCGGAGCCGGTCGGCGGGCTTGGGCGTACCGGGGACGGCGGGCAGGACCACCGTCGCGGCGTCGGCGGCGAGTTCGCCGTAGCCGGCCCGGCGGCCGTCGGGGGCGAGCACGGCGGAGTCGGCGGTGCGCAGGGAGTCTGCCGGAACGTTCCAGCGCCTGGCGGCGGCGGTCACCAGCCGGGCACGGGCGGCGGCGGCCGCGCCGCGCACCGGGTCGTACAGCGAGCGGACGGAGTTGGAGCCGCCGGTCAGCTGGTTGAAGAGCAGTTCGGGGCGGCCGTCGGAGAGCGGCACGTCCACGTCGGTGAGCTTGGCGTCGAGCTCCTCCGCGACCATCATCGCGATCGCGGTGGTCAGGCCCTGGCCGACCTCCAGCCGGGGCAGGTACAGCACGGCGCGCCCGGCGGGGGTGATCTCCAGGACCAGCAGGTGGGAGGTCGGCAGTCCGGCCAGGATCATCGCGTCGCCGAGGTCGATGACGTCCGGGATGCCGGGCAGGCCGAGCAGTTGCGGGGGTGCGGCGTCCCGGGCGGCGGCCGCGGCGTGGGCGGCTTGTGCGGCTTGTGCCGCGCCCGGCGTGGCCGCCTGCGCGGTGGCGGGGGCGGCGGTGTCGAGGCCGAGGCGGGCACCGATGGTGAGGGTGGGCGCGGCCAGCAGGTAGGTGAGGAACCGGCGGCGGCCGGTGGGCCCGGCGTCCGGTGTGGTGTCCGGTGCGCCGTCCGTCGAGGTGTCCGTCGGGGTGTCCGTGCTCGCGTCCGGGGTGAGGTGGGGGCCGGCTTCCGTCGCGGTGCCCGGACGGTTGAGGGGGTGGGGCTGTCCGGCGTCGCCCGGGCGACCGGTGGAGTCCGAGGGGGCGATGGAGGTGCTGATGGGAGGAACCCTTCGAGCCGGAGAGACGGCACCGGTTCGGGCGGGCACGACGGCCCGGGCCCCGGTGCCGGACCGCGAACGCCGTTGAGCATAAAAGGGCGCTACTGACGGGTCAACACGGTCAAAGTTGGCCCCCGAATTGGCCGATCTCGCTTTTGCAACGTTCTGCGCCCGCGGAGTCGGAACGGGTACGGACGGCGCTTCGGCGGCGCGGGAACGGCCCGGCCAGGACGGCCGCGAAGCGGTCGGGGAGCCCAACGCGCCGCTGTCGCACGGGGGTTCAGCGCTCGGTCGGCGGTGCGGCGGAGCCCGGAAGTGGCCCAAGAAATCCCTTGATCACTGGACCTTTCGGATGGGCCAGTTCCTGCCTAGGGTAGGTGGCGAACCGTCGCCGACGGTTGTGAACTCCCGGCCGCACGCCGCCCGTCCGTGCGTCGGTGCTGTCGTCCGTCCGTGGGTTCACGGCCGGACACCGCAGAACAGTGACCGTCCGTGACCGATCGGCCGCGGACCAGCGAAGGAGCGACGTGCCGACCGACCGATCCGCCCGGTGGAGCACCCTCCTGCCGCCCGCCGGCCCCCAGCGGACCCTGGCCGCAGCCCAGTTGGCGAGCGCGGTGGGCGACGGCGCGTACTACACCTGCTCCGCGCTCTACTTCACCCGCGTCGTCGGGATGTCACCGACCGCCCTCGGGATCGGCCTCGCCGTCGCCTGGGCGCTCGGCTCCGTCGCCGGCGTCCCGCTCGGCCACCTCGCCGACCGGCGCGGCCCGCGCCGCACCGCGGTGGCGCTCGGGCTCGCCGCCGCCGCCGTGGTCGCCGCCTTCCTGGTGATCCGCTCCTACCCGCTGTTCCTGCTCGCGGTCTGCCTCTACGCCACCGCGCAGTCCGGACTGAGCGCCGCCCGGCAGGCGCTGGTCGCCGGACTCGTGCCGCCCGCCGAACGCACCGGCCTGCTCGCCCACCTGCAGTCGACGCTCAACGGCGGCCTGGCCGTCGGCGCCGCCGTCGGCGGCATCGCGCTCAGCGTCGGCACCCGCGACGCCTACCTCGGCGCCTTCGTCCTCACCACCGTCGGCCTGCTGATCGGCGCGCTGGTCCTGCGGCGGCTGCCCGAAGTGCCGCCCGCCCCCGAGGGATCCGGCACCGGACCGCGGCTGGCCGTGCTGCGCGACCGGCGGTACGCCGCCGTCACCCTGGTCAACGCCGTCCTGCTGCTGCGGATGCCGCTGCTCAGCCTGATCATCCCGCTCTGGATCGCCCAGCGCGCCCCCGCGATCGGCTGGCTCGGCTCGGCCCTGTTCGTCCTCAACACCGTGGCCGTGCTGGCCTTCCAGGTCCGGGCCGCGCGCGACGTCACCGGCCTGGACACGGCCGCCCGGGCGGTCCGCTCGGCCGGCGTGCTGCTGCTCGGCTGCTGCGCGGTCTTCGGACTGTCCGCCCTCGACGTGCCCGTCTGGGCGGTCGGCGCGCTGCTGACCGCGGCGTCCGTGCTGCAGGTGGCCGGCGAGATGCGGCAGTCGGCCGGCTCCTGGCAGATCGGCTTCGACCTCGCCCCGCCGGAGCGGATCGGCCAGTACCAGGGTTTCTTCGGCACCGGCGTCGCCGTCGCCCGCACCCTCGGACCGCTGCTGCTCACCACGCTCCTGCTCGACGGGGGCCTGGCCGGGTGGCTGGTCCTGGGCGGGGTCTTCCTCGCGGCCGGGTACGCGATGGGGCCGGTCGCCCGCTGGGCGGCACGGGACCGCGAGCACCTGGCGGCGCCCTCCGCCCGGGTCGTGGCGGACACCGCCGCGAAGGGCGCGTAGCGGAGGGGGACAGAGCCGGACGAAGCGCGACGACGCCGAGCGGGGGCGGGGAGAGCGGAAAACGCTGGCCCCGCCACCCGCGCGCTGGCATGCTGGCCGCGTGGACAGACCCCAGATCTGGCTCGACTTCGCCCCTGAGCTGCACCTCTTCGTCTCCTCGCCCCGGCGGGCCGGCCGCACCGCGCTGCACACCGACGGCGCCTCCACCCTCGGCCACGTCGTCGAGTCCCTGGGCGTGCCGCTCACCGAGGTCGGCGCCCTCGTGGTGGACGGCCGGGCCGTCCCCGACGCCCACGTGCCGGCCGACGGCGAGCACGTCTCCGTCCGGGCCGTGACCAGGCCGCAGCCCTCGCACACCCCGCCGCGCTTCCTGCTGGACGTCCACCTCGGCACCCTCACCCGCCGGCTGCGGCTGCTCGGCGTGGACGCCGCGTACGAGAACCCCGACATCGGCGACGCCGCGCTGGCCGCCCGCTCCGCCGCCGAACAGCGCGTCATGCTCTCCCGCGACCGCGGCCTGCTGCGCCGCCGCGAACTCTGGGCCGGCGCCTACGTCTACAGCCACCGCCCCGCCGAGCAGCTGCGCGACGTGCTCTCCCGCTTCGCCCCGCCGCTCGCGCCCTGGAGCCGCTGCACCACCTGCAACGGCACGCTGCACGCCGCCACCAAGACCTCGGTGCGCGAGCAGCTGCGGGACGGCACCGAGCGCTCCTACGACGCCTTCGCCCAGTGCGACGACTGCGGCCAGGCGTACTGGCGCGGCGCCCACCACGCCCGGCTGGAGGCGATCGTCTCCGAGGCGGTACGCGACTTCGGCAGCGGCAGCGGCAACGGCAACGGTCAGTCAGGGGTGGCGACGGCGTAGGGCCCTCTGGCGCAGGCCGCGTGGCCGTGGTCCCATCGGCGGTGGGGGACGGGACCACGCTACTCGGTCACACGAGAGAGGCCAGGTCGTCGGATGAGCAATCAGGCAGAGCACCAGCCCTTCGGCACCGCGGACGTCGCGGACGCCCCCGTGGTCACCGCCCCCGACGGGGCCGAGGTGTACCCGCTGCTGGTCCTGGAGGGGCAGGGGAGCCTCGCGGTGTTCGCGCTCGCCCCCGGGCAGGTGACCCACGCGGTCTCCCACGCCACCGTCCAGGAGCTGTGGCAGGTCACCGCGGGCCGCGGCGAACTCTGGCGCCGCCAGGGCGAGCGCGAGGAGATCGTCCGGCTGCTGCCCGGCACCGCGGTGTCGGTACCGCTGGGCACCGCCTTCCAGTTCCGGGCGGACGAGGACTCCGACGGGCCGCTGCGGGTCACCGCCGTCACCATGCCGCCCTGGCCCGGGACGGACACCGAGGCCCGCCCGGAGGAAGGCCCCTGGAAGACGACCGGCCGGTGAGGCGGGGCATGCCGCGCCGCCCGCTGTCGGCGCTGGCCGCGGCCGCGGCGGTGCTCGCGCTCGCGGCCGCCCCGGCTGCCGCCGTACCCGCCGCGGGGCCCGCCGTCGGGCCGGTCCAGCCGCAGCTGGAGTCGCGCTACGTGACCATGCCGGACGGCGTCCGGCTCGCCGTCGACGTCCATCTGCCCGCGGGCACCCGGGCCGGTGCCGGCCTGCCCACCGTCCTGGTCACCCAGCGCTACTGGCGGGCCGCGGTCCGGGTCGGCCAGCCCGGCGGCGCGGGCGAGGAGGCCCGGCGGTGGACCGCCCGCGGCTACGCCTACGTCGTCGCCGACCTGCGCGGCACCGGCGCCTCCTTCGGCACCCTGACCTCCGAACTCGGCGCCGACGCGACCGCCGACAGTGGCCCGCTCAGCGACTGGATCGCCGCCCAGCCCTGGTCCAACGGCCGGGTCGGCACCACCGGCGTCTCCTACGGCGGCGACACCGCGATGCTCGCCACCTCCCTCGGCAACCACCACATCACCGCCGCCGCCCCGGTCTCCTACGACTTCGACCCGTACGAGGACCTGGTCCGCCCCGGCGGCGCGCTCATCGAACCCCGGCTCGCCCCGTACGCCCTGCTGCTGCGCATCCTCGACCAGGCCGGCGGCACCACCTGCGAGACCGACGAGCGGACCAGGCGGCTCTGCGCGGACACCGGCCTCACCGGCCTCCAGCCCCGACCGGTCGACGGCCCGGACGGGCCGGCCCTGCTCGCCGCCGCGCGTGCCGAGCACGCGGACAACGCCAACCTGGTGGAGATGGCGAACTCCGGTGCGCACCGCGACTACCGGGACGGACCGGAGAGCTGGACGGTCGGCAGTGTCGGCGAGCGGACCGAGGCCGTCGAGGCCGGCCGGGTGCCGGTCCTGACCACGGCCGGCTGGCTGGACGCCGGCACCGCGAACGGCGTGCTCTCCCAGTTCACCGGCCTGTCCAACACCCAGGACGACTGGATCGGCCCCTGGAACCACGGCGCCGCCTCGCTCGCCGACCCGTTCCAGCCGGCCCGCCCGCTCACCGCGGCGGAACGCGGCGAACTCGACCGGCGCACCCTCGCCTTCTTCGACCGCTACGTCCGCGGCGGCGCCCGCCCCGACGGCCGACGGCAGGTGCACTACTACACCTTCAACGAGGGCGTCTGGCGCACCACCACCCGCTGGCCGGTGCCCGGCACCCGCACCCGGCGGCTCCACCTGGGAGCGGACCACATGCTCGGCCGACAGCCGGACGACCACCGCACCGGCTCCGACCTGCTCCGCCTCGACCCGACCGCGGGCACCGGCCCGCTCGACCGTTGGAACACCAACCTCAGCGGGGACGAGGTCAGCTACCCCGACCGCGCCGCCGTCGACGCCAAGCTGCTCGGCTACACCTCCGCCCCGCTGACCGCCGACACCCGGGTCACCGGCAACGGGAAGGTCACCCTCGACGTGACCGGCCTGGAGGGGTCGGCGCGCGGCGCGCTGCACGTCTACCTGGAGGACGTCGCGCCGGACGGCCGGGTGACGTATCTGACGGAAGGTCAACTCGCCCTGACAGAAAGGAAGGTGGCCGACCGGGGCGAGAACCCCGACTGGCGCCGGCTGCGCACGCCGCGCACCTACGCGGCGGAGGACGCCGAGGACTTCCCGCAGGGGGAGGCGCAACGCGTCACCATCGACCTCCAGCCGGTCTCGGTGCTCTTCCGGGCCGGCGAGCGGATCCGGCTCACCGTGGCCGCCGCCAACCCCGACTCCTTCCAGGTGCTCCCGACCGACGGGCGGGCGAGCTACCGGATCGGGTGGGGCGACGGCCGGGCCTCGGTGCTGGAACTGCCGGTCGTGTCCTGACGGTTGAGGGCGCGGGGTGCCCGGCCGCAGGACCGCCGCGGCCGGGCACCCCGTCGGCTACGCGTCCACGACCTCCAGGCCGTACGCGACCACGGCCTGGCGCAGACCGCCCGGGTAGCCGGCGAGGGCCGGGGTGAACTCCCAGTCGCCGGAGGCGTCGCGGTCGAAGCGGCCGAGCCGCATCGCGGTGTTGGTCTGCGCGCCGTCGGCCAGGTGCATCACGGCGGCGTCCTGACCGGCACCGGCTTCGAGGATCAGCGCCGGTCCGGCGAAGCCGGCCATGGTGGCGTCCGGGTGGTTCTCGGTGTCGGCGGCGGCGATGACGACCAGCCGGTCGACGTCGGCGGGCAGCGCGTCGAAGTCGACCATCAGGCAGGCGTTGGCGTCCTCGTAGCCGGTCACCAGCCGCACCGAACCGTCCGGCGTGGAGCCGTTGTTGTAGAAGACGAGGTGGTCGTCCGAGACCGCGACGTTGCCGCGGCAGACCAGGGCGGCGATGTCGTACTCCTGCTCGCCGGTCCAGTGCAGGAGCAGCCGGGCGGGCTCGGCCGCGACCTCGATCGCGGGCAGCGCGTCCAGGTCGGCGGCCTCGGCGGCGTCCTCCTGGGCGGCGGCGAACACCTCGTGGAAGCCGTGGTGCTTGAGCAGCCCGACCAGTTCGGCGCCGTTGATCAGGGCGACGGCCTTGCCGGTGACGAACTGGTGCGAACTCGGGCCGAACTTGCTGGTGGTGACGAGGACGGCCTTGGTCGCGGCCGGGTCGGCCCGCAGCGTGCCGTAGAGGTCGCGCACCGCCGACGGCGGCACCGTGTCCCGGTACCGCTTCACCTGCACGATCACGTTCCCGCCGCGGAACGGGTCGGTGTCGATCCCGCGGACGTCCACCCCGCCGTCCCGGGACCGGGCGGTGAGCTCGACCTTCATGCCCATCGCCGCCATCAGCCGGGCGACGAGCTGTTCGAACTCGACCGGGTCCATCGCCACCAGCAGCTGGAGCTCGCGCACCCGCTTGGACATCCGGCCGCGGTTGGCGTTGGTGTCGTCGCGGAGATGGCGGAACAGCACGCGCTGGGCGCGGCGTTCGTCGGTGTCGGGGTTGCCGAGGCGGTGGAGTTTCCGGCTCCGGGACATGGAGTGCCCCCTCTTGCAGATGACGGTTGTCGCAGGCGTCACCGTAGAGGAGTCGTGGGCGAAGCACTGTCGGCCCGTCAGTTCCGCCGCACAATCGAGACCTGGCCGGGAGGCCGCGGTGCCGGGCCCTACCGGGGCGCGTGCAGGTCGCGGTGCCGGGCCTCAGAGCGCGTGCAGGTCGAGGTGCCAGGCGTGGGTGGTGTAGGCGCCCATCCGGGTCGGGTGGCGTTCGACCAGGGTCACGTCGAGGCGGTCGGCGGTACGGCGCAGCGAACCGCTGAACCGGTGCTGCTCGTCGGCGGGCAGCGGGTGCAGCTCGGCGAGGACGGTGTCGTCCAGGTCGCGGCCGACGGCCCGCAGCACGCCCGCGTCGAGCACCAGGAGGGTGCCGTCGGGCAGCACCAGCGGCTCCGGGGCCTGCGGGTCGGTGAGCAGCGGGCCGCGTTCGATCCGGCCGCCCGGCAGCAGCCGCACCACCCGGCTCTCGGTCGGGTGGCGGCGGTCCGTCTCGACCACGCGCAGGCCGCTGCCGACCACGTAGTGGCCGTAGCTGCGCCAGGAGTCGACCAGGGCGCCGTCACGGTCGTACGCCCGGGTGTCGAAGGCGTCGTAGCCGGCCAGGCCGAGCGCGAAGCGGCCGCCGCCGAGGGCCGCCGCGCGGTCCCCGCGCAGTTCGGCGACCGTGCTGCCGTCGGCGAGGTCCAGCAGGAGGGCGGGGCCGAGGTGGCCCCAGGCGGTGTAGTCGAACGAGTCGGTGGTGACCAGGACCCGGCCGGAGGAGAGGTGCGCCGCGTTGGGGCGGCCCGGGCAGGGCTGCTGCCAGCGGACCCGGCCGGTGGCGTCGACGCAGCTGAGCTCGCCGTTCCGGCCGTGCACCTCCAGCCCGTCCCGCCGGGCCAGCGGCCCGTCCGGCCGGCCCTGCGGCCGTTCGCCGCTCCTGCGATCATGGCCCATGACAGTGACCCGCCAGCTCCCCATGGCCCGGATGCTAGCGGACTCCGCCGAACGGCGGTGGCGGTTTCGGAGGGTGTCCGAACGGCCGACAATCTCTCCGGGAGTCCGGCTCCGGGAGCCCGGGCGATCGGGAGTCCAGGAGTCCAGGAGTCCAGGAGTTCGGGAGTTCGGGAGCCCGGGCGTTCGGGAGTTCGGGCGATCGGGAGTGCGGGAGCCCGGGAGCTGTCCCAGGAGCCGAGGAGGAGGCCGCGGTGGAGTTCGAGGTGCTGATCGAGATCCCGCGGGGGTCGCGGAACAAGTACGTGATGGACTTCGTGGCGGGCCGGATCCGCCTGGACCGCACCCTGTTCACGGCCACCCGCTACCCGGCCGACTACGGCTACGTCGAGGGCACCCTCGGCGGGGACGGCGAACCGCTGGACGCCCTGGTGCTCGGCGGCGAACCGGCCGTCCCCGGCTGTGTGCTGACCTGCCGGGCGGTGGGCATGTGGGTGATGCGGGACGAGCGCGGCCCGGACCAGAAGGTGCTGTGCGTCCCGGCCGGGGACCCGCGCTACGCGGACCTGGCGGACATCGGCGACCTGCCGGAGTTCGACCTGCGGGAGATCAGCCACTTCTTCCGGGTGTACAAGGAGCTGGAGCGCGGCAAGTCCGTCGAGGGCTCGCACTGGGCGGACCGGGCGGCCGCGCACGCCGAGATCGCGGCCTCCCGCGCCCGGGCGGTGGGGACCCGCTTCGCCGACCCGGCGTAGCGGGGGCGGGGGCGGACCTGCTCCGAGGCCCGCCCCCGCCCCCGCCCCCGCCGCCGCTCAGAGCCGGGCGCCGCTCAGAGCCGGGCGCTGCTCAGGACGGCCCGGACCTGGTCGGCGATGGCCGCCTCGTTCTGCTCGAACTCCGGGGCGGTGAGCAGGTTCCCGTCCGCCGGCAGGCCGGTGAGGACCGGGGTGTGGAGGTGGCCGCCGGGGAGGCCGGGGGCGAGTTCGAGGCGGAGGCGGTTGGAGCGGTAGGCGACCTCGTTGGAGAGGTAGCCGCCGCCTCCGCCGGCGACGGCGCGGGAGCCCGGGGTGGGCCCGTCGGCGCGCTCCACGGGGTCGGTGGCGCCCGCCGGGATCTCGGTGACGGGGGTGTTGAGCAGCACCGGGTAGGGCTGCTGGACGGCCGTCATGGCGTCGGTCGGCAGCGTGGTGCGGATGAACTGGGGCCCGTCGGCCAGGCCGGGGGCGTCGACCGGGTGGCTGGTCGTGCCGCCGGAGAGCGCGCCGACGTTGTCGGGGTACGGGTCGGCGGAGCGGGCGCGTCCGGCCCAGGCCTCCAGGGTGAACAGGCCGGGGTAGCCCTGGCTGATGCTGGTGATCAGGTCGGCGGACTGCGGGCCGCCGGGCACCAGGTGCGGGCCGAAGGCGCGCTCCACCATGCCCCGGTCGAAGTCGCCGTAGCGGACCGGCAGGACGACGGCCCGCACCTCGGCGGTGCTGCCGTCGGCGAGGGTGATCCGCCGTCCGTTCAGCTGGAGGACGGCCGCGCCGGAGGGGTTGGCGCGGCGCGGCTCGGTGTCCAGGCCGAACGGGTCGAAGCCGCTGACGAAGATCCGCCGGATCCCGCGGGCGGTGCCGAAGCCGTCCGCGAGGCCGCGCGAGGCGTCCTCGAAGCGGGCCCGCAGCCCGGCCCGGTCGACGGTGAACCCGGGCTGCCAGCCGTCCAGTTGGACGGTCATGGCGAGCCTGGTCCAGTACAGCGGGCGGTCGTCGAGGGCGGGCAGTTCGCCGCCGGGGCGCCGGCCCTGGGCGCGGTCGACGCCGGCCTGCCACAGCGCCCGGCCCCAGGCGTCCACCACCCGCTCGGCGCGGTGGGGGGTGCGGGCGGAGCAGAGGGCGGCGGGGAAGCCGCGGAGCAGGTCGTCCAGGCCGGACCGCTCGGTGAAGGCGGCCGTGCGGGTGTCCTGGAGGCGGGCCTGCTCGGCGTCCGGGGCCGCCGTGACGGCGGTGCGGCAGCCGGCCGGGGCGGCCTGGGCGGCGGCCGGGGCCAGCAGCGCGACGAGCGTTCCGGTCAGGGCGGCGGCCAGGCCGGCGGTACGGCGTATAAGTGTCATGTCACCTGACAATAGGTCCGGACCTGACGCCCCGCCAGAGCGCCGTCGCGCGGCCCGTACGCCGAGCCGGTGCCCGTACGCTGAGCGGGTGACAGCGCCCGAGCTCTCCCTGACGTCCCTGGTGGCCGACCCGTACGGCGGCTACACCCGGCTGCGCGCCGACGCGCCCGTCCACCGGCTCGTCGGCCCGGACGGCCTGCCGTTCTGGCTGGTGACCCGCTACCCCGACGTGCGCCAGGCCCTCGCCGACCCGCGGCTCGCCCTCGACAAGGCCCACGCCGCCCCCGGCAACTACCGCGGCTTCGCGCTGCCGCCCGCGCTGGACGCCAACCTGCTCAACATGGACCCGCCCGACCACACCCGGATCCGCCGCCTGGTCTCCCGGGCCTTCACCCCGCGCCGGATCGCCGCCCTGCGCGCCCCGGTCGAGAAGGTCGCCGAGCAGCTGCTCGACTCCATGGCCCCGGCCGGCCGCGCCGACCTGCTCGCCGCGTACGCCGCGCCGCTGCCGATCACCGTCATCTGCGACCTGCTCGGCGTCCCCGAGGACGACCGGCACGACTTCCGCGCCTGGACCGACAGCCTGATCACCCCCGACCCCGACCGCCCGGAGGCGGCCCGCGCCGCGGTCAAGGCGATGCTCGGCTTCTTCACCGGGCTGATCGAGCGCAAGCGCACCGCGCCCGGCGACGACCTGCTCTCCGACCTGATCGCCGTCCGGGACGAGCGGGGAGAGGGCGAGCCCGAGGTCCGGGACGTTCGGGAGGGGGAGGGCGGTGACCGGCTCAGCGAGGACGAGCTGACCTCGCTCGCCTTCCTCATCCTCTTCGCCGGCTACGAGAACACCGTCCACCTCATCGCCAACGCCGTCCTCGCCCTGCTCACCCACCCCGAGCAGCTCGCCGCCCTGCGCGCCGAACCGGAGCTGATCGACGGCGCCGTCGAGGAGTTCGCCCGCTTCGACGGCCCCGCCCCGCTGGCCATCCGCCGCTTCGCGCGCGAGCCCGTCACCATCGGCGGCGTCACCGTCCCGGCCGGGGAGACCGTGCTGCTCGCCCTCGGCTCCGCCAACCGCGACCCCGAGCAGTTCGCCGACCCCGACCGGCTCGACCTGCGCCGCCGGGAGAACGGCCACCTCGCCCTCGGCCACGGCATCCACTACTGCCTCGGCGCGCCGCTGGCCCGGATGGAGACCGCCGTCGCGCTGACCGCCCTGCTGCGCCGCTTCCCCCGCCTCGCCCTCGACGTCCCGGTCGAGCGGCTGCGCCACCGCCCCACCCTGCGCGCCCGCGGCCTGCTGGAACTCCCCGTCCGGTACTGATCCGGGGCACCGGTCCGCGACCTGCCGGGCACTGACGCGACCTTGACGGCGGGGCCGGGAACCGGCACGAGTTCTACAGCGTTGTCGTACTCGAACAGCGGTACTCGTACGGTGGAGGAAGTCCCATGAGTGTGGCCCTGACGAAGGGCGGCAACGTCTCCCTGGGCAAGCAGGCCCCCGGGCTGGCGGTGATCCGGGTCGGTCTCGGCTGGACGGCCGGGGCCGGGTACGACCTGGACGCCAGCGCGCTGCTCTGCGGGGCGGACGGGAAGGTCGGCTCGGACCAGAACTTCGTCTTCTTCAACAACCTGCGCAGCCCGGACGGCTCGGTCCGCCACCAGGGCGGCTCCGGCGGCGGCGCCGACCGCGAGCAGATCGAGGTCCGGCTCGCGGAGGTCTCCGCCGGTGTGGAGAAGATCGTCTTCGCGGTGGCGATCTACGACGCGGCGCAGCGGCGCCAGAGCTTCGGGCAGGTCCGCAGCGCGTACGTCCGGATCACCGACCCGGACGGCGGCACCGAGGTGGCCCGCTACGACGTGGCGCCGGAGGCGGGCAGCGAGACGGCGATGGTGTTCGGCGAGCTGTACCGGCACGGCGCGGACTGGAAGTTCCGGGCGGTCGGGCAGGGGTACGCCGCGGGGCTCGCGGGCATCGCCGCGGACTTCGGGGTGGACGTCCTGCAGCCGGCTCCGGCTGCGGCATCGGCTCCGGCTCCCGTGAAGCCCGCGCTGCCCTCCGCGCCGCCCGCGCCGGTGGTGCCCGCCGCCGTGCCCGCCGTACCGCAGACCCAGCCTCTGACAGGGAGTTCCCCCGTGACGTGTTTCTTCGACCCCTCGCACGGCGCCGGCACGACGGCCGTGCTCTGGTCGCCGCAGTGGGGCGTGCCGCGCCAGATCGAGACCTGCGTCGCCTGCGCCCAGCGGGTGCAGACCACCGTCCCGCCGTTCTACACCCCGCACCAGGGCTACCCGCAGCCCGTCCAGCAACCCGGGTACCCGCAGCAGGGTTACCCCCAGCAGGGCTATCCGCAGCAGGGTTACCCGCAGGCGCCCGACCAGCAGGGTCAGGGCGGCGGCCGGCGCTTCGGCGCCGGTGCGCTGATCGGCGCGGGCGCGGCGGGCCTGGTCGGCGGCGCGCTGCTCAACGAGGCCTTCGACGACGACCCCGAGGTGATCGTCAACAACTACTACGAGTAGGACGGCCGCTGAGCCGTCGTACCGCGGACGCGGACGGGCCGTCGGGGGTGCGCCCCCGGCGGCCCTCGCCGTCGGTGGCGTGCGCTTGAATGGCGCCGGTACACCGTTCCGACCGGGGGAGACGCACCGATGACCACGCCCACCGCCGAGCTGCTCGCCGCCGCCCGCAACCCCGACGCGGCCTGGCTGGAGTCCTGCTTCGGCCCGGGCGCGCTCTGGCGGCCCGAGGCGCTGCCCGAACGCCTGGAGTCGCCCGGCGCCCGGGCCTTCCTGGCCGGGGTCGGCGTCCCGGCCGTCGGGCTCGACCTCCTCGACTACGACTCGACCGGCCTGCCCGGGCGCGGGATGTGGGAGGCGGACCTCGACGAGCTGTTCGGCAACCGCACCCCGGACGACGACACCCCGCCGGCCGCCTGGGGGTACTGCGTCGGGACGGTCGGCGTGCTGCACCTGATGGTCGACGCCGGATCCGGGGCCGTGCGGATCTACAACCCGGACGGCTGGGACCACGGGAGCGGCGAGGGCGGCTGGGCGGCCGACTCGCTGCCCGCGCTGATCGGCGCGCTGGCGCTGCTGACCCGCTTCGAGGAGCGGATCACCGGCGGGGACGCGAAGGCGGCGCTGGACGAATTCGTCGCGCTGCTGGAGGAGTTGAGGCAGGGGCCGGACGAGTCGGACCTCTGGCACGGCGTGGTCGAGAACCTGCGGGAGGAGTACGAGGAGCCCGAGGAGTCCGACGAGAGCTGAGCACCGCTCTGCGCGTCCCGCCTCCCGCGGCCGCACAACGCACCGCCGTTGTGCGGCCGTTCGCGTGTTCAGGCCCGGCCGCTCCGGTACGCCCCGGCGCGCGCGGCGGCCTCGGCGGCGGCCGCGGCGCGGTCGGCGGCGGCTTCGTCCAGCGGTTCGGCGGTGGTCAGCATCCGGTAGTAGAGCGGCGCCGAGACCGCCCGGACGACCTCCGACGCGTCGGTGTCCGGGGGGAGTTCGCCGCGTTCGACGGCCTCGGTGACGCACGGCGCCCACTCCGCCACCCGGCGCCGGTAGAAGTGCCGCAGCGCCTCGGCGGTGTCCGCGTCGCAGTGCGCCGCGACGATGACCGCGCGGAACAGCGCGCCCTGTCGGGGGTCGGCCAGGGTGCGCTGGACGAGCCGGGCGTTGGCCCGCAGGTCCTCGGCGAGGGAGCCGCTGTGCGTGCGCGGCAGGGACTGCTCCGCCATGTCCGTGAGCAGGTCGGCGACCAGGGCGGTGGTGCTGCCCCAGCGGCGGTAGACGGTGGTGCGGCCGACCTCGGCCCGCTGGGCGATGTCACCGAGGTCGAGGCCGCTGAAGCCGTGCTCGACCAGGGCGTCCTCGGCGGCCCGCAGGACGGCGGCACGCACCCGGGCGGTCCGGCCGCCGGGGCGGACGGTGCCGGGGGTGGAGGGGTCGGCGGGATCGGTGGTCATTAACGGGATTCCTGTTCCATTAGGTCGAGGGAGTCTGCTAGCTTCGATCCCATCCTAACGGAACAGGAGTCCCATTAGGGGCTTCGAGGGGAGAACAGTCATGGGCACCGCCAGCACCGCCAGCACCGCCAGTACCGACATGGAATACCGCCGCCTCGGCACGTCCGGACTCAAGGTCCCCGCGCTCAGCCTCGGCACCGGCACCTTCGGCGGCCGCGGCCCGCTGTTCGGGGCCTGGGGCACCACCGACGTCCAGGAGGCCCGCCGCCTGCTCGACATCGCCGTCGACGCCGGCGTCACCCTCTTCGACACCGCCGACGTGTACTCCGACGGCGCCTCCGAGGAGGTGCTCGGCCAGGCCGTCCGCGGCCGCCGCGACCAGGTGCTCATCTCCACCAAGGCCGGTCTGCCCACCGGCGACGGCCCCCAGGACGCCGGCACCTCCCGCGCCCGCCTCACCCGGTCCGTGGACGACGCGCTGCGCCGCCTCGGCACGGACTACCTGGACCTCTTCCAGCTGCACGCCTACGACGCGGGCACCCCGATCGAGGAGGTGCTCGCCACCCTGGAGGACCTGGTCCGGGCCGGCAAGATCCGCTACACCGGCGTCTCCAACTTCTCCGGCTGGCAGCTGATGAAGTCCCTCGCCCTCGCCGACCGCCACGGCCGCCCCCGCTACGCCGCGCACCAGGTCTACTACTCCCTCGTCGGGCGCGACTACGAGTGGGAGCTGATGCCGCTCGCCGAGGAGGAGGGCGTGGGCGCCCTGGTCTGGAGCCCGCTCGGCTGGGGCCGCCTCACCGGCCGGATCCGGCGCGGGCAGCCCCTCCCGGCCGGCAGCCGGCTGCACGACACCGCCGACTACGGCCCGCCGGTCGAGGAGGAGCTGCTCTACCGGGTGGTCGACGTGCTGGACGGGATCGCCGCCGAGACCGGCCGCACGGTTCCGCAGATCGCCATCAACTGGCTGCTGCGCCGCCCGACCGTCTCCTCGGTCATCATCGGCGCCCGCAACGAGGAGCAACTGCGCCAGAACCTCGGCGCGGTCGGCTGGTCGCTGACCGACGACCAGGTTGCCCGCCTCGACGCCGCCAGCACCCGCACGGCCCCCTACCCGTACTTCCCGTACCGCCGCCAGGAGGCCTTCGCCCGCCTCAACCCGCCGCTGGCGGGCTGAGGGCGAGCGGACAGGACCTCGGGCCCGTCTGCGAACCCCCGCCCGCCTTCCGAGCGCACGACGGGGGTTCGAGGACGGACCCGAAGGCCCCGGCCCGGGAGATGTCCGGGCCGGGGCCGGCGAGGCGCTGTGGGGCCGGTGGCGCACAGCGGTTCGGGGGAGCGGGGCTCGGCTCCGGTGGGCGCGGCAGAAGGCGGGCGCGGCCGCCCGGCGCGGGAGCGGCTACCGCCGGTGCCAGGCGGCCAGGAGCTCCGCCTCCCGTCCGGGGGTCAGCGTCTCCGGCAGTGGCTCGAACGCGCCGATGTCCCGGGCGGTGTCGGCCACCGGGCGGAGCGCGAGTCCGGTGGCGAGGGCGGCGGCCGGGTCGCCGGTGCTGGTGGCCCGGGTCCGGGGGTCGGTGGGCCACAGCGGCAGCGCGCGCTCCGGGACGCCGGCCGCGCGCAGGAAGTCCTCGGCCACCCAGGTGACGGTGGTCCCGGCCGGGGCGACCGCGGCGGCGACGGCGTCGAGGAGGTCGCCCATGCCGAACGGTGGGGCGGTGGCGGCGTGGTAGGCGCCGGAGGCGTTTCCGGCCAGCAGGGCGAGCATCCAGGCGGCGAGGTCGCGGGCGTCGACCACCTGGATCGGGGCGTCGGGCCGCCCCGGGGCCAGGACCTCGCCGCCGGCGGCCAGGCGCCGCACCCAGTAGTCGAACCGGCGGGTGTAGTCGTGCGGGCCGATCACGTACGTCGGGCGCACCAGCAGCGTGCCGGGGCCGAAGGCCTGCCGGGCGGCGCGCTCGCACTGGACCTTGAGGACGCCGTAGGTCCGGCCGGTGAGCGTGTCGGCCTCCGGGCCGTCGGCGGGCCGCAGTGGGGAGTCCTCGGTGAAGCCCGGGGCGGCCGGGGTGTCGTACACCGCCATGGAGGAGACCAGGAGGTAGCGACCGGCGGCGCCCGGGTCGAGCGCGGCGGCCAAGTCCCGTACCTGGCGCGGGAAGTAGGCGCTGACGTCGACGGTGGCGTCCCAGCGGCGGCCGCGCAGGACGGACAGGTCGCCGTCGCGGTCGGCGATCAGGTGGGTGGCCTCGGGGAGCAGCCCGGCACCGGACTTTCCCCGGTGCAGCACGGTGACCTCGTGACCGGCGGCGAGGGCCGCTTCGGCGAAGTGGAGTCCGACGAACTTGGTACCGCCCATGACCAGTATGCGCATCGGGCCATCGTGCCAGAGCCGGTTTCGGCCGTACCAGGAGCGGTCGTACCGGTACGGAAGTGGTCGGTGGGGTCGGTGAGTTGGGGTAGATTGTGCGCAGTTCCGGCGGGAAGTGTGTCGACCGTCGGCAGGTTCATGCGGAGCCCGGGGGCGGCGAGTGGCGCGGGCGATCGGATTCGCGCAGGTCGGCGGCCCGGAGCCGGGCGGGGAGCGCGATAGTGCGACGGCCCTCGAAACGTCTGACGCCACGTCAAAGTTCCTTGTTTTCCTGCGAACTTCCGCGAGGCCGTTTTAAGCTCCCGTTAACGATGGCGGCTTTCCGCCACTCTCGCGAACTCCCTCACGAGGTCGGGCGGCAGGCCCCCACCGGACCATGCCCAACGTAACGATGAGAGCAGGGATGACGACGACAAGTGAACGAACAGCCGGTGCCGCGCGCGGCCCGGACCGACGGCGACCCGACCGGTACGGCCGTCGCACCGCGGGCGGCGCGGTGGCGCTCGCCGTCGCGATCGGCGCCTGCTCGTTGGCCGCGGCCCCGTCGGCGTTTCCGCAGACCGGCGACGGCACGGTGACGGTCCGGGTGATCCGGGCCGTGGACACCAGCGGGACGTGGACCCCCGTGCTGGAACCGGGAATGGCGGGCGTGAAGGTGACGCTCACCGACGACGCCGGAGTCGGCATCGAGGGCACCACGGCGGCCGACGGCACGGTCACGCTGGCCCCGGCCGCGAGCAAGGCCGCCGGCGGCAAGTACCGGGTTCAGGTGGTGAATCCGAAGCCGGGTGTGCTGTTCCCGGCCTTCGCCTCCCGCCAGGGACTGACCGGCGCACCGAACCAGCTCAGCAGCAACGAGGAGTTCGTCGACCTCGCCGGCGGCAAGAAGGTGGAACTCACCACGGGCCTGTGGAACCCCGGTGACTACTGCCAGAAGAACGCGCCGCTGGTGTCGACCTGTCAACCCGCCCCCAGGGAAG
Organism: Kitasatospora sp. Ki12; assembly: GCF_054601375.1. Classification (NCBI taxonomy): domain Bacteria; kingdom Bacillati; phylum Actinomycetota; class Actinomycetes; order Kitasatosporales; family Streptomycetaceae; genus Kitasatospora; species Kitasatospora sp. Ki12. Next base: position 762,462 of record NZ_BAAIHT010000003.1, on the reverse strand, counting down.
GCGAATCGGCGCACACGCTGGTCTCCTTCCCGTACAGCGCCCGGGGCGTGGCCGGGACCGACGCGACGGTGACCGACCTGGCCACCGCCGAACAGACCGGCAACATCTACGGCGTCGCCTGGAACAGGACCGACAAGCGGCTCTTCTCCGCGGCCTCGGCCAAGCGCACCACGGCGTACGGGCCCGGCGGCCCGGGGGCGATCTACGTGACCGACCCGGCGACGAAGAAGACCACCCTCTTCGCCACCGTCCCGGACGCCGGCACCACGCCGCACAGCGCCGGCAACGACGACGCGTTCCTGCCCGCGGTGGGCAAGGAGAGCCTCGGCGCCATCAAGGTCGGCGAGGACGGCAAGGACCTCTTCGTCGTCAACCTCCACGACCGCAAGATCTACCGCTACGACGCCACCGCGGCGACGGCGGCGCAGCCGAAGGCCGCGTACCCGATCCCCGACCCGGGCTGCCCGGCGGCCGGGGACTGGCGTCCGTACGGCCTCGGCCTGCAGGACGGCACCGGCTACCTCGGCGGCGTCTGCTCCGGCGAGTCGACCGGCAAGACCTCGGACCTGCGGGCCGTGGTGCTGCCCTTCGACCCGGCCACCGGAGAGTTCAAGCCGGCCGTGCTGAACCAGCCGCTCGACTACCCGCGCGGCAACACGGTCGGCACCGCCTGCCCCGGCGCCGGCTGGTTCCCCTGGCAGGACGACTTCCCGGCCACGCAGAACGGCCGGTCCTGCGGCACCGACTACATGGCCAACCCCGAACCGGCGGTGGCCGAGATCGCCATCGAGACCGACGGCACGATGCTGATCGCCTTCCGCGACCGCTTCGGCGACCAGTCGGCCGCCGGGCCGACCGCGGGCACGATGGCCAAGGTCCTGCCCGGCGGCGACCTGAACAAGGCCTGCCTGGTGAACGGCGCCTACGTGCTGGACACCAACAACGGCTGCGGGGCCACCACCCGGGGCACCCGGTTCTTCGACAACAACCGCATCGGCCACAACAACGCCCTGAACGCCGGAATGGCGTTCTCCAAGGTCGAGAGCTCCATCGCGACCTCGGGCTACGACACCAACGGCATGGCCTTCGGCTACGGCCCCGGCTTCGACAAGCGCGACGGCAAGGCCGACGGCGGCCTGCGCCTCAACCCGGTCGGCCCGCTGCCGCCGTTCGGCAAGGGCGCCGCGATGGGCGACCTCGAGGTGCTCTGCGACCAGGCACCGCTGCAGATCGGCAACCGGGTCTGGTACGACCCCGAGCGCAGCGGCCTCCAACTGCCCGGCCAGCGACCGGTACCCGGTGCCACCGTGCACCTGTACGACGAGTCGGGGAAGCTCGTCGGCACGACGAAGACGACGGCGCGGGGCGAGTACTACTTCGACGACAGCAACGTCGACGGAGGCCTCAAGCCGAAGACCAAGTACACCATCAAGCTGGACAACCCGGCCGACTACGCCAAGGACGGCCCGCTGTTCCAGTGGGTGCCGACCGAACACGACGTCGGCGACAACCACTTCATCGACTCCAAGGGAATCGTCCCCACCGGCGGGAAGTACCCGGAACGGGCACTGACCACCGGCGGACCGGGCCAGAACGACCACACCTACGACTTCGGCTTCCGGCAACAGGAAGGCACGCTGCGCCTGGTGAAGAACGACCAGGACGGCAAGCCGCTGGCGGGCGCCAAGTTCCAGCTGTGGCACGAGACGAACGGCACCGACGGGCTGCAGCCGACCGGCGACAAGCCCGACACCAAGGTCGGCGAGCCGTGCACCACACCGGCCGACGGGGTCTGCCAGGGCAAGGGCGTGCCGGGCACGTACTACTGGCAGGAGCTGAGCCCGCCGGACGGGTACGCGGCGCCGGAGGTCACGGTGTTCGGCCCGCTGGTGCTGAACTCCGGAAACCTCGACGACGGGGTCTCGGTGACGGCGGTCAACCGCCTGATCCCGACGCCGACGCCGACACCCACCCCGACACCCACCCCGACACCCACGCCCACGCCGACACCGCCGCCGACCACGTCGACGCCGGTCCCGGCACCGCCGGACCAGCCGGCCCCGCCGGCGCCCGGCCCCGGGCACCTGCCGAACACCGGTGCGGGCGCGGCGATCCCGTTCGCCGTGGCCGGTGCGGCGGCACTGATCACCCTCGGAGCGGCACTGGTGCTGCTGGTCCGTAGGCGCAGGACCGTCCGACAGGGCTAGCACCCGTCAGGCGCAACGGGCGGGTTCGCGGGACCACCGGTCCCCGGGCCCGCCCGACTGCTGTGACCGGCCCGCCGTTCCGACCCATCGACGAGAACCGACGAGAGAAGGCACCCCGCATGGCCCGGAAGGCGCAGACCGACCCCGACCCCCGCAGGCCGCGTCGCCGCCGCCTCCTCCGGACCCTGGTCGCGATCGCGGTGTGCGGCACCGCGGTCGGCGGCCTCGCCGTCTACCGGGCGGTCTCCGACGAGACCGGCGAACGGCCGGTGACCACGGACGAGGCCTCCCGGCTGGCCGTGTCACGGCTCAACCTCTACCAGGCCGCCCCGGTCGGCGTGACCCTCACCGCCACCGAGGGCGGGGGAGTGAGCATCCGGGTCGAGGGCGTCGTGGACTACCGCACCCACCGGGGCGTGGGCCGCTACCGCACCACCGGGGCGAGCGGCCCGCTGGACCACGGGCTGGTCGTCTGGGACACCGGCGGCCTCGGACTGGCCCCCGAGCCGGCCGGCGTCGACGGCCCGGCCTGGCAGCAGGCCGAACACGTGCCCCGGCAGGCCTGGTCACCGCGCTCCTACACGGCCGACCCCCTGGACGCCGGGCTCAGCCTGATCGTCCAACTCGGCGCCGACCGCCCCGACAACCCGCTGCTGCTCGCCCAGTCCGGCGCCCGCTGGCTGGGCCGCGACCGGATCGACGGCCGCGGCTACGACCGCTTCGCCGGCCCGCGCGCCCAGGGCTCCGCACCCGACGGCGAACGGTCACCACTGACGTACTGGGTCGACGGCGACGGCGCACTGCGCCGGGTCACGATGCGCATGCCGGGCCTCGGCACACCGACCACGGCGGACTTCACCGGCCACGACGGCACCGCCAAACTCCCCGAGGCCCCCTGGCTGACCGGCTGACGCCACCTGTGACCCGATGACGCACGGAAGGAAACGAGACCCGGTGAGTACGGCACGTCACGAGATCATCGAGGGAGTCATCACTCCCGTCTCACGGTCATGGGCGCACGAGTCCGCCGCCGAGGTGTAGGACCTAGACCCGGGCGGTGTCCTTCGGGCGGGCGTGGGCCGGGAGGCCGTTGGCGAGGTCCTCGACCAGGAGGCGCCAGGCGATGGCGTCGGCGGCGGTGCGCAGTTGGGGGCTGCGGGGGCGGCCGGCGTCGGCGTCGAGGCGGGCGTTGAGCCAGCCGGACCAGGCGCGGCCGAGGGCCTGGACCTCGCGGGTGCCGGCCTCGGTGTGGACGAGGCGGTCGCCGTCGCGGACCAGGTAGCCCTCGGCGGCCATCCGGTCGAAGACCGGCTCCAGCACCTCGGGCGGGACCCGCTTGCGGGCGGCGATGAGGTCGAGGTCGGCGTGGCCGACGGCCTTGGTGTGCTGGGCGACCTCCATCAGCGCCCAGGCCCCGGCGAGGTCGACCCGGGTGTCGGCGCCGGAGACGATCGTCCGGACGGTGTCGAGGTCCACGCCGCGCACGATCGTGCAGACCGCGTACTCCAGGTGCGGGTCGGAGTCGCCGGTGGTCGGCTGGGCGAAGCCCTCGCCCATGTCGGTCGAGCCCGCCCGGGCGGTGTCGCGCAGCTGGACCTGCTTGAGGAAGAGCGCGACCACGAAGCCGACCGCCGCCACCGGGATCGTCCACAGGTACACGGTGTGCAGGGCGTCGGAGTACGCCCGTACGATCGGCGCGGCCTGCTCGACGGGCAGGCGGTGCAGCCCCTGCGGGCTCTCGGCGGCGCGGGCGAGCACGGCCGGGTCGGCGCCGGTGAGCCGGGCGGCGGTGGCGACGCCCTTGCCGAGTTCGGTCTTGAGGCTGTTGGCGTAGATGGTGCCGAACACGGCGGTGCCGAAGGAGCTGCCGATGGTGCGGAAGAAGGTCACCCCGGAGGTGGCGGTGCCGAGGTCCGCGTAGTCGACGGTGTTCTGGACGGCGATGGTGAGCACCTGCATGCTCAGCCCGATGCCGACGCCGAGCACGAACATGTAGAACGAGGCCAGTGCGGTGCCGGTGCCGGGTTCGAGCCGGGAGAGCAGGTAGAGGCCGAGGGCCATCACCGCCGTGCCGGCGATCGGGAACATCCGGTACTTCCCGGTCTTGCTGACCACGTTGCCGCTGCCGACCGAGGCGATCAGCAGACCGATCACCATCGGCAGCATGCGGACGCCGGAGACCGTCGCCGAGTCGCCGTCCACGTACTGCAGGAAGGTCGGCAGGAAGGTCAGCGCGCCGAGCATCGCGAAGCCGACGATGAAGCTGAGCACCGAGCAGACCGTGAACACCGGGTTGCGGAACAGCCGCATCGGCAGCATCGGTTCGACCGCCCGGGTCTCCGCCCAGCAGAACAGGCCGAGCGCCAGCGCGCCGCCGACGAACAGGGCGATGATCACCCCGGAGCCCCAGGCGTACTGGTTGCCGCCCCAACTGGTCGCCAGGATCAGCGCGCCGGCGCCGACCGAGACCAGGGCGATGCCCAGGTAGTCGACCACCGGCCGGGCCGCCGAGCGCACCGAGGGGATGGTCCGGGCGGCCGCGATCACCACCACGACCGCGATCGGCACGTTGACGTAGAACGCCCAGCGCCAGGACAGGTGGTCGGTGAACAGCCCGCCCAGCAGCGGCCCGATCACCGTGGCCACGCCGAACACCGCGCCGATCGCGCCCTGGTACTTGCCGCGCTCGCGCAGCGGGATGACGTCCGCGATCAGCGCCATCGCGGTGACCATCAGACCGCCCGCGCCGATGCCCTGCACCGCCCGCCAGGCGATCAGCAGCGTCATGTTGGTGGACAGGCCGCACAGGAACGAGCCGCCGACGAAGACGATCGCCGACACCTGGAACACCAGCTTGCGCCCGTACAGGTCGCCGAACTTGCCGGCCAGCACGGTGGCCACCGTCTCGGCCAGCAGGTAGGAGGTCACCACCCAGGACATGTGCGCGGCCCCGCCGAGGTCCGCGACGATGGTGGGCAGCGCGGTGCCGACGATGGTCTGGTCGAGGGCGGCCAGCAGCATGCCGAGCACGATCGTGCCGAAGACGACGTTCCGCTGCCGGACGTCCAGCACCGGTGGGGCGGACGGCGGGTTCTCGGTGGCGACGGTCATGCCGTCAGCCTCTGGCGTGCGGGCGCCGATCGCGATCCGGTTCGGCTGATCGGGTGAGGGCGCGCCGGGAGACCGTACGGGGCCGGGCGCGGGGCCTTGTGCGGTGCCGTGGTCAGGGCCTTGGCCGGTTAAGGCCCGGGTGGCGGCGCCCGGTGGCGCGGGCGACGATGAGCCGAGCGGAGCCGGCCGACGATCGGCCGGGCAGCAGGCCGCCCCGGACTCCGGGAAGAGGCTCCGATGACCGCCCGTCCCCCGCGCAGCACCGCGCAGCCAGGCCCGCCCGGCCCGCCGGGCCCGCCCGGCGCCACCGCCGCGGGCGGGCGGGCCGCCGCGCGGCGGTGGCAGGCGCTCGCGGTCTGCCTGGTGGCCGGGTTCATGACCTTGCTGGACGTCAGCATCGTCAACGTCGCCCTGCCGACCGTCCGGGCCGGGCTGCACATGTCGGAGAGCGGCCTGCAGTGGGTGCTCAGCGGCTACGCGCTGGCCTTCGGCCTGGTGCTCGTCCCGGCCGGGCGGCTCGGTGACGCGCGCAGCCGGCGGGCCGTCTTCCTGACCGGGCTCGCCCTGTTCACCGCGGCCAGCGCGCTGGCCGGCGCGGCACGCAACCAGGAGTGGCTGGTGCTGGCCCGGCTGTTCCAGGGCGCGGCGGGCGGCGTGCTGGTGCCGCAGGTGTCCGGCTTCATCCAGACCCTCTTCCAGGGTGCCGAGCGCGGCCGGGCCTTCGGCGCGCTCGGAGCCACCATCGGGCTGTCCACCGCCGTCGGACCGCTGCTCGGCGGCCTGCTGATCCACCTGTTCGGCCCGCAGGACGGCTGGCGCTGGGTGTTCCTGGTCAACCTGCCGATCGGCGTCGCCGCCCTGCCGGTCGCCTACCGGCTGCTCCCGCCGCCCCCGCCCGCCACCGAGCGGGCCGGGCACCGGGACTTCGACCCGGTCGGGGTGGTGCTGCTCGGCGCCGGCACGGTCTCCCTGCTGCTGCCGTTCGTCCAGGAGCAGCAGTGGCACAGCGCGTCCCGCTGGCTGCTGCTGCCGGTGGCGGCGGTGCTGCTGGCCGCCTTCGTCGGCTGGGAGGCGGCCTACGGGCGGCGGCACGAACCGCTGGTGAGCATGGCGCTGTTCAGGGTGCGCCCGTACGCGGCCGGGGTGCTGCTGTCGCTGGTGTACTTCGCCGGGTTCACCGCGATCTTCTTCATCTTCACGCTGTACCTCCAGGCGGGCCTGCACTACTCGGCGCTGACGGCGGGCCTGGCGATCACCCCGTTCGCGGTCGGCTCGGGGGTGGCCGCGGCGGTGGGCGGCCGGCTGGTGAGCCGGCTCGGGCGACGGCTGGTGGTGGCCGGGCTGCTGCTGGTGCTGGGCGGCCTGCTGGCCGCGGCGCTCGCGGTGCAGCTGTGGTCCGGGCCGCGGGTGGGCTGGACGACCGCGCTGCCGCTGCTGGTCGCCGGGGTCGGCAGCGGGCTGGTGATCGCCCCGAACCAGACGCTGACCCTCCAGCGGGTGCCGGTCGCCCGGGCGGGCAGCGCGGGCGGCGTCCTGCAGACCGCGCAGCGGGTCGGCTCGGCGGTCGGCATCGCGGTCGTCGGCTCGGTGTTCTTCGCGCACGCCCGCGGCCGCCACCCGGACTGGGCGACGGCCTTCCAACTGGGCGTGACGGTCGCGGCGGGCCTGGTCCTGGTGGCGCTGCTGGTGGCGGTGACCGACGACTGGGTGGGACGGCGTGCGTAGGGCGGGCCTTCGAGCGGCCCTGGGGCCCGTCTTCGAACTCCCGCCTGTGGACCGGCTTCCGGGCTGGACGGCTGAGGTAGGAGGCGGATCGTGACGGGTGTCCGGGTGGGTTTCCTCGCGGCGGCCGGGGCCGCCGAGCGGTTGCTGTGCCGCCCCGAGGTGGCGGCGGCCTGGCGGTCAGCGTCGGCGTTCCGACCCCCGAACTCCCGCCGGAGGCAGCCGACTTCGTGGTGGGCCTGCCGGCCCGGCCGGCCGTCCGCCGGCACGGGTGGGTGGACGTGGTGCGGGCGCTCAGCCGGGCGGAGCGGGCGCCGGGGCGCGTCGCGGCGTTCTGAGTGCCCGCCGGGCGTGTCGGCTGCCACCGGCCCTCAGTGGTCCCGGCGGTGGATGACCAGCGTCGCGACCGCCACCGAGCCGAGGGCCCAGGCCGCGAAGGTGATCCAGGAGCCGGTGACGGTCGCCGGGTACTCGGTCGGGCGCATGCCCGCCAGGGTGGTCCGGGCCAGGCGTTGAAAGGCGGGCAGCGGCAGGGCGTGCAGCAGGTCGGCGGTCCAGCGGTAGCGCTCGGTGAGGAGCGACGGGAGGAAGAACAGCACCACGACCGTACCGACGACGGCGCCCGCGCTGTGCCGGATCAGGGTGCCGAGTCCGAGCCCGATCAGCGCGCAGACCGGGCCGAACAGTACGGCCGCCGCGACGTACCGGAAGGCGGCGGGGTCGCTGAGGGACTGGCCGATGCCGACGTCGGACAGGATCGCCTGGGTGAGGCCGAAGGAGACGCCGACGGTGAGCAGGCCGTAGCCGAGCATCGCGGCGGCCAGCACGCAGGCCTTGGCCAGCAGGACGGCCCGGCGGTCCGGCACGGCCGCCAGCGTCGTGCGGATCAGTCCGGTCGCGTACTCGCCGGCGATGACGATGGCGCCGAGGCCGCCGGCGACGAGCAGCAGGATGTCGGCGGCTGCCATGTTGAAGGCGTCGTTGAGCGCCAGCTGTGCCATGACCACCGGATCGCCGTCGCCGGGCGTGTAGTGGTCGCGGGTGTACAGGGCGGACTTGAGGCCGGCGGCGATGACGGCCAGCGCGCTGAGGCCGAGCACCCAGGGGATCGAGCGCAGCGAGCGGAACTTGAGCCACTCGGCGGCGAGCAGGTCGGTGAAGCGGGCGCGGGGTTCGGTGTCGAGGGCACGCGGTCCGGTGCGGCGGACGCGGGAATCGGTGGTTGCGGTCCCGGCGGTCATCAGGGTGTTCATCGGGGCTCTCCGGCGAGGTATTCGACGCTGTCGGCGGTCAGGGTCATGAACGCCTCCTCCAGGGAGGCGCCGCGGGTGGTCAGGGCGTAGAGCAACAGGCCGTTCTCCAGCGCGAGTTCGCCGATCCGGCGGTCGTCCAGGCCGGTGACCGTGAGCGTGTCGTCCGGGCCGGCCCCCGCGAGGGCGGCCTCCGGGCCCGGCCGTACGGTGGCGCCTGCGGCCGTCAGCACGGCGGCCAGCCGGTCGGGTTCGGCGGTCCGCACGGTGACGGTGGCGCGGCCCGCGCGGGCGGCGAACTCGGCCAGGCTCTCGTCGGCGATCAGCCGGCCGCGTCCGATCACGACCAGCCGGTCGGCGGTGTGCTCCATCTCCGCCATCATGTGGCTGGAGACGAACACCGTCCGGCCCTCGGCGGCGAGGCGCCGGAACAGGCCGCGCACCCAGAGCACGCCCTCCGGGTCCAGCCCGTTCAGCGGCTCGTCGAAGAGCAGGACGGGCGGGTCGCCGAGCAGGGCGCCGGCGATGCCGAGCCGCTGCTTCATGCCGAGCGAGTAGCCGCGGATCCGGCGCCCGGCGGCCTCGGCGAGCCCGACCTCCGCCAGTACCTCCTCGACCCGGGCGTCCGGGATCCGGTTGCTGCGGGCCAGCGCCCGCAGATGGGCCCGGGCGCTGCGCCCGCCGTGCACGTCGCCGGCGTCCAGCAGCGCGCCGACGTGGCGCAGGCCGCGGGGCCGGCCGCGGAACGGCCGGCCGTCGACGGTGACGGTGCCGGCGGTGGGGTCGTTGAGGCCGAGGACCATCCGCAGGGTGGTGGACTTGCCCGCGCCGTTGGGGCCGAGGAAGCCGGTGACGGTGCCCGGCCGGACGGTGAAGGTGAGGCGGTCGACGGCGGCCCGGACGGTGGTGCCGCGGCCGTAGTGCTTCGTCAGCTCGTTGACTTCGATCATGGGCACCACTTTGCCGGGGGAGTGGACCGCGGGGCATCGGACCGACGTCGACACCGCAGGTCAGCCCCGGTCGTACAACCACGGTTGGATGACGGCGTCCCGGGCTGTCGTTACGATCTTGAACCATGTTGTCGACCCCTTCCCCGCCGCCGTTCCGGCGCGTCCCGCCCGAGGTGTGGGTCGGTCTCGCCTGGTGCGTGGCCGCCGCCTATCCGGCCGTCCGCCTCGGCGCCGGCGCCGGACAGCACCACGGCGCCGCCGCGCACGGCGGCTGGGCGTTCACCCTGGCCGACACGGTGGTCGCCTTCGCGGGTGCCGCGCTGGTGCGCCGGCTGCCGGTGCTCTCGGTCGTCCTGCTGCTGATCGCCACCTGGACCGAGACCGACGGCTGGGCCGGCGGCACCCAGGTGCCGCCCGGCGCGCTGCTCGCCGTGGACGCCGCGCTCTGCCTGATCACCGCCACCCGGTCGCGCCGCACCTCGCGGGCCGCGTTCGCCGTGGTCATGGGCTTCCTGGTGCTGCACATCGGGCTGGTGCGCGGCGACACCGTCGGCATCTTCACCGGGACCCACATCGGCTCCGCCGACGGCGCCGCGCTGCTCGCGCTGGTCGCCTGGCTGGTCGGCCGCTCGGTGCGGCAGAACCGGGAGCACGCGGAGGCGTTGACCAGCCGGGCGGCCGCAGAGGCGGTCACCGCCGAACGGCTGCGGATCGCCCGCGAGATGCACGACACCGTCGCCCACGGCCTCGGCGTCGTCGCGCTGCAGGCCGGCGCCGCCCGCCGGGTCATCGACCGCCGGCCCGAGCGCGCCAAGGAGGCGCTCGGCGAGATCGAGGCCGCCGGACGGGACACCCTGGCCGCGCTGCGCCGGATGCTGGTCGTGCTGCGCCGGGCCGACGGCGAGGCCTCGGCCACCGTTCCGCAGAGCCTGGCCGACCTCGACCGGCTGGCCGGGGTGACCACGGCGGCCGGGGTGCGGGTGGAGGTCCGCCGGCACGGTGACCCGCGGCCGTTGCCGCCGGAGGTCGACCTCGCGGCCTTCCGGATCATCCAGGAGTCGGTCACCAACGTGGTCCGGCACGCGGCCGCGGCCGCCTGCGTGGTCTCCGTCGACCACCGGACGGCGGGGGAGCTGTCCGTCGAGGTGACCGACCGGGGCCGGGGGTACGGCAGCGAGCCGGGCAGCGGCTTCGGGCTGGCCGGTCTGCGCGAGCGGGTCGCCCTGCTGGACGGCGAGTTCGACGCGGGGCCGCGCGCCGACGGCGGGTTCCGGGTCGCGGCGACGCTGCCGGTGCCCGCACTCGCGGCCTCGGCGACGGGGGAGGCGGGCGCATGATCCGGGTGGTGCTGGTCGACGACCAACCGCTGGTGCGGGCCGCGCTGGAGATGGTCATCACGGAGACCACGGACGTCGAGGTGGTCGGCGAGGCGGGCACCGGGGCCGACGCCGTCCGGCTGGCCGCCGAACTGCGCCCGGACGTCGTGGTGATGGACATCCGGATGCCCGGCATGGACGGCATCGAGGCCACCCGGCTGGTGACCTCCGCCGGCGGGCCGACCAGGGTGCTGGTGCTCACCACCTTCGACGAGGACGAGCACGTCTACGCGGCGCTGCACGCGGGGGCGTCCGGCTTCGTGGTCAAGGACATGGCGCTGGACGACATCCTCGGCGCGGTGCGGGTGGTCGCCGCCGGGGACGCCCTGATCGCACCGAGCGTCACCCGGCGGCTGATCGGCGCCTTCGTCGGCGGCCGGCCGCCGGGGCGCCGGCGGGGGCACTGCCGGGGCTGTCGGGTGGGGCGGCGGCGCCGGGTGCGGCCGCGGCGGCCGAGCGGCGGCTGGACGCGATCACCGGGCGCGAGCGGGAGATCCTCACCCTGGTCGGCCGCGGGCTGTCCAACACCGAGATCGCCGCCGAACTGGTGCTCAGCATCGCCACCGTGAAGACCTACATGACCCGGCTGCTCGCCAAGCTCGACGCCCGGGACCGGGTGCAGCTGGTCATCCTGGCCTACGAGGCGGGCCTGGTCACCGTCCCCGGGTGACCGGGGCCGGGTGGTTGGGGCCCGCCTCGCTGCGGCCGCCTGCGCGGGCGGGAACGGTTCAGCGCTTGATCGCCACGCCCGCGTACATCGCGATGTCCCGGTCACGGACGGGCGCCGCGTCGGCGTCCGGGTGCCAGTGGTGGACCAGCGTGACGCCCGGGTCGAGCAGCTCGTAGCCGTCGAAGAAGGCCTCCGCCTCGGCCTTGTCACGGATCTGCAGCGGGATGCCGCGCGCGTTGTACTCCCGGCCGACACCGCCCACGCCCACCGGGTCGGTGTCGCCGGTGAACACCGTCAGGGCGAGGAAGCTGCCGGGCGCCAGCGCGTCCATGAAGCGGCGCACGATGCCCTGCGGGTCGTCCTCGTCCAGCACGAAGTGGACGATCGCGATGAGCGACAGCGCCACCGGCTGCGAGAGGTCGAGCACTTCGCGCAGCCGGGGGTCGGTGATGATCGACTCCGGGTCGCGGAAGTCGGCGTCCACGTAACAGGTACGGCCCTCGGGCGTGCTGGACATCAGCGCCCGCGCGTGGGTCAGCACGATCGGGTCGTTGTCCACGTACGCGACCCGGGCCCCGGGCACGATCGCCTGGGCGATCTCGTGCACGTTCGGCGAGGTGGGGATGCCGGTGCCGATGTCCAGGAACTGCCGCACGCCGTACCGCTCGGCGAGGTGGCGCACCGAGCGCTGCATGAAGGAGCGGGTGGTGCGCATCGAGATCGGCAGCGACGGCCAGGCCCGCACCGAGGCGTGCGCGGCGGTGCGGTCCGCCTCGAAGTTGGTCTTGCCGCCGATGAGGTAGTCGTAGACCCGGGCGGAGTGCGGGACGTCCATCCGCAGGTCCACCGACGGGTAGTCCTCGTTCGGACCGCGTTCAGCCCGGACCTCGTTCGCCATGCTCGCCCTCCCGTGGGGGATCCGTCACCGGCCGCCCCGGTGGCGGTCCCTGGAGCGCATGGTAACGGGCCCCGGGGAGGGCGTGATGACGGTCCCTCAGGCTGGCTCCTCGGGTGGGCTCCTCAGGCCTGCGCCTCCGGCTGCACCGGCTCCGCCAGGGCGCCGCCCGGCTGCCGGGGTACGGCGGCCTGGTCGGGGCCGGCCCGGCGGTGCGCGGCGAGTTCGAGCGCGGCGCCGAGCCAGGCCGCACCGAAGGACCACGTCGCCAGCCACTCGCACAGGTAGAGCGGCCGTATCCGCCAGTCGGCGCCGATGCCCGTCGCCCCGGCCGCGATGGAGAGCGCGAGGGCGACCAGGATCAGCACCCCGGCCGCCAGGTAGGCCGCGCCGACCCGGGCCGGCTGGGTCGAGCGCGGATTGCGGAAGGAGTAGAGGCAGAACAGCGCCAGCATGACGAACAGCAGGCTCGCGAAGACCAGGTGAAACACCCCGATGGTGCGCTGCAGGCCGGACGCCCCCTCCGGGGACGCGGGGCACAGCGCGACCCCGACCGCGAAGAACCCGGCCGCCGTGCTCCAGCGGTCGTCCCGGCGGTCGAAGCGGTAGCAGACCAGGAACACCCCGAGCGCGCACAGGGCGCCCACGAAGACGTTCCGGGTGCCGGTGTAGTACGAGGCGCTCATCGAACCGGGCCAGAAGCCGTCCGTGCTGCGCCCCAGCAGCTCGGCGGCCAGCCAGTTGCCGAACGGCAGGACGACCGGGAGCAGGATGCCGATCAGCCCGACGCCGAGGCGCAGGAACGTGACCGTCCGTCCGTCCTGGACGCCCCGCCGGACGTCCGGTGGGTTCTGCGCGCGTGAGTCGTGAGTCACGGACGCCTCCTTGCATGCGGTGCGGGCGCGCCGGCGCCCGCGGACTTCTCGGGCCGCGAGGGACAGGAGGGGGCGGTGTCGACGGGATCCGCCCCACCTGAGCGGCCATCAACTGGTGTACCCGCATTGGCGTTCGAAGCACCACTGAATCGAGTGGTTTGCGCTCCCGGGCCGCCGCCCGGCATCCCCCCGGTGACCAGCGGCGATGACCTGATCCCCTCCGACCGGCGGTCTGTCCCGGTGGCCCGGGAAGTCTCCGGCCGCCCGGCGCGGCCGGTCTACGACGGCCGGTCTACGACGGCCGGTCTACGACGGCCGGTCTACGACGGCCGGTCTACGACGGCTGGTCCGCCGCCCGGCCCGTCGGCCGACCGCCGCGTGCGATCACCGCGTTGAGCAGGGCCGCCCCGCGCTCGGCGTCGTCGACGCTGACCGCGAAGTCGGTGCCGCGGCGGGTGCGGACCACCAGGCACTCGCCGCCGCGCAGCATCACCGTGGTGCCGAGCCGGTTGACCCGGTAGCCCCAGCCGCCCGCCTGGGCGGCGGTGCGCACCTCGGCGCGGGCCGAGACGAGCTCCTCGGGGGACCAGCGGCGGGCGGGGCGGCCGAACGGGCCGAAGCCGACGGTCAGGCCCCGGGCGGTCACCCGGGCCTGCACCGAGGAGCAGACGAGGACGGCCAGGGCGGGGAGCGCGAAGGACAGCGCGACCGACCAGTCCAGTCCGGTCAGGCCGCTCGCCGCCACCAGCACACCGGCCACCGCCACCAGGCCGAGCACGGCGGCGAGCAGTTGCAGCCACGGGTTGACGGCCCGCGAGAGCCAGACGAAACGTTCCCCCTCCGGCACGTCCAGCGCCGGGGTGCCGGCCGTCGGGTGCTCCTCGGGCCGGCCGTCGGCCGCCCGGCCCGTGCCCCGGCCCGCCAGCCAGGCCAGCGCCCCGGCGACGGCCGTGGCCGCCAGCACCAGGACCACCTCGACGCCCATCGGCGCGGCGTCCTGCCACCGGGCGCGGTCCAGGTTGGCGTGCACGACGGCGGTCTGCGCCCCCGTCAGCAGCACCCCGCCGGAGGCCAGTGCCGCCGCCCCGCAACCGGGCGCCTGCTCGGCGCAGTACCGCTGCAGCAGCGCGGCGACCGCCACCAGGACCAGCCAGACCAGCGCCGGGAACAGCGCCGCCCAGGTCAGCGACATCGAGCCGTCCGGGTCCCGGCCGCCCCAGTGGGTGGCCAGCGGGTCCGGCAGCCGGTGGCGCGCCGCCAGCGGCAGCGCGATCAGCAGCGCCAGGACCCCGAGCGACCAGGCCGCCGCGCCCCACCGGGCTCCCCGGCCCGCCGGGCGTCCCTTCCCGCGTGCTTCCTCCGTCACGACATCCCCCTGATCATGTCCACGAGATCATTCCTGCTGTAGCCGGCCCTGGCCGCGTCGGCGACCAACTGCCGTACCCGTTCGGTGAGTTCGGATCGGGTGTCGGCGCCCGTCGCGATCGTGATGCCCCGGCCCCGGCGGAACTCCAGCACCCCCTCGTCGCGCAGCGTCCGCAGCCCGCGCAGCACGGTGTTGGCGTTCACCCCCAGCGCCCGGGACAGCTCCCGGGCCGGCGGCAGCTTGTCCCCGGGGGCGCACTCGCCCTCGGCGACGGCCCGTCTGATCGCCCCGGCGACCTGCTCGTGCAGCGGTCGGGTGTCCCCGACGTCCAGCTTCAGCAACATGGTGCTACTGACGATAGCACCATTCATGTCTCCTGCCAGGTGTGCCCGGGTCCGACGGGCGCCCGGGGCGGGTTCCCGTATGGAGTGCGTCGGGATCGCCGCCCGGCGCGTCAGGGAGGCGTCAAGGAGTGGAGGTGGGCGGCCCGGGCGGCGGTTGGGTGGGAGACGTCGGGACACCACGGAGCGAGGACGGACCATGCACGGCAGCGAGCGGCACGAGAACGGCGCGGCACCCCAGGTGGTGGCACCCCGGGTGGTGGTCGGGGTCAGCGGGTCGCTGGGAAGCCTGGCGGCGCTGCACCGGGGGGTGACCGAGGCGCGGGAACGGGGCGCGGAGCTGCTGCCCGTCCTGGCCTGGGAGCCGCCCGGCGGGGAGCTCGGCTACCGGCGCTCGCCCTGCCCGCCGCTGCTCGCCGCCGTCCGGGAGAAGGCCGAGCAGCGCCTGCACGCGGCCCTCGACGCGGCCTTCGGCGGCGCCGACCCCGGCGTGCCGCTGCGCCCGGTGGTCATCCGCGGCGAGACCGGCCCGGCGCTGGTCCACGTCGCCGACCGCCCGGGCGACCTGCTGGTCCTCGGCCGGAGCGGCGGCCCGCTGCGCCGCCGGCTGCGGCGCCCGGTGTCCGGCTACTGCGCGCGGCGGGCCGGCTGCCCGGTGCTGACCGTCCCGGTGCCCGCGCTCCTCGGCGAGCTGCACGAACTGGAGGCGCTGCACCGCCGTGCCCGCTGGCACCTGCCGGTCCGGCCGCTGTCCGAACTCCTCCCGGCGAAGGGGTAGTCGGCGGTGCGGATGTACGCGGCCCGCCCGGGCGCCACCCGGTACCACCCCGTTCGCAAACGGCCGACGGCCGGCACCTCGGCCACGGTGGCCCTGCTCGCGGGCGGCGCGACGGCGCTCGGCCTCGGCGCGCTCGGCGAACTGCACGCCGGCCCGCTCGCCCTGACCGCCTACGCGGCGCTCTGCGCCCTGGTCGGCGGCCGCTCCCGGCCGGGCGCCGCACCGCTGGTCGGCCTGGCCGCCTGGCTCTGCTGCAACGCCTTCGCCGAGCACCGGCACGCCGAACTCGGCTGGTCCGGCCCCTGGCCGGAGGCCGCCCACTACGCGGTGTTCACCGCCGCCGCCCTGCTGGCCGCCCTGCCCACCGCCCTGCCGCGCCGCACCATCCGCGTCTCCCTCCTACACCCCGACCCTCGCTGAGGCCCCCCGAGCGGCCCGCCGCCGGCCACCACGCCGACGGTGGGCCCCACCGAACCCCCTGGCTCCGGCCGGTACTCCGGAGCCACGGCGAACCGGTGGAATCGGGTGACGGACCGCGCGGAGCGGCCACGGGTTCGGACAACGGGGGCCACCCGGAACCACCGGCCCCCACCGCGACCCGCCCCGCGCGGTCCGCCATCCGGCTGCGTGAAGGTGGCGGTCACGGCCGCGCCGACGGACTCACCCGCCACCCCGCCACCCCGCCGTCGCGCCGGATGTGAGGAGCGACAGGATGCGCGCATGCGGACAACCGGAACGCCCAGGACGGCGACCCTCGGTGACGCGGCGTCGATCAGCCGCTCGCTGGCCCCCGCCTTCGACGACGACCCGATGATGTGCTGGTTCTTCCCCGACGAGGCCTCGCGTCGGGCCTTGCTGGGCAGGTACTTCGCCACCCTCTTCACCCGCCAGTACGTCCACGCCGCCGTGTGCGAGCGCACCGCGAACGCGGCCGCCTTCTGGGTGCCGCCGGAGGCCCGGGCCAAGGCCGTCCCGGACGCCGCGACCGTACGGGAGCTGACCGAGCTCCTGGGCGACCGCGCCGAGCTGTTCGGCCGCACCGTCGAGGAGGTCGGCCGGCACGCCGCGCGGGAGCCGCACTGGTACCTGGCGCTGATCGGTGCCGACCCCGCCGCGCAGGGCCAGGGGCAGGGTGCCGCGCTGCTGCGCTCCGGGCTGGCCCAGGCCGACGCCGCCGGACTGCCCGTCCACCTGGAGTCCTCGAAGGCCGCCAACCTCGGCCTGTACGAGCACTTCGGCTTCACCGTGCGCGAGGAGCTGACGCTCCCGGACGGCGGCCCGACGCTGTGGGCGATGCGGCGCGAGCCGCACCCAGTCCGGGCGAGCCGGATGGACGGTAACGGCTAGGCCCTCTCTTTCGGATCTTGCCGGGCGCACGACGCCGGGCATCCCGCCTGGACGCACCGGCGAATCATCCAAGTACGACCCAGTACGAGGACGATCCGCCGGCACGCCCAGCCGGGCGCTCAACGCCGCGCGCTGATCCGACAAGATCCGAAAGAGAGGGCCTAGTCGTCCGAGCGGAGTTCGGCCGGGACGGCGATGACGTCGACCAGGGCCTGGCCGCGCAGCACCGTGAGGGACAGCGGGCGGCCGATCGCGTCGGCCAGCATCAGGTGCTGCAGGGAGCGGGCGCTGCTCATCGGTTCTCCGGCGGCGGTGAGCAGCAGGTCGCCCTCGTGCAGGCCGGCGCGGTCGGCGGGGGCGCCGGGGACCACCTCGACGATCCGCAGGCCGGTGGGCTGCCCGGTGCGCTCGCGCAGGGCAGGCGGTAGCGGGGCGGGCAGTCCGGCGAGGCCCAGGTAGGCGCGGCGGATGCGGCCGTCGGTGAGCAGGGTGGCGATGATCTGCCGGCTGGTGGCGTCGATCGGGACGGCCAGGCCGAGCCCGTTCCCGGCCACCGCCGTGGTGATGCCGACGACCTCGCCGCTCGCGGTGGTCAGCGCGCCGCCGGAGTTGCCGGGGTTGAGGGCCGCGTCGGTCTGGATGACGTTGTCGATGACGCGCACGGCGCTGCCGGAGTGGGCGGGGAGCGAGCGGCCGAGGGCGCTGACCACGCCCGCCGTGACCGTGCCGGCCAGCCCGAGCGGGTTGCCGACGGCGACGACCAGCTGCCCGACCCGCAGGGCGGTGGCCTCGCCGAGCCGCACCGGGGTGGGGGTCGGGCCGTCGGCGCGCAGCACGGCCAGGTCGGAGAGCGGGTCCGCGCCGATGGTATGGAAGGGGGAGGTGGTGCCGTCGGCGAAGGCCAGCGTCCCGGCGTCGGCGTGGCCGACGACGTGGGCGTTGGTGAGCAGGAAGCCGTCCTCGGTGAAGACCACCGCCGAGCCGAGCGCGGTGCTGAACCAGCCGCCCCGCCCGCGCTGGGGCACCTGGAGCGCGGCGACGCGCGGGGTCACGGTGGCGGACACGGTCGTGACGATCCGCGAGTAGGCGTCAAGCGCGTCGGCTGCCGTGTCCGCGGCCCCGTCCACGGGGTCGAAGGTGTCGTCGTCCGGGGCGTGTTCGGGCCCGGGGAGGGTGTCGGCCACGGTGCTCACCCCTTTCGCCGGCGCGGGTTCTCCCGGTGCCAACAACGGTCGGGCGCCGAAGCTTCCGCCGCTGGCCGCTGGCCGCTGACGCCGTCTTGACGGACGGGTGACTATAAAGAAATGGCAAAGCAGGCACATTGCATGAGTAAAGCCACCGAAGTGGGAGGGTCTGATGGAGACCACGCTGGACGCGGACTGGCGCACGCTCGGCACCACGGGCGGCGGTCGGCTCGGGACGGAGCACCTGCTGGCCGCGGTGGTGGGCTCGACCGGCCCGGCCGGTGCGGCCCTCGCCGCCGCCGGGGCCACCGAGAGCCAGCTGCGCGCCCTGCTGCGCGACCGCGACCGCGACCGCGACCACGGCCGTGAGGGCGACCGCGACGGCGACCGCGACGGCGAGGCTGACTGCAACGGCGACGGCGGCTACGGTGCGGGCTGGGACGCGGACGACGAGGCCGACGCCGGTGTGCCCGCCCGGGAGGTGCTCGGCTCGACCAGGGCCCCGGACCTCGTGCTGACCGGCGCCTCCGCCCGCGCGCTGTCCGCCGCGGTGGCGGAGGTCCGGCGCGACGGCGGGCACCGGCTCACCGCGGAGCACGTCCTGCGCGCGCTGCTCGCCGAGGACCGCACCCGGGCCGCCGAACTGCTGCGCGCGGCGGGCGTCGCACCGCAGGCCGTGCGGGAGCGTCTGGACGGCCCGCCCGCCGTGCTGGACCCGCTGCTGATTCCCACCCGGGACGCGCTGCTCGGCCGCCGTTCGCGCCGACTCCCGCGCTGGAGGCGGGTGTTGACGCCGGGTGCGGCCGGACCTGCGGCCCCGGCAGCGGACTGGATCCGGTGGGAGACGGACCAGCAGGCCCAGCGCCTCGGCCGCCGTACGCCCGGCACCGAGCACGTCCTGCTCGCCGTGCTGGCCGTGCACGAGGTGCTGGCCCACCGGCCGCAGCCGGACGTGGACGACACCGGCGGTGAACTCCTGGCCTGGCTCGGCCTCGACTACGTCCGGGTGCACGGGGCCCTCTCGGCCGGGACGGTGGCGCTGCCGGCGGACCCGCGCTCCGTCGAGGCCTACCTGGCCGGCGCGGCCCCCGGCCCGCTGGTGCGGGTGCTGCTCGACGAGCCCACCCGTGCCCGGCGGCTGGTCGAGGCCCTGCGCGCGGAGCAGGACGCTCCGGGAGAGGCGGGGGAGGCAGGAGAAGCAGGACAGACAGGGGAGGCAGGAGAGGGCTGAGGCGTACCACGCCGCGAGCGTGAACATGGGGGCTCGCGGAGCGGAAGATACGTGCTCGTCCCCCATGAACCCCCGGTTCGGCGGCGGCAAGATCGGCGCTGCGGTCGGACGCCGGCCGGCTCCAGCAGTGTCCGGAGAACGGGGGAAGAGCGATGGCGCACGGGTATACGACGGGCCGGGACTCGGCGGATCCGTACGCCGGGTTCTTTCCCGACCTGATCGAGGCGGTGCTCCGCAGGCAGGGCGTGCGGGACTGGTCCGTCACCCCGGAGGACTTCTGGTGCCGCGTCCGCCCGGGCAACGCCGACCCGGTCCGGCGGCAGGGCTGGAAGCTGCACGTGTCGGCGACCCCGCTCTCCGCCCCGATGGTGCTGACCCGGGCCGCCGAGGTGCTCGTCGCCGCCCGGGCCCCGTTCAAGTGCGCCGGTACGCCCGGCCGCCTGGCGGAGCTGGTCTCGGCCCGCCACGACCGGGGAGGCGGCGGAAAGTTCATCACCGTCTACCCGGACGACGACGACCACTTCCGGCGGCTGGCCGAGGAGTTGCACCGGGCCACCGCGTACCTGCCGGGGCCGGGCATCCTCTCCGACCGTGCGTACCGGCCGGGCAGTCTGGTGCACTACCGCTACGGCGCCTTCCGGGGCTTCCCCCGGCTCACCAACGACGGCTCGCCCGAGCCGATGCTGCGGACACCCGACGGGGGCTTCGTCCGGGACCGGCGGCAGGCCGGATTCAGCCCGCCGCCCTGGGCCGTCTCCCCGCTGCCGCCGCCCGAGGACCCCCCGCCCGCCCCCGGGACGAGCGTCCTGCTGAACGGCCGCTACGTCGTGCACAAGGCCGTCCGGCACGCGTACAAGGGCGGCGTCTTCCTCGGCACCGACCGGCGGACCGGGCAGGAGGTCGTCATCAAGGAGGCCCGCCGGCACGTCGGGGCCACCCTGGAGGGCTCCGACGCGGGCGACCGGCTCGGCCACGAGGCGGAGATGCACGCGCTGCTCGCGCCGCTCGGCCTGTGTCCGCAGGTCGTGGGCGTCTTCGGCCAGGGCGGCAACCGGTACCTCGCCGAGGAGCGCATCGCCGGGCAGACGCTGCGCACCTGGATGTCCGAGCGGCTCCGCCCCGACCGGGCGTCGGTGCTGGACCTGGCCGGGCAGCTGGTGACCGTCGTCGGGGCCGTCCACGGACTCGGCCTGGTCCTGCGGGACCTCAACCCCAACAATCTGATGGTCACTCCGGACGGCGAGGTCCGCCTGATCGACCTCGAAGCCCTCGCCCGCCCCGGCGACCACGTCCTGCGGCTCCACACCCCGGGCTACGGCGCCCCCGAGGTGGTCGACGGCGCCCCGATCGGCCCGGCCCCCGACCTGACGTCCGACCTCTACAGCCTCGGTGCCGTGCTGTTCCACCTGCTGACCGGCACCGACCCCGTGCTCGCCCCGGACCGCGGGACGGTGCGCGGCCGTCACGACCGCCTCGCCGTCCTGCTGGCCGCCGCCCTCGCCGACCGCCCCGAGCTCACCGCCTTCCAGCCGCTCGTGCTGGCGCTCATGGCGGAGGACCGCGACGACCGGTGGAGCCTGCGCACGGTCCGCGAGGCGCTGACCGGGCTCCACGTGGACGTACCCTCCGCCGGCGCCGGGAGCGCCTGGGACGGCGGGAGTGCCCGGGACGGCGGGAGCACCTGGGAAAGCGGGGCCGTCCTCGACAACCCGGCCGTCCTCGACGGCCCGACCGCGGAGCGGCTGCTCTCCGACGGGCTGACCCACCTGATGGACACCATGACCCCGCAGGACCCGGTACGGCTCTGGCCCGCCGACGCCTCCGGCGAGCGGACCGATCCGCTGAACGTGCAGCACGGCGCGGCCGGCGTCCTGTCCGTCCTCACCGCGGCCGCCGCACACCGGACGGACCCGCGGTTGCGCGCCACGGTCGCCGAGGCCGCGGCGTGGATCGCCGCCCGGGCCGAGGTCGGCGGACAGCAGCTGCCCGGGCTGTACTTCGGGCGCTCCGGCACCGCCTGGGCACTGCTGGACGCCGCCCGGCTGCTCGACGACGACGGCCTCGCCGGGCACGCGGCCCGCCTCGCCCGCGAGGTGCCGGTGCGCTGGCCCAACCCCGACGTGTGCCACGGCGTGGCCGGCGCCGGTCTGACCCAGCTCCACTTCTGGCGGGCCACCGGCGAGGAGGGGTTCCGGCAGCGCGCGGTGACCGCCGCCGAACACCTGCTGACCGTCGCCGCGAAGGGCCGGTCCGGCGTGGTGTGGCCCGTCCCGGCCGACTTCGACTCCGAGCTCGCCGGCATCACCCATCTCGGCTTCGCCCACGGCGTCGCCGGTGTCGGCACCTTCCTGCTGCTCGCCGGGCTCGCCGCGGAGCGGGAGGACCTCGTCCACGCCGCCCGGGCGGCCGCCGAGACCCTGCTCGCCACCGTACGCGTCCGGGACGGCGGCGCGGGCTGGCCCGTCGAGGACAAGGCGGCCGACACCCCCGTCCACGCGCCCCACTGGTGCAGCGGCGCCTCCGGCATCGGCACCTTCCTGATCCGCCTCTGGCAGGCCACCGGCGATCCCCGCTACCGCGAGAGCGCCGAACAGGCCGGGACCGAGGTGTACCGGTGGCGCTGGCGGAGCTCGCCCACGGCCTGCCACGGCCTCGCGGGCAACGCCGAGTACCTGCTCGACCTCGCCGAGGCCCTGGACGACCCCGCCCACCGGCGCCGCGCCGAGGAACTCCTCGCCTGCGCCCACGCACGTCACGTCGCCCACGACGGACTGCTCCTGATCCCCGACGACACCCTGACCGGGGTGGGCGTCGGTTACAACACCGGACTCGGCGGGTCGCTCGGCCTGCTGGTCCGGCTCCGCCACGGCGGGCCGCGCCTGTGGCTGCCCGCCCCCGACCCGACCGGAAGGAGGTGACCACCGTGACCGAGGACGTCAACGCCCTGCAGCTGCTGGACAGCGAGGAGCAGACCACCACGGACTACGGGTGCTACCCGTTCAGCCTGTGCGACTGGTGGAGCATCGGCGACGTGTAGCGGGTCCGACCCGACCGAACGTACGTGCAGCAGACCCGACCGAAAGGACATGCCATGACCGACGACGTCAACGCCCTGCAGCTGCTGGACAGCGAGGAGCAGGCCGCCACGGGCTACATCTGTTTCCCGTTCAGCATCTTCGTGTGCGGTAACTGGAGCGTCGACGACATGTAAGCCCGACCGACGCCCCACGACGGCGCGGGTGGCCGAGATCCGCTTCGGCGACCCGCGCCGATCGTGAAGGCGTCGGCCGACCGTCGGCGCTCGCGACCCTTCGACCGGCACCTGGCGCTCTTGACGCTCCGGAATGGTCCAGTCCACTGTGATCGAGGGCATGTTCCTGCCACTCTCGACCACGCCTCGACCAAGGAGCGCCGTCCGTGAGCCTGAAGTCCCTGAGTCTGAAGCTTCCTCTCGTCCTCGCCTCCGTCCTCGCCCTCGGAGCCGCCCCCGCTGCCACGGCGGCCCCGGTCCCGGCCCCGACCGGGACCGTCGTCAAGGTCAGCACCGCCAAGCAGCTCCAGGCGGCGCTCGCGGCCGCCGCGCCCGGCCAGACCATCCAGCTCGCCGACGGCACCTACTCCGGCAGCTTCAAGGCCACCGTGCCCGGCACCGCCGCCGCCCGGATCACCCTCACCGGCTCGTCGAAGGCCGTGCTCACCACCCCGACCGGCGGCGGCTACGGCCTCCACCTGAACGGCGCGAGCTACTGGACGGTCCGGGGCCTGACCGTGACCGGTGCGCAGAAGGGCATCATGGCGGACGCCGCGGACTACGTGGTGCTGGAAGACGTGACGGTCCACCACACCACCATGGAGGGCGTGCACTTCCGCAACTCCAGCGCCCACGGCACACTGCGCGGCTCCCGCATCCACGACACCGGCCTGAACCGGGACGGCCTCGGCGAGGGCGTCTACGTCGGCACCGCCAACACCCTCTCCGACCGCAGCGACTACGTGCAGATCGTCGACAACACCTTCGGCCCGAACATCGGCGCGGAGAACGTCGACCTCAAGGAGGGCACCACCGGCGGCCTGGTCTCCGGCAACTCCTTCGACGGCGACGGCCTCACCGGCCGCAACTACGACGACTCCTGGGTCGACGTGAAGGGCAACGGCTACGTCATCGAGAACAACACCGGCAAGCGCACCACCGACGACGGCTTCCAGACCCACAGCGTCCAGCCGGGCTGGGGCTGCGGCACGGTCTTCCGGGGCAACCGGGCCGACCTCACCGGCGCCACCGGGGCGGACCGGTACGCGATCGACGTGACCGACTACGACGCCGGGACGTGCAAGGTGACGATCGGCGCGGGCAACACCGTCACCGGGGGCCGGGGTCTGGTGAACCCCGGCGTCCCGGTGGGCTGAGCACGAGACCTGTCGGAGCGCTACAGCTCGCCGAGCGGTACGCCCGGGTCGGCCAGCGCCTTGGTGTCCACCACCCGCTTCGAGCGCACCAGTTCGCGGATCGGGTCGGTGACGTCCCAGACGTTGACGTTCATCCCCGCGAGCACCCGGCCGCCGGAGAGCCAGAACGCGATGAACTCCCGGTCGGCCGGGTCGCCGCGGAACACCACCCGGTCGTAGCCGTCCGGCTCGACGTAGCCGACGAACTCGGCGCCGAGGTCGTACTGGTCAGTCACGTGGACACCTAGGTATACCCGTTGACGTGCAGCTTCGCCCGGTAGGAGACTCGCCCTCATGCATCGCACAGGCCCGACACCCGAGATGGAAGAGGTCGACCTCTACCTGCGCAAGTCCAAGAAGGTCCGCACGGAGGACCCGCGTGACCTCCTCTCCGTGCAGACCCAGGAGGAGCTAGGACGCGCGTGGGCGGCGAAGCACGGCAAGCGGGTTCGGGAAGTATGGGTGGACAACCTGTCCGCGTGGTCGGACGTGAAACGCCCCGAGTTCGACAAGGCCGTGTCCGCGGTGCTGGCGGGTGAGGTCCCGATCTTGTGGTGCGCGTTCCTCGATCGATTCACGCGCAAGGGTGCAGACGAGATTGTGCCGATCCTTGGCAAGGCTCGCGTGATCTTCGATTACGAGGGGTTGGACAGCTCAATCGAGCGTGACCGGCGATGGATCATTGACCGAGCCGAGCAGGCACGCGAGTTCTCGCAGCGCTTGAGCTTCAACCTACGGTCGACCAAGGCCACGCAGCGCAACGCCGGGAAGTGGCTCGGTAGGCTGCCGTACGGCTTTGAGTTGGACGGACCGGACACGCGGAAGCTCAAGAACAGCGCGGACACGTGGCGCTACGTAGAACACATCTTTGAGTCCGTCGCTCTGGGCGTGCCGGCCCGCATGCAGGGGCGCGCGCTCAACTCCGGGCCGTCCCCGATCCTGTCGCCCGGCGGCGGGGAGTGGCAAGCGTCCACCATCTCCAAAATGATCTGGCACCCGGTGTATGAGGGATGGCAGGTGTCCGTAGCGCAGGGAGCCGTCACGGGTGAGGATGCCGTGTACCGGCACCCGGTGACGGGGGAGCGGATATCCGTCCTCGCCCCGGGCGCGGTACCAATTCCGCCGGAGATCGTCAGGAAGGCCCGCGCAGCACTACAGGGACACCTTCGGTACGAGGAACAGGCGCCCAGCAACAAGTACCATCTGCTGACCGATCTGGCCCGCTGCCGGGGTTGCAGGGGCGCTGCAAGCGGCGGGAAGAACCATGCATGCGGAAGACATGCGTCTGGGAAATCGTGCCCAGCCCCAGCGAGCATCATGCGCCTACCGCTGGAGGCGGTCGTGACGCAGGCATGGTTCAACCGCATGAACTCCGGAGACATTTCGGATCCGCTGCTGTGGATTGCGGCGGAGCGCTACGTAGGCCTGGTGGATCCGGTCACAACAGAAGAGTTGTCCGAGGCTCTGGCGGCACAGAAGGTCGCTGAGGCACGCGTACAGCGCATCGCCGAACAGCAGGCGGCCGGCATGTACGACCCGCCGTTTGACGCGCATCTTCCCCGCCTCCAGAGCGAGGCTCGTGCGGCCCTTCAGGCAGCTATGGAGCGGGTCAACGCGGCGGCTCCACCTAAGCTGGACATCGGATGGCTTCTGGACCACGAGCAGACCATAGAGGCGTGGGAGGCGGCAGATCTCAAACTCCGACGGGAACTGTTGAGACTGGCGATTCGTCGCGTGGTCGTGTCCCGAGGAAGGCGAGGCGTCAACAGACTGACTCCGGATCGCGTAGAGATCCATTGGCTGGACCAGCCTGATCCATGGGCCCTGGCGGACCCAGACCCGTCGTAGCCGCTTCCTCCTCCGGGGCCCGACCGGGGTCCAAAGTGCCGTACTAACCCCTTATTTCTAGTCTCTCTAACACGTGTTAAGAGTAAAAGGGGAAGGGCGCTATTTTCGGCACTTTGGACCCGCCCAACCCCCCCGAATCCGGACCCACGAGCCAGCGCAAACACGCGCACAGTAACTCTGGTGCGGGAGGGAAGAGGCCTGCGACGTCGGCGACTGGCGCGGCGTCCGCTCTCCCTCCCGCGAGGCCGGCGGCGCTCCTGGCGCTCCCCGCTCTCTCCTCCGGGTCGAGTCCGGTAGAGCGCGCCGGCCCGCACCTTTCGTAGCTCAGTGGCAGAGCGGCGGGCCGTGGCCCCGCTTACCCCGGTTCGACTTCGGGCGGAGGGACGAGCCGGAGCGTGCACGGAGACGGAAGCGGGCCCCACGGGTTGCGCACGGAGAGGGGGCGACCTGGCGACTGGCCCCGTAAGCTCAATGGTCTCCGTCTGTCGAGCGGAGGGGGCGCTGGCGCGGGTGCCAGGCATCAGCTCGTGTTCATCGACCGGGTGACCGCCACACTCATCCACCTGCGCGACGAGTTGCCGTACTCTCGACTAGAAGCGCAGGAACCACCACCGGCGCCGAGGTGATCGTTCTTCGGCAGCAGGAATCCAGCTGCGGTCCAAAACGTTCTTATCTGAACCTCCGATTAGCAGCGCAACATGCTTCCTTACGGGATCCAATCGCATTTCAAAAATCACCCGAATGGCGGCCTTGTATCTTGCGGTCAGTTCCCTTAGGTCATCTCCAAGTTGAGCCGAATGGTATTCTGGCAGTGAGCTTGCGTAACTCAGGACAATTTCCTGGGAGCTTTCCAGAAGGTTGCCCAAACCCTTTGCCGAGTCGGCCTTCAGTCCCTTCAGGGAAGTAGTGAAAAGTTCATAAGCGTCAGGACGATGGCCATATAGACCGACATAGGCAGATTCGATATCCTCGGCGCGCTGTTGACTAGAGATTTCATAGCCAAGAGCCTCCAGTCCCCGCCACAAGTGATCGCGACATCGAAGCACATTTTGCCGTTCCTCCAAGAGTTCGCTGCTTTCAACCAGCAATGGACCCGCACTATCGGCGAGGGATACCGAAAAGTCGGCCCACCTTTCGAGCTTGGCAAGGGCCTGTGCAGCTGCAGTCCGAACCTTATCGGCCTGCTCAAGCCGACGTAGCGCTCGATCCTTGCTCCAGGCGTAAGTCAATGTGGCAGCAGCCACGAGAACCGATGCGGCGGTTACCAGGTTTGCCACTTCAATGGTAGGGTTGAATTTCAACATTGCACCCATTGGGCTATTGGCACATGTGCGTATTAGCTGACTTTATGGGGTCTTAGCTGGCAGGTCAAAGCGTACAGTATCCCGCCCTCGGCATGAGATGTCCCAAACATACCGGTCGCTCACGCATATCCTTTGAAGCCGCCACGCAACAGCCGACACTCGCACTCGGTTGGGTGAATCGCTGACCCGGATCCTGCGGGGCGGCTGACTCCCAACCTATTTGAGGCTGGACATCTCGCTGGCAGATGCAATGCAGAGTGACCTTAACTGGATCGCCATACCTTCTCGCCAAGGTGTCCCAGTAATTTATCTAATGCGGTGGCAATATGGGCTGCAGTCTATTCAAGTGTGTTTGCCCGTTCCGCAGGAGTCAGGCCGTCTTTCCGGCGACGAGCACGCGATCACGGATGGTGGCGCGTGGATGTTCTTCCACGATCGCTTGAGCTTGGCGTCCGTGCAGCAGAGCTCTGATTAGTCTGCTCCATCGGACCGACCGGGGCATACCGCGCCGCACCCACCGTGGCGCTTATTTCACGAGGTGGGCCGGTCGACGAGCCGGCGAGAATCGGCGCGCACCCGCGCCCACGGCTGGTCGGTCCGGTCGGCGGGTGGCTATGGCGTGTAGCTCAGTTGGTTAGAGCACCGGCCCGATAAGCCGGGAGTCGGAGGTTCGATTCCTCCCACGTCAACGGAGTTCACGGCGGGCTCAGGCCCGGTCCGTGGACAACTGGTCGTAGCTCAGCGGCAGAGCGCCCGCTTTGGGAGCGGGAGGGCGGGGGTTCGATGCCCTCCGACCAGACCCATCATGACGACGCCCCTGGAGGCACCCATGCCACGCGGCACCATCAACGTCACCTCGTCCGACCGAGCCGGCACTGTTCTGCCCGCTGCGACGGCCGGCGACCCGACGAACGGACACACTGTCGCGAACGACGGTCGAACGCTCCTGATCGTGGAGAACACCGGCAGCACCGTTGCCCGGACCCTCACGCTGCAGATGTCCAAGAGCGTGGACGGCCTGCCGCTGACCGGCTCGCGCACTGTCTCCGTGGCGACCGGTGCGACTCGTCTGCTCGGTCCGTACCCGACCGCGGACTACGGCCCGGCGCTCCTGGTCGACGTCGACAACGCGGAGCTGAAGATCAGGGCCGTTCGTTCGGCGTGACGCCGAGCGGGACGATGCTGAACGTCACCTCCACCCACCGCTGAAGGCCCTGCCCGCCGTGGTGCTGGCTCTCCAGCTTGTAGCCGGCCGCGACAATCCGGGACAGCGCGGCCGACAGCTTCCGGCCGTCGTCGCCGGGGATGAGATGGATGCGGCGGATGTAGATCGCTTGGCCGGTCTTGAACGCCTTCGCGGCCTGCGTGTCCACG
The DNA here is from genome assembly GCF_054601375.1 of Kitasatospora sp. Ki12. NCBI lineage: Bacteria > Bacillati > Actinomycetota > Actinomycetes > Kitasatosporales > Streptomycetaceae > Kitasatospora > Kitasatospora sp. Ki12. Next base: position 734,187 of record NZ_BAAIHT010000003.1, on the reverse strand, counting down.
GCGGACGACGTCTTCCGCTTTCTACCGAAGATCCCCATGCGCGCGAGCGTACTCGACACCGCGGAGGGGAGGCAGCGCCTTGGCCTGGACAACGAGCGACCGGCGAGACCGGCTTCCCGCGGATTGGCAACGGACCCGGCGACGGATCCTCTGCCGTGACGGCGGGCGCTGCACCGCGACGTTCAGCACCGGTCGTCGCTGCTCAGCTCGGGCGACCGACGTCGACCACATCATTCCGGGCGACGACCACACGGACGACAACCTCCGTGCACTGTGCGGTTGGTGTCACGCGAAGAAGTCCGCTCACGAGGGCGGCACGGCAGCCGGCCAACGCGCTGCCCGACAAGCGCGCCCGACGGCGCAGCACCCCGCGCTGGAGGACTGAACGATGGCAATCACCACGATGGCGGCCGGCGTCCCGATGTATGTGCATCCTGGTGTGGACGCCCGGAGTTGGGCCGCACTGGCGACCGCGGATCAGCCGGTGCGCTGGCTCGTGCTGAACCAGGCCGACGGACCGGGTGCGACGGAGGACGCCGTTCTCTACAACGCCGCCCGCGCCGTGAAGGCGGGCGGACAGACCAAGGTCTGTGGGTACATCAATCTGGACTACGGCGCGCGCGACGACTTCTTCAACGTTCAGGACGCGACCACGTGGGCGGGTCGCGGCATTGACTGCGCGTTCCTGGACCGGGTGGCGTCGACTGAGGCGAGCGTCCAGGCGACGGCGCTATCCGTGCTGCGGATCCGAAACGCTGGGATTCGGTACGTCGTGCTGAACTTCGGCGTACTTCCGCACCCCACGGCGCTGGATATCGGCGACGTGGCCGTGACGTTTGAGGGCGACATGGTCACCTACCGGGGGCTGACGGTGCCCGGGTGGGTAGCCGAGTACGACCCGGAGAGGCTGGCTCACCTCGTCTACGAGGCCAGCCAGGCAGAGGCCCGGGAGGCTATCGCCCTGGCCCGTCAGCGCGGCGTGCACAACGTCTTCGCCACGGACCGGACGTTCGCGTCCGGCAACCCGTGGGCGGGCGTGCCGACGTTCTGGGCTGACGAGGCGCAGGCACTGAAGAGCTACCCCAACCGGCCGGCCCCCGGGCGTGCGACGTGAGCCAGGGCGCCCGGGTGGAGATCGTAGAGCCCGACCACGAGGGCGGCGCCCTAATGCCAACCCTGGTCAGGGTCAACGGTGTTGATGTCGGTCTGATGGCCAGGCCGCCCCAGGTGAGGGCGGGCGGGGACGAGCAGCCGGCCACGGTGACGCTGACGCTGCTGCCTCGTGAGGTGGTGATCAAGGGCGAGCCCAAGGGGGCTCGGTCGGGGGCGACTCCACGACAGCCCTTCGGCTTCGAGTTGCCATCCCGAAGTGAGCCCAGAGGGTTGACTCCGTGAAGCCTGTGCTGTAGATGCCAACTACGCAGTTGAGGCAGAGAGTTGACAGCATGTCGCGTGTGGTGTATTGCCCCCTAGTGATCAAGCTGGAGGCATGTCGGCCAGGGGTGTGCTAGGCACCCCAGGGGGGTATCCCCTCCGAGCGGCCTTGAGAACCGTAAGAGTGCTGGAGTTCGCGCTCTGTACGGGTCTGGGGAAAGTCGGCCGGGGAGGGGCATGGCCGCCCCGCAGGCGGACGAACGACGGGGTGTCGGTCTGGCGGAGACCCCCGATCGGCAGGCGGGCGCATGGGGCTTCGAGTGTCACGGATGATGATCATCCGAACCTGTATCCGCAGGTGAGAGGCTTGAAAGTGTGACCGCGCCCCCGTATCATGAACGCATGACCCGGACCTGTGAGCACTGTCGCGGACCGCTCGCCATCATGGCGCGGCGCCACGCGCGGACGTGCTCACCGCGATGCCGGAAGGCGCTGTCCCGGGCGAACGCCCGCGCCGCACAGACGCTCCCCGATGAGCTGACGACCCGCGCCAGGTGGGTCCGCCATAGCTCCGCGAAGGTCCCGCTGACGCTGGCCGGCATGGTCGCGAGCAGCACTGACCCCGCAACGTGGAGCACGTACGCCGGGGCCGTCGCTTCGATGGCTGGCGTTGGGGTCGGCTTCGTGCTGAGCGATGCCGACGACATCGCGTGCATCGACCTGGACCACTGCGTCCGCCCGGACGGCTCGCTGGAGCCGTGGGCAGCAACCATCGTGAAGGACGCGGGTACTACCTACGTAGAGGTGTCCCCGTCCGGCACTGGGCTGCACATCTGGGGCTATGCGGACGTCCGCCACGGACGCCGTATCCGACGCCCGGACGGCACGGCCGTGGAGGTCTACGGCGCTGGCCGCTACATCACCGTGACGGGCCGCCGGCATGGCGACAGCCCGTCCTCACTCGGTGACGTCTCAGTGCTCGTCGCCAGGCTGCTGAACTAGCTGCTTCGGCCGCCGGAGACTGCGGATGGCCTCCGGGATCACGCCGAAGGACTCGATTGCACGCGCGATCCTCTTGAAGAACGCGGGCGCACCGGCCAGCGCCAGCGTGACGATCGTGGCGGCTCCGGCAAGGTCGGTGGAGGAGATGCTTCCCACTGGTCTTCCAACTTCCCTTTAGGGGTGGTCAGACCGGGAATGGGCATACTCGGTCTGACCACTCGATGAGTGATCAAAACCGAGAGCGCCCCCGATGTCTGTCGCGTGGTCTGTTGCACAGGCCACCGACAGAGCTGCGTCTCTCTGGCGAAGAACTACGTGAGCCAGGGCGAACCCGGGCTCGGGCCAGGAAAAATTGGACATTTTGATTCGCTTGACCGCCCATCGGATTCAACGGTCCAGCGCTTCGCCGACTTAGCGGCGAAGAAAATTTTCGTCCACCATACATGACGGACCGCCAGTTGGAAAGCCCGACTGCTTCGTACCTGAGGAGGTAGGCCCATGGCCGGTCGTGGACCCGCCCCGAAGGACCCGGCCAGGCGCCGCCGGCGGAACGCCGAGTCGGCCCCGCTCGTGACCCTGGAGCCGGACGACGAACTCCGCGGCCCGGAGCTGCCGGAGGGCGTGCTCGGGGAAGACGACGGGGCGTCGGTCGACTGGCACCCCATGACGAAGCTGTGGTGGGAGTCGTGGAGAGCATCGGCGCAGGCGCAGACCTTCACCGCGACGGACTGGCTCTTCCTGATCGACACGGCCTTGATGCATCACACGATGTGGGCGAAGGGACGTTGGGAGTTCGCCTCTGAAGTCCGCCTGCGTGCAGCCAAGTTCGGTGCGACGCCGGAAGACCGGATGCGGCTGAAGATCCAGGTCGAGACGCCCGGGGCGGCCCGTACAGCGACGACCCCAACGACCCCGGCCGGCGTGACGGACATCGCCTCCCGCCGATCCCGCCTGACAGCCTAGGAGACCCGTGCCGCGCGCAGTCGTGCGCGCCCCCGGTCACGATCGCAGCGCCTCCCTCGGGTGGTTGGCGCTTGCGTGGATGGAGTTTTTCGTTCGTCACGGCCCTGGCGACGTCCAGGGCGAGCCCGTTCGCCACGGCGACGAGTACAGCGGATTCGTAGCGGACTGCTACGCCGTTGACGGCGCAGGCAGGTTGCTGTACGACTCCGCTTTCTTCTCCCGCCCGAAGGGCTGCGACAAGAGCGGGTTGGGCGCTCGCATCGGCCTCTTCGAAGCCTTCGGCCCCGCCCGCTTTCTGGACTGGGCGGAGGGCGGAGAAGTCTACGAAGACCCTTGGGGGCTGGGCTTCCGCTACGTCTACGAGGCCGGCGAGCCTATGGGGCAGCCGGTCAGAGTGCCTTACCTCCGCATCATGGCGACGGAGGAAGGCCAGACGGGCAACGTCTTTGACACGATCCACTTCAACCTGACCGACGAGGCGTCGCCCCTCAGTCAGATTCCCGGCGTTGACGTCGGGATCACCCGCATAATCCTCCCGGACGGCGGAGAGATCATGCCGTCTACCGCCTCCTCCAGTTCGAAAGATGGCGGTAAAGAGACATGGGTCTGCTTTGACGAGACTCATCTCTACAACACGCCGGAGCTTCGGCGGATGTACTCGACCGTCACGCGAAATCTGCGGAAGCGGAAGAAGGGTGCTCAGACGTGGTATCTCGAAACCACGACCATGTTCGCTCCCGGGCAGGACTCGGTTGCTGAGCGCACCTACGAAGAGGCGGAGGCAATCCGTGAAGGGCGGAAGAAGCGCGGTCGGTCCCGGCTGCTCTACGACCACCGATACGGCGAGTGCAAGAACCTGCGGGACGAGGACGCCCTCCGGGCCGCTCTCATCGACGCCTATGGCGACGCGATGGACTGGATCGACCTTGACTCCCTCGTTGACGACTTCTACGACACCCGCAACGACAGCGCGGACGGTCGCCGGTACTTCCTGAACTCCCGCACCGTCGCGTCCGATGCGTGGATGGACCCCGACGCGTGGGCTGCCTGCCGGAAGGCGGAATGCCTGCTGCCCGGCGACCTGATCACGCTGGGATTCGACGGGAGCATTCGAGACGATGCGACGGCCCTCGTGGCGTGCCGCGTCTGGGACGGACACCTCCAGGTGCTGGGCGTCTGGGAACGTCCGGAAGGCCCGGAGGGCGACGGCTGGCAGGTACCCCGGGACAAGGTCGACGCAGCGGTGCGCCGTGCGTTCGAGCGATACGAGGTGTGCGGGTTTTACGCGGATCCGCCGCATTGGCAGGACTACGTGGACACCTGGACCCGTGACCACGGCGACGACCTCCGTGTGCGTGCCACGCAGGCCCGCCCGCTGGAGTGGTGGACCAACAGGCCAACGGCCATGGAGCAGGCACTCAACCGGTTCCGGGAGGCGGTGGAGGACTGCACTCTGTCGTTCGCCGCGCTGCTCAGCACGCACGAAGCGTCTGAAGAAACGGTCCCCCAAGATGGCGACGATGCAGAAACGTTCCGCCGTGGAGCAACGCTGAACCGTCATGTCCTCAACGCGCGCCGCAGGCTGATGGGCCGTAACGCGGTAGGCATCGGGAAAGAGCATGCGAAGTCGCCGAAAAAGATCGACTCCGCGATGGCAGCAGTGCTGTCCTACGAATGCCGGGCTGACGCCGTCGCGCTCGGCGTGACGAAGCGGAAGAAGCGCACCGGCCGGCTGGTCGCATTCTAGAAAGGGGGCCGCATGGCCATTGATGCAAGCGTGCCGCAGTCCCCGGGATGGTGGCTCTCTCGGCTCGGCAACCGCATCACCGCGGAGGCCGACGAGCTGAAGACACTGTGGGACTACGCGACCGGAGACCCGCCCATTCCCAACGTTCCCGGGGTAGCCCCGGGAGACGCCCGGGAATGGATGAAGCTCGCCCGTGCGAACTGGGCTGGCCTCGTGATCGACGCCACCTCCGAACGCCTTGGGGTCGACGGGTTCCGATTCGGCACGGAGGGTGGCCTGACGGCGGACCAGGATGCGAATCGGATTTGGCAGGAGAACCACCTCGACGCCGATGCCGACCTGGTCCACTACGGGGCCCTTTCCCAGCGTCGGGCGTACGCGCTCGTGGAGAGAGGGCCCGACGGTCGGCCGGTCGTAACGCACGAGACGCCCCGTCAGATGGTGGTGGAGTACGAGCAAGGGAGCAGGCGCCGGATAGCCTCCGCGCTGAAGCTCTGGCTCGACGACTGGACTGGGACGACCAGGGCGACGCTCTGGTTGCCTGACCGGATCCACTACTTCGCCAGCAAGCGGGAAGCAGCCGGCTTCGCCATCTTCCGCAGCTCGCTGCGCGCGTGGGATCCACTCCCGCTGCCCGGCACGGAGGAGGGTGTTGCCCGGAACCCGCTGGGCCGGGTGCCGGTGGTCGACTTCGTCAACCGACGCAACCGGCACGTGGTCGGCATGGCGGAGCACGAGGACGTTCTTCCGATTCAGGACCGGATCAACCTCTCGCTGATCAACCTTGTCGCCGCCATGCGCTACGGCGCGTTCCGGCAGCGCTTCGCCGCCGGCCTGGAGGTGGACGAGGATCCGGTGACCGGGAAGCCGATCGAACCGTTCCAGCTCGATATCCGGAGGCTTTGGACAACGGACAACCCTGACGTCAAGTTCGGCGAGTTCGCTGCGACCGACCTCGTTCCGTACGTCAAGGCCGTGGAGGCCGCCACGCAGGATCTCGCGGCGATCTCCCGCACCCCGCCGCACTACCTGCTAGGGCAGGTAGTGAACGTGAGCGGAGACGCCCTGAAGGCAGCCGAAACCGGTCTCGTGAGCAAAGTCCGCGATCGGCAGAGGAACTTCGGCGAATCGTGGGAAGCGGTGATGCGCCTTGCCTTCGCGGTGTTGGGCGACGAGCAGCGTGCGACCGCCTACGACGCTGAAACCGTGTGGCGCGACCCGGAGTCCCGCACCCTGGCGGAACTCGCCGACGCGGCCGTCAAGCGCCAGGCCGCTGGCGTGCCGTGGCGTCAGCGTATGGAGGGAATGGGTTACACCCCGACAGAGATCGACCGTATGGACATCGACCGCGCGCAGGACTCCATGTTGACCCCGGAGCCGTCGAACGTGACGCCGCTCCGACAGCCGGCACCGCAGGACTCCCGGGCGGTGATCGGCCGTGGTGACCTCCCGCAGGCTGCCTAGTGCTGAGGCGCGGTACAACGCGCAGGTGTCTGTGGCGTGGTCGAGCGTGCTGGCGCGGCTCACCCGAGCCTGGCAGGGGCTCGGATCCTGGCGGGACGACGACGTTGCCAGGCTTCAGCGGACGGTGCTGCCTGCCGTCCAGGCCGGCCAACGGACGATCGCGTCCCTGACGGCCGGCTACCTGGAGCAGATGCACCGGGAGGTGCTGGGTACAGCGTCGCCGCGGATCCGCCTCGACCCGGACGAGGTCTCCGGGGCGGCCGTCCGAAACGGGGCCGATCCCGCCGACGTCTACCGCAGGCCGTTCAAGGTCACGTGGAAGACGCTTTCGGACTGCGAGCCCTTCGACGTTGCCCAGCAGCGCGGGGCCGCCCGCCTGGAGATCCTGGCGAAGACCGATCTCCAGTTGGCCAGGACCCACACGACCCGGCTCGTGCTGAGCCAGCAGCCGCAGGTCAAGTACTACGTCCGCGAGCTGCGGGGAGAGTTCGACTGCGCGTTGTGCATGATCGCGAGCACGCAGAGGTACCGCAAAGAGAATCTGCTTCCGATCCACCCCGGGTGTGACTGCGGGGTGCGCACGGTCCGGGCTGACTACGACCCGGGCCAAGTCGTGGATGAGGCCAGGCTGGAGGCCATCCACGCGGCCGTGGAGAGCGCGGTAGGCCGGTCTGCCCGCGACGCCCGCGCCGTCGACTACAGCAAGATCATCATCCAGCGCGAGCACGGCGAGATCGGTCCGGTCTTGGGATTCCGGGGCCAGAGCTTCACCGGCCCGAACGATCTCCGACCGCCCTCCTGAGCCCGCCACGGGCACCAACCATTGATCCCGACAGGGGAGTTACTGCCATGCGCCGACGCGCTCTGAACCGTTCCGCGATTCACTCGCTCATCTCGGACCAACCCTGGACCCTCTTCGAGGATGACCCGACGGGCGGGGGCGGTGGAGGGGGCACCCCGGTTGGCCCACACGGCTACCCGGAGTCGACGCCGGTTGCCGAGATGACTCACGAGCATCAGGCCGCGTACTGGAAGCACCACGCCCGCAAGCATGAGCAGCGCGCGGCCTCCGGCCCGACCGCGGAAGAGCTGACGCAGCTCCGCGCCGACGCCGCCGAGCTGGCCACCCGCAAGGCTGCCGAACTGTCCGAGACGGACAGGCTGAAGGCGGAGAAGGAAACCGCGGAGGCGGCTGCCGCACAGGCGAAGGCCGACGCTGCGACCGCCACCCGCCGCGCGCTGCTGCTGGAGGTGGCTGGCGCCAAGGGGCTGACGGCTGACCAGGCGAGCCGGCTCCAGGGCGACACCCGGGAGCAGCTGGAGGCCGACGCCGACGCGCTGAAGACCGCGTTCGGCAACGCCGGGATCACTTCGCCTCCGCCCAGCGGCGGCAACCGAGGTGGCGACGTCGGCGGCGGTACGACCGTCCAGGCCGGCGCGGACCTCTACCGACAGCGCCACGCGCGCACCTGACACCACGGAGGACACGTGGACCTCAGCATCATCTCCGAGTCGTACGGCCAGGACCGCCGGGACTGGCTGGGCAGCCAGCACGGCACCGATGCTCCCCGGAGCATCACGGTTGACCTGTCGAAGGGCTTCGTCAGCGGCACCCACTACCCGACCGGCTACCTGAAGAGCGGGCTTCCGCTCGGCAAGGTGACTGCCACGGGGCGGTACGGCCTGTACGACGACGCCGCGAGCGACGGCCGGCAGACCCTCGTCGGGTTCCTCTTCACGCCGGTTGACCTGCGGAAGAACAGCACCGCGACCGGCGCACTGGGGGCGTCGATCCTCCTCCACTGCTTCGTGGCAGAGGCCAAGCTTCCCGCTCCCGTGGACGCCAACGGCAAGGCGGATGTCGCCGGCCGCATCATCTTCGTCTGAGAGGGGTTGCCCTAGATGCAGCTCATCACCGAGTACGGCTCTCCCGCCGTACTGACCGGCTACGTCCGCGCAGCACTCGCGGACCGACCGGAGAACCAGTTCAGCCTCTCGCGCTGGCTGCCGGACACCACGATCAACGATCTGAACTATCGGCTCACCCGTGGTGGCGGCGGGCTGACGGAGGCGGCCGGGTACCGCAACTGGGACGCCGAGTCGGACATCTCGTCCCGCCCGGGTTCCTCGCGGATCACCGGCGAACTGCCCCCGATCTCCCGCAAAATGCCGGTGGGGGAGTACGAGCGAATCCGCCGGCGCGGCCTGGACTCGCAGAACGCGGAGATCCGGGACGCCCTCCTGGCCGACGGCGTCCGTCTCGGGCGCCAGATCGAAGCCCGCGTCGAGATCGCTCGCGCGGCCGCGCTGTTCGACGCGAAGGTGACCCTGTCGGAGAACGGCCTCACCGGCATCACCGCCGACTACGGCCGCAAGGCGGAGCACAACGTCACCGCGACGAAGGTGTGGTCCGACCCGACCGCGGACATCATCGCGGACACCGCCGCCTGGCTGGAGGTCTACACCGACACCAACGGTGCCCGCCCGGAGTACACCCTGATGTCGCTGAAGATCTACAACTGGCTGCGACGGAACGCTCAACTTCGTGGACTGTCCACGACCGGCGCCACCGCCCCAACCGTGCTGACGGCGAGCACCCTGGACGCCCTCCTGGCGGACTACGGCATTCCCCAGCCCGTGATCTACGACGCGAAGTACTCGCTCAACGGAACCGCGACGCGAGTCACCCCGGAGGACAAGCTCTGCTTCCTCCCGGCCGTCGGCGACTCCGTCGGTCAGACCCTCTGGGGCGTTCCGGTGGAGGGCGACGACCCCCGGTACGGCCTGACTGGCTCGGAGGCCGGCATCGCGGTGGGCGCGTACAAGAGTGAAGACCCGCAGACCGTCTGGACCCGCGCGACCGCGATCGTCCTGCCCGTCGCCGCCGACCCGGACCGGACCTTCGTCGCGGACGTCCTCTGATGGCGCGGCTGAGCACGCACGTCCACGTCACGGACGACGCCGGCCGGGCCGTCGTGCTCGGCCCCGACGACGCGGTCCCGGCGTGGGCGGTCGCACAGATCGTCAACCCGAAGGCGTGGGCGGAGCCGCCCGAGTCGGAGCCCACGCCCGAACCCGAGAAGCCGCCGGCCGCCAAGCGGGCTCCGGCCCGACGGAAGGCTGGCGTCGATGCTGTTCAGCGCGACTGACCTACGGACCTATCTCCGTCGGGCTGTGACCGACGATGAGTACGCCCTCGTCCACGACATGACGGAGGACGCCATCCGCGGAGAGGTGGGTACTCGGCTCGCCGACCCGCCACAGCCCGGAATCAAGTCGGTTGCCCTGGCCGTCGCGGCCCGTGCGCTGACGAATCCGGGAGGCCTCCGGTCCGCGACCGCCGGCGCTGTCAGCGAGAGCTACACGGATGCGCTGACCGGCGTCGTCCTGACGGACCAGGAACTCCGACGACTGCGTCGCGCTGTAGGTCGCTCTGGGGGTGCCGGGATGCTGGACATCGGCCCGGCGGACGTGGCTCCGTGCATCGACGCGCGGAGGCTGATCCTGTGATCGGGCCAGGCACACCCGTGACCGTGGTCCGCGTCCGCTGGACCGTCGTCCAGGACGCCTACGGCAACGACGTGCGCGGTGCGGCGACGGAGGCTGATATTGACGGCTGCCGAGTTCTCCCGCCGTCCGGTCAGACGGCCGCATCGGTGGAGGCAGTGGAGGCCCGGGACCAGGTGGTGATCCTGCGAGTGCTCTTCGCGCCGGCAGGCACCGATCTTCGGGCGACCGACCAGATCCGGCACGCCGGGACGGCGTACGAGGTTCACGGACAGCCGTCCGAGTACCCGGGCCACCTGGCCCACGTGGAAGTCAACCTGAAGGCGGTGAGCGGCTGATGGCGCGAACTCGCAGCACCTACACCGGCCGGTACACCGGCATCGGCAATCTCCTCCGCAGCCCCGGCGTTCAGCGGGCCGCGCTCCAGGCAGCCGAACGACTACAGCGGGCGGCGGTCTTCCTCTCGCCCGTCGGCGACCCGGCGGAGGATCCGCACCCGGGCCAGTACAAGGCGTCGTTCGTTGTCGTGCCGGTCACGAAGAACCTGCCCTACAGAGGGAAGCCGGCCCGACGCCTTGGCGCCCGGCTGCTGAACACGTCGCCGCATGCCACGGCCGTGGAGTACGGGAACGGCAAGGTGCAGAGGTACGCCGTTCTTCGCTCCGCCGTTGACGCTGCGCGGGTGACCGATGGCTGACCCGGTGGACGCGGAGGCCGTGCTCGCGCACTGGCTGCACGCGACGTTCGACGTCCGGACCTGCACGGAGCTGCCGCCGGCTATGGAGACGCTGCTCCCCGTTGTCCAGATCGCGACCGTCGGAGGTCCAGCCGGGCGCTACGCCGACCGACCGCGGATCGACCTGGACGTGTACGCGGCCGACTACGCCTCCGCCCGAACGCTGGCGCTGCGCATCACGACGGTGCTGACGAACTGGCGCGGCCCGGCGATTCCGGGCGCCGTCGTGAGCGAGACCCGGGTCGACTCGGTGCCGTCCCGCAGGCCGTACGAGAACCCCGCGCTCCGGCGCGTCGGGCTGACGGTGACCGTCGCCCTCCACCCGGCGAGCTACTGACCAACTGACCTACACAGGCCTGCAGTTACAAGCTGTTGGCCGTTCGCATGCCCGGGGAGGGCCCGTGAGTGACACTCGCAACGCCGATCTGACCTTTGGCGCCACGGATTTCATCGCGTTCGTGGCGCCACGCGACACCGCCGCACCCACAGGGTTTGCTGACCCGGCAGGCGCCTGGAAGTGCCTGGGGTGGGTCAGCACGGCCGGTGGCACGTTCGCGATCGCGAACGAAAAGAAGGACGTGGCGGCCGCAGGGAGCTTGGAGCCGATTCGCACTCTGCAGACCCGCAGCACGAAGACCATGAAGGCCATCTACCAGGAGGCGCTGAACCCCCTGGTCCGGGCTCTCTACGACGACGTCCCGGTGTCGGCGCTCAACCCGACGGCCGGCAGCGTTTCCTACAACCTGCCGGACAAGCCAGCGGACCTTCACTACGCCTTCATCTTCGACACCGTGGACGGCCTGAAGCGCAACAGGCTCTACATGCCCAACGGCATGGTGACGGAGCGAGGCGACGAGCAGGCGCAGACGGACGACGTCTGGCCGGTGGAGATGACGCTCACCTTCTACAGGGGTGCCGCGAACGCGCCGTCCGTGAACCGGTCGATCGCCTACGGCAGCGTGGACGTCAGCGGCTTCTTCAGTTGATGCATCGTCAACTATCCACCGTGGGTCGACCCACGGTGGACACCCCACCCCATGACTGTCTGAGGAGAATCATGACTGACACGACCCCTGCCACCGCTCAGGAGATCGAAGCGACCGCCGACTACGTCGCCGTGGACCTGGACGGCGAGACCCTGCGCGTCCTCCCGGTCGGCCGGTGGCGGCCTTCCATGCTCCGCGCGCTGCGCACCGCCGATTTCGACGCGTGGGCGAGCCTCGCCCTGCACCCGGACGACGTCTCCCGCTTCGTGGAGCTTGACGCGACCATGGACGAGATCGGCGACTTCACTAGTCGGGCCATGTCGGCCGCTGGGGAGGCCCCGGGAAAGTCTGGGGCACGCTCGCAGTCCTCCAGGACCACGCGGAAGCGCTAGAGGCGGATCTCGCCTGGCGCGGCATCGACTTGCTGGACGTGTACCGGGGGCGCCTGTCGCTTCGCCGGCTCCGCGTCCTGGTCGAGCATCTCCCGCCCGACTCGGCGACGAAGACGGCGCTCCGGAACGCCCTGGCGGCGTCAGAGCGTGAGCGGCTCGCGGAGGAGTCACGCCCGGACCTGGCTGCCTGGAGCGGCGCTGAGCTGTTGCTCGCCAGCATCCTGGACGCGATCCGTGCTCAGACGGCCGTCGCCGTCGCGGCTGCAGGCGGGAAGCCAACCATGCCAGACCCGACCCCGCGCCCCGGCGTCCCGCCGAAGAACCACCGCCGACGTCTGTCGGACGAGCAACGCCGCGCGCTGGACCCGCGGTTGAGGACCGAGCCCCTGGAGGCGTGATGGCTGGCCCGGACATCGTCGGTACCGCCGGCGTCGACATCGTCCCGATGTTGCCGAACTTTCACCGGCGCCTCCGGGACCAGATCCTCCCAATCGCGGACCGCGTGGGCGTGGAGGCCGGCCGACAGCTGGCCGACCGAATGGCGGACGCTCTCCGCGGAGGCCTGGCCAACGCCGGCGAGGGCGTCGGGCGGATCCTTGGTACGGAGATTGCGAACGGTATGCAGCGCCGCATTGCGCAGTCGCTGCCGGACGCGGTCCGGGACGGCGGACGAGAAGCAACGGCCGTCGCTACCCGAGAGGGCAGCAACACCGGCGGTGCCTTCGCACGGTCACTGAAGAGCCGCCTCGAAGCGGCCTACAAGTCGCTGCCAAAGATCAAGGTCGACGCCAACACGTCGCAGGTGGACGCCGAGCTTGCGCGGGTGCGCGAGCAGCTGCGAGAGCTGTCGGGGAAGCGCATCGGTGTCGACATCGACGCCCGCACAGCCTCCGCCCGGATTGCCGACCTGGAGACGCAGCTCCGCCAGCTGGGCAGTCAGCACCCGAACCCGGTGGTGCGGATCGACGCAGCCACCGCCCGCGCGGCACTCGCGGAGGTCAAAGCTGAGATTGCGGCCGTCACCCGCGAACCGCACGAGGTCGAGCTCCGTCCGGGCCAGTTCAGGGAACGCCTCGTTGCCCAGATCCGCGCCGCGACGGCAGCGCTCCCGGGAGTGGACATCGACGTCTCCACCGACGAGGCGGAGATCCGGCTCGCCCGGCTGCGAACCGAGATGGCGGCGATTCCCGAACGGCTCGTCACCGACGCTAACTTCACCGACGCCGACGCTGTGGCGACGATCGCGCGGCTTCGCGCGCAACTCGCTGAGCTGAACGCTGCTTCCGTCCGCATCGACATCCGCGCCGACGCTGTCCGCGCGGAGGCGGAGCTGGCGGCCGTCGCGGCCACCGTTGCTGCGTTGGACGCGCAGCGAGCAGAGATCCACATCGACACGTCCGGTGCGCTGTCGTCGGTGCTTGTGCTGAGCATCCAGATCGCGGCACTTGCTGCGATCCCCGCGATCCCAGTTCTGACGGCTGGAGTTGGCGCTCTCACGGCGTCGTTCGTGGCCGCCGCCAGCGGCGCGGGAGCGCTGGCACTGGCGGCGATTCCCGCGATCCGCGGAGTCGCGGAGGCGATGCAGGCGCGCAAGGCGGCGGAAGATGCATCGGCTACTGCTTCGCGGTCGAGCGCGAACGCGGACTCCACCGCGCAGCAGCGCGCGTTGGCGCTTGCAGGTGCGCAGCAGTCGCTTGCGTCGGCGAGGCGGAACGCGGCGACGCAGGCGGAGAACGCGACCCGCCAGGTCGAGCGGGCGGAGCAGTCTCTCGCGGACGCTGTCGCGCGCGCAGCCGACGAACAGGTGTCCGCGGCCCGGCGGGTGCAGGACGCAGAGCAGTCTCTCGCGGACGCACAGCGGGCGGAGGTGCAGGCGCAAGACGATCTGACCGCCGCACGCAAGACGGCACAGCAGCAACTTGCGGACTACCAGTCCCGGCTGGCGAACGGTGCACTGGACGAGCGCGAGGCGACGATTCGCGTCACGAAGGCGCAGCGGGAGCTGCAAGCAGTACGCGATGCGGGTGACCGTGCAACGCGAGAGCAGCTTGCGGATGCGCAACTCGCTTACGACCGCGCCGTTCAGAACGCAAGTGACCAGCGCGATTCGTACGCGCAGCTGCAGGCGGAGGCAAAGGCGGCTGCAGACACTGGCGTGGATGGCGCGCAAGTCGTCGTCACCGCGCAGGACCGGCTGACGAAGGCGCAGCGGAGCACAGTCGACGCGGCTCGTGCCGTTGCAGACGCGCAAGCGGCTTCCGCGAAGTCGGCTGCCTCGTCCGCGCGAGCGATCGCGGACGCACAAGACCGGGTCACCGAAGCACGGCGCGCTGCCGCGACGGCCGCGCAGTCCGCAGCCGACTCCATCGCGAACGCGCAGCGCGGCGTGCAGCAGGCGATGCTGTCGAGCGCCAAGGCCGCGAGCACCTCCGTGACGGCCGCGGACAAGTACGATGCGGCACTGCGGAAGTTGTCGCCCAGTGCTCGGCAACTCTTCGACGCCATCGCCGGCCCACGCGGGCTGAGCGCTGCGTTCAAGAGCTGGAGCAACAGCCTGGCGCCTGATGTCCTCCCGGTGTTCGTTCGCGGGGTGAACTCGGCAAAGGACACGCTCCCCGGGTTGACTCCGCTCGCACTCGGCGCAGCGCACGCGATTGGCAAACTCCAGGACAAAGCCTCCGCAGAGCTGAAGACCCCGTTCTGGCGGGAGTTCAAAAAGGACATCCAGACCACTGCAGAGCCCGCCCTCGTCGGCCTCGGTGTGGCCCTTGGAAATGTCGTCAAGGGTATGTCGGGCATTTTCGATGCGTTCCTTTCCCACATCGGTGGTATCAACGGGAAGATGGAATCCATCACGGGCCGATTCGCGCGGTGGGGGACGGGGCTGAAGGGCAGCCCAGAGTTTGAGCGGTTCCTGAAGTACGTGTCGGAGACCGGCCCCAAGTTGGCCGAGTTCCTGGGGAGCCTCGGAGGGCTGATCCTTTCCATCTCCGAGGCGATAGCGCCGCTGTCTGGGCCCATTCTTCAAGGGATTGGATGGCTGGCAGATAAGGTCTCCGAGCTTGCGGACAAGTTCCCGGGGCTGATTCAGTTCATCTGGCTCGCGGTTGGTGCCTTCAGCGTCGCACGACTTGTTGCCATAACGGCTGGCGCCGGGATGCTGATCTACAACACCGCAATCGCGGTCGCGACGGCGGAGACGGGAGCCTTTGCGACAGCCGTTCAGGCGACGGGTGTCGTGCCGGTGATCACGGCCATCATCGTGGTGATACTCGCGCTGGTGGCCGGCGTCATTTACGCGTACAACCACTGGGGATGGTTCAGAGACGCGGTTCTGACCACCTGGAACGCAATCCAGGTGGCCGCGCTGGCTGTCTGGGATTCCGTTCTCAAGCCGGTGCTTGACGCAATCGTGTACGGGCTGCAGGTTGTCGGCGCCGTGGCGATGTGGCTGTGGGAAAACGCGATCGGTCCGGCCTTCGGGTTCATCTGGGATGCGGCACGGGTTCTGTTCGCCATTGTAGTGACCGTGGTGATCACCGCACTAATCCTTGCGTTCCGAATTCTGGCAGCCATTGCTATCTGGCTGTGGAAGGACGTTTTCCAGCCGTCCCTCAGCGGGATTGCGGACGTTGCTTCGTGGCTGTGGCAAAAGGTTCTCTCGCCGGTCGTGGATGCGGCGGTGGACGGATTTAAGAAGCTGGGCGAAGGCGCTAGCCTGCTGTGGCGAAATGCTATCAAGCCCGCTTTCGACGCGATCGGGACTGGCGCCGGATGGCTCTGGGACCACGCCCTGAAGCCGGCGTTTGACGCGATTACGAACGCGCTGTCGCCGCTGGCCACGGCCTTCAGCCTGGCAAAGGACCTGATCGCCGCCGCATGGAATCAGGTGGCCGACGTCGCGAAGAAGCCCGTTAACTTCGTGATCGAAAGCGTCTATACAAACGGAATTAAAGCGGTCTGGGACAAAGTCGCCGATTTCGTCCACCTGCCCAAATTGCCCGACGCCCCGAAGCTCCTTGCGGCCGGTGGAACCGTGGGCCCCGGGAGGGGTGAGGCTGCTCCTATGGTCGTCAATCGTCCGACAGCAATCGTCGGCGAAGGTAACCCTAACTACCCCGAGTACGTGATTCCGACGGACCCGAAGTATCGTGGTCGCGCGCTTGCGCTTCACGCTGCCGCCGGAACTCAGCTTATGGCCAGCGGCGGCATCATCGGGTCCATCGTGGACACGGTGAAGGGCGCTGCTTCGGGAATCTGGGATGCTGCAAAGGATGGCGCGGAACTCCTGACGCATCCCTCCAAGATCTGGGAAAAGTTGACGAAGCCGGTTCGCGACCTGTTCTCGACGGTGAACGATTCGCCGCTCGGGAAGGTCGTGATCGGTATTCCTGAGAAGCTGATAACCAGCCTCAAGGACAAGATCGTGGACTTTGTCACCGGGGGTGGCGGAAGCGGGAACCAGGCCGCCGGAAACGGCGGATCCGGCGTCCAGCGATGGGCTCCGCAGGTGCTTCAGGCGCTGACGATGCTGGGGCAGCCGGATTCGTGGCTCGACACCGTCCTTCGACGGATGAACCAGGAATCCGGCGGCAACCCGACGATTGTCAACAACTGGGATTCCAACGCGCTGGCAGGCACTCCGTCCGTCGGTTTGATGCAGGTGATCGGCCCGACTTTCCGGGAATACGCCGGACCGTTCGCCGGAACCGGTCCGTTCTCGTTCGGAACGTCGACCGACCCTCTGGCGAACATCTATGCCGGTCTGAACTACGCGATCCACCGCTATGGCTCGCTGGCTGCACTGAACCGGCCGGGCGGCTACGACAACGGCGGCTACCTGCCAGTGGGACCGTCGCTGGTCTACAACCACACGGGATCGCCGGAACCCGTGTTCACCACGGGCCAGTGGGATTCCATCAGAAACGGCGGTCTCCACGGCTCGGGGGACATCACCCTGAACGCCCGGGTGTACGTCGGTGACCGCGAGATCACCGACATCGTGCGCGTGGAGGTGGACCGCGCGGAGACAGCAACGGCCATGGCCCTGACGGCTGGGAGGCGGATCTAGTGAGCGTCAGCACCAACCTGCTCAGCGCCAACACGTCGGGCATCGAGACCGACGCCAGCGGCTGGACGGCGGGCGCGAGTACGACGATCGCGCAGACCGGGACGAAGTGGCGTACCGGCGCCAAGTCCCTGTTGCTGACCCGCACCGGCACCGCCGGCCCGGCGTCGGCGACGACGGCGACCCGCATCGCCGTGACGGCTGGCAGCACCTACACCGCGTACGCGTACTACGCGCTCGTGGTGGCAGCTGCCGGCCGCACGGCGACAGTCCGCATCGACTGGTGGGCTGGCTCCACCGGCGGGACGGCGCTCAGTTCGGCGACGTCGCCGGTCACCACGCTCGCCAACTCGATTGCGTGGAACGTCAACACGCCCCCGATCGTGATCGCTACGGCCCCCACCGGGGCGGCCTACGCAAGCATGACCGTAGCGGTCGACGGGTTGGGGGCCTCCGAACAGGCATGCATGGACGACGCCGCGGTCGGCCCCGTGTCGCTGCTGGCCGGCAACCTCCTGAGCTACGCTGCTCAGGGCGTGGAGCAGGACGCCTCCGCGTGGAGCGCGTGGTACGGCCTGACGGTAGGGCGAAGCTCCACGGCTGCCGCGGAGGGCGCTTGGAGCCTGCTGCTGACGTCCACGCTGGCGGGCAACGCCCAGTGCGGCGGAGCCTCGTCGGTGACGACAACGCCGGGAACGGACTACGTCGGGTACGCCTCTGTGCAGCCCGGGACCGCGGACATCCCGTTCGTGATCGACCTGCGGTGGCACGACGCGAGCGACACGTACCTAGGCACAACCACGTCGTCCACCTGGACCGGCCTCCCGGCTGGCTCCTGGAGCCGTGTTGCCGTGACCGGGCCTGCACCTGCGGGGGCCGTGAAGGCCCGTCTCGTCCTTCGACCACAGGCGACGGCATCCGGGCAGACGTGGCTGTGCGATCAGATGGGCATCCATGCCGCCACCCCAGAGGCCGGGAACCTACTGACGTACGGCCAGGCCAGCATGGAGGGCGGCGTTAGTCCCTGGACGGCGGTGGGCGGCGGGACGATCGTTGCCAGCACCGCGCAGGCGGCTGCCGGGTCGCTGTCCCTGGTGCTCACATGCACCGGTGCCGCGGACGCCGTGGTGTCGCTCGCAACTCCCGTTCCGGTGACGGCAGGTCAGGCCTACCGGGTCCGGCCGACAGTCCGGCCGCCCGTTGACTCGCTGCCCTACACCGTTCGCCTGGACTGGCTGAACTCGGGCGGGCAGACGATCCGGCAGACGTCGTCCGGCATCATCGCCGGCCCGGCGACGGCCTGGACCGCGAGTTTCACCTCCGACCTGGCCCCCGTCGGTGCGGTGTCCGTCCGCCCGTCGATCGTCCGTTCCGGTGCGAGCGCGGGGGAGGTCTGGTACGTCGACCGGGTGTACCTGGCGGCCGGCGGTCTGGCCGCGTGGGCGGAGCCGTCAACTGCCGGGTACGGGGCGGTTGTTCACGTCCAGGGGCTTAGCACGGATGGGCGGAATCGCTGGGGCCTCTGGAGGACGACGCCGGACGGCGCACAGACGCCGGTCCGGGGCTACTCTGGTGACCTGACGGCGGAGACGACGACCGGTGACACGGCCGTGGTGGAGGACTACGAGGCCCCGCTGGGCGTGGCGGTGGCCTACTACGTGAAGGCCTGGACAGCGCCAGCGGGCGCTGACTGGACGGCCTACTCGGTCGACTGGCTCACCCTGCCACACCCCGACGAGCTGGCGGTCGTCCTGAAGGACCCGGCCCTGCCAGCCCGGAACCTCAAGGCCACTGTCACCACGATGCCCGTGTGGAAGCGCGCGGCCCGCCAAGGCGTCCACGATATCCGCGGTCGGGCCCGGCCGGTGATCCTGACCGACGTCCGGGCCTCCCGTACTGGGAACGTCGCGGTGAGCACGGCAACCGACGTGGAGCGCCAGGCCCTCGTCTGGCTGCTCAGCTCCGGGAACACGCTGCTCGCGCAGTGGCCGGCGTCGTGGGGCGAGCCGGACACCTACATCCAGGTGGGCGACTTGGACGAAGCACGGCCATCCGACTACGCACCCCAGCCCGACCGGGAATGGACGCTCGCACTGACGGAAGTCGACCGCCCGATCGGCGGCCTCGTCGGCACGGCCGGGCGCACCTGGCAGACCGTACGAGACGGTTACGGCACGTGGGCCGACGTCCTGGCCGGTGCCCGCACCTGGCTGGACGTTCTCACCGGAGTTGGAGGTAGCTGATGTACCCCGTAAGCCCGGCATTCCTGGCCGCCCTCTCAACCCCGCATCAGGTTGTCGTCCGGGTGGACGGCACCCTGGCCGGAACCCCGACCGTGACGGACCTGCCCATCGTGGGCGGCGCCGTCTCGGTTGACCGGGGGTCCAAGGTGCGTCGCTCGCTCTCGCTCACGGTGGCGGATCCGTCCTACCTGCCGTGGGCTGCGACGGACCCGCTGGCCGTCTACGGGCAGCAGCTCATCGTGTCACGCGGGATCCAATTCCCTGACGGCACACGGGAGATGTGTCCACTCGGCACCTTTCGGGTGGACGAGCCGTCCGGCGACGTCGACATGGGACCGGTCACCCTGACGGGCAAATCGCTGGAGGCGGCCGTCCAGGACGACCGCTTCAGCGCGCCGCGATCGACGTCCGGCCACTCGTCCACCGTCGGCGCGATCACCGCCCTGATTCAGGAGACGCTCCCGAGCGCCGTGATCGTCAACGCGACGGGCCGGGACCAGCCGTGCTCCACGGTCGTGTGGGATGCCCAGGCAGACCGGTGGGACGCCGTGACGGCCCTGGCGACCAGCATGCATGCCGAGTGCTATGTCAACGTACTCGGTCAGTTCGTGATCGCGGACGTCCCGGACCTGACCACCGCAACCCCAGTGTGGGACATCGCGGAGGGGCCGACAGGCAACCTCATAGCCGCTGGACGGAAGTTGTCGCGCGCCGGTGTCTACAACGCCGTGGTGGTGTCCGGTGAGAGCGCCGTGTCCGGGATCCCGCCCGTGTCGGCGACAGCGCAGGACACCGACCCCACGAGCCCGACCCGGTGGGATGGGCCGTACGGCCGGGTGCCGCGGTTCTACAACTCAGGATTGCTGACAACGACGGCGCAGTGTGCCGCTGTTGCCGCCACCATGCTGCGCGACGCGATCGCACCGACCGTCGAAACGTCGATCAGTAGCCTTCCGAACCCGGCACTGGAGGCAGGCGATTGCCTCCGCTTGCGGTACGCGGGCGGGCGGACGGAGCGCGTGCTCGCGCAGTCGTTCTCCGTCCCCCTCGACGTCACGGGGGCCTTCGCGATCATCCTTCGAGGAAGCAAGGCGGACACCCCGTGAGCACACTCGCCAGCGCCATCCAGCAGGCCGCGGAGCGCGCAGTCCTGGAGCGCGGATCCGGGTGGATGCTCGCCACCGTGACGGCCGTCGGGGCCGGCGTCGTGGCCGTCTCCACTCCCACCGGCCCCGTCAGCGGCATACGCCGACTCTCCAGCTACAGCAGTCCCGTCGTCGGCGACACGGTCATGGTCACCCGCAACGGCGCGGGAACCTGGCTCGTCGTCGGCGCGCTGGCCTAACCGATCCTGAGGAGGATGAATGCCAGGAACCGATTCGTTCCAGCAGGGGCTCCCGTACCCGAGACTTTCCGACGCGCCGAACGCTGAATCCGCAGGTAGTTCGCTCGTAAACGCCATCGCGCCCAAGGCGAATATGCGGTTTTCCGACGCATCGGCGCGGAATGCCGCCATTCCCAGCCCGGTGGCGGGGATGGAGTGCTGGCTCGTTGCCGAAGGTCGGAAGGAGATCTACTCGGGGACCGCATGGCAGGCACACGAGCCAACCGGCACGTGGTCGACGTTCGTGCCGTCGTGGACCGCCCGCGCTGGGACCGGCGTACAGCCCACGCTCGGAAACGGCTCGCTGACCAGCCGGTGGACGCGGACGGGCCGGCTCGTCACGTGGTTCGGCCGGCTCGCGTACGGATCGCTGAGCACCCCGGGTAACGGGCTCTGGTACATGTCCCTACCAACACCGGCCGCCGCCAATGGGCTGGACATCGTAGGCACCGCTAGCTACGTCGCCCCGGGGCTGAACAACTTCACGGGAATCTCGCTGCTGGGGACCGGAGATACGGCTGTCGGCTTTGTCACCAGCCTGTTGGGGACCGACTACACAAACAACCTGACCCACGCGGGGCCGACGACGCACGTAGCCGGAAATCTGCTTCTCTGGTCGCTTTCATACGAGTCAGCCGCCTGAACATCTGAGCGTCAGCAAACTGCAGCCCCGCCATCCGGCCGGGGCATTTTCTATGCCCTGAGGAGGGTCAGAACATGTCGACATCCCCCGCAGCGATCATCACCGTCGCACTCCCCGAAGTCGGGTACCACGAAGGCCGGAACCCCAACGGCAGCTGGAACAACCGTGAGAGGTACGCCGCCGACGTCCCTGGCCTGGCGTGGGTGTCGGACGACGGCGAGCCATGGTGCGCGGTCTTCGTGTCCTGGCTCGCACTGAAGTCCGGCAACGCCGACGTCTACCCGCGTACCGCGTCGTGCTCCGCGGGGGTCGCGTGGTTCCGCGCGAAGGACCGGTTCTCGGAATTCCCGAGCATCGGCGCGCAGGTCTTCTTTGGCTCCGGCGGCGGCTCGCACACCGGTCTGGTGATCGACTACGACGACACCACGATTACCACCGTGGAGGGCAACACCAACGACAACGGGTCGGCGGAGGGTGACGGCGTCTACCGCAAGGTGCGCCGCCGGCGAGACGCGTACGTTTACGGCTACGGCCACCCCGACTTCGCGCAGGGCCCGCGCCGGGCGGTGGAGGCGAAGTGGGTGATCGACGGCTCCGCCACGCCAACGCCGGCTCCGACGCCCACGACGCGGACCGTCGTCGTCCGAGCCGGCCAGACGCTGGGTGCCATCGCAGCTGCCGCAGGTGTCGCGCTGTCGGTGATCCTCGGGCTCAACCCGCAGGTGACGAACCCGGACGTCGTCCACCCTGGCGACACCATCACGGTGCCAGCCGCCCCGGGCCAGGCTCCGCCGTCGCCGACGAGCCCAACGCCTACGCCGACCCCGCAGCCGACGAACCCGGCCCCGTCGACCGCCTTCCCCGGCGCCGACAAGTTCGGGCCCGGCGCGAACAACGCCTTCGTCACCCGCCTCGGTGAGATGCTGATCAAGCGGGGTGGCGGGCGCTTCTACTCCGTCGGCGCTGGCCCGGTCTGGGGTAACGCCGACCGCCAGGCCGTCGCCGCCTTCCAGGCCGCTCAGGGCTGGACCGGGGCGGATGCGAACGGCATCCCGGGCCCGACCACATGGCAGTACCTCGTCACGGGCCAGGGCCGGGACATCCCGACGGCCGCGACGTCGCGGCCGGCCCCGGCGACGCAGCCGTTCCCGGGCAACGTCTACTTCCACGCTGGGGCGTCGAATCGGTACGTCACGCAGCTGGGCCAGGCGCTCGTCCGCCACGGGTATGGCAGTTACTACCGGCAGGGTCCCGGCCCGCAGTGGACGGACGCTGACCGTCAGGCGACGGCCGCCTTCCAGCGGGCACAGGGCTGGCGCGGACCCGACGCGAACGGCTACCCGGGCCCCGAGACCTGGCGGAGGCTGATGCGTTGAGCCCAGAGATCATCGTCGCCGCGATCGGCGCGGTCGGTGTCGTGGCCGGTGCCACGGTGCCGGCGGTGCTCGGTCTCCGGCGTGCCGTCCGCGGAGCAGCGGAGGACGAGGGAGCCGCAACCCGTGAAAGCGTTGCGGTTCTGGGCGCGGCGCTCGCAGAGCGCATCGACGGCGTCCGGGATGAACTTCGTTCTGACGTCGGCGAGTTGCGAGAGCAGATCACCGACGTTCGGGCATGGCAGGCAGCCCACGACGCGGAGCATCTGCTGATCCGCCGTCATCCGGAGGGATGATCGTTAGAATTCTAACGGTTGAGCGCCGTAGCAAACGGTGCCGCCTCCCCGCCCAGTAACTCCCTCGTCTGCGACGACGGAGGGCGAAACATGAACATTGGCATTATCGGACGCGCACGGGTTGGGAAGGACACTGCCGGCGCGTGGCTCGTGGAGAACCGCGGTTACGAACGGGTGGCCTTCGCCGACGCACTCAAGGAGGCAGCACTCCGCGTCGATCCGATCATCCACTACCGATGGGAGGGTGATCAGCACCTTTCCATGAGGCTCTCCCGGACGGTCCGAAACGTCGGCTGGGAGACGGCGAAGGAGATTGGCGACATCCGCCGCTTCCTTCAGGAACTCGGAGCGTCCATCCGCGCTATCGACCCGGAGTTCTGGCTCCGCGCCGCACTGCACCGTGCCGACAAGGTGAACGAGCAGTTCGCCCGCCCAGTCGTGATCACCGACGTGAGATACGCCAACGAGGCCAACACCCTCCGCCGTCGGGGCTGGCACCTCCTCTACATCGACCGTCCCGGGATCCCGCACCTCGTCCATGAGTCGGAGGGCGCTCTCGGGCCGGAAGACGCGGACTACACGATCATCAACGCAGGGTCCGTCGCCGACTTGGAGGCTGCCGTCCAGCTCGTCTACCAGCGCGTCCACGACGCGGAATCCGCCCGGCACTACGGCCGGGCCCATGAATAGGGAGCCCATGCGCAACGCACTCGCGTGGATCAAGAACACTGCCCAGCTCGTTGCCCTGAGTGCCGTCGCCTGGCTGCGCACGCTGCTCGTGACCGAGCCGGCCCGCGTCCGGGCAGCCATCATGTCCGGCGTCGTCGCCCTGGCCGTCTTCATGCCGGCGCTGGCCAACGAGAGCACGGCTGGCCAGGTGACTGGTGTCGTTCTCTTCGTCCTCCAGATAGCCATGGGCGAGCAGACCCGTTCGCGGGTGTCGCCTGTCGGTAAGGAGTAAAACAAGAAACGCCCCCGTCTTCCGCATGGAGGACGGGGGCGTTTCTTGTTTCTCCCTTAAGGCATCTTTAGGCCAACGCGTGCCGGGTGAGTTGTACCGTACGGAACAACGGTTGTACGGTTTGGCGCATGACACCGCCGTCTCCTGTCCCTACTACTGCGCTGACAGCGCTGCTGGGGGAGGAGTGGGAGGCGCTACGTTCTGCGCGCCCCACTCTGCCACCTGCGACGTTTGCGTTCAGTAGCAGCCCACCGCCTCCGGACCACAGTCATGCCAGGTGGCAGGGGCTGAAAGTTCTCCCTGTGACTCTGGGGTGGGAGACCCTGGCGTCAGGTGCTTGCGCGACCATCACGGCCCTGCATCACGAGGCTGCCCACGGCTTGAATTTCGCAGCCAGAGTGGACGATTGCTCCCGAAAGGGCGTCTATCACAACAAGGCGTTCCGAATGTCGGGTGAACTCGTGGGCCTGGAATGGACGCGGGACGGATACGACGCCCGCAGCGGGTTCGGCGACATGACGTTGACCGCGGAGGCCGTGGCTGCCGTCGACATGGAAGCTGTACAGAGCGCGATTGGCGTCGTCCTGACGGCGCTGGCGCCGCCTCCAACTCCGCGGCCCCGCAGTGCTGATCGCGTGCTCGCGGAATGCGGCTGCACGCCGGCCAGGAAAATCCGTGTGGCAAGCAGCGTGCTCGCGCTGGGTCCGATCAGCTGCGACATCTGTCACAGCGCGTTCACAGCTACTACAACGGTGTAGTGCAGCCCAATCGGGCAACTTAGGATGCCCTTGGTAGGCTGCCACCCTCATAGAGATAGGGGGCCCCATGTCGGAGGCCAACCTCCCTGCGCGCAAGAACGCTCCACTTCCGACGAGGCGCGCCAGCATCCCGGACCCGATCGCATTCGCCGACGTTCGGGACCTCAGTCAGCAGGATCTCCACGCGCGCGGCGTTCAGCTCGTACGGGCGTTCCAGCAGGTAGAGAACGTACAGGTCGTAGTCCTTAAGTCACTTGCTGCAGTTCTGGTATCGCTCCGGCTGCACATGGACGACCCTACGGGCGACTCGCACGAATACAAGCAAGCAGCTGCGGATATCTACCGAGACGCAGGGGTCCCGAAGGACACCAAAAGTCATGTCCAAGGCAATGTGCGATGGCATATCGGTAACTTGCTACGGAAGGTACTGCCGCCGGCGGAAGTGCAAGCGCTGGGGTTGAAGGCAGAGGGCCCGGCCGAACGGAAGGCGTTGGCCCGGTCCGTCACGAGGGCGCTCGTGACAGCCCATCGCGCAGGCGAGACACTCGATGCCCTGACGCCGCCAGTTGTGGTGTCAGCACCGAAGAAGTCGACGACGCGGAAGAAAGCCCCCGCCGCCGTTGAGTCCCCTGTGGTGCCGGTCGGCCGCGCGGTCGCCGACCACCTCCGCCTGGCCGAGTCCGTTGGCCAGATCCTCGGACGGATGCAGGACGCCGTGATCACAAACGACATGACGCCAGGTCAACGCGGCGTCCTCGTCAGTCGGCTGCGCGATGCCGTGGCCCGCGCAGAGGAGCTGATCAAGGTCGCGGAGGAAGCAGCCACCACCTGACGTCGCACACACCCTCCTCCGGGGTCCAAAGTGCCCAACCTACCCTTACTTTCTAAACCCTCTAACACGTGTTAAGAGAGAATAGAAAAAGGACGAAGTTCTGGCCCTTTGGGCCCTAGCCAAGGTCTCAGGCCGACGAGGCAAACGGATCCGCCCCGCCGCCCAGTAACTCCCTTGCACCCGAGAGAGAGGGCAAGGGATGGCGGTACAGACGATCAAGCGCGCCGGCGCGCGCTTCTATGTGGACCCGGCGGACGGGGAGAAGAAGGTCCCCGGGGTGACATCGGTGCTGTCGATGCTCCCGAAGGGCTTTCTGACCTTCTGGGCAGCGAAGGAGGTCGCGACGACGGCCGTCGAGGATCTGGGCGCCGTGGTGAACATCGCGCTCCGTGATCAGGCAGCGGCCATCGACTACCTGAAGAGGGCACCCACCCGGACGACGGCGAAGGCGGCCGATACCGGCAGCGCCGCCCACGACCTCTTCGAGCGCATGGCTCGCGGAGAGCGAATCGGGCGCGTGCACCCGGACATGGCGCCGTATGCGCGGCACTTCGACGCGTTCCTTCAGGCGCAGCAACCGGAGTTCGTCCACCTCGAAGAGACGATCTGGAGCGACCAGTACGGCTACGCCGGCTCGTTCGACGCCATCGCGCGGATAGACGGCGAGACGGTCATCCTGGACTGGAAAACCACCCGGTCCGGCGTCCACGAGGACGTGGCGCTTCAGCTGAAGGCCTACGCCCGTGCGGGCCGCATGATTCTCGCGGCCACTGGCGATTCCATCCCGGTGCCTGCCGTGGACGCGGCAGCCGTGCTCCACGTCCGGCCCGAAGGCGCCAAGCTCGTACCGGTGGACTGCTCTGACGATCTGTTCGACGTCTTCACCGCGCTGCTCGCGGTCTTCCAGTGGGACACCGTCCGGAAGAGGTCCGTGATCGGCCGGCCCGTCTGGAACACAGGCGCGGAGGAGACCGGCACGGAGAGGCGGGCGGCGTGACGCGGGTTTCGTGGCCCGACGGTCCGGTGTCACCTGAGGAGTTCCGCACCGCCATCTACGCCGAGAACGCCCGGGGCGGGGAGGCACGTGGCGTTGTCGCGGAGGTCGCTCGGGTGCTCGGCGTCGACATCGACACTGGCCCCGGGCATCGCTGGGACCTGGACCACATGCGGCGCGTGGTTGATGCCGCGAAGGCACTGACGGCGCAGACGGACGAGGGGCCGCTCCGGGAGACGGTCGTCCGCCAGGCGCTGAGAATCACCGAGCTGGAGAAGGAGGAGAGCAAGTGACCACGTTCGCACCCGAGTTCACTGCCTGGCCGAAGACTGCCAGGCTGTTCCGAGACGTCGTCATCACGGAGAAGCTCGACGGCACCAACGCCGGCATCCACGTCTCCGACGACGGCCAGGTGGTCGCGCAGTCGCGGAACCGGCTGCTCTCACTGGACGCCGACAACTACGGCTTCGCCCGGTGGGTGGCTGACAACGCCGACGAACTGGCGTACATCCTCGGCCCCGGCCTGCACTTCGGTGAGTGGTGGGGGCAGGGGATCCAGCGACGGTACGGACTGGCGAAGCGTCCGACCGACGACGGCACGTACACCGCGGACCGTCGGTTCTCGCTCTTCAACGTCGACCGGTGGCACAGGTCTGATCCGGATGGTTCCTCGATGTGCTCGCGTGCCGAGCAGTCATGGCTGTGCGACGTGGTGGACGTTGTTCCGGTGCTCTATCAAGGCGTGTTCCGTGAGGAGGCCATCACGCGGGCTCTGGCGAGCCTGGAGCGTGATGGCTCGTTCGCCGTCCCCGGCTTCATGAACCCCGAAGGCATCTGCGTGTACCACTCGCAGAGCCGGACCGTCTACAAGATCACCCTGGACAACAACGACCGCGGAAAGTGGGAGGACGCAGCGTGAGCGGCTCGGAGAAGAAGGACAAGTCGGCGGAGGCCTTCGGCAAGGCGTGCGGGGCGGTGGTCGTCGTCCTTGCCTTCATCCCGCTCCGGGCCTGGCTGTTCATGCTCGGTGTCGGCGCGGTCCACGACGTCGAGCCGCTCGTTCCGACGCTCGGGTTCGGCTCGGCGCTGGCCGTGCTGCTCGGGTGGACGGCGCTCCAGGGCGTGAAGGTGAGCACGAAGTAGGCGACGTCTGATCCGCACAACCCGCCCCCGGCTGCTTCGGCGCCGGGGGCTTTCGGTGTAGGAGCACGGAGAGGAGAGCAGCGATGCGAACCGCAACACGACGCCAACGCCCGCCGACAGATGCCGCCTTCGTGGCCTGGCTCGTTGGCGTCGACACGGACGAGGTCCGGGCATGCGCGGAGATCGGCGACTGGCCGTCCACGTGGGTTCCGCGCGCACAGGCGACGCTGCGCCGGCTCGGCGTGAGCTGTCATGACGAGGCCCGGGTGATGTGGGAGAGCGGCGTCCGGTGAACCGATCCGTCGAAGCCGTCCGCGCCGAGATACACGGGGACCTGGACCGCTGGTGGGGCGAAGAGTACGACCGTCTGGCGGAGAAGCTGGACGAACTCCTCAGCGCCCACGCGCATGAGCTGGTGGAGAAGATCCGCGCCAACTGCAACGGCCAGGGCGTCGACCTCCCGGATGCGGAGGACGCCGCGAACTTCATTGACCCGGAGGGGAGGTCCCATGGATGACCCCCGCCCCGACGTTGTGTACCCGCTGCCGCCTCATGGCGTGACCGCCGGCGTAGCCTCCGCGATGCTCGACGTCCGGGAGCAGCTGGCGCCCGTCCTGGACGCCGCCGACGGCATGCGGAAGGACCTGGAGGCGGAGGGCTCATGAGGGCTTCGCAGTGGCGCATCCGACGGGTGGGTAGGCGCTGGCACATCTTCGAACCCGGGTGGGCGTTCACGTCGATGGGATCGCGGGCGACATTCGGTGAGGCGCTGGCCTTGCTCACGATCTTCCAGACCAGCAACGGCCGCACCCTGAAGGGGCCTCGTGGTCACCTTCGCTGAGTACCTGGAGCGGCACGCGCGCGACGACCGGACGGCGCTGAAGTGCGCGCGCTGCTACCGACGTCGACCCCGGCTCGACTTTCGCGAAATGCCCTGGCACGGCCGGGCTGCAGCATGCAAGTTCTGTGAGGGGTCGGACCGCTACCTAGCGTTCACCGCTCGGCAGGCGTGGCAGCTGGGCCAGGAGCGGGAGAAGATCCGTGCGCTCAGACGCCGGCTGACCGAAGCGCGGCGAGACAGGGAGCGGTTCCGGGGCGAGATGGCGTACGCCCGTGGCCGGGTCGACGTCGCGAACGAGGCGTGGCGAGTCGTCGTTGCGAAGCGGGACCGTCTCCAGGCCTTCGCCGACGAGGTCCGGCAGCTCCGTGACTGGTCGTTCACGGGCGAGCCCGATCAGTACCGCGACCGCCTCCGCCGTGTCTGGGAGGCGCTGCACGAGCTGGAGAAGTCCATGCGTGTTTAGCCGGCCGTACCGGGGCCTGCTCGCGCGTGAGGACAGCTGACCGTGGGTCGACCCACGGTGGGGGCAAACGGATCCGTCCTGGCGCCCAGTAACTAGAGCACCGGGGGAGAGCCCGGAAGGAACCCTGCAGCCCACGAGAGGCAGACTACATGGCACTGCGAATCTTCGAGACCGACCCTGAGGCCAAGCCCCGCCCGCGATCGTTCGCGGAGGACGTAGTGGGACGCTTCCGTTCCGGCCGCATGACCGGCCGCGCGCCCGAGAGTCTGAACGAGTGGCGCGTGACCACCGGGGACCCGGCCGTCGCAGCCCGCGTCGCCGAGATGCTCGGCGGCGAGCCGGCCTCGTGGGAGACGGAGGCGGAGGACAACCTGGAAGTGCTGACCTCCGCGCCGAGCGTGAAGATCGTCATCGACAGCGCATCCGCGATTTCGTCGGACATGCGCCTCTACGGTGCGTTCGGCAGCGACCCCATCCACCACTGCGACGGCCTGGAGTACCTGAGCCCCGACGAGGACAAGGGTAAGCCGTGCGGCTGCCCGGAGCTTCTCGTGGACCGCAAGGCACTTGCGCGTACGGGACGCGGCCCGAAGCCGAACATCACGGTGATGTTCAAGCTGGAGGAGGCACCGGAACTCGGCCTGTTCCGGTTCAGGACGGGTTCCTGGGACCTGGCCAAGGTCCTGCATCAGGTGCTGGAGGCGCTGGACGAGGTCGGCGGTCCGGCACGGGCGAAGCTCAGCATCGAAGAGGTGAGCTTCGTTCCGAAGAGCGGCCCCCAGAAGGGCAAGGTTGTCAGCTACAACAAGCCGGTGATCAAGGTTCTCGGTGCCGTCTCGGCTGCCGCTTTCGCGGAGCTGCCGGCAGCCGCCTGACACACAGCTGCGCCCGGTCCTGCGGAGTAGAGATCCGCAGGGCCGGGCGCTGTCCATCGTAGCGAAGAGGCCGAGGAGAGTATGCCGATCCTGGAGCTGTGCGCCGGCTACGGCGGGCTGGGGATGGCGGTGGAGCAACTGACGGGCGACCGCGTCGCGTTCGTGGCCGAGTCCGACCCGGCCGCTTCCGCCGTCCTGGCCGTGCGCTTCCCCGAGGCGCCGAACATCGGGGACATCACCACCTACGACTGGGGCCAACTCGTTGGCCAGGTCGACATCGTCTCGGCCGGGTGGCCGTGCCAGAACATCAGCAACGCGGGGGACAAGAGGGGACTTGATGGCGACCGCTCGAAGGTCTGGCACAACGTTGCCGAGGCTGTTCGCACGATACGACCGCGTCTCGTCTTCCTGGAGAACGTCAGCGCTGTCCGATCCCGGGGACGCGGGCTCGACCGAGTACTCGGCGACCTGGCCGAGATCGGGTACGACGCGCGATGGGTCTGCCTACGAGCTTCCGCAGTGGGAGCCGCCCACCGACGAGACAGGTTCTTCTGTCTCGCGGTTCCTGCCGACTCCTGACACCGGCATGAGCCCAAACGGGCATGGACGGCGGGGAGGGCGGGCCGGTAACGGCCGGCAGTCCGGAGTGTCGCTGGACGCGGTGGTCAAGTCGCTGCCGACCCCGACGGCCTCCGACGGTCGGGGTGGGCCGGGCGGCAGCCGAGACGGCGGGCCGAATCTGCGAACGGCCGTCACCATGCTGTCCGCAGCTGTGGATGGGGTACAGGACTGGGCAGAGTACGAGCCCGCGATCCGTCGGCAGGAAGAGCTGTCCGGGCGTCCTGCCCCCGTGCCGACAGAGGCCGGCCCGAAGGGCGGTCGTCGACTGACGGCCGCGTTCGCCGAGTGGCTGATGTGGCTGCCCAAGGCGCACGTAACCGGAGTCCCGGGCCTGACTCGACTTCAGCAGCTCCACAAGATCGGCAACGGCGTTGTGCCGCCGCAGGCCTACGAGGCGTTCCGGTGGCTGATGCAGCAGAACGAAGAGGAGAGGAAGAACCATGGCGCGTAAGTTGACCGACTTCACTGCCCAGTCCGTCCGGGAAGGTGCGGTGATCGTCTACGGGACCCGCCAGGGCAACAGCGTCCGGCTCTCGGAGGGCGTCGTCCGTCAGATCAGCTCGTACCGCGACCAGCGCGGCCGAACGCACCGGACCCTCCGCGTGGAGCCGACCGGACGGGACAGCGGCGACATCCAGCGCAAGACTCTCGCGGAGGTCGAGATCGCGGCCGAACACTTCGCGGTGATCGGCTACGACGACCGCGCGGGCACCGTGCAGGCCTGACCTACCCCGCTTCCCAGCCCCCGCGCACCGACGACGTGGGGGCTTCTTCACGGTTGAAAGAGGAGAGATGACGCAGACGTTCCGCAACGGCGACGAGGTGGAGTTCGGCGGTCTGGGCGGTGTCACCGGCATCCTGCGGGGTGACCGCTTCACGAACCTGGACGGAGATCCGGCGTGGCTGGTGGAGCGGACCAGCGGCCACCGTGCCGGGAAGGCCTGGCCGGTGGCGGAGCGCCGCCTCCGTCAGCGAGTACCCGACTTCGAGCACGGGGCGGCCGTCATGGTCGACGGTGAGCCGCACACCATCGCCGCCGGCCCGTTCCGCGACCAGTTCGCGCCGGACCGTCCGTGGTACGTGGTAGAGGATACGGACGGCAACCACGGAACGCACGCGGTGCACCTGCTGAAGACAGCGCTGGCGGACGACCCGATCGGGGTCGGCGACTGGGTGCGAGTGCTGGAGGATGACCCGCTGGTTCTGAGCGGTCACTTCGTCGGCAAGACCGGCGTCGTGCGAGAGCTGAACGATCCGGTGGACGGTGGTCGGGAGCTGCGGTTCAATATCGAGTTCGATGC
This sequence comes from Kitasatospora sp. Ki12, assembly GCF_054601375.1. Classification (NCBI taxonomy): domain Bacteria; kingdom Bacillati; phylum Actinomycetota; class Actinomycetes; order Kitasatosporales; family Streptomycetaceae; genus Kitasatospora; species Kitasatospora sp. Ki12. The sequence goes on along the minus strand of NZ_BAAIHT010000003.1, from coordinate 702,220 downwards.
CGGTCAGCTCGTCCGACACGGTACCTGGAACGTGCGCCGCGTGGAGCGCGTGGACGAGGCCCCGAAGACCTACTACACCTACGGCGGCGTCCAGTACGACCTCACGGCCGCCTACCGTGACCGGGACGGCGACGTCTGGCGGTTCACCGGCCACTCCGACACGGGCGGCCGGCCGCTGGCACGGATGTCCTTCGGGGGCCCGACTGGCCGTCCACTTCCGGAGATCATCAACGTCTACGGTCCGCTGACGAAGACCACCGCCTGATGGCCGTCTCCGTCATCAGCCCGGACGCCGCCCCTGCACTGGGCGACGTCCGGGCGCTGGGGGAGCGGGACCTGATCATCATCGCGGTCGGCTCCCGGGCTCGCCAGGACTGGCCGCGCTACATGGACGCGATCGGTGTTGCCGTCACGCGCGGCGCCCGGCTGATCAACGCGGAGGAGGAGACGTCGTGAACAGTTTGCTGATCTACATCATCGGCATCCTCTGGGCGGCCGGGTGCGCTGCCCTCGTGGTGCTGGCGGTCGTTGGTCTGGCCCGGTTTGTCGGCCGACTCGCGGAGCGGAGAGAAGAACGCTGATGGCAACTGACGTCAGGCTTAACGACGCTGAGGTGTGGCGGTCGGTAGTGCGCTACCGAGACCGGCTGACGAACCCTGACCACACGTGGGAGAACCGGCACACGGTGCCGTCCCGCCTTGACGGGTGGGGCGACACGGTGCACACCCGGGTACGGGGGCCCTACAGCAGCCCTGGCAACGCCCGGCGCCAAGCAAGCCGGGATGCTGCTGAGTTGGAGCAGCAGACGGATTGGGAACCCGACGACGTCAGGGTTCCCGTTCATCAGCTTGTCTCCGTCGCCATCGAACGGACTTTGCTGGCGTGGGAGGAAGTCGACCGGCGCGATCCGGAGAAGGGATGGGGCGGCTGATGAGACGCGGAATCGCGAAGCTCTACCGGGTGGTTGTGGAGTCGGCGCCGACGGAGCGCCACTACCAACTCCCCTGGCTCCTCTATGACGTTGGTGCGGAGAAGGGCCCATACCAGACCCTCGCGCCGGCCAAGGCCCTCCGCACTCGACTCGCGGAGGCTGGTGGTCGGGGGCGCATCGACGTGACAGAACTCAACTGGACGGAGCTGGGGGATTGAGCGAGTACCTGCGCGACAAGGACGGCGACGTCTGGCGAGTGGGCGTTGGCGAGTTGGTGTTTCACCGGTACGACGGTGGGCGCCTTGCTGATGTGGGTGCCGCGGACCGTAGAGGTCGCGGCCACGTCGAAGCCAAGTGGGGTCCGCTCGTCCCCTGTACCGAGGAGGGGTCTCCGTTGGTGCCGGAGCCGCATGAGGCGGGTGTCCGGGCCCTCGTGGCTGCCGCCTTCCTGGAGTTCGCCGCAGAGATGGATCGGGCGTACTGGGCAACGCGGGAGTCGACGGAAGAAGCGGTGTACATCCGGGCCCGGGACGCCGCGAAGGCCGTGACGGAGGGCGTCCTGAGCGGGGACATAAAGCCGGCGGAGGGTGCGGAGTGAAGGACTCATTCGGCATCGAAATCGAGCCCGGGGACTACATCCTTTCCTCCTCCACCACGTCCGGCCGGGTCAAGGTAGGTCGGGCGAAGCAGGGGCGGCGCGGCATCGCGATGACGATCGACCTCAGTGCGACCCACGGCATGGTGGAGTCGTCGCACCCGCGCACCGGCCAACTCGGGTACAACACCGTCGTTCTCCGGAAGGCGGACGGCACAGCGCCGGCGCACATCGGGCCGACACCGGACGTGGACGCCGCGATCCGGGAGCGCGTCGTGGCCGAACTCCAGGCGAAGGCCGCGCGGGACTGGCCCGGCATCGGGTCTTTGCTCGACGCCATCACACGTGTGGTGCGGGGCGGTGTCGATGGCTAATCCGTCGAAGCGACGCGGGACCGAGTGGGAGTCCGCCGTCCGTGCCTACCTCCAGGAGCACCACAACTCCGAGACACGTCGCAACGTCCAGATGGGCGCGAAGGACATCGGGGACCTGGACGGCTACTACCTCCACGCTGCGGAGTGCAAGGACGAGAAGACGATCACGCTCTCGTCGTACATAGCGCAGGCCAACCGGGAGGCGGTTAACGCCCACCAGCCCTACGGCGCGGCCATCATTAAGCGCCGCCGGGCGAACGTCGCAACCGGCTACGTCGTGCGGGACCTGGAGACGGACGTTCGGCTGGTCAACCGGCTGAAGGACGCGGAGGAAACCCTCCTGGTCATCGCACCGACGGTCTACGCGGACCACGTCCAGCGGCACGGAAAGGGGCACTGATGGCGCGTACCGCGCTGATCACGTTCGCGGCCACCCTGGAAGTGGTGGAGGACGGCAACGAGTGGGAGGGCGGAGACATGTCGACCGAGGACGCCCGGGGGTGGGTCAGTCACGCGCTCGCGCGCGGTGACAAGCACGCGTGGAATTACACCGCGGTTGGCACGAGCGTCGCGGGCGTGGAGTACGGCCAGCGCGAGGAGGAGTGAGCAGCGTGGACACCTACATCAGCCACTCGTCGCTTCGCCGCGACAAGTGGAAGGCGCACCCGTCGATCAGGGGCGTCCGCCAGGCCATCGAGTGGGACCGTGGCCGCAGCCGCCTGACCATCTTCGGGTTGGAGCACACGCCGACCGGCCGCGTCTACGTGGAGATTCCGCGCGAGGACTGGGACACGGAGTTCTCGGACTAGTACCACGCACGGCTCACGGGGCGTCCTCTTCGGAGGGCGCCCCTTTACTGCATTCCAGAGGAGAGGAGACCCCGTGCGACTGTCGGATCTGTTGGGCCAGCTGAAGGGCGTCACGGAGGACCACGACGGCTACCTAGCTCTCTGCCCTGCCCATGCGGACCGGCGGACGCCATCGCTGAAGTTGACGCTGAAGGAAGACGGCGTCCTGCTCATCGTCTGCCGGGCCGGCTGCGAGAAGGACGCGGTCCTGAAGGCACTCCGCCTCCAGACGAGCGACCTCTTTGACGTCACCCCGGGCACCGCGACCCGCACCGTTTCCGCTGCCCCGCCGGAGTCGATCGGGCCCGGCGAGATAGCCGGACTGCGGGTCTTCGTGGACGAGACTGCCGCCGCTCTGGCGTCGTCGCCGGAGGCCGTCGAATACCTGGCGCGTCGCTTCGGTGTCGGCCTGGAACTGGCGGAGGATCTGGGCGTTGGATATGCCGCTCCCGGCGACCGACCGCGGACGTGGTTGAGCCGCGGATTCACCCGCCACCCGCGCATCACGGTTCCGTTGACCGGTGCCGACGGCGTCGTTCGAGGGCTGCAGGGCCGCGACGTCTCCGGCAACTGCCCGGCCCGTTGGGTGAGTTTGACGAACGTGGACGGGCGGACGTGGGCGAAGTGGGGGTTCCTCTCCGCCGGTTCCGGCTACGACACCGTGCTCGTCACGGAGGGGCCGGGGGACGGTCTGACGTCGGTCGCGTGCGGATACGACGCCGTGGTGATCCGGGGCGCCGGTCTCGCGCAAAGCACCGACGTTGTAAGGGAGTTGGCGGGAGTCCTTCGCGGCCGTGACGTCGTCTTCGCCGGGGACCCAGACCGAGCCGGCCGGGGGTTCACCTCCAACCTGGCTCGGGCGCTCGCAACTGAGGGGATCCACGGTCGGCGGCTGGCGTTCCCTAGGGAGGGCGTTGACCTGACGGAGTGGCGGGAGGACGACCCGGCGTCGTTCCCCGCTGCTCTGCACCGCGCCGTTCGCGTTGCGGAGCCCATCGACCTGGACGAGCCGGAGCCCCCGACATCGGCACCCGTTGCCGTGGAGGACGAGGCGGATCTCCCGGTGCTCCGCGGATCGGCGCGGGAAGCATTCGACAGCACGGACGTCGGCCTGGCCGTCCGCCTCCGCGACTACATGCGGTCGACGGGCGGAGGCGTCCGCTACGCCTCCGGGCTCGGGTACCTCGTCTGGGACGGGACCGTGTGGGTCCAGGGGCAGGACGCCGTCCGTCGTGCGCTGCACCGGATGGGTGCGGAGATGATCGCTGAAGGGGGCGACGCTGAGCGGAAGTTGGCGTTGAAGGCGCTCACCAACCGGCACATCACGGGGATCCTCGCTGAGCTTCCGAGCGTGCCCGGCGTGCCGGCGGACGCGGCCGATTTCGACGCAGACCCGGAACTCCTGTGCGTGGCCAACGGCACGATTCACCTGCCGACGAAGATCCTGCGCCCGCACGACCCGGCAGACATGATCACGAAGCGGCTCGCGATCCGCTACGTCCCGGACGCGCCGGCGGAACGGTGGACGCAGTTCTTGGCTGAGGTCTTCCCCAACCACCCGGAACTCCCCGGCTACATGAAGCGGCTCGTTGGCTACGGCGTAAGCGGTAGCACTGCGGAGCAGTGTTTTGCCTTTCTCCACGGCCAGGGCGCGAACGGCAAGTCCGCGTTCCTGGACGCGTTGGGCTACGTCTTCACCGGCATCACGAAGGCGACCGAGTTTTCGACATTTGAACAGCGCGTGAACGTTGGCCAGGCGTCGCCGGAGCTGGCGTCGCTGCGCGGTGCCAGGCTGGTGACGGCCTCAGAGACGGAGAAGTACTCGCGCTTGGCGGAGGCGCTGGTGAAGCAGTTGACGGGCGGCGACCCGGTGACGTGCCGGTTCCTGAATCAGAACCCGTTCACCTACATTCCGCGCTTCCTGCTGATGGTGGCCGGCAACTACAAGCCCGCGATCCTCTCGCAGGATCTCGGCGTTTGGCGGCGGGTGAAGTTGGTTCCGTTCGAGGCGACGTTCCGGGGAGCCAACGCGGATCCGACGCTCCCGGCCAAGCTGCGCGACGAGGCGGAGGGCATCCTTGCGTGGGCTGTCGCCGGCGCGGCGGAGTGGTACGCGCACGGCCTGGAGGAGCCGTCGACCGTCCAGGCCGCGACGACGGACTATCGCGAGTCGGAGGACAGGTTGGCGGAGTTCATCGCGGCGTGCCTCTTCGTGGAGCCTGGCGCCCGAGTCGCTCCGATGCAGCTCCGCCGTGCGTACGCCGACTGGGCGGAAGACGCCGGCCTGAGCCGGAAGGAAGTGCTGTCCGGCTGGGCACTCGGAGTCGAGATGGAGAGCAGGGGGTTCCGCAAGCGCAAGAGTTCCGGCAAGTGGGGGTTCGACGGCATCCGGCTCGCTACGGATGCTGAGCGGCGTCAGGACGGGGCAAACGATTTCTCCGCCCAGCCCAGTAACGAGAGCACGGACATATTCGGGCAGCAGAGAGGGGCGGCGTGATCACCTACCAGTTCCCGGTGCGCGGACGGCCGGTCCCTGTTCACGTTGTCCTCACGGACGACGACGGATACGTCTTCCGGCAGTGGATCACCACGATGGCGACGGAAGGCCGGCGCGTCTCGGTGGATACAGAGACCACCGGATTGGCGATGTTCGGCCGAGACTTCCGGCTACGGGTCGTTCAGTTCGGCACGACTGACGTTGCGTACGTGCTACCGGTGGACCGAAACCCCCGACTTGCCGCACTGGCTGGCTGGGCTGTCTGCACGCTTCCGACGCTGCTCATGTTCAACGCCCCGTTCGATTGCCTGGTGATGGGGGTTGGACTCCCCGGCGTCTCCCTTGAACTGCTCTGGCCCAAGGTGCTGGACGGCTACATCCTGTCCCATCTCTGCGACCCGCGTCGCCGAGATCAGGGCGGAGTGGGGAACAAGCTGAAAGAGGCGTCGGAACACTACGTGGATCGGTCGTCCCCCGACCAGCAACGCGAGTTGTACGCGGAGTTCCACAAGATCGGACGGACGAGGGCCGACGGCTGGGCACACATCGGACTGACCAACGAGAAGTACCTCACCTACGCCGGCGCCGACGTGATCTTGACGTCGTTCCTTGTCCCGGAGTTGGAGAAGCGTCTCGGTGAGCTCTCCGTGAATCCCCAGCTCGTGCCGTTCGAGCATCAGTTGGCCTTCATCTGCGCACAGATCGAGCGACGCGGGATGCGGATCAACCGGGGCTACGCGGAGCGGCTGTCGGGTCGCCTGGCCGATCAGTCTGCCCAGTTCGCGAACGAGGCGGCTGGCTACGGGGTGGCCAACGTCAACAGTACGAAGCAGTTGTCGGAGGCACTGCTCGGGATGGGCGAAGTTATCCCGGAACGCACCGCCTCCGGTGCCGTCCAGGTCGACAAGACGGTACTGATGCGGCTCGCCGACGTGGACAAGGACTGGCAGCCGATTGGCTCCCGGGCCGGCAACCCGCTGGCCATGGCCGTGCTGCGCAGCAAGCGTGCCGCGAAGTGGCGCCTCTCGTACACGGACGCGATGCTGGCCAAGGCCGACGCCGACGACCGGGTCCACCCCAAGATCGGATCGTTGATCGCGCGGACGGCGCGGATGTCCCTCAGCGACCCTCCGTTCCATCAACTCCCCTCGGGTGACTGGTCGGTGCGCGGGTGCGTGGAGGCAGACGAGGGCCGACGGATGATCTCCGTCGACTACTCCTCCGTTGAGCCCCGCGTCATGGCGGCGCTGTCGGAGGATCCGGTCATGACGGCTGCCATCCTGCGTGGTGCGGACCTGCACAACCTGACAGCAGAGAGCGTGTTCGGGTCCGGGTTCACCCCCGGACAGCGAAAGGTTGCCAAGGTGGTTCAGCTGGGAGTCGCGTACGGAGGCGGCGCGAAGACGATCGCGACGCAGACCGGCCTGACGCTGGGTGCTGCGCAGGAAGCTCTGAAGGGGTACAAGCGCACGTACCCGACGCTGGCCCGCTACATCCGCTCGCTTCAGCGGCAGGTGACGCGGGACGGGTACACGCTCTACACGCCCTCCGGCCGGCGGCTCGTGTTCGACCGGGACGCCGCCTACGCGTCGTTCAACGGCGAGATTCAGAGCACGGCGCGGGACGTCTTCGCGCAGGGGATGTTGGAGATCCACGACCGCGGATTGACGCCCTACGTGCTCGCCCCGATCCACGACGAGATCGTTGCGGACGCTCCGGCGGAGGACGCGGAGGAAGTCGCGAAGGAGATCGGAGAGGCCATGGCCATGACGTTCCGTGGAATCCCGATCGACACTGACCCTGAGGTAGGCGGTCGGTCGTGGGGCTCCCTCTACATGAAGACGGCAGAGACCATGATCAAAAACGACTCGTGGTACGCCGCGAACCCCGAAGCCGCACGGGCGGCGGAGCTGGCTCGGGCGTGAGGGCGGTTCGTCTTCGACCATGCACCGACGGTACCGCCGGGCACCGACAAAGGGAACAAGAGTTCGAACGTGTCGCACGACGTCGTCCGGTCGTCGTGACGGTGGTCCGGCGACGTGGTCGTCAACCCGCCTTCGCTTCAGAGGGGCAACTCCTCCGACAGTGGGAGGAGTTGGGTTGGTACGCCTGCTTTTACTGTGACGGCCCCGGGCCGCTGGAGGCCGACCACGTCGTCCCGGTCTCTCGGGGCGGCTTGGACGGGCCCGGGAACCTTGTGCCGGCGTGCTCGGCGTGCAACGTCAGCAAATCCAACCGGCCGGCCGTCTTTTTCACGCCATGGGCACACGGCTGGCACTCGGAGCACGCAGCGGCACTGGGTATCGCGGTGTGACCTGCGACGTTCCGTGGGCGACACGCCGGAGTGCTCGCGTCCGATTGGCATATTTGATAACGATCCGGTCACGGCATGGGCTCGCCAAACGTGCTGGTCATGTGCCGTACGGCACAAGTCGGCGCCACGTTCGATCGGGATCCTACCTGACAAATGGCTCATATCGGACGCTTCAATGTCGAACTAGTTTGTTGTCCGAAAGGTGCTCATGACCTACAGTCCCACTCACGTCACTCCAGCTCAGAGGGTGGAGGATCTGGCGGCGGCGCTGACGCGCGACCTGGCCGAAATCCCCCGCCTCTTCGAACTGTGCGACGCCGTAAGTGACATGAGGGGGCGACGTCCACCCGCCGACCCCGATGGAACCGGTCGACGCGCGAGCGCCGGCCCCGGACGTCCCACCGAAGACACGGCCCTGGATGAGGCCCGTCAGCTGGTCACTGACGAGCAGCGCGCCGCCGTGCAGCACATGGTCAAAGCCGCAGCCTACGTCAAGGGCGTTCGCGCGGCGCTGGACCGGGCCCTCTCGGCGTGGGAGGGGGAGCCGGTGGAGTCGCACGACGAGGGGGCAGCGAGTGCAGACGGTCACGACGCGGGAGATCCTGACGAGCCGCCGGGCCTATCTGACGGGACCGATGATGACCCCGGAGCAGCGGGGTGAACTCGGGCAGGCTGCGGCGCTGCTGACGGTGCCCGTCGCCGACCGTCAGTCCGACTGGCTGTGGGACGCGGAGGCGCTGCTCGTCCTGCCCGGGGCGGACGCGTGCTCGCACGCCCGGTGCGACATCACGCTGGCCGAGTGCAGTGCCATCCTCGTGCACCACCTGGCGATGCCGGCCATGCTGGCACGTTCCGCCTGATCTTGTGTGGCACAGGTCACAACACTGGACGCAAACGCGTTCGCCTCCCCGCCCAGTAACTCCCGTACCGAACGAGGAGGCACGAGTGATCACCGTCGACACCGTCCAGTCCGCGCAGGCCGGCGACTCCACCGCCATGTGGCACATCCTCACCGAAGCCGAGCCGATGATGCGCAACATCATCCGCACAGTGACCGCAGGTGGTCAGGCGTCGGCGGACGACGTGGAGGATCTCCTCCAGGAGTCGCGCGCGGTCCTGATAGCACGCGTGCAGGCATACGACACCGCAGGCCCGGCGACCCTGCAGACCCGGGCGTACCAGGAGATCTACGGAGCCATCTCCCGAGCGTGGGTGACGACGCGTTCGGCGGTGACCCCCGAGCCCGATGTCGTCCTCCGCGTGCGGCGCGCACTCGCGGCGACGGAGGGCGACGCGGAAGCGGCGTGCCGTCAGCTGGAAGCCTTGCCCAAGGGAAGTCGCGTGAGCCGTCCGCGCTTCCTTGCTGTGCTGGATCTTCTGAGGGAGCCGGAGACGTTCTACGCCGGCGCCGGTGCCGACGGGGACACCCTTCCGCTGGCCGAAACCCTCTCGGACACCCGGGAGGACGACATCGCGGACCGTGCCGCCCGTCGTGATCTGGCGGAGCGGGCACTCGCGTCGGTCACGCCCCGCAGGGCGCTCGTGCTGCGAGCCTCGTACGGCGTCGGCATGCCGCCCATGGAGGACGCGGAGATCGGCGGCCATCTGGGCCACGTGACGCCCACTCGCGTCCGCCGGATCCGGTGGGACGGCATCCAGCAGGCGCGCGCGGCCCTGTCCGTAGCTGCATGAGTCACTCACTATGCAACCAGAGGAGAACCGATGCGGCTGCCCAACCTGGACGCCTACGACATGGCCGGCGTCCGACCCCACGAGGCCGCGACCTGGCCCGATGAGGAGCGGGAGGCATATGACGATTGGACCGACGTCGAGTACCGGAGCAGCGCGGAGCAGCTTCTGAAGTAGCACCGTGGGTCGACCCACGGTGCTTCCGAACCAACCTGAGGAGAGAGCTTGACCGGCATCAATGTGTCGTCCCGGTACATCAGTGCCGCCCACACGCTGACCGTGGAGGACTCCCGTCATGAGCGTGGCGGAGCGTATATCCGGCTGGGCTCCGGTGCGGCCCATCTGACCCCCAGCGAGACCCGCCGGCTCCGCGTCGAGCTGGACGGCATCCTCGGGGAGCAGCCGGCCCGCCTCGTCGTCGGCGCCCGCGTGGTGATCGTGGCGGAGGATCCGGACGGGCCGGACACGCCTCACGCCGGCAAGGCCGGGCGGCTCATCTCCACGGACCTGGCCGATGCCCGGTACCCATACTTCGTGGGTATCGAGGACGGTCCGGACATCTGGTGTCACTCCGTCCGCCTGGTCGGCGAGTCGGATGACAAGCCCATCCCGGCGGACGGCGAAGGGAACGGTGCGTCGTCGGTCGTCGGCGGCGACTTCCTCCGCCGGCACGAGGCGGCCGTGAAGGCGAAGGACCTGCTGTCCGGCACTATCACGGCTGGCTCGTACGGTGCGCCGCCCGACGCCCTTATACGGGTCGCGGACTGGCTGCTGGGCGTGACCGACTGACCAACGCCCAAGGGGCCCCCGCGAGTAGAGGACGCGGGGGCCCTTCGTCGTTTCTGGAGGAAACCATGTCCCACCGCGTCACTCGCGCCCCCGGCGCTGTCGTCCCTGGCCGGGCCGGAGTGTGACGAACTGACCCCGAAAGAAGCCCGTGCGCTTGCCCGCCAGCTGGTCGTCGCCGCGCGGGACGTTGAGCGGCAGGTGCCGACGGTGGGCGACGGGTGGGTGCAGCCGGAGTTGGGCTAGGGACTTGTGCCGTACGGCACAAGTGTGTCAGCATGGAGTCACGCAAGGAACCCACGCAGAGGAGCAACTCGTGTCCATGACTCCCGTCATGAAGAAGTACAAGTTCAGCATGCGCATGGTGGACGCCCTGATGTCCGGCGAGAGCGCTGATGGGGCTCACGGTCGGACCGGAACGCTCGTGGCCCTGATCGACCGCCAGATGGTCACGTCGGCGACTCGCGAGACCGGCGGTCGTCATCTCCTCACCGAGAAGGGCCGGGAGGCGCTCGCTGAGCTGCGAGCGGCGGCGCAGCCGGAGACGCTGGCGGGCGAGGCGCCGACGGCCGTGGACACGGTGCCCCAGACGGACGACCAGATCCGCGTCACCGACGGCGGAGCGCCGACCTACAAGACGGTCATCAAGGCCGAGACCACTTGGACGCTCCAGTCCCGCAAGGACGACACCGACGCGTGGTCCTACGTCAGCGACCACGGCAGCGAGGAAGCCGCCACCCTCCGCGCGCACGCGCTCCTGATCGACGGGTCTCGCCGGCACTTCCGCGTCATCGAGCACTGCACCGAAGTGCGGGCCACGGACCCCATCGAGCCGCCGAAGGACACCAAGTCCCAGCCCGAGGGACCGCGCTACGTGGTTGAGCCCGTTCGTCTCGGCTTCGCCGTGGTGGACACCTCCACCGGCAAGCCGGAGGCCCGAATGGGCAGCCGCTACGCCGCCAACGACATGGCCGACCGGCTGAACGCCGAGTTGGCGCAGTAGCGCGCCGCCCGAAGCACCCTTCGGCCGGACCTGCGAGTAGAGGACGCGGGTCCGGCCCTTCGCAGAGAAGAGGCAGAGAGATGAAGCACGCCCCGCAGTCCGTCACCGCCTCCAGCATTGCCACGGAGGCTGGCGTTCCGGAGGTCACCGTCCCGGCCCTTGTCGACCAACTGGCCGCGCTGGACGGCACGTCGACCGTCGTCACCTCAGACACTGGCGGACGGCTGGCGCTGACGCTGTCGGCAGCCGCCGTAATCCGCGAGCAGCTCGGCCTGACCGAGACCGCGATGCACGCCGTCCCCTTCCCGCGGACGGACGCGCCGCTATGGGGCATCCACTGCCCGCAGTGCGGCCTGAGCGCGCCGACGGACGAGCGCCGGGAGTCGGCGGGAGTCTATGCGGAGGCGCTGGTGTGTGAACACCCGCGCTGCACGGCGACGTTCGCCCCGCCGAACGCGGAGTCCATGCCCTGCGTCCTGGCCCTGCACCCGAGTACCGCGGACCACGAGACCGACCCCGTGGGCAATCCCGGCCGACCGTGGGCATGGCGAGACGGCGCCCCCGGGGCGACCCTCCCCGTCCACCGCTTCGCGGAGGCGCGGGACCTGGAGGAGGGTGACCGGATCGAACACCACGGCCGGTGCTGGACGGTGGCCTCCGTCTGGTGGGTTGGGGACGGTTGCACGATCTTCGCGACGAACGGTGGGGAGATCATCACGGAGCCGCACCACCTGTTCGAGGCGCGACGGGAGGGCGACCGGTGACCCGCACCCCCTGGCACGTCCGCACGGCCCGTCGAGCCGGTCAACCCGCCGTCCTGTACGCCGCGTTGGCCCTGTCCGCCCCCGGTGAGTTCTCGCTCGGCGTGACGGCCGGATGGGATCCGCGCGTTGCCTGGCTGATGCCAGCCGTGCTGTCGCTCTGGGCCGCATGGTCGGCGCGTAACGCGCGAGACTGGGCGGACCTTGTGCAGACGCACAACGAGGCCGGTGACGTCGACCGCGCGAAGGTGGCGAAGCGTCAGCGCGGCAGCGCAGTCCGCGGCGCAGTTCTCGCACTCATCGTCGCAACGGCCGCGCAGATCACGGAACACGTGCTGACGACCGGCGCGACGGGCGCGAGAGCGTGGGTTGTGATCGTCGTCTCCGCCGTTCCGCCGCTCGTTGCCGCTCACGTCCTTCACCTCGACCCGCCAGGAGAGGACGTGGAAGAGCAGCCGGCGACGGTGCTCTCTGAGTCGGCTGCGGAACCCGCGCCAGCATTCAAGGCGGAAGTCAACAAGCGTCAGGTGACCGTTCGGACCGCACGCGCAGACAAGCCCATGAAGCCGACGCCGGACGCGTGGCTGCCGATCGCTGACGCCGCCAAACTGCTCGGCGTCCACGAGAGCACGCTCTATCGACGTCGGAACAGCCCGAAGTCGCGGATCCGCACCCGCGAGGAAGGCGGCCGGCAGCTTGTGCTGTGGGCCTCCCTGGACCCCGCGCTGAACGCCGCGTGACCCATGCCCCCGTCCGGTAATCCGGACGCTGTTGGTAAATGCGGGGCCTGCGTGACGTCGGCCTGTTTGACCCCGTTGGGGTTGGGCAGGCCGACGTTGTGTTTGGGGAGGGTTGCGGGTGTCGTTGCGCGGGGTGGGGCTGGGCGAGGTGCCAGAGGAGACCGCGAGGTTGGCGCGGGCGGTGTTTCCGAGGGGCTGCCTGGCGATGCGGGTACGGGACGAGTTGGGCCCGATGGTGAACGATGCCGACTTCACCGGCCTGTACTCGGCCCGGGGCCGTCCAGCGGTGTCGCCGGCACGACTGGCCGTGGTCTCGTTGCTGCAGTTCACGGAGGGGCTCACCGATCGCCAAGCGGCACACGCGGTGCGTTCGCGCCTGGACTGGAAGTACGCGCTCGGGCTTGAGCTGGCGGACACCGGGTTCGACTTCTCCGTGCTGAGCGACTTCCGGGCCCGGTTGGCGGGAGCCGGCGCGGGACAGCGGGTGTTCGACGCGATCCTGGAGGCCGTCAGGACGGCCGGGCTGCTCAGGAGCGGCGGACGTCAGCGCACGGACTCCACTCACGTGCTCGCGGTGACGCGGGACCTGACCCGCCTGGAGTTCGTGGTCGAGACGATGCGGGCCGCGTTGAACGCGATCGCTCCCGTTGCAGGTGAGTGGCTGTCCGGCCTGGGCAGGCACGAGTGGTTCGACCGGTACTGCGCGCGGCCGGAGGAGACCCGCTTCCCGACCCGGTGGGCGGCCCGCGTCGCGCGCGGGGACCAGGTCGGCACGGACGGCATGGCCCTCTGGGAGGCCATGACATCACCTGGAGCACCACTGAGCCTGCGGGACTTGCCGGCGGTGGAGATCCTGCGGCAGGTATGGGTCCAGCAGTTCCACCTGGTCGAGGGCGAAGTGCGGTGGCGCGAGCCGAAGAACGTCCCGCCCGGCCTTATCCGCTTACGCACTCCGTATGAGCCCGAGGCCCGCACCGGGACCAAAGGAGAAGTTGCCTGGAGTGGCTACAAGGCCCATCTGACCGAGACGTGCGAGCCGAACGCGCCACACGTGATCACCAATGTGGTCACTACGCCCGCCCCGGTGTCCGACATCGCCGTGACCGAGGCCATTCACCGCGCGCTGGCCGCGCGCGATCTCCTGCCGGACGTGCATCTCGTCGACTCTGCCTACCTCGACGCCGGACAGATCGAACTGGCCCGGCGGGATCACGGGATCGAACTGCTGGGTCCGCTCAGACGCGACACCGGCCGCCAGAAGACCGCCGGGACCGGCTTCGACAACACGCGCTTCACCGTCGACTGGGACAACCGGCAGGTCACCTGCCCCAACGGGCAGAGAACCGGGAACTGGCGGGAGACCACCAGCCAACACGGTGCACCGGTCGTCCGAGCCAAGTTCGCGGCCGGCAAATGCGCTCCCTGCCCGACCCGCAAGGACTGCACCAGCTCACCAAATGGCCGCTACATCACCCTGCGGCCACGCGCCGAACACGAACTCCTCCAACGCGCCCGAATCGAGCAGGAAACCGCCGAGTGGGCACGGCGCTACCGCCACCGCGCCGGTGTCGAAGGCACCATCGCCCAAGCCGTCCACGCCCTCGACATGCGCAGATCCCGCTACCGCGGACTGGCCAGGACCCGCCTCCAACACCTCTTCACCGGCGCCGCGATCAACCTCGCCCGCATCGACGCCTGGCTCACCGGCCGCCCCCTTGCCCCAACCCGCACCACGTCCTACGCGGCACTCCGCCCCACTGGATGAATCCAGTGGGGCGGAGTTAACCAACAGCGTCCGGTAATCCGGGCGGGGGCTGCGTCGGCTGCTGTGAGGCAGAATCGGCCTCCGGGGGCCCGCAATTTCGGCGGGCCATCAAGACGTCAGGAGTTGCTTTCGCACAGTGCAATTGCTTGAACTTGGACGTGTGGCCACACACCGCTGCGGACGCTGACGGCCCAGGTATTTTTCTTATCAGTTGATGGGGCATTCACTGTTACCCATTCTCGGGCAACGCCACTTTCGTTGTAGCTCGTGATTGGTATCGCGTAGCCACCACCGATTAAGTGAGTGTTAGTTGGGCATGTCGCCGTCGCGTCGTTATCGGTCACAGGTCCGGCCACTACCGTGGATGTTGCAGCCTCAGCCGCAGGAGCCGTCACAAGTCCGAACGGCATAAGGGTCAGCAGAGCACCCGTCATGACTACCCAGGTGCGAGTGCTCTTCCTGGTCGGTCGAGTCATGGGGTCAACCTTCCTGAGGACATCCCCCTCACTCGGACCAACGTAGGCCCGGCAGCGTGTGCTCGCATGTCGGGCCGATTGTCTTTACCGATGTTTCAGCAAGTGCGATCACTGCTGTTGCAGCACAACATCGGAGGCATGGCAGGAATCATCATCCTCTTCGAGCTAGACCAGGTCGAGGCAGAGAGCCCGGAGGGCGAAGAGCTGGCCGTGCTCCTGGTGCACGCCGCCGGCCAGGACCCAGAGGTCCCCGAGGACCCGCTTCCGAGGACGCTCTGCGGGGAGGACACCCGGCCCATGGAGCACTCCCACTACCAGCCAGGGAAGCCAGGGGATCCCTGGTACCCCGTCTACCTCCGCGACAGGCGCTGCCAGGAGTGCGAGGACGTCTTGAGACGGCTGTAGGGGCGGCAGGTAGCGCGCTGTCCACTTGGGCCGTATGGCGGAGGCGCGCGACGCAATGGTGAGCGGCTCTTTTCAGGCGACCTGGTCGGCGTCTTGCCGGCCGGGCTTTCGCATGTTCGGCCACTTGTGCCGTACGGCACAAGATGCCTATGATCAACACAAACCCCGGAGGTGCGCTAACACCCCCGGGGCGGGTGCTCGTCAGTGCGCTAACACTGGCGAGTTGGGCACTAGGAGTGGGGACTCCGAATGCGTATTCATCGTATCGCGCGGCACTCGCGCGGCTACACCGTCCTGGACAATGGGCACGTCATCCGAAAGCACAGTCTCTCGTGGACGGCTCGCGGCCTGCTCGCGTACCTCCTGAGCCTCCCCGACGCGTCCCGGGAGGACGTCCGGACGCTGGCTGCGAAGAGCCGCGAAGGCCGTACAGCCGTCGCCCGCGCGCTGACCGAGCTGGAGACCGCCGGCCACTACGTTCGCCGCACCGACCGCGATCCGCTGACGGGCCAGGTGCGGACCCATGTGGATGTCCACGAGGTTCCGGTGATCGACAAGGCGGCGAACACCTGGCCGCCGCTTCCCGCGTCCCCGGCCGCCGGTTGCCCTGGAGCTGGACTGCCGGACGGCGGGAAGGGGGGAACGCCCTCCCGGGTAACCACGGTGGAACGGAAGGAAGTTGAAGTACCGTCCATCCCTCCGGTCGTCGCCTACGCCGACGAGCTGGACGTGATGGAACCGCCGACCGCGGACGAGGCCGCGGAGGTCCACGCGGCGTTCTCCACCCTCCTGGGAGGGTCGGACGGGGAATCGCCCGCTGAACCTCTGAACGAGCCGCAGGCGCTCACGCAGAGCTTCGACGGACCTTGTCCGACGGTCCCGCGCCCCCGCATGTCGGAGGGCATGACGCTGCTCCTGGAGCTGGGGCGTCGTGAGCCGCGGATGGTGCTCGCGGGCAAGCCGTTGGCTGACCAGAGCGCCATGGTGGAGGGGTTGCTCGCTGGCGGGTGGCAAGCGGAGGATCTGCTGAGGATTCTCTCGGCGGCACTCCCGGAGAAGATCACGAAGTCTGTCGCCGCGATTCTCTCCGCCCGGCTCTCGAAGGTCCCGCCGGTGCCGGCGCTGAGGGCGGCTGTGTTGGCTCCGACCGTTTCGCTTCCGCCCGCGCACGAGTGCCAGGGGCAGGACGGGATGTGCGGACGGCCGGTTCCTCGTCCGGAGCAGCTGTGCACGGGATGCCGCTAGGCGTACGCTCCTGGAAGGCCTGTCAAGACCCTCGGGAGCACGCCCATGAGCGACGATGCTGCAGAACTGACAACTGGTGAGCGGATCCGTCTCCACCGCGAACGCGCCGGAATGAGTCGGCTGGTCCTGGCCGGACTCGTCGGCCGGTCGGAGGGGTGGCTGAAGAAGATCGAACAGGGCGAACGCGACCTCAAGCACATGGACATGCTTGTTCGACTTGCTCAGGTTCTTCGCTTGAGTGATGTCGGCATGCTGTCGGGAACGCCCGGCGTCGTGCCGGTCGGATCTTGGGGGAAGTTGTCGCATGCCGCCGTGCCGGCCCTCCGGGACGCGGTCCACGCCAGTATCTATCGCCGACCGGTTGACCTGCCGACAACCACGGAGGAACTGGCAGGGCGCGTCCGGCAGACGTGGGCTGTCTGGCATGCATCTCCTCATCAGCGCACTGAGGTTGGCGCACTGCTGCCCGGACTGATCTTGGCGTGCCACACGCTCGTTCGCGGCGTGGAGGGCAACGAGCGTCGGGCTGCCTACCGGGTCATGGCCGAGACGTACGCGCTCGCTCAGCAGTACGCGGCCCACACGACGGAGCCGGAACTCTACTGGCTGACCGTGGACCGGGCCCGGATGGCTGCTGAAGAGGCCGACGAGCCTGTCATGCTGGCCGTTGCAGCATGGATCGTGGGCAACGGCCTCCGTGATAGCGGCCACGCTGACGAGGCGTTGCGGCTGGCATCGGAAGCCGCGGACTCACTGCGCCCCCGGATGGAGGAAGGGTCAGCCCTCCTCCGAAGCACATTCGGTGCCCTCTGCCTCCACGCGGCCGTGACGTGTGCCAAGGAAGGCCGCGAAGGCGAAACCTGGCGGTGGTGGGACGAGGCGGACCGAACCGCGCGGCAACTCGGGAATTACGCGCACCCGTTCACGGTGTTCGGAGAGGGCAATGTGGCGGTCCACGGCGTAACGCTGGGCGCCGAGCTGCGGACTCCCGGGGCGGCGCTTCGCCGGCTCGCGGAGGTTCGACCGGAGACGATCCCGTCAACGGAGCGGCGCTCCCGCCTATTCGTTGACGCTGCCCGAAGCGAGTTCGCGCGGAAGGAACACGCGGGCGCGCTGCACTACATCAAGCGTGCGTTCGAGACGAGTCCGGAAGCGGTGCGCTACGTCCCGCCGGCGCGCGGACTCGTCGTAGAGCTGACACGCGTTGCGAAGGGGCCGCTGCGCGGTGACGCTGTTGCGCTGGCTGAAGAGGTCGGAGTAGCTGCCTGAAGATCGTTAACAAGGTGCCCCAATCTGGGGCACCTCCCTCCGTGACGGGCCCGTAACGTTTCGTGACGCTACGGGCCCCGACCGACAGGGAGCGATGATGGCTGTACGAAGCATGCCCGGGGCGGCCGACGCGCCGCCGGACACCCCGACGACCGGGGAGACCACCGCCCCGCCCAGCGCGCGGCGCGCTCTGAGGCCGCCGAGCAAGCGCGCGAGCCCGACCCTGATCCGCACGTGTCGGGCGGAGTACCGGGCGGCGCAGGCGGAGGAGGCGCGCCAGCCGACGAGCCTCTTCAAGTACGCGCCGCTGGACTGGGAGGACGCCTTCGGGGGTCCCTGTGACGCTGCGTGAGGGCGCTGCCCGCAGACCTGAACAGCCCCTGAACGGCTACGCGGTGACGCTGAGTGACCTGGCCCGGCGGTTGCCCCCGGTGCCGGCCCCGGACGCCAAGGACTGCCCCGGGTGTGAGTGGCTCGACGGCCTGGCGGACGGCGCGTTCAACGACCCGGAGGGGTGCGACCGCTCCGCCTTGACGGACGTCCGCGTCCTCCGCGCCCGGCACGAGGCGGCGGGGGAGTGCCTGGCGGTGTCGCGTGACTAATGACCTGGAGTTCAAGCCGCCGACATGGTGGGCGTTCCTCGGTGGTGCGGTGCCGTACGGCGACGACGATGCCGGCGAAACGGACGCCACGGTGACGGACCTTCGGACGTGGATGAAGGCACGTCCGCGGTCGCCGAGGCGGGCCAGCGGGCCGCCGCCCGTCCTCTCCCCGGAGGACTTCAACGACACCCCGCTGACGCCGGAGCAGCGCGAGCGCCGTGCCGACCTGCTGGCCAGGCTCCGCGAGATCAACCACCCCTGGCGCTGACGTGGACCCATACGCCGCACCCGTGTTCGGCATCGGCGGCCTCTGGGCCGGTCAACGTCGAGCGTGGGACGGTCTGCCGGCCCCGGTGCCGTGGTGGGCACAGCATCGACCCGACTGGGCCACAACAGAAATCGACTGCATGAGGATCCGACGACGTGCCTCAGGCCAGGAATCAAGCGATCAAGACCGCGGACACCGCGCCGGGGATCGAAGCGGTGAACACGCTGCTGTCCGACCCGGAAGTGTGGATTGACGGCCGCACGCTGGGCTGCCATTGCCCGCAGCGGAACAGTGGCGGGTGCGTGGCGCTACTCGACCTGCCGGCACTTCAGTGCCTGTGGACGGACCCGATGGGCCGACGGGGAATCCTGATCGGCAAGCGCCACGTGTCCGACCCGATCACGGGCGCGATCCGCTACACCGTCGTGGCGTCGCGCGCGCTGGCGGACGGCAGGGCGTGGGCGATTCGGTGCGCCGGCCCGCCGAAGGTCGAGAACCACTACGAACAGACCCGCCTGGGGCGCCCTCCCCGACAACCGTTGAACCGGGCTGGCCCGGAACGTATCGCTCCGTAACACCCCTCAGAGCCCCGCCCGGCATCCAGCCGGGCGGGCCCACGCGCACTACCAACCTGGAAGAGAGCAGAGCTTGACCACGATCCTGAGTTCGACGCTGATGGTACCCACCGACGTAGAGCTTGAGCTCACCGACAAGTGCAACATGGAGTGCGGACACTGCCTGTCTAGCTCCAGCCCGTCCGTTCCCCACGGCACCATGACCCTGGACGAGTGGACGCAGGTGATCACCGAGTGCGCCGCGCTCGGCGTTAAGCGGGTCCAGCTCATCGGCGGCGAACCCACGACGTTCCCCGGCTGGGACAAGCTGCTGAACCACGCCCTGGCCGTTGGACTCAAGGTGGAGGTGTTCTCCAACCTCTACCACGTGACTGCGAAGGGCTGGACGGTACTCTCCCAGCCCGGCGTATCGCTGGGTACGTCGTACTACTCCATCAACGCGGGGCAGCACGACCGGGTGACCAACAAGCCGGGGAGCCACGAGCGGACCCGGGCGAACATCGTGAAGGCCGTTGAACGCGGCATCCCGATCCGGGCCGGGGTCGTCCGCTGCCACGACGGACAGCGGGAGGAAGAGGCCGTTGCGGAGTTGAAGGCGCTGGGCGTCGAGCGGGTCACCCTGGACTGGGCCCGTGCGGTCGGACGGGCAGCCGGCGGGGACGAGCCGACCATGGACGCCTTGTGCGGGAAATGCGCGCTGGGGAAGCTCGCCATCCTGCCGGACGGCGCGGTGGCCCCTTGCGTGCTCGGCCGGTTTTTGCCGACGGGCAACGTCAAGGATCCGGGAGGGCTCCGGGCAGTCCTGGCCGGTCCCCAGTGGGCGAAGACCGCTGCCAGTATTCCGCGGCGACGGCAGGTGTGCGGCCCCAACGACGGAGGCTCGTGTGCCCCGACCGGATGCGCGCCCCAGGAGTTCGGGTCGCACAACCTGGGCGGGTGCCCACCGGACGACTCCAGCGACTGTAACCCGGCCAACACCGAAGCCTGCGCACCCAAGTACTTCGCGCCGCCCGCGGAGTTGGAACTTTGCGTCCCGAAGGTCACCGCCGCGAGCCCGACCCCGGTGATGCTGGGCGGGTGCCCGCCGAACGACTCCAACGACTGCTCGCCCGCCAACTCCGAAGCGTGCGCGCCGAAGTACTGAGAGGCTGAGATATGACACGCATTCAGTGGGAGGGGTGGGCGGCCGATCTCGCTGCCCGGACGACGGACCCTGATTCTCGATGGCGAATCCCCGTCGCCAGTATCCCCCGGCACGAGTTGGTGCCCCGGTGGTGGGAGCCTGCTGACGACGGAGGCTGGACGCTCCGGATCGGGGAGGAGGATCCGGACCGGTGGCTCGCCGTTGCCTACGGGAACGAGTCCATGGTCACCAGCGTGGGTGGGCTCCATGCAGACCACGCGAGGCCGGAGGACCGGCCGACCGGACTGCCCACGTCGTCCGCCACGCTCACGGCGCTCGTCGTCAAGATGCTCAGGCATGGTCGGATCAACGCGACCCATGATCTGCTGGACGTCGGCACCGGAGCCGGCGGGTTGACCGCAATCGCGGCCAGGCGGATGGGCTCCGAGCACGTGACGAGCGTGGACATCGACACCTACCTGACCGACGCCGCGAAGGATCGTCTGGACGGCATGGGGCTGCACCCGACCTTCATCGCGCAAGACGCGGTCAACACCCTCCCGGGCGACTACGACCGGATCGTCGCCACGGTGTCCGCCCGCCCGGTCCCGATGGCGTGGCTCCAAGCGCTCCGACGCGGGGGGCGGCTCGTCACCACGATCGCAGACACAGCGCTGATCCTGACCGCCTGGAAGACCCCGGACGGCGGGGCCGAAGGCGCGATCGAACGGGACTGGGCGGGATTCATGACCACCCGGCACGGGCCCGCATACCCGTCGTGGCTGGACAAGGTGTTCCAGGCCGCCCGCGAAGAAGACGGCGAGAACGTCAGCAAGACCTTCCGCTACCCGGTCACCGACGTTCGGAACTCCTGGGAAATCTGGTCGATGCTCACGATCAACACCCCGGGTATTCAGATCGACTACGAGCAGACCACCGACCGTCGTACGACCTATCTCGCCCACCCGGACGGATCGTGGGCCCGCGCGGAAGCGGTGAGGTACGAGCCGCCGACCGTCCACCAATCCGGCCCCCGCCGGCTCTGGTCGGACCTCGAATCAATCCGGAACTGGCGCGAAGTCGAAGGCGGGTTGCCGCTGTACGGATGCAAGGCCGTGATCACCCCGGAAGGCGTGATCCACCTGTCCCGCGGACGGTGGTCCGCCACGATCGACCAACCCTGAGCGCTACGAGCCCCGCCCGGGTTCGCCTGAGCGGGGCTCCGCAGCCGCACCCCTGAACGCCCCTTCCCCGCGTCGCCATGGAGGCGCGGGGAAGGGGACAGAGCAGAGCCCCCGGAGACACTTGGCGGTGTCACTCCGGGGGCTTTGTGCTGCGCGGGGGCGCGTCGCCAGCGAGCGGACCCGGAGAGATGGCACTCAGCGACTTTCAGGCCGGAGCTAGATCTATCGCCTGGCATACGTGCGGCGACTTCTAACGAATGGGATCCCGTATTTATCGTGCGCTTCATATCCCAGATATAGCGGGACCTCGCTGTCCGATTCCACCTCAAGCATCTTAGCGTTGGGGTCATCTCCGGGTGCGTACTCGTCAGAAGGGTGCTCGGAGAACGCGGCCAGGTTATGCCATTGGGCAGGGGGGTCTTTTACTGAGATCCACCATATTCCGCCCCAGTTTGCGGCATATAGCGTGGAGGCAAACTGCTGACTATTTGGATAGGGAGGGCCCGTCTCGTGTCGTACAGATTCCGTCAGGTCGGGGTCGTTAAAGTTGGCTGCTGCGGTCATGTCGTAAGCCTGGGTTTCGCGCGCTATTCGTATGACAGCGAGTCGACGCGCGGCAAGATCTTCATCTGTGACCGCCATCCCCTTGAATCTCCCAAACACCTCCAGGTAGGCGCCTTCTTCGCTCTCCGAGAGGTAGCACGTGCCTCCTGGGGGAACATCTTCCGGTATCTCGGACAGGTCGAATCGGCAGTCGCCAGCACGACAGAACCATACGGCCCGCCCTGGTCTGCCATTGACGAATTTCTGATAAAGTCGCCAGAAGCGATCAGTGGACTGAACGGTTATCGACCTGGCCCCTTCCTTCTTTCTCATTGCGTCAAGCTCCTCGCGGCAATTGCTGCAGACTTCCTAATGCGGTCGTTGAAATCCGCCTCCGCTATCACGTGGCGTGGTTCATTGCCATCGAGTTCGGGTTGCGGGGTGCAAGCCCAAGAGATTACGTATTCCGGCCTGTAGTCGAAGCGGCCGAGGGTGCTATGAAATATCTTCAGGACATCCTGCACTACTTTTTCTAGAAGTGGACCGCGCACATCCTGGAACTGCCACACCGGAAAGAATGTGTCAAACTTTCCTTCGAGGGCGAGTAGCTCGCCTCTTTCGATTAGAAATTCGAGATCGGACTTCGATGAATTGCTCTCCCTTGAGATGTGGTCGAGGCGATAGCAGTCTCCGAGGGCTAGGTGCCATCGAATATTGCTGATGGCCTCATCGGCTGCATCCCGCGCAAAATCCTCTATTGCCTCATCTTCGACTTGAAAAAAGTCTGGGTGCAATTGGAATTGCTGCGAGACGATCTCGCGGAAGTGGTGGGTGAGGATCATTAGAGCATCTGCCATATTTCCACGCTACGACCGCTCGTAGTGGGCTGCGACCGGTGGAAGAGTGGCCGACGCAACTCGACGGGCTCTGATGTTTTGGTTGTGGCGGTTGGTCACTGCAACGCATGAGTGGACTGGGCTTCGCCGCAGGCTGACTCGGTGGAGGAGGCGAGATGGGCCTGCGCTTGCGCGATGCCCCTGACGCGAAGGAGCCAGCCTGGCGGACACGCCCGTTTGATGGCGAGTAACTGCCCCTCGGCGTGGCTAGCGGCCGCTCGGACGGCTCGTGCCGGCCGTGTCGGCGGTGACGGTCGGCAGGTACCGCTCGGCGAAGACGCGTCCAGCTCGGCCATCCCCGGCGGGTCGGCGAAGTACCCGCTGCCCAGCTGGTCGCGGACCGCCTCCGTGACATCGAGGCAAAGAGACCGCCACCCCGTCGACCGGGGGCCGCCCCGCCCGATCTCCCGCGGCTGGATGGCTGCATCCATGAGCGTTCGTGGTCGCGGTATCCAGCAGGCCCCGGAGGCGTTTGGCAGTGCCATTCCGGGGCCCTGGACTGTCATCTGCGTGCGATGTCATGAGCGCTCTCGGGCGCACGGATGATAGGCACGTTTGCCGTCTCAGACGTCTTCGAGCGGGACGTTCGAGTCCGTCAGCCGGTTCACATTCACCTCGCGCTTTGACCGGATCAGTTCGCGGATCGGGTCGGTGACGTCCCAGACGTTCATGTTCATCCCCGCCAGAACCCGGCCGTCCTTGAGCCAGAACGCGATGAACTCGTTGGCCTTCACGTCCCCTCGGAACACGACCCGGTCGTAGCCGTCGGCCTCGACGTAGCCGAGGTATTCCATGCTCAGCTTGTCCCGCGAGGCCACCGGCTCGTTAGGATGCCGGGGTGTCCACTCGGCATCGGTGAAGAAGTACGGGACGCGGTCGTACACCGCGTCCGGCTGCCCGAGCATCGCCCGGGCGGCGGTCTGCGGCTGGTTGACGGCGTTGGCCCAGTGCTCGACCCGGATGTGCCGCTCGAACAGCGGGTGGTAGGCGTTGGCGACGTCGCCGGCGGCGTAGACGTCCGGGTCCGAGGTGCGCAGGTGGCGGTCGGTCTTGACGCCGTTGTCGATCTCCAGCCCGGCCGCCTCGGCGAGTCCGGTGGCGGGGGCGATGCCGATGCCGACGACGACCGCGTCCGCCGCGACCGTCGTCCCGTCGGCGAGCCTCACCCCGGTCACCGTGCCGCCGTCGCCGGTCAGTTCGGCCACCTTGACGCCGAAGCGCAGGTCGACGCCGTGCTCCCGGTGCAGGTCGGCGAAGACCTGGGCGACCTCCCGGCCGAGCACCCGCAGCAGCGGCAGTTCGAGCGTCTCCAGCACCGTCACCTCGGCGCCCGCCGTGCGGGCCGCGGCCGCCACCTCCAGGCCGATCCAGCCGGCGCCGACCACCGCGATCCGGGCGCCCGGCCGCAGCACCGCCTTGATCCGGTCGCTGTCCTCGACCCGGCGCAGGTAGAGCACGCCGTCCTGGTCCGCGCCCGGCACCGGCAGGCGGCGCGGCACCGAGCCGGTGGTCAGCAGCAGCTTGGCGTACGCGACCCGGCCGTCGTCGGTGAGCGTCACGGTGTGCCCGGCCGGGTCGATCGACTCCACCGCCGTGCCCAGCCGCAGCGTGACGTCGTGCTCGGCGTACCACTGCGGCGGGTGGACGTGGATCTTCTCCCGGGGCGTCTTGCCCAGCAGGTAGCCCTTGGACAGCGGCGGCCGCTCGTACGGGCGCTCGTGCTCGTCGCCGATCAGGACGATGCCGCCCCGGTACCCGGCCTCGCGCAGCGCCTCGGCCGCCTTCGCGCCGCCCAGCGAGGCCCCGACGATCACGATCGGGCGGTCCCGCCCGCCGTCCGCTCCGGTGGTGCCGCTGTCCGTGCCCGCCATGGCTCAACTCCTCGTTCTCCGGCCGTGGATCAGGGGTCAGCCTGCCGCCGCCCGGGTGGTGTGTCGAGGCCGTGCCGGGCGCGCCGCGCCACGCTCGCCCATACGGGTGAACGAGGGGCTGAGGGGGAGTGCCGCCCGCCGGGCCGGTGTTCACGGGGTCATGGCATCCCTGACCAGCGCGGTGTCGGTGAACTGCTCGAAGCGGACGATCCGGCCGCCGCGCACCGTGAAGTGGTGGGCGACGCGGACCGCGAGCGGCTTTCCGGTGGCCTTGTGGACGGCCGTGTAGCGGGCCAGGACCACCACGTCCTCGCCGTCCACCACGTACGTGTCGTCGTGGGCCGTCCAGTCGTCCCAGTCGGCGGCCAGCCGCTCCATCACGTGGGAGGTGACGCCCTTCGGGGTGCGGTAGGTGCCGGCCAGCGGGAAGCCGGCCATCTCCGTCCACTCGACGTCCTCGGCGAGGGTGGCGCGCAGCGCGGCCAGATCGCCCCGGGCGGAGGCCAGGTACTGGCGGCGGACCACGTCGGCGGGCGCGGTGGACTCGGCGAAGCCGGCCACGTCCCTGGGGATCTCGATCATCGTCCGGTCACCCCCACGCCATCTCGCCCATGACGACCTTGGTGCCGATGTCCACCGCGATCCGCAGCCCCAGGTCCGGGAAACGCCGCTCCAGCGCCTCCTTGGCGGCCGCCGCGTCCGCGGCCCGGCCGATCTCCGTCTCGAAGGCGCGCAGGTAGGCGCGGGTGTGGTCGACGGCGTTCAGGTCGGTCGGCGCCCCCGCGACCCGGTGGCCGGCCGCCACCCAGGCCGGGTGGAGCGCCTCGATGCCGTCCAGCAGGTCGATCCAGGCGGCCCGTTGGGCGGGGGCCGGGGTGTCCGCCGTCCACACGTGCAGGCCCTCGAAGAGCAGCACCCCGCCGAGCACGGCCCGGTGGTGGTGCTGCCACAGGTAGTGCCGGTCCGGCAGGTGGAAGTCGGCGCCGCGCACCTCGAACCGGTGGCCCTCGAAGACGATCTCGTCCCCCGCCAGCACCTCGGGCCGCACCAGCCGGGTCGGCAGCTCCGGGCCCAGGTGGGACCAGGCGCGCAGCTTGGCCTCGTACGTCTCCTGGATGTGCTCGACGGTCGAGGCGGTGGCCAGGAACCGGGCCTGCGGGAAGGCGTCCTGGACCTCCTGGGCGCCGAAGTAGAAGTCCGGGTCGCCGTGGCTGACGAACACGGTGGTCAGCCGCTTGCCGCTCTCCTTGATCCGCTCGACCAGACGGCGGCCGTCGGAGCGGGTGAACCCGGCGTCCACCAGCAGGGCGTCCTGCGGGCCGGTGACCAGGACGGAGGTCTTGTTGAGCGAGCTGTCGGGGCCGTCGACGATCTCGAAGTCGAGAGCACTCATGCGCCCACCTCACTTCGTTCGGCGGGCGCTTCGCGCAACACGCACCTCTCGATGGTTCGCTCACTTCGCTCGCTCACGTTCTGGATTCCTTCCTCGGGCCGGGCACGCCACGCCGCCAGGATCGGCGCTGGGCGTCCCGGGCGCATCCGGAGCCCGGGCGCAGCCGGAGGAGGGGCGCATCCGGAGCCCGGGCGCAGCCGGAGGAGGGGCGCAGCCGGAGGAGGGGCGCGCTACGCGCGGGTCCAGAGCGTGAGGTCGCTGCTGGTCGCCACCGCGAGGGTCCGGCCGGTGGGGGAGAAGCCCGCGGCGCGCAGGGTGGACCAACTGGAGTCGAAGAGCTGCCACCAGGTCTCGCCGTGCTCGCCCTGCCACGGCCCCCGGCCGGTCGCGAGCAGCACCCGGTGGTGCGGCCACTCCGGGGCGGCGACCTCGACGTGCCAGCCGCCGTCGGCACCGGTGTGCAGGCCGCCGCCCCACAGGCCGGCCACCGGGATCCGTACGTCCGTGACCTGGCCGAGGCCCGGGCAGCAGAGGTCCGGCCCGTGCGGGTCCTCCTCCGGATCGTGGTCGCGCGCCAGCTTGAGGCCCGTCACCGCGTCGAACAGGCCGTGGCCACTGCTCGACACGGTCAGCACCAGGTCGTGCCCGCTCTCCGGGTGCACGGCGAAGCCGATGCCGAGCAGCCCGCCGACCGCGATCATCCCCCGGCCGACCGGCCGCCACGGCTCCGGCGGGGCGGTCACCGGGGCGGCCAGGATCCGGTCGCGGAGGTGCTGCTGGTACGGGGTCAGGGCCATGAGGACGATCATCCCACCCGGCCGCAGGCGGTGCGTCGGGCCTCTTGCGACCGGCGCCCGCGGCCCGCGTCCGTGCCTACCGCGGCGGCCCCAGCCGCAGCACCGCCAGCGCCCCCAGCGCGGTGGCCGCGGCGAGCGGCACCCACAGCGCGCCGGGACCGGCGGCGAGCAGCGCCGTCAGCACGGCCGGCGCGGCCGCCCGTCCCACGCCCGTCGACAGCTCCCAGCGCGCCAGCGCCCGCCCGAGCAGGTGCGCCGGGGCGATCGCCGCCACCAGCGCCGTACCCGAGCCCGTGTAGAGGATCTCGCCCAGCGTGTACAGCACCGAGACCACCACGATGCCCACCGTCCCCGGCGTGCCGCCCAGCGCGCCGGACCCCCAGAACCCCAGGTACGAGACCGCCAGCAGCGCCCCCGAGGCCGCCAGCACGACCCGCCGCGGACGGTCCGCCAACCGCAGCACCAGCGCCAGCTGCAGGCCCATCACCAGCACCGTGTTGCCGACGAACAGGCCCGACGACCAGGCCGGGGACGCGTGCAGCCGCAGCACCAGCAGCGCGGGGAGCGCCACCTCCAGCACGTCGAAGCAGAACGCGTACGGCAGGTTGGCGAAGCTCAGCAGGGTGATCCGGCGCAGCGGCGCCCGCTGCTCCCGGGGGTTCTCGTGGGCGGACTCCGGCGGCGCCTGCGGCGTGGCCCGCACCCGCAGCGAGCCCACCAGCGCCGCCGCGACCAGGCAGGCCGCGCCGGTCACCCCGGCCAGCAGTCGGATCGCCCCCGCGCCGCCGCTCACCGCCACCGTGGCGAGCAGCGCGCCCAGGCCCAGGCCCGCGTTGCGCACCGCCCGTCCGGCGGCGAGCGCCGCGTCCCGCAGCCGTCCCTCGGTGAGCGTGCTCACCACGGCGGCGTGCGTGGCCGGCCAGGACTGGCTGCCCACCCCGAACAGCACCGCCGCCGCCGTGAACCCCGCCAGGCCGTCCGCGGACAGCAGGGCCAGCGAACCCGCCGCCCGCAGCAGCAGGGTGACGGCCGCGGGCAGGGTGCGGGCGCCACGGTCGATCCAACGGCCGGTCAGCGGCACCACCAGCAGACCCGCGACCATCCCCGCCGACAGCGCCAGCCCCACCGCCCCCGCCCCCAGGTGCAGCATCGCGACCCCGTACAGCAGCAGGAACGGCCCCAGCATGCCGCCGCCCACCGCGTCCACCGCCAGCGCGACGGCGTACCGGGGCCCGCCGGCCGCGGTCAGCAGGCCCAGCAGCGCGGACGGACCGCCCCGGCCGGGGCGGTCGGTGCGACCGGTGTGACTGGTTCGGCCGGTGTGACCGGTTCGGCCGGCGGCGACGTCGTGGTCGGACTTCTCCTTGATCAGGCTCATGGCCGGTACCGTCCGCCCGGACCGGGCAGCCCGGCACGCGGATTGACGGTTCCCGTCAATCGGTCGCGGGCGCCGGCGGAGCGGATGACAGGATCTCGCCCGTGAGTGTGACCATCGACATCACCGGCCTGCCCGACGAGCGGCTGCTCTTCACGCCCTCCCCGCTCGCCGAACCACCTCCTGGTCGTGTACGCGGCCGGCTGGCGGCCCGTCCTCCAGTACCCGGTCGCCGAGGCCGGCCTGCCCGAGCCCGTCTCGCTCGCCGTCGTCCAGCAACGCCTGGAAGCCCTCGCCCACCCCGTCCGGCTGCGCCTCGCCCGCACCACGGCCCGCGGCCCGCACACCACCGGCGAACTCGCCTCCGCCTGGCAGCTCGGCACACCCGAGGTCTCCCGCCACCCGGCCGTGCTGCGCAAGGCCGGGCTGCTGACGACGCGGCGGCGCGGGCGGTACATGCTCTACCAGCTCGACCTGGCGGGCAGCGCCCGGCTCGGCTCGGACTTCCTGGAGGCGGTGCTGCGGTGACGGGGCGCCAGGGGCGCCGGGGGGCGGCCGGGGCCGCCGGGAACAGGAGGCGGGCGGAACGCGTTCGTCCGGGCATGACCGACGACGCCAACGCCAACGCCACCGCCTCGCCCTCGCCCTCGGCCTCCACCTCGGCCTCCGCTGAGGTGCTGCGCTACGCCGCCTTCGCCACCCGCCCCGAGGGCGGCAACCCGGCCGGCGTGGTGCTCGACGCCACCGGCCTGACCGACCGGCAGATGCTCGCCGTCGCCGCCGAGGTCGGCTACTCCGAGACCGCGTTCCTGACCGCCGGGCCGGCCGAAGGCGCCTACCGGGTACGGTACTTCAGCCCGCTCGCCGAGGTCCCGTTCTGCGGGCACGCGACGGTCGCCTCCGCCGTCGCCCTCGCCGAGCACACCGCCCCCGGCCGGTACGTCTTCGCGACCGCGGCCGGGGACGTCCCGGTCGAGGTCGAGCGCGGAGCCGACGGGCTGCTGCGGGCCACCCTCACCAGCGTCGAGCCCAAGGTGGAGTCCGTCCCCGAGGCGGACGTCGCGCAGGCGCTCGACCTGCTCCGCTGGTCCGCCGCCGACCTGGACCCGGCCCTGCCGCCCCGCATCGGCTACGCCGGTGCCCGGCACCTCGTCCTCGCCGTCGGCACCCGCGAGCGGCTGGCCCGCCTCGACTACGACTTCGACGGCCTGGCGGACTTCATGCGCGCCCGCGACCTGACCACCCTCCAGCTCGTCTGGCGCGAGGCCCCCGAGGTCTTCCACGTCCGCGACCCGTTCCCCGTCGGCGGCGTGGTCGAGGACCCGGCCACCGGCGCCGCCGCGGCCGCCTTCGGCGCGTACCTGCGGGAGCTGGGCGCCGTCGCGGCCCCGACGGTGCTGACGCTGCACCAGGGCGAGGACCTGGGCCGCCCCGGCGTGCTGCGGGTCGAACTGCGGGCGGAGGACGCGCGGGTGCGCGTCTCCGGCACGGCGGTCGCGATCGGGTGAACCCGGGGCCGCCGCCAGGGCGAGGGCCGTGGCAGGACGCCCTCGCCCTACGGCACGACGCCCTCGCCCTGCGGCAGGACCCGCTCGCCCTCGCCCCGCGGCTCCTCGAACTGGGCCAGGTAGCGGCCGAACAGCTCCTCGCCGACCGTGACGGCGTTGGCGCCCTCCCGCCCGTTGCGGACGGCGAGCCGGCGCTCCAGCGTCGCCCGGTCGGCCTTCAGGTGGACCAGTTCCCACCGGCAACCGTGGCTCTCCACCAGCGCCTTGTAGTCGTCCCTGGCCGCCCGGCTCCAGAAGCTGTAGTCCACCACCACGTTCCGCCCGGACCGCATCAACTCGACCAGTTCCAGGCGCTGTTCGGCACGCACCTCGTCCTTCAGCCGGTCGAACGCGGCCTCCGACAGCACCACCCCGGCGTCCCGCCCCCCGAGCCGCCGCCAGACCGCCTCGTCGATCGACAGCCGCACGTAGCCGCGCCGAACCAGCTCCAAGGCGTACGTGGTCTTGCCCGCCCCGGGCAGCCCGCACATCAGCACCACCGTGCCGCTCGATCGCTCCGTCACACCCCGCAGGCTAGCGCCGGGCCCAACGCGGCACCTACCCGTCCTCCCGGCCCTCCAGGAGGTGTTCCAGGAACCGGCCGTGCCGGACGAGCGTGCGGCTCTCGCTCTCCGGGGCCGGGGTGTCCGTCCGCAGCACCCGGGTCCGCTGCTCCGCCCGGTCGGAGAGATCGGAGAGACCGGAGACCATGACCCCGACAGCGTCGGCGATACCGGTCATCGAGGACGCCGACCTGCCCGGCTCGACCCGCTCCACGCGGACGGCCTCCTTCGTGGGTACGGGCGTGGGCGCCGGCGCTGGCGCGGTCTCGGTCGTCGGCACCTGGGTGCGCTTCGCCCGCGCGGGCTTCCGCCCGGCCCGCGCCACCCCGGACTCCTCCCGCAGCCGGCCGACCTCCGCCTCCAACGCCGCCAGCCGTGCCCGCAGTTCGTCCAGCTCGCCCATCTTCTCCACCGCCCAGAACCCTCCCCGGCCGCCCTGCACGGCCCTTGACGTGCGGCTTCAGCCTAGCCGGGTCCCGCCCACCCCTCACGGCCGCTCGCCGCCACCGCCCTCGGCCGCACCCGTCGACCGGGCCCAGTCGGCCAGCGCCGCGAAGTCCTCCGCCGTCAGCCCGACCTTCGGATCGACCCGGTGCAGAAGCGCCGGCCCCCGGTGACGCTCCTCCACCCAGGCGCGGTCCGCGTCCGTGATCAGATCGTCGACCCAGGCGAACGGCCGGCCCCGCGCCCACGCCACGACCTCCGGCGTCTTCCAGAACACCCCGCCCCCGGGGTCCGGCCGCGGATCGGACCACGCGATCACCGGCAGCGGGGGCAACCCCAGAATCGGCGCCAGGAACTCGTTCGCGTCCTCCTCCCAGGTCGTCGCCCACACCAGATCGAACGGCAACGCCGCGAGCGCCGCCCCGTGCGCCGGGTTGAGCCAGACCCGCAACGGCTTCGGCCGCTTGTTCGGAAGCCCCCAGGCCCGCAACCGCCGCCGCTCCGCCGCCTCCCAGCGCGGAGTCATCAGCCGGTGCGTCTCGTACCCCGCAGGCCGCCGGTACGGCTTCGCCGCATCCGGGTTCAGCGGCCCATCCACATCCACCAGCAACACCGGCCGCACCAGGCACCCCCAAGATCGTCCCCGCACGCTACCGGCCCCACCCACCCGCGCCCACCGGATTTCCGCCGCCGCCACCCTCCACACCGACGCGGTACCGGACGTCCGACCCAACCGGTGTGATCCGGTCAGTAGTTCTGGTTCTCGCTCTCCGTGGTGAGCCACTGGAGGTGTTCGTGGAACTGCCGCCCGGCGGTCTGGAAGAGGCCATGCTCGCCGGTCTGCAGGCTCTCGACGCCGAACTCCGTGCTCAGGTGCTGATCCACCACCCTGATGAGCTTGAAGGGGCCGGTCGCGGCGGGGCCGACCATGTGGAGTTCGGCGGCGTCGAGGCCGGAGACGTCGGCGGACACCTGGGCGATCATCTTCTCCATCACGGCGGAGTTCTTCTGCACGGCGATGAAGTGGTTGCCGTAGCCCCCGGTGTCCAGCAGGTACCGGGCCGCGATCCGGATCTGCTCGCCGGTGGGGGCACCGGTGACGGGTTCGGCCCCGGCGTGTTCGAGGGTGCCGCTCAGGCTCTGGGCGTCGCGGATGAGCGGGCCGAGCACGGGGACGTCGTTCGCCCGGAGCCGGGGCTGCGTCCGCTGCAGGTCGATGTCGCCGGAGCCCAGGTCGACGTCGGCGTACACCCCGCCGTGCTCCTTCAGGATGCAGTAGCGGGCGATGTCCGAGGCCAGCGGGTACGCCTTGGGCGTGCCCGTGGTGGCCGTGCTGTAGACCTCCCGCACCCGGTCGTCCAGCACCTCCTCGATGGAGCGGAACTTCAGCTTCCCGGTGAACTTGACGCGCAGGGTGTGAGCGGCGGTCCAGGTGCTGTTGCGGTCCGTCCACAGGTTGATGGTCCAGCCGGAGTTCTTGGCCTTCGCCGCCCAGCTGACGACCTGGTTGAACGCGGCCTCGCTGATCGGCCCGCCGATCCAGATGAAGTGGACCTCTTGCGGGATCGTCGGACGGTCCTCGGGGTGGTTGCCGCCGATCGCCCGCCGCAGGTCGTCGAGGTAGGCGGGTGCGGGGTCGACGGCCGACAGCCGCCGCATGAGCAGTTCCACGGCCTCGTGGTTGCCCTGCGCGAGCGAGGTCAGGGCGTACTCGAAGACCTCCCCCTCCTGGTCGGAGTCCAAGGCCTGCCGCCCGGCGCCGTCCTCGCCCTCGCGGGTCAGGTTCAGCGGAGCCCGCTGCACCGCGGCGCCGTGCCGGGCCGCGCAGCCGGGGCCGTGCTCGTGGCGTTCCTGCTCCAGCATCCGGGCCACCGCGGCGTTGCCCATCGACCGTTGGAGGGCCGTCACCTCGCCCGGGCTCCTGGGGCGGCCGGGGGCCGGTGCCGTCGCCGTTGCCCTTGCCGCCGACGCGGTCGTCGTGGCGGGCCGGCGGCGCGCCGCCGCGGGCGCCGTCCGCTGCGCCCCGGTGACGTGTTCGCGCATCGCGTGCTTCCCCTCGATTCCCGTGTACCGGTGTGCCCGTGTGCCCGTGTGCCCGTCCGCCTCCGGGCAGTAGAGCAGGCCCGGCCCCGGGCCGCCAGGGCCGTACGGCTGCCGCGAGGGGCACTACCGCTTGCCCGACCGGGCACGTCCGGGGGCGGCCGCCCTGCCGCCTCGAGGGCCGGGCTCGTCGCCGAGGCCGGTGACCCGCATGGTGATGCTCAGCCGGCCGGTGGTGAGCCCGCAGGCGGGGTCGGCCGTGCCCGGACGGACCTTGGGCACCCCGTGGTGGACGTAGCGGGAAGGGCCGCCGAGGCGGTACGGCTGCCAGTGCCAGCCGATGCGGTCCGTACGGACATGACGCCGCCGCGGCAGTTTTGTGTGCCGGATCGGGACCGGGCCGGTGGCCCAGGCGCGGCAGGCGGCGACGAGCGCGCGCTGCTCGTCGGGGGTGAGCCAGTCCGGCACGTGCACCGCGCCGGGCGCGACCTCCGTGGTGGGGCGGGGAATCAGCGCGTTCACCCACTCACCCCGCTCCGGGAGGTGAGCCGGCCGTCGGCCACGTCCCAGGTGCCGCCGTCCGTGGTGGCGCCGCGCAGCCTGTCCAGGGTCCCGGGGCCGGCCACCGCGGGCAGTCGGGGGTCGGCGAGGGAGGCGAAGGCGACCGTGCGGGCCGGGTCGAAGTCGGTGGACCGGCGCAGCCGGTGGGCGAGTCGGGCGAAGCCGGGGACGGCGGCCGCGACCACCCAGGCGTCGGGGGACTGGGCGGTCAGCCGGCGGGCGGGGCGCAGCCAGGAGGCCGCGTCCTCCGGCCAGTCCACCTCGGTGAGGACCTCGCCGCCGTGATCCCGCCACGCCTCGGCGAACGCGCGGGCGGCGGCACGGGAGGCGTCGTCGCGGCTGTGGCCGATCGCGACGGTCTCGACGCGGGTCCGGGAGTCGGTCAACAGGCCGATGAGGGCGTGGAGTTCGGCGCCGGTGTGCGGAGCGGGGGCGGTGGGTGGGTCCGTACGGGTCGTGCGGGTCATGGTGTTTTCCTGGGAGGAGCGGTCACGAGGCGTCGTGGAAGACGAGGCCGAGGGCGTGCCTGCGGCCGGAGCGCACGGTGCTCACCCCGTGCCGCATCGGGGCGGCCGACCAGCCCCGCTTGGTGGGGACGGGCCGCTCGCGGGTGGTGAACACCAGGGCGTGTCCCTGCGGGAGGGTGGTGGACGAGCCGCGGGACTGGGCGCGGGCGCGCTGCTCGGTCATCAGGAATTCGCCGCCGGTGAAGTCGGTGCCCGGCGCGTGGAGCCCGATCACGACCTGGAGCGGGAAGACCAGCTCGCCGAACACGTCGCGGTGCAGCGCGTTCCAGTCACCGGGACCGTAACGCAGCAGGATCTGCGCGGACTTGACCTGCCCGGCGGCCCGGCACAGCTCCACCCACGCGTCCAGCTCGTCGGGCCACGGCGCGGGCGCCCCCAGCTTGGCGGCCCAGCCGCGCGCGACGGGCAGCAGCCGGCGGTAGAAGGCGGCCCGCAGGTCCCGCACCGGGGACGGCAGGTCGTGCGTGAAGTAGCGGTACTGGCCGGAGCCGAAGCGGTGGCGGGCCATGTCCACCGTCGTGCGGAAGCGGTCGGGCTCGTCGTAGAGCGTGCTGATCGCCCGGCACTCGGCGGGGGTGAGGAGCGGGCCGGTGAGGGCGTGGCCGTAGGCGTCGAGGTCGGCGGCCAGCGCCGCCCAGTCGGTGCGGTCGAGCCGGCCGACGGCGGGGCCGGGCGGCCGGGCGGTGTCGGTGGGCGACGTTTCGCCGACCAGCGGCAGTTCGCCCGGTGGGCGGTCCGTCGTCGTGTGGACGGTCATCGGTCCGGTGTCCTTTCGGCCTGTTGCCGGCGGCCTCGTGCCGCCCTTCACCAGGGTGTGCACCTCCGACGATGCCGTCCGCCGAGGACGGACGCCGGCGGCATTCGGACACGGCGTTGAGGGGGCGCCCGGCCGCCCCCTCGGGCTCACCGTCGGAGGACGCGGCGCAGCCAGCGGGTGCGGGCCTCGTGGGCGTCGCCGGTGAGGGCCGCCTGCGGGGCGAGGGTGTCGAAGCCGTGGCAGGCGCCGGGCCACACGTGCAGTTCGGCCTCGCCGCCCGCCTGCCAGATCGCGTTGGCGTAGCCGACGGCCTCGTCCCGGAACGTCTCGGCGGAGCCCACGTCGACGTACGCCGGCGGCAGCCCGGACAGGTCGGTGGCGCGGGCCGGGGCGGCGTACGGGGAGAGGTCGGCGGCGCCGTACCGGTCGCCGAGCAGGGCCTGCCAGGCGGTGGCGTTGGAGGTGCGGTCCCAGGTGTCGTGGCCGGCCAGCTGGTGGCTGGAGAAGGTGTCGCCGCGGTCGTCGAGCATGGGGCTCAGCAGCAGCTGTCCGATCGCCGTGGGCCCGCCGCGGTCGCGGGCCAGCAGGGCCAGGGCGGCGGCCAGCCCGCCGCCGGCGCTCTTCCCGCCGATGACCACGCGCCGGGGGTCCACGCCCAGCGCCCCCGCCTGTTCGGCCACCCGGACGAGACCGGCGTAGCAGTCCTCCACGGCACCGGGGAAGCGGGTGCCGGGTGCCAGCCGGTACTCGACGGAGACGACCGCCAACCCCAGCGGCAGCGCCCACCCGCGCAGCAGCCGGGGCAGGACGGACCACGCGTTGCCCGTCACCATCCCGCCGCCGTGCAGGTAGTAGAGCAGCGGCAGTTCCGGGCCGGCCCCGGCGGGCCGCGCGCTGACCAGCGTCACCTCGCCCGCGCCGTCGGCCCGCGGCACCCGCAGCTCCTCCACCGCGAACCGGCCGCCGTCGCGCAGCCGGTCGAGCGACGGGCGGGGCCGGGCCGCCGCGTCCCGCTCCTGCCACGCCGTCAGGCCCTCCGGGGTGAGTACCTCCCGTGCCCGCCCGCCGGCGGCCGCCAACGCGGCCCGCAGCTGCGGATCCAGCGGAGGTACCCGTCGGTCCGCCGTCCCACTCACCACTGCGCCCCCTTCGCCGAAGGACGCCCGGCAGCGCCCCGTCCGCCCCAGCCTGCCACCCGAATGCCTGCCATCCGAACCGGCGGAGGGTCTCATACCCGAGTCGTACCCGCCGTCCCGGGACCGGCCGGTGTCGGATCCACGGCGCACGCCCCGCCCGCCGGGTGGTGTGCGGGGCGCACCGGATCGCGGCCCCGCGGGCGCGGGATCCCGGCGCGGTCGAATACCGTCGCAAAGCAGGCCGATTGTGCCGCGATGGTGATCATTTAGGAGTACATGGAGAATCTCCGAATATTTCCCTGACCCCTCATCAGGTGTAAGATGCTGAACCCGCGGCTCCACGCCGGGAGCAATATCAAATGGGGGCAGGCATGGCTGCTGGATGGGAAGCCGATCCTTCCGCTTCGCTGGAGAGGCGCCTGGGGAAATCCGCGAAAGAGCTCGGGACGTCCGAAGGCCGGGACGAATGCCCGGACATCTGGCAGCTTTCGAACGGCGATATCGCCGTGATCGGCCGGGACCTCACCGAGGACTACAGCGGCCGGCTCCCGGACGGCGTCGCCCTGGGCCCGGGGGAGCGGCTCGTCGTCATCCCCGGCCTGATGCTGAGCGTGGCGAAAGCGGACATCGCGGATGCCTGATCGGCGGGCCCCCGAGCTGCGGTCCGAGTGGGGCGAGGTCCTCGCCCGCCACGACTACAAGCGGGACTTCCGTGAGCGGGACGCGCGGGTCCGCGGCCGGGACTCCTGGAAGCTGGAGCGGCGCCAGCACTTCGAGGAGCAGGGAAGTGCCAGCTGGGAAGCCGTGCGCCGGGGCGACTGGGGCGAGGCGCTGCGCCTGCTCGAGGGCCGGCGCGCGGCGCTGCTGGAGATCGGGCGGGAGGACGAGGAGCGCGGCTCCTTCTTCCACCGGGTCCGGGTGGTCGAGCGGCCGCTGTCGGCCTACCTGCAGTGGGAGCTGCACTCGTTGCGGATCCGCGCCGAATGCGGCGAGCGGATCCGCATCCTCGACGCCGGGGCGCTCGTCGACTCCGGGGCCGAGGAATTCGGGCCGCTGCCAGAAATCGTCATTCTCGGCGGCCGAACGGCCTACCAGGTCCTGTACTCGGAGACGGGGATTCCCGTCGGCGCGGTCCGCTACACCGATCCCGATCTCGTCCGCCGGTGGGAGGACTACATCAAGGATCTCCACGAGGCCGGCGAGGACGTCCTCAGCTACTTCGACCGCGAAGTGGCACCCCTGCCCCCACCCACACAGAATCGGAGCACCGTGGCGGACGAGAACGGTGGGAGCACCGGCAGCCCGGGAATGACGCATTCCGCCGTATCCGGGTCTTCGGCGCACGACGTCGTCCAGGCACGGGACGTCCGCGGCGGCATCCACTTCCACCGCCCGCCCGGCCAGGACGGCACCACCCCGAAACCGCGCCAGCTGCCCGCCGACGTCCGCGGCTTCGTCAACCGCGTCGACGAACTCCGCGCCCTGGACGCCACCCTCACCGGAGGGGCGGGGGAGGGTGCCGAAGCTTCCGTCGTCGTCATCGCCGGAACGGCCGGCGCCGGAAAGACCTCCCTCGCCCTGCACTGGGCGCACCGGGCCCGCGACCGCTTCCCCGACGGGCAGCTCTACGTCAACCTCCGCGGCTACGACCCGGGCCGTCCGGTCACCGCGCAGGAGGCCCTCCACCACTTCGTGACCTCCCTCGGCGTGCCCGCCCGGTCCGTCCCCGACGACCCCGGCGCGGCCGCCGCCCTCTACCGCTCCCTGCTCGCCGACCGCCGGGTCCTCGTGGTCCTCGACAACGCCGCGACCGCCGGCCAGGTCCGCCCCCTGCTGCCCGGCACCGCGGGCAGCCTCGTCCTCGTCACCAGCCGCAGCCGGCTGTCCGGCCTCGCCGTACGGGACGGCGCCCGCCGCCTCACCCTCGGCACCCTGCCTGAGGCCGAGGCCGTCGCGCTGCTGCGCGCCGTCACCGCCGGCCACCGGCCCCAGGACGATCCGGCCGAGCTCACCGAACTCGCCCGCCTCTGCGCCCAACTGCCCCTCGCCCTGCGGATCGCCGCCGAACGCGCCGCGAGCCTGCCGCACATGGGCCTGGCCGAGCTGATCGCCGACCTGCGCGACGAATCCGCCCTCTGGGACGCCCTCAGCGTGGGCGAGGACGAGGACATCGACGCCGTCCGCACCGTCTTCGCCTGGTCCTACCGCGCTCTGCCCGACCAGGTCGCCCGGCTGTTCCGACGCCTCGGCCTGCACCCCGGCCCGGACTTCGGACTCCACGCCGCGGCCGCCCTCGCCCACCTCACGCCCAACCGCACCCGGCAACTCCTCGACGCCCTCGTCGGCGCCCACCTCGTGGAACAGAGCGCACCCGACCGCTACCAGTTCCACGACCTCCTGCGCGCCTACGCCACCGGCCAGGCCCACCGCGAGGACACCCCCGACGATCGCCGGGCCGCCCTGCACCGCGTCCTCGACTGGTACCTGCACACCGCCGACGCCGCCCAGCAGTGGCTGCGCCCCGCCGAAGCCCGCCTGCCCCTCGACGCGCCGGCCGACGGCGTCCAGCCGGCGGCCCCCGCCGACTACAACGCCGCCGTCGACTGGGCCGAACGCGAACGCGCCAACCTCCTGCAAGCCGTCCACACGGCCGCCGCGGCGGGCGAGGACCGGCGGACCTGGCAGCTCGCCGCCGTCCTCTGGAACGCCCAAGCCCCCTCCGCCCCCGGCGCCGACTGGCCCCCGGCGGGCCAGGCCGGCCTCGCCGCCGCGGCCCGCCTCGGCGACGACCACGCCCGGGCCCTGCTGCTCACCGGCCTCGGCATGGCGTACACCCGCCTCAACGCCCTCGACGACAGCCTCGAACACCACCGCGCCGCACTCGCGCTCTGGCGCGAGCTCGGCGACCGGCCCAACGAGGCGCACGCCCTCAACCTGCTCGGCCTGGTCCACCTGCACCGGAGACAACTCGGCCCGGCCGCAGGGTACTTCGAGCAGGCGCTGGCCGCCTTCCGGCTCCTCGGCGAGGCGCACTGGGAGGCCACCACCCTCGCCAACCTCGCCAGTGCCCGCTACCGGGCCGGCCGCCTGCCCGAGGCCTCGGCGGCCGTCGACGAAGCACTGACCGTCCACCGGGCACTCAAGAACCAGCGCGGCGAAGGCAACGCCCTGCGCCTGCTCAGCGACATCCGCCGCGAGAACGGCGACCCGGCCGGTGCACTCGCCGCCGCCCACGCGGCCGTCGACATCGCCCTCAACCTGCGCGACCACCGCCTCGAAGGCTTCTGGCTCCTCACCCTCGCCGACGCCCAACGCGCCGACGGACGGCACACCGACGCCCTCGACTCCTACCAGCGCGCCGCCGTCCTCCACCGCCGCCTCGGCGACCGCAGCCGCGAAGCCCAAGCCTGGCACGGCGCCGGCGAGACCTACCGCCACCTCGACCGCCCCACCGAAGCCGCCGCCTTCCTCCGCCGGGCCGCCGCCACCCACCACGACCTCGCCGACCCCTGGCACGAGGCCCTCGCCCTCACCGCCCTGGCCGCCGCGCTGCCCCCCGACGACCTGTCCGCGGCCCGCCACCGCCAGGACGCGCTCGCCCTCCTGGCCGCCGCCGGGTACGACGACCCGCGCGCGGCGGCGATGCGGGAGCGGATCGCGCGGCAGGTGGAGGCGGGCTGACTCCGGGAGCGCCCGCGCGCGGGTCCGTTCCCGGCGCCGGGAGCCGGACGTCCGCTGCCCCGGCTACCGGTGGGCGGTGACCTGGATGACGGCGTGGTGGCCGGTGGTGCGCCAGGGGGTGCCGGTGGTGTCGAGGCGGGTGAGGGTGGCGGGGTCGAGGCCGACGACGACGTCCGACTTCAGGGTTCGCAGGGCGGCGACGGGGGACGGGAAGTGCTCCGTGGCGTCGGTGAACGGGGTGGTCGGCGGCCAGAGCCGGTCGCCGACCAGGCGGCGGTAGTTGAGGTCGCCCTTGAGGATCGTCAGTGCCGCGCCCGCGAACTCGGCCCGGAGGTCGGCGGGCAGGTCGTGGTAGGGCAGTGGCGCGCAGAAGAAGGGGTGGGTGCGGACCACGAGCGTGCCGTCGCCCATGGCCCGCCAGAGCCGTTCGCCGATGTCGGAGGCGGCTCGGGAGGGTGCGGTGCGGAGGCGGTCGAGGGCGGCGAGTACGTCGGTCATGGTCGCGTCCGACACGAAGTACGGCTGCGGCTTCACGTACAGGCCGACCTGCGAGGTGAGGCCGCGGGCGAGGAGGTGGTCGATCAGGACGAGGTCGGGCAGCAGCTCCCGGCCCGCGTTGTCGGCGACGACGCAGACCCGCCCGCCGTCGGCCCGTTCCAGCGCGGCCCACAGCAGCGCGCTGTCGTCGGCGAGCAGGTCGGACGGGGTCGTCCCGTCCGCCCGCGCCGTGATCCGGAAGCTGAGGTCCGCGCGGTTGCCCCAGAGGGCGGACGAGAGCAGGGCGTGCGCCCGCCGGTCGTGCGGCAGCGCGTCGAGTCCGTCCAGCGCGGCCAGCTCGCCGTCGACCGCCGTTCCGCCGAGTTCGGTGGCCTTGAACGGGGCGAACGGGTCGACGCCGTGCCAGGCTCCGGGCCGGAAGTAGCCGGTGGCGTCGAGCAGTCGGCGGTAGAAGTAGCTCTCCGCCCACAGGAAGGGCGCCTCGCCCCACGGCTCGCCCCACCGGCCGTCGCCCCACCGCAGCCACTGGGCGGCGTCGGGCGCGTCCGCGGGCAGCGGCTCCAGGACGCCGGTGGTGCTCTCCGCGAGCAGCCGCTCGACCGCCGCCCGTTCGGTGGGGCCGTACGGCAGGGCGTCGAGGACCTGGCGGACGAGCGCGGGGTGGCGTTCGTGGAAGACGCTCCAGGCGAAGGTCCCGGGGACGTCGCTGCGGATCACGGGCGCGTGCGGCACGGTGGGGGCTCGTTTCTCGTGCGGGCCGTCGGAAGGGGTCGTCCGGGCGGGTCCTATGCGTGGGCCGCCCGGCCGGGGTGGCGGCGGTCAGTGCGGTCGTAGTCCGGTGAAGACCACGTCGTAGACGCGTTCGCGGGCCGCGGGGTCGGCCGCGAGGTGCTCGGTCGCCGCGCCGACGCCGACGAGCAGGGCGATCAGTTCCGGCAGGCCGACCTCGGGGCGGACCGCGCCGGCCTGCTGCGCCCCGGCCAGGAGTTCGGCGAGCCGGCCGCGCATCTGGTCGCTGGATTCCCGCAGGGAGGCGTGCACGTCGACCCCGGCTTCGGCGAGGGCCCGGGTGAACTCCTGTTTGCCGGCGGACTGTTCGACCACCAGCCGGAAGCAGGCGAAGAACGCCTCGGCGGGTTCGGTCTCGGCGGCGAGCTGCGCGGCGCGGGCCGTGATGGTCTCCAGCCGGCGGACCACGACCGCCTCCAGCAGCGCCTCCTTGGTGGGGAAGTGCCGGAAGAGGGTGCCGACCCCGACCCCGGCGGCGCGGGCGATCTCCTCGGTGGGCACGCCGACGCCGCGGGTGGCGAACACCTCGGTGGCGACGTCGAGCAGCCTGGCGCGGTTGCGGGCCGCGTCCGCGCGCAGCGGTCGTGGCGAAGCGTCGTTCATGGCACCCGTTTTCCGTCCGCGGTGAGCGCGGCACTACCTGTGGACAACCGGAGTGGTCAGTCCGTATCGTTCTAAGCGGAGTCGCTGGTCCGATTCTAGCGACACGATTCTGGGGGTTGATCATGTCCGAAACGCTGTCGCCGCGCGAGGTCTTCCACGAGCTGCTGACGGGCATCAGTGAAGGACGGTTCATGGAGGTCACCCGGCTCTACGCCGAGGACACCGTCGTCGAAACCGTCTTCGAACCGGTCGGTCCGCGCCGCTACGAGGGGCGCGCCGTCCTCGCGGAGCGGTTCGCGCAGGTCGCCGAGCACTCGCCGCTGGAACTGCGGGCGGAGAACGTGGTGGTCCGGGAGACCGACGACCCGGAGGTGGTCGTCGCCGAATGGGACTACCAGGTGCGCCACCGGGAGACCGGGCGGACCTTCCAATCCGCGAACATCCAGGTCCTGCGGGTCCGCGACGGCCTGATCGTGCACAGCCGCGACTACCACGACCACCTGGCCTTCGCCGTGGCCGGCGAACGGCTGGCCGAGCTGGTGGAGGCCCTGGGCTGACCCCGCCGGGGGCGCTCGGTCGCCGGCCCCCGGCTCCCGCTCGCCGCCCGGCTCCCGCCGCCGTTCAGTGGGGGTGGACCCACTCCGGTACCCACGTCCGCGCGCCGTCGCGGCTGCCGTCGGCCGCGGCGGCGAGGTGGGCGCGGAGGGTCGGGAGGGCGGGGTGGGGGTTGTCGCGGTGCCAGAGGAGGGAGTGGGGGTAGACGGGGGTGGGGTCGGTGACGGGGATGAGGCGCAGGCCGTAGCGGGCGGGCCAGACGTGGCGGGTCCGTTCGCCCATGAAGGTGGCGAGGGCGGGGGTCTCGGCGATGGTGTCGAGGAGGGCGTCGGAGCCGAAGTTGGGGCCGGTGGCTTCGATGGTGAGGCCGAACTCGGCGACGAGGTCGTCGTAGTAGGCGCCCCATTCGGTGCCGGGGACGATCCCGGGCATCCAGATCCGGTGGCCGACGAGGTCGGCGAGGGCGACCGACTTGGCGTTGGCCAGGGCGTGGGCGGGGCCGGTGAGCAGCTGGAGCGGTTCGTCGAGGACCCGGACGGCCGCGATGTCGTCGGGGAGGGGCCGTCCGGGCGCGGTGACGGCGCGGAAGGACGCGTCGAGGGCACCGGAGCGGATGGCGGCGACGGCCGCCTCGATCTCGAACAGCATGACCACGTCGAGGTCGATGTCCGGGTGGGTGCGGTGGAAGCCGCGCATCAGGCCGGCCGCGCCGCCGCGGGAGGCGATGACGTCGACCCGCAGGGGCCGGCGGCCGGTGTGCACGGAGGCGACGGCGCGCTCGGCGACGCGCAGCAGTTCGCGCGCGTGGGGCAGGAACGCCTGTCCGTCGATGGTGAGTTCGGCGCCGCGCGGGGTGCGGATGAAGAGGCGTACCCCGAGGTCGCGTTCGAGCGCGGCGACCCGTTTGGAGACGGCCTGCTGGGTGACGGACAGGTCGACGGCGGCCTTCTGGAACTGGCCGGCTTCGGCGATGGCGGCGAAGGTGCGTACTGCTTCGAGGTCCACGCCGACCCACTGTAGTGAACAACCAGTGGTTGTGCGATGAGCGGCAGACGGTTGTTTGACCTGCCTTTGCGCCGCCCGATTAGCTCTCACCGGTCAACGTCGGTTTGTTCGAACGGGACGTCGAGGGGAGCGCACCGCGCATGAGGCGCATGAGGCGCATGAGGTCTATGAGGGGCAGGAGCCGGCTGGGCCGGCGGTTCGGCTGGCTGTGGGCGGCGTACGCGGTGAGCGCGTACGGGTCCGGGCTGGGGTTCGGGGCGTTGCCGATGATCGCCGTGCTGGTGCTGCACACCGGCCCGGCCGAGGTGTCCGCGCTGTCGGCGGTCGGGCCGGCGGTCGGGGCGCTGATCGCGGTGCCGCTCGCGCCGTGGGTGGAGTTCCGGCGCAAGCGTCCGGTGATGATCGGGATGGACCTGGCCCGGTTCGCGGCCATGGCCTCGATCCCGGCGGCCTACGCCCTCGGGTGGCTGGGCTTCGTCCAGCTGCTCGTGGTGTCGGTCGTGGTGGCGGCGGCCAAGATCGCGTTCGGGGCCGCCAGCGGCGCCTACCTCAAGGCGCTCGTCCGGCCGGACGACCTGCTGGTGGCCAACGCCCGGTTCGAATCCACGAACTGGAGCTCCATCGCGGTGGGGCCCCCGTTGGGCGGGGCGGCGATCGGCCTGTTCGGGCCGGTCGCCACGGTGCTGGCCGACGCGCTCAGCTACCTGCTGTCCGCGCTGGGCATCGCCGCGATCGGCGGCCGGGAGGAGCCCCCGCGCCCGAGCGGCGGGAGCGCGGCCCGGTCGGGCGGCGACGGCGCGGCCCGGTCGGGCGGCGACGGCGCGGCCCGGTCGGGCGGCAGGAGCCCGGCCCGGTCGGGGGCGCTGCTGGACGGCTGGCGGCACATCCTGGGCGACCCCGGCCTGCGGGCGCTCTACCTCAACAACATGCTCGTCTCCGGGCTGATCATGGCCACCGAGCCGGTGCTCGCCGTGCTCCTGCTGCGCCAACTCGGCTTCGCCCCCTGGCAGTACGGCCTCGCGTTCGCCGCGCCCTGCCTCGGTGGGCTGGTCGGCTCCCGGCTGGCCCGCCGGGTCGTCGCCCGCTACGGGCGGGACCGGGTCTTCCGGACGGTCGGCACCCTGCGCGCGGTCTGGCTGATCGGCCTGGCCTTCGTCCGTCCGGGCGTCGTCGGACTGGTCACCGTGATCGCCGTGGAGCTGGCGATCATCGTCAACATGAGCCTGTACACCCCGGTGCTCGCCACCTACCGGCTCGAACGCACCCCCGGCCACCT
This sequence comes from Kitasatospora sp. Ki12, assembly GCF_054601375.1. Classification (NCBI taxonomy): domain Bacteria; kingdom Bacillati; phylum Actinomycetota; class Actinomycetes; order Kitasatosporales; family Streptomycetaceae; genus Kitasatospora; species Kitasatospora sp. Ki12. The sequence goes on along the minus strand of NZ_BAAIHT010000003.1, from coordinate 657,913 downwards.
CGTCGCCCGCACCCTGTCGGCCTGGTCGATCGGCCAGCAGGCGGCCATCGCCACCCTCACCACGCTCGGCGGGCTGCTCGCCGCTGCCACCGGGCCGCGCACCGCCCTCACGGTCGCGGGACTGCTCATGCTGGCGACCCCGCTCCTGCTTCCCCGGCGTGACCAGGTGGCGCGGTCGGAGCAGGAACAGGAGCAGGAACAGGAGCAGGAGCAGGAACAGGAACAGGAACCAGGGCCGGAGCCTGCCGGCCGCCCCGCATGACCCACCACTGACCCGCCACCCGCCGCCTCAGGAGGCCACCCGTATGACCAGCACACCCGCCCCCGCCCACACCGCCCTCCTCGTCCTCGACTGCCAGCCCGCCGTCCTGGCCGCGTTGCCCGACGACGGTGACCGCGACGCCCTGCTCGGCTGCCTGGCGGACGCCGTCGCCGCGGTGCGCGGGTCCGGCGGCACCGTCGCCCACGTCCGCGTCGGCTTCACCGAGGCCGGCTGGGACGCCGTCCCGGACAGCAACACGTCCTTCGCCCCGCTCGCCCGGCACCGGGCCCTGCACCACGAGGACCCCGCCACCGCCGTCCACCGGCGGCTGGCCCCCCGGGAGGGCGACATCGTCGTCCGCAAGACCCGCTTCGGCGCCCTGTCCACCACCGACCTCGACCGGCGGCTGCGCGAGCGGGGCATCACCACCCTGGTCGTCGCCGGCCTCAGCACCGGCGGCGCCGTCCTGTCCACCGTCCTCGACGCGGCCGACCGCGACTACCGGCTGTACGTCCTGTCCGACGGCGTCGCCGACCCGGACCCCGAGGTCCACGCGATCCTGCTCCACCGGGTCCTGCCCACGCGGGCCCGCCTCGTCGACACCGCCGGGCTGCGCTCCCTGCTCGGGAACGCCCCCCGGCCCCGGGTCCGCTGAGACAGGCCGGGGCGCCGGACCGGGAGGCGGGCGACGGCGCTGATGTGACGCCGCTACCCGGGGTTTGCCGGTCGCGCGGGGAGGGGCAGGAACGGCTCGGGTGGGTCCGCCGCACCTGAGAGTGCTCCGAAGGCTCGGCGAAGGCGTTCGGGCCGGTGGGGCGGGGGAGGGGTTCCATGGATCCAGCCGCGCTCGCGGCCCTCGCGGGTTCGTCGCTCGTCGGGGCGATGGCCACCGACGCGTGGGAGTACGCGCGGGACGGGGTGGTCGCCGTGTGGCGCCGGTTCCGTCCGGAGCGTGCGGAGCTGGTCGACGAGGACCTGACCGAGCTGCGCCGGGAGGTGCTGGTGGCCGAGGAGCAGGACGACGAGGGCCTGCGGGAGGCGCTCGCCGCGGACTGGCGGCAGCGGCTGTCCGAGCTGCTCCGCCGACAGCCCGAGCTCGCATTGGAGTTGGAGCGGGTGCTGGACGAGGTGCTCGCTCCGACGCTGCCCGAGGAGGCGAGGACGCGGGTCTACAGGCAGACCAGCATCGCCCACGGCAACGGACGCGTCTTCGGGGTCCAGGGCGGGAACCTGATCTACCACGAGGGCGGGGAGCTGGCCGGCGGCAGCCCGGAGGGGGCTGCTGGCTGACGTCCGGGCCGGTCAGTCGGCGAGTTCCGCGCGCAGCGTGTCACGGTAGGCCTCGAAGCGCCCGAGGTCGGTCGTGAACGCCGCGGGGTTCGCCGAGGCCAGCTCCCGCTGGATCCCGACGGCTTCCTCGATCAGTGCCAACCCCTTGCGGACGAAGCCGAGTTGGGACCAGCGGTCGCCCAGGTTGGCGAGCGCTCGGGCCAGTGCGGACCGGTAGGCCGACGGGTGCTCCTCGGCCAGGGTGCGGAAGATGCCGCTCGCGGCATGGCCCCGGTAGATCCGGACGGCCTCCTCGGTGGCCGCCAGCGCCGCCGCCGGCCGGCCGAGGGCGGCGAGCCGGATCCCGAGGTTGGACAGCGCGACGGCGAGGAACTCGTGCAGGACGGGGTTGACCACGGTGCGTCGTTGGTCAGCACTGGTGCGATGTGTCGTCGGCTGCTGGTGCCGGGTGGACCAGGCGGGCGTCGTAGGCGGCGATGACGAGTTGGGCCCGGTCGCGGGCGCCGAGTTTCATGAGCAGGCGTCCGACGTGAGTCTTGGCGGTGGACAGGCTGACGTGCAGGTGGGCGGCGATCTCGGTGTTCGACAGGCCGAGGCCGACCAGGGTGAGTACCTCCCGCTCCCGTTCGGTTGTCTCCGCCAGTGCGGCGGAGGGCCGGCTGGGAGCTTCGGGGCGGCGGGTGTACTCCTCGATGAGGCGGCGGGTGACGCCCGGGGCGAGGAGGGCGTCGCCGGCCGCGATGACGCGGATCGCGGCCAGCAGGTCGGCCGGCCGGGTGTCCTTGAGCAGGAATCCGCTCGCGCCTGCATGGAGGGCGGCGAAAACGTACTCGTCGATGTCAAAGGTCGTCAGGACCAGCACTCTGACACCGGAGGTCGTCGGGTCGGCGGTGATCCGCCGGGTCGCTTCGATGCCGTCCAGGCCCGGCATCCTGATGTCCATCAGGACGACGTCGGGCTTCTCACGTCGGGCGAGGTCGACAGCCTCCTCACCCGACTCGGCCTCGCCGACGGCGGTCAGATCGGGTGCGGTGTCCACGAGGATGCGGAAGCTGCCACGGACCAGCGCCTGGTCGTCGGCCACCAGCACGCGGATCACAGGGAGTCCCCGGTCGTCGGGAACGGGAACCGGGCAGTGACCCGGAAGCCTCGCCCCGGCCTCGGCCCGGCCCGGAACTCGCCGCCGTACATGCCGACCCGCTCACGCATGCCGACGATGCCATGGCCGGCCACCGGCCGGGCGGCGCCTTGCCTGGAGCCATTTTCAGCACCGATGCCGTCGTCCGTGACCTCCACCGTCACCGCATCAGGGTGATACGTGACGGCCACCCGGCACCGTTCCACCGCCGCGTGTTTGATTACGTTGGTGACCGCCTCCTGAACGACCCTGAAGGCGGCCAGGTCCAGGCCGGGAGACAGCTCCGGACGTTCGCCGCAGACCTCCAGACCCACCTGAACACCTGCCTCGGCGGCCCGCCCCACCAACGCAGGGAGGTCCGCCAGCCCCGGTGCAGGGGCTGTGCCGGCATCACCTCGGCCCGGATGCCCACTGCCCTCCTCGCCCCTGAGAATTCCGAGCATCGCCCGCATCTCCCGCATCGCCCCGCGGCTGGTCTCCTCGATGGACGACAGCGCGCGCCGCGCCTCGTCCGGATGCTCGGCGGCGACGTGATTCGCGACCCCTGCCTGTACCGCGATCACGCTCATCGTGTGGGCTACCACGTCGTGCAACTCCCTTGCTATCCGCAGGCGTTCCTCACTGGCCGCGCGACGGGCCTCGGCCAGCTGCTCCTGGGCCCGCTGCTCGGCCTGGGCGCGCAGGCTGTCGGTGTAGAGCCTCTGCTGCTGCACCGCGTAGCCGATGGTCCACGCCACTGTGACGAGCAGTGCGCTTTCAATCACCAACGCGGCACTGTGCCGGGTGGGTGGACCGTACGGCAAGTCGAGGAAACCGGTGAGCCCGGCAGCCGGCACCATCACCATCAAGGTCGCGGCAAGCACGCGGAGCGCCCCGCGACGCGGGAACCGCTGAGGGATCACGTACGTCACGAAGGCGACCGCCACCAGCGGCACCGGCCCCCCGCGCACGAAGGTGGTCATGGCTCCGACGGTCACGACCGATACGAGTACGGCACGCGGCCAGCGCCGGCGGAACACCACCGCCACCAGCGAGAGTACGGCGATCAGGACGTCCACCAGGTTCAGCCCGCCCAGGTCGGCCGAGCTCTGCCAGAGCAGGGTGGAACCGGCCATCGCCAGCACTGCGGCGGCGCAGTCGATCACGACCCAGTGCCTCGTGCTCAGACGCTTGAGCAGGGGCGGTTGAAGAGACTCCATGATCGCAATGTAGCCACCAGGACCCGGGCCCCGCGTCGGTCTGGAGACTGACGCTCAGAGCTGTACCTGAGGCCAGTCGGCCGTGTCGAGGTCTGTTCTCAGGCCCGACGCCGTCGCCACCGCTCCGACGGCATGGTGGAAGCCGTCGCTGCGGCACGCCGCGGCGAATCGCTCACGGGCTGCCCGCGATCAGAGGAGGAGCATGACCGCCGTCATCGAGGCCCACGGATTGGGCAAGCGGTATCGGGGCCGGTGGGCCTTGACGGAGTGCACGCTGTCGATCCCGCCGGGACGGGTGGTGGGGCTGGTCGGCCCCAACGGCGCCGGCAAGTCCACACTGCTGAACCTGGTCTGTGGCCAAACCAGCCCCACCACCGGAACACTCCGCGTCCTCGGCGGCCGGCCCGGGGAGGGTCCCGGACAGCTGGCCCGGGTCGGCTTCGTCGCCCAGGACACCCCGGTCTACGCCGACTTGTCGGTCGCCGACCACCTGCACTTCGGCGCCAGCATGAACCCCGTCTGGGACCACGACGCCGCACACCGCAGGATTGAACAGCTCGGCCTCGATCCGCAGCAGAAGGCCGGCAGGCTGTCCGGCGGTCAACGCGCCCAACTGGCACTGACGCTCGCCGCCGCGAAGCAGCCCGAACTACTGCTGTTGGACGAGCCGGTGGCCGCGCTCGACCCGCTGGCCCGGCGCTCCTTCCTGCACGGCCTCACGGAGTTCGCCGGAGAACAGGAGGGCAGGACCATCGTCCTGTCCTCCCACGTGATCACTGATCTCGAACGAGTCTGCGACTACCTGCTCCTGATCTCCGGAGCCCGGGTCCAACTGGCCGGACCGTGCGAAGACCTGATCGCCGAGCACTACCGGATCGTCGGCCGGCGCCGTGCGGCCTCCACACTTCCCGCGTCGCTCTCGATCGTGCAAGAGAGCCACACCGACCATCAGAGCGCATTCGTCGTCAGGGCCACCACGCCGCTCCCCGAGGGCGACTGGCAAGCCGAGCGCCTCGACCTCGAAGACCTGGTCCTCGCCTACCTGGCCCGCGACCGGCGGGCGCACAACTCGCATGACCTGGAGGGCCTCCGATGATCTGGATGACCTGGCGCCAGTTCCGTACGCAGGCGATCGCCGGCGCGATCGCTCTCGCCGCAGCCGCGATCTACCTCCTGGTGCTCGGCCTGAACATCCGCGGTGACTACGACCGCAGCCTGGCGGGGTGCATCGCCACGGGCTGCGCGCCCGGCCTCGTCACGGGCTTCACGGACAAGTACTCCACCGTCGTGATGCTCACGGACCTGGCCCTGATGACCGTCCCCGGCCTGCTCGGCGTCTTCTGGGGAGCGCCGTTGATCAGCGGGGAACTGGCAGCCGGAACCCATCGGCTGGCCTGGCACCAGAGCGTCACCCGGACCCGCTGGCTGACAGTGAAGCTGCTGGTCGTCGGTCTCGGTGCAGTGGCCCTGACGGGACTGCTCGACCTGCTGATGTCCTGGGGCGCGGGCCAGTACGACACGGTCAAGGCCGCCCGGTTCTCCGCGCTGGTCTTCGGTGCGCGTGGCGTCGTTCCGCTCTCCTACGCGGCCTTCGCCTTCGCCCTGGGAGCCGCCACCGGCGTACTACTGCGCCGACCGGTCGCCGCCATGGGTCTGACCCTGGCCGTGTTCACGGCCGTGCAGTTCGCCGTGCCGACCGCCCTTCGCACGGACTACCTCCCGCCGCGCACCGCGGATGTCCGGCTCGACGCGACGACGCTGAGCCACGCCGACGGCATCATCCAGAACGGCTCGTCGCTCGTCATCAGCGGCATCTCCCTTCCCGACGCCTGGGTCGTTTCCGCCGGCCACGCGCTCGACTCGGCCGGACAACCGCCCACGGCGGAGAAGATCGATCGCTGTCTGAGGCCGGGGCAGCTCGAAGGGACGATCGACTGCCTGGCCGGGCAGGACCTCCACGTGACCGCCACCTTCCAGCCGAACACCCGCTACTGGCCCTTTCAGCTGATCGAGGCAGCGCTCTACACCACCATGGCTGCGGTGCTGTCGGGCTTCTGCTTCCTCTGGATCCGGCGCCGCACGACCTGATTCAGCTCCGCTCGGTCTCGGGCCGGATACGGGTCCGAGACCGAGCTCATGCCCTCTCGACACATGCGGAGCGCACGACGCTGTCCGGCGCGCTGCGTCCCGGGGATCCGCAGCGTCGTCACGGCAGAAGCGTCCAGCAGCCGGTTCCGATGAAGATGCAGCCGGTCACCGCGAGCAGTACGCCGAGAACGCTCTGGACACGGCCTGGCGTGGGGGCGGGGGACAGGCGCCGAACGTGAGACGGAAGGTTGGCCCTGTCAGCGGCCTGACGTGCGGTGAAGCGGGTCGCGATGCCGCGGAAGTCGGTTGCCCAGAGGACTCCGAGCGTCAGCGCCGGAAGGCCGAGTAGCAGGAGGGTGATTGCGGAGTACGTCACGGTTGGGGTCCTCGGTGAGGTGCCGCTGCCGACCCGAGGCCAAAGCAAGAGAACGGGCAAGGCGCTTCATCGGTTCCTCGGCTCTCTTCCGGAAGGTGACGGGAACGCCAACAGCTTTTACCTGCAAGAGATTTGTATCCGCCTCCATCGGCGTGGCCTCCGATTCTGTGTGCCGCCGGGCGGAGGTTCAAGGTCTCCGGGGTCACTTGACTGTGCGCGCCGGCGACGGAATGGTGTTGACCAGATGCCGCTCATGACTGCTGACGCCCTCCCAGGAGGCGCCTTCGCGTCGCGGCGCCGGCTGGTGCGCGCAGGCGGCCGGTTGGAGAAGTCCGCGGCGGTGATCGTCCTCATCGCGCCAGGGCGGCGGTTCATCGCCGGCAGAACCCCGTTGATAGCGGTTTCGAGCAGCCGGACGGCAAGCGATGGTCCGAAATCGCATTTCAGTGCCCGGTGGAGCTGTCCAAGTGCTGCTCGGACGCAGTTGAACAGTCATCGGAATTCTTATTCCCAGTGGACGGCCTGAAGTATTGATCGGGCGAACCGGATTGGGTCATCCTGATTCCGGAGAGCGCCTGGCGGGTGATGAGTCGGAAGTTTTGCCCCCCAGGTTCCTGATCGGGCTGCCCGGATTCGGGTGAATCGCGCACGTCCCGATCCTCCGATCAATTTTTCGAGCCTTTTCGGGTGGAGGGATGCAGATGGCTGACGAACAACTCTTTCTGCGGTCAAAGGTCATCATCGAGCCGCTGATCGACAGGTTCTTCGCGTGGCCGTACACCATGGCGCCGGTGCAGTCGGCGATGAACCTCGCGTTCCTCCAGGTGCCGCTGCTCGAGTCGTACCTGCAGTCCCCGCAGGTGCACGTCGCGGCGAGCAACAACCCCGAGCTGCGCGGCGGGTACTTCATCAACATTCCGGAGGAGCGGGCCGACGAGGTCCGTGACCTGCTGGACTCGATCAAGCGGGACCGCGCCGGGATCCTCCGGTTCGCCGAAGCGATCGCAGCCGGCCAGGAGCTGTTGCGGGCGAATGCAACGGGTTTCGACCTCACTCCGCTGTATCCGAAGCTGCCGCCCGAGCTGGGCGGTCTGGTCGAGCTCGCCTACGATACCGACAACCACGCGCAGATGCGCTTCATGGAGCCGGTGGTCTACAAGAGCGGCGTCTACCAGGAGTCGCGCCAGTCCGTGCAGCTGTCCTTCGAGACCGGGATCGAGCGTCCCTTCGTCCTGAGTACGCCGCGGTTGCCGTCGCCGGACGTGCTGGAGCTCGACATCCCGTTCCGGCACGCGGGTCTCGAGGAGCTCTTCAAGAGCCGGGTGAAGGCCACCACGCTCGGGCACCTGCGCGAGGCGCTGGAGCTGAACGATGCCCAGGCGGCGCAGCTCGCCGGGATGCTGAGCGACCGGCCCAGCCTGGCGGAGGACCGGCACATCGAGTCGGGCGGCCGGATCCGCTATTTCGGCCATGCCTGTCTGGTGCTCCAGACGCCCGAGGCCGCCGTCGTCACCGACCCGTTCATCAGCGCGGACAGCACCGCCGGTGACCGGTACTCCCTGGACGACCTCCCCGACTTCATCGACCTCGTGGTGATCACCCACGGCCACCAGGACCACATCGTCCTGGAGACGCTGCTCCAGCTCCGCGGCCGGGTCGGGGCGATCGTGGTGCCGCGTTCGTCGCGTGGCAACCTCGCGGACCCGTCGATGGGTCTGATGCTGAAGCACCAGGGCTTCCCGGTGATCGAGGTCGACGACTTCGACGAGGTGGAGTTCCCGGGCGGGAAGGTGGTGGCGACCCCGTTCCTGGGCGAGCACTGCGACCTGGACATCCGTGCCAAGTCGACCTACTGGGTCGAGCTCGCGGGCAAGAAGGTCTTCGTGGGCGCCGACTCCTCGGGCATCGACCCGATGCTGTACCGCTACGTCAAGGGCCACCTGGGGACCGCCGACATCGCCTTCCTGGGCATGGAGTGCGACGGCGCTCCCCTGACCTGGCTGTACCAGGCGCTGCTGACCATCCCGGTCACCAAGAAGATGAGCAACTCGCGCAAGCTGTCGGGGTCGAACGCCGAGCAGGCGGCGGCCATCATGACCGAACTGGGGGCCACCGAGGCGTACGTCTACGCCATGGGCGAGGAGGACTGGCTGGGCCACGTCATGGCCACCACCTACACGCCGGACACCTACCAGATCAAGCAGATCGATGAGTTCATGACCTGGTGCAAGGAGCGCAACATCAAGGCCGGGCACCTCTTCAAGCAGCAGGAGTGGCGCTGGTAGCTCCCAGGGCCGCGGCAGCCGGCGTGGCAGGGGATCCGCAGGCGATCGAGGACCGCGATCCTCCGATCACGTGATCCCTGCCCCGCCGGAATTGCCGACCCGCCCCGTCCGTCCGTTGGCTTTTGGATATTCTTGGGGGCCGATCTTGGCTGTGCACGCGATTGCCTACGTCGAGCTGTATACGCGGGACAAGATGCCCGTCGTCGATCACCTGGTATCGGGCCCGGGGTTCGTGCGGGCTGCGGATCCGGTCGACGGCGTGGGGCGGGCGGAGCTCTCTCCGAGCGTTCCGGAGTCCAGCCGCGAGCTCGCGCCGGCAGTGGCCCGATGACTGGGCTGACGCCGGAGCCAGGTGCTCTGCCCACTGCGAACCTGCACGCGAGTGTCGGTGACCCGGTGCTCGACACCATGAACTTCCTCAACGAGATCACCTACCGCTATCCGGAGGCAGTCTCCTTCGCGCCCGGTCGCCCCCACGACGGGTTCTTCGAGACGGAGCAGATCTTCGACCACCTTCGTCGCTACCTGGACCACCTGGAGGCCAATGGCGCCTCGCCGGACCAGATCCGCTCCTCGCTGTTCCAGTACGGGCCGACCAGCGGACAGATTCGGGAGCTGATCGCGGACTCGTTGCGGAAGGACGAGGGCATCGACGTCCCACCGGAGTCCGTGGTGGTCACGGTGGGGTGCCAGGAGGCCATGTTCCTCACCGTGCGAGCGCTGATCCGGGACCCGCAGGACGTCCTCCTGGTGTCCAGCCCGTGCTACGTGGGAATCGTCGGTGTCGCGGCTCTGCTGGACGCCAATCTCACCCCGGTCGAGGAGGGCGACGACGGGTTCCGCTGTGCGGACCTGGAGGCGGCCATCCTCGCTGAGCGGGAACGCGGTCGTCGACCCCGGGCGTTCTACGTGACCCCCGACCACTCGAACCCCTCGGGAACCACCATCCCGCTGGAGACCCGGCAGGAACTGCTCGACCTGGCGGCCCGGCACGACCTCCTGATCCTGGAGGACAGCCCGTACCGGCTGGTCAGCCCGGGGCAGCAACTTCCCACCCTCAAGTCCCTGGACCGGGCGCGGCGGGTGGTCCACCTGGGTTCTCTCTCCAAGACACTGTTCCCTGGCGCCCGGGTGGGGTACGCCGTCGCGGACCAAGCGGTCGTGGACGACGCGGGGCGGTCGGGCCTGCTGGCGGCCGAGCTCACCAAGATCAAGAGCATGGTGACGGTCAACACCTCGTCCCTCAGTCAGGCTGTTGTCGCCGGCATGCTGCTTTCCGCCGGTGGGCGGGCCGCCGACCTGAACGTCGAGACCGCCGCCTACTACGGCGACGCGATGCGGACCACGTTGGCCCGACTCGCCGAGGCGTTCCCCGAGCAGGAACGGGCGGCGCTGGGTGTGCGCTGGAACGAGCCGAGCGGCGGGTTCTTCCTGGCGCTGACCGTCCCGTTCCACGCCGACAACGCAGCGCTGGAGCGCTCGGCGGAGCAGTTCGGGGTGATCTGGACCCCGATGTCCTATTTCTACCCGCGTGGCGGTGGGGAGCGGGTCATCCGGCTCTCCGTCAGTTACCTGACCCACGCGGAGATCGCCGACGGCGTCGAGCGGTTGGCGTGTTTCATCAAAGACCAGGCGGCCGGGACCTGAGGCCGCCGCCCTGGCCGTGCTACCGGCCGGGGCAGGGCGACACCGGGCCCGCGGCGAACCGTCGCGGGCCCCTTCACGTACGGAAAGGGTTCAGCACGTGTCGGCAGTAGTACGACTTGTTCGCAGCAAAACCCGGATGTGGGGGTGGACGTTCCGATGACCACGAGCCTGAGCCTTCCGGCCACCAGTACCGGCCTCCTGGACCTGGCCGGGCCCGATCCCAAGAACGGTGCGGGCGTCGCCCGCATCACAGGTGTCGGAACGGCGACCACCGAGACCTCGTACACGCAGCGCGAGTTGCTCGACATCTTCGGGATCACTGATCCCAAGGTCCGCTCGGTCTTCCTCAACAGCGCCATCGAGCGCCGCTTCCTCTCCATCCCTCCCCGTGACGCCGACGGCGCCATCCTCCCGGAGACACAAGGCGCACTGCTCGACAAGCACAAGCGGCTCGCTCTGGAGATGGGAGCCCGGGCAGTCCGGTCCTGCCTCGACGACGCGGGTATCGAGCTGTCCGACATCGACTACCTCTGCTGCACGACCACCACGGGATTCCTCACTCCCGGGTTGAGTGCCCTGCTGATCCGTGACATGGGGATCCTTCCCAGGACCAGCCGGGTGGACGTGGTGGGAATGGGCTGCAATGCGGGCCTCAACGCCCTCAACGCAACAGCGAGTTGGGCCCACGCCAACCCGGGCAAGGTTGCCGTGCTGCTGTGCGCGGAGGCCTGCTCCGCCGCGTACGTGATCGACGGCACCATGCGCACTTCGGTCGTCAACAGCCTCTTCGGTGACGGCGCGGCCGCGATAGCCCTGGTTGCCGACGGCCCGGACACGGCCTACGCGTCAGCCGACGTTCCGCCGGCATCCGGCAGCCCCCGCATCCTGGGCTTCGCGAGCCATCTGATCACGGAGGCGGTCGAGGCGATGCGCTACGACTGGGACGACGACCAGGGGAAGTTCAGCTTCTACCTGGACCCGCACGTTCCTTACGTGGTGGGCGCCAACGCGGAGCAGGTCGTCGACCGCCTGCTCGGGAACGCCGGACTGCGCCGCAGCGACATCAGTCACTGGCTGGTGCACTCCGGTGGCAAGAAGGTGATCGACGCCGTTCGGGTGAACCTGGGGCTCACCCGCCACGACGTGCGGCACACGACCGGCGTTCTGCGCGACTTCGGAAACGTGTCGAGCGGTTCGTTCCTGTTCTCCTACGAGCGGTTGCTGCGGGAGGGGGTCACCCGGGCCGGCGATTACGGCGTCCTGATGACCATGGGACCCGGTTCGACGATCGAGACCGCACTGGTGCAATGGTGATGGGGAAGCAGATGAAGAACAGCGTCATGACCACCTCGCCGGAGCAGGCCCACCGGACGGATCCGGGCGTCCTGCTGCTGCGGATCGACGGTCGCCGGCCCATCTCGGCCGAGTCGGTCTCCGCGGTGAACGGCGTCTGTGGCGCCGCCGAGGACGACACCGGGCGAGCCCGGGTGGTGGTAGAGGTGTCGGGCAGCCCCGAGGGACCGTGGCCCGAGGGCCTGACGGTCGCGACGGTGAGCAAGTGGGAGCGCGCACTCCGCCGCCTCGAACGACTCCCCGCCCCGACCGTCGCCGTCGTCGACGGCGACTGCGGCGGGATCGCCCTGGACGCCCTGCTGGCCACCGACTACCGCATCGCGACCGGCGATGTGCGCCTCGTGGTGCCGGTCGACGGCGGAGCCACCTGGCCGGGAATGGCCATCTACCGGCTGGCTCAGCGCGGCGCCGGCGCCTCCGCGATCCGCAGGGCGGTGCTCTTCGGCACGCCGGTCGAGCTCGCCGAGGCGCTCGAACTCCAGCTGCTCGACGAGGTGGCGGCCGACCGGGTGAACGCCCACGCCCTGGCCGCTACGCGCGCCGGTGCCGTCTCCGGGAGCGAGCTGGACATTCGCCGCCGGCTGCTGGACGACGCCGTCGCGACCAGCTTCGACGAGGCGCTCGGCGTCCACCTCGCAGCGTGCGACAGGGCGCTGCGCAGAGCAGCCGCCGGGGTCGCGTCGTGATCGGTGACAAGGCCGGGGACGGCGTGATGGATGCCGTCCGGGCGGCGGGTGGTGTCCTGCCCGCCGCCCGGACGGCCCTGGCCGGGACCGCCCGGCGCACCGACGAGCTGCTGGCCGCCCTGCCCGATCCCGAACGGCGCTCGGCGGAGCAGCGGGCAGCTGCCCTGAAGGCGGTCGAGGCCGCGCGCACCGTGCGTGCCGCCTTCCTCGACGCGCACACGGACGCGGTCTACGACGAGCTGACCGAGGGCCGCAGCAGCCACCTCAGGATCGAGGAACTGGTTCGGGTCGCCGCCGCGGTCTTTCCCGGGCTGGTGCCCACGGAGGCGCGGCTGGCCGCCGAGCGTGACCGGCCGCAGGCGGCCAAGGAGGGGCACGAGATCGACCAAGGGCTCTTCCTCGGCCGCATCTTGGGCTCGCCCACGTCCGGCCCCCATCTGATCGACGCGATGCTGCGCCCGACACCGCGGGCTCTGGCCCTGCTGCCGGACTTCCGGGCGAATGGGAGGGCGGACCTCGGTTCCGTGCGGCTCGAGCGTGTGGACGGGGTGGCTCGGCTGACGATGTGCCGGGAGGACTGTCTGAACGCGGAGGACGACCGGCAGATCGACGACATGGAGACTGCGGTCGACCTCGCGCTGCTCGACCCCGGCGTCGAGGTGGGGCTTCTGCGTGGGGGCGTCATGACCCATCCGCGATACCGCGGCCGACGGGTCTTCAGTGCCGGCATCAACCTGAAGTCGCTGCACGGTGGTGGTATCTCGCTCGTCGACTTCCTGCTGCGCCGGGAACTCGGCTACATCCACAAGATCTGGCGGGGCCTGTTGGACGACTCCGGTGCGCACTGGTCGTCCCGGACTGTCGAGAAGCCCTGGGTGGCCGCTGTGGACACCTTCGCCATCGGAGGTGGCACCCAGCTCCTGTTGGTCTTCGACCGGGTGTTGGCGGCCTCGGATGCGTTCCTGAGCCTCCCAGCGGCCAAGGAGGGGATCGTCCCAGGGGCTTCCAACTTTCGGCTGGCCCGTCGGGCCGGCAGCCGGCTGGCCCGGCAGGTGATCCTGGACGGCCGTCGGATCTGGGCGCGCGAGCCGGACGCCCGGCTCCTGGTCGACGAGGTGCACGAGCCGGAGGACCTCGACGACGCGGTCGAGCGGACGCTCGACCGTCTGCGCGGACCGGCAGTGCTGGCGAACCGGCGGATGCTGAACCTGGTGGAGGAGCCAGTCGACGAATTCCGCCGCTACATGGCCGAATTCGCCGTCCAGCAGGCACTGAGACTGTACAGCTCCGACGTGCTGGACAAGGTCGGCCGCTTCACGCTCTCAGGCCCGCCGCGAGGTGCGGAGTGAGCGGGGACGAGAGCCCTCGTGTCCGGTACGAGAAGAAGGACCACGTCGCGCGGGTGACACTCGACCGTCCCGCCGTCCTCAACGCGATGGACCTGCGGATGCACGAGGAACTCGCGGCCGTATGGGACGACGTCGAGGCTGACGACGAGATCCGGGTCGCGGTGCTGACCGGTGCCGGTGACCGAGCGTTCTCGGTCGGCCAGGACCTGCGCGAGCGGGCTCGGCTGGACGAGCAGGGCGTGCCGCGGACGAGCTTCGGCAGTCGCGGCCAGCCCGGCTGGCCGCGACTGACCGAGCGGTTCCGGCTGTCCAAGCCCGTGCTGGCCCGGGTCGACGGCTACGCGTTGGGCGGAGGGTTCGAACTCGCCCTCGCCTGCGACCTGATCGTTGCCTCCGACCGGGCGGTCTTCGCCCTGCCGGAGGCCCAGCTCGGCCTCGTGCCGGGTGCGGGCGGGGCCTTCCGGCTCGCCCGGCAGGTGCCGCTCAAGGCCGCGATGGGTCACCTGTTGACGGGCCGGCGGATGACCGCGGCCGAGGCGCTGCGTTTCGGCCTGGTCAACCAGGTCGTACCGGCCGAAGGACTTGAGGACTGCGTTGCCGAGTGGACCGCGGACCTGCTGCGCAGTGCGCCGCTGGCGGTGCGGGCGATCAAGGAGGCGGTGATGCGCTCGGTCGACATGCCGCTGGAGGAGGCGTTCTCCGCGTCGTACGGGTGGGAGCTGCGGCGCCGGCACAGCGAGGACGCGGTCGAGGGACCGCGGGCGTTCGCCGAAGGGCGCCCGCCGCGCTGGCGGGGCCGCTGAGGTCGCCGGGCCCGGCCGTGCGAACGGGTCCGCGGCGTCGCTCGATCGGAGCGGCGCCGCGGACTCTCTCGTTTTCCGCTGGGCGGACAAGGCGCCGGCCGCCCCTCGGGGGAATGGGGCGGCCGGCGGAAGAGGGGTGGGTCTCGGGGGAATCAGACCCGCCCCAACCCGGCAGAGCCGGGGGCTTGTTCGGCGAACTGCGTCCGATAGAGATCGGCGTAGAGGCCGCAGGCACTGAGTAGCTCGTCGTGGGTACCGCTTTCACGGATCCGACCGCCCTCGACCACGAGGATCTGGTCGGCCTCGCGGATCGTCGATAGCCGGTGCGCGATCACGAGTGACGTCCGGCCGGCCAGGGCGGTGGCGAGGGCGCGCTGGATGGCGGCCTCGGATTCGGAATCCAGGTGGGCGGTGGCCTCGTCAAGAACGACGATCGGCGGTGCCTTGAGCAGCAGCCGGGCGAGCGACAGACGCTGCTTCTCACCGCCGGAGAGGCGGTGACCGCGGTCTCCCACCACGGTGTCCAGAGCGTCCGGCAGCGCGACGATGGTGTCCCAGATCAGGGCGGCCCGGCAGGCCTCGATCAGGTCCTGCTCGGAGGCGCCGGGGCGGGCGTACTCGAGGTTGGCACGGAGGGTGTCGTGGAACAGGTGGGCATCTTGGGTGACGACTCCGACGGTGTCGGCCAGGGACTGCAGGGTGAGATCCCGGATGTCGTGCCCGCCGATCCGCACGGTGCCCTGGCCGGGGTCGTAGAGACGGGGGACCAGCTGGGTGATGGTCGTCTTGCCGGCGCCCGAAGGGCCGACCAGTGCGGTCAGCTTGCCCGCAGGGGCCCGGAAACTGAGCCCGTGCAGGGCCCATGTGTCGTTCGCCGTCTCGGGACGGCGCAGGCCGATCGACTCCAGGGAGGCGAGGGAGACGTCGGCAGCGGCCGGGTAGCGGAAGTACACGCCGTCGAACTCGATCTCCGGGGCCGGGGCACCGGGGGAGGCGGGGGCGGGTAGAGGGCGGGCGTCGGGCCGTTCCGTGATGAGCGGTTCGAGGTCCAGGATCTCGAAGACCCGGTCGAAGCTGACCAGCGTGGTCATGACGGTGACCTGCATGCTGGCGAGCTGGTTGACCGGCCCGTAGAGGCGCAGCAGCAACGTCACCATGGCGACCAGCGTGCCGAAGGCGAGGGTTCCGTCGATGGTGAGGCTGCCGCCCAGGCCGTAGACCAGGGCCGTGGTGAGGCCAGTGATCAGCCCCAGGATGATGAACAGCATTCGCGAGTACACGACCGCGGCCACCGTGATGTCCCGGACCCGGCCGGCCTTGGCCGCGAAGAGGTCCGAGTCCTCCCTGCTCCGGCCGTACAGCTTGGCGAGCAGGGCCCCCGAGACGTTGAAGCGCTCGTTCATCATCGATCCCAACTCGGCGTCCAGCTGCATGGTTTCGCGAGTCAGTCGTTGCAACCGACGGGCGATCAGGCGGACCGGAAGCAGGAACACCGCGATCATCACCAGCGCTGCGGCGGTGATCTCCCAAGAGAGCACGAACATGGTGACCAACACCAGGACGAGCGTAAGCAGGGCCGAGACCGTCTGGGTGAGGAGCGTCGTCACCGCCTGCCGGGCGCCTATCACGTCGGAGTTGAGGCGGCTGACCAGGGAACCGGTCTGAGCCCGGGTGAAGAACGCCAGCGGTTGACGTTGGACATGTGCGAAGACCTCGGTCCGCAGGTCATAGACCAGGCCCTCGCCGACCCGGCCCGAGCACCACGTCTGCACGTGGACTGCCAGGGCGTCGAGCAGGGCGAGGCCGGCCACTACGAGGCAGAGCCGGACGACCGTACCGGAGTGCCCGGGCAGGATGCCGTCGTCGATGATCCCCTTGAGGAGGAGCGGATTGGCCGCCGCGATGGCCGCGTCGCCGACGGTGGCCAGCACCAGAAGGGCCAGCGGCCATCGGTATCGACCGAGGTAGGGCAGGATCCGCCGGGAGGTGCCCGCTCTGACCTTCTGCCGGGTGATCGAGTCATCGTCGAACCGGACCCGCTTCGGGGGTACCGCCCGGTCGCCCACGGTCGCCATGGATGATCCTGCCTCACATGTGTCTGATGGCATGTCAGTTCTTGTCGAAAAACTCGATGATGGAGGTGTTGACGGCGTCGGGGCGTTCCAGGTTGCCGAGATGGCCGCATCGGGGGATCTCCACGAGGTCGCAGTCCGGGATGGCGTCCGCCACCTCGGCGACCAGGTGCGGCGGGCAGATCAAGTCATCGGTGAACGCGATCGCGCGGCAGGGTGCCGCAATGTCGCGGAGCGCCTGGCGGCGGTCGGTGATGAGGTCCTTGTCGACCCAGTGCTGGCCCGCGGCGACACCCTCGCCACCGCTCAGTTCGAGAATGTCGAGCCAGCCGGAGACCGCGGCGTCGTCGTTCAGGGTGGCCGGGGAGAGCATCTCGATGGCTGTTCGAACGGCGTCGTACCGGGGCGGTAGTCGTAGGCCGGCGGTGTGGAGCGCGAATCCCGACTCGGTCTGCGCGCGGCGGAACACGTCCGACCGTGCCCGGGTGGCGATGAGTACGGCGGAGCGCACCAGGTGTGGGTGGGCGATGGCGAGCTCCTGGGCGATCGCGGCACCGAGGGACGTCCCGACGAGACGGCATGGTCCGAGGTCCAGGGCCTCGACCAGGCCTTTGGTGTCGGCGACCAGGTCGGCGAGCGAGTACCTTCCGGGCGGGGCGTCCGATGGGGAGATGCCGCGGTTGTCGAACGTGACCGTCCGATAGCCGGCCCGGTTCAAGGCGGGCGTCTGATGCAGCGTCCAGACCCGCCCGGCGGAGCCTGTGCCGGAGATCAGGAGTACGGGATCTCCATGACCAGAAGACTGGTAGGACAGTCGGATCCCGTTGGTGGTCACATAAGGCATGGCGCAACCTCGCAGGCGGCTTGTGTAGCCAGGAGAGTCCCTGGTCCGGGGGAGGAGCACGGTCTCGGGCGTGCGCAGGGGTCTCTGTCGTCGGACCCTCATGAACGGGTGTCGCTGTGCTTGCCGACCGATGGTCGGGATCTGCGCACCGCTTGCTCGCCTCCGCTCTGCCCACCATCGCATCGGCTTGACGCTTCGATCAAGGGTCGACCGGTTTCCTCGTCGCCGACATCGGTCGTCGGCCCCGGTTCTTGAAGTCGTGATGTCACAGAACCGTGAGGGGTGGCAGATCGGCGCGCCATAAAGCGGGTTGTGAGGTATGCGCAGGAGACGGAGTGTCGGACGGGCGTCGGGCATTCCGCGAGCGGATTCGACGGCCGGCCGCAGAGGGATTGGCGCGAGGTGAGAGCAAATGCCGCTATTGCCAAGAGTTTACCTGCGCGTGAGAGCTCGATGCGGCACTGATGGGAGGGCGGAGCGCGGGTGCCGGCCCCGAAGGGTCCGGTCTCGGGCCCGCTTCCGACCGAGGAGATGCCCGTCCGGACTGAGGTCGATCTGGCCAAGGGCGCGGCCGCGCAGGCCAGTCAGGGACTCGTCCTGCCTGTCCGAGCGGCCGGCTCACAGCCGGACGGGCCAAGGTGCGCGAAAAGCGACTGATCGTCAGAAACCGCCGGTGAACGCAGGTTCACTGTGAAGGGCTGAGGCATCGTGCTTTTAGGAGTTCTTACCATTCTCTTGAACTGGCGCCTCGACACGCATCGTTGGCAGGGTGACCATTGGGGCCAGTGGTGCACGGGGTGCCATCGTGCCCGCCTCTCTCGGGCCTGGGTCCAGCGGCTACATAGCAGCCGCTTGTCGGGCTCATGCCCATACTCCGGGGGGAGGCGGAGGCGGGGGGAAGGAATTTTGATGTGATCAAGAGGTTATCGAGGCAGGCGGCTCTGCATGCCGCCGGTACGTCAAGGTTCGGCTGTCGCATGGTCAGACACAGGGGGGCCTGGTAATGGGCCAGGGGATTGAACTGGCTGGATCGGCCAACGAAGGGATTTCGGACAGCTCGGACGAGTGCGAGGTACGGCAAGTGGTGGCCGTGCCGATCGCGCTGCTCGGGTTGGGGGACTCGCCTCGTTCCGGCGGCCGGGACAGGGAACACGTGTCCCGGCTGGCGGAGTTGGACGGACCGCTCCCGCCGATCCTGGTGGAGCGGAACTCCATGCGGGTCGTGGACGGGATACATCGTCTGATGGCCGCGTTGCTGCGCGGCCAGGAGACGATCGAGGTGGAGTTCTTCGAAGGCAGCGCGGAGGACGCGTTCCTGCGGGCTGTCGAGGCGAACGTCTCCCACGGCCTGCCGTTGTCGCACGCGGACCGGCGCGCGGCGGCGTCGCGGATCATGGCGTCACATCCAGCGATGTCGGACCGGGCCATCGCGCGGGCGGCAGGGCTCGGCGCGCGGACGGTGGCGACGATCCGGAGGAGTTCAACCGCGGGGGTCCCGCAGTTGAACGCCCGCGTGGGCCGCGACGGACGGGTCCGACCGCTGAATGGCGCGGAGGGTCGTCGGCGTGCAGCCGAACTGATCGCGCAGCGGCCCGAGGCGTCGCTACGGGAAGTGGCCCGGCTGGCGGGAGTTTCGCCGGCCACGGTGATCGACGTGCGTCGTCGCCTGGAGTCGGGGGAGGACCCGGTCGGGGCTCAGCCGTCGCAGCAGAACGCGGACTCCGAAGATCTGCTGCAGGTGGGCGGATCACCGGGGGAGGAGGCGTCCGAGGCGTCTGCCCAGGTGCAGCCCGCCCGTAGCGTTCGGTTGGTGAAGCCGGAAGCCGACCCGGCAGAGGTCCTGGAGAAGCTGCTGCGGGACCCGTCGTTGCGGCACAAGGAGGAAGGCCGGCAACTGCTGCGTCTGCTCCAGCAGAACGCGATCGGAGCACGGGAGTGCGCCGATCTGATCTCTGTCGTTCCGCCGCACTGCGGTGCTCTCGTGGTGAACCTGGCACGTCAGTGCGCCGAGACCTGGATGCAGTTCGCGCAGGAACTGGATCAGCGCGTGGTCCAGGTGTTGCCTGAACGTCGGCGGGCGATCGTGTCCTGATCCTTGCCGTCCGTTCCTCGTCCGGCTCCTTCACGGCGGCCGGCGGGCCGATCGTCTGACCGTCATGGACGACCTCCGAGCCCTTCATCCCCGCGCCGGTCCACTCGGCGGAGTGGGGAAGAAGGGCTCGGGGCGTTTCCGGGGTGGGTCTGGCGACGCCACCGGGCGGGCTCCGTTTGGTACGCAGCCCGCCCAGTACCAGCGCGGATCAGAAGGCCCGGCGGCGGACCCACCAGAAGCTGAAGGCCGCGAGGAGCGCAGTGGCCAGCAGGTAGATCCCCGCCTCGATCGACTGGAACGCCCAGTACCGAGTGTTGGGGTGGTAGGTGGCCTCGACGTGCAGGTTCAGCTTTGCCAGGCAGTCGATGGTCTGCTCGTGCTGCCCCGGGGCCGTGCACTGGGCGAGTCGCTCGGCGTTCGGGGACTGTCCGCTCGAGTCCAGCGCCTTGCCGGCGGAGACCACCCACGCATTGGGTAGCGTGATGCCGCCGATGGACAGCGAGGAGTCGTTGAGGATGATGCCCTCGGCGTGGCTCAGGGTCGTCGCGTCCAGCTGGACGTTCGAGGTGAGCGGGGTCTGGAAGTTCGGTCGCAGCATGGTCGGTACGGCGAACTGGGCGGCGGCGAAGACGGCGAGGGTCAGGGCCATCGCGGCGACCGGGCGTCGTAGCAGCAGACCTGCCGTGACACCGAGGGTGAAGGCGAAGGCCGCATAGGCGAAGGGCACGATGCCTCGGGCGCCGAAGATCAGCGAGGAGAACTTCGCCGCCTTGATGATGTCGTACCGGCCCGCGCCCCAGGTCAGCAGCATGCCGAGCAGTCCGGTGATGGCCATCGAGGTCAGACCGACGACGAGGAGCTTCACGGCCAGCCACCGGGTGCGGGTGACACTTTGGTGCCAGGCCAGCCGGTGCGTGCCGGCCGCGAGTTCGGAGCTGATCAGCGGGGCGCCCCAGAAGACGCCGAGGATGCCGGGAAGGGCCATGAGGAACAGGTCCGTGACGGCGATGACGGTGTCGTACTGCCCCTCGAAGCCCGAGATGATGCCGGGGGCGCAGCCGTTCGCGAGGCAACCGGCCACGGTGCTGTCGTAGCTGCTGTGGATGTTCAGCCCGAGCACCACGAGGTAGACCGCGGCGACCACGAACGCGGCCGCGCCGAAGACCGCCTGGGTGCGGAACTGCCGCCAGGTCATCCAGATCATCAGAGGCTCTCCAGATCCTGCGAGTCCGCGAAGGAGGTGCCCTCGCTCGATGCGTTCTTCGGCGTGCCGGTCTGTCGCTGTCGGCCGGGCTTCGGGCGATCTCGGGCCATGTACACCAGCACCAGGTCCTCGAGGTCGAGGTGCTCGGCGCGCCAGTCGCCGTTCGGCAGCGGGGAGTTCGTCCGGACGATGAAGGTGCTCTGGCGCCCGGTGTGGTCCTCCTGGATCACCTCGAGGCTCGAGGGCAGGGCGGACGCCTCGCGGGGCGGGCCGACGATCCGGAAGTGCTCGGCGATCAGGTCATCGCTCGGACCAGCCAGCTGGACACGGGACTTGGAGAGCAGGATCAGGTAGTCGCAGACGCGTTCGAGGTCGGCGATGACATGCGAGGAGAGGATGATGCTGCGTCCCTCGCGCTCACCGGCGAACTCCATCATCCCCTGCAGGAACGAGCGCCGGGCGAGCGGATCGAGTGCCGCGACCGGCTCGTCCAGGAGGAGCAGTTCGGGCTGCTTCGCCGCAGCCAGGGTGAGTGCGAGCTGGGCGCGCTGACCGCCGGACAGTCGCCCCGCCTTCTGGTTCATGTCGAGACCGAGCTGTTCGATGCGGCGCTCGGCTGCGCTCTGGTCCCACGCGGGGTTCATCTTCGCGCCGAAACGCAGGTGGTCGGCGACGGACAGCGCAGCGTAGACCGGGGTGTCCTGGGCGACGAACCCGACCTGGGCGAGCTGGTGCGGGCCGGAGCCCGGGCGCTCACCCAGGACGCGGATGGTGCCGGCGGACGGCGTTAACTGGCCGCAGGCCAGGTTGAGAAGGGTGGACTTGCCGGCCCCGTTGGGCCCGACCAGCCCGACGACGTGCCCCGGGGGAACGCTCAGGGTGCAGTCGCCCAGGGCGGTACGGCTGCCGTAGCGCTTCGTCAGCCCCTCGGCCTCGAGAACTGGTGTGGTCATTGCTCCTCGTCATCTGTGAGGAAGGTCGTGAGGAAGAGGGCCTTGATGCTCTCTTCGTCTATGCCTGCGGCTCGGGCCCTGGCGAGCCAGAGGCGCAGTTCCTTGCGTAGCGGCTCATGGGCGGCGATGGATTCGTCACTCAGGGTTCGGGTCACGAATGTGCCCACGCCCGGCTTCGGCGCGACGAGGCCTTCGTGTTCGAGCTCGCGGTAGGCCTTGAGAACGGTGTTCGGGTTGATTGCGACGCTCGCCGCGACGTCCTTCACCGTGGGCAGTCGGTCACCCTCGTGGAGCACGCCGAGCCGGAGGGCCTGGCGCACCTGCTGGACCAACTGCATGTATGGCGGGACGCCGGAACGGGAGTCCAAATGGAACTCGATCACCAAAGCTCAATTCATCTAGGATACTAGCACTATAGAATCCTGTGCCAAGCAATGATGTCAAGGACCACCTGACCTGGGGTGTTTCCCTGCGGCAGGTGCCTCGGGGGTGGGGTAGGACGGTGGACGCGGGGCGGACATGGCACTGCCCCGCCTGGCCGCAGGGCCGGGCGAGGCAGTGAACGGTGCGGGAGCCTGGTCTAGGTCAGCGCGCCCAGGAGCTTGCCCGCGATCACCTCGGGGGCGGTGTCGGGAGTGACCGTCCATGCGTTCGGTGGCTCTCCGCCCTGCTCGGCGCGCAGGCGCCGCCGGCCGCCGCCGGTGATGTTCAGCAGGATCCGGGCATCCCGGGGGATCGTCCCGTCCTCGGCGGCCTGCTTCAGGCAGGCCACGGCGACCGCGGCGGCCGGCTCGATGTCGATGCCCTCGACCGCCTCGAACAGGGCGGCCGCCGCCGCGGCCTCCTGCCGGTCGGCGACCAGGACGTCGCCCGCACTGTGCGTGAGGAGGTCCCGGACGCCGCCGGTGACTTCGAACGGCGGTGTGGCGTTGAGGAGTTCCGGGGCGTGGGCCCGGTGTTCGGCGGAGTCGGCGGGGCTCCACCGACCGTTTCGCCAGGCCGCGTGGAGCGGGGCGAACTCCGCGTTCTGACAGAGCACCGGGCGTGGTACCGGCTGTAGGGTCCCGTCGGCCGCGGCGATCCGTCGGGCGGCGCGGTCGGCGGCCAATGCGCCCGCGCCGCTGCCCACCGCCTGGACGTAGAAGTCGGGAAGGGTGCCCATGGTCTCGAATGCCGCGAGCATGACCACCGCCAGCCCGTCCCTACGGGCGACGTTGCGCACGCCGCCCTCGGCGAAGAACTCCGAGGCGGAGGAGGTGAGGGCCCGGCCGAAGGCGAGCACGTCGTTGTAGGTGCTGTCCTGGAGTGCGAGGACGGCGACCCTTTCGCTCGACCCGCCCGGGACTGCGAGGGCCGGCAGCGCCTGCTCCGGCACGATGAGCACACATGGGAGGTCGAGGTGTCGCGACGCGGCCGCGAACGATGCGGCGGTGTTCCCGGCGGAGGAGACCACCATGACGCCGGCGTCGCCCGGTGTTCTGCCGAGCACCGTGAAGGCCTCCAGTTCCTTGAAGGTGCCGGAGGTCATGCGACAGTCACGTTCGGGCCAGTACCCGCTGAACGCGATCCAGAGCCGATCCAGCCCGAGGGCCGCGGCAAGGCCGTGACATCGGTAGACGGCCGGCCGGCCCGAGCCGGGAACCTCCCGGCGGACCGGAAGCCACTCGCGATACCGGAAGACTCCGGGGGAGTCCGGCGACACCGTGAGCGGGCCGGGGCGGTACTCGGTGTCGAGCAGTGACTTCTCGCCGCATCGGGGACAGAGGGTGATCAGGCCGTCGTCCACGGTCCGCAGTGCGCATCGGTGACAGGCGATCGAGTGAGGGGTGCCGTGCATCGTCGGAGAATCCCTTGCAGTCACCGCCGTGTCAGCACCCGAGAATTCCTCTCGCGAGAACACCGGAATTGCGAGACGGCGTAAACGGTTCGAGTTCGAGGAAGCCCGCCGACCGATCTCGGGAACGGGCCGAAGCCCGTTGCGGCGGGAATTCCGGCGGGGTATGGAGAACCCGGACTATCCCAGGGGTGACGGCCGGAGGCCAGTGACGGCACTGCCGGACCCGGGCCGACCAGGGTGTTCAACCGCTGCATCGCACCAGTTGAACACCCTTGGCGCGGCGGGAGATGACGTGCTGGGGGCGGGTGGACTCGATCACTTACCCAGATCCGGCGGCTGGGGCATAGTGGTCCGCGACCCCGCCGTGGTGATCCCCCGTAACGACGAATCGACGTCGATCTCCGGGATGCCGGGGCCCCTCCGTATTCATTTCCCGTGAAAGGGCAGTGTGATGGCGAACCCATTTGACGATCCCGACGCCGGTTACCTCGTCCTGGTCAATGCCGAGGGCCAGCATTCGCTCTGGCCGGTCTTCGCCGACGTCCCGGAGGGCTGGGACAAGGTGTTCGGCGAGGCCGGGCGTCAGGAGTGCCTGGACTACATCGAACGGGAGTGGACCGACATGCGGCCGAAGAGCCTGATCGCGGCCATGGAGAACAACTGACGCAGCCCGTGCGCCGCCACGGCTCGGGCCCTCCCCGCCTTGGGGCAGGGCCCGAGCCGGGCGCGGCTGCCGACCGGAACACCACCGCTTGACGGAGTTTCAGTTCCAGGGGGAACACCATGGGTTTCGACATCACCGGCCATGCGAGCCTGGGTGAGGCCTTCGCGACGCGCGTCGCCCTCGAGCCGGAGCGCACCGCGCTCACCTTCTACCGGGGTTCGGCAGGAGCGGCGCACGAGAGCCTCACCTACCGGGAGCTCGGCCGCCGGGTGGGTCTGCGAGCGGCCGAGCTGGCAGACCGGCTGGCTCCCGGCGATCGCCTGCTCATCGCCCTGCCGACGTGCCCCGAGCTCGTCGAGCTCTACCTCGCCTGCCTGAGCGCCGGTGTGGTCGCGGTGCCGGCGCCGCCGGTCACGGCTTCGTCGAGCGCCGGCCAGCGCGTCGCCGCGATGGCCCGGGACTGTCGGCCGGCGCTCGTGGTCACCACGGCGGGAGACGTCGACACCGTCGTCGAGCGGCTTCACGGCGAGGGGCTGGATGACATCCCGGTCGAGGCGGCGATGCCCGTCGGCGCCGGCGAGGGCTCCCTGATGCTCTTCCGTGGACGGGGCGTCGGCCGTGACACGCTCGCCGTCCTCCAGTACAGCTCCGGATCCACCGGCACCCCCAAGGGCGTGATGCTCGCCCACGGGAACGTTCAGGCCAACCTGGCCGGCCTCAACACCGTGGTCGGCCTCGGCGGTGAGGACTCGTTCGGCACCTGGCTCCCGCTCCACCACGACTTCGGGCTGTTCGTCCAGCTCAGCTTCGCACTGTTCTACGGCGCACCCACCGTGCTGATGCCGCCGTCCGACTTCGCCCGTCGGCCGCTCGAGTGGCTCCGGATGATGGACTCGTTCGGGACCACCGCCACCTCGGCCCCGAACTTCGCCTACGACCTCGTCACCCGGCTGGTCACCGACGAGCAGCTGGAAGGCCTCGACCTGTCGAGGCTGCGCTTCGTCTGCAACGGGTCCGAGCCGATCCACGCGCCCACCATGGCCGCCTTCGCCAAGCGTTTCGCCTCCGTCGGACTGCGCCCCGAGGCGCTCACCTCGGGTTACGGCATGGCCGAGGTCACCGTGTACGTGTCGAACACCCCGCTCCCGCAGCAGCAAACGGTGCTCGTGGCCGACCCGCACCGGCTGCTGGACGCCGATCGCCCCGAACTGGTCGCCACCACCGGCGGCGGAGGCAGGGAGATCGTCGGCGTCGGCACCCCGGAGGTCGTGGAGTCCCGGATCGTCGACCCGCAGACCCTGGAGGTCCTGCCGGACGGCGCCATCGGTGAGGTCTGGGTCAGCGGCGCGAGCGTCGGCCGCGGGTACTGGGGCAAGCCGGAGCTCAGCGACGAGGTCTTCCGGGCCCGTCCGGCCGGCGGCGACGGGACCGGCCCGACCTGGCTGCGCACCGGCGACCTGGGCGGATTCGTCGACGGCGAGTTGTTCATCACCGGCCGGCTCAAGGAGGTCCTGATCGTCAACGGCCGCAACCTCTACCCCCAGGACCTGGAGCACGAGGCGCGCACCACACACCCGGCCCTGACCGGCTTCGTCGGTGCCGCCTTCAGCGTCGAGGCCCCCGACGAGCGGGTGGTGCTGGTCCACGAGGTCGACCCGAAGGTCTCCGCCGACGAGCTGCCCGGCATCGCTGCGGCTGTCTCGCGTCGACTCGCCGCCTCGTTCGGCGTCCCCGCGCGCAACGTCCTGTTGGTCCGGCGCGGCCAGGTGCGCCGCACCACCAGCGGCAAGATCGAGCGCGGCACCATGCGACGACGGTTCCTCGCCGGCCGGATCGAAGTGCTGCACGCCGAGCTGGAGCCCGAGGTGCGCCAGCTGGTCGAGACGGCGGTCGGTGCCCCGTGACGGCGGTCCGTGCCGTGCCCGGGCCGGAGGCCGCGATCGACGCTGCCCTCGGCGACCCGGAGGGTACCCTGCGGCTGTCCGCCGAGCTCGACGACGCCGAGCGGTTCCCCGCCGAAGTCTGCGCCCGGCTCGACGCGTTCGGCCTGCCCGCGTACTACGTGCCTGCGGAGTGGGGCGGTCGGCTCGACGACCACGAGGAACTGCTCCGGCTGCTGCGCAGCGTCGCCCGCCGCGACGTCAGCGCCGCCGTGGCGCACGCCAAGACCTACCTGGGCACCGCCTCGGTGTGGATCGCCGGAACACCCGAGCAAGCCGCCGCCACGGCTGCTGCCGTACTGGTCGGCAGCCCGGTCGCCTGGGCCCTCACCGAGCCGGAGCACGGCGCCGACCTACTGGCCGGCGGGCTCACCGCCACGGCCGAGGCCGATGGCTACCGGCTCGACGGCGTCAAGTGGCCGATCAACAACGCCACCCGGGCCGAGCTGCTCACCGTGCTCGCCCGCACCGGTGAGCCGGGCACCCCCCGGGGCCACAGTCTGTTCCTCGTGGACAAGGCGGCGTCGGCGCCCGGTAGTGTCCGGGCCCTACCCAAGGTCCCCACTCACGGCATCCGCGGCATCGACATCTCCGGCGTCCGGTTCGACGACGCGAAGGTGCCGTCCGCGGCGCTGCTCGGTGCTGAGGGCACTGGTCTGGAAACCGTCCTCCGCGCCCTCCAGCTCACCCGGACCCTGTGCGCCGCGCTCTCGCTCGGTGCAGGCGAACAGGCGCTCCGCCTGGCCGCCCGGTTCGCCGCGGAACGGGTGATCCAGAAGCGGCCGTTGGTCGAACGCCCGTACCCCGCCTCGATCCTGGCGAGATCCGCCGCGCTGCTTGCCGCGACCGAGGCGGCCGCACTCGTCGGCAACCGCTCGATCCACAGTCTCACCGCGGAGATGCCGGTGACCTCGTCCGTGGTCAAGGCGCTCGCCCCGACCTTGATCGACTCGATGCTCGGGGAACTGGCCGAGCTGCTCGGTGCCCGGTCGTTCCTGACCGACGTGTTCGAGCACGGCGCGTTCCAGAAGCTCTGGCGTGACCACCAGATCGTCGCGGTGTTCGACGGCAGCACCCCGGTGAACCGGGCCGCCCTCGTCCAGCAGTTCCCCCGACTGGCCCGGGCCTACGGTGCCGGCACGGTCGACGC
Source organism: Kitasatospora sp. Ki12 (assembly GCF_054601375.1). Lineage (NCBI taxonomy): Bacteria > Bacillati > Actinomycetota > Actinomycetes > Kitasatosporales > Streptomycetaceae > Kitasatospora > Kitasatospora sp. Ki12. The sequence goes on along the minus strand of NZ_BAAIHT010000003.1, from coordinate 630,681 downwards.
CGCCGGTCTGGCCGAGGCCGTCGCGGTGGGCTCGCCGCCGCGCCCGCTGGAGCGCGCGAACCTCACCCTGATGTCCCGCCAGGGCTGCAGCGTGGTGCAGTCCCTCCCGGCCCTCGCCCGGTCGATATCCGCCCGGTCGGTCCACCCCGGAATCGCCGATCACGCCACCGCGCTGAGCACCACCGTCGGGGAACTGCACGCCGCGATGGCCGCAGTGACCCCGGTAGCCCGCCCGCCCATGGTCGCGTTCGAGCTCGCCGCCGCCTACGAGCTGTGCTACGCGGGCGCCGCCTGCCTCCACCTGTGGGCGGCCGGCGAGGTGGACCACACCGGGCAGGCGCTGTGGGCAGACGGGCTCTGGGTCAGGGCCGCGTTGCGCGCCCTGCGGACGAGGCTCGCCGAGGTCCTGCGGACACCGGCGCCGCCCGATGCCCCCGAGGACGGCCTCGTCGACGGCGCCCTCGCGGCAGCCGTCGTCGCGGCGGCCGCCAGTGGCGCCCCGGTGTCCCCGTTCGGGGCGCCACTGCCGGCATCCATGCGGAAGACGGAGGAAAGCCATGGGAGTTGAGAAGCTGGAGGTACTGCTCGGAGATCCGCGGGACGCCGACAACCCGGTAGGCCACACCGCCGTCCTCGCTGCCGACGAGCGGCGGGAGATGCTCGCCGAGGGCGAGCGGCTGCTGGACGCCTACGGCATGAACGCCGAGTTCGTGCCCGCCGCGTACGGCGGCCGGCTCACCCGGGCCGACCGGCTCGCCGAGGTCCAGCGCGCCCTGTGGCGGCGCGACCCCTGCCTGGGCCTCGGCTACGGGTTCAGCTCCCTGCTCGCCTCCGTCAACATCTGGACCGCCGGAAGTGAGGAGCAGCGTCGGGAGGCGGCCGACATCCTGCTCGGCAACGGCCGGATCGCCGCTGCCTTCCACGAGCTCGACCACGGCAACGACTTCGCCAACGCCGACTGCGCCGCCCGACCGGCCGACGGTGGCTGGCTGCTCTCCGGACGCAAGGAGATCGTGACGAACCTGCGCCGTGGCGACGCCATGGTGCTGTTCGCCCGGACCGCGGACACCGCCGGCAGCCGTAGCCACAGCCAGTTCTTCGTCCGGCGCGAGGACCTTCCGGCCGACGGACTGCAGGACCTGCCGCGCTTCCCGAGCTCGGGCATGCGCGGGGTCCAGCTCGGCGGCATCCGGTTCACCGACTGCCGACTGTCCGGCGACGCCGTGCTCGGCCGACCGGGCCAGGGCATGGAGATCGCCCTGCGCTCCTACCAGTTGACCCGCGCAGTGCTCCCGGCGGTGATCCTCGGGCCGTTGGAAGCGGCCCTACGGCTCGCGCTGGAGTGCGCGCTGGAGCGCCGGCTCTACGGAGGGACGGCCGCCGACCTGCCCTATGTGCGCGTGGTCGTCGCCCGGGCATTCGCCGACCTGCTGGCCATCGACGCGTTCTCCGGTGTCGGCCTCCGGGCGCTGCACCTGGTGCCGGATGCGATGGGCGTCTACGCGCCGGCCGCGAAGTACCTCACCTCGCGGATCCTGCTTGACGCGTTCGAGGACCTGCGATCGGTGCTGGGCGCGCAGTCCTACCTCCGCGAGGGCCCGTACGCGATGTTCCAGAAGCTGGCCCGCGACGTGGCACCGTCCACCTTCGCGCACATCTCGCGCAGCGCATGCCTCGTCACGATCCTGCCGCAACTTCCCCGGCTCGCCCGGCGGTTCTGGCCGGTCGGAGCGGCCGCCGCGCCTGAGCTGTTCGACCTCGGCGCAGATCTGCCGCCGCTGGACCTGACGCGGCTCGCACCGGGATTGCCGTCCGGGGACGGCATTCTCGGCACCCTGGCCGGACTCGCCGAGTCCGAGCCGCCTGACACGGTGGCCGGCCGCTTCGCCCGGCGCTTCCGGGACGAGCTGGCAACGCTGGCCGACCGGTGCGCCGAGCTGGAGCCGTCCGACCTCACCATCGGCGCCTCGCCCGCCGCGTACGCCCTGGCCGACCGCTACACGGTGCTGCTCGCCGCGGCCTGCGTGCTGGCGGTCTGGCGGCGCGGGGCCGGCCGGCACCCCGACGCGGTGCTCCCCGGCCTGCTCGACCGGCTGGCCGGCCGCCTCGGCGGCGCACCGGTGCTCCTCCCGGCCGAGCGGGAGAGCGGTGAGCGGGCGCTGTTCGACCTCGCACTGGAGCGCTACGGCGAGAACCGACTCTTTGATCTGACAGCCCGTCATATAGCAGGATGAGAGGGATAGTTCCATGACTGAAACCCACCAGGCGCACCCAGGTCAGTCGTCCGAGGCCGTCCAGTCCTGGCTGGTCGGGCGCATCGCCCACTTCCTCAAGGTGCCGGCCTCCCAGATCGATCCGGACGTCCCGCTCGCCGACTACGGGCTCGAGTCGGTGTACGCCTTCGCGCTCGCCGGCGAGATCGAGGACACCCTGGGCCTGAGCGTCGAACCCACGCTCGTGTGGGACGTCGACACGGTGACCGCGCTCACCGCCCACCTCACCCGTCTCGCGGCCGACGAGGCCGCCGGCTGACGGATGTCCGTCCGCCGGGCCCGGTGCCCGGCTCCAGCTCTTCCAGTCCGTGCAAGTGATCGAGGGATACGGGAATGGGTGTGTCCGCACAAGGACCTTGGGAACTGATGTCCGGCCAGCTCGGCGTCTGGTACGCGCAGCAGCTCGCGCCCGGCAATCCGGCCTACAACATCGCCGAGTGCACGGAGATCCACGGTGAACTCGACCTGGACCTCTTCGTCCGCGCGCTGTACCGCACGCTCGACGAGGCGGGCACCTACCGGCTGCGGATCCGGGAGCAGGACGGGGTCCCGCGACAGTACCTGGCCGACTTGAGCGACCATCCCGTCCACGTCGCCGATCTCAGCGCCGAGCCGGATCCCCGGGCTGCTGCCGAGGCGTGGATGCGCGCCGACCTGGACCGTCCGGCCGACCTCACCGACGGACCGCTGTCAGGCCATGCCGTCTTCCGTCTCGGCCCTGACCGTTTCCTCTGGTACCAACGCGCCCACCACATAGTCCTGGACGGCAACGGCCTGTCCCTCTTCGCAGCCCGGCTGGCCCGTGTCCACGCCGTTCTCGCCGCAGGCGGCGATCCCGCCCGTGACACCCTCGGCCCGGTGGCGTCCCTCATCGAGACGGACCGCGCCTACCGGGAATCCGACACCCCTGACCGGGACCGCGCGTTCTGGTTGGACGCCCTTGCCGACTTCGCCGAAACCGAGGACACGGCTGTCGGCGCGCGCAGCCTCGCCGGCCACCCGATGCTGTACCGAGAGGACATCGGCGCCCAGCTGACCGACGACCTGCGAGCCGCCGCCCGGAGGCTACGCGTCAGCTTCGCCGCCCTGCTGCTCACCGCGGCTGCGGTGTACCACCACCGCGCCACCGGGGCCCGTGACATCGTGCTCGGTGTCTCGGCCAGCGGCCGTACGAGCAGGCGTGAGCTTGGTATCCCCGGAATGACATCGAACATTCTCCCGGTGCGGCTTCGCCTGCGCCCTGGAATGCCGCTCGCCGAACTCGCCCGCCAGACCCAGCGCGCCGTCCATGACGGCCTGCGTCACCAGCGGTACCAGTACCGGGACATCCTCGGCGACCTGCGGCGCGTCGGTGGGGCCCCGCTGTACGACCTGATCGTGAACGTGATGAGCGGCGATCACCCGGTGCGCTTCGGCGACTGCGAGGTGACCCGGACCGGCCTGTCCAGCGGCCCGGCCGAGCACCTGAAGATCGACCTGCTGGGCCAATACGAGGGTGGCGGCATCCGGACCGTCGTCGAGATGAATCGCGACCGCCACGGGCCGGGCGCAGCCGAGGAGGTCTGCCAACGCTTCCTCGTCGTCCTGGACTGGATGGCCACCGCCGAGCCCGACGCCGCGTTCAGCCGGATCGACCTGCTCGACCCCGCCGAGCGTCGGCTGGTCCTGGAGACCTGGAATGATACTGCCGTGGCGGGGAGGGTCGTCCCGGTGCCCCAGCTCATCGCCGAGCAGGCGGAGCGGACCCCCGACGCGGTGGCCCTGGTCGCCGACGGCGCTCCACTCAGCTACGCCGAGCTGGATGCCCGCGCCAACCGCATGGCGCACTACCTGCGCAGCCTCGGCGCCGGTCCGGAAGCCGTTGTCGGCCTCTGCCTGCCGCGCGGCGCGGAGATGGTGACGGCGATCCTGGCGACGTGGAAGGCCGGCGCGGCGTACGTGCCCGTGGACCCGGAGTACCCCGCAGAGCGGATCTCGTTCATGCTGCGGGACAGCCGCGCGGTGGCGCTGGTCGGTTCCGTCGAGGTGTTCGACGACCTGCCGGCCGGCCGCCTGCGGACGGTCGCCGTCGACGATCCGACGGTCGCCGCCGTCATCGCCGCACAGTCGGCCGAGGCGCCTGATGTCCAGCTCGAGTCGGACGGTCTGGCCTACGTGATCTACACCTCCGGTTCGACCGGTCGGCCGAAGGGCGTGACCGTGACGCACCGCGGCCTCGCCAACTACGTGTTCTGCGTTCCGGCCCAGGTCGGCTTCGGGGTGCCGGGGGCCCGTTACCTGCTGCTGCAGGCGCAGGCCACCGACCTCGGCAACACCGTCGTCTTCGCCAGCCTCGCCACCGGCGGGACCCTGCACGTGTTGGACCGGGAGGCGGTGACCGACCCCCGGGCGGTGACCGACTACGTCGCCGAGCACGCGGTCGACTTCGTGAAGGTGGTGCCCTCCCACCTGGCAGCACTGGGCACGTCCGCCGGCCTGGCGGAGCTGCTTCCGGCCAAGGGCCTGGTGCTCGGTGGCGAGGCGGCATCGGCAACCTGGGTGCAGGAACTGTTGGCTGCCGCCGGAGACCTCCCGGTCTTCAACCACTACGGGCCGACCGAGGCCACCATCGGTGTGGTCACCGGGCGTCTGAACCCCGACTCGCTGGCCGGCGGGGCCGTCCCGCTGGGCCGTCCGGTCGGCAACACCCGGGCGTACGTCCTCGACCACGGGCTGGTTCCCGTGCCGCCCGGGACGCCCGGGGAGCTGTACGTCGCCGGTGCGCAGCTGGCCCGCGGCTATGTCGGCAGGGCCGCTCTGACCTCTGAGCGCTTCGTGGCCTGCCCGTTCGGATCCGGTCAGCGGATGTACCGGACCGGTGACCGGGTGAAGTGGACGGCGGAGGGCCGGCTGGTCTTCCTCGGTCGTGCCGACGACCAGGTGAAGATCCGCGGCTTCCGGATCGAGCCGGGCGAGGTCCAGGCCGCCGTCGCCGCGCACCCCGGCGTGGCCCAGGCGGCGGTCGTGGTCCGCGAGGACACCCCCGGCAATCCCCGGCTGGTGACCTACGTGGTGCCCGCGGACGCGGACCCGGACGGCGGCGTGGATGCGGAGGCGGTCCGGCGATTCGTCGGCGGACGGCTGCCCGAGCACATGGTGCCGTCGGCGGTGGTGGTACTCGATGCCCTGCCGCTGACCGCCAACGGCAAGTTGAACCGGGCTGCGCTGCCCGCGCCGGACTTCGCCGGGGAGGCGGGCCGGGGCCGTGCGCCGCGCAACGCCCAGGAGGAGCTGCTCTGCCAGGCGTTCGCCGAGACCCTCGAACTTCCCGCGGTCGGTGTCGACGATGACTTCTTCGCCCTGGGCGGGAACTCGCTGCTGGCGGTGTCGCTGGTGGAGCGGCTTCGGACGAGCGGGGTGTCGGTCTCGGTGCCGGTGCTGTTCCGGACCCCGACACCGGCCCGGCTGGCCGAGGTGGCGGGCCCGGAGCCCGTCCAGGTGCCGGAGAACCGGATCCCCGCCGACCCCCGGTGGATCACCCCGGACATGCTGCCGCTGGTCGAACTGGACGCCGACGGCATCGAACGCGTCCTGGCGCACGTCGAGGGCGGCGCGGCCAGCTTGGAGGACATCTACCCGCTGGCGCCGCTTCAGGAGGGGATCTTCTTCCACCACCTGATGACCGGCCGGGACGGTGGCGACGCGGGCGTCCTGCCGATCGTCTTCGAGGCGGACTCGCGGGAGCGGCTGAACGGCTTCCTCGCGGCCCTGCAGCAGGTGGTGGACCGCAACGCGGTCTACCGTACGGCGATCGTCTGGCAGGGGCTGCGCGAGCCGGTACAGGTGGTGGCGCGCCAGGCCGTCCTACCGGTCCACGAGGAGACCCTGCGGCCGACCGCCGAGGCCGGCGGCACCGGGCCGGTCGAGCAGCTGCTCGCCGCCGGCGCGGCACCGATGGACGTGGGCCGCGCGCCGTTGCTACGGGTGCACGTCGCTGCCGAGCCGGATGGCGGGCGGTGGCTGCTGCTCCTCCGCATGCACCAGATGGTGCGCGACCACACCACGCTGGAGGCACTGCTCGGCGAGGTCCGCGAAATCATGGCCGGGCGCGGCGACAGGCTTCCGGAGCCGCTTCCGTTCCGGGACTTCGTCGCCCAGGCACGCTTCGGGACGCCCCGGGAGGAACACGAGCGGTACTTCGCCGGGCTGCTCGCCGACGTCACCGAGCCGACCGCGCCGTACGGCCTGCTGGATGTCCACGGCACCGGGGAGGCCGTCGAGAGCGTCCAGCAGCACCTGGACAAGGAGCTGTCGGTCCGGATCCGGGAGGTGGCCCGGTCACGCGGCGTCAGCCCGGCGACGATCCTCCACCTGGCCTGGGCCCGGGTGCTCGCGGCTGTGTCGGGACGCTCCGACGTGGTGTTCGGCACCGTCCTGTTCGGGCGGATGAACGCCGGTGCCGGCGCCAACAGGGTCTTCGGACCGTTCATCAACACGTTGCCGGTGCGGGTGCGTACGGACGGCTGCGACGTCGGCGGCGCGCTGACCCTGATGCGCCGCCAACTCGCCGACCTGCTCGCCCACGAGCACGCTCCGCTGGCGCTCGCCCAGCGGGCCAGCGGGTTGCCCGCCCGGAGCCCGCTGTTCACCTCGCTCTTCAACTACCGGCACAACCGGCTCGACGGTGGCACCGATACCGGCGTCGAGGGGATCCGAGCGCTGTACTACCGCGAGCGGACCAACTACCCGCTGACCGTCTCCGTCGACGATCTCGGCGACGGTTTCGCGGTGACCGTCGACGCGCTCGCCCCGGCCGATCCCGAGCGGGTCCGAGCGCTGCTGCACACCTGCCTCGACCACCTGGTCGGCGCGCTGGAGGACGCCCCCGAGCAGCCGTTGGAGGCCGTGGAGGTCCTGGACGGTGCCGAGCGGTACCGGATCATGGCCGAGTGGAACGACACCGCGGCCGAGTTGCCGGTGGGTACGTTGCCGGAGCTGTTCGCTGCGCGGGTGGCGCGGACGCCGGATGCGGTGGCGGTGGTGTTCGAGGGTGTCGGGTTGTCGTACGCGGAGTTGGACGCGCGGGCGGGCCGGTTGGCGCGCCACCTGGCCGCCCGGGGCGTCGGCCCGGAGTCGGTGGTCGCGGTCTGTCTGGAGCGTGGTGTCGACCTCGTCGTCGCCCTGCTGGCGGTGCTCAAGGCCGGTGGCGCCTATCTGCCCCTGGACCCGGAGCTGCCGACGGACCGGATCGCGGTGATGCTGGCGGATGCCGGCGCGGGGCTGGTGGTGACCGCTGGGTCGTTCACCGGTCTGCTGCCGCAGGGCGCTGCGAGGGTGGTGCTTGACGACCTGGCGAGTGTGGTGTCGTCGGTGGGGGAGTCGGCGTGGGCTCCGGAGGTGGTGGTGCTGCCGGAGCACCCGGCGTATGTGATCTTCACGTCGGGTTCGACGGGTCGGCCGAAGGGTGTGGTGGTGTCGCATGCCGGGATCGTGAACCGGCTGGCGTGGATGCAGCGGGAGTACCGGCTCACGGGTGCGGACCGGGTGTTGCAGAAGACTCCGTTCGGGTTCGACGTGTCGGTGTGGGAGTTCTTCTGGCCGTTGCTGGAGGGGGCGACGCTGGTCGTCGCCCGTCCCGGCGGGCACCGGGAGCCGGCCTACCTGGCCCGGGTGATCCAGGACGAGGGTGTCACCGTCACCCACTTCGTCCCCTCGATGCTGGACGTCTTCGTGCGCGAACAGCAGGCCGCCGCCTGTACGGGCCTGCGGGCGGTGTTCTGCAGCGGCGAGGCGCTCCCGGCCGAGCTGCGCGACCGCTTTCTCGACCTTCTGGACGTGCCGCTGTTCAACCTCTACGGGCCGACCGAGGCCTCGGTCGACGTCACCGCGACGCGCTGCGCCGTCACGGACGGCGCCTCGGTGCCGATCGGTGGCCCGGTGGCCAATACCCGTGTCCGCGTGCTCGACGACGCGCTGCGTCCGGTGCCGGTCGGCGTCGCGGGCGAGCTCTACCTGGCGGGCGTGCAGTTGGCCCGTGGCTACGTCGGCCGGCCCGCACTCACGGCGGAACGGTTCGTGGCGTCCCCCTTCGAGCAGGGCCGACGGATGTACAGGACCGGCGACCTGGTGCGGTGGATCCCTGACGGACGGTTGGAGTACCTCGGTCGCACCGACGACCAGGTGAAGATCCGGGGCCTGCGGATCGAACCCGGCGAGATCGCGACCGTGCTGGCCGGGCATCCGGCGGTGGCGCAGGTCGTGGTCGTCACCCGGGAGGACAAGCCGGGCGACCAGCGCTTGGTGGCGTACGCGGTGCCGAACGGGCAGCTGGAAAGCGATCAACTCCCGGTGAGTCTCAAAGAGTTCGCATCCGATACCCTCCCGGCGTACATGATCCCAGCCGCTGTGGTGGTGTTGGACGCACTCCCCGTCACGGCCAACGGCAAGCTCGATCGGGCCGCTCTACCGGCTCCGGACGTCGCCGCCACCGTCGGTGCCGGGCGAGCGCCGGCGGACCCGAACGAAGAGCTGATGTGCCAAGCCTTCGCCTACGTCCTGGGCCTGCCCGCGGTGGGAGCCGAGGACGACTTCTTCACCCATGGCGGCCACTCGTTGCTGGCCACGCAGCTCGCCAGCCGAGTGTGGTCCGCCACCGGAACCGAGCTGCCGATCCGTCAGCTCTACCAGACCCCGACGCCGGCCGGACTCGCCGCCTGGCTCGGAACCCAATCTGCCATTACCCGGAAAGCCAGGCCCGCGCTGCGGCCGATGCGCAAGCAGGAGGAGTCCCGATGATCCCCATGTCGTTCGCCCAGCGGCGGTTGTGGTTCCTCTGGCAGGTCGAGGGCCCCAGTGCGACCTACAACATCCCGCTGATCGCAAGGCTCTCGGGCCGGCTGGACCGCGCTGCGCTCGACGCGTCGCTGAGGGACGTGATCGGTCGGCACGAGGCGATGCGGACCGTCTACCCCGCACCGGACGGCGAGCCGTACCAGCGGATCCTCCCGATGGACGAATTGTCCTGGGCGCTGACCTGCGTGGACGCCGACCAGCTCAGTGACGACGGCCCCGGCGTCGGGCCGGGCTCTGACGCCGAGCTGCCGGAGGAACTGCCCGCGTTCGACGGAGCCCCGGCCGGCCTGGCCCGGGCCGTGGCCCGGGCCGCCGGCCATGCCTTCGACCTGGCCTCCGAGATCCCCGTCCGGGCCTGGCTGTTCACCACCGCGGCGGAAGAGCACGTGCTGGTGCTGGTGGCACACCACATCGCCGTCGACGGCTGGTCGATCGGCCCGCTGATGCGCGACCTCTCCACCGCCTACACCGCCCGTTCCCGCGGGAACGAGCCCGGCTGGGCCGACCTTGAGATCCAGTACGCCGACTACTCGCTCTGGCAGCGCGAGCTGCTGGGCTCCGAGGACGACCCGGAGAGCGTGCTCACCCGCCAGGTCGAACACTGGCGGCATGCGCTGATGGGAGCCCCGGAGGAACTGGCGCTGCCGACCAGCCGCCCGCGTCCCGCGGTGGCGGGCCACCGTGGCCACACGGCGGATGTGGCCACCTCCGCCGAGCTGCACGGCCGGCTGCTGAACCTTGCCCGGGAACAACGCGTGAGCATCTTCATGGTGCTGCACGCTGCCCTCGCCGTGACCCTCTCCCGACTCGGCGCCGGCAGTGACCTCCCGATCGGCTCCGCCGTCTCCGGACGCACCGACAAGGCTCTCGACGACATGGTCGGGTGCTTCGTCAACACGCTGGTGATCCGCACGGACCTGACCGGCGACCCGACACTCATCGACGTGCTGGGTCGGGTTCGCGAGGTCGGTTTCGACGCGCTCGCCCACCAGGACGTGCCGTTCGACCGGCTGGTGGAGGAGCTCGCCCCCGTGCGCTCGCTCTCCCGCCACCCGCTGTTCCAGGTGGTCCTCACCGTCCAGAACCTGGCCTCCGGGCTCGCGCTGCCGGGCCTGAGGATCGACGTGCTGTCGACCGGCCGTCGGGCCGCCAAGTTCGACCTGGACGTGATGGTCGGCGAGGCGTTCGGCCCCGACGGCTCGCCCGCCGGGATCCGTGGTGTGCTCAAGGCCGCCGCCGACCTGTTCGAGCCCGACACTGCCGAGCGGATCGCCCGGGTCCTGCTGCGGGTGCTGGAGGCGATGGCCGCCGACCCGTCGCAGCGAATCAGCGCGCTCTCGCTGCTGGCATCCGACGAGCGCCGCCAGGTCCTCGTCGAGTGGAACGACACCACGGCCGAGCTGCCCGCCACCACCCTCCCGGAACTGTTCGAGGCGCAGGTGGCCCGGACACCGGATGCGGTAGCGGTCGTCTCGGGTGCCGACGAGGTCACCTACGCCGAGCTGGACGAGCGTGCCAACCGGCTCGCCCACTACCTCATCGCCCAGGGCATCGGGCCTGAATCGGTGGTGGCAGTCTCCCTCCCCCGCGGACTCCAGATGACCGCGGCGATCCTGGCGATCTGGAAGGCCGGTGCCGGCTACCTCCCCGTCGACCGGGAACAGCCCGCCGACCGGATGACCTTCATGATCCGTGACACCCACGCGGCGCTGCTCCTCACCGACGAGGAGACCTTGGACGACCTGCCCGCCGGCAAGGTGCGCTTCGTCACGCTGGACGGCGCGCTGATGGCCACCCACCTCGCGCTGGCACCGGCCACAGCACCGGAGGTCTCGGTCCGGGCCGAGTCGCTCGCCTACGTGATCTACACCTCGGGTTCCACGGGGCACCCCAAGGGCGTTGCCGTCACCCACGGCTCGCTGGCCAACTACGTGGGCACCGTGCCCGACCGGCTCGGCCTCGGCGCGCCGGGAGACCGGTACGCCCTGCTCCAGGCACAGGCCACCGACCTCGGCAACACCATGGTCTTCACCAGTCTGGTGACCGGCGGTGAGCTCCACATCCTGGACGCCGACGCGGTCACCGACCCGGTCGCCGTCTCCGCCTACCTGACCGAGCGGCGGATCGACCACCTCAAGGCCGTGCCCTCGCACCTCGCAGCGCTCTCCATCGCCGGCGGACCGCGCACGGTACTGCCCGCCAAGTCCCTCGTCCTGGGCGGCGAGGCCGCGCCGCCGACCCTGGTCGCGGAGCTGCTGGCGGTTGCCGGGGACCGTGGGGTGTTCAACCACTACGGGCCGACCGAGGCCACCATCGGTGTGGCCACCACCCGACTCACGACGGCGATGGTCGCCGACGGAATCGTCCCGGTCGGAACACCGGTCGGCAACACCCGCCTGTACGTACTCGACGACCACCTCAACCCGGTCGCACCCGGGGTGGCCGGTGAGCTGTACATCGCCGGTGCAGGCCTGGCCCGTGGTTACGTCAAGCGTCCTGGTCTGACCGCCGAACGCTTCGTCGCCTGCCCCTTCGGCCGGTCCGGAGACCGGATGTACCGTACGGGCGACCGCGCCCGCTGGACCGCTGCCGGTCGGATCGCTTTCCTGGGCCGCGCTGACGACCAGGTGAAGATCCGCGGCTTCCGGATCGAACCCGGCGAGGTCCAGGCCGCACTGGTCGCACACCCGGAGGTTGCGCAGGCCACGGTCGTCGCTCGTGAGGACACCCCGGGTGACGCCCGCCTGGTGGCTTACGTCGTCCCGTCCGACCCCGAGGAACATGACGCCGATGCTCTTCCGTCGGCGGTTCGGAGCTTCGCTGCCAAGCGGCTGCCGGAGCACATGGTGCCGACTGCCGTCGTGGTGTTGGACGCGCTGCCGCTGACCGGCAACGGCAAGCTGGACCGCAGGGCCCTGCCCGCGCCCGACTACGCGGCCGGAGCCTTCGCCGGTGGGCGCGGGCCGTCCAACGTTCGCGAGGAGGTGCTCTGCGCCGGCTTCGCGGAGGTGTTGGGCCTGAACACGGTGGGCGTGGACGACGACTTCTTCGCACTCGGTGGGCACTCGCTGCTCGCGGTGCGCCTGGTCGAGTGGCTGCGCGTTCGCGGCGCCCTGGTGTCGGTGCAGGCGTTGTTCCAGTCACCGACGCCGGCAGGCCTCGCTGCGGTGGCGGGAACCGACTCCGTGCCGGTTCCGCCGAACGTGATACCGGACGGCGCGGAGCACATCACGCCGCAGATGCTGCCGTTGGTCGACCTCGACGAAGTCGCGATCAGGCGGATCACCGCCACCGTGGACGGCGGAGCCGCCAACCTGGCGGACGTGTATCCGCTCGCTCCGGTCCAGGAGGGCATGCTCTTCCACCACCTGATGGCAGGTGAGGACGAACGTGACGTCTATGTGCTGCCCACTGTCCTCGAATTCGACTCGCGAGAGCGGCTGGACGCCTTCGCGACCGCGCTGCAACAGGTGGTGGACCGGCACGACATCTACCGCACGGCGATCGTCTGGGAGCACTTGCCCGAGCCGGTGCAGGTGGTGTGGCGTCGCGCCGAACTGCCGGTGACCGAAGTGATGTTGGACCCATCGGGTGCGGACCCGGTCGAGCAGCTGCTCGACCGCGCAGGCTGGTCGATGGACCTCGGCCGGGCACCGCTGATGGACGTGCACGTCGCCGCCGAGGGTCAGGAGGGCAACTGGCTCGCCCTGCTGCGCATCCACCAGATGGTGCGCGACCACACGTCGCTGGAGGTCCTCCTCTCCGAGGTCCGTGAGATCCTGGCCGGCCGTGGCGCCCAGCTGCCGGAGCCGCTGCCGTTCCGCGACTTCGTGGCGCAGGCACGTCTCGGTGGCTCCCGTGCGGAGCACCAGAAATACTTCACCACGTTGCTCGGCGATGTGGAGGAGACCACTGCCGCCTACGGTCTGTCCGACGTCTTCAGTGACGGAATGGCGGCCGCGCAGGCCCAGCTGCCGATGGACGGCGAGCTGGCCGCGCGGCTGCGCCAGGTGGCTCGTGCGGTCGGGGTGAGCCCGGCGACGGTGATGCACCTGGCGTGGGCGCGGGTGCTGGCGGCGGTGTCGGGGCGTAACGACGTCGTGTTCGGCACGGTGCTGTTCGGCCGGATGAACGCCGGCGCAGGGGCGGATCGCGCCCAGGGCGTGTTCATCAACACGCTGCCGGTGCGGGTGAAGGTGGACGGCACCGGGGTGCTGGAGTCGCTGGGCGGTGTGCGCCGTCAGCTGGCCGAGCTGCTGGTGCACGAGCACGCACCGCTGGTGGTGGCACAGCAGGCCAGCGGTATTTCCGGCCGCAACCCGCGCTTGTTCACGTCGCTCTTCAACTACCGGCACAACGAGGTCGCGGTCAAGGAGACGGGGACCGGCCTCGACGGGGTCGGCATCCGGTACATCTGGGCGCGGACCAACTACCCGCTGTCGGTCTCGGTCGACGACAACGGCGATGGCATCCGCCTGACCGTGGACGCCGTGGCTCCGGCAGACCCGGAGGCTGTCTGCCGACTGCTGCACACTGTGGTGGCGAACCTGGTGCCGGCGTTGGAGGCGGCTGCCGGTGATGGTGGTGAGGTGGCGCTGCGCTCGGTGGATGTGCTGGATGCCGTGGAGCGGGATCGGGTGCTCGTCGAGTGGAATGTTCCGGGGGTTGGTGTTTCGTCTGTGTCGTTGCCGGAGTTGTTCGCGGTGCAGGTGGCGCGGGTGCCGGGGGCGGTTGCGGTGGTGGACGGGGATGTCGCGCTGTCGTATGCGGAGTTGGATGCGCGGGCGAATCGGTTGGCTCGTTATCTGGCTGGTGTGGGTGTGGGTCCGGAGTCGCGGGTGGGGGTGTGCCTGTCGCGTGGTGTGGATCTGGTGGTGGCGCTGCTGGCGGTGGTGAAGGCCGGTGGGGCGTATGTGCCGGTGGATCCGGAGTATCCGGTGGAGCGGGTCGCGTTCACGGTGGCGGATTCGGGTGCGGTGTGTGTGTTGACGTCGTTGGAGTGCGTGGCGGTTGTGCCGGTGGGTGTTCCGGTGGTGGTTCTGGATGATCCGGGGGTGTCGGCGGGGGTTGCGGCTCTGGATGGCGGGCCGGTGTCGGTGGCGGTGTTGCCTGGTCATTCGGCGTATGTGATCTATACGTCGGGTTCGTCGGGTCGTCCGAAGGGTGTGGCGGTCTCGCACGGGAATGTGGTGGGGCTGTTCGCGGGGACGCGGGGTCTGTTCGGGTTCGGTGCCGGGGATGTGTGGAGCTGGTTCCATTCGGTCGCGTTCGACTTCTCGGTGTGGGAGTTGTGGGGTGCGTTGTTGCACGGTGGCCGGGTGGTGGTGGTGCCGTTCGGGGTGTCGCGTTCTCCGGAGGAGTTCTGGGAGTTGGTGGAGCGTGAGGGTGTGACGGTGTTGTCGCAGACTCCGTCGGCGTTCTACCAGTTGGTGGCGGCTGAGGGTGGTGGTGTGCGGGGTTCGTCGTTGCGGGTGGTGGTGTTCGGTGGTGAGGCGTTGGAGCCGGGCCGGCTGTCGGGGTGGTGGGAGCGTCGGGGTGGTGGTGGTCCGCGTCTGGTGAACATGTACGGGATCACCGAGACGACGGTGCATGTCACGTTCGAGGAGCTCGCCGCCGGGGCCGTGGCCGGGGGTGTGGCGGGGAGTGTGGTCGGTCGGGGGATTCCGGGGCTGGGTGTGTTCGTGCTGGATGAGTGGTTGTGTCCGGTGCCGGTTGGTGTGGCGGGTGAGTTGTATGTGTCGGGTGGGCAGTTGGCTCGTGGGTATGTGGGTCGTCCGGGGTTGTCGGCGGGGCGTTTCGTGGCGTCGCCGTTCGGGTCCGGGGAGCGGATGTACCGGACGGGTGATGTGGGTCGTTGGTTGCCGGGTGGGCGGTTGGAGTATCTGGGGCGTGCGGACGAGCAGGTGAAGGTCCGTGGGTTCCGGATCGAACTCGGCGAGATCGAGGCGGTGTTCGCGGAGCATCCGGCGGTCGGGCGGGCTGTGGTGGTGGTTCGCGAGGACGTGCCGGGTGACAAGCGTCTGGTCGCCTACGTCGTGCCTGCGAGTGGTGTTGAACTTCCGGATGGGTTGAGGGAGTTCGTCGGTCGGCGGTTGCCGGAGTACATGGTCCCCGCCACCGTGGTCGCGCTGGAGGCGGTCCCGCTGACCGTCAACGGCAAGCTCGACCGCAAGGCCTTGCCCACCCCGACTACGCGACGGCAGCCTCGGCAGGCACGCGCGGCACGCCCGGCGTGCGCGAGGAGTTGCTCTGCGCCGCGTTCGCCGACGTCCTGGGCGTCGACGCGGTCGGGGTGGACGACGACTTCTTCGCCCTCGGCGGCCACTCGCTGCTGGCCGTCCGGCTGGCGAGCCGCGTGCGTACGGTGCTGGGCGTCGAGGTGTCCGTGCGGACGCTGTTCCAGGCGCCGACCCCCGCCGCGCTGGCCGCTCGGCTGAGCGAGGCCGGAAGGATCCGGCCGGCCCTGAGCTCACGTCAGAAGCCGCAGTTGGTACCGCTCTCCTTCGCACAGCGCCGACTCTGGTTCCTCGGCCAGCTGGATGGACCCAGCGCGACCTACAACCTCCCGATGGTCCTGCGTTGACCGGTGAGCTGGACGTCGACGCGCTGGGTGCGGCGCTGCTCGATGTGGTCGGCCGGCACGAGGTACTGCGCACCGTGTTCGAGGTCGCGGACGGTGAGCCCCACCAGCGGGTGCTGCCCGTGGCGGAGTCCGGGTTCGCTCTGCAGGCGGCGGTGGTACCCGACGCCGAACTGCCGGTCGCCGTGGCTGGTGCCGCGGGGCATGTCTTCGACCTGACCAGCGAGATCCCGATCCGCGCCGCGCTGTTCACGACCTCGTCGGGGGAGCACACGCTGGTGGTCGTGGCGCACCACATCGCCACCGACGGCTGGTCGACCGGCCCGCCCGCTGCCCGTGATCTGTCCGCTGCCTACACGCCCGGCTCGCGGGACAGGCGCCCGAGTGGGCGCCCCTGCCGGTGCAGTACGCGGACTACGCGCTTTGGGAGCGCGAGCTGCTGGGTTCTGAGGATGATCCCGAGAGCGTCCTTTCGAAGCAACTCTCCTACTGGCGAGCGGCGTTGACCGGTGCTCCGGAGGAGCTGGAGCTGCCGACCGACCGACTCCGCCCGGCGGTGACGAGCTACCAGGGGTGGAGTGTGCCCCTGGAGCTCCCCGCGGAGCTGCACGGCCAGTTGTTGAGGACGGCGCGCGAGCAGGGTGTCACCGTGTTCATGGCGCTCCAGGCGGCGCTGGCCGTGCTCGTGAGCAAGCTGGGCGCCGGGACGGACATCCCGATCGGGGCCGGCAATGCCGGCCGCACCGACGAGGCGTTGGACGACCTGGTCGGGTTCTTCGTCAACACCCTGGTGCTGCGAACGGATCTGTCCGGTGACCCGACCTTCGGTGAGGTTCTGGGCCGGGTCCGTGAGGTGAGCCTGGCGGGCTTCGAGCACCAGGACGTGCCGTTCGAGCGCCTCGTGGAGGAGCTCGCCCCCGCTCGCTCGTTGTCCCGGAACCCATTGTTCCAGGTGGAGCTCACCGTCCAGAACCAGGCTCGAGCCGAGCTCGACCTGCCGGGCGTGCAGGTTGGACGCTCCTCCTCGGGAAGGGCGGAGGCGACGGCTGATCTGATGATGAACGTCGGGGAGCGGTCTGACTCTGATGGCCGGCCGGCGGGGATCGGCGGAATCCTGGTCGGTGCGGCGGATCTGTTCGATCGGGTGTCGGTGGAGCGGATCGCTGCCCGTTGGGTGCGGTTGGTCGCCTCGTTGGTGGCGGAGCCGTCGGTGCGGTTGAGTGCGGTGGATGTGCTGGAGGCCGAGGAGCGGGGGCGGATTCTCGGCGAGTGGATTGACACGGCGGTGGAGGTGCCGGTCGCGACGGTGCCGGAGTTGTTCGCTGCGCGGGTGGCGCGGGCGCCGGGGGCGGTGGCGGTGGCGGGCGAGGGCGTCGAGCTGTCGTATGCGGAGTTGGATGCGCGGGCGAACCGGTTGGCGCGGCTGTTGGTGGCGCAGGGTGTGGGTCCGGAGTCGGTGGTCGCGGTCTGTCTTGAGCGTGGTGTCGACCTGGTGGTGGCGCTGTTGGCGGTGGTGAGGCCGGTGGGGCGTATCTGCCGGTGGATCCGCAGTATCCGGCGGAGCGGATCTCGTTCATGCTGCGGGACTCGCGGGCGACGTGTGTGCTGACGTCGGAGGCGTGCGAGGACTTCGTCCCGGTGCTGATCGGTGTGCCGGTGGTGGTGCTCGACGAGCGGTCGACCGGGGCGCGGTTGGCGGTGCTGGAGGACGGTCCGGTGGTGTCGGGTCCGTTGCCCGCGCACCTCGCGTACGTGATCTACACCTCCGGTTCGACCGGCCGTCCGAAGGGCGTGGCCGTCACCCACGCCGGTATCGCCGCCCTCGTGGCGGCGCAGGCGGCCACGGTTCGCGATCGACGAGCGAGCCGGGTGCTGCAGTTCGCCTCGCCGGGTTTCGACGCGGCGGCTCTCGTGATGGCGCTGTGTTCGGGTGCTCGGTTGGTGGTGGCGGGGGGGGGAGTTGTTGCCGGGGCCGTCGTTGGTGGAGGTGGTGGCGCGTCATGGTGTGACGGTTGCGACGTTGCCGCCGGCGGTGCTGGGGGTGCTGGATCCGGTGAGCGTGCCGTCGTTGTCGACGGTGGTGTCGGCGGGTGAGGCGCTGGGTGCGGAGCTGGTGGAGCGGTGGGCGCCGGGGCGGCGGCTGGTCAACGCGTACGGGCCGACGGAGACGACGGTGTGCGCGACGATGAGTGCGCCGCTGTCGGCGGGTGAGGTGCCGTCGATCGGCGGGCCGATCGTGAACGCCCGGGTGTGGGTGCTGGACGATACGTTGCGTCCGGTGCCGGCGGGTGTCGCGGGTGAGCTGTATGTGGCCGGGCCCGGGGTGGCGCGTGGCTACATCGGTCGGGCCGCTCTGACCGGGGAGCGGTTCGTGGCGTGTCCGTTCGGTGTTCCTGGTGAGCGGATGTATCGGACGGGTGACCGGGTGCGGTGGACGCATGACGGTCGGCTGGAGTTCGCGGGTCGGGCGGACGAGCAGGTGAAGGTCCGGGGTTTCCGGATCGAGCCGGGCGAGGTCCGGGCCGTTGTCCAGGATCATCCGGGTGTGGCTCAGGCCGCGGTCGTGGTGCGGGAGGACGTGCCGGGCGACAGGCGCCTGGTCGCCTACGTCGTCCCGGAGGCCGAGGGTGAACTGTCGGATGCTGTGCGGGAGTTCGTTGCGCTGCGGCTGCCGGAGTACATGGTTCCCGCGGCTGTGGTCACGTTGGACGTGATCCCGTTGACGGTCAACGGCAAGCTCGACCGCAAGGCCCTGCCCGCCCCCGACTACGGAACGGGCGCCTCGGAGGGTACCCGCGGTCCGTCCGGGCTGCGCGAGGAGCTGCTGTGCGCTGCCTTCGCGGAGGTGCTGGGCCTGGAAGCGGTCGGGGTGGAGGACGACTTCTTCCTCTTGGGCGGGCACTCGCTGCTCGCGGTGCGCCTGGTCAGCCGCGTACGCGCGGTGCTGGGCGTCGAGCTCCCGGTCCGGGAACTGTTCCAGGCGTCGACGCCCGCAGCGCTGGCCGCGCGACTGGGCGAGACCGGAGCGGCGCGGGCGGCTCTGTCGGTGCGGGAGCGTCCGGAGCTGGTGCCGCTGTCGTTCGCGCAGCGCCGGCTGTGGTTCTTGGGGCAGTTGGAGGGGCCGAGTGCGACCTACAACGTGCCGGTGGTGCTGCGGCTCAGCGGTGAACTGGACGTCGATGCGCTCTCGACTGCCTTCGGAGACGTGATCGGCCGCCATGAGGTGTTGCGGACCGTCTTGGCGAGCATCGCAGGCGAGCCGCACCAGCGTGTCCTTCCGGTGACGGAGTGCGGCTTCGCGCTGCGGATGGCGGTCGTGACCGCGGACGAGCTGCCTGACGCCGTCGCCTCCGAGACTCGGCACGCGTTCGATCTCGAAGCCGAACTTCCCCTGAGGGCCTCACTGTTCACCATCCGGCAGGACGAGTACGTCTTGGTCGTGGTGATGCATCACATCGCCTCGGACGGTTGGTCGACCGGCCCGCTCGCGCGGGACCTTGCGAGGGCCTACGCGGCGCGGTGCGAGGGCGGGGCTCCTGAATGGGAGCCGTTGGCGGTGCAGTACGCGGACTACGCGCTCTGGCAGCGTGAGGTCCTGGGCTCCGAGGAGGATCCGGAGAGCGTGCTGTCGCGCCAGGTGGAGTACTGGCGGCAGGCACTCGTCGGCGCCCCGGAGGAGCTGGGCCTGCCGGTGGACCGGGTCCGGCCGGCGGTGGCGAGCCACCGGGGCCACGCCGTCGAACTCGCCGTCGCGGGGGGTGTCCACCGCGATGTGACGCGGCTGGCCCGGGAGAAGGGCGTGACGCTCTTCATGGTGGTGCAGTCGGCACTGGCCGTGCTGCTCGCCAAGCTGGGTGCCGGCACGGACATCCCGCTCGGTGTGGCCAACGCCGGCCGGACCGACGTCGCCCTGGACGACCTGGTCGGCTTCTTCGTGAACACCCTCGTGCAGCGCGTCGACCTGTCCGGTGATCCGACCTTCGACGAGGTGCTGGAGCGGGTGCGGGAGACTGCGCTGGCCGGCTTTGAGCACCAGGACGTGCCGTTCGAGCGCCTCGTCGAAGAACTCTCCCCCGAGCGCTCGCTCTCCCGTCACCCGCTCTTCCAGGTCATGCTCACCGTGCAGAACACCGCTCGGGCCGCGTTGGACCTGCCGGGCGTCACGGCGTCCGCGCAGCGTTCCGCCGCCGACCTCATGGCGAAGTTCGATCTGGAGCTGAGCCTCGGGGAGACGTTCGACGCCGACGGGCTGCCGTCCGGGATCGACGGGTTCCTCCTCGGTGCGGCGGACCTCTTCGACCGGGAGTCGGTGGAGCGGCTCGCCGAGCGCTGGACGAGCGCGCTCGCCGCCCTGGTGGCCGACCCGTCACTTCGCCTGAGCCTGGTCGACGTGCTGGACGCGCAGGAGCGGCGCCGGGTGCTCGTCGACTGGAACGACACGGCGGTGGAGCTGCCGACGGGAACCCTGCCCGAGCTGTTCGCGGCCCAGGCGGCCCAGACCCCGGACTCGGTCGCCCTGGTGGCCGACGGTGTCGAGCTCACGTATGCGGAGCTGGACGCCCGGACCAATGGCCTGGCCCACCGTCTGGTGGCCGAAGGGGTCGGCGCCGAGCGAGGTGTGGCGGTGCTGATGGAGCGCTCGGCGGACCTGGTCGTCGCGCTCCTGGCGGTGGCGAAGGCGGGTGGGTTCTACGTGCCCCTGGACGCCCGCTATCCGCTGGCCCACCAGAAGCTGATCACCGCCGAGACGGGCGCCAGGATGGTGCTCACCGACAAGGCGATGCAGGTGCGGGCGGCGGAGCTGGGACTCCCGCTCCTGTCACCGAACCAGGGTGAGCGCGGCGAAGCTCCGGAGGTCCGGTGCGAAGCGGACCAGCTCGCCTACGTGATGTACACCTCGGGCTCGACCGGCCGGCCCAAGGGCGCCGCGGTGACCCACCGGGACGTAGTCGCGCTGGCGATGGATCGCCGGTTCGCCGGCTCGGACCTGGACCGGGTGCTGCTGCACTCGCCGCACTCCTTCGACGCGTCGACGTTCGAGCTGTGGGCGCCGCTGCTGACCGGTCGCCGGATCGTGGTGGCACCGGTCGGCGACCTGACGGCGGCATCGCTGGCCGAGATCGTGGAGGAGCACGGGGTGACCTGGCTCTTCCTGACCATCGGGCTGTTCGGGCTGTTCGCCGAGGAGGACGCGACCTGTTTCGCGGGCCTGCGGCAGGTATGGACCGGTGGTGACGTGGTGGCCCCGGCCGTGGTGGCCCGGGTGCTGGCGAGCTGCTCGGACACGGTGGTGGCGAACGTCTACGGCCCCACGGAGACCACGACCTTCGCCACCGCGCACCCGGTGGAGGACACCCGTAGTCCGCTGCCCGTCGGGCGGCCGCTGGACAACGTGCGGGCCTACGTCCTGGACGCCGCACTGCGGCCGGTGCCGCCGGGCAGCGTGGGTGAGCTCTATCTCGCGGGTGCGGGCCTGGCGCGCGGCTACTTCGGCCGGCCTGCTGTGACAGCCGAGCATTTCGTGGCGTGTCCGTTCGGTCCCGCCGGTGAGCGGATGTACCGCACGGGCGACCGGGTTCGGTGGGCCTCCGACGCGGTGCTGGAGTTCGCGGGTCGGGCGGATGAGCAGGTGAAGGTCCGGGGCTTCCGGATCGAGCCGGCCGAGGTCCAGGCAGTGGTGGCCGAGCACCCGGGCGTGGCGCAGGCCGCCGTCGTGGTGCGGGAGGACGTGCCGGGCGACAAGCGTCTGGTCGCCTATGTGATCCCGGACGCCGATGGTGAACTCTCCGATTCTGTCCGGGAGTTCGTGGCGCTGCGGCTGCCGGAGTACATGGTGCCGTCGGCGGTGCTGACGCTGGAGGCGCTGCCGCTGACCGTGAACGGGAAGCTCGATCGCAAGGCGCTGCCCGCCCCCGACCACGGGTCGGGTGCCTCGGTGGGCACGCGTGGACCGTCCGGCGTGCGCGAGGAACTGCTGTGCGCCGCGTTCGCCGAGGTGCTGGGCCTGGAAGCCGTCGGTGTGTTCGACGACTTCTTCGCGCTCGGCGGGCACTCGCTGCTCGCAGTGCGGCTGGCGAGCCGGGTGCGGGCGGTGCTGGGCGTCGAGGTGTCGGTACGGACGCTGTTCGAAGCGCCGACGCCCGCGACGCTGGCGGCGCGGCTGGGCGAGGCGGGCTCGGCGCAAGCCGCTCTGTCGGTGCGGGAGCGTCCGGAGCTGGTGCCGCTGTCGTTCGCGCAGCGCCGGCTGTGGTTCCTGGGGCAGTTGGAGGGCCCGAGCGCGACGTACAACGTGCCGGTGGTGATGCGGCTCGCCGGCGAGCTGGACATCGACGCGCTGGGGGCGGCGTTCGGCGACGTGATCGGTCGCCATGAGGTGCTGCGGACCGCCTTCGCCGTCGCCGAGGACGGTGAACCGTACCAGCGGGTGCTGGCGGCCGACGCGACCGGCTTCTCGCTCGACGTCGATGAGGTCTCCGAGGAGGAGCTGTCCGACGCGGTGCTCGCGGCGACCCGGCACGCGTTCGACCTCGCGGCCGAAATCCCCCTACGTGCTTCGTTGTTCACCACGGGTGGAGACGAGTACGTGCTGGTCGTGGTGATGCACCACATCGCCTCGGACGGCTGGTCGACCGGTCCGCTGGCGCGGGATCTGGCGACCGCGTACGCGACGCGGTGTGAGGGCCGGGCACCGGGGTGGGAACCGTTGGCGGTGCAGTACGCGGACTACGCGCTCTGGCAGCGTGAGGTCCTGGGCTCCGAGGAGGATCCGGAGAGCGTGCTGTCGTGCCAGGTGGAGTACTGGCGACAGGCGCTGGCGGGCGCGCCGGAGGAACTGTGGCTGCCGGCCGACCGGCCGCGTCCGGCGGTGTCGAGCTACCGGGCCCACACCGCGGAGCTCGCCGTCCCGGCGGAGGTCCACGGGGACCTGGTACGGCTGGCGCGGGAGCAGGGCGTGACCCTGTTCATGGTCGTGCAGTCGGCGCTGGCTGTGCTGCTCGCGAAGCTGGGCGCCGGCACGGACATTCCGATCGGTGCGGCGAACGCGGGTCGTACGGATGTGGCCCTGGACGATCTGGTCGGCTTCTTCGTCAACACCTTGGTCCAGCGGACCGATCTGTCCGGTGACCCGACCTTCGCGGAGGTGCTCGGCCGGGTGCGGGAGAGCACCCTGGCAGGCTTCGAGCACCAGGACGTGCCCTTCGAGCGCCTTGTCGAGGAGCTGGCGCCGTCCCGGTCGCTTGCCCGGCACCCGCTGTTCCAGGTCATGCTCGCCGTCCAGAACAACGCGGTGGCCCAGCTGGCGCTGCCCGGCGTCAAGGCGTCGGGCCTCGGCTCGACCGCCGAGGTGGTGGCCAAGTTCGACCTGGACGTCAGCCTCGGTGAGGTTTTCGACACCGACGGCCGGCCGGCCGGTATCCGTGGCGCCGTCATCGGCGCGGCCGACCTGTTCGACGAGGCATCCGTGGAACGGATCGCGGAACGCTGGACGACCCTGCTCGCCCGGCTCGTGGCCGATCCGTCGCTCCGGCTCAGCTCGGTGGATGTGCTGGATGCCGTGGAGCGGGATCGGGTGCTCGTCGAGTGGAATGTTCCGGGGGTTGGTGTTTCGTCTGTGTCGTTGCCGGAGTTGTTCGCGGTGCAGGTGGCGCGGGTGCCGGGGGCGGTTGCGGTGGTGGACGGGGATGTCGCGCTGTCGTATGCGGAGTTGGATGCGCGGGCGAATCGGTTGGCTCGTTATCTGGCTGGTGTGGGTGTGGGTCCGGAGTCGCGGGTGGGGGTGTGCCTGTCGCGTGGTGTGGATCTGGTGGTGGCGCTGCTGGCGGTGGTGAAGGCCGGTGGGGCGTATGTGCCGGTGGATCCGGAGTATCCGGTGGAGCGGGTCGCGTTCACGGTGGCGGATTCGGGTGCGGTGTGTGTGTTGACGTCGTTGGAGTGCGTGGCGGTTGTGCCGGTGGGTGTTCCGGTGGTGGTTCTGGATGATCCGGGGGTGTCGGCGGGGTTGCGGCTCTGGATGGCGGGCCGGTGTCGGTGGCGGTGTTGCCTGGTCATTCGGCGTATGTGATCTATACGTCGGGTTCGTCGGGTCGTCCGAAGGGTGTGGCGGTCTCGCACGGGAATGTGGTGGGGCTGTTCGCGGGGACGCGGGGTCTGTTCGGGTTCGGTGCCGGGGATGTGTGGAGCTGGTTCCATTCGGTCGCGTTCGACTTCTCGGTGTGGGAGTTGTGGGGTGCGTTGTTGCACGGTGGCCGGGTGGTGGTGGTGCCGTTCGGGGTGTCGCGTTCTCCGGAGGAGTTCTGGGAGTTGGTGGAGCGTGAGGGTGTGACGGTGTTGTCGCAGACTCCGTCGGCGTTCTACCAGTTGGTGGCGGCTGAGGGTGGTGGTGTGCGGGGTTCGTCGTTGCGGGTGGTGGTGTTCGGTGGTGAGGCGTTGGAGCCGGGCCGGCTGTCGGGGTGGTGGGAGCGTCGGGGTGGTGGTGGTCCGCGTCTGGTGAACATGTACGGGATCACCGAGACGACGGTGCATGTCACGTTCGAGGAGCTCGCCGCCGGGGCCGTGGCCGGGGGTGTGGCGGGGAGTGTGGTCGGTCGGGGGATTCCGGGGCTGGGTGTGTTCGTGCTGGATGAGTGGTTGTGTCCGGTGCCGGTTGGTGTGGCGGGTGAGTTGTATGTGTCGGGTGGGCAGTTGGCTCGTGGGTATGTGGGTCGTCCGGGGTTGTCGGCGGGGCGTTTCGTGGCGTCGCCGTTCGGGTCCGGGGAGCGGATGTACCGGACGGGTGATGTGGGTCGTTGGTTGCCGGGTGGGCGGTTGGAGTATCTGGGGCGTGCGGACGAGCAGGTGAAGGTCCGTGGGTTCCGGATCGAACTCGGCGAGATCGAGGCGGTGTTCGCGGAGCATCCGGCGGTCGGGCGGGCTGTGGTGGTGGTTCGCGAGGACGTGCCGGGTGACAAGCGTCTGGTCGCCTACGTCGTGCCTGCGAGTGGTGTTGAACTTCCGGATGGGTTGAGGGAGTTCGTCGGTCGGCGGTTGCCGGAGTACATGGTCCCCGCCACCGTGGTCGCGCTGGAGGCGGTCCCGCTGACCGTCAACGGCAAGCTCGACCGCAAGGCCTTGCCCACCCCCGACTTCGGGGCAGCGGCGGGCATCGGTCGGGGGCCGGCGAACGAGCGTGAGCGGGTGCTGTGTGACGCCTTCGCCCAGCTCCTCGGGCTTGAGCACGTCGGGGTGGACGACGACTTCTTCGCCCTCGGCGGCCACTCGCTGCTGGCGGTGCGGCTGGTGAGTCGCGTGCGTACGGTGCTGGGCGTCGAGGTGTCCGTGCGGACGCTGTTCCAGGCGCCGACGCCGGCCGGGTTCGCGCTTCGGCTCGGCGAGGCCGGGACCGGGATCCAGAAGAAGGCGGCCCGCCCGGTGCTGCGTCCGATGCGTCGACAGGAGGAGTCCTGATGGTGCCGCTGTCGTTCGCGCAGCGTCGCTTGTGGTTCCTGCGGCGGCTGGAGGGCCCGAGCGCGACGTACAACATCCCGGTAGCGCTGAGGCTCTCGGGTGAGCTGGATGAGGATGCGCTGAGTGCGGCCCTGCTGGACGTGGTCGGCCGGCACGAGGTGCTGCGGACGGTGTTCGCCGTCTCCGAGGACGGCGAGCCCCACCAGCGGGTGCTGCCCGTGGATCGGGCGGGCTTCGCGCTCGACGTGGTGGAGGTGTGTGGCGACGGTCTTGCCGATGCGGTGACCGCCGCGGCGCGGTACGCCTTCGACCTGGAGACCGAGGTCCCGATTCGGGCTTCGCTGTTCACGACTTCCGGCGGCGAGCGAGTGCTCATCGTGGTGATGCACCACATCGCGTCGGACGGCTGGTCGATCACCCCGCTGGCCCGGGACCTGGCGACCGCCTACGCGGCGCGGCGCGAGAACCGGGCGCCGGAGTGGAAGCCGCTGCCGGTGCAGTACGCGGACTACGCGCTCTGGCAACGCGAGCTGCTGGGCTCGGAGGACGACCCGGAGAGCGTGCTGTCGCAGCAACTCGCCTACTGGCGTGTCGCGTTGGCAGACTCCCCCGAGGAGCTGGAGCTGCCGGCCGACCGGGTGCGGCCGGCGGTGGCAAGCCACCGCGGCCACAGCCTGCCGCTGGACCTTTCGGCCGAGCTGCACCGCGAGCTGCTGGGGCTGGCGCGCGAGCACGGTTCGACGTTGTTCATGGTGGTGCAGGCGGCCCTGGCCGTGCTGCTCTCCGCACTGGGCGCGGGCGAGGACATTCCGATCGGTGCGGCGAATGCCGGCCGGACCGACGAGGCGCTGGACGACCTGGTCGGGTTCTTCGTCAACACCGTGGTCCAGCGCGCGGACCTGTCCGGGGATCCGACCTTCGCCGAGCTGCTGGGCCGGGTGCGGGAGACCGCGCTGGCTGCTCTTGAGTACCAGGACGTGCCGTTCGAGCGCCTTGTGGAGGAGCTGGCGCCGTCGCGGTCGCTGTCCCGGCACCCGCTGTTCCAGGTCATGCTCACCGTGCAGAACCAGGGTCGCGTGGAGCTGTCCCTGCCCGGTGCGGGTGTCGAGGGGATGGGGTCGTCCGACGGACTGATGGCCAAGGTCGACCTGGAGGTGAACCTCGCGGAGCGTTTCGACGAGGCCGGGCTGCCCGCCGGGATCGGCGGGGTCGTGATCGGTGCGGCGGACCTGTTCGACCGGGAGTCCGTGGACCGGATCGCCGGTCGGTGGACGCGGCTGCTGGCTGCCCTGGTGGCGGACCCGTCGATGCGGTTGAGCGCGGTGGACGTACTGGACGCCGTCGAGCGCCGCCAGGTCCTCACCGCGTGGAACGACACGGCGGCTGAGGTGCCCGCCGGCACGTTGCCGGAGTTGTTCGCGGTGCAGGTGGCGCGGACGCCGGACACGACCGCCGTCGTGTTCGAGGGGGCTGGGCTGTCGTATGCGGAGCTGGACGCGCGGGCCAACCGGCTGGCGCGTCACCTGGCCGCCCAGGGCGTCGGCCCGGAGTCGGTGGTCGCGGTCTGCCTGGAGCGTGGCGTCGACCTCGTCGTCGCCCTGCTGGCGGTGCTCAAGGCCGGCGGCGCCTATCTGCCCCTCGACCCCGACCACCCCGCCGAGCGGATCGCCTTCCTGCTGGCCGACGCGGGCGCCGCCGTCGTGCTCACCTCCCAGGACTGCGCTGCCGCCCTGCCCGTGCAGCCCGGGGTCCCTGTCCTCGTGCTCGACGAACCCGCGACCCACGCCGGCCTGGCCGCCATCGCCGGTGCGGCGTTCACGGACGGCGAGCGGACTGGCGCGCTGCTGCCCGCGCACCCGGCCTACGTCATCTACACCTCCGGCTCGACCGGCCGCCCGAAGGGCGTCGCGGTGCCGCACGCCGGCATCGTCAACCGGCTGGCGTGGATGCAGTCCCGGTACGGGCTGCGGCCCGGCGAGCGGGTCGTGCAGAAGACTCCGTTCGGGTTCGACGTGTCGGTGTGGGAGTTCTTCTGGCCGTTGCTGGAGGGGGCGACGCTGGTCGTCGCTCGTCCCGGCGGACACCGGGACCCGGAGTACCTGGCCCGGCTGCTGCGCGAGGAGCGGGTGACGACCGCGCACTTCGTGCCGTCGATGCTGGAGGTGTTCCTGCGGGAGCCGTCCGCCGCCGACTGCGGTGATCTGCACCGCGTGATCTGCAGCGGTGAGGCGCTGTCGGCCGACCTCGTCGACCGGTTCTTCGAGGTGTTCACAGACGCTGAGCTGCACAACCTGTACGGGCCGACCGAGGCCTCGGTGGACGTCACGGCGTGGCAGTGCGAGCCTGAGCGGCGCACGGCCGCGGTACCGATCGGTACCCCGGTGTTCAACACCCGGGCGTATGTCCTGGATGCCGCACTTCGGCCGGTCCCGCCCGGTGTGGGTGGCGAACTCTATCTTGCGGGCGTGCAGTTGGCCCGCGGCTATGTGGGTCGTCCCGGGCTGACGGCGGAGCGGTTCACGGCCTCGCCGTACGGCGGCCCGGGTGAGCGGCTCTACCGGACCGGTGACATCGCCCGGTGGCGGTCCGATGGCGGGCTCGAATACCTGGGCCGGGCCGACGACCAGGTGAAGATCCGCGGCTTCCGGATCGAGCCGGCCGAGGTCCAGGCAGTGGTGGCCGAGCACCCGGGCGTGGCGCACGCCGCGGTGGTGGTGCGCGAGGACGTGCCGGGTGACAAGCGCCTGGTCGCCTACGTCGTACCGGACGGAGACGTCGAACTGCACGACGACGTCCGGGTGTTCGTCGCACAGCGGCTGCCGGAGTACATGGTGCCGTGGGCGGTCGTGGTGCTGGACGAGCTACCTGTGACCGGCAACGGCAAGCTGGACCGCCGCGCGCTGCCCGTACCGGCCCGAGCGGGCACCGGCGGCCGTGGCCCGTCCACCGTCCGGGAGGAGGTGCTGTGCGCCGGCTTCGCGAAGGTGTTGGGCCTGGAAGCCGTCGGTGTCGACGACGACTTCTTCGCTCTCGGCGGCCACTCGCTGCTCGCCGTCCGACTGGTCGAGTGGCTGCGTTCGCGCGGGGTACCGGTGTCGGTCCGGAGTTTCTTCCGGACCCCGACCCCGGCGGGGCTCGCCGCGGCGGCCGTCACCGGGCAGGTGGTCGCGGCCCCGAGCCGGATCCCCGAGGGCGCCGAGCGCATCGCACCGGACATGCTGCCACTGGTGGATCTCGACGAGGCCGCGATCGAGCGGGTCGTCGTGACGGTCGACGGCGGCGCCGCGAACGTCGCGGATGTCTACCCGCTGGCTCCGCTCCAGGAGGGCCTGCTGTTCCACCACCTGATGGCGGACGGGGGCGGGCGCGACGTCTACGTGATGCCGAGGGTCGTGCGCTTCGCGTCGCGCGAGGTGCTCGACCGGTTCCTCGACGCGCTGCAGCGGGTGGTCGACCGGAACGACATCTACCGCACCGGGATCGTCTGGGAGGGGGTGCCGGAGCCGGTGCAGGTGGTCCGGCGAGCGGTCTCGTTGCCGGTCGCCGAGGTCACGCTCGACCCGACGGGCGCGGAGCCTGCGGAGCAGCTGCTCGCGGCTGCCGGCTGGTCGATGGACCTGACCGCGGCGCCGCTGATCGACGTGCACTTCGCCGCGGAGCCGGACGGGCCGGGCTGGCTCGCCCTCGTCCGGCTGCACCACCTGGTGATCGACCACACCGGCTTCGAGGTCCTGCTGAGTGAGGTCCGGGCGTTCCTGGCCGGCCGCGGCGACCAGCTCCCCGAGCCGCTGCCGTTCCGTGAT
Source organism: Kitasatospora sp. Ki12 (assembly GCF_054601375.1). Classification (NCBI taxonomy): domain Bacteria; kingdom Bacillati; phylum Actinomycetota; class Actinomycetes; order Kitasatosporales; family Streptomycetaceae; genus Kitasatospora; species Kitasatospora sp. Ki12. Next base: position 601,750 of record NZ_BAAIHT010000003.1, on the reverse strand, counting down.
TTCGTCGCCCAGGCGCGCCTGGGCACGGCGCGGGCCGACCACGAGCGGTACTTCGCCGAACTGCTCGGAGACGTCGAGGAAACCACCGCTCCCTACGGGCAGGTGGACGTGCTCGGGGACGGCCTGGAGGCGTCCCAGAGCCGGCTGCCGCTCGACCGCGAGCTGGCCGTGCGAGCGCGTCGAACCGCGCGGGAACTGGGGGTCAGCCCGGCCACGCTCTTCCACCTGGCGTGGGCACGGGTGCTGGCCGTGCTGTCGGGGCGCGAGGACGTGGTCTTCGGGACGGTCCTGTTCGGACGGATGAATGCGGGCGCCGGGTCCGACCGGGTCGCCGGGCTGTTCGTCAACACGCTGCCGGTCAGGGTCCGGGCGGACGGCACTGGCGTGCTGGCCGCAGTCACCGAGTTGCGCGACCAGCTGGCTGACCTGCTGGCGCATGAGCACGCGCCGCTGGCGCTGGCCCAGCAGGTCAGCGGGCTCCCCGGAGGCGTTCCACTCTTCACATCGATCTTCAACTACCGGCACAACAGCCCGGCCGCGGAAGTCGGGCGGGAGTCGGAGACCGAGGGCGACGACGGCATCCGCCTGGTCTTGGCCCGTGAGCGGACCAACTACCCGCTCACGGTTGCCGTCGACGACGACGGACGCGATCTCGCGATCGCCGTGGATGCGGTGGCGCCGGCCGATCCGCAGGCGGTGGCTCTGCTGGTCTCGACCGCGATCGCGGGCCTGGTGTCGGAGCTGGAGTCTGCACTGGGCGGTGAGCCGGAGCGTCCGCTGAACGTTGTGGACGTGCTGGGCGCCGTTGAGCGTCGTCGTGTTCTGACGGCGTGGAACGACACGGCGGTGGAGGTGTCTGCCGGCACGGTGTTGGAGTTGTTCGCGGCGCAGGTGGAGCGGACGCCGGATGCGACTGCTGTGGTGTTCGAGGGCGTCGGGCTGTCGTTTGCGGAGTTGGATGCGCGGGCGAGTCGGTTGGCGTGGTTGTTGGTCGGTCGGGGTGTGGGGCCGGAGTCGGTGGTGGGGTTGTGTCTGCCGCGTGGTGTGGAGATGGTTGTCGGGATTGTGGGGGTGTGGAAGGCCGGTGGGGCGTATGTGCCGGTGGATCCGGGGTATCCGGCGGAGCGGGTCGCGGTCACGTTGGCGGATGCGGGTGCGGTGTGTGTGCTGACGGTCGGGGAGACGGCGTCGCTGGTTGGTGATGGTGTGCCGTTGGTGGTGCTTGATGATGCCGTTACGTGTGCGGAGTTGGAGGGGTTGCCGGGGTCGGGTCCCGGGGTTCGGGTGTCGGGGTCGAATGCGGCGTATGTGATTTTCACGTCGGGTTCGACGGGGCGTCCGAAGGGTGTGGTGGTGTCGCATGGGTCGTTGGTGAATGCGGTGTCGGTGTTTGTTCCGGTGTTCGGGGCGGGGCCGGGGGTGGGGGTGTTGCAGTTCGCTTCGTTCAGTTTCGATGCGTCGGTGCTGGATGTGGTGGTGGCGTTGTGTTCGGGTGGGCGTCTGGTGGTGGCGGGTGCGGCCGAGCGTGCGGAGCCGGCGTTGTTGAGGGCGTTGGTGGCGGGTGAGGACGTGCGGGTGGCGAGTGTGGTGCCGTCGCTGTTGGGGGTGTTGTCGCCGCGGGATCTGGCGTCGGTGGAGACGTTGGTGGTGGGGGCGGAGGCGATCGGTGTCCGGGCGGCGGGGGTGTGGTCGGCGGGTCGTCGGTTGGTGAACACCTATGGGCCGACCGAGGCGACGGTGATGGTGGCGCGGGGTGTGGTGGATCCGGGGCGTGGGGGTGTGGTGCCGTTCGGGTCGCCGGTGGCGAACACCCGGTTGTTCGTGCTGGATGACCGGTTGATGCCGGTGCCGGTGGGTGTGGTGGGTGAGCTGTATGTGGCGGGCGTGCAGTTGGCGCGTGGGTATGTGGGTCGTCCGGGTCTGACCGGGGAGCGGTTCGTGGCGTGTCCGTTCGGTGTTTCGGGTGAGCGGATGTATCGGACGGGGGATCGGGTGCGGTGGGCCGCGGACGGGGTGTTGGAGTTCGCGGGTCGGGCGGATGAGCAGGTGAAGGTCCGGGGTTTCCGGATCGAGCTGGGTGAGGTCCAGGCCGTTGTCGCGCGGTGCCCGGGGGTGGCGCAGGCGGTGGTGGTGGCGCGGGAGGACGTGCCGGGTGACAAGCGCCTGGTCGCCTACGTCGTTCCCGCCGAAGGCGACGAACTGCACGACGGTGTGCGTGAGTTCGTGGCGTCCCGGCTGCCCGAGTACATGGTGCCCACCGCCGTCGTCGCTCTCGACGTGATCCCGCTGACGGTGAACGGCAAGCTCGACCGCAAGGCCCTGCCCGTCCCCGACTACGCGACCACTCTCGGGGCAGGAGCCGGCCGGGAGCCGGCGAACGAGCGCGAGCGGGCGCTGTGCCAGGCCTTCGCCGAGATCCTCGGCCTCGAACGTGTCGGTGTGGATGACGACTTCTTCACTCTCGGCGGGCACTCACTCCTCGCGGTGCGCCTGGTCAGCCGCGTGCGGACGGTCCTGGGTGTGGAGCTGTCGGTGCGGACGCTGTTCCAGGCGCCGACGCCCGCGCGTCTTGCCGCGCAGCTGGGCGGTTTGGACCGGGCCCGCGCCGCGGTGTCGGTCCGGGAGCGTCCGGAGCTGGTCCCGCTGTCCTTCGCGCAGCAACGCCTCTGGTTCCTCGGCCAGTTGGAAGGTCCGAGCCCGACGTACAACATTCCGATGCTGCTGGGCCTCTGGGGCGAGGTGGAGTTCGACGCACTTGCTGCGGCCTTCCTCGACGTCATCGCGCGGCACGAGGTGCTGCGGACGGTTTACGCGGTCGCTGACGACGGCGAGCCGTGCCAGCGCATCCTGCCGGTGGAAGAGACGGGCTTCGCCCTGCGAACCACCGAGGTATCGACTGCGGACCTGCCCGCCGCAGTCGCCGAGGCGACCAGCCACCCGTTTGATCTCTCGTCCGAAGTCCCGATCCGGGCCTGGCTGTTCACTACGGCTCCGGGAGAGCACACGCTGGTCGTGGTGATGCACCACATCGCATCCGACGGCTGGTCCACCGGCCCGCTGGCGCGAGACCTGACGGCGGCGTACACGGCCCGGCGGCAGAGGCGGGCGCCGGAGCGGGAGCCGCTGGCGGTGCAGTACGCGGACTACGCGCTCTGGCAGCGTGAGGTCCTCGGCTCGGACGACGACCCGGACAGCGTACTCTCGCAGCAACTCGCCTACTGGCGCGACGCCTTGGCAGGCGCCCCGGAGGAGCTTGACCTGCCGGTCGACCGGGTTCGCCCGGCGGTCTCTTCCTACGCCGCCCACACCGCTGATCTGGCCGTTCCCGCCGAGGTGCACGAGAACCTGCTGCGTGTCGCCAGGACGCAGGGCGTGACGCTGTTCATGGTGGCGACGGCTGCGCTGGCCGTGCTGCTGAACAAGCTCGGTGCGGGCGAGGACATCCCGATCGGCACGGCCACCGCGGGCCGCACCGATGAGGCGCTCGACGACCTGGTCGGCTTCTTCGTCAACACCCTGGTCCAGCGCACCGACTTGTCCGGCGACCCGACGTTCACCGCCCTGCTGGAGCGAGTCCGAGGGACCACGCTGGCCGGCTTCGAGCACCAGGACGTACCGTTCGAGCGCCTCGTGGAGGAACTTGCGCCGTCTCGCTCCCTCGCCCGGCATCCGCTGTTCCAGGTCATGCTTGCCGTGCAGAACCAGGCCCGTACCGAGCTGGCCCTGGCCGGGGTCCAGGTGGCCGCGCCAATGGCGACGGCCGGCGTCCGGGCCAGGTTCGACCTTGAGCTGACCCTCGTGGAGCTGCTCGACGCCGAGGGTCGGCCGGCAGGGATCCGCGGATCCCTGGTAGGTGCGGCGGATCTGTTCGATCGGGTGTCGGTCGAGCGGATCGCCGATCGCTGGGCGAGGCTGCTGGCTGCCCTGGTGGCGGAGCCGTCGGCGCGGGTGAGCGCGGTGGACGTGCTGGATGCGGAGGAGCGCCGCCAGGTCCTCACCGAGTGGAACGACACCGCGGCCGAGTTGCCGGTGGGTACGTTGCCGGAGCTGTTCGCTGCGCGGGTGGCGCGGACGCCGGATGCGGTGGCGGTGGTGTTCGAGGGTGTCGGGTTGTCGTACGCGGAGTTGGACGCGCGGGCGGGCCGGTTGGCGCGCCACCTGGCCGCCCGGGGCGTCGGCCCGGAGTCGGTGGTCGCGGTCTGTCTGGAGCGTGGTGTCGACCTCGTCGTCGCCCTGCTGGCGGTGCTCAAGGCCGGTGGCGCCTATCTGCCCCTGGACCCGGAGCTGCCGACGGACCGGATCGCGGTGATGCTGGCGGATGCCGGCGCGGGGCTGGTGGTGACCGCTGGGTCGTTCACCGGTCTGCTGCCGCAGGGCGCTGCGAGGGTGGTGCTTGACGACCTGGCGAGTGTGGTGTCGTCGGTGGGGGAGTCGGCGTGGGCTCCGGAGGTGGTGGTGCTGCCGGAGCACCCGGCGTATGTGATCTTCACGTCGGGTTCGACGGGTCGGCCGAAGGGTGTGGTGGTGTCGCATGCCGGGATCGTGAACCGGCTGGCGTGGATGCAGCGGGAGTACCGGCTCACGGGTGCGGACCGGGTGTTGCAGAAGACTCCGTTCGGGTTCGACGTGTCGGTGTGGGAGTTCTTCTGGCCGTTGCTGGAGGGGGCGACGCTGGTCGTCGCCCGTCCCGGCGGGCACCGGGAGCCGGCCTACCTGGCCCGGGTGATCCAGGACGAGGGTGTCACCGTCACCCACTTCGTCCCCTCGATGCTGGAGGCGTTCCTGGCCGAGCCCACGGTCGGCGGGTGCGCGGGCCTGCGCCGGGTGATCTGCTCGGGAGAGGCGCTGCCGCCACAGGCGCAGCAGCGGTTCTTCGAGGTGTTCGGCACCACGGTCGAGCTGCACAACCTGTACGGGCCGACCGAGGCCTCGGTCGACGTCACGGCCTGGCGGTGCCGCCCGGGCGAGGACGGTGCCGCGGTGCCGATCGGCGCGCCGATCGCCAACACCCGGACGTATGTCCTGGATTCCGCACTCCGGCCGGTCCCGCCCGGTGTGGGTGGCGAACTCTATCTTGCGGGCGTGCAGTTGGCCCGCGGCTATGTGGGTCGTCCCGGGCTGACGGCGGAGCGGTTCACGGCCTCGCCGTACGGCGGCCCGGGTGAGCGGCTCTACCGGACCGGTGACATCGCCCGGTGGCGGTCCGATGGCGGGCTCGAATACCTGGGCCGGGCCGACGACCAGGTGAAGATCCGGGGCCTGCGGATCGAGCCCGGCGAGATCGCGACCGTGCTGGCCGGGCATCCGGCGGTGGCACAGGCGGCGGTCATCGCCCGGGAGGACGCGCCCGGGGGCAAGCGACTGGTGGCCTACCTGGTCCCGGAGCAGGATGCAGACCTCGACGAACTTCCCTTCTTGGTCCGGAAATTCGCCGAGCAGGGTCTGCCGGAGTACATGGTGCCCTCGGCGCTGGTGGTGCTGGAAGCGCTGCCCGTGACCGGCAACGGGAAGCTCGACCGCCGGGCGCTGCCCGCCCCCGACCACGCCGCCGCGGCGGGTGCCGGCCGGGAGCCGGCGAACGAGCGTGAGCGGGTCCTCTGCCGGGCGTTCGCGGAGGTGCTCGGGCTGGAGTCGGTCGGTGTGGACGACGACTTCTTCGCCCTCGGCGGTCACTCCCTGCTGGTGGTGCGGCTGGCCGCGCGGGTGCGCGCGGAACTCGGGGTGGAGGTGACGGTGCGGCTGATGTTCCTGGCGCCCACCGTTGCCCGCCTGGCGCTCGAGGTCGCGGATCTCGGGACTGGAAAGAAGAAAGCAGCTAGGCCGGCGTTGCGGCCGATGCGTCGACAGGGGGAGTCCTGATGGTGCCGTTGTCCTTTGCGCAGCGTCGGTTGTGGTTCCTGGGCCAGTTGCAGGGCCCGAGCTCGACCTACAACATTCCGCTGGTCCTGCCGCTCTCCGGTGAGCTCGACACCGAAGCGATGCGCTCGGCGTTCCTCGACGTGATCGCGCGGCACGAGGTGCTTCGGACGGTGTATCCGGTCGCCGACGGCGGCGAGCCGTACCAGCGGGTCCTGCCGCTCGCGCAGACGGGCTTCGCGCTGCACACGGCGGACGTACCGGCCGGTGGACTGGCCGCCGAGGTGCACGGGGCGACCGGGTACGCGTTCGACCTCGCGTCCGAAATACCCATCCGTGCCTGGCTGTTCACGACCGACCCGGGTGAGCACACGCTCGTCGTGGTGATGCACCACATCGCCTCCGACGGCTGGTCCACCGCTCCCCTGGCGCGTGACCTCTCGGCTGCGTACCAGGCCCGGTGCGCCGGCAGGGAGCCCGGCTGGGAACCGCTGCCGGTCCAGTACGCCGACTACACCCTGTGGCAGCGCGAGACGCTGGGCTCGGAGGACGACCCGGAGAGCCTCCTCGCGGAGCAGCTGGAGTTCTGGCGCAAGGCGCTGGGCGGCGCGCCGGAGGAACTGCCGCTGCCGTTCGACCGTGCGCGCCCGGCCGTGCCCGGCTTCCGCGGACACGCGGTGGAGTTCGACCTCCCGGCGGACATGCACCGCGACCTCGTCCGGCTGGCGCGCGAGCAGGACATGACCCTCTTCATGGTGCTGCAGGCGGCGCTGGCGGTGCTGCTCTCCACCTTCGGCGCCGGCGAGGACATCCCGATCGGTTCGGCCAGCGCCGGCCGCACCGACGTGGCACTCGACGACCTGGTCGGCTTCTTCGTCAACACCGTGGTGCACCGCACCGACCTGTCCGGCGACCCGACCTTCCGCGACGTACTGGCCCGGGTGCGCGAGGCCTCCCTGGGGGCCTTCGAGAACCAGGACGTGCCGTTCGAGCGCCTCGTCGAGGAGCTCGCGCCCACCCGCTCGCTGGCCCGCAACCCGCTGTTCCAGGTCATGCTCTCGGTGCAGAACAACGCCCGGGCCGGGCTGGCCCTGCCCGGGATACGGACCGGCCGGCTGCCGGAGGACCTGGTCACCGAGCTCGCCGCCCGGTACGACCTGGACGTGACCGTCGGGGAAGCCTTCGGCGTCGACGGCTCGCCGGTGGGACTGCGCGGTGTGGTCAAGGGTGCGGCCGACCTCTTCGAGCGGGCGACCGTCGAGCGGATCGCGGCCGCCTGGCCCCGGGTGCTGGGCGCCCTGGTCGCAGACCCGTCCGCCCGGATCAACGCACTGGAGGTGCTCGACGCGGCCGAGCGGCACCGGATCCTCACGGAGTGGAACGACACGGCGGCCGAGGCGCCGACCGTCACGCTGCCGGAGCTGTTCGCCGCGCAGGCGGCGCGCACTCCGGACGCTGTCGCGGTGGCCGCGAACGGCATCGAGCTCACCTACGCGGAGCTGGACGCGCGCGCCGACCAGGTGGCCCGGCTGCTGGCCGGTCAGGGCGTCGGCCCGGAATCGCTGGTGGCGGTCTGCATGGAACGCCGTGTCGAACTGGTGGTCGCCCTGCTCGGCGTGCTCAAGGCCGGCGGCGCCTACCTGCCGATCGACCCCGAGTACCCGGTCGAGCGGATCGGCTTCATGCTGGCCGACGCGAGGCCCGTAGCCGTGCTGACTTCGCACGCCTCCCGCTCCCGGCTGCCCGGGGACGGCACCGGCGCCGCGGGCGCCCGAGTCCTGCTGCTCGACGACCCTGCCCTCGGCGAGGCCTTGGCCGCCCTGGACGGCGGGGCCCTGACACCTGCCGAGCGGACCGCCCCGCTGCTGCTCGACCACCCTGCCTACGTGATCTACACCTCCGGTTCGACGGGCCGGCCCAAGGGCGTCGCGATCTCCCACCGCGCCCTGGTCAACTACGTCGCCCGCTGCCGGGTGGCCTACCCCGAACTGGCCGGCAGCACCCTGTGGCACGCGTCGATCTCCTTCGACGCCGGCGTGACCGCCCTGTACGGCGCCCTCGTCGCCGGTGGCCGCGTGGTGGTGGCGGCCTTCGACGAGCAGCTGCCCGAAGCGCTGGGCGGCGAGCGTCTGACCTTCCTCAAGGTCACCCCCAGCCACCTCGCGCTGATGGACGTCCTGCCTGACGCCTGCGCTCCCGAGGGCCGGCTGATGATCGGGGGAGAAGCGGCGACCACCGGCGTCGTCCGGGAGTGGTCCCGGCGCCACCCCGGTGTCGCAGTGGTCAACCACTACGGCCCCACCGAGGCGACGGTGGGCTGCACCGACAACATCCTCGACCTCGGCACGGACGGGCTCGGCACGGAGGCGCTCGGCGCGGCTGTGCCGATGGGCCGACCGATGTGGAACACCCGGGTCTTTGTCCTGGACGCCTGGCTGCGGCCGGTGCCGGTGGGCGTGGCGGGCGATCTCCACGTGGCCGGCGCGCAGTTGGCCCGTGGGTACGTCGGCCGCGCCGGGCTGACCGCCGAGCGGTTCGTCGCCTCGCCGTTCGAGCGGGGCCAGAGGGTGTACCGGACCGGTGACCGGGTGAAGTGGACGGCGGAGGGCCGGCTGGTCTTCCTCGGTCGTGCCGACGACCAGGTGAAGATCCGCGGCTTCCGGATCGAACCGGGTGAGGTCGAGGCTGCCCTGCTCGCCCACCCGGCCGTCGGTCGGGCAGCGGTGGTGGTGCGTGAGGACATCCCCGGGGACAAGCGCCTGGTGGGATATGTCGTCCCTGCGGAGGACGGTCAACCGGTCGACTCTGTCCGGGAGTTCGTGGCCGATCGGCTGCCGGAGCACATGGTGCCCTCGGCCGTGCTGGTGCTGGATGCGCTGCCGCTGACGGTCAACGGCAAGCTGGACCGCCGCGCGCTGCCCGCACCCGACTACGCCGCCGCAGCGGGCACGGGACGGGAGCCGGCTGACGAGCGCGAGCGCGTCCTGTGTGCCTCCTTCGCGGAGGTGCTGGGCCTGGACGCCGTCGGTGTGGATGACGACTTCTTCGCATGCGGCGGGCACTCGCTGCTCGCGGTGCGCCTGGTGGGCCGACTCCGTGAGGCGCTGGGCATCGAGGTGTCGGTGCGGACCCTGTTCCAGGCCCCGACCCCGGCCCGGCTGGCCGCGGCGATGCGCACCGAGGCCGGACCTGCGCGGCTCGCGCTGTCGGTGCGCGAGCGCCCGGAGCTGCTCCCGCTGTCGTTCGCGCAGCAACGGCTCTGGTTCCTGGGGCAGTTGGACGGTCCGAGTGCGACCTACAACGTGCCGGTGGTGCTGCGGCTCAGCGGTGAATTGGACGTCGACGCGCTGCGCTCGGCCCTGCTCGACGTGGTCGCTCGGCACGAGGTGCTGCGCACGGTCTACGGGATCGCCGACGGCGAGCCCCACCAGCGCGTCCTGTCGCCGGCACAGGCGGGTGTCGACCTCCGTGTGGCCGAGGTGCCCGGAGACGGCCTCGCCGACGCGGTGGCCGCCGCCACCCGTCACACCTTCGACCTGGCGGTCGACGTCCCCATCCGGGCCTGGCTGTTCACCACCGCCGAGGGCGAGCGGGTGCTGGTCGTGGTGATGCACCACATCGCTTCGGACGGTTGGTCGACCGCCCCGCTGGCCCGGGACCTCTCCACCGCGTATGTGGCCCGGAGCGAGGGCCGGGAGCCGGACTGGGAGCCGTTGCCGGTGCAGTACGCGGACTACGCGCTCTGGCAGCGTGAGGTCCTGGGCTCCGAGGAGGATCCGGAGAGCGTGCTGTCCTGCCAGGTGGAGTACTGGCGGCAGGCGCTGGCGGGTGCGCCGGAGGAGCTGGACCTGCCGGCCGACCGGGTCCGCCCGGCCGTCGCGGGCCACCTCGGCCACCACGTGGACCTGGAGCTCGGCGAGGACGTCCACCGCGAGGTGGTCCGGATCGCCCGTGAACAGGGCGTGACGCTGTTCATGGTGATGCAGGCCGCGCTGGCCGTCCTGTTGTCGAAGCTGGGCGCCGGGACGGACATCCCGATCGGTGCGGCGAACGCCGGTCGTACGGATGTCGCTCTGGACGACCTGGTCGGGTTCTTCGTCAACACGCTGGTCCAGCGAACGGACCTGTCCGGTGATCCGACCTTCGCGGAGCTGCTCGGCCGGGTGCGGGAGACTGCGCTGGCGGGCTTCGAGCACCAGGACGTGCCGTTCGAGCGCCTCGTCGAGGAGCTCGCCCCCGAGCGGTCGCTGGCTCGGCACCCCCTGTTCCAGGTCATGCTCACCGTGCAGAACCAGGCTCGTGCCGGGCTGACCCTGCCGGGCGTGCGGACGGTTCCCCAGGTCGCCTCGGCCGAGGTCGTGGCGAAGTTCGACCTGGATGTCACCCTCGGCGAGGTGTTCGACACCGACGGGCGGCCGGCCGGCATCCGTGGCGGCCTGATCGGCTCGGCGGACCTGTTCGAGCCGCAGTCGGTGCGGACCTTCGCGGAGCGATGGACCCGTCTGGTCACCGAGCTGGTGGCCGGTCCGTCTCTGCGGCTCAGCGCGGTGGACGTGCTGGACGCCGACGAGCGCCACCGGGTGCTCGTCCACTGGAACGACACGGCAGCCGGGGCTCCGGCGGCGACGGTGCCCGAGCTGTTCGCCGCGCAGGCGGCACGGACGCCGGACGCCGTCGCCGTCGTGGCCGAGGGTGCGGAGCTGTCGTACACGGAGCTGGAAGCGCAGGCGAACCAGCTGGCCCGGCTGCTGGCCGGTGAGGGCATCGGTCCTGAATCCGTGGTCGCGCTCTGCATGCAACGCGGTGCCGGGCTGATGATCGCCCTGCTCGGCGTGCTGAAGGCCGGCGCGGCCTACCTGCCGATCGACCCCGACTACCCGGGCGAGCGGGTCGCCTTCATGCTGGCCGACGCGGGCGTGGCCGCCGTGCTCACCTCCAAGGCCACGGTGGGGAGCCTGCCCGACCGGACCGAAGTGCCCGTGTTCGCCCTGGACGAGCCCGACATCCTGACACGCCTGAAGGCGCTCGACATCACGGCACTGACCCCGGACGAGCACGCCCGGCCCCTGCTGCCCGCGCACCCGGCGTACGTGATCTTCACCTCGGGCTCCACCGGACGCGCCAAGGGTGTGGCGATCGCGCACAGCGCGTTCGCCAACCTGACGGTGGGCCATGCCCGCTTCGGGGTGGGCCCCGGGGCCGTGGTCGCCCAGTTCGCCTCGGTGAGCTTCGACAACTTCTGCTCCGAGTGGTCGCTGGCGCTGCTCTCCGGTGCGACCCTGGCCATCGTGCCGCCGGAGCGGCGGCTGGGCAGCGAACTGGAGTCGTTCCTCGCCGAACGCGGAGTGACGCACGCGACCCTGCCGCCGGCGGTGCTGGCGACCATGGACCCGGCGGCCGTGAGCGACGAGGTCGTTCTCGAGGTCGGAGGCGAGGCGTGCCCGCCGGAGGTGATGGCACGCTGGTCGACCGGCCGCACGATGTTCAACACCTATGGGCCGACCGAGACCACCGTGGACGCGACGGCCTGGCGCTGCGCACCCGACGCGTCGAGCGTGCCGATCGGTGGACCGATTCCCAACACCCGGGTGTTCGTCCTGGACGGGACTCTGCGGCCGGTGCCGGTGGGTGTGGTGGGTGAGCTGTATGTGGCGGGCGTGCAGTTGGCGCGTGGGTATGTGGGTCGTCCGGGTCTGACCGGGGAGCGGTTCGTGGCGTGTCCGTTCGGTGTTTCGGGTGAGCGGATGTATCGGACGGGGGATCGGGTGCGGTGGGCCGCGGACGGGGTGTTGGAGTTCGCGGGTCGGGCGGATGAGCAGGTGAAGGTCCGGGGTTTCCGGATCGAGCTGGGTGAGGTCCAGGCCGTGTCGCGCGAGGCCCGGGTCGCGCAGGCTGTGGTGGTCGCACGGGAGGACGTGCCGGGTGACAAGCGCCTGGTCGCCTACGTCGTTCCTGGGGACATCGAGGGTGAACTTGCCGCTTCCGTCCGTGAGTTCGTGGCGTCCCGGCTGCCCGAGTACATGGTGCCCACCGCCGTCGTCGCTCTCGGCGTGATCCCGTTGACGGTGAACGGCAAGCTCGACCGCAAGGCCCTGCCGGTTCCGGACTACGGGGTGGGCGTCGGTGGTCGCGGGCCGTCGAGTGTCAGGGAGGAGCTTCTGTGCGTGGGCTTCGCCGAGGTCCTCGGTCTCGAAGGTGTCGGTGTGGATGACGACTTCTTCACTCTCGGTGGGCATTCGCTGCTCGCGGTCCGTCTGGTGGAGTGGTTGCGGTCGCGTGGTGTGGCGGTGTCGGTGCGGGCGTTGTTCCAGTCGCCGACGCCGGCCGGGCTGGCGGCGGTGGCGGGTGCGGAGTCTGTGGTGGTGCCGGCGAACCTGATTCCTGAGGGCGCCGAGCGCATCACGCCGGAGATGCTGCCGCTGGTGGATCTCGACGAGGCCGCGATCGGGCGGATCGTCGCGGCGGTGGACGGCGGCGCCGCGAACATCGCGGACGTCTACCCGCTGGCGCCGTTGCAGGAGGGTCTGCTGTTCCACCATGTGATGGCGGAGGGTGGTGACGACGCGTACGTGGCGCCGCGGGTGATGCGGTTCGACTCGCGCGCGACGCTGGACGCGTTCCTGGGTGCGTTGCAGCGGGTGGTGGACCGGCACGACATCTACCGCACCGCCATCGTGTGGGAAGAGCTGCCGGAGCCGGTGCAGGTGGTGTGGCGGCGTGCGGTGCTGCCGGTGACCGAGGTGGCGCTTGAGGCGTCCGGCGCGGATCCGGTGGAGCAACTGCTGGCGGTGGTGGGCTCGTTGATGGACCTGGGACGGGCCCCGCTGCTTGACCTCCACGTCGCCGCCGAGCCGGACGGTGCCGGTTGGCTGGCGCTGGTGCGGATGCACCACCTCGTGATGGACCACACCGGCATGGACGTGGTGCTGGGTGAGGTGCGGGCGTTCCTGGCCGGGCGTGGTGACGAGCTGCCGGAGCCGCTGCCGTTCCGGGACTTCGTTGCCCAGGCCCGCCTCGGCGTGCCGCGGGAGGAGCACGAGCGGTACTTCCGTGAGCTGCTGGGTGATGTGGAGGAGACCACGGCCCCGTACGGCATGGTGGATGTGTACGGCGACGGCGTCGGGGTGGTCCGTGATCGGTGTGGCTGACGAGGAACTGTCGACGCGGCTGCGGCTCGTGGCTCGTGCGGGGGGTGAGCCCGGCGACGGTGATGCACCTGGCGTGGGCGCGGGTGCTGGCGGCGGTGTCGGGGCGTAACGACGTGGTGTTCGGCACGGTGCTGTTCGGCCGGATGAACGCCGGCGCCGGGCGGCGGACCGGGTTGCCGGTCTGTTCATCAACACGCTGCCGGTGCGGGTGAAGGTGGACGGCACCGGGGTGCTGGAGTCGCTGGGCGGTGTGCGCCGTCAGCTGGCCGAGCTGCTGGTGCACGAGCACGCGCCGCTGGCCGTGGCGCAGCAGGCCAGTGGCCTGTCCGGACGGCCCCGCTGTTCACCTCCATCTTCAACTACCGCCACAACACTCCGGGTCGGTTGTCCAGGAGGCGCCGGTCGAGAGCAACGGCGGTATCAGCACCGTCTTCATGCGAGCGGACGAACTACCCGCTCGCGGTCTCGGTCGAGGACGACGGCACCGGCTTCGTATCACCGTGGACGCGTGGCACCGATCGACGCCCACGCCGTCGGTCTTCTCGTCAACACTGTGGTGGCGAACCTGGTGCCGGCGTTGGAGGCGGCTGCCGGTGATGGTGGTGAGGTGGCGCTGCGCTCGGTGGATGTGCTGGATGCCGTGGAGCGGGATCGGGTGCTCGTCGAGTGGAATGTTCCGGGGGTTGGTGTTTCGTCTGTGTCGTTGCCGGAGTTGTTCGCGGTGCAGGTGGCGCGGGTGCCGGGGGCGGTTGCGGTGGTGGACGGGGATGTCGCGCTGTCGTATGCGGAGTTGGATGCGCGGGCGAATCGGTTGGCTCGTTATCTGGCTGGTGTGGGTGTGGGTCCGGAGTCGCGGGTGGGGGTGTGCCTGTCGCGTGGTGTGGATCTGGTGGTGGCGCTGCTGGCGGTGGTGAAGGCCGGTGGGGCGTATGTGCCGGTGGATCCGGAGTATCCGGTGGAGCGGTCGCGTTCACGGTGGCGGATTCGGGTGCGGTGTGTGTGTTGACGTCGTTGGAGTGCGTGGCGGTTGTGCCGGTGGGTGTTCCGGTGGTGGTTCTGGATGATCCGGGGGTGTCGGCGGGGGTTGCGGCTCTGGATGGCGGGCCGGTGTCGGTGGCGGTGTTGCCTGGTCATTCGGCGTATGTGATCTATACGTCGGGTTCGTCGGGTCGTCCGAAGGTGTGGCGGTCTCGCACGGGAATGTGGTGGGGCTGTTCGCGGGGACGCGGGGTCTGTTCGGGTTCGGTGCCGGGGATGTGTGGAGCTGGTTCCATTCGGTCGCGTTCGACTTCTCGGTGTGGGAGTTGTGGGGTGCGTTGTTGCACGGTGGCCGGGTGGTGGTGGTGCCGTTCGGGGTGTCGCGTTCTCCGGAGGAGTTCTGGGAGTTGGTGGAGCGTGAGGGTGTGACGGTGTTGTCGCAGACTCCGTCGGCGTTCTACCAGTTGGTGGCGGCTGAGGGTGGTGGTGTGCGGGGTTCGTCGTTGCGGGTGGTGGTGTTCGGTGGTGAGGCGTTGGAGCCGGGCCGGCTGTCGGGGTGGTGGGAGCGTCGGGGTGGTGGTGGTCCGCGTCTGGTGAACATGTACGGGATCACCGAGACGACGGTGCATGTCACGTTCGAGGAGCTCGCCGCCGGGGCCGTGGCCGGGGTGTGGCGGGGAGTGTGGTCGGTCGGGGGATTCCGGGGCTGGTGTGTTCGTGCTGGATGAGTGGTTGTGTCCGGTGCCGGTTGGTGTGGCGGGTGAGTTGTATGTGTCGGGTGGGCAGTTGGCTCGTGGGTATGTGGGTCGTCCGGGGTTGTCGGCGGGGCGTTTCGTGGCGTCGCCGTTCGGGTCCGGGGAGCGGATGTACCGGACGGGTGATGTGGGTCGTTGGTTGCCGGGTGGGCGGTTGGAGTATCTGGGGCGTGCGGACGAGCAGGTGAAGGTCCGTGGGTTCCGGATCGAACTCGGCGAGATCGAGGCACAGCTCACCGCCCACCCGGGCGTCGAGGACGCCTGTGTCGTCGTCCGGGACTTCGGTGAGCACGACCGCCGCCTGGTCTCCTACGTCGTCCCTTCGACGCAGAACGCGCACTCCGTCCGCGAGCTGGCCAGGATCGCGCGGACCGAGCCCGAGGCGCTCGGACGGACCTACCAGCTCCCCAACGGCATGACGGTCTTCCACCAGAACAGGAGTGAGACCGACTTCGTCTTCGAGGAGATCTTCACCAACCTCGAATACCTGCGGAACGGCATCACCCTGCCCCAGGACGCCTGCATCGTGGACGTCGGAGCCAACATCGGGATGTTCACGCTCTTCGCGAGCGTGCAGGTCCCGGACGCACGGATCTATGCCTTCGAGCCGATCCCGCCGGTGTTCGACTCCCTGCGGCGCAACGTGGAGCTGCACGGCGTCAACGCCACCGTCTTCGACTGCGGTCTGGCCGCCGCCTCCGGGGAGGAGACGTTCACCTTCTACCGGCACAACACCGTCATCTCCAGCAGCCTGACCACCGCCACCCAGGCTCACGAGATGGTCCGGTCCTACCTGCGCAACCGGGAGGAGCTGACCGAGAACGGCGTGGTCACCGGCGACGAGCTGGTGGACGAGCTGGTCGATGCCCGCATGGACAGCGAGCAGTTCACCTGCAGGCTGCGGACGCTCTCCGAGATCATCGACGAGGAGGGGATCGACCACATCGACCTGCTGAAGGTCGATGTGGAGAACGCCGAGTACGAGGTGCTGAAGGGCATCGACCGGCGCCACTGGTCGCGGATCCGCCAGCTCGTCGTCGAGCTCCATGACGTCGACGGGCGCTTGGCCGAGGTCGAGGGCCTGCTGACGTCCCTCGGCTTCGAGGTGCTGGCCGAACAGGACAACCGGCTGCTGCGGGACATCCAGCTCTACAACCTCTACGCCATCCGCCCTGAGGCGGCCCCGGGTGCCAGGATCACCGAAGGTCGGCCGGCGGCGTCCGCTACGTCCGGCGCGTCGCTCCCAGCGGCCCCGGCCCCGGCCCCCGGCGCGCCGCGCTGGTTCGGGCAGGCCGACCTGGTCGACGACATCCTTGCCGCACTGCGCGAGGCCCTGCCGGAGTACATGGTCCCGTCGGCGACCGTCGTCCTGGACGCACTGCCGCTGACGGTGAACGGCAAGCTCGACCGCAGGGCCCTGCCGGCACCGGACGCCCCGACCGGCGCCCGGTCCGGCGCCCGTGGCCCGCTCGACGCCCGCGAGGAGATCCTCTGCGCCGCGTTCGCCGAGATTCTGGGCCTGGAGTCGGTCGGAGTGCACGACGACTTCTTCGCCCTCGGCGGCCACTCGCTGCTGGCCGTCCGGCTGGCGAGCAGGGTACGCACCGTCCTGGGGGCCGCGATCCCGGTGCGGACGCTCTTCGATGCCCCGACTCCCGCGGCTCTGGCGGCCGTCGTCGCTGCCACCTCCGGCCCCGCCCGGGCCCCGCTGGCGGCCCGCGAGCGGCCGGAGCCGGTGTCGCTGTCATTCGCCCAGCGTCGGCTGTGGTTCCTGGGGCAGTTGGAGGGCCCCAGCGCGACCTACAACATCCCGATGGTGCGCCGGCTCGGCGGCGAGTTGGACGTCGACGCGCTGGGTGCGGCGCTGCTCGATGTGGTCGGCCGGCACGAGGTGCTGCGGACGGTGTTCGCGGTGGCCGAGGACGGCGAGCCCTATCAGCGGGTGCTGCCCGTGGCGGAGTGCGGCTTCGCCCTGCGGACCGTCGAGGTGCCGGCCGGGGACCTGCCCGCCGCGGTAGCCGAGGCATCGGGACACGCCTTCGACCTGGCCGGTGAGATCCCCGTTCAAGCCTGGCTGTTCACGAGCGGCGAGGGCGAGCACACGCTGGTGGTCGTGGCGCACCACATCGCCACCGACGGCTGGTCGATGGCCCCGCTGGCCGCGACCTGTCGGCGGCGTACGCGGCGCGGTGCGAGGGCCGGGCGCCGGAGTGGGCGCCGCTGGCCGTGCAGTATGCCGACTATGCCCTCTGGCAGCGCGAGCTGTTGGGTTCCGAGGACGACCCGGAGAGCGTGCTGTCGCAGCAACTCGCCTACTGGCGTGTCGCGTTGGCAGACTCCCCCGAGGAGCTGGAGCTGCCGCCGACCGGGTCGGCCCGCAGTCGCCACCTACCGCGGCCACCCGGTGCCGGTGGCGGTTCCGGCCGAGGTGCACCACGGGCTGGAGCGGATGGTGCGCGAGCAGGGTGTCACCGTGTTCATGGCGCTCCAGGCGGCGCTGGCCGTGCTCGTGAGCCAAGCTCGGTGCCGGGACGGACATCCCGATCGGCACCGGCGAACGCCGGCCGCACCGATGAGGCACTCGACGACCTGGTCGGGTTCTTCGTCAACACCCTGGTGGTGCGACGACCTGTCCGGCGACCCGACGTTCGCGGAGGTTCTGGGCCGGGTCCGTGAGGCGTCCCTGGCGGCTTCGAGCACCAGGACGTGCCGTTCGAGCGCCTCGTGGAGGAGCTCGCCGTCCCGGTCGCTCGCCCGGAACCCGCTGTTCCAGGTCGACTCACCCTGCAGAACCACCGCGCGAGCTGCGATGCCCGGCGTGGACTCCGTGGTGCAGACCGCGGGCAACTCCCGGGCGACGCCGACTGATGTTCACGTCGGCGAGGACCAGGCGCGACGGGGATTCCGGCCGGTATCCACGGCGTCGTTATCGGTGCGGCGGATCTGTTCGATCGGGTGTCGGTGGAGCGGATCGCTGCCCGTTGGGTGCGGTTGGTCGCCTCGTTGGTGGCGGAGCCGTCGGTGCGGTTGAGTGCGGTGGATGTGCTGGAGGCCGAGGAGCGGGGGCGGATTCTCGGCGAGTGGATTGACACGGCGGTGGAGGTGCCGGTCGCGACGGTGCCGGAGTTGTTCGCTGCGCGGGTGGCGCGGGCGCCGGGGGCGGTGGCGGTGGCGGGCGAGGGCGTCGAGCTGTCGTATGCGGAGTTGGATGCGCGGGCGAACCGGTTGGCGCGGCTGTTGGTGGCGCAGGGTGTGGGTCCGGAGTCGGTGGTCGCGGTCTGTCTTGAGCGTGGTGTCGACCTGGTGGTGGCGCTGTTGGCGGTGGTGAAGGCCGGTGGGGCGTATCTGCCGGTGGATCCGCAGTATCCGGCGGAGCGGATCTCGTTCATGCTGCGGGACTCGCGGGCGACGTGTGTGCTGACGTCGGAGGCGTGCGAGGACTTCGTCCCGGTGCTGATCGGTGTGCCGGTGGTGGTGCTCGACGAGCGGTCGACCGGGGCGCGGTTGGCGGTGCTGGAGGACGGTCCGGTGGTGTCGGGTCCGTTGCCCGCGCACCTCGCGTACGTGATCTACACCTCCGGTTCGACCGGCCGTCCGAAGGGCGTGGCCGTCACCCACGCCGGTATCGCCGCCCTCGTGGCGGCGCAGGCCCGCCACCTCGGCGTCGACGAGCGCAGCCGGGTGCTGCAGTTCGCCTCGCCGGGTTTCGACGCGGCGAGCTGGAACTCGTGATGGCGCTGTGTTCGGGTGCTCGGTTGGTGGTGGCGGGGGCGGGGGAGTTGTTGCCGGGGCCGTCGTTGGTGGAGTGGTGGCGCGTCATGGTGTGACGGTTGCGACGTTGCCGCCGGCGGTGCTGGGGGTGCTGGATCCGGTGAGCGTGCCGTCGTTGTCGACGGTGGTGTCGGCGGGTGAGGCGCTGGGTGCGGAGCTGGTGGAGCGGTGGGCGCCGGGGCGGCGGCTGGTCAACGCGTACGGGCCGACGGAGACGACGGTGTGCGCGACGATGAGTGCGCCGCTGTCGGCGGGTGAGGTGCCGTCGATCGGCGGGCCGATCGTGAACGCCCGGGTGTGGGTGCTGGACGATACGTTGCGTCCGGTGCCGGCGGGTGTCGCGGGTGAGCTGTATGTGGCCGGGCCCGGGGTGGCGCGTGGCTACATCGGTCGGGCCGCTCTGACCGGGGAGCGGTTCGTGGCGTGTCCGTTCGGTGTTCCTGGTGAGCGGATGTATCGGACGGGTGACCGGGTGCGGTGGACGCATGACGGTCGGCTGGAGTTCGCGGGTCGGGCGGACGAGCAGGTGAAGGTCCGGGGTTTCCGGATCGAGCCGGGCGAGGTCCGGGCCGTTGTCCAGGATCATCCGGGTGTGGCTCAGGCCGCGGTCGTGGTGCGGGAGGACGTGCCGGGCGACAGGCGCCTGGTCGCCTACGTCGTCCCGGAGGCCGAGGGTGAACTGTCGGATGCTGTGCGGGAGTTCGTTGCGCTGCGGCTGCCGGAGTACATGGTTCCCGCGGCTGTGGTCACGTTGGACGTGATCCCGTTGACGGTCAACGGCAAGCTCGACCGCAAGGCCCTGCCCGCCCCCGACTACGGGGTCTCGGTCGGCGTCGGACGGGAACCTGCCAACGAGCATGAGCGGGCGCTCTGTGCGGCGTTCGCGGAGGTACTGAACCTGGAGACGGTCGGCGTGGAGGACGACTTCTTCGCCCTCGGTGGCCACTCCCTGCTTGCGGTCAGGCTCACCAGCCTGTTGCGCGCACAGCTCGGCGTCGAGGTACCGGTGAAGACGGTGTTCCAGGCCCCGACCGCGGCCCGACTGGCCCTGGAGATCGCGGACCTCGGGTCCGGAAGCAAGGAAACAGCTAGGCCGGCGTTGCGGCCGATGCGTCGACAGGAGGAGTCCTGATGGTGCCGTTGTCGTTTGCGCAGCGTCGGTTGTGGTTCCTGGGCCAACTGGAGGGCCCGAGCTCGACGTACAACATCCCGCTTGTGCTGCCGCTCTCCGGTGAACTCGACACCGACGCGCTGGGCGCGGCGCTGCTCGACGTGATCGGTCGGCACGAGGTGCTGCGGACGGTGTATCCGGTCGCCGACGGCGGCGAGCCGTACCAGCGTGTTCTGCCGGTGGAGAGGGCCGGCTTCGTGTTCCGGGCGACGCGGGTCGCCGCGGCGGAGCTCCCGGATGCAGTGGCCGAAGCGAAGCGCCACGTTTTCGACCTGTCCTCCGAAGTCCCTATTCGGGCTTGGATGTTCACCACCGACTCGGACCAGCACACGCTGGTCGTGGTGATGCACCACATCGCCGCGGACGGTTGGTCGACCGCTCCACTGGCGCGAGACCTGACGGCGGCGTACACGGCCCGGCGTCAGGGTCGGGCGCCGGAGTGGGAGCCGCTGCCGGTTCAGTATGCGGACTACGCGCTGTGGCAGCGTGAGGTCCTCGGCTCGGACGAGGACCCGCAGAGCGTGATGTCTCGGCAACTCGCTTACTGGCGGGGTGTGTGTTCCGGTGCGCCGGAGGAGCTGGATCTTCCGGTCGATCGGGTGCGTCCGGCGGTTGCCGGTTACCGTGGGTACTCGGTGGAGCTTTCCGTCCCGGGGGAGGTCCATGCGGGCTTGGTCCGGCTGGGCAGGGAGCAGGGCGCGACGTTGTTCATGGTGGCGACGGCTGCGCTGGCCGTTCTGCTCTCCAGGCTGGGTGCCGGCACCGACATCCCGATCGGCGCGACCACTGCGGGCCGGACCGCGATCGCTCTGGACGATCTGGTCGGCTTCTTCGTCAACACCCTGGTCCAGCGCACCGACCTGTCCGGCGACCCGACCTTCCGTGCTGGAGCGGTCGGGACACCACATTGGCGGCTTCGGGCACCAGGACGTGCCGTTCGAGCGCCTCGTAGAGGAGCTCGCCCCGGAGCGGTCGCCGGCCCGGCACCCGCTCTTCCAGGTCATGCTCACTGGACCAACGCCACGCGCGGGCTCGCCCTCTCCGACGTGCAGCGGCGCCGCCGGCACGTCCTTGCACCTGAGGTGGTGGCGAAGTTTGATCTGGATGTGAGTTTGGGGGAGGTGTTCGATGCGGAGGGGCGTCCGGCTGGTCTGGGTGTGGTGGTGATCGGTGCGGCGGATCTGTTCGACCGGGTGTCGGTGGAGCGGATCGCGGGTCGGTTGGTGCGGGTGCTGGGGGCTGTGGCGGCGGATCCGTCGGTGCGGTTGAGTGCGGTGGACGTGCTGGGCGCCGTTGAGCGTCGTCGTGTTCTGACGGCGTGGAACGACACGGCGGTGGAGGTGTCTGCCGGCACGGTGTTGGAGTTGTTCGCGGCGCAGGTGGAGCGGACGCCGGATGCGACTGCTGTGGTGTTCGAGGGCGTCGGGCTGTCGTTTGCGGAGTTGGATGCGCGGGCGAGTCGGTTGGCGTGGTTGTTGGTCGGTCGGGGTGTGGGGCCGGAGTCGGTGGTGGGGTTGTGTCTGCCGCGTGGTGTGGAGATGGTTGTCGGGATTGTGGGGGTGTGGAAGGCCGGTGGGGCGTATGTGCCGGTGGATCCGGGGTATCCGGCGGAGCGGGTCGCGGTCACGTTGGCGGATGCGGGTGCGGTGTGTGTGCTGACGGTCGGGGAGACGGCGTCGCTGGTTGGTGATGGTGTGCCGTTGGTGGTGCTTGATGATGCCGTTACGTGTGCGGAGTTGGAGGGGTTGCCGGGGTCGGGTCCCGGGTTCGGGTGTCGGGGTCGAATGCGGCGTATGTGATTTTCACGTCGGGTTCGACGGGGCGTCCGAAGGGTGTGGTGGTGTCGCATGGGTCGTTGGTGAATGCGGTGTCGGTGTTTGTTCCGGTGTTCGGGGCGGGGCCGGGGGTGGGGGTGTTGCAGTTCGCTTCGTTCAGTTTCGATGCGTCGGTGCTGGATGTGGTGGTGGCGTTGTGTTCGGGTGGGCGTCTGGTGGTGGCGGGTGCGGCCGAGCGTGCGGAGCCGGCGTTGTTGAGGGCGTTGGTGGCGGGTGAGGACGTGCGGGTGGCGAGTGTGGTGCCGTCGCTGTTGGGGGTGTTGTCGCCGCGGGATCTGGCGTCGGTGGAGACGTTGGTGGTGGGGGCGGAGGCGATCGGTGTCCGGCGGCGGGGGTGTGGTCGGCGGGTCGTCGGTTGGTGAACACCTATGGGCCGACCGAGGCGACGGTGATGGTGGCGCGGGGTGTGGTGGATCCGGGGCGTGGGGGTGTGGTGCCGTTCGGGTCGCCGGTGGCGAACACCCGGTGTTCGTGCTGGATGACCGGTTGATGCCGGTGCCGGTGGGTGTGGTGGGTGAGCTGTATGTGGCGGGCGTGCAGTTGGCGCGTGGGTATGTGGGTCGTCCGGGTCTGACCGGGGAGCGGTTCGTGGCGTGTCCGTTCGGTGTTTCGGGTGAGCGGATGTATCGGACGGGGGATCGGGTGCGGTGGGCCGCGGACGGGGTGTTGGAGTTCGCGGGTCGGGCGGATGAGCAGGTGAAGGTCCGGGGTTTCCGGATCGAGCTGGGTGAGGTCCAGGCCGTTGTCGCGCGGTGCCCGGGGGTGGCGCAGGCGGTGGTGGTGGCGCGGGAGGACGTGCCGGGTGACAAGCGCCTGGTCGCCTACGTCGTTCCCGCCGAAGGCGACGAACTGCACGACGGTGTGCGTGAGTTCGTGGCGTCCCGGCTGCCCGAGTACATGGTGCCCACCGCCGTCGTCGCTCTCGGCGTGATCCCGTTGACGGTGAACGGCAAGCTCGACCGCAAGGCCCTGCCGGTTCCGGACTACGGGGTGGGCGTCGGTGGTCGCGGGCCGTCGAGTGTCAGGGAGGAGCTTCTGTGCGTGGGCTTCGCCGAGGTCCTCGGTCTCGAAGGTGTCGGTGTGGATGACGACTTCTTCACTCTCGGTGGGCATTCGCTGCTCGCGGTCCGTCTGGTGGAGTGGTTGCGGTCGCGTGGTGTGGCGGTGTCGGTGCGGGCGTTGTTCCAGTCGCCGACGCCGGCCGGGCTGGCGGCGGTGGCGGGTGCGGAGTCTGTGGTGGTGCCGGCGAACCTGATTCCTGAGGGCGCCGAGCGCATCACGCCGGAGATGCTGCCGCTGGTGGATCTCGACGAGGCCGCGATCGGGCGGATCGTCGCGGCGGTGGACGGCGGCGCCGCGAACATCGCGGACGTCTACCCGCTGGCGCCGTTGCAGGAGGGTCTGCTGTTCCACCATGTGATGGCGGAGGGTGGTGACGACGCGTACGTGGCGCCGCGGGTGATGCGGTTCGACTCGCGCGCGACGCTGGACGCGTTCCTGGGTGCGTTGCAGCGGGTGGTGGACCGGCACGACATCTACCGCACCGCCATCGTGTGGGAAGAGCTGCCGGAGCCGGTGCAGGTGGTGTGGCGGCGTGCGGTGCTGCCGGTGACCGAGGTGGCGCTTGAGGCGTCCGGCGCGGATCCGGTGGAGCAACTGCTGGCGGTGGTGGGCTCGTTGATGGACCTGGGACGGGCCCCGCTGCTTGACCTCCACGTCGCCGCCGAGCCGGACGGTGCCGGTTGGCTGGCGCTGGTGCGGATGCACCACCTCGTGATGGACCACACCGGCATGGACGTGGTGCTGGGTGAGGTGCGGGCGTTCCTGGCCGGGCGTGGTGACGAGCTGCCGGAGCCGCTGCCGTTCCGGGACTTCGTTGCCCAGGCCCGCCTCGGCGTGCCGCGGGAGGAGCACGAGCGGTACTTCCGTGAGCTGCTGGGTGATGTGGAGGAGACCACGGCCCCGTACGGCATGGTGGATGTGTACGGCGACGGCGTCGGGGTGGTCCGTGAGTCGGTCTGGCTGACGGACGACCTCTCTGCCCGGTTGCGGCTCGTGGCTCGTGCGGTCGGGGTGAGCCCGGCGACGGTGATGCACCTGGCGTGGGCCCGCGTGCTGGCCACGCTCTCCGGGCGTGACGATGTGGTGTTCGGCACGGTGCTGTTCGGCCGGATGAACGCCGGCGCCGGCGCGGACCGGGTTGCCGGTCTGTTCATCAACACGCTGCCGGTGCGGGTGAAGGTGGACGGCACCGGCGTACTGGAGTCGCTGGGCGGTGTGCGCCGTCAGCTGGCCGAGCTGCTGGTCCACGAGCACGCGCCGCTGGCCGTGGCGCAGCAGGCCAGTGGCCTGTCCGGGACGGCCCCGCTGTTCACCTCCATCTTCAACTACCGCCACAATGCGGCCGGACCTTCTCCCATCGCTGATGCCGAGCGTCCGTCCGGCGAGATCCGGACGGTCTTCACCCGGGAGCGGACCAACTACCCGCTCTCCGTGTCGATCGAGGATGTCGGTGACGGTGTCGGCGGCGGCTTCGGCTTGACCGTGGACGCGGTGGCGCCGATCGACGCCCAGGGCGTGGGCCGTTTGCTGGGTGCCGCGATCGAGGGTCTGGTTCCGGCGCTGGAGGCTGCTGTGGAGGACGGTGTGGACCGTCCGCTGAATGAGGTGGACGTTCTCGACGGTGCGATCTCTCATCGGCTGCTCGCCGAGTGGAACGACACGGCGTCCGTCGTTCCGCAGACGACCATGCCGGAGCTGTTCGCGGCGCACGTCGCCCGCGAACCCGGGGCACCCGCGGTCGTGTGCGAGGACGTCGAGCTCAGCTACGGGGAGTTGGACGCACGGGCGAATCGGCTGGCCCGGTGGCTGGTGAGTCGTGGTGTCGGGCCGGAGTCGCTGGTCGCCGTCTCCCTGGAGCGTGGAGCCGACCTGATGGTCGCGTTGCTCGCGGTGGTCAAGGCTGGTGGGGCGTATCTCCCGCTCGACCCGGAGTACCCGGCGGAGCGGATCGCCTACATGCTGGCGGACTCGGGTGCGGTGACGGTGCTGGCGTCCTCGGCGACGGCGGTCGGCCTGCCGCCGCAGTCGGATGTCGTCCGCGTCGTCCTGCTCGACGATCCGGCGATGGTGGCGGACCTCGCCGCGCTGAGTCCGGCCGCACTGTCCGACGCCGACCGACTGGCGCCGCTGAGGCTGCAGCACCCCGCGTACGTGATCTACACCTCGGGTTCGACCGGTCGGCCGAAGGGTGTCGCCGTCTCGCACGCGGGCGTCGCCAGCCTGATCGAGGGGCACGCGCGCTGGCTGGGGGTCGGGCCCGGGGACCGGGTGGCGCAGTTCGCCTCGGCGAGCTTCGACACCTTCGGCTGGGAGTGGTGCATGGCCCTGCTGCTCGGGGCGGCGCTCGTGGTGGTTCCGGCCGAGCGGAGGTTCGGCACGGACCTCACCGGCATCCTGGCCGAGCAGGACGTCACCCACGCGACGCTGCCGCCCGCGGTGCTGGCCACTCTCCCCGAGGGATCGATCGCCCCCGGGACGGTACTGATCGTGGCGGGCGAGGCCTGCCCGCCGAACCTGATGGCGCGCTGGGCGCAGGACCGTCCGATGTTCAACTCCTACGGGCCGACCGAGACCACGGTCGACGCGACGCTCTGGCGCTGGCGGCCCGAGGCCACGGAGGTGGCGATTGGCGCGCCGGTGCTGAACACCCGGGTATACGTTCTGGACGAACGCCTGCGACCGGTGCCCGAAGGAGTAGTGGGTGAGCTGTACGTGTCCGGCGCCGGCTTGGCGCGCGGCTACGTCGGGCGGGCGGGGCTGACCGCCGAGCGGTTCGTGGCCTGCCCGTTCGATGGGCCGGGCGAGCGGATGTACCGCACCGGTGACCGGGCCCGCTGGACGACGGATGGACAGTTGGTGTTCGCGGGCCGTGCGGACGACCAGGTGAAGATCCGCGGGTTCCGGATCGAGCCGGGCGAAGTACGGACGGTGCTCGCGGCCCACCCGGCTGTGCGGGAGACGGCGGTGGTGGTTCGTGAGGACCAGCCGGGCGAGAAGCGTCTCGTGGCCTATGTGGTGCCGGCCGATCGTGAGGCGGAACCAGGTGAGCTGTCCGACTCCGTTCGGCTGTTCGTGGAGGAACGGCTGCCCCGGTACCTGATGCCATCGGCGCTGGTGGTGCTGCCCGAGGGACTGCCGATCACCGTCAACGGCAAGCTGGACCGCGCGGCCCTTCCGCTGCCCGGTCACACCACTGGGGCGAGCGAGGCAGTCGAGGGGGAGTCCGCCACCGCGCTCCAGAGCCTCATGTGCGAGACCTTCGCCGAGGTGCTCTCACTGGAGAGTGTGGGCGTCGACGACGACTTCTTCCGGCTGGGCGGGCACTCGCTGCTCGCGCTCTCGCTGGTGGAGCGCCTGAGGGCCCGAGGAGTGTCGGTGTCGGTGCGGAGCGTACTCGCGGCACCGACGGTCCGCGGGCTGATGGAGCGGATGAGTCTCTCCTCGGTCGACGACGCGCTCGGCGTCGTGCTGCCGATCCGGACGACAGGTGATAGGCCGCCGTTCTTCTGCGCACACCCGGGTGGTGGGCTGAGTTGGCCGTACATGCCGCTGGCGCGTCACGTGCCCAAGGACGTCCCGCTGTACGGTCTTCAGGCTCGCGGCATCGACGGGACGGGTGAACTCGCGGGCTCCGTCTCCGAGATGGCGGCGGACTACCTGCAGCAGATCCGCGCTGTCCAGCCGTCGGGCCCGTATCACCTGCTCGGCTGGTCGTTCGGTGGCGTTGTCGTTCAGGAGATCGCCGTGCAACTGCAGGAAGCCGGCGAAAAGGTCGGTGCCCTGGTCATACTGGACGCGTACCCTGCGGCCCACGCCGCCGACGATGGCGGGGAGGAAACCGAGGAGAGCCCCGAGGCTGTCTCGTTCCAGACGGCGGAGGGCGACGGACGGGATGAAGGCCTCACACGCCTGACCGAGCGCATTCGCCGGGAGTCCGGACGCGTCCTCGGTGCCATCTCGGAGGATGAGCTCGGCCTGCTCGTCCGCGTGTTCCGGAACAACGCCAGGTTGCAGGACGAGCACCGGCCCGGACGTTTCGACGGCGACGCACTGTTGGTGGCCGCAATGGAGGGGCGTCCGCCGGAGACAGAGACCGTCCAGCGATGGACGCCGTACGTCTCGGGTGAGATCACCGAGACCCGACTCGCGTGTACGCACCTGGAGATGCTTCACACCGGGAATCTGGGGCAGGTATGGGCGTCGGTCGAGACGTGGTTGGACCCCTCGGTGTGACCCGTGGCCGCCGCGATCGTCGTCGGGACAAAGGGTGGATTCTTGCCGAAGGATTCCGGATGGGCTCCGCCCGGTTCCGCGCGGAGGAGGGGAGCGGGACGGCTCCTCGCGGCGCAAGAACCTTCGGAGAAGCCGGAGTTGTCGGTTCGGTTTCCCGGTGGGCGCGGCCGTGCGGCGCGTAGCATCGGAGGTTCGCGTCGGGCGAGCGGCCCGGGGGCGGGGGAGCGGGCGGGGTCCGGAGAGGGGGGCGTGTGGCCGATCGTGCGGTCCGTCGGGGTGCGCTGCGGCGCGGGGCGGTGGCGCTGGCCGTCTGGTGGCTGTGGATGCCGCTGGTCGCGGTGCTGGTGTGGCTGGTCAAGCACCTGGTGTTCGGCGGGTTCGGGCAGCAGGACCAGAGCTATGTGCTGCTGCTCCAGCAGGAGTTGTTCCCGCACGGCTCCGTGCTCGACGCGACGCCGCTGTTCTGGGTCTGGGTCGCGGTCGGGCTGTGCGGCACGGTCGGCGCGTTCGGGTACGTGGCGCAGGAGTCCGGCGCGGGGTTCGGCGGGTGGCGGGTGCGCCTGACGCTGACGCTGACGGTGCTGGCCGTGGTCGGCTCGCTGGTGCGGGTCGGCACCGGGCTGTGGGACGACGACAAGGACGCGGGCCGCTACTACGCG
The DNA here is from genome assembly GCF_054601375.1 of Kitasatospora sp. Ki12. Lineage (NCBI taxonomy): Bacteria > Bacillati > Actinomycetota > Actinomycetes > Kitasatosporales > Streptomycetaceae > Kitasatospora > Kitasatospora sp. Ki12. The sequence continues at coordinate 574,282 of NZ_BAAIHT010000003.1, read as the reverse complement.
GCGGCGACCGTGCTCGACATCCCCGCCGGCGGGGCGGGCACACCGCGTTCGGTGCTGCCCGTGACCGAGCACACCCGTGCCGGCGACGGCCGCCGCTGCGACCTGGTGGGCACCGCGGACGTACCGGCCTGCGTCAAGACCGAACCGATGCCGGACTTCGACTTCGAGGCCCGCACCGCCTCCTACGCGGCGGCCACCAAGGCGCTCACCGACAGCGCGGGCCTCACCTCCGGGGTCCACCTGATGGGGCACAGCCTGCACTACCTGCCCGACGCCTCGCAGGGCGGCGGGGTGTGGACGGCCGTCCTGGACGGCTCCGGCGAGCAGCCGATGGAGGGCGTCGCGGTCTGGGACGGCCGCTCGAACTCCGTGGCCACCTGCGCGTTCCGCGGCGACCACGCGTTCGGCCGGGCCTTCTCCGGATCCGGGGCCGTCAGCCTGCGCAACCTGCTCTCCGAACGGTTCCCCGACCTCGTCTACAGCGACCAGGACATCTGGGGCTACTGCGACGGCGCCGACCCCCGCACCGCCCGGCCGGTGGTGGTGATCTCGGTGGCCCAGCAGACCGGCTGGCGCCAGCGCACCGTCCTGGAGCCGGCCGGGGTCCTGGTCCTGCGCGGCTCGCCGGACGGACGCCCGGACACCACCTACCGGGCGGAGGTGGAACCGGGCGCACTGCCCGGCGCGGTGTACCCGGCCTCGGTGGTCCGGGCGCAGATCCACGAGGTCCAGTGGCTCGGCGGCCGCGGCGCCAAGGACGACCGCGGCTTCGGCTACTCCCACACCTCGGCGGCCACCAACGCGGGCAACCCGGGCGAGTTCCTGCTGCGCTCCAAGGAGGACGGCCACCTGTACTACGTGACGCCGCTGGTGCCGCGGGAGAGCTCCTCGCAACTGGTGGTGGCGTTCGCCGTCCTCCAGGCCGACCGGACCGGCGGCGGCCTCAACGACCTGCACGTGTACGTGCGCGGCGACGACAGCCCGTCGGTGAACCTGGACGTGCTGGCCAGCCGGATGGTGTCGTACATGGCGCAGCGGACCGCGATCACCATCAGCGCCGGGCCGGGCGGCGCGCTGCAGGAGATCGTCCCGTTCGGCCGGGACATGTGGCGCGGCTTCGTCGACTTCAACGGGCAGACCCAGGACTACATCGACCTGTCGGGCGACGCCACGGTGACGCCCAACCTGGTGTCGCTGAACGGGGACATCACGGCGCCGGGCGGCGGACAGCCCGCCCCCGCGACACCTGCGCCGGCCACACCTGCGCCCGCCACACCGACCGCGCCGGCGGGCGGGTGCGGCGGCGACCCGGGGCAGCTGACGACCGGGCAGCTCGCGGCCTGCGTCGCGGACCTGTCCAAGGCGCTCCAGGGACGCGTCCAGGACCCGCCGCCCGCCAAGCCCTGACCGGCCGGGTCACCTCGGCCACCCCGGCCGCCCGCCGTCCCCGCGTCAGGACGGCGTGGCGGCCCGCTCGGACTCGCTGCGCAGGACGCAGAACTCGTTGCCCTCGGGGTCGGCGAGGACCGCCCAGCCCGAACCGTCGGGATTCCGCAGGTCGTTGAGCAGGGTGGCGCCCAGGGCGAGCAGCCGGTCGACCTCCTGGTCGCGGGAGTCCTCGGGGCGCAGGCAGAGGTGGATCCGGTTCTTGACCGTCTTGCCCTCCGGCACCTGGTTGAAGTACAGAACCGGGCCCTCCGTCAGCTGCACCTCCGTCGCCCGGGAGCCGGGCCGGTCCTCCGGGTGCAGCGGACGACCGGTCACCTTGCTCCAGAACAGGGCCAGCTCATAGGCGTCCGTACAGTCGATCGCCACGTTCTGCAATACCGAGACCATGGGCGTGAGTCTTCCCGATCTTCGTGCCGAACGCCAACGGCCTGCGGACGGCCCGGTCGGCCGTGCGGCCAGGTCAGGGGCGGAGTTGGAGGGCCAGCGCCATCGTGTAGCCGACCAGCAGGCCGAAGAGGCAGACCGCCGTCACGTACCGGGGGGTGAACGGCAGTCCGGCCAGGGCCGGGTAGAGCAGGACGGCTCCGCCCGCCGCGAGGTCGGCGGCGTACAGGCCGCCCGGTGGGGTGATGCCGGTGCTGCGGGCGGCCCAGCCGGTGGCGATCAGGAAGCCGGTGAGCAGGGTGAAGCCGGAGAGGAGCCCGGAACCGATGCTGGCGAGGGTGGCGTGCGGTTCGGGTGGGGGCTCGTCCTCGGGGGAGTGCGGGCGCAGCCGGTGGGCGACGGCGAGGGCCCCGGTGGCCAGGAGGGCGGCGGCGACGGCGGCGATCAGCGGTCCGGGGTTCAACGGCGGCTCCTGAGGGGCGCGCGGTGGTGGCCGACGACCGCGGCGAGCGCGGCCGGCAGCAGGACGGTGAGGACGACGACGGTGGCCCAGACGGAGGGCGCGATGGCCGGCACGGTGGGCCCGCCGGGTCCGTCGGGCGGCGGCGCGGCGACGGCCGAGGTCGTCGTGGTGGCCGTGGTGGTCGCACTGGCCGTCGGTGTGGGAGCCGGTTCGGCGGGGCGGGCGGCCTCCGGGGCGGGGCTCGCCGTGGTGGGCGCTGCGGCCGGGCGGGAGACGGTCGGCCGCGCCCCCTCGTGGGCCGACGTCGGGCTCGGTGTCGGAGGTGGCGCGGGGGCCGTCGCGGTCGGCTCCCGATGCGGCGGTGCGGAGTGCGAGGGCGAGGGGTGGACGGGAGACGGGGACGGGGGAGCCGGAGAGGTGGAGGCGCAGTCGGTCGGCGGCGGTTGCGGCCGGGGCGGCGGCGCCGGCGGATGGACGTGCGGCGGCCGGGGCGGCAGCGGGACCGGGATCGGCAGTACCGGGATCGGCAGTACCGGGATCAACGGGAACGGGAGCGGCGGGAACGGCGGCGGGTGCGGACCCGCGACATGGTCCATCCCCAGATGATCCGGCCGCGGGCGCCACCGCCGCCGCGTGCTGCGCCGCAAACCCCCGTCCCCGGTGAACACCCGCCCCCGGGAAGGGAACGCACGTGCCCAGACGGCCCGTGCGTTCGATGGCGAGCGGAGCGGTCAGGCGACCGCGAGAACGATCTTGCCGGTGGTGCGGCCCCGCTCGCCGAGCTCATGGGCCCTGGCGGCCTGGGACAGGGGCAGGACCGTCTCCACGACGGGCCGCAGGGCGCCGCGGTCGGCCAGGGCGGCGATCTCGCGCAGGCCGAGGTGGTCCGGCTCGACCAGGACCCAGAGGGCGCGCACCCCGGCGGGGGCGGCGGGGACGTCGTCCGGTCCGGGCAGGGTGATCAGGTGGCCGCCGGGCCGGAGGACCCGCAGGGAGCGTTCGGCCGTCTCGCCGCCGAGGCCGTCCAGGACCACGTCGACGTCGGCGACGGCGTCCTCGAACCGGACGCTCCGGTAGTCGATCACCTCGTCGGCGCCGAGTTCGCGCAGCAGGTCGTGCTTGCCGGCGCTGGCGGTGCCGATGACGTACGCGCCGCGGGCCTTGGCGATCTGCACCGCGAGGTGGCCGACGCCGCCGGCGGCCGCGTGCACCAGGACGCGCTCGCCGGGGCGCAGGTCCGCCGTGTCGACCAGGGCCTGCCAGGCGGTGAGCGCGGCCAGGGGCAGTGCCGCGGCCTCGACGTGGGTCAGGCCGGCGGGCTTGCGGGCGAGGTGGCGGGCCGGTGCCACCACGTACTCGGCGTAGCCGCCCGCCTGGCGCGGGAACAGCGGCATCCCGAAGACCTCGTCGCCGGGGCGGAACAGGCCGACGCCGGGTCCGACGGCCTCGACCGTGCCGGAGACGTCCCAGCCGACCGCCGGTACGTCGCCCCACTCGATGAGGGCGCCGCCGGCCCGGGTCTTCCAGTCGACCGGGTTCACACCGGCCGCGTGCACCCGCACCAGGACCTCGTTGAGCCCCGGCTCGGGGCGCTCGACCTCGCGCTCGACCAGGTTCTCCGGCCCGCCCCACTGCTCCACGACCACTGCTCGCATGCTGTCCTGCCTCGTTCTTCGTCGTTCTTCGCGGTTCTTCGTCGCGTTCCGTGCGCCGCCCGGGGTGGCCCGGGCGGCTCGGCGACGTGGTCAACGATCCGGGACCCCGGCCCTTCGCGGTGTTGGCCGTCCGGCCACTATGTGACAGGATCTGGCCATGGGAGCGGCAGGGACGAAGCAGGCGAAGCGGACCGGGCGGTCGCCGTGGACGGGGCGGACGGACGGGGCGCACCCCCGGCGCCACCGGATCGCGGTGCTCGCACTGCCCGGTGTGCCGCCCTTCGAGCTCGGCATCCCCTCCCGGGTCTTCGGCAGTGCGCTGGACGCCGGGGGCCGCCCGCTCTACGAGGTGGTGGTCTGCACCGCCGACGGCGCCCCCGTCCTCAGCGACGCCGGCTTCACCGTGCAGCCGGCGGCCGGTCCCGAGGCGCTGGCCACGGCGGACACCGTGATCGTCCCGCCCACGCACGCCATGCCCGAGCTGGCCGAGGGCGGGCCGCTGCCCGCCGAGGTCGAGGCGGCCATCGCCGGCATCCGGCCCGGCACCCGGCTGGTGTCCATCTGCTCCGGCTCCTACGTGCTCGCCGCGGCCGGGCTGCTCGACGGCCGGCCGGCCACCACGCACTGGAACCTGGCCCCGGAGTTCCGCCGGGCCTACCCCGCGGTCAAGCTCGACGAGGAGGTCCTGTTCGTCGACGACGGCGACGTGCTGACCTCCGCCGGGGTGGCCGCCGGCGTCGACCTCTGCCTGCACGTGATCCGCCGGGACCACGGCGCGGCGGTCGCCAACCGGACCGCCCGGATGTGCGTCGTGCCGCCCTGGCGGGACGGCGGGCAGGCCCAGTACATCGACCGTCCGGTCCCCGAGCCGACGGTCGCCAGCACCACGGCCACCCGCGCCTGGGCCCTGGAGCACCTCGGCGAGGAGCTGCCGCTCACCCGGCTCGCCGAGCACGCCCGGATGAGCCTGCGCTCGTTCACCCGGCGCTTCCGGGACGAGGCGGGGATGACCCCGGTGCAGTGGCTCACCGCGCAACGCCTCGAACTGGCCAAGCAGTTGCTGGAGACCACGGACCTGTCGATCGACCTGGTCGCCCACCGGGCCGGTTTCGGCTCCGCGAACTCGCTGCGCGCGCACATGAGGACGGCCTTCGGGGTCTCCCCGGCGGCCTACCGGCGCACCTTCAGCCCGCACGAGCCCGCCGCGGTCCCGGCCGCAGCGGGATGACGGACCGTCAGCACCCCTCGTCCGCCCCGGAGAGGTCCTCGGACAGCATCCCGGTGCGTACCCGCTGCACGTAGCGGTCCACCAGGTGGCGCAGCACGCTGACGGTGGCGGCGACGTCCGCGGCCGGGACGCTGTCCAGCGCGTCGGCCAGTCCGATGAGGTTGGCCTGTTTCAGTCGGTCGAGCACCGCCCGTCCCTCGCCGGTGAGTTCGACCTGGCGGGCCCGCCGGTCGGTGGCGTCCTGGGCGCGCTCCACCAGTTTCTGGCCCTGGAGGCGGTCGATCTGCCGGGTGACGTGGGAGGGCTTGACCATCAGCCGGTCGGCCAGGTCGCCGACCCGGCTGGCGCCCTCGGCCTCGGCGAGCGCGCGCAGCAGGTAGACGTCCGAGCGGGCGGCGGTGATGCCGGCCCGGGCCATCTGGCGCTCGTGGTGCTGTGAACGTGTCAGGAGATAGGCCAGTGTCGCCAGGACGTCTTCCAGGTCCGAGGCGGTGGTCCGCTCGTCGAGGGGGTCTTCGGGCTCCGGCATGGGGGGAACTGTAGCGAGCCGGTACGGGTGTCGGCGGTGGCGGTGACATCTGACCGGATTTCGGACAGATTCGTTCGCCCTCGGACGGGCCCTTTCGTCGCGACGGAACGCGAGTTAGCGTGACGGTGAGTTAGTTGCTTAGGGCACGTAATGGCCCCGGTCCCCCACCGGCAACCCCGCTCCTAGAAGGGAGCCCCCTGATGGCCACAGCCGCACAGACCCCGCGCTTCACCCACCCCGCCGCCCGCGGTGCCTGCCCGTTCGCCCCGCCGCCCGTCTACCGGCAGGCGCAGCAGGACGAACCGATCAGCCGCGTCTCCCTGTGGGACGGCGCCCCCAGCTGGCTGGTCACCCGCCACGAGGACGTCAAGGCCGTCCTGTCCGACCCCCGCTTCAGCTCCGACTCCGCCCGCCCCGGCTTCCCCTTCATCAGCGCCGGCGCCCGGCAGCTGAGCGCCGGCCGGCCCACCTTCATCCGGATGGACGACCCCGAGCACGCCCGGCTGCGCCGGATGCTCACCGGCGAGTTCATGATCAAGAAGGTCGAGGCGCTGCGCCCCGAGATCCAGCGCATCGCCGACGACCTGCTCGACCGGATGACCACCGGACGCACCGGCGCCGACCTGGTCCGCGAGTTCGCCCTGCCGCTGCCCTCCCTGGTCATCTGCCTGCTGCTCGGCGTCCCCTACCGGGACCACGACTTCTTCCAGGAGTGCAGCCGCGTCCTGCTGCACCGCGACTCCACGGCCGAGGAGGTCGCCGCCGCGCAGCAGCGGCTCGGCGACTACCTGTACGCGCTCACCGACTCCAAGCGCGCCGAACCCGACGACGGCATCCTCAGCCGCCTGGTGGCCCGCGGCGAGCTGGACACCGCGGAGATCGGCGTGATGGCCCGGCTGCTGCTGGTGGCCGGGCACGAGACCACCGCGAACATGACCGCGATGTCCGTGCTGGCCCTGCTGCGCAACCCCGACCAGCTCGACCACCTGCGCCGCCACCCGGAGTCCGTCACCGGCGCGGTCGAGGAACTGCTGCGCTACCTCACCATCGTGCACTCCGGCCTGACCCGGGTCGCCACCGAGGACGTCGAGCTCGGCGGCGTGCGGATCCGGGCCGGTGAGGGCGTCATCTGCATGATCAACACCGCCAACCGCGACGCCGCGGAGTTCCCGGACGGCGACGAACTCGACGTGACCCGCGACGCCCGCCGCCACCTGGCCTTCGGCTTCGGCGTCCACCAGTGCCTCGGCCAGCCGCTCGCCCGGCTGGAGCTCCAGATCGCCCTCGACACCGTGCTGCGCCGACTGCCCGGGCTGCGGCTGGCCGTCCCGTTCGAGGAGGTCCGCTTCCGTAACGAGATGCTCGTCTACGGCGTCCACGAGCTGCCGATCGCCTGGTGAGCCGGGGTGGGCGCCGACGCCGTCGACGCCCACCACCGGTCAGCCCCACCACCGTTCACCCCCACCGCCGTTCACCCGGGGCCCGACCGGCCCCGACCCGAAGGGAAGACCATGCTCGTCCACATCGACCAGGACAAGTGCTGCGGAGCCGGACACTGCGTCGTCGCCGCCCCCGAGGTCTTCGACCAGCGCGACGAGGACGGCATCGTCCTGCTGCTCGACGCCCGGCCGCCCGCCGACCTCCACCAGGCCGTCCAGGACGCCGCCGCCGTCTGCCCGGCCGCCGCGATCCGCCTGGATCTCGCGTGACCGCTCCCCGGCGGATCGCCGTCGTCGGGGCCGGCGCGGCCGGACTGCACACCGCCGAAGCGCTGCGCCGGGCCGGCTACGACGGCCGGCTCACCCTCGTCGGGGACGAGGAGGAGCCGCCGTACGACCGGCCGCCGCTGTCCAAGCACCTGCTCTCCGGGCAGTGGCAGCCCGACCGCCTCACCCTCCGGGACCCCGGGCGCTGGACGAGCTGCGGCTCGACCTGCGCCTGGGGGTGCGGGCCCGGCGCCTGGACCGCCGGGCCCGCACCGTGCACCTCGCCGACGGCCGCGAGGTGCCCTGCGACGCCGTCGTCATCGCCACCGGGGTCCGCCCCCGCCGGCTGCCCGGCGCCGGCACCCCGGGCGACGGCACCCCGCCGGCCGGCGCCCACGTGCTGCGCACCCTCGCCGACGCCCTCGCCCTGCGCGCGGACCTGTGCGAGGGCCCGCGCGCCGGCGGCCGGCTGCTGGTGGTCGGCGGCGGACTGCTCGGCGCCGAGGCGGCCGCCACCGCCGTCGGACTCGGCGCCGAGGTCATCTGGCTGGTCTCCACCGACACCCCGCTGGCCGCCGTCCTCGGCACCGAGACCGCCGCCCTGCTCACCGGCCTGCACCGCGAGCACGGCGTCCGGATCCACCGGGGCACGGCCACCGGGCTCCTCAGCCGCGGCGGCCGCGCCACCGGCGTCCGGCTCGCCGACGGCACCGACCTCGCGGCCGACACCGTCCTGACGGCCATCGGCTCCGAACCCGCCACCGAGTGGCTCGCCGACAGCGGCCTCGGCCTGGACGGCGGCGTGGTCTGCGACGCCCGCTGCGCCGCCGGCCCCGGTGTCTGGGCGGCGGGCGACGCCGCCTGCTGGTTCGATCCGCGCACCGGCCGCCACCGGCGCCTCGAACAGCGCACCAATGCCACCGAACAGGCCCTGCACGTCGCCCGGAACCTGCTGGCCGGCCCGGACGGGACCACGGAGGCCTACACGCCGGTCCCGTACCTGTGGACCGACCAGTACGGGCTGCGGGTCCAGGCCTTCGGCTCCCCGGGCGCCGCCGACCGGTTCGAGCCGGTCGACGGCAGCCCGGAGGAGCACCGCTTCGCGGCCGCCTGCGTGCGCGACGGACGGGTCGTCGGAGCGGTGGGCATCGCCTCGGCCCGGGCCCTGCGCGGGCTGCGCGCCCAGGTCGCGGCGCACGCGCCCTGGCCGCCCGAGCCGGCCTGAGCCGCCGGGCCCGCCTTGCCGCCCGGCCCGGCCTGAGCCGCCCGACCCGCCTTGCCGCCCGGGTGGTGAGGCGGGTCAGCCGCGCTGCACGGTGAGCCGGTCCACCGCCGTGCCGTCCTCGGTGAGGGAGCGCACCTCCATCCGGGCCGGCTTGCCCGCGGCGGCGGGCGTCACGTCGACCGCCACCAGGCAGTACCCGGTGTAACGGACCCTGGACCAGGTGACCTTGACGGTCTGCTCGTGGCCGCTCCGGTCGGAGACCACCATGGGCACGGGCTTGTCGTTCCCGGTTTCGTGCCCGAGGTAGGTGTCGGAGGCCGGGAACTTGTAGAGCCCGCCGCCACCGCCGCCCGCGACGACGTACGTGGTGCCGTCCTTCGCGGGGTCGACGGTGTCGCCGGAGCCGGCCTTGCGGGTGGCCTTGCCGGCCCGGATCGGGTCGGTCCGCTCGTAGACGTGGTTGTGGCCGCTGAGCACCAGGTCCACCTGGTACTTGTCGAACAGCGGGGCCCAGTCCTGCTGGGCGCCGAGCTCGGCGCCGTTGTCGTGACAGGTGGAGTACGTGCACTGGTGCAGGTAGACGACGATGAAGTCGATGCCGGTGTCGGCCCGGAGCGCGGCGAGCCGGCTCTCCAGCCACTTCCGCTGCTTGCCCTTGGTGTGGTCGAGGTTGGCCGGGGTGTTGAAGCAGACGTCGTTGCCGTCCAGGCTGATCAGGCCGACGTTCTGGTAGCGCCAGGAGTAGATGCCGGTGGACTGGGCCCAGGCGTTGTCGGGCATCGTGAACCGGGCGCGGACGCCGCCGTAGCCGTCCGCGCCGTACCAGGGCTCCATCTCGTGGTTGCCGACCGCCACCATCCACGGGGTCCGGGCGGCGACGGGTTCGTTCTGCACGAAGAAGGAGTCCCACAGGCGGGCGTCGTACGCGTCGTCGGTCTTGCCGCTGCCGCCGGCGTTGGCGTACGACAGGTCGCCCATGTGGAGGTGGAAGGCCGGGTCGAGGCCGGCGATCAGGGTGCCGGTGGCGGCCGCGTTGTAGCCGATGCCCTGGTCGCCGAAGGCCGTGAAGGTGAAGCCGGCGCCGCGCCCGGGGGCGGGTGCGGTGCGGAAGCTCGCCACGTCGCCGAGCCGGGCGCCCTGGCCGGCGGGGTCGTGGCCCTGGTGGCCGACGACGTAGTAGTAGGTGGTGTCCGGGATCAGCTGGTCCACCTGCGCGTGCAGGTAGTACTGGGTGACGGTGGTCGGCCTGACCAGGGGCTGGTCCTCGACCGGGTGCTGCCAGGACAGCTTGCTGACCAGGGTGCGCACCTCGGCGGCGATCGGCTCGCCGAACTCGCCGGGCCGCGGGCCGATCCGGACGAAGGGGGCGGTCACCGCGTCCGGCACCTGCCAGGAGACGACGACCTGCCGGGACGGGTCGGCCCCGTAGGCGAGGTGCCGGCCGAAGGGGCGCAGCGCGGACCCGGCGGTCCGCTCGCTCCGGGGCGAGGGGACGGTCGGGGGGAGGGGTGAGGGGGTGGCCGGGGCGGCGAGGGCGGCGCCGGGCAGCAGGAGGCCGCCGGCGGCGAGGGCGGCGCCGCCCGTCGCGCCGGCTCGGAGGAGGTCGCGTCGGGAGTGCCGTGGTGTCTCGGACATGACAGTAAGTTAGGAAACTTCCCTAACTTTTGGCAAGGGGCGGGAGCCGTCGAATTCGGTTGCCGGGCGCGCCAGTTGGGAGGAGGCCGGATCCCGCGGGCGGTGAGCCCGGTGCGGGCGGCCGGAACCCCGGTCGCCCGTCCGGCGCAGCAGGGCGCGCGGGCCGGGCGGCGGGCTGCGATCTTCGGAGGACGCCCGGCCGCGCCGCCCGACCGCCGGGCCCCCGACCCGAGACCGTGGAGGCCAGCATGTGGCAGGCTCCCCCCGCCCCTGCCGACGGCCGCGAGTGGCTCCCGGTGCTGGACATGCCGGCGCCCGGCCCGCAGAACCGCTGGACGGTCCTGCTGCGCGCCCTGCTGCTGATCCCCCAGTTCGTGGTGGTGTGGGTGCTGTCGGTGGTGGCGTTCCTCGTCACCGTGATCGGCTGGTTCGGCGCGCTGGTCCTCGGCCGGCTGCCCGGCTTCGTGGCGGACTACCTCACCGCGTTCCTCCCCTACGACACCCGCGTCACCGCGTACCTGATGCTCACCGTCGACCGCTACCCGCCGTTCCGGTTCCGGGCGCCGGAACACCCCGTGCAGGTCGGGCTGCGGCCGGGCGAACTGAACCGGCTCGCCGTGCTGTTCCGCATCGTCCTGGTCATCCCGGCCTCGATCGTGCAGGGCGTGGTGTACGCGGGGTGGTGGACGGTGTCGTTCATCAGCTGGCTCGTGGTGCTGGTCCTCGGCCGGATGCCGCAGCCGCTGTACGAGACGACGACCGCGATCCTGCGCTACCGGATGCGCTACACCGCCTACCTGGTGATGCTCTCCTCCGCGTACCCCAAGCGGCTGTTCGGCGACGATCCGGGCAGCGAGCCGGACGGCCCGGCGTCGGCCACCCGCCCGCTCGTCCTCAGCGGCGGCGGGCGCCTGCTGCTCGTGGTGTTCATCCTCCTCGGGCTGATCTCCTCGGTGACGAGCTCGGTCACCACCACGGTGGACTCCGACGACGACAACGACGACGTCACCAACCCGACCCAGCACGTCCTCGCGCCCCTCGTCCCGGGCCCCGCCGACCACGGTCGCCGGTAGGGCGTCGCCACCGCCCGGGCCCGCGGCGGCCGTGATCACCGTTTCGTTTCGCCCGGCTGTGCGATCACCTAAGCTGCTTGAAAGGCGACGCGATGCGCGCGGTGCGCCGAGGGGTCGATGGCGCGGGGGCCGATGACACAGCGAGGGGAAGCCGCTCTCCCGGGGGCCGGCGCCGGCGGGACGGCGCGGTCCCGGGCCGATGGCAGCTGGGACTCGGCGCTGGCACCGAGGGAGTTCGCGGCGGTCAAGGGCGCCGGGTTCGATCCGGTCGGCCAGGTCCTCGGCACGGCCGTCTTCCAGCTCGGGTACACCGGCCTCTGGGGCTGCCCCGGCGCGTGGTCGGCCCCCGGCGGCGTGAAGGCGCCGGCCTCCAGGTGGGAGTCCTCCTACGCGCAGCTGGTGAACACGCTCTACACGGCGCGCAGGCTGGCGCTCGCCCGGGCGGTCGACGAATGCCGCGCGCTCGGCGGCGACGGGATCGTCGGGGTGACGCTGCGGGCCGAGGAGTTCCCCGCGGGGGGAGTGGAGTTCACCGCGCGGGGCACCGCCGTCCGGGCCCGCTCCCGGACCCGGCCGCGGGTGCCCTTCACCTCGCACCTGGGCGGTCAGGACTTCGCCAAGCTCCTCCACGGCGGCTGGGTGCCCACCGGGCTCGCCTTCGGCATCTCCATCGCCACCCGGCACGACGACTGGCGCACCGTCCGCCGGGTCCGCTGGACCGCCCCGAACCAGGAGGTCGACGGCTACACCCAGCTGATCGGCCACGCCCGCCACGACGCCCGGAACCGGCTGGCCCTCGACGCGGCGAAGAACGGCGGCGACGGGGTGGTCGTGGACGAGGCGGAGCTGACGGTGACCGAGACCGAGTGCCCCTCGTTCGGGTCCTCCCGCGACCTCGCCGCCGAAGCCGTCCTCGTCGGCACCTCCATCGCCCGGTACGCCCGCTCCGGGCGGCCCGCCGGGCCCGCACCACTGACCATCATGAGACTGGAGCGCGAGCACTGACATGACCGATCGAACCGGGCAGGGACCGGACGGGGGAGCCGCGCGGCCCGCGGCGGAGGGCGTGCCCGAGGACGCGATGCGACGGCTCGCGCAGCTGCGGCCGGGGGAGAAGGGCTCGCTCTTCACCTCGGACCTGACGGTGAACGAGTTCCTGCTGGTGCGCGAGGCCGGCTTCCGCCCGCTCGGCCTGGTCCTCGGCTCCTCCGTCTACCACGTCGGCATCCAGCTCGGCCGGTGGTCGAAGAACCAGGAGCTGACCAAACTGTCCCAGGCCATGTACCACGCCCGCGAGCTGGCGATGGGCCGGATGGAGGCGGAGGCGAGCGCCCTCGGCGCGGACGGCGTCGTCGGGGTGCGGCTGGACATCGAGTTCAAGGAATTCGGTTCGGACATCGCCGAGTTCATCGCCGTCGGCACCGCGGTGAAGGCCGACGGCGCGGACCCCGGGCCGACCGGGACCTGGCTCAACAACAAGGGCAAGCCGTTCACCTCGGACCTGTCCGGCCAGGACTTCTGGACCCTCATCCGGGCCGGGTACGCCCCGCTGGACCTGGTCATGGGCTCCTGCGTCTACCACGTGGCGCACCAGCGCATCGCCCAGGCACTGGGCAACACCGGCCGCAACGTCGAGATCGAGCAGTTCACCCAGGCGCTCTACGACGCCCGCGAGCTGGCGATGAGCCGCATGCAGGCGGAGGCGCAGGCCCTGGAGGCCGAGGGGATCGTGGCGGTCCAGCTGCGGCAGCACTCGCACACCTGGGGGTCGCACACCACCGAGTTCCTCGCGATCGGCACGGCGGTGCGCCCGCTCCGCGACGACCACGTCATCGACCGGCCGACCATGGTGCTGAGCCTCGATGCCTGAGCCGGACGTGAACCTGCTGGCCGCCGCGCTGCGCCGGGACAGCGCGGACCTGAACCTCTACGCGGAGGTGCTGTCGGCGGGCCTGGCGGACTCGCTGCCGGCCGGCGCCGTCAGCGTCAAGCGCAGGCGTACGGTCGCGTACCGGCTCGCCGGGCGCGGGGGCCCGGTCGCCGAACTGGACATCGTGCTCGGGGAGCAGCGGCTCTCGCTGCGGATGGACGGGGGCCGGGTGGCCGGGGAGGTCCGCCACGAGGTGCGGGGCATCGTGCTCTCCCGGCGCCCGGTGGGACTGGACGAGTGGATCGACACCCTGGCCCGCGCCCTGGCGGAGGCCGCGGCCTCGAATGCCCGGGCCCGCGAGGCGGTGGAGCGCTTCCTGGCCTGAGACGGCCTGGCGCGGTTTGACGCGGCCTGATGGAGGGCGGCGCCGACGGGCTCGCCGGCACCGAGGCCGACCACGGGCGTGACCCGGGGCCGGCCTCGGCGGGGATCAGGAGTTGGCGCCGCGGGCGGCGACCGGCCAGTGGTCGACGACCGTGCCGTTCCGCGTGACGACGAGCTCGTTCGCCAGGTTGACCGCGGTGCAGATGTGGTTGGGGACGACCGAGACGCGGGTCCCCGGGCGCGGGGCGAGTGCGCCCTCGGGGAGGACGACGGTGGCGTGGTGCTCGGACAATGCGGTGATGACCGCGTCCGGGTGCTCGAGGACCAGGCCGTGGCCCTGGACCCAGGGCGAGAGGTCGGACCCGAGCACCTTGCTGCCCGCGTCGAGGACGAAACGGTCCGGGGCGGGGGTGCTCACGACGGTGGCGACCGCGTGGAGGGCCAGGTCCTCGGCCGTGCAGCTGCCCATGGCGAGCTGGGCGGCGTCGTTGAACACGTAGACGCCCGGGCGCAGTTCGTTGACGGCGCCCGGCCGCCACCGCCCGGCGGTCGGGGTCGATCCACCGCTCAGCACCGGTACGGCGACGCCCGCCTCGCGCAGGGCGGCCGCGGCCGCGCCGAGGGCCTGCTCCTCGTCGCGGGCCGCTCGCTCGCGGGCCAGCGGGTCGTGGCCGTACCCGTGCCCGGGGAAGGTGAAGACGCCCGCCACCTCCAGGCCGGCGTCGACGGCCGCCCGGCCGACGTCCACCGCCTTCGCGGCGGCGACGCCCGTACGGTGGTGGCCGCTGTCGATCTCGACCATGACCCGCACCGGTCCGGCCGCACCGCGCACCGCTTCGGCCAGCCGCTGGACGCCCTCCACGGAGTCCGCGCCCACCCGCAGGGCGGCGGACTCCGTGAGGTGCCGGAGCCGTCGGGCCTTGGCGTCGTCGACCCACAGGGGGTAGGCGATGAACAGGTCGGTCACGCCGTCCCGGGCGAAGACCTCGGCCTCGCCGACGGTGGCCACGGTCAGCCCGGCCGCGCCGGCGGCCAGCTGGCGCCGGGCGATCTCCAGGCACTTGTGGGTCTTGGCGTGGGGGCGCACGGTGAAGCCCCCGGCGGCGGCCGCCGCGCCCATGCGCGTGATGTTGCGGTCCAGGACGTCGACGTCCACGACCAGGGCGGGGGTCGTCAGCTCTTCGGTAAGACGTGGGCTCATACCCCATGATCACACCGGGCGGCCCGGTTCGGTTCCCCCGGTGCCCTGGGTGTCCAGGTGCCCAGGGAGCCCTGGGCGCCCCGGTGGCGCCCGCGTGCGACGGGCGCCACCGGGCAGGGTCACCCGGCGGGGTCACCGGGCGGGCGTCAGTCCGCCGGGTCGATCCGGTAGCCCCCGCGGGCCGAGTGGAGGGTGAGCGCCTCGACCGGGCAGTAGTCCACGGCCTCGGTCAGCTCCGCCGTCAACTCCGCGCCGCCGTCGGCGTACTCGGCCAGCGGTGCGGCCAGGCCGTCGGCGCCGAGGGCGAGGGAGTCCGGGGCGGTGAGGGCGCACATCCCGGAGCCGATGCAGCGGTCCCGGTCGACCCGGACGATCACCGGCTCGGTGTCCGCCCGGCCCGTCACCAGGACACCCGCAGGGAGTTGGGGCTGCGGGTGAGCAGGCCGCGCCGCCAGTCGATCCGCTCCACCGCGTCGGCCATCCGCAGGGCGGGCAGCCGGCGGGCCAGCCGGTGCAGGGCCAGCTCCAGCTCCATCCGGGCCAGCCAGGCGCCCAGGCAGTGGTGCGGGCCGGCCCCGAAGGTCAGCATCGGCGCGGCCAGCGGGGAGAACAGCTCGGTGCGCAGGTCCCCGGTGAAGACCTCCGGGTCCTGGTTGGCGGCGGCGGTGTCGGCGGCGACCACGCTGCCGGCCGGGATGACCACCCCGCCGATCTCGACGTCCTCGACGGTGCGGCGCATCAGCCCGGGCATGTGCTCGTGGGCGTCGCCGAGCGGGACGGCGCGCAGCAGCTGCTCGGTCGCGGCGGCGGCGCTGGTCTCGTCGGAGGCGAGCTGCTGCCAGGCCTCGCGCCCGTCGTGGAGCAGGTAGACCAGGGCGTTGCCGAGGCTGGTCATGGTGGTCTCGTGCCCGGCCACGACCAGGCCGATGACCAGTGCGACCAGCTGCCCCTCGGTGATCGAGCCGTCCTCGTCGGCGGCCGCGAGCAGGCTGCTGACCAGGTCGTCGCCGGGCTCGGCGCGGCGCTCGGCGATCACCCCGGCGCCGAAGGCGGAGAACTCGGTCATCGCGGTGACGATCGCCTCGGCGGAGTAGGCGGTGGTGGACAGCGCGTGGTCGCTCCAGTGGGCGAGCCGCTTGCCGTCCAGGTTGTCCAGGCCCATCAGCCGGCTGATCACCGCGACCGGCAGCGGCCGGGTGTAGCCGGCGACGATGTCGGTGGGGGAGCCGTGGTCCATCAGTTCGTCGATGAGGCCTTCGACGACCGAGGCCACCCAGGGCTTCCAGCGGGCTATCGCGCGCGGGGTGAAGGCCCGCTGCACGGTGCGGCGCAGCCGCTGGTGCTCGGTGCCGTCGATGTTGAGCATGCTCTGCGGGTCGTCGAGGATGTTGGGCGTGACCGTGATCGGCGGCGCGTCCGGCGCGTAGAGCGGGGCGCGGCCCAGGCGCGGGTCCGTCAGCACCTGGCGGACGTCCGCGTGCCGGCTGACCAGCCAGACCGGCGTGCCGGTGGGCAGCGCGGCCAGCCGGGGCGGGCCGGGTTCCAGGTGGCGCAGGCAGTGCAGCGGGGGGAGCGGGGCGGTGCCGGTTCCGGCACCGGTCGCACTGTTCTCGGTGGACATCCGTACTCCAGACTCCAGGGCGATGGGCCGCGCGGGCGGCCCGACGGGGGTGGATCCGAGGATGGTGCGGGGGACGGGTGGTGCGGCCGGCTGGCGGCTCGACACGGGCCGGGACTGGGTCGGGCATCTGCTGCGGGGTGGCGCGAAACGTGCGGGGGCGTACGGTCGGTACGGGCCGGGCACGGGCGGCGCGCGGTGGCGCGCCGTCGGGTGGGGCGGGTGTGCTGAGCGTGGTCGCGTGGACCGTCTCTGCTACGACCGTACGTGGGCCGCGGGGCGCCCGTCTGCGGCACTTCCAGCCAACACCGGTGCTTTCCGGGCAGTTCGGGGCGCGCCGACGAGCGCCCGGCGCCACCCGTGCGCCCCTGCTCGCAGGGGTTGCGCCGGACCGTCGTCGGGCCGCCGTAGGGCCACCGGCGGGTGGCCGCCGGATAGTCGCCCGGCATGTGCCAGCTGACCTGCCGTGAGCCGCCGCGGCGTCAGGTCGGCCTCGGCGCGGCGTCGGCGTGGCGTCGGCGGGCGGGCGGCTTGGGCCGGCCGCCGGCGCCGGTGGTGAGCCGGATCGTCGAGGAACCTCCGACCCGCCCCGCCGGTGCCCGGCGGGGCGGACGCTACGCTTCGTGGGCAGTGCGTCCGCGGTTCCCCCGCGGTGCGTCCGCAGTCGTTTCGTCGCAGGTCACACCGGTGCAGAGCCGCACCGGCCGTCGGAGGTGTAATCGGATGCCCCAGCAGGTCAAGGCAGTGATCGCGCGCGCCAAGGGCGCGCCCGTGGAGGTGGCCACGATCGTGGTGCCGGATCCCGGCCCGGGCGAGGCGGTGGTCCGGATCCAGGCTTGCGGCGTCTGCCACACCGACCTCCACTACCGCGAGGGCGGGATCAACGACGAGTTCCCGTTCCTGCTCGGCCACGAGGCCGCGGGCATCGTGGAGTCCGTCGGCGAGGGCGTCACCGAGGTCGAGCCCGGCGACTTCGTGGTCCTCAACTGGCGTGCGGTGTGCGGTCAGTGCCGTGCCTGTCGGCGCGGGCGCCCGCAGTACTGCTTCGCCACCCACAATGCCAAGCAGAAGATGACGCTGCTGGACGGCACCGAGCTGTCCCCGGCGCTGGGCATCGGCGCGTTCGCCGAGAAGACCCTGGTCGCGGCCGGCCAGTGCACCAAGGTCGACCCGGCCGCCGAGCCGGCCGTCGCCGGGCTGCTGGGCTGCGGTGTGATGGCGGGTCTCGGCGCCGCGATCAACACCGGCAACGTCGGCCGCGGTGACACCGTCGCCGTGATCGGCTGCGGCGGCGTCGGCGGCGCGGCCGTGATGGGCTCCCGGCTGGCGGGCGCGGCGAAGATCATCGCCGTCGACATCGACGACCGCAAGCTGGAGACGGCCCGTACCCTCGGCGCCACCCACACCGTCAACTCCCGCACCACCGACCCGGTCGAGGCGATCCGCGAACTGACCGGCGGCAACGGCGCGGACGTGGTCGTCGAGGCGGTCGGCCGCCCCGAGACCTACCGGCAGGCCTTCTACGCCCGCGACCTGGCCGGCACCGTCGTCCTGGTCGGCGTGCCGACCCCGGAGATGAAGCTGGAACTCCCGCTGCTCGACGTCTTCGGCCGCGGCGGCGCCCTGAAGTCCTCCTGGTACGGCGACTGCCTGCCCTCGCGGGACTTCCCGATGCTCATCGACCTCTACCTCCAGGGGCGCCTGGACCTGCGCGCCTTCGTCACCGAGACGATCGAACTCGACGCGGTGGAGCAGGCCTTCGAGCGCATGCACCAGGGCGACGTCCTCCGCTCGGTCGTGGTCCTGTGACCGCGGGCGGGGCCCGGGTCGACCGGCTGGTGACCGCCGGGACCTTCGACCTCGACGGCGGCAGCTGGGAGGTGGAGAACAACGTCTGGATCGTCGGCGACGACCACGAGGCGCTGGTGATCGACGCCGCGCACGACGCCGAGGCCATCGAGGCGGCGCTCGGCGGCCGCCGGCTGCTGGCGATCGTCTCCACCCACGCGCACAACGACCACATCGACGCGGCCCCGGCCCTCGCGGCCCGGACCGGGGCGCCGGTCCTGCTGCACCCGGACGACCTGCCGCTCTGGAAGCAGACCCACCCGGACCGCCTCCCCGACGGCGAACTGGCCGACGGTCAGCGGATCGAGGTGGCCGGCATCGAGCTGACCGTCCTGCACACCCCTGGGCACGCCCCGGGCGCGGTCTGCCTGTACGCCCCCGCGCTGGGCACCGTCTTCACCGGCGACACCCTCTTCCACGGCGGCCCGGGCGCGACCGGCCGGTCGTTCTCGCACTTCCCGACCATCATCGACTCGATCCGCGAGCGCCTGCTGACGCTCCCGGCCGAGACGGTGGTGCGCACCGGCCACGGCGACCCGACCACCGTCGGCGCCGAGGCCCCGGCCCTGCCGGACTGGATCGCCCGCGGGCACTGACGCCCCACGGGCACTGACGCCCCACGGGCACCGGCGCCCGGCGGGCACCGGGCGCGGTGCCCGTACGGCCCCGGAGGACGGCGGGATCCTCCGGGGCCGTACGATCCCGCTCATGGCACAGGACCCGCGCGACCTCGACGACGCCATGCTCGCCTTCTGGCGCGAGCGGCACATCTCCACCCTCACCACCACCCGCCCGGACGGTTCGCCGCACGTGGTGCCGGTCGGTGTGACCTTCGAGCCGGGGACGGCGACCGCCCGGGTGATCACCAGCCGCACCAGCCGCAAGGCGCGCAACGTCGCCGAGGCCGGCCCGGAGGGCCTGCGGGTCGCGGTCTGCCAGGTCGACCGGGCGCGCTGGGCGACCCTGGAGGGCGTGGCCGTCGTCCGCGACGAGCCCGAGCGGGTCGCCGACGCGGAGCGCCGCTACACCGAGCGCTACCGCCAGCCGAGGGTGAACCCGGACCGGGTGGTCATCGAGATCACCGTGGACCGGGTCCTCGGCCGCGGCTGAGCGCCCCGCACCGAGTGCCCCGCACCGACGGAACGGCCGTTCTCGATATCGAGAACGGCCGTTCCGCTTGGCCGGCGCAGACCGGCCGGAGGGTGCTACCGGGTGGGGCGCAGGGCCGCGGTGGCGGTGCGGCCGAGCCAGACGCCGAGCAGCGCCTGGACAAGGCCGATCAGCAGGGTGATCGCGATCACCAGGGAGGCCCAGGCCGGGAGGCCGGCCAGGGCGGCGACGGTGCGGGCGGTGCCGGCCACCGCCTCGCCGGTGGCGGCGCGCCACAGCAGCGGGACGCCCCAGCCGGCGAGGGCGGCCGCGGTGCCGGTCAGCACGGCGGTGCGGGCGCGCAGGCCGCGCGCCGCGGTGACCGCGCCGATCAGCAGGCCGCACGGGAAGGGCAGGTACCAGAGGCCCAGCAGCGAGCCGGCCGCCACCAGGGCGACGGTGACGCCGCCCAGGGCGGCCAGCAGGGGGAGCGCGGCCGGTGCGGGGGCCGGGGCCGCCGACTCCTGCCGCTCCTGCGACTCCTGCGGCTCATGCTGCGAGGCGGGTTGGTTCCGAAGGTCCGTCACGGTGCTCACGCTCCCGGTCGCAGGGTCCACACCTTGGTGGAGGCGGGTTGGTCCGCGGCCATCAGCAGCGGCAGGTTGCGGCCCTCCCACCAGTACGGGATGAAGGTCCGGTACCAGGGGGAGGCCGGGTTCTCGCTCTGGCCGCCGGGGTAGACGGCCTGCGCGGTGGCGGTGCGCGGGGCCTTCCAGTCGACGACCATCCGCCAGCTCGGGCCGAAGGTGGAGTTCATGCCGCCGTCGGCGGCGTTGACGGTCCAGCGGGAGCCCTCGGCGGGCTTCGGGCCGTAGCCGAGCGCGTCGGCCTCGGTCAGGGACGGGATCTGCCGGGTGTGGACGCGGTCCCAGGTCCAGGTGGCGGGGTCGTTCCCGAGGTCCTGGGTGAGTTCGCCGACGGCCTGGGCGAAGGCGGTGCGCATGGCGTCGGTCGCCGTCCGGGGCGGGCCGCCGGGGGAGGTGAACGCCGGGTTGGCCGGGTCGCGCAGGGTCCAGGCCTCCAGGTTCTCGTCGAGGCTGGGCAGCGCGCTGGAGACCTTGAGGAAGCGGCGGTCGCGTTCGACCGGCACCTTGGCCTGGTCCCACCAGGGCTGGAAGGTGGTCTCCAGATAGTCGTTCCAGAAGGTCCACCAGATCGGCCCGCCGGCCACGCCGGGGCGCATGGTGTGGTCCCAGCGGTTGAGGACGTCGAGCGCGGCCTGCTGGCGGGCGTCGAGCTTCGTGCCGGCCAGGGCCTCCTTGAGGTGCGGCAGGATGACGGTGGCCAGGTAGTCGGTGGTGTCGTTCTGCAGCGTGGTGAAGTCGGCGGCGGTCATCGCCGGGTGGTTCTCCAGGAACTGGTAGATCCGGTTGGCCCGGTAGCCGTTGTCGAAGGCGTTGAGGCTGGTGCCGATGTAGTACGGGTAGTCGGGCGAGACCGGGCGCTGGTTGGCCGTCGCGACCACATGGTTCGGCGGGTTGTAGGACTGCGGGGTGGCGTCGAAGGGGATGGCGCCGACCACGTCGTACTCGCCGGTGCCGGGCAGCGGGAACCACGGGTCGCCGCCCTTGGTGAGCGGGAAGTACCCGGCCGCGACCACGCCGATGTTGCCGCCGCCGTCGGCGTAGGCGAAGTTGAGCGTGGGGGCGTGCCAGTCGGCCAGCGCGGTGCGGAACTCCCGGTAGTCGCGGGCCTTGTTGACGGAGAGCAGCACCGCCAGGTCGGGGGAGGGGATGTTGCCCATCCAGTTGACCGAGGTGGTCTGCCCGGCCCGGGTCAGCACCGGCCCGTGCACGGTGAGCTCGACCGCGAGGTGCTCGGTGTCCCCGCCGCGGACCGGGATGGCGTACTCCACCCGCTCCATCGGCCGCCAGGCGTCGTTCCAGTAGTACTGGCCGGGGTGGTCGGGGCTGGTCCGCTCGCTGTAGAAGACCGTCGACTGGTTCTGCGCGTCCGTCAGGGACCAGGAGATGTCGGCGTTGCGGCCGATCAGCACGCCGGGCAGGCCGGCCATGCTGGCGCCGGTGACCTCGGTCTCCGGCGAGGAGAGCGCGATCTGGTACCAGTACGAGGGCAGGGTCGTCGGCAGGTGCGGGTCGCCCGCGAGCATCGCGTTGCCGCCGGCGACGGCCGGGCCGTTCGCGGCCCAGGCGTTGCTGTCCGGGAAGGTGTGCATCTGGGTGGCCGGGAGCGCCCGGACGGTGTCCAGCACGGTCCGGGCCGCGACGGCCTCGCCGGCCGGGTCGGGCGTACCGGTGGGCGCGACGGGGGCGGGGCGCGGCTGCGACCGGTTGGCGGCGGCGTGGCCGTCCGGCCCGGCGGTGTTGACGTTGGCGGGCAGCGGCGCGATGCCGAGGTCGCGGTACGGGCCGGGGTCGTACGGCCGCTGCTCGTTGGGCGCGTGGACCGGGAACCAGTCCATGGTGCGCTGTTCGCCGAAGGAGTCCCGGAAGATCGCGTAGTCCAGCGGGGTGCTGGTGAAGTCCATGCTCTGGGTGAGCACCCCCTGGACGACCAGGCTGTCCACCGGGGTCCAGTCGGCCGGGTAGACGCCGGTCAGGGAGAAGATGGCCGGCCACTGCCCGGTGTGGCGCAGCTCGGAGATCCAGGCGTTGACGCCCCGGGAGTAGGCGGTGAGGGCGCGGCCCGCCGGGCTGTCGGGCGCGGTGGCGGCCCACTCGGCCTCGGCGGTGCGCAGCAGCCCCATCCGCAGCTCGAAGCGGTCGGATTCGAGGCTCGCCGGCCCGTTGAGCTCGGCCAGCCGGCCGCGGCCGGCGCGTCGTTCCAGGTCGAGCTGGGTGAGCCTGAACCGGGCGTGCAGATAGCCCTGGGCCTGGAACAGGTCGTCGTCGGACCCGGCCTTGACGGCGGGGACCCCGTTGTCGTCGAAGGCCACCGTCACCGGCGCGCTCAGGCCGGCCAGGGCGAGGGTCTCGGTGTGCGGGAGTTCGGCGCCGGCGGCGGAGTCCCACACCCCGGCCCCGGGGACGAGGGCGGTTCCGAGGGCGGGGACCGGCCCGATGCCCAGCGCGAGCAGCGCGAGGACCAGGCCGGAGACGATGGCTGCCACCGCCGCGTGGGTGGCTGTGCGTATTCGCCGCGGCACGTTGACTCCAGGGGTACGAGGGTTGGGCGGGGTGCGGGGTGCGAGGTGCGGGGTGCGGGGTGCGGGGTGCGAGGGAGGTGGGGGCGGGGGCCGGAGCGCCCGGGGTGTCAGGCCCAGAAGCCGGCCATCCGGCGGTGGATGTCCGTCATGGTGGTGCGGAGTTCGGCGTGCCCGGCCGTGGAGCCGTAGACGGTGCCGATCAGCCACTCGGTGCCGGCCCGCCAGTCGGCCCGCCAGGACGGGTCTATCCGGGCGTCCACCAGGTCCACCCCGGGGACGGCCAGGAGGCCGTCGAGCAGCTCGCCGTCGCCGGGGGCGAGCCCGTCGGCGGGCGGGGAGAGGAAGTACTGGAACGCCACGGCGGGGCAGTGCGCGCCGGGGCCGAGCACCGGCTCGGGCGGGTCGAACGCGCCGAGGACGGGCCGGAGGGCGGTCCGGAGGGCGAGGGCGAGCAGGTCCGTCCCGGCGGAGCGCTTGAGGACGTCCGAGACGTGCCCGCCGAGGCGGCCGTTGACCTCGATCAGCCGGGGGCCGTCGGGGGTGAACTTGATCTCGGTGTGGGTGACGCCCTCGCGGACGCCGAGGGCCCGCAGCGCGCTCTGCTCCAGGGCCACGACCTGCTCGGCCAGGCCGTCCGGGAGCAGGGCGGGGGTGAAGTAGCCGGTCTCCCGGAAGGGGTGGGTCAGCGGCAGCTTGCCGGTGACCGCGACGGTGTGGATCTCGCCGTCCCTGACCGCGGACTCGACCGAGACGTAGTCGCCCCAGAACTCCCCCACCACGGTGGGGTCGCCGACCAGGTACTCCTCCAGCACGAACACCGCGGGATCCGCCGCGCCCCGGGTGAACTCGGCGTAGCGGTCGGCCAGTTCACCGGCGCTGCGGACCAGGCAGGTGTCCACGCTGCCGGCCCCCGAGCGGGGCTTGAGGACGGCCGGCAGGCCGGTGGCGGCGAGCGCCGGGGCGAGGTCGGCGGCGGAGC
Source organism: Kitasatospora sp. Ki12 (assembly GCF_054601375.1). Taxonomy (NCBI): domain Bacteria; kingdom Bacillati; phylum Actinomycetota; class Actinomycetes; order Kitasatosporales; family Streptomycetaceae; genus Kitasatospora; species Kitasatospora sp. Ki12. The sequence goes on along the minus strand of NZ_BAAIHT010000003.1, from coordinate 550,780 downwards.
GGACCGTCCGGCAGGCGGTGGACTGCACCCCGGCCGCCGCCAGTGCCTCGCGCTGGCGGAACTTGTCGACCAGTACCTCCACGGTGGCGCGGTCGTGGAACGGCACGCCGCACCGCTCGGCCACCGCCGCGGCCGTACGGAGCAGCTGGTCGCTGAAGGTGATCACCCCCGCGATGCCGAACTCGGCCGCGCGGTCGCACAGTTGCCGCTCGGTGAGGCCGGCCGTGTCCACCACGGTGGCCGACTTCGGCAGCCGGGCCAGGTCCTCGGCCGCCTTCGGGTCGCCGAGGTCGGCGAAGAACACCACCGTGCACAACCGCCGGGCGGCGGTGAGGATCCCGCGCGGGGTCGCCGAGCCCCGGCCGTAGACGACCAGGAGGACGGGCGGTGCCTCGGCGGCGGAGGTGGGGTGGTCCAGCGGATCGGAAGGGGCCATGGTCAGCGCTCCTGCGGCCGGATCGGGGTGAACGCCGCCCGCTCGGCGGCGACGGACCGGTGCTCCCAGGCCTCGCGGTCGCGCAGGTAGCGGGGCCGGTCGGCGACGATCGCCCGGGTCTGGGCGGAGCCGGCCGACAGCCGCCAGCGCACCGAACCGGTCACCCGCGCCGAGCAGACCTCGATGAACGCCTGGGCGGCCTCGCGCAGTTCACCGAACCAGCGGCCCTCCAGGGCCTCGCGCACCCACAGCTGCTCCTGGTGCATCTTCTCCCGCAGCAGTTCGGCCGAGAGGGTGGCCGTCTCCAGGTGGCGGCAGGAGCGCAGCAGCAGCCAGGCGGCGGGCATCTCGCGGATCTCCAGCACCTTCGGCCCGTGGCCGAGGTGTTCGAGCCCGCTGTAGCGGCCCAGTCCGTGGGCGCCGACCAGGTGGTTCAGGGTGCCGATCAGCTCGGTGAGCGGCAGCGCCCGGCCGTCCACCGCGACCGGGCGGCCGGCCTCGAAGGTGACCTCGACGGCCTCCGGGGCCTCGGCGGGGCGCAGCGAGCTCCACCGGTAGAGCTCCTCGGGCACGGCGTGGTCCTCGGGGTCGTCGAGGATCCCCGACTCGAACTCCCGGCACCACAGGTTGGAGTCGCCGCTGACCAGCCGTTCGCTCAGCTGCTCCAGCCCGGCCTCCTTGAGCTCGCGCATCTTCTGGTCCCGGTCCACCGGGTCCAGGTCGTACGGGCTGCCGTAGCGCCCGGCGAAGCCGAGCAGCTCCAGCGCGCCGTTGAGCCGGCGCAGGGTGTTCTGGGAGCGGTTGGCGGTGTGCAGGACCGTGGTGGCGCCGAGCTCGCGGGCGGTGCGGACGGCGACCTCGGCGATCAGCGGGCGGCTGAGCGTGGAGCTGACGGGGTGGGTGTCGAGGTAGACGGCGTGCGCGGCGATGGCCGGGCGGACGAAGTCCTCGGCGAACTCCCGTCTGGCGTCGACCAGGTGGAGCCGGATGCCGAGCCGGTCGGCGATCCGCTGCTTGTGCTCGCTGCTCTCGTCCTCGCCGAGGTCGACGCTGACCGCGTGGACCTCGCGGGCGCCGGAGCGGACCAGCCGGTGCAGCAGGTAGCTGCTGTCCAGCCCGCCGCTGAACAGGGTGACGATCGGGGCGGACGGGTCGCGGGCGATGGCGTCGAGCTCGCCGAAGGAACGCAGGACCTGGGCGGTCATCGCGCCGCCACCTCCACCCCGTGCCCGGCCAGGGCGGCGGTGAAGCCCGCCACCGTGGGCTCGTCGAAGGCGAGGTCCATCGGGACCTCGGCGCCGAGCAGCGCCTCCAGCTTCCGGACGGCGCGCACCACCTTGAAGGAGTCGCCGCCGATGTCGAAGAAGTCGTCGTCGGGGTCGATCGCGGGCAGTCCGAGGACCTCGCACCACACCCCGGTGACCACCTCGGCCAGGCTGTCGCCGCTGGTGCTCGCGGTGTCGCTGCTCGCGGCGGAGGTGCCGGCGGTGGGCAGCACCTCCCCGGCCCGCTCGGTCAGCAGGGCGCGGTCCAGCTTGCCGTTGGCGGTCAGCGGCATGGCCGCCAGGGTGGTGAAGGCCGCCGGGACCATGTACGAGGGCAGCGCGGCGCGCAGCGTCTCGCGCACGGCGGCGGTGACGGCGGCCGGCTCGGCGCCCTCGTCGAGCACCAGGAAGCCGACCAGCCGGGCGTCGCTGCCCGGCCGTGGGCGACCGCGGCCGCCTGCCGGACCCCGGGGACGCGCAGGGCGGCCGACTCGATCTCGCCGAGTTCGATCCGGTAGCCGCGGATCTTCACCTGGAGGTCGACCCGGCCGAGGAACTCCAGGCCGCCGACCGGGTGGGTGCGCACCAGGTCGCCCGAGCGGTAGAGCGGGCCGGAGCCGTCGCCGAGGTGGTCCGGGACGAAGCGTTCGGCGGTGAGCTCGGGGCGGTTGAGGTAGCCGAGGGCCAGGCCCGCGCCGCCGATGTAGAGCTCGCCGGGCTCGCCGTCCGGGACGGGCCTGCCGTCCTCGTCCAGGATCCACAGCGTGGTGTCCTCGATCGCCGGGCCGATGTAGACGGTGTCGAGGTCCGGGTCGCGCGGGGGCACCCAGGCGGTGCAGTAGATGGTGCACTCGCTCGGCCCGTACAGGTTGGTGAGCGGCGCGGTGGACTGCGCGTGGAAGCGGCGGACCAGCTCGGGGGCGAGCGGCTCGCCGCCGGTGAGGACGCGCCGCAGGCCGTCGAAGCGCTCCTCGGGGCCGCGGGCCAGCAGGAACAGCTCCAGCAGCGAGACCACGCAGTAGAAGACGCTGATCCGCTCCGAGCGGATGGTCTCGGCGAGGTAGTCGGCGTCGCGCTGGCGGCCCGGGGTGGCGACGACCACGGTGGTGCCGGTGATCAGCGGCCAGTACACCTCGATCAGGAACATGTCGAAGCTGCAGGCGGTGTGGTGCAGCATCCGGTCGTCCGGGCCGAGCCCGTGGCCGCGCTGCAGGGCCCGCAGCCGGGTGGTCACCGCGCGGTGCGGGATCAGCGAGGCCTTGGGGCGGCCGGTGGAGCCGGAGGTGTAGATGACCACGGCGGGCTGCTCGGCGAGGTCGGCCGCGGGCTCGAAGGGGACGGCCGGTTCGGCGGCCGCGCACTCGGCGACGGTGACCACCTCGGTGGCGAGGTCCTCGGGGAAGCGGGCGCGCAGTTCGGGGGTGGTGATCAGCAGCCGGGGCTCGCAGTCGGCCAGCATGTCGAGGGTGCGGGCCACCGGGTCGTTGACGTCGAAGGCGACCTGGGCGGCGCCGGCCAGGACGACGCCGGTCACGCCGATCACGAAGTCGGCCGAGCGCTCCAGGTAGACCGCGACCCGCTCGCCCGGGCGCACGCCCCGCTCCCGCAGCAGCGAGGCGACCCGTACGGTCCGGTCCCTGAGCTCGCCCGCGAGCAGCACCCGGTCGCCGTCGACCAGGGCGGGGTGCGCCGGGTCGGCGTCCCACCGGGACAGCAGCAGGGTGTCGAGGCGGCGTGCGCCGTCGTCGAGGAGGGTGGCCGTTGTGCTAGCCATGGCGGTTCATGTCCAATCGGTGTGGTTGGTGCGGGGGCGTCCCGGCCGGGGCCGGCCGGGACGCCGGTCGGGTCACTGGCCGGTGGCGCCGAGGGCCTCGCCGAGGGCCGCGGTCAGCTCGCGGACGGTGGCGGCGTCGAAGAGCAGCTCGATGTCGAGCTCGCACGCGAGTTCCGCCTCCAGCCGGGAGACCAGCCGCAGGGCGCGCAGCGAGTCGCCGCCCAGCTCGAAGAAGTCGTCGTCCGGACCGACCTCCGGCAGGGCCAGGACCTCGCGGAACAGCCGGGTCACCAGCGCCTCGTGGTCCGCGGCGCCGGCGGGTCGGGCGGCCGGCGCGGCCTCGGCGGCGAACTGCGCCGGGGTGGGCAGGGCGAGCAGGTCGGTCTTGCCGGCCGGGGTGAGCGGCAGCTCGGCGAGGACGGCGACCGCCTCCGGGACCATGTACGAGGGCAGCGTGCGGCGCAGCTCGGCCTGGAGCCCGGGGGCGTCCGGCGCGGCGTCCCGGTCGGCGGGCACCACCCAGGCGACCAGCCGGCCCTCCCGGACGGCGACCGCGGCGCCGGCCACCGCGGGCAGGGCGAGCAGCACCTGCTCGATCTCGCCGGGCTCGATCCGGTAGCCGCGCAGCTTGAGCTGACGGTCCATCCGGCCGAGCAGTTCGATCCTGCCGTCGGGCAGGCGGCGGGCGTGGTCGCCGGTGCGGTACATCCGGCCGCCGGTGAACGGGTCGGTGACGAACCGCTCCGCCGTCAGTCCGGGGCGGCGCCAGTAGCCCTGGGCCACGCCGTCGCCGCCGATGCACAGCTCGCCGACGCAGCCGACCGGCAGCAGGGCGCCGTCGACGGTGTCCAGCACGTGCAGCACGGTGTTGGAGATCGGCCGGCCGACGGTGACCCGGGTGGTGCCGGCGGTGATCGGCTCGACGCTGGAGTACACCGTGGTCTCGGTCGGGCCGTACATGTTCCACACCGAGGAGCCGCGCTCGGCCAGCGGAGCGGCCAGGTCCGCCGGGAAGGCCTCGCCGCAGCTGTAGAGCCGGGGCCGGCCGGCGCCCTGCCAGCCGGAGTCCAGCAGCGCCCGGTAGCGGGAGGGGGTGGCCTGGAGCGCGGTGATGCCGTGTTCGACGGTGTAGCGGTCCAGCTCGCGGCCGCTCAGCCCGAGGGCCTGGCCGCCGACGTGGACGGTGCCGCCGACCGCGAGCGGCACCAGCAGCTCGGCCAGCGAGGTGTCGAAGCCGAGCGTGGTGAGGGCGAGGAAGCGGGTGCCGGCGTCCAGGCCCGGGTGGCGGCGGGCCAGGCTGTCCACCAGGTTCGCCAGCGCCCGGTGGCCGACGGCGACGCCCTTGGGGCGGCCGGTGGAGCCGGAGGTGAACATCAGGTAGGCGAGGCCGTCCGGCTGGGCGCCGGGGAGTTCGGTGCCGGTGTCGACGGTGCTGAGGTCGAGGACGGTGAGGTCGAGGACGGTGCCCGCCCAGCCGGCCGTCGCGGGCGCGCCGGTGGCGTCGACCAGTACCACGGCCGGTTCGGCGTCCGCCAGGACCAGGGCGATCCGCTCCGCCGGGTGGGCCGGGTCGAGTGGGACGAACGCGGCCCCGGCCCGGGCGACCGCCAGCATCGCGGTGACCAGGTCGGCGCCCCGGCCCAGGCAGATGCCCACCCGGTCGCCCGGGCGCACCCCGTGCCCGGCCAGCCGCCGGGCCAGCGCGTCGGCGCGCAGGTCCAACTCCCGGTAGCCGTACCGGTTCTGCTGGTCGACCACGGCCGGGTGATCGGGCCGGGTACGGACCGCCCCGTCGATCAGAGCGGCCAGCAGCGCGGCCGGCTCGGTGCGGTCGATCTCGCTGCCGTTCCAGGTGTCGAGCTGTCGGGCGCGGACCGCCTCGGGCACGGCCAGCAGCTCCCCGACCGGGCGGCCCGGCTCGGCGGCGAAGCGGGTGAGCACCGCGACGACGTGGTCGAGCAGCGCCCGGGCCTCCTCCGGGGTGATCCGGCCGGTGTCCACCACGGCCTGCAGCTGCATCTCGGCGGCGGCCCGGACGACCAGGGTGACCGGGTAGTTGGTCCGGGTCTCGTAGCGGACGTCGTCCACCGTGACCGCGCCGTGGGAGAGCACCGCCTCGGTCCGGTCCGGGTAGTTCTCGACCACCACGACGGTGTCGAAGAGCGGTACGCCGGGGGCCGTCTCGGCCCAGCGCTGGATGTCGGTCAGCGCGGTGTGCTGGTGGTCCAGCACCGGGTGGCGGGTGGCGGCGTGCCGGGCCAGCCAGGCGTCGCCGGGCAGCTCCCGGTCGATCCGCACCCGCACCGGGACCGTGTTGATGAACATCCCGAGCATCTGCTCGACCCGGTCCAGGCCGACCGGACGCCCGGAGACGGTCACCCCGACCACCACGTCGTCGCGGCCGGAGTGGCGGGCGACCGTGCCCGCCCAGGCGGCCTCGACCAGGCCGCTGAGCGTGGTGGCGCCGGCGGCCGCCAGCCGCCGGAGCGCGCCGAGGGCCGCGGCGGGCAGCTCGGCCCGTACGGTGTGGAACCCGCCGGACGGCTTGGCACCCGGACGCGTCCCGGGCAGGCTCAGCGCCGCCGGCTCGCGGTAGCCGGCCAGGTAGCCCGTCCAGAACGCCCGGTCGCGCTCCGGCTCCTGACGGCCCAGCCAGGCGATGTAGTCGCGGAAGGCGGGCGGCGCGGGCAGCTCGGCGGTGCCGGCCGAGAGCCCGGCGGTCACCTCGGCCAGCAGCAGCGCGGCGGACCAGCCGTCCAGCAGCAGGTGGTGGTACGTCCACACCACCAGGTGCTCCCCGGGCAGGCGCAGCACCAGCAGCCGCATCAGCGGCGGCCGGGTCAGGTCGAAGCGCTCGCGGGCGCGCCGCTCCAGCTCCTCGGCGACGGCCGCCTCGCGGGCCGCCTCGTCCAGGCCGGTCAGGTCGCGGAACTCGATCGGCAGCTCGGCCTTCGGCAGCACCACCTGGTGCGGGGTGCGGATCCGCTCCCGGACGAAGGCCGTGCGCAGCACCGGGTGCCGGGCGATCGCCCGCTGCCAGGCCGCGCCCAGCAGGGCCCGGTCCAGCTCGCCGCGCACCCGGAAGGTGGTCAGCTCGACGTACAGGCCGTGCTCGGGGGAGGTGGTGCTGTGGTAGAGCATCCCCTCCTGGGTGGGCGAGAGGGGGTAGATGTCCTCGATGTCGTTCAATTGCTGTCCTCTCCTGACCGGAACAGGGCGAGTACCCGGGCCAGGTCGTCTGCGCCGAGGTCGGCGTCCGCGAAGGCCTCGCGCGGCTCCTGCGGCGGGGCCGGGTCGGGGCCGGCGGGTGCGGTGGGCGGGGCGGTGGTGTCGGGCGCGGGCCCGGCGGCCGGTTCGCGGTCCGCGCGGAGCCGGGCGGCGAGCTGCCCGACGGTGGGGTGGGCGAAGAGGTCGCCGGGAGAGACGGCCAGGCCGAGCCGCTGGAGCTCGCCGGTGATCTGGACGATCAGCAGCGAGTCGCCGCCGAGCTCGAAGAGGCTGTCCTCGGGGCCGATGTCCGGGACGCCCAGCAGGCGGGACCAGACCGCGGCGATCCGCTCCTCCAGCTCCTCGGGGCCGGCCGGTCCGGCCTCCGGCGGCGCGGCCACGGTGGCGGAGGTTGGCGGGGTGTGCCCGGCCGCGCGGGGGCTGACCAGGACGTGCGGGAGGTGACGGTTGGCCAGGATCCGGTCGAACGCCAGCAGGCCCTCGCGGGTCGGGATCCCGCCCTGCTCGGCCCCGCCGGCCGGTGCCCCCGCGCTGTCCGGGCCGTGCGCCGGGGCCGGGCGCAGGACGAAGCCTTCGACGAGCACGCTCGGCGTGCCGTCCGGACCGGCGACGACCACGTCGACGACCAGCGTGCCGCCGGCCGCACCGGGGCGGCGCCGGACCCGGACGGTGGCGTCGGGCCCGAGCGGGCCGAGCACCACCAGGCGGCGGTAGGCCACCGGCAGGTGGCTGCCGGTACGGGCGGTGACGGCGCCGGTGGCGGTGTCCAGCAGCGCGGGGTGCAGCGGGTGCGCGGCCAGGTCGCCGTGGAACGGCTCGGGCAGGCGCAGCCGCAGCATCGCCTCGCCGTCGGCCTCGTTCTCGCGGACCTCGGTGACGCTCTCCCAGCGCGGCCCGGTGCGCAGCCCGCTGGCTCCGCCGGGCTGGTCCCCGGTGGCCGGGGCGACCGGCGCGCAGCGGGCCGCCAGCCCGTCCGCGTCGAGGAGCTCGGGGGCGTCGCCGCGGTGGGGCGCGATCCGGCCCTGGGCGTGCGGCCGGGCGGGCGCGGCGCTGGAGCGGACCTCCCACAGGTGCCCGCCGTCGGGCGCCGGACGCAGCCGCAGGGTGACCAGCGGCGGCCGGTCGGCGGGCATCCGCAGCGGGTGGGTGAAGACCGCGTCCAGCTCGACCGGACCGTCCCCGACGGCCAACCGGTGCCCGGCGACGGCGAGGTCGAGCAGCGCGGTGCCGGGCAGGACCGGGACGTCGCCGATCCGGTGCTCCTCGGCCGGCCAGCGGGTCTGCTCCGTGCCGCGCAGCCGCAGCTCCACCGTGCCGTCCGGCTCGGTGCGGCGGGCGTCGAACAGCGGGTGGTCGAGCACCTCGCCGCCGTCGAGCCAGTCGTGCAGGCCGGAGCGGACGGCCATGCCGGTCTGCGACCAGCGGTCCCAGCCGATCGACACCGCCGCCCGGGTGCCGGTGGCGAAGCTGTCCAGGAAGGCGTTGGCCCCGGTGTAGTCGGCCTGGCCGACCGCGCCGGTGACCGCCAGCGCCGAGGAGCAGAGCACCAGCACCGGCCGGTCGACGGCGGTCAGCCGCTCCAGCAGGACGGTGCCCAGCACCTTGGGGTCGAGCACCCGGGCCATCTCGGCGGCGTCCCGCAGGGCGGTGACCCCGCCACCGGGCACCCCGGCGGCGTGCACCACCCCGGCGACCGGACCGTACGCGGCCCGGACCTCCCCGAGCGCGGCGGCCAGCGCCGCCTCGTCGGTGACGTCGGCCTGGACGAGGCAGAGCCGGGCGCCGTGCGCGGTCAGCCCGGCGAGGGCCTCGGCCAGCTCCGGCGGGCAGCTCGCGGCGGGCGCGGCGCCGGAGGGGCGCAGGCTCCGCCAGCCGTCCCCGTCCGGGACCGGGCGCCGGGTGAGCAGGACCAGGGTCCGCTCCGGGTCCTCGGCGAGCCGGCCGGCCACGGCCAGGCCGATCCCGCCGAGGCCGCCGGTGACCAGCCACACGCCGGACGGCGGGGCGGACGGCGGCGCGGACGGGTCGGTGAGCACCGGCCGGTCCGGGGCGGGCACCAGGTGCGCCCGGCCGCGGACCGCCGTCAGCGGCGCCGGGGCGTACTCGGAGCACAGCTGCGCCACCACGGCCTCGGCGGCGAGCGCCAGTTCGGCGGGCTCCCGGGACGGGCAGTCGAGGTCGAGCGCCTGCGCGGTGAGACCGGGCACCTCCTGCGGCAGCACCCGGACCGCGCCGAGCCCGACAGCGGCCTGCGGGGTACGGGCGGGCTGCCCGTGCACCCCGTGCGCGGCGTCGGTGACCAGCAGCATCCGCGGCGGTCGGCCGGGGAACGCCTCGCCCAGGGCCCGGGCCAGCCGGACCGGGACGGTCAGCGAGCGCAGGGCGCCGTCGGCCGCCTCGGCCGGGGTGGCCCGCTCCAGCGGCGGGTCGTCCAGGGCCCAGCAGGAGACCACGGCGTCCGGCGGGGTGCCGCGACCGGCCAGGGCGGCGGCCAGCGCGGGGAAGGCGTCGGGGTGGTCGGGGTCGTCGGGGTCGAGGGTGAACCCGGTGCCGTCCGGACGGCCCGCATGGACCAGCGTGACCTCGGCACCGGCGGCGGTGAGCCGCTCGGCGACCGGCGCGGCGAGCCCGGCGCGGTCGGCGAGCAGCAGCACCGAGCGGGGGACGGGCCCGGTGCCGGCCGGCGGGAGGGCGGCGGTCCAGTTCAGCACGTGCAGCCAGGGGTCCACGTCGTCGGCCCCGGCCGGGGCCGGGACGGCGGAGGCGACCGGCGCGACGGGCGGGGTGGAGACGGCGGGCTCGGCGGGCTCGGTGGGCTCGAACCAGTGCCGGACCGGCTCGAACGGGTAGCCCGGCAGCGAGACGTGCCGGCGCCCGGCCCGCTCGCCGAGGGCGGACCAGTCGACCTCGGTGCCCCGCTCCCACAGCCGGGCCAGCGCGGTGAGCCGGGCCGGCGGCTGGCCGGCCTCGGCGCCGTCCGCCGAGAGCAGGCCGGGCGAGGGCAGGCCGGGCGACGGCAGGGCCAACGACGGCAGGGCCAACGATGGCAGGGCCAACGACGGCAGGGCCGCCCGGCCGGTGCCCAGGGTCCGGACCGCGAACCCGGTCAGGCCCCGGCCGGGGCCGAGCTCCAGCAGCGGGCCGTCCCCCGGCAGCGCGGCCAGCGCGTCGGCGAACCGGACGGTGTGCCGCAGCTGGCGCGCCCAGTACTCCGGCGACCTTGCCTCCTCGGCGGTCAGTTCACGCCCGGTCAGGCCGGAGACGACCGGCAGCGCGGGCGCCTGGACCGGCACGGTGGCCATCAGTCGGGCGAACTCCGCCAGCAGCGGCTCGGCGTCCCGGGAGTGGAAGGCGTGCCGGACCGCCAGCGGCCGGGCCGCGACGCCGCGCGCGGTCAGCCGCTCGGCCAGCCGCGCCACCGCCTCGGGGGCGCCGGCCACGACGCAGCGGTCGGGCGCGTTCACGGCCGCCAGCTCCGGGCCGTCCGGGTCGTCCAGCAGTGCGCGCAGCTCCTGCTCGGGCAGCGGGACGGCGAGCATCGCGCCGGGCGCCATGGTGCCCATCAGCCGGCCGCGTTCGGCCACCAGCCGGGCGGCGCCGTCCAGTTCGAAGACCCCGGCGGCGCAGGCGGCCGCGAACTCGCCGACGCTGTGCCCGGCCAGCGCGAGCGGCCGGACGCCGAGCGCCGTCCACCACGCGGTGAGCGCGTGCTCCACGGCGAACAGGGCGGGCTGGGCGACCTCGGTCCGGTCGAACAGGTCCGGGTGGGCCGGGTCGAGCAGCAGCGCGCGCAGCGGCGCGGCCGTCCACCGGGACAGGGCGTCCAGGCAGCGGTCCAGCGCGGCCCGGAAGACCGGCTCGGCGCGGTACGGCTCGGCGGCCATGCCCGGGCGGCCGGCGCCCTGCCCGGGGTAGAGGAAGGCGACCCCGTGGCCGGTGGCGGCGGCCCGGACGGGCCGGGAGCGCACGTCCTGCCGCCCGGGCCCGGCCAGGACGGTGCGCCGCCAGGGGTGGGGCCGGCGGCCGGTCTGCAGGGTGAACGCGGCGTCGGCCGCCGCGGGCGCCCCGGGTGCGGCCAGCGCCGCGCCGAGCCGTTCGGTGGCCCGGTCGAGGGCCGGCTCGGTGCGGGCGGACACCGGCAGCAGCTCCCAGCCGTCCGCCGGTCCGGCGGGCGCGGCCGGCAGCGGCGGGGCGTCCTGGAGGACCAGGTGGGCGTTGGTGCCGCCGATGCCGAAGGAGCTGACCCCGGCGATCCGGGCGCCGTCGTGGCCGGGCCACGGCTCGGCCGCGGTCAGCACCCGGAACAGGCCCGGGTCCAGCTCGGGGCTGGGGGTCTCGAAGTGGACGGTCGGCAGCAGCGTGCGGTGCTGCAGTGCGAGGACCGTCTTGATCAGTCCGGCCATCCCGGCGCAGGTGTCCAGGTGGCCGACGTTCGACTTGACCGCGCCGAGCACCCGGCGGGAGTCCGGCGCCTCGCCGAACACCCGGGCCAGCGCGGCGAGTTCGATCCGGTCGCCGAGCGCGGTGCCGGTGCCGTGCGCCTCCAGGCAGGACACCTCGCCGGGGGTGACCCCGGCCACCGACTGGGCCGCCGCGATGACCCGGACCTGGCCGTCCAGGCTCGGCGCGGTGAAGCCGACCTTGCGGTTCCCGTCGTTGTTGACCGCCGAACCGAGCAGCACGGCCCGGACGGTGTCGCCGTCGGCGACCGCGTCGGCCAGCCGCTTCAGCACCACCACGCCGACACCGCTGCCGAAGACCGTGCCGGTCGCCGAGGCGTCGAACGGACGGCAGTGCCCGTCGGCGGAGAGGATCCCGCCCTCGGCGTGCAGGTAGCCCAGCCCCTGGCCGACCCCGGCGGAGACGGCGCCGGCCAGCGCCACGTCGCACTCGCCGCTCAGCAGCGCCTCGGCGGCCAGGTGGACCGCGACCAGGGCGGAGGAGCAGGCGCTCTGCACGCTCAGGCTCGGGCCGGTCAGGCCGAGCCGGTACGAGGTCTGGGTGGCGAGGTAGTCCTTGTCGCCCGCGGCCAGCCACTGGACCTCGGCCCGGTCGGCCAGGTGCGCCGCGCGGGGCAGCAGGTGGTGCGACAGGTAGGAGTTGAAGCCGGCCGAGGCGTAGACGCCCACCCCGCCCTCGACCCGGTCGGTGGCCTGCCCGGCGTCCTCGAGCGCGGTCACCGCGCACTGCAGGAACAGCCGGTGCTGGGGGTCCATCAGTTCGGCGTCCCGGGGCGGGATGCCGAAGTACTCGGCGTCGAACTCGGCCAGGCCCTCCAGCACGCCGCCCGCCCCGACGAACCGGGGGTCGGCCAGCCGCTCGGCCGGCACGCCCAGGGCGGCCAGCTCCTCGGGACCGCGGAAGGTGATGCTCTCCCGGCCCGCGACCAGGTTGGCCCAGAACGTCCCGGCGTCGGGGGCGCCGGGGAACCGGCAGGCGAGGCCGGTGACGGCGATCGCGTCCGGCAGGTCCGGCGGCGCGGCGGCCGGGGCCCCGGGGGCGTGGGTGGACATCGGGCTTTCTCCTTACGGGGTGGTGAGACGACGCGGCGCGGGGGCCGGTGGCCGGGCCGGGCACGGGGTGCCGGGCCCGGCCACCGGCCGTCCGGGTCAGCCGGTCGGGCCGGTGCCGGTGCCACCGCGGCGGGCGGCGCGGCGCCGCTCGTGGTGCCGGCCGCGGTCGCCGCCGACGGGCGGTGCGACGGGCGCTGCGGCCGCCGGGGCTTCCGTGGCTTCCGGAACGGGCGCGGGGGCCGGCCGGTCCAGCAGCTCGGCGAGGTGACGGATGGTCGGCCGGTCGAACATCTCGACCACCGACAGCTCCCGTCCGAACTCCTCGGTGATCCGCCGCTGGACCCGGACCAGGTGGATGGAGTTGGCGCCGGCCTCGAAGAAGTTGGTGTCGAGGTCGACCTCCGCGCCGTCCATCACCTCCCGCCACAGCGCGGTGAGCCGCTCCACCGTGCCGAGCCCGGCGGGCAGCGCCACCGGTCGCGGTGCGGCCGGCGCGGGTGCCGGAGTCGGAGCCGGGACGACCCGCGGAGCCGACGGAGCCGAAGCGGCCCGTGCCCCGGCGGAGCCGCCCAGCCGGGCCAGCGCCCCCCGGTCGACCTTGCCGTTGGCGGACAGCGGCAGCGCGTCGACCACCCCCACCCGCTGCGGCACCATGTAGCCGGGCAGCCGCGCGGCGAGCGCCTCGCGCAGCCCGAGCGTCCAGTCGGCACCGGCCTCCGGCTCCTCGGCCGCCGCGCCCGCCGGCCGGCCGCCGACCAGGGTGTGCAGCACGCTCTGGCCGTCCTCCAGCAGCAGCGCCCCGCGCAGCGGCTCGGCGAACACGTCGCCGATCGGGCAGAGCGCGACCGCGCAGTCGGCGGCCCGGTGGCGCAGCAGCTGCGCCATCGCCCCGGCCTCCAGAAGGCAGAAGCGGTCGGCGAGTTCGCCGTAGACCGGGGTGATCGCGGTGTTCCGGGCGACCAGGTGGATCGCGAAGCCGGCCCGGTCGATCAGCGGCCGGTTGGCCTCGCTGTAGAGCGCCGGGTCGAGTGCCAGCGCCGCGCCCGGCGCACCGTCCAGGGCGACCAGCGCCGGTCCGGCCGGGTCGACGTAGTAGGTGCCGGCGGCCAGGCCCTCGACCCCGCCCGGGGCGACGGCCAGGTAGGTCTGCACCGGGTACAGGCCGCCGGCCGAGCCGTAGGCGTACCGGGGCACGCCGTCCTCGTCCTGGCGGGCGAGCACGGTCAGCAGGGCGTGCAGGTCGGTCAGCCGGACCGGGCCGTCGGCGAAGCCGCTAGCGGCGCCGCGCAGGGCGGCGGCCCGGCGCAGGTCGAGGGTGTCGGCCGGCAGGGCGAAGGGCAGCACCTCACGGCCAGCCAGGTCGGCGCGGCGGCCGGGCTGGCGCAGTCGCGCCTCCAGCCGGCGGACCCGCTCGGCGTCCAGGCCCGGGGCCGCCGGGGCTGTCCCCGGCGCCGGGGAGGCCGGCTGCGGACGGGCGGCCTCGCGGACCACGTAGGCCGCGAGCCGGGCGCCGAGCCCGTCGCCCTCGACCAGCGCGGCCGCCTCCCGCACGCCGTCCATCCGGACCAGCGCCGACTCGATCTCGCCCAGCTCGATCCGCATGCCGCGCACCTTGACCTGGGAGTCCTCGCGGCCGAGGAACTCCAGGTCGCCGTCGGGCAGCAGCCGGGCCAGGTCGCCGGTGCGGTAGAGCCGTTCGCCGGTGACCGGGTGGCGGGGGAAGGCCCGGGCGGTGGTCTCCGGGGCGTTGCGGTAGCCGACGGCCAGGCCCGCGCCGGTGATGAACAGGGCGCCGGCCACCCCGACCGGACGCGGCCGGAAGGCCTCGTCCAGGACGACCATGCCCTGGTTCCGCATCGGACGGCCGTACGGGATGCTCGGGCGGCCCGGCTCGACCGCGCCGACCGGGTGCAGCACCGACCAGATCGACGCCTCGGTGGCGCCGCCCAGGCTGATCACCTCGGCCTTGGGGGCGAGCGCGCGGACGTTGTCGGGCATGCCGACCGGGATCCAGTCCCCGCTGAGCATGACCAGGCGCAGCGACTCCAGGTCGGCGGCCGGGTTGCCGTCGGCGTACGCCAGCAGCATCTCCATCAGCGCGGGGACGGAGTTCCAGACGGTGACCCGCTGCTCGGCGACCAGCCGGGACCAGCGCGCGGGGTCGCGCTCCTCGCCGGAGCCGACCAGCACCAGGGCGGCCCCGGCGGCGAGGGTGCCGAAGAGGTCGTACACCGAGAGGTCGAAGCCGAGCGAGGAGATCCCGAGCACCCGGTCGGACGGGCCGACCCGGAAGCGGTCGTTGACGTCCACCACGGTGTTCAGCGCACCCCGGTGGTCGATCATCACGCCCTTGGGGTCGCCGGTGGAGCCCGAGGTGTAGATGACGTACGCGAGGTCCGCCGGGGTGGTCGGCACCGCGGGCGGCGGGGTGTCGGCCGGGGTGGCCAGGGCCTGTTCGAAGGTCAGCAGGGTGACCCCGGCGGGTACGGCGTCCTCCGGGGTCCAGGACTCCCGGGCGAGCAGCGCGGTGGCCCCGGCGTGCTCCAGCGAGCGGGCGACCCGGGCGGCCGGGAGGCCAGCGTCCAGCGGCAGGTAGGCGCCGCCGGCCCGGATCACGCCGATCGCGGCGGCGACCTGCTCCCAGCCCCGGTCGGCGCGCACGCCGACCAGCTCGCCGGGGGCGACGCCGGCCGCGCGGAGCGCGTGGGCGACGGCCGCGGAGGCCCGCTCCAGCTCGCCGTAGGTCACCGTGCCGGTGGCCGAGACCACGGCGGTGCGCTCGGGCGCGGTCCGGGCCCGGTCGAGGAACGGCTCGTGCAGCAGCCCCTCGGGCAGCGGGCCGGTGGTGGCGTTGAGCGCGCGGTAGGCCTCGGCGTGGTCGGCGGGCAGCACGGGCAGGTGCGGGTCCGTCCAGGCCTCGGGCCGCTCGGCGAGCGTGGTGAGCAGCCCGGTGTAGGCCGCGAACATGGCGTCGAGCATGCCCTCGGGGAAGAGGTCCTCGACGGCGTCCCAGGTCAGCCGCAGCCGGCCCTCGTCCTCGGAGATCTGGTGGTCCAGCCAGACCTGCGGGGTCTGGGTGATGGTGTGGGCGACCTCGGCGCCCAGCTCCCGCAGCACCTCGCTGCCGCCGACGCCGTCGGCGCCGAGCTCGCTGGTGAAGACGACCGGCATGGCGGCCTCGGCCACCCCGCGCCGGCGGGCGAGTTCGCCGCCGACCCGGACGCCGCTGACCAGCTGGTGGTCCAGGTCCTCCCAGAGCCGGTCCTGCAGCCGGCGGGCCCGGTCGGCGAAGGGGCCGGCGGTCGCGCCGTCCACCTCGAACAGGCTGAGCGCGGTGAAGTCGCCGACCATGGCGGCCAGGTCGGGGTGGTCGCCGACCCGGTTGAACAGGGTGAGGTTGAGGGTGAAGCGGTCGGCCGCCGCCCAGGTGCCGATCACGGTGGCGTAGGCGGCCAGGGCGAGCGCCGAGGGGGTGACCCGGCCGGTCGCGGACCGGCTCTTCAGCCGCTCCCACAGCTCGGCGGGCAGGTGCGCCTCGCGGCGGCGGAACCGGGTCCGCGTCAGCTCCTCGGCGCGCCGCGCCAGCGGCAGCGCGGGGGCGGGCGCCAGGGTCTCCAGGCGGCCGTGCCAGTAGTCCAGGTCGCGCTGCAGGGCGGGGCCCTCGCGGCGGGCCTGTTCGGCCAGCACGTAGTCGCGGAAGGAGAGTTCGAGCGGGCGGGGGTCGAGCGAGCCCTGGTAGACGGCGAGCAGTTCGCGCAGCAGGATCTGCACGCTGCCGCCGTCGGCGATCAGGGTGTCGATGCTCAGGTGCAGCCGGACGTCCGAGCCCTCGGTCCGGCTGGCGCGCAGCTCGAACAGCGGCCAGGTGTCGGCGGGCAGCACCTGGTGCGACATCCGGGCGCGGGTGCCGGTGAGCCGCTCGGCCCGCTCCGGCTCCGGCAGTTCGCGCAGGTCGTCGACGGCCAGCGGGTACGCCGGCACCTCGGGCAGGACGCGCTGGGTGCCGTCCTCGGCGAAGACCAGGCGCAGCGCGTCGTGCCGGCGGACCATGGCCCGCCAGGCGTCCTGCAGCCGCAGCGGGTCGACGTCGGCGACGTCCACCTCCAGGTAGAGGTGGCAGGCGACGTCGCCGCCGACGGCGCCGCTGCGGCCGATCCAGTAGGCGCGCTGCACGTCGGTGAGCGGGAAGGGCTCGTGGCGGCGGGCCGGGTCGGGGAGCAGTTCGGTGCGTTCGGCGGGGGCCTCGGCGGCCCCGCCGGTGCCCAGCGCGTCCACGGCCCGGGCCAGGGCGGCCACGGTCGGCGAGTCGAACAGGGTGCGCAGCGGCAGCCGCACGTTCAGTTCGTCGCGGATGCCGGCGACCATCCGGGCGGCCAGCAGGGAGTGGCCGCCGAGCTCGAAGAAGTCCTCCCCGGTGCCGACCTCCTCGACGCCCAGGGCCTCGCGCCAGATCGCGGCGATCCGCTCCTCGGTGGGCGTGGCGGGCGGGGTGCGGTCGCGGCCGGCGGCGGGGACGGACTCCGGCGCGGGCAGCGCCGAGCGGTCGACCTTGCCGTTGGAGGTGAGCGGCAGCGCGTCGAGCGGGACGAACCGGGACGGGATCAGGAAGCCCGGCAGCTGCCCGGCCAGCGCGGCCCGCAGCTCGGCCGGGGCCGGCGGCGCGGCCGGGTCGGCCGGCACCAGGTAGGCGGCGAGCGCGGCCCGGGCGGTGCCCAGGCCGTAGGCGGTGACCACGCACTGGCGGACCGTGGGCAGCGCGGTGAGCGCGGCCTCGACCTCGCCGGTCTCGATCCGGAAGCCGCGGATCTTGACCTGGTGGTCGTTGCGGGAGAGGTACTGGATCCGGCCGTCGGCCAGGGTGCGGACCAGGTCGCCGGTCCGGTACAGCCGGGCGGCCGGGGCGGCGGACTCCGGGTCGGTGGACCCGCGGACGGCGGACTCGGGGTCGGTGACGAAGCGTTCGTCGGTCAGCTCGGGCCGGCCGAGGTAGCCGGCCGTCACCCCGGCGCCGCCGATGAGGAGTTCACCGGGCACGCCGACCGGCACCCGCCGCCCGTACGGGTCGAGCACGCGGACGGTGGTGCCGGCGATCGGGCGGCCGATGGTGACCAGGCCCTCGGCCGGGTCGACCTCGGCGGTGGTGGACCAGACGGTGGTCTCGGTCGGTCCGTACATGTTGCGGATCCGGCCGTCGAGGTGCCCGGCCAGGCGGCGCACCAGTTCGGCGTCGAGGGCCTCGCCGCCGAGCAGCAGCTGCCGCAGGCCGCGCAGGGCCGCCGGGTCGGCCTCGTCCAGCAGGGTGCGGGCCCGCGAGGGGGTGCACTGCAGGTGGGTGACGCCGTGGGCGCGGATCAGCGCGGTCAGTTCCTCGGCGGGAGCCGCGGCGGCCGGGGCGGCCGGGGTGGTGGCCGCGGTGCGGCGCAGCTCGGCCAGCCGGGGCAGGCCGGCCAGCGCGACGTCGGTGTCGACGCCGAAGTCGACCAGGCAGCCGATCTCGTCGACCCCGATCTCCGTGAGCCGTCGCAGCAGCGGCAGGCACTCCTCGGCGGTGCCGATCAGCGAACCGTGGCCCAGGTAGCGGGCGCAGGCGTGGTCGAGCAGCGCCTCCTGGTCCTCGGCGGTGAAGTCGCTGCTGCGGACGTCCATGCCGAGGCCGCGGGCCAGGTTCTCGATCAGCCCGACCGAGCTGCGCAGGTAGTCGCGGAACGGCTTCCAGGCGTGCGCCCGGACGTCGGCCGCGTCCGTGCCGACGTAGCTGTGCAGCATCAGGGTGACGTGCGGGTCGCCCGGGTGGCCGGCCTCGCGCCAGGCCTCGCGGTAGAGGGCGATCTTCTGGCCGAGCTCCTCGACGCTCTGGCCCAGCAGGTGGGTCAGCAGCCGGGCGCCGACCCGGCCGGCGGTACGGCAGGTCTCCGGGTTGCCCGAGGAGGTGAGCCAGTACGGCAGTTCGGCCTGGACCGGGCGGGGCAGCACCGCCACGTCGACGGTACGGCCGCCGGGCCCCTCGAAGGGGAGCCGCTCGCCGCGCCACAGCCGCCGGACCTGCTCGATCCCGCTCACGGTGAGCGCCTGGCGGTCCTGGTAGGAGTCCTTGGCGAGGACGAAGTCGTCGGCGTGCCAGCCCGAGGCGAAGGAGAGCCCGACCCGCCCGCCGGACAGGTTGTCGACGACCGACCACTCCTCGGCCACCCGGACGGGGTGGTGCAGCGGCAGCACCACGCTGCCGGCCCGGATGCCGATCCGCTCGGTGGCCTGGGCGATCGCGGCGGCCAGCACCGAGGGGGCCGGGAACGCCCCGCCGAAGGCGTGGAAGTGGCGCTCCGGCAGCCAGACGGCGGCGAAGCCGTTCGCGTCGGCGAAGCGGGCGCCCTCCAGCAGCAGCCGGTACTGGTCCGGGCCGGGCTCGGCGCCGGCGCTGTCGCTGGCGAAGGAGAAGAGGCTGAACTCGGGGACGGCCGGGACGGCCGGGGTGGCCGCCGTCGTGGTGACGGCGGGCAGCGCGGTGCCGGGGTCGGGGTTGACCACGACGCGGTGGCCCCGGCTGAGCGTCCAGAGCAGTTCCAGGACGGAGATGTCGAAGGAGACGCTGGTGACGGCCAGCCAGGTCGCGGGCTCCGCGCTGTCCGCGCTGTCGGCGCCGTCCGCGAGCACCCGGTCCATCGCCGCCAGGAAGGCGGTGAGGTTGCGGCGCAGCACCACGACGCCCTTGGGGCGGCCGGTCGAGCCGGAGGTGTGGATGACGTACGCGGGGGCGTCCGGGTCCACCGGCGCCGCCTCGACGTTCGCTTCCAGGGCCTCGGCCGCCGGGGCGTCGAGGTCCAGCAGCGGGGCGCCGTCGGGTGCGGCGTCCAGGGTCGCGCCGTGCACCAGGACCACGGCGGGCCGGGCGTCCTCGACCACGTGGGCGAGCCGGGCCGCCGGGTAGTCGGGGTCGAGCGGCAGGTAGGCGGCGCCGGCCCGGAGCACGGCGAGCATGGCGGCGGGCAGGTCGGTGCCGCGGCGCAGGCAGAGGCCGACCCGGTCGCCGGGGCGGACCCCGGCGGCGCGCAGCCGGGCGAGCAGTTCGTCGACGCGGGCGTCCAGCCGGGCGAAGGTGAGGGCCTGGTCGGGGCGGCCGCCGGGCAGCACGGCCTCGGCGTCGGGGCGGGTGCGGACGGCCTCGGCGAAGGCGGTCACGACGTCCGGCGCGTCCTCGGGCAGCGGGCCGCCGTCCCCGGCGGAGGCCAGCAGGGCCTGCTCGACGGGGGTGAGCGCGAGCAGGTCGGACAGGTGCAGGCCGGGGTCGGCGGCGCCGCGGGCGAGCACCCGGCGCAGGGCCTCGGTCAGGTCGAGCACGGTGCCGTCGTCGAACAGGTCCCGGCTGAACTCGCAGACGCCGGTGGTGAGTCCGCCGTCGCGGGCGAGCTCCAGGCTCAGGTCGGTGCGACAGAGGCCGTTGTCCAGCTCGACGAGCTCGACCGTCACGCCGGGCAGGGCGATGTCGGGGGCGGGCACGTTCCGGTAGCCGAACTGCACCTGGTAGAGCGGGGCGTGGCTGAGGTCGCGGTCCGGGCGCAGCTCGCGGACGAGGCGTTCGAAGGGCACCTGGGCGTGGGCGAGCGCGCCGAGCGCGGTCTCCCGCACCCGGTCGAGCAGCTCGCCGAAGGTCGGGTCGCCGGAGAGGTCCGAGCGCAGCACCAGGCTGTTGACGAACATGCCCACGAGACCGGCGAGTTCGGGCCGGTCGCGGCCCGCGGTGGGCACTCCGACCACGACGTCCTGCTGACCGGAGTGGCGCATCAGGACGGCCTGCCAGGCCGCCAGGGTGACCATGAACGGGGTGGCCCGGGCGGCGCGGGCCGCCTGCTCCACGGCCTCGGTGGTGGCCGCGTCCAGGGTGAAGTGCACCCGGCCGCCCCGGTGGCTGGGCACGGCCGGCCGGGGCCGGTCGGTGGCGAGCTCCAGGACGTGCGGGGCGCCGTCCAGCCGCTCGCGCCAGTAGCCGAGCGGCTCGGCCAGCGCGGCGTCGGTGAGTTCGTCGCGCTGCCACTGCGCCCAGTCGGCGTACTGCACGGTGAGCGGCTCGGGCGCCGGGCCGCCGTCGCGGAACGCGCGGTAGCGGGAGCAGAGCTCCTCCACCAGCACCGCGCGGGACCAGGCGTCGCCGACCAGGTGGTGGTTGACCACGACCAGCAGGGCGCGCTCGGGTGCGGAGCGGATCAGCAGGGCGCGCAGCAGCGGGCCGTGCTCCGGGTCGAAGGGCAGGGCCGCCTCCCGTTCGGCCAGCTCGCGCTCCCGCTCCTCGCTCCAGCCGGCCTCGCCCTGCCCGGGCTCGACCACCCGGAGCACCGGGCCGGTGTGCTCCAGCACCCGCTGCACCGGGCCGTCCTGGCCGGCGGCGACGACGGTGCGCAGCGCCTCGTGCCGTTCCACCAGGCCGGTCAGCGCGGCCTCCAGGGCGGCGACGTCCAGCGGTCCGGTCAGCCGCAGCCCGACGTACTCGTTGAAGACGCCGAGGCCGGGGAGAGCTGCTCCACGAACCAGAGCCGCTCCTGGCCGAAGGACAGCGGCGCGGGCAGGGCCCGGTCGCGCGGCGGCAGCGCGGGCGCGGCGGTGGCGGAACCGGTGGCGGAGCCGGTGGCGGTGGCCGGGGCCGCGCCGGCGCGGCCCCGGGCGCGGGCCTCGAAGGCGGCGCGCTGCTCGGGGGTGAGCCGGGCGAGGCGGTCCTCGCGGCCCCGGGGGTTCCGGTCTGCGGGGTTGGTCACTGCTGCTCCAGTTCGGCGATGATGCGGTCTTCGATCTCGACGGCGAGGTCGGCGATGCGGCCGCCCTCGAAGAACACCCGGGCGGGGACGTCGACCTCGAACTCGGCCCGGAGCCGGGCCGCGACCTGGGCGGCCAGCAGCGAGTGGCCGCCGAGCTCCAGGAAGTCGTCCTCCACCCCGACCCGGTCGAGGCCGAGCAGTTCGGCGTAGATCTCGGCCAGCCGCTCCTCGGTCGGGGTGGCCGGGGCGGTGTACGGCGTGGCGAGTTCGGGGCGGGGCAGGGCCGCGGTCCGGGGCTGGTCGGCGCCCGGGGCGGTGGAGGTGCGCAGCGCGCCGTCCACGACGGCGGCGCCGACCCGGGCCACCACGGCCCGTCCGGGCGGGCCGTCCAGCAGGGCGGCGAAGGCGCGGGCGCCCTGCTCGGGGGTGAGCGCGCCGGCCAGCATGTCGGCCTGGAAGGCGCGCAGGGCCTCGGGCACCTCGGCCTGGCTGGCCATGCCGACCTGGGCCCACATGTCCCAGTCGACCGCCACCGCGTGGCGCTCGCCGCGGGCCGCCTCGGCCTCCGCGACGGCGCCGAGGTAGGCGTTGGCGGCCGCGTAGTCGGCCTGCCCGTAGGTCGGGATCAGGGTGGCGAGCGAGGAGCAGAGCACCAGCACCTCGGCCTCGCCGGGCTGCAGCGCGTCGAGCAGGTGGCGCAGGCCGGCGGTCTTCGGGGCGAGCACGGCGCGCATGCTGTCGTCGGAGCGCAGTTCGACCGAGCCGCCGCCGGGCACGCCGGCCGCGTGGATCACGCCGTCGATCCGGCCGAAGGCCGAACGGGCCTGGTCCAGCGCCCGGTTCAGCGATTCGGCGTCGGTGACGTCGGCCCGGACGGCCAGTACCTCGGCGCCGGCCTCGCGCAGGGCGTCCAGGGCGGTGGCGGCGCTCTGGTCGCCGGCGCCGCGGCCGATCAGGACGAGCCGGGCGGCGCCGGCCCGGGCCAGCGAGCGGGCGAGGGTCAGGCCGATGCCGCCGAGGCCGCCGGTGATCAGCCAGGTGCTGCCGGCCCGCACCCGGGCGGGGGAGGCCGGGACGGGCCGCTCGGCGCGCTCCACGGTGCGGGTGAGCAGGATGGAGCCGCGCAGGGCGAGCAGCCGGGCCGGGCCGGTGAGCGCGGCGCGCACCACGGCGGTGGCGGCGGCCTCGTCGAGCGCCGTCCCGGGGGCGAGGTCGACCTGGGTGCAGCGCAGGTTGCGGTACTCCTCGCCGAGCACCTGGACCGGGCCGCTGAGCAGGGCCGCGGCGGGCCGGGGCCGTTCGCCGGGGGCGGCCGGGAAGGCCCCGGCGGTCAGCACGCCGAGCCGCACCTCGTGCACGACGCTCTCGGCGGACATCGCCCGGGCGAGGTTGACCAGGCCGAAGTAGCCGTCGGTCTCGTCCGCGGTCTCGTCCAGCCCCCAGCCGTACAGGACGGCGGTGGGCGTACGGACCAGGGCGCGCAGGTCGGCGAGCAGCTTGGCGTACTGGGCCGGGTCGGCGGGGTCGAGCTCGTAGACGCCGCGGCGCACCCGCCGGTAGCCGGGCCCGGGCTGGACGGTGGTGACGATCTGTCCGCGCGCGGTCAGCAGGTCCACCAGGGGCTGGGCGGTGGCGGCCCGGTCCAGCAGGACCAGCCAGGTCTGGCGGCGGCCGGCCAGCGGGTCCTCCCCGGCCGGTTCGGCGAGCGGGCGCCAGGCGATGGTGGCGTGCACCGCGTCGAGCTCCGCGACGGGCAGCGCGGTGGCGGGGGCGTGGCCGGGCGGGGTCGGCTCGATCCAGTGCGGCAGCCGCTCGAAGGGGTAGCCGGGCAGGGTGGCGGGGCGGGCGGTGGCCGCCGGCGGCTCCCAGTCGACCGGGACGCCGTGCGTCCACAGGCTGCCGAGGGCCAGGACGGCACTGGCCGGCTCGTCCTCGGGGCCGCGGCGGCCGCGGGTCGGCAGCGGCGGCTGGGCGAGCCGGAGTCCGTCGCCGCCCTCGGCGGCCGAGCGGACCAGGTCGGTGAGCACGCTGCCGGGGCCGGTCTCCACCAGCACCAGCCGCTCGTCGAGCGCGGCGAGCCGGGTGAGCCCGTCGTGGAAGCGCACCGGGGAGAGCATCTGGCGCGTCCAGTAGCCGGGGTCGGTGGCCTGCTCCGGGGTGATCCAGTCGCCGGTGAGGTTGGAGAGGAACGGCACGGTGGGCTCGCGCAGCGTCACCCCGGCCAGCTCGGCGGCGAACCGCTCGGCGGCAGGGGCGCACAGGGCGCTGTGGAAGGCGCGGTCCACCGGCAGCGGCAGGCCGCGCAGGCCGCGCTCGCCGAGTTCGGCGGCGGCGCGTCCGGCGGCCTCGGCGGTGCCGGAGAGCACGGCGGCGGCCGGTCCGTTGACGGCGGCCAGGTCCAGGCCGTGCCGGGCGGCGAGTTCGGCGGCCGCGGGCTCGTCCAGCGGGACGGCGAGCATCGCGCCGGGCGCGGTCTCCTCCATCAGCCGGCCGCGGGCGGCGACCAGGGCGAGCGCCTCGGGCAGGTCGAGGACGCCGGAGAGCAGCGCGGCGGTGTACTCGCCGAGGCTGTGGCCGAGCAGCGCGACCGGGCGGACGCCCCAGTGCCGCCAGAGGGCGGCCGTGGCGTGGCCGACGGCCAGCACGGCGGGCTGGGTGATCGAGCTGCGGCGCAGCAGGTCGGTGTCGCCGTCGCGGAGCAGGTCGACCAGGTCCAGGCCCAGGTGCGGGCGCAGCAGCTCGGCGGCCTCGTCCAGGGCGGTCCGGAACACCGGGTGCGACCGGTGCAGGCCGAGGGCCATGCCGGGGTACTGGGCGCCCTGACCGGGCAGCAGGAAGGCGACGGGGGCGGCGCCCTGTCCGGCGCGGGCGCGGACGGACTCCCGGCGGCCGCCGCCGCGCAGCGCGGCCACGGCCTCGGCGGTGGACTTCGCGACCACGACCCGGCGCTGGACCAGCTGGCGGCGGCCGGTGCGCAGCGTCCGGGCGACGTCGGCCAGCGGGCGGTCGGGGTGGGCGGCGAGGTCGTCGGCGAGCCGCTCGGCGGCGGTGTCCAGCGCGCTGCCGGTCCGGGCGGAGAGGGGGAGCGCGACGGGCAGGGCGGCGGGCGCGTCGGCGCTCGCGCGGGCGGCCGGGTCGGGGGCCTGCTCCAGGACGACGTGCGCGTTGGTCCCGCCGATGCCGAAGGCGCTGACGGCGGCCCGGCGCGGGCCCCCGGCGACCGGCCAGTCGGTGAGGGCGGAGGGGACGAAGAACGGGCTGTCGGCCAGGCCGAGTTCGGGGTTGACGGACTCGGCGTGCAGGCTGGCCGGGATCCGGCCCTCGCGGACGGTGAGGATGGTCTTGATCAGGCCGGTGACGCCGGCGGCGGTGTCCAGGTGGCCGAGGTTGGACTTGACCGAGCCGAGGCCGCACCAGCCGGCAGTGGTGGGCGGTTCGGCGTCCTGCTCGGCGCGGAAGGCGGCGGTGAGCGCCTCGACCTCGATCGGGTCGCCGATCGGGGTGCCGGTGCCGTGCGCCTCGACGTAGCCGATGCTGTCCGGGGCGACACCCGCGACGGAGAGCGCCTCGCGGATCACGGCGGTCTGCCCGGCCACCCCGGGAGCGGTGTAACCGGCCTTGTTGGCACCGTCGTTGTTGACGGCCGAGCCGAGGACGACGGCGTGCACCCGGTCGCCGTCGGCGAGCGCGTCGGCGAGCCGCTTGAGCACCACGACGCCCGCGCCGTTGCCGAAGACCGTGCCGGCCGCCTCGGCGCCGAAGGGCCGGCAGTGCCCGTCCGGCGACTCGATGCCGCCGGGCACCGGCAGGTAGCCCGAGCGGTGCGGCACGGTGACGGTGACGCCGCCGGCCAGCGCCAGGTCGCACTCCTCGGACAGCAGGCTCTGCACCGCGAGGTGCACCGCCACCAGCGAGGTCGAGCAGGCGGTCTGCACGCTGACCGCCGGGCCGCGCAGGTTGAGCTTGTACGCGGCCCGGGCGGCCAGTTGGTCGGGCTGGTTGCCCTGGAAGAGCATCGGCACGCCGAGCGAGTCCCGCAGGTCGGTGCGCGGCAGCAGGTTGTGGATCAGATAGGTGCTCAGCAGCGAGCCGGCGTAGACCGCGATCGGCCCGGGCGCCCGGTCGGGGTCGCAGCCGGCGTCCTCCAGCGCCTCCCAGGCGCACTCCAGGAACAGCCGCTGCTGGGGGTCGATGACCGAGGCCTCCAGCGCGTTGTAGCCGAACAGCTGGGAGTCGAAGCCGGCGACGTCCGCCAGCACGCCCTTGGCGGCCACGTACCCGGGCTTGCCGGCCTCGGCCTGCGGCACGCCGGCGGCCCGCAGCTCCTCGGGGCCGAACCGGCTGATCGCCTCGGTGCCGGCTGCCAGCAGCTCCCACAGCGCGTCGACGGAATCGGCTCCGGGGAAGCGGCCCGCGAGGCCGACGACGGCGACCCGGCCGTCGGTCTCGGCCGCGTCGGGAAGGTCCGGCTGTGCGTTCAAGGTGTTCTCCGTGGTGTGGTGGGCTCCGCCGGCGGCGGGCGGGCGGGAGCGGGGTCGACCGGGTGCGGCCGGGGGAGGACCGGGGCTCAGACCGCCATCAGGTAGCGCTGGAAACGGGGCATCAGGAACTCCAGGGCGCGGACCTCGACGGGCGTCAGCTCCGGGTGCCAGACGTCCCAGAGCAGGACGGCGCGCTGCTGGGTGCCCTTGTTCCAGGCCTCGTGGATGAAGCTGTCGTCGAAGAGGATCACCTTGCCCTCCTCCCAGCCGCGCTCGTCGTCGGCGACCTTGATGCGGCAGCCGGGCGGGACGACCAGCGGCAGGTGCGCGGTGAGCAGCAGGTTCACGCCGCCGGTGTGCGGGGTGATGTGCACACCGGGGTTGAGGACGGTGAACATGCCGTCGCGCGGCCCGTGCGGGGTCGCGGACACGGCGGCGTGGGTCTCCGGGCAGCGCTCCGGGACCTCCTCGCGCCAGCTGCCGTTGCGGTAGAGCTGGTAGGTGTCCCAGCCCTGCCAGCCGAGCTCCTTGGTGTAGAGGTCCTCGTACGGGGCGAACCGGGCCTGCTCCTCGCGCAGCGCCAGGAACTCCGCCTTGATCGCCTCGTACGCCCCCTCCACCCGGGCCACCCAGGGCAGTTCGGCGGTGTCGTGCCAGGGCAGGGCGCTGATCCCGGGGAAGAACAGCCGGGTCGGCTCCTGGTCGTCGTGCAGGTACTCCGGGGCCTGCTCCCCGGTGAGGATGCGCAGGCACTCCTCGACCCGCTCCAGGCCCCCGGTGTCGCCGAGGTGGCCGTGCAGCTCCGTCATCACGCTCTGGACGTCCATGGATTCAGTCCCTCCCTGTCGGTGTGTGCGGGTCGCCGGCGGCCGTGCCCCCGGTCCGGTCGCGGGCCTCGCGGCGGGCCCTGGCCCGGGCCCGGACGGCGTTCTGGCGCCGTTCGCCGCGCGGTTCGGCGGCCCCGGCCGGGGCGGTGCCCGCCGGGGTGCCGGGGTCGGCGGTGAGGCCGGCCGCGAACTCGGCGATGGTCGGCCGGCCGAAGACGTCCACCAGCCGGACCGGCCGCTCCAGCCGGCGGGCCAGCTCCAGCTGGAGCCGGGCCGCGAGCAGCGAGTCGCCGCCGGCCTCGAAGAAGTTGGTGTGCCGGCCCACCGGACCGCCGCCCAGCAGCTGCCGCCAGGCGTCGGCGACGACCTGCTCGACACCCGCCAGCGGCGCGGCGTCGGCGGGCCGCGCGGCGGCCTCGGGCCGCGGCAGCCGGGCCCGGTCCCGCTTGTTGGTCCGGGTCCTGGGCAGCGCGTCCAGCAGCACCACGGTGTCCGGGACGACCGCCGCCGGCAGCCGCTCGGCCAGGTGCGTCCGCAGCTCGGCGCCGGTGACCCCGGGCGCGGCGACCGCGTAGCCCACCAGGCGGCGGGACGGGCCCTCGCCGTGCGCGGCCGCGGCGGCCTCGCGGACCCCCGGGTGCAGCTCCAGCAGGGCCTCGATCTCCTCCAGCTCGATCCGGTTGCCGCGGATCTTCAGCTGGCTGCCGATCCGGCCGGTGAACGCCAGTTCGCCGTCCGGCAGGCGGCGGCCGAGGTCCCCGGTGCGGTACAGCCGGCCGCCCTCCTCCCACGGGTCGGCGACGTACGCCCGGGCGCTCTCCTCGGGGCGGCGGTGGTACGAGCCGGCCAGCAGGTCGCTGCGCAGGTGGATCTCGCCGACCACGCCGACCGGGCAGAGCCGGCCGCGGTGGTCCAGGACGACGGCCTCCCGGCCCGGGATCGGGCTGCCGATCGGCACCCCGGCGGGGAACTCCTCGCCCGGCGCCAGCTCCCGGTGGGTGGCCAGCACGCACTCGGTGGGCCCGTACAGGTTGTGCAGCCGGGGCCGGCCGGGGCGGTGCGCCCAGGCGGCGGCCAGCGCCACCGGGAGCACCTCGCCGGCCATCAGCACGTGCTCCAGGTCGGGCAGTCCGGCGCCGGTGGCGTCCAGCGCCTCGGTGACCAGCTGGAAGAAGGCCGGGACGGTCTGGATCTGGGTGATCCGCTCGGCCCGCAGCCACTCGGCGACCGCCAGCGGGTCGCGGCGCAGCCCCTCCGGCGGCAGGCAGAGCACCGCGCCGGAGCAGAGCGCGGCGAACACCTCGGTGTACGCGGCGTCGTAGGTGAACGGCGCCCACTGGGCGATCCGGCTGTCCGGCCGGATGCCGAAGCGCTCGCGCTGCCAGTCGGCGAACTGGGCGAGCGCGGCCTGCGGCAGGGCGATGCCCTTGGGGGTGCCGGTGGAGCCGGAGGTGTACACCAGGCAGAGCGGGTCGCCGGGCGCCGGGACGGAAGCCGGGACGGGAGCCTGCGGGGCGGCATTCGGCACCCGCGGGTCGAGGAGTTCGACCGGGACGCCGGCGAAGCTCCCGTCGTCCCCGCGCAGCGCGCGGTGCCCGGCCAGGGTGCTCTCGGCGGCCAGCAGGCAGACCGGTTCGGCGTCGGCCAGCAGGGCGGTCAGCCGGGCGTCCGGGTCGGCCGGGTCGAGCACCGCGAAGGCGGCACCGGTCTTGGCGACGCCGAGGATCGCGGCCGTCCCCACCGGGCCGGCCGGCAGCAGTACCGAGACGAACCGGCCGGGTGCGGCGCCGCGCGCCAGCAGCCGGGCCGCGACGGCGTCGCTCCAGGCGTCGAGCTGCCGGTAGCCGACCGTCAGGCCGTACGCGCGGATCGCCGGGGCGTCCGGGCGGGCGGCCGCCTGGGCCCGGAACCGCTCGGCCACCGGGACGGCGTACCCGGCGCGCACCTCGCCCGCCGGGCGGGCCGGCCGCGGGGAGGGCAGCCCGGGGTCGGCGAGCTCGACCGCGTCCAGGGGCGCCCCGGGCGCGGCCAGCGCGGCCCGCAGCAGGGTGTGGAAGTGCCGGGCGAACCGGGCGGCGAAGTCCGGGCCGAACCGGTCCGCCGCGTACTCCAGGCCGCCGGCGATCCGGTCGGGGTGCTCGTCCAGGGCCAGCGTCAGGTCGTACTTGGCCGTGCCGGTGGGCAGTTGCCGCAGGACGCCGGTGGCCGCGCCCAGCCGGACGGCGGTCGGCGGCGCGTCCTGGAAGACCAGCGAGGCCTGCGCCAGGCTCGGCCGGCCCGGTTCGCGGGGCAGGCCGAGGCCGGCCACCAGCCGGTCGAAGGCGACCAGCGGACGGCCGAGGTCGGCCGCCAGTGCCCGGCCGGTGCGGGCGACCAGCCCGGCGAAGGACGGCGCGCCGGCCAGGTCCACCCGGACCGGCAGGGTGTTCACCAGGGAGCCGACCAGCGGCTCCAGTTCGGGCCGGTCCCGGTTGGCCGCCGGCACGCCCACGACCACGTCCTCGCTGCCCGCGTAGCGGCCCAGCAGGGCGGCGTACACGGCGAGCAGCAGGGTGAACGGGGTGGTGCGCAGCCGGGCGGCGCCCCGCCGCAGCTCGGCGGTCAGCTCCGCCGGCAGCGCCACCGGCAGGGTCTCGCCGGATCCGGCCGGGCGGGTCAGCGCCGGGACGTCGGTCGGCAGGTCGAGCACCCCGGGGTGCCCGTCGAGCCGCTTCAGCCAGTACTCCAGCTGCTCCTGGCGGTCCGCCACCCGCGCCTCGGCGGCGTGGTCGACCGCGTGGTCGGCGAAGCCCAGGGCGAGCGCGGGCGGCAGCTCGGCCAGGCCGAGGCGCGCGGCGTACAGGGCGGCCAGCTCGCGCACGGCCACGCCGATGGACCAGCCGTCCACCGCGAGGTGGTGCGCGGTGCACAGCAGCACCGAGCGCTCCGGGCCGGTCCGGACCAGGGTGAGCCGCAGCAGCGGCCCGGCGGCCAGGTCGAAGGGGTGGACGGCCTCCGCCCGGGCGAGCGCGTCCACCTCGCCGGGCGTCGCGTCGAGGACGGCGAGGTCCGGGGCGGCGGCCGGCGGGAGGACCAGGACCGGGCCCTCCTCGCGCAGTTCGCAGCGGGCGGCGAGCACCGGGTGGCGGGCCACCAGGTCGGCGAACGCCCCCCGCAGGGCGGCCGGGTCCACCGGGCCGGTCAGCTCCAGCGCGGCGGGCAGGTGATAGGCGGGCGAGTCCGGGGCGAGCCGGTGCAGCAGCCACAGCTGGCGCTGCTGGTCGGTCATCGGCACCGTGTCGGGGGTGGTGCCCGAGGCGCGGGGACCCGCGGGGGCGGGCGCGGCCGTCCGGGTCCGGGCCAGCGCGGCCGGGGTGGGGTCGGTGTAGAACTCGGCGAGCGAGGGCGCGGCGCCGAACCGGTCCCGGACCCGGCCGAGCAGCCGGGTGGCGGCGATGGAGTTGCCGCCGGCGGCGAAGAAGTCGTCCGTGGTGCCGACCCGTTCGGCCGGCAGTCCGAGCACCTCCGCCCAGAGTGCGACGGCGGACCGCTCGGCCGCGGTGGCCGGTTCGGTGCGGCGCGCGCCGGCGAACTCCCCGGTCCGGCGGGCCAGCGCGGGCCGGTCCACCTTGCCGCTGGTGTTCAGCGGCAGCTCGGGCAGGACGGCGATCACACCGGGTACGGCGGCCGCGGGCAGCCGCTCGCGCAGGTGACGGCGGAGCAGTTCGGGCAGCGCGTCCGCCTCGGGCAGCGCGTCCGCCTCGGCCGGGGCGTCGTCCTCGGTGCGGGTGCCGTCTCCGGTGCGGGCGGTGACGAAGGCGACCAGCCGGGGGCCGGCCGGCTGCTCCCGGTCGACCACCACGGCCGCCTGCCGGACGCCGGGGTGGGCGGCCAGCAGGGACTCCACCTCGCCGACCTCGATCCGGTGGCCGAGGATCTTCACCTGCTGGTCGGCGCGGCCCAGCACCACGATCCGGCCGTCCGGCAGGTGCCGGGCCAGGTCGCCGGTGCGGTAGACGGTGCCGCCGGCCGGGTCGACCGGGTCGGGCACGAAGGCGGCGGCGGTCAGCTCGGGGCGGTCGCGGTACCCGGCGCTCACCCCGGCCCCGCCGATCACCAGCTCGCCGACGGCGCCGCGCGGCACCGGCCGCAGGTGCCGGTCGAGGACGTAGCAGACCGTGCCGGCCACCGGGCGCCCGACCGTGACGGGCTCGCCGGGCAGGATCCGGGCGACGGTGGACCAGATGGTGGTCTCGGTGGGGCCGTACAGGTTCCACAGCTCGGCGCAGCGCGCCAGCAGCCGGTCGGCGAGGTCGGCGTCCAGGGCCTCGCCGCCGCAGAGCGCGCGCAGCCCCGGCCGGCCCGGCCAGCCGCCGTCCAGCAGTCCGCGCCAGAGCGAGGGGGTGGCCTGCATCGCGGTGGCGCCGCAGTCGTCCAGCAGCGCGCCCAGCGCCTCGGCGTCGCGGACGCTCGCGCGCGGGGCGACCACGACCCGGCCGCCGGCCAGCAGCGGGGCGAACAGCTCCAGCACGGAGATGTCGAAGGTGATCGAGGTGACCGCGAGCAGGGTGTCGTCGGGGCCGAGGCCCGGCTCGGCGCGGACGACGCTGTGCAGCAGGTTGGCCACGCAGCCGTGCGGCACCGCGACGCCCTTGGGCAGCCCGGTGGAGCCCGAGGTGTACATCAGGTACGCGAGGTCCCCGGGGGCGGGCGTGACGGTCCGTACGCCCTCCTCGGCCTCCGCGGCC
Source organism: Kitasatospora sp. Ki12 (assembly GCF_054601375.1). NCBI lineage: Bacteria > Bacillati > Actinomycetota > Actinomycetes > Kitasatosporales > Streptomycetaceae > Kitasatospora > Kitasatospora sp. Ki12. The sequence goes on along the minus strand of NZ_BAAIHT010000003.1, from coordinate 519,785 downwards.
TCGGCCAGCAGGGCGGCCGGGTCGGCAGTGGGTAGACCCGGGAGGCCGTCGCCGACCAGCAGCAGGGCGCCGCTGTCGGCGAGCACGTGCTCGGCCCGCGCGGCGGGCAGCGCCTCGTCCAGCGGGACCAGGACGGCGCCGGCCCGCCAGATGCCGACGATCAGCGGCACCAGCGCGGCGTCCCGCTCGACCCGCAGCGCCACCCGGTCGCCGGGGGCCACGCCGTACCGGGTGGCCAGCCGGTGGGCGACCCGGTCGGCGGCCGCGTCGGCGGCGGCCCGGGTGAAGGCGGTGCCGGGCGACTCGACGGCCGGCGCGGCGCCGTCCAGCCGGGCGAGGTCGCGCAGCGCCTCGGGGACGGTGGCCCAGGCGCGGTCGCCGTCCGGCGCCCGGTTGAAGTCCGTCAGGACCTGGCGGCGGCGGGGCCCGGAGAGCACCGGCAGTTCGGCCAGCGGCCGGTCCGGGCCGTCGACTGCGGCCTCCAGCAGGCACAGCAGCGAGTCGGCGAAGTCGGCCACCGTCTCGGGGGCGAGCAGCGCGGTGCGGTACTCCAGCGTGGCGTCCAGCGCGCCGGAGGGGCGCGGCCGGAGGAAGAGGGTCAGGTCGTACTTGGCGGTGCCGCTGTGCGAGGGCGCCGGGGTGGTCAGGACGCCGGGCAGCTCCAGGGTGGTGGTGGGGCCGCTGTGGAAGGAGTACATCAGCTGGAACAGCGGGGTGCGCCCGCCGGCGGCCCGGCCGAGGCGCTCCAGCACCAGGTCGAAGGGGGTGTCCCGGTGCCGGAGGTCGGCCTTGAGGTGCTGCCGGGTGCGGGCGAGGGCCTGCCGGAAGCTCGGGTCGCCGCCGAGGTCGCCGCGGTGGGCCACGATGTTGAGCAGCGGGCCGACCACGCCGGCCAGCGCGGAGCGGTTGCGGGTCGCCACCGGCATGCCGACCAGCAGCTCGTCCTGGCCGGTCCAGCGGGCGGCGGTGGCGCAGAAGGCGGTGAGCAGCACGGTGGACGGGCTGGCCAGCTCGGCCCGGCCGAAGGCGCTGAGCCGGGCGGCCAGGTCGGCGGGGACGGTGAAGTGGTGCAGGGCGCCGGCGGCCGGGTCGGGGTCGAGGCCGGGGTCGGTGGGCAGGCCGGCGGTGGGCAGTTCACCGGCCAGCCGGGTGGTCCAGTGGTCGAGTCCGGGGCCGGTTCCGGAGCCGCCGCCGGTTTCGGTGCCGGCTTCGGTGCCGGCTTCGGCGCGCTGCCAGGCGGCGTAGTCGCCGAAGTCGGGCCCGCGGTCGGGTGCGGCGTCGGGTGTGGCGTCGAGTGAGTCGTCCGGCGAGCCGTCGAGTGCGGCGGCGTACCCGGCGGCCAGGGACTCCAGGAAGACGCCGAAGCCCCAGGCGTCGACCACGATGTGATGGGCGGTGAACAGCAGCAGCGAGCGGTCCGCGCCGAGCCGGAACAGGTGGGTGCGCATCAGCGGCGGCCGGGCGAGGTCGAAGGGCGTGGCGACGGCGCCCGCGACCAGCCCGGCCAGCCGCTCCTCGCGGTCGGCCTCGGCCACGCCGGACAGGTCGACGGTCTCGACGGTGGGCCGGACCCGCTCGGCGAACAGCTGCCACGGCTCGCCGGCGCCGTCGGGCTCGCCGGCGCCGTCGGGGTCGCCGGCGCGGTCGCCGTCACGGTCGCCGTCCGCGGCGACGGAGCAGCGCATCATCTCGTGCCGCTCCGCGACGGCGGCCAGCGCCCGCTCCAGGGCGGCCTCGTCCAGCGGGCCGCTGACCCGGAAGGCGGCGCTCTCGTTGTGCAGGGCGGTGCCGGGCAGCACCTGCTCGGCCCGCCAGATGGCGCGCTGGGCGTAGGAGAGCGGGGCGCGGCCGAGGTCGGCACGCAGCGGCAGGGAGGTGTCGCGGCTCATCGGCGCTCTCCCGCCGGCGAGGCGCCGTCACCGCTGCCGTCGCGGCCGGCCGCGACGGCAGCGGCCAGCCCGGCCACGGTGGGGGCGCCGACGTACACCCGCAGCGGGACCTCGACGCCGAAGCGGGTGCGCAGCCCGTCCAGCAGCCGGGCGATGCCCAGGGAGTCCCCGCCGAGCAGGGCGAAGTCGTCGTGGCGGCCGACGGCGGGCAGGTGCAGCAGCTCGCACCAGAGTTCGGCGATCCCGGCCTCCAGGCCGTCCAGCGGCTGCTCGCCGGTGCGGCCGGCCAGGGCGGCGGGGCTGGGCAGCGCGCGCCGGTCGGCCTTGCCGCTGAGGGTGCGCGGGATCGCGGCGAGCCGGAGGTAGCGGGCGGGGCGGGCGGCGGCGGGCAGGCCCTCGGCGGCGTACTCGCGCAGCTCCTCGTCGGTGACGGCGGCGGTGCCGGCCGTGGTGGCGGCCGCGGCGACCAGGTAGGCGCAGAGCACCGGCTCGCCGTCGTCCTCCTCGACCAGGGCGGCGCAGACGTCCGCGACCCCGGGGTGTCGGCGCAGCAGGTCCTCGATCTCGCCGAGTTCGACCCGGGCACCGTTCACCTTGACCTGCTGGTCGCGGCGGCCGAGGACCTCCAGGGTGCCGTCGGCGCGCAGCCGGCCGAGGTCGCCGGTGCGGTAGCGGTCCGTCCCGACGAAGCCGCCGCCGGGCCCGGCCAGGTAGCCGCGGAGCGGGAACGGGGTGCGGATCTCGATCTCGCCGATGGCCTCCGTGACGGGGCGTCCGGCGGCCAGCACGGCCACCTCGACGCCGGGCATCGGCGTGCCGGCCGGGACGGTCTCGGCCTCGGCGTCCTCGGCGGTGAGCCGGCGGAAGACCTTGGTCATGGTGGTCTCGGACGGCCCGTAGAGGTTGACCAGCTCCTTGTCGGAGCCGAACAGGCCGCGCCACCAGGTGATGTCGGCGGGGCGGACCGGCTCCCCGGCGAGCAGCGCGGCGCGCAGGCCGGGCAGGGAGCCGGTGGTGAGCCCGGCGGCGCGCAGGGTGCGGAACACGGTGGGCACGCAGTGCAGCAGTTCGATCCGCTGCTCGGCCAGCCAGCGGCCGAGGGCCGCGCCGACCGGGATCGGGCCGGGCCCGGGGAGGACGGCGGTGCCGCCCGCGCAGAGCGGGACCAGGGCGTCGCGCAGGAAGGCGTCGAAGCCGGGGGAGGTGAGCATCGAGACCCGGGTGCCGGGGGCGACGGCGAACTCGGCGAGCTCCCAGTCCAGGAAGTGCGCGACCGCCTCGAAGCCGCCCCGGATGCCCTTGGGGCGGCCGGTGGTGCCCGAGGTGAAGTAGACGTACCCGGCGTCGGGGCCGGTCAGGCCGCGCCAGTCCCCGGCCGCCCAGGGCAGCGGGGTGACCGACTCGGCGTCGAGCAGCGGCAGTTCGCCGTGGCCGGCGGCGGCCAGCGCGGCGCGGCCGGGCGCGTCGGCGAGCACGGTGCCCGGGTCCAGGTCCTCCAGCACGGCCGTCCAGCGGGCGGCCGGCTGACGGGTGTCCACCGGGGCGAACGGACGGCCGGTGGCGGCGCAGGCGAGGACCGCGGCCACCACCGGGACGGGGTCGGCGCAGGCCACCAGGACCGGGCCGGTGCCGTCGGCGAGCCGGGCCCGCAGCCCGGTGGCCAGGTCGGCCAGCTCTCGGTGGCTCCAGTCCCGCTCGGCGGTGGCGAGGGCGGGGGCGGCGGCTCGGCGCTCGACCTGGTCGGCCCAGCGGTCGAGGATGCTCGTGTGGCTCACAACTCTCCGTTCATGATCCGGTGGGCCACGACCGTCAGCGGGTCGAGGGAGGGGAGGGCCTCGCTCAGACCGGCGTCCTCGATCGCCCTGGTGACCAGGTGCAGCTCGGTGCAGGCGGCGACGAAGGCCCGCACGCCGTAGCGGGGCAGGGTCTCGCGCAGGAAGTCGATGGTGCGGGCCGGGTCCTCGCCGCGCTTGAGGCGGTGGATCTCCCGGTGCAGCGCCTCCTGGTCGGCCGGGCGCAGCGCGACCAGCAGTTCGGCGGCGCGGGCGCCGGCCGGGCCCGAGGTGAGGACGCCGGCCCGGGCGGTCCCGGAGGAGCAGAGCAGCAGGTGGGGTTCGCCCGCCGCGGCCAGCTCCTCGTGCACCACGTCGACCAGCGAGACGCAGCGCGCCGCGAGGTCGGCGGGCAGGTCGCCGAGCACGTGGTGGGCGGTGATGCAGGCGATCACCGCGCGCTCGGCGCCGGCCGCCAGCAGGCCGCGCAGCGAGGTCTCCACAGCGCTTCGCAGCAGGTCGAGTTCGCCGTCGCTGATGGCCTGGGTGCGGTCCACCACGGCGGGGTCGGACCAGAGCAGCAGCCGGGGGGTGTCCTGCTCGGGGTGGAGCCGGCAGGCCCGGTAGACGGTGCGCAGCAGTTCGGTGGAGGCCAGCGGCCCCATGCCGCCGAGCACACCGATCAGCGGGTGGCGCGGGCGGGGGCCGTCGGCGGTGCGTGCGGCTGCGGACCCGGGCGCTGAGGGCACGGGCGTTGAGGGCACGGTCGTCGCGGACACGGTCGTCGCGGACACGGTCATCCCAGGCACGGCAGATCGAACTCCTCGACGAAGAGGGCGAAGGTCGCGACGAGCATCAGGTAGTCGGTGTCCAGGTGGGCGTGCACCTGCCGCCCGTTCGACCGCTGGCGCTCGGTCAGGGCGGCGACGGTGTCCGGGTCGAAGTAGCCCTGGCGGCGGACGGTCGCGGGGGAGAGCAGTTCCTCGAACCACTCGGCGCCGGTGCTCAGCAGGTGGCTGCTGGTCTGGCCGCGGAAGCCGTACTTCTGCCGGTCGAGCACCTCGCCGGGGACGAGCCCCTCGGCGGCCCGGCGCAGGACGGCCTTCTCCCGGCCGTGGGCGAGCATCAGCTCCGGCGGCACCGTGGTGGCGTGGTCGACCACGGCGTTCGCCAGGAAGGGGAAGCGCAGTTCGACGCCGTTGGCCAGGGCCATCCGGTCGCCGTGGTCGCCGAGCAGGTGGTCGGCGAGCCGCAGGTGGTAGTCGAGGTAGGAGCGCTGGTGAAGTGGGTGGCGCCCGGCCAGCCGGTCGGGGTCGACCAGGCGCTGGGCGGTGACGGAGAACTCGTCCAGCGCGTACCGGAGGTCCTCGGCGTACAGCTCGCGGCGGAACTCCTGGGCGGGCAGCTGGTCCTGCTCGTACGCCAGGTCGACGCCGAACATCCGCCGGCGGAACTCCCGCTCCAGCGAGGCGTCCAGGCCGGTGAGCCGGCTGCCGCCGAGGCCGGTGGCGTCGAAGCGGTAGCCCGGGTAGCCGCCGAACAGCTCGTCGGCGCCCTCGCCGCTGAGCGCGCCGACCGTCCCGGCGGCGCGGACGGCCTCGGACAGGGCGAGCGAGCAGACGTTGTACGACTCGCGTACGGGGGTCTCGGCGTGGCGCACCATCGCGGTGATCCGGTCGGCCACCTCGGTCTCGCCGATCGGCACCTCGTGGTGGTCGGTGCCGAGCTTGCCGGCGACCAGCCGCTGGTGCGGGCCCTCGTCGAAGTCCCGGCCGGGGAAGGTGACCGAGAAGCTGGGCCAGGCGTGGCCGGGCCGGGCCCGGGCCATCAGGGCGCCGATCAGACTGGAGTCGAGGCCGCCGCTGAGGTACATGCCGATCGGCACGTCGGCGAGCAGCCGGCTGCGGACGGCCGTCTCCAGGAGCTCGGCGGTGCGGTCGGCGTACCGGTCCAGCTCGCGGTCCAGGTCCGCGGGGGCGACCGGGTCGAGGTCGGCGGCGAGCGGGAAGTCGAGGTCCCAGTACCGCTCGGTGCGCACCCCGGTGCGGTCGGCGATCAGCCGCTCGCCGGGGCGCAGGGCGCTGATGCCCTCGAACATGGTGCGCGGGCTGACCAGTCCGGGCAGGGTCAGCACCTGGTCGAGGCCGCGCAGGTCGACCCGGGCCTCGACGGCGGGGTGGCGCAGGACCGCCTTGATCTCCGAGGCGAAGACCAGCAGGCCGTCCACGACGGTGTAGAAGAGCGGGACGATCCCGGCGCGGTCCCGGGCGAGCAGCAGCCGGCGCTCGGCGGCGTCGTGCACGGCGAAGCCGAACTGGCCGTCCAGGTGGGCCGTCAGGTCCTTGCCGTACTCCCGGTACAGGTGGACCAGCACCTCGGTGTCGTTCTCGGTGCGGAAGCGGTGGCCGCGCCGGCCGAGCGCGGCGCGCAGCTCGCGGTGGTTGTAGATCTCGCCGTTGCAGACCGAGGTCAGGGTGCCGTCCTCGGTGCGGTGCGGCTGGTTGCCGTGGGAGAGGTCGTTGAAGGCGAGCCGGCGGAAGCCGAGGGCGACACCGGCGGCGGCGTGCAGGCCGACGTCGTCGGGGCCGCGGTGCACCAGGCAGGCCGTCATCTCCCGGACCACGTCGGCGTCGGCCGGGCGGTCGCCGCCCAGGACGAATACGCCGGTTATTCCGCACATGGTGTCCGTCCTCTCCCGTCGGGTGCTGTTCGCGCGTGCTGTTCGCGCGCCGCTCGTGAAGCGGCGCTGAAATACTCTGGAAATATCCGCAAGAAACCCGGACGGATAGCACCGTAACAGAGTCGGGTGGTCCGGGAAAGGCCGGGATTTGACGGATTCGGTCGACTTGTTTCCGGGCGCGACAAAGCCTCGGCGCGGCCGGATTAATCTTTTTCCGGGTACGCCGAAATATGGGCTGGACCAGCCCGAAAATTACCGCCTAAAGTCTTCGGTGGGGCCCGCCGATCAGGCCCCGGATAACTGCCCAGGAAAAGAAGAGGAACAGTCATGACCGGATGGCCCGCGACAATGCCCGACGAGGTGGCCCGGTGGACGCCGTGGCACCGGGACGCCGAGCCGAACGGGCGGTCCGGGCCCGTTCGCGTCTACTGCCTGCCGCACGCCGGCGGCTCCGCGAGCGTCTACCTGCCGTGGGCCCGGGAGACCGGCCAGCCGGACCTGACGGTCGTCCCGGTGGAGCTGCCCGGCCGGGGCACCCGCCTCGCCGAGCCGCCGGCCGCCGCGATGGACGAGGTCGTCGACGGCGTGCTCGCCGTGCTGGCGAGCCGCCCGGCCGACGAGCCGTTCATCCTGCTCGGCCACAGCATGGGTGCCCGGATCGGCTACGAGACGGCCCGCCGGCTCGCCGTCGAGGGACGGCCGCTGCCGCTCTCCCTCGTGGTCACCGGCGCCCGGCCGCCCGGCACGCCGGACGTGGCCCGGCTGCACGACCTCACCGACGACGACCTCATGGAGCGGCTGGTCGAGCTCGGCGGCACCCCGGCCGAGGTCCTGGAGTTTCGGGACCTGATGCGGATGGCCCTGCCGGTGCTCCGGGCCGACGTCACGCTGCTGGCCGAGTACAACGAGCGGACCCGGCCGACCGTGCTGCCCTGCCCGGTGCTGGCGCTCGGCGGCGACGCGGACCTGATGGCCGGACCGGAGTGGATCACCGGCTGGCGCTCCACCACGGCGGCGCGCTTCCGCCACCGCATCCTGCCGGGCGACCACTTCTTCCCGCACCAGCGGCGGAGCGAGGTGCTCGCGGAGCTCGCGGCGGAGGCCCGGGCGGGCCTGGAGGCGCTGGGCGGCTGAGCGCTCACCTTGCCGCCCGGTCCCGTGGCGCGGGGCCGGGCGGTGCGCGGTGGCGGTCCGTCCGGAGGGCACCGGACGGACCGTCATCGCCGGCCCTCGTCGGCCCGCCGCAGGGCGGTGGCGAGGACCCGGGCGATCTCGTCGATCGGCCCGGCGTCGGCGAGGTCCAGGTGCCGGGCGGCGACCGGGTGGTCCGCCACCGGCCCGGCGGCGTGCGCCGACCAGGTGGCCACCGACTCCTCCGGCCGGTGGTCGGCCGCGGCGGTGAACAGGACCAGCGGCGCGTCCAGCACCCCCGGGGCCCAGCGGGCCATCAGGTCGGCGTGGTAGCGGCAGGAGTCGAGGAACACCGCCAGCTGCTCCTCGTCGCGCGGCGCGGCCTCGCGCAGCGCCACGGCCAGCCGGTCGAGCAGCTCCGACGGTTCCGGGTGCCACCGGCCCTCCCGGACGGCGGCCGCCTCGGCGCCGGGCGCGCCGATCGCCGTCAGCAGCTCGGCCAGCACACCGGTGTCGGTGACCTCCCCGGCGTCGGCCGGCGCCGGGTGGCTGTCCAGCAGCGCGACCAGGTCGACCTCCTCGCCCGCCGCGCGCAGCAGGACGCCCATCTGGTGGGCGACCAGCCCGCCGAAGGACCAGCCGAGCAGCCGGTACGGGCCGTGCGGCCGGACGGCCCGGATCCGCGCCAGGTACTCCCGCGCCAGCCCGTCCAGGGTGGCCGGCCGCTGCCCGCCGCCGGCCGGGCCGATGCCCTGGAAGGCGTAGACCGGCTGCTCCGGGTCGAGACCGCGCAGCAGGCCGAGGAAGCCGAGGCCGTCGCCGGTCACCGGGTGCACGCAGAACAGCGGTGCCCGGTCGCCGGTGCCGCGCAGTGCCAGCAGCGGTTCGAAGGCGGTGGCGGCCGAGTCGGTTTCCGAGTCCGTGTCGGTTTCCCCGGCCGGGTCGGGCCGCCGCGTCAGCCGCTCGGCGAGCCCGGCCGGGGTCGGTGCCTCGAACAGCGCCCGGACGGGCAGATCGGCGCCGAACTCGGCCCGGATCCGCTCGACCAGCCGGATCAGCAGCAGCGAGTGGCCGCCGAGCAGGAAGAAGTCGTCCTCCGGGCCGACCGCGGGCACCCCGAGCAGCTCGGCGAAGATCGTGACGAGCGTGCGCTCGGCCGGTGTGCGCGGCTCCCGGGCGTGGCTCTCCACGTGGGTCTGCGGCTCGGGCAGCGCCCGGCGGTCCAGTTTGCCGTTGACGCTCACCGGCAGCGCGCCGAGCGGCACGTAGGCGGTGGGCACCATGAACTCGGGCAGGTGGCCGCGGAGATGGGCGCGCAGCGCGGCGGCGGTGGGCGGCCGCTCCGCCGTCACCGGCACCACGTAGGCGACGATCCGGACGGCGCCGGCCCGGTCCTCGCGGACGGTGACCGCGCAGGCCGCGACCGCCGGGTGCCGGCCAAGGCGGGTCTCGATCTCGCCGAGCTCGATCCGGTGGCCGCGGACCTTCACCTGGCCGTCGACCCGGCCCAGGTACTCCACCGCGCCGTCGGGGCGGCGGCGGGCCAGGTCGCCGGTGCGGTACATCCGGGTGCCGGGCGCGCCGTGCGGGTCGGCGACGAAGCGTTCGGCGGTGAGCGCCGGGCGGCCGAGGTAGCCGTACGCGAGCTGGTCGCCGGACAGGTAGAGCTCACCGGGTACGCCCGCCGGCACGGGGTTCAGGGCGGCGTCCAGGACGTGGGCGCCGCTGTTCCAGACCGGCCGCCCGATCGGCACCGGGCGCGGCCGCTCGTCCGCCGGCCCGCACTCCCAGGCGGTGATCTCGACGGCCGCCTCGGTGGGGCCGTAGAGGTTGTCCAGCCGGACGCCCGGGAGCACCTGCCGGAACCGGCGCACGGTGGCCGCCGGCAGCGCCTCGCCACTGGCCACGACCAGGCGCAGCCCGGTGCACCCGGCGGCTGCCGGGTCCTGCAGGAAGGCGTCCAGCATGGACGGCACGAACTGGGCGACGGTGACACCCTGATCGCGGATCAGCTCCGCCAGGTAGGCCGGGTCGCGGTGGCCGTCGGGCTTGGCCACCAGCAGGGTGGCGCCGGTCATCAGCGGCCAGAAGACCTCCCAGACCGAGATGTCGAAGCTGGCCGAGGTCTTCTGCAGGACCGTGTCGCCGGCCGCCAGCCGGTACTCCTCCTGGCCCCAGTGCAGCCGGTTGACGACGGCGCGGTGCGGGACGAGCACGCCCTTGGGCCGTCCGGTCGAGCCGGAGGTGTAGATCACGTACGCCGGGTCCGCGGGGCCGGGGGCGGTCGGGGCGACGCCCTCGGGCGCCGGCAGGTCCTCCGGCGACAGGCAGGGCACGCCCTCGGCCGGGTTCAGCGCCGCGAGCTGCTCCGGGGCGGCGATCACGGCGGCCGGGCGGGCGTCCGCCAGCATGTGGGCGAGCCGGTCGGCCGGGTAGTCGGGGTCGAGCGGCAGGTAGGCACCGCCGGCGCGGTGGACGGCGCACAGCGCCACCACGAGCTCCACCGAGCGGGGCACGGCCACCGCGACCCGGCTGCCCGGGCGGACGCCGGCGGCGGCGAGCCGGCGGGCCATCGCCTCGATCCGGCGGTCCAGTTCGGCCGGGCCGAGCGCCTGGCCCTCGAAGACCAGCGCCGGGGTGTCGGAGGGCGCGGCGAGCCGCTCCCGCACCAGCGCGGCCAGCGTGGTCGGCGCCAGGGTCCGGTGCTCGCCGAGGGAGCCTTCGAGCAGGCCGGCCCGCTCGCCGGGCGCGGCCAGCGGGAGGCGTCCGATCGGCAGTCCGGGGTCGGCGGCGGCCGCGCCGAGCAGCCGCGCCAGGTGGCGGGCGATCGCCTCGACGGTGGTCCGGTCGAACAGGTCGGTGCGGTACTCGATCTCGCCGCTCAGTTCGCCGTCCGGCCCGTCCGGCGCCCCCAGGGTGACGGTCAGGTCGAACTTGGCCGGTGCCAGGCCGGCGGTGAGCAGCTCGGACTCCAGTCCCGGGATCTCCACGGCCGGGCCGCTCTGGTCCATCACCAGGGCGACCTGGAACAGCGGGTGCCGGCCGGGGGAGCGGGCCGGGTTGACCAGCTCGACGATCCGCTCGAACGGCAGGTCCTGGTGGGCGTAGGCGGCCAGGTCGGCGTCCCGGACGCGGAGCAGCAGCTCGCGGAAGCCCGGGTCGCCGTCGGTGTCGGTGCGCAGCACCAGGGTGTTGACGAAGAAGCCGACCAGGTCGTCCAGGGCCTCGTCGGTGCGCCCGGCGATCGGGGTGCCGACGGGGATGTCGGTGCCCGCGCCGAGGCGGGTGAGCAGCGCCGCGAGGCCGGCCTGGACGGCCATGAACAGGCTGGCGCCGTGCTCCCGGGCGAGGGCGGCGAGGGCGCGGTGGTCCTCGCCGGTCAGCCGCAGCGGGACGCGGCCGGCCGGGCGGCCGGTCTCGGCGGTGCGGCGCCGGTCCACCGGCAGCGCGATCTCCTCGGGCAGGCCGTCCAGGGCCTTGCTCCAGTACTCCCACTGCCGGGCGGCCGGGGCGGCCGGGTCCCGGTCGTCCCCGAGCAGCGCGAGCTGCCACTGGGAGTAGTCGGCGTACTGGACCGGCAGGGCGGTCCAGCCGGGGGCGCGGCCGCCGGTCCGGGCCCGGTAGGCGGTGCCGAGGTCGCGGGCGAGCGGGCCCATCGACCAGCCGTCGCAGGCGATGTGGTGGACCGTCAGCAGCAGGACGTGCCGGTCCGGGGCGAGGGTGAGCAGGCGGGCGCGCAGCGGTGGCTCGGCCGCGAGGTCGAAGGGCTCGGCGGCGGCGGTGCGCAGCGCCTCGGCGAGGCTGTCCTCGGTGGCCGCCGCGGTGGACAGCAGCGGGGGGAGGTCGTCCGGGGCGAGGATCCGCTGCCGGGGGCCGGCCGCGTCGGCGGGGAAGACGGTGCGCAGGGCCTCGTGGCGGACGGCGCAGTCCTGCAGGGCGGCGGCGAGCGCGTCGGCGTCCAGGGCGCCGGTCAGGCGCAGGGCCAGCGGGATGTGGTAGGCGTCGCTGCCCGGGTCCAGCTGCTGCAGGAACCAGAGCCGGCGCTGGGCGTGCGAGAGCGGGATCCGCTCGGGGCGGGCGGTGGCGGTCAGCACCGGGCGACATCGGTCGGTGTCCACCAGGCGGGCCAGGCCGGCCGCGGTGGGGCTCTCGAAGACCGCCCGGATGGGCAGTTCGGCGCCCAGGGCGGTGCGGACCCGGCTGACCAGGCGGGTGGCGAGCAGCGAGTGGCCGCCGAGTGCGAAGAAGTCGTCGTCGGGGCCGACCCCGTCGACGCCGAGGACCTCGGCGAGCAGTTCGCAGAGCGCGGCCTCGCGGGCGTCCCGGGGGGCCCGGGAGGGGCCGGTGGCGGCCCGCAGATCGGGCTCGGGCAGGGCCGAACCGTCCAGCTTGCCGCTGGAGTTGAGCGGCAGCCGGTCGAGCACGGCGTAGGCGGCCGGGATCATGTAGTCGGGCAGCTGCCCGGCCAGCAGCTCGCGCACCTCGGCGAGGTCGGGGGCGGTGCCGTCGGCCGTCACCAGGTAGGCGGCGAGGTGGCGGTCCTCGGCGCTGCCCCGGGCCAGCACCGCGGCCTGCAGCACGGCGGGGTGGCGCAGCAGCACCGCCTCGATCTCGCCGGGCTCGATCCGGAAGCCGCGGATCTTGATCTGGCCGTCGGCCCGGCCGAGGTACTCGACCTGGCCGTCGCGGCGCATCCGGGCGAGGTCGCCGGTGCGGTACATCCGGGCGCCGGGCGGGCCGTACGGGTCGGCGACGAAGCGTTCGGCGGTGAGGCCGGGGCGGCGCAGGTAGCCGCGGGCGAGGTGCGGCCCGGACAGGTACAGCTCGCCGGGCACGCCGAGCGGGGCGGGGCGCAGCAGCCCGTCCAGCACGTAGGCGCGGGTGTTGTCGAGCGGGCGGCCGATGACGGGGGTGGCGCTGTCCGTCAGGTCGCAGGCGAGCGCGTCGACGGTGCACTCGGTCGGGCCGTAGTAGTTGAACACGGCGACGTCCGGCAGGGCGGAGAGCTCGCTCCATAGGGCCGGGCCGACGGCCTCGCCGCCGAGCATCAGCACGGTCGGGCGGTGCTCGCCCTCGGCGAACAGGCCGGCCGCGGTGAGCGCCGGGACGTAGGTCGGGGTGAGGTCGAGGAAGTCCAGGCGCTCCCGGCGGACGTAGCCGACCAGGGCCTTCGGGTCCAGCCGCACCTCGTCGCTCAGCAGGTGCAGCGGGTGGCCCTCCAGCAGCCAGAACAGCGGCTCCCAGGCGGTGTCGAAGGTGATCGACGCGACCAGGCCGAGCTGCAGGCGCCGCCCCTCGGGACCGCCGGAGGGGCGGACCATCCGGGTGCGGTGGTGCTGCATCAGGCTGCTGAGGCCGCCGTGCGGGATCACCACGCCCTTGGGTACGCCGGTCGAGCCGGAGGTGTGGATGACGTACGCGGGGTCGAGCGGGCCGGTGGGGCCGGTGCGGTCGGCGTCGGTGAGGTTCCCGCCGGGGTGGGCGGCGACGGCGGCCCGCACCGCCGGGTCGTCCACGGCCAGCACGGGCGCGTCCGCCGGCAGCCGTCCGGCGTCGGCGGCCGCGGCGAGCACGCAGACCGGGGCGGCGTCGGCGAGGATGCCGGCCAGCCGGTCGCGCGGCATGGCGGGGTTGACCGGGATGTAGGCGGCGCCCGACTTGAGGACGGCGAGCAGTGAGACGAACAGGTCGGTGGTGCGCGGCAGCGCCAGGACGACGAAGCGGTCCGGGCCGGCCCCGCGCCGGACGAGCTCCCGGGCGAGCCGGTTGGCCCGCTCGTTGACCTCGGCGTAGGTCAGCCGGCCGTCCTCGGCGACGAGCGCGGTGACCTCGCCCTCCGGGGCGGCGCGCTCCTCGAAGGCGGCGTGGTAGGTGGCGGTGGGGGCGGGCAGCGCGGGCCCGGCCGCCCGGGCGAGCAGCTCGCGCCGCTCCTCGTCGGAGAGCAGGTCGTAGCCGCCGATCGGGCGGTCCGGGTCGGCGGCGGCCGCGGCCAGCAGCCGGCCGAGCCGGGCGGTCAGCGCCTCGGCGCCGGCCCGGGTGAACAGGTCGGTGCTGTACTCGACGAAGCAGCCGAGCCCGGCCGGGGCGCCGTCGGCGTCGTGCGTCTCGCGGATGTTGAAGGACAGGTCGAACTTGGCGCCGCCCGGGCCCGCTTCGGCGATCTCGGTGTCGATGCCGGGCAGCGAGAGGGTCGCCTCGGGGGTGTTCTGGAAGGCCAGCATCACCTGGAACAGCGGGTGCCAGGCCAGCGAGCGGTGCGGGTTGAGCGCGGTGATCAGCCGCTCGAACGGGAACTCCTGGTGGGCGAAGCCCTGGAGGTCGGTGCGGCGCACCCGCTTGAGCAGTTCGCGGAAGGTCGGGTCGCCGGAGGTGTCCAGGCGCAGGACCAGCGGGTTGACGAAGTAGCCGACGACCTCGTCGTAGCGCTCGTCGGTGCGGCCCGCGATCGGGCTGGCGATCGGGATGTCCGTACCGGCCCCGGAACGGGTTAGCACCGCGGCCAGCGCGGCCTGCAGCACCATGAACATACTGACTCGGCAGGAGCGGGCGAGCGCCAGCAGCTCGCGGTGCAGCCCGGCCGGGAGGTCCCAGGGGAAGAACTCGCCCCGGTGCGACATCGCGGCCGGCCTGGGGTGGTCGGTGGGCAGTTCCAGGAAGTCCGGCAGACCGGCCAGGGCCTGGCGCCAGTAGGCGAGTTGGCGGCCGCCGCTGCTCTGCGGGTCGTCGAGGTCGCCGAGGTTCTCGTGCTGGCGCACCGCGTACTCGGCGTACGTGGCGGGCAGCGGGGACCAGACCGGCGCCCGGCCCTGCTTCCGGGACAGGTAGGCGGTGCTGAGGTCGCGGGCCAGCGGGGCCAGCGACCAGCCGTCCCCGGCGATGTGGTGCAGCACCATCAGCACCACGTGCTCCCGCGGCGCGAGCGCGAACAGCCGTACCCGCAGCGGGACTTCGGCCAGCAGGTCGAAGACCCGGGCGGACTCGGCCCCGATCAGGGCGGGCAGCTCCGCCTCGGTGGCGGGCACCACGGTGAGCACCGGGGGCACCTCGGCCACGGGCAGCACGTGCTGGCGCGGCACGCCGTCCCGCTCGGGGAAGAGGGTGCGCAGCGCCGCGTGCCGCTCCAGCACGTCGGCGAGGGCGGCGCCGAGCGCCTCGTGGTCCACCTCGCCGGTCAGCCGCAGCGCCACCGGCACGTTGTAGGAGGCGTCGCCGCCCTGGAGGCGGTCGTTGAACCAGAGCGCCAACTGCGCGTACGACAGCGGTGTTTCCGCGGGCAGGCTGTTTTCGCCCAGCACGGGGCATCCCTCCAGGTGGACCCGCCCCGCCGGCCGGGTGGGGCGGGGCGGGCCGGCGGTGGTTTCCGGTGGCTCGTGGCCGTTGGGGCCCGCCGACGCGCTCGATGGGGCGCGGGCGGGGTACTACCGTGGGGCGCGGGCGGGTGTCACGCGGTCCAGCGGTAGGTCATGTCGGGTTCGTTCTCCTCGTTGCGGCTGCCGTCGTTCGTCTCCACCACGACGAAGCCGTGCCGCTCGTAGAAGGCGCGGGCCTCGGTGTTCTTCTGGAAGACGTGCAGTGAGAGCTCCCGCGGACTGGCCGACCTGACCGCCTCCAGCAGCAGCGTGCCGATGCCGCGGCGGCGCACGTCGGGCCGCAGGTAGAGGTGGTCGAGCAGGGTGCCGTCGAGCGAGGCGAAGCCCAGCAGGGCCCCGGTGCCGGCGTCCTCGGCCAGCCAGACCCGGGTGTCCGGCAGCACCACGTGGGTGATCCAGCCCAGGGTGGCCTCGTCACTGTGCAGCCGGGGCAGGTACGGCATGGTCGCGGTGCGCGAGGCCAGGAAGACCTCGGTGACGGCTCCGGCGTCCCCGGCTTCCGCGGCCCGCAGGTGGACGTTCCCGCTGAACGGTGCGTCGGATGGCATCCACAACTCCTCGATCGGGGCCTCACGGGCCGTGCTGCCGAACGTTGTCACCGAGATCGGTTCGCGTGATCGGCACCCCTCGCGCACCGGCCCGGAAGTCGGTCGGATAAGGGGTGACCGAGCCGAATGTCCCCCCGGACGGGCCGACCTGACGCGGACCCAGTGGCTGATCTTCCGTCAACCTAACACCCTGGTCATGGCCATGGGAACCCCCTTGGGCGGGTTCCTGACAAGGCGATTCTGCGGTTAGATGAGCGCGTGCCGTGCGTGCGGTCGGACGTGAACCGACACCCCGGCGTTCGCCGTCAATAAGCTCGAACGGATGTCCTTCCGATCGGACACGATCCGTCCCGGGCCGGGCGCCGGACCGGTTCTCCGGTCCCGCGAATACCCGTCCGGGACGGCGAGCAGTGCGACTTCCCAGACCCTTCCCGAAAGGAGCGGCCCCGCGTGGACACCCCTGCCGTCCGAATCAGCGGTGCGGTCAAGTCGTTCGGCGCCACCACGGCGGTGGGCGGCCTGGACCTGGAGGTGCCGGCCGGCATGTTCCTGGGCCTGCTCGGGCCCAACGGCGCCGGCAAGTCCACCACCATGCGGATGCTCACCGGCCAGACCAGGGCCGACGCGGGCACCGTGGAGGTCTTCGGGCACCGGATGCCGGACGACTCCCGCCGGGCCCGCTCCCTGGTCGGCGTCGTCCCGCAGCACGACAACGTCGACCCCGAGTTGACGGTGCGGCAGAACCTGGACGTC
The DNA here is from genome assembly GCF_054601375.1 of Kitasatospora sp. Ki12. Lineage (NCBI taxonomy): Bacteria > Bacillati > Actinomycetota > Actinomycetes > Kitasatosporales > Streptomycetaceae > Kitasatospora > Kitasatospora sp. Ki12. Next base: position 503,642 of record NZ_BAAIHT010000003.1, on the reverse strand, counting down.
TTCGTCCGCTTCACCGCCCTGCCGCGCTCCGGCTACCGGGACGCCGTCGACCGCGCGCTGGCCGCGGTCCGGCTCACCGACCGCGCCGACACCCGGGCCGACGCGCTCTCCGGCGGCATGCGCCGCCGGGTCCTGCTCGCCCGGGGCATCGTCAACAACCCGCGGCTGCTGCTCATGGACGAGCCCACCGTCGGCCTGGACCCGCAGATCCGCCAGGACCTCTGGGACGTCATCGACGGGATGCGCGAGGCCGGCACCACGGTGGTGATGTCGACCCACTACATCGAGGAGGCGGAGCGGCTCGCCGACGAGGTGGCCGTGGTCTTCGGCGGCCGGATGATCGCCCGCGGCACCCCGGCGGAGCTGCTGCGCGAGCACGCGGGCGCCCAGGCCGCCGAGTACCGGGGCGACGCCGCCCGCCGCGAACTGGTCGAGGCCGAGGCCGCCCGGGCCGGACTGCCCAGCCGGCGCACCGGGCCGGCCGTCTCCGTGCTGCGCGCCGAGACCGTCACCCCGGAGCTGCACGAGCGCCTCGGGCCGCCGGACGTGCTGCGCCCGACCTCCCTGGAGGACGTCTTCGTCGCGCTGACCGGAGAGCTGTTCGGCTGAGCGCCGCCGGCCGAGCCACGCCGGCCGAGCCACGCCGGCTCGCCCCCACCGAGAGGACACCCGATGACCACGGCGACGCCCACGCCCCGCACCGAGGAGCGGGCCGGCCCCGCCCCCGCCCCCGCCCCCGGCCGCCCGCCGGCCCTGTGGCCGACCATGCGGGCGGTCTGGCTGCGCGAACTGCTGCTCTTCCGCCGCTACTGGCCCGCCATCACCTTCGGCTCGCTGATCGAGCCGCTGGTCTACATGACCGGCTTCGGCCTCGGCTTCAGCCGGCTGATCGACCAGGTCCAGGGCCACCCGTACCCCCAGTTCGTCGGCGTCGGCATGGTGGTCACCTCGGTGCTCTTCGCCTCGGCCTTCGCCGGGATGTTCGAGAGCTTCAACCGCCGCAAGTACCAGAAGATCTACGACGCCGTGCTCTGCCAGCCCGTGGACGTCTGGGAACTGGCCACCGCCGAGGCCTCCTGGATCGCCGTCAAGTCCTCCGTGTACGGCACCGCGCCGCTGCTGGTCACCCTCGCCATCGGCCTCCCGCCGGGGCCGGAGCTGCTGCTGGTGCCGCTGGTGGCGCTGGTCTCCGGCTTCGCCTTCGCGCTGCTCGGCATGTGGGTGTCCTGCCTGGTGCCGGCGATCGACTGGCTGCGGCTGGTGGTCTCCGGGGTGCTGACGCCGCTGGTGATGGCCGCGGGCGTGTTCTTCCCGCTGGACGGGCTGCCCGGCTGGGTCCAGGGCGTCGCCGCCGTCAACCCGATCTACCACTGCATGCAGCTGGTCCGGCACGCCGCGTTCGGGGCGCTGGGCGCGGGCGACGCGCTGCACGGGGCCGTGCTGGCCGGGTTCGCCGTCCTCGCCTGGTTCCTGGCCGTCCGCGGGATGCGGCGCCGGCTCATCGACTGACCCGCCCGGCCGCGACCCCTCGTTCCCTCGCTCCCTCGTTCCCTCGCGCCCGTCCCGAGCGCCGTCCCCGGGCACCGTCCCTGCCCCGGGTACCACCCCGACCAAGGAGAACCATGCCGAACACGGACACCGCCGGGCCGGGCCCGGGCGACCGGGCGCCGGTCCGCACCGCGACCCCGCGCCGCCTCCTGATGTGCCGGCCCAGCCACTTCGACGTCCACTACTCCATCAACCCCTGGATGCACCCGGAGAAGCCGGTCGACGCCGGGCTGGCGCTCGCCCAGTGGACCCGGCTGCGCGACCTCTACCGCGAACTCGGCCACACCGTCGAGGAGATAGACCCGCTGCCCGGCCTGCCCGACATGGTGTTCGCCGCCAACGGGGCCACCGTGATCGACGGCAAGGTCCTCGGCGCGCGCTTCCGCCACGCCGAGCGCACGGCCGAGGGCCCGGCCTACCTCTCCTGGTTCCGCGCGCAGGGCTTCACCGAACTCCTGTGGCCCGAGCACATCAACGAGGGCGAGGGCGACTACCTGCTGGCCGGGCGCAGGCTGCTGGCCGGAACCGGCTTCCGCACCGACCCGCGGTCGCACGCCGAGGCCCAGGAGTTCTTCGGCGTCCCGGTGACCGGACTGACCCTGGTCGACCCGGAGTTCTACCACCTGGACACCGCCCTCGCCGTCCTCTCCGACGACGAGGTCATGTACTACCCGGAGGCCTTCACCCCGGGCAGCCGGGCGGTGCTGCGCGAGCTGTTCCCGGACGCCGTCCTGGCGACCGCCGAGGACGCCGCCGTCTTCGGCCTCAACGCGTTCTCCGACGGCCGGCACGTCCTGCTGCCCGAATCGGCCACCCACCTGACCGGCGAACTGCGCCGGCGCGGCTTCGAGCCGATCGGCGTGGACCTCACCGAACTGCTCAAGGCGGGCGGCAGCGTCAAGTGCTGCACCCTGGAGCTGCGCGGACGCTGACGGTCCGGCGCCCAGACGGGAGATTCCGGCGCCGCGCCTATACCCCAAGTGGGCGAAAACAAACGGAAGTTGCGATCTCGATCGCGTTGACCTTGCATGAGCATGGCGCCTAGGGTCGAGGTAAAGCTGTTGTCTGAGAGGAGTCAAGGATGACGCAAAACACGATAGAGGCGCCCAGCTACGAGTCGCTGGTCGAGGACGCGCTGCGGGAGCTCTCCGCGGCCGAGTCGGCCGAGGTGCTCGTGCCGGTGGGCAGTGGTGACGAGGGCCCGCTGATGGCCTGGTTCGTCGCGACCTGACAGGTCCGGCAGAGCCCTCGGGAGTTCCGGCCGCGGCAGCTCGCCGCGGCCGGAGCTCCTCCCGACACCACCGACAGCCAGGGGAGCGAGTCTTGACCGATGTGCAGTCCAGCCGCGACGTACGGGACGGAGTCGACGCGCTCCTCGACCGCTATGCCGGCCTCTCCGAGCGCGACCACTGCGTCGTCGTCTTCTCCCCGGACAGCCGGGAGGCGGCCGCCTGGCTGGTCGCCGGACTGAAGCAGCGCGGGCTGGGCACCCAGGTCATCGGCATGCGCCCGCTGGTGGACTACGGCTTCGCCGCCCGTCTGAAGGCCGCCGTACCGGACCCGGAGTCCTTCACCGGCCGGCTCGTGATCTTCACGCTCGAACGCGACACCATGTCCCACTTCGCGCAACTCCTGCACGTCATGCAGCAGTTCGGCAGCGACCGGTGCATGGTGGTGCGGATCATCAGCGCCTCGCGGGAGTTCTTCGAACAGGCCCTCAACCTCGGGCCGGAGGAGCTCAGCGCCCGCAACGCCACGCTGCTCACCCGGCTGACGAAGGCCCGCAGCGTCCGGGTCCGCAGCAAGGGCGGCACCGACCTGCGGATCAGGCTCGACGCCGAGCGCTACGACTGGATCAGCAACCGCGGGGTGTGGCGCCCCGGCGGCTTCACCATCCTCCCGGCGGGGGAGATCGCCACCTTCCCGGCCGGCATCGAGGGGCGGCTGGTCGCGGACGGCGCGCTCAACTGCAACGTCATCACCAGGATCGACACCCGGCTGGGCGAGCGGCCGCTGACCGTCGACATCGCGGACGGGCGCGCCACCGGCTTCTCCGGCGGCTCCGACGAGGTCCGCGAACTGGTGGAACTCTGCTTCAGGCAGCCGCACGGCACCCGGGTCGGCGAGCTGGGCTTCGGCACCAACTCCGGCATCGACCTGTTCATCCCGGCCAACTCGCACATCAACGAGCGACGGGTCGGCGTGCACATCGGGTTCGGCCAGCACAACCAGGACCGCGCGGTGGTCGGCTACGAGGAGAAGGTCCACCTCGACCTGATCACCGACGGCGCCGAGCTCTTCATCGACGACGACACCGAACCCGTCGACCTGGCGGACCTCCGGCCGACCGGTGACGAACACCCCGCGCTGGTGCGGGACGAGGACATCACCGGTGACTGCTGCGGGTTCGGCTACGGGGAGCTGACGGGCCCGGTGGCGGCGAGCGCGATCGGCTGAGCATGTCCGACCTGAAGACCGCGCTGACCGGCCGGCTGGCCGGCAGCGCCATGGAACTGCGCGACTTCCGCTTCCTCTGGGCCGGCCAGGCGGTCAGCGCCGTCGGTGACCAGCTGTTCAACGTGGCCGTCTCGCTGCGGGTGCTCGAACGCGGCGGCGACGCCGGCGACGTCGGGCTGGTGATCGGCGCCCGGATGCTCGCCACGGTGCTGTTCGCGCTGCTCGGCGGCGTCTGGGCGGACCGGGTGCCCCGCCGGCGGGCGATGATCCTCGCCGACGGCTTCCGGCTGGTGGCCATCACGGTGGTGGTGCTGGGGGCGTTCGACACCGCGACCCTCTCGCTCGCCGTGATGACCTTCCTGGTGGGCAGCGGTGAGGCGTTCTTCCGCCCCGCGTACGGCGGGCTGGTGCCCTCCCTCGTCCCCGAGGACCGGCTGCTCAGCGCCAACGTCTGGCGCGGCAGCACGGAGAGCGCGGCGGCCGTGATCGGGCCGGCGCTCGGCGGCGTGCTGGTGGCCACCGTCGGCACCCGGGTGGCCTTCGCCGCCAACGCGGCCACCTTCGCGGTGAGCCTGCTCTGCGTCCTCGCCGTCACCGAGCCGCCGCTGCGGCGGCCGGAGGCCCGCTCCTCGATCCTCCGGGAGGCCAAGGAGGGGCTGGCGGCGGTGCGCCGGGTCCGCTGGACCTCGGCCCTGCTGGCGATGACCGCGGTGCAGACCATGCTGGTCGTCGCCCCGCACATGGTCCTGCTGCCGGTCATCACCCAGGAGAGGTTCGCCGGGCCCTCCACCTACGGCCTGGTCATCGCCCTGTTCAGCCTGAGCGGCTTCGTCGGCACGATCGTCGTCGGGCGGGTGAAGCTGAAGCGGCCGGGAACGAGCGCGATGGTCTTCAACGCGCTCTTCACCACCGTGCCGCTGGTGCTGCTCAGCCCGTTCTCGCTCTGGTGGGTGGTGGCCGGCTACATGATCGCGGGCTTCGCGATGATGCCCTTCAACACCCTTCTGCACACCGCGCTCCAGCGCCAGTTCGCCCCGTCGATCCTCGGCCGGGTCAGCTCGGTCGACTGGCTGTGCAGCCTCGCCCTGCTGCCGCTCGGCCTGGCCCTGATCGGGCCGCTGGCCGACGCGGTGGGCCGCACGACCGTGCTCGTCACCGCCGCGGTCGTCCAGCTCGGCACCGCACTGCTGGCCCTGACCGTGCCCGGCGTGCGCGATTTCCACCAGGAAGATGAGCCCGTTCTCGAAGACGCGGAGGTATGACATGGCGGTGGAGAAGCTCCTCGACGACCCGTCGAAGCTGGCGTCCATACGGGACACCGAGCCCTACGTCAGCAGGGACATGGGCGCACTGGACGACGTGTTCTCGACGGAGCTCGCGCAGCGGCTCCTCTTCGAACGCGGACTGCGCACCCCGTACATCCGGCTGTGGCGGCACGGCCAGGACATCGGTGTCCGCAACGCCGCCAAACCCGGGGACGACGGCTCCGACGAGCGCCGGGTGCTGTCCGGGCTCGTCGACCCGCGGTACGCCGTGGCGCAGATGGGGCAGGGCGCGACCCTGGTCTTCCAGGCGATGTCCACCTACTGCCCCGAGGTGGAGGCCTTCTGCACCGAACTGTCCGGCGAGATCGGCGTCCCCGTCGCCGCCAACGCCTTCCTGACCCCGCCGCACTCCAAGGGCGCCGAGGCGCACTACGACCTGGCCAGCATCTTCCTCCGGCAGCTGGCCGGCTCCAAGACCTGGCGGCTGCACGAGCCGCCGATGCAGTGGCCGGTGAACCGCTCCAAGCCGGGCGTCACCCCGAAGACCCCGCTGGCCCTGGAGGTCACCCTGCACGCCGGGGACTGCCTCTACCTGCCGCGCGGCTTCTACCACGAGGGCACCACGGCGGACGAGGGCTCCGTGCACATCGCGTTCTCCGACGGCGTCGAGGACACCTGGACCCAGATCCTGCACGACGTGCTGGACCTGGCGGTCGAGCGCAGCGCGGCGCTGCGCGGACGGCTGCCCAGCAAGGCCGAGGCGCTGAGCGGACAGTCGAAGGAGATCTGGCAGGAGGTCCGCAAGGACGTCTTCCACACCCTGGAGAACCTGGGCGACGAGGTGGTCTCGGCCCTGATCGTGCGCCGGCTCCAGGCCCGCGAGCAGCAGCTCAAGAAGGCGGAGGAGTCCTCGCTCACCGAGATCCTCGGGGTCGGGGGCACGGGCGTCGGCGGCGCGGGCGGCGCCGGACCGTCCTCCGGCGCGGCCTGATGGGCACCGGACGGGACGAGGCCGTCCGGGTCGGCATGACCCCGGACGGCACCATGACCCTGGTCCGCAGCTACCACCGGGAGGTCCTCCGGCGCCTCGAACCGCTGCTGGGCGACGGACCGGCGCCCACCTGCCTGCACCCCGGCCTGGTCTGGGCCGCCACCCGGCCCGCCGCCGGGGACGCCGCCGGGCCCGCCGCCGGGGACGGCAGGCCGGAGGGCCCCGCGGACGGACCCGCCCCGGACCCCGCCCGCACCGCCGAGCTGGTGCGGGAACTCTCCACCGCCGGTCTGATGCCCCCGCTGCGCCACCTCACCCCGGACGGCACGGCGGCCGACCCCGACTGGTGCCGCTGGGGCACCGGACAGCTCCAGGCCGACATCCGGCGGACCGGCGGCACCGGCGACGCCGACTTCGGCACGCTCGACCCCACCGAGGGCATCGCCACCCTGGAAGCCGCCCGCCAAACCCTGCGCAGGGTCTGGCCGGAGGCCGCCCTGGAGACGGACCTGCTGATCCGCGTCATCGTGTACGTGCGCGGCGGCGCCTTCCGCTCCGCCACGCTCCGCCCGACCTTCGGCGCCGTCTACCTCGGCACCTCCAGCGTCGAGAGCCCCGCCGCCGCCTTCGAGGCGCTGCTGCACGAGACCGGCCACCACGCGCTCTACCTGCGGAACTTCTTCGAGACGTACGTGACCAACGGCGACGTCCTGGTCAGCCACCCGCTGCGCCCCGACCCGCGGCCGGTCAGCGGGGCCGTCCACGCCGCGCACGTGCTCGCCCGGATGGCGCACGGGCTCGCCCGCTGGTCGGCCGAGCCGGACGCGCCGCCGGAGGCCGCCGCGCGCCGCGACGACGCCCTGCGGCGGCTCCGGGGGACGGTCGAGGCGCTGGAGCCGGCCGCCGAGTGGACGGACCGGGGCCGCGCCTGGTTCGACGACCTGCTCCGCTGGGAGAAGGAACTGACGGCGGCGCACCCGCTCTGACGCCGGCGCACCTGTGGCCCGGCCCGCCCCGGGATCAGGGGCGGGCCGGACGCGCGCCCACGACGAGCCACTGGGCCGGGAGGTCGATCCGCCGGCCGTCGGGGGCGGACTCGGTGGTGGCCAGCGGAAGGTCCCCGGAGGCGAGGACGGTGAGGCCCGCCGCCCGGAAGAGCTCGGCGAAGGCCTCGTCGGCGACCTCGCCGGGGGCGAGGCCGTGGGCGAAGACCGGGCGCAGCTTCGGCGGCGGCCCGGCGGGCCCCTGGGCGAGGTCCGACAGGACCTGCTTCGCGGCCGCGCGGAGCTCGACCACGAAGGCCCGGCCGCTCCCGCCGACCAGGGCGGCGACGGCCTCGGCGACCGGGCGGCGGTCGGCCGGCTCGCTCTGGTGGATCACCCCGCGCAGGTAGACGTTGGCGTCGCCGATGCGGTCGTGGAGCGCCCGGACGGCCTCCGCGTCGGTGGCGTCCAGCGGGGCGAACTCGGCCCGCCCGGCGGGATCCCGGCGCCTGGCCTTGTCGAGCGCGGCGGCGGACAGGTCGACGCCGAGGACCCGGGCGAACCGCTCGGCCAGGAAGCCGGTCTGGGTGCCGTTGCCGCAGCCCAGGTCGACGACGGGCAGCTCCGGGTCGGCCAGGTGGGGGTCGAACAGCGCGAGGTGGCGCTCCGCCGTCAGGGCGGGCGACGCGTCCCAGATCACCCCGCCCGGCTCCTCCGGCGCGTCCCGCCAGAACCCCTCCCAGGCGTCCCGGTACCGATTCGTCACGCTCATCGCGGAGACCTCCAGCTGTCACGCGTCGTCACTCACAGTGCCGGGACCGTGTCTATCGGTCCCGGGCCCCGGCGGCAAGCACCGTTCGGCGCAACACGGCCCCAGGTCTCAGGCCCCGGCGGCCCCGGCCCGGGCCAGGCGCAGCAGGTACGCGCCGGAGGCGGCGGCCAGGACGGCCATGCAGGCGGCGAAGACCAGGCCGGCGTGGGCCAGGCCGACCGGACCGGTCAGCAGGCCCACCCCGATCACCGGGACGGAGATGCCGAAGTAGGCGACCACGAACAGCGCCGAGAGGGCGCCGCCGCGGTGCTCGGCCGGGCTCGCGGCGGCGACCTCGCCGACCGCGCCGCGCAGCGCCATGCCCTGGCCCGCGCCGCCCACCAGGGCGCTGAGCACCAGCGGCGCGAGGACCGTCCAGGCGAGCGAGACGGCCAGCAGGGCCAGTCCGGCGATCAGCACCAGGCAGCCCAGCGGGATCGCCCGCGCGGTGCCCAGCCGGGGCACCAGCAGCTGGCCCAGGGTGGAGGCGAAGAACGCCGTGAAGACGATCAGGCCGACCACCGCGTGGTTGTGGACGCCCAGGTCGGTGCCGAGGAACGCGGGGCTGACCGAGGTGAAGACGCCCAGCAGGGAGAAGCCCGCGAACGCGGCGATCCCGGCCGGGACGAACACCCGGCGGACCTCCGGCGGCAGCGACGGCCGGTCGGGCCGCGCGGTGCGCAGCGGGCGGGCCCCGGCGACCGTCTCGGGCAGGCGCAGGGTGAGGGCGAAGGACCCGGCGACCAGCACCAGGTGCACCACGAACGGCAGCACCAGCGGGTCGGGGGCGTACTCGGCGAGCACGCCGGACAGCAGGGTCCCGCAGCCGAGCCCGCCCATGTTGGCGGCGGTCGCGACGAAGCCCGCCCGGGCCCGCCGCCCGGGCGGGGCGAGCTCCAGCACGTACGCGGTGCCGGTGCCGGTGAACAGGCCCGCCGAGAAGCCGGAGAGCAGCCGGCCGATCAGGAGCAGCGGCACGTCGTCCGCGGCGAGGAAGACGCCGGCGCTGCACGCGGCGAAGCCCAGCCCGCAGAGCAGCACGGGCCGGCGCCCGACGGTGTCGGAGACGTTGCCGACGAGCAGCAGGACGCCGATGACGCCGAGGGCGTAGACGGCGAAGACGACCGTCACGGTCAGCTCGGAGAAGCCGATCTCGTCCTGGTAGAGCCCGTAGAGCGGCGTGGGCAGGGTGGTGCCGGCCATGCAGACGGCGAAGGCGGCGGCGGCCACCAGGTAGTGGAAGCGGCCCGTGGTCGGCCGGGCGGTCCGACGGTCGGTCATCCGCCCACGATAGGCACCCCGCCCGGCCGGGCCGGGCACCGCGCGACGGGCGCTGGGCCGAATGGCGGGAGGCGGGCCGGCGCCGCGGGCGGCCCGGCGACCCGCCCCGGGCCGGTGAGGGGGCCAGGGGCGGGTCGCCGGTGTCGGTGCCGCCGGTGCCGGGGCGGGCGGCGTCAGTAGGTGAGGAGGCCCGGGTCCGACAGGCCCGGGGCGCCGGTCTCGACGTGCCCGGCCAGGCGGCGGACGAAGTCGGCCGTCGCCGTGGAGGTGACGCTGACGTCGTACCAGCGGCGGCAGCCGCTCAGGTCGACGGTGCACGTGACCGTCGCGCCCCGGCGGACGGTGACGGTCTGCGGGGCGCCGCCGTAGGCGTTGGTGACGGTGAGGACGGCGTCCGCGGTGCCCGCGTTGCTGAGGGTGAGGTCGAGGTTGCCGGTGGTCGGGTTGTGGCGCGCGGTGACCTCGGGGCCGGCTGTCTTGCCGGGGTTGCGGAAGCGGCGCAGGAAGCCGTTGGGGCCGTGCACGGTGAGGTCGGTGACGCCCTTGGAGTAGGTGGTGTTCCAGGTGTCGGAGATCGACTTGCCCGCCTCGGCCGTGTACGTCCACGGGCCGTCGGTGCGGTTGGCGGAGGTCACCAGGAACTGGCCGCCGGCCGCCGCGCCGCCGCTGAAGGTGAGCCGGTACTTGCCGGCGGCGGTGTCGGCCGCGCCGTCCGTGTACGGGGCGTACTTGAGCGGGCGGGTGGGCTTGGCGCCCGGCTCCTGCTTGGGCATGGTGCCGGTGGCGGGCGGGGTGGGCACGTAGTCGGGGTGCCGGTTGCGGTCCGGCGGGAGGTAGCCGGCGGTGGAGGGCAGCGAGGCCGGGGCGGGGTTGGAGGCGGTGAAGTCGAAGGCGGAGGTCAGGTCGCCGCAGACGGCGCGCCGCCACGGCGAGATGTTGGTCTCCAGCACGCCGAAGCGCCGCTCCATGAAGCGGATGATCGAGGTGTGGTCGAAGGTCTCCGAGCAGGTGTAGCCGCCGGTGCTCCAGGGCGAGACGACCAGCATCGGCACCCGCTGGCCGAGGCCGTAGGGGCCGGCCGCGTTGGAGGCGTTCCCGGCGAAGTGGTCGGCCGTGGTGGCGACGGTGGACAGGCCCTGGGAGGCGGAGGAGGGCGGGAACGGCGGCACGACGTGGTCGAAGAAGCCGTCGTTCTCGTCGTAGGTGATGAACAGCGCGGTGCGGGCCCACACGTCGGGGTTGGAGGTGAGCGCGTCCAGGACCTGCGAGACGTACCAGGCGCCGTAGTTGGCGGGCCAGTTGGGGTGCTCGGTGAAGGCCTCGGGGGCGGCGATCCAGGAGATCTGCGGCAGGGTGCCGGCCTGGACGTCGCGGCGCAGGCCGTCGAACAGGCCGTCGCCGGCCTTGGCGTTCGTGCCGGTGCGGGCCTTGTCGTAGAGCGGGTCGCCGGGCTTGGCGTTGCGGTAGTTGTTGAAGTAGAGCAGCGAGTTGTCGCCGTAGTTGCCGCGGTAGGCGTCGCCTATCCAGCCCCAGGAGCCGGCCGCGTCCAGGCCGTCGCCGATGTCCTGGTAGATCTTCCAGGAGACCCCGGCCTTCTCCAGCCGCTCGGGGTAGGTCGTCCAGCCGTACCCGGCCTCCTGGTTGCCGAGGACGGGGCCGCCGCCGGTGCCGTCGTTGCCGGTGAAGCCGGTCCACATGTAGTAGCGGTTGGGGTCGGTGGAGCCGATGAACGAGCAGTGGTAGGCGTCGCAGAGGGTGAAGGCGTCGGCGAGCGCGTAGTGGAACGGGATGTCCTGGCGGGTCAGGTAGGCCATGGTGGTGGCCGTCTTGGCGGGCACCCACTGGTCGTACTTGCCGTTGTTGAAGGCCTTGTGGCCGCCGGCCCAGTCGTGGTTGAGGTCCTGGACGAACTGCATGCCCAGGTCGTTGGCCTGGGGGCGGAACGGCAGCACCTCCTTCTTGGCGCTGTCCGTCTGGTGCCACACCGACTTGCCGCTCGGCAGGGTGACCGGGCGGGGGTCACCGAAGCCGCGGACGCCCTTCATGGCGCCGAAGTAGTGGTCGAAGGAACGGTTCTCCTGCATCAGGACGACGATGTGCTCGACGTCCTGGAGGGTGCCGGTGGCGCCCTGCGGGGCGATCGCGGCGGCCCGCGCGATGCTCTCCGAGAGCGTGGTGAACGCGGCGGTGGCGCCCGCGAGCTGGAGGAAACGACGACGGTTCAGCTCTGCCATGGGTGGGAGACCTCTGGGTGTCACGGGGTGGAGGACGGTGCCCCAAGGACAGCGCCTGCGGGGTACCTTCCGGCGGACCACTCATGACTGCCCGCTGTACGGCGGACGAACGCCTTGAGTTGTCTGAACACGTTCTGTCGGGCGGTGGCGTCCGGGCGGCCGCGCCGAGCCGGGTCGCCGCATGTGGTCGGAGCCACACCCAGCGTGGTGAGGGCAGGTCCTGACGGGCGTTAGCCTTGGGTCCCCGGGGCGGGCGGACCGTCCGGTCGACCCGAGGGGAACAGCGCAGTGGTGCACGACAGCCGGGTCCCGGCCGTGGTCGGACGGCAGCGGGAGACGGAACTGCTCACCGCGGCCCTCGTGCAGGCCGAGGACGGCGCCAGCGGGTCCACGGTGCTGCTGCGCGGCGAGGCCGGCGTCGGCAAGAGCACCCTGCTGGCCTGGGTCGAGCGCGCCGCCCGCGGCCGCGGGTTCACCGTGCTGCGGGCCGTCGGCACCGAAGCCGAGACGGACCTCGCCTTCGGCGCCCTCCACCAGGTGTTCTGGCCACTGCTCCAGCACTCCGAGGCGCTCTCCGCCCACCAGCGGGCGGCCCTGGAGAGCGCGCTCGGCGTCCGCTCCGGAACACCGAGCGGCTTCGCGGTCGGCGCCGCCGCCCTCGCCCTGCTAGAGGAGGCGGTGCGGACCGCCCCCGTCCTGCTGCTCCTGGACGACCTGCACTGGATCGACTCGTCGAGCGCGACCGTCTTCGCCTTCCTCCACCGGCGCAGCGCCGACCTGCCGATGGTGATCGTCGGCGCCTCCCGCCCGGACGGGCCGGCCGCGCAGACCTGGTCGGCCGAGGCCGTCGAGGTGCGGGCCCTGCCCGGGCCCGACGCGGCCCTGCTGCTCGGCGCCTGCTACCCCGAACTCGCCGCACCCGCCCGGGACCGGGTCCTCGCGGAGGCGGCCGGCAACCCGCTGGCCCTGGTGGAACTGCCCCGCCAGCTCGCCACCGCCCAGCGGCGCGGCACCGCCCCGCTGCCCGAACGGCTGCCGCTGGGCCGGAAGCTGGAGCGGATGTTCGCCGACCGGCTCGGCGAGGTGACTCCGGAGGTCGGCCGCTTCCTGCTGCTCGGCGCCCTGGCCGGCTGCCCGGACTCCAGCAGCGGCGGCTGGCTGCGCGCCGTCGTGGACCGCGAGGCGGGCGAGGAGACCCTGGCCCGGATCGAGGCGGAAGGGCTGGCCCGGGTGGACCCGGCCGGGCGCCTGGTGTTCCGCCACCCCCTGGTGCGCACCGCCGTCGTCACGGCGGCCTCCGACACCGAACGCCGCGCGGCGCACCGCACCCTGTCCGAGGCCTTCGCGCCCGACGACCCCCGGCGGCTCACCCACGAGGCCTCCGCCGCGCTGCTGCCCGACGAGGACCTCGCGCACCGGCTCCAGGAGGCCGGCCGCGACCTCGCCCGCCGCGGCGGCGACGCGGAGGGCGCGCTGCTGCTCGAACGCGCCGCCGTCCTCAGCCCCAGCTCCTGCGACCGCGTCCGCAGGCTCACCTGGGCCGCCGTGATGTCGGCCCGCGGCGGGCAGCTGCGCCACACCGCCGCCCTGGTGGAGGAGCTGAAGAGCGACACCGTGCCGCCGGACGTCGCCCCGCTGTTCGCGTACGCCGTCGTCTACGCCGACCAGAGCCACCACGTCGACTTCGAGTCCTCCGCCGCCCTGCTGCCGGCGGCCCTCGACGCGCTCACCGCCCCCGGCGCCGACACCTTCGGCGGGCTGACCGAACAGGTCTACTTCAAGCTCCTGCTGGCCGCCACGTACACGGACGACCCGTGGGCCTGGCGGGCCCTGGAACGGCACCGGGACGAGGTCTCGGAGGCGGGCCGGCTCTGCCTGCGGGCCTGGACCGACCCGGGCCCGGACGCGGCCGTCACCCTGCGCGCCGTCGCCGAGGGAATGACGCAGGAGCAGGAGGCCGGCGCCGCCTGGCTGCTGCTGTGGACCGCCTCGGCGCTGGACTGCCCCGAGGGCGACCTGTGGCAGCGCTTCACCGGACTGCACGGCTACGCCACCCAGGGCTCGGTCGCCAAGGCCAAGTGCCACCAGGACTTCCTGCTCGGCGACTGGGACCGGGCCGCCGTCTGCCTGCGCGAGGCCGAGATCGCCGAGGAGCTCGGCTACCACACCAACGCCCTGATGTTCCGCCAGTACTACGCCCACTTCCTGGCCGGGCGCGGCGACGAGGAGGGGCTGCGCGAGATCGACCGGGCCATCCGGCCGACCGCGACCCGGGGGCGGCTGCGCTACGTCCTCGACCGGCTGACCCACCTGCGCGGACTGGCCGCGCTCGCCCACGGGCGGCACGAGGAGGCGTACGCGCACTTCTGCGAGCTCACCCCGCCCGGCCGGCCGCCCGGCGGCCCGCCCTGGCGCCACGCGCTCGTCCTCGACCTGGTCACCGCCGCCGTGCACACCGGCCGGCACGAGGAGGCCCGGGCCCACCTCGCGGCCGGCCGGGCCGCCCGCTCCGCGGAGATCTCCGCCCGCCACGCCTTCCTGTGCGCGGCGGCCACCGCGCTGGCCGCCGAGGCCGAGGAGGCCGAGGCCGCCTACCGGGCCGCGTACGCCGTCCCGGACGCCGAACGGTGGGCGTTCGACCTCGCGCGGCTGCGGCTCGCGCACGGCTCGTGGCTGCGCCGCCGCCACCGGCCCGGCGCCCGGGAGCCGCTGCGCGCCGCCCACCACGTGTTCCGCCGGCTCCGGGCGGACCCGTGGGCCCAGCGCTGCGAGGAGGAGCTGCGGGCCGCGGGGAGCCGGTGGCGCCGCCGCCCGGCGTCCCGGCCGCGGAGCCGTCCGGCCTCACCGGACAGGAGCTGCGGATAGCCCGGCTCGCCGCGACCGGTCTCACCAACAAGGAGATCGGCCGTCAGCTGCAGCTGTCGCCCCGTACCGTCGCGGCCCACCTCTACAAGATCTTCCCGAAGCTCGGCATCACCTCCCGGGCCGCCATCGCCCACGCCCTCGACACCGCCTGACCTGCCCCGACGCCCGTCCGGCCCGGTACCGGAGCGGCCCGCGCCCGCCCCGGCCGGAAGGGCAGTCAGATGACCTAACCCCCCGCCGCGCCCGCACCCCACGCTGGGACCGCAGGGCTACGGCGGACGGGAGGTCGGATGGACGAGCGGGTGACGACGGCGTCGGTCGCGGACGAGGAGAAGGCGGCGTACTGGACCGGGGCGCTGTCCCGGGCGGTGGTCCCGGTGGAGGTGCGCCCGCTCACCGGGCAGCCCTTCGACGGGCTGCTGGTCTCCCACCGGCTCGGCTACCTGCGGATCTCCACGCTGGAGGCGGACGCCGCCCGGGTCTCCCGCACGGCCGCGCTGATCGAACGGGCCCCGGGCGGCGAACCGCAGGTCGGCGTCGGCGTGCAGGAGACGGGCCGGGCCGTGCTGGAGCAGGACGGCCGCCAGGCCGAGGTGCCACCGGGCGGCCTCGTGCTGTACGACACGGCGCGCCCGTACGCCGTCCACTACCCGGAGCGGTTCCGCACCCACCTGTTCCACCTGCCGCGCCGGCTGCTGGGCGTGCCGGAACGGGACCTGCGGCAGGCGGCGGCGACGGCCGTCGGCCCCACGGAGGGCTGCGGACCGGTGATCCTGCCGTTCCTCGGCGTCCTCGCCGCCTCCGCGCACTCCTACCCGGCGCCGGTCGGCGACCGGCTGGCGGGCAGCGTCGCGGACCTGCTGGGCACCCTGGTGGCCCAGCTGGCCGGCGCCCGGCCGGCGGGGGAGTCCGACGCCCCCAACGCCCACCTGGTCCTCCGGGTGCGGGAGTACATCGACCGGCACCTGGCCGATCCGGAGCTGGCGCCCGAGCGGATCGCGCACGCCCACCACATCTCGGTGCGCTACCTGCACCGGATCTTCGAGGGCGAGGGGGTGACGGTGAGCCGGCTGATCCACCGGCGCCGGCTGGAGGCGTGCGCCCGCGAACTGGCCCGCCGCGGCAGCACCGCGCCGACCGTCTCGGCGGTCGCCCAGCGGTGGGGCTTCGTCAACCCGGCGCACTTCAGCCGCACCTTCCGCGCCGCGTACGGCGTCTCCCCCCGGGAGTGGCGCGAGGCGCCGGCCGGCGCGGCCGGCTGACGCACCGGCGGCCGGGCGCCGGACGCGGGCCGGGTCAGGCTGGCGGCGCGCCCCGCCCCCGCAGTACGGCCGGGCGCCCCCCGGAGGCGCGCCGGGCAGCCGACCGGCGCCCCGGGTACCCGCACCGGCGCGTCCACCGACCGAAGCCAGGAGCGAAGCGTTGTCCGACCCCACCCCCCTGCCCGACCGGCGACCGGTCCTCGACCGGGCGCTCCAGGAGTTCCTGGACGCCCGGGCCGGCCGGTCCGCGACGGAACCCCCGGACCTCTCCTTCCTCGCCCCGGGCGGAGCGGAGGACGGGCCCGCGGCCGGACCCGAGCCCGGCGGGCCCGGCGCCGGGTGGGAGGAGCAGCTGGAGGACCCGGACGACCCCCACGGCACCGCCACGGAGTGGCTCGCCCTGCCCTGCGGACCGACCGGACGGGTCCACGTCCGGATCACCAGACCGGTCGGCGCCCACCGGCCGTCCCCCGTGGTGCTGTTCCTGCCCGGCCTCGGCTGGTCGCCCGGCGAGGCCGCCTGGCACGAACCGCTGGTCCGGGAGTTCGCACTGGGCGCCGACGCCGCCGTGGTCTGCGTGGACTACGCCCGGTCGCCCGGGGCCCGCTACCCGGTGGCCGTCGAGCAGTGCTACGCCGTGGCCCGGTGGATCCACGCGTACGGCCACGAGCTCGGGCTGGAGGGCGGCCGCATCGCCGCCGTCGGCGACTCCGCCGGGGCCAACCTGGTGGCGGCGCTGACCCTGCTGGCCCGCCGGCGCGGGGACCTCCGGCTGGTCCACCAGGTGCTGCTCTGCCCGGTCACCGACGCCGACTTCGACACCCCGTCCTACCGCCGGTTCGCGACCGGCTACTTCCTGCACCGCGACCACATGCGCCGGTTCTGGGACGACTACCTGCCGGAACCGCGGCAACGGACCGAGGCGACCGCCGCGCCCCTGCGGGCCACCCTGGACCAGCTCACCGGGCTGCCGCCCGCGCTCGTCGTCACCGCCGAGGCCGACGTGCTGCGGGACGAGGGCGAGGCCTACGCGGCCAGGCTCCGGGCGGCGGGCGTACCGGTGGTGGCGACGCGCTACCAGGGCGCCGTGCACGGCTTCCTGCTGCTCGCCGGACATTGCCCGACCGGCACCGCCCGGGCCGCGCTGATCCAGATCGTCGACACCGTGCACATGGCGCTGCACGGCCGGTCCTGGTGACCCCGGCCCCAGGGCCCGTCTTCGAACCCCCGCCCCGCCCTTCTCGCCCGACCTCTCCACCCGTCCCCGATCACGTGGCGCCGGACCGGCCCCACCCGGCCGGCAGCCACCAGAGGAGCACCGATGCCCGTCGTCCTCGACACCGCCGAGATACCGCCCGCCGACCGCGCGGAGTACTGGCACGAGGCCGTCTCCCGTACCTTCATCCCGCTCGACGTGGCCCTGCTCGACAGCGCGCCCGCCCCCGCGACGATCACCAGCCACCGGCTGGGCGACCTCCAGGTCTGCCGGGTGGCGGCCGGGCCGCAGCGGGTCGAGCGCAGCGCCGGGCTGATCGCCCGCGGCGGGGAGGACCACCTCACCCTGGCGCTCCAGCACCGCGGCACCGCCCGCCTGGCCCAGGACGGCCACCGGGTCGTGCTGCGGCCGGGCACCTTCGCGGTCTCCGACGCCGGCCGGCCGTTCGCCAAGGAACTGCCCGACCCGTTCGCCTTCACCGCCCTGCACTGGCCGCGCTCGGCCGTCGGCGTCTCCGAGGAGGACCTGCGGGTGCTGACCACGACGGTCTTCGACACCGCCGGCGGCACCGCCCGGCTGGTCGCCGCGTACCTGGACTGCCTCTCCCGC
Organism: Kitasatospora sp. Ki12; assembly: GCF_054601375.1. Taxonomy (NCBI): domain Bacteria; kingdom Bacillati; phylum Actinomycetota; class Actinomycetes; order Kitasatosporales; family Streptomycetaceae; genus Kitasatospora; species Kitasatospora sp. Ki12. The sequence continues at coordinate 486,120 of NZ_BAAIHT010000003.1, read as the reverse complement.
TCGGCCGGCACGATGGCGCCGCAGCAGGCGGCCTGGCTGGCCACCACGGCGCTGGACCTGCTCGCGGTGCTCGCCCACGAACGCCGCGGCCGGTCCGTCCCGGAGGCCCCCGAGGCGGCCCTGGCCACCCTCGCCCGGGTGAAGGACCACATCCTGCGCCACCTCGGGGACCCGGACCTCTCCCCGGAGCGGATCGCGGCCGCCCACCACGTGTCGGTGCGCCACCTGCACAAGCTCTTCCGCTTCGAGGGGGTCACGGTGGCCCGCTGGATCCAGCACCGGCGGCTGGAGCTGTGCCGCCGCGACCTGGCCCGCCGTACGGCCGACCGGGCCACGGTGGCGGCGGTCGCGGGCCGCTGGGGCTTCGTGAGCGCCAGTCACTTCAGCCGGGCGTTCCGGGCCGCCTACGGGGTCTCCCCGCGCGAGTGGCAGGCCTACGCCGGGGCGGGCCTCACGCCCGGCACCGTACGGCTGTCGCCCTCGGCCGACCGCCCCGGGCCGGGCGCCGCCCCGTCCGGGTACGGCGTCGCGGTGTGAGACCCGGAACGCGCCGACGGGCCGACGCGGCGACGGGCCGCCGGGCGTCGGTGCGCCCGACGGCCCGTCGGCGTTCGGTGGTGCGTCCGGCCGGTCAGCCGGTCAGCCGGTGCGCGGATGCCCGGCTTGACCCCGGCTCACCTGGCTCACGTGGCTCACTTGGCCAGGAAGGCGAGGAGCGCCGTGTTGACCTCCTCCGCGTGGGTCCACAGCAGGCCGTGCGGGGCGCCCTCGATCTCCACGTAGTCGGCGGCGGGCAGGGCCTTGTGGAACGGCCGGGCGGTGTTGTCGACGGGCAGGATGCGGTCGCCCGTTCCGTGCAGGATCAGGGCCGGCACGTCGACGGCCGGGATGTCGGCCCGGAAGTCGGTGTACCAGGTGGACGGCGCGGCCGCGGCGGCGAAGAAGCCGCCGCCCGCCGCGACGTTCCAGCTGTTGCGGACGGCCTCCTCGCTGATCCGGGTGCCGAGGTTCTCGTCCAGGTTGTAGAAGTCCTTGTAGAAGTCGGTGTAGTACGCGTAGCGGTCGGCCTTCACCGCCGCGACGATGCCGTCGAAGAACTCCTTCGGCGCGGCCCCGTCCGGGTTGTCGTCGCTCTTCAGCAGGCAGGGCTCAAGGGAGGCCAGGAACGCGACCTTGGCGATCCGGGCCGAGCCGTAGGCGGACACGTACCGGGCGACCTCGCCGGTGCCCATCGAGAAGCCGACCAGCACCGCGTCCCGCAGGTCCAGGGTCTCCAGGACGGTGTTCAGGTCGGCGGCGAAGGTGTCGTAGTCGTAGCCGGTGGTGGGCTGGCTGGACTGGCCGAAGCCCCGGCGGTCGTAGGTGATGACGCGGTAGCCGGCGTCGAGCAGCACGGCGCTCTGCCGCTCCCAGGAGTGCCCGTCCAGCGGGAAACCGTGGATCAGGACGACCGGCTGCCCGGTGCCGTGGTCCTCGTAGTAGAGGTCGATGGGGGTGGAGTTCTCCTGGCCGACGGTGATGAACGCCATGGGGCCCTTCTCTCTCGGTGCGCTTCGTACGGTCCGTGCGGTGCGGTGCGGCGTGTGGGCCGCTCCGCAGCACACGCTAGGCCCGGGCGTGTGCGGACGGTTTCCGCTGCGGGCACGGCGTGTCGTCCGAGAGCGCCCGGCACCGGCACGGCACCGGTGCCGGGCCGTCAGTGGTCGGTCTCCCAGCGCGCTTCGAGGGCGGTGGTGCCGTCCGGCCGGGTGACGGGGTACCAGCGGGCGTGCGGCCGGGCCGGGCGGGGCGCGCCCAGGGCGCCGAGGACGGAGCTGTCCAGCGGGCTGGCGGACAGTCGGTCCAGGACCCGGGCGAGCGCGGTGCGCAGGCCGCGGCTGCGGTGGCGGACGTCGGGGACGACGGAATGGAACGCTGCGCTGACGGACATGCGGCTCACCTCCGGGACGGCCTGCGGACCTGCAGGGACGTCCAGCTTCCACCCGTCCGCCCGGGCCGGGGCCCGGATTGACGGGCTGTTGACGCTCCGCTGACGGGCTGCTGACGGGCCGCCGGCGGGCCGCTGACGCCGGTGCGCGGGGCGGGGAGGCCGCGGGGAGGCCGCGGGGAGGCCACCGGGAGGTTCGGTGGTGGTCGGAGGAGGCCGGGGAGCCCGAACCACCCGTCTGTATCATCTGTTCGCACGCAGCGGCAGGGGGCAGGGGCGACGTGGAGACGGTGGGGCCGAACGGGCCGGCGCAGGTGGGCCCGTTCCGGGTACTGGCGGTGCTCGGACAGGGCGGAATGGGCCGGGTGCTGCTGGGGGTGTCGCCGGACGGGCGGCCCGCGGCGGTCAAGCAGGTGCACGCGGAGTTCGCCGAGGACGAGGGGTTCCGGGTCCGGTTCCGGCGTGAGGTGGAGGCCTCGCGACGGGTCTCCGGCGGGTACACGGCGGCGGTGATCGCGGCCGACCCGGAGGCCGAAACCCCTTGGCTGGCCTCGCAGTTCGTGCCGGGGCCGGCGTTGGACCAGGCGCTGCGGGCGGCCGGGGCGCTGCCCGAGGAGTCGGTGCGGCGGCTGGCGGCCGGGCTGGCCCAGGCGCTGGTCGACGTGCACCGGGCGGGGCTGATCCACCGGGACCTCAAGCCCTCCAACGTGCTGCTCGCCGAGGACGGCGTCCGGGTGATCGACTTCGGGATCGCGCGGGCGGCGGAGGGCCAGGACACCAAGCTCACCCGCACCGGGGCGATGATCGGCTCGCCCGGCTACATGTCGCCCGAGCAGGTCGAGGGGCGCGAACTGACGCCCGCCAGCGACGTGTTCTCGCTCGGCGCGACCCTGGCGGTGGCCTGTACGGGGCGGCCGGCGTTCACCGGGGAGTCGCTGCCGCGGATCCTCTTCAACGTGCTGCACGCGGAGCCCGACCTGGCCGACGTCCCGGAGCGGCTGCGGCCGCTGCTCGCGGCCTGCCTGGCCAAGGATCCGGCCGCCCGGCCGACCCCGCAGGGGGTGCTCGCGGCGGTCGGGCTGATCGCGCCCTCGGCGCGGCCGTGGCCGGAGGCCGTGCACGGGCTGCTGGCGGCGCAGGCGGCGGAGATCGCCGGGCTGCTGGGGGCTGCCCCGGCGGTCGCCCCGCCGGTTCCGACGGCGGTGGACGCGGCCGCCACGGTGTCCGCCGCTCCCACGCTTCCCACGGTGTCCGCGGACCCCCTGGCGTCCGGCCTGGGCCCGACCGAGCCGCAGGCGCGGCCGGTCCGGCGCCGCGGCCGGCGGATCGCCCTGGTGGCGGGCGCGGTCGTGCTGGCGCTGGCCGGGGTGGCGGGCGGCCTGGTCGCCACCGGCGTGGTGGACCTCCACCCGGAACCCGTCCCGACCCCGGGCAACGTCCCGCTCTCCCAGGTCAAGGACGCGTACGCGGCCGTGGCGCCGAGCTGTGTGGACGCCGCCAAGGTGACTGCGCCGGCGGACTTCGGGCCGCCCGCCGGCAACCCCGGCACCTTCCAGATGACGGACGAGAACGGCAAGCACCCGTCGAAGTTCTGCGACTGGAACACGCGCTCCGGCGACAAGATCCAGATCGCCTGGGACGTCTTCCCGAGCATCCCCGGCGGGAAGACCGGCGCCGAACGGGCGAAGCAGCACTACGAGGGCCTCTACATGGGCGGCCGGACGCGTGACACCGGCATCACCTTCGCCGAAGAGGCCTTCTGGCTGCCGAAGAAGAACCTGGACCTGAACAACTGCGTGCTCTACGTCCGGGACGTCAACCTGTACGTGTTCGTCGCCGTGACCGGTGCCACCTACCCGCGCGGCCGCTGCGAGGAGATGACCAAGGCCCTCGCCGAGGGCGCCGTGAAGGTCGCGAAGGACGTCAGCGCCCACGGATCGGTGCCCGACACCACCCCCACCCCGACGGCGGTGCGGTGATGGCGACCGCGATGAGGCCCCGCCGGGACTCGGACCCGGCCGAGGTCGGCCCGTACCGGGTCCTCGCCGAACTGGGGCGCGGCGGGATGGGCCGGGTGCTGCTGGGCGCCGCGCCGGACGGGCGGCTGGTGGCGGTCAAGCGGGTGCACGACCGGTTCGCCGCCGACGACGGCTTCCGGGCCAGGTTCCGGCGCGAGGCCGGCGCCTCCCGCCGGGTGTCCGGGGCGTACACGGCTGCCGTGATGGACGCCGACGTCGACGCGCCGACGCCCTGGCTGGCCTCGGTGTTCGTGGTCGGGCCCTCGCTCGGCGCCGCCGTCGAGGCCGCCGGACCGCTGCCCGAGGACGCCGTGCACCGGCTCGCCGTCGGACTGGCCACGGCGCTGGTGGAGATCCACCGGGCCGGGCTGATCCACCGGGACCTCAAGCCGGAGAACGTGCTGCTCGCCGAGGACGGCGTGCGCGTCATCGACTTCGGGATCGCCCGGGCGGCCGAGGACGACGCCGAACTCACCCACACCGGCGGCGTGATCGGCTCGCCCGCGTACATGTCGCCCGAGCAGGCCGAGGGCCGGGCGCTCACCCCGGCCGCCGACGTGTTCTCGCTCGGCTCGGTGCTGGCGCTCGCCCTGACCGGCCGCAGCCCCTTCGCCGGGGCCTCCACCCTGCAGACCCTGTACAACGTGGTGCACACCGAGCCGGACCTCACCGCCGTACCGGCCGCCACCCGGCCGCTGCTCGCGGCCTGCCTGGCCAAGGACCCGGCCGCCCGCCCGACCCCGGCGCGGCTGCTCGACCTCCTCGGCCCGGTCGCCCCGGCGGCCCGGCAGTGGCCGGCGGCGGTGCACCGGCTGATCACCGAGCAGCAGACGGCGGTGGACGCGCTGCTCGCGGGCCCCCGGGCCGCCGTGCCGCCGCGCCCCCGGGGCGGCGAGCCCACCTCCTACCACCTGGCGGCGCCCGGGGGCACCGCCCTGGCCACGGCGCTGGACCGGGGGCTTCCCACCCCCGCCCCCAACGCCGTGGCACCCGCCGACACCCCGCCCCGGCGGTCGCGCCGGACCGCCGCCGTCCTGGTGACCGCCGCGGTCGTGGCCGCGGCGGGCGTCGGCGGCTACCTGTGGCTGCGTGATCCGGGCGATCCGGACGGCCCGGCCGTCCCGGACAAGTACCTCAAGGCGCCGGTCTGCGCGGAGATCACCGGGAAGCTCCCGCTCCCGCCCGCCGAGCGCAAGCCGGAGAAGGACGTCTACTCCGAGCGGTCCTCCACCGCCGAGACCGTGTGCCACTGGTACGGCACGTCGGTCGTCGGCGGTCTGACCTACGAGGACCAGGAGCCGTCCGCGATGCTCCGCTGGAGGCTCCAGCGCAGCGCGGGGAGCGCGGACAACGCGACCCAGGTCCAGCACAAGGACTTCCGGGCACTGGTGGACGGCCGGCGGAGCGCGAGCGGCGTCGGCATCGGCGAGGAGGCGTACTGGGACCAGCCGATCAGGGGCGCGAACTGCTCCCTGGCCGTCCGCGACGGGAACCTGATCTTCTCGGTCGACCTCGGCGGCACGGACCACCCGGCGGACCGCTGCGAGGCGGACGCCGCGACGGTCGCCCGGGCGGCCCTCGCCGCGATGCCGCGCTGAGGCCCTCTCGCCGACGAGCCCTCCCGTGTTGAGCCCTCTCGCCGACGAGCCCTCCCCGGAGCGCCACGGCCCGCGGCACCCCCGTGACCGCGGCCCGCGGCGCGATCACGGCCGCCCAAGACGCGCCCCGGGTGGGCCGCGTGATGGTGCGGGTGTCGTCGGGCGCCTCCTGGGGCGGGTCCGTCGGGTGTTCATCCTCGTGGCGGGGCGGTCGGCAGCGCCACGACGTTGACCTGACGTTGACCCGTCATTGTCCTGACACTTCGCCCCGCTCCCGCTACGCTCGTTCGCGGTCCGCGTCGGAGTGGCGGTGCGGAGTGGCCGCATGCCGAGGCCGGGGGACCGGGGGGATGCGTGGGGGCTGCGGTGTTCGCCGAACTGTTGCGGGAGCGACGACTGTCGGCGGGGTGGAGTCAGGACGAACTCGCCGGTCGCTCGGGCGTCTCGGCCCGGTCGATCAGCGCACTGGAGGCCGGTGGGCGGCGGCCGCGGATGTCCTCGGTGGTCCGGCTCGCCGAGGCGCTCGGCGTCGACCCGGACACCCGGGCCCGGTGGCTGGCGGCGGCCCGGGACGCGGGCGCCGAGGAGCCGGGCGGAGCGGACGCCCCGGCGGGTGCCCGGTCGTCGGCCGGTGCCCGGTCCTCCGGTGCCCGGCCGTTCGGTGGCCGGGAGTCCTGTACGGCGGACTCCCCGCCGTTCCCGCGCTCCCCGGCCGGGCCGGGCGGGCCGACCGTGCCGCAGCAATTACCCATGGCCATCCGGCACTTCACCGGCCGGTCCCGGGAACTCCAGGCGCTCGACGAGCTGCTGGGCGACCGGATCCCCGGCTGCGGCGCGGTCGTGATCTCGGCCATCGCCGGCACCGCGGGCGTCGGCAAGACCACCCTCGCCGTGCACTTCGCCCACCGGGTGGCCGAGCGCTTCCCCGACGGGCAGCTCTTCGCCAACCTGCGCGGCTTCGACCCGGCCAGGGCCCCGCTCGACGCCGCCGACGTGGCACGCGGCTTCCTGGACGCGCTCGGGGTCCCGGCCCCGCGCATCCCCGCCGACCCGGACGGGCAGCTCGCGCTGCTGCGCAGCCGGCTGGCCGGCACCCGGACGCTGATCGTCCTCGACAACGCCCGCGAGGCGGAACAGGTCCGTCCGCTGCTGCCCGGCTCGGACACCTGCCTGGTCATGGTCACCAGCCGGAACCGGATGCCCGGACTGGTCGCCCTGGACGGCGCCGTCCCGCTGGCCCTCGACGTGCTCTCCCACGCCGAGGCCCGGGAACTGCTCGCCCGCCGCCTGGGCGCCACGCCCGTCGAGGAACAGCCGGACGCCACCGACGAACTGATCGAACTGTGCGCCCGGCTGCCGCTGGCCCTGAACATCGCCGCCGCCCGGGCGGCCGACCACCCGGGCACCCCACTCGGCGTCTGGGCCCGCGAACTGCGCGACTCCCGCGCGCGCCTGGACCTGCTCTCCACCGGCGACGACCACGCGGACGTCCGGGTGGTGCTCTCCTGGTCCTACCGCGCCCTGGACCCCGGCGCCGCCCGGCTGTTCCGGCTGCTCGGCCTTCACCCCGGCCCGTACATCGGCACGGCCGCGGCCGCGAGCCTCGCGGGCCTGCCGCTGCCCGAGGCCCGCCGGCTGCTGGCGGACCTGCACCGGGCCCACCTGATCGCCGAGACGGACCGGGACCGCTACACCCTGCACGACCTGCTGCGCGCCTACGCCGCCGAACGGGCCGCCGCCGACGAGCCCGCGCCGGAGCGGGCCGGGGCGACCCTGCGGGTGCTCGACCACTACCTCCACACCGCGCACCGCGCCGGCTGCCTGGCCTACGCCGACGACGCCTCCTGGCAGCCGCTGCCCCTCGCCGAGCCGGCCGCCGGGGTCGGGCCCGAGGAGCTCACCGACCGGGCGCAGGCGCTCGCCTGGTACCGGGGTGAGCAGCCGGTGCTCGAACGGGTCGTCGACCTGGCCCACCGGGAGGGGCTCGACGGGCACGCCTGGCAGCTCGTCGACGCGCAGGTGTCCTACCTGCTCAAGTCGGGCCTGTGGCAGCAGTGGCAGCGGGCCAGCGAGACCGCGCTCGCCGCCGCCGAGCGCACCGGGGACCTCCGCGGCCAGGCCCAGGCGCGCCGCTGGCTCGGCCAGGTGCACCGCTCCCAGGGCCGCCAGCCCGAGGCCCGGCACGAACTGCGCCTGGCCCTCGACCTGTTCGAGGCGCTCGGGGACCGGCCGCGCCAGGGCAGGACCCGGCTCGACCTCGCCCTCGCCCTCGGCGAGGAACAGGCCAACGCCGAGGCGGTGGCGGAGTCCCGCCGGGCCCTGGAACTGTTCCGGACCATCGAGGACCGCAACGGCCAGGCCCTCGCGCTCAACAGCATCGGCTGGTACCTGACGCACCAGGGCGAGCCGCGCGAGGGGCTCGCCGCGTGCCGGCACGCCCTGGAGCTGGCCCGGGAGACCGGCAACCTCCCCGCCCAGTCGTCGATCCGGGACAGCATCGGGTTCATCCACCACCAGCTCGGCGAGTACCGGGAGGCCCTCCCCGCCTACCAGGAGTCGCTGCGGCTGCGGCAGGAGGTCGGCGACTACTTCCTCCAGGCCGACATCCACACCCACATCGGCGACACCCACCTCGCCCTAGGGGACACCGGGGCCGCCCGGGCCTCCTGGCTGCGGGGCCTGGCCATCCTGGAGCACCTGCAGCACCGCGACGCCGACGCCGTCCGGGCCCGGCTGGACGCCCTCCCGGGCCAGGAACCGGGCCAGGACCCGGACCAGGAGCCGGACCCGGACCCCGGGCCTCCCGTCGAAGCCTGAACCCGGGCCGCCCGCCGACCGCTGAACCGGACCGCCCCCGCCGTCCGTAGCACCGAAGAGGGCGCGCACCGTCCGCCCCCGGAGCGGCGGGTGCGCCCGAACAGGCGGGGAGGAACCGGATGCAGTCCCGACGCGACCAGGTGCAGGCGCACCTGTTCGTGATGAGCAGGCTGGCCTCGGGCATGCTGCGAGCGGAGCCCGACGCGCCGGACACCCCCACCGGGCGGACCACCCGGGGCACCATGACCGGGCTGGCGGTGGCGGTGCTGATCGGGCTCGGGGTCACGGTGTACGGGGTGATCAAGCCCGGCGGCAACGACGGCTGGGCCAAACCCGGCACCCTGGTGGTGGTCGAGGAGACCGGCGCCCGCTACCTGTCGATCGGCGGGCAGTTGCACCCGGTGCTGAACGACACCAGTGCCAGACTCCTGGCCGGCGACCAGATGACGGTACGCCAGGTGAGCCGGGACTCGATCGCGGACGTGCCGCGCGGCGGGCCGGTCGGGATCGTCGGCGCCCCCGACGGGCTGCCGCCGGCCAGCGAGCTCGGCGGCGGCACCTGGCTGGTCTGCGGCACCGTCCAGCCCGGCCCGACCGGCGCCCCCGCGCCCCGGCTCGGCCTGCTGATGGACCCGGCCGCGGAGGGGCGGGCGCTGACCGCCGCCCAGGGCGTCCTGGTCTCCCCGCCGGACGGCTCGGTCCACCTGCTCTGGCAGGGCCAGCGGCTGCGCGTGGACACCGCCAACCAGGCGCTGCAGGCGCTCGGTTACGGCGGCGCGACGCCCTTCCCCGTCCCGGCCGGCGTGCTGAACGCGCTGCCCGCCGGCCCGGACCTGGCCTCGCCCGCCGTCGCCCGGCGCGGCGAGGGCGGCCCGGTGCTGGGCGGCAAGCCGACCAGGATCGGCCAGCTCTTCACGGCCGTCGGCGGTGCGCACTACCTGCTCACCAAGGACGGCCTCGCCCCGCTCAGCCCGACCCTGTACGCGCTGCTGCTCGGCGACCCGCGCACCCAGAAGGAGGCGTACGGCAGCGACGCCCCGACGCCCGCGTCGATCGGCGCGATGGACCTGGCCGCGCACACCGCGCCCGGCGGCCCGCCCGCCCCGGGCCTGCCGGAGACGCCGCCGGCCCTGGTCCTGCCGCTGCGCGGCGAAGGCGTCTGCGCCGACCTGCACACCGGCGCCGGCGCGCCGACGACCGCGGTCACGATGCTGCCCGCCGCGCAGGCCGAGGCAGGACGGCCCCCGACGGCCCCGGTGGGCGCGCCCCCGGGCACCTGCGCCGTCGCCGACCGGATCGCCGTCCGGCCGGGCCGCGGGGCCCTGGTGCGGGCACTGTCCGGCGCCGGGGCGGGCAGCACCGAGTACCTGGTCACCGAGGCCGGGGTGCGCTACCCGCTGCCCGCCGCGGCGGTGGCCAAGCAGCTCGGCTACGGGGGCACCACCCCCGTCGCGGTGCCCGCGCCGGTGCTCGGCCTGCTGCCCGCCGGGCCCAGCCTCGACCCGGCGGCCCTCGCGGCCGCGGCCTCCGTCGCACCGACGGCCGGGACGGTCCCCGCCCTGTCGGCCGGAGCGGCCGCCCTGCCCGCCGGGGCGGTCCCCGCCCTGCCCGCCGGGGCGGTCCCCGCCCTGCCCGCCGGGGCGGTCCCCGCCCTGCCCGCCGGGACGGCCGCCCAGCCCGCAGTGGGGTCGTCGTCCTGCGACTGAACCACCGGTCCGGACAGTCCCGTTGAGTCGATCAGAGCACGCGCGACCCCCGCGCGCAGAGAAGGGAGCCCCGGTGAGCACGCCAGCGAACTTGACCAAACAGGACGAGGCGATCCGCAAGGCGCTGTCCGACATCGAGCAGCAGATCGAAGGGATGATCACGGCCGGCCGCACGGTCGAGCGGATCAAGCAGGAGCTGGCCTCCGGCTACATCTCCGGGGCCAGTTCCACCTTCCAGCAGAAGGTCGAGGACTGGATGCAGCGCTACCACCAGGTCATCGGGGCGTTCGAGCGCTTCGCGGAGGCCACCAAGGTCGCCGACCAGACCATCTCGCACGCCGAGGAGGAGGCCCGCCTGCACGCCGCGGACGGGTTCATCGAGGGTGTGCTGAACGGCGCCTGACGGCGCGTCACCGACGGGAAGGAAGCGGACACATGAGCCAGCCGATGGACAACTTCGGGAGCATCCAGCTCCACCACGAGACCGTCGCCCAGGCGGCGAGCGAACTGGGCCGGGCGGGCAGCCTGATGGACGAGGCCCTGTGGGAGGTGGAGCAGAAGCTGAAGACCCTGGAGGAGAGCGGCAACTTCCAGGGCGCCGCCGCCACCGCCTTCACGGAGTTCAAGATGGCCGTGACGGCCAACGCGGGGCAGATGAACCAGGACATCATCGCCGCCGGCGGCAAGCTCACCAGCATGCACCACATCATGAGCCAGGCCGACCAGGACGCGAGCAAGCAGTTCATCCACTGAGGCGGGAGCCCCACGCATGGCCGACCAGATCAAGATGACGGTCGAGGGGCTCGAGGGCTTCGTCGCCGAACTCATCACGCTCGAAGGCGACGTCAACGGCCAGAAGAGCGTCTGGGAGGGCGTCAAGGCCGCGGGGATCAAGCCCGGCCGCGACGTGTTCCCCCAGGCGAAGACGCTCAAGGAGAACTTCAACGCGTTCTCCGGCAGCGTCAGCAGCTCCATCGAGTTCGTCCGGGGCGAGGTCGACAAGATCATGATGGACCTCCTGCGCGCCCGGGACCGGCTGCACCTCGGCAACGGCGAAGCCCTGACCGAGGCCCAGATGATGGACGTCATCGGTGACGTCCTGAACGGCGGCGGCCCGCCCAAGCCGCCCGCCGCCTGACGCCGCGGCGCACCGCGCCGTCCGCCCACCCGCCGTCGGACCGGGAGCACCGTCCGGTCCGACGGCACCCCCTGCCCGAACCGACCCGTCACGTCCCGTCCGGAGGGAACCATGCCCGATCCGAAGCCCGCCAGGACCTTCACCTGGGAACAGATGCTGGAGGCGTTCGCGGGGGAGGCGCACACCACCGTGGTGCACCGGACGGACGTCACCGGCACGCCCTGGATCACCGGCCGGCAGCTCGTGACGGACTCGCAGTACAACAACAACTGCCGCAAGACGAAGGACGGCCTCGCCGGCGGCAACTCCGGCTACGACATGTGGGCGGAGTGGACCTACGCCACGCAGAACGGCCTCACCTACACCACCATCCTGGGCATCACCCTCAACTGGCCGTTCTGGGACGACAAGGCGGGGAACCAGAACGGCTCCGTGCTGCACCGCTTCCACACCGACCCCGGTGAGGTCCTCGGGCCGTCCATCTGGAACGGCGGCCCGGGAAACGAGAACACCTCGCCGAAGTCCCTGGAGACGGCCGCGGCCGAACTCGTCAAGGTGGAGACCGCCATCGGTGACCTGCGGCCCCGCATCCAGGCGTTCGCGGACCGGGTGGACGGTGCGGGCAGCGACTTCCAGGGCAGCGCCGCCGGCCGGTTCAAGGAGGTGCTGATCGGGCTGGAGAACGAGGTCCGGGAGCTGCACTTCCGCCTCAACGGGACCGTCGCCTCCTACCGGGACGACGCAAAGGGCGCCACCCCGCCGGCCGCGGGAAACAGCATCGCCGACAAGCTGAAGAAGGCCGGGGAGCAGCTGCTCCTGGCGCAGCAGAACATGTACAACCTCGGCTACAACCCCTGGCGGGGGGTGGCCGCCCGGGAGACGAAGTCGTCCAACTGGAACTACAAGGACTACGCCGAGGACATCGCGCGTGCTCCGTCGGACGAGCACAACAACTCGTGGGCCTGGCCGTACGCCTGCATCCGGGACGCCTTCCAGCGGGAGGTCGAGAAGATCACCACGGTGGTGCTGGACACGACCAAGGTCGAGGCGGACGTCAGCGGGTCGGGTTACGTCCTCTCGTCGAAGGAGTCCGGCCCCATCGCCTCGGGCGTCCAGTCCTTCACCGACTTCGTCAACAACCAGGCGACGGCTCTGTGGACCAAGCACGTGGTCGACGTCCTGGACGAGGCGGCCAGCGCGGCGGGGAACCTCGTGTGGGACGCCTACCAGGCGGCCAACGAACTGCTGCACCCGTTCGGCAACCCGACCATGAACCTCCCCAAGGACAAGGTCGATCCCCCCAAGGGCGCCCCCGACCCGAACAATCCCGGCGGTGGCGGCGCCGGAGGCAAGGGCCCCGGTGGGATCGGCGGCAACGGCGGACCGCCGCCGCCGACCAACATCAAGGGCGGCCCCGGCGGGATCGGCGGCGGGAACGGCACCGGCGGAAAGGGCACCGGCGGAAAGGGCAGCGGCGGGATCGGCGGTATCGGGGGCATCGGCGGCAACAACGGCCAGGTCCCGCTGCTCGGCAAGGACGGCAAGCCGCTCCTCGACAAGGACGGCAAGCCGATGTACGTCCCGGCCGGGACGACCGTCAACGGCAAGGGCGAGCTGATCGGCAAGGACGGCAAGCCGCTCCTCGACAAGGACGGCAAGCCCCGGCACGTACCCCTGGGCACCGTGGTCGGCCAGCCCTCGACCGGTGGCGGCAACTCCGGGAACACCGGGAACACCGGCTCCAGCGCGCCGTTCAAGGTGCCGGTGGGCTCCAAGAAGAACGAGGACGGCACCGTCACCGGCCCCGACGGGACGCTGCTGAAGGACGCCAACGGCTACCCGGTGATCCTCGGCAAGGACCGGACCATCGACACCGACGGCACCGTCCGCGACGCCAACGGCCGCCCCGTCTCGCAGTTCGAGCAGCTGCTGACGGACGCCGAGCACGCCTACGCGGGCGGCTCCGGGAGCGTCGGCACCGGCGGCCGGGGCAGCGGCGGATCGATCGGGCTGCCGGGCTCGATCGGGGGCAGCGGCGGCGACTCCTTCGGCTCGGGCGTCTCCTTCGGCTCGGGCGGGGCGGGCTCGCTCAAGGGCGGGACCGATCTCTTCGGCGAGCCCTTCGCCGGGAAGAGCGGCATCTCGGCCAAGACCGTCGGCGGCCTGGCCGCGTCGGGGCCGCCGAGCGTCGGCGTCGGCGGCCGGCTCGCCGACGCCATGGGCGTCAGGCCGACGGCGGAAGCGGCCGCCGAGGAGGCCGCCGCGGCCCGGGCCGCCGCCGGACGGGGCGCGGCCTCGGCCGCGGCCGAGGAGTCCCAGTTGATGGGCCGGGGCGTCCCGACCACCGGCGGCATGGGCGGCCCGATGATGCCCCCGATGGGCGCCGGGGCGGGTGCCGGCGCGGGTGCGGGCGGCCAGGGCGAGAAGGAGCGGCAGCGCACCACCTGGCTGTCCGAGGACGAGGAGGTCTGGGGCACCGACACGGGCGGTGTGACGGGCGTCATCGGCCGCTGAGCAGGGGTTCCCCGCCGCCGTCGAACCCACGGGCCGGGTGCGGCCGTAGAGAGGACCGTACGACCCCATGGACCGGTGCGTTCCGGGCCCGACACCTCCGGGCCCGGGACGCACCCTCGGCAGGAGAAGGAGGAGCGGACGGATGGACTTGTCCTTCGCCGAACAGATCGAGCAGGCGATGGCCGCGCTGGAGGAACAGCAGGTCAAGATGGCCGCGGCGGCCAAGGAGCTGGAGGCGGCCACCGCCTCGGTGACCTCCAAGGACCGGATGGTCACCGCCGTGGTGGGCGCCCAGGGCCAGGTGGTCTCGCTGACCTTCCACACCAACGCCTACCGCACGATGGCCCCCGGTGAACTGGGCAAGGTGCTCACCGACCTGCTGAACACCGCACGGGCCGACCTCGGCGACCGGGTGGCCACCACGATGGCCGGGTTCAAGGGCCTGGGCGAGACCCTGGCCGCCTCGATGACCGGCGGCAGCGAACTCGAGGACCTCTTCACCCCGTTGCGGCAGATGCGCCCCGGCTTCGCCGACAAGGCCGCCGCCGAGGAGCGCCGCAAGCGCGACCGGCAGGAGGAGTTCCGTGGCTGAGAAGCTGACCGCGCTGTCGGACCTGATCCACAAGTTCGCCAAGTACCCGGAACTGGCCGACCTGTTCAAGGAGATCCAGGCCAAGACCACGGAGATCAACGAGTTCAACAAGAACTCGGCCGGCCACGACGAGCTCGGCAAGACGTACCACGAGAACGTGGACGAGCCGACCACCACCATCACCGAGCTGTTCGCGAAGGTGCAGCACACCGTCGACACCGCCGGCAAGGGCGGGAAGAACACGTCCCAGATCATGAACGACGCCGACCACGAGGCCGGCGGCTAGATCTGACCGTCCGTCAGATCCCGGTGCCGCGGCGCACCCCCGATCCCCCGCTCTACCACCGCCAGGAGTCACCCCCGTGTCGATCATGCTGCCGCCCGGCCTGGCGAAGTTCTTCGGGATCGTGACCGGCATGAAGTGGCCGGAGGCGGACGAGGACAAGCTGCGCACCGCGGGCGACGACTACCTGGTGATCGCCGGCAAGGTCCCCGAGTTGCGTGCCTACCTGGTGGAGCTCGTCGCCGTCTGCAAGGACAGCTTCGAGGGCGAGGCGGCCGACGCCTTCGTGGCCCAGATGAACCAGCTGATCGGCGGCACCGGCGGCTCCGACTACGTCACCTCCGCCGGGCAAGTGGCCAAGCAGCTGGGGGACTTCGCCCACAAGGTGGCCAACCAGGTCGAGTACGCCAAGTGGATGATCATCGCCCAGCTGATCCAGCTGGTGGCCCAGATCGCCTGGGCCATCGCGATGCTGCCGATCACCTTCGGCGGCTCGATCGCGGAGGTCTTCGCCGCGTACAAGATCACCGGCGAGCTGATCAAGCAGATCTTCATCTGGCTGTTCAAGCAGCTCCTCCTGCACGAGTTCCTCTCCATCACCACCGGCATGGTGATGGACGGGATCATCCAGGGCATCCAGATCGGTAAGGGCCACAAGGACCACTGGGAGAAGGAGTCCTTCATCCAGGCCATCGAGATGGGCGCGATCAACGGCCTGCTCACCGGCCCGCTGGAGCTGCTCACCTTCGGTCTCGGCAAGGCCTTCGGACGGATCTTCGGCCGCGGCCTCAGCAAGGACCTGCAGGCCGACCTCAAGGCGCTGGCCGGCGCCGACCTCAAGAACCTCGCGGAGAACGAGCTGAAGTCGCTCGGGACGGCCGAGCTGAGGCAGGTCGTCACGCTGCTGCGCAACGACGCCACCCTCACCCTCAAGCAGGCCATCGCGCAGGTCGAGAAGAACGCCGTCAAGGACCTCGGGAAGAACGTCACGAAGAACGTGGCGAAGGACCTGGAGAAGAACGTCACCAAGGACGTGGCGAAGGACCTGGAGAAGAACGTCACCAAGGACGTCGGCAAGGACGTCACGGAGAACGTCGGCAAGGACGTCGGCAAGGAGGTCGAGGAGAAGCTCACCAAGGTCGAGACGCTCACCAAGCAGATGGGCGAGACCTTCGAGCAGGAGCTCGTGAAGCTGGGCATCGACCCGCAGCTCTCTAACGCCGCC
Source organism: Kitasatospora sp. Ki12 (assembly GCF_054601375.1). Classification (NCBI taxonomy): domain Bacteria; kingdom Bacillati; phylum Actinomycetota; class Actinomycetes; order Kitasatosporales; family Streptomycetaceae; genus Kitasatospora; species Kitasatospora sp. Ki12. The sequence continues at coordinate 470,302 of NZ_BAAIHT010000003.1, read as the reverse complement.
GGGCGCCTGCTCGCCTCGCGGCTCGCCAGCGAGGGCGCCCGCTACGCCATCGACCTCGGCACCTTCAACAAGCTGGTGAGGACACTGGCCGAGGCCAGTGGCAAGGTCGAGTTCGGTGCGATCAAGGCGGACCTGAACGCCGTGGTCAAGAACATCAGCCAGGTCCAGAACGAGCTGAAGCACCTCAGCGGCAGCTCGCTGGACAGCGGGCTGAAGGACCTGGGCTTCCTCAGGGCGGAGGAGCAGCACCTCAAGGAGACGGTCAAGGCCACCCAGGACCTCGCCCAGCGCGCGGTGGGCCTGATGGACGGCCTGCACCCGCAGACCGCCGGGCAGTTCCTGTTCCGGCTCGGCGAGGGCGTCGGCGGCTACCTCAAGGGCGGCGTCCAGAACATCCTGACCGAGGGCAGCTACAACCTGACCTTCGGCGAGGACCACAAGTTCACCGTCTCCGCCGAGAGCTTCTACGGCGGCGTCGCGATGGGCGCGCTCGGCCACCTGGGCCACATGGCCGGCGGCCCGCTGCGGCTCAAGCTCCAGGACCTGCACCTTCCCAACTACGCCCGCTTCCCGCTGGCCGTGGTCTCCAACCTGATGGGCCACCCGACCTCGCTCTGGGTCTCCCGCCCGGAGGGAGGCGGCGGCGTCGGCGGGCCGCCGAAGGGGATCTTCGTCGGCGACAACGAGCACGGGACCGGCCCGCTCGACGGCGCCCGGCCGCAGAACCTGAAGACGGACTCGGACGGTTCCTCCAAGTCGTCCGGGAACAGCGGGAACAGCGGGAACAACGGGAGCAGCGGGAGCAGCGGGGACAAGACGGCCGCGGAGCCCCCGGCGGGCAACCGGACGAAGATGACCGGCGGGGACGACGGGGCGAAGAACCCCTCCGGCGGGCCCAGGTCCTCCGACACCTCCACGCCCGAGCCGCCGAAGCGGAGTTCGACGGTCGGCGGCGAGGAGACGGGACCGAAGCGGACGCCGGAGGAGTCCGCCGAGCCCGTGACGCCCCCCGCGCACGCCACGAGCTCCGCGACGGAGACGCCCGGCCGGGTGCCGACCACCGGCGAGCACGAGGGGCAGGACCAGCAGCGGCCGGTCGTCCACGAGGAGCCGGACACGCCCCGGCAGCAGACCACCCAGATCGACCACACCACGCAGGGCGACAAGTCCGGCGACGACGCCCCGGCCACCCACCCGGCGCCGGAAGGCTCCACCACGCAGCACATGCAGCACCCGTCGGCGCCCGGCTACGGCGCGGCCTCGACGCACGGCCGTCCGCTGTCCCGGGAGGACCGCAACGCCTGGGTGGTCGGCGACCCGCCCTCCGAAGCGGCCCTGCGGGCCCTCAGGCAGCGGCCGGACGACGCCGCGCGCTACGCCCTGGTGATGCACACCAACGCGGACGGCCTGCCGACCCGCGACGGGGCCGAGCTGTCCCCGAAGGACGTGGCCGACGTCATCGTCGCCCTGGACGAGCACGGGCAGCTCAAGGGCCGGAAGGTCCTCGACTTCGTCGCCTGCGGCTTGAACGGCGCGGAGCACGTCGAGTTCGTCGCCGAGGTGATGGAGCACGTCTGGCAGGTCAAGGGGCTCACCGGACTCGGGGCGAGGGCCGCCGACGGGCCGGTCTGGGTGGTGCCCGGGTTCAGCGGCGCGAAGACGATGACGGCGCCGGGCGTCGGCAGCGGACACCTGGTCGTCGCCCGGAAGGTCGGTTTCAACGCGCAAGGCCGCCCGGTCGTCGAGGGTGGCGGCAACTGGCACGAGTACACCAACGGGAACGCCGAGCAGAAGCCGCCCGTCGAGGGGACGACGCCCACCGAGGAGCCCACCGAGGGGCCCGTCAACGAACCCCTGCTGCACGTGACCACGAAGCCCTCGAAGCTGCCGGACAACTACCTCCGCGGCGCGGTCGACAAGCCGATGCCCGACACCGGGCGGTTCGGCGACGAACCCCGGTCCGAGCAGGCGCCGCCGCGCGGATCCACGCCCGGGCACGAGTACCACTACACCGAGGCGCCCGAGCACGTCCGCGCCGAGGCGGACGGCGAGCGCGAGGCGCGGTGGCGGCGGACCCAGGAGGACCTCCAGGACACGTACGAGAGGAAGCTCTCCGACGCGGCCGAGCAGCACCTGAGGGATCCCGACGACAGCGGGCACGCGTACGACGAGCGCGCGGAGGCACGGCTGGCCGAACAGTTCGCCGAGGGCTCCGTGCGCTTCCCCGAGCACGCCCCGGCCGACCTGCCCGCGGCGGTGCGCCGCAGGGCCAGGGACCTGATGTACCGGGAGCTGGCGGAACGGCCGCAGGAGCGCGAGCGGATCCTCGCCGACCTCGACGGCCTGGTGCGCGTCGCGGCCGTGCGTGAGGCCTTCGTCCGGATGGCCCGCGAGCGGTTCGACCACGCGCTGGACTCCCTGGGCTCGCAGCGGCTCATCGGCGACGGCACCCGGCCCACCCACGAGCCCAGCCGGATCCCGGAGGCCGGCCTGGGCACGATCCGGACGGACTCCGAGGGCGGGTTCCTCCAGCGGGCGGAGGACGAGGCGGCCCGGCTCTACGCCCGGCCGGAGGACGTCCCCGATCCGACGGCGGCTCCGGCGGAGGACGCCGGGCCGGTCCGGCAGGCCGAGGACGCCGTCGAGGAGGCCAGGGCACGGGCGGGCGAGGCGCTGGACCGGCTCACCGAGCGCCTGCGCGAGGAACTCGCGGTGCGCGCCGACCGGGAACGCGCCCTCGCCGAGGCCGACCGGCTGGCCGACCTGGCGGCCCGGGACTCGGGCTGGCACGACCGGCTGTCGGCGGCCGACCGCGAGCTGCTGGCCGCCGCCGGGGTGACCGGGCCGGTGAAGCTGTCCGACGCCGCCGTGAAGGCGGTCAAGGAGCAGCTGCGCGAGCGGGTCACCCAGGACTTCGCCGAGATCGCCGGGCCCTTCGACCCCTCCGCCGGACCGCGCCGCGGGCGTGCGGAGGCCGTCGAGCGGTTCACCCTGGCCCTGGGCGGCCACATCAGCGGGCTGCCCCACGAGTTCGCCGTCCACGCGGCCCGCGAGGCGGCGATCCGCCGGGCCTTCGCCGAGGCGGAGCAGGCGGCCGGGTCCTGGCACCTGCAGCCCGAGGACAGCGCTCTCGCGGAGCAGTTCGGCGTCACCGCCGGGGACGTCCACCGGGCGAAGGAGGACGCGGCCCGGGACCTCGCCGAGGCCCTGGACCGCGAGGTCACCGAGTACGCCGACCGCCCGGACGTCCTGCGGCGCGCGATCGACGGTCTCACCGACACGGGCAACGTCCGCGACCTGCTGATGTACCGGGCCGTCCGCGAGGCGTCCCACCGCGTCGCCCGGACCACCGCCGACGTGGCGGCCCGCACCCACGACGGCCTGTCGGAGCACGCCGCCGAGCGGCTGACCGAGGGTCACGCCGACCGGACCGGCCGCGCCTTCGACGAGGTGTTCCGCACCCGTGAGGACCTGACGGCCCGCCGGGACGAATGGCGCCGCCGCCAGGACGAGCTGGCCGAGGAACTGGCCGAGCACGCCGCCTTCGAGCGGGAGGTCGCGCCCGCCCTCCGGGAGGCCGCCCGGGGCTTCGACGACCTGGCCCGGCCGCACGTCCTCGCCGAGGACCGGGCCGCCGTGCTCAAGCGCGAGTACGGTGACGAGTTCTTCGACCGCTACCGCGAGCTGTGGACCCTCGCCCACCTGGACGAGGTCTCCTGGCGCAGCCACGAGCGCACCCACGAGGACGCCTTCGCCCGCCGCGAGGAGCCCCGGTCGGAGGAGGCCCGGTCGGAGGAGGCCCGGGCCGACGGGGAAACGCGGCCCGAGGAACTCCGTGCCGACGAGCCCCGAGCCGACGAGCCCCGGCTCGACGAGGCGGAGGACCGCGGCCGCGAGCGCGCCGTCGACGAGATCCTCGACGTCCTGGCCCCGGTCCAGCGCGAGTCCGGCGGCGGGCGCCGCGAGCGCCCGGAGACCCGCGAGGACACCGAACCGCGCGAGGACGCGGAACCGCGCGAGGAGAACGGCCCCGCGCACGAGGGGAACGAGCCCGTGCACGAGGGGAACGAGCCCCGCACCACGACCGAGACCGGGGAGCCCGTCGCTCCCGCCGAGCCGGTCCGGACGGTCGGCCGCAACGCGGACGACACCCCCGCGCCGGCCGGGCACGTCGAGGCACCAGTCGTGGCGCCGACCGTCGTCCACGGTCCGGTCGCCCCGCACGAGTCCGCCGACGCCGTGCACATCACCGAGGTCCGTCCCGGCGTGTACTGGGTGGCCGACCTCGGGCCCGCCCCCCGGGCCACCGAGCGGGCGCTCGCCCACTTCCCGGCCGACCCGGGCCACTTCACCCTCGCCTTCCACGGCACCGGCCCCGACGGCGCGCCGAGCCGGAACGGCCGGCCCGTCACGCCGCACGAGCTCGCCGGGGCCGCCCTCGACCTGTACGACCGGGGCGTGTGGGACGGCCGTCCGCTGCGCCTGGCCGGCTGCGACGCGGGCCGGGGCGGCGCGGACTCGTACGCCGCCCGCTTCGCCGGCGCGCTGCGGGAGCTGCGGCCCGAGCTGAAGGTCCAGGTGGACGCGCCGGGCGGCTCGCTCTGGTCGCGGCCGGACCGCGGGAAGGCCGACGGCACGCACGAGTTGGTGGTCGCCCGCACGGTCGGCTTCGACGCCGCCGGACTCCCGCGGGTCGAGGGCGGCGGGTCCTGGGTGCGGCTGTCCGCCTCGCCGGACCACGCCGAGGTGCGGGTCACCCATGTGACCGGCCACCCCGGCGAGGACTCCGCTCCGGTGCCGACGAACCCCGGGCACCCGGCCCCCGAGCACCCGGCCGGGCCCGAGCGCCGGATCGTCGAGCCGGACCCGGAGGCCCACGAGTTCGGCGTCGGACGGCAGGACCTGTACGCGAGGCCCGAGTACGACGCCGCGGTGCGGCGGTTCGAGGAGGCCGTCGGCAAGCTCGCCTACGACGACCCGAGGGCCCTGCGGGCCGCGCGCAACAGTGTGAACCGGCTGTACGAGGTGCTGAAGCGCGCGCACGGGGACCCGACCGGTGAGCGGGTGTACAAGGTCTTCCTGGGCGGAGACGTCACCTCGGCGGGGCAGGTCGGCGAGAACCTCACCCTGGACCAGTTCCACACGATGATCGAGACGAACGGCAACCTCCGTGAGCTGATGACCGCGTTCTTCAACGCCTCCTACGCCCAGGGGAACAAGGACACGGCCCCGCTCACCCTCAAGCACCTGCTGAACGACCTGGCCGACCGTCAGCCCGGGTCCGCCGACTACCGACTGTCCATGCTCGGCATGGACAACCCCCAGGTGCCGCAGCGGCTGGAGTTCCTCAACAGTCCGAGCCGGTGGTTGTCCTCCACGTTGTCCATGAAGGCCAGCTACTTCGCCAGGGACTACTTCGCCACGGGAGCGACCTTCCACAAGGCCACCTTCACGGAACAGACGGAGTTCCAGAGCAGCGCCAAAGCCCGTAAGGAGCGCCCGACCCCGATCCCGGTGGACGTGGCGGTGATCAACAGGGACATGCCGCTGAGCCCGCGCGAGCGCAGCTTCCAGGTGACGAATCCGCCCGGCGGCGTCCACTGGGTGCCGGGCGGATCCCGGTACGAGCTCAACACGGCGTCGGCGTGGTACGGGGAGACCCGCAACGACAAGGGACTGCACCTCACTGTCGGTCTGTCGGCCACGACGGCCAAGATGCTCACCGCGTTCCAGGCGCTGAAGGTCCCCGAGGTCTCTCCCGAGGACATGCTGCTGGCCCTGGTCGGCTGGATGCTGCCGCTCGGCGACCACACGCTCTACGAGATCCTCAAGGGCGCCGACCTGGCCCGGGAGCTCCCGCCGGTGCCGGCCGACACCCTGACCGAGGCGGCCGTCATGTACCGGCACGTGCCCGGCCTGCCCGAGGGCACGCTGCGTGAGGCGTCCGTGATGCTCCCGCACGAGTCGGTCTACCACCAGCTGGTCAGCCGGCCGCGCGACCAAGGCGGGTACCACGAGGCGGAACTGGCCCAGGTGGCCGTGGTGTGGGCGCGCATGACGGCGGACAACACCGCCAATCTCCTCCCGCACGAGCGGGAGTGGCTGGGCACCATCGGGCTGACGCCCGCCAAGCTCCGGGCGCGGCTGAGCCTGGCCCACGTCGAGGCCCTCAACATCTACACCGGGACGGCGTACCCGCTGATCAACGTGCTGCTCACGCACGACGGCGCGGTGACACTGGACTACGCGCTCGGCAAGCAGATCGACAACCTGCTGAAGGGGCCGGTGGACAACCTCCCCTCGGTCTTCCGGGACCACCAGGTCCTCGGGCCGCTGCTCGCGAGCGGTCCGCAGGCACGGACGGCCGAGGAGTCCGCGCGGGTCTCCGCGATGGCGATGGCGATGCTTCCGGCCCTGAAGACGGAGTTCCGGATCCACGCCGAGATGATCGTGGAGGCGCTGGACAAGCTGCCGGGCGCGACCGGGGTCGTCTACCGCGGCGAATGGGCGCCCGGCCGGCTGGACGGCCTGGAGAGAATGCTCCTGGCCGGGACCGGGGCGGGGAGCACCCACAGCAGTGCGGCGCTGCTGAGCACCAGCCGACTCGTCGAGACGGCGGAGAGGTTCCTGCTGCCCGACCGGGAGCTCACCAAGTACTGGCTGGCCCACCGCGTCCTCCGCCGGATCCGACTGGCGGGGGAGGGCGGTGTCGACATCACGCCGTTCTCCCGTTTCCTGCTCGAGGAACAGGAGATCCTGGTCAAGCCGGGAGCGGTCTTCACGTCCACGCACATCGGCAGGGGATCCTCCTACACCGGACCGTACGAGCGGGTCGACCAGGTGGAGACCGGGGCACCGCGACCGTTCGAGTGGCCGGAGGGGTCGCCCGAGTGGCCCCGGAAGCTGCACGAGGAGCTGAGGTCCGAGCTGACCCGCCTCGGCAACGGGACCGACCTGCGGTACGCCAAGGACCTGTGGCCGCTGGCGAAGGCGATCGGCGCCCACCGGGGAATGCCGGGCGCCGACGGCGCCGAGGCCACCACGCCCGACCCGGTCCTGGTCCGGCGGGCGACCGAACACGCCTGGGACACGGCCAGGATCGTCGCCACCCTGCACGGGGCGGCCGGTACCAGCCGCGCCGAACTCACCGACGTCTCGCTGGTCGTGACACTCGCCCGGACCGAACTGAGGTTCCCGCCCGACCGCCGGATCACCCTCGACGACCTGCACCTGTTCTCCATGCAGGTGACCCAGAACACCGAGGCCCACAAGCGCGATCTCCGCCGGCTGGTGGCGGTCGCCCGGGACATCACGTACACCGACCACGGCACGGCGATGGAGCAGCTCCGGAGGGCCTTGGCCGCGGCGGACCTGGCCACCACCGAGCAGGTCGGACAGGCCGTGCACCTGCTCGGTGACGCCTCCCCGAACCACGTGGCCGTCGCGCGGGCCCTGAGGGCGAGCGTGTTCCAAGGGGGGGACCACTTCAGCGTCCTGATGCCGACCGTCGACGGTGTGCCCCGGCTGGGCGGCGCCCGCCTGACCCCGGCCGAGGTCGCGCACGCCGTCTACAAGCTGACGACCGAGGGCGGGTGGGACCCCGCCCGCACACCGCTGCGCCTGCTCGCGACGGACCTGTACCCGGAGGGCCACCGGCCGTTCGCCGAACAGGTCCTCGAGCACCTGTGGCGGATGGACCACCGGATCACCGCGTACGCGGCGCGGGGGAAGGTCTGGCTCGTCCGGACGGACTTCGACACCTGGCACGTCGTCGCCGCCGAGCAGGCCGGTGTCAACGGAGCCGGGGAGACCGTGTACGCCGACCCCGGTACGTGGATCCGGCTGAAGTACGGCGTGCCCCCGGAGAGCACTCCTGCCTACTTCGACAGCGAGCTCACCCAGTTCACCGTCAACCCGGTGGCCAAGGGCGACATCGCGGGTCCGGCGCTCCACACCCTGCCGGTCGGCGGCGGCACCGCCCCGCCGAACTTCTGGGCCGACCACGCCGCGCTCGACCAGGCCGGGGTGGACCCGCAGCAGAACGTGGCGCCGCAGAACGCGGGCCTGCCCGCGGGGAACGCCGTCGGGGCCGGAGCGCCGCCGCACACCGGGCCGCTCGTGATGACCGTCGCGCACTGGTCCGATCCCGGCCGGCCGCTCCACGACGGTGCGGGCGGCAAGCACGGATGGGTGCTGGACGGCAGTGCGCTGCCGGAGTTCGGGTTCCTCAGCAAGTCGGACGCCTGGTTCCGGATCGTCGTGCACACCGACCACGAGGGGTACCCCACGGTCGGCGGATACCGGCCCGCCCCCGCGGAGATGCGCGCCATGATCCAGTCGCTGCAGCGGGACGGGCACTGGGACGGTCGGAAGGACATCGAGTTCGACGCGTGCCGCCTCGCCGAGGCCGACCGTGGCAACTACCTGCGGTCCATTCAGCGGGAGCTCCACAACGCGGGCCTGAACATCAGGATCCGGGCGGCCAGGCAGGACGTCTGGTTCGCACCCGTCCCGGCGGCTCACGCCGACGAGCAGCTCCAGCCGACCGGGGGCCGGGCCTTCGTGGCGGCGGCCAAGGTGGGGTTCGACGCCGGCGGATTCCCGGTGATCGCCAAGGGAGCCGGCGTGTGGCTGGAGATCCACCCCTACGTCACGGGGGCCGCCCGGGCGCAGGAGAACTACGCGGTCGACCTGTCCGCGAGCGGCTACCAGCAGGTCGATCCCCACCAGGTCGTCACGGAACTCTCCGGCGACCTGAGGTTCGCCCGCGACGACGTCCCGGTGGACCACGACGGGATCGAGGAGGTGCACGAGGACGTCGCGTCGCAGCACGACGACGCGTCCGTGCACACCGGCGAGGACATGCACACGGGCGAGGACGTGCCGCAGCCCGGGCACACCGTGGTGGAGGCGGACGGCGGGCACGTCGTCCAGGGCCCGGTGGGGCCCGCCCGTCCGCCGCGGATCGACGAGCACGGCCTGGCCGCCTCGGACGTGCTGATCGGGCTCGGCAGCACCCGTACGCAGATCCTGGACCAGCTCACCCGGCGGTTCAGCCAGGTGCTGCACGGCGAGGAGCCGGCGGCCCGGACGCTCGCCGAGAGCCTGTTCGGCGCGGAGACGCTGCAGGCCAAGCTCACCGCGCTGTCCCGCGGCGAGCGGTGGGACGTGCCGTTCTCGGTGGGCAGTTGGTCCGGCACCGTGCGGATGGAGGCCGAGGTCGGCCGCAGCAGCTTCGTCCGGACGGCCGAGAACTTCGAGTTCGAGTACGGCTCGGAGCGGCAGACCTCGGTCGGCGTGACCAAGGACCGGCTCTGGCAGCTGAACGCCGCCGCCCAGGGCAAGTTCAAGTTCGGCAAGCCCGCCGACCTCACCGAGACCGCCGGCTACCAGCACGGCCGGCAGCACGGGGTGACCGACGCGCAGGCCAGCCGGATGGTGGCCCGCGGCAAGACGGTGGAGACCGCCGCCCTGTACGACACCGGGTTCCACCTGACGGTGTCGTTCCTGGACCTCGTCCACCACGGCGCGGAGGTGCCCGTCGCGGCCGTGCCGCGGCCGGTCGGGCCGGTGGACGTGACGGCGCAGGTCGCCGTCCCGCTCCGGGAGACCGGTGGGCCGCTGCCGCTCGACGGACCGCCGCTGCTGCCGCCGCCCGGCTCGCGGGCGGGCGGGCGGCTGGCCGGCTCGCACATCGTCACCGACGTGTGGGCGGTGCCGCACCGGCCGGCGCCGGTGGAGACCGAGGCGGGGATCCCGCTCGGAGACCTGAACGCGCCCCGGCCCGAGGCCAAGGGCATGACCGGGTTCATCGCGGGTTTCGAGGAGCAGGCGGCCGAGCACTTCGGCGGCGACTGGCCCGCGCTGAAGGCCAAGCTGATCGAGGAGATCGACCTCGGCACGCTGCACCAGGACCTCAAGGCGCTGATGTCGGGCGAGACCCGCACCGTCGAGCTGGACGGCCTCCTCGGGGCGAGCACGGTCCTCACCCTGAAGAACGCCCGGATCCACCGGATCGAGCACACGGCCGACCTGCCGACCACCGAGTTCAACATCGCCACCGGCACCTCCCGTACGCACGTCGAGCAGTCCACCAGGAGCTCGGGGTGGCAGTTCCCGCTGCCGCTGAGCGCGAGCGGATCGGCCAAGAACGGCGGCGGCGGGGCCGGCGCGGGTGCCAGGACCGGCCGGGAGAAGGTCGGGCTGCACGGCGGCGGCGACGACCTCGGCCTGGGCACCAAGGTCAAGTCCACGGCGGCGGTGTTCGACGGCGAGGCGCGGATCGAGGTCGAGTTCGGCGCCCGGCGCCGCGGGCTGCAGTCCGTCCAGGCCCGCACGGTCGACGCCGGGCTCGGGTTCCGGGTGGTGGTCGACCGCTCGGAGACCGTCCAGGCCCCCGTCCACGCCGGCGGGGACCAGGCGGGCCACGAGCAGGCGGGCCCCGTCGCGCACCAGGAGTCCACGGCGCTGCCGCCCGGCACCCTGGTCCCGCACCCGCCGACCGGCATCTGGCCCGGTGCGGCCGAGTACACCGGGCTGCCCGTCACCACCGTCGTCCGCGACGTGCACAGCGTCGCCCCGCTGCACGCGCGGCTGGACGAGATCGGCCGCGCCCAGTTGGGCGAGAAGGCCTGGCGCGAGGTCCGGCAGGACGTCCTGCGGGCGTTCTCGCAGTCCGCCGTCGGCGCCCACCTGGTCGGCATGACCCACGACGTCCCGCTGCGCACCCCCGCGGTCACGCTCGGCGCGCTGAGCAAGCTCGGCATCGGCGTCACCGCGCACGCCACCGCGCTGACCTACCGGCGGGAGCAGGCCTCGGCGGACCTCAACCCGGTCCGGGAGAGCACCACCTTCGCCTCGCAGCGGTTCCTGAACTCCGACAGCCGCAACGTCACGGCGCAGGGCTTCGGCAAGGGGCCGGTGCACACCCGGGAGAACGTCCTGGACGGGAACGGCAAGCCGTTCCAGGACTCGCTCCAGGGCACCGCCACGGTCACCCACGAGGTGCGCGACCGGGACGGCTGGCGGGGCGGCGACTCGGCCAAGAGCTACGCGAACGGCAAGTACCGCAGCGCGCAGGTGCTCTACGACGCGACCTTCGAGCTGCACCTGACGGTGAACGGGAAGCCGCACGGCGACCCGGTCCGGCTGGACGCCTCGTTGAGCATGGAGCAGGCGCACACCGAGCCCCGGGCCCGCGGCAGCCGGGTCATCGCCAACCCCTTCGACGGGGTGGCGCCCCGGCTGGACGGGGCGCGTCCGCAGCCTCCGGTCCAGCCGGCCGCCGCCGGGCAGCCCCCCGCGCACCTGCGGGTCCCCGACCGGCTCGGCCACTCCGACGTGGTGCTGAGCGTCGGCCGGCGCGGCCCCAGCGTGCTGAGCGAGGTCGAGCGGGTCCTCGCCACGGCCGGCCCGGTGAGCGCCCGGGCCTCGGCCCGGCTCGCCGCGCAGCTCGACACGGCGGGCCTGACCGCCTCGCTGTCCCGGCTCAGCCGGGGCGGCCGGATGACGCTCGCCGTGGACACCGGGAACTGGAAGGGCACGGTGGAGGTCTCCGTCGCCCCGCTGGCCCTACGGCACCGGCGCACGGTGGACGGGTTCGAGTTCGAGCTCGGCAGCCAGCAGCGCACCACGGTCGGCTACAGCTGGGACCGGACGAGCCGCTGGCGCGGCGGCCTCTCGCTCAAGGGCACCGTCCCGCACGTGAGCGTCACCGGCGAGTACGCCCACACCCGGGACGGCGTCCGGGGCCTCACCATCGAGCGCACCGGCGGCACCAACAGCCGCGGCAAGAGCACCGAGACGGCCGAACTCTTCGACGGCGACGCCGCGTTCACGATCCGCTTCGCCCCGGACCTGCTCCACCGGCCGCTGGCCGGGACCACCGCGGTGGCACCCGTCGTGATCGCCGCGCCGCACCGCGAGGTGGTCCGGCCGCCGGTCGTCGACGGCCCGCCCGTCCGGCACCTGCCGGACCGGCGGTTCGGCTCCTCCGACATCGTCACCCGGATCCACCTCGACGGCGGGAACGGCCTGGTGCACACCGGGCCGGGAGCCGTGACCCGGGTGGTCACGAGCCTGGAGGACCGGGGCCGGGCGGTCCTCGGGCGGGACTGGACGGGGATGCGGGCCAAGCTCCTCGAAGCCCTCGACTTCGACCGGCTGCACCCGCTGCTGAAGCCGATGACCTCCGGCCACGAGATCGTCCTGACGCACGGCCGCAGCACCGTGCGGATCACCGCCTCGGTGGACCGGATCACCAAGTCCGGCGACGCCCCCCAGGTCGAGTTCAACATCGGCGCGGGCGCCCAGACCGCCTTCACCAGCTCCGAGGTCGGCACCAACTCCGGCAGCGGGCACGCGGACTCGGTCGGCGTCACCGTGCTGGCGACGACCGACCCGCTGGGCGCCGGCGTGGCCGTGGTGGCCGGCGGCGGTGTCACCCACACCCGCCGGCAGGACACGCTGGAGCACCGCCGGGACGTCCTGGTGACCGGGGCCGCCGTCAAGTCCAAGGTCGCGGCCGAGGCGCACCGGGCCGACGTCCGGCTGTCCGTGCTGATGGAGCGCCGGCCCGCGGTGCACCTGCCCGGCGACGGGCGGCCGGTGCCGACCCCCGTCCAGCCGCCGCGGTCCGGGCTGCGCGCGGCCGTCCACGGCCTGGCCGAGGCCGGGAACGCCGTCGTCCCGCAGTGGCGGCTGCGCCGTACGGTCGCGGAGACCGTCGTCCACGCCGACGTGCTGACCGAGCGCGACCGCGCCGCCGACGGGCCCACCGCGCGCGGGCAGCGGCAGGGCGTGGTCGCCGCGCGGGAGGTGCGGGTGCCGCCGGCCGAGGTGTTCACCTCCGGCCTGCGCCCCGGGGACGTGCTGCGCTGGGCCGGCGACACCTCGGGCCTGCGCGCCCTGCTCCGGATCGAGGGCCCGCGGTTCTTCGGCGAGGGCACTTGGAAGCGGCTGGAACCCGTCGTCAGCGCGGGCCTGAGCCACGCCCAGCTCTCCTCGCTGCTGGCGCCCGCGACCGGGCCGGCCGGGCAGCAGCGGCCGGTCGCCACCCCGTCGGTCGGCCGGCGCTGGTTCGTCGACGACGCCGAGGTGACCGTCCGGCTCTCCCTCGTCCAGCTGGAGTACCACGGGGACAACGCCGCGGCGGCGCTCAGCCCGGCGAACGAGTCGGGCGGCGGCCATCGGAGCACCCGGCTGACCGGGCGGCAGTGGAACGTCCGGGCCCAGGCCGGTGCCCAGGGCGACCTCGGCGGCAACGTCGAGGGCACCGCCTCGCTGCTCGGCGGGGTCACCCACCGGCAGCGCGCGGGCGTGGTCACCGAGGCCGGCGGCCGCACCGTGGCCAACGCCAAGGCGGCCACCCCGATGGCCCGGTACACCGGCTACGTCAAGGTCGAACTGGACCTCCGCAACGGCGACACCGGTACGGCGCGGGAGCTCGGCGGCGACGGGTCGCCGGTCGGCCTGGTGCCGATCGAGCTGGAGATCCCGCACGCCCACACCACCCTGGGCCTCTCGCCCGCCGACCACTGGACGCAGTTCACGCCCGACCACCCCGGCGGCCACGCCCTGCCGCAGGCCCTCCCGCTCGCGGTCCAGGTGGCCCGTGCGCTGACCCCGCACCACGACGGGGGCGTGCACGTGCTGCACGACCCGACGGCCGCCCCCGCCGCGCGCGAGCAGGTCGAGCGGAACGTGCGCTGGATCCAGCAGGACCCGCGCTACTTCACCATCGCCTACCACGCCGTCACCGAGGACGGGGCGCCCGGCTGGAACGGCGGGACGCTGCACCCGGACGCGCTGGCCGACCGGCTGGCGGAGCTCCACCGCAGCGGCGAGTGGGACGGGCGGCCGCTGCGGTTCGCCGCCTGCGACGCCCGGGCCTACGCCGAGCAGGTGCTGACCGCACTGCGCGAACGGCTCCCGGACGCGGAACTGGACGCGTTCGTCACCAACGGCAAGCTCTGGGTGGCCCCGCACCAGGGCCGTACGCACCTGGTGGTCAGCCGGGACGTCGGCTGGGACGCCGCCGGCCGGCCCCGGGTGGAGCCAGGCGGCGAATGGCTGCACCTGCGGGTGCCCCCGGCCGGCGCGAACGAGCAGGCCGGTCCCCAGCACGAGCAGGCCGGGCCGGCGAACGAGGGCGCCGGCGTCGGCGCCGGCGAGGCCGTGCACGGGCCCGTCGTCCAGGTCGTCGCGGTCCACGGCCCGGCGCTGCACGACCCGCACCCGTTGGCCGAGGCCACGCCCGAGCACCCGATCACCGACCGGCGCGGCCTCCAGCCGCTCGGCACCGACCCCAAGCAGGCGCTCCACGCCACCCCGGAGCACCGGCAGCGGGCCGAGGCCTTCGAGGCGAAGCTGGGCGCCTACGCGTACCACCACCCCAAGGCGCGGGCCGCGGCCCGCAACGCCGTGCAGCGGCTCTACGACGCCCTGCGGGCCGCCCACCCGGACGTCGGCCAGGAGACGCTGTACAAGGTCTTCCTCCGGGACGACAAGGGCTCCGCCGGCCAGGTCGGCACGGACCTCACCCTGGCCGAGTTCCGGACCATGGTGGACACCGGCAACACCCGCGAACTGATGACCGCCTTCTACAACGCGGCGTACATCAACGACTCCGACCACGGACTGAAGAAGGTGCTGCAGGCGCTGCTGGAGTCGGGGGACGCCGGCTCCGCCCGGGCCGAGGCGATGGGCCTGGACCTGCGCGAGCTGAAGACCCAGGCGGACTTCCTCAACGGCGGCCTGGTCACCGTCCTCGGCAAGGTGCCCGGCCTGGACTCGATGTTCACCAAGGACCACTTCGGCACCGGCGTCGTCATCAAGCAGGGCGCACAGCCGCTCAAGGCCGGCAAGGAGTACCTGTCCAGCCTGGACGCCCGGGTGCGGCGCCCGGAGCCGCTGAACGACCTGACGGCGGCGCACTTCGCCGAGCACGGCATGCCGCTCAGCCCCAGGGAGCTGACGTTCCAGGAGCACGACGGCGGCGACGCCCCGCTGGGCTGGAAGTCCGGCCACTCGCTCAACACCATGAACGAGAAGTCCGCCTGGTACGGCGAGGCCCACCTCGACAAGAACATGCCGGTCAGCACGGGCATCTCGGCCACCACGGCCAAGATGCTGAACGCCTTCCGGCTGCTCGACGTCCGCGACAGCCGGCCGCAGGACATGCTGCTGGCCCTGGCCGGCTGGATGCTGCCGCTGCGCGACCACTCGCTGTACGAGATCCTCAAGGGCGCCGAGCTGCTGGGCGACCTGCCCCCGGTCCCGGCGCACGCCCTGGGCGACGTGTCCTCGATGTACCAGCACATCCCCGGCATCCCGCAGCACGAGGTCCGCGCCGCGCTCGGCGAGGACGGCATGCTGCCGCACGAGGCGGCCTACCACGAGCTGATGTCCACGCCGCGCGCCGAGGGCGGCTGGTCCGACGTGACGGCGGCGGCCTCGCGGGCGAACCGGGCGGCGTTCCAGGCCGCCCGTGACGGCGAGGCCGGTGTCCCGGCCCCGGTCGTCGGCTGGCTGGGCCGCAACCCGATGACCGCCCACGAGGTGCTCGACCGGCTGACCCCCGCGCACTTCGACGCGCTCGCGTACTACAGCGGTCCCTCCCACGCGCTGATCAACGTGATGCTGCGGTTCGGCCCGCTCAGCCGGCGGACCGCGCTGGAGTACCAGATCAACCGGCTGCTGGAGAACGGGTTCCCGCAGCTCCTGCCGTCCGTCCTCCGGCACGACCCGGTGCTCGAACCGTTGCTCACCCAGCCGCCGCACGCCCGCTCCGAGGCGGACCGGAAGGCCCTGCGGCCCGCCGTGAAGCGGCAGCTCCCCCGGATCGAACGTGAACTCCTCGTGCACACCGAGCTGCTGAACGAGGCACTGGCCAAGCTGCCCGCCTGGAGCGGGGAACTCTGGCGCGGCGAGCGGGTGGTGGGCCCGCTGAACGCGATCGGCAGCAGGCTGTCGCCGACCTACGCCGGGTCGACCTACCGCAACCGCGACTTCGTCAGCACCAGCACCGAACGGAACGTCGCCCGGAACTTCATGCAGACCCGGCCGCAGCTCGCGATCACCCACCCCGCCCTGGTGCACTACACCGTGGACGGCGGCGGCAGCGGCTTCGACATCCAGCCGTTCTCGCACCAGCAGGGCGAGCACGAGGTCCTGCTCCGCCCCGGCAGCACCTTCGACCTCATTGACCGGACGATCGTCCTCGACCCGGCGTCCCGGGAGTACTTCGAGCAGATCGAGCTCACCGAGCGGCCGGTGCCGGAGGCGTTCCCGAAGGCCACTCCCGAGGACCTGAGGCTGCACGAGAAGCTGGCCGAGCTGGCCAACATCCCGGTGCTGCGCACCCACGAGGACCTGTGGCCGCTGGCCGAGCACATCGGCGCGGACCACCGGCGCCCGCTCTCCGGCCGGTTCGGCGAGCTGCTGTCGGGCGAGGCGGCCCGCCGCGACGCGAGCACCAACGCCTGGCACACCGCGAAGCTCGCCCTGGAACTGCGGGGCGCGGACCGGATCACCCTGGACGGCCTCACCCGGGTGCGCCGCACCGCCGACCTGGTCCGCGAGGCCCTGCCGGTCCCGGCGGGCCACCCGGTCACCAAGGCGCACCTGGAGGACTACGTCCGGAAGCTGCGCGGATCGAACGGCGACGAGGTCGCGGCGGCCGACCTGGAGCACCTGGTCACCCTGGTCGACGGGCTCAAGCGACCGGGCCACGCGGTGACCGTCGCCGCGCTGGAGCACGCCTGGCGCGACCCTGGGAACGCCCCGGCCTCCGAACTGCTCCCGCTGGACCGGCCGGACCTCTACTGGGTGGGCGGCCGGGGCGACGACTGGCGCACGCTCACCGAGTCGGTGTTCCCGCACTTCCCGGACGCGGCCTCCTACCTCACCCTGGCCATGCACACCTCCGGCGGCGTACCGGTCCTGGACCACGTCACGGTCGCGCCGGCGGACATCGCGCGCGGACTGCTCAAGCTCCACGAGGCCGACGCCTGGGACGGGGTGAAGCCGCTGCGCTTCGTCGGATGCGACCTCAACCCCGTACCGAACCGGGAGTACGTCCGGGAGGTCATGCAGTTCGTCTGGGACTCCGGTCTGCACGGGGCGGTGGCCTACGCCGCCGACGGCCGGGTCTGGTTCACCCCGGCGCGCGACGCGCACGGCGCGGTGGACCCCGGGCGGCCCGGCCACCTGGTGGTCGCCTCCGACGTGGGCGTGACCGCGTCCGGTCGGCCGGTCGTCGTCCCCGGCGGCACCTGGCTGCGCATCGCCCGGGACACCGAGACCCAGGTGCTCGGCCCCTACCTGACGGGCGACCACGCCGGCGCCGAGTACCCGACCGTCGAGGAGTACCGCCTCCACGGCCGGCTCACCGGCGCGGTGAGCTTCGGCCACGAGACCCCCGTCCTCGACCAGCAGCACACCCCGCCGGGGGAGCACCCCGGTGACGGGCCCGGCCCCGACGCGCTGCCGTTCCAGGAGCTCACCCTCGCGCCCGTCGTCACGCCCCCCGTGGCGGCCGCGGTGCGGCACACCGTCTTCGACGAACCCGGCTACCGCACCCACGCCGAGGACTTCGAGGAGGCGCTCGGCACCTGGGCCGCCGGAGACCCCAGGGCGCTCCACGCGGCCCGCGAGGCGCTGCGCCGGGTGGCCGAGGAGACCGGGACGGAGGAGCCCGCCGGCCTCCTCACCGACGGGAGCCTGCCCGAGGTGATGCGGGCGTTCCACGAGCGGGCCGCCGCCCGCTTCCGCGCCGACCGCCCCGAGGTCCCGCAGGCCGACGAGGCCTGGCACGCGGACCTCGCGGGCCGGGGCATCCGCACCGTCGCCGGGGTCTCCCGCGCCGCGGCCGAGGCCATGGACGCCTACCGGAAGCTCGGCGGCGCCGAGCCCGAGCCGTTCGCCCGGGCCCTGTACGGCTGGCTGCTGCCGGACGGCGGGCACTCGCTGCACGAGGTGGTCGCGGGCATGAAGCTCGCCGGGGCGTTCCCGGAGCACGGGCACGCCGACGGCACCGGGCTGTACCGCGACCTGCCGGGAGTGCCGCTGTACGAGCTGCGCCCGCCGGTGGAGAGCTGGGACGGCAGCCCGATCGGTCCGGTCTCCGAGCACCCCGCGCCCGCGGCGCTGACGGACGGGCTGCCGCACGAGCGCGCCTACCTGGACTGGGCCGCGACCTCGCGGGAGGTCGACGGAGCGGTCCTCGCGGAGACGACGAACCGCCGGGAGATGCTGGCGGAGACCGAGCCCGCCCCCGCGCAGGGTGTGCCCGCCTACCAGGACTGGATGGCCCGCAACGGCGTCGAGAACGCCAAGGAGGTGACCGACCGGCTCGGCCACGCCCACTTCGTGGCGCTCTACACCTACACCGGGCCGGCCTACTCGCTGATCAACGTGCTGCTGAAGAACCCGGGCCCCGGAGCCGTACCCGCGCTCCGCGAGAAGATCGCGACACTGATCGCCAAGCACTACAAGGACGGGACCGCCCTCCCGAAGTCGATCGAGGACCTCGCGCGGCAGGCCGAGGGCACGTCCGGGCGCACCGACCCGTGGACCCTCGCCAGGTCCCTGACCGACGAGCGACTCGGCGCCATCCAGAAGGAGATGGCGCTGCACAGCCACCTGCTGGCGGACGCCCTGGAGCTGCTGCCCGCGTCCACGGGGACGCTGTTCCGCGGCGACGGCACCCTGGTCGACCCGTCGCGGCCGAACGGCCGCCCGGCCGGACCGGACTACGGCGGCGACGTCATCCTGCACCGCACCTTCGCGAGCTTCAGCCGCAACGAGAACACCTCGCTGGTCTTCATGCGGAAGTACGACGGGACGACGGAGTACCGGGTCCTGCTGGAGGTGGAGGCCACCGGCGTCAACGGCCGTGACATCGCGCCGTTCTCCTCGCACATGGCGGAGGACGAGGTCCTCTTCCTGCCCGGCGCCCGGATGCGGGTCACCGAGCGCACGCTCCTGGAGGCGGAGGACGGCGTCCCGTACGTCCGGCTCAAGGCGCGCGAGGAGTCGGCCGAGGACACCTCCGGGACCGACGACACCGCGCACACCGACAACTCCGCGCACACCGCGCACACCGACAACACCGCGCACACCGACGACACTGCCGGCACCGCCGGTCCGGGCACCCGTCCGGACCGCACCGAGCAGCCCGCGCCGCCGTCCGGCGGAGTACGGCTGGACGACGGCCGGACCGTCCCCGACGGGCAGCTGCTCACCCACCCGATCACCGACGCCACCGGCCGGGAGCGCGGACAGGCGCTCTTCGACGAGGGTGACTGGGCGTCGCGGTCGGCGCTCTACCCCGAGCTGAGCGAGGTCACCACCTTCGTCCCCCGCTCCGCCGACGGCGTCGCCACCGGTGCGCCGCAGCGGGTGCCGTGGGACGGGAAGCACACCTACTTCTTCGCCGCCCACGCCGGACCGCACGGGTTCGACCTCCCGCTGGCCGACGGCACCAAGGCCCACGGGGTCACCGGCACCGAGGTCGGCGGGCTGCTCAAGCGCAAGCTCGCCGACCTGGCCCTGAAGGCCGCCGACGCGCACGACCCGGTCGACGGCAGGCCGGCCTCGATCACGTTGCTCAGCTGCGAGTCCGCCGAGCACGCCCAGGCCGTCGCCCGGCAGACCGGACTGCCCGTCCACGCCCCGACCGGCCGCACCGGCGTCAGCGGCAGGCCCGCCGGCCCCGACGGTCCGTCGACCGCCGCCCTGTACGTCAAGGCCGCCCCGGACGGTTCGTCCGGGCTGTTCCGGACCTTCCACCCGGACCCCGCCGGCGACACCCCGGGCACGCCACCGCCGTCGGGGCCGTCGGGACCGTCGTCCGGTGAGCGGAGCACCGGGCCGCGCCCCGCGGGTGACGCGCTGGACAACATGTGGAACGGCGAGCACGGCGAGGGCCAGGAGCAGGCCGGCCCGGTGGTCGAGGAGTACGCGGACCGCGTGGTCCACCGCTACCCGGACGACGTCGAGATCCACTTCTTCCCGGGGGGAGAGCAGGTCCACTACCTTCACGACGGAGTCGAGGTCCACTACCTGACGGACGGCCAGCAGCTCCACTACGTGGACGGGCAGCTGGTCCAGCACGTGCAGCCGCAGCCGCAGTCGCAGGAGCCCGGGTACCGCCTGCTGGCCGACGTCCTCGCCGACCGGGGCGTCCGCGTCGACCCCGACCTCCCGCAGCCCCGGTACGCGGTGCCGCCGCCGCAGGAGGCGCTGGCCGGTCCGGAGCTGCCCGCCCGACCTCTCGCGACCGACCGCGACCTCGACGTGGCCGAGCTGCTGGCCGAGCAGAGCACCCCGCCGATGTGGCGCCACGACCTCGGCCTCCTGTACCGCTGGGAGCGGCAGCGGCCGGGCATGCAGGACTACGAGCACGTCTTCGAGCAGGGCCTGGCGCCGAGGCAGGAGAACCGCCACGTCGACCTGCGGGACTACGTGGGGAACAACGAGGCGTCCTCCTTCGTGAGCACCACCCGCTCCGACCGGGCCCAGCACGTGGACTGGGGCACCCACCGCCGCTACGTGATCGACGCGCCGGGCGGCATCGACGTCCGGGCCACGCTGGAGCAGCCGGGCCTCACGGAGCTGGAGAACGAGGTCGCGTTCCCCGGCGGCATCGACCCGCAGTACGTCGTGGGCGTCGAGCTGGTGGAGGACGTCCCCCTGGACCCGGCGACGGGTGTGTACGCCGAAGAGGTCGTCTTCATCCCGAACGAGGCGTACTGGCCCAGCCACCGCGACTTCGAACAGGTCGAGCTGATGCGGGAGCGGGTGCTGGCCGCCCAGACCGCCGACGAGCACTCGGACGAGCACGCCGACGAGCACGCGGACGCCACCGACGCGGAGGTCGAGCACTCGACCGACAGCGACTCGGCGAGCGACCACTCGGTCGACGACATCGCGAACGTGCTGAACGACCTCGCGGTGGGCTCCGACTCGGACAACAGCGCCGTGCCGCCGACCGGCGGCGGCCAGCTGCCGCCGTCCGCGGCCTGGCTCAACACCGGCCTCTGGCAGCAGCACGGCATCACCGGCCACCAGGCCGCCGAGGGGTTCCTCGCCAACGGCGGCTGGGAGCTGACCCCGCAGCAGTTCCACGCCATGCCCCGGGACTTCCAGGCCCGGTACGCGGAGGTGGAGTTCCAACGCCGGATCGGCCACGAGCCGCACGAGACCCACGCCCGGAACCAGGAGCTGGCGGTGATGGCCCAGAACGTCGTCGACCTGGAGCCGCACCACAAGGACTCCCTGGAGTTCTACACCCAGCCGAGCGAGGACGGCGAGGGCGACGCCGCCGACGAGCTCTCGTACTTCCAGGTCAAGCAGGCCCAGATGGCGCGGGCCGTGAACCCCCAGCTGGACATCGCGACGGCGCTGCCGCACGGCGAGGCCATCCAGGAGCACATCACCGCCATCGACGAGGCCATCGAGCAGTGCCCGGTGACCACCCCCCTCCTCGTCAGCCGCGGCGCGCCGTTCATCGGGCTCCGCCGGCACCCGGAGAACCTGCGGTACGACCAGTTCGTCGAGGAGCCCACCTACGTCTCCGCCACCGTGGGGGGCCACCTGCACCCGTCCTTCGCCGAACGGCTGATCCGGATGCACCTGTTCGTGCCGGAGAACTCCAGGGGCGCCTACCTGCCGGGGCTCTCGGAGAGCCCGGACGAGCTGGAGATCCTCTTCGGGGGCGGCCTGCGCTGGATCCCCACCCGGATCATCCCGCCGCTCGTCCCCCTGAACCGGCCCCTGGACGACGGGGAGGAGCCGGTGCCGCCGGAGAGCCAGTGGATCGTCTACGGCAAGCTGGAGGACCCGCCCGTGTACTCCGACGACGAGTTCGAGGACTACGGTGACTGATCCCCGCCCCCACCCCACCGAGAAGACCGGGAAGACCGGGAAGACCGAGAGGACCGCGATGACCGCTTCCGACCAGGGCCGCACCGGGCCCGTTCCCGCGCCGCCGGTGCCCGAGCGGATCCTGGCCGCCGCGAAGGCCGCCCCCGGGCAGTGGATCGGGCTGGTCGACCCGTACTGGCGGGGCGAGGGGGAGCCGCCGGACTGGGCGGTGATCGGGCGGTGGCTCGCGGGGGAGGACGGCTCGGTCGAGGAGTTCGCGGAGAACGGGGAGTACCGTCCCTCCCCGCTGGCGCGCGAGTGGCCGGCGCCGACCGACCCGGTGGACGCGGCCGTCCAGCTGGCCGCGACCGGGTACGGGCCGGCCGAGGACGTCTACCGCGCGCTGGCCGCCGCCCGCTTCGCCGTGCTGCTGGACGGGTCCGGCGGCGTCGGCGGGTTCGGGCTCCCGGACGGCGCTCCGGCGGTGGTGGTGTACTCCGCGCGGTCCTGGCTGGAGGCGGCGGGGAACCCCGACCACGCGGTGATCGGGCCCGGCACGCTGCTGGAACGGCTGCCCCCGGGCCTCGGGATCGTGGTCAACCCCGGTGCCCCGGCGGCCATGCGGCTGGATCCGGGTGCGCTCTGGTCCGCCCTCGACGCCCGCGACCGCGCGGGGGAGCCGGCGCACCCGCCGCGCCCGTTCGACTGACGCCCCCGCCCGGGGACGACGAGAGGGCCCGCCAACCGTCACGGTGGCGGGCCCTCACGCTTGTCGGCCTCAGCCCGCGAGCCCGCGCAGCGCGTGGTAGACGCCGCAGGCCTGGAGGGCCAGCGGCAGCAGGGCGAGGGCACACAGGGTGTGCAGGATGTCGGCGAGGCGCCCCCAGTACGGGAGCAGCCGGCGGCCGGGCACCGTCCAGGCGACGACCAGCAGCGCGACGGCCACCGTCAGCAGGCCGCCCACCAGGGCGAGCCGCCCGGTCGCCGAGGCGGTGGTGGCGGCCCGGGTGAGCAGCACGAGGGCGCCGAGCACACCGGGCAGCAGGACGGCCAGGCGCTGGCGGATGCTGCCGACGGCCCGGCCGTGCAGCAGGAGCAGCAGGCTCAGGGCGGCGGCCTCGGCGGGCCCGGCCCAGCCGTCCGCGAACGGCAGGACGGCCAGGCAGGCCGCGCAGACCAGGCCGACCGCGGTGTGCAGGGCCATCAGGTAGTCGTCGGCGACCAGGGCGCGGGGCAGAACGGCCTCGGCCGGGACCGGCTCGATGTTCTCCTGCAGCTCCTCCGCGTTGCGCGGCAGCATCGGCAGCCGCAGTCCGGACAGCCGGAACGCCGTCGACGGCACGAAGGCGCCGACCAGCACCGCCACCACCGCGACCACCGCGACCAGCTGGGCGGGCGTCAGGCCGGCGAGCACCAGCACCCCCGACACCACCCCGAGCAGCGCGACCAGCGCCACCCCGAGGAACAGCGGCGCCGCCGCGCCGACCGCCGCCAGGGCCAGCACCGCCACCCCGGCCCCGGCCGAGGAGGCCGCCAGCACCCGGGCGCCGAGCAGGTCGTCACCGCCCGGCCCGCTCGGCAGCAGCAGCGCGGCCAGCGCCAGGTACGGCACGGCGGCGGCGCCCAGCGCGGCGCCCGCGCCCGCGTCGGCCATCGCCCGGGAGGCGCTGGCGGCGCCGAGCAGCAGCAGGAGCGCGACGGCCGCCGCGGCCGCCTCGCGCGGCGCGGCCGGACCGGGCAGCGCCAGCAGCACCCAGCCGGCCGCCAGCGCGGTCAGCGCCAGGGCCAGGGCCAGGATCCGGGTCAGGCCCGGGCGCCAGGTGTCGCCGCGCTCGTTCATGCCGGTGGCGACGCCGTCGACCAGGTCGTCGAAGTGCACCGGCGGCAGGGTCCCGTGCCGCTCCCGCAGGTACAGCGCGTCACCGTCGTGCAGGCCCAGGGACTCGGCGCTGCGCTCCTCGTCCAGCGGGTCCTCGCCGAGCCGCTGCAGCACCCAGCCGCCGTGCTCCAGCCCCTCCTCGGCGAGGTCGGGCCCGGCGTGGCCGAGGATCGCGGGGAGCAGGTCGGCCAGCGGCACGTCGGCCGGGACGGACAGTTCGAAGACCGCCTCCGGCGCGTGGAACCTCAATCGGCACAGTCCTGCGACGACACTGCTGCTCACGCCTGTCCTCCGGCTCGGTGGTGCTGCTCTCGGCCTGCGCGCACCGCTTCGGCGTACTGCTTCGGCGTACTGCTTTCGCGTACTGCTTCCGCGTACCGCTTCTGCGCACTGCGCGTTCCCGCCCGTTGAACGGCTCGTCCGGCGCGGCGCGTTCAAACCGGCCCGCCGCCCGCTGAACCTCCCGCGCCACGCCGTCCGTCAGCCAGAGGGAACGGTCGCGGCGGTAAGGAGTCCCTGAGTGAGCGTGGTGCTGGTCAAGCGGACGCCCCGGCGTCCGGGGCCCGAGATGCCGGACGGCGAGATCCAGCTGCAGGAGCCGCCGGGTCTGCCGGAGAAGCAGAGCGGCATGGCGAGCGTGATCAGCATGGTCCCGATGGCGCTCGGCTCGCTGTCGATGGTCTTCATGTTCCTGCACCCCGGGGGCAGCGGCGACGGCGGTGGCGGCGCGCTCAGCTACGTCGCGATGGGCATGATGGCGCTGTCCGCCGTCGGCATGCTGGTCACCCAGCTGATCCGCGGCTCCAGCGACCGCAAGCAGCAGCTGCGCGCCGAGCGCCGCGACTACCTGCGCTACCTCTCCCAGATGCGCCGCCAGGTGCGCCGCTCGATCGACGCCCAACGGCAGGCGCTCGCCTGGCGCCACCCCGCCCCGCAGGAGCTGTGGTCGCTGGTCGGCACCAGCCGGCTGTGGGAACGCCGGGCCGCCCACCCGGACTTCAGCGACGTCCGGATCGGCCTGGGCTCCCAGCGCCTGGCCACCCCGCTCGCCCCGCTCGCCACCAAGCCGGTCGAGGACCTGGAGCCGCTCTGCGCCCACGCCCTGCGCCGCTTCATCCACGCCTACGGCACGCTCGCCGACCAGCCGATGGCCATCCACCTGCGCGGCTTCGCCCACCTGCTGCTGCGCTCCGACGACCCGGACGCCGCCCGCGCCATGGTGCGCGCCGTGCTCGCCCAACTCGCCGTGGTGCACGGCCCGGACGAGCTGGCCGTCGCCGTCGTCACCGACGCCGAACGGCGGGCCGACTGGGAGTGGGCCAAGTGGCTGCCGCACGCCCTGCACCCGACCGACACCGACGGCGCCGGCCCGGTCCGGCTGGTCGCGGGCAGCCTCGGCGAGGTCGAGCAGCTGCTCGGCGAGGAGTTCACCGGCCGCCCCGGCTTCGAACCGGACGCCGTACCCGACCGCGACGAACCCTTCACCGTCCTGGTCCTCGACGGCCCCGGCGCGCACACCGGCAGCCGCGCCGCCCTCACCGGCTACCGCAACGCCGTCCTGATCGACCTCTCCGACAGCCTGGAGTGGCGCCCCGGCCGCACCACCCTGCGGCTGCGGATCGAGGACGGCCGGCTCACCATGGTCGGCTCCGACCGCAACCGCAAGGACGTCGTCACCGACCTCGGCCGGCCCGACGCGCTCACCCTGCCCGCCGCGACCCGCCTCGCCGCCCAGCTCGCCCGCTACCGCATCGCCGACGGCGTCGACTCCGCCGAACCGCTCGCCACCGACTTCGACCTCACCGCCCTGCTCGGCATCCCCGACCTGCACGCCCACGACGTCGACGGGCTCTGGGCCCAGCGCGGCATCCCGCAGCGGCTGCGGGTCCCGCTCGGACTCGGCCCCGACGGGCGCCCCGTCGACCTCGACCTCAAGGAGTCCGCCCAGGGCGGCATGGGCCCGCACGGCATGCTGATCGGCGCCACCGGCTCCGGGAAGTCGGAACTGCTGCGCACCCTGGTGCTCGCCCTGGCCGTCACCCACTCCTCCGAGGTGCTCAACTTCGTCCTGGTCGACTTCAAGGGCGGCGCCACCTTCCTCGGCCTCGACACCCTGCCGCACACCTCCGCGGTGATCACCAACCTGGCCGACGAGGCCTCCCTCGTCGACCGGATGCGCGACGCCCTGCACGGCGAACTCGTCCGCCGCCAGGAGCTGCTGCGCGACGCCGGCTACGCCTCGCTCCTGGACTACGAGACCGCGCGCGCCGCCGGCACCCCGCTGCGCCCGCTGCCCACGCTCTTCGTCGTCGTCGACGAGTTCAGCGAACTGCTGTCCGCGCACCGGGACTTCATGGAACTCTTCATCATGATCGGCCGCCTCGGCCGCTCCCTCGGCGTCCACCTGCTGCTCGCCTCGCAGCGGCTCGACGAGGGCCGGATGAGCGCGCTGGAGTCCCACCTGTCCTACCGGATCGGCCTGCGCACCTTCTCCGCCATGGAGAGCCGCGGCGTCCTCGGCGTCCCCGACGCCTACCAGCTGCCCTCCCAGCCCGGCAACGGCTTCCTGCGCAGCGACATCTCCACCCTCACCCGCTTCAAGGCCGCCTACGTCTCCGGCCCGTACCGGCCCAAGCGCCGCGCCGCCCAGCAGGCCGCGATCGCCGGACAGGTCGTCGCCTACGGCACCGACTACGTGATGCCGCGCCAACCGGCCGTCGCCCAGGAGGAGTCCGAGGAGGAGCAGGTCTCCGCCGGCTCCCTGCTGGAAGTCGCCGCCGACCGGCTCCGCGACGCCGGACCGCCCGCCCACCGGGTCTGGCTGCCTCCGCTGGACGTCCCGCCCACCCTCGACGAACTGCTGCCGCCGCTCGTCCCGCACCCCGAACGCGGCCTCACCACCGAGGACACCAGCGGCCACGGCACCCTCGCACTGCCCGTCGGCGTGGTCGACCGCCCCTTCCACCAGCTGCGCGACCTGCTCACCGCCGACCTCGCCGGCGCCGGCGGCCACGTCGGCATCGCCGGCGCCCCGCAGAGCGGCAAGAGCACCCTGCTGCGCGGCCTGATCACCGGCCTCGCCCTCACCCACACCCCGCGCGAAGTCCAGTTCTACTGCCTGGACTTCGGCGGCGGCACGCTCTCCGCCCTGCGCGGCCTGCCGCACGTCGGCGGCGTCACCGGCCGGCACGACGGCGAGCGGGTGCTGCGCACCGTCGCCGAGGTCAACGCCGTCATCAACCGCCGCGAACAGTACTTCGCCGAACTCGGCATCGACTCCGTCGCCTCCTTCCGCCGCCGCCGGGCCGCCGGTGAACTGCCCGACGAGCACCACGGCGACGTGTTCCTGGTCATCGACGGCTGGAACACCCTGCGCCAGGAGTTCAACGACCTCGTCCAGCCGCTCACCCTGATGTCCCAGCGCGGCCTCAACTACGGTGTCCACCTGGTGGTGGCCACCACGCGCTGGGGCGAGATCACCGGCGGCCTGCGCGACCAGCTGCAGACCCGCTTCGAGCTGCGACTCGGCGACGCCATCGACTCCGTGATCAACATGCGGGCCGCCGCCAAGGTCCCCAAGCTGCCCGGCCGCGGCCTCACCGACGAGCAGCTGCACTTCCTCACCGCCCTGCCCCGGATCGACGGCTCCGGCCGCACCGACGACCTCGGCGAGGGCGTCGCCGACCTGGTCGACGCCGTCGCCGCGCACTGGACCGGCCCGCGCGCCCCCGAGGTCCGGATGCTGCCACTGGTCCTGGACGCCGCCCGGCTCCCCGCCGCCGAAGGACGGCTGCGCGTCCCGATCGGCCTGGAGGACACCGAAGTCTCCCCGCTGTGGCACGACTTCGAGGAGAACCCGCACCTGCTGGTGGTCGGCGACAGCGAGTCCGGCAAGACCAACCTGCTGCGGCTGATGATCAACGCCATCACCACCGCCTACACCCCCGCCGAAGCGCGGATCATGCTGGTCGACTACCGGCGCGGCCTGTACGACGCCGTCCCCGAGGAGTACCGGCTCGGCTACGCGGTGGCCGTCGACAAGCTCCGCCAGATCGTCGACGGCGCGTCCCGGGCGATGAAGAACCGCATCCCGCCCGCCGACATCACACCCGCCCGGCTCAAACTGCGCGACTGGTGGACCGGCCCCGAACTCTTCATCCTCGTCGACGACTACGACCTGGTCGGCTCCACCGGCGGCAACCACCCCTTCGCCGCCCTGCTGGAAGACCTCGCCCAGGGCGCCGAGATCGGCCTCCACCTGGTCGTCGCCCGCGGCGCCAACGGCATCGGCCGAGCCCTCTCCGACCCGCTGCTGCGCAAGCTCCAGGAAGTCAACTCGCCCTCGCTGCTGATGTCCTGCCCGCCCTCGGAGGGCTACCTCTTCGGCAACCTCAAGCCCCGGCAGCTCCCGGCCGGGCGAGGGCTGTACATCACCCGGCGGCGCACCGTCCAGGTGCAGACCGGACACCTCGGGGAGGAGGGCTGATGACCACCGCCACGACCCCCGCGACCGGCGGCTCGGCTCCTGCGACCGGCGGCTCGGCTCCCGCGACCGGCGGCTCGACGCTGCGGGCGCTCGGACCGCACTACGTCATCGCGCCGCCCGGTGCCGAGGCCGCCGGACTGGCCGAGGCACTGGAGCCCGTCCGGGCCGAACCGCGGGCGCTGCTGCTGCTCGCCGCCGCCGCCGACGCGGCACCCGTCCTGCTGGCCTCACTCGACGAACTCGCCCGGGCGGCGCGCGAACGGGGCGCCGAGGCACTGGTGCTCGCCGCCTCCGGACTCGCCGCGCCCGGACCCGACGGCCGACGGCCCGCCGAACTGCTCGCCAAGCGCAGCGGACTGACCGTCATCGCGCCGGACACGGTGATCAGCGTCGAGGCGGACGGCATGCTCCCGGCCGTCGACGGCACCTGGTGGCGCTGCCCGCCCGGCGGCGCCACCGCGCCGCTCGGCCCGCACTGGCCCGCCGCCGCGACCGTCACCCCGCTCGCCGGCGGCGCGTACTGGATCACCGAAGCCGCCGTCGGAGCGGAACGGCCCGCCGTACTGGACCGGGCCGCCGCACCCGGCGACACCCTGCTGCTCGTCCTCGGCGAGCCCGCCGGACCACTCCCCAGCGGCCCCCAACTCGCCAACGCCGCCGCACTGTTGCAGACCGCCGCGGGGAAGCCCGACCGGCGGCTGACCCTCAGCGCGCCCTGGGCCGACCCGGTCCGGCTGGTCGAACTGGTCGCCGTCCTGTCCGCCACCCTGCGCCAGGAGGTGCGCGCGGCCGTCGGCCTCCCCGTCCGCAACGGCCCGGTCGGCACCCGCAACGTCCACCTGGGCCCGGACGGCGCCGAAGGCTGGGAACCGTACCTCACCGAACTCGTCGCCCGCCCGAGCGACCGCACCGTCACCGCCACCGGCTGGCGCACCCGCCCCGACCTCCCCCCGGCACCCGGCCCGGCCCGCTACCCGGCCTTCCCCGGCTGGGAACTGGAAGCCGTCGCCGCCGGCCTGTGGCTCCGGCCCGAAGCCACCCCCGACCGCGGCCCGCGCCTGCGCCGCCCCGACCCCGCCCAGCCGGTGCTCGTCATCGGCGCCCCCGGCCGCCCCGTCCCCGAAACGCTCTGGGACCACCTCGGCACCCTCCTCGGCGTCCTGCCCCACGGCACGGCGCGGCTCGCCCTCGCCGTCGCCGGAACCCTGGACGTCGAGTCCGGGGCGGTGGGGCGGTTCTGCGCGCGGCTGTACGGGCTGGACTGGGCGGGGGTGGAGGCGGAGCCGGTGCTTGAGGCGGAGCCCGACCCGGTGCCTGCCCTTGAGGCCGTACCCGAGCCCGAGCCCGAGCCGGAGCCTGCACCCGAGCCGGAGCCTGAACCCGAGCCGGAGCCCGAGGTGGAGCCCGAGCCCGAGGTGGTGGCCGCACCGACGCCCGCCGTGACCGTGGCGACCTCCGGCGGGCAGTACGAGGAGGTGCCCGCGGAGCCCCGCCCGGTGGCTGCCGAGGAACCCGCTGCCGTCGAGGAGCCGGAGCAGGCGGTCGGGGTCGAGCCCGAACCGGTCGTCGAACCCGAAGCCGAGCCCGAGCCGGTCGTCGAACCCGAGCCAGAGCCTGAACCCGACCCGGTCATCGAACCCGAGCCGGAACCCGAACCGGAGCCCGACCCCCAGCCCGACCCCGTACCCGCCGCGCCCGAGCCGCCGGTGGCCGAGGCGCCCGCCACCCCGGGGCAGGACCGCGGGGCGCTGGTCGCCCAGCTCGGCCCGCCTACCAGCGGCTCGCGCGGCGGGCCGAGGACGTCGCCACCCGGCTGCCGAGCCTCCGCTCCCGTACGGAGTCCGGCGACCCGCGGCCCGAACTGGTCGCCGTCCTGCTCCAGCACGGCGACTGCACCCCGCTGGCCCCCCGTGCCGAGCTCCTGGCGGCGGCCCGCTCCGGTGCACCGGGCCGCTTCGGCCCGTACCTGCGCTGCCTGGCCGCCGGCCTGCGGCGGCTGCCGAGCCACTACGGCGGCGTGCTGGTCGGCGGCCCGGCCGAGGGGTGCGACCTCGCCGCGTACACCCCCGGTGCGGTGGTGACCGAGCGGGCGCCGGTGACCGGCCTGGCGGCGCCGGGGGCGGACTTCGGCGAGGACGCCGGGATCGAGTTCGCCATCTGGTCCGTCGGCGGCCGCCGCAGCTCGGCCTTCGGCGAGCCGGGCGACCCGCCGACCGTGATCTTCGCCCCGGGAACGGAGTTCGAGGTGATCGACGTCCAGCCGCCCGACCCGGACAGCGGGCAGCCGGCCCGGGTCCTGCTGCACGAGATCGGCGGGGTCCGCCCGGGCCCCGACCGCCTCCGCACCTGGCTCGCCCGCCGCGACGCCGTCGCCCCCGCCGACCGCGTCCGTCCCGCCGACCCGTCCCGCTACCTGCTGGACCTGGGCGCGGGGCCGAACTGACGGTCGCGCCCGGGCCGGAGCCGTCAATGGGCTCCGGCCGCGCGCTCCCGTTCGCCCTGGTGCATCCAGCCGATGACGTCCAGGACCCGCAGGACGCCGATCTCCTCGCCGATCCCGGCCTCGGCGCGCACCTCCGCCAGGTCGGCCCGGAACGCGCCGCCGTCGGCGCGGAGGGCGGCGGCCAGGTCGGCCCAGAAGGTGCGGTCCGTCCGGGGCCGCCGGAAGAGCGCCTTGATCCGCTCGTCGTAGACCGGGACGAGGTGCGGGCGCTTGCGGGCCAGTAGCTTGCCCGCGACGACCGGGCCGCCGCCGTCGGGTTTGGCCGGGTACGTCTTCGCCGGGTCGGCGAGCCGTTCCCAGAGCTCCCACGCCGGGCCGCCCGGTGCCACCAGGGCGTCGGAGTCGGGGTCCTCCAGGCGGGCGTCGCGGGGGATCGCCGACAGCAGCCGGTGCCAGTGGCCCCCGGGGTCGGTGAGCAGGTCGACCGCGCCGTGCGGTTTCACCTGGACGCTCAGCATGGTGACGGCGACCAGGTCGTCGGCGGTGAAGCGGTCCGCCACTCCGGGCCGGTCGCCGCCGCCGTCGAGCCGCTCGAAGTGCGCGCCGGAGTACCACAGGTCGCCCCGCTCCCGGCGTCGGGTGAAGTACGTCCGCAGCAGCCGCAGGGACTCCTCGCGGTCCCGGTAGACCTCCGGGATCCACAGTCCCGTCATCGACGGCTCCCTCCTCGTGCCCGGCCCGGTGAACCCCGGACCCCGGACCGTCCGTGGGACGTAGCGTAGGGAAGAGTTCGGCAGGAGGAGCGCGGGATGACCGAGACGGTGCGGGACGGGTTCCGGCTGGCGGCGGTGTTCGACGTCGTGGACCCGGTGACCGGGCCGGGCTTCGCGCCGGACCGGCCGCGGCTGGAGCCCGGGGAGGAGCGCGAGGCCGTCGCCCGCTACCTGCGGACCGGCGCGGCGGTGCTGCTGACCACGATGCTGATGGACGACGTGGTCGAGCCGGACCGGCGGGGTGTCGTGCCGATGGGCTTCCGCACCGACGGCCGGTGGATCTGGACCGACACGGTGACGTACTACCTGGAGGAGTACGGGCTGGCGCCCGACCCGGAGCTGCTCGCGCACGTCCGCGCCCAGGGTGACGGCCCGTGGGCGGACCCCGAACCGGCGGTGCTGGAGCGGGCGGTGTCCTTCGTGCTGACCCCGCCGGAGGAGACCGAGGAACCGGTCTGGACGGTCGGAAGCTGAACGTCCAGGACCCGGCTGAACCGATCGGGGCCGTCCGGCCGTAGCTCCCCACAGGAGTGTCGTCGAACACAGGGGATGCATGGTGGGCGAGGAGCAGCGCGGCGAGCCGGGGCGGGAGCCGTCCGGCTTCCGGCTTCCGGCGGTGAACTGGGCTCTGGCTGCCGAGGAGGAGTCCACGGAGACGGCCTCCGCCGCGGAGACGGCCGCGGCCCCGGGGGCCCCGACCGTGGTGCTGCCCGCGCAGGCGGCGGCCCCCGGCGGGACGGGGACGGGGACCAGGGCCGAGAAGGCCGCCGAGACCGGGAAGCGGCCGAGAAGCCTGCCGGGAAGCCGACGGAGAATCCGGCCCGGACCGAGGGCGGCAAGCCGGCCGAGCGCGCGTCCGCGACCCGGTCGCGCCGCCGGCCACCCCGTCGGCCGCACCCGCCGCACCCCCGTACCCGCCGCCGCGGCCGTCACGGTGTCGCCCGCCGCCGCCACGCCCGAGGCGCTGGCCGCCACCGTGGTCGCCGAGCGGCCGGCGAGTCCGGTACGGACCCCGGCCCGCGGCCCGGGCGGGTCTCCCGTCCGATGATCGCGGCGGCCGTCGCCGTGGGCCTGGTGCTGGTGGGCGCCTCGGTGGTGGTGACCCAGCTCGGCGGCAACGACCACAAGAAGGGGCCCGCCCAGGCCGACGCGCCGCCCGGGTTCGGGCAGGGCGGCGGGGACGGCGGCAACGGCTTCGTGCCCGGGTACGACGAGCACGGCGGCACCGGCGGCACGGGCACCCCCGCCCGGACGGGCAGCCGGGGGCGGTCGTGCCGCCGGTGGACGCCGGTGCGGCCTCCTCCGCGCCGGGTGACCAGCCGGGTTCGGTGCCCAACGGCTCCGGCGGCTCCGCCTCCGGGGGCGGCGCGTCGGGCGGGGGCGGCGGCGCCGCGCAGCCCGCCAAGGGAGCGGTCAACACCGGTACGGGCGCCGGGAGTTCCGCTGCCGGGACCGGTCAGGCCCAGGGCGGTTCGGGGGCCGCCGCGAGCGGTGGCGCCGCCGCGGGCGGCACCAAGCCCGCCCCCAGCCAGCCGACGCCGCCGCCGGCCGGGGCCCAGAACCCCGCCCCGCCGCCGGCCGGCGCCCAGAACCCGGCCCCGCCGCCGGTGGCCGCCAAGCCGCCGGCGCCGGTCACCGCGATCGCCGGCCCGTACTGCGGCGGGTACCGCACCAACGGCTGGTACGACGACGGCGACAAGGGCTGGCGCAACTACTCCGGCGGCTACAGCGGCGAGGGCTGCAACGGCACCTACGCCGCGATGCCGATGTCCGGTGACGGCAACGACAAGGGCAACTCGGTGGTCTGGAGCTTCACCCTGGACAAGGTCACCAGCTGCACCCTGGCCGTCTACATCCCGGCCAGCGGCAACCTCAAGCAGGTCGGCGGCAACCCGAGCTACTACACGGTGCAGAGCGGCGGTGGCTCGGCCGGTTCCTTCACCATCAACCAGACGGCCAGTCAGGGAAGTTGGGTGACCAAGGGGCCGTTCACCTACCGCGGTCCGATCTCCCTCACCCTGCACGACCGCGGCATCGACTGGGGCGCCGCCGCCGGCGCCCACCACGCCGCCAGTGCCGTCCGGGCCACCTGCACGCCCTGACGCCGGTCCGACCACGTTTGACCTGGTCCGACCCGGTACGACCCGCATGCCCGCACACCGGCCGGGAACCACCCCGGCCGGACGGCGGAGAACCACCACGCCCCACGACGAAGGGAACCCCAGGCATGTCGCGCCCGGTGCTGACGGTCTGCGCGGAGCAGCGGGAGCCCGGCTCCTACCGCACGATCGGCGAAGCCCTCCAGGCCGCCCGCAGCGGCGCGGTGATCTCCGTACGCCCCGGCCGCTACGACGAGAACCTGGTTCTCACCAAGGTGGTGAGCATCACCGCCGAGGACGTCCGGGGCAGTGTGCGGATCAGTCCCAGACGCGGCTCGGTCGTCCAGGTGCTCACCGAAGCCGTCCAGTTGACCGGACTGGTGCTCCAGGGGCAGGACGACGAACTGCCCGCCGTCGACGTCCCGCGCGGCCAACTCGCCCTCCAGGACTGCGAGGTGGCCGGCAACGCGTGGACCGCCGTGCTCACCCGCCAGCAGGGCGAACTCGCCATGCGCGGCTGCCGGGTGGTCAACCCGGCCGGCGCCGGACTGGTCGAGACCTCCACCGGCACCAGCGTCATCGAGGACAGCGTCATCGAGCACCTGGGCACCTCCGCCCTGGTGATCGGCGAGCGGGCCAACCCGACCGTACGGCGCTGCGTGCTGCGCGACGCCCGCGGCAACGGCGTCTGCGCCAACGGCGAGGCGCGCGGCGTGATCGAGGACTGCGAGATCTCCGCCACCGACAAGCCCGCCGTGGCCCTGGAGGAGCAGAGCACCACGCGCCTGCTGCGCACCGAGATCCGCGACAGCGCCCTCGGCGTGTTCATCGGCTCCACCGCCCGGGTCGTCCTGGAGGACTGCACCGTCACCGCCGTCCGCGGCCACGGCTACGTGCTCACCAACGGCACCGACCCGCTGCTGCGCCGCTGCCGCGCCGTCCGACCCCAGGGCCAGGGCCTGCACATCACCGGCCGCTCCCGCGGCACCTTCGAGGACTGCGAGGTCACCGCCCCCGCCCAGGTCGGCATCCACGTCGGCGAGTCCGCCGGCCCCGGCCTGGTCCGGGCCGTGGTGCGCGACGCCGAGACCGACGGCGTCGAACTCACCGGGGAGAGCGCCGCCGAGTTCGACCGGCTGGAGGTCCGCGACGCGGCCGGCACCGGCATCGTGGTGCGCGAGGGCGCCAACCCGCTGCTGCGCCGCACCACCGTCACCGCCGCCGGCGGCCACGGCATCGAGGTGCTGCGCGACGGGCGCGGCCGGATCGAGGACGCCACCGTGCTCGACTCCGGGCAGCACGGCGTGCGGATCAGCGACGGCGCCAACACCTACCTCGGCGGCAGCCAGGTGCGCGGCAGCAAGTCCTGCGGCGTCTCGGTCGGCCCCGAGGGCGTCGCCACCCTGCGCGACGTCGAATCCACCGAGAACGCCTTCGACGGCGCCAGCGTCGAACGCGGCGGCGAACTCACCGCCACCCGCTCCCGGCTGCGGACCAACCGCCGCCACGGACTCCATCTGACGGGCGGCGCCCGCGCCACGCTCACCTCCTGCCAGCTCACCGACAACACCGTGGACGGGCTGCGCTCCGAAACCGCGGAGCCCGTCCGGCTCACCGACTGCCTGACCGCCGAGAACCAGGGCGCCGGGCTGCGGCAGACCGAGCCGAGCGACCGGCTCGCGATCGAGAACCTCGACAGCCGGGACAACCGGTCGCCCGACGCCCACGGGTCCGCGGCCGTCGCCGCCGCCGCGCCCGGCACCGCCGCCACCGCTGACGGCGGGACCGAGCCCGCCGACGGGACGGCCACGCCCGCACCCGCCGACCCCGGACCGCAGGGCCCGCAGGCCGTCCTGCAGACCCTGGTCGGGCTGGACGGCGTCAAGGAGCAGGTCGCCACCCTCGTCAACCTCAACAAGCTGGCCCGGCGCCGCGAACAGGCCGGCCTGCCCGCCCTCCCGATGAGCCGGCACCTGGTCTTCGCCGGCCCGCCCGGCACCGGCAAGACCACCGTCGCCCGGCTCTACGGCGCCATCCTCGCCGAACTCGGCGTGCTGCGCAGCGGCCACCTGGTCGAGGTCGCCCGCGCCGACCTCGTCGCCTCCATCATCGGCGGGACCGCCCTGAAGACCACCGAGGTCGTCAAGGAGGCCCTCGGCGGCGTGCTGTTCATCGACGAGGCGTACACCCTGTCCGCCGGATCCGGCGGCACCGGCCCCGACTTCGGCCGCGAGGCCATCGACACCCTGGTCAAACTGATGGAGGACCACCGCGAGGACCTGGTGGTGATCGTCGCCGGGTACGAGGCCGAGATCCGCGAGTTCCTCGCCTCCAACCCGGGCCTGGCCTCCCGCTTCAGCCGCACCGTCGAATTCCAGAACTACAGCGTCGACGAACTCACCACCATCGTCGAGCACAACGCCGGCGGCCACGGCTACGAACTCGCCGAAGGCACCCGCGAGGCGCTCGCCGTCCACTTCGAACGGATGCCCAAGGGCGCCGACTTCGGCAACGGCCGGGCCGCCCGCAAGGTCTTCGAGGAGATGGTCGACCGGCAGGCCTCCCGGCTCGCCGTACTCGAACACTTCGACAACGACGCCCTCACCCAGCTGCTGCCCGCCGACGTCGGCGAACAGGCCGCCGCGGCCGTCGCCGGCAACGGCAAGTCCGACGAACCCGGCCTGCTCGACCGGCTGCGCGCCATGGTCGGCCTCGCCGCCGCCAAGGAACAGGTCGAGGACCTCGTCAACCTCACCCGGCAGACCCGCCGCCGCGTCGAAGCCGGCCTGCCCGCCGCCACCATCAGCCACCACCTGGTCTTCTCCGGCCCGCCCGGCACCGGCAAGACCACCGTCGCCCGGCTCTACGGCGAACTCCTCGCCGAACTCGACGTGCTGCCCGCCGGCCAGCTCATCGAGACCGCCCGCGCCGACCTCGTCGGCCGCTACATCGGCCACACCGCCCAGCTCACCCGGGACGCCTTCGAACGCGCCCGCGGCGGCGTGCTCTTCATCGACGAGGCCTACACCCTGACACCCCGCAACGGCGCCGGCGGCGACTTCGGCCAGGAAGCCGTCGACACCCTGATGAAACTGATGGAGGACCACCGCGACGAGGTCGTCGTCATCGTGGCCGGCTACCAGGAGGAGATGCGCGGCTTCCTCGCCTCCAACCCCGGCCTGGCCTCCCGGTTCTCCCGGGAGATCACCTTCGACCACTACGCGGACGACGAACTCGTCACCATCGTCCGGCTGCAGGCCGAGACCGCCGGGTACAGCTGCACCCCAGAGACCCTGGCCGCGCTCGGCACCCTGTTCGCCGCCGTCCCGCGCGACCGCTCCTTCGGCAACGGGCGGTTCGCCCGGCAGGTCCTGGAAGCGATGATCACCCGCCAGGCCGGACGGCTGTCCCGGCTCGACATCGCGGACCTCGACGAACTCAGCCTCCTGCTGCCGCAGGACATCCCGGTCGAGCGGATCGGCAGCTTCGGGTGAGGGACACCGCCGCCACCGCCCGGAACGCGGCCACCGCCCGGGCCGCCGCTGTGGCGCTCGCCGCCGCGCTGCTGCTGCCGACCGCGGGCACCGCGGCCGCCGCCGACACCCCCGACGCCCTGCCCGGCGTCACCCAGCAGCGGCGCGACCCCGGCGGCAGACCCGCCGGCTGCCTGCCGCCGTCCGCCAAGGGCACCCAGCTCGTCCCCTGGCCGCAGACCTTCCTGCGCCCCGAACGGGTGTGGCCGCTCACCCGCGGCGAAGGCGTCACCGTCGCCGTCCTCGGCTCCGGCGTCAAGGACGGCGGCGGCCTGCTCACCGGCCGCCTCGACCACGCCCCGCTGCCCGGCGGCGCCGACCCGGCCCAGGACTGCGTCGGCCACGGCACCTTCCTGGCCGGCCTGATCGCCGCCGACCAGCGCGAAGGCACCGGCTTCGCCGGGCTCGCGCCGCGCGCCAGGATCCTCGCCGTCTCGGTCACCAACGAGGCCGGCGTCGGCACACCCGACCTGCTCGCCCAGGGGATCACGGCCGCCGCCGACCGCGGCGCCCGGATCATCACCGTCGGCATCGCCCTGCCCACCGGCAACGACGCCCTGGCCGGCGCGGTCAAGGCCGCCCGGGCCAAGGGCGCGCTGATCGTCGCCCCGGCCGCACCCGACACCCCACCCGCCGACACCGCACAGTCCGGCGCCAAACCCGGACCCGCCTACCCGGCGGCCTACCCCGAGGTCCTCGCCGTCCGCGACCTCGCCCCCGGCGGCGCCCTCGCCGACGGGGCCTCGGCCGTCCAGGTCGGCGGCCGCGTCGACCTCACCGCCCCCGGTGACGCCGTCACCGGCCCCGGCCCCACCCCCGGCGGCTACTACACCGGCGTCGGCCCCAGCTTCGCCACCGCCTTCGTCGCCGCCACCGCCGCCCTCGCCCTCGGCTACCGCCCCACCCTCACCGTCGACGAACTGACCCGCCGCCTCGAATCCACCGCCTACCACAGCCCCGACCCGCAGTACGGCTACGGCACCGTCGACCCCATCGCCGCCGTCACCCGCCTCACCGACCCGGCCCCCACCACCCCGCCCCCCACCCCGGCCACCCTCGCCATGCCCCCGGCCCGCCCCACCAGCACCGCCCCCACCCAAGCCGCCACCATCGCCCTCACCTCCCTCGCCACAGCCGCCCTCATCGCCGCCGCAGCCGCCATCACCCCCCGCGCCCGCCGCCGCAACTGGCGCCCGGGCCGCGCGGAGGAGCACTGAGGGTCCGGTCCGCCCGGCGGGCGGACGGCCCGTTCCGGCCGCCCTCGCCGCCCTCACCTGCCCTACCGACCCGGCCGTCACCACACCACCCTTGCCATGCCCCCGGCAGCACCGCCCCGACCCAAGCCGCCACCGTCGCCCTTGCCTTCCTCGCCACGGCGGCCGCCGCCCGAGGCAGGGGGAGGACGGTTGAGGGGGCGCCCGCTTGGCGGGTGCCGGCCCCGTTCCGCTGGCGCCATTGCTCCCGCCGCCCTTGCCGCTGCGGTCCTGGTCGTCGCCGCCACCTGCTCTACCGACCCGGCCCCCACTGACCTGTCCCCATAGCGGCGCCTTCGCCCTGCCCTCTGGCGCGCCCGGCCAGTGCCGCCTCTTCCCAAGCCGCCGGCATCACCCTTGTTTCCTCGCCGCTGCGGCTCTGGTCGCCGCCGCTGCCGCCGGGCCCGGCGGCAGCGGCGGGGCCGGCACGGGAGGAGGGCTGGGGTGTCCGCATGGGGCCCGGTCCGGGCGGATGACGGATGAGGAGGGGGCTGCTGCGGGGCCGGCATCCGTGGCGGGTGGAGGAGGGCTGGTGGCCTGTCGCGGCTGGTGTCTGTCGGGGCTTGTGGTGCGGGCTGAGGGGGTGTCCGTCCTGTGGCCCTCCTCTGCCCGGCTCGGGGTCGGGCTGAGGGACGGTGAGGTGTGGTGATTCGTTGCCGTCCGCCGTCCGCCGTCCGCCGTCCGCCGTCCGCCGTCCGCCGTCCGCCGGCGCCTCAGGCGACCGTGGGCGGGGTCAGGGGTGGCGGTCGGCGATGGCGTCGCCGATGAGGGCGGCGAGTTCGAGGTAGCCGGTGCGGGTTCGGGGGCGGAGGGTGGCGGGGTCGGCCGGGTGTGGGGCGGGAGGAGGACGGCGCCGCGGCAGCGGGCGCGGAAGTGGGGGAGGAGGTCGCGGGCGGCGAGGGGGTGGTCGGTGGGCGGGGCGGGGGTGAAGACGGTGGCCGCGCCGTGGACCAGGCCGTGGTGGCCGAGGGCGGTGAGGTGGGCGAGGAGGGCGTCGGCGTTGCGGGCGCCGGTGGGGGTGGCGGGTTCGCAGAGGACGAGCTGGTCGGCGAGTCCGACGGCGGGCGGTCGCAGGTCCACGGGTGAGGCGGTGGTGTCGGTGAGGATGACGGGGTAGTGGCCGCTGAGTTCGGTGAGGGTGCCGGGGAAGGAGGCGGGGTCCGGTGGTACGGCGTGCACGACGAGCCGGCCGCCGGTGCCGTGCCCCGCCGCCGGGGGCGGGCTGCCGGGGAGGAGGACGAGGACCTGGTCGGCGCGGTGTTCGGCGAGGAGGGCGCCGAGGACGGTGGTGAGGCCTTCGGCGGGGCTGCCGAGGACGGCGATCCGGTGGCAGGCGCGCAGCGGTACCCGGATGCGGTCGAGGAGGTGCCGGTGCCGTGTCCCGCCGCCGGGGAGAGGCAGCCGCCGGGCGTGCAAGATGGTGGTGCGGGGGACGGTGGGCGTGCGGTGGACGGGCGGTGGCCAGGCCACCGGGGCGGGGGCGGCCGGTGCGGGGTGTGCCTCGGGGAGGCCGGGGCCGCGGGTGAACAGCTGCCGTTCGGGGGCGGGGATCAGGACGGTGCCGAGTGGGTCGAGGGCGGGGCGGGGCCGTAGTTCGACGGGTTCGGGCCAGGCGGCGGGGGAGTAGTCGGGGGCGGCCGGGGTGCCGGTGTTCGTGCCGGTGCCCGTGCCGGGGGTGCCGTCGGTGAACGCCATCGCCTGACCTCCCGGTCCGTGCCGGGTCGGACCGGCGCCTCCGGTCGTCCCGTACAGCCGGGACTACGGTCGAAGGAGTCGTTCCGGTTCACCTGAACCGCCGGTGGTGGTGGGCCCGTTGAGCTGGGCAGGGCGCACCGGGCGCCCCTCGTCGTACCGGGAGGCCGGGCCGCGCGGCCGCCGGTACGGCCGGGCCGCGCCAATTCCCCTGCTCGACCGGCTACCGCTCGGTACCGTCGTCCGGTGGCACCCGGCGCCCGTCGGGTGCCATCGAGGTCGAACGAGCGTGAGTCCCGGGATCGGGACGGGGGAGGGGCACCGGATGGATGCGGACGGGCCGGAGGCGCGCGACTTCGTCGCGGCCCTGGTGCGGGCGGGCGCGCCGATCGTGGCGGGTCCGGCCGGGCTGGGGGTGCCGGAGGCGGCGGCGGACGAGGTGATCGCGGTCGCCCGGCGGCTGGCGCTGCGGGCGGTGCCGGACGGGCGGTGGCGGCCGGGTTCGGCGCCGTCGGGGCTGCTGGGGGTGGCGGCGGCGCTGGTGGTGGACGAGCATCCGTCGGTGTCGGGGTGGTCGGCGGCGGAGCGGGGGCGGTTGGCGACGTGGGTCGCGTTGCTGATCGAGCACCGGGGTGAGGACGGGGTGCAGGAGTTGGTCGCGGCGCTCAACAGCGGCTGAGCGCGGGCGGTGGGGGCACCCGGGCGGGGCCGTCAGGGCCGTCCGGGCAGGCGCTCACGCGGCATCCGGGAGCGGTCCGGGTGCCGTGAGCGGGGGCGTTGGCGGATCGTTGGTGAGGACTTGGCGGGCTCCGGCAGTGTGCTGTCGTAGCCGCCGCCGGGGAGGTCCGGCCGGTGGTCAGCGGCGCCCTGCCCGTGCCGTGCCCCTGCCCGACCTGAGAGGTAGCGCGTGTCGAAGCCGTCCGTCGCCCAGTCCACGCCCGTCGCCGAGCCCGAGGGCCCGTCGGACGCGGTGGGGGCCGCCACCGCCCCGGCCCGTCC
The DNA here is from genome assembly GCF_054601375.1 of Kitasatospora sp. Ki12. Taxonomy (NCBI): domain Bacteria; kingdom Bacillati; phylum Actinomycetota; class Actinomycetes; order Kitasatosporales; family Streptomycetaceae; genus Kitasatospora; species Kitasatospora sp. Ki12. The sequence goes on along the minus strand of NZ_BAAIHT010000003.1, from coordinate 429,278 downwards.
CGCCCGTCCGACCCTCGACCCGGACACACTCGCCGAGATCCACCGGCTGCACGGCGGCTACCTGCTGCGCGCGCTGCTGCGGGCCACCGGCGGGGACCGGGGCAAGGCCGAGGACATCCTGCAGGAGACCCTGCTGCGCGCCTGGCAGCACCCGGAGGCGCTGAGCGCCGGGCCCGAGCAGAGCCGGCCGTGGCTGTTCACGGTGGCCCGGCGGATCGCGATCGACCACTACCGGATGGCGTCCGCGCGCGCCAAGGAGGTGATCGGGGAGCCGCTGGAGGACCGGCCGCTGGCCGAGGACCCGTACGAGACGGTGGTGGTCGCCCGGGACATATCGCTGGCGCTGCGGCGGGTGCAGAAGCACCACCGGGAGGTGCTGGTGGAGCTCCACCTGAAGGACCGGTCGGTGCTGGAGGCCTCGGCCCGGCTGGGGGTGCCGCCGGGGACGGTCAAGTCCCGCAACTTCTACGCGATCCGGGCGCTGCGCCCGGTGCTGGCGGCGGAGCACGGGTACGCGCCGGTCAAGCGGGGGGCGGCCGCGGAGAGCGGCGCCGCCCAGGTGGCCGGATAGCGGCTCCGGGCCCGGTTCACTCGTGGGCTCGGCTGACCGCCCGCCCCGCCCCGCTCAGTGCCCCGCCCCCCAGTCGTCCGAGCGGAGGTTGAGCGACTCCTCCAGGCCGGCGGTGAACTCGCTCCGGTAGCCGGCCTGCCGGTCGTGGCTTCGGAAGCGGTCGAGCGCGGTGCGCAGCCGGGCGCCGACCTCCGGTTCCCGGCCGCGGGCCAGCAGGTGGGCGGCGTAGGACTGTTCGGTGAGCGCGTGCAGGTAGAGCAGGCCCGCCTCCTCGCACGCGGCGAGGAGGCGGTGCCAGGCGAGGTCGGCGGTGTCGTCGCGGACGGTCGGCGGGAGGGCCTGCGCCTCGGTCAGCAGTGACCAGAGGTGGACCTGGGTGACGGGTGCGGGCGGCAGCAGTTCGCGGGCTTCGCGGGAGTGGCGCTGGGCGCCGTCCCGGTCGCCGGCCGCCAGGCTGACCCAGCCCTGGTGGACCTTGGCGTCGACGAGCCGCTGCCGGTTGTCGGAGGTCAGGGCGAGGGAGGTGGCGGCGGCGGCCAGCCGTTCGGCCTCGATGGAGTCGCCGAGCATCGCGGTGACCAGGGCGAGGGTGGCGAGCGCGCGGACGCGCGCGGACGCGGCCCGGGGCCCGTCCTCGGTGTCGGTGGCGGCGACCGCCTTTCGTGCCGCATCGGCCGACTCGTGCCGCCGTTCGAGCGCGACGAGGGCCTGGGCCCGGCAGTTGTGCAGCAGCGCGACCGCGGCCGGGTCGCCGCACCGTTCGGCGGCCTCCTGGCCGGCCCGGGCGCGGGCGAGCCAGTCGGTGAAGCGGCTGGCGCCGTAGTAGAGCGAGCCGCTGGTGAGGGCGAGCCGCCAGGCGCGTTCGGGGTCGGTGAGGGCGGTGGCGTCGACGAGTGCGCGGACGGTGGGTTCCTCGGCGCGGAACCAGTCGAGGGCGGTGCGGATGTCGACGGCGGGCGGGAGGGCCTGCGGGGGGTGGGCCGGGGGGTCGGAGCCCTCCTGGCCGGGGTCGAGGTAGAAGCCGCAGTGCTGCAGGGCCGCGAGGTAGTAGTCGGCGAGGCGTTCGTGGAGCAGCCGCCGCCGTGCTTCGGGTTGTTCGGCGAGCAGCCCGGCGCTGTAGAGGCGGACCAGTTCGGTGCGGCCGTAGCGGCCGGGGGCGGTGCCGGTGAGCAGGTGGTGGGCGGCGAGTTCGCCGAGTGCCCGGTGGGCGGTGGCGCTGTCGGTGCGCAGCAGGGCGGCGCTCGCCAGGGTGTCCACCTCGCCGCCGGGGTGGACGGCCAGGGAGGTGAGCAGTTCGGCTGCGGATGCGGAGAGTTGACGGTACGTCAGATGAAGGTGCGGGGTGAGTCCGAGGGTGCCGTCGGCGTCCAGGACGGCCAGCCGGGTGTGCTCGTCGGAGAGTTCGTCGGCCAGCTCGGCGAGCGTCCAGTCGGGCTGGGCGGCGAGGCGGGCGGCGGCGATCCGCAGGGCGAGCGGCAGCCGGTCGCAGAGGCGGGCGAGGCGGGCGGCGGCCTCCGGTTCGGCGCGTACGCGTTCGGGGGTGAGGGCGCGTTCCAGGAGGAGCAGGGCGTCCTCCTCGGGCAGGGCGGTCAGGCGCAGCAGGGCGGCCCCGTCCAGTGCGACCAGGTCCTCGAGCGAGCCCCGGCTGGTGACGACTGCGGCGCAGCCGGGCCCCTCGGGCAGCAGGTCGGCGACCTGGTCGGCGTCGGCGGCGTCGTCCAGGAAGACCAACAGCCGTCGGCCCCTGGTGTGTTCGCGGTAGAGCGCGGCGCGTGCGGGGCGGTCGGCGGGGATGGTGCCGGCGGGCACGCCGAGCGCGTGCAGGAAGTCGGCGAGGACGGCCTCGGGCCGGGCCGGGCCGGTCGGGGCGAGGCCGTGCAGGTCGGCGTGGAGTCGGCCGTCGGGGAAGCGGACGGCGGCCCGGTGCGCCCAGGCGGTGACCAGCGTGCTCTTGCCGACCCCGGCGGGGCCGACCACCAGGACGGGGCCGTCGCCGGGCCGGTCGGGGCCGCAGTCCTGGTCGAGCCGGTCCAGTTCGGCCTGCCGTCCGACGAAGTCCACGGGCCGGCGGGGGAGTTGTTCGGGGACCCGGGCGGCGGGCCCGGGCCCGGGCGCGGGCGGAGCAGCGGGCAGCTGCTCCGGGCGGTCGTCGGCCAGCACCTCGGCGAGCGCCGCCCGCAGGGCCGTCCCGGGCCGGATCCCGAGCTCCTCGTCCAGCCGCTGCCGGGCCTGGTGGTAGGCGGCGAGGGCGTCGGCGGGGCGCCCGGCCTGGCGCAGGCAGCGCATCAGCAGCGCCACCAACTCCTCGCGCAGCCCGTCCGTCCGCACGTACTGCTCCAGGACGGCGACGGCGGCCGCTCCGGTGCCCCCGCGCAGCCGCAGGGTGGCCCAGCAGAGCAGGGCGGCGGTGCGGGACTGGGCCAGGCTGTCCACCGCGGCGGTGCGCAGCGGGGTGTCCGGCAGGTCGGCCAGGGCCTCGCCGCGCCACAGCCGCAGCGCCTCCTCCAGCAGTGCGGTGGCCTCGGCGTCGGCGCCGGGGTCGTCCCGCCGGGCGTGCCCGGCGGCCCGGGCGGTCAGGGCTTCGAAGCGCAGCGCGTCCACCTCGTCGGACGGCCCGGTCAGCAGGTAGCCCGAGGCCCGGGTGTGCAGTTCGAACGGGGTGTCGGAGAGCACCTTGCGCAGCGCGGCGACGTGCCCCTGGACGGCGGCCCGCGCGCTGGCGGGCGGGCACTCGTCCCACAGCACCTCGCAGAGCCGGTCCACGGTGACCACGCGTCCGAGCTCCAGCGCCAGCAGCGCCAGGATCGCCCGCCGCTGCGCCCCAGCCAGCGTGGCGAAGCCGTCCGCCCCGACCCGCAACTCCACCGGGCCGAGCAGCCGAATCCGCACCGAGTACCCCCACCATCGCCGCACACCACACCCGGGGTGGCCCCCGGGGTGGAGCAGTGTAATGCGCGAACCTGTCCTGACCGCGCCGGCTCGTCGCCCCTGCCCTGGGAGGACGTGGCGGGGGCGCCCCGAGGTTGCGTGGGCGGTCTCGGGCCCTCGGCGGGGCGGACGGCGGGAGGGGGCCCGGTCCTTCGTGTCGGACCCTGCGGATACCGTGCGGCCATGGTGGAAGCGCGGGACGTGGGCCCCGGTGCCCGGGTCGAGCTGCCGTCGTGGCGGGTGAGGTGGCCGTGGGACGGGCCCGCCGCCGGGCTGCCGGTGCCGGCCCCGGAGCCCGGGTCGCGAGCCGGTGCCAGGCCCGTCCGGTCGGCACACCGGGCCGGGCCGGCGGCGTTCGACCGTTCCGCGCGAGCGTGAACGGCCAGGTCGGGCCTATCCTCGGACGGGATTCCGCGGGTGGGGGAGGAGAGGGGCGCGTGCACATCGATCTGCTCGGTCCGGTGGTGGTGCGGCGGGAGGACGGGGCGGCGGTGACGCCGTCGGCCCCCAAACGGAGGGCGCTGCTGAGCGCGCTCGCCGTACGGCTGAACCAGACGGTGGCCACCGAGGAGCTGATCGAGCTGGTCTGGGACGGCGCGGCGCCGCCCACCGCGCGGGCCGCGTTGCAGGGGCACGTCGCCGCGCTGCGCCAACTGCTGGACGGGCCGGGCCTGGTGCTGGACACCCGGGGCGCCGGGTACGTGCTGGCGGGCGAGCCCGAGCGGGTCGACGTGCAGCGCTTCGCCCGGCTGTGCGAGGAGGCCGGTGTGCTGCTGCCCGGGCCCGCGGTCCCGGGGGAGGCGGCCCCGGGCGGCCCGGCGCTGCCGCTGCTGCGCGCCGCGCTGGACCTGTGGCGCGGTCCGGCGCTGGCGGACTGCGGCTCCGCCCTGCTGCGCGAGCGGGCCGTCCCGCAGTTGACCGACCTGCGGCTGCGCGCCCTGGAGGAGCTCGCCGAGGGGCTCCTGGGGCGGGCCGCGGCGGCGAGTCGGCCGCCGAACTGGCGGCGGCGGCCGACGCCCACCCGTCCCGGCAGACGCTGACCGCCCGGCTGGTCCGCTGCCTGGAGCAGTCGGGGCGGCACGCGGAGGCGCGGGAGCGGTACGAGCGCGCGGTGGCCCGGCTCTCCGGCCCACCCGGGCCGGAACTGCGGCGCGCCGGCGAGCGGTTCGCGGCCCGGGCGGCCGCCCCCGACCGCCGGTTCGTGGGCCGCGAGGCCGAACTCGACCGGCTGGACGCGGCCCTGCCCGCCGCGCGGGCCGGCCGCCCGGTCCTTATCACCGGCCCGGCCGGGGCCGGCAAGACGGCCCTGGTCCGGCACTGGGCGGCGCAGCGCGGCGCCGGGCACTTCCCGGACGGGCTGCTCCGCGCCGACCTGCGCGGCTTCGACCCGGACGGGCCGCGCGAACCCGCCGACGTCCTGGGCGAGTTCCTGATCGCCCTCGGGGTCGCCCCGGACGCCCTGCCCGTCTCGACCGCCGACCGCTCCCGCCGCTACCGCGACCTCCTCGCCGGCCGGCGGATGGCGGTCCTGCTGGACGACGCGGCCTCCTACGAGCAGCTCCTCCCGCTGCTGCCCGACCCGCCGGCGGCGGATCCCGCGGGCGGGGAGGCGGCCGGGCCGGTCGCGGTCGTCACCAGCCGCAGCCGGCTGCGCCACCTGCTGGTCCGCGCGGGCGGGGTCCCGCTCCCGCTGGGCGTGCTGACCGGAGAGGAGGCCGCCGCGCTGCTCGCCCGCACCCTCGGCCCGGACCGGACGGAGGACGACCCGGACGCCGTCGCCGCGCTCGCCGAGGCCTGCGACCTCCTGCCGCTCGCCCTGCGGCTGGCCGCGGCCCGGCTGGCCGCCCGGCCGGACTGGTCCCCGGGCGACCTCACCCGCGAACTCGCCGACGAGGAGACCGGGTTGGCCGTCCTCTCCGGTGCCTTCTCCGGTACCGCCGCCGGCAACAGCACCGGCAGCGGTCGCGGCCCGGTCGGCCTCACCACCGCCCTGGACCGGACGTACCGGACGCTGCCGCCCGCCGCCGCCCGGCTGTTCACCCTGCTCGGCCTGCACCCCGGCGCGGTGATCGACACCGACACCGCCGCCGCCCTCGCCGACCTCCCGCCCGCCGCCACCCGCACCCTGCTGACCGCGCTGGACGCCGTCCACCTGCTGGAGGAGACGGCCCCCGGCCGCTACGCCCGGCGCGAGCTGGTACGCCGCTACGCCGCCCGGAAGGCCGCCGAACTCACCTGCGACGAACGGTTCGTCGCCCTCGACCGGCTGATCGCCCACTACCTGGACGTCACCGCCGGCTGGACGGCCGCCTGCGCGGCGGGCGACGGCGGCAGCGAGCGGGCGGCGGCCTGGTTCCGCCGCGAGGAGAGCGCCCTGCGGGCCGTCGTGGTCTGTGCCGAGCAGTACGGCCGGACCGCCGCCTGCTGGCAACTCGCCCACCGGACGGCCCTGTTGTACGAGGCCACCGGCCACGACCGGACCCACTGGCGGGCCGTCGTCGAGGCCGGGCTGAGCGCCGCCCACGCGGACGGGGACGAGTCGGCCGTCGCCCGGCTCGGCACCGACCTCGCCGTCCTGCACGTCGCCCGCGCCGCCCACCGCACCGCCGCCGAGCACCTGGGCCGCGCCGTCGCCGCGGCCGACCGGGTCGGCGACGCGGCGCTGCGCCACCACTGCCGCGACCGGGTGGCCGCAGCGCTGCTGCGGGCCGGCCGGTACGAGCGGGCCCTGCCCATGCTCACCGACCTGGTGACCGCCGCCCGCACCCCGGCCACCGACCACCTGCTGGTGCACTCGCTCACCGGACTGGCCGACGCCCTGGTCCTGGCCGGTGACCCCGGTCCGGCCCTCACCCACGCCGACGAGGCGGTCCGGGCCGCCACCGCCCGTGCCGGCGGCGCCGATGCTGTTCTCGCCACCCACAGCCGCGCCCGCGCCCTGCACGCCCTGGGCCGCCGCGACGCGGCGCTCTCCTCGGCCCGGCTCGCCGTCGCCCTCGGCCGTACCGTCGGCGACCCCGGGCTGGAGGCGCGCTCGCACGGCCTGCTCGCGGACCTGCTGTGCGAGCTGGGCCGCGGGGTCGAGGGCGCGGAGGCCCGGCGCCGGGCCGAGGCGCTGGCGGCCGACGGCGGCTGACGTCCGGCTGACCGACCGCCCGACCGGCTTCCCGCCCGCCCGTGGTCCGGACCGTACGCCGGAACCGGGGTCGTACGACGGAACCCCCGGCCGTGCCGGAAACCCGGGTGAACCGCGCCCCGCCGTCGAGCCGTTGACCAGAGAGCGGAACCGCAGGCGGAAGTATCGGCAGTTCCGGGAAGTGGAACCGCCTTCGCCGTCGGACCGCCGAGACCCGGCCGGCCCGTCCGAGCAGGGATGGGACGTCGACGAAGGACCGATGACGGGGAGTTCCGCCACCGGGGCATACTTCTGCCTGGTGCCGCCTGCCGGACACGCGTCCAGGCAGAAGCGCGACAGGCAGAAGCGCCACAGGCGGAAGCGCGTCAGGCAGAAGTGCGGAAGTGGCAGGACCGAGTGAGTGGGGGCGGGCATGGCGGCTGAGGCCGGTGGGGCAGGCGCGGACACGGGCGAGTTCAGCCGCCTGCTGGCCGGGTACCGGGTGGCGGCCGGGCTGACCCAGGAGGAGCTCGCCGCGGCCGCCGGGGTGAGCCTGCGCGCCCTCGGGGACATGGAGCGCGGCCGCACCCGCGGGCCGCAGCGGCGCACCGTACGGGCGCTCGCCGTCGCCCTGGGGCTGGACGGGGAGCAGGCGGAGGTGCTGGACCGGGCGGCGCAGTGCGGGCGCCCGCGCGGCGTCCGGCCCGGTCCGGCGCAGGTCGTGGCCCAGTCCGCGCCCCGGGATCCGGCCCCCGGAGTGCCCCCGGTCGCCGCGGGCCAGAGCGCGCTCGCCCTGCCCCGCGACATCGCCGACTTCACCGCCCGTGAGGGCGCCCTGGCGGTGCTGGCCGGCCTGGCCGCGGAGGACCGGCCCGCCCACCCGCGGGTGGTGCTGGTCAGCGGTCAGCCCGGCCTCGGCAAGACGGCCTTCGCGCTGCACGCGGCCCACGCGCTGGCCGAGCGCTTCCCGGACGGTCAGCTCTCGCTCGGCCTCGGCGCCATGTCCGGCCAGCCGCTGTCCGCCCGGGACGCGCTCGGCCAGGTGCTGCGCGCCCTGGGTGTCGCGGACGCCGCGGTGCCCGCCGGGACGGAGGAGCGGGCCGGCCTCTACCGGGCGCTGGTGCGCGAGCGGCGGCTGGTCCTGGTGCTGGACGACGCCGCGGACGAGAGCCAGGTGCGTCCGCTGCTGCCGGGCTCCGGACCGGCCGTGACCATCGTGACCAGCCGCAACGCCCTGCCCGGCCTGGAGTCGGTGCACCGGCTGAGCCTGGACGTGCTCGCCCCGGCCGAGGCGGCCGGACTGCTGGCCAGGATCGCCGGGCGGGAGCGGATCGAGGCCGCGCCCGACGCCACCGCCGAACTGGCCGCGCTCTGCGGCTACCTGCCGCTCGCGCTGCGGATCGCCGGACAGCGGCTGGTGGCCCGGCCGCAGCAGCCGGTCGCCCACCTGGTGCGCCAGCTGGCCGCCGAGGAGAACCGCCTGGACCTGCTGGAGACCGGCGACCTGGCGGTCCGCCCGGCCTTCGAACTGTCCTACCGGCGGCTGCCCGCCGAGTCCCAACTGGTGCTCCGCCGCTGCGCGTTGACCGCCGGGCCGGACTTCACCGCGGTGGTCGCCGCCGCCTACGCGGGCCGCTCGGCGGCCCGGACCGAACTGGTGCTGGAGCAGCTGGTGGACGCCGGACTGGTGCAGCCCGCCACCCCGGACCGCTACCGGCTGCACGACCTGGTGCGGCTCTACGCGGGCGAGCGGCTGGCGGTCGACGAGTCGGCCCAGGAGCTGGCCGAGGCCCGCACCCGGGCCGGGCGCTGGATCCTCGACCGGGCCGCCGCCTACGGGCTGCGGTTCGACCCGGACCACGCCAAGGACGACACCGGGCCGACCGGTTCCGCGCCCGCCCACCTCACCGAGGCGGCGCACTGGCTGGAGTACGAGCACCCGGAGTGGCTGGCCGCCCTGCACCACGCCCAGCGGGCCGGCCGGTACCGGGAGGTGATCGACACCGCCGAGGCCATGCACTGGTTCTCCGACCGGCTGCTGAGCTGGGGGATCTGGGCGGAGGTGTTCCAGCTCTCGGTGGACGCCGCCCGCGCGCTGGGCGACCGGCGGGCCGAGGCGGTGCACGTCAACTACCTGGCCTGGACCTACGTCACCTGTCTGCACCGCTACCAGCGCGGCATCGAACTGGCCTCCCAGGGGCTGGAGTTGGCGCAGGAGCTGGGGGACCGGGAGCAGCAGGGCTGGGCGCTCACCTACCTCGCCTCCGGGCTCCGTTACCTGCGGCGGCACCGCGAGGCGACCGACGCCTTCCACCGGGCCGCGGACGCCTTCGCCGAGCTCGACAGCCGCGCCGCGCTGATCGGCCGGCTGGTCACCCTGCGCGGCGCCGCCAACTGCCTGCGCGAGTCCGGCCGGGCCGAGGAGGCCGTGGACACCCGGCGGCGGGCGCTGGCCGGCGCGCTGGAGCTGGTGGAGCGCTGGTCCGCACCGCTGATGAACCTGCTGGCGGCCATGACCGCGCACGAACTGGGCCTGGACCGGGCGGCGTTGAAGCGCTGGCCGGCCGCCGAGAAGGCCTACCGGCAGGCCCTGGTGCACTACGAGGCGGTCGGCCGGCCGGACAGCATGACCAAGACCCTGACCGAGCTCGGCACCGCGCTGATCGAACAGGGCCGCGCCGAGGAGGCCCGCGAACTGCTCACCGAGGCGCTGACCGACCTGAGCGCGGACGGCCCCCGGGCGGGGCTGCCGCGGCCCTGAGTCGAGGCCGGAGGCGGTCCTGCCGCCGACGCGAACGCCCGCCCCCCGGCCGGGGAGCGGGCGTTCGGTCGTCAGTGCCGCCGGATCAGATCCGGGTGTCCTCCACCACCGGCACCTGGTTCGCCGGGACGGCACGCGGGGCGTCGCCGTTCGGGGCGACGTTGCTCGGCGCGAAGCGCGTCTTCGGCGCGACCGCGGGCTTCGTGCCGCAGAAGGCCGGCTCCAGCGTGTTCATCAGGCCCTGCGTCACCGCGCCGTTGTTGGAGGCGTTGGCGAAGACCACCACGCTGCGCCGCCCGTCCGGCGTCGCGAAGGACTGGGTCTGGAAGCCCTGCACGATGCCGCCGTGGCCGTACACGTCCCCGCAGGTGAGGGAGATGCGGCGCAGCCCCAGGCCGTACGAGACCTTGGCGGTGGGCGTCGGCAGGGCGGCGGTCATCTGCCGCAGCGAGTCGTCGGTGACCAGGCCGCCCTCGCCGCCGGCCATCAGCGCGGTGAGGAAGCGGTCGAGGTCCTCGGCGTCGGAGATGACGGCACCGGCGGACCACACCCAGGAGCCGTTCTGCCGGGTGGAGTCCAGCAGCGGCTTGCTGCGGTCGTCGTTGGTCAGGTACCCGGTGACGTGGGCGCCCTGGATCTCCTGGTCGGGCACCACGAAGGTGGTCTTGCGCAGGCCGAGCGGCTGGAGGATCCGCTCGTTCAGCACCTCGGCGTACGGCTGGCCGGTGAGGTGCTCGACCGCGAGGCCCAGCAGCACGAAGTCGGTGTTGGAGTACGAGTAGCGGCTGCCGGGGGTGTACTGCACGCCGTGCTTGACGGACATCGCCGCCAGCGCGCTCGGGTCGTACACCGTGCTGCGGATCCGCGCCTCGAACGCGCTGGTGGTCTCCTCGCCGGCCTGCTCCAGCAGGTCGTTGGTGTGGTCGAAGATCCCGGCGCGGTGCTCCATGACCTGGCGGCCCGTCATGGCCCAGCCCTCGGGCAGGGTGCCCGCGGGCAGGTAGTCGCGCAGCGGCTTGTCGAGGTCGATGCGGCCTTCCTGTGCCAGCTGCATCACGAGAACGGCGGTGAACATCTTGCTGTTGCTGCCGACCCGGAACCTCCACGAGGAGTTCATCGGGGTCCCGTCCAGGTCGGCCAGGCCGACCGCCACCGAGCGGCTCTCCTCCTTGTCGCCGTGGTCGCGGATCACCGCGAAGGCGCCCGGGGCGCCGGCCTTGGTGGTGGCCTGGAGGGCGGCGCGCACACCGGTGAGGTCGGAGGCCGGCGCGTCGGCGGCGCCGCGGTCGGCGGCCGCGGCGTGCGCGGCACCGGTCGCCATCAGGACGGCACCGGCGGCGGCCACGGCCAGGGGACGCAGAAGGCTGGTCTTCGCCATGTTCCTCGGTTCTCTCGTCAGCTGACGCGGCGTCGGGCCGCGCCGTTCGACGATCACTATCACCGGCCGGGCGGCCGAAAGGCAATGTGAACCGGTTCGCCCGCATGGTCCGTTGTGTGCGCCGGCCGACGGGCCGCACCGTTCGTTTCCCGCTCCGGGGCCAAGGTTTCACCTGCTGTCGTCTACCCGCGTCAGGGGCCGCGCCCCATGCTGTTCGGGCGCTCCCGGCGCGTCCGGTGCCCTCTCCGCACCGGCCCCCTGCCCCGCCTCGTGCCCCGCCCCCTGCTCCGCCGGATCCCCTCAGCAGCTCTCCCTCATCGGGCCGCTCCTCACCCAAGGAATTGTCATGACTTCGTCCGCGAAGGCCCTGAAGCCCCGCTCCCGCCGCACCGCCACCGCGATCGGCTCCGCCGTCGCCCTGGTCGCCGCCTCCGCCGGCCTGTGGGCCGCGACCGCCACGACCGCGCAGGCGGCCGCGCTGCCCACGCCCGACCACATCGTCGTCGTGGTGATGGAGAACCACGCCTACACCCAGGTCATCGGCAGCAGCAGCGCCCCGTACATCAACAACACCCTCAAGGCGGGCGGCGCCAACCTCACCCAGTCCTTCGGCATCACCCACCCGAGCGAGCCGAACTACTACGCGCTGTTCTCCGGCTCCACCCAGGGCCGCGTCGACGACAGCTGTGTGACCGTCGGCGGTTTCCAGAGCGCCAACCTGGCCTCCGAGGTCATCGCCGCCGGCAAGACCTGGGCCAGCTACAACGAGTCCCTGCCCAGCCAGGGCAGCACCGTGTGCAGCAGCGGCAACTACGCCCAGAAGCACAACCCGTGGTTCGGCTTCGGCAACGTCCCGCTCAGCTCGGCCAAGACCTTCGCGCAGTTCCCGACCGACTTCACCACCCTGCCGAACGTCTCCTTCGTCGTGCCGAACCTCTGCAGCGACATGCACGACTGCTCGGTCGGCACCGGCGACACCTGGATCAAGAACAACCTCGGCGCCTACGCGACCTGGGCCCAGACCCACAACAGCATCCTGGTCGTCACCTTCGACGAGGACAACAAGCTGTCCGGCAACCGGATCCCGACCGTGGTCTACGGCGCCCACGTCACCCCGGGCAGCAGCTCCGCCACCACCTACAACCACTACAACGTGCTGCGCACCCTGGAGGACCTGTCGGGCGCCAGCGGCCACGCGGGCAACGCGGCCACCGCGAGCGACATCACCGGCATCTGGAACTGAGCCGCGGTGATCAGGGCTTGACCTGAGCCCGAGCCCGGACCGGTGGCCGCTCGGCCACCGGCTCGGGCCCGGGCCCGGACAGCGGCCCGCGTGCGGTGGCCTGCCGTACGCCGTGCCGCCGTACCCCGGGCACCGCCGCCGTGCCCGCGCAGACCAGCGTGACCAGCACCGCCGCCGTCAGCAGCGGCACCCGGCTGCCCCAGGCGTCGGCGGCGAGCGGCGCCAGCACGTACCCGAGCGGGGCGGCGCCCAGCGAGAGCAGCCAGTCGTACGAGGTGACCCGGGCCAGCGACCCGGCCGGGAAGTCCTGCTGGACCACCGTCTCCCACACCGGGTTGAGGAAGCCGAGCCCGGCCATCGCCACCGCCTGCGCCGCCACCGCGACGGCCACCGGGGCCGGGACGGCGAGCGCGAGCAGCGGCAGCCCGTACAGCGCGAGCGCGAGGTTCCCGGCCAGCACCGGGCGGCGGGGGCGGACCTTCCCGGCGATCAGCGAGCCGACCAGCAGGCCCACCGCCCCGGCCTGGGTGAGCGCCACCCAGGCGCCGTCGCCGCCGAGCCGGGTGGCGGCGATCAGCGGGCCGAGGGTGAGCAGGACGGCGGAGGTGCCGTTCCACACGCCGTGGGCGATCAGGCTGGTCCAGTACCAGTCCCGGGAGCGCACCTCGCGCCAGCCGTCGGCGAGGTCCCGGCGCAGCGAGCGTCCGCCGTCGGGGGTGTGGTCGGTGCGGGCGGTGTGATCGGTGCGGTCGGTGGTGGGCCGGGGGAGCCGGGCGAGCAGTGCGGCGCTCAGCACGAAGGAGGCGCCGTCCAGCAGGAAGGCCCAGCCGGGCCCGGCCGTGTAGACCAGCACCCCGGCGAGCGCCGGGCCGCCGAGACGGGCGGCGCCGGTCGCGGTGCCGAGCAGCGCGTTGGCCCGAAGCCGCAGCTCGCCCCGGACGGTGGCCGCGACCAGCGGCGAGGCGGTGGGCATGGCGAAGGCGGAGGCGACGCCGCCGACGGCCGAGGCGAGCGCGATGTGCGACAGGCTCGGACGGTCGCCGAGCAGTTCCAGGCCGACGAACAGCTGGGCGACGGCCCGGACCAGGTCGGTGGTGAGCGCGACCAGGCGCGGGTCGAAGCGGTCCCCGGCCACTCCGCCGAACGGCAGCAGGAGCAGCCTGGGCACCATCGCGCAGCCCAGTACCAGGGCGAGGGCGGCGGAGGAGCCGGTGGCCCGGGTGACGGCGATGGCGAGGGCGGCGGGGACGACGGCGTCACCGAGGGTGGAGATCGTCCGGCCGAGGAAGAGCAGGCGGAAGCCGGGCAGGCGCAAGGGGTGGTTGATCACGCGACGCACTGTATTTCGGTGCCGAAATTTTGGCAACGAATATTTCGGCGCCGTTGCTTCGTGAGGGTACCGTCTCCCCGGGTTTGTAGACTCCTGCCATGGCCGACCACCCCCACCAGCACCGCACCCCGCCCCGCGACTGGACGGACGGCCACGTCGAGCGCTGGCAACCGGTGCTGCCCGACCTCGACCCGGACATCGAGGCCGCCGTCACCCGGATGTCCAAACTCACCCGGCACTTCCGTCGGGTCCGCGAACAGGGCGTCGCCGACTACGGCCTGCAGAAGCACGAGTTCGACACCCTCCACGAGCTCGCCGGCCGCGGCGGCCACGCCGCCCCCTCCGACCTGCGCGCCGACCTCAACCTCGCCCCGGCGTCCGTCACCGGGCGCCTGGAGGCCCTGGAACGGCGGGGCTTCATCGTGCGCACACCCTCCACGGCGGACCGCCGCAAGGTCGACATCGTGCTCACGGACGCCGGGCGCGCCGCATGGCAGCAGGCCCTCGACGTGGTCGGACGGGAGGAGCACCGGCTGCTGGGAGTGCTGTCCGAGGACGAGCGCCGCACACTGTCGGACCTGCTGCGGAAGGTGATGCTGGCCCAGGAGGCGGCGGAGGACGGCCGGTCGGACTGACCGCCGTCGGGTGGGCCGGGTCGAGGGCGAGTTCGGCACGGGCGGCCCCGGCGGGTGGCCGGGCCGGGGTCGACCGGGCGGGTCCGGCCCTGGTATCGATAGGGCCGTGCGATTCGAACTTGTGCCGATGCCGGACGGTGTGGGGGCGCGGCCCCGGGACGGGCGGGGGTACCCCGTGCCGGCGATCACGCCGTGGCACGGGGGCGAGCCGCAGTTCGCGCTGACGGACCACGGGCGCAGCGCCGACTGCGCGCTGCGGCGCCGGTGTTCGGTGTGCGGCGGGTTCATGGCGCGCGGGCCGGTGTGGCGGGTCGTCGGGCCCGCCGAGAGCGCCGCGATCGCCGAGGCGCTCGCGGCCGGCCGGTCGTACCGCAACCTCGCCCCGACCATGGAGGGCCCCGGGCACCGCGCCTGCATGCTCTACGCGTCGATGGTCTGCCCCTACCTGGCCCGCCCGAACGCCCGCCGGCGGGCCACCGCCGAGGACCCGGCCGACGAGCTGACCTCGGCCGCCGTCCGCGGCGCGGCGCGCGGCGGGCTGGGCGCGGTGGTCGGGTTCGGCGACTACGAGTACGCCGTCACCGACACCCGGGTGCTGTTCCGCTTCCTCGACCTGGTCGAGTTCCTGCCGCACGAGTCGGCCGACGAGCACCTGGCCGAGCTGCGCGCCGAGTTGGCGAAGCCCGGCCAGGGCCGGTAGACGGGACCGGTGGAGCTTTCCGCCGGTGGGGCCTACGGCCGGTAGGCGGGCAGGCCCTTGATGGTGGAGACCTGGGTCGGCGCGGCGGAGCCGTCCGCGGGCAGGGTGCTGATGCCGTCCGGGGTGCGGGCCGCGACGGTCCTGCCGTCCGGGGACCAGGCGGGTTCGGTGAAGTCGGTGGTGGCCGAGGGGGTGAGGTCCTTCTCGGTCTTCTGGTCCCAGGCCGTGGAGCGGGTGAACAGGTGGTCGTGCCCGTTCACCGAGCGGACGAAGACGAGGTGCTCGCCGTCGGGGGAGAGCGCCGGCTGGGAGCCCTTGGCCAGCTCGCGGGCCGCGGGCCGGATGTAGTCGTCGTAGATGTACACCTCGTTCGCCGGGGTGTTGGCGTACGCGATCGCGCCGCGGTGACCGCCCGCGTTGGCCCAGGTGTTGCCGGTCTGCGGCGGCTGCGGCAGGTTGTCGTTGCCGCCCTCGGAGTTGTGCGGGGTGAGCTCCTCGGGGGTGGCGCCGGGGGTCTTGGCGGGCACCCGCTCCAGCTTCAGCACGCCGCCCTTGGTAGCGGCGAAGACGATCGTGTTGAAGCGTTCGAGCCCCTCGGTGCCCGAGGTGTCGCCGGGCTCCCGGGTGGCGTGCAGCCAGGTGGGGTGGGACCAGGTCTCCCCGCCGGGGTTCTTGGCCAGGGTGACCTTCCCGGTGCCGTCCGGGTTGGCCGTCACCAGGTCGCCGTTGCCGTTGACGAACGCGGCCTTCTTGCCGTCGGGGGACCACGCGAGGTCGCGTACGGCGGTGCCGAAGTCGACGGTGGCGCCGTTGATCGCGACGGTCTGGGTGCCGGTGCTGATGGTGAGGTGGTTGGCGGCGGAGGTGCCGTTGACCTCCTTGCCGCCCGGCGCGGGGCTGCCCGCCTGGGACGGGGTGCCGGGCTGGGACGGCGCGCCGGGCGCGGACGTCCCCGGCGTCGAGCCCGGCGCGGACGTCCCCGCCGTCGCGCCGGGGGCGGTGCCGGTCGGGGCCGCGGTGGCCCCGGAGCCGCTGGTGTCCGGGCCGCAGGCGGAGAGCAGGACCGCGCCGACGGTGGTCATCAGGGCGATCGCGGCGGCGGTGCCGAATCTGTTGCGCACGGACATTCCAGGGTCCCCCTCAGGTGCTGTTCGCCTTCGAGAAGGAAGCGTCCCAGCGCCAGGTCTATGACCGGTTCGTGCCGTGTCACAGACGTGGAACAGTGCGGGCCGATTCCTCGGCACGGCGTCAGCGGCCCTGCGGGCGGCGGCTCCAGGGGCCTCCGGGACGTCCGGTGCCTTCGGGGGCGCGGGCCGTCAGAGGCCGAGCCGGGTGAGGCCCGGGTGGTCGTCGGGGCGGCGGCCGAGCGGCCAGTGGAAGAGCCGCTCCTCGGCGGTGATCGGCACGTCGTTGATGGAGGCGTGCCGACGGGCCATCAGGCCGTCCGGCGCGAACTCCCAGTTCTCGTTGCCGTAGGAGCGGAACCACCGGCCGGCCTCGTCGTGCCACTCGTAGGCGAAGCGGACCGCGATGCGGTCGCCGTCGTGCGCCCAGAGCTCCTTGATCAGCCGGTACTCCAGCTCGCGGTCCCACTTGCGGGCGAGGAACTCGGCGATCCGCTCGCGGCCGGTGAGGAACTCGGAGCGGTTGCGCCAGCGGCTGTCGGGTGTGTAGGCGAGCGCGACGCGCCGCGGGTCTCGGGTGTTCCAGGCGTCCTCGGCGGCCCGGACCTTCTGCCGGGCGGTCTCCTCGGTGAACGGGGGCAGGGGCGGGCGCTGTCCGTCGTGCTGTGCGGCCATGGGTGAACTCCTCGAGAACGGGTATTCCACCAGTGAGAACGATCGTTCTCACTTCAGTGGCTACGATAGGAGAACTATCGTTCTCGCGCAAAGGGCACGGCAGATGGAGCACGAAGACCCGCGGACCCGGATCCTCGACGCGGCCGAGGAGCTGTTCTACGGGCAGGGCATCCAGGCGGTCGGCATGGACGCCGTCCGGGCCGCCTCCGGCATGACGATGCGCCGCCTCTACCAGCACTTCCCGTCCAAGAACGACCTGGTCGAGGCCTACCTGCTGCGCCGCGACGGCCGCTGGCGGGCGAGCCTCGCGGTGCACGTCTCCCGGGCCGGCGGCACGCCGCGGGAGCAACTGCTCTCGGTCTTCGACTGGCTCGGCCTCTGGTTCGCCGAACCCGGCTTCCGCGGCTGCGCGTTCGTCAACTCCTTCGGTGAACTGGGCGCCACCACGCCCGTCGTCGCGGCCGCCGCGCGGCACCACAAGGAGGAGTTCGGCGGCTACCTCGCGGGCCTGGCCGAGGCCGCGGGCGCCCCGCCCGCCACCGCCGCCCACCTGACCCTGCTGGCCGAGGGCGCCATCACCACCGCCGCCCTCCACGGCGACCCGACGGCCGCCGCCGACGCCAAGGAGGCCGCCCGCCTGCTGCTGGACGCCGCGCTGGCGGGTTAGCCCTCGGCGGTCTCCCTCCCGGGGCGGGCGACGGCCGGGGGCACGCACGCCCGCCCAAAGGGCCCGCCGGGCCGGCGGACGGCCGAACCGGCCCCTCGGTCGGTCGTCGCCGAACCGGTCGTGCCGGTGGTACGGTCCTGCCGTCTGGCGGCCGTCGGCCCCGGCCACCGCCGGGCCCGGACCGCGAGCTCCCTGCACCGCCGCGCCGGGTCGCCGCACGCGAGCCCCGCGCCCCTCCGTCCGCGCACACCGCGGCACGGGCGCCCGAGCGAGGCGCGCCCCGCACCCGGAGGACTCCACCGACCCCGACCAGCACGGAGCCCCGACCCATGACCACACCCGGCACCCTGGCCACCGTCACCCCGCTACGACCACCGCGCCTGGTGGCCACCGACCTCGACGGGACGATCGTGCGCGGCGACCGCACCGTCTCCGCCCGCACCGTCGCCGCCCTCGCCCGGGTCGAACGGGCCGGCGGACACGTCGTCCTGGTCACCGGCCGCCCCCCGCGCCTGATGGGAGAGATAGCCGCCGCCTTCGGGCACCGGGGCGTGGCGATCTGCTCCAACGGCGCCTTCGCCTACGACATGCGCACCCGCACCGTGGTCGCCGAGCGCCCGATCCCGGTCGACGTGCTCGGCGAGACCGCCCGGCTGCTGCGCGAGGTCGCCCCCGGCATCGGACTGGCCGTCGAGTACGCCCAGGAACTGGCCGGCGACGCCCACTACGAGGCGGGCGACTGGGACGTCGACACCACCGTGCGACGCCTGGACGACGCCGTCCTGTTCGCCCGCCCGGCCCCCAAGCTGCTCGGCCGCCACCCGGAACTCTCCGCCGACGACCTGCTGGAGCTGGTGCGCCCGGCGATCGGCGAGCTGGTCACCGTCACGCACTCCAACGGGGTGCGGCTGGTCGAGGCCGTCGCCCGGGGCGTGAGCAAGGCCGCCGCGCTCGGCGAGCTGGCGCAGCGGTACGGAATCCCCCGGGAGCGGGCGATCGCCTTCGGCGACATGCCCAACGACCTGCCGATGATGGCCTGGGCCGGCACCTCCTACGGCGTCGCCAACGCCCACCCCGAGGTCCTCGCCAGCGTGGACCACGTCATCGCCAGCAACGACGAGGACGGCGTCGCGGCCGTCCTGGAGGGTCTCTTCCCGGAGGGCTGAGCACGCCCGCCCCCGCCGTCGCCCGTCGTGGGCGCTCGATTCCGGCTCCAGGGAACGTTTATCGGCCATTGATCGCGACCGCCTAGGGTCGGACACATGGACGAGAGAGCGGCCGAGCGGCCGGGGGCAGTGCCCGAGGGGCGGATGACGGAGCAGGACGCCGAGCGGTTCCGGCAGTTGCTGGCGAAGCTGGAGCACTCGCTGGTGGCGGACCGGGAGGCGGCGGGGCGCGATGCCTGAGCTCGTCGAGTGGCGCCCGGTGGCGGTGGTTCCGCTGTGGCGGCGCGGCGAGGCGCGGGAGTACCCGGACGTGGAGCGGCCCGGGGTGCTGCGGGGGCACCCCGGGCCGGTTCCGGTCGATCAGGAGGGGACGGTGGGCGCCGTGGCCGCCGACTGACGGAGGTTCAGCAGTCGCATCCGCAGTCGCAGCCGTCGCACCCGTCGCAGCAGCTGCAGCAGTCGCCGCACCCGTCGCAGCAGTTGCAGCAGTCACAGCAGTCCGGGCAGTCGCAGCAGTCGTGCCGCTCGCAGAAGCCCTTGCGGGGCTCGCGGCTGAACGGGTCGTTGTGGTCGCAGCAGAGCAGCTGGCACGTGCAGGCCATCAGGGCCCACACCGCGCAGCCGGCGAGCAGGTTGCGGGGGCGCGGCGGCTTCTGGCCGGGCGGGGTGAAGCCGGGGCCCTGCGGCACCCACGGCGGGACGGGCGCCCCGGGGTCCTGACCGGGCGGGGCCTGGTGGGGCGGTGCCTGGTGAGGGTGCTCGCCCGCGGCGCCGTGCCCGGTGCGGCAGCTCGCCGCGTGCCGGGCCCCGAAGACCCGGTCGACGGCGCGCTCGGTCTCGTGCGCGAGCAGGACGTGGACCAGTGCCCGGTCGGCCAGCTCGACCTCGCCCAGTGCGAGCCGGATGCCGTGGACGGCGTCGCGGCAGAGCCGTTCGGCCTCGGCGCGGTCGGTGCCGGTGGCGGTGAGCGGGTTCCAGGCGCCGGAGGCGGCGTCGGCGCTCTGGTCCTCGGCGGCGTCGAGGAGGTGGGCGAGCCGGCCGAACAGCCGCCCGGCCTCGGCGAGCGGGGCGGCGTTGCCGGGGCGGCCGGCGATCACGGCGGTGTGCGCGAAGGCGGCCGAGGTGGCGGTCTCGGTGGGTTCGGTGACCAGCAGGACGGATCCGCCGGGGCGCAGCGTGCGCTCCAGCTCGCCCTGCCGGGAGGCCGCGTCGAGCAGGACGGCGGTGTCGAAGCCGACGGTGGAGGCGGTGCCGGCGCTCTGCCGGTCCCAGCGCCGGGTGACCGCCCGGGCCCCGGCGGCGACCGGACGGCGGGCGAACACGCCGTCGCGGTCGTCGACGTGGTCGCGGATCTTCACCGAGGCGAGGGCGAGCGAGACGGCGGCGGCGAGCCGGGCGCCCTCGCCCTTGGCGACGGAGGCGGTCCGCATGCCGCGCAGCGGGCAGGGACCGGCGGTGCGGCGCCAGGAGGAGTCCTCCCGGGCGGCCTGGGCCTCGACCAGGACGGAGATGATCAGGCCGTCGTAGTTGGTGGCGGTCCGGGCGAGCTGGCCGTGGTCGTCGCGCAGCGCGAGGCAGAGCCCGCACAGGTGGGCCATCCAGGAGGTCTGCAGCCGTTCGGACAGCCGGTGCCTGCACGGTCTGATGATGCCGAACACGATCGTCCCCCTCGCCTTTCGGGCCGCTGACCGGCCACGATTCGCCGCACATCATATGATCCGCAGCACACCTGGGCCGACCCCTCGTCAAAGGCCGACCCCCGATGGCCAGGAGGCCCGCGAGCCGGAGGCCGGTTCCCCGGCGGGGGCGGCCGTGTCCGGCCTCGACCGTGTCCGGCCTCGACCGTGTTCATCGGGGCCGCCGGGCGGTTCCCCGGCGCCGCCGGGAATCCGGGAGACGGGAATCCGGGAGAGTGGATCTCATATTCGGGATAGCATCGCGAATATGGGAATCGACACGGCCGCCGACGAACGGCTGGCACAGCGGCTCGCCGAGCTGAGGCTCGAACGCGGCTGGACCTTGGAGGAGTTGGCGCGGCTGGCGGACGTCAGCCGGTCGACGCTGTCGCGGGTGGAGCGGGCCGAGGTCAGCCCGACCGCGGCGCTGCTCGGGCGGCTGTGCGCGGTGTACGGGCGGACGATGTCGCGGCTGCTCGCCGAGGTGGAGGCCGGCCCGGCGCGACTCGTGCGGGCCGGGGACCAGCAGGTGTGGCGGGACGGGACCACCGGGTTCGTGCGCCGGTCGGTCTCGCCGCCGCACGGCTCGCTGCGGGCGGAGGTGATCGAGGGGCGGCTGCCCGCCGGCGCCGACATCGCGTACGACCGCGCTTGCGTGCCCGGCCGGGAGCACCACCTCTGGCTGTTCGAGGGCCGGTTGGAGCTCACCACGGACGGCGAGGCGCAGTCGCTCGCCCCCGGCGACTGCCTGCGCTACGTGGCCGGGACCAGCCGGTTCCGCAGCCTGGGCCCCGGCGACGCCCGGTACGCGCTGGTGGTGGTCGAGCCGTGAGCGCCTCCGCCGGCCCGATAGCGGCCCCGGTCGCGAAGGAACGCTTCGACGCGGCCGGGCGCCGCGTCCTGCTGGTCTGCGTCGCGGGCGGCTTCACCACGCTGCTCGACCAGTCCGTGCTCAACACCTCCATCCCCGCCCTGCGCGAGACCCTGCACGCCCGGCCCGCCGACCTGCAGTGGATCGTCGCCGGGTACTCCCTGGCCTTCGGCCTCGCACTGATCCCCGGCGGGCGGCTCGGTGACGTCAAGGGCCGCAAGTGGTTCTTCGTCTCCGGCCTCGCCCTGTTCACCCTGGTCAGCCTGGTCTCCGCGACGGCCACCGACCCCAGGGTGCTGATCGCCGCCCGGCTGGTCCAGGGTGCGGGCGCCGGCCTGGTCAACTCCCAGATGATCGGCACCCTCCAGGACGTGTTCGACGGCCAGCTGCGGACCCGCGCCCTCGGCATGTACGCCGTGACCGGCGGACTCGCGTTCGCCCTCGGCCCGCCGATCGGCGGCGCGGTGCTCGCGGCGGCGGGCCCCGAGCACGGCTGGCGGCTGACCTTCCTGCTCAACGTCCCGTTCGGCCTGGCCACCGTCGTTCTCGCCGCCCGCCACCTGCCCAAGCCCCGCCCCAGCACAAGGCACGCCGATCTCGACCTGCTCGGCCTCCTCCTGGTCGGTGCGCTCACCCTCGTCCTGATGCTGCCCTTCGTGCAGCCGCCCGGCTGGACCGGCTGGCTGGCCTTCGCGGCCGCCGCCCTGTTCCTGCTCGGCGCGCTCGTCCGGTGGCAGCGCAGGTACGCCCGCACCGGCGGTCACCCGCTGATCCACCCCGCGCTCACCCGCTCCGCGCCGTACGCGCTCGGCACGGCCACTGCGATGGCCCAGTTCGGCTCCTCGCTGGCCGCCTCGCTCGTCCTCGCCATGTTCCTCCAGGACGGCCTCGGGCTGTCCCCGATGGGCGCCGCGCTGGTCGCGCTGCCCTCCGCGGTGGCCATGGGCGTCGCCTCGGCGCTCGCCTGGCGGGTCGTCCAGCGCTTCGGCCGACGCACCGTCACCGTCGCCATGACCGGGTCCGCCCTCACCATGCTCGCCGGCGGGCTGATCGCCCACGCGGCATCCGCCGCCGCCCTGCCCTGGCTGCTCGCGTTCCTGCAGCTCCTCGGCGGCGCCGCGATCGGCCTGATGGGCTCCACCAACCAGGCCTTCGTGCTGCGCCACGCCCCCGCCGAGGCGGCCGGGGTGAGCGGGGCGATCCTGCAGATGGCGCAGCGGATCGCGGCGGCCGTCGCGGTCTCGGCGCTGTCCGGGGTCTACCTGCGGGAGACGGCCGGCGGCGGCGGGCACCGCTCCGCCTACCTCGCCGCGAGCACGGTCTGCGCAGCGGTGGCCGGCCTCGCCGCCCTGGCCTCGGTGTTCGCGGGCCGCGCCACCGCGCGGGAGCAGTCCGAGGAGCGGTCCGAGGACCGGCCGGGGCACCGGCCCGAGGAGCAGCACGGTGACCGGCCGGGGGAGCAGTCGGCCGCGCTCGGCCGAGGGCGAACAGCGGCCCGCTAGCGGGCCCCGGCCCGTACGGTGGTCGTCATGATCGACGTACGGACCGTGGACCTGCCCGAGGTGACGCTCGCCTACCGTGTGAGCGGGCCCGCCGACGGCCCGCCGCTGGTGCTGCTGCACGCCCTCGGCGAGCGCGCCTCCGACTGGGACGTGGTGCTGCCCGGGCTCGCCCCCGGCCACCGGGTGTACGCGCTCGACCTGCGCGGCCACGGCGACAGCGGCCGCCCGGGGGCGTACGGCCTGCCGGCGATGCGGGACGACGTGCTGGCCTTCCTCGACGCGCTCGGGCTGGACCGCGTCGACCTGGTCGGCCACTCCCTGGGCGGCGCCGTCGCGTACCTCCTCGCCCAGGCCGCGCCCGAGCGGATCGACCGCCTGGTCCTGGAGGAGATCCCCGCGCTGTACCCGCGCCCGGCGAGCGCGGTGCCGGACGACCCCGACGAAGGCGTGCATTTCGACTGGGCGATGGTCAGGGCCGTCAAGGCGCAGCTGGACGACCCCGACCCGGCCTGGCGGGACGGGCTCGCCTCGATCACCGCGCGCACCCTGGCGGTCGCCGGCGGCCCGGCCAGCTACGTCCCGCAGGAGCGGATCGCCGAACTCGCCCGGCTGATCCCGGACTGCCGGCTCGTCACCGTCGAGGCCGGGCACCTGGTGCACGGTGCCCGGCCCGAGGAGTACGTCGCCGTGGTGGCGCCGTTCCTGTCCCTCTGACGTCCGCCGGCGCGTGCCGACTCGCGCTGGCGGTCAGACGCCGTGCTCGGCGGGCAGCCGCCCGCTGCGCACGGCCGTCAGCAGATCGGCGTGGTCGGCCTCGGTGCGGTCCGCGTAGGCGACGGCGAAGGCGCCGATCGCTTCGTCCAGCGCCTCGCCCTTGCCGCAGTACCCGGCCAGCAGGCCCGGGTCGGCGGTGTGCGCGTGCGCCCGGGCCAGCAGGGCGCCGGTGATCCGCGCGTAGTCGTCCAGCTGCGAGGGCTGCAGCGCGGCCGGATCGACGCTGCCCTTGCGGTTGCGGAACTGCCGCACCTGGTACGGCAGTCCGTCGACCGTCGTCCAGCCCAGCAGGGTGTCGCTGACCACCTGCATGTGCTTCTGGCCGAGGACGACCCGGCGGCCCTCGTGGTCGTCCCGCGCCGTTTCCGCCGTCCCCGCCGCCCGCTCGGCCTGCGGCAGGTACGGCAGCAGCACGGACGGGCGGGCCTCCTTCACCTGCAGCACCAGCGGCTGGTCCCGGTGGTCGGTGAGCAGCACCACGTACGAGCGGGTGCCCACGCTGCCCGTCCCCACCACCCGGAACGCCACGTCCTGCACCCGGTAGCGGGACAGCAGCGTGCGGACCTCGGCCGGCACCGTCTCCACGTACGCGCCCAGCGAGTGCGCCACCGCCCGGGCGGTCGCGTCGGACACCTCGGTGAGCACCGGCGGAGCGGCGGCGAAACGCCAACCGCCGTCCGCCGTACGGTCGGTGCTGCGGGCCGCGAACTTCGCACTGGTGTTGCCGAGCGCCTTGGCGCCGACCTTGCGCAGCACGTCCGCCAGGTCGTGCGCCTCGGCGAAGGACACCAACTGCTCGTCGGCGACGGCGTTCCAGGAGTCCAGCGCGGGCAGCTTGGCGAGCGTGCGCATGGTCCGGCGGTACGAGCCGGCCACGTGCTCGGCGGCCTCCCGCGCGGTGGTCTCGCTCGCACCGGTCTCCCGGCCCGCGAGCACCAGGCTCGCGGCGAGCCGCTTCAGGTCCCACTCCCAGGGGCCGTGCACGGTCTCGTCGAAGTCGTTGATGTCCAGGACGAGTTGGCCGCGCGCGTCGCCGTACAGGCCGAAGTTCGCGGCGTGCGCGTCGCCGCACAGCTGCGCGCCGACCCCGGTCACCGGCGTGCCCGCGAGGTCGGCGGCCATCAGCCCGGCCGAGCCGCGCAGGAACGCGAACGGGGTGGCGGCCATCCGCCCCACCCGGATCGGCACCAACTCGGCTATCCGGCCCGCGTTCGAGGCCTCCAGCGCCTCCACGGCCGTCGGCCGCCCGGGGGCGGCGGCGAACTCCGCGTGCCGCTCGCGGGGTACCCGCAGCCGCAACTCCTTGCCCCGCTCCCGGTTCCGCCCGTCCTGCGCCGACGCGAACCCGGCCACCGCGAAGCCGCGCCGGGCCCGCTCCGCCGGGCCGCCCGCCCCGCCCGCACTCCGCTGCGGCACGACGGCCGTCCCGCCCCGGGCCTCCGCCACCTTCGGCTCCGCCCCGTCCACTGCCTCGGTCATCCGCGCCACCGCGCCCCGCCCGTCCCTTCCGGTCCTCACCCGCCCGCGACCTGCGCGGATGGTTCATCGGGGGGAGTGACGTCCGGGGCGGTGCGGTGGTTCCGGCGGGGCGGGTGTGGTTCGTGCGGGTTCGGTGGTGGGGCGCGCGTGGGCGGCGGTGGCGCGGTGCTGAGGGGGCGTGGGGGTGGGTAGGGCGCGCGGGTGTGGTCGTGCGGCGGGGGCGTCCGGGGCGGTGCGGTGGTTCCGGCGGGGCGGGTGTGGTTCGCGCGCGGTCGGCGGTGGCGAGGTGCCGAGGGGTGCACGTGCGGGGCGCCGAGGGGCCGGTCGGGGTGCCCTTGGGGGGCGGGTAGCGTGGGGGCGTGGATGATCTTCGGGGGACGGTGCGTGCGCGCCTGGTGGCAGCGTCGGCGGCGGTGGTGACGGTGGTGGCCGGGCTGGGTGTGCGGGCGGTGGCGGGCGGGGACGTGGCCAAATACGCGGGGGACGCGCTCTACACCGTCCTGGTGTACGCCCTGGTGGTGCTGGTCGTGCCACGGGTGCGCCCGGCGCGCGCCGCCGTGACGGCCGCCGCACTGAGCTGGGCCGTGGAGCTGTTCCAGCTCACCGGACTGCCGGACGCGTGGGGCCGCCGCAGTACGCTCGCCCGGCTCGTCCTGGGCTCGACCTTCAATCCGCCGGACCTGTTCTGGTACCTGGTCGGCGCCGTGTTCGGCGCGCTGGTGCACCGGGTGCTGCGGGGGGTCCGCGCCGCAGCACCCGGCATGGTCTGACGGAGCGTCAGAGAGGCATCAGGTCGGGCCGCTTGGGGTCGACGTGGTCGCCCGAGGACTCGCCGCGCAGGCGCCGTCCGACCCAGGGGATCAGGTACTCGCGGGCCCACTGGATGTTCTCGCGCCGCTGGTCGGCGGGGGTGAGGACGGGGGTGTCCGGCCAGGGCGCCTCCGGGTCCTGCTCGGTGGCCAGGCCCAGCGAGCGGGCGGCCAGCAGGGCGACCCGCTGGTGGCCCTCGGGGGACAGGTGGAGGCGGTCCTCGCTCCAGGCCCGGCGGTCCTGCACCGCGCGCAGCGACCACAGGTCGGCCACCTTGCAGCCGTTGCGGTCGGCGACGGCCCGCATGTGGCCGTTGTAGGTCGCGATCTTGCCGCGCAGGTGCTTGAGCAGCGGCACGTCGCGGGTGTCGAAACCGGTGCAGATCAGCACCGTCCCGGCGGATTCGGTGAGTCGGACGACGGCGGCCTCGAAGCGTTCGGCCACCTCGTCCGGGTCGGCGCCCGGCCGGAGGATGTCGTTGCCGCCGGCGCAGAAGGTGACCAGGTCGGGCTGGAGCCGTTGGACCTCCGGCACCTGCTCGGCCGCGATCTGGTCCAGCAGCCGGCCGCGCACCGCGAGGTTGGCGTAGCGGAACGCGCCCGGCGGACGCCCGTCGGCGAGCAGCCCGGCCAGGCGGTCGGCCCACCCGGCGAACCGGCCGTCGGCACCGGGGTCGTTCAGGCCTTCGGTGAAGCTGTCCCCGAGGGCGACGTACGAACTGAGGTCAAGGGTCTCCTGGAGGTGCGGCATGAAAGAGATAGTTCACCCAATCAAGTGACCTACGCCACCGTAGGTGACCCTGGTGGCACGTGAGATGGACCACGTACCCTCCTCGGTCCCTCCGCGCGGCCCAGAGCGCCGTGCCCGGGAAAGCACAAGATCCGTACCCCCTTCCGCTTTCGGGCCCGTCCGGCCGATGCTCGGAGGGAGCGGCCGCCCCGGCCGCCGTCCTTCTGGGGGAAGACAGCCATGGCCGTGAACCCGAGCTCCGCCGTGCCCGAGAACTGGTCCATCGACGACCGCTGCACCAACTGCGACGTCGCCCGTCAGCTCGCGCCCGACCTGGTCCGCGAGCACGCCGGCCGCTCCGAACTGGTCCGCCAGCCGCGTGACGAGGCCGAGCGCGCACAGCTGCGGGCCGCCGCGCACGCCTGCCCGACCCGCTCCATCCGCCCCGGCACCGGCCCGCTCGACCCGGCGGGCGACCCCTTCCCGCTGGCGCTCGACCAGGACGTGCTGCTGCTCGGCCACAACTCCCGGCTGACCGCGGGCGCCAACTCCTACCTCTGCCGCCGCCCGACCGGCTGGGTGATGATCGACACGCCCCGCTACAGCGAGCCCCTCGCCGCGCGCTACGCCGCTCTCGGCCCGGTCACCGACGTCCTGCTCACCCACCGCGACCACGCCAGGCACGGCCGGGAGTACGCCGACCGGCTCGGCGCCCGGCTCTGGATCCACGAGGGCGACCTCGACGCCGCCCCCGACGCCGACCGGGTGCTGCGCGGCACCGAGCCGGTGGAGATCGCCCCCGGCCTGGTCGCGCACCCCTTTCCCGGCCACACCCGGGGCAGCGTGCTGTTCGTCGCCGACCAGCGGTACTGCTTCAGCGGGGACAGCCTCTACTGGTCCCGGACCACCGGGGACGTGGAGGTGCACGAGGCCATCACCTGGTACTCGATCGAGGAGCAGGCCGCCTCGTTGGGGCGCAGCCTGGGCGCGCTCCGCTTCGAGTGGCTGCTGCCCGGCCACGGGGACCGGCGCCGGATGCCCGTCGAGGAGGCGGAGCGGCGGCTGCGCTCGCTCGCCGAACGCTGCCGGACCCTGCGGTCGGCGCCGGTGGACTTCACAGCGGTCCGCTGGTAGCCGGCGGCCAAGAGCCGACTGCCAAGGGCGGGTGGTCGAGGGCCAAGTGCCGCCAGCCGACGGCCGGTTACCGGTAGCCACGGCCGGAGAGCCCGTGCGCCGGGGCTCGCGCCGGGTGCGCGGGGGCGTGCGTCCACCGGGAGCGCCCGCGCGGGTGTGCGAACGGTGCCGCCGGGGCAGCCGCCTCTGCGACAGAGCGGCGTTCCGCACGCCGGAACCCGGACTCCCCGCGATCCCAAGGACGGTTGAGCCATGCCCACGCAAACCCCGGTGCGCACCGCCCGGCCACGGCACTACCTGATGTGCCGGCCGACGCACTTCACCGTGGACTACGCCATCAACCCGTGGATGGACCCGTCCCAGCCCACCGACACCGCGCTCGCGCTGCGCCAGTGGGAGCGGCTCCACCGGACGTACCGCCGCCTCGGCCACACCGTCGAGCTGATCGACCCGCTGCCCGGCCTGCCCGACATGGTCTACGCCGCCAACGGTGCGACCGTGCTGGACGGCCGGGCACTGGTGGCGACCTTCCGCTACCCGGAGCGCGCCGCCGAGTCGGACGCCTACCAGGCCTGGTTCCGCGAACGCGGCTACCGCGAGGTCCGCCGGGCCGGCCACGTCAACGAGGGCGAGGGCGACCACCTGGTGGTGGGCCGCCGGGTGCTCGCCGGGACGGGCTTCCGCAGCTCGCGCGCCGCGCACGCCGAGGCGGGCGAGCTGTTCGGCGTCCCGGTGGTCAGCCTGAACCTGGTCGACCCGCGCTTCTACCACCTGGACACCGCGCTGGCCGTCCTCGCCGACGACCACGTCATGTACTACCCGGAGGCCTTCGACGCCGACAGCCGCGCCCTGCTGCGCTCGCTCTACCCGGACGCGATCCTCGCCGACCGCGCCGACGCCGAGGTGTTCGGGCTGAACGCGGTCTCCGACGGCCGGCGGGTGCTGCTGCCGGAGACGGCCAAGAACCTGGCCGGCCGGCTCGCCGAGCACGGCTACGAGCCGATCCCGGTGGACGTCTCCGAGCTGCTGAAGGGCGGTGGCGGGGCC
This sequence comes from Kitasatospora sp. Ki12, assembly GCF_054601375.1. Lineage (NCBI taxonomy): Bacteria > Bacillati > Actinomycetota > Actinomycetes > Kitasatosporales > Streptomycetaceae > Kitasatospora > Kitasatospora sp. Ki12. Next base: position 400,963 of record NZ_BAAIHT010000003.1, on the reverse strand, counting down.
AAGTGCTGCACCCTGGAGCTCAGGCAGGCCTGAGCCCCGGGGCGCGCGGCCCGTGCGCATCCGCCGCCCGGTCGAGCCCAAGGCCCGGTCGAGCTCGCTGCCGTGCCGCGGCAGCGGCCCGCCCGTCACGACCACGAGCGAGCCGGTGCCGGTGCCGGTGCCGTGCCGGGAACTCGACCTACCGGGGCCGGAGTCAGCCCCAGGCGCCGGGGTTCAGGCGCCGAGCCACAGGTCGGGGCCGAAGACCTCGTAGTGGATGTCCGCGGCCGGGACGCCCGCGGCCAGCAGCTGCTCGCGGACGGCGCGCAGGAAGGGCAGCGGGCCGCAGAGGTAGGCCGTGGTGCCGGCCGGGACCTCGACGGAGGCGAGGTCCACCAGCCCGGTGCGCCCGGCCGGCCAGTCGCCGAGCGGGTGCTCGTAGAAGACGTGGGCGGTGGCGTCGGGCAGCTCGGCGGTCAGCCGCTCCAGGTCGGCGCGGAAGGCGTGGCTGAGCTGGTCGCGGTCGCCGTGCACGGAGACGATCCGGCGGGTGGAGCCGTTGGCGGCGAGGTGGTCGAGCATCGCGGTCATCGGGGTGTTGCCGATGCCGGCGGAGACGAGCAGGACGGGGCCGTCGCCGTCGGCCAGGACGATGTCGCCCATCGGGGCGGAGAGCTCGACGGTGTCGCCGGTCCGCAGGTGGTCGTGCAGGTGGCCGGAGACCTCGCCGCCGGTCTCGCGCTTGACGGTGAAGCGCAGGGCGCCGTCGGCGCGGCCGGAGAGGCTGTACTGGCGGATCTGCCGGGCGCCGTCGGGCAGTTCGGTGCGCACGGAGACGTACTGGCCGGGGCGCGCGGCGGGCACGGGCCGGCCGTCGGCCGGGCGGACCAGGTAGCTGGTGACGGTCCCGGTCTCCTGGTGACGGGTGATCACGGTGTAGGGGCGCCACAGGTCGGCCGGGTCGCCGCCCGCGGCGGCCTCGGCGCGCAGCCGGCCCTCGACGGCGATCAGCGCGTTGGCCATCAGCCAGTAGACCTCGTCCCAGGCGGCGGCGACCTCGGGGGTGACGGCCTCGCCGAGCACCTCGACGATGGCGGCGAACAGGTGTTCCTGGACGATCTTGTACTGGTCGTCGGCGATGCCGACCGAGACGTGCTTGTGGGCGATCCGCGCGAGCATCGCGTCCGGCCGCTGGTCGGGGTGGGCGAGCAGCGCGGAGGCGAAGGCGGCTATCGAGCCGGCCAGCGCCTGGCGCTGGGTGCCGTTGGCCTGGTTGCCCCGGTTGAAGAGGTCGCGCAGCAGCTCCGGGTGGGCGGCGAACAGCCGGTCGTAGAAGCGCGGGGTGATGTCGCCGATGGCGGCGCCCACGACGGGCAGGGTGGCCTCGATGACCTCGGCGGACTTCGCGGACAGCATCAGTCTGGCTCCTAACTGGTATCTAAGATTCGTATTCAAGCGCGGCCTGCGGCCCTGGGCGGGTGAATTGGTCGATCAGTGGATCGGGATCAGTCGATGGGCCGCGCGGTGAGGCCGAGCAGCACCGGTCCGGTGGGGGCGGCCACCAGGTCGTCGACGCAGAGCCCGTCGAGCGAGGCGAAGAACGCCTCCTGGGCGGTGCGCAGCGCCCCGCGCAGCCGGCACGCGGCCCGCAGCGGGCACGGCGGGTCGTCCTCGCAGCCGACCACGTCGCCGACGCCTTCGAGTTCCCGCAGCAGCAGTCCGAGCGAGCCGGTGCGCCCGGCGAAGGTGAGCATCAGCCCGCCGCCGCGACCGCGCCGGGCCTCCACCACCCCCAGGTGCTGCAGCCGGCTGACCACCTTCGCGGCGTGGGTGTACGGCACGCCGACCGACTCGGCCACCTCGCGGGTGGTCGGGTTGTCGCCCTCGCCGAGGACCGCCAGCCGCATGGCGATGCGGAGGGCGATGTCGGTGCTCTTGGTCAGCCTCACGTTCGAAACGCTAGCGAATACGACTCCACAACTCCAATTTTCTGCACGATCCCGACCGGCCCGATCCCGGAGGCGTCGAAGCGAACCGGTCGAATCTGAACAGTTGGCGACATTAGTGGTCACTCCCTGACGGGTGGTCAGGGCGGCTTCTACGCTTCGTGCGGCCCAGAGCCCCTACCGCCGATCTTCACTGCCGATCCTCCTGGAGAGACCTTGAGAACACGCCGAGCACCCCGTCGGACCGTGACGGCCGTGACCGCGATAGCAGCGGCCACGGCCGCACTGCTGTCCCAGCCCGTGTCCGCCCAGGCCGCCGCGCCCCCGCCGACCGTCGCCGCCCAGGTGGCGGTGGCGCCCTACCCGGCGGGCGTCGCCCTCACCCCGGACGGCGCCCACGCCTACGTGACCAGCCAGAGCAGCGGCACGGTCAGCGTGCTGGACACCGCGAGCAACACCGTGACCGGAAGCTTCACCGCCGGGACCGGCTCCTACGCCGTCGCCCTCTCGCCCGACGGACACCGCGCCTACCTGACGCACCACCTGGACAACACGGTCAGCGTGGTGGACACCGCGACCGGCACCGTCACCGCGACCGTGCCGGTCGGCGCCCAGCCCTGGGGCCTGGTCCTGTCGCCGGACGGCACCCGCGCCTACGTGAGCAACGCCGCCGCCAACACCGTGAGCGTGCTGGACACCTCCGCCAACGCGGTGACCGCCACCGTCCCGGTCGGCGCCGAGCCGCACGGGCTGGCCGTCTCCGCGGACGGCAAGCGGCTCTACGTCGCGGCCTCCGCCGACAAGGCGGTGAACGTCGTCGACACCGTGGGCAGCACGGTGAACGCCACCGTTCCCGTCGGTCACGGCGCCTTCGGCCTCGCGCTCAGCCCGGACGGCGGCAACCTCTGGGTGGCCGACGGCGACGACGGCACCGCCGCCGTGATCGACACCGCGGCGAACACGCTGCTCGGCACCGTCGCGGTCGGCTCCGGCCCGTACGCCGTCACCGTCGCCCCGGACGGCACGGCCGCGTACGTGTCGAATTACGCCGACAACACGCTGAGCGTGGTGGACACCGCGAGCCGGACCGTCACCGCGACCGCCCCGGTGGGCGCGAGCCCGTACACCCTGGCGCTGACCGCCGACGGGCGGCACGGCTACCTCGCCGACTTCACCGGCGGCGCCGTCCAGGTGCTGCACTTCCCGCTGCCCGTCCCGGCCGTGACCGCGGTCACCCCGAACAGCGGCTCCGGGGTCGGCGGCACCGCGGTGACCGTCACCGGCACCGACCTGAACGGCGCCACCGCCGTCACCTTCGGCGCGGCCGGCGCCGCCACCTCGTTCAGCTGCACCAGGACCAGCTGCACGGCGACCGCACCGGCCACCACCGTGACCGGGCCGGTGGACGTCCAGGTCACCACCCCGGGCGGCACCAGCGCGGCCGTCGCCGCCGACCGCTTCACCTACACGGCGCCCAGCGCGCACCTGGCCGTCGCGCTCACCGCGACCCCGGTGACCAAGCTGCTCGCCAGCCGGGTCGACTACACGGTCACCCTCACCAACCAGGGCCCCGACCCGATCACCACCGCCACGGTCGCCGCCGCCCTGCCCAGCGGGCTGACCACGACCTCCAGCGACTGCGCGGTCGCCGCCGGGAAGCTCACCTGCGCGCTCGCCGCCCCGCTGGCCAAGGGGGCGAGCACCACCCGGCACTTCACGGTCAGCGTGGGCCTGTTCTCGCTGGTCCGCAGCTGGGACATCACCGTGGCCCGCACCGCCGGCACGCCCGTCGACCCGTCGCCCGGGACCAGCAAGGACACCCGCAGCTGCTCCTCGGTCCTCGGACTGTCGATCACCTGCACGTAGCGCCGCCCGCCCGGACACCCCCGGGCGCGACGCCGCCGAGGCCCCGCCGGAACGTTCCGGCGGGGCCTCCGCCGTCGGAAGCCCTGGACGAAACGTCCGGACCGGACGTACAGTCCGAGCATGCCTGCCGACAACCCCGACCCGCGCGTCCGGACCTTCTCCCCGGTCTGCCGCGCGGTCGCCCTGCTGCTCGGCCCGTACGCCGAGGTGGTGCTGCACGACACCGCCACCGACCGGGTGCTCGCCATCTGGAACCCGATGACCCCCCGCGCCCCCGGGGACCCGTCGATGCTCGGCGAACTCGACGAGGTCGACCCCTCCGCCCCCGACGTCTACGGCCCGTACGAGAAGGCGCTGCCCGACGGCCGCCGGCTCTCCTCCGTCAGCGCCGTGCTGCGCGACGACGCCGGACAGCCCTCGGCCGTGCTCTGCGTCAACCTCGACCGCGGTCCGCTGGAACAGGCCGCCGCGCTGCTGGCCGGCTTCGCCGCCCCCTCCTCATCGCGCCCCGAACCGCTCTTCGAACGAGACTGGACGGAGCGGATGAACGACGTGATCGGCGGCCGCGTCCGCGCGCAGGGCCGCCCGCTGGAGCGCTTCACCCGCGAGGACCGGCTGGCCGTGCTGCGCGAACTCGACGAGGCCGGGGTGTTCGCCGTCCGCCGCGCCGTCCCCGTCGTCGCCACCGCGCTGCGGATCTCCCGCTCGACCGCCTACAGCCTGCTCGCCGAGCTCAAGCACCCGGCCGGCCCGTGAGCTCCGCGCCCTCGCACCTCTGCGCCCCTGCGCCCCTGCGCCCGTGAGCCGCTGAGCCCTTGAGCTGCTGAGCCCTTGAGCTGCTGAGCCCCCAGGAAGGAACAGCCCCCCATGCCCCAGCTCCCCGACTTCCGGCTGGAAACCCACCTCTCGCGCTGGGAGTTCACCGCCCGCCACCACCTCACCGCCTCCGACGCCCAGACCATGACGCTGCCCGAACTGCTCGCCCTGGCCGGCCCCGAGGACCGCGAGGCCTGGGAGTCCCTCAGCCTCGGCTACACCGAGACCTTCGGCGACCCCGGGCTGCGCCGGGCGATCGCCGGGATGTACGAGCGGGTCGACGCGGACGACGTGATCTGCTTCGGGGGCGCCCAGGAGGGCATCAACCTCGCCATGCGGGTGCTGCTCGAACCGGACGACCACGCGGTGGTGGTGACCCCCGGCTACCAGTCCGCCGAGACCATTCCGCTCGCCCTGTGCGAGGTCACCGGCGTCGCCCTGGACGAGCGGCGGGACTGGGCGCTCGACCTGGACGCGGTGGAGGCGGCGCTGCGCCCCGACACCAAGGTGCTGTCGGTCAACTTCCCCAACAACCCGACCGGCGCGGTGATCCCCGCCGCCGATCTCGCCCGGCTCGCCGAAATCTGCGACGAGCGCGGCATCCGGCTCTTCTCGGACGAGGTCTACCGCGGCCTGGAACGCGACCCGGCCCGCACCCTGCCGCAGGCCGCCGACCTCTCCGAGCGCGCCCTCTCGCTCAACGTGACCTCCAAGGCGCTCGGCCTGCCCGGCCTGCGGATCGGCTGGATCGCCTGCCGGGACCGGGAGTTGCGCTCCCGCCTGGAGCGGGCCAAGCACTACACCACGATCTGCAACTCGGCGCCGAGCGAGGTGCTGGCCCGGATCGCGATCACCGCCCGCGAGCGGATCCTGGAGCGCAACCGCGGCATCATCGCGGAGAACCTGCCGCTGTTCGACGCCTTCTTCGCCGAGTTCGCCGACCTCTTCGAGTGGCGCGCCCCCGACGGCGGTTGCGTCGCCTTCCCGCGGTACCTCGGGGCGGACGGCGTGGAGGACTTCTGCACCGCGCTGGTCGAACAGGCGGGCGTCCTGCTGCTGCCCGCCAGCATCTTCCGCTCCGAGCTGACGCCCACCCCGACCGACCGCTTCCGCCTGGGGCTGGCCCGCCGCGATCCGGCCCCGGCCCTGGAGGCCTTCGCCGACTGGCTCCGCAAGCGCTGACCGGGCCCGCCGGCCGTACCGGATGAACCGGACGCCCGGACGGCCGGGGCGCCGGTCACCGAGTCCATCGGTGACCGGCGCCCCGGCCGTCACGGCTGCGCGGCAGCGCTCAGCAGCGTTCGCTCAGAACGTGCTCAGAGCTTCTGCCAGGCGGGCTTGGCCGCGTAGGTGTCGCGGAAGTAGTCGGCGAGCTTGAGGCGGGAGGCGGCGGCCTCGTCGACGACCACGGTGGCGTGCGGGTGCAGCTGGAGCGCCGAGGCGGGGACGGCGGCGGAGAGCGGGCCCTCGACGGAGAGGGCGACGGCCTCGGCCTTGGCCTCCCCGGTGGCGAGCAGGACCAGGTGGCGGGCTTCCAGGATGGTGCCGATGCCCTGGGTGATCACGTGGTGCGGGACCTCGTCGATGCTGTCGAAGAAGCGCGCGTTGTCCTCGCGGGTCTGCCGGGTCAGGGTCTTGATCCGGGTCCGGGAGGCGAGCGAGGAGCAGGGCTCGTTGAAGCCGATGTGGCCGTCCGTGCCGATGCCGAGCAACTGGAGGTCGACGCCGCCGGCCTCGGTCAGCGCGCGGTCGTAGGCGGTGGCCGCGGCGGCGATGTCCGTGGCGTTGCCGTCCGGGCCCAGGAAGGAGTCCTCGGTCAGGCCGAGCGGCTCCACGACCTCGCGCAGCACCACCGAGCGGTAGGACTCCGGGTGGCCGGTGGGCAGGCCGACGTACTCGTCGAGCTGGCAGACGCGGGCGCGGGAGGCGTCCAGCCGGCCGTCGCCGACGCGCGCGGCGAGGGCCTGGTAGATCGGCAGCGGGGTCGAGCCGGTCGCCACGCCGAGCAGGGCGTCGGGCTTGTCGGTCAGCAGATCGGTGATCGCCGCGGCGATGAGTTCGCCGGCCGCTGGGGCGTCAGGGACGATCACGATTTCCATACTGGGTCCACCGTTCTGAGGCGAGTCTGAGGTCTAGACCTCCGAGGTCTAGACCAGTTTGCCGTGAACGGGTGCCCCAGGTCCACCCGGGGCTGGTCGGAGGCGGCGCCTCACCTCGTCCTCTTCCTCTCGTGGAGGGTGGCGCGCGGTGCTCGCGGGGTGCTTCCGGGCGGTGAACGCCGATGGGCCGGTCGCCGGGAACGGGGGTCCCGGCGACCGGCCCGGAGCCGGGCGGGGATCCCGGCTCGTTCGTGGGGCTACTGCCCGGCGGTGCGGATGGTGCGGGTGGTGCGGGTGGTGCGGATGACGCCCGTCAGGGGCCGGGCGGTCAGAACGGGCTGGTACAGGTGGTGACCTGCTTGGTCGCGTCCAGCGCCGGACCGGCGGTGGCACAGATGATCCGCAGGTCGGTGGTGGTGACGCGCGGGGTGACGGCCTTGGCGGAGCCGAGCTTGACGGTGGTGGCCGAGGCGGCGGTCTCCCACGGGCTGCCCCAGGCGGCCTGGGTGCGTACCTCGACCTTGACGACCGTCAGCTGGGCGGGGTCGGCCGTGACCTGGGCGATGCCGACGACGCCCGCGCCGTCGGCCTGGTGCGAGATGCAGGGGCGGTTGAGCACCGTGGCGCAGGCCACGGTGTCGGCCTCGGACGTTGCCGTGGCGGCCATGGCCGGGCCTGCCGTCAGCCCGGCGATCCCTGCCACCGTCATCATCACAGCTGCGATCCGAGTGCGCATGTTGCGAACCTCCTTGGAAAGTAAGGGAATCTCACTCCTTGGGATGAGTCTTGCACACATTGTGAACACTGCGTGTGTGCGTTGCGTCACACTCATGGTGACCGTTCAACTACATGCCGCAACCATTCGCCGAGTGTTCGGAATCCGGACAGCTCCTGTCCTGACAGGGGATCAGTTCGTGGGCGAGGGCAAGGGCGAGGGCGCGAGCGAAGGCGCCGACCGGACGGCAACTCCGGCCCGGCCGGAACGGGTTGGCGGTGTCCCATCACTCGTCCGAGTGGCGGTTTGCCTCCGGGGCGAATCGGACGGATACCATCGGTCCGATCCCACGGAGGTGGCTGCGTGGACACGGTCATCGTGCAACTTCCCTGTCCGGGGCCCGAGATGGCGCCCCGCGAAGCGCCCGAACTGCTGCGGATGGGCCCGGGCGAGACCGCCGTGTTCGGGCGCGGCGAGCCCGGCCGGCCGGTCGCCGTCCCGCTGCCCGACCAGGGCGTCTCCCGCCGCGCCGGCGAGGTGGTGGCCGCCGAGGACTACTGGCGGCTGTCCAACTTCAGCGCCTCCGCCACCTACGTGGTGGAGAACCTGGAGGGCGCGGGCGAGCACATCAAGGTGGCGCCGGGCCGGCTCGGCGCACCGGTGCCGTTCGAGCTCTCCCGGGTGCTGCTGCCCGCGCTCGGCGAACCCGCCACCTTCAAGGTCTTCGCCCCGCAGCACGCCTACCTGGACGGGCGGCCCGGCGGCGCCGACGGCGAGCACACCGTCAGCCCCTTCGCCCTGGACCCGACCGCCAAGTACTTCCTGGTGCTGCTCGCGCTCTGCGAGCCCCGGCTGCGCTCGCCCTCCGCGGCCGTCGTCCCCGGCGTGACGGAGGTGCTGGCCCGGCTGCGCGGCCTGCCCTCCTGCCGCGGGCTGACCCGCTCGGCGGTGAACTACCACATCGACTACCTGGTGGAGACCAAACTGCGGCTGCGCGAGCCGTACGAGGAGGGGCCGGGCGGCGGCAAGCGCGAGGAACTCGCCGCCCTGGCCCTGAGGTTCGACCTCGTCCGGGAGGAGCACCTGGCCCTGCTCCCGCCGCGGCGCGCGGCCGCCCGGCCGTGAGGCCCGCTCCGGAGCCGCCGGCGGGGCGGTTGCCGGGCGGTGCGCAGTCGGCCGGCGCGCCCCAGGCCGGTGCGCCGCCCGGGGCCCGGCCCCCGGAAGCCTCGCCGCCCGGGGAGGGCCCGCCGTTCGAGGTCCCGGACGGCTACCCGGTGGCCGGTTACCGACTCGGCGCCTTCCTCGGCGCGGGCGCCTGGGGCAGCGTGCACGCCGCCGAGGGTCCGGACGGCACCCCGGTCGCGGTCAAGCTCCTCGGCGCGGCCCGGTTCAGCCCCGGCCAGCGCCGCACCGTGGCCCTGATGGCCCGCAGCGAGCAGCGGTTCAGCCGCAGTGCCGACCACCCGCACCTGATCCGCACCCTCGCCGTGGCCACCGTCGAGGACCCGGACCACCCCGGACTGGACGGCGCCGTCGCCCTGGTGATGGAGCGCGCCGCCCGCAGCCTCCAGGACGTCCTGGCCGCCGCCCGCCCCGGTACGGCGGTGCCGGGCGCCGAGCGCCTCCTCGCCGAGGTCTGCGCCGGACTGACCCACATGCACCGGTCCGGCTGGGTGCACGGGGACCTGAAACCGGCCAATATCCTCCTGATGCCCGACGGCACCGCCAAGATCGCCGACTTCGGCCTCACCGCCGAGCTGGACGGCACCCACGCCTACGCCCCGCCGCTGGGCTCGCCCGAATACGTCCCGCCCGAGTGGTGGTCCCAGCGCACCGGCGCGCGCGGGGTCGCCGTGCGCCCCAGCGCCGACCTCTGGGCCTTCGGCGTGATCGCCCACCAGCTGCTCACCGGCGGCCTGCACCCCTTCCTCGGCGCCACCGCCCGGGCCCGCTCGCTGGCCGCCCAGGCCTACGCGCGCGGCGCGGCGCCGCTGCGGCTGGACGAGGCACTGCCCCCGCGCTGGCGGCCGGTGGTCGCCGCCTGCCTCGCCCCCGGGCGGGAGGAGCGGGCCCGCGCCGACCTGGACGCGCTGGTCGCCCGGGCCACCGCCCGTCCGGCCCGGCGCCGCCGCCGCGCCGCCGTCCGGGCCGGTGCGGGACTGCTGGCCGGCGCGTGCGCCGTCCTCGTCCTGACCGGAGCGCCGGAGCCCGCCGGGCCGGGCGCCCACCGCGCGCCGCCCCCGCCGCCCGGGGCGATCCCGCTGCCCGGGGCGATCCCGGTCGGCTCGGACGTCCCGGTCGCCTACCGGGGCATGATCGACACCGCCGCCCGGCGCTGCCCCGAGCCGGAGGTCACCCCGGTCCTGCTGGCCGCGATGCTCAAGGCCGAGAGCGGCTTCGACCCGAACGCGGCCCACCCGGAGACCGGCGAGTACGGCATCGCCATGTGGACGCCCGCCGTCTTCGAGGCCTGGGGCAAGGCCGCCACGCACGGCGGCCCCAAGTCGTACCTGGACCCGGGGGACGCGATCGCGGCCATGGGCAACTACGTCTGCTGGCTCGACCAGCAGTTCAAACGGGCCGGCCTCACCCGCGACCTGCCCGCCCTGCTCGCGGCCGGCTACCGGACCAGCGACAAGACCGTGGAGGCGGCCGGGGGCGTCCCGGAGCGGGTGCGTCCCCATGTCGACAAGGTCGTCCGGTACCTCGCCGACTACGGAGGGTGAGTGGCCGAAAGGGGACGAGTCGTGCCACATCCCTCCGTGTCCCGGCGCGGGCACCCGGGTGGCGGGCCCCCGGTCTGGGATCCTCGGCGGCATGATCACGAAGCTCCGCGCGGCCGCCGCGCAATGGACCGTCGTCGTTCCGGTGGTGTCGTTCGTCGTCCTCGCCCTGACCTGGCACGAAGACCTGCCCGGCTGGGTGGTGGGCGTGGTCGCCTGCTTCCTGGTGGCCGCCGTGCTGTCCGCCGTGCACCACGCCGAGGTCATCGCCCACTGGTCGGGGGAGCCCTTCGGGTCCCTGGTGCTCGCGGTGGCGGTCACCGTGATCGAGGTCGCGCTGATCGTGACCCTGATGGCCGACGGCGGGGACAAGTCCTCCACCCTCGCCCGGGACACCGTGTTCGCCGCCGTGATGATCACCTGCAACGGCATCCTCGGCCTGTCCATCCTGGTCGCCGCGATCAAGTACCGCACCGCCGTCTTCAACGCCGAGGGCACCGGCGCCGCACTCGCCTGCATCGCCACCCTGGCGACCCTCAGCCTGGTGCTGCCGACCTTCACCACCAGCTCGCCCGGCCCGCAGTTCTCCACCACCCAGCTGACCTACGCGGCCACCGCCTCGCTCGTGGTCTACGGGCTGTTCGTGGCCACCCAGACCGTCCGGCACCGCGACTACTTCCTGGCCGTCACCCCCGAGGGGCGGGTGATGGACGAGGAGGAGCACGTGAGCCCGCCCAGCGTCCGCGCCGCCGGGGTCAGCCTGCTGCTGCTCGGCGTCGCGCTGGTCTCGGTCGTGGGCCTGGCCAAGGGCGTCTCGCCGACCATCGAGCAGGCGGTGGAGGACGCCGGACTCCCGCACGCCGTCGTCGGCGTGGTGATCGCCCTGATGGTGCTGCTGCCGGAGACCATCGCGGCGCTGCGCGCGGCCGTCCGCAACCGGGTGCAGACCAGCCTCAACCTGGCCCTCGGCTCGGCGCTCGCCAGCATCGGCCTCACCATCCCGGCGGTCGCGATCGCCTCCACCTGGCTGTCCGGCCCGCTCGTGCTCGGCCTGGAGCCCGCCCACATGGTGCTGCTGACCCTGACGGTGGTGCTGGGCACCCTCACGGTGATCCCGCGCCGCGCGACGCCGCTGCAGGGCGCGGTGCACCTGGCGGTGCTGGCGGGGTACGTGGTCCTGGCGGTGAACCCGTGACGGCGGGCCGGCCGTAGTCCACGGTGGAAGCCCCTGGCCCGTTCCCCCGTGCGGCCAGGGGCTTCCGGCGTTCCCGGAGGCCGACGGCGTCCCGGGCCGGGGCCGGGCGGGGCCCCGCCCGGCGACCGGAGCCCCGCCCCCTACGCCCCGCCGCAGCGGCGGCGGTCGGCCCGTGCGGCCCGGGGCGCGGCGGCCGGGGAGGTCGCCCTCGCGCCCCGCACCCGGTCGGGGGCCGCGCGGGGGCGCTTGTCCGGGGGCGGGCGGATGGGCTTGGTGGTGCCAGTGGTGAACCCGGGACGGCGGGCCGGCCGTAGAAGGGGATGAGGGCCCCGGTTCCACCCCCGTGACCGGGGCCCGCATCGTCGGACGGCGGCGCCGTCGGCCGCGTACCCCAGGGGACGCGGGCGCCGTGGTACGACAACGAGCCCCTGGGCCCGCTGCTGCTCGCGGGTCCAGGGGCTCGGTGGTGCCGTGGCTCAGTCACGGCGGGTACCCGGGGCGGGTGTCCGGGGCGGGGTCAGCGCCCCGGACGGGCCCGGTGCCTCAGAAGGCGGTGCCTCAGGAGGTGGTGCGGCGACGGCGGGTGTAGACCACCGCGCCCGCGCCGGCGACCAGCAGGGCGGTGCCGGCGCCCGCGTACAGCAGGGTGCCGTCGCTACCGGTGCTGGCCAGCTTCTTGCCGTCCGACGCGGCGCCCGGGATCGGCGTCGGGACGCTGACCTTGGTGGGCAGCGGCAGCGGCGCGTCCGGGTTGACCGGGGTCTCCGTGGTCGGGGTGTGCACCGGCACGGTGGCGGTCGGCGGGGTCGACGGGCCCGCGCTCGGGACGTCCGTGGGGGCCACGGTCGGCTCGGCGGTCGCCGGGGTGGTGGCCGCCGGGGTGGTGGGCGTGGCGCTCGGGGTCTCCGACGGCTTGGTGCTGGTGCTCGCGCTCGGCGTGACCGGGGCGGACGGCGTGGCCGAGGGCGTGGCCGGCGCCGACGGGCTGTGCGACGGCGTGGTCGGCACGGAGGTCGGGCCGTGCGACGGCGTCTTGGCCGGGGTCGGCTTCACGGTCGGGGAGGGCTTGCCGGTCGGGGCCGGGGTCTCGCCGCCGCAGTCGACCTTGAAGACCTTGTGCTTGGGGTTGTTGAGCTTGGTGTCCTCCGGCAGCTCGCCGTCGACCAGCTCGACGGACTGCCAGTACAGCTTGTAGTGGCCGTCCGGCAGGTGGATGTCCTCGGTGCGGACGTGGCCGTGGCCGTCGACCGGGATGTCGCCGTACGCGACGAGCTTCTCGTTGGGGCCGCCACCGACGGTGGTGATCGCCCAGATGACGTCCTGGTTGGCGTCGAAGCCGAAGGAGTCCAGGTAGAAGGTGCAGACCTTGGGCTCGTTGCGGACGTCCTCCTGGCCGGTGGCGGAGTCGTGGATCTTGACGGTGCCGTTGTTGCCGGGAGCACCGCCCTTGCCGCCGCCGCCGGCGACGGCGTGAGCGGCGGCGGGGGCGAGCAGCATCAGGGCGGCGGCGGTCGGGACGGCCACCAGGGAGCGCGCGGCGGTGGAACGGATGTGCATGGGCGATCCATCGGGTACGGCAGGCGGGGACGAGCCTGCGCGGTGGGAGGGAGCCTCGGGTCGGACGTTCGGTGGGGGCCGGTGCCGTGCGACGGGAGGGGCTCAAAAGTTCCCGCAGTGGGAAACGTGACGCAAGGGAAGTTTGGCCGGAATGTGACGTTGTGGTGGGTTGGTCCGATGAGTTCGTTACAACGATCCGATCACCCTGTTGTCATGGTTTCGTGTGTGGTGCACCCGGTGGCGAGGGTGGCGGCGGTCAACTCCGTTACCCGACCCGGCGGGTGAACCCAGGCGGCGGAGGTGGCCGGTATTGACCGGTCATCGGGGGCGGCCTGCGTGTCGGGGCGGCGGGCGGGTGCCAGGTTTCTCTATCGTCCGTCTGGAACCGCCCAGTCCGCCGATTCCGCTGCGTGAGCAGCCGATCCGACCCGTGGGAGAGAGCGATGCCCGGCCCAGAGCAGACCGCCGAGGAGAGCGCCGACGTCATCGTGGTCGGTGCCGGCCCGGCCGGCTCCACCGCCGCCGCCCACCTGGCCCGCACCGGCCTGGACGTCCTCCTCCTGGAGAAGTCCGCCTTCCCGCGCGAGAAGGTCTGCGGGGACGGGCTCACCCCGCGCGTCGTCAAGCAGCTGACGGACCTCGGCATCGACGTCTCCGAGGAGGCCGGCTGGCTGCACAACCGCGGCCTGCGGCTGATCGCCGGTCGGCGCTCGATCGAGTTCGACTGGCCCGAGCTGTCCGCCTTCCCCGGTTACGGGCTGGTCCGCCGCCGCGCCGACTTCGACCAGCTGCTCGCCCGGAAGGCCGCCTCCTACGGCGCCCGGCTCGTCGAACGCGCCAATGTGGCGGGTCCGTTGGTCGACGAACGGACCGGCCGGATCACCGGCGTCACGGCCAAACTGGGCGAGGACCGCAAGCCCGTCGCCTACCGGGCCCCGATCGTGGTCGCCGCCGACGGCAACTCCACCCGGCTCTCCGTCGCGATGAAGCGCTACCGTCGCGCCGACCGCGCGATGGGCGTCGCCTACCGGACCTACTTCACCACCCCGCGCCACGAGGACCGCTACCTGGAGGCCTGGCTCGACCTGCGCGACCCGAACGACCCGGCCCGGCGCCTCCTGCCCGGCTACGCCTGGGTGTTCGGCATGGGCGACGGCACCGCCAACGTGGGCCTCGGCGTCCTCGACACCGCCAAGGTCGACGTGGACTGGCGGGAACTGCTGCGCCACTGGTGCGAGGACCTGCCGCCCGAGTACGGCTACACCCCCGAGGGCGTCACCGAGCCGATCCGCGGCGCCGCCCTCCCGATGGGCCTCAACCGGCAACCCCACTACGCGGACGGCCTGTTGCTGGTCGGCGACGCGGGCGGCACGGTCAGCCCGGGCACCGGCGAGGGCATCGCCTACGCGATGGAATCCGGCCGCTACGCCGCCGAGACGATCGTCCAGGCCCTCGCCCGCCGCACCGACCGCGGCCGGGAGCTCGCCCTGCGCGCCTACCCGCAGGCGCTGCGCTCCGCCTACGCCGGGTACTTCGCGCTCGGCCGGCTGGCCGCCGACCTGCTCGGCCGCCCCAAGCTGCTCGGCGCCGCCGGTGGCGCCGGGCTGGGCCACCCGGCGCTGCTGAAGGTGGCGTTCCGGCTCATGGTCAACCTCACCGAGCCCAACTCGAAGGACTCCCTCGACCGGCTGCTCCACCTGATCGGGCGGGTCGCCCCGGGCCGCTGAGGGGGCCGGACCGTTCATCCTCGCGGGTGGGCGGTCGCGGTGTCCCGGGTTTGGCCGAAAGGGCGGAGTACGACCGGCTGTCGTTCGGATCATGTTGACGAATCATCAGATGATCCGATTGCCTGGTGTCGAACCAGCCACGGAGGGTGAGCGAAACACACCCCCGTGGCTCCGTTCTCGACCGCTGACCCGATCGACGGAGACACCGTGCGCCTTCGCCTTCGCCTGCTCGCCGCGCCCCTCGCCGCGGCCGCCGCCGTACTCGCCCCGAGCCTCCCGGCCGCCGCAGCCGCCCCGGCCGCCACCGCCGGGGCGACGGGCACCCCCGCCGACCAGTGCTCCGCCGCCTTCCGGCACGACGACGCCCGCCTCGGCCCGCAGGACCTCCCGACCGCCGGCCGGGTCGGCCGCCAACTGGTCGGCTACCAGCGCACCGGCGGCGCGAGCGACCAGGACTTCCTGGCGACCTACTACGACGCGGCCGCCAACGGCGGCAAGGGCGGCTGGAAGTACCCGCCCGCCGACGGCTACGTCACCCTGCCCGACGGCAGCCCGGTCGAGTTCGACATCACCCTCTACCCCAACCAGAACATCGACCGCTACGGCAGCGAGTACGGCGCCTTCCTCGCCCCCGAGGGCCTGCCCTACGCCAACCGCGCGATCCCGCCGCAGAACCTGGACGGCAACCCGGCGGCCGCCTGCAACTACCACGACTACAAGGTGGTCAAGCCCTTCAAGGTGCACGCCGGCCCGATCGCGCCCTGGTTCAACCAGCCCGGGTGGGGCCTGCAGTACCAGCTCGACACCACCCTGGTGCCCGGCGGCCCGGCCAAGCTGAACGTGCTCTGGCTGGTGGACAACGGCTACCTGGCCCGGATCTGACCCGGCCCCTCCGGCGGTGGCGTCCGGTGCACCCGCCCCGCGCGGTCACCGGACGCCGACCGGGCCCCCAACCGGACGCCGACCGGGCCCCGACCGGGCTCGCCGGGCGCCGACGGGATAAATCGCTGGCGGGCGCGGGGGACCGGGGATAGGAAGACGGCATGACCACCACCAGTGAACCCGCCGTCGACCAGCGGGTGTTCCGCCGCGCCGTGATCGACCTCGGCGACGCCCTGCTGCGGCCCTGGGGGCGCGCCCTCGACGTCCCCGGCGGCATCGTGCCCGCGCTCGTCGCCGCCTCGACGGACCCGGAGATCGCCCGCTGGAACCCGCTCGACTCCACCGACCCGGCCGCCGCCGAGGCCTACCTGGACCGCTGCGACGCCCACTGGGCCGACGGCACCATGGCCGCCTTCGCCATCACCGACGCCCCCGGCGGCGCCCTCCTCGGCAACGCCTTCCTGCGCTGGAGCAACCGGGCCGACGGCATCGCGATGGTCGGCTACTGGCTGCTCACCGCCGCCCGCGGCCGCGGCCTCGCCACCCGCGCCGCCACCGCCGTCACCCGCTGGGCCGTGGAGACCGCCGGAGCCCGCCGCATCGAGCTGTTCCACGCCGTCGGCAACGACCCGTCCTGCCGGGTCGCCGAACGCGCCGGCTTCCCCCACGAGGGGACGCTGCGCGCCTCCTGGCGCTTCGAGGGCCGCGACTACCAGGACGAACACCTCCACGCCCGCCTCGCCTCGGACCCCTTCCCCGAGCCGGGCCGGTCCGCTTGACCCTCACGTAGCGGGAGGACCTAGCGTCCGTGGCATGAAGATCATCGTTCATGACACGGCGAGCGCCATGCTCGAACTGCTCCGGCTTCCGGTGGAGGAGCGGCCGGACGCCCTGCGGGAGTTGTACCGCCCGATGGAGGGCGTGATGGCCGCGGTGACGGGGGAGGCCGACCTGGTCGCGATGCACCGGATGGGCAGCGGCTTCCGGCTCGAACGCGAGGACCCGCGGTACCCGGCCGCCGTGCGCCGGATGCGGGACGCCGGGGTCTGGCAGCGGGTCGAGGACTCGCTCGCCGCCGCGTGGGAGCGGATCGACGGCGCGGTGCCCGGCGTCGCGCACGCCGACACGGTGCACGTCGTCGTGGTGCTCGGCGACCCCGACGACGAGCACCTGACCGTCCGCAACCGCGGCTACTTCGGCATGGGCGGCTTCCCGGGCGCGATCCAGCTGCTCATGTGGCCGACCGAGACCGCCCTGGCCAAGATCGGCCACGCGGCGGCCCACGAGCTCCACCACAACGTGCGCTACGCCAACGTGGCCTGGAATCCGATGACCGTCACCGTCGGCGAGCAGGTCGTCGCCGAAGGGCTGGCCGAGGCCTTCGTCCGGGAGCTGGCCGGCGAACAGGCCCTCGGCCCGTGGTCGACGACGCTGACCGGCGCCGAGCTGGAGCACGCCTGCCGGAAGGTCACCGCCGGGATCGACGTGGCCGGGATGCGGAACCTGCCCCCGTACGTCTACGGCGACGCGACGGCACGCCTCATGGGCTGCGAGCCGGTGGGGCTGCCGGACTTCGCCGGGTACGCGGCCGGCCTGCGGATCGCGGACGCCCACCTGGAGGCCACCGGTCTCACCGCCGCCGCGAGCGTCGCGCTGCCGGCCCGGGAGGTCCTCGCCAACGCGGGCGTGCCCACCGTCGCATGACGGAACGTCAGAGGTGGAAGCCCGGGACGTCGGCCGCGAGTCGGTCGTAGACCGCGCGCAACCACGGTTCGCGGACGGCGGGCAGGCGTGCCAGGCGGTCCAGGAGCAGCCACCGGTCCGGCTGGAACAGCCGGTTCGGCCGCAGCGGGAGCGGGTCGTCGCGTTCGACGCCCTCGGGCAGGCGGGTCGTGGACGCGATCTCGGGAGCGGCCAGGTACGTCCACACCTCGGCGTCCAGCGGGACGGGCACCGCGCCGCCGGAGGGCTGCCAGGTCTCGCCGGTCCAGGGGTGCCGGGGGACCAGCGCGATGTCCGGCGCCCGACCCGGTCCCGTACCCGGTCCCGGTCCCGGTCGGGGGTCGAGGCCGGGGCCGACCAGGGCGACCGTCCGGGCCGGGGCGCCCGCGGCGAGCGGACTCGGCAGGACGGAGGCCGGCACCCGGCCGAAGACCGCGGTGACCAGGCCGTCGGGCAGCACCAGCGGCCCGCCCGCCGAGGCCGCCAGCAGGTGCGCCAGCGCCGTGCCGACCGCGGCGGACCACTGGTCGCTCCACCAGCCGAGCGGCTCGACCGGCGGCAGACCGGTCACCGTCCAGCCGTCCCCGGGCGGCCGGCCAGGCCCCTCGACGGGCAGCTCGCGCACCGCGCCCGGCTCCAGCCACACCGCCTGCCACCGGTAACAGTCGTCGATCCGGGTGCCGACCTCCCGCCCGCAGCGGGCGCAGGCCAGGTTCGGGCCGACCCCGCCGTCCGAGCCGCAGCAGCCGTCGCAGCGCACGGGGATCAGGACGGTGCCGCAGGTGTCACCGGGCGCGAGCAGGATCCGGCCGGGCGCACCGAAGGACACGTGGGGCACCGGCGCGTACACCCCGCGCGCGGCCGCCTCCCCCGCTCCGACCTCGGCCCACCGCCGGAACGGCGGTCCGTGCGGTTCAAGGTCGACGGCGTACGCCCCCGTCGGCAGCACCGGCGGCAGGTAGCGCTCGCCACCGCTCCGGAACGCATGGGCCGGCAGCGCCACCCGCGCCACCGGAACGCTCAGCCCGGCACCGCACCCGGCGCACGCGAACACCGCCACACACTCTCCCCCCGCCCACGGACTCCCGGAGTATCCCGGCGCCGCGAGCGGCCGCCAAGCCGTTTTCGCCACCGCGGGTCGGCCGGAGGGTGGGGGCGGCTCCCGGCCGGAGGACGGCGGAGCGTCCGCCCGCAGGCGGGAGTTCGCGGACAGGCCCTAGTCTGGAAGGGCGCGTACGGTGCGTGGCCTGCGAACGGAAGCGGTGGCCATGACGGTGATCTCGGCGGCTCTCTTCGGTACGGACTGGCGGCCCGCGCTGCCGGGCGGTGCCGAGCTGCTGCGCGAGTGCGCCGCCCGGGGCTGGACGGTCGTGCTGACCGGGCCCGGGCCCGTCGGGGCCCCTGCCCTGACCGTGGCGGATCCCGGGGGAGACCCGCTGAGGGCCGCCCTGGCGCTGGTGGACGGCGGGCCCCCGCACGCCGTGGCCGTCGCCGGGAGCGTGCGCGAGGTGCGGGCGGCGCGGCGGGCCGGGGTGCCGTGCGTCGCCCTGGAGACCGGCGGCGACGCCGGCCCGGAGCTGCGGGCGGCGGGTGCGGCCGAGGTCCACCGCGACGCCGCCGCCCTGCTGCACGTCCTGGACGACAGCCTGCTCGCCCGTCCCCGGGCCTTCGGACCCGTGGGAGCCGGAACAGGTGGTCCCCGGAACGGTTAGCGCCGGCCCGTACCGGGAACCGCCCGGGTGCGAGCACGTCACCGGAAGTGTCGGAGGTGACCGAGATGGACGGACCCGCTTTGAGCGGATGGGAGCGGCGGCTCCTCGAGGAGATCGAGTCCGATCTGCGCCAGGACACGAAGCTCGACCGGAAGTTGAGCACGATGGGCGCCAAACGGCCCGGCCGGCTCCGGCGCGTGCTCCGTGCCGTCGGGCGCCGGGTGACGGCCGGAGTGGTGCTGACCGCCCTGGTGATGACGGCGATCTGTCTCGGGGTGGGCGTGCGGACCCCGAACACGGCCGTGCTGGTCGCGCTCGGCGTGGTCTGGGCGGCCACCGTGTCGGCGGCCGTGGCCACCTCGGAGCTGCTGCGCCGCCGGAGCGCCTCCCGGTCGGGGCGGGCCGTCGTCGCCGAGCCGGAGGAGCACCCCGAGCGCCGCGAACGGCGGCCCTGGGACCGGCCGGAGGCGTAGCGCCATGAGCACCGATCTGTGGGAGCACCGCCCGGGTTCGCACCCCGCCGCCGACCTCGGCCTGGTCGGGTACGAGGTGCTGGCGACCGACGGCCCGGTCGGCCGGGTCGAGCAGGACACCGGGGACCGCCTGCTCGTCGACGCCGAGCCCTGGGTGCCGGGCACCCGGGTGCTCGTCCCGGTGGGCCTGGTCGCCCGGGTCGACCACCTGGTCCGCGCCGTCCACCTCGACTGTCCGCGGGCCAGGCTCAGCTCCGCCCCGCCCGCCGCGGTCGACCTGGCCGCGCTCCGTCCGCGCTGAGCGGCAGCGACCCATGCCCCGGCCGCTCACCAAGCGCTGGCCGGCCACCACGCTCACCGGCCGGACGATCGCCTTCCTGGTCGCGCCGTACGGCGTCGAGCAGGTCGAACTGACCTCACCCTGGCAGGCGGTCGCCGAGTCCGGCGGCACCCCGCGCCTGCTGTCCACCGCCGAGGGGCGGGTCCAGGCCGTCCGGCACCGCGCCCTGGGCGACACCTTCGCGGTGGACGTCACGGTCGCCGGGGCCGATCCGGCCGACTACGACGGACTGGTCCTCCCCGGCGGCGTCGCCAACCCGGACCGGCTGCGCCTGGACCGTCCGGCGGTGGCCTTCGTGCACGGCTTCTGCGCCGCGGGCCGTCCGGTCGCGGCGATCTGCCACGCCGCCTGGACGCTGATCGAGGCCGATGCCGTCCGCGGCCGGACCGTCACCTCCTGGCCCAGCCTGCGCACCGACCTGGTCAACGCCGGCGCCCACTGGGTCGACGAGCCGGTGCACGTCTGCCACGACGGCTCCGGCGTCCTGGTGACCAGCCGCAAGCCGGACGACCTGCCGCTGTTCGAGGACGCGTTCGTCACGGAGTTCGCCCACGCGACGACGAAGCGGCGGAAGTGGCCCTGGTAGGACCGGGCTTCGAAGCGTGATCGGTTTCAGGGGCGTGATCGGCTTCGGAGCGTGCTTCAGAGCGCGATCGGCCGGTGGGTGAGCGCCGTGCGCAGCACCTCCTCGTCCGTCGCGTCCGGGGTGTGCCAGAAGAGCAGGTCGGCCCAGTGCGGGTAGTACGGGTAGAGCGCGATGAGTTCGTCGAGCAGGGCGTCTCCCTCCGCCTCGTCGGCGTGGTCGGCCGAGCGCAGCCGGGCGATCAGGGTCGGCCCGCGCTCCCGCAGCGCGGCGGCGGCCTCGGCGCGGTGGTCACGTACGGTCATGGCGCGGATCCTACGGGCGGCCACCGACAGTCGGCGCCGGCAGTGGGCGCCGACAGCGGGCCGTCGGCGGGTGGTGTCAGTCGCCCCGGAGACGGACGAAGGTGGCGGTTGGCGGGCGGCCGGTCAGGGTGAGCTCGGCGCGCAGGGGGCCGTTGAGGGGGTGGACGGGGCCGTGGTCGGGGTCGGTGGCGGGCGGGCCGAGCAGGGGGCCGGCGAGTCCGGCGACCTCACGGGCCTGGACGGGGGTGAGCCGGGGAGTCGTGAGGAAGACCCGCCCGTCGTCGAGCTGGAGGACCAGCGCATGCGGGCGGTTCGCCGGGCCGGTGACGGCGCGGACGGTGGCGTCGAGGGTGTCGCTCCGGCGGTACTTGACCCAGGCGTGTCCGGCGCCGCGCGGGCGGTAGGGGGAGGCGGCGGCCTTGCAGACCAGGCCCTCCACGCCCGTGTCGGCGAGCTGCGCCATCCACTCCAGTGCCTCCGCCCGGTCGGTGGTGGCCAGCACCGGCTGGACGGGTGGCGGGACGTCGGCGAGGGCGGCGAGCAGCAGGCGCCGGCGGTCGGTGAGCGGGAGCCGGCGGAGGTCGCGGCCGGGCAGCGCCAGCAGGTCGAAGGCGATCAGGCCGAGGGCCACCTCCGGGCTGGCGGCGCGGGCCCGGCGGGTGCGCAGCAGCTCGCCGAAGGCGAACCGGCCGCCGCGCCAGGCGACCAGTTCGGCGTCCAGGACCAGGCCCTCGGGGAGCCGGGCGACGGCGGCGGCGATCGGCGGGAACTCGGGGGAGAGGTCGCGGCCGGTGCGGGACTGCAGGAACGGCGGGCGGTCGCCGCGGGCGAAGGCGACGCAGCGGAACCCGTCCAGCTTCAGTTCGTACTGCACGCCACCGCCGCCCAGGCCGTCCGCGGGCGGGACGGCGGTGACGGCGGCGGGGCGCATCACCTCGACCGGCGGCTCCAGGACCGGGCGCGGCCCGCGCACCCGCCCGTGCGCTGCCGGAGCTGCCCGAGACGTCGGAGCTGCCCGAGACGTCGGAGCTTTCGGAGCCGTCGGTGTCGGGGGTGCCGGGAGTGCCGTCGGTGCCGGGGGTGCGGCGGGCAGTGGCCGGGCCCGCTCCGGGTCCAGCAGCGGGGCGAACAGGTCGCCGTCGGCGGCCAGCCGGTCGGGCACATCGGTGAGGGTGAAGGTCAGCTCCCGCTCGTCGCCCGCCCGCTCCAGCTCCGCCCAGGACAGCGGGGTGGAGACCGTCGGCCGCGGCCGGGCCCGCAGGGTGTACGGCGCGGCGGTGGTCTTCTTGGCGTTGTTCTGCGACCAGTCGACCAGCACCCGGCCGTGGCGCCGGGCCTTGGCCATGGTGTGCACGGCCAGTTCGGGGTGCTCGGCCTCCAGGGTGGCGGCCAGCGCCTTCGCGTAGGCGGAGACCCTGGCGCTGGGCGTGGGCTCGATCGGGACCAGCAGGTGCAGGCCCTTGGAACCGGAGGTCTTCACCCAGGCGGTGAGGCCGTCCGCCGCCAGGCGGTCGCGCAGCAGCAGCGCGACCGTCCGGCAGGTGAGGACGTCCGCGCCCTCGCCGGGGTCGAGGTCGAGGACCAGCCGGTCGGCTAGCGCGGGCGCTGCCGCGTGCCACTGCGGGACGTGCAGCTCCAGGCAGCCCAGGTTGGCGACGGAGAGCAGCGCCGCGCCGTCCTCCAGGACCACCTGCCGCAGCTCGCCGGTGTTGCTGGGGACGTCGACGGTGCGCACCCAGTCCGGGGTGCCCGGGGGCGGGTTCTTGGCGACGAAGGACTGCGCCTCGACGCCGTCCGGGCAGCGCAGGAAGGAGACCGGGCGGTCGCGCAGGTGGGGCAGCAGGGCGGCGTGGACGGCGGCGTAGTAGCGCAGCACGTCGCCCTTGAGGGTGCCGGTGCGCGGGTAGTACACCTTGTCGAGGTGGGAGAGCGCGAGGGTGCGCCCGTCCACCGTCATCTGCGGCACGGTCCGTCTCCGAAGCCTCCGGTGGGTGGCCCCCGCTGTCAGTCTGCCCCGGTTCGGCGGCGGGCGCCCGGGGCCGGGGCCGGCGCCCCGGGCCCTGGTCAGAGCCCCGGACCGCCGGTCAGAGCCCCGGGCCGACCAGGGCGTGGGCGTCCGCGACCAGGCCCTCGATCCGGGCCCAGTCCGGCGCCGGCCCGTCCAGGTACACGCCGAGCCAGCCCCGGTGGCCGACGTACGGCGGGCGGTAGTAGCGCGCGGGGTCCTCGCCGGTCAGCCGTTCCTGCGCGCCGCCGGGCGCCGCGCACCAGCAGCCGAGGCGGTCGTCGTGGTGGTGGTCGGAGAGCATCACGAACATCCGGGCCCGGCGGCCGGAGCCCGCGAACCAGCTCGGCTCCCCGTGGCTGACCCGCTCCTCGGCCTCCGGCAGCGCCAGGCAGAGCGCCCGCAGCCGCTCCACCGGCGTGGACCCGGGCGTGGACCCCGGCGGGGGAACGGGTGCGGGACCCGGCGAGGGCACCGGGCTCACCGCGCGACCGGCCGGGGCGCGCCCGGGTAGGTGCCGAAGTACCAGCGGTTGCCCTCCGGGTCGGCGGCGGCGAAGTCCCGCGAGCCGTACTCGGTCTCGTGCGGCGCGGTGGTGATCTCGGCGCCGGCGGCCAGCGCGCGGGCGTGCACGGCGTCCGGCTCGGCGGTGACCACGTACGCGGTGAAGCCGCCCGGCTTGCCCGCCCAGGGCGCGGCGCCGTCCGGCGTCTCGCGGCCGGAGCCGAGCATCACACCGCCGCCCTCGGGCCAGGCCAGTTCGGCGTGGGCGACGAAATCGCCCTCACCGTAGGCGACGACCTCCTGGAAGCCGAAGGCCTCGACCAGGAAGCGGATCAGCGCCCGGGCGTCGGTGGCGCGCAGGCTGGGCCAGACCTGCGGGGCGGGGGTCTCGGTGGCGTCCATGGCTCTCTCTCCTCGGGACGGGCGCGGGAGCGCCGGCGGTGTGCGGGGTTCCGCTACGCCTCCCACTCTGCGGCCGCCCCGACCTCCCCGCCTTGGACGTTTCGGAACTTCGCCGCCTCCGGCCCCTCCGCCGCCAGCCAGGTGCTCGGCGCGGCCCCGGCCAGCGCGCGAAACTCCCGGGCCAGGTGCGCCTGGTCGAAGTAACCGCAGCGCACGGCCAGTTCGGCCAGCCGGGGCGGCGCGTCGGTGGCGGCCAGCAGGTGCCGGGCCCGGTCGAAGCGGATCACCCGGGCGGCGGCCTTCGGGGTCAGCCCGGTCTCCCGGCGGAACCGCTCCTGCAGGTGCCGGGCGCTCCAGCCGGTCTCCCGGGCCAGCTCCGCCACCGGCAGCGCGCCGCCGCTGCGCCGCAGCGCCCGCCAGGCCCAGCCGACCTCCGGCGGCACCCGCCCGGACGGCCGGGCGGCCCGCAGCAGCGCCCCGTCCAGGGCCGTGAACCGCTCCGCCCAGCCGGGTGCGGCCTGCAGCCGCTCCCGCAGGTACGGGTCCAGCCGGGTGAGCACCTCGTCGGCGGGCAGGTCGATCCCGGCCAACTCCCCGGCGGGCAGCCCGAACAGCGTCCGCGCGGCGAGCGGGTGCACGGCGATCTGCACCCCGGACTGCGCACCGTCGTGGGTGATCAGCGCGGGGGCGGTGTGCAGGCCGCCGAGCAGGGTCGGGTAGCTCCCGGGCGGCTGCGCCGGGTCGGGGTGCCCGGCGATCACCAGCGGCTCGTCCAGGGTGAGGATGAAGGTCAGGTACGGGGAGGGCAGGCCGCGGTGCACCGCGGGGGCGAGGCCGCGCTGCCGGTAGCCGGAGTACCAGGCCACGTACGGACGCAGCGCGGTCGCGGGCCTGGCCAGGACGGCCTCGTCGACGGTCCCGGCGCCGGGTTCCCCGGTATCCGTGGTCACCCTCCCAGTATCGGTGCTCCCGCTCCCGGCGGTGCCTGGCGGATGGTGCGGAGCGTGCGGGGCGGGGCGTGCGGGGCGGGGCGGACGGTGCGCGGCGTGCGGCCGGGCGGGTCCCCGGCGCGGTCGCGGGCGGGCACGGTGTTGCTTATGGTGAGGGCGCGGTCACCCAGCCCGCGCCGTGTCGGGCGCGTGGGGGCGCACCGTCCGGGGGGACACGGGGGGAACCACCGACGAAGGAGTCCTCGTGACCACTGCCCGAGACATCATGCACACCGGCGCCCAGTGCATCGGCGCCCACCAGACCCTCGCGGACGCCGCCAGGATGATGCGCGACAAGAACGTGGGCGCGCTGCCGATCTGCGGCGACGACCAGAAGCTGAAGGGCATCATCACCGACCGCGACATCGTGCTGCGATGTATCGCGGAGGGCAAGGACCCGGCCGCGATGACCGCCATGGAGCTCTCCGGCCACCTGCACTGCGTGCGCGCCGACGACAGCATGGACGCGGTGCTGCGCAAGATGGAGCAGCACCAGATCCGGCGCATCCCGGTGATCGACGGAGAGCGGCTGGTGGGCATGATCAGCGAGGCGGACCTGGCGATGGGCCACCGCGACGGCCAGCGGCTGACCGACCAGCAGATCATCGACTTCATGGACGGCGTCTACATGAAGCAGTGACCGGGCTCGGCCGGCGTCCCGCCCCGAGCCCCGGCCCCGTCCCCACCGCCGTGACCGGCCGGCCCCCCGTACCGGCCGGGTCCTTCGACGGTGCCGGACGGGGCCGCCGCACGTCTTGTACAAATGCGCACCCGGCCGGCTGCCGGGAGTCGACGGCCCGACCCCGAACGGCCCGCACGGACCCGGCCGCCCCTGTGGCGCCCGGTTCCTAGGCGGCGCCGGCGTCGAGGACGGCGCTGGTCACCCGGCCCGCGACGCGGTCGGTGGGGTCGGGGAGGGCGGCGGCGGTGTCGCGGGAGGCCAGGAACGCGCGGGGGGAGCAGCCGACCATGCCGCGGAAGCTGCGGTCGAGGTGGGACTGGTCGTAGTAGCCGCAGAGCGCGGCGAGGTCGGCGCCGGCGGGGCGGTCCGGGCCGGCGGCCAGGAGGGCCAGGGTGCGCTGGAGCCGGAGGATCCCGGCGGCCTGTTTGGGGGCGACTCCGAGGTGTTCGCGGAAGCGCAGTTCGAGCCGGCGGCGGCTCCACCCGGTGCCCTCGACCAGGGCGGGGACCGGCACCTGCCCGTGGGAGCGCCGGAGTTGGTGCCAGGCCCAGCGGACGGAGGGGTCCCAGTCCGGGCCGTACGCGAACAGTGCGGCGAAGTACCCGTCGAGCATGGCGAACCGGGCCGGCCAGCTCGGGGTGTCGGCCAGCCGGTCGGTCAGCGCCCGCAGCCGCGGGCCCAGGACGTCCCCGGCCTCGGCCCACTGCCCGCCGAGGTCGCCGGCCAGCGGGCCGAACGCCCGGTAGGCGCCGCGCGGGGTGAGCGAGACCGCCAATCCGTGCAGGACGCCGGAGTGTTCGGCGATCGTCGCGGTGCGGCGCAGCCCGGCCGCGACCGAGCCGAAGGAGGCGGCGGCCGCGGGGGCGACGGCGTCGACGAGGCGCATCGTGCCCTCGAAGGCGAGCGCCACGGTGACCACGTCCGTGGGCACCTCCAGCCGGCGGCGCGGCTGCCGCAGGTCCAGCCGGTAGCCGCGGTAGCCGAGGACGTAGCGGCGCAGCGGCGGCGCGGGCGTGCCGAGGACCATCCCGGGTGCGGTCGTCAGGAGGGTGCTGCGGGCCATCTCAACTCCCGTGCTCGGCCGGGCGGGTGACATGTGCACGGATTATCCTAGGCGGTCCGCCGGCCGTCGGGGATGTCTCATGAGCTGGATTTTTCTTTCTTGCCAGCCGAGATGCGGGCACAATCGCGCACATGGGAAAGCAGTACGAACGCATCGAGGGCCGGCTCCGCCGGTTCATCGAGAGCCAGCCGGTCTACTTCGTCGCGACGGCCCCGCTGGCCGCCGACGGGCACGTCAACCTCTCGCCCAAGGGCCGCTCCGGCACCCTCGCGGTGATCGACGAACTCACCCTCGCCTACCTGGACTTCGGCGGCTCGCAGGCCGAGACCGTGGCCCACCTGCGGGAGAACGGCCGGATCACCCTGATGTGGTGCTCCTTCGAGGGCCCGCCCACCGTGGTCCGGGTGCACGGCCGGGGCGAGCCGGTCTTCCGTGACGACCCGCGCTTCGCCGAGCTGCTCGGCCACTTCGCCCCGGACGCCGACGGGTCGGCCCTGCGGGCGATCGTGCTGGTCAGGGCGGAGCGGGTGAGCGACTCGTGCGGCTACGCGGTGCCGTTCATGGACTACCGCGGCGACCGCGACCTGCACGCCCAGTACTTCGAGCGCAAGGGCGAGACGGAGTTCGGCGCCTACTGCGAGGGCAAGCCGCTCGTCGGCACCAGCATCGACGGCCTGCCCGCCCTTCCGCTGCCGCTCCCGCCCCGGCCCGCCTGAACCCGAATTGGTCTGGACCTCGTAGCTGAAACCCCTGGTGCGCCCGGGGCTGTCGCGCGTAGCTTGGGGGCCCGTGACTGCTGATGTCTGACCGGGCGCCGGAGCGCGCCGGACAAGCCGGACACCTTGGACGCGCCGAACACCCCGGAGCCCCCGGGCCGGAGGCCGCCGCGAGCCTGTACGCGTGGCCGTACGCCGCCGCCACGGCGGGGTTCGCGGCGGTGATGTTCCTGACCGGGTTCGCCGCCCTGGCCGTGGTGCCCACGCTGCCGGCGGCCGTGAGCGACCTCGACGGGGTGGCGCTCTACCCGCTGGTCGCCGGCTGCTTCACGGCGGCCAGCCTGTTCGGCGGTGTGCTGGGCGGGAGTTGGGCGGACCGGGCGGGTGCGCGGCGTCCGCTGGTGGCGGGGATCCTGCTCGGGGTGGCGACCCTGGTGGTGTCCGGGACGAGCACCACCGTCTGGCAGCTCGCCGCCGGGCGGTTCCTGGACGGCATCGCGGCCGGGATGACGGCGGTGGCCATCACCACCGCCATCGCGCGGGCCTACCCCGGGCGGCTGCGGGCGCACGCGCTGTCACTGATGAGCACCTGCTGGATCGTGCCCTCGCTGGTCGGCCCGCCGCTGGCCGGGCTGGTGGCGGGGTGGTGGTCCTGGCGGGCGGTGTTCCTCGGGCTCGCGGCGATCACCGTCCTGCCGATCGTGGCCGTGCTGCCGCTGCTGCGCCGCCCCGGTGCCGCGGGGGCGGAAGGGGCGGAAGGGGCGGAAGGGTTGGCGGAGACCGCCGCCCGTCCGCCGCTGGCCGTCGCGGCGGCGGTGAGCGGGGGTGCGGCGCTCGCCCAGTACGGGGTGTCCGGCTGGGACCCGGGCCGTCTGGCGGCGGCCCTCGTCGGGCTCGGGCTGCTGGGCGCCTTCGCCCCCCGGCTGCTGCCGGGCGGCACCGGGCGGGCGGCCTGCGGACTGCCCGCGACCGTACTGCTGCGCGGGCTGTCCTCGGGCGCGTACTTCACGCTGGAGGCCTTCGTCCCGCTGCTCCTGGACACCGTCCGTGAGGTCCCGGCCGCGGTGACCGGGCTGGCCTTCACCGGCGCGGCCGTCGTCTGGGCGGCGGCGAACTGGGTGCAGGGGCACCTGCTGGAGCACCGGGCACGGCACCGGGTGCTGGCGGGCGGGATGGGGGTGTGCGTCCTGGCGGTGCTGATCGCGGGCGTCGGCACCCTGCCGGGGTCACCCGCCGTGACGGCCGGTGCCGCGCTGGTGGTGGCGGCGGCGGGCATGGGGGTCGCGGCGCCGAGCATGACCCTGCTCTCCATCGCCCACAGCCCGCCCGGCCGCCAGGGCCGGACCGGCGGCGAGATGCAGACCGCGCAGAACCTCGGCCAGGTGGTGGTGATGGGTGTGAGCTCCGCCCTCTTCAACCTGTGCCTGGCCGCGGGCGGGGGCGGGGGCGGGAGCGGGGGCGCCGGCGCGTACACGGCGGTCTTCGCCCTGCTGCTGGTGCCGTGCGTCCTGGTCGTCGGGCTCGCCGGTCGGGCCGGGGCCGGCAGCGGGTCGGACTGATCCGGCCGGTCCTGCCCGTCCGGGGCTCGCCCCCGCGTGGAGACACGACGAAGCCGCCGCACCCGGCAGGGGTGCGGCGGCTTCGTGGGGGTCTTACTTGCTCAGACCGGCCTTGACGGAGCAGACCGGCCAGGCGCCCGGGCCCTGGGCCGCGAGGACCTTCTCGCCGACGGAGATCTGCTGGTCCTTGGTGGCCAGGTCGGCGCGCGGGGCGAAGGAGGTGCCGCCGAAGGCCGCCCAGGTGCTGGAGGTGAACTGCAGGCCGCCGTAGAAGCCGTTGCCGGAGTTGATGGCCCAGTTACCGGTGGCCTCGCAGGAGGCGACCTTGTCCCAGACGGTGGCCGGCGCGGCGGAGGCGCTGGTGGCCGTGACGAGGCCGGCCACCGGGAGGGCGGTGAGCGCCCCGGCCATCAGAGCCATCCGGACGCGGTTGCGGCGCTTCGGGGTGGCAGTGGTGGTGGCAGCGGCAGTCTCGTTACGGAAGGTCATGAATTTCCTTTCGGAGGGGGCTGCGAGCACGCGGAACCAGGCCTTCGGAAGGCCGCAGGTTTCGGGGACACGTCGCTCGCGTGGTCCGGCACCGTGCCGACTCGGTGGGCGGTGAGGCCCGTCCGGAGCGGATCGCTCGGTGCAACGGGTTCGAAGTTACGGGGGAGGTGGTGGCCGTTTCAAGGATTCGAAGGTTTAGGCACGTCAGCGGCCTGTTACCGGAGGTAAGGATCAAGGAATTGTGCAGATTTCGCCTGATTTGCACCTATTTCCAAGATCAAAATCCCCCCGGAAGTGGCCCGCACCACTCCCGAAGCCGTGTGAGGCCGCGCACATCGTCGACAGCGCGTCACGATCACCGAGCGGCCGGTGCCGAATCCGTCCGGCCCGACGTGGCTCCGGGTGGCCCGCGCCACAGGGCTCACCCGGAGTGCCCCCCGCACTCACGCACGGTGCCGGGCATAGCCTCGGGCGCATGAGCAACGAGAGCGATGCGGCGGACACGGCGGGCGCGGGAGCGGCGGACGCCGCCGCGGGAGGGACCGGCACGGGAGGGGCCAATCGGGGAGGGCCCAACCCGGGAGGAGCCACCGGAGCCGGGGACCACGAGGTCGCCGCCGCGCCCAGCGGCTTCGAGCTGGGGACCGACGGGCCCAAGGTGATCCTGGTGGGGCTGGACGGCTCCGACTCCTCCTGGCGCGCCACCGCCTACGCCGCTGGACAGGCCCGCCGGCAGGGCGCCGTCCTCGCGGTGGCCTACGTCCAGCCGATCCTCGGTGCCGCGACCGCGCTGGCCGGGGCCGCGGTGGAGGAGACCACCCAGGAGATCGCCGACGAGCTGCTGGCCGCCCTGCGCGACGCCGAGCAGCGGGTCCGTGAGGTGTGGAAGGTGGACTGGCGCTTCCTGACCATGCGCGGCGACCCGTACGGCGGGCTGGCCAAGCTCGCGGACGAGCTGCGCGCGGACGCCGTGGTGGTCGGGGTCTCCGAGCAGGCCGGGCACAAGGTGATCGGATCGGTGGCGGTCCGGCTGGTGAAGGCGGGCCGCTGGCCGGTGACCGTCGTCCCCTGACCCGCGCGGCCCCTCGGTACGTACACCCCTCTTGTGCACCCGTCCCGTCCTTCGGTCGCCGCCCGGGCGCCCCGGGGGCGGTGGCGGGGCACCCGCAGGGCGCGGTCGGGGCGGCGGGTAGGGTGCGTGAACATGACGGAGACGCGGGGCACGCACCCCTCCGAGCCCGCTGGCCCGACCGGAAACGACCTTCACCTCGACCTCCCCGCCACCGGCGGCCGCCGTGCCGCGCTGATGACGGCGCTGCGCGAGGCGATCCGCAGCGGGAGACTGGCACCCGGCACCCGGCTTCCGCCGTACCGCGCGCTCGCCACCGATCTCGGCCTGGCCCGCAACACCGCCGCCGAGGCCTACGCCGAACTCGTCGCCGAGGGCTGGCTGACCGCCCGCCAGGGCTCCGGCACCACCGTCGCCGAACGCGCCGAACCCGTCCCGCCCGCCCGGGCCCGCCGGCCCTCGCCCCGCCCCGGTCCCCGGCACGACCTGCGTCAGGGCCAGCCCGACGCCTCCTCCTTCCCCCGCACCGGCTGGCTGGCCGCCGCCCGCCGGGCACTCACCGTCGCGCCCAACGAGGCCTTCGGCCCCGGCGATCCGCAGGGCCGGCGCGAGCTGCGCACCGTCCTCGCCGACTACCTGGCCCGCGCCCGGGGGGTGCGCACCGACCCGGACCGGATCGTGATCTGCTCCGGCTTCGCCCACGCGCTGCGGCTGCTCTTCGACGGCGCGCGGCCCGTGCTGCCGCCCGCCGAGAACGGCCCGCTGGCCGTCGAGGCGTACGGGCTGGGCTTCCACCGCGGGCTGCTGGCCGCCGCCGGGGTCACCGCGGTTCCGCTGCCGATCGACGAACAGGGCGCCCTCGTCGACGAGTTGGCCCGGCACCGGGACGTCCGTACGGCCCTGCTCACCCCCGCCCACCAGTTCCCGACCGGCGGCCCGCTGCACCCGGGCCGGCGCGCCGCCGTGGTCGACTGGGCGCGCGGGCGCGGCGGACTGATCCTGGAGGACGACTACGACGGCGAGTTCCGCTACGACCGCCAGCCGGTCGGCGCCGTCCAGGGGCTCGACCCCGAGCGGGTGGTCTACCTCGGCAGCACCAGCAAGAGCCTCACCCCGGCGCTGCGCCTCGGCTGGATGGTGCTGCCGGACCACCTGGTCGACCGGGTGCTCGCCGCCAAGGGCGAACGCGAGGGCTGGGCCAGCGCGTTGGACCAGCTGACCCTCGCCGAGTTCATCGACTCCGGCGGCTACGACCGGCACGTGCGCCGGATGCGCCGCCGCTACCGGGACCGCCGCGACCAGCTGGTGGCCGCGCTCGCGGCGAGCGCCCCGCACGTCGAGGTGTCCGGCATCGCGGCCGGTCTGCACGCGGTGCTGCGGCTGGAGCCGGGCACCGAGCGCTCGGTGCTGAAGGCCGCCGCCTACCGGGGCCTGGCCGTCGACGGCCTCGCCGACTTCCGGCACCCGGAGATCGACCCGGCGGCCATGCCCGCCGTGGACGGCCTGGTGGTCGGCTACGCCACGCCGCCCGACCACGCCTACGCGGCGGCGGTCGAGGCACTCTGCGCCATCCTGCCGCCGTCGGTCTGAACACCCTGGGCGAGGCCCGGCCGTCGGACCGGGGGCGTAGGTCTTCGGGCGCCTCGGCAGGGTCCGTTCAGCCGTCCCGACCGATCCGGCCGCTCCGATCGCTCCGATCGGTTCGACCACGTGCGGTACCGTCCGGGGGCGCCTTCGAACCGTCCGACCGGTGTGCCGGGTTGACGCCGGGCGCCGGGCTCCGGGCCTCCCCGAGGGGTGTCGCGGGGTGGTGGAGGACGCCCGAAGGCCCGTGCCGGTACGGGGATCGCAGTCGCGAACGCGTGTTCCACACCTTGTGGTGCCGATGGAAGCGGACCGGGCGAGATTCACCCTATCGGGGGGTACTGGGCGTCCGTACGGCCTTGGCCGGGTCCTGGTGATCTAGGGTTCCGGATGGGCCGCCGGGTGAACGGTGGCCGCATTCGCGACACGTAGCCGACGCCCCCACCAGCCTGCGGATCTGATGATCCGTCACGGCAAGCGCCCAGGGCGGCCCGATGGCCCTGGCCGCGTGACCCGACCACAGGAATGGAGACCCTGCCGATGCCCGTGGACACGAGCCCGGAGACAGAGCAGGTCAAGCAGCAGAGCCTTGCGACGGCAGCTGCCCGCAACCTTGCCACCACGACCAAGTCCGCACCGCAGATGCAGGAGATCACCTCCCGCTGGCTGCTCAAGGTGCTCCCCTGGGTGCAGGCCGCCGGTGGCGCCTACCGGGTCAACCGACGGCTCACCTACTCCGTCGGCAACGGCGTGGTTGAGTTCATCAAGACCGGCTCGCAGGTCCGGGTGATCCCGGGCGAGCTGGGCGAGTTGGCCCTGCTGCGCGGTTACGAGGACGACGAGGTGCTCACCGCGCTGGCCGACCGCTGCCAGCAGCTGGACTTCGGCCCCGGCGAGGTCCTCACCACCCAGGGCGAGGCCGCCGACCGGATCTTCCTGATCGCCCACGGCAGGGTCAACCTGGTGGGCACCGGCAAGTACGGTGACGAGACCGAGATCGGCGTGGCCGCGGACGGCGACCGCTTCGGCGACGACGCGCTGCTGAACCCGGACGCGGCCTGGGACTTCACCGCCAAGACCGCCACCTCCGGTGTCGCCCTCACCCTGACCCGGGCGGACTTCGCCGCGATCCGGGACAACGCGCCGAGCCTGCAGGAGCACCTGCAGGCCTTCCTGGCCCTGCCGCTGCAGGCCCAGAACGAGCGCGGCGAGGCCGAGATCGCCATGTCGGCGGGCCACCACGGCGAGTTCGAGCTGCCCGGCGCCTTCGTGGACTACGAGCTCAAGCCGCGCGAGTACGAGCTGAGCGTCGCGCAGACCGTGCTCAAGATCCACACCCGCGTCGCCGACCTCTACAACCAGCCGATGAACCAGACCGAGCACCAGCTCCGGCTGACCATCGAGGCCCTGCGCGAGCGGCAGGAGCACGAGATCGTCAACAACCCGGAGTTCGGCCTGCTCCACAACGCCGACTTCGACCAGCGGATCCAGACCCACTCCGGCCCGCCCACCCCGGACGACCTGGACGAGCTGCTCAGCCGCCGCCGTGACCCCGACTACCTGCTCGCCCACCCTCGGACCATCGCCGCGATCGGCCGCGAGTTCAACGCCCGGGGCCTGTACCCCACCCACGTCGACCTCGGCGGGCAGCAGGTGCCGGCCTGGCGCGGGGTACCGATCCTGCCCTGCAACAAGATCCCGGTCACCAAGGAGAACACGAGCTCGATCCTGGTGATCCGTACCGGTGAGGACAACCAGGGCGTCATCGGCCTGCACCAGACCGGCCTCCCGGACGAGTACCAGCCCTCGCTCTCGGTCCGCTTCATGGGGATCGACGAGAAGGCGATCATCTCGTACCTGGTCAGCGCCTACTACTCGGCCGCGATCCTGGTGCCGGACGCGGTCGGTGTGCTGGAGAACGTGGAGATCGCGCACCGCCGCCACTGAGGGCGTCGTCGCGACCGAGCGCGCCGCCCCCACTGGGCGCAGGGTCGCCAACGAGCGCGCCGTCGAAGCCGATTGAGCGCGCGGAACAGCGAGCGTGGGCCGTAACCGGTCGGCGCGAAGATCGTTTGACCTGATGACGGACGGTCCGCCCCCGGAGGCGGGCCGTCCGCCTGATCGTGTCTGATCATTTCTGGTCGTACCCAATCGATTGCCGATCGGCCGTCGACCGATGTCGACCTCTCCGCCGGTTGCCCCGGCGGCCTTTCGCTGTGGCGGCCTTACGACCCGGTGGGCGTTCGACCCGGCGGCCGTTCCACCCGAGCCAGTCCCGTTCCCCCAGACGACCCGAGAGGTGCGTGGAGCCCATGTCCCAGCGTCGGCAGTTCCGACGGATACCGCCGCACGGCGGTGGGACGGCGGCCTCCGGGCGGAGGGCGCGACTGATCGGCGCGGCGGTCGGCGTGGTCGCGATGTGCGCGCTGGTCACCGGCGCGACCGCGGCGGGGGCCGAGCACGGCGGAGGGCACCCGCACGGCCCGGGCGTGGACATCTGCGTCTGCACCGGGACGGACGTCTCGATCGGACCGGGCGGCGGAGTCGACGTCGGCGTGGATGTGGACGTCCAGGTCGGTCACGGCCGGCATCACCACCATCACCACCCCCACTGCCCGACGCCGTCTCCGACGCCGTCTCCGACCCCGACGCCGACACCGACCCGCACGCCGACGCCCACCCCGACGCCAACTCCGACACCCACCCCGACCCCGACGCCAACTCCGACACCCACCCGCACGCCGAGCCCGACGCCGCCGCCCACCCCGCCGCCCGCGTCGCCCGCGCCTCAGCCTCCGGCGCCACCCGCGCCCGCACCGCTGCCGCCGGCACCCCAGGCAGCGCCCGCCGTCCCGGCCCCCGTGGTGCCCGCTCCGGTCCCGCCCGCTCCCGTGCCGGACCCGCCGCCGCCCGTCGTGTCGGCGCCCCCGAGCCCGGCGCCCCCGAGTGCGGCCTCACCGAGCCCGGTGCGCCACAGTCCGCTGTGGCCGACTCCGGCGGGGCGTCCGGTGTTCCCCGTCCCGGCGGCGAAGCCGATGGCCTCGCCGGAGCGCCACGGGGGAATGCCGATGACCACCACGGTCCTGATGATCATGGTGCCCGGTGTGCTCGCGGCGGTGGCCCTGCGTCCGGGCCGTGGCGGCGGCAGCGGTCGGGGCCGTTCGAGCCGGTCCTGACCGGCCGCGGGCCCCGGGCCCGCCCCGCGCCCGCCGCTGGTCGGGCCCTGCGCCCGGCACCGGTCGGGTCCCGCGCCCGGCACCGGTCCGGCACCGGTCCGGCCCCGGGCCCGGACCGCCCGCAGATCTTTCCGTCCCGTCACAAGCCAAGCCAGAGAGAGGAGTTCCCATGTCCGAGTGGGTGGCTTTGACCATCGCCATGGCGTCGGCCTGTGCCGTCGTGGTGGCGGTGGTGCTGCTGAGGAACCGCCGGGTGAGCACCGTCGAGGAGAACACCGACGAGACCCCGGACGTCATCGAATACATCACGATGATGATCGGCGTGGTCTACGCGATCGTCCTCGGTCTCGCCATCGCGGGTGTCTGGGAGGCGCGCGGCGTCGCCCAGGACGACCTGTTCCGCGAGGCGCAGTCACTGCGCGAGGTGAGCGACCGCGCGGTGGTCTACCCGGTCGAGTTCCGCGACCAGGTCCGGGCCGACGTGGACGCCTACGTCACGTACGTGGTCAACACCGAGTGGGACTACATGCAGAAGAACGGCGAGGTCACCGAGAAGGGCGACCAACTGCTGCAGAAGCTGCAGACGGACGTCGCCACCCGGCCGCCGGCCTCCGACCTGGAGTCGCAGGCCTACCAGCCGATCATGGACCGGATCAGCCAGGCGTCCAACTCGCGCGACGCCCGCGGCCAGAGCGCCGGTCCGACGATGCCGGGGATCGTCTGGTTCGGCCTGGTCGGCGGCGCGGTGGTGACCGTCGGCATGCTGTTCGCCCTGCAGATCCGGCGCACGCCCAGGGAGTTGGTCCTGGCGCTCTGCTTCAGCTCGCTGATCGCCTTCCTGCTGTTCATGATCTGGGACTTCGACAACCCGTTCGCCCGCAGCGTCTCGGTGACCACCCAGCCGTTCCAGGACCTGTTCCCCATGCTCAACCTCAAGGACTGAGCACCTCGGCGGACGGGTCGGGCCGCTGCCGCACGCCGGGTCGATCCGGGCAGATGATCGTCGGATCATCCGGCCCGGATCGTCGGGGTTCGTACCCGGTGTACGCATCGAGGGGTGTCGAGGGGATCAGCAGCAGTGTCCGACCCGACGCGGACCGTCAGCGCAGGCTGCCGTCGATCGCGTTGAGCAGGCTGCCGGAGGCGTCGTCGTTCTCCAGGGAGAAGGCGAACAGGCCGCCCAACCCCTTGCTCCTGGCGTAGGCGCCGCGGGCCTGGACGGCCTGCGGGGTGTCGCCCGTCCAGAAGTTCGTGCCGTCGTAGACCCAGCTGCTCTCGGTGACCGGGTCCCAGTGGGTCTGCGCCGCCGTCGGGTTGAGCTCCTTCCAGGCCGCCAGACCGGCCTCCTGGCTCAGCGGCTTGGCGGCCGTCGGGCCGGTCGCGCTCTGGTAGAGGCCGGAGTTCGAGCCCGCCGGGACGCCGGTCCAGCCGCGCCAGTAGAACGGGATGCCGAGCACCAGCTTGTTCGCCGGGAAGCCGCCGGGGATGCCGTACTCGGGCAGGCCGGTGGTGTACGCGGCGACCGTGGTGTCCACGTTGTACTTGCGGGTGCCGGGGGTGATCGGCGTGGTCGGGTCGGCCGGGCTGTCGTGCAGCGGGTCCTGGTGGTTGGTCGGGCCCTTGGCGTCCCACGCGCCGTGCATGTCGTAGGACATCACGTCGGCGTAGTCCAGGTAGGCGCCGATCCTGTCGGTCTCCAGCTGGGCGATCTTGTCCTGGCCGCTGGGCAGTGCGGCGGTCAGCAGGTAGCGCTTGCCCTGCGCGGCGCCGAGGGCGTCCAGCTGGGTGCGGAACTCCTTGAGCAGCAGGGTGAAGTTCTGCTTGTCGGCGGGGGAGTAGTGGTTGCCGGTGTGGCCACCGGCCGAGCCCGGGTACTCCCAGTCGAGGTCGATGCCGTCGAAGATGCCCGCGGCCGTGGCCGGGCCGCCCGAGGCGTCGCCGGCGACGCCGGTCGGCAGGTTCCCCTTGAGGAACATGTCGACGCAGGAGGAGACGAACTTCTGCCGGGAGGCATCGGTGGCCGCCGCGTCGGAGAAGTACTTGGAGTACGTCCAGCCGCCGATGGAGATGGTGAACCGCAGGTTCGGGTACCTGGCCTTGAGCTGGCGCAGCTGGTTGAAGTTGCCCTTGAGCGGCTGCTCCCAGGTGTCGCCGCTGCCGTCCACGCTGGTGCCGGGGTTGAAGTCGGCCTGGTAGTCGGCGTACGCGTCGCCCGCGCCGTCACCGGCGTCGGGATTGGACTCGTTGGCCGAGTCGGAGGCCTTCACCGCCTGGAAGCAGGTGAACCTGGTCGGGTCGATGTTGGCGAAGGCGTAGTGGATGAGGTCCAGCCTGGCCGCGGCGCCGCTGGTGGCGACGGACTTCGGGTAGTAGGCGTTCTCGTAGACGCCCCACTGGTCGAAGTAGGCCGAGCGGACGGGCCGTTGGGCGGGCGCAGCGGCGGTTGTGGTGCTCACCGGCGCGGACTGGGCCGAGGCGTGGCCGCCCGAGTAGCCCTGCACGCTGAAGGTGTAGCTCCGGCCCGGCAGCAGGGAGCTGACGGCGACCGAGGTGCCCATCGAGGTGGCGACCAGCTGCCCGTTGGACCACACCTTGTACGCCACCGGGCCGTCGCCGGTGGTGAGCGTGGACGGCTGCCAGGTGAGCACCACGGCGTCGGCGGTGGTCCTGGTCACCGCGAGGCCGGTCGGGGTGGTGACCTTGCCGTCCCCGGCCGGGCCGCTCGCGGTGCCCGTGGGCATCGGGGTGCCGGTGGGCGTCGGGGTGCCGGTGGTGGGAGTGCCGGTCGGGCTGGGGGTCGCCGTCGGGCTGCCGGTGGCGGTCGGGCTGCCGGTGGCGGTCGGACTGGAGGTGGCCGTGGGACTGGAGGTGGCCGTCGGGCTGGTGGACGAGGTGGGCCCGGCCGGGCCGGTCAGCGTGAGGTCGTCCGCGTAGTACGCGCCGGTGCCGTACCAGCCGTGGGTGAAGACGGTGACGGAGGTGGTGGTGGCACCGGTGGTGAAGGTGCTGCTCAGCTGGTTCCAGCCGGTGCCGCCGGGCGTCCAGGCCGAGGCGTTGACGCCGGTCCCGGTGGCGCCCAGGTAGACGTAGCTGCCCTGCACCCAGCCGGCCAGGGTGTACGTGGTGCTGGGCCGGACGGTGACGGTCTGCTGGCACTGGGCGGTGTCGGAGGCCGAGGCCGCGCCGCTGAGCGCGTGGGTGCCGCCGTGCGCCGGGGTGGTGACCACCGAGCCGTTGGCGCAGGTCCAGCCGGACAGGGTGCCGGTCTCGAAGTCGCCGTTGGCCAGCAGGTTGACCGGGGCGGCGGAGGCGGGGCCGAAGGTGAGGGCGAGGGCGGCGCCGCTGGTGGTGAGCGTGGCGGCGAGGGCCAGTGCGGTGGCTCTTCTGCGGTGGGTGGCCCGGCGCCCGGTGCGCTCCTCGGTGGAGCGGTCGGGCCGTGCGGGCAGGACGCGGTCGTGCATGCGGTGGGTCCTCCGGATGTGTGGGGGTTCCGGCGGTGCGGTGGCCCGGACGGGCCGTGGGGAGCCGGCCCGGGCGCGGTGGGGGCGCGGGGGCGGGTGACGCGTGCTGACGGGCGTGCGCGGACGCGGCGGGTGACCGGACCCGGGCACGTCACGACTGAACAGATTGGACTGGACCAATATGCGCCGTCAAGGGTGTCCGTCCGCCGGGCCGTTCCGGGCCCGGGCCGCGGCGGCCGGTAGGTTGACCGGGACGGGCGGGCCCCGTCGAACAATCGTCGAACGAACGTCGAACGGAGGAGGCGCGATGGACAGCCGGGACTGGGACGACCGCTACGCCGCGAGAGAACTGGTGTGGGGCACCGCGCCCAACCAGTGGGTGGTCCGTGAACTGACCGGCCATGCTTCCGGCCACGCCCTCGACCTGGCCGCGGGCGAGGGCCGCAACGCCATCTGGTTGGCCGCCCGGGGCTGGGAGGTCACCGGGCTGGACTTCTCCGCCGTCGCCCTGGAACGCGCCGAACGGCTCACCGCCGACCTGCCCGACGAGGTCGCCGACCGCCTCACCTGGCGCCACGGCGACGCCCGCGCCCTGGAGGCTCCCGCCGCCGGTTACGACCTCGTCCTGGTCGCCTACCTGCAGCTCCCCGCCGGGGACCGCCGGACCGCGCTGCGCCGCGCCGCCCGCGCGCTGGCCCCGGGCGGCACCCTGCTGGTCGTCGGCCACGACCTGAGCAACCTCACCGAGGGCGTCGGCGGCCCGCAGGACCCGGCCGTGCTGTTCACCCCGGAGGACGTCCTGGCCGACCTCGCGGACCTCGGGCTGCACACCGTCCGCGCCGAGCGGGTGCACCGTACGGTCGGCGGGGAGCCGGGGCACAAGGGCGGGGGCGGGGATGGGCGCGGGGGCGGCGGCCGCGTCGCGGTGGACGCGCTGGTCCGGCTGGAGCGGCCTGCCGACTGAGCCCGCGAGGGGCTTCGTGCCGTCCGGGGGTGCGGGGCGGGCGAGTGCGGGGTAGGGGTGCTCCCAGGACGCCGTCGGATGATCATAGGTTTCTACAGTGCTGTAGATTCGCGGCACGCGGGCGGTGGCAGAACGAGGAGGGCACGATGAGCGTTTCGCTGGCCAAGGGACAGAAGATCAGCCTGGAGAAGCCGGGCGGTGGACAGCTGAGCGTGGTGCGGATGGGCCTCGGCTGGAAGGCGGCGCAGCGCAAGGGGTTCTTCGCCAAGCTGCTCGCCGTCGGCGGGGAGATCGACCTGGACGCGTCCGCCGTGCTGTTCGCCCAGGGGCGGCCCGTGGACGTGGTCTTCTTCCAGCACCTCACCAGCAACGACGGCTCGGTGCGACACAGCGGGGACAACCTGGTCGGCGGCGCGGGCGAGGCGGCCGACGACGAGTCGATCACGGTCGACCTGACGAAGGTGTCGTCCGAGGTCGACCAGATCCTCTTCACCGTCAACTCCTTCACCGGCCAGACCTTCCAGGAGGTCGAGGCGGCGTTCTGCCGGCTCGTGGACGAGACCACCGGTGCCGAGCTGGCCCGCTACACGCTCACCGGCGGCGGCCCGTACACCGCGCAGATCATGGCCAAGGTGCAGCGCACGGAGACCGGCTGGCAGATGACCGCGATCGGCCAGCCGGCCAGCGGGCGGACCTTCCAGGACCTGATGCCGGAGCTCGTCAAGCACCTCTGAGCGCGGCGGCGGTGCACGGCTGCCGACGCGGGCCGGGCACCGGGGGTTCGTTCCTTGCTCCGACCCTGGTGCGACACGACGGAGGCGCGGTTCCCGATGCGGAACCGCGCCTCCGTCGTGTCGTGCCCTCGGATCACTTCTTCGGGGCCGCCGAAGGCGAGAGGGAGGGGGCCGGGGTCGCACCGCCGGGCGCGGCGCTCGGGGTGCCGGTGGCCGTCGGGGCGGGGGTCGGGCAGCCCGGGGCGGTGGTGGGCGTCGCCGTCGGGGTGCCGGTGGGCGTGGCGGCGGGGGACGGGGAGCCCGTCGGGGTGGGCGTGCCCGTGGGGGTGCCGGACGGCGTGCCGGTGGGCGTGCCGGTGGGGGTGGCCGTCGGGTCCGGGCAGGCCGTGGGCGTGCCGGTCGGGGTGCCGGTGGGCGTGGTGGTCGGCGTCGCCGTGGGGGTGCTGCTGGGCGTGCCGGTCGGCGTCGTCGTCGGCTGCGCGGTCGGCGAGGGCGAACCGGTGGGCGTGGGCGTCGTGGTGGGGCTCGGGGGCGTCGTCGGCTCGGCCGTCGGCGAGGGCGAGCCGGTCGGCGTGGCGGGTGTGGTCGGCTGCTGGGTGGGCGTCGGCGTCGCGGTCGCGCCGGTGTCCGTCGGGCCGCCGCCCGTCGTGCCGCCGCCGACCGGGAGGTACGGCGAGGGCAGCGAG
Source organism: Kitasatospora sp. Ki12 (assembly GCF_054601375.1). Classification (NCBI taxonomy): domain Bacteria; kingdom Bacillati; phylum Actinomycetota; class Actinomycetes; order Kitasatosporales; family Streptomycetaceae; genus Kitasatospora; species Kitasatospora sp. Ki12. Next base: position 360,240 of record NZ_BAAIHT010000003.1, on the reverse strand, counting down.
GGGGACGGGACCGAGGGGCCCGGGCGGTTCGGGACGGTGGTGACCGTGCCGCTGCCGTAGTGCGCCATCCAGTTGCGGACCGTCCGCAGGTACTCGCCCGACTGGTTGTAGCTGAGCACCGCCCGGTCGAGCTGCGCCGGGTCGGCGAGGTCGCGGCCGCCCGCGCACAGGTAGCGGCCGGCGGACTCGGCGGCGTCGAAGACGTTGTTCGGGTCGGCCTTGCCGTCGCCGTTGGCGTCCACGCCCCAGGAGGCCCAGGTGGACGGGATGAACTGCATCGGCCCGACGGCGCGGTCCCAGCGGGAGTCGCCGTCGTAGCGGCCGCCGTCGGTGTCGGCTATCGCGGCGAAGCCGTTGCCGTCCAGCGCCGGGCCGAGGATCGGGGTGAGGGTGGTGCCGGCGGCGTCCACCCGGCCGCCGTTGGCCTGGCCGGACTCGACCTGGCCGATCGCGGCCAGCAGCTGCCAGGGCAGGTGGCAGCCGGGGGTGCGCTGGGCGAGCGAGGTCTCGGCCTGGCGGTAGGCGGCGAGCACGGTGGCGGGCAGTGCGGGCCCGGTGGCCGCGAACGGGCCGGCGTCCGGCGCGCCGGGCAGCGCGCCGGGCGGCTGGGGCAGCTGGACGGTGCCGCCGCCGTCGGCCGGGAGGCCGCCGCCGGGGATGCCGGGAGTGGGGACGCCGGGAGCGGGGGTGCCGAACGGGGAGGCGGCGGTCTGGTAGCGGTCGCTGCCCTGGGTGGTGGTGCCGTTCGCCGGGCCGGTGTCGGCGGCCGCGACCGGCGCGAGCCCGAGGCCCGTCACCTGTGACCCGGTCAGCGCGGCCAGTGCGGCGAAGGCCGCCGCCGTACCCGTGACCCGCTTTCCGATCCGGAGCCTGCGCCCGCCCTGGGTGCTGCCGAACCTCGCCGTCATCCGTGTCCCCTCCCCTTGCCGTCCGGACGTTCCCGGAACGGTTGAGCCCTCGTCATCGTGCCCGCGTCATGCCCGTGTCGTGCCTGCGTCGCGCCCGCGTGGTGCCCGCCCACCTGGTGACGGCATCCGCCACCAGCACGATTAGTATCACGACGATCTGACAGGGACAGGGTGACCGGGAGGCGGCCCGGCGCCCACCGAGGGGTTAACTCGGCACTTCAGCGGGGGTGCGGGCGCTCCGCGGGCCCTCGAGCCGGGCCCCGGCCTGCGGTTCCCGGCCCCCGGGGCCGGCGGCAGCTCCCGTTCCGGTACGCGGAGTCGACCAAGGCTCCAACGGCGGTGGGACGGCAGCCCCGGGCCCCGGACGGCGGTTCGGAGCGCGGGGGTGGTACGTGCGCGGCGTTTCGGGCTCCCGAGGGCGCCCACGGCCGCCCCCTCTGACCTGCCGGAACGCCCGGCGCACCGGACGACCCCTCTAGCAGGACGGGCCCGTGCACGCCAGAGCGCGTCCCCAACTCGGCCCTGGACGGGTGACGTTCTGGTGAAAGTGGGCATGCCAGGAATCGCCGCCCGGCATGCTGTGCCGCGTGATGATGCGGATGGAGGTCCAGCCCGTGAGCGCGAACCTGCCGGAGACCGTCGTCGAGGGAGCGGTCGTCCTGCCGGCACCCCCTCGGGTCGTGGAGGACCTGGCCCGTGACCTGACCCAGGCCGCCGCCGCCGTCCGGGCGGTGTCGCGCACCTGTCGCACCGGCGGGGACGTCGCGGTCGCCGCGTACACCGCCGTGGTGTGCACCGGACCGTCGGCCGCCCGCGCCCTGGAGGAGGCGGCCGCCTGGTGCCGGCAGGCCCCCGAGGCCGAGGTGCACTCGCTGGCCTGGGCCCGGGTGCCGGGGCACCGCGAGGACGTCCACGAGTACCGCGTCACCATGGCCGTCAGCTTCCCGGACGGGGAGACCGGCGAGTACGTCGGCGACACCCATCACGCTCGGCGCTGAGGTCGTATCATCACCCCTATGAACGAGGGGGGTACGAACGACGTGGTGAAGCAGAGCTCCGAGGGCACGGGCGGTGCCGAGGCGAGCGCCGGTGCCGAGGTGAACGCCGACGCCGACGGCCCGCAGGAGCTCTCGCGGACCGCCGCCGTCGTGGTCACCGTGCTGGCCGCGCTGTGCGGTGCGGCGGTGCTGCTGGCCGTGTTCCACTGGCTGGGGTGGAGCGTCCCGTGGATCGGCTGGATCGTCGCCAAGGGCGGGATCAAGCTCGCCGTCGGCGGTTTCGCCGGGCTGGCCGTCGGGCTCTCCTGGCTCCGGTCCAAGCTGCGGGCCCGGCCCAAGGGCTGACCGGCCCGAGGGCTGACCGGCCCGAGGGCTGACCGGCCCGAGGGTTTCCCGGCCCGAGCGTTGACCGGCTCCGCAGCAGCTGACCGGCCGCTGCCTCAACTGGTCTGCGGTGAGGCGCAGGTGAGGTCGCGGGCGGGCGCCTCGTCGTCGAGCAGGTAGCGCTCGACGACGTCACTGACACAGGAGTCGGCCCCGGGGTACTGGCCATGGTCGCCGTTCCCGGTGACGGTGACCAGCCGCGAGCCGCGCAGCGCGCGGTGGGCGCCGAGCGCCGCCTCGTAGTACGTGGCCGGGTCGTGCACCGAGTTGAGCATCAGTGTGGTCGGCAGGTGGGCACCGGTGACCTTGACCTTGGGCGCCGGGGCGACCGGCCAGGAGGCGCAGACCGCGCCGAACGCCAGCGTCCGGGAGCCGACCAGCGGCAGCCGGGCGGTGTTCTCCGCGCCGCGCTTCACCCAGGTGTCCAGGTCCTTGGTCCACGGGGTGTCGGAGCAGGTCACCGCGAAGAACTCGGCGAGGAACTCGGGGCTGAGGTAGCTGTTGAACGCCGTCGCGGCCGCCGTCCTGGTGGCGGCGTCGGCGGTCTGCCAGGTGTCGAGGGTGGTCAGCAGCCCGGCCAGGTCGGGGAAGTGGGACGCCGAGTAGATCGCCGAGATCGCCAGGTTGTCCAGCTGGTTCGGGCCGATCGTCAGCGGGCCCTCGACGATGGGCGAGTCGTGCAGGGCGGCCCGCCGCCGCTCCCAGTGCGCCCGGACCTGCTCCGGGGTCGAGCCCCAGTGGTAGGTGGCGTCCCGGGCGGCCAGCCAGGGCACGAAGTCCTCGTCGAAGCGGCGCTGGAAGCTCATCGGCTGGCCCAGCTGGAACGTCTCCCAGGTGCCGTCGAAGCCGATGTTGCTGTCCAGCACCATCCGCTCCACCCGGTGCGGGAAGAGCGTCCCGTAGTAGGCGCCGATCATCGTGGCGTAGGACGGGCCGTAGTAGCTGATCTTGCGCTCGCCGAGCAGGGAGCGGAACAGGTCGATGTCGTGGGCGGTCTGCTCGGTGTTCAGGTAGGGGATCAGGTCGCCGCTGCGCTCCTGGCAACTCGCGGCCAGCTTCTTGGAGTTGGTGAGGACACGGTCGATCGCGGCGGGGGACCGGTCGCGGTAGTCGCCGGCCAGGAACTCCTGGAACTCCGCCGGGGTCTGGCACACCGCCTTGGTGCTCTGCCCGACCCCGCGCTGGTCGAAGCCCACGATGTCGTACGCGGCGCCGACGGCCGGCGCCGCCTTGGCCAGCCCGGCCGGGCGCAGCAGGCCGGTGCCGCCGGGGCCGCCGGCCGCCATCAGCAGGGTGCCCTTGCGCTCGGCCGGGTCGGTGGCGCGGTGCCGGGAGACGGCGATGGTCAGGTCGGCCCCGACGCCGGGGTGGTGCCAGTCGCGCGGGGCGGCCATGGTCGCGCAGTCCAGGGCGGGCTGGGTGGCGCAGGGCTGCCAGTTCAGGATCTGGCGGGTGTAGCGGGCGGGTGCCGGGTCGGCGTCGCCCGGGTCGCGGGCGGTGTCGGCACCGGCGGTGGCGGGCAGGGCCAGTCCGGCGAGGACGGCGGCGGCCGCGACGAGGGCGACGCGCCGGGCGCGGGGTGCGGTGGCGGCGGCCCGGGCGGCCGCGGTCGTGTCCGCGACGGCTGCTGCGGCGCCTGTGGTGTCTGCGGTGTCTGCGGTGTCTGCGGTGTTCGTCACGGGATCGATCCTGTCCGACCCCGACCTGACGATCGATCATGCCCGCATCAGTCTTCGGGGTGGTGCTGGGTACACCCCCGCCGGGGCGGGGGCTCCAGCGTCCGACCGGTGCGGACCGCGGCGGCCTCACCCCCGTCGAGGCCGCCGCGGCCGGTCAGTAGCCCACGGTGAAGCGGGCACGGCGGTGCGCGGGCGTCTCGACCTCGTCGAGGAGCGCGACGGCCAGGTCCTCCATGGAGATCGCCGAGTTGCCGTCGGCGTCCACCAGCAGTTCGTCCCGTCCGAGCCGGAACCGGCCGGTGCGCACGCCCGGTTCGAGCAGCGCGGCGGGGCTCAGGTAGGTCCAGTCGACCTCGGCGCCGGCCGCGCGGTAGGCCTCGTACTGCTCGGTGCAGGCCAGTGCGATCGGACGGATCGCGGCGGGGAAGCCGGGGTCCTCGACCAGGGTCATCCCGCCGGCGCCCGGGACGGCGAGGCTGCCCGCGCCGCCGACCGCCAGCAGCCGCACGCCCGTACCGGCCACGCCCGTCAGCAACCCCTTCGTGGCGAGGGCCAGTTCGTGCTCGCTGCCGGGCGCCGGGCGGGTGGCGGTGACCAGCACGTCCTGCCCGGCGGCTATCCGGGCGACGTCCTCGGGGTTGCGGGCGTCGCCGACCACGAGGGTGACGGTGGCCGGCAGGCCGTGCGGCTTGGCCGGGTCCCGTACGACGGCGGTGACCTCGTGGCCGCGGGCGGTCGCCTCGGCCACGACCCGGCCGCCGACGTTGCCGGTGGCGCCGAACACGGTGATGCGCATGGGGGTTCTCCTCGGAATTGATGCGTGGTGCGTGGTGTGGAACGCGGACCGGGATGTCCGCGACGGGTGCGGGGTCAGGCGTTCTCGCGTACGGACGGTGTGGTGGCCGGGTGGGCCACCGAATCCGGCTCGGGCTGCTTGGCGGTGCCGGGCCGCTGGCTCTGGGCGGCGGCCAGCGAGCCGAGCACGACCAGCGCGCCGAGGGCCTGCAGCGGGCTGAGGTCCTGTCCGAGGGCCAGCCAGCCGAGCGCGGTGGCGACCACCGGGCTGAGCAGGGCGAGGAAGGAGACCGAGGTCGGGGTCAGCGCCTGGAGCCCGCGGAACCAGAGCGCGTAGGTGAGGGCCGCGCCGATCAGGCACAGGTAGGTGTAGCCGAGCAGGTTGGCGGCGCTGTAGTGGGTCGGCGGCGCACCCTCGGTGAGCAGCGCGACCGGCACCAGCATCAGCCCGCCGGCGGTGAGTTGCCAGCCGGTGGTGGCGAGCAGCGGCGCGGGGGACACCCAGCGCTTGGAGAGGACGACGCCGGCGGACATGACCACCGCGCCGCCGAGCGCGGCGGCCACCCCGAGCGCGTCCAGCTTCGCGCCGGCCCGCAGGACCAGCAGGCTCACGCCCGCCACACCCGCGATGCCGGACAGCACGGTGCGCAGGGTGAGCCGGTCGCCGAGGACCGCGGCGGAGAGGCCGGCGGTGATCAGCGGCCCGACGGCGCCGACGGTGGCCGCGATGCCGCCGGGCAGGCGGTAGGCGGCGATGAAGAGGAGGGCCTGGAACGCCCCGATGTTGAGTGCGCCGAGGACCAGCGAGCGCCACCACCAGGTGCCCTGCGGCAGTCGGCGGGTGAGGGCGATCAGCAGCAGCCCGGCGGGCAGGCAGCGGAGGACGGCGGCGAGGAGCGGACGGTGGGGCGGGAGGAGCTCGGTGGTGACGAGGTAGGTCGTCCCCCAGACGGCGGGGGCGAGGGCCGTCACCAGCACGATGGCGAGGCGATGTCTTAGCACTAAGCCAATGTATCTCAGCGCTAAGACATTCTTCGTCCGTTCGGACCGGTGATGTGGCTCACAGTTACCTCACTGCTAAGGAATCCGGGCGCGATCGCCTACCCTGGAGCCGTGGCAGATCATGTGGACCGCGTAGTCGCGCAGTGGGCCGCCGAGCGTCCCGACCTGGACGTCTCCCCGATGGAGGTGTTCGGCCGGCTCAAGCGCCTCTACCGCGTCGTGGACGCGGCACTCAACCGCACCTTCGCCGAGCACGGCCTGGACGCCGCCTCCTTCGACGTCCTGGCCACCCTGAAGCGCAGCGGCCCGCCGTACCGGCTCACCCCCACCGGCCTGATGCAGTCCGCCATGGTCACCTCCGGCGCCATCACCCAACGCCTCGACCGGCTGGAAGCCCGCGGCCTGGTCACCCGGACCCGCAGTGACCAGGACGGCCGCAGCCGTGAGGTCGCCCTCACCCCCGAGGGCCACGCCCTGATCGAGCGCGCGCTGCCCGCCCACCTCGCCACCGAGGTCGGCCTGCTGGAGGGGCTGGACGACGCCCGGACGGCCGCCCTGGTCGACGCCATGCGCACCCTTCTGGCGGCCCTGGGGGACGGCGAGGAGTAGGGGGCGCCCCTCACGGGTTGACCGCGACCGCCTTGAAGAAGGTGTAGTGGAAGGTCCCCTCCGGCCCGGCCGTGCGGCGCAGGTCGGCGATGCCCCGGTCGAAGTCCTCCGGGGTGGTCAGCCCGGCGGCCAGGGCCTCCGCGCGGACGGCCTCGACCATGGCGACGAAGGTCCTGAGGGTGAAGCCCTCCGCGAGCGCCGGGCGGCCGCCGTCGGCGTAGACCGTGCGCGGCCGGACCGTCACCCCGGTGAACCCGGCCGCCGTGAGCAGCGGGTGGAGGCGGCGGCCGAGCAGGCCGTCGCCGCCCCCGTCGGCCTGCAGCCGGACCAGGTGGTCGACGGTGCGCCGGGCCGCCGGGGTCTCCGGGTGGAAGAAGGCCGAACCGTGGTCGCCCTCGATCACCGTGATCGTCCCGCCCGGACGCAGCACCCGGCGCAGCGCGGCCAGCCCGGCCGCCGGATCGGGCAGGTGCTCCAGCACGAAGCAGAGGAAGACGTGGTCGAACGCGCCGTCCGGGAACGGCAGCCGGTGCAGGTCGCCGTGGTGCCAGACGACGTCCGCGGCGGGCGCCTGCTCCGCCACCCGGGCGCGGGCCTGCGCCAGGGACTCGGCCGAGAGGTCCGCCGCCGTCAGCAGGACGCCCGGACTGGCGGCCAGCAGGTGCACCGTCTGCGCCCCCACCCCGCACCCCGCCTCCAGGACCCGGCTGCCCGCCGGGTACGCCGTGTCCGCGTGCAGCAGCTCGACGAGGGTGTCGGCCTGGTCGCCGAGGCGTCGCGCCTCGGTGTCCGAGTAGCCGTGGACGTAGGTCGGGTGCTCGGGCCGAGCCGTTTTCGTGGTCATGGCCCCACCCTGGCGCCACTATGGTCCGGTGAACAGGTCCAAAGCCGTCGCATCGGACAGGTCCAAAGAGGCCGGTGCCGACTTCCTCCAGCTCGACTCCGCCGACGCCCCGCCCGGCGGCCTCACCGACTGGCTCACCCGCCGGCTGCGCGAGGCCGTCGCCGACGGCCGGCTCCCGGCCGGCAGCCGACTGCCCGCCAGCCGGGTCCTGGCGGCCGAACTCGGCGTCTCCCGGGGCGTGGTGACCGACGCCTACCGGCGCCTGGCCGAGGAGGGGCAGGTCACCGGGCACGGGCGGGGCGGCACGGTCGTGGTCGCGGGCCCGGCTCCCGCCGCCCCGCCCGCGCCCGCTCCCGCGGCGCCCTCCCCGGGGCGTACGGCGCCCGCCCTCTACCGCGCCGACCCCGACCCCGAGGTGTTCGACCTCCTGCGCGGCACCCCCGCCCGGATCGACCTGACCCCCGGAGTGCCCGACCTCGCCGCCTTCCCCCGCGCCGCCTGGCTGCGCGCCGAACGCGCCGTCCTGGACGGCCTCGCCGCCCACGACCTCGGCTACGGCGACATCCGCGGCACCCCCGCCCTGCGCCGGGCCGTCGCCCACTGGCTCGCCCGCAACCGGGGCGTCCGCGCCGACCCCGACGAGATCCTGATCGTCGCCGGGACGGCCCAGGCCCTCGCCCTGCTCGGCCGGGCCCTCGAACGGGCGGGCATCAGCGAGGTCGCGGTCGAGGACCCGGGCTCGCTCGGCGCCCGTCAGCACCTCGCGCACTGGCTGGCCGCCACCCCGCCCGTCCCGGTCGACGCCGAGGGCATCCGGGTCGACGCCCTGCGCGCCACCGGCGCCCCGGCCGTCCTGCTCACCCCCGCCCACCAGTACCCGACCGGCGTCGTGCTCGGCGGCGACCGCCGGCGCGAACTGCTGCGCTGGGCCGCCGAGGGCGGGCTGGTCATCGAGGACGACTACGACGCCGAGCACCGCTACGACCGCCCGCCCGTCCCCGCGCTGCGGGCCGCCCTGCCGGAGCGGGTCTGCTACGCGGGCAGCGTCTCCAAACTGCTCGCCCCCGCCCTGCGCACCGGCTGGCTGCTGGTCCCCGCCCGGCTGCGGGAGGCCGTCCTCGACGCCAAGCGCTTCGCCGACCTCGGCAACCCGGTCCTGCCGCAGCTCGTCCTCGCCCGCCTGATGGAATCCGGCGAACTCGACCGCCACCTGCGGCTGCTGCGCCGCCGTCACCGCCGCCGCCGGGACGCGATGATCGCGGCCATCCGCACCCACCTGCCCGGCGCCACCGTCCACGGCGCGGCCGCGGGGCTCCACCTGATGCTCACCCTGCCGGAGGAACTCGGCTGCACCGACACGGAGTTGGCCACCGCCGCGCTGGCCGCCGGGGTGAAGACCCAGCCCCTCTCCTGGCACACCCGCCTCCCGTGCCCGCCCGGCCTGGTCCTCGGCTACGCGGCGGGCTCGCCGCCCGAGCTGACCGAGGGAATCGCCGTCCTGGGCCGGCTGGTCCGCCGGGCGGGGTGAGCACCCCGGGGGTGAGCGGGGCCGGTGGGTCCCGCCGGGTGCCGAGTCGAGTACGCGTACTCAGGCCACGGGCGGGCGGCTACTCATGTGGCGGCCGGCCGCCCCCGGCAGGATTCCGGTCATGGAGAACGGTTCCCGCACCATCGGACGCGGCCGCAAGGCGGCCTACCTGCTCACCGGCCTGGGGCTGTCGGCCGCGCTGGTCTGCGGCGCGGTGGCCTTCGGCCGCGCCTGGGAGGGGGAGCCGTACCCGACGGCCGACCCGGCCGCCACCGCCGAGCAGCTGAACGGCCGGGTGCTGGCCGTCTACGCCGCCCTCGGCCTGCCGCAGACCGTGGTGCGCGACCCGCAGGACAGCGGCGGCACCGAGGCGGACGTCTACGGCTGCCACCGCCGGGGGCTCGCGCACGCCGTCGACGGCCTGGACAGCTCCGCCCCGCCCGAGCCCCGCACCGCGGCGATCCGCTCGCGCCTGGCCGTCAAGGGGCTCACCGACCCGCAGGGGGAGGCGGCGCTCGACCGCGCGGGCCGGACCCTGGCCGGCCAGGGCTGGACGGTCACCTCGTCCCGGGAGTTCGGCGCTCCCGTTCTCGCCCTGAAGCCGCCGGCGCCGAGCTCCGGCGTCCTCGGCGGTGTCTCCGTCTCGTACACCAGCGGCTACCTCCGCATCAGCGCGGGCGCGGAGTGCGCCCGCTACCCCGGCGGCACCGCCGTGGACTGGGAGGGGAAGCCGCAGGGCCTGCCCGGCCTGGTCGTGCCGGTGGAGCTCCGTCGGTCCTGAGGGCCCGGAGGCCTGCCTCCGAGGCGACGGATAGGTGATGCGGCGTCCTCTGCGGCCCGGAGTCGTGACGTTCATGTCGGAAAATCGGAGGAATCCGGTGCGAGGCGGACTCGCGGACCGGACTGCTGGGTACGCTGACGGCCCGTAGGGCCCGCCCCTCGGATCCTGGCCGGGCCCGCTGTCGACCCAGGAGACGTGATGGCCCCCTTCCGACGAGTCGCCCGGTTCGGGGCGGTGCTGGTGGTCCTGGGCGCCGCGCTCGGGTCTGCCTCGCTCGGCTCGGCCTTCGTCTCCCGCACGCCGACCCCCGAGAGGACCGTGCCGATGGCCGCCCAGAAGCAGGAGGACTCCCGTGTGCTCGCCGGCCGGCGGATCGTGCTCTCGTACCCGGGCCCGACGCCGCCGCCCGAGGTGCTGCGGACGATCCGGGAGGGCCGGGCGGCCGGGGTGATCCTGTTCGGCGAGAACGTCACCGGTCCGGAGCAACTCGCACGGGCCGTGGAGGAATTGAAGCGGGCGGCGGCCGAGGCGCCGCACCCCCGGGCGCTGCTGCTGATGACCGACCAGGAGGGCGGCAAGGTCCGCCGACTGCCGGGCGGGCCCGAACTCTCCGCCCGCCGCGCCGGATCGGCGGCCGACCCGGTCGCCACCGCGGCGGCCGCCGGAGCCGGCGCCGCCCGGACGCTCGCCGACGCCGGGCTCAACGTCAACCTCGCCCCGGTGCTCGACGTCTACGACACCCCGGACAACTTCTCCGACCACGCCGAGCGCTCCTTCGGGCAGGACCCCTCCAGGGTGGGGGAGTTGGGCAGTGCCTTCCTCGCGGCCCAGCAGGGCCTGGGCGTGGCCGCGACCGCCAAGCACTTCCCGGGCCTCGGCGCCGCCGCCCGCGACGAGAACACCGACGCGGGTCCGGTCACCGTCACCGTTCCGCTGGCGCAGCTCCGGTCCCGGGGCGAGGCGCCCTACCGGTCCGCCATCGCGGCGGGCGTCCGGCTGGTGATGGCCTCCTGGGCCGTCTACCCGGCACTGGACCCGGAGCGCCCGGCCGGGCTCTCGCCCGCCGTCATCCAGGGCGAGCTCCGCGGCCGGCTCGGCTTCGGCGGCGTCACCGTCACGGACGCCATGGAGGCCGGTGCCCTCGCCCCCTACGGCGGTACCGGCGACCGCGCGGTCGCCGCGGCCGAGGCCGGCATGGACCTGCTGCTCTGCTCCGCCCGCGACCCGCGGCAGGCCGAGGACGCCACCGAGGCCCTGGCCGCCGCCCTCGACTCCGGCCGCCTCGACCGCGCCGCCTTCACCGCCGCCGTGGCCCGCGTCGACGCCCTCCGGACCGACCTGGACTGACCGCGGCCGACCTGGGCGGGCCTGCGCTGACCCGGGCTGACCCGGGCGTTCACCCGGGCTCGACGTGGACGTCACCCGGGAGACCCCGGAGCTTCGGCAGCCCCGGGGCGATCGCGCCATCGAAGGTCAGATTTCGGTCGAGGCGACACTTCCAAGGGTAAAAGCGAATCAGGGGATAGGAATCGCATGGCAAAGTCTCTGTCGTGGGCCTGTGAAATGTCACATGTGCCACGCCACCTGTCCTTGAACCGTCCTCGAACCCTCCCAAGGAGGAGCTCATGAACCGCATCGCCAGGATCGCCGCCGGTGCCGCCGGTGCCGTCGCCCTGCTCGCGGCGCCCGTGCCGGCGTTCGCCTCGGCGCCGGCCGCTGCTGCCGCCACCACCGTGACCACCTGCGGGTGGTCCGGTCTGCAGGCCGGGCTGTCCACCAAGGTCTGCGCCGACGTCACCGGCAACAGTGTCGTGCTGTACGGGCAGATCGGGCTGGCCGGGCCGCCGTCGCCGGGCACGCCGTGGCCGCCGGCGCCGCAGGAGCTGCTGACCCGGCTGACGGCCGACGTGGCCGGGGGCAACTCGCTCGGTGCGGTGAGCGGGCGCGCCGTGTTCCAGGTCAGCACCGTGCGGGTCGACGGGATCACCGCGACTGTGCCGTGCGGTTCGACCGTGCACGCGTCCTTCTCCGTGGAGTCGTTCTACCGGGGACCGTCCCCGGTGACGGTCGATGTGCCTGTAGTCTGCTGACGGCTCGTCACCGTGACTGCCGAGCCCGGGAGTTGGCAGCGTCCCGGGCTCGGCTTCGTGCTGCCCCGGCGCGGCCGCGGCTGTGACGCCGGTCACCCGGGCGCGGGCGCCGGGGGCCGCCCGACTGTGACGACTTGAAGAAATCTTCATCTGTCGCGATGATGCCTACCGGCCGCGGCACCGACCCCGCCCGGCCCGGACGATCACCCAGCCGGATTCGAGGGAGGAGCGCGGACGATGCCGGTCCCGCTGTACCAGGCCAAGGCGGAGTTCTTCCGCACCCTCGGCCACCCCGTGCGGATCCGGGTCCTGGAGCTGCTCCAGGACGGCCCCCGGCCGGTGCGCGAGCTGCTGGCGGAGATCGAGGTGGAACCGTCCAACCTCTCCCAGCAGCTCGCGGTGCTACGACGCACCCAGCTGGTCACGGCCACCCGTGAGGGCAACACGGTGGTGTACGCGCTCAGCACCCCGGACGTCGCCGACCTGCTGCGCGCGGCGCGCCGGATCCTGACCGAGCTGATCACCGACCAGGGCGCGCTGCTCACCGAGCTGCGCGCGGCCGGCGGCCGGCCGGCCCGCTGAGCCGCGCCCGGCCCGTCCGCCCGAACCGAGGAGAACCACCCGCGATGAGCGACAGCACGAACGAGGAGAAGAGGCGCCGCAAGGCGATGCTGATCCGCGCCGGCATCTACATCTTCGCCACGCACCTGTTCGCCGGCTTCGTGCTGCTGCTCTTCGCGCTCGGCGACCGGAAGTAGCGCGACCGGAGCCGGCGCGACCGGGGCCGGCGCGACCGGAGGCGGCGCGCTCCGAAGCGCCGCTCCCGTTCACGGCGGCTCCCCCCAGGCGGCTCTCCCCCCGGGGGCGGCGCTCCCGTTCAGCGCCGCGGCCCGGTGTCCGGCACCAGGTAGCGGTCGCTGGTGCTGGTCCAGGCCTGGACGCCCGCGACGAGTTCCCGGGTGCCGTCCAGGTACCAGCGCCCCGCCGGGTGGCGGTGCCGCAGCTCGCGGCGCAGCTCCTCGTTCTCCCGGCGCAGCCGGGCCACCCGGTCCCGCACCGCGCGCACGGCCCGGCTGCGGGTGCAGCCGCGGGCCCGCTGCAGGGTGAGCACGGTGTTGAAGGCCGCCGCCGACTGCCGTTCCTCGCGTTCCAGCGAGTAGAGGTCGTTGATCAGCGTGGCGGCGTCGGCGGTGTTGGCGCGCAGGCGGTGCAGGGCGGGCTCCGCGTGCAGGGCGGCCGGGGCATCGGCGCCGTGGACCCGTTCCAGTATGTTCATGAACGGGTAGAGGCAGCTGCCGTGCCGGCGCAGCCGCATGGTGTCGGGGAGGCCGAGGCCGTGGGCGGGCACGGTGCCGCGGGCGCGGTGGTCGGCCTCGGCGGGGAAGGTGGCGAGGCAGGCCCGCCACTCGCGGGCGGCCCGGGCGCGCCACTCGGGGGACATCGACGCGCTCTGGCGGCTCCACAGCTCCCGCCAGGAGTCGACGAGCGGGCCCCCGGGCGGGGTGCCGTCGTCGTCGAGGACGGCGATCAGCGGGTCGACCAGGGCGTGCGCCTCGGCGGGGCGGCCGCCGGGGGTGCCGTCGAAGCGGTCGTCCAGGATGGTGAACCAGCCCAGCACGTCGACCAGCAGGTCGAGTTCGGCGCCGCGGGCGCGGGGGAAGGAGTGGCCGATCAGCTCGTGCAGGGCGTAGGCCTGGTAGCCGGGCAGTTCCGCCGGGGTGAGCAGGCCGTGGCGGAGCACCCAGTCGGCGTGCCGGTCGGCGGCGGCGCGCAGTTCACCGGCCGGGCGGGGTGGCCGGGGCCGGGCCGCGAGGGCGGAGGGGGCGCCGGTGAGCGGACAGCGGCCACCCGGTACCGCCGGTTCGGAGCGGGAGGGCGCCGCACCGGTGCCGCTGCTGCGGGTCGCACCGTCGGCGCGGGCGGCCCGTTCCCCGTCGGCGGCCCGCTGTTCGCCGGTGGCTCGTTCCCCGTCGGTGGCCCGCTGTTCGCGCGGCGCCAGCCGGACCCGCAGCCCCTGGGCCTGGACGGTCGTCCAGACCACCTCCCGGGCCCGGGAGCCGGGCAGCGCCTCCGGCCGCCAGCGCCGCAGGATCGCGGCCGCCGCGACCGTCAGCTCGGCCCAGGCGAAGGCCTCCCCGATGCACTTGTGCTTGCCGGCCCCGAAGGGCAGGAAGGAGGGCCGGCCGGCGCCGCCGCCGTCCTGCCAGCGGTCGGGGCGGAAGCGCAGCGGTTCGGGGTAGCGCACCGGGTCGCGGTGCAGCGCGGTGAGGCTGTAGAGCAGTTCGGTGCCGGCCGGGATCCGGTAGGGGCCGAGTTCGACCGGGACCCGGGCGGTGCGCATCAGGAAGGCGTTGGGCGCGTGCAGCCGCACCACCTCCTGGGTGACGCCGCGGGTGTAGGAGAGCCGGGCCAGCGCTTCGGGGGTCGGGACGGTGCCGGCGGGCAGGTGCTGGTCGAGCTCGGCCAGCACGCGGGCCTCCACCTCGGGGTGGCGCAGCAGTTCGTCGAGCAGCCAGGTCAGGGTGGTGGAGACGGTCTCGGTGCCGGCGCCGAACATGGTGATCGCCTCGGAGCGGACGTCGGCCTCGGTGAGCGGACGGCCGGTGGCCGGGTCGGTCGCGGCGCGCAGCAGGGCGGGCAGGGTGGCGCGGCCGTCCTCGGAGCGGGTGCTCGCCGTACGGCCGTCGACGGCCTGGTCGACGACCCGGTTGAGCACCCGGACGGCGGCGTCGAAGCGGCGGTTGACGGGCAGCGGGAGCCGGGCGAGCGAGGGCTTGGGGTAGAGGGACTGGACGATCTGGCCCTTCACCATGTCCGGCAGTGCCCGGTGGAAGGCGAGGGTGGCGTCCTCGCTGAGCCGGGCGTCGAACAGCGAGCGGGTCACGATCTCCAGCGCGAGGTGGTTCATCTCCTTGGCGACGTCGAGGACTTGGCCGGGGCGCCAGCGCCCGGCCCGCTCCTCGGTGACCTGGTGCATCACGGCCAGGTACTCGCCCATCCGGTCCGGGCCGAAGGCGGGCTGGAGGGTCCGCCGGCGGTCGCGGTGGGCCTGGCCCTCGGACATCAGCAGGCCGTCGCCGAAGGCCGTCCTGAGGGTGTCCTGGACGGCGCCGCGCGGGCAGTCGTGGGCGAGCGCGACGAGCAGGGTGTGGACCAGCCGGGCGTCGGTGACGACGCAGACGGTGCGCGGTCCGAGCCGGATGCGCACGACGCCGCCGTGGCGGGCGAGTGAGCCGAGGAAGCCGAGCGGGTCGCGCAGCAGGGCGGCGGCGTGCCCGAGGCCGGGGAGCGCACCGGGGGCGAGCGGGGGGACGGCCGCGCGGGCCAGGGGGGCGGGGCGGGGCTCGGTTCTCGGCGGGACGATCCGTTTCCGGGTCTCTGTCAGCAGGGTCATGACACTACCTCTCACGGAGGGGACGGTGCGGGCGGTGCCGGGAGGGCGCCGGCGGGCCGGCCCGCGGGGCGGGGACCGGCCAGCGCGGACCCCGCGCGCACCCCAGCTGGAGGGCGCACGCCATGGCAAACGCGCCGGTCCCACGGGCGTTGCGCCGAACGCGCGGGGATCACTCCAACGGCGGAACTCCCCGACCCGTCCGCGCCCGCCCGCAGAGCCGGTGTGACCTGCGCGGATGTCAGGGGCCGGAAGGCCCGCGGCAGGGCCGGACCGGAGGGTCTTTGGACCCTCGCCGCACGGCCGCGCGAGGGCCAGCATGGTGCCGGAGAAGGAGGAAGCCGATGACCCGTCCGCGCCACCGGCCCGCGCTCGACGTCCGGGTGGAGATCCGCGGCGAACTGCCCCGGGAGGACGCCGAGTACGCCAGGGCCCGGGTGCTGGAAACGGCCCGGGGCCTCGCCCCCGGCACCCGCGCGCTGCGGCTGCGGCTCACCCGCACCCGCGACCGGTCGGTCACCCGGCCCGCGCTCGCCCAGGCGCAGGCCGACCTGGACGGCGTCGGGCCGGTACGGGTGCAACTGGCCACCGGGACGGCGCGGGAGTCCGTCGACCTGGTACTGGGAACGCTCGCCGGGCGGGCCGTCCGGCTGCGCGAACAGGGCGACATCGGCTTCGCCGTCACGTACGAGAGCGCCTACCGGCCGCAGTTCGCCGACCGCCCGCTGTCGCGGCGCCGGATCGCCCGGCACAAGGCGGTGGTGCTCGCCCGCCGCACCCCCGGACAGGCCGCACGCGAACTGCTCGCGCTGGACCGGCGGTTCCACCTCTTCGCGGACGGCGAGACCGGACGGGACGCCCTGGTGCGGCGCTGCCCGCCGAACGGCGCCGCGCGATCGTGCACGGCGGGCGGCGGCGCCCTGCCCCCGCTCGACCTCACCGAGGCGGCCCGCCGGCTCTGGCTCACCGGACGCCCCTTCCTCGCTCACACCGCCCCGGAGGGCGGGCGGATCCGGGTGCTCTACCGCCGCTACGACGGCCATTACGGCTTGATCGAACCGGTGTCGGGCGGCCGGATCGGGGCAGGAACCCTGTCGACACCGAACTGACACGGCGACGACACGACCGCACACGGGTACGCCACGAACGCCGCTCCTCCGGCACTCGGGCGCCCCGCCGTTACACGAGCTCCAGTACTCCAGTTACTCCACGTATCTCCAGTACTCCAGTACTCCACGAAACGAACTCCGCGAACGCCGCGGACTCCACGACAGGGGGCCGGGACCATGGACTGCGACGAGGTCATGCTGACCGTCCGGATCACCGCCGCCGAGCGGGCGCTGCTGCGCGAACTCGCGCGCGGGCACGGCGGCGACGTGTCCGACGTGGCGGTGGACGGCCTGCTGGAGGTCATCCCCGCGCTGCACGACGACGCCTCCGCGCTGCCGCTGCTGCGCGTCCTGGCGAGACCCGCGCCCTTCGCGCTCACCCTGTGGCTGCCGCGCCGGTCGCCGACCTGCTGCCGTTGCTCGGCGAGCGGCTCGCCCGGACCGGTGGGCCCGCCGCCGGACCGGCCAGCGCCGCGCTCTCCGCCGCCCTGCGGCTCTGGCTGGCCGGCGACCGCGTCGCCCTGGCGGGCGCGCTGGCCCGGCTGCACGGCGGTTGCGGTCCCGCCGGGGCGGCGGCGCCCTTCGGCCCCGGGCCGGTGCGGACCGCGGCCTGACCCCGGGTCCGAACCCGACGGGATCGACCGAACTGACGGTGTGTCATATGCCGGTGGCCGATGGCATGTCAGGGTCGGAAAACGGCCTGGTCAGAGAGCTGGTCAGGGCCTCCCGGGAGGTCTAGCATTCCGTCACGGCCGATGGAGTCACAACGCCCCGGGGCTCCGTCCGGGTGGCCGCCGCCACCCCCGTGCCGGGGAGCGCACACCCCCCGAATGCGCTCCCCGGCTCCGCCGTGTCCGAGCCCCGGTCGCCGCGCCCGCCGAGGGCCGCGCCGGCCGTGCCCGCTCGGGGCCGCGGCCACCCGGTTCGAACGCGTCGAAGATTTTCGCAAGAGGTTTCTGTTATCGCCGGTCGTCCCGTTTGCTCTCCGGAGTGTCGGAAGGCCTGGACCCCCTCACCACAGGGCCCGGGCCATCGCACGAGGAAAGGAACGCGATGGGACACCGGAGCAGCGAGCTTCGCCGGCGCAAGCGCCGCAGGCTCACCCGCAGGAGCGCCCTGGTCGCCGCAGCGGTGGCGGCAGGGCTGGTGGCGGGGACGCTCGGCATCCGCACCGCGCTGGAGCCGGCCTCCATGCACAGTGCCGTTTCGGCCGCGGCCGACGCGGTCGACAACTCGGGGTCGCAGGCCGGGCTGGTCGGCGACGACGGCGGGCCGGGGGAGACCGGCACCGCCGAGGGGGCCACCCAGGCGCCCGCCCCGAAGCGGGACCAGAAGGCCGCTCCGCTGAAGGCGATACCCAAGGACGAGCCCGAACGGGGCCTGGTCTACGCCGGATTGAGCCTGCCGGGCAGCGACCGCTGCGGCGGCACGCTGGAGGTCACCGGCAGCACCCAGTGCAGCCACGGCCCGGACGTGCCGCCCAAGGGTGTGGACATCCGCCAGGACGTCCCGCCGGTCGCGGCCCCGGCCGCCCAGGCGCCCTCGCTCACCCCCGCGGCCGGAGCCCAGCCGCCCGCCGCCGCCGACCTGCTGAAGGGCGTCGCGCCCGTCCTGGACGCCACCCAGAAGGCGCTGCTCGGCGGTTCCGGCTCCGGCACCGCCGCCGACGCCGCGCCGGTCGGCGCGGCCGCGCCCGCCGGGTCGAAGCTGGTCTGCGAGGGCGACGGCAGCAGCGGCAACCGCGTCCAGGCGGTGTACGTGCACGGCCCGGGCAACGACCGCTTCGCCCAGTACCTGGCCTCGTTCAAGAAGTGGGCCGCCGACGTCGACGTCATCTACAACGCCAGCGCCGCGGAGACCGGCGGCGAACGGCACGTCCGCTTCGTCACCGAACCCGACTGCAGCGCCTCGGTGCTGAACGTGCAGATCTCCGACTCCGAGATCCAGGACTTCAACGCGAGCAACCGGGCCCTCGCCGCGCAGGGGTTCAACCGCAAGGACCGCAAGTACATGATGTTCACCGACGCCAAGGTGTACTGCGGGATCGGCACCTTCGCCGGCGACGAGCGCCCCAGCCAGGACAACCTGAGCAACTTCGGGCCCTCGTACGGCCGGACCGACTCCGGCTGCTGGAGCGGCAGCACCGCCGCCCACGAACTCGGCCACAACCTGGGCGCGGTGAACAACAGCGCGCCCAACTCCAGCAAGGCCGGGCACTGCGTCGACGAGTGGGACATCATGTGCTACTCGGACGCCCCCAACTACCCGCAGATGCGGACCGTCTGCCCGGATCGCGCCCATGACGACCGGCTCGACTGCAACCACGACGACTACTACAACACCGCCCCCTCGCCGGGTAGTTACCTCACCACGCACTGGAACGTCGCCAACAACCGCTTCCTCATCGCCGGTGGCGGCAGCGGCCCGAACCCGACGCCCACACCCACGCCCACGCCCACCCCGACTCCGACCGGCACGCCGACCCGCACGCCCTCGCCGTCCCCGACGCCCACCGGTGGCACCACCCCCTCGCCGACCGGCTCCCCGTCGCCGACCGCGACCCCGACTGCGACCCCCACGCCGACCGCGACCCCCACGGCGGGCGACACCGGCCCCGCGGTGAGCGTCAGCCAGGTCACCCAGAACTCCGCCATGCTGAGCTGGACCGCCGCGCCCGCCGCGGCCGGCTACGACGTCCTGCTGAACGGCCAGGCGATCGGCACCGTCCGCTCGACCGTGGTCGGCGTGGTCCGCCTCGCCCCCGGCACCTCGTACACCGTGGCCGTCGCCGTCCGCGACGCCGCCGGTGCGGTCGGCAAGCCCGGCCGCGCCGCCACCTTCCGTACGGTCACCGACGCCGGACGCCCGCAGCCGGGCACGCACTACACCATGGTCAACGGGCTCACCGGGCAGGCCGCCGACCTGTGGGGCAGCTCGATGAACGACGGCACCGTCGCCATCGCCTACCAGCGCACCGGTTACGCCAACCAGAAGTGGCAGTTCGAGGACGCCGGGAACGGCGCGGTGCGGATCAAGTCCGCGCGCTCCGGCAAGTGCCTGCAGCTCGGCGGCGCCCCGGTGGCCGGCCAGTACGTCGCCCAGCAGCCGTGCTCCGACGCGGCCGCGCAGAAGTGGCAGCTGAACGCCGCCGAGGGTGGGTTCACCGTCACCGCGGACGGTGGCTCGCTGGTCCTGGGGCTCAGCAACCGCTGGTACTACGGTGGTTGGCTGCTGGAGCTGCAGCAGGCGAACGGACGGCCGTACCAGAACTGGTCGCTGCAGAAGACCACCTGAGCCGGCCCCTGAGCCGGACGGCGGGCCCGTACGCCCGCGCGTCGTGATCCGACGAGTCGTCGCTCCATGAGTCGTCGCGTCGCGAGTCGTTGCTCCCATGAGTCCGCACGCCGTTCGGCTCCCTACGCCGGGCGCGGCCGCCACCCGTTCCGGGGCGGCCGCGCCCGGCGCCTCCGCTTCCCGCACCCGCCCCCCACACCGCCACGAGGAATGCCCGTCATGCGAACCCGCCAGCTCCTCGCCGCCTGCGCCCTCGCGGTGGCGGCCGTCCTGCCCGCCGCCGCACCGGCCGGCGCCCACGGCGACAGCGTCCACCTGGACGTCACCGGTCAGCAGAACGGCCACGTCAGCACCTTCGCCACCTGGGAGAACGACCACGACCCGGTGACCGAGGACTTCGCCGGCACGCTCTCCGCCACCGCCGCGGACGGCCGGGCGGTGGGCCCCTGGCGGCTGGTCGGCGTCCCGGGCCGCCCGGGGACGTACACCACCAGGGAGATCCTGCCCGCCGGGCACTGGCAGGTGACCGTGGACTGCGCCTTCCCCTCGCTCGGCCACGCCCAGCGCGAGCTCGACGTGGCGGACGCCGTCATCAACGACCCGGTGCCCGCGGGCACGGCGGCCGCCTCGCCGTCGGCCGGGGTGCCGTCAGCCGGGTCGCCGTCGGCCGGGGTGACCGCCGGGCCAGCCCCGGTGCCCACCGTCGGGCCGGTGCCCGAGCCCGCTCCCGCCGGGTCCGCCTCCGCCACCGCGACCGCGACCGCCGTGGAGACCACCTCCGACTCCACCACCTGGGCCGCGGTCGGCACCGCCGCCGCGGCCGTGGTCCTGGTCGGCACCGGACTCTGGCTCCGCCGGCGCCGCCGGGCCTGAGCCGCCGGTCCGGGGGCCGTCCCGACCGGTGGGGCGGCCGCGCCGGGGAACCGCCCGGGCACGAACGGACGTCCTTCCCGGTCACCGGGCGCCACCGGGCACCCGGCCGATCGCAAGGGAGCAACCGCGGATGAAGAAGGTCCTGATCACCGGCGGCGCGGGGTTCATCGGCAGCACGGTGGCGTCCGCCCTGCTCGACCGGGGGATCACCCCGGTGGTGCTGGACGACCTCTCCAAGGGCCGGGCCGAATTCGTCGAGGACCGGATCTTCTACCGGGGGGACGTCGCCGACGCCGCCCTGCTCGACCGGATCTTCGCCGAGCACCCGGACATCGAGGCCGCCGTGCACTGCGCCGCGAAGATCGTCGTCCCGGAGTCGGTGGCCAAGCCGCTGTACTACTACCGGGAGAACGTCGCCAAGACCATCGACCTGCTGGAATCCCTCCAGCGCCTCGGCTGCACCCGCGTGGTCTTCAGCAGCTCCGCCTCGATCTACGCCCCCACCCCCGACGCCCGGGTGGACGAGAGCAGCCCGGTCGACGCCAACAGCCCGTACGCGCGCACCAAGCAGATGATGGAGCAGGTGCTCCAGGACTGGACCCGGGGCGAGGGGGCCGAGCACCAGCGGGTCATCACCCTGCGCTACTTCAACCCGATCGGCGCCGACCCGCGGCTGCGCACCGGTCTGCAGGACCTCAACCCCAGCCACGCCCTCGGCAAGCTGATCGAGGCGCACTCCACCGGCGCCCCGTTCACCGTGACCGGTGTCGACTGGGCGACCCGGGACGGCTCCGGCATCCGTGACTACGTGCACGTCCAGGACCTCGCCGAGGCGCACGTCGCGGCGCTGCTCCGCTTCGACGAGGTGGTCGCCCCGGACGCGGCGGACCGCTACCGGGTGATCAACGTCGGGACGGGGGACGGCACGACCGTCCGCGAGCTGGTCACCGCCTTCGAACAGGCCGTCGGCGCCGAGCTCGACGTGCGGGAGGCGGGCCCGCGCCCCGGCGACGTGATCGGCTGCTATGCCGCCGTCGACACCGCCCGGGAGCTGCTCGGCTGGCAGCCGCGGCGCGGCATCGCCGAGGGGGTCGCCGACGCGCTCGCCTGGCGCGCCAAGTGGGCCGCCCGGCTCGGGGTCTGACCGGCAGGCACCTCAGCGCCCGGCCGTTCGGCCGCCTGGCCGTCCGGCCGCCCGGCCGCCCGGCCGCCCGGCCCGACGGTCGGGCCCGGACGGCCCGGGCGGGCGGCGTCACTTCACGGCTTCGCCGGACTTCGTCCAGTTGTCGCGCAGGCGGTCCAGGTAGGACTGCGCCTGCGAGCCGATCTTGACGCCCCGGGCGAAGGCCAGCATGTTGCCCGCGCCCGCGTTGTAGCCCAGGGCCACGAGTTCGTCGCGGCTCAGCGGCACGCCCACCTTGGCCGGGAGCTGTGCGGCGAGGTCGTGCAGGTGCCAGGCGGCGGCCTGGACGGCCAGGTCGCGGTCGTCCGGGAGCTCCTCCCACTGGCGGGAGGCGAAGGGACGGCCGGGCTTGGTGTCGTCGAACGCGGCCCGGTGCATGTTGGCGATGCCGAACGAGGCGTCCGGCTTGCTGCGTTGCCAGGCCTTCTCGAGCTCGGGGTCGTGCGGCTTGTACGACTCGTTGTAGAGGATCGCCATCAGCAGCTGCGGGTTGACGCCGGCCTCGGCGGCGAAACGGCGGACCGGCGCGGCGTAGTCGGCCGGGTCGTAGCCGCCGGAGGGCTTCGAGGGCGCGGCGGAGGCACCGGCCGAGGGGGCTGCGCCGGAGGAGGGCGCCGACGCGGCGGCGGACGGCGCGGGGTCGGCGGAGCTCGCGCCGTCGTGGCCGTTGCCGCGGACGAGGCCGAGTCCGGCCACGACCACGACGCCGATCACCACCCAGCGGCCCCAGCCGGGCGCCTTCTGTTCCTCGCTCACCGCTGCCGGTCCCTCCCCGTTCGCCCGTGCGCTCGTTCGACCGCCGTACGGTCGGTCGTGTCCGGCGGCAGGTTACTCGGCGGGCTTCCGGTCGCCGTCGAGGTTGCGCAGGAAGTCCTTCGCCTTCTCGACGCCGGTGTCGATCTGCCCGCTGTACTTGCCGTCCGTACGGTCGTCGATCGCGTCGCCGACCTTGTCCAGGCCCTGCCCGATCACGTCGCCGTGCTCGCGGGCGAGGTCGGTGGCCTTGTCCGCGAGGTTCTTCAGACTCTCAAACATGGTGACGCTCTGCTCCTCTGATGCGTTCCTGATGGTGTGCCGACGTGGCGGGGATCATGACCATCCTAACGACGGCCCGGTGGACGGTTCGTCTGCCGCCGGTCGGCGGCGGGTGACTTCGTCCACAGTGGTTTGTATGCTCCAACCCGTCTTCTACAGAAATGTAGAGGTCGGGACCGCCGCCGGGACCGAGGGCGTCCCGGCATCCGCGGCGGTGCGAAAGCGCCGTCGCGGCCGCGACGATCGAGGGAAGTGCGCATGGCCGGCCAGCGGGCGAGAACGCCGTACCAGGACGCGGGAACCCGCACCGAGGACCGCGCCCTCCCCGCCCAGCGGTCCCGCGTGGACGCGGGCGCGGGGGCCCCGGCCGAAGCCGGGGACACCGGTGCGGAGCGGTCGGCCCGGGCGCAGCGGGCCGGGGTGGCGCGCAGGCGGCAGCAGGCCCGCCGGCGCGGCGGAGCGGTCGCGGTCCTCTCGGCGGTCGGGCTGCCCGTCCTGGGCGGCGTCGCCGACGAGTTCGGCGGGCCCGGCGTCGGCGTCCTCTTCGCGGTGGGCGCGGTGCTCGGGACGGGCGCCGCGGCGGCGGTGTGCAGCCGGCCCGGCCGGTGGTGGGTGGTGACGGCGGCTCCGGTCGTGGTGCTGCTCGCGGCGTCGGGCGTGGAGTACGCGGCGCACGCCGACAAGTACCGGGGCCGGAACCTCGGCACCGGCGCGCTGCGCTGGGTGGTCGGGGCGTTCCCGGTGATGGCGGCGGCGGCGGGCGTGGCGCTGCTGGTGGTCGTCGCCCGGTGGTGGCCGACCGCCGACGAACCGGCGGCGCGGGTGCCCCGACCGGCGCGGGTGACCCGACCGGAAGGAGCCGTCGTGCCTGAGCGCAACCGGAGCCGCGGCGGCAGCGGTGGCGGCCGCACGACGGGCCGCTCGACGGGCCGCACGGGAGACGCGCCCGGACGTGACCCGCGCGGACGTGACCCGCGCCGCGGCCCCGCGCCGCTGACCCTGGCCGGGCGGACCCTGGCCTGCACCGTGTCCGTCGCCGTGCTCGGCGCCAGCGGCTTCACCTGGTACGAGTACCGCAGCCTGGACGACGGCATGATCAAGTCCACCGCCCTGAGCGAGGCCAAGAAGAACGCCCCGCCGCACCTCGACAAGTCCGTCAACCTGCTGCTGATCGGCCTCGACAGCCGCAAGGACATGGACGGCAACGACCTGCCCAAGCAGTTCGTGGAGGACGAACTGCACGCCGGCTCCAGCGAGATCGGCGGCTACAACACCAACGCCCTGATCGTGCTGCACATCCCGGCCAACGGGGGCAAGGTCACCGCGCTGTCCGTCCCGCGCGACGACTACGTGCAGACCGTCGGCGCCGACGGCAAGATGCACAAGATCAAGGAGGCGTACGGCATCGCCAAGGAGGCCTCCGAGCAGAAGCTGGCCGGCAAGGGGCTTTCGAAGGCGGAGCTGGAGCGGCAGAGCCGGGAGGCCGGCCGCTCGGCCACCATCCAGACCGTGCAGAGCTTCCTGGACGTCCCGATCGACCACTTCGCGGAGGTCAACCTGATCGGCTTCTACGACATCGCCAAGGCGGTCGAGCCGATCCAGGTCTGCCTCAACCACCCCGTGGACGACCCGATCGTCGCCCGGACCGCCACCCACGAGGGCGGCGGCACCGGCCTCAAGCTCCCGGCCGGGATCAGCTCCCTCAACGCGGCCCAGGCGCTGTCCTTCGTCCGCCAGCGCCACCACCTCACCAACGGCGACCTCGACCGCACCCACCGGCAGCAGGCGTTCATCTCCTCCGTCGAGTACAAGCTCAAGCAGCAGGGCATCCTGAACGACTTCGGGCAGATGCAGAAGCTGTTCGGGGTGGTGAAGAAGGACGTCGTCATCGACAACGAGTGGAACATCCTCGACTTCGCCCAGCAGGCGCCCAACCTGACGGGCGGCAACGTCGAGTTCAACACCCTGCCGATCTCGGGCTTCAAGACGGTCGGCGGGCAGGAGGTCAACACCGTCAACCCGGAGCTGATCAAGAAGATCGTCCGGCAGCTGTTCAACCACGAGCCGGCGCCGGCCGCCCCGGCCGCGGCCCCGGGCGACACCGCGGGCGACGGGGCGGCGTCCCCCTCGGCTGCCGCCGCAGCGTCGGGGGCCGCCGGCGCGTCCGGCACGTCCGCCTCGCCGAGCGGGCCCGCGAAGGCGGTGGTCGACGTGAACGCGGCCGCCGGCGCCGGCGCGGCCTCCAACGAGTCCAAGGCGCTGGCCGAACTCGGCTACCAGGCGGGCAGGATCGGCGACGCCCCGGCCAGGACCAGGACCACCACCGTGGCCTACGGCAGCGGCGCGAAGGCCGACGCCCAGCAGCTCGCCGGCCGCTACGGCGTCACCGCCGTGTCCTCCGGCGCCGTCGCACCGGGCCACATCCTGGTCACCCTGGCGGCCGGACGCACCCCGACGCCCACCGCCGCGCCCCCGGGTGCCACCGGGGCCGGCGACCCCGCCGACCCCGCGGCGGGCCTGCCGATGCAGGGACCCGCGGTGAAGGCGGGCGGGATCCCCTGCGTGGACTGAGGGTTGGCGCCCCTGGGCGTCGGTGGTGGGTGTGGGCCGAGCGGCCTTCCCTCCGGTCAGGGGCGCGGCGCCTTCACGCCGTGGACGGCGGCGTACTCCGCGGCGAGCCAGGGGCCCAGGTCGTCCACGAGCAGGGCGAGGACGGCCCGGTCCACGGCGGCGGTACGGGCGGTGGCGGCGGCGAGGCGCATCTGGGCGGCGCGCTCGGGGTAGTGCGCGGCGAAGGCCTCGGCGGAGGCGGTGAGGTCGCTGGTCCAGCCGCCCCAGCGGGGCATCACCAGGGTGAAGCCGGTGCGGACGGTCCGGCGGGTGACGGCCCGGGTGAGCGCGCGGAGCTCGGCGTCGGTGGTGGCGGTGGCCAGCCGTTCGCGCCAGCCGGGGAGCGCCAGGGCCAGGTCGCCGTTGGTCTCCCGGGCGAGCAGGGAGGTGGGGCGGTAGCGGGGGAGCCGGGCGGCGAGGTCCTCGCCCAGGAGCGGGGTGCAGAGACAGGCCACGAACCAGCCCAGGTCGTGGCGTTCGAGCTCACTGAGCAGCGTGCCGGTACCGGCCAGCAGCACGCCGACCCCGTCGACCTGGGCGAACTCGCCGTCGAGCGCGGCCTCGACGGCGTCGGCGTCCGCCCGGTCCGCCGCCGTCGGCTCCCGGTGCAGGGCGAGCAGCAGGTCGAGGTCGGAGACGCCGGGGACGGCGGTGCCGCGCGGGACGCTGCCGTAGAGGTAGGCGCTGTGCAGCCGCTCGGGGCCGAAGGCGGCGGCGATCCGCGCCCGGGCGGCCTCGACCACCGGAGCGAAGGCGGTCTGCACCAGGGCCGGTGAGCCCTCCCGTGCGATGCAGCCGTCGGCGTCCAGCCCCTGAGCGGTGTCCATGGTGGGCACTATGCCCGGGTCCGCACGTTCCTGACCAGCGAATATCCGGCGCCGGAGCCGAGTTGTCAGTGGTGCGTGCAAGCATCCGTCGCACACGAACACGAAGGGCCGGCAGAAGGACCGGCGCCGGGCACGAGGGGATCGGCATGGGCACCTGGGACATCGGACACTTCGACAACGACACGGCGGCGGACTTCGCCGACGGCCTGGACGGGGCGGCGCCGGGCGAGCGCGCTGCGCTCCTCCTGGTGGCGCTGCGGAGCGCCGCCGGGGCGGGGGAGTACCTGGAGTACGACGAGGGCGTCGAGGCGGTGGCCGCCGCCGCGCTGGTGGCGGCGCAGTGCCCGGGCGGCGCGCCGGTCGACAGCGCCTACGGCCCCCGGGAGGCGATACCGGTGCCGGCCGCCGAGCTGCGGGCGCTCGCGGTGGAGGCGCTCGACCGCGTGGCGGCGGAGGAGTCGGAGCTGGCCGAGTTGTGGGACGAGGCGGCGGACGGCGAGGCCTGGCGGCGGGCCCTGCGGGCGCTGCGCGACGTCCTGGAGCCGGTGCCGCCGACGACGGACGTGCCGCTGTTCGAGCTCTGAGCGTTTGTCACCGGCGGTCGGCGGTCGGCGGTCGGCGGTCGCCCGTACCTGGAGTACGTGCTCACGGCGTTGCGCCAGTGGGGTGACTGCTGATTCCTCGAGGAGGGAGAGACCCGGGCCCGTCCGGGTGCTGCTGCCCTGAGACGGCGGCCTCGGACGTGCCGATGCCACCGGCCGGGGGTCGGACGGTGGCAGCGGGCGGGGGAGGTACGCCGGATCAGCTCGGCGTGGGGGTCCCTGTGGTCGGGCAGGGCGGCAGGCTCGACGGCGCGGTGGTCGCACAGGTCGCGACCGGCGTTTTCGGGGTGGTGGTCGTCGCTGGGGCCGACACGGTGATGGTCGGCTTGCTGCTGGCCGTGGTGGTGCCGGCGCTCGTCGTCGTGCCCGTGGCGGTCGTGGTCGTGGTGGTCGAGCCCGAGGTCGTGGACCCGGAGGTGGTCGAGCCTGAGGTCGTGGACCCGGAGGTGGTCGAGCCTGAGGTCGTGGACCCCGAGGTCGTCGAGCCTGAGGTCGTCGAGCCTGAGGTCGTGGACCCGGAGGTGGTGGACCCCGAGGTCGTCGAGCCTGAGGTGGTCGAGCCTGAGGTGGTGGACCCCGAGGTGGTCGAGCCTGAGGTGGTGGACCCGGAGGTGGTCGAGCCCGAAGTGGTCGACCCGGACGTGGTCGACCCCGACGTGGTCGAGCCCGAGGTGGTGGCCCCCGTGGTCGTCGGCTTCCCCGAGGTGGTGGAGCCCGAGGTGGTCGTCTTCCCCGACGGGGTGGACGGCTTCCACTGCTCGGCCGGCGGGATGCCCGGCACGAGCCCCTTCGGCGGCTCGACGTGCTTGTCCACGATCTCGATCCGCCCGGTCAGCCGGGAGAACCAGCCGCCGGTCTCGAAGTTCACCAGGATGATCTCGGTCACCGGCTTCGGGGCCGGCACCACCACGACCAGCGTGTTCGGATGGAAGCCCGTCCAGGTCTTCCCGGTGTACTTGGCGTTGCTCACCAGCTTCGGCGGCTGCAGCGGGTTGCCGCAGGCGCAGCGCACCCGGGGAACGCCCTGGGCGTCCACCAGGACGGCGGTGCCCGCCTGCAGTGCGGACTGGTACTCGACCACGGCGCCGCTCTTGTAGCTGTGGTTGGTCACCCGGGCGTCCACCCGCAGGTAGGACGGCGTCAGCGAGCGCAGGTAGCCGGGGATGTCGGCCTGGTTGATGCCGGCCCCGGAGGCCCAGGCGCGCCCGGTCTCCCCGGTCGAGACCATGCCGATCAGGCGCTCGGTGTCGCAGCTGGACTTGCCCATCGTTCCGCCGTACAGCCCGGCGGAGCTGCCCTCGACGCTGTGCAGGGCGGTCGGCGAGCTGTTCTTGGACGTCGCGCCGCCGGTCTGCGGGGGCGCCGAGGTGGCGGGAGCGGGGGCGCTCACCCCCTGGGTTTCCACCGACGGGGTGAATGGCGCCGGCCCCTGGTCGGACGGCCCCTGCGCCGCCACCTCGTTGGCGGTCGGGATGGCCTCGTTGTGGCTGCTCTGGTTGTTGACGATCAGCACGGTGGCCACCACGGCGACCACGAGGGTGCCCGCGGCCAGCGCCAGTCCCTTCCCGGAGTGCCACCACGGCGTGGGCCGCCTGCCGCCGGAACCCCCGGAGCCACCGGAGGATCCGGGTGGGCCCGAGGGCGGTGGGGGTACGGTCGGCGGTCCGGCTGCGCCGCCGCCGGAGGGGCGGCCGGCCAGCGGGCCGGACGGGGGACCGGAGGGAGGGCCGTACGGCGGCTCGCTCGGCGGGCCGGCGGGAGGCGGTTGGGAGGTCATCGAGGCTCCGTTTCGCAGGCGGCCGGCGATCACGGCCGGCACAGGAAGCTCCTGCCACTGGTTTCCTTTCTCCCCCGGTGTTCCGCTCGCCGCAACAGCAGGTCGCCCGGACGTCGCCGAGCGTGCGCACCTCCCGTCGGCCACTCTGGAAGCCGGTCGGCCCGACGAGCCGGACCGGCTCCGCCGGGCGGTACCGCGCGCAAACCCGCCGCTGCCCAGCGGCACCCGAGTGGCACCGAGCGGCACCCGAGCGGCACCGAGCGGCGCCCGAGTGGCACCGAGCAACGGCACCGAGCCGCGCCCAACGGCCCGACACACACAGGCCGAGCGCACGCTCAAGGCCACCGACTTCTTCCCGATCGAGCGACCAGGAGGCGGCATGCAGCAGCCCACCACCGGGCCCGCGGGCCCGCCCGGCGCCGTCCGCGGCTGGCTGGACGCGCTCGCCGTCGTGCTGGCCGGGCTGTTCGCCATGGCGGCGGTGGCCGCGCTCGGCCTCTGGCTGGCCGGCGCCGACGACCTCCCGGACGGCGGCTTCCCCTCCGTGGTCGCCGCGACGCTGGCGCTCGCCGTCGGCGGATCCGTCCGGCTCGACGGCGCCGCGGGCAGCTTCGCCGCCGTGGACGCCGGGATCAGCGCGATGCCGCTGACCGTCTCGCTGGCCGGCGCGGTCGCGATGGCCGAGGTGTTCCTGCGTCAGCTGCGTTTCCGCGCGGTGGCCGGCGGCGGCGAACTGCTCGGCCGGATCGTCCGGACGGTCGTGGTCTGGGTGGTCGCGCTCGTCCTGCTCACCCTCGGCGCCCGCCACACCTTCACGGTCCCGCTCGGCGGTGACCTGGTGCAGTCGATCGGCGGCGCGCTCGGCCTCACCCCGGAGGTGGGCTTCCACGCGGACGGCCCGAGCACGGTCGGCATCGGGCTCGCCTGGCTGCTGCTGGTGTTGGCGGCCACCTTCGCCGTCTCCCGGCGGGCACCGCTGCCGCGCGCCCTGGTGCGCTACCAACTCGCCGTCCGTCCGGTCGCGTTCGCGCTCTGGGCGGTGCTGCTGGCCTGTCTGGCGATCGGCGCGGTGGCCGGGGTGCTGACCGCGATCGTGCACGGCAACGCCCGGCAGACCCTGGCCGTGCTGCTGCTCGCCCTGCCCGACCTGGCCTGGCTGGGCTTCGGGGTCGGGCTGGGCGCCGAGTGGCAGGGCCGGCTGGTCGGCGCGCTCGGCCTGCCGGTGCCCAAGCCGCTCGCCGAGGTGCTGCGGGTGCCGGACGGGCGGTCGGCGACGGTCGACCTCGGCACCCTGGCCGACCAGGACGCCCGCGCCTGGTGGCTGTTGCCGCTGGCGGCCGTGCTGCTGCTGGCCGCCGCCTTCCTCGCGGCCCGCCGCTCGCCGCGCACCGTCCGGCTCTGGCAGCACGCCGTGCGGTTCGCGCTCGCGACCGCCGTCACCGTCCTGCTGGTGG
The DNA here is from genome assembly GCF_054601375.1 of Kitasatospora sp. Ki12. Classification (NCBI taxonomy): domain Bacteria; kingdom Bacillati; phylum Actinomycetota; class Actinomycetes; order Kitasatosporales; family Streptomycetaceae; genus Kitasatospora; species Kitasatospora sp. Ki12. The sequence goes on along the minus strand of NZ_BAAIHT010000003.1, from coordinate 330,467 downwards.
GCCTGTGGACCAGGATGGACGCCGACTACGGCCTCTCGGTGCTCGGCGTCGGCCTCGGGCAGGGCGGCCTCGGCGACCTGCTCGGCGCCGCCCTCGGCGGCTCCAACCCGCTGGCCGCTCTCGGCGGGGGCAGTCTGACGCTGCGCCCCTCGCTGTGGACGGCCGTTCCGCTCGCGGCGGGCTGGGGCCTGCTCACCGGTGCGCTCGGCGCGCTGCTCGCCACCCGGGTGCGGCACCGGGGCGAGCTGACGGAGGACGAGCCCCCGCCGCAGTGAGGACCCCCGGCCGCAGCGACGGCCCGGGCGGGCTCAGAACAGCCGGTGCCCCCGCACCCACGCGGTCTTCCTGCCGTCGTCCCGGACGAGCCTGAGCTTCTTGATCCCGTTGTGCACGCCCGCGGTGGCCAGCAGCGACGGGCCGACGATCACGCCCACGGTGGCCAGGGCGAAGAGCAGCCCGAAGACGTTCGTGGAGTGGTCGTCCCCCTCCTCGACGGTCTGGCCGCCCAGGTGGATCAGCACCGGGACGGTGGCCAGCAGGGAGAGCACCAGCAGCCAGCCCAGCGCCCGCTGGACCAGCTGCTTGGTCCGCGCCTTGCCGGCGCTCTCCACCCGGACCGAGAACGCCCGCAGGCAGCGCGGGCAGAGCAGGCTGATCTCCCGGTCCCCGCCGGTCGGACGGGGCGCGCCGCCTTCCGGCAGCTGGGAGACGCTCCAGTTGACCCTGGTCGCGCCGGCTTTGTGCTCGACGCTCACCCGGCAGCCGAGGCCCACGACGTACCGGTCGGTGATCGGAATCCTGACCACTGCTGTCACCCCCAGCCGCCGCGCCCGTCGCGGGGTAGGCGGAGTGTAGCGGCACCGGTGGGCACCGAGACAGATGACGGACCGTCACAGACCGTCGACTGGCAGCTTCCTGCAACGGGCCGGGCTCACCACTGCGGCGGGTGGACGACCGGGGCGGCCCAGGCGGGCGGCTCGGGCACCTCGATCCGGGCGGCGGAGGCCAGGGAGACCGCCGGCACGACCTCGGTGGGCGGGCCGTCCGCGCCCCACCGGGCCGGAGCGTCCGCGCCCCGCCGGGCCGGGTCCGACGCCGTCGCCGCGCGCAGCTCGGCGACGAACTGCAGGCAGCTCGCGTACCGCTCGCCGGGGGTCTTGGCGAGCGCCCGGGCGACCACCGCGGCCAGGGCGGGCGGCAGGTCGGGCCGGTGTTCGGTCAGCGCGGGCGGGGGGTCGTTGAGGTGCGCCCAGAGCAGTGCGAGGTCACTCTCCCGGCGGAACGGCGGCGCCCCCGCGAGCATCTCGAAGACCACGCAGCCGAGGCTGTACTGGTCGCAGCGCCCGTCCAGCGGCCGGCCGGAGATCTGTTCGGGTGCCGCGTAGTCGAGCGTCCCGACGATCTGGCCGACGCTGGTCAGCCCGCTGAGCGAGAGGGACTTCTTGGTGAGCCCGAAGTCCGCCAGGTACAGGTGCTCGGGGTGCTCGCTGTCCGTGCCGGCGGCGACCAGCACGTTGCCCGGCTTGACGTCCCGGTGCACCAGGTCGTGGTCGTGCGCGGCGTCCAGCGCGGAGGCGATCTGCAGGGCCAGACGGGTGGCCCGGTCGGCCGGGAAGGGGCCGCCCCGGTTGATCAGGCCCCGCAGGTCGCCGCCCTCGACGTAGCGCATCGCGATGAACAGGATGCCCTCGTGCTCGCCCGCCTCGAACACCGGGATGATGTGCGGGTGGTCGATCGCCGCGGCGGCCTCGGACTCGTGCATGAAGCGCTGCCGGAAGACCTCGTTGCGGGCCAGCTCGGGGGCCAGCAGCTTGACCGCGACGGTCCGGCCGAGCCGCAGGTCCTTGGCCCGGTAGACCACGGCCATGCCGCCGCGCCCGATCTCGTTCTCCAGCCGGTAGCCCGCGACCTTCCGTCCGACCAGGCCCGCGGGCAGGCTGGGCAGCGACGGTTCCTCGGCGTAGGTCACGGCTCACCGGCCTGGGTCGGGGCGTACGGGCCGCGCGCGGGCGAGGACGCGGCCCCGGGCACCGCCCCGGGCACGGCCCCGGGCACGGCCGTCGGCGCCGCAGAGGGCGCCGGAGCGGGCGCGGGCGCCGACGCCGGTGTCGAGGCGGGCCTGGGCGAGGACGGCGGCGGCCGGTCGGTGGCCGCGTACGTCTGCAGCTGCAGTCCGTCGCAGTAGCACCAGCGGTCGTGCACCGGGTCGAACACCCAGAGCGCCTCGCCGTCCACCACCAGGCCCACCCGCAGGCCGCGCGCGTTCTCCCGGAAGGACTCCAGGTCGAGGGTGCCCGCGGCGAGGTCCTCCAGCAGGGCGCGGTAGCGGGCCAGGGCCGTCTCCGCGTCGGCGAGCGCCGGGCGCGGGTCGGCGGTCCGGGCGGGCGGGCCCCCGGCGGTGGGCGGCGGCTGCGGGAGGGCGATCAGCAGGCGGCCGTCCACCCAGGTGATCCAGCCGTTGGAGCAGAGGACCTGCGCCCAGTCGCCCTGGTGGCCGAGCAGCTGCACCGGGAGCAGGGCGTCCAGCCGGGCGGCGGTCCGGGCGGGGTCCGGGGCCGTCCAGGAGGCCATTCCGCCCGGCGGGGCGACGTGGGTGGGGCGGAACGCGAAGTCGTCCATGGGCGGCTACATTTCCTCCGCCGCGCGACCCCCGTCACGCGCGGCACGAATCGCACCACAGGGTTGTACCCACTCTACCGGCGGTGGCCCGACCCGACCCGGCGTCGAGGCCGGAGCGCGGTCGGGCCGTCGCGACCGGTGCCCGGCCGGGCCGGGCTACTTGCGCATGATCGCGGGCTCGTGCCGCCGCAGCAGGGCCAGCACCACCAGCCCGTACCCGGCCGACAGCAGCGGCAGCAGCGCCATGCACAGCTCCCACCCGGACCGCTGGTGGCGGAACATCGGGTCCTGGGTGATGGCGTTCGGGAACAGGGTGTGCAGCTCCACCGTGCGGGCCATCGCCGACATGCCCCAGCGGGACGGGATCAGCCAGGCGAACTGCTCCAGCCCGGGCACGCCGTAGAGCTTGAGCATCAGGCCGCTGAAGACGATCTGGACGACGGAGAGGAGCACCAGCAGCGGCATGGTGGCCTCCTCCTTGTCCACGAGTGCGGAGACCACGAGGCCGAGCATCATCGCCGAGAACGCGAGCAGCGCGACCGCGATGATCAGCTCCGGGAGCTGCGGCATCACGACACCGGTCGGCACCGCCGCGGAGAGGTCCACCCCGGCCAGGCCGACCACGGTGAGCACCGCGGCCTGACCCACCGTGACGACACCCAGGATCACCACCTTGGAGACCAGGTAGGCCGATCTGGAGAGCCCGACCACCCGCTCCCGCTGGTAGATCGCGCGTTCCTTGACCAGCTCCCGCACCGAGTTGGCGGAGCCGGTCAGCAGCCCGCCGATGCAGAGCGTGAGCAGGCAGTTGACGGCGTTGACCGGGGTGAGGCGGGAGCCAGCCATCGCCCGGCACATCAGGCCGATGACGAAGGGCAGCACCACCATGATGGTGAGGAACAGCCGGTCGGCGGCCAGGACGGCGGCGTAGCGGCGCACCAGGGTGCCCAGCTGGGAGAACCAGCCCTGCGGCTTGTCCCGGCCGATCGCCGCCGCCCGCGGCGGAGGCTGCCGGGGCTCCCGCACGGGGACGGGCAGCGCGGGCGCGGCCTCGGCCGCCACGTACCGCCGGTACTGCGGGGAGGCGCGGAAGCGGGTCTGCCAGGCGGCGTGGTCCTCGTTCTCGAAGGCCTCGAAGGCCTCCGGCCACTCCTCGTAGCCGAAGTAGCCGAGCGCCTCGCCCGGCGGGCCGTAGTACGCCGTCCGCCCGCCCGGGGCCAGGACGAGGAGCCGGTCGCAGACGTTGAGGCTGAGCACGCTGTGGGTCACCACGACGACCGTGCGGCCGTCGTCGGCCAGCCCGCGCAGCATGTGCATCACCGAGCGCTCCATGCCCGGGTCCAGGCCGGAGGTCGGTTCGTCGAGGAAGAGCAGCGAGGGCTTGGTGAGCAGCTCCAGGGCGACGCTGACCCGCTTGCGCTGGCCGCCGGAGAGGCTGGAGATCACCTGTTCGGCCCGGCTGTCCAGGCCCAGTTCGTGGATCACCTCCATGACCCGGGCCTCCCGCTCGTGCGGGTCGGTGTCGCCGGGGAAGCGCAGTTCGGCCGCGTAGGCCAGCGCGCGGCGGACGGTGAGCTGGGTGTGCAGGATGTCGTCCTGTGGCACCAGGCCGATCCGGCGGCGCAGTTCGGCGTAGTCGCGGTAGAGGTCGCGCCCGTCGTACAGCACCGTGCCCTCGTCGGCGGGGCGCAGCCCGGTGAGCGCGTTGAGCAGGGTGGACTTGCCCGCGCCGCTCGGGCCGGCGACCGCGAGCAGTGACTTCTCGGCGAGCGGGAAGCCGACGCCGTCCAGCAGCACCCGCCGGTCGGGGCCGACCCGGACGACCAGGTCCTGGACGTCCAGGGAGATCTCGCCGGTGTCGGTGTACTCGACCAGGTGGCCGTCGGAGAGGCAGAGCGCGGAGTGGCCGATGCCGACGATGTCGGCCGGGCCGACCGGCGCGCGGTGGACCGGCCAGCCGTTGAGGAAGGTGCCGTTGTGGCTGTCCAGGTCGACGATCTCGTGGCCGCCGCCGGGCAGTTCCCGCAGCTCGGCGTGGTGCCGGGAGACCACCAGGTCGTCCAGGACCAGGTCGTTGTCGTTCGAGCGGCCGATCCGCACGGTGTGGCCGGGCAGCTGGAGCACGGCGCTCGGGCTGCGGAAGGTGCCGGAGTTCTGCGGGGCGACCAGGGACGGCCGCTCGTTCGGCGCGGGCACGGGCAGGCCGGCGAAGGTCGCGGACGGGCCGTCGGCCGGATCGCCGAAGCGCAGCCGGGTGCCCGGGCCGACGTCCTCGCGGCTGACCCGGTGGCCCTCGTCGAAGGTGCCGTTGGTGCTGCCGACGTCCTCCAGCAGCCAGTGGCCGTCGGTGGCGCGCAGGATCGCGTGGTGCCAGGAGACCCGGGGATCGTCCAGGACGATCTCGCTGGTCGGGTCGCGGCCGAGGTGGTAGGCCCGGTCCGGATCGATCAGCTGGGAGTCCGTGTCGGTCACCAGGACGAGGGGTGGCGCGGTGAGTGCGCCAGGACGCTCTCCCATGCTCGGAATTCTATCGCCGGGCGGCGCGAAGGGCCTTTCCGGCGGCGCGAAGGGCCGTTCCGGACGGCGTGATTGGACCGCGTGATCGGACCGCGTGATCGGACCGCGGACGGCGTGACCGGATCGCGTGATTGGACTGGACCACTGCCCGGGCGCGGCACTATCGTTCGGCGTGCCCGCGCACGGGTGCCGCCGGTCGGGTGCCCCGCCGGGGTGCTCCGTCGGCTCGCTGCCGGGAGTCCCGGGAGTCATCGAGAGCTTCGGAACGGAACCCATGAGCATCTGGCCCCAGTTGCGCCGATCCCGGACCGTCCGCGCCGGGCACGCCACCGGCCGGGTGCTGCGCTGCGGCCTGATGGACACCATGCTCGCCGACCTCGCCGTCTCGGTCGTGCTCTGCTTCGACCGGTCCCTGGACGAGGACCGCCTTGCCGCCGGTCTGGCCCGCGCCCTGGAACGGGTGCCGGTCTTCGCCGGGAGGCTGCGCACCGTCGACGGCGTGCTGGATGCGGTCTGCGACGACTCCGGTGTGCCGCTGGACGTCTACACCGTGGACGGCACGCTCGCCGAGGCGATGGGCCGGGTGGCGGCGGCCGGCGCCGAACTGGTCGACCGGGTGGACGCCCCGGGCGCCCGGACCGGAGCCGGACCGCTGTTCACCGTCCGGGTCACCCGCACCGCCGACGGCGGCACGGTGCTCGGCTGCTCCTGGCACCACGCGATCGGAGATCTGCACAGCTTCATGCTGCTGCTGCGGACCTGGTCGGCGGCGGTCGAGGGGGAGCCGCTGCCGGAGGCCGAACTCGTCGGCGACCAGGACAAGTTGCTGGAGGGGGTGCTCCCCGCCGAGGACTGCGGACGACCCGGCTTCCGGGTGCCCTCGGCGGCGGAGGCCGAGCTGCTGGCCCGCGAGGTGGCGGCCGGGCCGCGCGCCAACCGGACCGTCCAGATCGCCTTCACCGAGGCCGAAGTGGCCCGGATGCGCGAGGAGTTCGGCGCGGCGGCCGGACGCAGGCTCTCCTCCGGGGACGTGCTCTGCGCCCATCTGGTCAGCACCATCAGGGAGTTGGATGGTGATGATGTCGAGCGGATGCTGACCGTACCGGTCAACGCGCGCCGGTGGCTCGGACTGCCGGACACCCTGATCGGCAACCTGCTGAGCGAGGTGCACCTGCCGCACCGGCCCCAGGACGGCCCGGCGGTGCTCGCCGGGGCGCTGCGCCGGGCGGTCGAGGCGTTCCCGGCCGAGCACCTCAACCTCCGCGCCAACCTGGGCTTCCTGGCCGCGCTCGGCCGCTCGCGGCTGCGCGAGTGCGTCCCGCTGGGCTTCGACCCGCGGGCACGCCGGTTCAGCTTCTCCAACTGGAGCCGCTTCGGCGCCTACCGGGTGAGCTTCCAGGGGCACCGCCCGGTGTTCTTCAGCCCGGCCGCCAACTATCCGCTGCCGTGGGTGTGCTGGACGGTCGAAGGGTTCCGCGGCGAGGGGTACCTGAGCACGGTGGTGCTGCCGGCCCGGCTCGCCGCCCGGGTCCGCGGGGCGGAGGGCCGGGCGGCGCTGCACCGGTACCGGAGGGCGGCCGACGAGCTGCCCGGGTCGGCGGCCGTGCTCCCGAAGGTGGTCTGACCGCTGCCGGAACGGCTGTTGCGTCCTGCCGGAACGGCTGCGGCGGCTACCGGAACGGCAGCGGCTGCTATCGGAACGACTCCTCGATCGTCGTCCACAGCCGGGAGCGGGCCCGCAGGGCGGTGCGGACGGTCTCGGCGCAGGAGTCCCACTTGGCCTGGTCGTCGCCGCACAGGTCGATCAGCATCTGCATCGCCATCGGGGTGTGCTGCTCGCCGTCGACCTCGATGTGCCGGGCCAGGTAGTCCTTGAAGACGGTGAGCACGCCGTCCGGGTCGTCGATCGCGATCACCTGGGTGAACATGTCCGGGATCAGGTCCTCGCGGCCGAAGGCGAAGGCGGCGGCCCGGCAGTGCACCGGGGCGTTCTCGATGATCGACCAGGTGGTGCCGGTGAAGTCGGCGGCGGCCTGCGGGGCCTCGGCCGCCTTCAGCGCCTCCGGCACGGCGGTGCCCGCGCCCAGCAGGCCCAGGAACTCCCGCACCGGGCGGACGTCGGCGCCGGCCTGGCGCATGCCCTCCAGGTACAGCTCGAAGTGGCTGGTGTAGCCCTCGCCGAGCTCGTCGCTCTCCTCGACCAGCACGATCTCGTTGATCAGCCGGCGGCTGGCCGTCGGGCCGGTCGGGACCCACGGGACCTCGACGCAGGTGAGGTCGCGCTGCAGGCTCTTCAGCAGCGACATGAAGTCCCAGACGGCGAAGACGTGGCTGTTCAGGAAGGTGCGGACGCGCTCGATGCTGGTGAGCCCGTGGTACACGGAATGGCCGACGACCTCGCGGCGCAGCGGGTCGATCGCCTGCTGCAGGCCGGTCAGTCCGGGGTGCGAACGGTCCCAGTGGTAGCGGTTGGTGGACATGCGGGCTCCTTGTCGGTCAGGGGTGCTTCATGACGGCGTGCAGCGCGTGCCGCAGCTGCTCGCGGCTCGGCTGGACGGCCCGGTCGAGGGCCGGGGCGAAGGGCAGGACGGCGCCGTCGGGCCGGGTGATCCGGCGCGGCGGGGCGATCAGGCGCAGCTCCTCGGCGGCGGTGGCGAGCACCTCCGCGCCGAAGCCGCAGCTGCGGTTGGAGTCGTCGATCACGACCAGGCGTCCGGTGCGCTCCAGCGAGGCGGCCAGCGCGTCCCAGTCGAAGGGGTGGACGGTGCGCGGGTCGAACACCTCGACCGAGATGTCCGGCGCGACCTCCTCGGCCACCGCGAGCGCGTCGTGCACGAGATGCCCCAGGGCGACCACGGTGACGTCGGTGCCCGGGCGGTGGATCCGGGCGCGGCCGAGCGGTACGGGGGCGAGCTCCCAGGTGACGGTCTCGCGCACCGGCAGGGCTGCGGCGGGCGCGAACACCACGACCGGGTCCGGGTCCCGGATCGCCGAGCGCAGCAGCCCGTAGGCGTCGGTCGGGGTGGCGGGCACCACGGTCTTCATCCCGGCGTGCGCGAACAGGCTGTACGGGTGGTCGGAGTGCTGCCCGGCCCAGCCGTCCCGGGAGCCCGAGCCGGGTACCAGGCAGGTCAGCGGCACGCTCGCCTGGCCGCCGGTCATCAGCGAGAACTTGTGCGCCTGGTTGGCGAGTTGCTCGAAGACCAGGAACAGCAGCGAGGGGATCTGGAACTCCAGCACCGGACGCCGGCCGGCCAGTGCGGCGCCGACCGCCATCGCGGTGAAGGCCTGCTCGGACAGCGGGGTGTCGACGACCCGCCCGGGGCCGAAGCGGTCCAGCAGGCCGAGCGTGGGCCCGGCCAGGCCGGCGCCGATGTCCTCGCCGAAGACGCAGACCGCCGGGTCGGCGGCGAGTTCGTCGGCCAGCGCCCGGTTGAGCGCCTTGGTGTAGGAGAGCCTGGTCACGGTGTCACTCCCGCCCGCGGACGCAGCCCGTCGGCGTACAGGTGGTCCAACGCGCCCGCCGGGTCCGGGTGTTCGGAGGCGAGCGCGAACTCCTCGGCGGCGGCGAGCTGTTCGGCCACCGAGCGGTCCTGCCCGGCGGTCACCGCCGGGTCGAGCAGGGCGGCGGCGCGGGGGAGCGGATCGCGCTCGCGCCAGGCCTCGACCTCCTCCGGGGTGCGGTAGCGCAGCTTCATCCGGCGTTCCATGGTGTGGTGGCCCTCGTAGCGGTAGGTGCGGCACACCAGGAAGCCGGGGCCGCCCCCGCCGCGCGCCCGTTCGACGGCGCGCAGGGCGGCGGCCCGGACGGCCTCGGTGTCCATGCCGTCCACCTCCTCGGCGGGGATGCCGAAGGCGGCCGCCCGTCCGGTCGCGCTGCCCGCGACGGCGGTGGCGGCGGGCAGGGTGGTGGCGTAGCCGTTGTCCTCGCAGACGAACAGCACCGGGAGGCGCCACATCGCGGCGAGGTTCAGGGACTCCAGCAGGACGCCCTGGTTGAGCGCGCCGTCGCCGAAGAAGGCCACCGCCACCGGGGTGCGCGCGGGTGGCTCCTGGCCGGCCGCGGCCCGCTGGGCCGCCCAGGCGGCGCCGACCGCGATCGGGGCGCCCGCGCCGACGATGCCGTTGGCGCCGAGGATGCCCAGCGACAGGTCGGCGGCGTGCATGGAGCCGCCCCGGCCGCCGTTCGACCCGCCGACCCGGCCGAGGAGTTCGGCCAGCAGCCGGTGCGGCGCGGTGCCCCGGGCGAGCACGTGGCCGTGGCCGCGGTGGGTGCTGGTGAGCCGGTCGGCCGGGAGCAGCGCCGAGCAGACGCCCACCGCCACGGCCTCCTGCCCGATGTACGGGTGGATGCCGCCGGGGATCGCGCCGGACTTCACCAGGCCGAGCGCCAGCTCCTCGAAGCCGCGGATCAGCCGCAGCATCCGGTAGCGCTCGGCCGGCGTGTCCAGCGGGGCCGGCGTGCCGGGGGCGGCAGGCGTGCGGGACTCGGCGGGCGTCCCCGGCCCGGCGGCCGCCTTCGGGGGAGCCGTCACGGCCGTCCCCGCCAGGTGGTCGGGCAGAACTCCGGGTCGGCGTAGTCCGGCCGGCCGTCGGCGGTGCGGCGCACCAGCACGTCGTGGTTGTAGACCACCGGGCTGCCGTCCGCCCGGTCGTGCCGGCGGTACTCGTTGGCGCCGTCCTGCAGGTGCAGCGAGACGGCCCGGCGCGGGTGGGAGGCCAGGTTGGGGCCGCTGCCGTGGTAGGTGCGGCAGTGGTGGAAGGACATGTGGCCGCGCGGGATCGCCATCGGGACCTTGGTGACCACCTGGCCGTTGTGGGCGGCGTTGGCGTCCAGGATGCCGTCCAGTTCGGAGCGGTCGCGGTCGGCGAAGTGCCGGGTGGAGTCCTCTCCGGAGGGCAGCTCCTGCCAGCGGTGGCTGCCGTCCACCATGGTGATGGTGCCGTTCTCCTCGCGGCAGTCGTGGAACGGGATGAAGGCGGTGAGCATCTGCTGCGAGGTGCTGGTCTGCCAGTAGTGCTTGTCGAAGTGCCACGGCACCCGGTTGCTGGGCTCCTCGGGCACCGGCGGCTTGTAGATCAGGGTGGCCTGGAAGATCCGGATCTCCTCGGTGCCCGCGAGCAGCGCGGCCACCGCGCCGACCAGCGGCTTGCGCAGGACCGCGCCGATCGCGTCGCTCTCGTAGTGCACGTAGTCGTTGTGCCGCTGGACCGGCCCGTCCGAGGGCTTCCAGGCGGCCAACCGGTGCGGGCGGACGGGCAGTTCGCGGTCGCGGTGGCCCGCGTAGTAGAGCTCGGTGGCGGCCTGGAGGCTGTCCAGCTCCTCGTCGTCGAACAGCCGGCGGGACAGGTACCAGCCGTGCTCGCGGTAGTGCGCCACCTCCTCGGGGGTGGGCAGCAGGTCGTGCTCGGCCTCGGTGAGCCGGAACTCCGTGGTCGCGGTCATGGTGCGGGCCTCCTTCGGATGTGCGGGGGCGGTCAGACGGAGGCGGCGGAGCTGTGCCGCTTGATGGCCTCGTACAGGGCCTTGATGTTCGCGGTGCCGAAGGTCCCGGCCCCCTGGCGCTCGATCAGTTCGAGGAAGAAGGTGCGCCGGGGGTGGGTCGAGCGGGCGAAGATCTGGAACAGCTGGCCGCCGTGGTCCTGGTCGACCAGGACGTGCAGGTCGCGCAGGGTCTCCACCGGGATCACCGTCTCGCCGAAGCGCTCGGCCAGCACGTCGAAGTAGGCGCTCGGGGTGGTCAGGAACTCCACGCCGCGGGCCCGGACGGTCCGGACGGCGGTGGTGATGTCGCGGGTGCTGAAGGCCAGGTGCTGGACCCCGGCGCCGCCGTGGGCGGTGAGGAAGTCGTCGATCTGGCCGGGGCGCCGGCCGGTGTCGGGCTCGATCAGGGTGAAGGTGACCGCGCCGGAGGGGCTCTGCACCACCTTGGAGTCCATGGCCTGCTCGCCGACCTCGATGTACTCCTCGAAGATCGTGCGGAAGCCCAGCGCCGCCTCGCAGAAGCGGACGGATTCGACGAGCTGCCCGGCGGGGAGGCAGATCGCGACGTGGTCGAGCTCGTCCAGCAGGCGCGGGTCCGGAGTGGGCTCCTCGGTGCTCGGCGGGACGAAGCGCAGCGCGGTGTCGCCGAAGCCGGCGATCAGCGCGCCCTCGCGGTCCAGCACCCGGGCGCCGTGCCGCTCGGCGCGCTCCAGCGCGGCCCGCGGGTCGGCGCAGCCGAGGGCGAGGACGGCGACGCCGTCCCCGTGCCGGGCGACGAAGTCGGCCACCGGGTGCTCGGGGTCGGCGGCGGAGGCCAGGTGCAGCCGGATGGCGCCCTGGCGCAGTTCGACGGTGCGGGTGCCGTCCGGCGCGGTCGTCGGGGTGCCGGCGGTGAAGCCGTAGTCGGCGCAGAGGCCGGCCGCGGTCTTGTCGGCGTCGGCGCAGTGGAACTCGGTGTGGGCGATGGTCTGGATGGACATCGGGATCTCCCCCCGGAGGGATGGCAGGTCGTGGATCGGCGGGCCGTCGGTCGACCGGTGCTCGGGCGCTCAGCGCGGCCGATCGGTGCTCGGGCGCTGGGTGCTCGGGCGCCCGCGGTCGCTAGCGCGCGGCCCGGTCAGCGGTGGCCGGGCCGAGGACGAGACTCAGGTTGTGGCCGCCGAACGCGAAGGCGTTGCTCAGCGCGGCGCGCACCGGCACCGACCGGGCGGCGCCCCGGACGTGGTCCAGGTCGCAGGCCGGGTCGGGGTCGGTCAGGTTGAGCGTGGGCGGCAGCGTCCCCCTCGCCACCGCCAGGGCGGTCACCGCCGCCTCCAGCGCGCCCGCGGCGCCCAGGAGGTGGCCGGTGGCGCCCTTGGTGGAGCTGACCGCGGGCGGGTGCGCGCCGAAGACGGCGTGCAGGGCCGCGGTCTCGGCCGCGTCACCGAGCTTGGTGCCGGTGCCGTGGGCGTTCACGTAGTCGATGTCGCCCGGGGCCAGGCCCGCGTTGGCGAGCGCGGCGCGCATCGCGTCGGCGGCGCCGGTGCCGTCGGGCCGGGGCATGGTCGGGTGGTGGGCGTCGGTGGAGGCGCCCCAGCCGAGCACCTCCGCGTAGCCGGCGGCGCCGCGGGCCTCGGCGTGCTCGGCGCTCTCCAGGACGAGGACGGCGCTGCCCTCGCCCAGCACGAAGCCGTTGCGCCGGGCGTCGAAGGGCCGGCTCGCCTGCTCGGGATCGTCCCAACCCTGGGCCAGGGCACGGGCGTTGGTGAAGGCCGCGGCGATCGTCGGGTGCAGCGAGGACTCGGTGCCGCCGCACACCACCACGTCCGCGTCACCGGCCCGGATCAGCCGCAGCCCCTCGGCGATCGCCTGGGCACCGGCCGCGCAGGCCGTCACCACGGCGGAGCTGTAGCCCCGGATGCCGTGCTTGATGGCGACCCGGGCGGCGGCCATGTTGGAGAGCATGCCCGGCAGCAGGTACGGACTGACGCCCGGGCGGCCGCGCTCCAGCCGGCGGTGCGACTGCTGCTCGAAGGTCTCCAGTCCGCCGCCGCCCGTCGCCAGCACCACGGCGGTGCGGTGCGGGTCGGCGTCCCGGCCGACCACCAGGCCGGCGTCGGCCAGCGCGTCGTCGGCGGCGGCCAGGCCGAGCAGCACGAAGCGGTCCACGCAGCGGGTCTCGGTGGGCGGCAGCACCTCCCGGCCGTCCACGGCGGGGGCGAGCCCGGCGGCCGGCAGCCACCCGTGGGCGGCGTGGCCCTCGGGGACGGCGCGGACCCCGGAGCGCCCGGCGGTCAGCGCCTCGAACACCTCGCCGGGCTTGCGGCCGAGCGGGGAGACCAGGCCGATGCCGGTGACGACGGCGCCGCGGCGCCGACCGCCCTGGTTCCCGCTCATGCGCCCACCTCGCTTCGCTCGGCAGCCGCTTCGCGCAACGCGCACCTTTCGATCGTTCGCTCGCTCCGCTCGTTCACGCGTCCACCACCGCGAGGTGGCGCTCGCGCAGCAGGACCTTGCGGACCTTGCCGGTCGGGCCGAGCGGGATGTCCTCCGGGGAGACCACCAGTACCTTGCGTACGGTCGCGGCGGCGGCCTCGTCCAGCGCGGCGACCACGGCCTCGGCGCGGTCGGCGGCCGGGTCGGCGCCGTCGGCGAGGAGCAGCAGCACGTCGGTGACCACCCGCCCGCCGTCCCGGACGGCCACCACCGTGCAGTCCAGCACGTCGGGGCAGGCGGCCAGCACCCGCTCCTCCGACATCGCGGTGAACAGCCGCTTGCCGTCGCCGAGTTCGACCGAGTCGACGGCCCGGTCGACGTGGTAGTAGTAGCCCTCCCCGTCCCGGTACATCAGGTCCCCGGTGAGGAAGCGGCCGCGGATCCGGGTGCGGAAGGTGGTGGCCGAGTCGTTCCAGTAGCCGAGTGCCAAGGTCGGTGAGGCGGTGGCGAGTTCGCCGACCTCGCCGGGCCCGAGCGGTTCGCCGTCCGGGCCGACCACCTCGCAGTCGACGAAGGCGTGCGGCCGGCCGACGCAGCGGCCGTAGCGTTCGGTGCCGGGGCCGTGGGTGATGAAGAAGTGCGAGTGGCCCATCTCGGTGGAGCCGAGGCCGTCCACGAACTGCGAGCCGGGGACGCGGGAGCGGCCCGCGCGGGTGACGGTCTCCCGGCTGCCGGTGGCGATCAGGCGGCGGATGTGCACCTCGTGGGCGCAGTCGCCGGTGTTCCACCAGAGCGCGACGGAGGTCAGGTCCCGGGCGGCCAGGTCGTGGCGGGCCAGGTCGGCCCAGGTGGCGGCGAAGCCGACCACCCCGGTGGGCCGCCAGCGCTCGATCGCCGCCAGCACGCCGTCGCCGGACTGCCCGGACAGGAAGGCGAGTTGGGTGTGCGAGCTGAGTGCGAGGTTGAGCGCGATGACGGTCGCGGCGTGCGGCGCGGGCAGGGCGCTGAGCATCCGGTCCTGGCCCTGCGGGCGGGGCAGCCGCAGCCGGTGGCGGATCGCCGCGTACAGGCTCGCGTGCGAGTGGACGACGGCCTTGGGCATCCCGGTGGTGCCGGAGGAGTGGGTGATCGCGACCGGGTCGCCGGACCAGTGCCGGTACGGCTCCGGCGCGTCGTCCGGGTCGCCGGCGCCGAGGGTGCCGATCTCGGGGAGCAGCGGAGCGCCCGGGTCGTGGCCGGCGAGCGCGGCGAGGTGGGCCGGGTCGGCGAGGACCCCGGCCGCGCCGAGGCGGGCGATGTAGCGGGCGGCGCGCTCGCCGTCCAGGTTGGGGTTGAGCAGCGCGGGGACGGCGCCGAGCCGGGCCAGTGCGAGGAAGCCGAGCACGTGGTCGGCGGCGGTGCTCGCGTAGACCACGACCGGGTCGCGCCGGGTGATGCCGAGCGCGTGCAGGGCGGCGGCGCGGGCCCGGACGGCACGGTCGAGCTCGCGCGGCGTGAACGGCTGCCAGGCGGCGTGGCCGTCGACCGGGGTGTCGAAGGTGAGCAGCGGCTCGTCGACGTCGGTCCCGAGCGCGATCCGGGTGGTGAGGACGTTGCCGGCGCCGACGTCGGGGTCGTCCGCGAGCAGGGTGCGGAGACTGCGGATGGTCACGGGGGTGGATCCCTCCCTCGGGGCCGGTGGACGGCCCGGGCGGCTGATCGGATGGCAGGGGTCGGTCGGCCGCGCGGGCGGCGGGGTGGCGAGGTGGTGTCGCGAGGCGGCGTGGCGGGGTGCGGCGGGCCGGGGCGGCTGGTCTGCCGGGTGCGGCTGCGTCAGGTGCCGGTCCTCGGTGGTGGGTACGGCCGGGGGTGACCGGCCGGTTCACGGCCGGTGGCTGCGGGTTCGGGGCTGCAGGGCTGCTGCGGTCGTGGCTGCGGTCGGGTCCTCAGGCCGTGGGGCCCGCGAGCAGCACGGCCGCGGCCCGGTCCCCGTCGGGCGTCTGCTCGGCGGCGACGACCAGCACCCGGTCGGCGTCGCCGTCGGCGAGCAGCAGCGCGGCGAGCTCGTACGCGTCCGGCGGGACGCGGCCGGGTTCGGCCCGGGCCGGGGAGATCGCCACGACGGGGCCGGTCAGGCCCCAGCGGGCGGCGATGTGCCCGAGGACGGCGTTGGGGTTGGACTGGAAGAACAGCAGCGGGCCGGTCCGCCGTCCGGGTTCGGCGCTCTGCTCGATGGCCCGCGCGGTGTCGAGGTCGCCGCTCGCGCTGGCCAGCAGCAGCGCGGTCCGCCCGGGGGCGGGTGGTGCGCCGTGCAGGGCACGCAGGCAGCGGTCGGCGGTGTCGGCGACCAGCGGGTTGAAGCCGGAGGCGGCGAAGCCGGGCAGCGGTGGCGGCGGCCCGTCCAGGCCGGGGGCGGGGCGGCGGGCCTCGGCGAGGACCCGCAGGCCGTGGGTGTCGTCGGCAGGGATGGTCATGGCGGTGTCGGTGTCATCGTGGTGTCGGTGTCATCCGGGGGCCAGCAGCAGCGCGGTATTGGCGCCGCCGAAGGCGGAGTTGAGGCTGAGCGCGTAGGCGGGGCGGGCGGCGCGGGGGCCGTCCAGGACGAGGTCCAGGCCGACGTCCGGGTCCGGGCCGAGCCAGCCGGCGTTGACCGGCAGCAGTCCGGATTCCAGGGCGCCGATGGTGACAGCGAGTTCGAGCAGGGCGGAGGCCTCCAGGGCGTGCCCGTGCACGGACTTGCTGGAGCTGACCGGTAGCCGGTCGGTGTACGGGCCGAACACCCGCCGCAGGGCGCGCGCCTCGGCCTGGTCGGACAGGGTGGAGCCGGTGCCGTTGGCGTTGACGTAGCCGATCTCGGCCGGTGCGAGGCCCGCGCGGGCGAGCGCCGCCTCGACGGCCCGGGCCACGCCGGTGCCCTCGGGCTCGGGGCGGCAGACGTGGTGGGCGTCCCCGGCCCTGCCCCAGCCGGCCAGCCGGCGAGCGCGGTGGCACCGCGCCGGTCGGCGGCCGGTGCGGCCTCGACCAGGACGGCGGCGGCCGCGTCGCCGAGCAGGGTGCCGCTGCGCCCGGTGCTGAACGGGCGCAGCTCGCCGTCGCGGGCCAGGGCGCGCCCGGCGTCGAACACCGCGAACACGCCCGGACCGACCAGGTGGACGGCCGCGACCAGCACCCGTTCGTACCGGCCGGTGGCCACCAGGACGGCGGCGTCGGCGACGGCGGTCGCGGCGGCCACGCAGGCACCGGTGTACACCCGGGTGACGCCCGGTGCGCCCCAGTCCGCGCGGACTCCGGCGGCGACCGCGTCGGCGATCGCCCGGGTGGACTCGTCGCTGTGCAGCGCGAGCAGGACGGGCAGTGCGGCGCCCTCGGCGGTGGTCAGTCCGGCCTGGCGGCAGGCCTGGCCGATCGCGTCGAGCGCCGCTCCGGCCGCCGGACGGTACGGGCGGGGAGCGCGGTGCCGGGGCCGTCGAGCCGCGCGGTGTCGGCGGGAAGAGCGTCCGGACGGGCGTCCGGAGGGGCGTCGGGCAGCAGGGCGGCCCGGGTGGTGCGGCGGCCGGTGACGTCGAAGCGGGTGACCGGACCGAACGCCGCCTTGCCGTGCACCGCCGCCGCGGTCAGCGCGGTGAGCCCGCGCCCGGCGGCGCTGAGCACGCCCACGCCGGTGACGACCGGACCGGCCCGCCCCAGCGGCCCGGGCGGGCCGGCGCCCGTGGCGAGGCCGCTCACGGCTGCGCGCCCGCGGGCTCGGCGCGGCCGGTGTGGCCGGTCCGCTGGGCCAGTACGGTGCGCTGGGCCAGGACGGCGGCGCGCAGCAGTTCGGTGGCGTCGTCGACGGTGCGCACCGCGCCGAAGCCGTCGTCGTCCAGGTCCAGCTGCAGCCCGTAGCGATGCTCGAACTCGGCGACCAGCCAGGTGAGTTCGAGGGAGCCGAGCTCCTCGGGCACGGTGTCGGCGGCGCGCTGCCCGAACGCCGCCAGCATCGTGCGGACCTCGGCCCGGTCGGGGAGGTCGTCGGACCGCGGGGCGCCGGTCACGCGGCGCTGCCTGCGGTGGCGGCGGTACCGGCGGTCGCGGCGAGGGCGTCGATCCGGCGGGCGACGTCGGCGGTGAACTCGTCGAGCGTCATCAGCGCGGTGGTCTCCATCTCGTCCAGGTCGAACTTGATCCCGTACTCGTCCTCGACCTGGACCGACAGGTCGGCCAGCGCGAGCGATTCGAGGTCCAGCCCGGCCGGGCCGAGGTCGGTGTCCCCGGTGACCTCGGTGACGTCGTACTGCATCTCGGTGAGGGCGGCGAGGACGAAGGCGCGGATGCGGTCCTGCATGGTGGTGGCTCCTTGTCGGGGTGGTGGTGCGGGCGTGCCGGGGTCGGGCCGGGCCGCGTACGGTCAGCGCGCGGCGGCCGCAGTGGCGGCGGCGGCCGCGGAGGTCACGGCGGCCGTGGCGGTGTCGCGCAGGGCGGCGGGGTCGCGCAGCAGTTTTCCGGTGGCGGTGCGGGGGAGTGCGGGGAGCAGGGCCAGCCGGCGCGGCCGCTTGTAGGCGGCGAGGCGGCGGGTCAGCCCGTCCTGGAGCAGGGCGAGGTCGGCGCCGGGTTCGGTGGCCAGGTAGGCCTCGATCGCGCCGCCGTCGAAGACGACCACGGCCTCGCGGACCTCGGGCAGCGCGGTGAGGGTCTGTTCGACCTCGGTCAGGTCGACCTTCAGGCCGCCGATCGACACCTGGGAGTCGAGCCGGCCGAGCACGGTGACCAGGCCGCCCGCCCCGTCCAGCTCGGCCGCGTCCCGGCTGTGCAGCCAGCCGTCCGACCAGCGCGTCGGGTCGTCCAGCCCGGGGTACGGGGAGGACGCCGCGCCGAGCTGCAACTCGCCCTTCACCAGGCGCATCCGCATCCCGTGGACGGGACGCTTGGCGGGGTGGAGGGTGCCGTCTAGGTCGGTGGCGATGACCCCGGTCTCGGTCATGCCGTACATGGTGCCGAGCGGGACGCCGTAGCGCCGGGTGAACAGCGCGGGCAGGCCCGGGCGGACCAGTTCGCCCGCGACGACCATCCGGCGCAGCCGCGGCAGCGGCGGGGGAGTGACCGCCCCCGCCAGCAGCTCGGCGTGGAAGGGCACCCCGATGACCGTGGTCGGCCGGTCGGAGCCGGCGACCGCGGCCAGGATGCCCGCCGCCGTCATCCGCTCCGGCACGGTGAGCGCGGCGTGCGCGTACAGGCCGTTGAGCAGTCCGCCGACCAGGCCGAGCACGTGCACCACCGAGGAGAGCAGGACGACCCGCTCGCCCTCGCCGGGGAACTCCTCCAGCCTGCGGTAGCAGTCGAGTTCGCGCAGCAGGTCGCCGGCGGTGCGGGCGATGACCTTGGCCGGACCGGTCGACCCGGAGCTGAGCTGGACCAACGCGTGTCCGGTGGGGGCCGGTCGTCCCTCCGGAAGCGCGACGGCCACCGGCTCCGCCTCGGAGAAGCCGCGCAGCGCCGCCGCCGGCCGGTGGGCGGAGCCTACCAGCACCTGCGGGGCCAGCCGCGCCACCGCAGCGTCGACCTCATGGTCCGTCAACCGGTGGTCCAGTAAGGCGACTTGGGCACCCAGCCGCCAGCATGCCAGCAGCACCGCGACGAACGCCAGCGAGGGCGGCAGCCGCAGCGCCACCGTCCCGCCGGGGCCGAGCCCGACGGCCGACAGCCGGACGGACTGCTCCTCGACCAGGGCGCGCAGGGCGTCCCGGCCGATCGGTGCGCCGAGGTGCAGACACTCCTCGCCGCCGGGGCCGGCCAGCAGCAGCCGGTCGACCCAGTCGTCCGGGGCGTCGGAGTGCGGCAGTACGGAAGGCGGAACTGGAGAGAGGGAAAAGCCGGTCAACGCGGCTCCACACAAGTGAGGGGATTTGACATGAACGCCGTTCACAATCAAAACGGTCAATTCCGTTGCCAGACCATGGCACAGACGTTTGGTCAAATCAAGGTCTATACCAATGTGGTCGTTGCTCCTACGCTGCCGAACCGGGACCGGCCCGTGCGTGGCCGTCCGGGAGCGAGGAATGCCCGTGGGAGTGCTCACGCTGGCCGGGATCGAGAGCGCGGCGCGCGCACGACTTCCCGCGGAAATCTGGGATTTCATCGACGGCGGCAGCGGCGCGGAACGCACTCTGGCCGCGAACCGGGAGATGTTCGGACGCTATGCGCTGCGCCCCCGCACCCTGGTCGACGTCTCCGCCTGCGACCCGGCGCTGACCCTGCTCGGCGCACCGCTCGCCCTCCCGCTCGGCATCGCCCCGATGGCCTACCACCGCCTGGTCGACCCGGAGGGCGAGACCGCCACCGCGCGCGCCGCCGGCCGGGCCGGCGCCCTGCTGGTCGCCGGGATGTTCGCCAGCCGCACCCTGGAGGAGATCGCCGGCGCCGCCACCGGCCCGCTCTGGCTCCAGCTGTACTGGCTGCGCCGGCGCGACGTCCTCGCCGCCCTGGTCGAACGCGCCGAAGCGGCCGGCTTCCGGGCCCTCGTGCTGACCGTCGACGCCCCCCGGATCGGCCGACGGCTGCGCGACCTGCGCAACGGCTTCGCCATCCCGCCCGCCGTCCGCGCCGTCAACCTGGACCCGGCCCTGATGGACGCCAGCCACCGTGCCGCGGACGGCAGTTCGGGCATCGCCGAACACGCCCGCGAGCAGTTCGACCCCACTCTGACCTGGGCCGACCTCGCCTGGCTGCGCGAGCGCACCCGGCTGCCACTGGTCCTCAAGGGCATCCTGACCGCGGAGGACGCCCGCCTCGCCGTCGAGCACGGCGCCGACGCCGTCCTGGTCTCCAACCACGGCGGACGCCAACTCGACGGGGCGGTACCGGCCCTGGCCGCCCTGCCCGAGGTCGTCGCGGCCGTCCCCGCCGGGCTTCCGGTCCTACTCGACGGCGGCGTGCGCACCGGCACGGACATCGCCGTCGCCCTCGCCCTCGGCGCCCGGGCCGTGCTGGTCGGCCGCCCGGCGTTCTGGGGCCTCGCCACCGACGGCGAAACCGGCGTGCACCGGGTGCTCGACCTGCTGCGGGACGAACTCGAGCACACCATGGCCCTGTTGGGCCGGCCCCGGCTCGCCGACCTGGACCGGACGGCCCTCACCCCCTGGCCGTAGGGCCCGGCTGAACCGCGCGGCGCCCTCCCCACGTATGTCCGAGAAGGAGACCCCGACATGACCGAACCGACCGAGAGACTTCCCGGCGCCGAGCCCAGCACCGAGCCCGGCACCGAAAGGTTCCCCGGCTGGGACTGGGACGACCCCGACGGCCTGGCCACCCGCCTGGACGACTTCAGCGCCGACGTCGCGACCTGCGACACCCTCGAAGCGCACCCCGGCGGGCTGCCGCGCGACCACGCCGGCTTCCGCGAACTCGGCCTCACCGGCATCGAGTTCGCCGCCTTCCGGACCGCCCACCCGGAGGGCCTCGGCACCGACCTCACCGCCCTGCGCGGCCCCGGTGGCGCCGCCGCCGAACCCGGCACCCTCTACCGGGTCGACGGCGACCGCTGGTTCACCCGGCTCGACGTCTCCGAGCCGCTGCCCTTCGCCGACGCCAGCGTCGACTGGGTGTACGCCGAGCACCTGATCGAGCACGTCACCATGCCCGTCGCGGTCGGCTGGCTGCGCGAGGTGCGCCGGGTGCTGCGCCCCGGCGGCGTCCTGCGGCTCACCACCCCCGACCTCGCCCGCTACCTGGTCGGCTACGCCACCGGTGACGGCTTCCTCGGCAAACACCGCCGCCGCCTGACCACCCTGGGCTTCGGCCCGCCGATGCCCGCCCGCCCGGCCTTCCTGGTCAACCAGATCTTCCGCTACTACGGCCACCAGTGGATCTACGACCTGGACGAGCTGCGGCACGTGCTCACCCGGGCCGGCTTCGCGCCCGAGCGGATCCGCCACTGCGCCTACCGCCAGGGCGTCCGTCCGGACGTCGCCGACCTCGACACGGCCTTCCGTACGGACGAGACTGTCTACGTCGAGGCCGACCGCTGACCGGACGCAGTCCGTCCTGAACCGCCCGCCGCCCGGCCCGGCCCTCCTGACCACCCGCCACCCACCCGCGAAGGCCACCGACCCCCCGCCGCCCCAGAACGGGACCCATCCATGCCCCTGCACCCCCAGGCCGAGGCCCTGCGCGCCCGGCGCGCGAGCAGCGGCGCACCGCCGCTGTACACGCTCACCCTCGCCGAGGCCCGCGCCGCCGACCTCGCCGACATCCTCGCCGCGGCCGGCACCCCCGAGCCCGTGGCCGCCGTCGAGGAACACCGTGTCCAGGGCCCCGCCGGCGAACTCGCCCTGCGGCTCTACCGGCCCGAGCCGCCCGGCCGCCGACTGCCCGCCCTGCTCTACCTGTTCGGCGGCGGCTGGACCCTCGGCTCGCCCGACACCAGCGACGCGGTCTGCCGCCGCCTCACCAACGCCGTCGGCTGCGTCACCGCCTCCGTCGGCTACCGCCTCGCCCCCGAACACCCCTTCCCGGCCGCCCTGCACGACTGCCGCGCGGCTCTCCTGCAACTCGTCGACCGGGCTGAGGAGTTCGGCATCGACCCGGCCCGCCTCGCGGTCGGCGGCGACAGCGCGGGCGGCAACCTCACGGCCGCCCTGACCCTCCTGCTGCGCGCCGAGGGCGGCCCGGCCCTGCGCCACCAACTGCTGGTCTACCCCAACACCGACCACCGCGCCGACACCCCCTCGCTGCGCGACCACGACGACCCGCTGCTCTTCAACCGCCGCTCGGTCGCCTGGTACTGGAGCCACTACCTGGCCGACCCGGCCGACGGCCTGGGCCCGTACGCCTCCCCACTGCGCGCGGCCACCCTGGCCGGCCTGCCGCCCGCGACCGTCCTCACCGCCGAGTACGACCCGCTGCGCGACGAGGGCGAACAGTACGCGGAGGCGCTGCGCGCGGCCGGGGTCCCGGTGGAGCTGCGGCGCTACCCGGGCGTGCCGCACGGGTTCTTCGCCATGACCGGCACCCTGGACGCCGCCGCCGAGGCCCAGGAGTACGCCGCCGGGCGGCTGCGGGAGGCCCTGCGGTGAGGCTCCCGCTGGAGGACCTGCACGGCTCCCTCGCCGACCCGCTGCTGGACGCGATGACCTTCCTCAACGAGGCCACCACCCGCTACCCCGACGCCGTCTCCTTCGCCCCCGGCCGCCCCTACGAGGGCTTCTTCGAACCCGAGGACGTCCCGGCCCACCTGGACCGCTTCCTGGCCCACCTCGCCGACCGCGGCCTCGATCGGGACGCGGTGCGCACC
The DNA here is from genome assembly GCF_054601375.1 of Kitasatospora sp. Ki12. NCBI lineage: Bacteria > Bacillati > Actinomycetota > Actinomycetes > Kitasatosporales > Streptomycetaceae > Kitasatospora > Kitasatospora sp. Ki12. The sequence continues at coordinate 308,184 of NZ_BAAIHT010000003.1, read as the reverse complement.
GCGCTCTTCCAGTACGGCCCCACCAAGGGCGTCATCGCCGACCTGGTCGCCCGCACCCTCGCCAACGACGAGGGCCTGGCCGTCGCCCCCGAGTCCCTGGTGCTCACGGTCGGCGCCCAGGAGGGCATGCTGCTCACCCTGCGCGCGCTGTGCGCCGGACCGGACGACGTCCTGCTGGTCAGCTCGCCCTGCTACGTCGGCGTCACCGGCGCCGCCCGGCTGCTCGACCTGACCACCCGGCCGGTGCCCGAGGGCCCGGACGGCGGCCCCGACCCGGAGGCCGTGCGCGAGGCCGCCCGGGCCGTCCGCGCCGAGGGACGCCGCCCCCGCGCCCTCTACGTGGTGCCGGACTTCGCCAACCCCTCCGGCACCAGCATGCCGGTCGGCGCCCGCACCCGGCTGCTGGCCGTGGCCGCCGAGGAGGGCGTGCTCGTCATCGAGGACAACCCGTACGGCTTCTTCGCCCGCACCCCGGGCCTGCGGCCCACCCTGAAGGCGCTGGACCGCGACGGCCGGGTGGTCTACCTGGGCTCCTTCGCCAAGACCTGCTTCCCCGGCGCCCGCCTCGGCTACGTCGTCGCCGACCAGGAGGTGGCCGGCCCCGGCGGACGGCGCGGCCTGCTCGCCGACGAACTGGCCAGGCTGAAGAGCATGACGACGGTCAACACGCCCGCGCTCAGCCAGGCCGTCATCGGCGGCATGCTGCTGGCCCACGACTGCCGGCTGCGCGCCGCCAACGCCGCGGCCACGGCCCACTACGCGGCCGGGATGGACACCCTGCTGCGGGAGCTGGACCGGCACTTCCCGGCCTCCGAGCGGCGCCGCCTCGGCGTCTCCTGGAACCGGCCGGACGGCGGCTTCTTCGCCGTGCTGACGGTGCCCTTCACCGCCGACGAGACGGCGATGGAGCGCTGCGCCCGCGAGTACGGGGTGCTGTGGACGCCGATGGCACCGTTCTACCCGGCGGGCGGCGGCGAGCGGCGGCTGCGGCTGTCGATCAGCTCGCTCACCCAGGCGCAGATCATCGACGGGGTGGCGAAGCTGGCGGCCTTCATCGGCTCCTGAGCGGCGCGTCCGCACGGCGCCTCCTGAGCCCCGCGCACGCACGGCGGAGAGGCCCGGCTCACCGCGAGCCGGGCCTCTCCGCCGTACGGTGCCCGTCCGGCCTGGTGCCTCAGCGCACCCGGGTGGAGAACAGCCGGGCCGACCAGTACACCGCCAGGACGGTCATCACCACGACCACCAGCAGCCCCTGCCAGACCGCGCTGTCCCCGGCGTGCCCGGAGAACAGGGCGCGCATGCCCTCCACGGCCCAGTAGAAGGGGTTCCACCGGGCCAGCTGCCGCAGCCAGTCCGGGGCCAGGGTGAGCGGCAGCAGCACCCCGGACAGCAGCGCGATCGGCTGCGCGATGGTGTTCACCACCGGCGCCATCGCCGCGTCGGCCGGCACCATCAGCGCGATGCCGAAGGAGATCGCCGAGGTCATCAGCGCCAGCAGCCCCAGCAGCAGGTAGGCGAGCAGCAGGTTCAGCGGGCTCACCCGCAGCCCGAACGGCAGCGCGATCAGGGTGATCAGGACGGCCTGCACCAGCAGCGCCACCATCTCCCGCAGCGCCCGTCCGAGCAGCAGCGCCAGCCGGCTCACCGGGGTCACCCGGGAGCGTTCGATGATGCCGGCCTTGAGTTCGCCGAGCAGGCTGAAGCCGGTGAACAGCCCGCCGAAGATGCACAGCACCGCCAACAGGCCCGGCACGTACACCTGGTAGGCGTCGGCGTAGCTGCTCGCGCCCTCGGGGGCGAGCACCTTCTTCAGCAGCGGGGCGAACAGCAGGAGGTAGAAGAGGGGCTGGATGACGCCGACGGCGATCCAGACCGGGGTGCGGATCATGAGCAGCAGCTGGCGCTGGAAGACCAGCCAGGTGTCGCGGGCGAGCTTCACGGTCTCCCCAGGAGGTCGTACGGGTCAACGTGGTGGGGGCGGGTCATGGAGTGTCCTGCGGCCCTGACCGGTCAGGACTGCTTCAGCGAGCGGCCGGTGCGGGCCAGGAACACGTCGTCCAGGCTGGGCCGGTTGAGCTGTACCGTGCCGGGCGTCACGCCGGCCGCGTCCAGGGCGCGCAGCAGCTGTGGAATGGCGGCCGCGCCGTCCTCCAGGTACAGTCGCAGCCCGCCGTCCTCGTCGGGCTCCAGCCGGTGCAGGTACGGCTGCGGGCGCAGGACCCGGGCCGCCCGTTCGACGGCGTCCTCGCCGGCGTCCGCTCCGGCGTCCAGGCCGACCAGGACGACGTCGCCGGAGATCTCGCGCTTGAGCGCCTCCGGGGTGCCCTCGGCCACCATCCGGCCGTGGTCGACGATGGCGACCCGGTCGCAGAGCGCGTCGGCCTCGTCGAGGTAGTGCGTGGTGACGACGACGGTCATGCCCTCGGTGCGCAGCCGGCGGATCTCCTCCCAGACGTGGGCCCGGCTGGCCGGGTCGAGCCCGACGGTGGGCTCGTCCAGGAACAGCACCCGGGGCTGGTGGATCACCCCGAGCGCGATGTCCACCCGGCGGCGCTGGCCGCCGGAGTAGGTGGCGCAGTGCCGGTCGCCGAACTCGCCCAGGTCGAAGGCCTTGAGGGCGTCGTCGGCGGCCTGGGCGGCCCGCGCCTTGGCGGCGCCGTACATCCGCGCCTGCAGCACCAGTTCCTCGCGGGCGCTGACGTTGTCGGTGGTGCCGCCGCCCTGGGCGACGTAGCCGATCCGGCGGCGGACCCCGGCCGGGTCGGTGAACAGGTCGGCGCCCGCGATGACGGCCTGTCCGCCGTCGGGGCGGATGAGGGTGGCCAGCATGCGCAGGGTGGTGGTCTTCCCCGCGCCGTTGGGGCCGAGGAAGCCGTAGATCTCGCCGACGGCGACCGACAGGTCGATGCCGCGTACGGCGTCGACGCTCTGGCTCCCGCCGTCGCGGCGGGAGGTCTTCTTGCGGTAGGACTTGCGCAGTCCCGTGGTCTCGATCAACCGGAACTCCCGTACGGGGATGGGCTGCCGCGGCACCTGGGAAGGCGGGGCTGGGCACCTGCGGAGGGCGGTGCTGCTGCGAACCCTAGGGCGAACCCGGGTCCGGAAACAATGGCCTAGACCAATGGACGTGTGATCTCCGGTTCTGCTAAGGGGACTTCCGGGCGGGCTGGGTCCGGCCCCGTGCGGCCCCCGCCCGCGGCCGCTCAGCCGAGCGCCTCCAGCCGGTCCGCGGCGGCCGCCGCACCGCCTCCGGCCAGCAGTTCCTCGCCGACCCGAACCGCGGCGTCCCGACGGCCCGTTGTCTCCAGTACGGACCGCAGCGCGTCCGCCAGCCGCTCCGGCGTGACCCGGGCGAACGTCACCCGGACCCCGGCCCCGGCCGCCGCCACCTGGGCGGCGACGAACGGCTGGTCGTGCCGGATCGGCGCGGTGACCAGCGGCAGGCCGTGCGCCAGCGCCTCGCCCACGGTGTTCATGCCGCCGTGGCACAGCACCGCGTCCAGCTCGCCCCGGGCCATCAGCTCCAGGACCGGTGCCCGGTCCACCGCGACGGCGTGCGGCGGCAGTTCGGGCAGCAGCTCGCGCGGCCCGGCGAACACCGGCTGTACGTCACCGCCGCAGAGCTCCAGCGCCCGGACGGTCCGCGCGAGGAAGTCCGCCCCCAGTTCCCCGGCCAGCGTGCCCATGGTGACCAGCACCCGACGCCGCCCGGGCAGCAGCCGCTCCCACGGGAACTCCGGATCGTGCGGCCGGGCCGCGATCACCGGCCCGACCGGCGCGTGGTGCGGCGGGTCGGTGCGGCCGGTCAGCGCCGGGCCGCTGGTCGCCAGCACCAGGGCGGGGGAGAAGCGCGGGTCGACGTACTCCCGCTCCGGCAGCCGGGCACGCTCCCACAGGCCGCGCAGCAACCCGGTCATCCACTCCTCGACCTGCGGCAACGCCCGGTAGGGCCGCCCCAGTTCCATCGCCCCGGGCGCGAAGCTCGCCCACGGCAGGCCGTGCCGGTGCGCGACCAGCGCGCCCGCCGGGGTGTGCTGGTCGACCAGCAGCACGTCCGGCCGGTACTCCCGCACGATCGCGTCCAGCGGCTTCGCGGTGAACCGCGCGTACGGGACGATGAAGCCCTCCCAGAGCGAGCGCAGGGCGGCCAGCCCGTGCCCGCCCTGCGCCCGGAACGCCCGGGTGCCGGTGCCGAGCACCCGCTCCCCGGGGCCGAGCAGCGGCCGCAGCACCGACTCCGTCCCCGTCCAGGCGACCTCGTGGCCGCGCGCGGCGAGTTCGGCGGCGATGCCCGCCGCCGGGTTGACGTGTCCGGTCAACGGGGGCATCACCAGCAGGAACCGGGTCATCGGGCACCCTCCTCGGGGAGCAGTCGGTACAGGTCGGCGACGGTCAGCGCCTCCAGGCCCGGCAGGTCCAGGCCGGCGCGCAGCGCGGCCAGGTCGGCGGCGGCGCCGAAGCGCTCGCGCAGGCGCCCGGCCAGGGCGGCGAGTTCGGTCTCGTCCAGCAGCAGGTCGGCGTCCAGCCGGGCGTCCGGGGTGACGCGGCGCGCCCAGCCGGGCGGCGCACCGGCCGCCTCGACCACCAGCGCGACCAGCTCCGGGGCCACCGGCGTAGCCCGCTCCGGGTTCAACGGCTTTTCGAACGACGGGGGTTCAGGATGTGACATGAGAGATCTCCCACCTGCTCGACGGCACGGGGGTGAGCGCGGCCGGACCGGAGCGCGGCTGTACGGATTCCGGCGGAGTGGCCACGACGGCGGACGACCCGGGGGCCGGTCTCGGGAGTCGAGATCACTTGTGCGACCCGGCGGGCGTCGGAATACTAGCCCGGGTGACCGCACTGGAGGCAGTGGCCGTCCACCTCCCCCCACACGCCGTGCCCATCGAGGCGGTGGGCGAGCGCATCGGCCTGACCCCACGTCAACTGAGACTCTTCCGCCGCTTCCACGGCCTGGACCAGCTACGGCTGGATCCGGCCGGGACGCTGCCCGACCTGCTCGACGCCGCCCTGGACGACCTGCCGGAGCTGCGCGGACGCGAACGCGACGTCCGCTTCGTGATCCACGCCCGCAGCATGCCGGTGGCGGTGCCCCATCCGCTCAACCCCTTGCACGAGCTGCTCGCCGCGCGCGGCCTCGGGCACGCCAACGCCTTCACGGTGACCCACCACGCCTGCGCGGTGGGCCTGCTGGCCATCGACCTGGCCGGGCGGCTGCTGGCGTCCGAACCCGACCCGGCGGCGCTCGCGCTGGTCCTGGCGGGGGAGAAGACCTTCACCAGGGACGCCCAGGTGGTGCCCGAGACCGGGATCTTCGCCGAGGGCGCGGCCGCCTGCCTGGTCAGCGCCGCCGGCGAACGCCACCGGGTGCTCTCCTACGAGGTGCGCCAGCGACCGGAGTTCGACGGCCGGCTGGCCGAGGACCCGGACCTGCTGGCCCGCTACCAGCGCGAGTACCCGAACGTGATGGTGGAGGCGATCGAGGCCGCCCTGGACCAGGCAGGTCTGGACCTCTCCGACCTGTCCGCGATCCTTCCGCACAACGTCAACCAGGCCTCCTGGCGGATGATCGCCCGTCGGATCGGCTACCCGGTCGAGAAAGTCGTGCTGGACAACGTGCGGTCGGTCGGGCACAGTTTCGCTGCAGACAGCCTCATCAATCTTCACACCGCCACCACGCGGGGGCTGCTCCGCCGCGGTGACCACTACCTGATCGCCGCCGCCGGCGTCGGAGCCACCTTCTCCGCGATGGCCGTGCGGTACTGACGACCGGTCAGCACCCCGGAATCGTCGGCCACTCCCCGTAGCCCTCAGGGCACACTTCCCACGTACGACGGGACGGTACCCCCATGTCAGAAGCTGTGGTCCAGACCACTGACCCCGAGCTGCGCGAGCGCGTCCTGCACGGCATCGGTGAACTCCTGCCGCGCGTGCTCAAGCGCGAACTGCCCGAGATCCCGCAGGACGCCTGCCTCTTCGACGACCTCGGCCTCACCTCGGCCGGCACCATCGAGCTCATCCTGGAGCTGGAGGAGTCCCTGGACATCCAGGTGGACGTCGAGCAGATCACCGAGGACGACCTGCGCTCGGTCACCAAGCTCGCCGACTACGTCGCCGGGCACGTCATCCCCGAGGACTGACCGGGTGGCCCCCGGGACGACCGACCGGGCGGCGCCCGGCCCCTCCGGCCTGCGGATCACCCGGGCGCTCGCCCGCCGCTTCGACGGCCGCTCGGAGACCTCGCTCGACCCGGACCTGAGGGTCTTCGTCTCCGACCTGGTCCGCCCGCACGGCCTGCCGCTGCGCGAGGACCTGCTGAGCGAGGGCGTCGGCCACTCCTACGAGGAGCTGGCCGCCGGACTGCTGGGCGAGGCGCTCGCCGAGGACGAGCCGGTGGACCTGCTGATCCTCGCCTTCGACACCCCGGACGTCCGCCCGGGCGCGCCGTCCTCGCTCGCGCTCAGCCGGTCCGTCCCGGGCACCCCGCTTGCCTTCGCGGTCTGCGACCAGGGCACCGCCGCGGCGTTCACCGCCCTGCGGCTGGCCGCCGACCACCAGCGCACCGGTGCCTGCCGCCGGGCCGTGGTGGTGCTCGCCGAGCAGACCGCACTGCACTACGTGCCGTCGGCGCCGGTCGCGCTGCCGGAGCGGCACGCGGTCGTGGTGCTGGTCTGCGAGGAGGCCCCCGGCCCCGGCCTGACCGTCCGCCAGCGCACCGGCGCCCCCGCACCGGAGGAGGCCGTACGGGCCGAGGCCGCGGCGCTGGGCCCGGGCGCGGAGGTCGTGTCGGACGACGGGCTCGCCGCGGACGCCGTGTCGGTTGACGGCCCCGGCGCGGAGGCCGTGCCGGATGACGGCCTCGCCGGGCGGCGGCCACCGGCCCAGCCGTTCACCGGCCTGTGGGCGACGCTGGCCGAGTGCCTGCCGCGCTGGCGGGCGGAGGGGCGGCCCGTCCTGCTCGCCGGGTACGACCGGCGGCTCGGGGTCCTCAGCACGCTGACGCTTCCGTGACCGGGGTCGAGTTCTGGCTCATCGACGCGGACCGGCCCGCGGCCGTCGCCGACGGCCTGTGGCGGCTGCTCGACGCCGAGGAGCGTGCCCGGGCGACCGGCGCGTCCCCCGAGCTGCGCCGTTGCTTCACCGTGGTGCACGGCGCCGTCCGGCAGCTGGTCGGCGCCCGGCTGGGGCGGCCTCCGGGGGAGGTCGTCTGGCGGCGCGGGCCGAACGGGAAGCCCGAGGCCGAGGACGCCGGCGGCCTGCGGGTGAGCTGGTCGGCCTCGGGCACGTTCGGGGTGCTGGCCCTCGCCGAGGGGCGGGCGGTCGGCGTCGACGTGGAGCGGCTGCACGGCGCCGGGACGGCCGAGCGGATGGCCGCCCGCTGGTTCCCGTTCGAGGAGGCGCGCTCCGTTGCCGAGCCCGCCGACCCGGCCGAGCGGGCGGCCCGTTTCACCGCGCTGTGGTGCCGCCGCGAGGCCTTGGTGAAGGCGTACGGCGGACGGCTGACGCAGTCCTTCGGCGTGTCCGTGGCCGGTCCGTCCCCGGTGCCGGTGGCCGATCCGGGTGCGCTCGGCGGTGGGCCGGCCCGGCTCTGCGACGTGCCGGTGCCCGGGCCGTTCCGGGCTGCCGTGGCCACCCTCGGCGAATCGCCGTTACATGTCAACTCCAATGTCTGGCAGTGCAATTGACGATGTGTCGAAGATGGCGCTCTTTGGTCTGGACCACCCCGCGATTCCGCTGGTAGCGTCCCGGTCACACCCCCGCTGAGCCTTTCCCGGCGAGCCGAAAGGCGCGTACGACGTGACTCCGCACGACCTGATCCCCCGCGAGGCGGCTCCTCGCGCGCAGACCCCGCACGACGCGCGACCGGCCGACCGACGCGTCGGCGTCCGGTTCGCCGCGGCGAGCAGCGGCACCGGCCCGCTCACCCGCGGCCAGGACAACATGATCCGCTGCATCCGGACCAGCCCCCCGGAGCAGATCAACAAGGACTCCGTCTGGCCGGTCCCGGCCGGCACCTCCGTCCCGGCCGCGCTGGTCGCCCTACGGCTGCTGGTCGAGCGGCACGAGTCGCTGCGGACCTCCTTCCCGGCCGGCCCCGGCCCGGACGGCTTCCCCGAGCGTCAAGTGGTGCACCCGAGCGGGCGCTTCACGGTGACGGTGATCGAGGCCGGCGACCGCGACGACGGTCAACTGGACACGATGGCCCTGGAGTCGGGCCGTGCCGACGTCGCCGTCGCGCTGGACCTGACGGCGGCGCCGCGGGTCCGCTTCACCCTGCTCGCCCGGGGCGAACGGCTGCTGCGGCTGATCGCCGTGGTCTGCCACGCGGGCGCCGACGGCGCCGCCACCGCCGTGCTGATCCAGGACTGGCACGCCCTCGCCGCCGGCCGGGAACTGCCCCCGGTCACCGCCCCGACCCCGCTGCGGCTCGCGGCCGCCGAGCAGAGCGACCACGGCCGCCGCAAGGCGGCGGCCGGCCTGCGGCACTGGGCCCGGGTCCTGGGCGCGGGCCCGCAGACCGTCTTCGCGGACTCGCGGATCACCGGCCCACCGCGCGACCACAGCGCGCTGATGGTGCGCTCCCGCGCGGGCGCCGACCACCTCGCCGCGGTCTGCCGCCGGGTCGGCGCCAGCCCGTCCGTCGTCCTGCTCGCCGCCTATGCCGCGCTGGTCGCCCACCGGGCCGGGCGCCGGGGCCAACTGGTGATGTCCGCGCTCTCCGCCAACCGCCACCAGGCCGACCTCGTCGACCACGTCGGCACCCTCGCGCAGGACGCGCTGATCCTGCTGGACACCGACGCGGCCGACCTCGACCAGCTGATCGGCCGAGCCAAGTCGGCTTCGCTGAAAGCCTATTGGCACAGCATTCTGGATGCCGAGAAGGTCTGGCGGCTGGTCGAGGACGTCGCGCACCAGCGCGGCTCCCGGTTCGCCCGGCAGGTGGTCGTCAACGACCTGAGCCTCACCGTCCCGGCCGCCGTCGCCGACGCCCAGCCGGCCGCGACCGCCGACCCCGAACTGACCCCGCTGCCCGGCCCGCCGCTGCCGGTGCGGCTGATGTTCGCCATCCTGCGGATCACCGGCAGCCTGGACTTCGTCCTGGTCGCCTGCCCCCAGGTGCTCGACCCCGAGGAGGCCGAGAACTTCACCCGGGCCCTGCTCGCCCTGCTCGCGGCCGCCGCCGAAGGGCCGGTGCTGCTCGCCGACCTGCCCGCGGTGCTCGGTGCGCCGGGCGACGGCCGCGAGGGCGAGTGGCGGCTGATCGACGGCTCCTGGATCGACCTGGCGGCGGTCCGCGACCTGCTGCACACCGCCCTGGGGGAGCACCGACTCACCTGCACCGGCGGGGAGTTGGTCGCCGAGGTCACCACCGCCGACCCCGGGCTGGACCCGGCCGCCGCCCACCGCGCCGTCGTCGCCGCGCTGCCCGGCCGGGACACCGCGATGGCCCCGCACCGCTACGTCGTCCGGCGCACGGCCCCGGACGGCGAGGAGGTGGAGGCCGGGGACGGGCGTGACCCGGAGATCACGGCCCGGCTGTCCGCGCTCACCGGGCGGACCTGAGGTGGCGGCCACCTGCGCCGCGGCCCGCCCGGCGCCGCGGTCCAGCTGCGCGCCGTCGTCCCGCCCGGCGCACCCGGCTCACCTGAAGGGATGACCGTGGGCGGCCGCGGGCCGCTCACCCCGACGAGTCCTCCCCGTCGTCGGTGAGCCCCCACGCGAGGTCCCAGGAGCACGCGGAGGTCGCCCCCGAGGTGAGCCCCCACGGGCTCGGGACCTCCTCGGCCTCGTCGCCCTGCAACGGCAGCCGGTCGATCACTGCGACCAGTGCGGGCGGCAGCTGCGGGGCCAGGCCCCGGTGCACGCGGGAGAGGATGTCGCGCCGGACGTCCTCCGGGAGCAGCGGTCTGCTCATCGTCAACGTCCGTGGCCCGGGCTGCCGTTCGGCCGTGGACAGCTGGTCCGACCAGGCCCGCCAGTAGTCCGCGTCATCGGTCTCGCCGAGCATCAGGTGGTGCAGGTGCAGACAGTACGCGGCCGTCCCGCTGCCCGAACCGGCCGCGAAGCGCCACCAGAACTCGGCCCCCTCCTCCTTCCCGGTGGCGTACAGCAGCGCGCCGAACACCTCCGCCCCCTCCGGCTGGATCCGGCGCGCGTTCACCAGCAGGTCGAGCCCTCGGGAGGCGTCCGGCGCCCCCAGGACCAGGGCCACCACCAGGCCCAGTTCGAAGGAGGCCTGCTCGTACTCCGACGGCAGATGGGTGGGCGCCGCCGTCAGCCGGGCCTGGCGCACCGCCGCGATCCGGTCGGCGTGGGCGCGTTCGGGCCGGGGCACGTGGACGACCGCGCGCCCCCCGCTCGCCGTCCACGCCCCGGGTGGCGGGCCGGCCACCCGTCCGTCCGTCACAGTTCACCGCCCCGGTCCGGGAGTTCGCCGACCCCGAGCCGGCGCGCCAGCCGTTCGCGGGCGTGCCGCAGATTGGAGTGCACCGTCGCCACCGGCCGTCCCAGGTACGCGGCGATCACCTTGACGTGCAGGCCCAGCAGGTACCGCAGGATCACCACGTCCCGCTGCCGGTCCGGCAGTTCGAGGATCGCCGCGTACAGCCGCACCTCGTCCGCCTCGCTGTGCAGCAGGCCGTTCGCCACCTGCTTGAAGGCGCCGATCACCGCCGCGAAGGTGACCGCCTCGACCTCCACCGGCTCCTCGGCGTCGACCCAGTCGGAGACGTGCCGGGTGGCCAGCCGCCAGGCGTACGCGGCCGGTTCCTCGAAGCGCAGCACCTGCGGCCAGCAGCGGGCCAGGTCGGCCTTCACCGCCTCGACCACCAGGGCGGCGTCGGCCTGGCTGCCTATCCTGGTCAACGCGAGGGCGTGCCAAGCGGGTTCATGCGTCTCGCAGAAGGCGGCGTAGGTGAGGTCCAGCCGCAGGCCGAGGTCCGCGCCGACCGCCCGGTCCGGTCCCGTCCCGCCGCCGCAGTCCACTGCCGTCCCGCCCCGGTACCCGCGCGCGGAGGCACCCCTGTCGATCGTCATCGAGCCTGCTTTCCGTGGCCGTCGGCTGCTCACCGGGCCACCCGAGGGTCGGGCTGTCCGTGCCCATCCTCATTCCACCAGGCCTGTCACTCCAGGCTGCAAAGCGAATACAGATTGTCATCTCATACGATCTAACGGCTGGTTGAATCGGTCCCCGCGCGATTGACTCCCGGATACCGTGGGCAACAATTCGACCGGTTGCGAGCGATGTACCGAGGGGGAACGCGATGGGGCAGTACGACGGGGTGGACCTGCGGCTCAACGTGCCGCACTCGGCGCGGATGTACGACTACTTCCTCGGCGGCTTCACCAACTTCGCCGCCGACCGCGAAGCCGCCGGCCACGCCCTCGCCGTCGCCCCCTGGCTGCGCACCGGCGCCCGCGCCAACCGCTCCTTCATGCACCGCTCCACCCGCGCCCTCGCCGAGGCCGGCCTCGACCAGTTCCTCGACATCGGCACCGGCATCCCCACCTCGCCCAACCTCCACGAGATCGCCCAGAGCGTCCGGCCGGCCGCCCGCGTCGTCTACGCCGACAACGACCCGATCGTGCTCTCGCACGCCCAGGCCCTGCTCACCGGCACCCCGGAGGGCCGCACCGCCTACGTCGAGGCCGACGTCACCGACGTCGCCCGGCTGCTCGCCGCCCCCGGGCTGCGCGACACCATCGACTTCGACCGGCCCGTCGCGCTCTCCCTCAACGCCCTGCTGCACTTCGTGCCCGACGCCCGCGGCGCGTACGAGCTCGTCGAGCACCTCAAGTCCGTCCTCGCCCCCGGCAGCGCCCTGGTGATGAGCCACGTCACCCCCGACTTCGCGCCCGAGGACGTCGCCAACCTGGTCCGTATCTACGAATCCGCCGGCACCGCCGTCCAGGCCCGCGACCGGTCCGCCTTCGCCCGCTTCTTCGACGGCTGGACCTTCCTCGCCCCGGGCGTCGTCCCCACCACCGAGTGGCGCCCGTCGGCCGACCAGCCGGTCGTCTCCGCCCCGGAGGCCTCGGCCTACGCGGCGGTGGCCATCCGGCCCTGACCCGGCTTGCCCGTCTCCCCTCCGATTCGCATGGTTGACGAACCATCGGTACGCCGGTTGCGTCCTGTGACACAGGAAGCGGCTCATGCCGCGACATTCGTCCAGAGGGGGATCATGCACACGCAACCTTCGGCAGCCCGCCACAGCCGCCGCGCCGTCCTGGGCCTCGGCCTCGGAGCGGCCGTCGCCGCCACCGGCGTCACCGCCCTCACCGGCGGATCGGCACACGCGGCGACCGGCCCCGACACCCGTCGCCTGCTCGCCGCCCTGGAACAGGAGCACGGAGTACGCCTCGGCGTGTTCGCCCGGAACCTGTCGACCGGCCGCACGGTCCGCTACCGCGCGGACGAACCGTTCCCGATGTGCTCGGTCTTCAAGACCGTCGCCGTCGCCGCCGTCCTGCGCGATCTCGACCACGACGGCGAGTTCCTCGCCCGGCGGATCCACTACACCGAGGCCGACATCACGCGGTCCGGTGGCCGCGAGAGCTCGCTGGTCACGCGCGAGGACCGGAACCTCGCGAACGGCATGACCGTCGCCGAACTCTGTCAGGCGGCCATCGACCACAGCGACAACACGGCCGGCAACCTGCTGCTCCGCGAGCTGGGCGGACCGACGGCCGTCACCGGCTTCTGCCGCTCGATCGGCGACGGCGTCACCCGTCTGGACCGCTGGGAGCCCGAACTCAACACGGCCGAACCGGAGCGGACCACCGACACCACAACGCCCCAGGCCATCGCCCGCACCTACCGCCGACTCGTGCTCGGCCACGCCCTCCCGCCCGCCAAGCGCGAGCAGATCACCGGCTGGCTGCGAGGCAACACGACCAGCAAGGAGCGCTTCCGCAAGGGACTCCCGGCTGACTGGACCCTTGCCGACAAGACGGGCTCCGGCCGGTACGGCACCGCGAACGACGTCGGCATCGCCTGGACCCCGGCCGGCGCGCCCGTCGTCCTCGCCGTCCTGACCACCAAGCCCGACGAGGCCGCCCCGAGGGACGAACCCGTCATCGCCCGCACCGCCACCCTCCTGGCCCAGGCCCTCGTATAGGGCCCGTCCCCGAACCCCGCCCCTCACCCCGCGCCTGCCCGGGGCGAGGGGCCGCGGGGGCGCGCAGATCCCCGCACACCCGCCGGCCGCCCCCGGCAGGCGCCCAGCCGCACCCGCCCGCCCCCGGCAGCGCCGCGCGCCCCACCCGTGCCCCCACCCGCCTGCGTGCGTTTCTCCCCGGCACGCCCCTCACCCCTGCGCCGGGGCCCGCGCTCCTCCGGCCCGGTGGGCGCCCCCACGGCCCCTCCCGCCCATCCGTGCGCACCCGCCTGCGCGCGTTTCCCCCGGCGCGCCCCTTGTCCCTGCGCCGGGGCCCGCGCTCCTCCCACCCACGTGCCCCCGCCCGGCATGCGCCCCCACGGCCCCTCCCGCCCCATCCGTGCGCACCCGCCACGCCTGGCCCAAACTGGTGGTGGACCGGATGCTGCCCCGGGAGGCTGGGAGACGCATGCTGCTGGGACTCACCACCGCACTGGTCGCGACCGTCTGCTTCGGCTTCGGGGCGGTCTTCCAGGCGCGCGGCGCGCGGTCGGCTCCGCGGGCGGACCGGGTGCGGGCGGGGCTGCTGGCCGCGCTGGCGCGGTCCTGGCAGTTCCTGGCCGGGACGCTGCTGGACATCGCGGGCTTCGTGCTGAGCATCGTCGCCCTGCGCACCCTTCCCCTCTTCCTGGTGCAGGCCGTCACCAATTCCAGTCTCGCCGTCACCGCCCTGGCCGCCGTCCGGCTGCTGGGCGCGCGTCTGCACCGGGCGGACGTCGCGGGGATCCTCGCCGTGGTCGTGGGGCTGACCGTGCTGGCGCTCGGCTCCGGCAAGGAGGGCCGGAACCACGCCCCGGCCGCGTTCCACTGGTCGCTGCTCGCGACCACCGTCGTGATGCTGCTGGTCACCCTTGTCCTGGTCCGCCGGGAGGGCACCGCGGCGGCCGCCGGGCTGGGCCTGCTGGCCGGGGTGGGGTTCGGGGTGACGAGTCTCGCGGTGCGGGTCCTGGACGCGTCCGGTCCGGTGGCGGTGCTGGCGGATCCCGCCGCCTACGCCCTGGCGGTCGGCGGCCTCGGCGGGTACCTCGCGTACGCGTTGGCCCTGCAGCGCGGCACGGTGACGGCCGCGACGGCGGCCGGGACGGTGGCCGAGACCTTCGGCCCGGCCCTGGTCGGGGTGGTGGCGCTCGGCGATGCCGCGCGCCCCGGGTTCGAGTGGTGCGCGCTGACGGGCTTCGCGGTGGCGGTGGGCGGCACCTTCCTGCTCTCCCGCTTCGGTGAACTGGAGGGCGAGTCGGCCGAACTGTCGGCCCCGCACCCGGATGTCGAGACGCAGCCGGCCGTCCCGCCCCGGTAGCCCGGACGGCTGCGCCATGCGAAGGTGACTTGCCGGACAAAAAGGACCGGCGACACGGCCTCAGAGCGGCAGGTGCACGATGGCGGAGGAACCCCGGTCGGAACCCCACCCCCGGTCCCGGCGGTCGGCCCCGAACGGCCGCCCCGTCGCGCTGATCACCGGCGCCTCCTCGGGTATCGGCCTCGCCACCGCCCTCCGCCTGGCCGAGTCCGGCTGGCAGACCCTGCTCTCCGGCACGGACCGGGCCCGGCTCGACGAACTGGCCGACCGCACCGGCGGCCTGGCCCTGCCCGAGGACCTGAGCAAACCGGACGGCCCGCGCCGCCTCGCCGACGCCGCCCTGGCCGAGGCCGGCCGGGTGGACGCCCTGGTGGCGAGCGCCGGCCTGGGCTGGCGCGGCCCGTTCACGGACACCCCGTCCGACACCCTGGACCGGATGATCGAGGTCAACTTCGCCGCCCCGCTGCGCCTGGTCCGCCTCCTGCTGCCCGGCATGCTGGAGCGCCGCCACGGCCGGATCGTGCTGCTGGGTTCGATGGCCGGCCAGGTCGGGGTGCGCGACGAGTCGGGCTACTCGGCCACCAAGGGAGGGCTGACCATGTTCGCGGAGAGCCTCTGGTACGAGCTGCGCGGCACGGGGGTGGGGGTGCGGCTGGTGCTGCCGGGGGCGGTGGACACCCCGTTCTTCGACCGCCGCGGCACGCCGTACCAGCGTGACCGGCCGCGCCCGGTGACGGCGGAGCGGGTCGCCGACACCGTGGTCGCGACCATCACCACCGAACGCGACCGGCTCTACGTGCCGCACTGGCTCGGCTTCCCGGCCCGCGTCCACGGCGTCGCGCCGGGCGTGTTCCGCCGGATGGCCTCGCGCTTCGGGTGAGCGCCGGATGGGCACCGCCACCAGGGCCCTGGGCGCCGCGGCCGCGGTGGAGTTCCTGCACCTCGCCCCGGCCGCCGTCCGCCTCCCGCCGCTGCGCCGCACCCTGGCCCGCCGCACGGCGGGCCGCGGCACCGCGCCGGGCCACGTCGCGCTGACCTTCGACGACGGCCCCGACCCGGGCAGCACCCCGTACGTGCTCGACGCGCTGGACGAACTCGGCGCCCGCGCCACCTTCTTCCTGCTCGGCGCGATGCTGGAGCGGGCTCCGGGTCTGGGCCGCGAGCTGGTGCGCCGCGGCCACGAGGTCGCCGTCCACGGCTGGCACCACCGTCAGCAGTGGTACCCGGCGCCCGCCCGCGACCTGCGCGAACTGTGCCGCGCCACCGAGGCGGTCACCGGGCTCTGCGGCGCCCGCCCGCTCTGGTACCGCCCGCCGTACGGGGTGCTGACCGCCGGCCCGGCCCTGGCCGCCCGCCGCCTCGGCCTGCGCAGCGTGCTGTGGACCGCCTGGGGCCGCGACTGGACGGCCGAGGCCACCGGCGCCTCCGTCTACGCGACCGCCCGCCCCGGCCTCACCGCCGGCGCGACGCTGCTCCTCCACGACTCCGACTGCACCTCCGCCCCCGGCTCCTGGCGCGCCACCCTCGCCGCCCTCCCCCTGATCGCCGCGCACTGCCGCACCCACCACCTCACCCTCGGCCCCCTCCGCGACCACGCGGTGCCGCCGCGCTAGGTGTTCCGTCCGCTCCGGGCCGTGGCGGGAACCGCCCGACGCGGCGGACGCGTCGTCCGGGGCAGTGCACACCGCCGGCCCGAGCGGGCCGACGACGAGCTGGGGGGCCACCGTGAACGCCGACTTCCGTACGTCGAAACACCTTTGGGGCGTCACCGCCGCGGCGCTGGCCGTGCTCGTGGTGGCCGGCTGCGGCAGTTCGGGCTCGCCCGCGCCGGTCGTGTCGTCCAGCGCGGCGCCGGTGGCGGCCGCGCCGCCGGGCGGTTCCGGGTCCGCCACGGCGACGCCCGCGCAGCCGCCGGCCGCCACCTCCGGCGCTCCGTCGGCGGGTGCCGGGGCGGGAGGCAGGAACACCCTGACCCTGAGCGGACCCGACGGCGGCAGCTACGAGTTCGGCGCGGTCGCCTGCGTCGGCGACCCCTCGCCGAACGGCGTCCTGTCGCTCAGCGCGACGCCCAAGAGCGTGAACGTCGCGGTCGCGCAGCTCGTCTTCAAGGACGGCCAGGCGCAGTTGGTGCTGACGGCGAAGGGCTCGCGCCCGTTCGTCTGGAAGGGCAAGGCGCCGGTCGGCCAGGAGGCGAGCCGCACCGCCGACGGGGCCAAGCTCACCGGACTGCCGGTCAGGGAGGAGCAGGGCGCGACCGGCACGGTCAGCGGCACCCTGACCTGCTCGGGCACCATCGGCCTCAACTGACCGGCGTTCACGGGACATACGCCGCCCGGTCGTGCTCGGCCGGCACCTCGTCCACGGCACCGACGCGGCTACCCCAGTCCCACCCGTCGCAGCGCCTCCTCGAATCCGGCCCGCCACTTCTCCGGTGTGGCGCCGGGTGAGGGGGCGGGGGAGGGGCGCTTCAGTGCCGCGAGGGCGTTGCGGACGACGTCGGCCGGGCGGGCGGAGGTGACGTCGGCGTGGCCGAGTTCGAGCTCGTGCTGGAGGTTGTCGCGTCCGTGACCCTGGACGACGTCGAGGAGCAGCAGCCGCCGGCCGAGGGCGCGGGCCTCGCTGCAGGTGTCGCCGGAGCTGGTGACGACGAGGTCGGCGGCGGCCATCAGGGAGGGGATCCGGTCGGTGTGGCCGAAGGGGTGCAGCCCGGGTCGGCGGCGTGCGGCGGCCCGTAGGCGGCGCTCGAGTTCGGGGTTGCGCCCGGCGACGGCGAGCACGTGCGGTCCGGCGGCGGCGAGTGAGGCGGCGGTGCGGGCGAGCGGGCCGAGCCCCCAGGAGCCCGACATCAGCAGCACGCAGGGGCTGTCCGCGGGCACACCGAGTTGCGCGCGCGCCTCGCCCCGCTGCGGTGGCCGGTAGAAGGGCTGCCGCAGCGGCGCGGGCAGGACGGCGATGTCGGCGTCCGGCCGGTAGCGCCGGACGGCGCAGGCGGCGACCTCCGAGGTGACCAGGAACAGGTCGGTTCCGTCCTGCACCCAGAGCCGGTGCGGTGTCACGTCCGTGCAGAACACGAAGTGCCGGAACTCCCGCCCCTGCCCCCACTCCTGGAGCCGGTTGACGGCCGAGGTCGCGGTGGCGAACACCGAGACGACCAGCTGCGGCCGCTGTGCCTCGACCAGTCGGCGCAGGGCCGGGACCAGCCGGGTGCGGGCGGCCGCGTCGGCGAGCAGGGCGATCCGCGCGCCGGGCCGCAGGGCCGAGAAGTGGAAGGCGTCGTACACCCCGGGCAGGCCGAGCAGCCGGCGGAACACCGCTTCCCCGGCGGCGCCGGAGCGTTCGCCGAGCAGGGCCATCGCGTCGACGGTGTCGGTGGTCCAGCCGCGTTCCCGCAGGGTGTCCGCGCAGGCCTGGGCCATCACGTCGTGGCCCTGGCCGAGGGAGCCGGAGATCAGCAGGGCGTGCGGCACGGCGCGGCCCGGTCAGCCGGCGGTGGACGCGGCGGTGGCGTCCCGGTACCAGTCGGCGTACCGCCGCACGCCGTCCGCGAAGTGGGTCTTCGGCGACCAGCCGAGCAGCCGTTTGGCCTGGGCGGAGGAGATCCGCCGCCCCGGGTAGTCGGCCTTGCGGCCGTCGATGTGCTCGATGTCGACGGGCCCGAGCAGCTCGTCGACGGTGTCGGCGATGTCGCGCACCGAGACGGCGGTGGAGCCCTCCAGGGCGAAGGTCTGGTCCTCGGCGGCGGGGGAGAGGGCCCGGACGTGGGCGTCGGCGAGGTCCTCGACGTAGACGAAGTTGCGGCTCTGCCGCCCGTCGCCGGCGATGGTGATGGGCCGTCCGGCCAGCGCGGCCTGGACGAACCGGGCGACGACGAGTTCGTCGCGCATCCGGGGCCCGTACGGGATGCCGTAGCGCAGGATGGTGAAGTGCTGCCCGTACAGCTCGCGGTAGCTGTGCACCAGCATCTCGGCGGCGAGCTTGGTGGCCACGTAGAGGTGGCCGCTGTGCTCCAGCTCGATCGGCACGTGCTCGTCCAGTTCCTGTTCTTCGCCGCCGAGTTGTTCACCGGCGAGGGCGGCGCCGTAGACCCAGACGGTGCTGGCCAGGACGGTCCGGCTGAGGCCGCTGCGCCGGGCGGCCTCCAGCACGGCCTCGGTGCCGTCGATGTTGGTCCGCACGGCGCTGACGGGGTCGGCGGAGACCTGTTCGACGTCGGCCATCGCGGCGAGGTGGTAGACGACCTCGCTGCCCGCGAGGGCGGAGGTGAGGGCCTTCAGGTCGAGGATGTCGATCCGCGCGTGTTCGGCGTCGGGGTTGAGGTACTTGTCGGTGGTGTCCACCGCGAGGACGTCGTGGCCGGCCGCGATCAGGTGGTCCACGACGTGTGAGCCGATGAACCCGCAGCCCCCGGTGACGGCTATCCGCACGTTCTTGCTCCCTTCGCTCCGGTCGGTCGGTCGTTTCGGTCGGATCGTTTTCGGTCAGGTCGGGTCGTTTTCGCTCGGTTCGGGCCGGGCGGCGGGTCAGCCGGCCAGCCGCCGGTACACCGCCGTGACCGCCTCGACGACCTGTTCCGTCTCGTCCTCCGTCATGTCGGAGTGCACCGGCAGGCAGACCTGCCGGGCGCAGACGTCCTCGGCCACCGGCAGCGGTCCGCGGCGGTACTCGGCGAGCACGGGCTGCAGGTGCAGCGGCAGGTCGTAGACCTCGCCGGAGAGCCGGACGCCGTGCTCCTCGGCGACGGCCCGCTTGAAGGCGGCGCGGTCGGTCCCGGGCGGCAGCAGCGCCACGTACTTGTAGTAGTTGCCGCGGCAGCCGGGCGGTTCGAGCACCGGCTCCAGGCCGTCCAGTCCGGTGAGCGCCGCGTCGTAGCGGCGGGCGACGGCCCGGCGGGTCTCGATGAACTCCTTGAGCCGGCGCAGGTGCACCGCGCCGACGGCGGCGTGCAGCTCGCTCATCCGCCAGGAGTAGCCGAGCAGAACGTGGTGGTTGGTGGTGAAGGAGCCCTTGCCCTGGTCGCGGTAGATCCGGGCCTCGTCGCGCAGCTCCGGTGACTCGGTCAGGACCATGCCGCCCTCGCCGCTGGTGGTGACCTTGGTCGGGTAGAAGGAGAAGGCCCCGGCGAGTCCGAAGGTGCCGGCGGCGCGTCCGTTGAGGCTGCTGCCGTGGGCGTGCGCGGCGTCCTCGACCAGGGGGATGCCCCGCTCGTCGCAGAGCGCCCGCAGGTCGTCGACGCGCGGGGTGACCAGTCCGCCGATGTGCACCAGGACGACGGCGGCGGTGTCCGGGGTGAGGGCCGCCTCCAGGGTCTCGGGGGAGAGCGCGAGGGTGGCCGGGTCGACGTCGGCGAACACCGGGCGCCCGCCCGCGTGGACCACGGCGCCGGCGGTCGCGTAGAAGGTGACGGCGGGCACGACGACGTCGCGGCCGCGGACGTCGACGGTGCGCAGGATCATCTCCAGCGCGGCCGTGCCGCTGCTCACCGCGACGGCGTGCGAGGCGCCGTGCTCGGCCGCGAAGGCCTGCTCGAAGCGCTCGGTCCACGGGCCGAGGGTGAGGGCGCCGGTGGTGAGCATCTCGGTCACCGCCTCGGCGACGGCCGCGCGGTCGCTCTCGTCGAACACGATGCGGGCGGCTGGAACGCCCATGGGGCACCTCCGGCGGCGGGCTGCGCGTGCAGCACCGATCAGGTCGGATCCTCCCGAACCGTACGAAAAGCGGTCGGGTCAGGCACATCACGCTACTTCGCCCGGCGGGGTCACGGCCCGTCGTCGCCGTCCGCACGGGTGACCCGGCTGCTTCCGCCGCAGGTAGGAGGGCTACTTCCGATGCGGGGCGTGCGCTCCTCCGTACAGGGGATGGGCGTACTGCGTCCGCAGTACGCAAACGGCCTGCACAGAGATGACGACGGAGCAGGGGGCGGCGATCAAGGATTGGTCACGCTGCGGCGGACCGCGCCCTCGGGGGCGTACGGCCCGCCCGCGGCGCGCTCCGTACCGAGAACCGCATCCGAAGGAGTCCGCTCTCCCGTGGCCACGTTCCTCTATCGTCTGGGCCGATGGGCCTTCGTCCGGCGCCGGCTGGTGACCTTGCTCTGGGTCGCCGTGCTGGCGGCCGTCGGAGTCCTGGCGGCCAAGGCGCCCGCCGCACCCGACGACGGCTTCTCGATGCCCGGCACGGAGGCGCAGAAGGCCTTCGACCTGATGAACGAGCGCTTCCCCGGCGGTCACGCCGACGGCGCCGCGGCCCGGCTGGTGTTCGTCGCGCCCTCCGGGCAGAAGATCACCGCCGCGCCCAACCAGCAGGCGGTCGAGCGGACGGTCGAGGAGCTGGCCCACGCCGACCAGGTCACCGGCGCGGTCAACCCGTTCAAGGCGGGCGCCGTCTCCAAGGACGGCACCACCGCCTACGCGACGGTGAGCTACTCCGCCAAGGCGGGCGAGCTGTCCAAGGGCGCCACCGACGCCCTGGAGCAGGCCGCCCGGCACGGCCGGGACGCCGGGCTCAAGGTCGAGGTCGGCGGCAACGCGCTGATGGCCAAGCCCGAGGCCGGCGGCAGCAGCGAGGCGATCGGCATGGCGCTGTCCGCCGTCGTCCTGGTCATCACCTTCGGCTCGCTGGTCGCGGCCGGCCTGCCGCTGCTCACGGCGGTCGTCGGCGTCGGCCTGGGCATGGCGCTGATCACCGCGCTGGGCAGCACGCTGGGCCTGTCCGGCACCACCGGCACGCTCGCCATGATGCTCGGCCTCGCCGTCGGCATCGACTACGCGGTGTTCATCGTCTCCCGCTACCGGGCCGAGCTCAGCGAGGGGCGGACACCGCAGGAGGCGGCCGGCCGGGCCGTGGGCACCGCCGGTTCCGCCGTGGTGTTCGCCGGCCTCACCGTGGTGATCGCCCTAGCCGGGCTCTCCGTGGTCGGCATCCCGATGCTGGCCAAGATGGGCCTGGCTGCCGCCGGCACGGTCGTCATAGCCGTGCTGGTCGCGCTCACCCTGGTCCCCGCGCTGCTGGGCTTCCTCGGCCGCAAGGTGCTGCCGCGCAAGGTCCGCAAGGCCCGCGGCGACGCGGACCGGGCGGCGGCGAAGGAGAACGGCGGCGCCCGCTGGGCCCGGTTCGTGCTGCGCCGCCCGCTCGCGGTGCTGCTCGGCGGTGTGATCGGCCTCGGCGTGCTCGCGGCGCCCGCGCTCGACCTGCGGCTCGGCCTGCCGGGCGACGAGGCCAAGCCCACCTCCACCACCCAGCGCCGCGCCTACGACCTGCTCTCCGAGGGCTTCGGCCCCGGCTTCAACGGCCCGCTGACGGTCCTGGTGGACGCCAAGGGCGTCGCCGACCCGAAGGCGGCGGCGGACGCGGTCGCCAAGAAGGTCGCCGGCATGTCGGGCGTGGTCACCGTGACGCCGCCGATGTTCAACAAGGCGGGCGACACGGCCCTGCTCAACGCGGTACCGGCGACCGGCCCGAGCGAGTCCGAGACCAAGGACATCGTGCACACCATCCGGGGCGACGCGGCCGGTCTGAAGTCGGCCACCGGGGCGACGGTCCTGGTCAGCGGCACCACGGCGATGAACATCGACGTGTCGCAGAAGCTCACGGACGCGCTGCTGCCCTACCTGGCGGTGGTGGTCGGCCTCGCCGTCCTGCTGCTGCTGGTGGTCTTCCGCTCCGTGCTCGTCCCGCTGAAGGCGGCGCTCGGTTTCCTGCTCTCGGTGGCCGCCGCGCTCGGCGCCGTGGTCGCGGTCTTCCAGTGGGGCTGGCTGGCCGACCTGATCGGCGTGGAGCAGACCGGCCCGGTGATGAGCATGATGCCGATCTTCATGATCGGCGTGGTCTTCGGGCTCGCCATGGACTACGAGGTGTTCCTGGTCACCCGGATCCGGGAGGCCTTCGTCCACGGCGAGCAGCCCGAGGAGGCGATCGTCACCGGCTTCCGGCACAACGCCCGGGTGGTCACCGCCGCCGCCTTCATCATGATCGCCGTCTTCGCGGGCTTCATCGGGATGGGCGAGCCGATGATCAAGATGATGGGCCTGGGCCTCGCGGCGGCCGTCGCCTTCGACGCCTTCGTCGTCCGGATGACCATCGTCCCGGCGGTCCTCGCCCTGCTCGGCCGCCACGCCTGGTGGCTGCCGCGCCGGCTCGACCGGCTGATACCGGACGTGGACGTCGAGGGCAGCAAGCTGCAGACGCCCGCCGCCGAACCGGCCCCGGCCCGGGAGTCGGTCACCGTCTAGGCCGCCGTCGTACGAACTGGTCGTACGGAGCAGTCGTACGGAGTGGTCGTACGGACACACCGGACCGGCTCGTGCAGGCACACCGGACCGGCCCGGGCGGGACAGGCCCGGGCCGGTCCGGCACCGGCAGGTTCGGACACCGGTTCGAGCCCCTACCGTTACCGTTGCTGTCGGGGGCCACCGCCCGCGCGGAGGCTCCCGACCCGGCCCGCCGCCCCCACCGGGACGCGGCGCGGCACCCACTGGCGAAGCCCGGCGAGGGTGCGGCCAGGGCCCCGACCCGGAGAGCACGACCATGACCGACACCTGGCGCCAGCGCCTGCGCCGCGACCACCCCCGGCTGCTCGACGTCGCCGGCGGGGCGACGGTGCTCACGATCACCGCCCTCGGTGCCACCATCGACCAGACCGGTGGCCACTTCACCCCGGTCGACCCGGCCACCGGCGTGATCGCGATGGTCTCCGCCGTCACCGTCCTCGCGCACCGCCGCCACCCGCGCGCGGTGGTCGCCGTCACGCTGGCCTGCACGATGCTGCTCGCCTGGACCAGCCCCCGGCTCACCGCCACCCTGGCCACCCCGCTGCTGCTCGCCCTCTACTTCCTCGCCGTCCGCACCGACCGCGCCACCGCGCTGCGCGCCTCGATCACCACCGCCGTCCTGCTCACCGGCATCGCCCTGCTGTTCGGCCCCGGCGGCCCGCTCGGCGAACGGCTCGGCGTCCTCGCCTGGGCCCTGCTGCCGGGCGCACTCGGCGACTCGATCCGCAACCGCCGCGCCCACCTCGCGGCCATCGAGGAGCGCGCCGAGCGCGCCGAACGCACCCGCGAGGAGGAGGCGCGCCGCCGGGTCGCCGACGAGCGGATCCGGATCGCCCGCGACCTGCACGACGTGGTCGCCCACCACATCGCCCTCGCCAACGCCCAAGCCGGCATCGCCGTCCACCTCATGGACAACCACCCCGTCCAGGCCCGCGAGGTGCTCAGTCACATCACCGACGCCACCGGCTCGGCCCTGCAGGAGCTGCGCGCCACCGTCGGCCTGCTGCGCCGCGCGGAGGAGCCCGCCCCGCTCGAACCCACCCCGGGCCTGGACCGGCTGCCCGAGCTGATCGGTTCCTTCGAGCGGGCCGGGCTGCCGGTCCGGCTCACCGTCCGGGGCGAGCCCCGTCCGCTGTCGCCCGGGGTCGACCTCACCGCCTTCCGGATCGTCCAGGAGTCGCTGACGAACGTCGCCAAGCACGCCCACGGCGCCGACGCCGAGGTCACCCTCGCCTACACCGAGAGCCGGGTGGCCGTCAGCGTCGCCAACGGCCGTCCGGCCGCGACCGCTCGCCCCCGCGCCGCGCTGCTGCCCGAGCCCGCCCCGGGGGAGAGCGGCTTCGGGCTGATCGGCATGCGGGAACGGGCCGGTGCGGTCGGCGGCCGGCTCAGTGCCGACCGGCGGACCGACGGCGGCTTCCTGGTGACCGCCGAGCTGCCCCTGCGCACCGGCGCCCGCGACGAGGGCCCGGCCCAGGCCGGCGCGGCCGGCGGGGCAGGGGCCGTCGGTGGGGCCGGGGCCGCCGAAACGAGGGCCGAGGGACGGGACCACGCCGTTCGCGGCACCGCCGCACCGCACTGCTTCCCCCGCGCGGTCCGGGCCGTCCGCTCCGAGGAGAGGGATCACGCATGACCATCCGGGTGCTGCTCGCCGACGACCAGGCCCTGCTGCGCGGCGCCTTCCGCATGCTGATCGACGCGGAGGAGGACATGGAGGTGGTCGGCGAGGCCGCCGACGGGCGCGAGGCCGTGGCACTCGCCCGGGCCACCAAGCCCGACATCGTCCTGATGGACATCCGGATGCCGGGTGCGGACGGCCTCGGCGCCACCGCCGAGATCTGCGGCGACGAGGAGCTGTCCGGCACCCGGGTGCTGATCCTCACCACCTTCGAGATCGACGAGTACGTGGCCCAGGCGCTGCGGGCGGGCGCCGGCGGCTTCCTCGGCAAGGGCGCCGACCCCAAGGAGCTGCTCGCGGCCGTCCGGACGGTGGCGGCCGGCGAGGCCCTGCTCTCGCCCGCCGCCACCCGGGCGGTGATCGACCAGTTCCTGTCCCAGCCGGACCGGGGCGTCACCGGCCCGGTGAGCGAGCGGTTGGCCGTCCTCACGGCCCGCGAGCGCGAGGTGATGTCGATGGCCGCGACCGGACTCACCAACGAGGAGATCGCCGAGCGGATGTTCGTCAGCCCCTTCACCGTCCGCACCCATGTGCACCGGGCGATGTCCAAGCTCGACGCCCGGGACCGCGCCCAACTCGTCGCGATCGCCTACCAGTCCGGCCTGGTCCCGCCCGGCCGCCCGTCCTGACCGGGCGGGCCGGCCGCTCGCACCCCGTTTCCATCTCCGCTTCCACCACTGCTTCCACCCCGCGCGGCGTCTTTCGGCCGAGTGTTCGTCAGATTTCCCTAGAGCGCCCGGCAGTAGGCGGCACGTCAGGCGCTTGGCGGTGGGCGGCCGTCCGAGCGGTAGCAGGGGGACGCACGGCGGATGAGCATACGCAGCGTGACGATCGCAGCGGTCAGGGAGACACCGGTCCGGCCGCAGAGCGGCGAGCACGGGCTGCAACTGGCGGCAGTGCCTGCGGGTGTTCAGGGCGTCGTGGCAGACGGTCCTCGCGGCCCGGGCATGGGTGTGTCCGGGCAACGGCTCTGCCCTGTATTCGATTCGCGACAGAGCTGAAGATCGCACGGACCCCAGGGATCACGATGTGGCGCTGGAGACCGGCTCTGACACGCGGTTGCGGTCCAGGAGCGTCGGAAAGGTGCCGACGGCGTCGACGGCGATGGCGAGTTCGGCGATGACTTTGGGGTCGTCGAGCGGGCCGCGCAGGTACTCCTCCAGGCGGTGCATGCGGTAGCGCACGGTGTTCTGGTGGCAGTAGAGCGTGCGGCTCGCTTCGGCCGCCGATCCGTGGGCGTCGAGCCAGGCGCGGGCGGTGGTGAGGAGGGTGGTGCGGTCGCTCTCGGGCAGGGACAGTACTCCGCCGAGGATGCGGTTGACGGCGCGTCGGGTCGTCTCCAGGTTGGTCATCACCATCTCGGTCAGCGGTGTGTCGTCGAGCCGGCGCACCGCCGCGGTGCCCGCGGGCAGGGATTCGAGCGCGACCTGGGCGTAGCGCAGTGCGCGGGGTGTCTGGTCGAGTCGGTCGTAGGCGGGGCTGACTCCCACCCGCCCGTTTGTGGTGGCCCGGACGGCTTCGAGGATGTGCGGGACGGCGTCCCGGTTGGGGCAGGAGAGCACGCCCATCTCGTGGCCGGGTTGTGCGCGCCATGCTGTTCCGGTGTCGAGGGCCCGGCACTTGGCGTCCAGTCCGGGCAGGGGTGGGGTGCCGGTCGCCTGGGTCTCGGCTGTCACGACGAGGAAGGTTCCGCGATAGGGGAAGTCGAGCATGTGGGCGATCTCCCAGACGGTTTCGTCGCCCGGTGGGGGCCCGTCGACGAGTGCTGCTACCAGGGCCGAGCGGCGCCGGTCTGTCTCGACCAGGCGCTCGGCGAGGGCGTCCCGGTAGGAGGCGGTCAGGGCCTGGGAGTACGCGTCCGACACCTCCCAGTAGCCGGTGGCGGCGTGCAGGAGCGCGGCCTGGGCCTGCGGGCCGGACCGCAGGGCCTCGGCGAGCAGTTGTTCCCAGGTGTAGATGAAGCCGAGTCGGTAGGCGCGCAGCACCTCGGGCAGCGGCACTTCCTGGGTGGCCCGGAGTCGGCCGGTCGCCGTCGGCCCGGAGAGGTCGATCGCTTCGTGGGAGCCGGTGAGGTAGGCGAGGGTGAAGGCGGTGTTGTGCCGTAGCGACCTGCGCAGGTCTTCCGGCGGCACGGTCCGGTAGTGCTCGATCTCGGCCAGGAGCCGTTCGGCCATGGCCGACACGTGCGTGTCGAGCCTGGCGAGGAAGGCATCCGAGATGTCGGCCACGCTCGGCCCTGGGACTGCCTGGTGCACGCCTACTCCTGTTTTCGCTGATCCGGTACTGGCCTCTTTACGCGGGGCGGGCCTCCCCTTGGGCGGTCCGTGGGGAGTGAGTCTGGCGCACGATCCGGCCGCTGTGCGACGTCTTCGCCGGGGCGTCACGCTTCAGGGAAGGTCTCGGCTCCCGGTTGACTGAGGGTCATGCCGCTGGTCGTGCGGCCTGGTTGTCGCGGGCGACAGCGACCGACGGGGGAACACTGTCGGTGTCCACATGGGCTCTGACGGTTGCGACGCGTGAGGATCGTCCCCATCGAGACAAGCGGTCCTCCTCAGGTACGGGGGCCCGCGTGCGCAGGTGCGCGACCCCAGTCTCGCGTCGATGTCTGTGTGCCAGGAGAACCAATTGAGCAACCTCGCGACCAACCTCAAGGACGCAGCCGGGCAGTACCCGCAGCGTCCGGCGATCCGCGCCGACGCGGACGTGCTGACCTACGCCGACCTGGACGAACTCAGCGCGCGGGTCGCCGGCGGGCTGCTCGCCCACGGCGTGCGGCCCGGCGAACGGGTGGGACTCGTGCTGCCCGCCGTCGCGGCCTTCCCGGTGCTCTACTACGGTGTCCTGCGGATCGGCGCGGTGGTCGTCACGGTCGACCCGGTACTCGGCTTCCGCACGGTCCGCCGTCGCCTTCGCGAGTCCGGAGTACGGCTGGTCTTCGCCTCGCACGACCCCACGGACCGGCCGACGCCAGACGCCAGCCCCGTGTGGGTTCCCACCGGGCCGGACATCCTGGACCAACTCGCTTTCTGGCCCCAGCACTTCAACATCGCCCAAAAGGCAGACGAGGACATCGCCGTCGTGCACCATCCTGCGGGCGCGAGCGGCTCCTCGATGCCCACCAAGCTGACCCACGGCGCGATGCGTGCGGACGCCTTCACCGCGGCGATCGAGCTGCTCGACCTGGCACCGGGCGTCACCCTCGTCAGCGCCCTGCCGATGAGCCACCCCGCCGGGCAGAGCTGTGGGCTCAACGCGACGGTCCTCGCCGGGGCGTGCCTGACCCTGCTGCCGGGCGCGGCGCACCCGACAGCCGCCCCAAGGTCCGTAGAGCGGGAGCCCGCCATCGGGGAGCACCGGCAGGCCCCGCTCCTCGGCGGTGACCGGGGCCTGCGGGGCACCTCCCACGGCGTACTCGCCGCCGACGGCAGGACGCAACCTGCTTCCCGGCACAGTCTCGTCGCCCACGCGAAAGCGCGTGTGGGGGACGCCGGGCACCGGTACACCGTCACGGCGCTCGGGCGACGGCCGTGACCCACCAGGACCCCACCCGTGTGCCGGCCCAGCGGTCCGTGAGCGTGTCGTGCATCGTGCCGGTCCCGCTGGAGGTGGTCGGCAGCGATCTCACCGTCCTCGTCCCGGGCTTCCTGTGGTACGACGTCGGCGAGCCGTACGCCGTCCATCTGGACATCTACACCGGCCACAGTGAACCGATCACCTGGTTCTTCGCCCGCGACCTCCTGCGCACCGGCCTTCGCGAGCCCGCCGGCCACGGCGATGTAACCATCCGTACCGACAGCCGCGAGCGGCCCGGCCACGTCCTGATCACCCTCACCGGCGAGCACTCGACGGCCCTGATGCGCGCCCGGGCGTCCGACATCGAGTACTTCCTGCGACAGACCGACGACCTCGTCCTACCCGGGACCGAGCACGAACACCTCGACCTGGACACTGTCGTCGGTCAGCTCCTGGGCCGTCCGGCCCCGTGACCCCCCGACCGAAGCACGAGAAGGAAACCCACTCGCGTGAGCATCGTCCCGCTCGACCCCGCTTCCCCCGCTTCGCACGCCGTGGGCATCGACTTCGACCAAACACTGGTCTTCCCTGTCAAGTCAGCGTGTTGAGACGGGTGCCAGTTACAGGTGTGCGACATCCCGCGAGTTCTCTTGAGCCCTGCTGAGTGACCGAGGCCGTGGCCAGGTGGTGGCTCGGCTGGGGGCTGACTCGTTGATCTGGTCATGGACATGGACCACGTGCACCCGAGTCCGATCCGGCGGCCGACGACCTGCCCCTGCGGCCCAAGCCCGCGCGGATCGTGCGGTCCGAAGGTCTGCTCACCGCCGAGGAGATCGACCTGCGCGAGCGTCTGGTCGCCCAGCGCGCCCAGCTGACCGCCACCGACCGTGCGGCTGAACCCAAGATCATCCCTTTGCGTCAACGGCTGTACCGCTACTTCTCAGGACCGGGGTGATGTCTTTACGCCACCGTATTGATTCCCGGCCATTCTGCCGAAAGTTACCGCTTCGTGACGCTGTGTCCTGCAACGCTCTGGCCAGGCAGGCAGGGTGCCGGCCAGTGAGGAGACGCCATGTCCGACACCACGCCTAACGCCAAGGGACCGGCCCCGATCCAGGGCAAGCCCGTAACGACCGAGCCGACGCTTGTCCCGGCATCCGAGGTCAAGCCCGAGGACCTCGGGTCGCTGAGCCTGCGCTACGTGGACGGTCAGCCCCAGCTCGTTGTCAGCGGGGGGACGTTCATCCCGGCAGGGCTAACGGTGGTGAATGATTCCGGCACTCCTGTAGCGGCGTACGCGGCGAGCCCCCTAACCGCCGACGCGACCAACGCCAATCCGCAGATCAGCACGCGGCACTGGGCCAGTGTGCACGAGCAGCTCGTCTTCACCGATCGGTAGGGCGCCTTCAACTGCAATGTGCAGTAGGCAAGCCGGGGTACCGGGTGTGAGCGGCGCCCCCGGACACGACGGCGCCACGAAGATCACCTGGACCCCCGGCACGTCCTGACCGTCCTGTCGGACACCCGAGGCGGCGCCGGTCTTCTGGCCGGCGCCGCCTCGCCAGCACGGAGACTGCCGGTGGCCCCGCGCACGGGCAGGGCAGCATCATGAGCCGGCGCGCACCGGAGTCTGGCTCCTCGGGGTGCTCGCTACGAGGGTGTCCGCCGTCTGAGCAGGACGATGTCGGGGTCGTCGGTCGCCAGCTGGTCACGGAGCCGCTGGTTCTCCAGCGTGAGCTGGTTGACGACACGGACCAGGGCCGGGACGTCGGCGCGGAGCTGGCCGAGTTCCTTGTTCTTCGCAGCGATCGTCTTCTTCAGTTTGGCGGCGGTGGCCCGCAGTCGGGCTTCGGTGTCCGGGACGGCGCCGCGCTGCTGGACGTGGTTGTAGAACTCGTTGCGCAGATCGGGGTGGCGCTGGGTCAGGGCGTTGCGGGGGACTCCGGCTTCCTGGGCGAGGGCCACGATCGTGAGCGCGCCGTTGGAGTGCTGCGGGGTGCCGGCCAGGATGCGCTGCATGGCGGCGCGGATGCGGTCGCGCTCGTCGAGGGCGGGGGTCATCGTGGTGAGGTCTCCGGCTCGGTGAGGCGGGTGCGGTCGTGTTCGTCGGCCCAGGACCGGAGTCGGGCGGCGTTGGCTCGAAGCCGTTCGGCGACGGGCTCGGGAGTGTGGTGGGCCTGCTGGTGGAGCTGGTCGGCGCGCGCCCGCAGTTGGTCGGCGTGGCGGTCGGTGCGCACGGTGTTCCCGCAGCCGGGTACGCACCGGTCCAGGGTGGGGACCTCCCGGGCGCCTTCGCGGGCGCACAGGGCGGTGTCGCTGCGGTAGAGGCATAGGAGGAGGGCGTGCGGGTTGTCGTAGAGGACGGTGCCGTCGCGTCCGAGGAAGGTGCGGGCGAAGCGGGCGGTGATGCGGCGGCCTTCGAACCGCGGGGTGTTGGCGGCTTGGAGGAGGGCCCGTCGGGCTGCCGGGCCGGACACGCCGCCGCCGCCGGCGAAGTGCTCGCGTAGGTCGGCGGCGGTTTCGGCGACGCCGAGGGCGG
The DNA here is from genome assembly GCF_054601375.1 of Kitasatospora sp. Ki12. Taxonomy (NCBI): domain Bacteria; kingdom Bacillati; phylum Actinomycetota; class Actinomycetes; order Kitasatosporales; family Streptomycetaceae; genus Kitasatospora; species Kitasatospora sp. Ki12. The sequence continues at coordinate 277,733 of NZ_BAAIHT010000003.1, read as the reverse complement.
TCTCGATGTCGATGACGCTGTGGATCCCGCCTCGGGCGCGGGTGCCGTAGCGGCCGGAGGTCTCGGTGTCGAGGGCGGTGCGCAGGTGCCCGTACTGGATGGCCAGGGCGACCAGGCCGCCGGGTCTGCGGGCGATGTGCCAGGCGAGGGTGCGGCGGAAGCGGGCGAGCCCGACTTTGCCGGCCGGGTCGGGTGGGATGGTCTCTTGCGGGAGCCCGTGTCGTGCGGCTTCGGCGTTGCACCAGGTGATGAAGTCTTCGACGCGCACTCGCATGCTGTGCTGCTTGAGGGCGCCGGTGCCGGAGCGCTTGCACGCGAAGTCGTGGACGTTGCGGTCGAAGAGAAGGGCTCCGGCGGGGGCGATCTGCTCCAGTACGCGGATCGCGCGGACGACGGGCGGGATCGCGACCCAGGGCACGGTGCGCTCCAGGCCGGCGGCGACGTGGTTGCCGTCGTCGTCGACGGCGGACTTGAAGTGCGTGCTGGTGATCAGATGGGTTTCGGGCTCGGCTGCCTCGTCGCCGGCGGGCTCTTCGGATTCGTCGTTGCCCTCGGGGTCGGCCACGCGGATGAGGTGCCGTGCCGGGGCGCCGCCGGGGCGTTCGCCCGGATCGGGGCAGCACCCGGAGCGCAGCGCGAGCACTACTGGCGGGAGGGGGTTATTCCGACCATGCACTATTCCCTCGCGAAGGGCTGTCCCGTTTAAGCAGGTGAGGTGGAGCTGGCGGTCGCGGTACGGTCCCTTGGTGGAGCTCTTGAACTCCGCCTGCCCGCTGCACGGACCCGGCATCGACCCCTCGTCTTTGGTCGGCAGTCGGCTCGTCGAGGTACTGGCGTCCTGGCACAGATACGACGGGCGCCCCGGCGATGCCCCAGTCGAGATGTGGCTGATCGACGATCGGGGCAGGTCCACCAACATCGCCAGCAGCACCGACTGGTGCCTCATGGTCGATTCCTCCCGGCCCGATGACGGCGTAGACATGGGCGACTGGGGCAGGATCGACGTCCTGCCCATACGTGACGAGACACCGCTGGCGCCCCACCTCGGCGAAGTTCTGCTCGGCGTCCGGCAGGAGTGGGAGCCCGAAACAGGGCGCGTGGCGCTTGAGCTGGACTTCCCATCGGGAAGCGTCCGCTGCGAGAGCTGGAGCGGTGACCTCCGTGTCCTGACCGTGGACCGGCCCGCGGGCCCGATAACGCCAATGCCGTGATCTTGGAGCGGCTGGTGCAATCACGGCGTCGGAGCCATCCTGGATAGCCCCGTCGCCCACAACACCGTCGGTTCGTCCGAGTCCGGCTCGGCGTGCCGGTGGCTGCCACCGCTCAGCGGGGAGTCGGCACCACCACGGCGCCCCGCTCCAGGCCGTCTGCTCCCAAGGAGATGGTCAGCCGTGTCCTGGGCACAGTCGTCGGGTGCTCCGATCGCCGTGAGCGCGGCGTTCACGCGTGCTGGCGCCTCCGGCGGCAACTCGTCGTCGGCGAGCAACGGCAGCAGGAGCAGGAGTCGGGCCGCGGTGTCATGCACGCCGACGGCGGTCAGGTCGGGCGTCTCGGCGATGTGCATGATGTCGCGCCAGGACAAGCCCGGTCCGTACCAGTCGCCGTCAAAGCTGGCCAGCTCCTCTGCCCGAGGCCAGCCTGCTCGGGTCAGCAGGTAGTCGATCCCGAAGTCACCAACGAGATTCCGATACACGACGACGGTGCTGTGACCGCCTTCGAACGGGATGCGGAACGCCGGCCAGGCCTGGTCGTCCAGAAGAACCTCGGCCAGGGCGTCGGTGTCCGCGCCATCGTCACCGAACCACTCGGGTGTCGGTCGGACCTCACCCGAGACGGTCCGGCACATGGCCAGAAGATGATTGGACCAGAACCCGGCGTGTTCAAGCAGCCACTCACTCTCGACCAACGGCCCGAAGTCGTATCCCTTGATCAGCACGGACCAGAGTCTCAGGTCCCACCGACGTTCCCTCGCGCCCGGCCCGTCCGCTGTAGCGGGACAGCCCTTCAGTACTGAAACAGGTCTTCTCTACCGGAAGTGGCCCGGGCAGAGCACAAGCCAACAGCTCATGTCAACGAAGGCGAACGGTTCGCCCGCATGGCAGTCGTGGAAGCACGGGCGCGGGTGCTCGCCGCACTCCGCGGGTGGCGCGTCGACGCCTGATGAGCGCCTGACCCGCCAGACGCTGATCACCGCCTCCAGCAACCCGCAAGTTGGGGCAGTCACCGGAAGTGACGCCGTCGGCTGACAGCTGGCCGACTCCTCCCCTGTGGCCCTGGCCGATGAGGCGATAGCCTGAATTAAGCCTCTGGCACCAGTCACCAGGGAGGCCAGCATGAACCGGGCAGTGATCGTAGGGATTGATACCTATCCCGAGTCACCCCTATATGGGTGCGTGAACGACGCGAACGATATGGCCGCATGCCTTTCGCTGGAACAGTACGATTTTGACTGCAATGTGCTATTGAATAGCCAAGCAACCCGTGCAAAGATTCTGCAGGCCATGTCAGAGATTGCATATAGCGAAGATGGGGGAGATACGCTTCTCTTCTATTTTGCAGGCCATGGCGAAGTGCTCGGACAGGCCGGCCACCTCGTCACCTTTGATGCGGAGCCATTCGACCCCGGCATATCCTTGAGCCACCTGGCTCAAATCATGGAATCCGCAAGCCATGGCTTTAATCACGTAATTAGCATTCTAGACTGCTGCTACGCCGGCGCCGCGTTCGGATGGGTGAACAGCAGGCCGTTGCAACCCGGGGACATCGAGCGCGAAGTAACGACAGTCAACGAAAGCCGCTGCATCCTTGCAGCTTGCCGCCCCGAAGAGGAAGCGCAGGAATCAGACGGAAACGGTGCCTTTACTCAAGCGCTAACCGATGCCTTACTCGGTGCGGCCGTTAATTGGGATGGCAATATAACACTACTTGGAATTTACGAGTACGTCTCCGAAGTGATCCCTCCGGAGATTCAAACCCCAGTATTTAAAGGCGACATCGCGGGAACCGTAGTAGTTGGCACGGGATTTTCACCACGCCAAGGCAAGCAGATTGACAGGGGGGACCTCTCTCAAACGCTCTCAAAAGCCCACCATCTGGTTGACCAGTACCACCACCTGCAACTGAGAGAGCTCTCAGAGCGAACTGTCCGATTGCGACAGGGGGCCAAAACATGCTCTACCGAACTAGAGGACGTGGTGCGCTGGTTTAACGATACCGAGAAGGCCCTTCCAGACATTCGTCGCGCACAGGGATGGATGGATCTCACTTCACGTGTACGTGAGCACAGAAAGAACTTGGCCGACCTTAGCGTAGGCGAAGAAACCCGCTATGGGCGCGTATTGAAGGAACTTGGCGACGGCGGCTACGGAAGGGTTTGGGAACTCGAAGGGCAGGATAACAAGCATTACGCGATCAAGGTTTTTCACGGCAATGAGCTAGGCGATGAAATTAAAGTTCAGCGATTTGCCAATGGCTACAATGCCATGCGCAAGTTGGAGCACCCGAGAATAGTGCGCGTGCACGCCATTATGGACGCACCGTTTGGCTTCATTATGGATGCCATTCCCGGGAAGAACCTCCGGACGGCAATCGACCGCAGCAACCCGGAGCTAATACTGCGCCTAATGATTGACATCTGCGAAACCGTGCAGTATGCACACTCTCAAGGGGTCAAGCATCGCGATATCAAGCCAGAGAACATCATTTTGGTCTATGGCGAGGACGGCCACCTGATCCCCTACCTGACCGATTTTGATCTCGCCTACCACGAAACGAACAGGACTGTGACCATGGTCGGCATGGGAGTTGGTGGTGTAATAAATTATGCCGCCCCTGAACAGTTCTATGAGCCGAACAGCAAGAACGCCAGAAGCGAGACGGTTGATGTCTTCAGTCTCGCGCAGTTGCTCTACTTCCTCTGTACTGGCCGCGATCCGAGCGGCGAGAACTTTGACAGAAACGTTCGCGTGCTAAAGCAAGAGCTTGGAAGCTGGGTTGATGATCGAGCTGCGAGTGCCCTTATCGACGTGTACACGAGCTCGACATCCAAGTCACCCTCCGACCGCCCACAGAGCGTTCTGGAATTGACCACTCCAATCAGAAAGGCAGAGTCTATCGTTCAGATCGCAAGCGGCACGGATCTAATCCCTGAGGACGACCTCTGTCGTCGCATAGGGTCTCTCTATGCAGGTTACGAGCAATATACAGCCACCGACGGCGAGTGCCGAATGGCCAGCCTGTCTGGGCAAATGGAAATTATCGTTCGTCTCAACAACGTCTCGTCATCAAAGTCCGCTTCCCTTGAAATCGAGATCGCGGTTACAGACAAGATCCCAATCCCGTCCCAGAAGTCCGGCAAGTCCGCCAGAGAAACCATCAACACCCGACTTGACAAAGTATTCGCAAAGGATGCCAACGTTATCCGGCATTCGGGAAATAAGGGCGCCTACCAGGTCTTTCTCGCCGTTGATAAAGTTTCGCTCGATGTGCACGGAATAACCGAGGTTGCGGAGATACTTAGCAAGGCGGTATCGGGCATTGAACAGTGGTGATCGGATCCACGGCAGCAATAAGCAAGGTGGCGACGTCTGACGCACTAGTCAACGCGAGCCGCGAGGCAGCCGGCCCGGTCGCGTCGGGTGGTTCCCTCCGGCGTGAAGGTGAAGCCGTCCGTGAACAAGGTGCCACCGTCCCGGAATGCCCAGAGGGCAGGTTCGGCGTGGACGGAAGCCGACGATGAGCTTGGCTCAGGGGCGAAGCTGTTCCAGAGGTGGAAGCAGAGCAGGGTGTCGTCGCGTTGGTCGGTCGCGTAGGCCAGCGTCTTGGGGTAGTTGGGGTTGTTTCCTCCGAAGAGGACCGAGGGCGGCCCGAACGCCGTGACGACGTCGCTGAGAAGACGGTCCTCTCGGCACCAGGTCTCGCTGACGCGACGGATCTCGTAGTGCTCGGCCGAGGTGAGGGTCCGGTCGAGTTGCAGCCATCCCTGGCGGTGTGCGATCTCGGCGTAGACCGAGGCCACGGCGCCCTCGTGTGCATCACCCCAGAGATCTTGAAAGGCTCCGCGCACGCCGGTAGAGGAGGATCCTCGGCGGGTTTGCAGGTCCTTCAGTTCCTGCTGCCACTCCTGCTCGGTGGCGTCCGCGAACGCCACCGCGTCGAGGTAGAGCCTGATCGCGGTCTCACCGCCGTACATTCCCGGGCGGCGCAGGGCGCCGTTCAGGTGCATGACCAGGTAGTCGAGCACTTCTTGGGCTGTGCGCCCGTCGTTGCGTCCGGTCGGGTCGGTCATCGTCTGCCTTCCTGTTGGTCCTCGGCGCGTGCTGCGAGGTACTCGGCCCAGTCGCGTCGGGCGTAGGTGACCCAGCGGATCGCGGTGTGGCGGTGCATGCCGGTCAGGTCGGCGAGGATGGGGCTGGGGAGGTCGGCGGCGAGCGCGGCGAGGGCGGAGTTGCGGGCCGCGCGGACCGAGATTCCGTGGCGGTTGAGCTTCTGCGTCATGGCATGGGTCGAGATGGGCTTCCCTGGGACCAGGCCCGGGAACAGCAGCCGGGGGCCCGGGGTGGCCTGGGCGAACAGGGATCGTGAGCCGGGCAGGGGCGCTTCCGCCAGCTGATTCAGCAGACCGGCCCGTCGCGGGGGCAGCAGCACGGGGTGACGGCCGAGCATCAGGTGGGAGTGCTTGCCGCCGTGCTGCAGGTGGTCGGGCGTCAGATGGCAGAGCCGCTCCGCGGACGGACCGAAGAGAAGCGTGATCGCGCCGGCTGCGCGGACGTCCAGAGGCAGGGCGTCGTCGGTCAGGCATCGCTGGAGGAGGCTCCAGCGGTCGTCCTCATCGAGCAGGGCCTGCGGCTCCTGCTGCGGGATCGAGGGGACGGTGAGGTTGCGGGTGAGTCGGCGGCTCGCAGTCCAGTTCAGGAAGTGGCGGATCAAGTAGCGCCGTTGGCTCGCGCCGCCAGTAACCCAGTCATCGACGTGCTCCTGGGTGAGGTCTTCGAGTGCGAGTTGCTGCTGGTCGAGCCAGGCCAGCAGTTCCAGGGCCACGCTGACGCGCCGTCTGAGATCGCGGTCGGCGGAGGCCGGGTAACGGCGGACGGCGGCGCGTTGGCGTGCGCGTCGGAGTAAGAACCAGTGCAGGAAGGGGCGGGCGAGGTTGGCGTGGGCCGCCGGCTTGACGGCCAGTTCATGCTCCAGCCAACCGGGGATCCGTTCGATGTCCTCGTTGCGGGCGCCCAAGACGCCGGTGTGCACGAGGAGTTGCCGGATGTAGCGCTGGTTCCGACTGGGCGGCAGCTCGTCGAGCAGCTCATGGCTGAGCGGGCGGTCCTCGGTGACGAGGCGGGCGAGGAGCTTGCTGTTCGGGCTCTCGCGGATCCACTGGATCGCCTGGAAGGGCGCCGGAGCGGCAGCCAGCGCCGTCGCGAGCGGCTGCAACTGCTCGGGGACCACGCCGTCGGCCCCGGCGAGCAGGAGGTTGACCCGCTCGGCGAGAACGCAGAACGCGCACCGGCCCCGGCTGTGCGGGTTGCCGGCCCGGCCGCACTGGCGGCAGGTGTAATCGGCGGCGAAGCCGACGCAGGGGCCGCAGACGCCGGTGCCGTCGGTGTCCCGCGCGATGAGCGGCTGGACCGTGCCACAGCGTGAGCACTCGGCCGGCGACCGAAGGACGGTGTTGTAGCAGGTCATGCAGACCGGCCCGATCGGCCACCGCGTGTTGACCGGCTTGGTCCGGCCGCAGCGGGCGCATGGCTCGCCCTGTCGGTTGCGCCGGTAGCAGTTGCCGCAGACGGGCTGGCCCTGGAGCTTGCTGCTGCAGGGCCGGATCCGACCGCAGGCGGAGCAGGTCACCTCGGGGCCGCGGTAGCAGCCGTCACACAGGTCGGGCTCACCGTCGTGCGCGTTGCGTGCGATGCGCTTGACCTGTCCGCACCGGCCGCAGGGCCGTCGTGGGCGACGGTGGCGGTTGTAGCAGAGGTGGCAGAGAGCGCCGTCGGCGTCGACCAGCGCCGCGACCGCGGTCTTGCCGCAGGTCACGCAGGTGTGAGTGGGGCGCTTCCAACACCTCACGCACAGGCCCCGGCCGTCTGCTCGGCGGACGACCGGGTTCTGGTGCTCGCCGCACCCGGCGCACTCCTCCAGGCGGGCGGGGTCCTTGTGGTAGCAGGCCGTGCAGATGCCGCCCTCGGGCCGGCGGGCGGAGATCCGCATGCCCTCGCGGTGGCAGCGCGCGCAGGTGGCGCGGCGACTGTTGGCGTCACAGGTCGCGCAGAGCCGTCCCTCGGGCCGGAGCTGGCGAAGGTCGGTCCGCACCGTGCCGCAGTGCGCGCAGCCGGGGCGGACCACCGGATGGCCGCCCTCGTGCAGCACCTGGGTCAGCCGCAGCAGGACCGGCGGGCAGAGCGAACTCCCGGAGCTCAGGGCAGCGGGATGGCCGGCCAGGTGTTCGGCGAGCTCTTCCAGGTAGCGGGCCGCCCCGCGGACGGGGATCGGCACCGCGGCCACCAGTGCGGCTGCGGCCTCCTCGGCATCGAGGCCGGGCAGGGCAGCGGTGAGCATGGTGGTGACGGCGGCGACGGCGGCCTCCAGCCGCGCGGCCTGGGCGGCGAGGCGGGCGACGACCGACGGCGCGGTCGGCGAGGGCGCGGTCACAGGCCCTCCGGGCGCCGGATGGAGGTCCGACGCACGGCCGGCAGCGGACCGGGAGTCTCGCCGCCACCGGTCTTGCGGACTTCCTGGTTGACGACCTGAACCTCGATCAAGTCGTTCGGCTGGCAGGCGAGGATGTCGCACAGCGCCGCCAGGACATCCATCGACAGCCGCTGCGGAGGCTGGGTGACCAGCCGGAAGACCTGCTCGCGAGAGAGCGTGATGCCCCGCTCGGCCAGCAGCGGTACCAGGTCGGTGGTCTGGAACATCTCCCGGTCGGCCATGAGCTTGCGCAGGTTCCAGCGGTAACCCATCTTCTTGATCACTTGGGGTCCTCCCAGATGCCGGGGTAGCGATGGGTCAACTTCCGCTGCAGCAGCCGGTTGCGATACTCGTCCGAGACGCCGGTATAGATGGCCGTGGTGCTGGCGTAGCCGTGTCCGGCCTGGTCCTGGACAAACCGCTCCGGGTAGTCGAACTCGACGAGATGCGTGATGTACGAGTGTCTCAGGCAGTGCAATTTCAGCTCTTCTGGCAGGTCAGCGGCCTTCCGTGCGGCGTCGAAGGCTTCGTTCGCCGACCGGCGGGACAGGCGCCCACTGCGTTCGGTGACCCAGATCGCCGGGTGCTTCCCGGCGCCGAACCGGGGGCGGACCTCGGTCAGGTAGTGGTCCAGGACGTCGACGATCCAGTCCATCTCCGGGACCGTGAAGATGGTGCGGCGCTTGGGCGGGCTGCCCTTCGAGGACTTCCCGTACCGGACGAAGATCGCCCCGTGGCGCCCATACTGCGGTGCCTTCGGGTTGCGCCGCAGGTCGGCGACATCGAGATGCACGCTCTCCCGACGGCGCATGCCGTAGGCGTAGTAGCTCTTGAGCAGGGCGGAGTCCCGCATCGCGGCCAACGCGCCCTTGCGGCCCCGCTTCCGGATCTCCTCGACCCGACCGTCGGCGGCGTCGAACAGGGCCTGGATCTCGTCATAGGTCAGCGGGCGGCGACTCGGGTCGCCCTCGTACTCGCTGACGTGGGTGACGGTGTTCCACTAGTGCAGGATCTGCACCGGCACCTGGCCGAAGCGCTCCTGGCAGACGTTCATCCAGCCGTAGCGCGCATCGGTGATGTACTCGCAGAACAGCCGAAGGTGGTTCTGGTAGCCGCGGCCGCTCGACACCGTGAACGTCGGCGTCTTCGCCCGCAGGTGGTCGATGAACGCCTCGACCTCGGCCGGCTGCCACTGCCACGGGTACTGGTTGGTGAACTCGGCGAACCGGCGGACCAGCGACAGCCTCGGCTTGATGGTTGAGTCCCAGTTCAGGAAGCGGCTCCGCTGCTGCTTGGTCCACCCCTCCAGCATCGCCTCGAACACCGCCGGCTCGGGGTCCAGGTACGAGACCCCGTCCACGAGCATCAGGTGGGCTGCCCCCGCCAGATCAGCCGCTCTAGCCACTCCAACCTCCGTTGCGTTAGATGCAACATTGTTGGGATGGCGCGTTTCGAGCGCAAGAGCCGCTGGCCGATCGGTTACCCCTCGCCTGGCGACCGCGAAGGCACCCCCGACCACCTGCGGATATGCGTGTTGCCAGCCCTGTCGAGTGTTGCATCAAACGCAATTCCGCCCTTTTCTCCTGGGGGCGCATGCTGGTCAGGTAGGCGCAGACGATGAACGCGGCGGTGCCCAGGTGCCGCATCAGCGTGATGGTCTCGGTGTAGTCCAGGTGCTCGCGCCAGGGCCGTGCGGCGATCAGGCCGGTGACGGGCGCTTGCAGCGGGCACGGGCCGGGGCGCAGAGCGACGGCGGCGGTGAGGGCGTGGGTCTTGTTCATCGCGTCGAGCTGTTTCCCAGAGGCCCCGGTGCGGGCCAGCACGTAGTCGCGTGCCAGCCGGACCGCCCCGTTCTCGGAGTTGGAGGGCAGCGGCAGCGCGTCTGCCAGCAGGGGCTCGAAGAAGGCGTGCAACGCGGCCTTGCCCTGGGGGGTGGACCGATGGGACCGCGCGATCGCCCTCAGCCGCCCGCTCTCCCGCCAGGCCGCCAGGATGTCGCCGGAGAGGTCCTCGACCATGCGGACGGCCCAGACGAGCAGCGGGCCCATGGTCTCCTCGGCCAGCGGCTCCCGCGCGTTCTCGCCGCCCAGGGCGCTGGCGGCGGGGAGGTAGTCGTCGACACCGAACTCATCCCACGGGGGCCGGGCGAATCCGGCCGGGCGGCCGCTGAGGCCGTCGAAGGCCCACAGGCGGACCAGGGCGGTGAACTGCCGGACCGCGGCGCTGCGTGATGGGCTGGTGTCCCGGAGGTGGAGGCCGTAGTCGTGCAGCACCTGCTGGTCGCACGCGCCCAGCGAGCGGACGTCCCTGCCGGCGAGCCAGAGGGCGAGGTGCTTCCAGTGGTCAATGGTCTCGTGGACAAGGGCGGGAGACAGGCGGGTACGCATCTTGACGCCGCGCTGCTTGACGAAGGTCGGTCTCAGCTCGCCGTTGATCAGCGTCCACACCACCAGGCGGAGCTCTTCGCGCAGTACGGCCGGGAACTGCCGCCAGGTCACCGAGCGCAGGCTCTCGCTCGGGTTGGCGACGAGCGGGGCCAGTGACCACACTGGGTCACCGAAGTTCGAGGCGAAGTGCGCGTGGTCGGCGGCGACCAGGTGCGCCGGGACGACCGGCGTCGTCGGGGAGGGCAAGGGGAGGCGGAAGCGGTCGATCGCGGGTGCGGTGGTCACGGGTCGAGGTCTCCGGAGAGCAGGTGGCTGATGAGGGTCCGGTCCGCTTCGGTGACGTCGGCCAAGGCTGTGCGCCAGGCCGGGCCGCCGATCTGGTGGCGGAGGTCTTCGAGACGGGCGTGGGCGTCGTTCCACCCTTCGGCCCAGACGGCGGCCGGCAGGACCGGGCGGGCGTTGTCGAGCGCCTGGTGAAGGTGCGCCAGCCGCGGATGTTGGCCGGGGTGGATGCGCGCGTTGCGGCAACCCAGGCAGAGCAGGAACGAGGCGCCGCAGCCGCCGTCCGCCGTCGGGGACGGCCCGTGCTGAGGCTCGTGGCAGCTCGCGAGCACGGTGTGCCGGTCGTCCGGGTCGTGTGCTTCGCGCAGTTCGGCCGCCAGTTCCACGCTCTGGCGGGCCCGGGCGAGAGCGTCGTGGGCGCCCGCCGCGATGACGGGGACGGCGGCGTCCTGCACCTGCTTGTCGGGCAGCACGTAGGCCCGGTCGTGAGTGTCCTGGGAGTGTTGGGCCGGCTCCCGGCGCTCGATCGCGATGACGGTGCGCCGTCCGCGCTTGAACGGCGAGCCGCCGACCCCGGCGGCCTTGGCCCAGTGCTGGGCGGACTCGGTCGTCACACCGAACCGGATCGGCCCGATCGCCTGCGGCCGGTCACGGTCCGAGCTCGTACGTCGGTGGTGCTGGGGCCGCCACGCCACGAAGTGGTCCGTGCCGGGCGACAGGCGCTCGGCCAGGTCACGGGCGAACCGCGTCGCCGACAGCGCTTCGGTGATGAGACGCCCGGCGGTACCGGCTCCGAGATCGGTGAGGCTCTCGGTCTCGAACCACCGCCCGCCGCCTCGGCGCCGCTTCTCCAGCGGCACCAGGTAGGTCGCACGCCCATCGTCTTCACCGTCATCGGGTGCGGCCCGCGGGGCCGGCGCCCGGTCGATCACCGACAGGTTCCAGCCGAAGTCGACCATCAGCAGCACACCCAGCGCGGCCGCCTCCAGCCGGGACAGGTACAGGCGCTGCCACGTGGCCAAGGGAGAGGTGCCACCAAGAGCACGGCGGTAGCGGTGCGGAAGCGTGAGCTTCCCGCCCGGGCACAGCACCACCGGGGGGAAGCCCGTTCGAGCAAGGGCGTCGAGCGCCTCCCCGGCCAGCCACTCGGCGCCTCCGGGGGCGATCGCCCCGCAGCGCCAGCGCTCCAGAAGGCGGGCGTTCTCCTCGATCCGCAGCAGAGCGGCCCGGAAGGTCCGGCGCGCCGCGGTCTTGACCCGCTGGAACTCCTGGCCGCTGTAGGACCCCTCGCCTTGAGCCCGGAGAACACCGACGCGCCGTGCCAGCTCCTCCGCGACGGGGCCCGACTGGAGGCGCTCGTCGCGGCGCAGCAGCGCCGCTACGTCCCGCCAGCGGTGCCGGCCACTCGTGGTCGACTTCAACGAGTCCCACCAGGCCCTGACCACCTGCGCGTCCAGGCCGTCGACGTCCTCGGGCGGATGCTGGTGGTCGAGGACGTACGTGACGAAGGCGTTCAGGTGCCTCCAGGCGGCCCGGGAACTCTGGTGGCTGGTCCAGTTGCGGCCGCACGGGACGGCGAACAGGCGGGCCAGAGAGCGCTGCATCGGCTCGCCGACCGGCAGGAGGGAGAAGTCGTACTCCCGCACGAAGCCCTGCGCGTTGCGGTGCCGCACCACCAGGCCACCAGCATCCAGCGGGTTCGGGCGTGAGGGCTGCTGTCCGGCGTCCGGCAGGGACGCCTTGCGGCCGCGGCCGCTCACCAGACCACCCCATCGGGTGACAGCCTGGCGTCGATGTCCACGATGCCTTCAGCCTCCTGGGCGACACGGGCGAACACGTCGTCCACGCCCGGCGCCGGCATGTCCAGCGGCGCGGAGACGACGGCGAGCAGCGACGCCAGCTGAAGGTGCCGCACGGGTGCCAGATAGATGTTCACCGTCGTCTCCCGCGAGGCGTGGCCGAGCAACCCCTGCACCATGAACCACGGATCGCCGTACAGCAGACGGAAGTCCCGCCGCTCCGCCGCGGTCAGGCCGTAGCGGCGGTCCATCAGCTCGTTCAGCACCACGAGCATGTAGAGGGCGAACGAGTGCCGTGCGGGGTGCGGCGAGGCCGTCGGCCAGTACACCTTGTGAGGGTCCGAGCGAAGGTGCCGAGGTGGCGCGAGGGCCTCCTCGCACCGCCGGTTGGCTTCGGCGAACACCCCGTTCCAGGAGTGCGGCCGCAGCGGCAGACCCTCCTCGGTCAGCCACAGCCACAACGGCTCCGGACCCCCGGGCCCTTCGGTGAACAGCAGTATCCGCTCCTGCCAGGTGAACTTGCCGAGCTCCCGCTCACCGCAGGTCCCGTCCCGCTCCACCCACCGCACCCTCGGCTTCAGCCCGGACACCACCTCGGTCACCAGGCGCATCCCCGCCAGGCGGTCGTACCGGCCAGCTCGCTGGGCCCCGGCGACCGACCAGGCGCGGGAGGACTCGACGTAGGTCTCCACGTCGCCGACCGCCCCGGCCGAGACGTAGAAGGTGCGCGACGCCTTGGAGCGCGTCACCTTGGCGGCCACCCGGCCGTGGGCGTACAGCGCCCCCGCGGGCGGCACGTCCGGAACCTCAAAGGTCAACAGCGACCCGGCCTCCTGGCGGCGCAGCCCCGACGACGTCACCGTCCGCACGAACGCCACGTTCCGGTCCTCCAGACGGCCCGCCCAGCCGAATCGCTGTCGGCCGTCCCGGTCGAGCCCGCGCAGTCCGACATCCGCCCACAACCGCCACGTCCGGGGAGTCAGCCACCGCACGTTCGACGCCCGGGCGTCCTTCGCCCGGGCCACCGGAACCTCCGCCACGGCTCCGTCCCGGCCCACCACCTCGCGCATCTCCACCGGGTTGGAGGCGATCCAGCCGGCGCGCTTCGCCCACCGGTAGAGCGCCGTGAACGCCGCCAGCTCGCGGTTCCACTTGGACCCGCCGATCTGACCGGGGTTCTCCGGTGCCTCCTGCCGCCAGAACTCGTAGTCGTTCAGGTCCTGGCCCGTCGCCTGGACCCACGACTTGCCACGCCCCCAGAGAAAGGTCAGCAACAATGCAATGTCGGTCGCGTAGTTCCTCTTGGTCTCCACCTCGTAGAAGCGAAACACCCTCGACTGCACGTAGCGGCTCAGCAGCGGGTCGACCTGGTAGTCCGGCGACAGGAAGATCGGATCTCCAGGACGGACACCGCTCGACGCCTCGCGTTCCCCGAGGCACTCCCAACCGCGCAGCAGGCCCGGCCGGACACCGGCCGCCGTGCTGCCCTCAGGCACCCAGAACACCTTCCAGTCTGCCAACGAAGCACCCCTTCGGATCGCGTTCAACAAGCGCATCCAATAGGGAAATCCACGCCCATGACAGGGGCTGGCAGGACGGCCGGATCTACGGCGCCCCGATCCCCGGAGCCATCGCATCTCTGCACGCACTCGCCGCCGTCCGCTCGGTGTTCGTCGTTACCGCCCGCCACCCCCGCTTCCACCCTGCCGTCGCCGCCTGGCTCACCCACCACTGCGGGCTGGAAGCCATCGTCGACAACGATCCCGAAAGGGCCTACTGGCTCGTTGTCCCTGCTTAGTTGCAGTGTCTCTTTACGTTCTCTTGGTAGCGCTGAGCTGCCCGTTTGCGCGTTGCAGTGAGTCGAGTCGGCTGGGTAGCGTCCCCACCCCATGGAACAAGTGATCTTCTCCTCCAAGGGGTGGGAGACATGGGGCCTGGAGTTCAGGCCAACGATCCCCGAGGGGATGCCGCTGGTCGTCGATGAGGATCTCCTCTTCGACGACGATGCCGGGTTGCGCCCCTCGGCCGTGATCAACCGGTGGGCCTGCGAGCTGCCCGTCAACGGCTGCCCGGCCGCGAAGTCCTGGCCGTACTACGTGCGCACCGTGCGGGAGTGGACGGACTTCGCGGCCGGCCTCGGGGTCGGGCTGTTCGACGGCCGGCAGCAGTTGAAGGCCGCGTTGAGCGCGTACGCGGTCCACCGGTCGTCCGGCCCGCTGGAAGCGCGGTTCGAGGCGTCGACGTGGAACCAGAGCGTCAGCATCCTGTCCGGTTTCTACCGGTGGGCGGTGGACGAGGGGTGTGCCACGGCGGAGCCGTTCACCTACCGGCAGGCCATGACCTTCTTCTCGGGGGTGCCGCAGCAGGTCAGGGTGAACCTGGCCCGGCGGCGGCAGCCGAAGGAGCATGTGACGGTCAAGTACCTCGCGGACGACTTCTCGGAGCTGTCCCTGCTGGGGCTGGCCGGGCTGGACCGGGCCGGCGGCCCGCTGTTCAAGGGCCGGGAGCTGGCGCGCAACACGGCGGTCGGCAGGATGGTGCTGTCGACCGGGACACGCTGCCAGGAGTTCACCTACCTGCTGGAGTGTGAGGTCCCTCCGTTGCCGTCGCGCCGTTCGGACTTGCCCGTGCCGTTCCCAGTGCCGCAGGGGGTGACCAAGGGCAGCAAGGCCCGCCAGTCGTGGATCGACTATGACGCCCTGGCCGAGCTGCACTCCTATCTCGCTCTGGAGCGGGCGGCCTCGGTCGAGGGCTCGGCCTGGAGACCGCCGTCGCGGTGGGGCGAGCCGCTTGGTCGTCACCGAGGCGGACGCGCGGGGCGGCCGGGTAAACGGGCGGCGGGTGACATGGGCGGCGATGACCCCTGCGGAACGGCGGCGCCTGGTTGCCCCGGGCGGCGGCACGATGCTGCTGGCCGTGCAGAACGGCGGCGGGCCGTTCACTGCCTGGCCGACGGTGTTCGAGCGCACCTCGCAGCGACTGCGCGAGCACGTCGACCCGCGGTTCCCGCACGTCTACCCGCACCGGCTGCGGCACACGATGGCGATGGCCACGATGGCTCGCCTCGTGCGCGGCTACTACGAGCAGGCCGCCCGGCTGGTGAGGGACGCCGACGACGACGCCGGCATGGCGTTCTACTTGCGCTCCAGCGAGCCGCTGCTGGTCCTGCTGGTCCTGCTGGTCCTGCTGGTCCTGCGGGACCTGTTGGGCCACTCCAGCGCCCTGACCACGGAGAAGTACCTCCACCGGCTGGACACCACGCGGATCTTCCGCGAGCTGTACGTGAACGTCGGCGAGGAGTACGGCCTGCTCGACGGCCTCGCGGCTAATCGGGAAGCCCGGGCCGAGTTCGACGAGGAAGAGGGGGAAGCCTGATGCCGGCCGAGGTGGTCGACGAGCCGCTGGGGATCTCGGTCCGCTTCAGCGACGGCACCGGTTGCGTGAGCCACGTCGGCGAGACGCCGAATCCCGCGCTGGCCAGGGCGATGATGACGGGCCTGGCGGAGCTGGTCCATCCGCACGGGACGCTCGACTCGAAGTCCTCGGTCGTCGGCTATCTGAGCGCCGTGCGCAGGTTCACCGAGGGCCTGGCGCGGCTCGGCTTCACCGGGCCGGCCGCGGACCTGACCCGCGCGAAGCTGGCCGAGCACTGGATGGCGGACCGGCACGTCGGCCGGGAAGGGCAGTGCCGCGCGATGCTCGCCCGGGCCGACGACCTGGGACAGCTCCTGCACCCGCAGGTGCGGGCGTTCGTCGACGGCCGCAGGTTCGCGGTCGGCCAGGAAAGCGGGCCGGGCCTGCGCCCGTACAGCGAAGGCGAATGGGAGCGACTCGTCGCGCTATGCCGCTCCCAGACGGTCGGTTCCTTCCGTTGTCACCGCGAGGCCCTCGCACTGGCGGATGGCGGATGCGACCCGGTGGAGGGCGGGTGGAGCGAGCAGAACGTCCTGTGGCTGATGAAGAACCGTGGCCCGACCGGCACGATCGGTCGGCTGACCCGCGCCATGGGCCAAAAGCGCCGCCCGCGGCGTCATCACCGGTAACCAGGCGCAGGAACTGCTGGAGAGCCTGTACCCGCCGCCGCGGATCGTGATCCCGTACCGGATCCTGTTCGGCACGCTGACCGGCATCGTCCCCGACGGGATCGACGAGCTCGGCCTCGACGACATCGACTGGGCGGGCGACAGCCAGGTGCTGCTCGACTACGTCAAGGGCCGCACCGCCGGGGAGAGCCTGACCCTGTCCCGGGCGGCGACGCGCCTGCTGGAGCAGTGGCTCGCCCACTCGGCGCTCACCCGCAGCTTCGCCCCCGAGGAGGACCGTGCCCGGCTGTGGGTTCGCTACGACCTGCGCCTGCAGTGGTGCGGACCGCCGCCCGGCAACTCGACCTACCGGGCGTGGGTGGCCAGGAACGCCCTGGTCGACGATCTGGGCGCGCCGCTTCGCATCCATCTGCACCGCCTGCGCACGACCCACGCCGCGCTGCGTGACCGCCGGTCCTGGCGCGGCAGCCGCCGCGCGACGATCGATCCGAACCGCAGCCCCGGCGTCGAGGGCGACTCCTATCTGACGCTCGGCACCGACCGGCAGCGCGAGGCGGTCGAGGAGATCGCCGCCACGGCCGTCGGCGACCTGGTGCGACGCGCCCAGCCGCCGGTGGTCCTCGACGGCGAGGACGTCACCGAGCTGGTGCGCGCCTACCCGCGCAAAGTCGCCGAGCTCGGCCTGGACGACGAGAGCCTGCGGGACCTGGTCGGCGGGGAGCGCGACGTGTTCACCGCCGCGTGCGCCGACCAGCTGTCGGGCCTGCACGGCCCGAAGGGCAAACCCTGCCCGGCCCGCCCCTGGGTGTGCCTGCTGTGCCCACTAGCGCTGTTCGCGCCCCGCCACCTGCCCAACCTGCTGCGGCTACGCGCGTTCTTCTCCCGGCAGTGGAACCAGATGACCACCGACCACTTCATGGCCGTCTTCGGCCCCTACGCCCAGCGCCTCGACGAGATCCTCCAGCCGGGCGTTCACTTCACCACCGCACAGCTCGCGGACGCGGCAACCCAGGTGGCCGGCCACGACGGCGAACTTCCCCTGCGCCCCGAGGAGGGCACCGCATGAACCTGCCCGTCTCCCCAGCCCCTGCGGCGGGAGTGAAGCCGTCGCCCTTCACCGGGCAGGACGTGTGCGCCGCAGCAGGATTCACCGTGGACCACGGCCGGACGAGGCCCGTCTTCGACAACGACGTGTGGGACCTGTCCGGCGTGGTCGGTCTTCCGCTGTCCACCCCGCCGGAGCAGACGGTGTTCCACTTCACCGCGATCCGCAACCCCCGCTGGCGGCTGGTGGCCAAGGAATTCCTCTTCGCCCGCCTGGCCCCCGGGCACGAGGCGGTGCGCGAGCTCGGCGGCGCCTTCCGCACCCCGTTGGGCATCCGCACCTGCAGCCAGCGCCTCAAGCAGGTCTCCAGCTGGCTGAACTGGCTCACCGACCAGGGCGTCACCACTCTCGGTGATGTCGTCCAGGAACACTGCGCGGCCTACCTGGAATGGCGCCGCTGGATCCGCGACGACAAGGGCCGACCGATCCGCGAGTGCGAGCCGGATCACAAGCAGTACATCGTCCTCGGCACTCAGGAGCTCGCCTCCTACACCGACCTGTTCACCGCTGACGCCTACCGCCCGGGCTTCAGACCGTGGGGCAGGGCCAGCGCGTTCGCTGTCGCCGGCGCGCCGAAGGGCGGCCGCCAGGCCAACCGGACCCCGCCGCTTCCCCAGGAGGTGTTCCAGCCCTTGCTCGCCGCGTGCCTCTACCTGGTGGAGACGATCGGCCTGCACCTGGCCGCCGTCCATCGCGAGCTGGAAGCCGAGCCCGACGGCCCCCAGCGCCGGGACGCCGAGGGCGACCGATGGGAGTTCTTCCGGAAGCTGGTCGCCGACCACGTAGCCTCGGGCCGGCCGCTTCCCGCGACGGAGCCGGACGCCGTCCAGCACCGGCTGGAGAACGGCTGGTCGCCGGCCGATCCGCTGCTACGGCTCAACTTCCGCCATCTCGCCCACCGCATCGGCCTCGAACACTGGGACCACCAGTACTTGCCCTGGCGGCGCCCTCTCCTGGAGGAGGCCGTCGCGGCGGTCGGCATCCAGCCCCGCTGGGCACGCGACGCAAAACTGGTCGAGCGGGCGGACGGCGGCGGCCAGGCCCCCTGGACGCTGCCGCTGTCCTCCGACGAGGTTCGCTCACTGGTGCTGCGGGTCCGCTCAGCCGCTCTGATCGTGATCGCGGCCCTGACCGGGATGCGCACCAGCGAGTTGAACGAGCTTCCCGTGGACTGCCGCGTCGAGCCGCAGGTCCTAGGCGGCGGCCGGGTCCGCTACCGGCTGCGGAGCACCCTGATCAAGGGGCAGAAGCTCGGCGGGACCCCCGAGGAGTGGGTCACCGTCGAAGTGGCTTACCAGGCCGCAGAGCTCGCCGCCGACCTCCTGCACCCGGCCAGGGACACCACCGTCCTGTTCCCCAAACTCGCCTTCTACCGCTACTACCCGCTCCTGCGGGACTGGGTCAACGGCCCCGACGGCCGCTGGCTGGGCCTGGCCCCGATCCCCGAGGAGAACGTTAACCTGCGGCGGCTGCGGCGCACCCTCGCCGTGGAGATGGCGAACCGGCCCGGCGGACTCCTGGCGGCGAAGATCGCGCTCAAGCACGTCAGCGTCGCCACCACCGAGGGCTACGCCGCCCGCCCCGGCGGCGCCCAGGCCTCCCTCCTCGCCGAGGTCGGGAAGCTGGAAGCCGAGCGGAACAAGGACCTCACCTGGCAGGTCTGGCAGGACTACAAGGCCGGCCGGATGCCCGCCGGCCCCGGCGCCAAGAGCCTGCTCGACTTCTTCGCTTTCGTCGACGCCCACACCAGCGTCGAACCCGGAGCGCCGGCCACCAGGCGCGGCGACCAGGAGGTGCTGAACCTCGTGGCCCGGCGCGCGAAGACCCTGCATCTGGGCACCGCGAACTACTGCTGGTTCGCCGACCCCGCCAAGGCCCTGTGCCTGAAACTGGCCGGCACACCGGCCGCCGACCGGCCGCTGGTGGGGATGTGCGACGCCGCACGCTGCCCGCAGGCCACGCACCACCCCTGCCACCGGCCCGTCTGGGCCGCGGGCGCCGAGAGCAAGAAGGCGTTCATCGCCGCGATCGGCCGCAGCCAGAGAACGGAGAAGGCTCGGTTGCAGCAGGAGCTCGACCGCGACCTACGGGTCCTGGCAGCCATCGACACCGCCAACGGAAGCGAGACGTGACGTGGCCCGCATCACTGAACAGACCCGGGCACGGAACGAGGAGGCGATCCGCGCGGCCATGGACCGACTGCTGCGAGGCGACCTACCCGACGGCGGTCGGTGCGACCTCAAGACCTTGGCAGTCGAAGCCGGTGTCACCCGGACTGCCTTCTACCCGAAGAAGACCCGCGACGGCTCCAGCCGGCCCGGCCCCTACCAGCACCTCGCCGAGGAGTTCACCCGCCGACAACTCAAGGCGATGCAGGCCTCCGGAGTATCCCCGGACCCGCGTGACACCCACATCACCCGCCTCAAGGACGCCAACGCCGCCCTGGCACAGCGCCTCCAGGCCAAGGAACAACAGATCAAGGACCTCACCACCTTCCGGCAGCTTGCCCTCTCCCGCATCGCCGCCCAGCAGCTTGAGATCGAACGCCTACGCGCCCAGCACCCGCCACAAGCACAGGGCTCTACCCATACGGCCCTGCGGTCAGTGCCCGAAGCGCCAGAGCCGGTGATCTCCGTCACTCCCGCAGCGTCCGTTCGTAGCCCGGAAAGCGACAGCGCCGGCAAACCCGATACGAGCAGGACGCCGCTCTGAGGGCTGCGGCCACCTTTGTCCCGCACCTGCGAGACCGTAGAACTGCCGGAGGGGCAACGTTCTCCTGATGGGGCTCCGCAAGCATTACGGACCAAGCGACGAGGGCCCGTCGTCCGTCGAACGGCCTGCCGGAAAGGGCGGGCCGTTACGGGGGCGGGGGTGGGAGCTGGGTGCGTAGGTAGCGCGTGAGGGAACGGCCGAGGTCATGGGTGAGCGGTCCGGTGTGGTCGATGCCGAGTTGTTGGGCCAGGTCTGTGGCGTGCAGCCGGGCGGCGGCCTCTAGGAGCTGCGCATAGGTGTCGGTGGCGGTGCGGGTTCGGTGGCGGGCGGTGGCGGCCAGCACCACGGCGAGGGGGGCGGCGGGCCACCACCAGACAACCAGGAGTGCATAGAGGACGGCCCAGGCGGCCAGCGTGGTGGCGCGGGACAGGGCTGCGCGGGCGGTCGTCAGCTCACTGCGGACCATGTCCGGCAGGGCGAGCCACAAGTGCGGCCAGATGGTGGCCAGGTCTAGGTGGTGGTCGCGTTCCAGACGGAGAGCCGCGGCATGGACGCGATCGCCGCTCCAGGTGGGCCGATCAGGTCGTTCCACCGCGATCTGGTCTCGCGTCCGAGCCGCCCGATGCCTCACCATGGGATCGGGCCGATTAGCGGGGTCGGGGGCTTTCGCCCGCTGGTATTCGGCGTGCCAGGTCGCGTGCGCGGTGCCCCAACGTTGCCGCCGACGGCGGACCCAGCGTTCGGCAAGGTCGCCAAACGGGTTCGGCCAGGCGCGCCACCCGGCAGCCAGCACAAGGCGCTCGATGAGTGCGCCGAGGGCCTGGGCTGCAATGCCGACTGCGGCGGCCCCAGCCAGCACTGCGGCCAACAGCACCACCTGTCCTCCGGTGGTCGTCACAGCGGGCGCCTTCGCATAGCTGGTGATCTTGCCGATGAGCTGGCTCATGTCCAGGGCGTGCTGGTGGCCGAGATTGACCGCCACAGCGGCCACTGCCAGGTAAAGGGCCCCGGGTAGCACCAGCAGGGACAGCCATCGGTCGGCGAGCTTTTTGGCGAGCTCGCTCAGCAGCCCACCCATCAGTCGAGCGATTCGCGGGGCAGCTCCTGCCCGCTGATCGAACAGCGGGGCGGGAACTGGGTGAGCTCGCTCTCATCCCGTCCGCTACACACTCGCAGTGGGCACCGATAGACGATCTCTAGACTCTCCACCCCCACCGCGTCGATGCCGCGAAGGTCGGCTTGCCCGTACACCCCCGGCGCATCGCCGGCAGCCTGAACGGCCGCATGCAGCGCGTCCAGCAGATTGGCGACATCTTGTCTGGGGCTGGCCTGGATGGCCGTCAACAACCGTGGCAATGGCGCGGAGGCGTCGGTTCCGTCGTCGCCGAGGGTGGCGCGGATCTCGTCCAGGTGTCCACATACATAGGCCAGCCCGGCAGCAATCCGCGTGGAGACTTGTTCCGGTGTCGTCAACCTGAACCTCCGGGTGTAAGTGCTAGCGAGTAGCGGTGGACACGGCAAACCGTGCCGACAGCTACGAGCCCGGCAGCGGTGGTCGCCTCACGCTCATCGTCGCAAGACCTCGCGGCGCCAGCAAACGTGTGCCTAGCCTTGTAGTGATAGTGAAGGGTGCTGATGGTAGGCACATGGAGGCACAGATGGGAGCAGAGCAAAAGCACACCACTGCCCCAGGTGCCGAGCCGCTCGCCGCGCTGCGGGACGCGGTGGCGACCCGACTCAAGCGGGTAACTGAGGCGCAGGATATTGCACCAGTCTTCGAACCCCAGGCCATCGACGACGCACGCCAGCTCGCCGCTGTGTTGCGCGACGACGACGGTGACCTGGGCTCCCGGTATCTGCTGGGCTGGTTTCACTGGTACCGCTACCTAGGATTGCCCGAAGACCGGGACCAGCACGACCTGCACGCTGCGGTCGCGAGGCTCACCCCCTGCTTCATCGCAGGCGTCGACCGCCGGCAGCTGCCCGAGCCACTGCTGCCCACGCTTGCCGATCAGGCGGTCTCCCGCGCTATCTCCCTGCTCGCGCACGCACTCACCTCGACTGACCCCCACTCAATCACCGCGACCGTCGAACTGTGGCAGCAGATCTTGGCCGCCACCTCCGCCGACCACCCCGACCGGGTCGGGCGGCTGTCCAATCTTGGAAGTGCCCTGTGCACCCGGTTTGTGCGGACCGGGGCGCTGGCTGACCTGGACGAGGCAGTCCGGCTGTGCCAAGAGGCGGTGGCCGCCACCCCCGCCGACCACCCCGACCTGGCCAGCATGCTGTCCAACCTCGGGGGTGTCCTACAGAGCCGGTTTGTGCGGACCGGGGCGCTGGCTGACCTGGACGAGGCAGTCCGGCTGTGCCAAGAGGCGGTGGCCGCCACCCCCGCCGACCACCCCGACCGGGCCGGGAGGCTGTCCAACATCGGGGCTGCCTTGCAGACCCGGTTTGTGCGGACCGGGGCGCTGGCTGACCTGGACAAGGCGATCACCACCCTCCAAGAGGCGGTGGCCACTGGAGCCCACCACCCGAATCGGGCCAGCATGCTGTCCAACCTCGGGAACGCCCTGCGGACCCGCTTCGAGCGGACCGGGGCGCTGGCTGACCTGGACGAGGCAGTCCGGCTGTGCCAAGAGGCGGTGGCCGCCACCCCCGCCGACCACCCAGACCAGGCCATCATGCTGTCCAACCTCGGAAGCGCCCTGAAGGCCCGGTTCGAGCGGACCGGGGCGGGCGCCGACCTGGACAAGGCGATCACCACCCTCCAAGAGGCGGTGGCCGCCACCCCCGCCGACCACCCCAACCGGCCCGGGTACCTGTCCAACCTCGGGAACGCCCTGATGGCTCGGTTCGAGCGGACCGGGGCGCTGGCTGACCTGGATAAGGCGATCACCACCCTCCAAGAGGCGGTGGCCGCCACCCCCGCCGACCACCCAGACCTGGCCAGCATGCTGTCCAACCTCGGGGTTGCCCTGTGCACCCGGTTTGTGCGGACCGGGGCGCTGGCTGACCTGGATAAGGCGATCACCACCCTCCAAGAGGCGGTGGCTGCCACCCCCGCCGACCACCCCAACCGGCCCGGGTACCTGTCCAACCTCGGGAACGCCCTGATGGCTCGGTTCGAGCGGACCGGGGCGCTGGCTGATCTGGGCAAGGCGATCACCACCCTCCAAGAGGCGGTGGCCACCGCCACCCACCACCCGAACCGGCCCGGGTGCCTGTCCAACCTCGGGAACGCCCTGATGGCTCGGTTTGAGCGGACCGGGGCGCTGGCTGACCTGGACGAGGCGGTCCGGGTGTGCCAAGAGGCGGTGGCCGCCACCCCCGCCGACCACCCGAACCGGGCCAGAATGCTGTCCAACCTTGGGGTTGCCCTGCAGACCCGGTTTGTGCGGACCGGGGCGCTGGCTGACCTGGACGAGGCGGTCCGGGTGTGCCAAGAGGCGGTGGCCGCCACCCCCGCCGACCACCCCGACCGGGCCGTGCGGCTGTTCAACCTTGGGAACACCATGCGGACCCGGTTCGATCGGACCGGGGTGCTGGCTGACCTGGATAAGGCGATCACCACCCTCCAAGAGGTAGTGGACGTCGGTGTGGCACCGCCGTCGATTCGGGTGCGGGCGGCCCGAATGGCGGGTTTGCTTGCCGTGGGATCCGAGCCAGGTCGGGCGGCGACATTGTTGGAGCGAGCCGTATGGTTGTTGCCCGAGGTGACGCCGCGTCAGCTAGAGCGGGAAGATCAGCAGCACGCATTGGGCGGCTTCGCCGGGCTGGCCGCTGATGCAGCCGCATTGGCGCTGGAAAATCCCGTCATGCCCGCAGGCGAGCGGGCGGCCCTGGCGCTCCGGCTGCTGGAAGCGGGCCGGGCGGTGCTGCTCGGCCAAGCCCTGGAGACCCGCAGCGATCTCACCGACCTCACCCAGCAACGTCCTGACCTGGCCACCCGCTTCATCCACCTGCGGGACCTGCTTGACCAGTCGACTGCCACATTCACCGGAGACCGCGCGGATGGCACTACCAGCGCAACTGCCAGTCCCGAGCGCGCCGCGCGAGATCGGCGGCTCTTGGTGGGGGAGTGGGCCGATTTACTGGACGAGATCCGCGCGCTACCAGAATTCAGCTCTTTTGCCCTGCCGCCCACGGTCGACGAGCTCCTGGCCCAGGCCACCGAGGGGGCGGTGGTGGTCTTTAACGTCAGCCGGTATCGCAGCGACGCCCTACTGCTCACCACCCGCGGCATCACCTGCCTTCCGCTGCCCGGCTTGCCCATCGACGCGGTGGTCGACCAGGTCAACACCTTTCACCAGGCGCTGGACACCGCCGGCCGCGGCCGCACCGCACAGGACCGGCGATCCGCTCAACGGCAACTCTCCCAGATCTTGCGATGGTTGTGGGACAACGCCGCCGGCCCGGTGCTGGACGAACTGGGCCGCCACGCCGCGCCGGTGTCAGACCAAGTGTGGCCCCGAGTATGGTGGGCGCCCGGCGGGCTGCTGGGCTTGCTGCCCATCCACGCCGCTGGCTACCACACCGAGCCGCCTGACCCTGCCGCTCGGGCCGTAATGGACCGGGTCGTCTCCTCCTACATCCCCACCGTCGGCGCCCTGCGGCACGCCCGCCAGCGCCCTCCAGTTATCGACCTGGCCGCGGCCAGGCGCGCGCTGATCGTGGCGATGCCTACCACTCCCGGCGTCCCCGGCCGCCTGCATTACGTGCTCGACGAGGCCCGCAAGCTCGCCACGCACCTGCCCGTCCCGGCCGTTCTCAGTGAACCCGATCCCCTACCCACAGGCCCCGCTGGCGGTCCCGCCCAGCCCCTTTCCCGCGCTGCTTCCGCCTCGAGCACCCTGCCGACCAAGGACAACGTTCTAGGCTTGCTGGCCACCTGCTCGATCGCACATTTTGCCTGTCATGGCGTCAGCGACCCTGCTGACCCTTCCCGCAGCCGTCTTCTGCTGCACGACCACGAAAGCGCACCGCTTACCGTCGCCGCCCTCGCGGCGGTCCGCCTCGACCACGCCCAGCTGGCCTACCTGTCGGCCTGCGAGACCGCCGTGACCACCCACACTCAACTCCTTGACGAGGCCATCCACATGGCCTCCGCGTTCCAACTCGCAGGGTACCCCCACGTCATCGGCACCCTGTGGGCGATCAACGAC
This sequence comes from Kitasatospora sp. Ki12, assembly GCF_054601375.1. Taxonomy (NCBI): domain Bacteria; kingdom Bacillati; phylum Actinomycetota; class Actinomycetes; order Kitasatosporales; family Streptomycetaceae; genus Kitasatospora; species Kitasatospora sp. Ki12. Next base: position 252,557 of record NZ_BAAIHT010000003.1, on the reverse strand, counting down.
TACCGCGCCGTCCAGATCGCTGACGCTTTCTACTCCGCCCTCACCACCGGCGCCGGTAACGGCCCTTCCCTTGAAATCGGCCAAGCAGCGGACGCCCTGCACCGCGCCGTCCGCACTGTCCGTCAAACGCTTCCCACCACCCCCTCCCTCTGGGCCGCCCATCTGCATGCTGGCGCATGAGCGGCACCCGGAACAGTCACGACCCGGCGAGGTCGAGTCCGACTCGCTCGACGTCGCCATGCTCAAGCGCGGTGGGCCTCAGATGCCCGTCCTTTTGCGAGTCTGACAGCTTCTACTCGTCTAGGGCGTTTCTTTCCGATCATCGGATCGTTGGTCTGGTCGTGCCGTTGACTGACGCGCAGTGGGCGCGGATAGAGCCGTTGTTGCCGGACCGGACGCCGAAGCGGGGCGGTCGGTGGCGCGATCACCGGCAGGTGATCGACGCGATCGCGTGGAAGTTCCAGACCGGCTCGCAGTGGGTGCACCTGCCCGCCGAGTACGGCTCGTGGAAGGGTGTCTACACCCGGCTGCGGAACTGGGCGATCGACGGCACCTGGGAGCGGGTCTTCACCGCCCTGCTCGCGCGGGCCGACGCCGAGGGCGACCTGGACTGGGTCGTGGCGGTCGACTCCACGATCGTTCGCGCGCACCAGAACGCGGCCGGGGCCCGTCAAAAGGGGCGCCGGCCGGTGAGCCCGGCCACCACGCGATCGGGCGTTCGCGCGGCGGGCTGACGACGAAGGTCCACCTCGCCGCGGACGGCCGCTGCCGCCCGCTGTGCTTCGTCCTCACGCCCGGCCAGGCCGGCGACGCGCCCGCGTTCGAGCAGGTCATGGCCGCCCTGCGGGTGCCCAGGCCGGTCGGCCGGCCGCGCACCCGGCCCCTCGTGGTCCTGGCGGACCGGGCCTACTCCTCCCGGGCCATCCGCGAGCACCTGAGAAGGCGCGGCATCCGGGCGGTGATCCCGCAGCCCGCCGACCAGATCGCCAACCGCCGACGCAAGGGCCGGTTCGGGGGCCGCCCGCCCGCCTTCGACCGCGAGGCCTACAAGCAGCGCAACACCGTCGAACGGTGCATCAACCGCCTGAAGAACTGGCGCGGCCTGGCCACCCGCTACGAGAAGACCGCCACCGTCTACCAGGCAGGACTCCACATCGCGGGCATCTTCATCTGGTCCGCCCGCTGATCCAAAAGAAAGGACCTAGCGCCTTCGTCGCCGAGGGATCTTCGAAGCCCCGATGGGCACCGCAGCCGCTGGCGTTGCTCCGGGCTGTCATGTGACGAGCGTGCTCGTGCAGGGAGGTGCCTATACGTTGGGGGCGATACCGCCGCGTCGCTAGCAATGTGACTCGTGTCCCTGACCATGCTTCATGTCGCACGAAATGCGACATGAAGCTCGCGATGGCTCGACCGCTCCATTGCTGTTTCAGCGGACCGGTATGGGACTCAGCTTGCGTGGGACACGGTGAGGGGCGGAACAAGGACCGGCCGGTGCCTGCTCGTCACCAACAAGAAACTCGGCGCGGCGCTGTACATCGACGACCGGGGCCTTCGCTTCACCGGCGACTGGACCACCACCCTCACCCAGGCCCGCCACGCGATCGGCCTCACGGCAGACCCGCATTCCGGCGAACTCGACCGCACGTCCTGACCGACCCGATCCGTTGACAGGCCCTCCTGCGACGCTCCGCCACGCTCCCGCCGGGTACACTCAGTGATCACCGAGGGGCTCATGTCTGTCCTGCCGTCATGCCTGCTCGAACCGCTGTGGGCCCAGTTCGCGGCGCTGCTGCCCGAGCACGTCGATACCCACCCGCTCGGCTGCCACAACCCGCGCATCTCCGACCGGGTCGTCTTCGATCACGTCATCGCCGCCTTGGTGCACGGCTCCGGATACGAGCGCATCGCGGGCCCAAGCTGCTCGGACCGCACGATCAGACGCCGCGTCAAGTACTGGGCTCAGCTCGGCATAGCCGAACAGGTCCACGCGCTCGCCCTCCGGGCGTACGACCGCATGGTCGGCCTGGAACTCGACGACCTGTCCGTGGACGGCCGCATCACCAAGGCCCCGTGCAGTGGCGAGGCCGCCGGGAGTTCCCCGGTGGACCGGGGCAAACAGGCCCTAAAACGCTCGGTGGCCACCGAAGCCACCGGCGTCGTGCTCGGCATCGTTTCGGCCGGGGCCAACCGCCACGACTCCCCGCTGCTCGCGCCCACCCTCAAGGCCGCCGACGACCAGGTCGGCGGGCTTCCAGACCGGGCGACCGTGAACCTGGACCGTGGCTACGACAGCGACAAGACGCGTCGCATGCTCGGGGAGTCGGGCTTCATCGGCGAGATCGCCCGCAAGGGCGTCCCTGCCCCGATCCAGGCCGGCAAGAGGTGGCTGGTGGAGCGGACCCACGCGTGGATGAACGGCTTCGGCAAGCTGCGGCGCTGCACCGAGAAGCGCAACCGCGTTGTGGACTTCTACCTCTACCTGGCCGCTGCGATCGTCACGCTGCGTATGCTCATCCGCCGTGCGACCCCCCCGCTACCGCTGGGACGGCCGCCCCACCACCAAACGCCTGAAGTGACGCCTACTGCCGGGCGCTCTTAGTGGAAACGGATCACGTCCTCGGCGTGACCGAAAACCGCCTCCGAACTGTTGTTTCAGCGAGTAGTCTTCCGGTGACTCAGAATGAGGAGGATGTTCGTGGAAACCAAGGACACGGCCGGCGAGGTGCGGATTCTCCAGCCGTTGCCCGGGCGTACGGCGGACGAATCGCAGGCGTTCGACCTTCGGCTCGCGCGTCTGCTCCGTCTGATCGGGGTCGAGGTCGCCCCCGGCCCCGACTACCAGAGCGCGGCTCGTTGGGAGGTCCACAAGGCGGTCGCCGGAAGGGCCGAGCTGCCCGACGAGTACTTCGAGGCCCTGGTGGAGGCGGCGGTCCACGACCCCAACCCGAGCTTCAACCGGCGCTTCGTCGAGCCCGCCCTGCTCGCCTTCGGGCAGCGCCCGGTCCGCCTCGCCCTGCTCGGCTACCTGCGGACCGGCACCAACCCGGAACGGGCCGGTGCCGCGCGGGCCTGGTACTGGACGGCGCTGACGGTCGGGGACGGCCGCAACGGCGCCCCCGCCGACGAGGGGGCGAGCGTCCGGAACGCCTGGTACGAGACCGCGCTGCGGGAGTTCGTCGCCAACGCTGACCTGGACGTCCGCCGGTGCATCCTCCCCGGCCTCCCGCTCGTGCCGCGCGCCTACCCGGCGGAGCTGCACGGCCTGGTCGAGGCGGCGGTCGGGATAGCCCGCTCGCACCCCGACGAGTACATCCGGCACCGCGCCGAGATCCAGGTCGGCCTCTGACCTTCGGGCGTCCCCGCTCCGGGTGCGCGCAGCGAGGTGTGTACCCGGAGCGGTACCCTGATCGACGTCGCCCGTCCGGCCGGTCGATCCGCCCGCGATCCGGCGATTCGCGCGCCAACTGGCCTTCCGTTCCCACTGATTCGTGAGCTTGTCGTCCGATCATGACAGTTCCGATCGACTGCGACCGATCCCGGGGTCCTGCCACCATGGCGGGATGACCGAAGACATGCCGGTCGCGGCCCGTCCGGCCGCGCCCGTCGGCGTCGAGCTCCTCGAACCCGCCGGTATCCGCCTGGTCGAGACCCCCGCACCGTCCCTGCCCGCGAGCGAGCGGGCCGCACTGGACCGCGTCTGGGCGCAGGCCGTCCGGGCCGACCCCGGCCTCTTCGACGGCCCGGCCGTCGCCTGCACCGGCCTCACCCCGGACGGCCCCGACATCCTCGTCCTGCACTGGGCGCCCGTCGGCTACCGCCTCTTCGCCCTGCGCCTCGTCCCGGGCGCCACCACCCGGGTGAGCTCCCTGTACGTCGCCGTCGTCCAACCGGCCGACGACGGACGGATCCTGGTCGGCCGCTCGCCCGACTCGGCCACCCGGCCCGGCCGTTGGTGCCTGCCGGGCGGCTGCGCCGAACCGCCCCCGCCCGGCGACCCCCTCGACCCGTGCGCCCTCCGCCGGCACGCCGCCCGGGAACTCAACGAGGAGACCGGCGTGTTCACCTCCCCGGACGAGCTGACCCGCTGGCTCCTCGTCCGCGGCGACCACGGCAACGTCGGCGTGCTCCACCTCGCCCCGTCCCGACCCGCCGTCGAACTGACCGCACGCCACGCCGAGCTGTACGCCGCCCACCGCTCACTCGGCACCGAGCCGGAGCTCGACCGGATCGCCCTGGTCGGCTCCCTGGCCGAAGCCGCCGCCCTCCCCGGCCCCCAGGCCGACCACCTCGCCCCGGTCCTGCGCCGCCTCCTGGGCGGCTGACCGAGCGCCCCGCCCCGCACCGGGGCCGCCGCCCTCCCGAACGCCTGCCCGGAGGTCCGCCCGGAAGTCCGCCCGGAGGCCCTGCCCCGCTCCGGCCGCGGGGCCGTGTCCGACGAAGGAAATTCCGTGCGCGGGCCGGTGGGGGCACGGCAGGATCGGGCCGTGGGAACGACCATTCAAGGATCCGTGGAGTGCCGTACCTGGGGCCCTGGCCTCGGCGTCGAAGAGACGGCGTGGTACTCGGCCATCGAGCTGTCCATGCTCGGTATGACCAGGGACTACAGCGCCTTCGCCTGCCTCTTCGGAGTCCGGGACCTCAGCACCCGCTGGCAGCCGGTCGCTGCCGATCGCGGCTTGCCCGCCGACGTCTCGGACAGCGTCCGTACCGAGCACGCGTCATGGGGTGGGGCGGCGTTCGGCGCCACCTGGCTGGGCTGGGACGAGATCCTCGCCATCGACTGGGACGAACCCGCGGTGCCCCGGGCAACCGGCATCGCCCGGTACCGGCGGCAGCCGGACGGCACGCTGGAGTTGGTGCACCGGGAGGTCTGGAGCCGGGGGTTCGCGAGGGCGAGCGGGGTCGACACCCTGAGCGTCGACCCCGCTCGCATCGGTGAACTGTGGGCCGAGGGCACCGAATGGGACACCGGTACCACGGTCTTCCGCGCGGAACGCGCCCGGCGGCGCGACGCCGTTCCCGCCGACGGTCCGTGGCAGCCGGTGTGGACCGTCATGCGCGCCCTCGCCGACGTGCACGGCGACCGGAACGTCCGGCTGGTCGTCTGGTTCGAGGAGTAGCCGGCCGGCCGGGATCGCCGGTTCGGCTCCTGGGCCGGCTCCAAGGCCGCGTCACAGCAGTGCCAGGGCCTCCGTGAGGTTGTACTCCGCGATGGCCGCCATGGCCGACCGGTCGGGGAAGCCGCCGTCGAGCAGCCGCAGCGGGCCCGCGGTGAGGGCGAGCCGCTGGGCCAGCGTGTAGAGGGCGAGCCGGTCCTCGTCCAGTCCGTCCACGGCCAGCGGGCGGTAGGCGTCGTGCAGGCGGATCCGCAGGAAGACGTGCTCCCACTCGACGTCGAAGTACATCGCGCCCTCGATGTCGATCACCACCGGGTGCCCGGCCTGGTCCACCAGGACGTGGTCGGGCCCCAGTTCACCGTGCACGGCCGCGTACTCCGTGCGCGGCCGCACCGCCGCTGCCAGGGCCAGCAGCCGCTCCTCCAGTCGGTCACGGGCCCGCGCGATCCGCTGATCGCGCGCCGCCGCCCCGGCGAGGTCCCGTAGCGCGCGGTCCAGGACGACGCCCTCGCAGGAGGTCCCGCGCGCGGTGCCGCCGCCGTCGACCACGGCCACCTTGCCGTAGGCGGGCGCCCGATGACTCCGCATCGCCTCCAGCGCCTCCCCGAACCGGTCCATCACGGGGGCCGCCGCGCGCGGGTCACGCGCCAGCAGCGCCTCCAGGTTCCGGCCGGGAAGGTCCTCGACGATCGCGAGCTCGGCCGGACCGTGCGCCCCGTCCCGGTCGAGGAGCCGCAGCTCCGGCACCCGTACGCCCAGAGCGTGCAGGCGCGCGTGCGCGGCCGCGAACAGGTCGAGCCCGAGACCGGGCGAGAACGGGTCGGTCAGGTCGTCGTCACCCTCGGCCGCCGGCCAGTAGTTCTCTGAGGCGGCCCACAGATACGCGATCGCTGTCGTCGCGTCGTCCATCACCAGGCGGTACACGCCCTTCTTGCTGCCACCCGCGAGCCGCTCGACCGCCACCAGCCGTCGCCCACCACCCAGCGCCGCCCGCGCCGCACCCGCCAACCGCCCCCGCACCGGACCCGCCCCTTCCTCCCTCACCCGCGACCCGGGCACCCTACGGGAGCCAGAAAGTCGCCCGCACCTGGGAGCACAATCAGTAGACCGGTCTACATTCACCCTCTGGCGCGGTGGCACCCCGGTGAGCATGGAGGCTCGCCGGGTCAGCGTTCATCCGGCCATCTGACGTTCAGGTTGACGTGATGCTGGCCCGTGCGTGTACCAATTGGTGGTCCGTATGTGAGGGTGCCGGTGCGTCGTGCGGACCGCGGAACCAGGACCCATAGCGTCTCCCGGGGAGAGGCCCGGTGGGCGGTCGGGTGTCGACCGGCGCCACAGGTCCTCTTCGCCGGGCGGCGAGTGCCTTCGTACCGGCCGAGGAGTCTTCGGCGTCTTCCGAACCGGCAGCCCTCGGCAGTGGCGGGCGGCGCCGCTCAGCGGTCATTCCATCGACGACCATGAGGATGTCCATGTCACGCATCGCGCTCGCGGCCATCACCACCGCAGGAGTGCTGGGGCTGACGGCCGCCGGCCCTGCGGCCACCACCGCGTACGCGGCCCCGTCGGCGCAGAACGGCCGCGCGGCCAAGGCGCCGACGCACTCCACCAGCGCGTCCGAGAATCGCGCGCGACGCATCGTCAGCCGCTATTTGAACCTGCACCAGTGCACGTACAAGTACAGCAACGGCAAGATGTACACCACCGTGGTACCCACCACGCCCTTCAGCGCGGGCACCAACGTGTCGGGTACCGCCGACACCCAGCTGTCGTGCACCGCGGGAACGGGCGGCTGGCAGCTGGATCCCGGAAACTCGGCGGTCAAGCCGCTGGACCTGACCACAGGCCAGTACCTGAACCTGCACCAGTGCACGTACAAGTACACCGACGGCACGATGTACACCACCGTGATGCCCAACACGCCGTTCAGCACCGGCACGAATGTGTCGAACGCGCAGGACACCCAGCTGTCATGCGCCGCGGGAACGGGCGGCTGGCAGCTGGATCCCGGAAACTCGGCGGTCAAGCCGCTGGACCTGGACTCGGGCCAGTACCTGAACCTGCATCAGTGCGTCTACAAGTACACCGACGGCACGATGTACACCACCGTGATGCCCAACACGCCGTTCAGCACCGGCACGAATGTGTCGAACACGCGGGACACCCAGCCGTCGTGCGCCGCAGGCACGGGCGGCTGGCAGCTGGACCCCGGAAACTCGGGCGTCTTCACGGCGGAGCTGTTCACCACCGACTCCGACAACCTTTTCATCAACCGCATGGACGGCAGCCGGATGGCGCTCGGCATGGACGCGACGGGCGCGGGCGCGCAGGCCATCTCGCTGCGGTCGCCAGGATGGGTCTACCAGACCCGTAAGTGGACCGTCGTCACCAAGCGCAGCGGCTACCAGGTCATCCGGAACGACGCCGCCAACCTGTGCCTGCAACCCGTCAACGCCTCCCCGGCCGCGGGCAACGCCATCGTCGTACAGCCCTGCAACGGCTCGGCCGCCCAGGACTGGGACACCAGGTCCGAGCAGAGCAACTACGCCGGCACCTCCGGCTGGTCCGCCTACCGCCCGCGCACCAACCCTTCTCTCGCCATCACCCTCCAGACCTACCAGGGCTCGGGCAGCTGGGACAGCCTCTACCTCGACACCGACCAGAACAGCGCCGACCGGCTCTGGCGCTTCCAGAAGGAAGGCACCTCTTGGTGAGGTGCCCCCCGCGCGTCGGACGCCCCATCGGACCAGGGGGGCCGACGCCTGCTCTCCTCACAGCTGAGTAAGGCGAGCCGATGCTCCATCGGAAGTGATCCGGAGCTCAAGATCATGCGCGTCCGGGAGCGATCGTGATCGCTGCCGCTGTCGAAAACGTTCTGTACTTACTCAAGAGGCGGCGCGCGGCGCCGCCGGTCGCGCGTCGCCCCGGCCGGGCTGCGGCCTGACGGCCGGTCCCGGCCGGTCGCCGGCGGCCCGGGAACCGGACCGCCCTCGGTTCCTGGACGCGTTGGCGAGGCGATGTCACTCCGCCTGAGTGGGATCGTCTCTCCGCGCCATGCGGTTCAGGGCCTCACCGAGCTTGCGGGCTCCGGAGGCGGTGCCCTTCAGGAACGCGACGCCTTGCCCGTCATCCGACCACCCGGCCTGGGCCTTGATGAGATCAGTGCCCTGGAGTCCCAGAGCGGACAGCACGGCGTTCAGTTCAACCGCGGCAGCCCTTGCCTCAAGCCACGCGGACTCGTAGTCCACGCCCTCCACCATGGGCCCACCGCCCAGGAAGACCTGCCCGCTGCCCTCAGGGCACTCGATGGCGGCATAGCGGAGCGGGCGGGCAAAAGCAACAACCGCCGCAACCATGCTCTGACATGCCAATGATCCCAACCCCGAGGGGTGTCGGCTGTAAACGCAGAACCACCCCGGGCCGTCAGGAGGGGCGCGGGGTGGTTCTGCACGTCTTCAGTTCTCAGGGCTCGCGTCGTCTCGGACCCGTTGGACCCGGGCGGCCTTCGGGGCCGTCCGCAAGAATCCGGCGCCGCAGATCCGCCCGGAGGTCGGCGAGGTGGCCCGGCTCAGCGCACCACTGTTCCACCTCGCGGTGAGCCGCACGCCTGCTCGGCGAGATCGCGAGGACCGGGCGGGAGAACTGGCCCTTCAGTGATCACCACATCAGACCGTGATCCACCCAGAGCCCGAGTTTCCGCCACATCATGCGACGGCCCCGCCAGCCGCCGGGTAGACCTTGACCACGTGGGGCGTCAGGCCGACGAAGGCGAGCGCGCGCACCTCCCCGTACTCCGTGAGCCGGTGCGCGATCACCTGCGCGGCGTCCATCCCGAACAACTCGTCGAAGTACTGCTGCTGGTACTCGTCGAGCGGCAGCGCCCGCAGCGAGCCGAGGAGTGCCCGCAAGGCGTCCGCCAGGCCGGAGAACCGCGCGGGCTCGGTGATTCCCTTGATCTCGACCACCACCGGGAACGGGTCCGGCGTGCTCGGTCCCGTGCACGCGGCCGGCTTTTCGATCAGCTCCATCACACACTGCTTTCCGGGCCCACCAGTGCCCACACGATCTTTCCGATGCCTTCCAGCCGGGGCCCATAGCCCCACTCCACCGACAAGGCCTCCACCAGGCACAAACCCCGACCGGACGGGTCGTCCGGGCCCGCAGACCGCCGGATCACCGGTATGTCGCTGCTGGCGTCGTGCACCTCGATTCGCAGGTGGTCGCAGACCGCCTCGAATCGAACCGCGATGCGCCGCCCCCGGGGTACGCGGGCGTGCACCACGGCATTGGTCACCAACTCGGACAGGACGAGCCCGCCCCCGATGGTGAGCGCATCCCCACCCGGCGCACCGTGCAGAAACGTCTGCAGCAGCGTTCGGGCCGACGGAACCGATGCCCGATGCCGTGGAAGCCAGAAGAACGCACTGGGTGCTCTTGCGGCCGGTGTGACAAGCGCGTCAGACACACCGATCCCCTCCATCTGTGGCTCATGTGAGGCGCAATGCGGGAAGAGCTGATCAATCGTCATATCAGCTGGGATTTCCGCGTATACGCCGAGTATCTGCGTTTCTGGGAGTAGCTTCGTAGGAAGCGGCAGCAGCCGTAAGAGACCAGCTGTCCGCAGCCGTCCGCAGCCGTGCGGACACCGCGGACACTGCGGACGCCGAAGGCATGACATGACTGACGAGACATTCGCTCAGGCTCTCCGGCGCTTGCGCGGAACCCTGTCCGTGCGCGACGTCGCGAGCCTTGCCAAGTGCAGCAAGACGGTTGTCTCCGACCTTGAGACCGGTCGTCGTCAGCCCACCGTGGCGATAGCTGCTGCCCTCGACGCGGCTCTCGGTGCGGACGGACTCCTTCTCGATCTCGCCGAACATCTGCCGGGGCTGCCTACGAGGGAGCGCGCCGCGGCTCTCCAGGTGGGACTGGCCGAGGATCTCGCCGCCGGCCCGATGACCGGCGCCTCCTTGGACGAGTGGGAGTTCAACGTTGCGCGTCACGGGCGCGCGACGCGCTACCGGCCCGAACACGACCTCCTGGCAGACCTCCTGGCGGACTTCGCGGACTTCGCGGACTTGCGGCTCCAGCTCAAGCACCAGCACCCGCCGGCGGTAAAACGTCGCCTCCTGTCGGCCTGCGCCTGCCTGTCGGGCTTGATGGCGCTCACGCTGCTCAAGTTGGACGACCTGGGAGCCCGCGACTGGTGGCGGACCGGCAGGGCAGCCGCGACCAAGGCCGAGGACCGAGCTGTGCTCGCATGGATCTATGCCCAGGAGTCCTACCAGCTCTACTACGGAGGAGACCTCGGGGGTGCGATCGAACTAGCCGTCAGAGCACAGCAGTTGGCAGGAGGAATGCCGTGCGTGGCGGATGCTCTGGTCGCACCGTTAAAGGCACGAGCGCACGCGTTGGCCGGTCGGCGCGAGGAAACGTCCGACGCGCTTGAGCGGGCGCGCCGTGCTCTGAGCCGCTTGTCGCCAGAAGACCGACAGCCCTCCGCACTCGGCTACGACGAGGCCCAGCTTCACTTCCACTCCGGCAACGCGTGGACGTCCTTGCACGACACGGAACGTGCCTGGGATGAGCAGCAACAGGCGTTGGCCCTGTACCCGGTGGAGAACAGGACCGATCGGGCACTCATCCAGCTGGATCGCGCGGCGTGCCTCACCTGGGACGGCGACCCCGCCACCGGGGCCCGCCTCGCAGTGGACAGCATCCTCGCGCTACCTGAGGAGCACCGCAGCGCTCTGATCCTCTACCGAGCACGCGATCTTGCGGCTAAGGTGCCCGAAGCGGAGAGGCGACTGCCGGAGGTCCGGGTCCTACGCGAAGTGCTTGCCCTGCCCTCGGCCGGATGAAGGGGCAACCCATGGGCACAATGATCGCGCGAGCAACCGAGGCTGACTGCGACATCATCGCGACCATCCTCGGTGAGACCGAGCAGTACTACGGCGGCGCCGCCGATGCCCCCGATCCGGAGCAGGTCCGCAGCGCCCTGTTTGGCTCCTGGCCGGCCGCCATGGTCCTACTCTCGCGCGACGGCGACGAGGTTACCGGCCTCGCCTCGGTGAGCTTCCTCTGGCCGGCCGCAGGGGCCGACACCAGCCTGTACCTCAAGGAACTCTACGTTCGCGAGCCGCACCGCCGCCGCGGGATCGCACGGGAGCTGATGGCCGCCGTCCACGCCGAAGCGCGCTCCGCTAGCTGCTCCCGCGTCGAGTGGACCGCAGACCGGGACAATCCCGCCGCCCTGGCCTTCTATGCAGCGCTAGGGGTAGCTCTGAACACCGGGAAGATCTTCTACCGTTCCCGAGCCTAGGTCTCGCGTGTTCATGGGAAAGGCTGCAGTGTGCAGGCACCCTCTACGTGCGGATGGGGCGTCAACTGGGTGGCACCGGCACGAAGAAGAGAATCTGCACACTGGCCCACGCCCTGTCGAGCGAGGGAAGCCCGGGTTGCACGGCCTTTATGATCGCGGTGAGCTGCCTCTCGTTGTCGGCATCTGAGCAACGCCAATGATCAGCACGGTCTGATCCCGCTCGCCCAGGCCCTCCAAATGAAGCAGGAGGCGGGCGGGGCCTGCACTATCGGACTCACAAGGGTCCATGCGCTCAAGGGTTACGACAGCCCAGAGCTACAGAACGGCTCGCCGGGAACGGATCCTGCCCAGAGTAGCCAGTGCAGGCGTCGAGTCCAGCCAGACCGTCGGCTGCGATCGGTGGGTGATCGAGTGCACCGATGGCTGGTGGGTGTCCAGATACTACGGACGCGATCTACCTGGCCTTTCGCGATATCGCCGCCATCGTCACTGCCGTAAGCGGCTGGTGGCGCTCACTCTATGTAGTAGAAGGCCTGTATCAGCCTTCGCTGTGGCCGTAGAAACGCGAAGTCCCGCAGTTGCCCACGTTAGCGGCCAGAGGCATGGTGGGACCATAGGAATCTGTAGTCATTCAATGGCTGGTGGTCTAGATGGCAACCTCGGCCGATCTGGCAGCTCTCTATGGAGATTTGCGAGCGAGTCTATTAAGTCGACATTTTGCCCTTGGTCGGTACTTCCGAACCAATTATTTGTCGCTGTTCAATTTGCTTGGTGATCTCAGTGAGCCGGAGGCGCCTCCGGATAATGCAAGCACCCCGAGAATTCGGCCGTCGTCCTATGGGTCAGCTTCCGATCTTTTGGCGACTGACGAACTGCAGAAGAAAGAGCGCTGGAGAATTGCCAAGCATCAGCGTGAAAATCCACTGATGTTTTCCAGTCAGATGCTTATTTGCCTGTCTGTTGAGCACTATCTCGGCCGGGTCGAAGTTGCGCCAATTATCAAGTGTGCACTTGACTCAATCGGTTCACTATACAAGTTTGATAAACCCTTTCAAGGCTACCCAATCCGATGGGATCCTGTAACGTCCGACCTTTGGGTGGTCGCTCGAAACTCGGATGGAAAGTCAAGGATCCGCTACAATTACGAGTTCTTGCTCGCGCAGGACCGTCGCTCGTATCTCTACTGCACGCCGTTGGAGCACCCGAATTACACGCGAAATATCCGCGACCGAGAACTTGGGCGGATGACTAAAGGGCGGCAAGAAGCTTACCGAAGAGGGCGTGATCGATCTCTTGAGCTCTATCGAGCATGGGAACCATCAATGGACGAGATCGTCGGCCTGATATGCGGATATGATTCGGTATACAGGTTGGTTGACGATCAGGATATCAAGAGTGAAGTGCAGGAGCAGGCGCGGTGGCTCGGCGAGTATTTGGCCGAACATGGCTACCTGCTAGTTCGTCCATGCGGTGGATTCACAGCCCGAGGTGCGAGTGGCGTACTGCCGGCTCTGGAATTCCCATGGCAGCGAGTGTTCGAACGAATTACTGATCAACCCGCCTCCGTTTATAGCCCCCGCGTTAGTTTCGAGGGAGCGTTGGATAAGGCCAAGGTCTGGGATAGCCTTAAAGGCCCCCTTCTCAATGCGACGATAGCAGGAGGCCTTTTAAATCTTGCACTCTTTGTCAGTCCATTTACTACTGGTTTTCTTGCGGCTGCAGGAGCAGTGAGTGGAGTCCTAGGGGGGCAGCAAGCTGCGCTAAATGCAATAATATCTCCAACGCTCTTGGCTCGTGCTGCAATACTCTATGTTCATCGGGAATGCTTCGATGTGACTGAGGGAGAACAGGGTGACTTCGCACTCGCTTATCTGCTGAAGCAACTCCCCCAGGAGGCGCGGTTCCGCCTATGGATGCTTCTTAGCGGGAAGATGAGTTTCGGTTGGCCTGACTATTTTCCCCCATTCGTTGCGCTAACTGCCTTGGATGACACAGATGGCGTGGTCTCGACGGCTTACATTAGGTTCCTTCGGGAGCGGAGTAGGCGACCAGAGCTAGATTCTGAGAAAATGACCGAGGATTCGGGAAGGGACGTCGACGGGTACGGGGCTAGCCCATTTGCAAGCGCTGTAGCGGTTGTTCTAGGGGCGGGGAGTGAAGAAGAGCGGCGTCTCGTGTCCCTGCTCAATCGTTGGCATGACAAAATTCAAGCCACCTGGAAAGGTGACCATCGACTGCAAGATAGTGACCAGTGCGTTGACGAGATCTACAGACCTGCCCTAAATTACATGGCGGCGCTGGCGTTGGCGTGGCTACATTCTAAGCGCCAGGAAGAGAGTGGAAATCCTGTAGGTAGTGATATTGAATTTCCCGAGCCGCCCTCTAATGACCTTAGATTTCTCGATCCGACTGTCCCCCGGGATGTCCTTCAAGACAGTTCCTTTATTCTGCCCAAAGAGGATATTTTTGGCGACGGTATAGAGCTTGGCGATGTCACCCTCTTTGGTTCGAGCATATTTGGGAAGTCGGACGAGCCGGCCCCCATTTTGAAACCGTCCAAAGATAAGGTTATCGCTGGGGGGACTCCAGTCACCGTCAAGGTGACTGAAGCTACTCGTGAAGTCGACACCGGGATAGATATCCAGCCAGAAGACGAGATAGAAATATCAGCGTCTGGAAAAATTTGGGCAGGAGTCTTGTTCGTGGGGGACAATGGTCCGAATGGTCTAAGCGTTCTCGACAATGATCTTAAATTCCCGGTTCCTGGGAGTCATCCGTATGCTCTAACTGGAAGAATAGGAGACGGCGGGCCGTTCTTTGTCGGTGAGACATATTCTATCCTCTATGTCGGTCCGCCTGGACGATTGTTCCTAGGGATAAATGACGACACCCCAAATAATGGTTCGGGAGACAAGAAGTGGTTTACGTGCGACATAAAGGTGCGACGCTGAAGTCCTGTCTTGACTAGTGAACATGGCTAGCCGCTTATGACGGGTTGCGGCGAGATTCTCATGCTTTGATTCTAAGGAGTTGAGTCGCGTGAGCGAGAATTCAGTTAATCGAGATGAAGGCGAGTTGAAGATCTGGGAGTATCCAACTCCGCCCGGCTTGGGTGGCGCTTACGAGCAGGTGACGGGCGTGGCAGCCCCTCTGTTGGCTGGCTTCTCGATTGTGTTGACCGGTGTCGTTTGTCAGGCCTCAGACGCCTTCAGGTGGCCCGGCTGGGCCTTAGTCTGTCTTGTCGCGGCTGCAATTTTTCTAGTCGCAAGTCTGCAATGTGGATTCTGGGCTAAAGGCTATCTCTACTCTGTGAGAGACCTTCAGGGTTGGCGGCCAGGGCCATGGGCCGAATTTGTTGAACAAAACCTGGTGCAAGAGCAGGTGTCCGATTATGGAAAGTGGAACTCTTGGAAGTCGTGGGCTTCGGCGTTCTATCGGGCCGGAATAGTGATTCTAGCTGTCGGTGTCGGGTTTACTGTTGCACCACCGGTTAAGTATGGCCATGGGGTAGATGCGGTGGCGGTTCCGCCTGTCGATGCTGACCTGAGATGGACGGCGATGTGGCTAGCGTTTGCTGCGGCAATCGGGGAGGTTGCTTGGGTGGTAGTTGCGTGGTGGAAGTTTCGAGAGGACCAGCCAGGTCAGGAATCCTGTGTGGGCGGGATGAATGCTGCTATGAAGGATGGCGGTGATGGTTCAACTTAGCAATGAAACCTCGAAGGCGTATTTACCTGGGTCGTCCGAGGAATCGGGACTGGATGTCTGAGAAAGAGTTTCCTTCGCCGAAGGTTCGTAAGATTCTGGCAGGAGTCCTAGGTGGTGCCGTAGCGCTTGGAATAATAATTACTGCAAACACGCCAATAGGGAAAAGGCGATGCAAGCTTCATGGCCTACATAACTGCCCAAAATGCGGCAGCAGTCGACCGGAGGCCGAAAGGTGGAAGCGTCGAATTTGCGGCGATGATTCGAGAGGATGCTAATTTGCGTAGCGCTCGCGTGGAGGACGAAGGGACGCAGTCGTCGACCTTTCAATGGGGGTCGCCGTGTCGCGCTGGACTCCAGGCTATTTGGCTGCCGCGCGACGGTGCGGGCCGGTGGCGGGAAGCTTTACGCACCCGCCGCTGGCGGGGCCCGCGTCGGGCAAGTCCGGGGGGCCACTCGGCCACATTGCGGTCAGGCCCAACAGCCCTGACCGAGCCGCGCAAGCTTACGGCCCCCCGGGCATGCCCGACCCCACCACCGGCAGGACCCCGCCCAAAGCTTCCCGCCACCTCGTGGGGCGCCCCGCCGGCCCGGCTGGTTGATCTAGGAAAAGGGTGGCTGACCTGCGAAAATGGGCTGCGGGGAGGTTTGGCTGCCGCGCGGATTCGGTAAACTACTATCAGAGGAAGTACCTGCCGAGGTAGTAGTCGTATATCCGGGCCGGGTGGGGGATGTCGGGCCGGAGGTCGGCCGCGGCCACGGCCCCGCCGGTCTCCCACATGGACTCGTACGCCACGGCTGCTGCCCCTTCGCCCCGGAAACTCTGCCGGTAATAGTCTGATGATCTACTCACGGCCTTGCTGGCGCACAGCTTAAAGGCCAGGTCACGGCGCTGGTGCCGGTTGGGCGGGTCACCCCCGTATGTCCTATTCGTCGTACCGTGCGGGTCCGGGCGCACGGCCGAGTGCGCACGCCTCCGCCGGCTCGCCGCGCGTCGTCGTCCATCCCGGCGCAGGATGGGAGGTCGGGGCGGTGGAACGAGCGGGGCAGTGGAGCATCCGGCGACGGGAGGTCCGGGCCGTGGCGATAGCAATGGCGGACATCCGCGAGTGGCGTGGCCACGCGGTGGTCGACGAGAAGGGGCACCGGATCGGCTCGCTGGAGTCGGTCTACGTCGAGACGGCCAGCGACGAGGCGTTCTTCGCGACGGTCACGGTCGGCTTGGCCGGTCGCCGCCGCCTGGTGTTCGTCCCGCTCGTCGGTGCCGTGGCCGGGCCGGACTACGTCCGGGTGGCGTACTCGAAGAACCAGGTCAAGCAGGCTCCGGCGATCGGGACCGACGACATCCTGCCCGCCGGGGACGAACCCGCCGTGTTCGCGTACTACGAGCTTCCGTACGCGACCGGTGCCGGTGGCGAACGGCGGCTGGCCCGCCGCTGAGGGTCCGGTGCCGAGGGGACGGTGCGGGGAGCCGGCGGGCGGGGCCGGTGCGGCCCTCGACCGCCCGGGAATGAATACCCCGCCGGGTACACTTGTCCATCGACAGTCGATGCGAAAGGCGGCCCCGGCATGCAGGTGGACGAGGAATCGGTCGGCGCGGTCCTGAACCGGCTGCGTCGCGCCCAGGGCCAGTTGGCCGGGGTGATCGCGATGATCGAGGCGGGCCGGGACTGCAAGGACGTGGTCACCCAGCTCGCCGCCGTGTCGCGCGCGCTCGACCGGGCCGGGTTCAAGATCGTCGCCAGCGGGATGCGGCAGTGCCTGGCCGCTGCCGACGAGGACTCCGCGCCGATGAGCGAGGCGGAGCTGGAGAAGCTGTTCCTCGCCCTGGCCTGACCACCCGCGCGGGCGGAGGGACGCCCGAGCCGGCGGGAGCGAGGGCGAGGGCAACAACGCGAGCGCCCCACATACACGTCCACGAGGGCCGTGACGGTTCATCCGTCGCGGCCCTCATCGCGTCCCCATGGATGTTCCCGCGCCGCCCGACGATCCGTCATGCGTCGTTCACGTGCAGGTCGCCGTCCTTCGGATGAATGAGGCCGCCCGCAGTTGTACAGCCAACTGCGCTGTACGGCCGACCGTGCCGCGCAGCCACCCGGCCGTACAGCCAACTGCGCGCACCCTCCCTCCCAGCCTCCGTGACCAGCCGTACCCGGCCCCGGCGAACCGTCCCCCGGCGGTCCCGGCCGCCGGGCGGCGGACAGGACAACCGTGGCCGCAGGCAGCGCCCTGACCATCACCACCTCCTCCGACCCGACCGAAGGCGACCGCCTCACCTTCCACTGGAGCACCGACGCCCCCGACGCCAAGAACTGGGTCGGCGTCTACGACGGCAGCCGCCAGCCCGGCACCGGCTCCTCGCTGCTCTGGAAGTACACCCCGGGTGCGGCCGGCGACGTCCAGCTCGACACCTCCGCGCTGACCGGCGGCCCGTACACCGCCTACCTGCTGGCCAAGGACGGCTACGGCGTCCTCGCCCGGACCGAGCCGTTCGCCTTCCGCCCCAAGCCGGCCGTGGTCCGCCCGCACGCCGCCGTCGACGCCTTCACCGCCACGCCCGTCGCCCCCGGCGCCACCGTGCGGATCAAGCTCGGCGGCCTCTGGTCCCGCCCGGCCGGCAACGCGCCCGGGTCGGCCTCCTACCGCAAGGTCGGTGGCCCGGCCTGGGCCTCCGTCGGCGCGGACGGCACGCTCGGCGGCACCGCCCCCGCGAAGCCCGGGAAGACCCCCGAGGTGGTCGTGGTGGGCGTCAAGGACAGCGCGGGCGCCACCGACACCGTCACCGTCCTGGTCCCCGTGGTCGACCCGGCGGCGCCGCCGCGGCTCAAGGCCGCGAGCTGGAACCTGCACGACGCGGGCGCCTCGTACACCGACGCGCTGGAGAAGCAGCTGCGGGTGGTCCTCGCCCAGGGCCTGGACGTGCTCGCGCTCCAGGAGACGGCGGGGGAGCGGGCTCGGACGCTCGCGGACGCCCTCGGCTGGTACGCCTACCAGAGCCCGGGCAGCGTCGGCATCCTCAGCCGCCACCCGCTCGCCGACGTCACCCCGCCGACCGCCGACCTGCCCGCCGCCGCGGCCACCCTGCAGCTGCCCGGCGGCCGCGCGGTCCGCTTCTGGGCCACACACCTGGACGAGACCGGCTACGGCCCGTACGCCGTCCAGGACGGTGGCTCCGCCGCCCAGGTGCTGGCCGCCGAGAACGGCTCGCTCCGGCTGAAGCAGGCCAGGGCGCTGGCCGCCGCCGTGCGCGCGGACCTCGCGCGGGGGCTCCCGCTCGTCCTGGGCGGTGCGCTCTCCTCGCCGTCCCACCGGGACTGGACGGCCGCCACCGCCGCCGCGCACGGCGGCGTCGGCCCGCTGGAGTGGCCGGTCACCGTGGCCCTGGAGGCCGCCGGGCTGACCGACGCCTTCCGCGAGGAGTACCGCGACCCGGCCGAGGCCCCCGGCGCCACCTGGTCGCCGACCCGCAAGCGGCGCGGCGACCGGCCGGAGCCGCAGGACCGGATCGACTACGTCCAGTACGCCGGCCCGCTGAAGCTGGTCGAGGCGCACACCCTGGTCGCGGACTGGCCGCAGTCCGAGCCGAACGCCGCCGCCAACGAGTGGCCCTCCGACACCGCTGCCGCCGTCGCCACCTTCCAGCTCTGAGAGGCCAGTTCGTGATGTCCGAGCTCTCCCGCCGCACCTTCGTCGGCGCCACCGCGGCGGTCGGCGCCACCGCCCTGACCGGTCTGGCCGCCGCCCCGGCCGAGGCCGCGCCCGCCGGGTCCGCCTCCTCCGGGGCCGCCCCCGCAACCGCCGGGTCCGACCGGCTCACCGGGACCGTCAAGGACGTCAAGCACGTCGTCGTCCTGATGCAGGAGAACCGTTCCTTCGACCACTACTTCGGCACCCTCGCCGGAGTCCGCGGCTTCGGGGACAAGCAGGCGCTCCAGTTCCCGGACGGCGCCGACGTGTTCCGCCAGCCCGACAGCCGGCGCGGCGACGGCGGCGTGATGCTGCCGTACCGGATGGACACCGCCAAGTACAACGCGCAGAACGCCGGCGGCCTGCCGCACGACTGGGCGACCGGCCACCAGGCCATCAACAACGGCGCGATGAACAAGTGGATCGCCGCCAAGGGTGAGCGCACCATGGGCTACTTCACCCGGGACGACATCCCCTACCAGTACGCCCTGGCCGACGCGTTCACCGTCTGCGACGCCTACTTCACCTCCCTCGCCGGCCCCACCGACCCCAACCGGCTCTACCTGTGGACCGGCACCGCCGGCCCCGGCCGCGACGGCACCACCGGCCCGTGGATCGACAACACCCCGGTCACCGACAACCCGGTGGCCGACTGGACCACCTACGCCGAGCGGCTGCAGGCGGCCGGCGTCAGCTGGCGCGTCTACCACAACCCCAGCAAGGACGACCGCACCGGCGACTACGACGACAACGCGCTCTCCTACTTCAAGCAGTTCCACGCCTTCCCGCACGACGACCCGCGCTACGTCAACGCGATGACGAAGTTCGACCCGGCCGACTTCGACCGCCACTGCAAGGACGGCACCCTGCCGACCGTCTCCTGGCTGGTCGCGCCCTACCTGTTCTCCGAGCACCCGGAGGCCGGACCGGCCTACGGCGCGCACTGGGTCGACCAGGCGCTGCAGTCGCTGATGTCCAACCCGGACGTCTGGCGGCACACCGTCTTCCTGGTGATGTACGACGAGAACGACGGCTACTTCGACCACATGGTGCCGCCCACCCCCGAGCCCGGCACCCCCGAGGAGTTCACCCACGGACGGGCCATCGGCCTCGGCAACCGCGTCCCGCTCTGGGTCATCTCCCCCTGGTCGCGCGGCGGTTGGGTGGACTCCCAGGTGTTCGACCACACCTCGGTGCTGCGCTTCATGGAGCTGGTCACCGGTGTGGCCGAGCCCAACATCTCGGCCTGGCGCCGGTCCGTCTGCGGTGACCTCACCAGCTGCTTCGACTTCGCCGCGCCCGACCACTCGATCCCGGCGCTGCCCGACACCAAGGCCCTGATGGCCAGGGCCGACGCGGGCACCAAGCTGCCCGGGGTCGCCCTGCCGGCGGCCGGCGCCCAGTCGATGCCCGTCCAGGAGCGCGGCGAGCGCCCGCACCGCCCGCTGCCCTACCAGCCGTGGGCCGACGTGGAGGTGGACCGGAAGACCGGCAAGGTCGTCTGCACGATGAGCAACGACGGTTCGGTGGCGTTCCCGTACACCGTCTACCCGAACATCGTGCTCCCCTTCGCGGGCACCCCGTACACCGTCGCCCCCGGCGCCACCGCCCGCCACGTCTGGGACGCCGCCACCACCGACGGCCGCTACGACTTCACCGTCCACGGCCCGGACGGCTTCGTCCGCCGCTTCGCCGGCACCGTCGTCCGGGACGGGCGGGACGGCCAGAACGACATCGGCGTGCCGATCGTCACCGCCGACCTGCGCGGCCGCGGGCTCACCCTCCAGCTGGTCAACGACGGCATGACCGACGTGGCCTTCACCGCCGCGCCCAACGACTTCGCGGGCACCGCGCGGACCGCTTGGGTCAAGCCCGGCAAGCAGGTCGACCTGACCTGGCCGCTGGACGAGCAGGGCCGCTACGACGTCGTCGTCACCGCCCACACCGGGCAGCGCTTCACCCAGCGCTACGCGGGCTGGGTGCACTGACCCCGCGCTGACCGCGCAAGTACCGCGAACTGACCGACCGACGTGCCGTCAACCGACCGACGTGCCGTCAACCGGCCGGGGGCGCCGAACCGGTGACCCCCGGCCGTGGCTCGGCGCTCCTGTCGGACCCCGCCGCTACCGTCGGGCCATGAAGAACATCAGCACCTTCCTCTGGTTCGACGACCAGGCCGAAGAGGCCGCAGCCTTCTACACCTCGCTCTTCCCGGACTCCCGCATCACGCGCGTCACCCGCTACGGCGAGGCCGGCCCCGGCGTGCCCGGCTCGGTCATGACCGTCGACTTCGTCCTCGCCGGCCGCCCGTACGTCGCCCTCAACGGCGGGCCCGAGTTCACCTTCACCGAGGCCGTCTCGCTGCAGGTGGAGTGCGACGACCAGCGCGAGGTGGACGAGCTCTGGGCCAAGCTCACCGCCGACGGCGGCGCGCCGGGGCCCTGCGGCTGGCTCAAGGACCGCTACGGGTTCTCCTGGCAGATCACGCCGCGCGTCCTGCTCGACCTGGTCGGCGGCGAGGACCGGGCCAGGGCCGACCGCGTGATGGCGACCATGCTGCGGATGCAGAAACTGGAGATCCAGCCCCTGCTCGATGCGGCTGCGGGCTGATGCCGTGACCGCCCACGCCCACACCCACCGCGCCGTCGTCTACCTGCGGGCCACCCCGGAGCGGGTCTGGCACGCGCTCACCAACGCCGACGAGTCGGGCCTCTACTGGGGCCACCGCAACGTCTCGACCTGGCTGCCCGGCGCGCCCTGGGAGCACCAGCGCACCGACGACTCCGGGATCGCCGACGTCGTCGGCACCGTCGAGGCCGCCGACCGGCCGCACCGGCTGGTCACCACCTGGGCCGGGCCGCAGGAACGGCGTCCGGGCGGGCCCTCCCGGGTCACCTTCGAGATCAGCGGCTGGCAGGACCTCACCCGGCTCACCGTCACCCACGAGAACCTCGCGGACGAGGCCGAGCGGGCGGAGGCCGAGCAGGGCTGGTCGGCGGTGCTCTCCAACCTCAAGACCTACCTGGAGACCGGCCACCCGCTCCCGCAGCAGCCCTGGCTGATGCCCTGACGCCCTGATGCCCGCTCGACAGTGTTGTGCTCCTTGTAGAGCTCTGCGTCGTGGCTGACGGGCCCACTGCCCCTGCTGCCGTTCTTCTTCCGGCCGGCGGCCGGGATCACCCACAAGCGAACCCGCCCTTGCCGGCCCCAAACGAACGGCATGGTCGAACGCTTCAACCGCACCCTGCTCGACGAATGGGACTACGCCCGGTCCTACCGCACCGAGCAGGAACGTGGTGACGCCTACCCCGCCTGGCTCCACGCCTACGATCACCACCGCGGGACACGCCGCACTCGCAGGCAAACCACCCGCCAGGCGCGTCGCCATCCTCACGGGGCAGAACACCGGGCACCGGCGCACCGGTCAAGGAGTGCCGGTGCCCCAGGGCGCCTGCGGCACGCGGGCGTCGACGTGGCGGGCGGTGAGCTCGACGGTGATCGGACGGTCGGTGCCGGGGGCGCGGAGTTGGAGGCGGCGGAGATCGCCGTCGGCGTCGACCCAATAGGTGAGGTGCGAGTCCCCGGTGGAAGCCGTGCGGGGCACCGGGCCGGAGAAGACGCCGTAGCGGTGCCCCGCCAGGTCTTCGTCGCGGAGCCAGCGGGCGCCGGACTGGGCGAGGAGCTGGGCGTTGTCCGGGCGGTCGGCGGCCACGGCCATGGTGAGGCGGAGCGCGGTGTCGAGCAGGTCGGTGGTGTAGGCGCGGGGTGACCAGTCCGGCGGCGTCGTCTCCTCCGCCGCGCGAGCGAGTCCGGCCGCGGTCGGGGTGGCGGGTCGCCTGGCCGGGGCGACGCCCACACCGCCCTGGTCCCAGGCGAGCATTCCCGGCGCGCCGACGCCGTCCGTCGTGTAGGTGCCGACGGCACGCCGGATGCGGAAGTCGACGAGGCCGTGGATCCGGGTGACGGCGTCACCGGTCGGGACGGTGATGTCGACGATCGCCGGGCCGGCCTCGTACGTCGTGAGCCGGGAGAGGGCGAGCCGGGTGGCCTCGTCGCCGGTGACGGGCCGGCTCGTGGCCGCGTCCGTCCCGGGCAGGGCGAGGAGGACGCCGGCCGCCGCGAGGGCGGCGAGGGCGGCGGCGGAGTGCACCCGCCCGGAGCGGAGGGCGGACGGCACGGACAGCGGCATGCGGACCAGCTCAGCGGCTGCTCTGACGCGGTTCAAGCAGCGCGGCCGTGCCGGGGCCGCTGCTTCACTCGACGGACACGTCTGCGGGGTGGGACCGGCTCCCGGGCCCGTCCCACCCCGCAGGTGTCATCGAGGAGTTATCGCATCACGCCTTCCCATTCCGGCGGCTGCGCCGGTGCTCGCGGCCGACGAGGACGAGGACGCCGCCGCCGAGCAGGAGGATCGTGCCGAGGATGCCGAACTGCACGGCGCCCGAACCGGTGTTGGGCAGCGGCGGCTTGGGCGGCGCCGACGGCGAGGGTGAGGGCGACGGGGTGGGCGTCGGAGTCGGGGTGGGTGTCGGGGTGGGTGTCGGAGTCGAGGTGGGCGTCGGGGACGGCGACGGGTGGTCAACCGCCGTGGTGCTCACGCCCGCCCGGTAGTTGTCGGCGGTGAGGACGAGCGGCCCGAACACCGCCGGCACCGGCAGGAGGAACCCGGGGGGTGCCTGGGTCTCCTGCCAGTAGTACGTCCCGAGGCCCACCGTGACGGAACAGATGCCGTCGGCGACGGTCGTGCAGGGCGGCCCGACGGGCGTCGTCCGGTCGTCCCGCAGCAGCTGGAAAACCGCGCCCGCCAGGGAGTTGCCCTGCGGGTCGGTCTTGTGGGCCGAGACCTGGCCGGTCATGGGCCGGTCGATCGCGGTGGTGCCCACCCCGGCCTGGTAGGTGGTCATGGTGAGGTCGAGCGGGCCGAAGACGGGCTGGTCCGGGAGGAGGTAGCCGTCGGGGGCCTTGGTCTCCTGCCAGTAGTAGGTGCCCAGACCCACGGTGGCGCTGCACCTGCCGTCGGCGCCGGTGGTGCACGGCTGGCCGACCTTGGTGTCCGGTGTGGCGCCGCCGGTCTGGAGGGCGCCGGTGCCGTTGGTCTCCTTCCAGAGTTGGAAGGTGGCCCCGGCGAGCGGATTGCCCTGCGGGTCGGTCTTGGTGACGCTCACGCTGCCCTCGGGCTGGTGGAACCCGAAGTCGTAGGTGTGGTTGTTCTCGCCAGGCCCGCCCGTGGCGATGACGATCTCGGGGTAGGTGCCGCCGGGCGGGACGGCGCCGTCGTTGTCGACGAACTCGTTGCCGCCGGCGTTCGCCTTGGTGACGGTCCACTGGTGGAGCGGGCCGCCGGGGGCGTAGTCGGCCGGGAGGTCCACCCTGATCGTGTACGTGGTGTGCGGCTTCAGGCCGCCGGTGACGTTGCCGTCGTCGAAGTAGTACTCGCCGCGCGTCGTCGTCCTCATCGTGCCGACGACGGTGTTGCCGGCGTCGTAGAGCCGCACGGTGGCGCCGACGACCGGCTTCTCACCCGGGTCCTGGACGCCGTTCCTGTTGACGTCGTACCAGACCCGGTTGCCGATCTGCAGCGGCGCCTCGTCGCACAGCACCTCGAGGTCGGCCATCGAGCCGCCCTTGCCGAAGGTGGTCGTCAACTGGTTGCCGAGCCCGTCGGCGCGGGTGCCGTCGCGCTTGGTCCAGGCCGTGCCGCCGGTGAAGATGACGTCCGTCGGGTCGATAGCGGAACTGGCGATCGTGGTCTCGACCTTGGACAGGGCGATGCCGGAGTACAGGGCGTTGTTGTGGTAAGCGGTGCGGTGCTGGTCGTAGAACCCGCCCCCGCGTGTCGTACTGGTGTTTCCGCAGCCGCCGTTCTCGAACATCACGAACCGGCCGTCCGCGCCGGGGCACGCCCTGCTCAGGGCACCGCCGGAGGCCGGCGAGGCCAGCAGGCCGCTGCCGGCCCTGAACTGCTGGTTCATTCCGAGCTGGTCGGTGTAGCGGTCGCGGAAGCTCAGGATCAGAGCGCCGTCGGTGTCCACCACGATGTCCGCGAGCATGGGCTCCGGATTGGCGATGTTGCCCGCACCGCACGAGGCGGTGCCGTCCTGCGAGGTGGGGAGCGTGTCCTGCCACGGGTACCAGCCCGGCCCCGGGCAGACGGAGTCACGGTTGGAGCGCGAGCGGGGGTAGTCCAGCGCCTGGTCCACGATCACCGGCCCGAAGGTGCCCGCAGCCGGGTCGAACGTCCGCACGACGGCACGCAGGTCCGACTTCTTCTGGCTCGACTCGCCCGAGCAGACACCGCCCACGTACACGACGCCGTCCTGGACTCCCAGGCCGTAGGGCCGCCAGTCGCCTGCGGCGGGGCACGGGCGGTCCGGGCCGGGGATGTCGTAGCTGGCCTTCGGCGTGGACGCGGTCTTGTTCGTCGCGTCGTACCGGTACAGCTTCCGGTCGTTCAGGTTGACCACGAAGAGATCGGTGCCGTCCTCCGACACCTCCACGTCCCCCAGCGACTCCTTGGCCACAGCGGGTGCGAAGCCCAGGTCCATGTCCGTCTTGAAATCGTGCACCGTGGTACCGGCGTCGGGGACGGTGGTGAACAAGGTCGTCGTGTTGGTCGCGCGATCGGTGAGGTAGACCGCGCCCGGCCCGGACGGGCCGTACCCCGAGGCGCGGTGCGCGTGGGCGCCGCTGAAGACCCACTTCTTCTGTTTGCCGTACCCGATGCCGTACAAGGCGCCCGTCTGCGCCTTGGTGGCGATATCGGTCGTCTGATTGTCGACACCGCGCGCGTTGTATGGGAACGACACCAGCGTCCGCGTCGTGCCCGCCTCGGCCGGTGCCACGTCGCCGCGCACGCACGCGGTGACCAGTGGCGCGTTCTTCTGGCAGTAGTCACCCGGATTCCACAGACCCGTGGTGTAGGAAACGCTTTTCCCCCCGGAGAGGTCGACGAATTCCTCGGTGCTGCTGAGGCGGTTCGGCGCCCCGGCCGGGCCCGTCCGGTCCGCGAAGGCCGAGAACAGGATGCCCGGCTTCGGGTTGAGGACCTGGACCCGGTACCGGCCGCCCGTCAGGCCGCTCGTCCCGGCGTTCAGGGTCACCGTGCCGTCGGCGGCCGTCCGCCCGCTGATCGTCGTCCCGGCGTCGTCGGTGAGGTCGACGGTGACGCCGGACATGCCGGGCTCCAGCGCCGCTCCCTGCCAGACGCCGTCCGCCGTGACCTTGCGGACCACCCGCACCGTCACCGAACCGTCCCCGGGCTGCGCGCCCGCGGTGTGGACGAGCGCCGAGAGGTAGCCGCCGCAGAGGGCCAGGACGGTGGCCGCCGCCGCGGCCGTCCGCCGCCGGGTGGGTGGTCTACCGCGGGGCGGCTCAGGCCCGAGGGATCGATAGAAGTCGAACACCGTGTCGCGCCGCCTTTCGTGGGGGAAAGCACCAGGCGGCATCTTGGCGTCCTGCATCCGCGTGACGGGATTGATCGGTGGCGAATCGCCGTTGACGTGTTCGGCATTCAGTCACTTGGCCGATATGTTGATCGTTCGGACCTTCGGGGGATGGTAGGAATGATTTCCTCACCGCAGACGTGAATGGTGCTGAAGCCTCGTTCCGGAGCGCGCTAGGGCGCGTATTCGGTTGTGATCAATCTGCGGGAATCGCCCTCACGGCAGCTCCTGATCCGGTAGACCGTTCTGTGTGACGCGAGTGCAACTGACGCAATCGGAATGGGAGTTCATCGGACGTACCTAGCGCCCGGCCTCCGCCGCCGGGCGCCCCGGTCCCGTCCGGCTCCGGTCGCGCCCCCGCTCGCCGCGCAGGAACCGCCGCAGACCGGCGAACCGCGCGAACCGTTCCCGGTTCGCCACCGAGGCCCGGTCCAGCTCCTCCATCAGGCGCCGGCTGCGGTGCTCCAGGTCCAGCTCGTCCAGGATCCGGTCCACCTCGGCCAGTATCGAACCGTGCAGCTGCCAGGCCTCCGGGTGCTCCCGCACCTCGCGCAGCAGCATCTGGGCGACGTTCTCCCGGCAGACCCAGGCGGCCGCCAGCTCGGCGGTCAGCCGGGTCTCCGCCTCCTCGGCGCTACGGCTCACCTGGGTGGTCACCAGCACCGCGAAGCTCACCATCGCCCCGCCGACGTGGTCCAGCAGCTCCTCCAGGCCGACCGCGACGTCGGGTGGGAAGAGCCGCTCCTCGGGCCCGCGCTTCTTGGCCAGGTCGGTCAGCGAGCGGGCCAGCACCCGGATCACCACGACGCAGATCTCCAGGGTGTCCAGCCCGGTGCGCAGCACCAGCCGGGACAGCAGCCCCTCGCTGATCCGGGGGTTGAACCGCAGGCTGTCCTCGGCCTGCCGCAGGGCCGCGTCCACCTCGGCGATTGCCTGGTCCAGCCGGCGGGCCTCGTGCAGCCGCTCGGCGGCCCGGGCGACGGGGGTGGGGCGGCCCAGTTCCTCGGCGATGTCGAGCAGCAGCTGGCGGGCCCGCCGGGCGAGGTCCTCGATCGACTCCCCGGCGGTGTCCACCCAGACCGGCGGCGCGAACAGCAGGTTGAACAGCAGCCCGACGGCGGCGCCGATGAGCGTCTCCAGCACCCGGTCCCAGGCCTGCGAGGCCAGTTTGGTGACGCCCAGGATCAGCATCGCGCTGATCGCGACCTCCTGGACGAACTCCTCGACCCGGACGAACCGGCCGACGACCAGTGAGGCCAGGATGATGAGGCCCAGGCTCCACCAGGAGAGCCCGACCACGGCGCTGAAGCCGATCGCGATCAGCACCCCGACGACCACCGAGTTGACCCGGCGGACGCTGGTCTTGAGCGTCGAGTAGACGGTGACCTGGACGACGAGCAGCGCGGTCAGCGGCGCGGTGAGCGGGGCGGGCTCGCTGCTGAGCCGCGTCGCCACCGCGTAGGAGATGGTGGCCGCGACGGTGGCCCGGACGGTCTGGACCACGAAGGGTTCTCGGGCGCTGCGGCGGATCAGGGCCGTGAGTGACTCCGGGAGAAGGACCATGTCGGCCTTCTTTCCCCGCAGCCGCCCTTCACACCGGTCCCGGGCGGCTCCGGCACCCGTACGAACCCCTCGGTGCGGCCGGTCGCCGCCGCCCGCCGCTCGCCGACGCCGGTCCCCGCTCCCCGGCGCCGCCCTCCGGCGCGGGTCAGTTGTCGCGGTTGAAGCGGAGCTTCCACGGGGCCAGGGCGGACTCGACCTGCACCCCCATGCTCATCTTGGAGGCGCCCTCGATCCGCTCCTCGAAGCGGATCGGCACCTCGCGGATGGTCATGCCCCGCTTGACCACCCGGTAGTTCATCTCGACCTGGAACGAGTAGCCGTTGCTCTGCACGGTCGGCAGGTCGATGGCGCGCAGGGTGGCCGCCCGCCAGGCCTTGAACCCGGCGGTGGCGTCCCGGACGCCCAGGCCGAGGATGGTGTTGACGTAGAGGTTGGCCCAGGCGGAGAGCGCCTTGCGGTGCCAGGGCCACTCGGCGGCGGTCGAGCCGCCGGGGACGTAGCGGGAGCCGAGCACCACGGCGGTGTCGTCGGCCAGGAGGGTCCGCACCATCTCGGGTATCGCCGAGGAGGGGTGCGAGAGGTCGGCGTCCATCTGGACGACGATGTCGGCGCCCTCGTCCAGGGCGCGGGCCATGCCGGCCAGGTAGGCGCGGCCGAGGCCGTTCTTCTCGGTGCGGTGCAGCACGCCGACGGTGCCGCCGGAGTCCGCGGCGAGCTTGTCCGCGACCTCGCCGGTGCCGTCGGGCGAGTTGTCGTCGACCACCAGCAGGTGCAGGTTCGGCACCGGGAGCTCCGCGAGCAGGCCCGCGAGGACCGGGAGGTTCTCCCGCTCGTTGTAGGTGGGGACGACCACAACGACCTTGGGGGAGGCCTCGACCATGTTCTGTTTCCTCGTAACCCTCGCCGGTCGGCACCCGGGCCGCACCGGTCGGTTTGCCTGGACGACCTGCGTTGGTTGGACCGTGTGAGTGTATCGGGGCGGTGGGTCGCCTCTTGCCCAGGCCGGGGGCCGGGACTCCGTTCGATCGCGATGGACCGGTGTGGCAGGCTACCGCCGTCCCGAACACAGACCGGAGAACCTCCTTGCGAATCCGCCGTACCACCGCCCTGCCCGTCGCCGCCCTGGCCCTCGCACTGACCGCCGTCACGGGCTGCGGACCGGAACGGTCCGGCCCGGCGCCCGCAGCCGTCGGGGCGTCCACGGCGTCGGCCGCCGCGCCGGCCACCGCCGCGACGGTCTCCGGAGCGCCCACGGCGACGGCCGCCACGACGGCCGCCGCGGCCTCCGGTGCGCCGGCCGATGCCTCCGGTGCGTTCGACCCGGCGGTCGCGATGGCGCACCGCTCGAAGGAGCCGTACGCCGCGACCGTCGAGATGACCACCCGGGCCGGTACGGGCGACGAGCAGGTGCTGATCACCGTCACGGGCCGGCTGAACTACAACACCCCGGCCCGTGGCGCCCGCACCGAGGGGAAGACTGTCGCCGGCGGCTCGCTGGTCGTGAACTGGATGGAGACGCTGACCGTGGACGGCGTCTCCTACCTCCGGGACAAGGCGAAGGGTGAGACCCGGTGGACGAGGGAGCCGGGCACGGGGGCGGGCGCCGACGCGGACGCGGACCGGTCCGCGGCCTACGCCGAGCTCCTGCTGGGCGCCGGACCCACCGCCCGCAAGGGCATGGAGACCGACGGCGCGGTGCCGGTGTTCCACCTGGCCGCCCGGCTCTCGGCGGACCAGGTGCTCCGCGCGGATCCGGCGAACGCCCAGCAGATGCGGAGCAAGGGCGTCGAGGCGGTGGACTGCCACCTGTGGATCGACCGGTTCGGACGGGTCGTCCGGGGTGAGCAGTCGATGGTGGTCGCCGGGAAGGCGGTCGTGACGAAGGACCACTACACGGACTTCGGCCCGGCCGAGACCTTCGCCGCTCCGCTGACCGCGAACTGAGGCGCCCCGCCGCTGACGGCCGGCTGAGCCGGCCCCGCTACCCCGGGCCGTAGACGTCGGCGAGGTTGTCCTGCGCCGGGTGGGTGCGGCCGGCCGGGCCGGCGGCGAAGGTGCGCAGGACGTTCTCGGTGGCCCGGCGGACCAGGTCCCCGGCGGCGGCGTCGATGCCGTGGTCGGCCTTGCCGCCGCCGGGGCCTTGGGCGTCCAGGGTCTCGACCCAGCGCATCGTGCCGGAGGCGAAGACCCCGGCGCCGCTGGGCACCGTGTAGTAGGCGGTGTCGGCGTGGGAGCGGCGGCCCTCGCAGACCACCGGAGAGTGGGCGATCACCTCGATCGGGCGCGGGGTGGGGAAGGCGGTGTTCACCCGGTCGTACTCGACGCCGACCAGGTGGGGGAAGGACGCCCCCGCCGCGACGCCCGTCCCCTCGAAGACCCAGTGCCCGGGGGAGCGGACCACGTACGGCGCGTCCACCGGGTAGCCGTCGTAGATCACCCCGAGCATCGAGCTCTCCGGGTCCGCGCCCGGGCCGGCCCG
Organism: Kitasatospora sp. Ki12; assembly: GCF_054601375.1. NCBI lineage: Bacteria > Bacillati > Actinomycetota > Actinomycetes > Kitasatosporales > Streptomycetaceae > Kitasatospora > Kitasatospora sp. Ki12. Next base: position 222,248 of record NZ_BAAIHT010000003.1, on the reverse strand, counting down.
GAAGTCGGTGGTCGCCGGGGCGCCCGCCCGGTACCCGGGGTCCTGCGCCCAGGCGTCCTTGTAGCAGACCACCGTGCGGTCCGGGCCGAGGTCGGTCGGCTCGAAGCGGACCCGGCGGAAGCAGCAGTTGGCGCCCAGGATCGCCAGGTTGGTCCCCGCGTCCCGGGCCGCGGTCACCCGGGCGCGCTGCTCGGGCGACCAGTACTCGTCGTGGCCCAGCGACACCACGGTGGTCGCCCCGTCCAGCAGTCCGGGCTCGCGGGCGACGTCGATGCCGGTGGTGTACGCGACCGGCAGCCCCAGCCGCTCGACCAGGGCGACCAGCGGCGCCTCGTACACCAGGAACAGCCCGGCGCCGTGGTCGTAGTCGTACGGCCGGTCGAAGACGACCTTCAGCGAACGGGTGGCCAGGCCGCCGGTCGGGCCGTTGTACAGGCTGTAGCCGCCCCACTCGTTGTAGGCCTGCCAGGTCGCGGGGGCGCTCATGACCACGGTCCGCCCGGCGGTGGTGGCCGAGCGGACGGTGAGCGGGACGTAGCGGCGGCCGGTGCCGTCCTCGGCGTCCAGGCGCAGCAGGTAGGCGCCCTCGGGCCAGTCGGCGGTGTCCACGGCGAGCGTGCGCTGCCAGCCGGTCAGCACGGTACGGGTCCCCGGGTCGACGTGCGGCGCGGGCTGCTTGCCGCCGGGGACGTGCTCGCGGCGCCAGACCAGTCGGGCGCGGACGCCGCCGTACCAGCCCATCCGGTAGGCGGAGACGGTGAAGGCGGCGGCGGGGGTGGAGACGTGCAGCCCGAAGGACTCGCCGGGCAGGACGCTGACCCGGTCGGCGAAGCCCTCGATGGCGGAGTCCGGACCGGGGTCGGTGATCTCCCAGCCGGGGGTGCCGGGCAGGGTCTGCTCGTGGGTCGGGTCGCCGGCCGGCTTGGTGGGTCCGGCGGTGGTGGCGCCGCCCGGGCCGGGGGCGGCGGGCCGGGCGCCGGAGGGGTTCGGAGCGGCTGCCGCGTCCGGGTGGCGGGGGCCGCAGGAGGTGGCGGCGGCCGCCATCAGGCCCAGGCCGAGGATCCTCCGCCGACTCGGTTCCGCCACCGCGGCCTCCTTCGTGTTCGCAGCTCTGCCAGTGCTGACCTGTGCCGTATCGGTGCCGACCTGTGCCGACCCGGGCTGGTCCGGGCTGGTCAGGCCGGGTTCGATGCGGTTCGGCTCGATCAGGTTCGTCAACCTACTGCGTCAATATGAGGGGACATCCTCATACGTGCGGGGAGCGCGTACCACCCAACGCGCCGGGCCGCCGGGCACCTCCAGCCCTCCTCCGCCACCCGGGACGGCCGTACGGGCGCACCCCTGGCGTGTCGGCCCGCGCGCTGCCGGGCGGCGATGACCGGGCCACCTAGCCTGGCCGGGCCCGCCGTCCGGCGGCCACCGGGGGTCCGGGCCCGTACGCGGGCGGCCCAGTCGTGGACAGGGGTGTACGTGGTCTCGTCGGGTTCGGCCGAACCGGGGGTGCCGTCCCGGACCCGGGGTGGGCGGTTCCGGGCGTGGATGCTCGAAGGCCTCGCGGACATGGCCAAGCAGCACCCCGGCCCGCACGCCCAGGCACCCCACGTCAAGGGCCAGCGCTGGTGGCGGGTCATGTGCCTCACCGGCCTCGACTACTTCTCCACGCTCGGTTACCAGCCCGGCATCGCCGCCCTCGCGGCCGGTCTGGTCTCGCCGCTGGCGACCATCGTGCTGGTGGTCGTCACCCTGCTCGGCGCACTCCCGGTCTACCGGCGGGTCGCCCAGGAGAGCCCGCACGGCGAGGGCTCGATCGCGATGCTGGAGCGGCTGCTGTCGTTCTGGCAGGGCAAGCTCTTCGTGCTCACCCTGCTGGGGTTCGCGGCCACCGACTTCATGATCACCATCACCCTGTCGGCCGCCGACGCCAGCGCGCACCTGGTGGAGAACCCGCACCTGCACAGCGCGCTGACCGGCAAGGAGGTCCTGCTGACCCTGATCATGATCGCGCTGCTCGGCGGGGTGTTCCTCAAGGGCTTCGGCGAGGCGATCGGCCTGGCCGTCGTGCTGGTCGCGGTCTACCTCGCGCTGAACGTCGTGGTGGTGGTCGACGGCCTCTGGAACGTGCTCAGGGCCCCGCACGTGTTCAGCGACTGGACCGACGCGCTCACCAGGGAGCACGGCAACGTGATCGCCATGGTCGGCGTCGCGCTGATCGTCTTCCCCAAACTCGCGCTCGGCCTCTCGGGCTTCGAGACCGGCGTCGCCGTGATGCCGCACATCGAGGGCGACCCCGACGACACCGAGGAGAAGCCCACCGGCCGCATCCGGGGCGCCCGCAAGCTGCTCACCACCGCCGCCGTGATCATGAGCTGCTTCCTGATCGCCACCAGCTTCATCACCACGCTGCTCATCCCCGCCGACGCCTTCAAGAAGGGCGGCGAGGCCAACGGGCGCGCGCTCGCCTTCCTCGCCCACGAGAACCTCGGCAGCACCTTCGGTTCCGTCTACGACCTGTCCACGATCGCCATCCTCTGGTTCGCCGGCGCCTCCGCGATGGCCGGACTGCTCAACCTGATGCCCCGCTACCTCCCCCGCTACGGCATGGCCCCGCACTGGGCCCGCGCCGTGCGGCCCACCGTCATCGTCCTCACCCTGATCGCCTTCCTGGTCACCTGGATCTTCGACGCCAACGTGGACGCCCAGGGCGGCGCGTACGCGACCGGCGTGCTGGTGCTGATCAGCTCCGCCGCGATCGCCGTCACCATCGCCGCGCACAAGGCCGGGCAGCGCCGTTGGCGGGCCGGCTTCGCGGTGATCGCGGCGGTGTTCCTCTACACCACGGCGGTCAACATCGCCGAGCGGCCCGACGGCGTCAAGATCGGCGCCTGCTTCATCGCGGGCATCATGCTGGTCTCCTTCCTCTCCCGGCTCAAGCGGGCCTTCGAACTGCGCGTCACCGACGTCGTGCTGGACGACGTCGCGGAGCGGTTCGTCCGGGACTACACGCACCGCCCGCTGCGGCTGATCGCCAACGAACCGAACAGCCGGGACCTCGCCGAGTACCGCGACAAGATCCGCCAGATCCGCACCGACAACGACATCCCGGCCGAGGACGACCTCGTCTTCGTCGAGGTCACCGTGCTCGACCCCTCCGACTTCGAGGCCGAACTGACCGTGCGCGGCGAGGTGCTGCACGACCGCTACCGGGTGCTGTCACTGCAGAGCTCCAGCGTGCCCAACGCGCTGGCCGCGCTGCTGCTGCAGGTGCGCGACCTGACCGGGCAGCAGCCGCACATCTACTTCGAGTGGACCGAGGGCAACCCCTTCGCCCAGTTCCTGCGCTTCTTCCTGTTCGGGCAGGGGGAGATCGCACCGGTGACACGCGAAGTGCTCCGCGAGGCCGAGCCGGACCGCTCCCGCCGCCCGGCCGTCCACGTGGGCTGAGCGGGTGGCCGCGGGAGCGGCCGTCAGCAGGCGGGAGTCCTGCACCCGGCACTGACGATCCGGGCCGGCGCCGGGTCAGCGGTTCTGGCGGGACCTGCCCCAGGCGGGGGCGACGAAGGCCACCAGGGCGACGGCGAAGCCGATTTGGAGGAGGTGGCGGATCCAGTCGACGCCCGAGGTGTGGCGCACGCCGATCCAGCCGGCGGCGGCGTTGCCGAGCCAGGCCCCGGCGGCGCCGAGCAGCATGGTCAGCCACCAGGGGATCGACTGCGGTCCGCGCAGGATCAGCTTGGCCAGCACGCCCAGCACGAAGCCGATGAGCAGAATCCACAGGAGCTGGAACATCGCAGTCCACCTTCCGGGCGCCGCCGGAGCCTACCGGGGCGCCGAATCGCCGAAGACGCGGTTCGTCCCATGATCACCCGGTACGGCCGGAGGGGCACGTCGGCGGGCGCCGCCGCAGGTCACGGTGCGACGACGGGGCCGCCTCGGAGGGGTCGGAGGGGGAGGGGCAAGGGCGAGAACGCGCCGTCGGCGGGGCTGGAAAGTCCCTGTACGTCCGAGCGGCGGCACGGATAGGAATGGGCGGTGACGCGGAGGTGCCGCGTCACCGAGAGGAGCCCGCCCCCGTGATACGCCTTCGCGCCGCCGCTCTGACCATCGGCGCTGCCGCCGCCGCCCTCACCCTGACCATGGGCACGGCCCAGGCCGCGCCCGGTGACACCAGCACCATGTGCTCCTCCTCGCTGACCCCGGGCGGCTACGTCGACGTCCAGTGGTGGAACAGCGGCGGCTGCGGCTCCGGCTTCAACCCGAACACCAAGAAGGTCATGCTGCTCACCGGCTACCCGGTCGGCACCACCGTCAACGCCTGCGCCTCCACCTGGCCCCCGGCCGGCTGGACCATCGTCAGCAGCTTCTTCAGCGCCGGCTGTCAGTACTCCTCGGTGCCGAGCCTCAACAACAACTCCTGGCAGCTGAAGCGCGTCTCCTGACGGCGGCGCACGCCTGACGCCGCCGCACGGCTGACGCCGCCGCACGGCTGACGCCGCCGCACGGCTGACGGCGGACGGGGCCTCAGCGGTCCCGGACCGCCTGGACGGCCTCGCGGACATCCGGGTGCGGATCCTCCGCGAGGCCGTCCAGCAGTTCGGCGACGCCCGGGGTGGACCAGGGCCCGACGGCCCAGACCAGCTCCTCCCGCACCGTAGGGTCCGGGTGGGCGGCCAGCCGCGCCAGGGCGTCCACCGGGCCGCGGCGGCGCATCCCGAACCAGTGCAGGGCGGCCCGCAGCTCCACCGGGTCGCCGGGGTCGCCGGCCGCCTCGATCCGGGCGAGCAGGACCGGGACGGGCGGCGGCGGGCCGTCCAGCGGGTGCGGGTGGCGCTCGCGCAGGCGGCGGCCGCCGTACTCGCCGCGGATTCGGCAGCCGTAGCAGGTGCAGGGCCGGGTCCCGTGGGCGTCCGGCCGGTAGCGCCAGCCGGCGACCTGCGGCACGGCGCGGATCCGGTGCACCTCGCGGGCGCCCACCGCGCGCGGGAGGAAGACCTCCCAGCCGCGCGGGTCGGGCAGCGCGCCGATCCGCCGGACCGCCTCGGCGGCGGACACCCGCTGCTGCTCGCTCCGGGCCCGGTCGCGGTAGTGGCCGGTCAGGACCTCCTGCCGGTCGTCCAGCCGGACGTGCACCGCGACCAGGGAGCCCTTGGGTCCGAACCGGGCCAGCTCGCGCAGCCATTGGTGGGTGAGCGTGTACGAGGGCAGCACGGGGAAGCAGTAGAGTCCGCGCGCCGCGGCCTGGCCCCGGCTGTCGGCCCGGATCCCGGCGCGGCGGATGCGCGGCGCGTTGGCCGCGGCGGTGAGGTGCACGAACATCGCCATGGGGCGCGATGGTAGCGAGCGGGCGGGTGCCGCTCCGAGTGGTTTTCCGCGAGCCGGGTGGGTCAGGCCCGTTCGGAGTCGTCAGGCCCCTTCGGTGCGGCGCTCGATCAGGGCGGCCAGGCCGTCCAGGATGCGCTCCAGGCCGAAGTCCAGGGCCCGGTCGCGTCCGTCCGGGTCGGCCATGGCGGCGGCGACGGCGGGGAAGCGGTCGGCGTGCTGCCGCACCACGGCGCCGAGGGCGGCGAGGAGTTCGGCCTCGGGGCCGCCGGACGCGCCGGTGCCGCGGGACTGCTGGGCGATCCCGCGCACGTGCCCGGCGAGCAGGACGGCGGCGTCCATCCGCTCCGGGCCGGTCAGTCCGTGGCCGTCGAGCGCGACCACCACCTGTTCCAGCCAGGAGAGTTCCTTGGGGCCCATCACCCGGGGGCCGACGGTGGCGTCCAGCAGCCAGGGGTGGCGGGCGAAGGAGTCGGCCAAGTGGTGGGCCCAGGCGGTGAGTCGCTCCCGCCAGTCGGCGCCGTCGGCGGGGGCCGGGGGTTCGCCGGCGGCCGACTCGACCATCAGGGCGATCAGTTCGGCCTTGCCGGGGACGTAGCGGTAGAGCGACATCTTGGTGAAGTCGAGCAGCCCGGCCACCTTCTGCATCGAGAGCGCGCCCAGGCCCTCCTCGTCGGCGATCTCGACGCCCGCCGCGGCGATCCGCTCCAGGCTGAGGGCCGGCTTCGGGCCGCGGCTCGGCTTGGCCGGCGGGCCCCAGAGCAGCCGCACCGTGTCGTTCGCCGTCTCGTGCATCGTCCGCTCCCGTCCTGTCCCGTCCTGGGGGTTGCCGGAGTGCTCCAACTGTGTCTAACGTACACAGCAACAAACAGTGTCCGCCAGACACTGTTTCTCGATCCTCGATCCTCGATCCTCGAACGGAGCGGTCCCCCATGAGCACCAAGATCCTGATTTCGGGCGCGAGCATCGCCGGCCCCGCGCTGGCCCACTGGCTGGGCCGGTACGGCTTCGAGGTGACCGTGGTCGAGCTGGCCCCGGCGCTGCGCGACGGCGGCCAGGACGTCGACTTCCGCGGCCGCACCCACCTGACCGTGCTGGAACGGATGGGCGTGCTCGACGAACTGCGTGCCCTCGGCACCGGCGGCAGCCCGATGACCTTCGTGGACGCCGACGGGCGCCGGCTGCTGCACCTGCCCGCCGAGTTCGCCGGCGGTGACGTGGAGGTCCCGCGCGGAGAGCTCGCCCAGCTGCTGCACCGGCACAGCGGCTCCCGCGCCGAGTACGTCTTCGGCGACTCGATCGCCGCGCTGGAGGAGACCCCGGGCGGCGTCCGGGTCACCTTCCGGCACGCCGCGCCGCGCGAGTTCGACCTGGTGATCGGCGCCGACGGGCTGCACTCCAACGTCCGCCGGCTCGCCTTCGGCCCCGAGGAGCGCTACGTCCGCCACCTCGGCTACTACGCGGCCACCTGGCAGCTGCCCAACGACCTCGGGCTGCCGGTCGGGTCGGTCGGGCTGAACGTCCCCGGCCAGCTGATGTCCGTCGGCGCGAGCCACCGGGACCCGAGCCGGGCCGGCGCCTTCTGTCTGTTCGCCTCACCCGAACTGCGCTACGACCGCCACGACCCGGCACAGCAGAAGGCGCTGGTCCGGGCGGCCTTCGCGGGCCTCGGCTGGCGGGTGCCGGAGCTGCTGGAGAGCCTGGACGCCGCCCCCGAGCCGTACTTCGACTCCATCAGCCGGGCCGACGTGCCCAGCTGGTCGAACGGCCGGATCGCCCTGATCGGCGACGCCGCCTGCGGTGCGACCATCGGCGGCATGGGCACCGGGACGGCGGTGGTGGCCGCGTACGTCCTGGCGGGCGAGCTGGCCCGGGCGCGCGGAGACCACCGGACCGCCTTCGAGCGGTACGAGCGGCTGCTCCGCGACTACGCCCGGGGCTGCCAGAAGGGCGGCGACCGGACCGGGCCGTTCCTGGCTCCGCGCACGAAGACCGGGCTGCGGCTCCGCAACGCGGTGCTGAACCGGCGGTGGGCGCTGGACAAGATGCTGGAGCTGGGGAAGGAGGTCAGCAGTGTCGAACTGCCGGACTACGGGGTGGAGTTGGCTGGTACGGTCGGGAACGTGGGCTGAGTGGGGCGGGGCAGGGCGTGGGGCTCAGTGCGGCGGGCCGATGCGGCTGCCGTTGTCGAGGAGCGCCTCGACCTGGACGGCCGCCCGGGCGGGGCGCTCGACGGCGAGGGTGTGGTCCGGGGCGGCCCGGTCGACCGACCAGTCCGGGCCCTTGACGGTGAGCCGGGTGACCCGGCGGCTGCCCGCCGCCAGCACGTACTCGGTGCCCTGCGGCGAGCGCCACCAGGTCCAGGCCACGGTGTCCTGCTCGAACCGGCTGCACGCCCGGCCCGGGCCGCCGCCGGTGCGCTGCGCGCCGCGGACGGCGGGCAGGACGACGGCCGAGGCCGCGCTGCCGTCGCCGGTCCAGCGGTCGGCGCGCAGGCAGACCCAGGAGGCCGAGCCCGCGTTCTGCGGCAGCGCCTGGACGGCGAAGGCCCACAGGTTGAGCTGTTTGACGCCCGGTTTGCCGTCCGGGACGGCGCAGCCCGCCCGGGCCCAGGCCAGCAGCGCGTCCTGGCCGGTCGCCTCGCGCGGCTCGTGGTCGGGCTGGGCGGGCTGGGCCGACGGGGAACGGTCGGGCTGGGCGGACGGGGAACGGTCCGACGGGATGCGGTCCGGTGGCGGCGTGTACGTGAGGTGCGCGGGGACGACGCCGCCCAGGTCGGCCAGCAGGAAGGCGTGCTTCTCGGCGATCACCGGGGAGGAGTGCAACTGCAGCACGGTCGCGCCCTGGCAGTCCGCGAGCCCGCCGCCGGGCGCCGGCGCGGTGAGGCCGTCCGGGTGGTCCAACGGGCGGGCCGCGACGTCGGGTTGGTCGATCCGGCGGGTCTCGGCGGACTCCACCCAGGGCGCCAGCAGATAGCGGACGGCGGGCCCCTGACGGCGCAGGGCCACCGCGCCGGCCGTCGTCACGTCCGAGTCGTCGGCGCGGGCGAGGTCCAGGCCGCCCTGCGGACCGTCGGTGTAACGGGCGATCCGCAGGCCGTCGTACAGCACCACCACGCCGGTCCCGTCCACCGTTCCGGCGAACAGCAGGTGCGGCGCCTCGGCGGGCGGGGTGGTGTCCGTGCCCGGTTCGGCGTGGGTCTGCGGGCCGGGCTGCGCCCAGGCGGTCAGGGCGCGGCGGAGCAGGGTGGCGTCCTCGCGGCGGTCGCCCCGGGCGGGCCAGGCGGAGAAGTCGATCCGCGCGGTGTGCTGCCAGGCGTCGGGCGCCACCCGGAGCAGCCGGGTCGGGTCGACGGCGCCCGGCGGAGGAGGCGCGGACGCCGACCGGGCGCCCGTGGCGGAGCCGGAACCGTCGCCGGAGCCGGGACCGCCGAGCACGGCGGCCGTCGTGGTGAGTCCGAGCACGCCGACCGTCAGCGCGGCGGTCAGCGTCCGGCGGCGGCGCAGCAGGTCGGTCGGCTGCACCCGGACCGCGCACGGGTCGAAGGCCGGCAGCGCCGGGGCCGGGCCGGACGCCACCCCCGCCGCGGCGGCGACCGCCTCCATCGGCTGCGCCACCCCGGCCTGCCGGAGCACTCCGGCGGCCTGGTCGGTGCTCAGGCCCTCGACCGTCCGCAGGGCGAAGGCGGCCCTGGCCGGGGCGTCCAGCGCGGCGAGCGCGTGCGCGAGCGCCGCGTCCTCCTCGCCGCCGTGCGGGGTGAACAGCCGCAGGCCCCAGACCCGGGGTGCCAGCAGCCGGGCGGCCGGGCGCGGGCGGAGTGCGGCGCGCAGGACCCGCAGACGCAGTGCGGCGTAGACCGGGTCGGTGGTGCCGTCGGCGGCCGGGTCGTTCCGGTGGGTCCGGTCCTCCCGGTGGCCCGCGTCGTCCTGGTGGTCCGGGGAGTCCTGGTGGCCCAGGCCGTCCTGATGGTCCGGGTCGTTCCGGCGCTGCCGTTCGCTGCGGAGGGCCCAGCGGGTGGGCAGGGCGCGCTGGACGGCGGCGTGGGCGGCGAGCACCCGGCTGTGCCGGTCCCGGTCGGCCGGCAGCGCCAGGTAGGCGAGCCGGACCAGCCTCCGGTAGTGGCGCACCAGCGCGGCCTCCGCCTGCGCCACCGGACGTGCCGCGCCCACCGTCCGTCCTGCCAAAGGGGCCTCCCGGAGCCGTGGTGCCGTCGTGGTGGACGGTCCAACGAGTCGATCATGTGATGGTTGCGCCGTCCGGGGCGACGGGCGCACCACCGGGGGCGTGCGGCGCGTATTCTGCGGCCACGTACGAGCCGGTCTGCGGGGTGACTCCACGCGCCCGGACCATGCCGGGCGAGAGCCGGCGGCGTTCAAGGGCCGGTTCGGGTGCGCGCTGTCGGGGCCGTGTTCGCCGGTCGGGGTCCAAAGTCCCACCCGTTCGGCCCCTTGGCCCCTGGCGGTCCGCGCCGCCGCGCGCCATGCTGCCGGTAACCGGCCGGGACGATCCGCGCCCGGTCGGACCAGCACCGTTGGACGAGGTGAACCGGCGTGCGGCATGCCACCGTCGAATCCGTGATGACCAGCCCCGTCGTCCTGGTCTCGCCCGAGACCGGGTTCCGGGAGATCGTGACGCTGCTGAGCGAGTACGACATCACCGGGGTGCCGGTGGTGGACCCCGAGGGGCGGCCGCTCGGCGTGGTCTCGGAGGCCGATCTGCTGCGCACCCTCGCCGCGCAGGAGGATCCGGGCAGTCTCCTCCCGGCGCCGGAGTCGGCCCAGGCGGGGCCGGACGGCGAGGTCACCGCCGAGGACCTGATGACGACCCAGCCGGTCTGCACCACGCCCGGCACCAGCGTGGTCGCGGCCGCCCGCACCATGAGCCGGCACGGGCTGAAGCGGCTGCCGGTGCTGGACGAGGAGGACCGGGTCATCGGCATGGTCAGCCGGGGCGACCTGCTGCGGGTGTTCCTGCGCGAGGACATGGTGATCCGGCGGGAGATCGTCGAGGAGGTGCTCGGCCGGATCGAGGGGGTCAGCCCGGCGGAGATCGGGGTGGAGGTCACCCAGGGGCGGGTGGTGCTCAGCGGCACCGTTCCCGAGCCGCACCTGGTGCCGATCGTGCTCAACCTGTGCCGCTCGGTGGACGGCGTGGTCTCGGTGACCGACCGGCTCGGCGCCGGGGGAACGGCCGCGGTCGGCTGAGCGCGCGCTCTGCGGCCCGGGGTGTCGACCCCGCGGCCGGGGATCGGTACGGACCGGGGCCGAAAGCTCCGCATACAGCGGAGCGTATCGGGTAACTCACTCTGTGTACCCGGCCGATCGGACTGCCGGGGCACCGGGGCACCGGGGAGGCGGCCGTGACAGTCGTGTTCGACGCGGACTTCACTTCGACCAGGCAGTGGATCGCCGGACGCAGCAGCGCCTATCCCCGGATGGGGCCGACCAACCGGAGCGACCACAAACTCGACTACCTCGTCCGCGGGTACTGCCCCGGCGGGGTCTTCACCGCGACCCGGCGGCACAGCGGCGGCCTGTGGAGCTGCAACCTGCTGACCACCGAGGGCAGCCCGGACGGCTTCCAGGTCCGCACCGGGGACGTGCTGTCGGCGCGCGTGACGCTGCCCGTCGAACTGGGCGCCTGGCCGGCGATCTGGACCTGGCGCGACGGCGGCAACGAGGTCGACGTCTTCGAGTACCACCCCGACCACCCGGACCTGCTGGAGATCTCCAACCACGTCCGCGGCGGCTTCCGGTACTGGCACGGCGGCGGCGTCGGGATCGCCCCGGGGGCGACCTTCGACCTGCGGGTGGTGTTCGGCGCCCACTCGGTGGACTGGTACGTCGAGGACGAGCTGGTCTACGCGGACCTGCACGGGGTCGGGTCCGGCTGGCACGCGTACCTGATCGTCAACCTGTCGGTGGCGGACGGGACGTACCACGACCGGCCGCCGATCGGCGGCCCGGACCGGCTCAGCTGGGCCTGCCACAGTCTGCGGGTGGAGCGCTGACGCGGCGGGGTGGAACGTTGAGACGGCGGGTCGGCGAAGCGGCGGCCGGGTGGTCGCCGCTCAAGGGGCGAAGGCGGCGGTGATCGGGCCCTGCGGGCCGGAGCGGTGGAACCAGACCGCGCGGCGGTGCGGGCCGATGTGGGCGGGGTCGGTCACGTACAGGTCGTCGCGCGGGGCGCGCTCGTTGCCCGGGGCCAGCGCCGCGTCCACGGCCTGGCCGGCGAGGGTGTGCAGCAGGGCGGTCGCGGTGGCCTCGGCGGCGGACGGCGCGATGGCGAGGGCGGTGAGCTCGGTCCAGAGCGCGGTGGCGACGTAGGCGATCGGCGAGTGGCCGAGCGCCGGGTGGGGGCTGGGGTCCGCGTGGCGCCGGAGCACTCCGGCGGCGACGAGCTGCTCGGGTGAGCGGCCGTCGTCGGGCGGGCGGTGCGTCGGGCGCGGGTGCGGGGTCACGAGCGGCACGCTACCCCGAGGTCGTCGGTGCCGAGTGCCGGAACGTTTTCTCAGACTTTCTTCACGGCGCTTTCGCCGGTGGGGGGCGCACGATGGTGGTAAGGCGCTGAGCACCTCGGCGGGCCCGGTGGGGCCGGAGGAGGAGGTCCTGATGAGGCACTGGCACGGGTACCCGCACCGCCACGGCATGGGCGGCTGGGGCATCGGACTGATGGTGATCGGAGCGCTGCTTTTCCTGGCGTTCCTCGTGCTCGTCGCCGTCGCCCTGTTCCGGTACATCACGCGTTCGCGGCAGCCCATCCCGCTCGCCCCGGCGTCGCCCGGGGCCGGCGGGCACGGGCCGGCCGGCAAGCACGGCTGGGCGTCGGGGCCGATCCCGGAACAGCTGCTCGCGGAACGGTTCGCGCGGGGCGAGATCGACGCGGAGGAGTACCGGCACAGACTGGACACGCTGCGCTCGGCGGGGAGCGGGCCGGGCGGCGGCGGACCCGGCGCGGGGGAGTAGCGCGCCGGATACGGGTGCGGGCCCACCGCACGTGCTGTGCGGCGGGCCCGGCGTTCGTCACCCGGTGGTGTGGTCACCCGAGGGGGCGGTCACCCGGCGGGCGGTCCTACTCGACGACCAGCTCGACCGGGATGTTGCCGCGGGTGGCGCGGGAGTACGGGCAGACCTCGTGCGCCTGCTTGACCAGCAGCTCGCCGGTCTCGCCCGCGAGGGACTCGGGCAGTTCGACGCGCAGCACGACGGCGAGGCCGAAGCCGGCGCCGTCCTTGCCGATGGACACCTCGGCGGTCACCGAGACCTCGCTGGTGTCCACCCGGGCCTGCCGGCCGACCAGGCCGAGGGCGCTGGCGAAGCAGGCGGCGTAGCCGGCCGCGAACAGCTGCTCGGGGTTGGTGCCCTGGCCGTTGCCGCCGAGCGCCGGCGGCATGGCCAGCGCGAGGTCCAGCTGACCGTCGGAGCTGACGGCGCGGCCCTCCCGGCCGTTCGCGGTGGCGGCTGCGGTGTAGAGCGCGTCCATGGTCGGTTCCCTTCGTGGTGCTGCGGTTGCTCGGTTGCGGTGGGATGCGGGGGCCGCCTTGTTCCGGTGGCCCGGCCGCGTCCTGCCGTGACACAAGTAGAGCACGCAATTCAATTGCGCACAACTCAATCGCGCGAAGGTGGTCGGTACCATGGAGCCATGACCACGCTCCCCGGCATGGCGGACGAGCAGCTGCTCCGCCTCGACCAGCAGCTCTGCTTCTCGCTCAACGCGGCCTCGCGCGCCTTCGGCGGCGTCTACCGGGTGCTGCTCCGGGACCTCGGACTGACCTACCCCCAGTACCTGGTGATGCTGGTGCTCTGGGAGGACGGCGAACTGCCCGTCAAGCGGATCGGCGAGCGCCTGCGGCTCGACTCGGGCACGCTCTCCCCGCTGCTCAAGCGGCTCGAAGCGGCCGGCCTGGTGCGCCGCGAGCGCAGCCCGCAGGACGAGCGGTCGGTCACCGTCGCCCTCACTCCCGAGGGTTCGGCGCTGCGCGAGCGGGCCGGACAGGTCCCGCGCCGGCTGCTCGCCGCGACCGGGCTGCCGATCGAGGACATGGCGGCGCTGCGCGGGCTGCTGGAGCGGGTGACCGCCGCGATGGACGCGGCGACGGTGGAGCCCGCGCCGTAAGCGCGCGGGGTGGCGGGGGTGTGCGGCGGGGTGGCGGGGTCGGCGCCCGGGGCTTGTCAAGCCGAGGCCCGAAGCGATGTGATCTGGGTCACGTCGGGGGTGTTCCGGTGGGGCCGATGGGCCCGAACCGGCAGGTCAGTGGTGCTGCTCGAAAGTGAACGGAAACGTTCGCCAATTGTCCGCCCGATCCGGTCAACATCCCGCGCCTCCCGGACGGTTACACGACGAGCCCCCAAGGGGCCGTCGGCGTGCCACCCGGTGGGCCGGCCAGCTGACCCAGAAAAGGGGGGCGTGGGTGAACACTCCCGGGCCGGGCGAGGAGCGGAGCCTGCGGGCGGACCCGCTCGGCGACCTGCCGACCGATTTCGAGGCCTTCTTCACTCGCGAGAACTCCGGCTACCTCCGCTACGCCCAGCAGCGCCTGCGGCACCGGGAGGACGCGCAGGACGCGGTCCAGAACGCCGGCACCACGCTCTACAAGAACTGGCGCCGGGCCCTGGCCAGCGCCGATCCGCAGGCCTTCGCCTTCAAGGTGGTGAAGGACGCGGTGGTGGACGTCCTGCGCGAGCGCCGTCGCATCGAACGCAAACGGCTGCGCGTGATCGCCCAACGCCGCCCCGACACCAGCCAGGACGAGCTGGACGAACTCGCCGAACTGGACGCCCTGGACTGGGCGATGGACGAACTCGCGCGCGCCGCGCCGGTCCAGGCCGACGTGGTCCGGCTGCGCCAGGCCGGGCTGTCGTACCCCGACATCGGCCGGTCGCTCGGCATCGCGCACACCACCGCCCGCACCTACTACAGCCTCGGGCGGCGCCACCTGGAGTACCTGCTGGAGCACCCGGACGAGGACGGGGCGCAATCGTGAGGGCGGAGACGTGAGCGCCGGGGCGCGGGTGTGCGAGGCGGGGGAGCGGCGTGGAGGTCGTGACATGAGGGTCGGGGACCTGCTGCGGGCGCATTCCGCGGAGCTGGAGCGCGAGTTCGACGACCACGACCCGGTGGCCTTCACCCGGCGGCTGGCCGAGCGGCTCGCCGCCGCCCGTCGGCCCGCTCCGGCCGTGCGGGAGCGCCCCGCCCGGCCGCCGGCGGGCGCCCGACCGCCGCACGCCCCGGCGTCGGGCTCGACCGGGGGTGCGGGGCTGGGGTCGGGTGCCGGCCCGGGACCGGGGCCGGGATCGGGCCACGGGACGGGGTGGGGTCCGGCGGCGGGCGGCGGGCCGGGAACGAGTCCGGGACCGGGCGCGGGCCAGTCCCCCTGGGCCGGCGGCCGGGCGGAGCTCCGGCGCGACCTGCGGCACCTGTGCGCGGGTGTGGCGGGCGCCGCGAAGCCGGGCGAACTGGCCCTGGACCTCGAACTCGCCGAGAAGACCGCCTTCCGCACCCTCGGCTGCCTGCTGTACGGGATGGGCCGCGCGGCGGACGGCGTCTTCTGGTGGCGGATCGCCGCCCAGTACGGGGACCAGCTGGCCGTGCACTGCCTGGCCGTGCACTACACCGCCGAGGGCGAGCGGCGCGACGCGGCCCGCTGGGCCGCCCAGGCCCAGGACCTCAGCGCCCCGGGGCGACTGCCGGAGCTGGCCCCCGACGCGCGGCCCGGCGGGGCGGCCGAGCTGGCGCGGGTGCTGGCGGAGCGCTACGACGGGGAGATCCTGATGACGCTGCGCGAGGCGGTGGCGGCGCGTCCGCGGCGGGATCCCGCGCGGCTGGGCGTCCGGGCGGTGCGGGGCCGGGGGGTGGTGCGGATCCGGTGAGGCGGGCGCGGGCGCGTGCTCGTCGACGCACCGGTCGCAAGGGCCCGGGGTGCCGAACGGTCAGGTGAGCACCGAGACGGCGTCGCCCAGGTACCCGGCGCCCAGCACGACCGGGACCGTGGTCAGGATCGCGGCCTGGTGGGTGGCCGTCCAGGCCCGCCACTCGCCCAGGACCCGGGCGGAACGGGCGCCGCCGCGCACCAGGTGGACCGCGAGCGGCAGCAGTGTGCAGAGGGAGCCGATCACCACGAGCAGGGCCGCGGCCAGGGCCTCGGCGCCGGGACCGGTCGAGGTGGCGGCGATCGAGGCGGCGCCGCCGACGACCGGGAGCAGCGTCCTCGGACTGCCCGCGGCCAGGGCGAGGGCGAGGCCCGCGGACCTGGCCGCCGTGAACCGGTCGACCGCCCGCAGCCACGCGGGCGGCGGGGTGACGTGGCCCGCGCGTGGGCGGTCGTGCCACTGCCGCGCCGCCGAGAGCAGGAGCAGCGCCCCGAGCGCGAGCTTGAGCCAGGACGACCAGGTCGGTGCGGTCTGGGCCCGGGTGAGGGCGGTGCCGGCCACGACCACGAGCGCCGTCGGCGCGGCGAGCCCGAGCAGCCAGCCGGCCGTGAAGGCGACGGCGTTGGCACGGCCGGCCGGGCTGGCAGTGCCGGTTCGGCGCGCCTGCCGGTGCGGGGCGGTGAGGACGAGGATCACGCTGATCAGCGGCAGCGGGCTGATCGCCACCGCCACCGCCGAGGCCAGCATCGAACCGACCGCTTCACCCATCCCCGTGCCCGCCTTCCCGTCGCCGGGCGCACGTTCGCCATTCAGCTACGGCGGGGCCCGGCGTGCACGGTCGGTCGGCCGTCCGGGTGAGCAGGGCGGAACGGGTGGACGGCGGCCGGAGGGACTGCGCGAGGGCCGAGGGAACGGCGGAGGCCGTCGCACCGGGAGCGGTGCGACGGCCTCCGTGGGGGTGACCCGTCATACGGTCGTGCGTCGGGTGGTCGGCCGACCGGCCACCCGACACCGGGAGCGTCAGTCGGTGCCGGACTCGATCGCGGCGTGGTCGAGCGCGGTGGACTCCTCCGCGTCGCCGGTGCCGGCGGCGATGGGGGCGGCGCCGCCCGGGGCGAGCTCGCCGATCAGGCCGCTCCACGGCGCCAGCTGGCCGTGCACCGCGTACTGCTCCAGCTTGCTGCGCGAGTCGGCGATGTCGAGGTTGCGCATGGTCAGCTGGCCGATGCGGTCGTCCGGGACGAACGCGGCGTCGACGCTGCGCTCCATGGACAGCTTCTCCGGGTGGTAGCTGAAGTTGGGGCCCTGGGTGTCGATGACCGAGTAGTCCTGGCCGCGCCGCAGCCGCAGCGTGACGCTGCCGGTGACCGGGTGGCCGATCCAGCGCTGCATGCTGTCCCGGAGCATCAGCGACTGCGGGTCGAACCAGCGGCCCTCGTAGAGCAGCCGGCCGAGGCGGCGGCCCTGGGTGTGGTAGGTGGCGAGGGTGTCCTCGTTGTGGATGGCGTTGAGCAGCCGCTCGTAGGCGATGTGCAGCAGCGCCATGCCGGGGGCCTCGTAGATGCCGCGGCTCTTGGCCTCGATGATCCGGTTCTCGATCTGGTCGGACATGCCGAGGCCGTGGCGGCCGCCGATGGTGTTGGCCTCGTGGACCAGGTCGACGGCGCTGGCGAACTCCTGGCCGTTGATCCGGACCGGGCGGCCGAACTCGAACTCGACGGTGATGTCCTCGGTGAGGATCTCGACCGCCGGGTCCCAGAAGGCCACGCCCATGATCGGGCTGACGATCTCCAGCGAGGCGTCCAGGTACTCGAGGCGCTTGGCCTCGTGGGTGGCGCCCCAGATGTTGGCGTCGGTGGAGTAGGCCTTCTCGGCGGAGTCCCGGTACGGCAGGTCGCGCTCGGCGAGCCACTCGGACATCTCCTTGCGGCCGCCGAGCTGGTCGACGAACGCCTGGTCCAGCCACGGCTTGTAGATCCGCAGGCTGGGGTTGGCGAGCAGGCCGTAGCGGTAGAACCGCTCGATGTCGTTGCCCTTGTAGGTGGAGCCGTCGCCCCAGATGGAGACCCCGTCCTCCTGCATGGCGCGGACCAGCAGGGTGCCGGTCACGGCGCGGCCGAGCGGGGTGGTGTTGAAGTACGTCTGCCCGGCGGAGCGGATGTGGAAGGCGCCGCAGGCGAGGGCGGCCAGGCCCTCCTCGACCAGCGCTTCCCGGCAGTCGACCAGCCGGGCCTGCTCGGCGCCGTACGCGCGGCCCCGGGCCGGGACGTCGGCGAGGTTCGGCTCGTCGTACTGGCCGATGTCGGCCGTGTAGGCGTAGGGGAAGGCACCGTGCTCGCGCATCCACGCGACGGCGACGGAGGTGTCCAACCCACCGGAGAATGCGATGCCGATCCGTTCACCGACCGGCAGCTTGCTCAAGACCTTCGACATGGATGCACCCTTTAGACCCGCGCAGGCGGGCCCCTGATTCAGCGTTGTGTGACGGGATTCGGCGTACTCGATCCGATGCCCGCACTCTGGCATAGATTTGCAGAGTAACGCAAGAGCATACGATCGAGTCCATCGGGGTGGGCGCCCGTGGAGCCGCTCCACGCTCGTTGCCGATGCGGCCAACTCGACTGCACGGTGGATGAGTTGGGGGATGTGGCCGGGGGGCCGGCCCGGTGGCGGGTGCGGGTGGGCGTCGCGGTGGATGGTCGATGGACTCAGACGGGCTCAGACGGGCTCAGGCGGGTTCAGGGGGAGGCGGGCGCGGGGGAGGTCCGGCGGTGCAGCCAGGCCGTCCGGGAGGCGAGCACGCCGAGGCCGAGCGCGACCAGGTGCCCGGCGTCGGCCAGCTGCTGGTCCACCGCCCAGGCGGTGGCCAGCGCCAGGGCGAGGGCCGGCAGGCCGTAGCGGCGCAGCGGGACCGGGCCCAGGGCGAGCAGGCAGGCGCCGGTGGCGACCAGGCCGTAACTGATGCCCACGTCCCTCGCGTGGGAGAGCGCGCCGGGGATGTGGACGGTCAGCATCACCCACATCGCGCCTTCGGTGAGCAGGGTGGCGCCGAGGTGCCCGAACGCGAACACGGCCGCGGCCCGGGCCGGACCCCAGCGCCACTCGGCCAGCCCCAGCGCGGCGGCGACCGCCGCGATGCCCGCCCAGGCCGGCGCCCCGTCGACCACCAGGCCGCTGGTGAACATCGTCCACCACTTGCCCACTTCCATGTGGTGCACGTTGCTGCTGTTGTGCCGGACGAACCTGGCCCGCTCGGCGTGGCCCTGGCCGGCGAGCCAGGAGGCGGTGACGGTCAGCAGCAGGACGTAGGCCGTGGTGAACCGCAGGCGGGCGGCCGCTCTCAGCGCGTGTTCCCGGGGGGCCGCGGTGTCGGTCGGTGTCCTCGTCGCGAGGCGATCGCTCATCGTGCCTGCTGCCCTTGCTCTGCGGTTCCCGGTGTCGGCACGCCCGGTGCGTGGCCGGAGGGGTCGTGGCCGGGAGGTCGGGGCGCCAGCGTACGTCAGCGGCGGGAGGCGGGCGGGTGGCAGGCGGGCGGTCGTCGGGTGGCCGGCGGTCGGCGGCGGGGGCGGTCGGCGGCTCACCCGGACGGGCCGCTGCGGCGGCGGATCGCGGCCGGGAGGGGCGAGGGTGAGGGGAAGAGGGTGAGGGGGCAGGGGCGGGGGAGGAGCGTCGAGGAGGCGCCGATGGCCGGCAGCACCGTCAGGGGCTCCGAGGCGCGGCGGCGGCCCTGGTGGGCCCGCGCGGCCCGGGCGGTGTGGTCCTACGTCCGGCGCGCTCCGGGTACCTACGCCTGGCTGGCGATCCTGCTCGTCACCACCCAGGTGATCCGGCACGTCGACCCGGCGACCGCCGACCGCATCCTGGAGCGGCGCTCGACCAATCTGCACCACCTGCAGGTGTCGCCGGTGCGTGTCCTGGTGACCAGCGCGCTGTGGATCGCGGGCGGGGGCTGGCTGTCCTACTTCCTGCTCTACAACCTCTTCCACGTGCCCGCCGAGCGGTGGCTCGGCACGCTGCGCTGGATCTCGGTGGCGATGCTCGCGCACGTCGGCGCGACCTACCTCAGCGAGGGCGTGCTCGGCTGGGCGATCCACCGCGGGCTCGCCCCGCCGAAGGCCGTCTACACCCTCGACTACGGCGTCAGCTACGCGCTGGCCGGAGTGGTCGCGGTGCTCACCTACCTGATCGTGCGGCCCTGGCGGTACCTGTACGCCGTCGGGGTGCTGGTCGTCTACGGCCTGGGCGTCCAGCAGAGCCGGGACTACACCAGCGTCGGCCACTTCAGCGCGGCCCTGATCGGGTTCGCCTGCTACCCGCTGACCAGGGACCGTCCCGGTGCCTTCGACCCGGTCGCCGCGGTGCGCACGGGCCTACGGCGGCCGCGCGGACGGTGGCCGGGGCCCACGCCCCGGAAGTGACGGGTGGTCGACTTCCGGAGCCCGGCGCGCGACCGTCCGCACCCGGCGCCCCGCACCCCGGCGTTCCCATTCGGTGAATGCCAACTGTCCAAAACCGTAAGGCCATTACCGGGTTCTTACCGTAGGGCTCTTCCCTCGGCCGGATCGGCTTAGCAGGCTTCCCCGTGTTCCGCCGGGTGGCGCGACCGCGCGACCCGCCGCACTGGGGAGGACCCACCATCGTGCCCACCAGGCAACGCCGACGGCTGCTGCTGCCCGCCGTCACCCTGACCGCGCTCGGACTGACCACCACCCAGGCCCTCGCCGCGCCGTCCGCGACGCCCGACCCGCGCCCGCACCAGGCCCAGCACCAGACCGAGGTCGGGAAGAAGCACGCGAAGAAGGTCCGGGGCGGGGGCGCCACCGCCGGCCCGGCCTTCACCGCCAAGGCCGACGCCCCCGGCGAGGACGAGGGCGACGAGGCCGAGAACTCCGCCGAGGGCACCGCCCAGTACACCGAGGCCCGCACCGCCCCCGGCGTGGTCGCCCCGGGCGCCTACGGCGCGGCCTGGGCGCAGTTGCAGTCGATGCCGCGTACCGGCGGCAACTGGGACCACGTCACGGACAAGCCGTACGACTCCGACGACCCGCGCTACCGCGACGTCAACTCCAACTCGAGCGGCGGCTCCGGCTACGTCACCGGCCGGATCACCGGCATCGCCGCCGACGACGACGGCTACGTCTACGCGGGCGGCGCCAACGGCGGGGTGTTCCGCTCCCGCACCGGCGGCGGCCAGTGGCAGTCCATCTCGGACAAGCTGCCGTCCCTGTCGACCGGCACGCTCGACCTGGACGGCTCCGGCCGGCTCTGGTACGCCACCGGTGAGTCCAACACCGGCGCCACCTCGTACGTCGGAACCGGCGTGTACGTGCTCCCCGACCCCAAGCACGGCGAGTTCCAGCCCGGTATGCGGGTGGGCGGCGCGGAGCTGGAGTCGACCATCGTCCACGCGCTGCGCTTCGGCGGCGGCAAGGTGTGGGCGGCGACCAGCCGGGGTGTCTGGAGCCACTCGGCCACCACGCTGTCCGGCCCCTGGACGCTGGAGTTCGCGCCCAACCCCGAGTACCTGCCGGGCGGTTCGAAGGCCGGGGACCCGGCCGCGCCGTACAAGAACATCGCCAACGACATCGCGATCGACCCCAAGGACCCGGGCAAGGTGGTCCTGGCGGTGGGCTGGCGCGGCGGCGACACCTACAACGGCTTCTACGGCAAGGCGGCGGACGGCACCTGGCAGCGCGTCGGGTCGCTCGGCGACCTGCCGACGGACGCGGCGAACGTGGGCAACGTGACCTTCGCCGCCTCGGCGGACGGCTCGCGCTACTACGCGATCGACCAGTCCCCGGCGGTCATGGCGAGCGACCCGGACACCGGCCTCAAGGGCATCTACGTCTCCACGTCCGGTTCCCCCTTCGGCCCGTGGACCCAGATCGCGGACAAGGACAAGCTGAAGAACTCCGGCTCCGCGCTCCAGGACGAGGGCTACCAGCCCGGCATCCAGGCCTGGTACAACCAGTTCCTCCGGGTCGACCCGGCCGACCCCGACCACGTCTACGCCGGCCTGGAGGAGGTGCTGGAGACGAAGAACGGCGGCACCACCTGGACCGTCCCGGGCCCGTACTGGAACTTCGGCTTCCCCTGCTGGAGCATCGACCCGGCCAAGCAGACCGGCGACTGCTCGCAGACCACCCACTCCGACCAGCACGCCGTCGCCTTCGGCAGGTACAAGGGCAAGACCAGCGTGTACGTCGGCAACGACGGCGGCATCTACAGCCGCCCGGTCAACGGCGCGGCCGACGCCTCCGGCCACGCCACCGACTGGAAGTCGCTGGGCGACGGCACCATCGACACCCTGCAGTACTACTCGGTCGGCGTCGGCAAGGACCCGGCGGACCGCTCCGGCAAGGGCGTGATCGTCAGCGGCGGCCTGCAGGACAACGGCCAGTCCATCCTGCGCGCCCACGACAAGGTGATGGGCTCCAACTTCGGCGGCGACGGCGCCGACACCCTCGTCGACCCGGCCAACGGCTGCAACATCGCCGAGGAGTACGTCTACCTCGACATGTGGGTCACCCAGAACTGCGCCGTCAACAACGGCGGTTGGAAGACCGACCCCACCAAGGCCACCTCCTACGAGGTCGCGCCGCCCGACAAGGACACCAGCGCCGCGCGCTTCATCGCGCCGATCACCGCCGACCCGAAGGACGGCAACACCTGGATCGCCGGCGGCCGGCACGTCTGGGTCCAGCACAAGGGCTACGCGATCCGCAGCGGCAGCGAGTGGACCTCCGCCTACGACCTGGGCGCCGGCCACGTCGCCACGGCGGTCGCGACCGTCGACGGCACCGTGTACGCGGGCTGGTGCGGCCCGTGCAACAACGTCGGCTTCAGCCGCGGCATCGCGGTCGGCAAGACCGACGGCACCGGCTGGCACCAGCTCGACCTGCCGGTCGACGGCACCCTGCCGAACCGGTACATCTCCTCCTTCGCGGTGGACGAGAAGGACGCCCGGCACGTCCTGGTCGCCTTCAACGGCTTCTCGCGCACCTGGACCGAGGGCCCCGGCGCGGGGGTCGGCCACCTCTTCGAGACCCACGACGGCGGCGCCACCTGGACCGACGTCTCGGCCAACCTGCCCGACGTCCCCGCCACCTCCGTCAAGATCCTGCCGAACGGCGGCCTCGCCCTCGGCAGCGACCTCGCCGCCTTCTACCGCGCGCCCGGTGAGACCGACTTCCGGGTGCTGGGCCGCAACCTGCCCACCACGGCGGTGCAGCAGCTGAAGACCGGCCCGGACGGCAGGCTCTACGCCGCCACCTTCGGCCGCGGCATCTGGTCCTTCGACCTGCGCCGCCTCGGCCGCGGCCGCTACGACGAGCAGGCCGACTGATCGGTGGACCACTCGACCGGTCGTCCCTGAGCCGGTCACCGCTCGACCGGTCACCACCGGTCGGTCACCACCGGGCAGCCTGCCCGGGCGGTCGACCGGCCTGACCAGCACGGAGTGACGACGGAGGCTCCCCCGGCCCGGCCGGGGAGCCTCCGTCGCGTGTTCGGGCGACGTTCAGCGAGGCGTCGTCTCGGCGCCGGTCTCTTGACACCGCCGGGCCGCAGCCCTCAGGATCGGCCCGTGAACCTGTCAGACAGCCAGACAGGCGGCTCGGTCCCGCGGCGCGTCAGCGCCATGGAAGCGGTGTTCGGCCACCTGCGCAGCGCCATCGAGCGCGGTGAGTACGCCGTAGGGGACAAGCTTCCGTCCGAGGCCGAGCTCTGCCGGACCCTGGAAGTCAGCCGGCCCGTGCTGCGGGAGGCGCTGCGGGCCCTCCAGACCATGGGCCTGACCGTCTCGCGGACCGGCAAGGGGACCTTCGTCGTGGCCAACACGGTCGAGGACCCCACCTTCGGCGACTACGCCGCCAGCGACCTTCTGGAGGTGCGTCGGCACGTCGAGATCCCGGTCGCCGGGTACGCCGCGCTGCGCCGCACCCCGGAGGACCTGGACCACCTGTCCCACCTGCTCGACCGGATGGAGCGGGAGACCGACACCACCGCGTGGGTCGCGCTGGACACCGTCTTCCACCTGGGGGTGGCCGAGGCCTCCCGCAACCCGGTGTTCCGCCGGGTCATCGAGGAGATCCGGGACGCGCTGGCGCGTCAGTCGACCTTCCTCAACGAACTGGGCGGGCGGCGCGAGCAGTCCAACTGCGAACACCGGGCGATCGTCGAGGCGCTGATCGACGGTTCCGAGCGCGACGCGGTGGCGGCCATGTCGCACCACCTGCACCGCGTCGAGACGACCCTCACCGACATCGTGCGCCCCGGGCGCGCGGAGTCCCCGACGGAAGGCAGACCAGAGGCGTGAGCGAGCAGTTCCTCAAGGACGAGCAACTCCCCACGACCCGTCACGTCGATGCCGGAGACACCGGCTACAGCAAGTCCCTGAAACCCCGCCATGTCAACATGATCGCGATCGGCGGTGCGATCGGCACCGGGCTCTTCCTCGGCGCGGGCGGACGCCTCGCCGAAGCCGGGCCCTCGCTGTTCGTCGCGTACGCGGTCTGCGGCGTCTTCGCGTTCCTCGTCGTCCGCGCGCTGGGCGAACTCGTCCTGTACCGCCCGTCCTCCGGCGCCTTCGTGTCGTACGCCCGGGAGTTCCTGGGCGAGAAGGGCGCGTACACGGCGGGCTGGATGTACTTCCTCAACTGGGCGACCACCGGCATCGCCGACATCACCGCCGTCGCCACGTACACCCACTACTGGCACCTGTTCTCCGACGTCCCGCAGTGGGTGATCGCGCTCGTGGCCCTGGCCGTGGTCCTCACCGTGAACCTGATCTCGGTGCGGATCTTCGGCGAACTGGAGTTCTGGTTCGCCATCGTCAAGGTCAGCGCCCTGGTGGTCTTCATGGGCATCGGGATCTTCCTGCTCGTCACCCGGCACCCCGTGGACGGCGCGGTCCCCGGCCCGTCGCTGATCACCGACAACGGCGGGATCTTCCCCAACGGCCTGCTGCCGATGCTGCTGATCGTCCAGGGCGTGGTGTTCGCCTACGCCTCCGTCGAACTGGTCGGCGTCACGGCCGGGGAGACCGAGAACCCCGAGAAGATCATGCCGAAGGCGATCAACTCGATCATGTGGCGGGTGGGCCTGTTCTACGTCGGCTCGGTCGTCCTGCTGTCGATGCTGATGCCGTGGAACAAGTACACCGCCGGCCAGAGCCCGTTCGTGACCGTGCTCTCCCACGTCGGGGTCCCGGCGGCCGACAGCGTGATGAACCTGGTCGTCCTCACCGCGGCCATGTCCTCGCTCAACTCCGGCCTCTACTCGACCGGGCGGATCCTGCGCTCGATGGCGGTCAACGGCTCCGCTCCGCGCTTCACCGCGCGGATGAGCCGCAGCCAGGTGCCGTACGGCGGCATCCTGCTCACCAGCGGCATGTGCGTCCTCGGTGTCGGCCTCAACTTCGTGGTCCCGGCCGACGCCTTCGAGATCGTGCTCAACCTCGCGGCGATCGGCATCCTCGCCACCTGGGGCATGATCATGGTCTGCCACCTCCTGTTCTGGCGCAAGACCCAGGCCGGCGAGCTCACCCGCCCCGGCTACCGGCTGCCGGGCTCCCCGTGGACCGAGCTCGTGACGCTCGCCTTCCTCGCCTCGGTCCTGGTCCTCATGTACGCCGACGGCGGTGCCGCGCGCACCACCGTGCTCTGCGTGCCGCTGATCGCCGCGGCACTGGTCGCCGGCTGGTACGCGGTCCGCCGCGGCCTCGCCCGCGCCGCGAGCGACGATCGTTCCTGACTGTCAGTCAGAACACCGGCGGCCGACAGGACTTCGTGATCCTGGCCGCCGGCCGAAGCAACCCCCACCATCGAACGAGGCAGTGATGCTCAGCAGTTCCCTCGCGGACGCGCCCCCGATCCGTGAGCCCCTCCACGCGCCCGTCGCCCACGTCATACGCGGCGGCCTGGTCGAGGGGATCCACTACGGTTCCGTCGTCGTCCTCGGCGCCGACGGCGAACCGCGGTTCCGCACCGGCGACATCGAGGCGGCCTGCTACCCGCGGTCCGCGCTCAAGCCCGTGCAGGCCGTCGCCATGGTGCGGGCCGGTCTGCCGCTCGACGGCGACCTGCTCTCCCTGGCGATGGGCAGCCACTCCGGCGAGGAACGCCACCTCGCCGGGGCCCGCCGGATCCTCGCACTGGCCGGCCTCACCGAGGACGACCTGCGCAACGTCCCAGACCTGCCGTACGGCGCGGCCGTCCGGGACGCCTGGGTCCGGGAGGGCCGCAGGCCCTCCCGGCTCGCCCAGAACTGCTCCGGCAAGCACGCCGCGATGCTGTACCTCTGCGTGCTCAACGGCTGGCCCCCGGACAGCTACCTCGACCCGGCCCACCCGCTCCAGAGGGCGATCGCCGAGGCCGTCGAGGAGCTCACCGGGCAGCACACCGCCAACGTCACCGTGGACGGCTGCGGCTCCCCGCTGTTCTCGGTCTCCCTGCACGGCCTCGCCCGCGCTGCCGCCCGCATCGCCACGGGGGCGCCGGGCACGGCCGAGCGGCGGGTGGCGGACGCGCTGCGCGGCCACCCGGAAATGGCCTCCGGCGCGGGGCGGGACGTGGCCGAGCTGATGCGCGCGGTGCCCGGGCTGATCGCCAAGGACGGCTTCGAGGGCGTCCAGATCGCCGCGCTCCCGGACGGCCGAGCCGTCGCCGTGAAGATCGCCGACGGGGCGGACCGGGCGCGCGTCCCGGTGGCCGCCGCCGCCCTGGCCCGGGCCGGAGTCGACCCGAGGCTGCTGACGGCCTTCGCCGGGGAGCCGACGACCGGCGGCGGCCGGACCGTCGGCGGCATCCGGCCGGTGGCGGCGATGGACCCGCCCGCCGTACCCGCTCCCGCCTGACACGCCGCCCCAGACCACCCCACCTCAGGAAGAGGACCCGCATGACCGCCGCCACCCGAAGCGAACACGACCTGCTCGGGGACCGCGACGTCCCCGCCGACGCCTACTGGGGCGTCCACACCCTGCGCGCCACCGAGAACTTCCCCATCACGGGCACGCCCATCTCCGCGTACCCGCACCTGATCGACGCCCTGGCCGCCGTGAAGGAGGCCGCCGCCCTCGCCAACGAGGAGCTCGGCCTGCTGGAGCCGCGGAAGGCCGCCGCGATCGTCGGCGCCTGCCGCGAGATCCGCGGCGGGAAGCTGCACGACCAGTTCGTCGTCGACGTCATCCAGGGCGGCGCCGGCACCTCGACCAACATGAACGCCAACGAGGTCGTCGCCAACCGGGCGCTGGAGCTGCTGGGCCACGCCAGGGGCGAGTACGGGCACCTGCACCCCAACGAGGACGTCAACCTCGGCCAGTCCACCAACGACGTCTACCCGACGGCCGTCCGGATCGCGACCGTCTACGCGGTGCGTGGCCTGCTCGACGCGATGGCCGTCCTCCAGGACGCCTTCGCGGCCAAGTCCGCCGAGTTCCGCGACGTGCTGAAGATGGGCCGCACCCAGCTGCAGGACGCCGTACCGATGACGCTCGGGCAGGAGTTCTCCGCCTTCGCCGTCATGCTCGACGAGGACCGCAGCCGGCTCGCGGAAGCCGTCGAGCTGATCCAGGAGATCAACCTCGGCGCGACGGCGATCGGCACGGGGCTCAACGCCCCCGCCGGGTACGCCGAATCGGCCCGGCGCCACCTCGCCGACATCACCGGGCTGCCCCTGGTCACCGCGGCCAACCTGGTCGAAGCGACCCAGGACTGCGGCGCGTTCGTCCAGATGTCCGGCGTGCTCAAGCGCGTCGCCGTCAAGCTGTCCAAGACCTGCAACGACCTGCGGCTGCTGTCCTCCGGACCGCGCGCGGGCCTCGGCGAGATCAACCTGCCGCCGGTGCAGGCCGGTTCGAGCATCATGCCGGGCAAGGTCAACCCGGTGATCCCCGAAGTCGTCAACCAGGTCGCCTTCGAGGTGATCGGCAACGACGTCGCCGTCACCATGGCCGCCGAGGCCGGGCAGCTCCAGCTCAACGCCTTCGAGCCGATCATCCTGCACTCGCTGTCGGAGTCCGTCACCCACCTGCGCGCGGCCTGCCTCACCCTCGCCGAGCGCTGCGTGGTCGGCATCACCGCCAACACCGAGGCGCTGCGCGCGACCGTCGAGAACTCCATCGGCCTGGTGACCGCCCTCAACCCGCACATCGGGTACACGGCCGCCACCGCCATCGCCAAGGAGGCCCTGGCCGACGGCCGGGGCGTGGCCGAACTCGTCCTGGAGAAGGGCCTGCTCCCGGCGGAGAAGCTCGCCGCCCTGCTGCGGCCCGAGGTCATCGCCGGCAGCGGAGCGGCCCTGGGCTGACGACGGGCCGCGGCCGGTTCCCCCGGCCAGGCATCGCACGGACGGCGGGCGGCCGCACCGGAACACCGGTGCGGCCGCCCGCCGTTGCCGTGCCGCGCCTCACCGGCCTCCGGCGATCCTCGACCGGACCTTGCCGCGGGCGTCGGCGGCGTCCTCGGCGCGCAGGGCCAGCTCGGCGAGTTCGCGGCACTCCGCGAGGGTGTGCGCGGCCAGGGCCGCCC
Source organism: Kitasatospora sp. Ki12 (assembly GCF_054601375.1). Taxonomy (NCBI): domain Bacteria; kingdom Bacillati; phylum Actinomycetota; class Actinomycetes; order Kitasatosporales; family Streptomycetaceae; genus Kitasatospora; species Kitasatospora sp. Ki12. The sequence goes on along the minus strand of NZ_BAAIHT010000003.1, from coordinate 194,536 downwards.
GGACCTCGGGGAGCGAGGCCGGTGCGGCCGACAGGCTGGTGATGCCGAGGCCGACCAGCACCAGGGCGAGCTCCGGGTCGGCGGCGGCTTCGCCGCACACACCGATCGGACGGCCGTGCCCGGCCGCGGCCCTGGCGGCCGCGGCGACCAGGTCGAGCAGGGCCGGCTGCCACGGGTCGAGCAGTTCGGCGAGGGAGCCGAGCGTGCGGTCGGCCGCGAAGGTGTACTGGGCCAGGTCGTTGGTGCCGACGCTGAAGAAGTCACAGACCTCGGCCAGCCGGTCGGCACGCAGGGCGGCCGCCGGGACCTCGATCATCGCACCGGCCAGCGGCAGGCCGTGGGCGCGGACCCGGGCGGCGAACTCGGCGGCCTCCCGCGGGAGCGACACCATCGGGGCCATCACCCAGACCTGCGCGGTGCCGCCCTCGGCGGCGTCGGCGATCGCGGCGAGCTGGGTCTCCAGGAGCTGGGGGTCGCGGGCGGCCGTGCGCAGACCGCGGACGCCCAGGGCCGGGTTCTCCTCGTCGGCGGCCGTGGCGAAGGGCAGCGGTTTGTCCGCGCCCGCGTCGAGGGTGCGGACGACCACCCGGCGGCCGGCGAAGGCCGCGAAGACCTGCCGGTAGGCGGCGGCCTGTTCGGCGAGGCTCGGTGCCTCGGCGCGGTCCAGGAAGAGGAACTCGGTGCGGAACAGGCCCACGCCCTCGGCGTCGGCGGCGGCCGCGCCGGCCAGCTCGTGCGGCGCACCGAGGTTGACCAGCAGCGCGACCGGGTGGCCGTCCGCCGTCCGGCCGGGCCCCCGGACCCCGGCGAGCAGTTCGCGGCGGCGGCGCTCCCGCTCGGCGGCCCGCTCGACCGCCTCCGGGCTCGGGTCGGGCTCGACCAGGCCGTCCGCGCCGTGCACCAGGACGGACCGGCCGTCCGCCAGCTCCATGGCACCGGCGCAGCCGACCACGGCGGGCACGCCGAGCGCCTTGGCGAGGATGGCGGTGTGGCTGGTCGGGCCGCCGCGGACGGTGACCAGGGCGAGCACCCGGGCGGGGTCGAGCAGCGCGGTGTCCGCGGGCGCCAGGTCGTCGGCGACCAGGACGTACGGGTGCCCGGGGTCGGGCAGGCCGGGCACGGGCAGGCCGAGCAGGTGGGCCACCGCGCGGTCGCGCAGGTCGTCCAGGTCGGCGACGCGCTCCGCGAAGTGACCGCCGGCGGCGACCAGCGCGGCGCGGAAGCCGGCGAAGGCGGCGGTGAGCGCGTGGGCGCCGTCGGTGCCCCGTTCGACCAGGGCGGCCGCCTCGTCGGCGAGGACCGGGTCGGCGGCCATCATGGCCTGGGCGGCGAGCACCTCGGAACCGGCGCCGCTGACGCGGGCGGCGCGCCCGTCCAGGTCGGCGACGACCGCACCGAGGGCGGCGCGGACCGCCGCCGCCTCGGCCGCCTGGTCGGCGACGGGCCTCGGGGCGGGCAGCGCGGGGACGGACGCCATCCGGGCGACCGGGCCTGCCGCGCTGCCCGTACCGACGCCGATCCCGCGGATCGGATCGCTCATGCCGCTGCGTCGAGGTCGGAGGCGAGCAGGTCGCCGAGCGCCGTCAGCGCGTCCTGGGCCTGGTCGCCGACCGCGGTGAGCTCCAGGGTCTCGCCGCAACCGGCCGCGAGGGCGAGGACGGAGAGCAGGCTGCGGGCGTCGACCGGGGCCTGGCCCGGGCGGCCGACGGTGACCTTCGCCGGCTGGCGGGCCGCGGCCTGGACGAACAGCGAGGCCGGGCGGGCGTGCAGGCCGCTCCGGGAGCCGACGGTGACCTGGATCGAGTGCATGGGGAGGTCCTTGGAGGAGGTCGGAGGAGAGAGGGGCCCGTCGAACCGGGTGGGAGCCGGGTCGGCGGGGGAGTGGGCACGGTGGCCCGCGCGGGGGGTGGGCGCGGGCCACCGTGACCGGAACCCGGTCTCCGCGGTACGGGGGCAGTGGCGGAGGACCGGGCATGCTGTGGTTTCACGCCCGTTAGCGCGTTGTTTCGATTGGTTCTACGCCCGATCTCCGAGCGGTGTCAACATGTTCGGGCAAATTCAAAGATGCGGGCAGGAGCCCGTCCGACCTCTTGCTTTTTCGGTCGGAGCGCGTATGGTCGGCCTGAACCAAGCGTGAACAGACATGAAACGGACTCAATCCCACATGTACGCACCCGAGCGGCAGCAAGAGATCCTCCGCCTCGCCCAGGAACAGGGCCGGGTGGACGTGCCGACGCTGGCCGAGGACTTCGGCGTCACGCAGGAGACCATCCGGCGTGACCTGAGCGCCCTCGACCGGGCCGGCCTGCTGCACCGGGTGCACGGCGGCGCGCTGCCCGTCGGCGCACTGCACCTGGAGCCCGGCCTGGCCGAACGCGACTCCACGGCCGCGGCCGAGAAGGAACGCATCGCCAAGGCGGCCCTGGCCCTGCTGCCCAGCGAGGGCAGCGTCATCCTGGACGCCGGGACGACCGTCTCCCGGCTGGCCGGCCTGCTGCCCGCCGACTGCACGCTCACCGTCGTCACCAACGCCCTCCCGGTCGCCGCCCGGCTGGCCGACCACCGCGGGCTCGCCCTCCACCTGGTCGGAGGCCGGCTGCGCCACCGCACCCAGGCCGCCGTCGACACCTGGGCGCTGCGCGACCTGGCGGACATCCACGCGGACGTCGCCGTGGTCGCCACCAACGGCTTCTCCCCGGAGGGCGGCCTCTCCACGCCGGACCTCGCCGAGGCCGCCGTCAAGCGGGCCATGCTCACCGGTGCCCGGCGGGTGGTCCTGGTGGCCGACTCCTCCAAGTACGGCGCCCGCCACTTCGCCCGCTTCGGCTCGCTGGACCAGGTGGACGTGCTGGTCACGGACACCGGGCTGACCGACGAGCAGACCGCCGAGATCGAGAACCACGGACCGGAAGTCATTCGCGCATGATCGTCACCATCACCCCCAACCCCAGCCTCGACCGCACCTACGAACTGGGCACCCTCGTCCCGGGCGAGGTCAACCGGGCCTCGCACGACCGGCTCGACCCGGGCGGCAAGGGCGTCAACGTCTCCCGCGCGCTCACCGCCGCCGGCCACCGCAGCAGCGCCGTCCTCCCCCTCGGCGGCCTCTCCGGCCAGCTGCTCGCCGACCTGCTGCGCCGCCAGGGCATCGAGGTCGCGGCGGTCACGATCGCGGGCGACACCCGGATCAACGTCTCGATCGCCGAGGACGGCGGCAGCCTCACGAAGATCAACGCGGTGGGCCCCGAGCTCAGCGCCGCCGAGTCCGCCGCACTGCTGGCGCTCGTCCGCGACGCCCAGAAGACCGGACAGGGCACCGGGAACGACGTGGCCTGGCTCGCCTGCTGCGGCAGCCTGCCGCGCGGACTGGCACCCGAGTGGTACGCCGAGGTGGTCGCCCAGGTGCACTCGGGCGGCGCCCGGATCGCCCTGGACACCTCCGGCCCCGCGCTGCTGGCCGCCCTCTCGGCCCGCCCCGACGTGGTCAAGCCGAACCGGGAGGAGCTCGCGGAGGCCGTGGGCCGCCCGGTCCGCACCGTCGGCGAGGCCGTGGACGCGGCCGAGGAGCTGCGCGGACGCGGCGCCCAGCAGGTCCTCGCCAGCCTCGGCGCGGACGGGATGCTGCTGATCGCCGAGGACGGCAGCTGGTACGGCAGCGCGCCGGTCGCCGTCGTCCGCAGCGACGTGGGCGCGGGCGACGCCTCGCTCGCGGGCTTCCTCGGAGCCGGTGGGGCCGGCCCCGAGGCGCTCGCGGCGGCCCTGGCGCACGGCGCCGCCGCCGTACAACTGCCGGGGAGCGTCATGCCGACCCCGGCCGACCTGGACCCGGCCGCGGTGGTCGTGACGGCGGACCTCCCGCTCGAACGGCCGCTCCGCGGTTGAGAACGGCCTGCCGAGGGCGCGTCGACGGACCCGAGCCGAACGCGCCACCCGCCCGGCCGCCGCGACCGCGGCGGGCCGGGCGGGCACTCCGCAGGCGAACCTCCGGCCTCCAGCGCCGGAGGGAGCACGCCCGACCGTGTGGGACGGAAGGGCGACCGAATTCCCGGGGGCAAGGGAAACTGTCAGGAACCAGTCGAAGGACCGACACGATGAGCGACACCAGCGGACTGATCACACCCGCACTCGTTGACCTCTACCTCGCCCCCGAGGACAAGAGCGAAGCGCTGCGCGCCCTCGCCCAGCGGCTGGTCGCCGAGGGCCGGGTCACCGACCTCGACGGCTTCCTCGCCGACATCGCCGCCCGCGAGGCGCAGGCCCCGACCGGGATGGGCGACGGGATCGGCATCCCGCACTGCAGATCGCCCCACGTCACCCAGCCGAGCCTGGCCTTCGGCCGCAGCGCGAAGGGCGTGGACTTCGACGCCCCGGACGGACGGCCCGCGGACCTGATCTTCATGATCGCGGCACCGGCCGGCGCGGACGACACCCACCTGCAGATCCTCGCCGCGCTGGCCCGCCGACTGATGGACCCCGCCTTCACCGGGGCCCTGCGCGACGCCGAGAGCCCGAGCGCGGTCGCGGCGACGATCAACGGGGAGGAGGCGCCGGCCGCGGCTTCTTCGACGGCCACCGCCCCGGAGCCGAGCGCTGTTCCGGAGACGGCCGTGCCTTCCGGGACGGTCGCCGACGGCGGGCTGCGGCTGGTCGCGGTGACCTCCTGCCCGACCGGCATCGCCCACACCTACATGGCCGCCAAGGCCCTGGAGCTGGCCGCCGCCCGGGCGGGCGCGCGGATCCAGGTCGAGACCCAGGGCTCGGCCGGGACGACCCGCTCGACCCCGAGGTGATCGCGGCGGCCGACGCGGTGATCTTCGCCCATGACGTCGAGATCCGGGACCGGGCCCGCTTCGCCGGCAAGCCGACCGTGGACGTGGGCGTCAAGGCCGGCGTCAACCGCGCCGACGACCTGATCGCGCAGGCCGCCGGGCTGGTCACCGACGCCGGCGGCGCACGTCCTGCCACCGCCCCGGCCACCGCGTCGGGCACACCGGGCGCATCGGGCGCACCGGCGGGCGAGCACTGGGCCCAGCGGCTGCGCAGGTACCTGATGACGGGCGTCAGCTACATGATCCCGTTCGTCGCGGCCGGCGGTCTGCTGATCGCGCTCGCCTTCGCGATCGGCGGCTACCAGATCGCCTCCGCGCCCTCCGTGCTGGGCCACTTCGACTGGACCTCCTCGCACAGCTGGGCGGCGATGCTGTTCCAGACCGGCAAGGCCTCGTTCGGCTTCCTGGTGCCGGTCCTCTCCGGGTACATCGCCTGGGCGATCGCGGACCGGGCGGCACTGGCCGCCGGCATCGCCGGCGGTGCCATCTCGGTGGCGGTCGGCGCGGGCTTCCTCGGCGGCATCGTCTCGGGCCTGGCCGCGGGCTTCCTGGTGCTGTGGATGATCCGCTGGAACGTGCCCCGGGCGATCAAGGGCATCATGCCGGTCGTGGTGATCCCGCTGCTGTCGGTGGCGGCGGTCGGCTTCCTGATGTTCGTGGTGGTCGGTTCGCCGATCGCCTCGGCGATGAACGGTCTGACCGACTGGCTGAACGGCCTCTCCGGCTCCAACGCGATCCTGCTCGGCGTGCTGCTCGGCGCGATGATGGCCTTCGACATGGGCGGTCCGCTCAACAAGGTCGCCTACACCTTCGCGGCCGGTGCGCTCACCACCGCGGGGACCACCCCGGACGCCGGCAGCCTCAAGGTGATGGCCGCCGTGATGGCCGCCGGCATGACCCCGCCGCTGGGCATGGCCCTGGCGACCGTCGTCCGGCGCCGGCTGTTCACCCCCGACGAGCGGGAGAACGGCAAGGCCGCCTGGGTGCTCGGCGCCTCGTTCATCACCGAGGGCGCGATCCCGTTCGCGGCGGCCGACCCGCTGCGGGTCATCCCGGCGAGCATCGCCGGCAGCATGACCGCCGGCGGCCTGGTGATGGCCTTCGGCTCCACCCTGCGCGCCCCGCACGGCGGGATCTGGGTGCTCCCGCTGATCGGCAGCCCGTTCCTGTACCTGGTCGCGGTCGTGGCGGGTACGGCGGTCACCACGGCGGTCGTGGTGCTGCTCAAGGGGATGCGGAAGCCCGCCGCCCAGGCGGCCGTGGCCGCTCCCGTCGCCGGGAAGCAGCCGGCCGCCGTCTGACCGGAACCCGGTCCGATCCGGACCGAGCCGGGACCCGGACCCGAACCGAACCGGGGCGCCCGCTCGAAGGAGCGGGCGCCCCGTTCGTGTCCGCCCGGAGGATCAGCTCCGGCCGGCCAGCGCGGGTATCAGCCGTACGGCCTCGGGGGCGTTCGCGTTGTGGCGCTCGACCCACGTGGTCAACGCGGTCTGGCAGGCGTGGTCGAGGTGGCGGAGGTCCGTGAGGTCCAGCTCCAGGACCCGGTCGGTCGGCAGGGCCTCCAGGGTGTCCAGGAGCTTGGGCAGCCGCAGGAACGTGGCGTTGCCCGTCAGCCGGACCCGGATGGTGCCGGTGGGCGGCTCCTCCGTCTCCACGTGCAGCCGGGAGGTCTCCCAGGCGGTCTTGACGATCGACAGGCCCAGGCCGATCAGCACGCCCTCGAACATGTTGACGGTGACGATGGCCACGGCGGTGGCCGCGAGGACGAGCGCTTCGGAGCGGTGCTCGCGCCAGAGCGGCCCGAGCTGCTTGAACGGCAGGAGCTTGAACCCGGCGTGCACGAGCACGCCGGCGAGCGCCGCGATCGGGATGACGCCGAGGGCGGCCGGGAGCAGCGCGGCGAAGAGCAGCAGCCACGCGCCGTGCAGCACCCGGGACGCCTTGGTCCTGGCGCCGGCCTGGACGTTGGCGGCGCTGCGGACGATGACGGCGGTCATCGGCAGGGCGCCGAGCGCGCCGCACAGGGCGTTGCCCGCCCCCTGGGCCATGAGCTCCTTGTCGTAGTCGGTGCGCGGCCCGTCGTGCAGCCGGTCGACGGCCGCCGCGCTGAACAGGCTCTCGGCGGAGGCGACCAGGGTGAAGGCCACGATCGTGACGAGCAGGGCGGGGGCGAACTGGTCGAACACGCCGCTGCCCGGCGGCTGGACGGCGTCCAGCAACCCCTTGACCTCGACCTTCTTCACCGGACGGTTCAGCAGCCAGGCCGCGGCGGTGGCGAGGAGGACGGCCACCAGCGCGCCCGGGACGACCTTCACCCGGGCCGGGAGCCGCTGCCACAGCACGATCACGGCGATGGTGCCGGCGCCGATCGCGAAGGAGTACCCGGCGGCGGGCGAGGAGACGAGCCGGGCGGCGAGGCCGGGCAGGCCGAGGAGCTTGTCGATCCCGCTCGCGGGCGCCGGCCGGTCGGCCATCGCGTAGAGCTGGCCGGCGATGATGACCAGGCCGATCCCGGCCAGCATGCCCTCGACCACGGCGACGGAGATCGCGCGGAACCACCGGCCCCAGCGCAGCGCGCCCAGCAGCAGCTGGAGCAGGCCGGTGGCGGCGACCACGACGCCGAGCGCCGGCAGGCCGAACCGCTGCACCGTCTCGGCGACCAGGACGGTCAACCCGGCCGCCGGGCCGCTGACCTGGAGGCTGCTGCCGGGGAGTGCGCCGGTCACCAGGCCGCCGACGATGCCGGTGATCAGGCCGAGTTCGGCGGGTACGCCCGAGGCGACGGCGACGCCGACGCACAGCGGGAGTGCGACGAGGAAGACGACGAGTGAGGCGGTCAGGTCGTACTTGAGTGCGGGAAAACGCATGGGAGCCCTCATCCGGGGAGGTTCAGAGGTGGTGGGCCGCGGGTTCACGGCGGTCCGCGGCGTCACAGCGGCAGGAAGGCGTCGATGCCGGGGCGGTGGGTGAGGACCGCGCCGGTGTGCACCTCGTAGAACCAGGCGTGCAGGCCGAGCCGGCCCTCGTCGGCCCGGCGCGCGACGCTCGGGTGGGTGCGCAGCTTCTGCACCTGGTCCAGGACGTGGCGCTGGACCGGGCGGGCCAGGTCGTGGCTCGCCTCCCGGCCCGGCGTCAGCGCGGTGCCGTCGGCCAGCCAGTCGCGCACGGCGGGCACGCCGGTGAGGTCGTCGCCCCGTACGACGGCGCCGACGGCGCCGCAGTGCGAGTGGCCGCACACCACGATGTCGGCGATCCCCAGGACCTCGACGGCGTACTCGATGGTCGCCGCCTCGGCCGACGGGACGTGCGGGCGGTACGGCGGGACGATGTTGCCCGCGGTCCGCATCTCGAAGAGGTCCCCGGGCCGGGCGCCGGTGACGGCGGAGGGGATGATGCGGGAGTCCGAGCAGGTGATGAACAGCGCCTGCGGGTTCTGACCGGCAGCCAGTCGCCCGAAGGCGTCCGAGTCCTGCGCGGCACGGCGGCGGAAGGTGCGGGCGTGGTCGATGAATGCCTGCATGTCGATGCCTCGGGCCTTTCGGAGTCGTGTCGGAATGAGACCGTGGGGTCGTGCCCGCTCGATGCGTTCGACGCGTTCGACGCGTTCGATGCGGAGGAAGGCAGCACGCAGTGCGACGGCGGTGGCGGGGAATTACCGCCGTGGGCCGTCGTGAAGTGTCGGGCATGCCAACGTCACTGTCCGGACGTCACCGTCCGGGCGTCACCGTCGGGGTGTCGCCGTCGTCGACGGGCGTGCGGGCACGGGCGGTGCCGATCAGCAGCGGAACACCTGGAGGACCGCCGCTCTGGACTGTCTGCGCGCCCCGTACGGCGCCTCGGGGGCACCGGCCGGGGACGCGTGGCTGACGACCGGGGTTTCGTCGATCAGGGACGGCACCAACTCAGGTCGCCGCTGGGCGACTTCGACAGACCGGCTGCGCGTCGCGCACAGGCCGGGTGCGTACTTGGGGAGCGTCGCGTCCTCGACGAGCTTCGCCTCCGCGACCACCCGCGGGCCGTTGCCCACCCGGGTGAGCGCGGACACGGACTGGGACAGGGTCACCATGCCCAACACGGCCACGAGGGCCGCGGCGACGACGCCGACGACCCGCGTGACTGAGGAGGACATTGCCTGCTCCTTTCCCGTCCTTGACGCGTTCTTGGGACTCTCATGAATCCTGACGGATGGTCATGGCGGCTGGTTCCGCAATCCTGTAAACAATGTGTTAACCACCTGCGCGGATCGGTTGACGATCTCCCGATGACGGCTCCGAATGCGGGCGAATGGTGAATTGTTTGCGATGCGACCTTTCCACGGGAAGGGTGCGGCGCCGGGATTTCCGACGAGAACGCCCCGGGGAATCCGTCGCGGATTCCCCGGGGCGTGCAGCGGACGCGGCCGCTCCGGTCACGAGAGGCCGGCTCTTACCGGCCCGGGCCGAACCCTCCCCAGACCGAGGCGGGCCCGCCGGCCGACTGGGCGTCGACGCGGTAGGTGTCGTTCGCGGCGTTGCGCGCGCCGGTGGCGTGGTTGAACTGGGCGGCGAACTCGTACTGTCCGACCGCCACCGTGCGGCCCGGCTTGAGGACCCAGCGGTAGACCAGCACGCCGCCGGACTCCTGGGTGGTGGCGGTGAAGTCGTCGGCCGTCAGGGTGCACCAGTTCCCGGTGGTCCGTACGTCGCCGGTCTGGGCGACCCGCAGCTCGACGGTGAGCGAGGTGAGCGGCTGGGTGGTCTTGAGGGCCACGTTGTCCTGGGCCCAGTAGATCGTGCTGTGCGAGTCGACCGACCCGTCCGACCAGAGCGAGCCGTTCTGCGGGCGGCTGCTCGCGGAGGGGGTCGGGCGCGGACTGGCCGGGGTGGTGGTGGTCGTGGCCGGTGCGGGTGCGGGTGCGGGGGCGGGTGCCGGGGCGACGGTGCCCTGGGCCTCCGACGGCGTCGGGGAAGGGGTGACCGTCGGGGCAGGGGTGGCCGGAGTGGTGACGACCGGCTCCGACGGCGGTGGCGTCCCGATGATGGCGGCGACGGCGAAGCCTCCGGTCGCCAGGATGCCCGCGGTCGCGATGCTCGCGAGGACGGCCCTGGGCCACGACCTCGCGAACGGTGATGTGCGGTGGCGGACGGGAGGGCCGGCCGCGCCGCGTTCGACGCGGGCCAGGATCCGTGCGCGGTCCGGCTGGTGGGCCTCGGCGGCCTCGCGCAGCCGCCAGGTGATGTCCTCGTTCACCGGTTCCTCCTTCCTGCTGTCAGTTCGCCGACCGCTTGCGCGCCGAGGGCGCGCTTGAGTTCGGCCATGCCCTTCGAGGTCTGGCTCTTCACCGTACCGACCGATATGCCGAGCGCCGCGGCGGTGTCCTTCTCCGACAGGTCGAAGGCGTGGCGCATCACCACGCACGCCCGCTTGCGGAACGGCATCTTGTCGAGCGCCGTGCGGACGTCCAGCACGGCGGCCACGTCGGGGCCGTCGGTTCTCTCCGGGGCGCGGGACCAGAACAGCAGGACCCGCCGCCGTTCGCGGATCGCGCTGCGGATCCGGGCCTTGGCCATGTTGGCGACCACCCCGCGGGCGTAGGCGAGCGGGTGGTCGGCCGCGCGGAGCCGGTCCCAGCGTTGCCACAGGGCGATCAGCGCGTCCGCGGCGATGTCGTCGGCTGCGTCCGTCTCGCCGGTCAGGAGGTGGGCGAGACGGGCGAGTTCGGCGTAGTGGCGTTCGAAGAAGTCGTGGAACTCCACGGACGCGTCATCGAGGAGCATGTTCCCCGGTCGCCCTCTCCCTGCAATGTGAGCGTTAACAGGCGTGAGCCTAGCAGTGCCCGTCTCCAGGTCAGGGCGGTGGTCTCCGCTCCGGGGGAGCACCGCCGACCGGCGGGCGAGCGGCGCGCTCAATGCCGGGCGAACTGGACGCGGGTCGGCTGGACGACGTCCGGTTTCACCGCGAGTCCGTCGACGGTCAGTTGCTCCCCGTAGACGTCGGTGACCCTGATCGGCCCGCCGCACCCGCTGCCGTCCGGGGAGAGGAAGTAGTTGTAGTCGGTGCGGGTGAGCTGTCGCCAGCCGCCTCCGGCCTGGACCTCCAGCGCCGCCACCGGGTTCCGGTGGCCGATCACCTGGATCCCGCACCACCACTGGCTCGACCCGGTCTTGTAGCGGACCGACATCGTGTTCGGCGCCGTGCCCGGGCTCAGCACCGTCCAGGTGATCGGGAGCCGGCCCACCGAGAGCTCGGCGAGCTTGCTGAAGGCCTCGTGGCTGAGGTCGAGCTGCCCGGGCGCGCAGGGCAGGGGGCAGTCGTTGACGATCCGCACCGTGATGCTCGCCCCGTTGGCGGCGCGGACGAGCACGGACGCCCCGCAGGCCTTGGACGACTCGTAGTCGGTGTGGTTCATCGCCGCGATCATGAGGTCGCCGGACGGGCCGAACGAGCAGGCGCCGTTGCCGTCGGCGGCGTCGTAGGAGGTCGCGACGCCCTGGTAGTTCGTCCCGGGCTTGATCCGCCCGGCCAGGGAGGCCGTGGCCGGTGCGGCCGCCGCGGCACCGGCACCGCCGGTGGCGGCCGACGCGGACGGGGCCGCGGTGGTGCGGGTGGCGGTGGGGGTCGACGGCCGCGGGGTGGGAGTGGCCGAGGGCGACGGGGTGGCGGTGGCCGAAGGCGTGGGGCCGGTGGCCGGCGGCGAGGCCGCGGGGGGCGTGGGGTCGGCCGGGGCGGCGGTCTCCGGTGGGGTGCTCGGCCCGGTGGCCGCGACGGAGGCGGCGGCCGGCACCACGGCGCCGGCGTCGCCCCGGTCCCCGCTCTCCGGGAGGAGCGCGAAGGCCAGGCAGACCAGCACCCCGACCGCCACCAGCGCCAACGGTATGCCCAGGACCAGTCCACGCGCGCGGATCGACCGCGCGGAGGCGTGCTTCGTTGCCCTCATTCCCATCCATTCGGTAGCTCGACCCGGTCGGTCGACTCGACGTTGCACTGACCAGTGGGCGCCGGAGGCGGAAAGGTTGCCGGGCCGGCGCGGATTTTTTTCGGGGGTGGTCCACCCTCGGTGCCACCCGTCAGTTGCCGCCGGTGCGGCGGAGGTTGCCGCTCGCGCGGAATCTCTTCTCGCCGGTGCCGGGCCTTGACGATTGGGCCGGAGCCTGAACAAAATGCCGGTTCACCTGCTCACGGCAGGTCGGCTCACCACCGGTCAGGCGCCGGGTGCCGCGTACTATGCCCGGCATGTCCACAGTTGCCGTGATTGCGGTTGTCGCGCTCGCCCTCCTGCACGTCTACATCCTGGTCCTGGAGATGTTCCTCTGGACCACTCCCCGGGCCCGGGCCTCCTTCGGGACGACCGAGCAGTTCGCGGTCTCGACCAAGGCGATGGCCGCCAACCAGGGCCTGTACAACGGGTTCCTGGCGGCCGGTCTCCTCTGGGGCGCGTTCGCCTCCGACCCGGTCGGCTTCCAGGTGAGGGTCTTCTTCACGTGCTGCGTCGCCGTCGCCGGCCTGTACGGCGCCGTGACGTCCTCCCGCAAGATCCTCTTCGTGCAGACCGTGCCGGCGGTGGTCGTCCTGGTCCTGGTGCTCCTGGCCCGCTGAAACCCCGTACTGACTCCCGAACCGGATCCCGCACGACCGTCCACCGAGGGGTGCCTCTCCCGAGAGGCACCCCTCCGGCTGCTTCAACGGCAACTGGGACGCCTTCCACGACTGTTTCCACGACGCGGTGCTGAGCGTGCGCCGCGACCAGGAGGCCTCGGCGGAAACCCCCCGAGCAGCGTTGGCGGTCGTCATCCACGAGGCGGACGAGCTCCTCGTCGACGAACCTCCGATCGCCCTGGCCACCTTTCTCACCGTTCTGAGCCAGAGCGCCGGCCAGGACGGCGACAGCCCCCGGCTGGTGCTGCTTCTCGACGCCGCGCCCGACGACCTGCCCGAACTGACCGAACGCCTGGTGGCAGCCGGGTTCCCCCCGCGTCCGGCGGGCGACGCGTAGCAGAGCGCCTCAGCCGCGCAGCTTGTAGCCGAAGCCGCGGACCGTCTCGATGCGGTCGCGGCCGATCTCGGCGCGCAGCCGCATCACCTGGACGTCCATCACGTGGCGAGGATGCGCAGTTCGGGGGCGGCGGCCAGGAGCGTGGTGGCGAGCTCGGCGCAGGGGTCGATGAGGTGTTCGCAGTTGTCGAGGACGAGCAGGGCCCGCCGTTCGGCCAGGTAGTCGGCGAGCCGGTCCAGTGCGGGCAGGGCGCCGAGGTCGGGTACCCGCGGCGCGCTGGGACGCCACGGCCGTCACCGCCGAGGGGCCGTTCACCGGGGCGAGGTCCACCAGCCAGACCCCGTCGGGGAAGGCCGCGCGGGCCGCGGCGGCCACCTCCAGTGCCAGCCGGGTCTTGCCCACTCCGCCCATGCCCGTGATTGTCACCAGCCGCCGGGTGTCCAGCAGGCGCCGGATCTCGTCGATCTCCCGGCGCCTGCCCACGAAGCCGGTGAAGGGGGCGGGCAGATTGCCCTGCTCGGCGGCGGTCACCCTGGTCTGCCTCTCTCCCGCGCGGATGCGGGACCAGTCTGCACCGGCGCCCGGCCTGCCATGTTCCTGCCGCGTTACGGAAACGCGGAAGGACGGGCGCGGTGTGGGAACACCGCGCCCGTCCTCCTGCCTCCGGTCCGGGTCAGGAACCGGCCCGGCGCTTGTTGTAGACGTCGAAGCCGACGGCCGCGAGCAGCACCAGGCCCTTGATCACCTGCTGGTAGTCGGTGCCGACACCGACCAGCGACATGCCGTTGTTGAGCACGCCGAGCACCAGGCCGCCGATGATCGCGCCCATCACGGTGCCGACGCCGCCGCTGGCGGAGGCACCGCCGATGAAGGCGGCCGCGATGGCCTCCAGCTCGAAGTTGATGCCGGCCTGCGGGGTGCCGGCGTTGAGCCGCGCGGCGAAGACCAGCCCGGCCAGCGCCGCGAGGACGCCCATGTTGACGAAGGCGAGGAAGACGACCCGCTTGCTCTTCACGCCGGACAGCTTGGCCGCCGGCTCGTTGCCGCCGATGGCGTAGGTGTGCCGCCCGATGATCGAGTTGCGCATCAGGTAGCCGAAGCCGACCAGCAGCGCGCCGAGGATCAGCAGCACGATCGGCACGCCGTGGTAGCTGGCCAGCAGCATGGTGAAGGCGACCACGGCCGTGGTGATCACGGCGAGCTTGGTCAGGAACAGCGCGATCGGGAGCGGCTCCAGCCCGTACGAGACGGTCTGCCGCCGGCCGCGCACCTCCTGCAGGATCGCGACGGCCAGCACCGCGAGGCCCAGCAGCAGGGTGAGATTGTGGTAGTTGGTGCGCGGTCCGACCTCGGGGAGGAAGCCGCTGCTGATGCTCTGGAAGCCCTTGGGGAACGGCGCCACCGACTGGCCCTGGAGCAGGATCTGGGTGCCGCCGCGGAACAGCAGCATGCCCGCCAGGGTGACGATGAAGGACGGTATGCCGAGGTAGGCGATCCAGAAGCCCTGCCAGGCGCCGGCGAGGGCGCCGATCACCAGCGCGATCACCATCGCGACGGGCCACGGCAGGTGCTGCTTGACCATCATCACCGCGGCGGCGGCGCCGACGAAGGCGGCCAGTGAGCCGACCGAGAGGTCGATGTGCCCGGCGATGATGACGATCATCATCCCGATCGCCAGGATGAGGATGTAGCCGTTCTGCTGAATCAGGTTGGTGATGTTGAGCGGCTGGAGGAGGATGCCGTCCGTCCAGATCTGGAACAGCACCACGATCAGCGCGAGGGCGACCAGCATGCCGTACTGGCGCACGTTGCCGCGCAGCGCGCGGGCCAGCACGCCGCCGAGGGAGGGGCCGGGGTCGGCCTGCGGTGCCATCGGGGACGAATCCGGGGTGGTCTCGGTCTGGGCCATGCCTTACACCTGCTCGTTGCTGGATGCGGCGCTCATGGTCATGAGCCGCATGAGGGATTCCTGGGTGGCGTCGGCACGGGCGACCTCGCCGGTGATCCGGCCTTCGGCCATGGTGTAGATCCGGTCGCACAGGCCCAGGAGTTCGGGGAGTTCGGACGAGATGACGAGCACGGCCTTGCCCTGGGCGGCCAGGTCGGCGATGACGGTGTAGATCTCCGCCTTCGCGCCGATGTCGATGCCCCGGGTGGGCTCGTCGAGGATCAGCACCTCCGGCCCGGCGAAGATCCACTTGCTGAGGACGACCTTCTGCTGGTTGCCGCCGCTGAGCGTGCCGGTCCGGGTGAACACCGTCGGGGCCTTGATGTTCATGGTGCGCCGGAAGGACTCGGCGACCTTGGTCTCCTCGTGCCGGTTGACCCGGCCGAACCTGGCGACCTTGCCGAGCGCGCTCAGCGAGATGTTCCGGCTGATGTCGTCGATGAGGTTGAGGCCGAGCTGCTTGCGGTCCTCGGTGACGTACGCGATGCCGTGCCCGATCGCCTCGGGCACCGTCCGGGTGCGGATCTCCCGGCCGTGCAGCCGGACGGTGCCGGAGGCCCACCGCCCGTACGAGCGGCCGAAGACGCTCATCGCCAGCTCGGTGCGGCCGGCGCCCATCAGGCCGGCGATGCCGACGATCTCACCGCTCCGCACGTTCAGCGAGGCGCCGTCGACCACCATGCGCTGCTGGTCGATGGGGTGCCGGACGCTCCAGTCCTCGACCTCGAAGGCGAGTTCGCCGATTTCAGGGGTGCGCTCGGGGTAGCGGTGCTCCAGGTCGCGGCCGACCATGCCGCGGATGATCCGGTCCTCGGAGATGCCCTCGGGGCCGATCGCGATGGTCTCGATGGTCTGCCCGTCGCGCAGGATGGTCACGGAGTCCGCGACCCGGGCGATCTCGTTCAGCTTGTGCGAGATGATGATGCAGGAGATGCCCTGCGCCTTGAGTTCGAGGATCAGGTCGAGCAGCTTGCGGCTGTCCTCGTCGTTCAGCGCCGCGGTCGGCTCGTCCAGGATGAGCAGCTTGACCTTCTTGGCCAGCGCCTTGGCGATCTCGACCAGCTGCTGCTTGCCCACGCCGAGGTCGGCGATCCGGGTGTGAGGGCTCTCGTCGAGGCCGACCTGGCGCAGCAGTTCGGCGGCGTGGGTGAGTGTCCGGTGCCAGCTGATGATGCCGCGGGAGGCGTGCTCGTTCCCGAGGAAGACGTTCTCGGCGATGGACAGGTACGGCACCAGCGCCAGTTCCTGGTGGATGATGACGATGCCGCGCTGCTCGCTGGCCCGGATGTCCTTGAACTGGCAGGGCTCGCCCTCGAAGAGGATCTCGCCCTCGTAGGAGCCGTGCGGGTAGACGCCGCTGAGCACCTTCATCAGGGTGGACTTGCCGGCGCCGTTCTCGCCGCAGATGGCGTGCACCTCGCCGGCGGCCACGGTCAGGTTGACCTCGGAGAGCGCTTTGACACCGGGGAACGACTTGCTGATCGACCGCATTTCGAGAACGGGTCCAGCCATGGGTGTGCGTCCGTATCGTTCGGGGCGGTGCGGTGGGGGAGGGGCCCCGGGCTCCGGGGAGCCCGGGGCGCGCACCGCCGGTTTCTGCGTGGGGCCCGGTGGACGGGCCCCAGGGGCTACTTGAGCTGGTCCGCGGTGTACTGACCGCTGTCGACCAGGACCTTCTGGTAGTTGTCCTTGTCGACGCTGACCGGCTGGAGCAGCTGCGCCGGGACGGTCTTCACGCCGTTGTTGTACTGGCTGGTGTCGTTGACCTCGGGCTTGCCGCCGGTCAGCAGCGCGTCGCCCATCTGGACGGCGGCCTTGGCCAGCTGGCGGGTGTCCTTGTAGACGGTCTGGGTCTGCTCGCCCGCGATGATCGACTTCACCGAGGCCAGCTCGCCGTCCTGGCCGGTGACGACCGGCAGCGACTTGGCGGTGCCGTAGCCGACGCCCTTGAGGGAGGAGATGATGCCGATCGAGATGCCGTCGTACGGCGAGAGCACGGCGTCGACGTGGGCCGAGGTGTAGGCCTTGCTCAGCAGGTTGTCCATCCGGGACTGGGCGACACCGCCGTCCCAGCGCAGCGTGGCGACCTGGTTGAAGTCGGTCTGGCCGCTCAGCACGACCAGCTTCTTCTGGTCGATGTACGGCTTGAGGACGCTCATCGCGCCGTTGAAGAAGAAGGTGGCGTTGTTGTCGTCCGGCGAACCGGCGAACAGCTCGATGTTGAACGGGCCCTTGCCGTCCTTGAGGCCGAGCTTGTCGGCGATGTACGTGCCCTGGAGGACGCCGACCTTGGTGTTGTCGAAGGTCGCGTAGTAGTCGACGTTCGCCGTGCCGCGGATCAGCCGGTCGTAGGAGATCACCGGGATGTGGGAGTCGGCGGCCTTCTGCAGCACGTTGGTGAGGGAGGAGCCGTCGATGGCGGCGATCACCAGCAGCTTGGCGCCCTTGGTGATCATGTTCTCCACCTGGGAGACCTGGTTCTCCACCACGTTGTCGCCGTACTGCAGGTCGGTCTTGTAGCCCTTGGCCTGGAACTCCTTGACCATGTTGTTGCCGTCGTTGATCCAGCGCTCCGACGCCTTGGTGGGCATCGCGATGCCGACCAGGCCTCCCTTGGCGTCGCCCTTGGCGGGGGCGTCGCCGGCGCCGTTGGCGCTCTGGCCGCAGGCCGCCAGTGAGAGCACCAGGCCTGCGGCCACCAGGCCCGCCGAAATCTTGCGCACAGTTCCTCCAGTGATGTTCCGCGACCGGGCACAGGACGCCCCTGCTGGGCGACTGGGAGCGGTCGAGCGGTGCCGGCCGGAGCGGTCCATCGCGCTGTGGATCGTCGGGGTGGCGACGGCTCTGGCCTGGCGTGTCATGAAGTGTTAACGCTCACAACCATGACGTCAAGAGGCGTCGGATCACCGTTGGATAGCGGTTCGCCGCGGTCCGGTCCGACCGGACGCGCTCAACCGGAACGGGAGGTCCCGGCGGAGTTCTCCCGGGTGAGGGTCCGGTGAAGCATCGGTGAACGGCGGGGCCGGTACGGGCTCCGGATCTCCTTGCCGGCTGCCCGGCGGCGGTCCCGGCGCCCGGCCGCGCACGGTTCCACGACCCGCTCCGGAGGGTGTGACCCGGCCGCGAAGCGGGAAGGCGTCGGAGGCGTCGGGATCACGGACCTTCGCCAGGCGTGTCCGGCCCGGTCTTTTGGCGGTTGGGGCGAACCCGTGAACGCACACCCGCCGCAATGGCCAGATGTCCGGGGCGTGAAGGGCTGGTAAGAAGAGGACCGTCGTTCGAACCGAGGGTGACGGATTGGCCTGGACCTGGTCGCGTACTGTGGTCACAGCCGAGGAGGGGACTGTTAGTGGGAACCGAGAGTGCCGGGACGGAACAACGCCAGCCCGTGATGGCGGACGTGGCGAAACTGGCGGGTGTGTCCCACCAGACGGTGTCCCGGGTGCTCAACGGCGCCCCGCACGTCCGGCCGGACACCCGGGACCGGGTGCTGGCCGCCATCCGGGAGCTGGACTACCGGCCCAACTCCGCCGCCCGCGCCCTGGTCACCCGTCGCTCGCAGACGCTCGGCGTGGTCAGCTTCGACTCGACGCTCTACGGGCCCGCCTCGATGCTGGACGGCATCGAGCAGGCCGCGCGCAGCGCCGGGTACTTCGTGAGCGTGACGAGCCTGCGCTCGCTGGACGGCCGTTCGGTCCAGGAGGCCGTCGACCGGCTGCGCGACCAGGGGGTGGAGGGCGTCGTGGTGATCGCGCCGCAGACCTCCGCCGTCAGCGCGGTGGCCCGGCTCTCCAGCTCGGCTCCGGTCGTCGCGGTCGGATCGGGCAACCAGACGCAGGTGCCCATGGTGTCGGTGGGCAACCGCTTCGGTGCCGGAGAGGCCACCGGGCACCTGCTCGACCTGGGCCACCGCACCGTGCACCACCTGGCGGGACCGGCCAACTGGCTGGAGAGTCAGGACCGCGAGGAGGGCTGGCGCCTCGCGCTGCAGGCGGCCGGCGCCCCCGTACCGGACGTGGAGCGCGGCGACTGGAGCGCCCGGTCCGGCTACCAGGCGGGGCTGCGGATCGCCCAACTGCCCGATGTCACCGCCGTCTTCTGCGCCAACGACCACATGGCACTCGGCTTGCTGCGCGCCCTGCACGAGGCCGGGCGGGCGGTCCCGAACGAGATCAGCGTGGTCGGCTTCGACGACATCCCGGAGGCCGCCTACTTCACCCCGCCGCTGACCACCGTGCGGCAGGACTTCGGTGAACTCGGCAGGCGGGCCCTGGAGTTGCTCGTCGGAGAGCTGGAGAGCGCCACGCCCTCCCCGGCTCACGTGCAGATCTCCCCGGAGCTGGTGCTGCGCCGCAGTGCGGGGCCCGCCGTCCGGCGCTGACCACCGGCGGGGCCGGCGGGGGGTTCGATGTAACGCCCGTGTGTCCCTGGTCGCGCACGTGGCTGCCGACCAGGGAACTTCCCTTGACATGGATGTTGTTAGCGTTAACAATTCCGGTGAGCGTTAACAACGCCTCCCGAACTCCGCCGGCCCGGGCGCTGATACCCCCGTTTCTGAGCGCCCGGCCGGCGGTCCAAGCGTTCCGCCCTTCATGAGGGAGAGGTAGCGGAACGAAGCCTGTCGCCGGCGCGCTCCCCCCCTGCCCCGGTCACGGACCGCGCCGGCGACAGGCGACACCATTTGCTCACGGCGTCAACGCCGTTCCCCCGTACGAAGGATGAGCACGTGA
Source organism: Kitasatospora sp. Ki12 (assembly GCF_054601375.1). Classification (NCBI taxonomy): domain Bacteria; kingdom Bacillati; phylum Actinomycetota; class Actinomycetes; order Kitasatosporales; family Streptomycetaceae; genus Kitasatospora; species Kitasatospora sp. Ki12. Next base: position 175,057 of record NZ_BAAIHT010000003.1, on the reverse strand, counting down.
CCGTCAATCCCGCCACCCCCGATCCCGACCGCTACGTCGTCGGCGTCGACTACGGCACCCTCTCCGGCCGCGCCGTGGTGGTCCGGGTCCGGGACGGCGAGGAGGTCGGAACCGCCGTCCACGACTACCCGCACGCCGTGATCGAGCGCGAACTGCCCGGCACCGGACGGCTGCTCCCGCCCGACTGGGCGCTGCAGCACCCCGGGGACTGGCGCGAGGTGCTGCGCACCGCCGTCCCGGCCGCGATCGCCGCCGCCGGCGTCGACCCGGCGCACGTCATCGGGATCGCCACCGACTTCACCGCCTGCACCGTCCTGCCGGTACTCGCCGACGGCACCCCGCTCGCCGAGACGCCCGAGTGGACGCCCCGCCCGCACGCCTGGCCCAAGCTCTGGAAGCACCACGCCGCCCAGGGCCAGGCGGACCGGATCAACGACCTGGCCCACGCCCGGGGCGAGAAGTGGATCTCCCGCTACGGCGGCCGGATCTCCGCCGAGTGGCAGTACGCCAAGGCCCTCCAGGTGCTGGAGGAGGACCCGGCCGTCTACGGCGCGACCGCCCGCTGGATCGAGGCCGCCGACTGGATCGTCTGGCAGCTCACCGGCGCCGAGAGCCGCAACACCTGCACGGCCGGGTACAAGGGCATCCACCAGGACGGGAGTTACCCGAGCGAGGACTACCTCGCCGCGCTCCACCCGGACTTCGCCGACTTCGCCCGCACCCGCCTGGAGCACCCGCTCTCCCCGCTCGGCTCCCGGGTCGGCTCGCTCACCGCACGGGCCGCCGAGTGGACCGGCCTGCCGGAGGGCATCGCGGTCGCCGCCGGAAACGTCGACGCCCACGTCGCCGCCCCGGCCGCCCGCGCGGTCGACAACGGCCGGCTCCTCGCCATCATGGGCACGTCCACCTGCCACGTCGTCAACGGCGCGACGCTCGCCGACGTCCCCGGCATGTGCGGCGTGGTCGAGGACGGCATCGTCGCCGGCTCCTACGGCTACGAGGCCGGCCAGAGCGCCGTCGGCGACATCTTCGCCTGGTGGCTGCGCCAGGGCGTGCCCGCCGACTACCTCGCCGAGGCCGAGGCCAACGGCGAGGACCTGCACCGGCTGCTCACCCGCAAGGCGTCCGCCCAACCCGTCGGCGGGCACGGCCTGGTGGCGCTCGACTGGATGAACGGCAACCGCTCCACCCTGGTCGACCACCACCTGTCCGGCGTGATCGTCGGACTCACCCTGGCCACCCGCCCCGAGGAGATCTACCGGGCCCTGCTGGAGGCCACCGCCTTCGGCACCAGGGTCATCGTCGAGGCCCTGGAGCAGGGCGGGGTCCCCGTCACCGAGTTCATCGTCACCGGCGGCCTGAAGAAGAACGCCCTGCTGATGCAGATCTACGCCGACGTGCTGCGCCGCCCGGTCTCGGTGGCCGAGTCGGAGCAGGGCCCGGCCCTCGGCTCGGCGATCCACGCGGCGGTCGCCGCCGGGGCGTACCCGGACGTACGGACCGCCGCCGACGCCATGGGCCGGGTGCAGCAGGGCGCCTACCAGCCGGCCCCGGCCGCCGCCGACGTGTACGACCGGCTCTTCGCCGAGTACCGCGCCCTGCACGACCACTTCGGCCTCGGTGCCGACAAGCTGCTGCACCGACTGCGCGACATCCGGAACGCCGCCCTCACCACCCCGAGCGAGGCATAGTGAACGCGACCATCGACCTCATCCGCCGACAGGTCAGCGACCTGCACCAGGAGCTGGTCCGCTACAACCTGGTGGTCTGGACCGCCGGCAACGTCTCCGCCCGGGTGCCCGGCGAGGACCTGCTCGTGATCAAGCCCAGCGGCGTCTCCTACGACGACCTGGCACCGCAGAACATGATCGTCTGCGACCTGGACGGGAACGTCGTCGAGGGCGACCACGCGCCCTCCTCCGACACCGCCGCGCACGCCTACGTCTACCGCCACCTTCCCGAGGTCGGCGGAGTGGTCCACACCCACTCCACCTACGCCTGCGCCTGGGCGGCCCGCGGCGAGGCCGTCCCCTGCGTGCTCACCGCGATGGCCGACGAGTTCGGCGCCGAGATCCCGGTCGGCCCCTTCGCCCTGATCGGCGACGACTCGATCGGCCGGGGCATCGTGGACACCCTCAAGGGCCACCGCTCGCCCGCCGTCCTGATGCAGAACCACGGTGTGTTCACCATCGGCAAGGACGCCAAGGCGGCGGTCAAGGCCGCCGTGATGTGCGAGGACGTCGCCCGCACCGTCCACCTCTCCCGCCAGCTCGGCGAGCCGCTGCCGATCGCCCAGGCGGACATCGACAGTCTCAACTTCCGGTACCAGAACGTCTACGGCCAGCCCCAGGCCCGGTGAGGAGCCACCCCATGAAGAAGCCCCTGGAGGGTCGCCAGGTCTGGTTCCTGACAGGTAGTCAGGGACTCTACGGCGAGGAGACGCTGCGCCAGGTCGCGGGGCAGTCCCAGCGGATCGCCGAGACCCTGGACGGCGACGCCGCGATGCCGGTCGAGATCGTCTGGAAGCCCGTGCTCACCGACGCCGCGGCGATCCGCCGGGTCTGTCTGGAAGCCAACTCGGCCGACGACTGCATCGGCCTGATCGCCTGGATGCACACCTTCTCCCCGGCGAAGATGTGGATCGCCGGCCTGGACGCCCTGCAGAAGCCGCTGCTCCACCTGCACACCCAGGCCAACGTCGAACTGCCCTGGCAGACCATCGACATGGACTTCATGAACCTGAACCAGGCCGCCCACGGCGACCGCGAGTTCGGCTACATCCAGTCCCGCCTCGGGGTGCCGCGCACGACCGTCGCCGGGCACGTCAGCGACCCGGCCGTGTCCGCCAGGGTCGCCGGCTGGGCCCGCGCCGCCGCCGGCCGCGCCGAACTGCGCGACCTGAAGCTCGCCCGCTTCGGCGACAACATGCGCGACGTCGCCGTCACCGAGGGCGACAAGGTCGAGGCCCAGCTGCGCTTCGGCGTCTCCGTCAACACCTACGGCGTCAACGACCTCGTCGAGGCCGTGGACGCGACGGCGGACGGCGACGTCACCGCGCTGGTCAAGGAGTACGAGGACGTCTACCGCCTCGCGCCCGAGCTGCGGGCCGACGGGGAGCGCCACGAGTCGCTGCGGTACGCCGCGCGGATCGAGCTCGGCCTGCGCGGCTTCCTCCAGAAGGGCGGCTTCAAGGCCTTCACCACCAACTTCGAGGACCTCGGCGGGCTGCGCCAGCTGCCCGGCCTCGCCGTGCAGCGGCTGATGGCCGACGGCTACGGCTTCGGCGGCGAGGGCGACTGGAAGACCGCCACCCTGCTGCGCACCCTCAAGGTGGCCGCCACCGGACTGCCCGGCGGCACCTCCTTCATGGAGGACTACACCTACCACCTGGAGTTCGGCCGGGAGCTGATCCTCGGCGCCCACATGCTGGAGGTCTGCCCGAGCATCACGGCGGCCACCCCCTCGTGCGAGATCCACCCGCTCTCCATCGGCGGGCGCGAGGACCCGGTCCGGCTGGTCTTCGACGCCGAGCCCGGCCCCGCGGTGGTGGTCGGCCTGGCGGACCTCGGCGACCGCTTCCGGCTGGTCGCCAACGAGGTCGACGTGGTCGAGCCGCCGGCGCCGCTGCCCAACCTGCCCGTGGCCCGGGCCGTCTGGCGGCCGCGTCCGGACCTGCACACCTCCACCGAGGCCTGGCTGACGGCCGGCGCGCCGCACCACACCGTGCTCTCCGGCGCGCTCGGGGTCGAGGAACTGGAGGACCTCGCCGAGATGATCGGCGTGGAGCTGCTGGTGATCGACGACGACACCAACATCCGCCGGTTCACCAAGGAACTGCGCTGGAACCAGGCCTACCACCGGCTGGCCCAGGGGTTCTGACCCCGCCGCGGCCGGCACCGGTGACGCCCGTCCCCCCGGGCGGGCGTCACCGGTGCCGGCCGCCCGACCGATGCCCGCAGTGCCGCGGTCCCGCGCAGTCCCCAGTCCCGCAGTCCACGGTCCCCGAGGAACGGAGCAACCCCGTGCCGGAAGAAGCACTCGTTTCCCAGGGTGAACTGTCGGTCTGCCAGGATGCCGCCGCCACCCTCCCGGACGGGCGGCCCGTCACCCGCTGGATCATCGGCTCGCCGGACGGCCTGACGGTGGAGGTGCTCGACCTGGGGGCCCGCCTCCAGGCCCTGCACGCGCCGGACCGGCACGGCCGGCGGGCGAACGTCGTCCTCGGCTGCGAGGACGTCGGGGACCTGCTCGGCGACGCCGCCTACCTCGGTGCCACGGTCGGCCGGTACGCCAACCGGATCGCCGACGGCCTGCTGCCGCTCGACGGCACGACGCACCGGCTGGCGACCCAGGCCACCGGGCACACCCTGCACGGCGGCCCGGACGGCTTCGCCACCCGGCTCTGGGAGGGCACTCCCGTCCGGGAAGGCCGGCGGGCCGGGGTCCGGCTGCGGCTGCACAGCCCCGACGGCGACCAGGGGTTCCCGGGGGCGCTCACCGTCGAGGTGACGTACCTGCTCGACCCGGCCGGCGCCCTGTGGATCGGCTACCGGGCGACCACGGACGCCCCGACGGTGGTCAACCTCGCCAACCACGCGTACTTCAACCTGGCCGGCGAGGGCAGCGGAACGGTGCTCGACCACCTGCTGCGGGTCGAGGCCCTCGGGTACCTGCCCGTCGACGGGGAGCTGATCCCGGTCGGCCCGGTCGCCCGGGTCGCCGGCACGCCCTTCGACCTGCGCGAGCCGGCGGTGATCGGCGAGCGCGTCGCCGACGCGGACCCGCAGGTCCGCCGGGCCGGCGCGGGCTTCGACCACAACTGGGTGCTCGCCGGGAACGGGTTCCGGAAGGTCGCCGTGCTGAGCCACCCGGCCAGCGGCCGGCGGGTCGAGTGCCTGACGACGGAGCCGGGGCTCCAGGTCTACACCGGCAGCCACTTCGACGGCTCGCTGACCGGCCCCTCCGGCCGCCCCTACCACGCGTACGCGGGCATCGCGCTGGAGACGCAGCACTTCCCCGACTCACCGAACCGTCCCGAGTACCCCTCCACCGTCCTGCGCCCGGGCGAGGTGTTCCGGTCGATGACGGTCTACTGCTTCTCGGCGGAGTAAGCGGACGCCCCGCCGAGGGGAACGGGGGGCGGTGGGCCGGCAGGGGCCCGCCGCCCCCTTTCACGTTCCTCGGGTCGCGACGAAGACCCGCACGTCCGTCATCCCGCTCGGGGACCTGCCCTTCCCGGTCTGAGCCGGCCCCGACGCGAGGCCTCGCGTGCCCCCGCACGGGCGCGCGGGGCCCCGCCCTTTTCTCACCGCCGGTCCGGGCCGGGGGCGACGGTCGCACAATCCCGCCGATACGGGCCAGGAGCGCCTTCCACGGGAATGTCCGGCGGAGGGAATTTCCGGCGCGGACCGTGAAAATCGCGCCGGCGGGGCGGGCGCGCCGAACCCGCGGAAAGTCCCCGCCGGGGCGCGGGCACGCGCCCAAGGGGCCTGCCACTGCCGCGTGTTCACGGTCCGCCCGGCCCGGAGCGGCTGCCCCGGGGGCCGGCCGCGGCGGAACCGGGCGCGGAACATCCCGCCGCGGCGGGCGGCGGCCTGCTACAGTCGACTTAGTTGCAGTAGTGGTTCCCATGAACTTTGTGTGCGCCTGCTGATGTATTGCAGGCGCGTTTTTGTTTCCCGGCTCTTCCCCGGGTGGGCGCTCCATGCGGTGACTCGAAGCCCGCGGTGTGCGTGGCTTCGAACAACCCTTTGAAGGAGATTTCTTTATGGCTAATGGCACTGTGAAGTGGTTCAACGCGGAGAAGGGCTTCGGCTTCATCGAGCAGGAGGGTGGCGGCCCCGACGTCTTCGCCCACTACTCGAACATCAACGCCAACGGCTTCCGTGAGCTGCTCGAGGGCCAGAAGGTCGAGTTCGACGTCACGCAGGGCCAGAAGGGCCCGCAGGCCGAGAACATTCGCCCGCTGTAGTTCTACTGCCACGGCACCCGCCTGACAGCGAGGGGCCCGCACCGCGCACATGCCCGGTGCGGGCCCCTCGGCGTGGGCGCCACGACGCTTTCCCCCGGCCGCTCAGGCCCCATGGCTCCGCCACCGGCGGCCATCCCCACGCGAGACGCACAGCGCCGCGTCCGGATCGGCGCCCTGCCGTGACAGTTCACGGTTCGAGGCCGTTCGCTCCCGCCTTCCGCGGTGAGCGCCGACCGCAGACGGCGTGCCGCACGGTTCCACCGTTCACGCTCCGCCCGTCACATTTTCCGGCCCGTTCCCTTGCGGTCTCCGCCCGGCGCCCCGCGCCGAGGAGCCTTCCTCGTGACGTGCCGCCCGAGGAAGGTCTCCCGCATGAACCGCTCCAGTCGCTCCTCGCACCACAACGCCGCCTCCCGGTCCGGTGGAGGGTCCTTCTACGGTGACCGGCCCGCCGGAGGCCGGCGCCCCTCCGGCCGGGGCGGGCGAGGGGGTGGCTCCCCGCAGGGCGAGTTCGCGATGCCGGTGAGCACCACTCCGGCACTGCCGCCCGTGGCCTCCTTCGCCGAGCTGGACATGCCGAAGGCGCTGCTGTCGGTGCTGACCCGCCAGGGCGTCACGGAGCCGTTCCCGATCCAGGCCGCGACGCTGCCGAACTCGCTGGCCGGCCGTGACGTCCTCGGCCGGGGCCGGACCGGCTCCGGCAAGACCATCGCGTTCGGCCTCGCCGTGCTGGCCCGCACCGCCGGGCAGCGGGCCGAGCCGGGCCGCCCGCTGGCCCTGGTGCTGGTCCCCACCCGCGAGCTCGCGCAGCAGGTCACCGACTCGCTCACCCCCTACGCCCACGCGGTGCGCCTGCGGATGACGAGCGTGGTGGGCGGGACGTCGATCAGCCGCCAGGCCTGGGCGCTGAACCGCGGGGCGGAGGTCGTGGTGGCCACCCCCGGGCGGCTCAAGGACCTGATCCAGCGCGGTGACTGCCGGCTGGACCGGGTCGCCGTCACGGTGCTCGACGAGGCCGACCAGATGGCCGACATGGGCTTCCTGCCGCAGGTGACCGAGCTCCTCGGGCAGGTCGCGGAGGGCGGGCAGACCATGCTGTTCTCCGCCACCCTGGACCGCAACGTCGACCGCCTGGTGCGGAGCTTCCTCTCGGACCCGGTCACCCACTCGGTGGACCCGTCCGCGGGAGCGGTCAGCACCATGGAGCACCACGTGCTGCACGTGCAGAACTTCGACAAGAACGCCACGATCGCCCACATCGCCTCCCGCGAGGGCAGGGTGATCATGTTCATCGACACCAAGGACGGCGCCGACCGCCTGGTGGACGACCTGCTCGCGAACGGGGTGAAGGCCGCCGCCCTGCACGGCGGAAAGTCCCAGCCGCAGCGCACCCGCACCCTGGAGCAGTTCCGTACGGGCGAGGTCACGGCCCTGATCGCGACCAACGTCGCGGCCCGCGGCATCCACGTCGACGGGCTCGACCTCGTCGTCAACCTGGACCCGCCGGGCGACCACAAGGACTACCTCCACCGGGGCGGCCGCACCGCCCGGGCCGGGGAGTCCGGCACCGTCGTCACGCTGGTGCTGCCCAACCAGCGCCGCGGGATGGCCCGGATGATGACGACAGCCGCCATCACCCCCGTCACCACCAGGGTCAGCGCCGGCGGCGAGGACCTGGCCCGGATCACCGGCGCCCGGGTGCCCACCGGCATTCCCACCGTGATCGCCGACCCGGTCGTCGAGCGGCCGCGCCGCGGCCCGTCCACGGGGCGCGGCCGACGCGGTGGCGGCCCCGGCCGGGGCGCCGGCGACACCCGGACCACCACCGGCCGCGACCAGCAGGGCTCCGCCGGCCGGGGCCAGCAGGGCTCCTCGGGCCGCGGCCGGGCGCCCGGGCGCGCCGCGCGCGTGGCGTAACGCCGCCTTCGCGGGCCGCCCGGTTGTACGGGCGGCCCGCCGGGTCGGGTGACCGGTTGGTCTCAGCGGGCGCCGAGGAGGTGCTCCATGGCCAGCTGGTCCAGCTGCTCGAAGGCCATGCCGCGCCGGGCGGCGGCGTCGACGTCGAACTCCTCGAAGGCGGAGCCGTCCGCCAGCAGCCCGGCCAGGCCGTCCTGGGCGGTGGGGAGGGCCAGTTCGGGCAGCCGGGAGGCGGTCAGCGCGGCCTGCACCTCCGGGTCGGCCCGGAAGGCGCGGGAGCGCTCGGCCAGCAGCAGGTAGTTGCGCATGCAGCCGGCCGCCGAGGCCCAGACGCCGTCGAAGTCCTCGGTGCGCGGCGGCTTGAAGTCGAAGTGCTTGGGGCCGTCGTAGCCGGCCGACTCCAGCAGGTCGACCAGCCAGAAGGCCTGCCGGAGGTCTCCCGCGCCGAAGCGCAGGTCCTGGTCGTACTTGATGCCGGACTGGCCGTTGAGGTCGATGTGGAACAGCTTGTCGTGCCACAGGGCCTGGGCGATGCCGTGCGGGAAGTTGAGCCCGGCCATCTGCTCGTGGCCCACCTCCGGGTTGACGCCGACCCGCTCGGGGCGCTCCAACTCGTTGATGAACGCCAGGGCGTGGCCGACCGTGGGCAGCAGGATGTCGCCGCGCGGCTCGTTGGGCTTGGGCTCGATCGCGAACCGCAGGTCGTAGCCCTGCTGCTCGACGTACTCGCCCAGCAGGTCGAAGGCCTCCTTCAGCCGGTCCAGCGCGGTGCGCACGTCCTTGGCCGCACCGGACTCCGCGCCCTCGCGACCGCCCCAGGCGACGTAGACCGAGGCACCGAGCTCCGCCGCCAGGTCGATGTTGCGGATCGTCTTGCGCAGCGCGTAGCGCCGTACGTCGCGGTCGTTGGCGGTGAAGGCGCCGTCCTTGAAGACGGGGTGGGTGAACAGGTTGGTGGTCGCCATCGGGACCTTCAGCCCGGCGGCGTCCAGCGCGGCGCGGAAGCGCTTGACGGTCTCCTCGCGGGTGGCGTCGTCCGAGCCGAAGGGGATCAGGTCGTCGTCGTGGAAGGTGACGCCGTAGGCGCCGAGTCCGGCCAGCCGCTGCACGGTCTCGACCGGGTCGAGGGCGGGGCGGGTCGCGTCGCCGAAGGGGTCGCGCCCCTGCCAGCCGACGGTCCACAGGCCGAAGGTGAACTTGTGCGCCGGGGTGGGGGCGAGCGGGTCGTTGGACATGGAGCGGCTCCGGATCGGTGCGCGGGGGTGTTTGTCAGGGCTCTCAACAAATTAGTATGCCGGGACGTCAGAAGGAACCCCCATCGGAGGAACGCATGGCTGAGCAGCGTGTCGTGATCGGCGTCGACAGCTCCACCCAGTCCACCAAGGCCCTCGCCGTCGACATCGACACGGGCACGGTGCTGGGCGAGGGCCGGGCCCCGCACACCGTCAGCGAGGGAGCCGGCCGGGAGAGCGACCCCGAGCAGTGGTGGCGGGCGTTCGGGGAGGCCGTCGCGGGGACGGGCTGGGCCGAGCGCGCGGCCGCCGTCTCGATCGGCGGCCAGCAGCACGGCCTGGTCACCCTCGACGCGGCCGGGGCACCGGTCCGCCCCGCGCTGCTGTGGAACGACGTCCGGTCCGCCCCCCAGGCCGCCGCGCTGCGGGCCGGGATCGGCCCGGCGGAGATCGTCCGGCGCACCGGCAGCCTGCCGACCGCCGCCTTCACCGCCCCCAAGTGGGCCTGGCTGCGCGCCAACGAGCCGGTCGCGGCCGACCGCGTCGCGGCCGTCCGGCTCCCGCACGACTTCCTGACCGAGCGGCTGACCGGGGAGGCGGTCACCGACCGCGGCGACGCCTCGGGAACCGGTTGGTGGGGGCCGGACGGCTACGACAAGGAGATCCTCGACCGCATCGGCCTCGACCCGGCCCTGCTGCCCCAGGTCCTGGTGCCGGGCGCGCCGGCCGGCGTGGTCCGCCCCGGGACGGCGCTGCGCGAGGGCGCCCTGGTGGCCGCCGGGACCGGCGACAACATGGCCGCCGCCCTCGGGCTGGGCCTGCGACCCGGGCAGCCGGTGCTCAGCCTCGGCACCTCCGGGACGGTCTACGCCGTCGGCCGGAAGCGGCCGGTGGACGCGAGCGGGACGGTCGCCGGCTTCGCCGACGCCCTGGGCGGCTGGCTGCCGCTCGCCTGCACGCTCAACTGCACCCTCGCCGTCGACCGCGTCGCCGCCCTGCTCGGACGCGGGCGCGAGGAGGTCGAGCAGGGCGGCACCGTGGTGGTGCTGCCCTACCTGGACGGCGAGCGCACACCCGACCTGCCCGGCGCGTCCGGCCTGGTCCACGGACTCCGGCACGACACCACGCCGGGGGAGCTGCTCCAAGGCGCCTACGACGGCGCCGCCCACGCCCTGCTCACCGCCCTGGACGACGTGCTGCGCGCGGGCGGCGAGGACCCGGCGGGCGACGAGCCGCTGCTGCTGATCGGCGGCGGCGCCCGCGGCCGGGCCTGGCAGCGGACCGTCCTGCGGCTCTCGGGCCGGGCCGTCCGGATCCCCGCCGCGCAGGAGCTGGTCGCGCTCGGCGCGGCCGCCCAGGCCGCCGCCCTGCTCACCGGCGAGCCAGCCGACGCGGTGGCACGCCGCTGGCGCACCGCCGACGGCCCGGTGCTGGAGCCCGTGGCGCGGGACGCGGACGCACTCGAACGGATCAGCGATACCCTGCGTCGGGCCGGGGCCTTGCAGGGAGCCCCGGCCGGGGACCGGTAGGAGGGGCGCGCGCGTGACAGTGGTCGGCAGAGCGAGGAACAGCCAGGGCAACGGGCCCGCGTCGCAGCAGGACATGCGGCGGCGCAACCTCTCGGTGGTCCTCGGCGCGGTCGCCGCGCACAACCCGCTCACCCGCCCGCTGTCCCGTGCGGACGTCGCCGTCCGCGTCGGCCTGACCAGGGCGGCCGTCTCCTCGCTGGTCGACGAACTGATCGGCCGGGGCGCGCTGACCGAGGCGGAGACCGCGCCCGACGGACGGGTCGGCCGCCCCGGACGCGCGCTGTCGGTGCGCGACCAGGGCCCGGCCGGCCTCGGCCTGGAGGTCGGCGTCACCCACCTCGCCGCGTGCGTCGTGGACCTGCGCGGCGAACCCCGGGTGTGGCGCCGGGTGGAACGGGCGAACGCCGGCCGGCCAGCCGGGGAGGTGCTGGCCGCGACCGCCGAGCTGGCCGCCGAGGCGGAGGCCGAGGCCCGCGGCCTCGGGCTGAGCGTCGAGGGCCGGGTCCTGGCCGTGCCCGGGGTGGTGCCGAACGAACCCGCCGGACGGGTCGAGCGCGCGCCCAACCTGGGCTGGCACACCGTCGGCGTCGCCGACCACTGGCCCGACCCGGACACCGCGCCCGAGCCGGAGAACGAGGCCAACCTCGGGGCCCTGGCCGAGTACTGGAACGCCGAACAGGCCGTCGAGACCTTCGTGCACGTCTCCGCGGACGCCGGGATCGGTGCCGCCCTGGTCATCGACGGGCAGGTGTTCCGCGGCGCCCGCGGCTTCGCCGGCGAACTCGGCCACATCCCCGTCCACCCGGACGGAATCCGGTGCGCCTGCGGCGCGCGCGGCTGCCTGGAGCAGTACGCGGGCCAGGCGGCCGTACTGCGCGAGGCCGGTCTCACGCCGCCCGGCCCGGGCCCGGCCGGCTCCGTGGCGGCCGGCGATCCGGCGGCCGGCGACCCGGTCGCCCTGCTGGCCGAGCGGGCGGGTGCCGGGCACGCCCCGACCCTGGCGGCGCTGGACCGGGCCGGCCGCGCCCTGGGCCTCGCCCTCGCGTCCGCCGTCGAACTCATCGACCCGGACGGCCTCGTCCTCGGCGGCACCTACGCCGAACTGGCCGAGTGGCTGCTGCCCTCCGTCCGCGCCGAACTCGCCGAGCGGGTCACCGTCCGGCCCTGGGCCCCGGCGGCGCTGCGCCCGTCCGCCCTGGGGCGGCGCGGACCCGTGCTGGGCGCGGCGCAGACCACGATCCGCCGGATCATGGCGGACCCCACCCTGCTCCCGGTGGGCTGACCCGAGGCCCGACGGGTGGGGCCCGGTGCACCGAGAGCCCGGTGCACCGAGAGCCCGGTGCACCGAGAGCCCGGTGCACCGAGAGCCCGGTGCACCGAGAGGCTGGTGCACCGGGCCCGGCGCGCGGTCAGTCGTGCTCGACCACGACCATCGCGTGCCCGTCCGGGGTGGTGACCCGCACGTGGACGTACTCGCCGTCGTGCTGCCAGGGCAGCTCCTGCCCCGAGGGCTGCAGCCGCACCGAGCGCGGCGCGGTGGCGAGCCGGAGGGCGACGGGGACGTCGAGCAGCGGGAACGGGTCGTGCACCAGGTCGAGCTCCGGGGTCTCACGGGCCGGCACGAAGCTGACCAGGTGCAGCACGGTGCCCGTGGCGGTGCGCTGCACGGTGGTCTCCAGGTGGACCGGCCCGCCGGCGCGGACGAGCGGGTCCGGGAGGATCCGGTCCAGGGCCGCGCCCAGCAGGTGGCGGTACGCCTCCAGGCCGTGCTCGTGGAAGGCCTCCAGCAGGGACACGGTCACCGCCGCCACCCCGTCGCCGACGACGACGGCCGCCTCGTCGGTCGGGTCGGCCGGGGGAGTGTAGGAGTGGCCGCAGAAGCGGTCCCAGGAGCGCGGGAAGTAGGGCGCCACGACCCGGGCCAGGACGTCGGCGCCGGGCAGTGCCCGGGCGGTCAGCCGGGCGCCGTGGCTGATGACCGGGAAGTCCTCCGGGACGCCGGGCACGCCCTCGCAGGAGAGGAAGTCCTCGCCGGCCGGGGCCGGCGCCAGGTCCTCGACCGGGAGGTCGGGCAGGGTCGGCTCGGTGCCGTTCCTGAGCAGCGCGGGCCCGACCAGCAGCACGGCGCCGCCGGCCCGCCGGTACGCGCCCAGGCGCTCGGCCAGGGCGTCGTCGACGGGGGTGCTCTCCGGCACCACGACGGCCCGGTACCCGCTCAGGTCGGCGGTCGGCGGGACCATGTCGAACTGGGCGCGCAGCTGCTGGAGCGCCCGGAGCGCGCCGATGTTGCTCGCGCCGGGGTTGTCGCCGAGAGCGGGGTCGACGACCACGGCCACCTCGCTGACGACCCGGGCCCCGTCCAGGAACGGCTCGCAGGCCCGGATGTGACCGTAGGCCGAGCCGATCAGCTCGTACGCCGCCCGCGAGGGCACCCCGCGCGGGTGCAGCACGTCGCCGACGCCGCCGGTCAGGCCGTGGCTCAGCATCTGGGTGGTCTCGTAGAGCAGCGCCGCCCGGGGCTTGAGGGCGGCGTTGTCCCCCCAGCTCTCGTGGAAGCGGCCGGTGTGGCTGAGGACGGGCAGCCCGAACGGGCGGACGAAGCGGGCCACGTACGGCAGGAACGCGTAGCCCCAGCCGCCGGTGGGCAGCCCCTCGATCTCGACGTGCTTGAGGTACTGCTGCTCCTCGGCCAGCCCGGTCTTCGGCCGGCTGTTGTACCAGGCGCCCTGGACGGCGTCCGCGGGGAGGGCCTTCTCGACCATCGCGGAGTAGCGGGCCATGTAGCGCTTGGCCACGAGGTCGGCGTAGCGGTTGCGGTGGTCCCGGTCGGCCGGGTCCAGGCCCTCGCGGCGCATCCCGTCCACCGCCCAGCGGCTGACGCTGGGCTGGTTCCAGCACATGTCGATGAAGATGCCGTCGACGGGTGCGAAGCGGCGCAGCACCTCGTCCAGCTGGTCGGCGAAGTAGTCGGCGTAGGGGCTGGACATGTCGAGGATGTTCCAGGCCGCCTCGAAGGCGGAGGTGCTCCAGCGGGCGAGCTTGAGGTCCTCGCCGAGCGCGATCCACTCGGGGTGCTCGCGGGCCGCGTACTCGTCGACCTGGAGGGAGAGGTAGATCGGCGTGCGGATGCCCACGGCGCGCAGGGCCTCGACCTGTTCGGTGAGCAGGTCCAGGTCGGGGGAGAGGCCGGGGTGGCGCTCCGGCCGGTCGGTGCCGTAGTAGAGGTGGCCGTGGTGGCACTTGGCGAAGAGGGTGACGCTGTCGACGTCGGCCTCCTGGAAGGCCCGGGCGAAGGTCACCGGGTCGAAGTCCCGTCCCACGTCGGGGATGTCGGGGCCGGTGTGGAAGTCCAGGTGCACGGTGCGGCGCGGGAAGCGCTGCTGGGTGTGAGCGTTCACATCGCGAGCCATGGGACGGATTTAACGGAGTAGTGCGCGGCGCGTCCAGGGGGCCTGCGGCGTAAGTTGCGAAAAACCTTGTCAAACCGCCGAATTGGACGGCACTTGGTGCCCGTCCCTCGGGGTGGCGATTCCTGCTCCCTTTCAGGACATGGGATCACCTGCTACGTTGGCGCCGTGTCACTGACGGACAAGGCCGCATTGGGGCAAGTCCTGCTCTGCCACGACGACTTCGGCCGCCGGGCCGCCCGCCGCCCGTGATCCCGACCGGGGCGGCGCGTCCTCCGGCGCCCGGGGTCCCTCGCCCGAACCTAGGGCCGGTCGCCGAACAGGCGGCGCTGGATCTCCCGCCGGTAGTCCTCCAGCGTCCGGTCGAGGTGCACCGTCGTGGCCGCGGCCGCCTCGTCGGGCCGACCGTCGCGGATGGCGCGGTAGATCGCCTCGTGCTCCTCGACCGCGGCCTTGGCGCCTTCGCCGAGCATGTCGTGGATGCCGATGGCGCTGGACTGGCGCTGCAGCCGGCGGGCGTCGCGCACCGCGCTGAGCAGGAAGGTGTTGTGCGCGGCGGTGGCCACGGCGGTGTGGAAGTCGTCGTCCGCCTGGTTGAAGACGTCCACCTGGCCGTGGAGGACCCCGTGCCGGCACTGCTGCATGGCGACCTCGATGGTGCGCAGCTCGGCCGGGGTGGCACGGGTGGCCGCGAGACTGCTGGCGGCCGTCTCCTGGACCTTGCGGAACTCGAAGAGCATCAGGACGTGGTCGAGGTCGACGGGGCGGAAGAACCCGCCCCAGCGGCTGGTGATGAGCATGCCCTCGTCGTCCGCGACGAACAGCCCGCGTCCCTTGTGCGCCCGCACCCGGCCGAGCGCGGAGAGGATCTTCACGGCTTCCCGCACGACCGCTCTGCTGGTGTTCAGCGTCTTGGCCAGGTCGTGTTCCGTGGGCAGCCGGTCGCCGGGTGCCAGGCGTGCCTCGGCGATGTACTCGAGGATCTGCTCCGACACGATCTCGTACCCGGGCCGGTAGTCCCGCCGCTCCTCGCCCGAGCCGTTGCCCGCTGCCGCGACAGCGGGGGGCGCCTGCGCGGGCAGGGCCGCCTGGGGCGTGGGCGTGTCGTTCATCTGTCCTGCCTTCCGGGGGAGGGGCACGAGCGGAGACTGATCATTGCGGAGCTGGACCAGCGTACCGCAGGGGGTAATGAGTCCGACTCATTTTGGGGGGCCTGGTGGCGAGAATTGGGGACGCAAAGCGGACAGAGATGCCCTTATATGGCGCTAGTGCACCTACAGGCCTGGGAAGTCGGTCTGAAATCGATCTGAATAAGCCTGTGTGAACTCTTGACGAGCCGCGCGATAGGGCGGCTAATTGTCTCCCAGGGCGGCAGCGGAACGGCAGCCCTTCGGTATCCGACGCCGGACCGGGACGGCCCGGCGTCGCCCTCCCCCCACCTCCCGACCAGTTCGGGGCCTCTGCAGTGGAGTCGATGATGACCGTCAACAAGCCTCAGGTCGGCCGGGTAGCAGTGTCCGGTAAGAGACGAGCTGTGCTGCTCGCCGCCTGCGCGGCGACTCTGGTGATGACCGTGTCCGCCTGTAGCAGCAGCGGCTCGTCCGGGAAGACCACCAAGGACGGCTTCGCCCAGGCGGCGCAGACCGACGGCGCGCTGACCGTCTGGGTCGACGCGACCCGGCTGGCCGCCGCGAAGCAGTACCAGGAGCTGCACCCGGAGGTGAAGCTGGACATCGTCTCCTACGACGGTGACGCCAACGGCTCGAACTACCTCCAGACCAAGGTCCAGCTCTTCAACCGGACCGGCAAGGGCTGGCCCGACGTCGTCTTCAGCTCCCAGAACAACGAGGCGAGCTGGGCGGTCGACGCCGGCTTCGCGGCGCCGCTCGACAAGGGCCTGATCCCGGCGGACACCCTGAGCGGCTTCGCCAAGGGCGCCAACGACGTGTGTACGGTCAACGGCACCGTCTACTGTCTGCGCAACGACCTCTCGCAGGCGGTGCTCTGGTACAACGCGCCGCTGATGCAGCAGTTCGGCTACACCGTCCCGAAGACCTGGGAGGAGTACCAGCAGCTCGGCGAGAAGGTGGCCGCCGAGCACCCGGGCTACCTGGTGGGCGACGCCGGCGACTCCTTCGCCCCCGAGATCTACCTCTGGGCGAGCAAGTGCGGGGCCAACCAGATCACCGGTCCCAAGGCCGTCACGGTGAACACCGGCGGCGAGAACTGCACCAAGATGGCCAAGCTCATGGACGGGCTGATCAAGAACAAGTCGATGTCCATCAGCGGGGTGTTCAGCACCGACTTCGCCAAGAACGAGGCCGACAAGGTGCTGCTCATGCCCGGCCCGGCCTGGTTCGGCGGCGCGGTGTTCAAGGACACCCTCAAGATCGCGGACAAGACGATCGGCGTGGCCCCGATCCCCCAGTGGCAGGGCGACACCGAGCCGACCACCGGCAACGTCGGCGGCGGCACCTGGCTGGTCTCCCAGCACTCCACCCACCTCAAGGCGGCCACCGACTTCCTGAAGTGGGTCACCACCGACAACGCCTACCAGGCTCAGAAGTCCCCGGGCTTCCCGGCCTACGCGCCCGCCGCCGAGGAGTGGCTCAAGGCGCAGGCGGCCTCCGGCTACTTCGCCGGTGACCTCGGCGCCCTCAAGGACGCCTCCTCCCAGGTGTGGCCGGGCTGGGGTTCGGGCCAGTTCAGCCAGGAGGGAGTCTGGGCCGCCACGGTCAAGCCCGGCCTGACCCAGGGGCAGACCATCACCTCCCTGCTGCCCGCCTGGCAGGACTCGATCGTCAAGCACGCCCAGTCGTTCGGATACAAGGTTTCCCAGTGACCACCACCGTCTCCCCGGCCGGCTCCGGCCGGCGTCCTCGTGGCGCCGGCCGGAGCTGGGCCGGCCCGGCCTTCGTCGCCGGCTACGTACTCCTCCTGATCGCCTTCGGCGTCCTCCCGATCGGCTACGCGATCTACTTCGCGTTCACCGACGCGGGGGGCTCGTTCACCGGCTTCACCAACTTCGTGACCACGGCGCAGGACTTCCGGTTCGTGGACGCACTCGGCCACGTGGCGCTCTACCTGCTGTTCTGGCTGGTCTCGCTGGTGGTGTTCGTGGTGGCGTTGGCGCTGTTGCTGCACCGCGTGTCCTCCGGTCGGATCAGCCAGGCGCTCCGCTTCCTGTACTACATCCCCGGGGCGCTGGCCGGCGCCGCCAGCGTGCTGGTGTGGCTGTTCATGCTCGATCCGACGGTGAGCCCGGTCAGTTCGCTGCTGGGGGCCCTCGGGTTCGACACCTTCGGCCAGGTCATCGCCCCGGGCAACCTGCCGGTGCTGTTCACGGTCATCGCGTTCTGGACCGGCGCGGGCGGCTGGATCGTCGTCATGTACGGCGCGCTCAACAACATCCCCAGCGACGTCCTGGAAGCCGCGCGGATCGACGGCGCGGGCGCCTGGAAGACCGCCTGGCACGTGCAGATCCCGATGCTCCGCAAGTGGATCGTCTACATGGTGATCCTCGCCTTCGCGGGCGGCGCCCAGCTCTTCGTCGAGCCGCAGCTGCTCTCCCTGGCCAGCGTGGGCGTGGCCGGCCGCGACTACTCGCTCAACCAGCTGACCTACGACTTCGCCTTCCAGCTGAACAACGTCAACGGCGCCGCAGCGGTCTCGATGGAGCTCCTGGTCGTGAGCGTGTCGGTCGCCGGCGTCTTCGTCGCTCGATCGAGGTTCTTCGATGCCGACTGAGACTCACGCCACCCCGGCCGCCACCGCGCCACGCACCGAACGGGAACCGAGCGCCATGAGCCGAACCGCACCCCGGGCGTCGCGGCGGGCCCACCGATCCGTGGGCGAGATGTCGTACCGGCTGCTGGCCGGTTCGATCCTGACGGTGTTCGTGGTGTTCTTCGTCCTGCCGGTGGTCTGGCTCCTCCTCGCTGCGACCAAGACCGACCAGCAGCTGGTCCACGACCACCCGCTCTCCTTCGGCTCCTTCGGCGCGCTCGCGGACAACTGGCACTCGCTGACCGCCTTCCAGGACGGCGCGATCCTCCAGTGGCTGGGCAACTCCGCCCTGTACGCCGTCGTCTCCCTGGTCATCACGCTCTGCGTGTCGGTGCCGGCGGGGTACGCGCTGGCCATGACCGAGTTCCGCGGCCGGAAGACCCTGCTGGTGACCACCCTGGTCGTCATGCTGATGCCGACCGCGACGCTGGTGGTGCCGCTCTTCCTGGAGGTCAACGCGGCGCACCTGATCGGCACCATGTGGTCGATCGTCCTGCCGTACTCGTTCTACCCGTTCGGGGTGTACCTGACGTACATCTACTTCACCACCGCCGTGCCGAAGGACCTGCTGGCGGCCGCACGGATGGACGGCTGCTCGGAGTTCGGCGTCTTCCGCCACATCGCACTGCCGCTGGCCACGCCGGTCATCGCGCTCGTGGGCTTCTTCAGCTTCGTCGCCAACTGGACCAACTACTTCCTGCCCTACGTGATGCTCCCCCAGGACGACCAGATGCCGGTCCAGGTCGGCGTCGGCAACCTGCTCAGCAGCGTGCCGCAGTTCAACCCGACCGCCGGTTCGCTCGCGATCGAGCGCCCGCAGCTGGCCCTCGCGACCCTCGTGGCCATCACCCCGGTCCTGGTCGTCTTCCTCTTCGCCCAGCGCTTCCTGGTCAGCGGGATGCTCGCCGGAGCCACCAAGGAATGACGCCCGTGCCGTCCCCCCGATCGGAGATCCTCCCCATGTCCCCCAGTTCCACCGACCGCTCCCCGGGCGAGGACGCCGCAGCCTCCCCAGTCGAGATCCAGGCCTCGGTGCCGCTGCTCGAACCGCCCGGCTGGGCGCTGGCGCAGCGCGCGCTGTTCGACCTGCTCGACCACGGCTGGCGGCAGTTCGCCCGTGACTTCACCGGCCCCGACGGCCGGCTGAACTACACCGGGCAGCTGACCACCCGTGACGGCGTGGACGACTTCTACGAGGTCTTCTTCAACTGGCCGCAGCTGTACCTCCTCGGCGGCGCCGACGACCTCCTGGCCGCCAGCGCGAAGCACTGGGAGGGGGTCACCGCCCACCTCACCGAACTGGACATGCTCCGCGACGAGTACGAGCGCGGCTACGACTGGTTCCACCAGGGCGAGAGCCTGCTGCTGCTCTACTTCCTCTGCATGGCCGACCCCGAGCGCTGGTCGGAGCGCGCCCTGCGGTTCGCCGAGCTGTACGTCGACCCGGTCCACGGCAACTACGACCCCGCGCACCGCATCGTCACCCGCCCGCACAACGGCAGCGACCCCGACCGCCGGGGCGTGTCCGACGGCGAGGTCTACCCGTGGCTGCAGAAGGAGGCGGACACCTACGGCTATCCGCTCGAATGGCTGCCCGAGGCACAGGAGGGCCCGTACCCGCTCTCGGCGGACCCGCGGCTCGGCGCCCAGATGCGGGAGCGGATCGGCGTCGGCGACACCGCCGTCAATCTCGCCGTGGCCGGGCTGGTCCTCAACGCCTGGATCCTGTCCGGCGAGCAGCGCTACCGCGACTGGATCGTCGAGTACGTCGGTGCCTGGCGGGAGCGCACCGAGGCGAACGGCGGTCTGATCCCGGACAACGCAGGCCCGGACGGGGTCGTCGGCAGCCGGCTCGAAGGCCGCTGGTACGGCGGCCACTACGGCTGGTCCTGGCCGCACGGCTGGCACAGCGTGGGCCACGCGGCCTGCGTGGCGGCCATAGCCGCGGCGGTGTCCACCGGGGAGGACGACTACCTCGCGATGGTCGGGACCTCGCTCGACGAGATGATCTCCCGGGCCAAGCTGATGCCCTTCGCCGAGGCGGACTCCAGCCTCCAGTCCAAGTGGGCGGTCGAACTCGCCGGGGACGCCGACAAGCCGACGCTCCACCTCCCGTTCCGGCGCAACGACTCGGGCTGGTTCGACTACAACCCGGTGACCCTGCCGGTGCCGATGGCGCTGTGGCACCACTCCGCCTCCGAGGCCGACCGCGCCCGGATAGAACGGCTGCGCGAGGCGGACGAGCTGGACTGGAGCACCGTGCGGTCGTTCCGGGCCAAGGAGGAGTCCGGGCACGAGAAGGCGTGGTTCGCCTTCCTCGCCGGTGACGACCCGGAGTACCCCGAGCGGATCCTCGCCGCCGCCCAGGCACAGGTCCGCCACCGCCTGCGGAGGATGGAGCGCTACCGCGACCTGGAGGTCGACGAGGCCGACATCCACGTGTGGCAGCAGTGCAATCCGGTGGCCACCGAGGCCCTGGTCCAGCTGACCTGGGGCGGCCCCCAGGTGCTCTACAACGGCGGTCTCCAGCAGGCCCGGCTGCGGTACCACGACGCGCAGGCCCGCCGCGCGGGGCTGCCGCAGGACGTGGCCGCCCTGGTCACGTCCATCGACCCCGAGGCGACCACGGTCGAGCTGGTGAACCTCTCGCCAGAGAAAGATCGGATGATTATCATTCAGGCGGGCGCCTTTGCCGAGCACTCCATCACCTCGGTCCGGTACACGACCTGTCCGGACGAGGGCTGGATCGGCGACATGTACGACTACGGCCACACCGAGCCGGTGGTCGGCGAGGCGAAGACGTCCGGTGACGGCGCCCACCTGACGGTGCGGCTGCCCGCGTCCACCCGGATCCGGCTGACGCTCCGGCTGGAGCTCCGCACCCGTACGCCCAGCTATCGTTCACCCTTCGGTACCCCGGCCGACGTGCCGAACGCCGAAACATCGGAGGAATCCGCATGAGGCGCTTCGCCCAGACCATCAAGCTCCGGCCCGAGTACCGCGAGGAGTACCTCGAACTCCACTCCGCCGTCTGGCCCGGAGTCGAGGCGGCCCTCCACCGGGCGCGGATCCGCAACTACAGCATCTACCTCCACGGCGACGTGCTGTTCGCCTACTTCGAGTACCACGGCGAGGACTTCGACGCCGACATCGCGGAACTCGAGGCCGACCCGGTGACCCAGGAGTGGTGGAAGCGCACCGACCCCTGCCAGGAGCCCTGGCCCGACCGGGGCGACTCCCGCCAGTGGACCGAACTCCCCGAGATCTGGCACCTGGGCGAACCCGGCGAGCCCACCGCCGACTGACCGGCCCACTCCAGACGATCCCACCCGGAGCCCCCAAGTGACCTCCACCCCGCCGCCCGTGCTCATCGACGCCCACCACCACCTGTGGGACCTCGCGCAGCGCCCGCAGCCGTGGCTCGACGACCCGGCCCTGACGTCGATCCGCCGTACGTTCACCCCCGAGGACCTGCGCACCACCGCCACCCGGGAGGTGGCCGGCCGCCGGCTGCACGGCACGGTGGTCGTGCAGTGCGTGCCGGACGTGCCCGAGACCGAGGACCTGCTCGCGCTCGCCGAGCGGGACCCGCTGATCGAGGCCGTGGTCGGCTGGGTGGACCTCACGTCCCCCGCGGTCGGTGACGAGCTCGACCGGCTGCTCGCCGGACCGGGGGGCGGCTTCCTGCGGTCGCTGCGCAGCCTGGTCCAGGGCGAGCCGGACCCGGAATGGCTGCAACGCGCCGACGTCGAGCGCGGGTTGGCGGCGGTCGGGGAGCGCGGGCTGGGCTACGACGTGCTCGTCCGCAGCCACCAGCTCGACCAGGCGGTCCGGCTGGCCGAACGCCTCCCCGGCCTGCCCCTGGTGCTCGACCACGCGGGCAAGCCGGACCTCGCCGGCGGCGAACTGGCGGACTGGGAAAGCCGGTTGCGGGAGCTGGCCGCGCACCCCCAGGTGGTCTGCAAGGTGTCGGGCCTGATCACCGAGGCCGACCACGACACCTGGACCACCGCCGACATCCGCCCGGCCTGGGACGTCCTGCTGAGCGCCTTCGGCGCCGACCGGCTGATGTTCGGCTCGGACTGGCCGGTGGCGAACCTCGCCGGGGGCTGGAACCGCTGGGCCGCCACCGTGGACGAACTGCTCGACGGATGCTCCGCCGACGAGACCTCGGCGGTCCTCGCGGGCACCGCGACCGCCTTCTACCGCCTCACCCGTACCGAAGAGACTCGGGAATCACGATGACCCTTGCTGTCCGTTACACGGCCGCTCGTACGCTGGACACGGCTCCGGTCGAGCCGTCCGAGCCCGGCCCCGGCGAAGTGCTGCTGGCTCCCGCGTACGTCGGGATCTGCGGCACCGACCTGCACATCTTCCACGGCGACATGGACGCCCGGGTCGCCGCGCCGGCCGTCCTGGGCCACGAGATGTCCGGCCGCGTGCTGAAGGTCGGCGCCGGGGTGGAGGACTGGCGGCCCGGGGACGCGGTGACGGTGATGCCGCTGCGCTGGGACGGCACCTGCCCCGCGTGTCTGAGCGGCCACCGGCACGTCTGCCAGAACCTGGACTTCATCGGCATCGACTCGCCGGGCGCGATGCAGCAGCGCTGGACGGTCCCCGCCGACACGCTGATCCGGCTGCCGGAGTCGCTGGCGCTGGACCGGGCCGCGCTGGTGGAACCGACCGCGGTGGCCGTGCACGATGTCGGGCGGGCCGGGTGCGGGCCGGTGAGCGGGTCGTCGTCGTCGGCGGCGGTCCGGTCGGGATCCTGATCGCGCTGGTGGCGCGGGCGGCCGGGGCCGAGGTCCGGGTGGTGGAGCTGAGCGCCCACCGGCGGAAGCTGGCCGAGGAGTCGGGCTGGCCACCTGGGACCCGGCGGACGGGGACGTCGTCGAGGCGGTCCGGGAGTGGACCGGCGGCGCGGGCGCGGACGTCGCGTTCGAGGTGTCCGGTGCGGCGGCCGGTGTCGACACCGCGGTGGAGGTGCTGGGCGTACGCGGCCGGCTGTGCCTGGTGGCGATCCACCCCCGGCCCCGCGAGGTCAACCTGCACCGCTTCTTCTGGCGCGAGCTCACCCTGGTGGGGGCCCGGCTGTACGACCGCTGCGACTTCGAGCGGGCGGTGGCGCTGGTCGCCGACGGCACGATCCCGGCCGAGCGGCTGATCAGCAAGGTCGTGCCGCTCACCGAGGCACCCGCGGCGTTCGAGGCCCTGGAGGGCGGCGACGTGATGAAGATCCTCGTGGACTGCACCGACGACACCCAGGAGGTTTCGGCATGAGCGTCTTCGACCTGACCGGCAGGCTCGCCGTCGTCACCGGCGCCCGGCGCGGCATCGGCCGGGCCATGGCCCGCGCGCTCGCCGAGGCCGGCGCGGACGTCATCGGCGTCAGCGCCAACCTGGAGGAGACCGGCAGCGACGTCGAGAAGGACGTCCTGGCCGCGGGCCGCACCTTCGAGGCGATCCGGACCGACTTCGCCGACCCGGACGCGGTGCGGGCCCTGGGCGCGGACCTCGCCGGCCGCGAACGGCCGGTGGACATCCTGGTCAACAACGCCGGCACCATCCGCCGCGCACCGGCCGCCGAACACCCGGACGAGGACTGGGACCTGGTGCTCCAGGTCAACCTGAGCGCGCAGTTCGCGCTGTCCCGGGCGGTGGGCGCGGCCATGGTGGCCCGCGGCCAGGGCAAGATCATCTTCACGGCCTCGCTGCTCAGCTTCCAGGGCGGCATCACGGTCCCCGGCTACACCGCCGCCAAGCACGGCGTCGCCGGTCTGACCAAGGCGCTGGCCAACGAGTGGGCCGGCCGCGGCGTCAACGTCAACGCCATCGCGCCGGGCTACATCGCCACGGACAACACCGAGGCGCTGCAGGCCGACCCGGCGCGCAGCAAGGCGATCCTGGAGCGGATCCCGGCCGGACGCTGGGGCCGGGCCGACGACCTGGCCGGCGCCACCGTCTTCCTGGCCTCGGACGCCGCCGCCTACGTCCACGGCACCGTCCTGCCCGTCGACGGCGGATGGCTGGGCCGATGACCGGCGACCTGGCCGCCGTCCTGGCGGGCGCCCGCGTGGTGCCGGTGCTGAGCGTGCGCGCACCGGCCACCGCGGGCCCGCTGGCCGAGGCGCTCGCCGCGGGCGGCGCCACCTGCGCCGAGGTCACCTTCCGTACGCCGGACGCCGAGCAGGTGCTCAAGGCGATGGCGGCCCACGGCGGCCTCGCGGTCGGCGCCGGCACCATCCTCGACCCCGAGCAGGCGGAACGCGCGGTGGCGGCCGGGGCCGCGTTCATCGTCTCGCCCGGCTTCGACGAGGACGTCGTCGCCACGTGCCGGGAGCTTGGGGTGCCCGTGGTGCCCGGCATCGCCACCGCCACCGAGCTGATGCGGGCCCTGCGGGCCGGCCTCGACACCGTCAAGCTCTTCCCGGCCGAGACGATCGGCGGCCTGCGGGCGCTCCGTTCGCTCGCGGCGCCCTTCCCGGGCGTGCGCTTCATGCCGACCGGTGGGATCGGCGTCGGCCGGCTGGCCGGCTACCTCGCCGAGCCCGCCGTCCTCGCCGTCGGCGGCAGCTGGATGGCGACGCCCGCGCACCTGGACGCCGGCGCCTACACCGAGATCCGCCGCCTGACGGCCGAGGC
This sequence comes from Kitasatospora sp. Ki12, assembly GCF_054601375.1. NCBI lineage: Bacteria > Bacillati > Actinomycetota > Actinomycetes > Kitasatosporales > Streptomycetaceae > Kitasatospora > Kitasatospora sp. Ki12. The sequence goes on along the minus strand of NZ_BAAIHT010000003.1, from coordinate 150,573 downwards.
CGTGGAGGTGGGGACGCCATGACCGACGTGGTGGCGCTCGGCGAGGTCATGCTGCGCTTCGACCCGGGGGAGGGGCGGATCAGCACCGCCCGGACCTTCCGCGTGTGGGAGGGCGGCGGCGAGTACAACGTCGTCCGCGGGCTGCGGCGCTGCTTCGGCCGGCGGACCGCCGTCGTCACCTCGCTCGCCGACAACGCGGTGGGCCGGCTCGTCGAGGACCTGATCCTCCAGGGCGGTGTCGACACCTCCCTGATCCACTGGGTGCCCGACGACGGCATCGGCCGCACCGCCCGCAACGGTCTCAACTTCGTCGAGCGGGGCTTCGGCATCCGCGGCGCCCTCGGCGTCAGCGACCGCGCCCACACAGCCGCGTCCCAGCTGCGCGCCGGGGACGTCGACTGGGACACGGTCTTCGCGGCGGGGGTGCGCTGGTTCCACACCGGCGGCATCTTCGCCGCCCTGTCCGACACCACCGTCGACGTCGCCGACGAGGCGATGGCGGCCGCCCGCCGCCACGGTGTCACCGTCTCCTACGACCCCAACTACCGCCCGAGCCTCTGGGCCGACCGCGGTGGACCGGAACGGGCCCGCGAGACCGACCTGCGGCTCGCCCGGCACGCCGACGTCGTCGTGGGCGCGCTGGGGATGGCGGGCCGCCACCCCGGGGCCGAGCGCTTCGGCGCCGACGAGGTGCCGGACGCGCTGGCCTCGGTGGCCGGCCTGCTCCCCGGGGCACGGGTGCTGGCGACGACCCTCCGCGAGGTCCCCTCGGCCGGAGTGAACGACTGGAGCTCGGCCGCCTGGTCGGCGGAGACCGGTCACGTCACCGGCCCCACGATGCCCGGACTGCACGTCCTGGACCGGATCGGCTCCGGTGACGGCTTCGCCGCCGGCCTGATCCACGGCCTGCTCGCCGATGCCGGTCTGGAGCGGGCCCTCGCCTACGGAACGGCCCTCGGCGCCCTCACCATGACGACGCCCGGAGACGTCGCCATGGCCTCGATCGCCGAGGTCGAGGCGCTGGTCGCGGGTGCCTCCGCCGCCGTCCGGCGCTGACGGCGGTTCCACCCGTATCGATAGAAGATCTGTTCTGATGTCTAGTTGGGAGTCACCATGAAACTGCTTCGGATCGGGGCGACGGGCGAGGAGATCCCGGCGGTCCTCGCTGAGGACGGCCGGGTGTTCGCGCTTTCGGAGCTGACCGGTGATGTCGACGGGGCGTTCCTGGCCTCGGGTGGGATCGAGCGGGTGCGGGCGGCGTTGGCGGAGGGTTCGCTGCCCGTGGTGGAGACGGCCGGGCTGCGGGTCGGGGCGCCGGTGGCGCGTCCGGGCAAGGTGGTGTGTGTCGGCCTCAACTACCGCGACCACGCGGAGGAGACCGGGGCGGCCGTCCCGGAGCGGCCGGTGGTGTTCCTGAAGGACCCGTCGACGGTGGTCGGCCCCTTCGACCGGGTGCTGATCCCGCGCGGCTCGGTGAAGACGGACTGGGAGGTGGAACTCGCGGTCGTCATCGGCCGTGAGGCCCGCTACCTCGCCGACCCCGCCGAGGCGGCGCGGTGCGTCGCCGGGTACGCGATCAGCAACGACGTCTCCGAGCGGGAGTTCCAGCTGGAGTTCTCCGCGCAATGGGACCTCGGCAAGTCCTGCGAGAGCTTCAACCCGCTCGGCCCCTGGCTGGTCACCCCGGACGAGCTCGGCGACCCCCAGGACCTGGGACTGCGCCTGGCCGTCAACGGCGAGCCCCGCCAGGACGGCCACACCAAGAACATGGTCTTCGACGTCGCCTACCTCATCTGGTACCTCAGCCAGTACATGGTGCTGCGCCCCGGCGACGTCATCAACACCGGCACCCCGGCCGGCGTGGCCCTCGGCCTGCCCGGCACCCCCTACCTCCGCGAGGGCGACACCGTCGAACTGTCCATCGACGGCCTCGGCACCCAGCGCCAGACGTTCACCAACGCGTGAAAGGCACCCCCTTGCCCGCAACCACTGCCCGGATCACCGCCCTCGACACCCACGGCATCCGCGTCACCCGCCGAGAGGAGCCGCAGGCATGACGACGACAGACCTCGCCGGACTGTCGGCCCTGGTCACCGGTGGTGCGTCCGGGATCGGTCTGGCGACCGCGTCCCTGCTCGCCGAGCGCGGTGCGCGGGTGGCCGTCCTCGACCTCCATCCCGGGGCGCTGCCGGAGCCGCTGCTCGGCTTCGCCACCGACGTGTCCGACGACGCCTCGGTCCGTACCAGCGTCGGGGCGGCGGCCCGAGTCCTCGGCGGGATCGACATCCTGGTCAACAACGCGGGCATCGGCGCGGTCGGCACCGTGGCGGACGACCCGGACGAGCAGTGGCACCGCGTCCTGGACGTCAACCTGATGGGCGTCGTGCGCACCACCCGGGCCGCCCTGCCCCACCTGCGCCGCTCCGCCCACGCCTCGGTGGTCAACCTCGGCTCCATCGTCATCACGACCGGTCTGCCCCAGCGCGCGCTGTACGCGGCGAGCAAGGGCGCGGTCCTGGCCCTGAGCCTGTCGATGGCCGCCGACCACGTCCGCGAGGGGATCCGGGTCAACTGCGTCAGCCCCGGGACCGTCGACACCCCGTGGGTCGCCCGGCTCCTGGACGCCGCCGACGACCCGGCCGCCGAACGCGCCGCCCTGAACGCCCGCCAGCCGCACGGGCGGATGGTGACCGTCGAAGAGGTGGCCGCAGCCATCGCCTACCTGGCCTCCCCGGCCGCCGGCAGCACCACCGGCATCACCCTGCAGGTCGACGGCGGCATGGCCAACCTGCGCCTGCGACCGGAGCCCCAGCCATGAGCCCGCGTCGCCGGCCACTGGGCCGCGGCAAGGTACCGGTCAGCGAGCTGGCGTTCGGTGCGGCGGGGATCGGCAACCTGTTCACCCCGGTGACCGACGCAGAGGCCGAGGCGGCCGTCGTCGCCGCCTGGGAGTCGGGCGTACGGTATTTCGACACCGCCCCGCACTACGGTCTGGGCCTGTCCGAGCGGCGGCTCGGTACCGTGCTGCGCGGCATGCCCCGCGAGGAGTACACGCTCTCCACCAAGGTCGGCCGGCTCCTGGAGCCCACCGGCTCCAGCGAGGGGGACGACCTGGCCCACGGCGGTTTCGCGGTCCCCGCGACGCACCGCCGGGTCTGGGACTTCAGCGCCGGGGGTGTGCGCCGGTCGATCGAGGAGAGCCTGGAACGGCTCGGCCTGGACCGGATCGACATCGTCTACCTGCACGACCCGGACAACCACGCGCACCAGGCCCTCACCGAGGCCTACCCCGAGCTGGAACGCCTGCGCGCCGAAGGGACGGTCGGCGCGATCGGCGTCGGCATGAACCAGGCGGAGCTTCCCGCCCGCTTCGTCCGCGAGACGGACATCGACGCCGTCCTGCTCGCCGGCCGCTACAGCCTCCTCGACCAGCGCGGACTCGACGAACTGCTGCCCCTCGCCACCGAACACGGCGTCGGCGTGGTCGTCGGCGGCGTTTTCAACTCCGGCCTGCTCGCCGACCCGAAACCCGGCGCCACCTTCGACTACGCCGCCGCGCCCGACGAAGTCCTGGTACGGGCACTGGAGTTGAAGGAGATCTGCGAACGCCACGGCGTGCCGCTGCGCGCCGCCGCGCTCCGCTTCCCGTTCGGACACCCGGCCGTCGCCTCCGTCCTGGTCGGCACCCGCAACGCCACCGAGGTCCGCGACGCCGCCGCCATGCTGCGCCACCACGTCCCGGACGCGCTCTGGACGGAACTCAAGGACCGCGCACTGCTCCCGCCGGACGTCCCGACCCCGGCCGAGGAGGAGTGATGCGGATCGCGCTGTTCATCACCTGCTTCAACGACACCATGTTCCCCGGGACCGGCAAGGCCGTGGTGAGCGTCCTGGAACGCCTCGGCCACACCGTGGAGTTCCCGCTGGACCAGACCTGCTGCGGGCAGATGCACGTCAACACCGGCTACCGGCCCGAGGCCGTTCCGCTGGTGGAGCGCTTCGCCCGGGTCTTCGGCGCGTACGACGCGGTGGTCACCCCCTCCGCGTCCTGCGCCGGCATGGTGCGCGAGAACCATCCGGTGCTGGCCGAGGAGCACGGCACCGCCAGGCTCCGGGCCGAGGTGGCGGAGGTGGTGCCCCGGGTGCACGAGTTCACCGAGTTCCTGACCGACGTGCTCGGTGTCACGGACGTCGGTGCCCGCTTCCCGCACCGGGTCGTCTACCACCCGACCTGCCACTCGCTGCGCGGACTGCGGTTGGGGGACCGGCCGGAGCGCCTGTTGCGGGCGGTGAAGGACCTCGACCTGGTCGAGCTCCCGGCTGCCGACGCGTGCTGCGGCTTCGGCGGCACCTTCGCCGTCAAGAACGCCGACACCTCCGCCGCCATGCTCGCCGACAAGGCGCGCGGCGTCCTGGACAGCGGCGCCGAGGTGCTCTGCACGGCCGACAACTCCTGCCTGATGCACATCGGCGGAGGCCTCTCCCGGCAGGGCGCCACGGTGCGGACCATGCATCTGGCCGAGATCCTGGCCGCCACCGACGGAGGCGCACGATGAGCAGTCACCGTGACCGCGGCGTCGTCTGGCTGGGCTCGCCCTCCTTCCCCGACGCCGCCCGCAGCGCGCTCAAGGACACCCAGCTGCGGGCCAATCTGAAGCGCGCGACCTCCACGATCCGGGACAAGCGGCTCGCGGTGGCCTCGGAGCTGGACGACTGGGAGGAGCTGCGCACGGCCGCCGAGGCGGTCAAGAAGCGCACCGCCCGTCATCTCGACCGCTACCTGGTCGAGTTGGAGGCGTCGGTGACCGCGGCCGGCGGCACCGTGCACTGGGCGTCGGACGCGGCCGAGGCCAACCGGATCGTCACCGAACTCGTGCGCGCCACCGGCGAGTCGGAGGTGGTCAAGGTCAAGTCCATGGCCACCCAGGAGATCGGCCTCAACGAGCACCTGGCCGAGGCCGGCATCACCGCGTACGAGACCGACCTCGCCGAGCTGATCGTCCAGCTGGGAGACGACCGGCCCTCGCACATCCTGGTCCCGGCCATCCACAAGAACCGCGGCGAGATCCGCGACCTGTTCGCCGCCGAGATGGGCCACTGGGGCCAGCCGGCGCCCGAGGGGCTGGGCGACGACCCGGCGGAACTCGCCGAAGCCGCCCGGCGGCACCTGCGGCAGAAGTTCCTCACCGCCAAGGTCGCCGTCTCCGGCGCCAACTTCGCCGTCGCCGACAGCGGCACCGTCGTCGTGGTCGAGTCCGAGGGCAACGGCCGGATGTGCCTGACCCTGCCCGAGACGCTGATCACCGTCATGGGCATCGAGAAGGTCGTCCCCACCTGGACGGACCTGGAAGTCTTCCTCCAGCTCCTGCCGCGGTCCTCCACCGGCGAGCGGATGAACCCGTACACCTCCACCTGGACCGGCACCACCGAGGGCGACGGCCCCTCCGCCTTCCACCTCGTCCTCCTCGACAACGGCCGCACCGACACCCTCGCCGACACCGCCGGCCGCCAGGCCCTCGCCTGCATCCGCTGCTCGGCCTGCCTCAACGTCTGCCCGGTCTTCGAGCGCACCGGCGGCCACGCCTACGGCTCCGTCTACCCCGGACCGATCGGCGCCGTCCTCACCCCGCAACTCGTCGGTGTCGGCAGTGACATCAAGAGCAGTGCGGCCTCCCTCCCCTTCGCCTCGACCCTCTGCGGCGCCTGCTACGACGCCTGCCCCGTGAAGATCGACATCCCGAAGCTCCTGGTACACCTGCGGGCCAAGGCCGTCGAGAGCAAGGGACGGTCGGCGGAGGCCCTGGCCATGAAGGCCGCCGCCACCGTCCTGGACTCCCCGCGCCTGCTCGCGGCCGCCCAGAAGGCAGCCTCGCTCGGCGGCCGGGCCCTCGCCCGGGACGGGCGCATCGGCCGGCTGCCCGGCCCCCTGCACGGCTGGTCCGACAGCCGCGACACCCCCGCACCGCCCGCCGAGTCCTTCCGCACCTGGTGGCGCAAGAACAAGGAAGGGGAGCGATGAGCAGCCGCGAAGCCGTCCTCGCCCGCATCCGGGCCGCCCTCGCCGACGTCCCGCCCGCGGAGACCCCGGACGACGTGCCGGTACCCCGGGCGTACCGCCGGTCGCACCTGGAGCCCGGACAGGACCGGGTGGCGCTCTTCGCCGAGCGCGTCGCCGACTACCGGGCCACCGTCACCCGCACCGACCCCGCCGCACTGCCCGACACCATCGCCGCCGCCCTCACCGCGCGCGGCGTCTCACGCCTGGCCGTGCCCCGCGGCTTCCCGGCCGAACTCCTGCCGGCCGGCGCCTGGGAGTGGCACCCGGAGCCGCTGGACGTCCCCGGCCTGGACGCCCTCGACGGCACCCTCACCCTCGCCGCCGTCGGCATCGCCGTCACCGGCACCATCGTCCTGGACGCCGGCCCCGGCCAAGGCCGACGGGCGCTCACCCTCGTCCCCGACTACCACCTGTGCGTCGTGCGCGCCGAGCAGATCGCGGAGGACGTCCCCGAGGCACTCACCCGCCTCGACCCCACCCGCCCGCTCACCTTCATCTCCGGCCCCTCCGCCACCAGCGACATCGAACTCAACCGGGTCGAGGGCGTGCACGGCCCCCGCACCCTGGACGTCGTCATCGTCGGTCCCGGGACGTCGGAACCGTCCTGACGACGGCCCCGGGCGAGCCCAGCGGCCCCTGCGAACCCACCGCCCACAGTGGACGGTCGGCGCGGGGGCCGCTCGGCGTTTCGGGACGCCGGAAGCGTTCAGGTCCCGGAAGCGGGCGTCATCCGGCGGTCAGCGTGGTCCAGTTCTGGTTCGAGCCGCCGTTGCAGTCCCACAGCTCGAGCTGTGTCCCGTCGGCGGTGGAGGAGTTCGGAACGTCCAGGCAGCGGCCGGAGGCGGGGTTGCGGTAGCCGCCGTTGTAGGGCTGCCAGACCTGGTTGGCACCGCCGGTGCAGGACCAGAGCTGCACCTTGGTGCCGTTAGCCGTCCCCCAGCCCGCGGCGTCGAGGCACTTGCCCAAGGAACGAAGGGTGCCGTCGGTGTAGGCGGACCACAGCTGGTTGACGCCGCCGCCGCAATCCCAGGTCTGGACGGCCGTCCCGTCCGTGGTGCTCGCGCCGTTGACGTCCAGGCACTTGCCGGTGATTCCGGACTGCACGCTGGCGGGGGCGGGGGCGGGAGCCTTCAGCCAGCCGGCGCTGTCCGCGGCCTGGACGCCGTGGCGGAAGGCGTCGGCCATCTTCCGGTAGCCCGAGTCGTTGGGGTGCAGGGTGTCGGCCAGGTCGGCCGTGGTCAGTGCACTCATGTCGACCAACGCGACGTGCTTGCCGGCGGCCTGCGCGTCGCTCACGATCTGGCTGATGGCCTGGTTGTAGCCGGGCCGGTACTGCTCCACCGTGCTGCTGGTGGACACGATCAGGGAGGCCAGCAGCACGGTCGCGTCGGGGACGTCGGCGGTGATCCGGTCCACCAGCGACTTCAACCGGGTGCCGGCGGTGGTGGGCTGGTAGTTCCCGTTGAAGTCGTTGGTGCCTATCTCCAGCGTCACGACGTTGGGCCGGTAGCGGGTCAGCGACGCGTCGGCGAGTGCGGCGATCTGGTCGATGCGGTAGCCGGAGTGGCCCTCGTTGTCGGGGTCGGACATCGAGCCGTTCCGCCCCGCGCCGACGAAGTCCAGCGGGTGGCCGTCCGCCGCGAGCCCGTCCCACAGCGGGCCCCGGTAGCCGTTGCCCGTGCTGCTTCCCAGACCCCAGGTGATCGAGTCGCCGAGCGGCATGACCCGCAAGGGCGTGCTGGAGGCGGCTGAGGCGGGGACCGCGCCGGTCGCCGTCACGCCGAGCGCGGCGGTGACGAGCGCGATCAGAGGTAGAGCCCAGAACTTTCGCATGACGCGGGTGTCCTCTTCTGTGAGTCGTTGCTGGAAACGGTGAGGCCGGATCGCATTGCTGGAGCAGTGCTTTCCGGCCTCACGGTCAGTGGGGTGTCAGCCTGTCACTGGACGGTCCAGGCCTGGGAGGACTGGCTCAAGGCCATCGACTGGTCGATGGTGGCGCCGTTCGCCGTCGATCCGCCGGCCACCTCCAGGACCTGCCGGCTCTCGAAGTTGCGGATGAGGTAGCCACCGCTGGTCGGCTCGAAGTACCAGAGCTGGTTGTTGCCGCCCGAGTAGGTGTACTGCTGGACCGCGGTCCCCCTCCAGTGGCTGGAGAAGTTCATGTCGAGGGCCTTGCCGCTGTTCCGGTTCACGATCTTGAAGAGCTGGCCGCTGACCGGGACGATGTTCCACTGCTGGTTGGCGCCGCCGGTGGTGGGCCACTGGGTGACGCTCGCGCCGTCGGCGGTGGAGAAGTTGGACACGTCCATGACCTGCCCGCTGTTGACGTTCTTGATGGTGTAGAACGTCGACGGGTTGGTGTTCGGGCCGCCGGTCGAGGCCGCCAGCGCGCCGCCCGCCTGCTGCACGCTGAAGTCCGTGATGTAGAAGTACGCGCCGTCGGTCTTGGCGACCCGCACGTAGCGGAAGGCCTGCCGGACGTCGATGTCGCCGGTGAGCGTCGAGGCGAACGGCAGGGTGCTCGTCTGGCGTCCCAGGACGGTGTAGCTGCCGAAGTTCGGGTCGTTGGAGCCCCGGACCTCGAAGTTGCCGCGGGTCTCGGACTGGTCGAGGTCCTGGCGGGTGGTCAGCGCGAACTGGCCGAGCTGGTAGGACTGGCCCAGGTCGACCTGCCACCAGGCCGAGGTGTCACTGCCGGTCGGCGACCAGCCGGTCCCGCCGTTGTTGTCGACGGCCTTCGAGGGCTCGGTGCCGGTGCCGAAGACCGACGAGGCGGTCGCGGTCTTGTTCCAGGCGAGGTTGGGCCACAGGGTCATCCACTGGTAGCCGGACTCGAGGCCGGAGGCCTTGATCACCGCGTCGCCGGACGTCGTGTTGTTGGTGAGCGTGACGTTGGTGCCGTTGCGGTTCTGGTTGATGAATCCGTCGGTGTGCGCCAGTACGTTGTTCGAGACGGTCATGTTGTTCGACCCCTCGTCCAGGTAGATGCCGTGCACCGGCGAGCCGCAGGCGGCGGGGGACCGCACCACGTCGTGGATGTAGTTGCCGTTGAAGACCGTGCCCGGGTCGTTCGAGAGGTGGTAGATGCCGGCGGAGTCGCAGAGCCGGTTCATCACGTTGCCGATGCGGTTGTAGCTGACGCTGTTGTTGCCCTCGGCGTTGGCCGCCGACTGCCAGCCCCAGCCGAGCGATATGCCGGCCCACGGGGCGTCGGAGACGTCGTTGTGGTCGATGGTGGTGCTGTTGACAAAGCCCGCGTTGACGGCCGCGGTTCCGAGGTAGTCCTGACCGGTCCGGGTGATCAGGTTGTTCTTGACGGTGACGTTCTTGACCACCTCCCGGGCGTCCTCACCGGCCGGGGTGGTCGGCGGGTTGTAGACGGTGTGGTACTCGACCGTCGGGTCGGAGAACTTGCCGACCATGATGCCGTTGCCGGCGATGTCGGAGACGTAGTTGCCGGTCACGGTGCTGTCGTGGACGCCGTGGGACAGGTCGAGGGCGGTGGCGCCCAGCTGCGTGAAGACGTTGCCGGTGAACGAGACGCGGTCGGCGTTCGCGGCCTGGACCCCGGCCGGCGGACGGCCGACGAACTGGTTGTTGCTGTTGTCGGCCGAGATGTTGTAGTTGCCGCCCTGGCCGTTGAGGTAGCCGTTGTTGGTCGGCTCCATCCAGGTGGTCCGGGTGAAGGTGATCCCGGAGAAGCGCAGGTCGTGGGCGGGGCTGTCGAGGTTGCTGCCCTTGACGTCGAAGAGCGTTCCGAGCGTCGGCGCCTGCACAGTGGCGGTGGACATGGACTCGCCGGGGCGGGGCTTGTAGTAGACGGTCTGCGCGGCCGTGTCGACGTAGAACTCGCCGGGTTCGTTGAGGAACTCGTGGGCGTTCTCGAAGTGCAGGGGGGAGCCGTCGGTGAGCTGCGGCCACGGGCGTTGGAACAGGATGCCCGCCTCGTGGTCCTGGATCGAGATGTTGGCGGTGCCGCCCGCGGTGCTGATCGACTTCAGCCGCAGGAAGCTCTCACCCCACTGCGTCTCCAGCATCATCTCGACCTGGTTGAGGTTGGACCAGTTGGAGACCTGCGAGCTGAGCACCTTCAGGAGCTTGTTGGTCTTGTCGCTGCCCTGCAGCTGGAAGTCGGTGCCGATGTCGGGGTAGCGGGCGCGGGTGGCGCGGACCCCGTTGACGTACAGCTGCCGGAAGTTGAGGGAGCCGACGGACGCCTTGTACTCGCCGTTGGCGGCCGCGGTCCAGCCGGTGATCGCCTTGCCGCCGCTGACCACGGGCGTCTCACCGTTGTAGGCCTGGTAGACGACCGTGTGGCCGTTCGTGCCCGAGTCACTCGTGCCGAAGGTGATCGGCGCGGTCAGGGGGTAGGTGCCTCCGCGCAGGTTGACGACGATGTCGTCGGACATGTTCGCATTGACGGCCCGGACCGCGGCCTGGGCGGCCTGGATGGTCTTGAAGGCCGCGGCGGTACTGGTCCCCGAGTTGCTGTCACTGCCGTTGACGGGGTCGACGTACAGGTTCGTGGTGGCCGCGTAGGCGGGCTGTACGGGCAGCGCGGCCGCGAAGACGACGGTCGCCGCCGCGAGCGCCTTGACCATCGGTGCGCCGATGCGTAGGGGTTTCATGCGTGGTGTCCCTCCTGAAAACCCTTGCTCCTTATGAGTGGTATTTATCGAGGTCCGAGAGTAACTCTGTCAAGACGATAGGCATCCCTATTTTTCTTTGGCGCAACATCGGTGAAACAGGGGTGCGTCGGGCTCGGGCGAGCCGGACGCACCCCTGATAGAACAGAAAGCCCAGGTAGTGGCATGCGTGGTGATGGTGGTCGATGCGCGTTCCGTCGACCCTCCGGGCCACTCGCTGAGTACCAACGCCAAAATGAGTAGTACTCATTCGTCCGAACTGTGGACCACTTAACTAGTGAAAATCTGCGGGGACGGACGGGTCCAGGAAGGGGCGGTCGTAGACCTTCAGTGTCGCGGACGAAGCAGCTGACCAGCATGGCCATCGCCGAGGAGAAGGGCATGGCGTGGTCGCCGGTGTACGCCCAGGTGTCGCGGAGACGCTGAACGCCTTCTGGACCAGACGGCCGAAGCGGATCGGCCCGCTCGGCACCACGAACCCCTCGTCGATGTCGTAGTCGCCCACCCACCCCGAACGCGGGTTGGATGGCACGTCCGGCTGGTGCCGGCGGATCAGGCCGGTGAGCCCGAGCGGCTTGCCGGTGTCCGGCTCGTTCTCGCCGTACGCGGCGTCCACCGGCCAGTCGTTGGCCGGATCGCGGTAGCGGCCGGGCTCCCAGAAGAAGGAGCCGTCCGCGTCGGTGCCCTCGTAGTTCCACGGGTACGGGCTGCCGGGCAGTACGCAGTCGGAGGTGAGCGCGGGGCTCGGAGGGTTCGCCCCGGTCACGTCGTAGTTGCCGGGGGAGCGTCAGTCGAGCGGCGAGTAGTAGAACCCGACGCGCAGTCCGGTCGCGCGCACGGCGTCCGCGTAGCGTTCGACGAAGTCCGTACCGGCGGGGAACGCGGCGTCGGCGGTGGTCCAGGCGTTGGGGTGGCGGGTGGGCCGCAGGGCGAAGCTGTCGTGGTGACGAGTAGTCAGAACGACTTCTCCGGCGCCCAGTTCACGGGCCGGTGCGGCCCAGGCGGCGGGGTCGAAGGACTGCGACCGGGCGGCGAAGGTGCCGGTGTGCTGCGACCGGTAGGCGGTCGGCTTGGTCTTCGCCACGAACATGTGCCACTCACCCTGAGCCGGTACGGAGTGGACGCCCCAGTGGATGAACATGGACAGCTTGTTGTCGCGCAGCCGCTGGAGCCTGCTGTCCGGCTGCTGCCGGATTCCCTGGTCGGGCTTCGGGATGCGCAGAGGGACGAGGGGGAGCGGCCCGCTATCGACCTCGGCGGCAACTACCGGGCCCGGTGGGCATAGTTGTCCGGCTGTTGGATTGTGACATGGATGCTCCGTCTGTCCGGGAATGATCGCTGTCGGTGGACTGCGCGAGTCAGGTGCAGGTATCGCCTGTCGACTTGTTCATGTACTGACAAGTGATGGCAGGTGCGAGGCGCCACATCGCAGCGGTGGACCCGGCCCGCCGCGGCACGGTCCGCGGGAGCGCCGTCGGCGTGTGACGCCCGGAGAGGGGCGTCACACGCGGCCCCGGTCAGCCGAGGGGCGATCCCGCCTCGCCGAGGGTGTCGCGGAGCCACTGCTCGACCCCGGCGACGTGCACGGTGGCCCAGGAGTGGGCGAGTTCAGGGCGACGGCCGGCGATCGCGTCGAAGATCGCGCGGTGCTGGAGGCGGGTGCCGGCCCCCGCTCCCTCCTCGGTCAGCCCGCGCCAGATCCGGGCCCGCATGGTGGGCCCGGACAGGCCGTCGATCAGCGAGCAGAGCACGGTGTTGCCCGACCCGGCCGCGATCCTGCGGTGGAACTCCATGTCGTTGGCGATGAGTTCCTCCAGCGACGCGTCCTCGTCCAGGCTCGCCAGCACCTCGCCCAGGCCCGCGATCTCCTCCTCGGACATGAGCCGGGCGGCCATTGCGGCGGCGGCGGGCTCCAGGATGCGTCGGACCTCCAGGAACTCCAGGACCGTGTCGTCCTGGTGGAAGTCGACGACGAAACCGAGCGCGTCCATGAGGACTTCGGGCTCCAGGCTGGTCACGTACGTGCCGTCGCCCTGGCGCACGTCGAGGACCCGGATGAGCGACAGGGCCTTGACCGCCTCCCGCAGCGAGCTGCGGGACAGACCGAGCCGGTCCGCGAGGTCGGCCTCCTTCGGGAGCCGCGCACCGGGGCGGAGCTCACCGCTCACGATCATGGCCTTGATCTTCTCGATCGCCTCGTCGGTGACTGGCACGGCCCCATCCCTTCTGGTCATCTGATCTTCGCAGCATAGAGGCTCCGCTCGGCCGGGCTCAGGGCTTCCGGACTCAGGGGCTTCCGGACTTCGGGGCCCGGCCGGCCGTCGCGCCTCCCTCACCCGCGCTGGGGCAGGCCGGTCGTGATGACGATGGAGCCGAGGTTGACCACCGAGGCGTGGGCGGAGCGGCGCAGGTGGGGCAGGGCGGCCCGGGTGGTGCGCACGACGCCCATCAGGTTGACGTCCAGGACGCGGTGCCACTGCTCGTCCGGGTCGTCCGCCACGGGGTGTCGAGGGCGGTGATCCGGGCAGTGGTTGCGGGCAAGGGGGTGCCTTTCACGCGTTGGTGAACGTCTGGCGCTGGGTGCCGAGGCCGTCGATGGACAGTTCGACGGTGTCGCCCTCGCGGAGGTAGGGGTGCCGGGCAGGCCGAGGGCCACGCCGGCCGGGGTGCCGGTGTTGATGACGTCGCCGGGGCGCAGCACCATGTACTGGCTGAGGTACCAGATGAGGTAGGCGACGTCGAAGACCATGTTCTTGGTCCGATGCTTCCCGCTGTCGGCCAGACTGTCGGCCGGACCGTTGGCCCGCAGAGCCTGCCGCGCCATCAGTCATCCGATGACTGAAGACGGCTGCCCGGCCGCTCCGCGACCCTCCACCCCTGGTGGCCGGCCACGGGCGAGCGCCCCCGTCCCGGGGGTGGCCGGGGCGGGGGCGCTCCTCAACGGTCCGCGGTCAGTAGCCGTAGACCATCTTGTAGGCGACCTCGGGCAGGAACTGTCCGGCGGTGGATCCCGCGCCGACGCCGCAGTTGCCGTCGGACTCGCCGGGCACCTTGATCCACAGCAGCATCTCGGCGCCGCCGCCCCACGTCGTGGCGGTCCCGATCCTGCGCCCCGCCGGGTTGCACCACGCGCCGTTGGAGCCGTTGCCGTTGCGGCTGGTGTCGACGACGAACGGCTTGGTGAAGCCCTTCGTCGACCTCAGGGCCGCGTTGACCGCGTTGCCGTAGGCGACGTTCTCCCCGGTGGTGACGTAGTTCGACACGTTCAGGGAGAAGCCGTGGGCACCGGCCACCCCCGCCGCGGCCAGGTGCCGGGCCATGGTGTCGGCGCTCAGCCAGGCGGGGTTGCCGGCGTCCAGGTAGACCCAGGTGTTCGGGGCCTTGGCCTTGAACTGCGCGACGGCGTCGTTCAGCAGCCCGTTTCGCTCGGAGATCTGAGCCTGGGACATGCAGCTCTCGTCGCCGAGCGAGTCGGGTTCGAGGACGACCACGGCCGGCCGGTTGCCGATGCCGGAGGCGAAGGCGGCGATCCAGGTCCGGTAGTCGGCGGCGCTGCCCGCCCCGCCGCCGGACTGGCCGGCGCAGATGTCCCGGTTGGGGATGTTGTACGCCACCAGGATCGGCCGTTTGCCGGTGGCGGCGGCCGCGCCGGTGTAGGCCCCGGTCGCCGTTCCGATGGCACCGCTCCAGTTGCCGAACCAGCGCGCCGTCGGCACGTTGGCGATCGACGCCTGGATCGCGGGGGCGCGGCCGTCGCCGCGGTGGGTGTTCACCCACTGCTGCGCGCTGGAGTCGGGGTCGACGTAGAAGCCGTTGTCCGAGGCGGTGAGGTCGGCGGCGTGGGCGCTCCCGGGGAGGAGCGCGAGCAGGGCGGCGGTCAGGGCGGGTGCTATGAGCAGGGACAGCCGGCGGTTCGATCGGCGCATGGGGGGTTCCTCCGCTACGGGGTGGGGGTGCGGCGTGCGGGAGTCGAACGTTTCGAGTATGTTTCCGAATGTTGTCGGAAACCTAGGGCCGTCCTGACCCTCCGTCAAGACCTCCGGCAGGATCGGACCCGACCCCCCGCCCGGGTTAGCATCCCTGCCGTACGTCCACCCACGACGGAGTCCGCCCGGCAGGGGCAGCGCAGGAGGAACCCGTGACCAGAGCGGCGACGCTCGCCGAGATCGCGCAGGAGGCCGGGGTCTCCGCGCCGACGGTTTCGAAAGTCCTGAACGGCCGGGCCGACGTCGCCCAGGCCACCCGGGAGAAGGTTGAGGAGCTGCTGCACCGGCACGGCTACCGGCGGCGCGGGGGCGGCCGCCAGGCGAGCCCGCTGCTGGAGCTGGTCTTCCACGAGCTGGAGAGCGCCTGGGCGGTGGAGGTGATCCGGGGCGTGGAGAACGCGGTGCGCGAGGAGGGGCTGAGCATTGTGCTCTCCGAGTCCGCCGGACGGCTCAGCCCCGGCCAGTCCTGGGTCGACGGGGTGCTCGCCCGCCGGCCGACCGGCGTGGTGCTGGTGCTGTCCGACCTCAGCCGCTCCCAGCGGGAGCAGCTGGCCGGCCGGGGCATCCCGTTCGTGGTGATGGACCCGGCCGGGGACCCCGGCCAGGACGTGCCCGCCGTCGGCACCACCAACTGGGACGGCGGCCTCGCCGCCACCCGGCACCTGCTCGACCTCGGCCACCGCCGGATCGGCCTGATCGGCGGCCCCGCCCGGATGATGTGCGGCCGGGCCCGGGCCGACGGCTACCGGGCGGCGCTCGACATGGCGGGCATCCCGTACGACCCCGAGCTGGTCCGCGAGGGCGACTTCCACCACGAGTCGGGACACCGGCTCGGCCTGGAGCTGCTGGCGCTCCAGGACCGGCCGACCGCCGTGTTCGCCGGGAACGACCTGCAGGCGCTCGGCCTGTACGAGGCAGCCCGGGAACGGGGGCTGCGCGTGCCGGAGGACCTCAGCGTGGTCGGCTTCGACGACCTGCCGCTGGCCCGCTGGGTGGGCCCGCCGCTGACCACCGTGCGCCAGCCGCTGACCGAGATGGCCGAGACCGCGGCCCGCCTGGCGATCGACCTGGCCCGCGGGGTGCGGCCCGGCACGCTCCGGGTGGACCTGGCCACCAGCCTGGTCGAGCGCGGCAGCACCGCCCCGCCCGGGAGCGGCTGACGGGGCCTCGGACCGGTCCCGCGGTCACCGGAGGCCGATGGATTGTCCGAAACTTTCGATGACTCTGCCCCGCCCTGCCCCGCCCTGCCCGGTCCCGTCCCCGTACCGCCCTACGGCGCGTCGATGGTCTGGGCGCACCAGATCGTCTTGCCGTTGGTGCTGTGCCGGGTGCCCCAGCCCTGGGTGAGCTGGGCGACGAGCATCAGGCCCCGGCCGCCCTCGTCGAAGGTGCGCGCCCGGCGCAGGTGCGGGGAGGTGTCACTGCCGTCGGAGACCTCGCAGATCAGCGAGGCGTTCCGGATCAGCCGCAGCCTGATGGGCGGTTGGCCGTACTTGATGGCGTTGGTGACGAGTTCGCTGACGACCAGTTCGGTGACGAACGCCGTCTCCTCCAGGCCCCAGACGGCCAGCTGCTCGGCGGCCAGCCGCCTGGCGTGCGCCACCTGCTCGAAATCGGGCTCGATGTCCCAGTCGGCGACGTGGTCGGGGTCCAGCGCGCGGGTGCGGGCGAGCAGCAGGGCCGCGTCGTCGGTGCGGTGCTCCGGCAGCATGGCCTTCATCGTCGTGTCGCAGAGCGCCTCCAGCGACGCGGCCGGTTCGCTCAGCAGCCGGAGCAGGTCGCCGGCCCCCCGTTCGCCGCCGCGCTCACGGCTCTCCACCAGGCCGTCGGTGTAGAGGGCGAGCAGACTGCCCTCGGGCAGGTCGACCTCGACCGCCTCGAACGGCAGCCCGCCGACGCCCAGCGGCGGCCCCGGCTGCGCTTCGATCGGGGTGCCGGCGCCGTCCGGGGTGATGACCAGCGGCAGCGGATGGCCCGCGCTCGCCATGGCGCAGCGGCGGGACACCGGGTCGTACACCGCGTACAGGCAGGTGGCGCCGGTCTCGCCGGTCGGATCGTCACCGCGTTCGGGGTGGAGGTCGTCGGGAAGGTGGAGGACCAGGTCGTCCAGGTGGGTGAGCAGCTCGTCCGGCGGCAGGTCCACGTCGGCCAGGGTGCGGACCGCCGTGCGGAGCCGGCCCATGCTGGCGGAGGCGTGCAGGCCGTGGCCGACGACATCGCCGACGACCAGGGCGACCCGGGCGCCGGACAGCGGGATGACGTCGAACCAGTCGCCGCCCACGCCGGCGCCGGCTCCCGCGGGCAGATAGCCGGAGGCCACGTCGATCGCCCCGTGGTGCGGCAGCCGCTGGGGCAGCAGGCTACGTTGCAGGGTCAGCGCGAGGGCGTGCTCGCGGGTGTACCGGCGGGCGTTGTCGATGGCGATGGCGGCCTTGGCGGCCAACTCCTCGGCGAGGATCAGATCGTCGGCCGTGAAGGCCTCGGGCCGGTCGCGGCGGGCGAACGCCACGACGCCGAGCACGGCGCCGCGCGCCAGCAGCGGCACGGTGATCCGGCCCGTCAGCCCCTGGGCGGCGATGGTCACGTCGATCATCGGCATGCCCGGCGGCCAGTGCGCCGGGTCGGCGGCGAGACCGGGGCCGAAGGCCCATTCGCCGCCCTGGCTGGGCTCGGCGGCGAGCTGGACCATGGAGGTGCCGGCGGCCATGCAGCGGGCGGGGACGGAACCGGGGGCGTAGCCGACCGGGGCCGGGGATCCGGCGGGCGGCTCGGGGTACTGCCTCCCGCCGTGCAGGGCGGCCCGGCCGAGCGTGATGGTCCCACCGGCGGTGACGGCGGTGGCCGAGGGCGGTTCGTCTCCGCGCAGCACCTCGTCGAAGAGGTCGACGGTGACGAGGTCGGCGAAGCCCGGCACCGGGGTTTCGGCCAGTTCCCGGGCGGTGCTGATCACGTCCAGGGTCCGGCCGATGCCCCGGGTGGCCTCGTTGAGGATGAGCAGGCGCTGGCGGGCCCAGTACTCGGCGCTCATGTCGAAGCCCCAGTTGGCGACCGCGCGCACCGTGCCCTCGGCGTCCCGGACGGGCCACATGCTGGTGGCCCAGGCGTTCGCGTAGTCGCTGCCCAGCGGACGGAAGATCGTGATGAGACGCGCGGGCACGCCCGTCCTGGCCACCTCGGAGAGCTTGTCGGTGTACGGGACACCCTGCAGTTCGGGGAAGAGCTCGCGGTACTTCTCCCCGAGGATCTGCTCCTCGGTGTGCGCGATCACCCGGCACGCGGCGTCGTTGACCCAGAGGAACCGCAGGTCGGGGTCGTAGACGCCGAGGGCGAAGGGGCACTGCTCGAAGGCCCGGTCGGCGATCACGGGCCGGCGGTCCCAGCGCTGCACGGTCATCACCCGGCCCAGGGCCCCGCCGTCGGCGCCGCGCAGGGCCTGGACCGTCACCACGGCGTCCACCGGGGCGCCGTTCCGGTGGCGCAGGGTGACCAGGCCCGAGGGGGAGACGCCTGGGCTGTCACTTCCGGGGCCGTCGGTTCCGGGGCCGTCACTGCCGGGGAAGCCGAGCGGGGGGTCGACCAGGAAGTCGGTCACGGGGCGGCCGACGGTCTGCTCCGCCGGCCAGCCCAGCAACCGCAGTCCGCCCTCGCTCCAGCCGGTCACCACGCCGTCCGGGCCGACCACGACAACGGCTGTGGGTGCGTCCCGCTCGCCAGTCGTCTCCACGCGCGCCTCCGTCCGGGCAGCCGTGCACGCCGGAGGTGGGGTTCCGGCACCTGGCTCCAGCCTAGGTCCGGTCTTCGAGCTCCCGCCTGCGGGAGGCGGCGGGAGGTCAGGGCACGACGACCAGCTTTCCGCGGGTGCGCCCGGTGCGGCTGGCGTCGAAGGCCTCACCCGTCCGCTCCAGCGGGAAGGTGCCGGCGACCTCGACGGTCAGGACGCCGCGGTCGACGGCCGCCGCGAGTTCGGCGAGCTTTGCGCCGTCCGGGCGGACCCAGAGCCAGTGGCCGCCGTGCTTCTCCACGGTCGGATCGGCGATCGAGATGTGCCGCCCGCCGTCGGCGAGCACGGCCAGCGTCGTCTCCAGCTGGCCGCCGACGAAGTCCGCGACGGCCGACACCCCGTCGGGGGCCAGCGCGCGCACCCGCTCGACGAGGCCGTCCCCGTACGTCACCGGTTCGGCGCCCAGCTCGCGCAGGTACGCGTGGTTGCGCTCCGAGGCGGTGCCGATCACCCGGGCCCCGCGGTCGCGGCCGAGCTGGACGGCGAGGCTGCCCACGCCGCCGGCGGCGCCGTGCACCAGCAGCACGTCGGCGGGGCCCACCGCGAGCCGGTCCAGGCTGCGCAGCGCGGTGAGTCCGGCCAGCGGCAGCCCGGCCGCCTGCGCCCAGTCGAGCCCGGCGGGTTTGCGCGCCACCGCGGGTGCGGCGACCGAGACGTACTCGGCGAAGGTGCCGCCCTGCACCACGTCCTTGCGGGCGTAGGCCATCACCTCGTCCCCGGGGGCGAACTCGGGGGTGTCGGGGCCGACCGCGGTGACCACGCCGGCCACGTCCCAGCCGGGGACGGCGGGGAAGACCGTGTCCATCATGCCGTCCAGGCCGCCCGCCATGACCTTCCAGTCGACCGGGTTGACGGAGGCCGCCCGGACCTGGATCAGCACCTGGCCGGGGCCGACCTTCGGGTCGGGCACGTCGCCGTACCGCAGCCGGGAGTTGTCGGGGGCGTACGAGTCGTAGGTCACCGCGCGCATGAACTGACCTCCAAGGAGCCGGTGTTGCGGCCGCGCGCACCGGCCGGTGGGTGCGGCGCCGTGGGCCACGCTATGCCCGGGGCGGGCGCCCGGCACCCGCGCCGACCCGTCGGAGGGTACGGCGCCGGGCCGGTGCGGAGGCTGAGGACCCGGCACCCCGTCCCTTCCCGGCGTCAGGCGGCGTCGGGAAAGAACAGTCTGTTAACGCTAACAGAACCTTTGTGCGAAACATGGCATGGCCTCGTAAAAGTGCAGGTCAGAGGCTATGCGGGCGGCCGTCGGCGGTGTTGACGCGCTCATGGTCCGCTCGGATACGCTCCGGGGCACCGGATCCCCGTGGTCGTACTCCGATCGGAGCACCGATGTCCAAGCCCCGCCTCCACCACCCCCTCGTCCGCGCCGTCCTCGGCGGCGCGCTCGGCGCGGCCGCCGCGCTGGGCGGCCTGATCACCGCGCCGGCCGCGCAAGCCGCGCAAGGCGCGCAAGCCGCCGCCGGGGGCGGGTCGTTCTCCGTGCTGACGTACAACGTCGCGGGACTCCCGCAGGTGGTGAACAGCTCCTCGACCGAGCGGCAGAGCAGCACCACCGCCATCGGCGGCCGGCTCGGGCCGTACGACGTCGTGAACGTCCAGGAGGACTTCAACTACCACGCCGCGCTGTACGCCGCCGACTCCCACCCGAACCGCACGGCGACCAGCGGCGGGGCGGGCATCGGCAGCGGCCTCAACACCCTGTCCGGACTCGCCTACGACACCGACGACTTCGAGCGGGTCAAGTGGAAGGACTGCCAGCTGGACTCCGGTGACTGCCTCACCCCCAAGGGGTTCACCTTCATGCGGACCCGGCTGGCCGAGGGCGTGTACGTGGACTTCTACAACCTCCACGCGAACGCGGGCACGGAGCCCGGCGACGAGGCCGCCCGCGCCGCCAACCTGGCGCAGCTCACCGGCTACATCCGCACCCACTCGGCGGGGAACGCCGTCGTCGTGATGGGCGACACCAACACGCGCTACACCCGCGCCGACGACACCATCGCCGCCTTCGCCGCCGACAACCGGCTGACCGACGCGTGGGTGCAGCTGGAGCGCGGCGGCGTGGCGCCGGCCCGCGGCGCCGACCCGCTGCTGTGCGACCAGAACGCGCCCACCGACACCTGCGAGATCGTCGACAAGGTCCTCTACCGCAGCAGCGCGCTGGTGTCGCTGACCGCGACCTCGTACGCCAACAAGCACGCCGACTTCCTGGACGCCTCCGGCAAGATGCTCTCCGACCACGACCCGGTCGCCGTGGGCTTCACCTGGAGCCGGAACGAGGCCTACCTGGCGAGTGAGCAGTTCGGCGGCCCGCACGGCGACTTCTACGACGACATCGACCGCGTCCCGGCCGGCGCCCGGGCCACCGCGGTCAGCCTCCGGGCCGGCACCCGGCTCGACCAGGTCGGACTGACCCTCGCCGACGGCACCGCCCTCACCCACGGCGGCACCGGCGGCACCGCCTCCTCGCTCACCCTGGGCAGCGGCGAGTACGTGAACGCGGCCACCCTCTGCCAGGGCTCGTACAACGGACACACCCGGATCTTCTACGCCTCGTTCAGCACCAACCTGGGCCGCTCCCTGGCCGGCGGAACCACCACCGCCGACTGCGTGACCCGCACCGCGCCCGCCGGCTGGCAGCTCGCCGGGTTCCACGGTCGCTCCGGCGACGGGGTCGACAAGCTCGGCTTCCTGTTCACCCGCCGCTGAGCCCCGCACCTCCCCGCACCTCCCCGAACGTCCCCGGCCCGGGCCGCCACCCGGGCCGGGGATCCGCTGTACCCCCGTACACCGCACAGGCCGCCCGCACACCGCACAGCCCGCCCGCACGCCGCTCCGCCGCCAGGCCCACCACAGCAGGAAGACCAGCAATGAACGATCAGCCCACCCTGAACCGCCGCCGCTTCCTGCGCAGTTCCGCAGCCACCTCGGTCGGCCTGCTCACCGCGCCCACCGCCCTGAGCCTGCTGACCGCCCCGCAGCGGGCCGCCGCCGCGCCCGCCGCCCCCGTCCCGGGCGCCGCCTTCGTGGACTCCTACGCCACCAACACGATGGCCGACCTCACCCCGGAGGGGAACGCCGCCGTGCGCATCCTCACCGGGATGAACCGGATCTGGCACACCGGCGCGTCCTGGAACGACGGCTCGCCGATCATGGCCGACGTGCTGCGCGCCAACGTGCGCTACTGCGTGGAGGTCACCACCGAGCGCAGCGCGGAGCAGGCCAAGGAGGCGTTCCTCTACGACCGGCAGCACCAGGGCTACTCCGTCATCGCCGGCCTCGGCCCGCTCGCCGACCTGTACCGCACGGGTGCCAAGGCCGTCACCTCGATCACCTCCGCGCCCGACTCCACCCCGCCCGCGAAGATCGACGACGGCGTCCCGGCCGGCGCGCCCGCCGGGTCCGCGATCGGCCCCGGCGCCGTCGACTCGGAGCTGGGCCAGGTGGTCACCCTGGTCAACACGCTGCGCGGCCCGTACGCCTCCGGCAACCCCTCCAAGTACGCCTACCGCTACCCGCGACCCTGGCGGATGAACGCGGACAGCGCCGTGGTCGACACCGGCACCACCGACGCCCTCGGCTTCCCGGTGTACAAGTCCGACGTCGTGGTCGCCCCGCAGCTGCTGCGCCAGCGCAGCAACTCCCCGGTGGACGACGGCGGTTTCGTGAGCGGTCACACCAACGCCTTCCACCTGTCCGCGCTGGCCCTGGCCTACGCCGTGCCCGAGCGGTTCCAGGAGATGATCACCCGGGCCTTCGAGCTCGGCCACACCCGGATCACCGCGGGCATGCACTCCCCGCTCGACGTCATGGGCGGCCGGATGCTCGCCACCGCCCTCGCCGCCGCCACCCTGAACGACCCGCGCAACGCCGCCCTCAAGGCCGCCGCCCGGAGCCAGGCCGCCGCGTACTTCCGGGCGAAGACCGGCTCCACCGCCGACACCCTGTTCGAGTACGCCCACCGGGCCGGCACCGACCAGGACGCGTACGCCGACCGCGACACCAACGCCGAGCAGGTCACGCCGAAGCTGACGTACGTCCTGCGCCGTAGTGGCCGGAACGTCCCGATGACGGTGCCCAAGGGCGCCGAGGTGCTGCTGGAGACCCGCCTGCCGTACCTGGACGCGGCCCAGCGTCGTGAGGTGCTGCGCACCACCGCGCTGCCCTCGGGCTACGTCCTGTTCGACGGTCCGGAGATGTGGGGCCGGCTCAACCTGTTCGCGGCGGCCGACGGCTACGGCGCGTTCGACCGGGACGTGACGGTCGAACTGAACGCCGCCGACGGCGGGTTCTCCGCCTCCGACGCCTGGCAGAACGACATCGCCGGCCCGGGCGGCCTCACCAAGCGCGGCACCGGCAAGCTGACCCTGAGCGGCACCAACCGCTACACCGGTGCCACCGTGGTGGCGGGCGGGGTCCTGGAGGCCGGCTCCCGCGACGCCCTCGGGCGCGGCGACGTCCAGGTCCGCGGCGGCGTGCTGCGGGTGGACGCCGAGCGGGGTGCCGCCCGGGTGCACGGCGACCTCCTCCAGTCGGCCAAGACGCGCCTGGAGCTGGTGGTCAACCACCGCCACTCACCGGCGCTGACGGTCGGCGGCCGGGTGACGATCAGTCAGAACACCGAGCTCGTGCTGGAGTTCGCGGACGGCATCGAGCCGGCCGACGAGATGGTGCTGCCGGTGCTCAACGGGCGTACGCTGCAAGGCGAGTTCAGTAGCGTCACCGTCGACGCGGACGGGTACGAGGTGACGCCGCTGTACACCCACGACGGCCTCTCGGTGCGACTGACCCGCTGCTGAACCGACTGTGAGCGTTCCCGGGACCGAGGAGGCACCACCCATGACCGTGGCCGCGACCAACTGGGCCGGGAACATCAGATTCCGGGCCGAGCGGTTCCACGAGCCCCGCACCGTCGACGAGTTGCGACGGATCGTCGCGGCCGCCCGGTCGGTGCGGGTCCTCGGGACCGGGCACTCCTTCAACGCGATCGCCGACACCACGGGCGACCTGGTGTCCGTGGCCGGCCTGCCCCCGGTGGTCGAGCCGGACGGGCGGGCCGGCACGGTCAGGGTGAGCGCCGGGACGCGGTTCGGCGAGCTCGCCGGGGTGCTGGACCGGGCGGGGCTCGCGCTGCACAACCTCGGATCGCTGCCGCACATCTCGGTCGCGGGCGCGTGCGCCACCGGGACGCACGGCTCGGGGGTCGCCAACGGCTGCCTCGCCACGGCGGTCCGAGCCGTCGAACTGGTCACGGCGGACGGCTCCCTGGTGACGATCGACCGGGACGCGGCACACTTCCCCGGTTCGGTCGTGGCCCTGGGCGCCCTCGGCGTGGTCACCGCGCTGACCCTGGACGTGGTGCCGGCGTTCGAGGTCCGGCAGTGGGTCTACGAGGGCCTGCCGACGGCCGTGCTGCGCGAACGGTTCGACGAGGTCATGTCGGCGGCGTACAGCGTCAGCCTCTTCACGGGCTGGCGGACGGACCGGATCGACCAGGTGTGGCTCAAGCGACGGGGCGGCCCCGAGGCGCCCGGGGCCTGGCACGGCGCGGTGCTCGCCGACGGTCCGCGCCACCCCGTGCCGGGCTGCCCGCCCGAACCCTGCACCCGGCAGCTGGGCGTTCCGGGGCGGTGGCACGACCGGCTCCCGCACTTCCGCCTGGACTTCACGCCGAGCAGCGGCGACGAGCTGCAGTCGGAGTACTTCGTCGCCCGCACCGACGCCGTCGCCGCGTTCGACGCGCTGGACGCCGTCCGGGAGCGGATCGCGCCGGCGCTGCAGATCAGTGAGATCCGCACGGTGGCGGCCGACGCGCTGTGGCTCAGCCCCGCCTACCGACGCGACTGCGTGGCCTTCCACTTCACCTGGCACCCCGATGCGCGGGCGGTGGCTGACGCGGTCCAGGCGGTCGAGGAGGCCCTGTCCGCCTTTGCCGCCCGGCCGCACTGGGGCAAGGTCTTCAGCATGCCGTCCGAGGTGATCCGGGAGTCGTACCCGCGCTGGGAGGACTTCCGCGGGCTGCTGGGCGAGTTCGATCCGGCGGGCACCTTCCGCAACGAGTTCGTCGCCCGCCACTTCGGCGCCGGGTAGCACCCGCAGAGCACCTGAGCCCCGGGCCGGGGCACCGCCGTGCCCCCTCCGGGCCGGTGCCTTCGGCATCGGCCGGGACCGGACCGTCGATCTCCTCGTCCCGACCGGTCCCGCCGTCACGTCAGACGCGCTCGGCCTCGTCCGATTGTCGTGGCACGGAGGCTTTCTGGCTTCGACACCCGGCTGCGCGCCGGCTCGGTCAGCCCGAGTTCCGCCAGGATCGGAGCGGCCGCCGCGGACGTAGGCGGTCCGCTCGGGGTCGTGGACGGTGCCGTCGGGGGCGACGGTGTCCTCGAACGCGGCGCCGTTCTCGGTGACCAGCACGGGCAGGCCGAACTCGCGGTGCAGCGCGAGCAGCGAGTCGGAGAGCCCGGTGGGGTCGATCGGCCAGCCCATCGCGGTCACCTCGTCGCCGGCGCGGTGGAAGGCGACGTCGTCGGCGCCCGGCCACACCGAGTGCGAGCCGGTGCCGTGCCCGTCGTCGCGGGGGAGCCGTTCGCCGTTCGCCGGGGCGGAGACGACGGTCGGGGCGTAGTAGTTGAGGCCGAGCAGGTCGAGGGGCCGGGAGATCTCGGCGAGGTCGCCGCCGTGGACCAGGGTGTCCCAGTCGACCAGGTGCGCGGTGTCCTTCAGGAGGTCCTCGTCGTACCGGCCCTTGAGCATCGGGCTGGTCCAGATCCGGTTGCCTACGGCGTCGATCCGTCGGGCCGCCTCGATGTCCTCCGGCCGGTCGCCGAGCGGGAGCACCGCGTGCAGGTCGAGCGAGACGGAGACCTGGGCGGCGGAGGGCAGCGCGGCGCGCAGGGCGCCGACGGCCAGGCCGTGGCCGAGGTCGAGGTGGTGAGCGGCGCGCAGCGCGGCGGCGGCGTCGGTACGGCCGGGGGCATGGGCGCCGGCCGCGTAGCCGAGGAAGGCGGAGCACCAGGGCTCGTTGAGGCTGATCCAGGCGGCCCGGCCGGCCGCCACCGTGCCGGCCACCGCGGACCTGGTCGCTCACCGCGGTGCCGACCGCCTCCTGGTCGCTCGCGCAGTCGCCGCCTTCGGCGAGGACGTCCGCAACATCCGCGCCGCCACCGGAGGGCATGCTGGCCCACCAGGAGCTGCGGGAGGTCCTCGGCCCGCAGACCGCCGGTGCGGACGCCCTCCCCGCGCCCCGCGCGGAGCGGCGCGCCGAACCGCCGCTGGTCGCCTTCGACGAGGTCTCCTTCACCCGCTCCCCGCTCGATACATGGGATGGATTCGTGGCTTTGTTGCCGAGGTTCACGGTCGCGGGGCGGCGTAGTGCCAGTTCCCCCGGCCGGTCGACCGGAGAAAGTGATCGAGTGCCTTCCGGGACATGGGACCACTTGCTACGTTGGTGCCGTGTCCCTGACTGACAAAGCCATCGCCCGCATCCGTCGGATGATCCGGGACGGCGAGCTGCCCCCGGGGTCGAAGCTGCCCCCCGAGCAGCAGCTCGCGGCCGAGCTCGGCCTGTCCCGGAACCTGATGCGCGAGGCGGTCAAGACGCTGGTCGTCGCCCGGGTCCTGGAGATCCGGCGCGGCGACGGCACCTACGTGACCAGCCTGGCCCCCGGCCTGCTGCTGGAAGGGCTCGGCGGCGCGGTCGAACTGCTGCAGGGGGACACCGTCCTGGAACTCACCGAGGTGCGCAGGCTCTTCGAGCCGGCCGCGACCGCGCTGGCCGCCACCCGCGTCACGGACGAGGACCTCGCCGAGGTGGAACGGCACCTGGCGGCCATGCGGGACGCGCGGGACGACGTGGAGCTGCTGGTCCAGCACGACGCGGCCTTCCACCGGGCGGTGATCCGCGCCACCCGCAACGAGACCCTGGCCACGCTGCTGGAGCACATCTCCGGACGCACCCTCAGCGCCCGGGCCTGGCGCGGGCTGGCCGACGCGGACGCGGCCGGGCGGACCATCGCGGAGCACGAGGCGATCCACCTGGCCCTCGTCGCCCGCGACCCGAACCTCGCCCAGGCCGCCGCCCTGATGCACGTCAACACCACCGAACGCTGGCTGCGCGACCACCTGGCCGAGGGGGAGGGGATCCCCGCCGCCCCCGAGCCGCGGCCGGACCACCCCGGCACCACCTGACCCGCCGTCCACCACCGACCGAGGAGCGATCGCGCGGGCTTCGGTACGACGCCCTTCGTCGACGGCTCCGTCTCCGGCCGGCTCGACCACGAACGGCACCCCGTGCCCGAGGAGTCCTGACGTGCGAACACCCCAGAACGGACGGCGACCGTTCCGACACCAGCGGTACCGCCCCCTGACCAGCTTCTTCCGGCCCGTCCACCACCGTGACGAGCCCCACCACACCGACGATCGGATGGACACCGTGCCGACGGACGGCCAGCAAGCCACCACGGACCCGCTCTGGTACCGGCGCCCCGCCGACGACTTCCTGCAGGCGCTGCCGCTCGGCAACGGCCGACTCGGCGCCATGACCTACGGAGGCGTGCGGAGCGAGCGGATCGAACTCAACGCGGACACCCTGTGGTCCGGCGGCCCGGGCCCCCGCGACCGGGAAGGCGCCGCCCACCACCTGCCCGCCCTGCGGGAGGCGGTGCGCGACCGCGACCACGCCACCGCCGACGCCCTCGCCGTCGAGCACTTCCAGGGCCCCGACGGCGAGGCCTACCAGCCGCTGGCCACCGTCCTGCTGACCTTCCCGTCACTCGGCGCGGACGGTGAGGAGGGCCAGGACGGCGCGGCCGACTACCGGCGCGCCCTGGACCTCGACGAAGCCGTGCACACCGTGTCGTTCACGGCGGGCGGAGTCCGCTACCGGCGGGAGAGCTTCGTCTCCGCCCCGGCGGGCCTCCTCGCCGTCCGCCTCACCGCGGACGCCCCCGGCGCCCTGACCTTCCGTACGAGCCTGGAGACGCCCCACCCGGACGCGGCCACGGCCGCCGACACGGCGGCGCTGTCGGTCAGCGGGCGCGCCCCGGCGGGCGTCGCGAGCTGGCAGGGCGGCACGCCCACCGAATACCGGGACGGCGAGGGCACGGGCTTCGCCGCCGCGATACGCGTGCGGACGGTCAACGGCAGCACCCGCGCCGTGGACGGCGGGATCGAGGTCACCGGTGCCGACGAGGCCGTGCTCCTGCTCTCCGTCGGCACCGGGTTCCAGGACTGGCGCAAGCGCCCCGACGGCCCCGGGACGGCGCTCGCCGAGGCCGCCCGCCGGCTCGACGAGGCCGAGGGCACGGACTACGACGCGCTGCGCGCCGCCCACGTCGCCGACCATCAGCGGCTCTTCGGCGCGGCCTCCCTCCGGCTCCCCGGCGCGGAGCGGGCGGCGGAGCTGCCGACCGACGAGCGCCTCGCCGCCGCCAACGCGGGCGCCGCCGACCCGGGGCTCGCCGCCCAGCTGTTCGCCTACGGCCGCTACCTGCTCATCGCCTCCTCCCGGCCCGGCACCCAGCCCGCCAACCTCCAGGGCATCTGGAACGCGCACGTCACCCCGCCGTGGAACTCCGACTGGACGTCGAACATCAACCTCCAGATGAACTACTGGCTCGCCGAGACCACCGGCCTGGCCGAGTGCCACGAGCCGCTGTTCGACCTCGTCACCGACCTCGCCGAGTCCGGCCGTAACACCGCGCGGGCCTACTACGACGCCCCGGGCTGGTGCTGCCACCACAACGTCGACATCTGGCGCGCCACCAACCCGGTGCTGGGGCAGCCGATGTGGTTCCACTGGCCGATGGCCGGGCCGTGGCTGGCCGCCCACCTGTGGGACCACCACCTCTTCCACGGGGACCGCGCCTTCCTCGCCGACCGCGCCTACCCCGTCATGCGCGAGGCCGCGCGCTTCCTCACCCACCTCCTCGTCGAGGACGAGGACGGCACGCTGGTGACCAGCCCGTCCACCTCGCCCGAGCACCAGTTCCGGCTGGCCGACGGCACCCTGGCGGCCGTCGACGCCGGCAGCACGATGGACTACTGGCTCACCGCCGAACTGCTCGACAACACCGTCACCGCGGCCCGCGAGCTCGGGGTCGACCAGGCGTTCGCGGAGGAACTGACGGGCCTCCGCGCCCGGCTGCGCCCCCCGGCCGTCGGAGCCGACGGCCGCCTGCTGGAGTGGCGGGACGACCTCCCCGAGGAGGAGCCGGGCCACCGTCACCTCTCCCACATCTACGGCGTCTACCCGGGCAGCGCCGTCGACCCGCTCGGCGACGACACCTACCTCGACCCGGCCCGCCGCGCCCTGGACCGCCGCCTGGAACACGGCGGGGGCGGCACCGGCTGGAGCCTCGCCTGGGTCGCCGCGCTCGCCGCCCGCCTGGGCGACGGCGCCCTCGCCGGGCACGCCGTCGAGCGTCTGCTGGAAACCTCGATCGCCCCCAACCTGTTCGACCTGCACCCCCCGCAGCTCTTCCAGATCGACGGCAACTTCGGCATCACCGCCGCGATCGCCGAGGCGCTGCTCCAGAGCCACAACGGTGTCCTGCGGCTGCTGCCCGCCCTGCCCCCGTCCTGGCCCTCCGGCGACGTCCGCGGCCTGCGCGCCCGGGGCGGGATCACCGTGAGCCTGAGCTGGCGCGGGGGTCTGCTGGCCGGGGCCGAACTGCGGGCCGCCCGGGACACGACGGTCGACCTGTGGCTGCCCGCACGCGACGGCGTGCCCGTCCTGACCGACCACGAGGGCCGGCTGGTCACGGCCGCCGCGCTCCCCGGCGACGCGCGGCGCCTCCGGGTCCGGCTGGCGGCGGGCGGCCGGTACCGGCTCTCCTACCCGGGCCCGGACATCGGGCACTGACCGGGCGGGGCGGGGGCGGGGCCGGGGTGGGGCCGCCGGGGGTGCCAGGGCGCCGCTACCGGCGCTCGGGCGGCGGGGGGATCGTGGCCGTGCCCGGTGCCGCCTCCGGCCAGACCAGCAGCACCGGACAGGGCGCGTGGTCGACGACGAAGCGGGTCGCGGGGCCGAGGCTGTGCGGCCCGAGCCGGGTGCGGTCGCCGTCGCGCGCGAGGACGAGCAGCTCGGCGCCCTCGGCCGCCGCGACGACCTCGCGCTCGACGCGCCCGGTGCGCTCCACGCGGGCGCAGGGCCGGCCGAGGCGGTCGGCGGCGGCGTCCAGGAGGTCCCGGGCGGAGGCCGCCGCCAGGGTCTCCACCCGGGTGCCGGGGTCCCGTTCGCGGTGGCCGCGGCCGAGCAGCCCGGCGAAGGCTCCGTGCGCGACGCCCGGCACCTCCTGGCCGCTGACGTGGAGGAGGACGAGCTCCGCGCCCTGCGGGGCGTGCGCGCGGGCGGCGTCCACGCAGGCGGGCCAGGTGCCCTCGGTGATCCAGACGACGACGGTCACGGGCTCATCCTCCTCATGGTCCTGGTGCTCCTCAAGCCCCTCAAGCCCCTCAAGCCCCTCAAGCTCCTCATGCGCCGATGAACCGCAGCGATCCCCACAGTGCCACCACGGCCACGGCCAGGGCGGCGGGCACGACGAGCAGCCCGAGCCGGGTGAACTCGCCCAGGCCGATGTCGGTGTCGTGCTCGCGGACGATCCGCCGCCACAGCAGGGTGGCCAGGGACCCGGCGTAGGTGAGGTTGGGGCCGATGTTCACGCCGAGCAGCACCGCCAGGACCGCCCCGGCGCCGGACGGGACGGCCAGGGGCAGCAGCACCAGGGTGGCGGGCAGGTTGTTGATGACGTTCGCCAGCACCGCGGCCAGTGCCGCCGTGCCGAGCAGCGCGGGCAGCGAGGTGCCGTGGGGGACGAGGTGTCCCAGCGCGGAGGCCAGCCCGTTGTCGACGACGGCCCGGACCACGATGCCGAGCGCCAGCACGAAGGCCAGGAACGGCACGGCGGCCGAGCGGACGATCGCGACCGGGGTGGTGCGGCGGCGCACCAGCGCCCGGACGGCGAGCGCGAGCGCGCCGGCCAGGGCCGCCCAGGCCGGATCGACACCCAGGACCGAGGTCAGGACGAACCCGGCGAGCGTGCAGGCGACGGTGACGAGGGCGAAGACGGGCAGCTCCGGTGCCGTCACCTCGGCCGCGGGCGGGGCAGCCGCGTCCAGGTCGGCGGCGAAGAACCGGCGCAGCACCACGTACTCGACGGCGACGGCCGCCAGCCACGGCAGCACCATCAGCGCGGCGAACCGGGTGAAGCTCAGCCCGCTCGCGGCGAAGGCCAGCAGATTGGTGAGGTTGGAGACCGGCAGCAGCAGCGAGGCGGTGTTCGACAGATGGGTACAGGCGTAGACGTGCGGCTTGGGCCGGGCACCGAGCCGGGCCGCGGTCACGAACACCACCGGGGTGAGCAGCACCACGGTGGCGTCCAGGCTGAGCACCGCCGTGACCACCGAGGCGACCACGAACACCTGCGCCAGCAGCCGCCGCGGACTCCCGGCCGACGCCCGGGCCATCCACGCCCCGCAGGCGCGGAACAGGCCCTCGTCGTCGCACAGCTGAGCCAGCACCAGGACGGCGGCGAGGAAGCCGATCACCGGCCCGAGCCGCTCCGCCTCGGCCGCCGCGTGCGCCGGCGAGATCGCCCCGGTGGCGACCACCAGCCCGGCGGCGGGGACCGCCACCACGGCCTCCGGCCAGCCCCACGGCCGCACCACCGCGCAGACCAGCACCAGCGCCAGCAGACCGATGGACAGTGCTTCGGCGAACGACGTACTCAGGGGTCTGCTCCTTGCAGGCGACGGTGACGACAGACGCCATCGAACCGGAAACACCAGGTCACGGCGGGGCGGCGCGGGCCAACGGTACGCGCTGCCCACCCGGTGGACGCAAGGCGCTCCGGTGGAGGCGGCCGACCGGGGCCGCGCCGCGGCGCCCCGGTCAAGGGCGTGTCTGACAATTCCCGCCGGGCGCGCGACGCTCCCCCAGCCTTCGGCCGGGAGGTACCCCCAGGGCACAAGCGCACCTCGCCGCGTTGTCGTCGGTCGCCGATGGCCCCCAGCCTTCGGCCGGGAGGTACCCCCACCGCATGGACTCTCCCCAGCCTTCGGCCGGGAGGTACCCCCATCCTCCGCCTTGCGATGCACGCACCCCAACGCCGCGCGCTGATCCGACGCGAATTGTCAGACACGCCCTGGGCCTCGGACGGGCCTCGCGAGGCGCCGGGCCCGCGGGAGCAGCGGTCAGGGGCCGACCGGCAGGACGGACGTGGGCTCGGTGACCGCCAAGGGCTCCCCGGCGGGGGTCAGGCGCCCGGACACCGGGTCGCGGTGGAAGGCCGTGAGGGTGTCGGAGCCCTGGTTGGCGCAGAACAGGAGCCGCCCGTCCGAGGCCAGGGCGATGTCGCGGGGCCAGGATCCGCCGCACGGAACGACCTCGACCGGCTCGACGGTCGCCCCGTCGTCCTGGAGGGCGAACACGGTGATCGCGTCGTCGCCGCGGTTGGTCGTGTAGAGGAAGCGGCCGTCGGCGGACACCCGGACGGCGGCCGCCGAGTTGGCGGTCGGCGCTCCCGGGTCCCGGCGCGTCTCCAGCTCGGCGACGGGTTCGAGGTGGCCGGAGATCGCGTCCCAGGTGCAGACGGTGAGGGTGGAGGAGAGCTCGTTGAGGACGTAGACGTGCCCGGCCGAGGGGTGGAAGGCGAGGTGCCGGGGGCCGCTGCCGTCCGGCAGCGTCGTCGTCCGGTGCGCGCTGAGCCGGCCGGTGGCCGGATCGAAGGCGTAGACGTAGACCCGGTCGGTGCCGAGGTCGGTGCAGAGGAGGAACCGTCCGTCCGGCGAGGGGGCGGCCATGTGGGCGTGCGGGTCGGTGTGGAGCTTGCCGGAGGCCTCCCGGCCGGGGTGACGGATGGTCTGGACCGGCTCGGCGGCGGTCGCGTCGCCGCCGGTCGCGTGGCCGTCGGTCGCGTCGTCGCCGGTCCGGATGACCGAGAGGACGCCGTCGCCGTAGTGGGCCGCGAAGAGGTGCGAGCCGCTGGGGTGGACCGCGAGGTGGCAGGGCCCCGCGCCGCCGCTGGCGGTGGTGGCGGGTCGGCCGAGCGCCCCGGTGCCGGGATCGATCCGGACGGACAGGACCTGTCCGGGGTCCTGCTCCAGCACGGCGTGCAGGATGGCGCGCGTCGGGTCGAGGGCCGCGTAGGAGGGCCGGTCGACCGGCACCGTGCCGACGAGGCTCATGGCGCCGGTGGCGTCGTACCGGACGGTGGACAGGCCGGCTGCGCGGGTGCCGGCCAGGGCGGCGCTGCCGATGATCAGCGAGCCGCCGGACGTCGTGGTCGGGGGGTGGTTCAAGGGTGTCTGCTCTCTGTCCGCCGTTCGGCGGACGGTCCGTCAGAGGGGCGTCGGCCGGGCGGCGGTGCCCGGGACCGGCATCCTACGGAGGGCGGACTCGTCGAGTCGAACGTCAGAGCGCCTCCCCCCGTGCGGGACGGGGCGAACGAGGGGGCCGGGCCGGGGGAGCCCTCGGGTCCCCGCCCCCTCGGGTCCCCGCCCCCTCGTCTCCCCGCCCCCTCGTGTCTCCCGGCTCGGACGCCTAATCGGCGGTCGGCGGGTGCAGCTCGTCGGTACGGGCCACCCGGGCGTACCAGTGGGCGCTGGCCTTGGGGGTGCGGGTCTGGGTCGGGTAGTCGACGTGGACCAGGCCGAAGCGCTTGGCGTAGCCGTACGCCCACTCGAAGTTGTCCAGCAGGGACCAGGCGAAGTAGCCGCGCACGTCCGCGCCTTCGGTCAGCGCCCGGTGGACCGCCGCCAGGTGGGCGTGGATGTAGGCGGCGCGCTCCGGGTCGTCGACCGTGCCGTCGGCGCCGGGCTCGTCCTCGTACGCCGCGCCGTTCTCGGTGACCATCAGTGGCAGGTTCGGGTGGGACCGGGCGAGGCCGGTCAGCAGCTGGTGCAGGCCGGAGGGGTCGACGGCCCAGCCCATCGCGGTCCGTTCGCCCGGTGCCGGGTGGAAGCCGACCCGGTCCGCGCCCGGCCAGGGCGAGGCCGTGCCGCCGCCGTGGCCGTCCTCGCGGGCGGGGGCGGCGCCCTCGGCGGTCGCGGAGACGACGGTGGGCGTGTAGTAGTTGACGCCCAGCCAGTCCAGCGGCTGCTGGATCTCCTTCGGGTCGCCGGCCCGGACGAAGGACCAGTCGGTGAGGTGGGCCGTGTCGGCCAGCAGGTCCTCCGGGTAGGCGCCCTCCAGCATCGGGCCGAGGAACACCCGGTTGCCGACGGCGTCGATGCGGCGCGCGGCGTCCCGGTCGGCCTCGGACGGGGTGAGCGGGCGCACGGCATGCAGGTTGAGGGAGACCGACAGCCGGGCGGTGGCGGGCAGCACGCCGCGCAGCGCCGAGACGGCCAGGCCGTGGCCGAGGTTGAGGTGGTGGGCGGCCCGCAGGGCGGCCACCGGGTCGGTCCGGCCGGGCGCGTGGACGCCGGAGCCGTAGCCGAGGAAGGCGCTGCACCAGGGCTCGTTGAGGGTGGTCCACTGGCCGACCCGGTCGCCGAGCGCCTCGCCCACCAGGCCGGCGTACTCGGCGAACCGCTCGGCGGTGGCGCGCTCGGGCCAGCCTCCCGCCGACTCCAGCTCCTGCGGGAGGTCCCAGTGGTAGAGCGTGGCGACGGGGGTGATCCCGGCGGAGAGCAGCTCGTCGGCGAGGCGGCGGTAGAAGTCCAGACCGTGCTGGACACCCGGGCCGTGGCCGGTCGGCTGGACGCGCGGCCAGGAGACGGAGAAGCGGTAGGCGGTCAGCCCGAGGTCGGCCATCAGCCGGACGTCCTCGCGGAAGCGGTGGTAGTGGTCGACCGCCAGCTCGCCGGTGTGGCCCTGGAAGACCTTGCCCGGGGTGCGGCAGAAGGTGTCCCAGATCGAGGCGGTCCGGCCGTCCTCGGTGGTGGCCCCCTCCACCTGGTAGGCGGAGGTGGCCGCGCCCCAGAGGAAGCCGGCCGGGAACCGGGGCGGCGTGGCGGCGGGGGAGTGGGGGTCGGCAGGGGGAAGGGGCATGTGCTGCTCCCGACGGTGAGAGGGATGTCGATCCCCGGCGGAGGTCGCCGAGGGGTTCAGTTCTTGACGGCGCCGGCGGTGATGCCGCCCACGATGTGTTTGCCCAGCAGCGCGAAGACCAGCAGCAGCGGCACCGTGGAGATGAGCGCGCCGGTCAGCACGACCGCCTGGTTGACACTGTGGTTGCCCGCCCCGAGACCGGCGAGCGCGACCTGGAGGGTGGGGTTGCCGTCCGGGGTGAGGGCGATGAAGGGCCAGAAGAAGTCGTTCCAGGCCTGGACGAAGACCAGCATGCCGAGCACGGCCATCGCGGGCCGGGCCACCGGGAACACCACGTGCCAGACGATCCGCAGGCTGTGCGCGCCGTCCACCCGGGCGGCCTCGACCAGCTCCACCGGCAGGGCCTCGACCAGGTACTGCCGCATGAAGAAGACCCCGAACGCGGCGACCAGCGAGGGCAGCACCACCGACTGCAGCTGGTCCACCCAGCCCAGGTCCGTGATGATCTGGTACAGCGGGATGACGCTGAGCTGCGGGGGGACGGTCATGGTGGCGACGACCACGGCGAGCAGCACGTTGCGGCCCCGGAAGGGCAGTTTGGCGAAGGCGAACCCGGCCAGGGTCGCGAACAGCACGGTGGACAGCGCCACCAGGCCGGCCACCACCGTGGTGTTGACCAGGGCCCGGCCCATGTCGACCTGGTTCCAGGCGAAGGCCAGGTTGTCGAACAGGTGCCGGCCCGGCAGCAGGGGCGCCGGAGCCTCGACCACCCGCTCGCCGGTGTGCGAGGCGGCGACCAGGTTCCAGTACAGCGGGAAGAGCGAGACCAGGGCGGCGAGCCCGAGCAGGACGTAGGTCAGCGGCCCGGCGTGGTGCTGGCGCCCGGCGGTCGGACGCCACCGGGAACGGGACGCGGGTGCGGTGGTGCTCATGGTTCAGCCCCTCCTGCGGCGGACACGGACGACGAGTGCCTGCACGGCACCCACGGACAGCAGGAGCAGCAGCATCACCCAGGCGATCGCGGAGGCCTGGCCGAGGGCGCCGGTCACCCAGCCCTTCTCGTACATCAGCAGGCTGAGCGTCTGGAACTGGTTGCCGCTGCCGCCGCTGACCCCCAGGCTGCCGCCGAACAGCATGGGCTCGCCGAAGAGTTGGGTGGCGCCGATGGTGGACACCACGATGGTGAACAGGATGGTCGGGCGGATCGACGGGATGGTGACGCTGAGGAACTGCCGTGCCCGGGAGGCTCCGTCGATCGCCGCCGCCTCGTACAGGTCCTGCGGGACGGCCTGCATCGCGGCGAGGTAGATCAGTGCGTTGTAGCCCGTCCAGCGCCAGGTGACGATCACCGAAATGGCGATCTGCGCGGGCCACTTGGAGGACTCCCAGTCCACCGGCTGGAAGCCCGCCCAGCCGAGCGCGGTGTTGATCAGCCCGTAGTCGCTGTTGAACAGCTGGGCGAAGACCAGCGTGGCGGCGGCGATCGAGGTCGCGTACGGCGCGAGCACCGCCACCCGCAGGAAACCCCGGCCGCGCATCCGGTAGTTGAGCAGATGGGCCAGGCCGAGGGCGAGCAACAGCTGCGGCACGGTGGAGATCACGCCGATGGTGAAGGTGTTGCCGAGGGCGTTCCAGAAGAACTCGCTGTCCCACAGGCCGGTGTAGTTGCGCAGACCGAGCCACTGGGCGTCGCCGCCGAGCTCGACCCGGTGCAGCGAGAGCCAGCCGGTGTAGACCAGCGGGAAGAGGCCGAAGGCGGCGAAGCAGAGGAAGAACGGTGCGACGAAGACGTACGGCGCCGCCTTCATGTCCCAGCGGTGCAGGCCGCTCCACCGGCCGCGGCCGGGTGGGCGGCCCTTGGACGGCCGGCCCTTGGCGGGACGGCTCGTGATCGGGTGGTTCTTGGTCGAGTCGTTCTCGGACGGGCCGTTCTCGGTCGGCTGGTCCGTGGTCGGCTGGTTCGTGGCCGGGTGGGCGGCGGGCGGGAGCGGGGTGCCGTCGGCCGCCGCCCGGGCGGGGGTGGACACGGGAAGTCCTTCCGGTCGGTGGGAGAGGGCGCCGCCGGTTGCCCGGCCGCCCTCGGTGGCCCCGCTACTTCTGGATCTTGTCGTCGATCAGCTTCCCGACGGTGGTCCAGGCCTGCGCGGGATCGGTTCCGCGCTGCTCGATGTCGAGGATGCCGTTGTCGGTGATGAAGGTCTTCACCTGGCCGTCCCAGCGGCTGATCGGGACGGCCTTGATGCCGGCCGCGGCCTCCGAGTAGATCCGGCCGACCGGGGTGTCGCCGAAGAACGGCAGGGTGGCGTTCTTGACGGCGGGGGAGGAGAGGGTCTCCTTGGTGGAGGGGATGTTGCCGTTGACGGCGAAGACCTTCGCGTGCTGCGCGGGGGCGGTCAGCCAGGCCGCGAGCTCGGCGGCCTCCTTGGCGTGCGGGCCCGACTTCGGGACGGCGAGGAAGGAGCCGCCCCAGTTGCCCGCGACCGGGGCGGGGGCGATGTCCCACTTGCCCTGGTTCTCCGGACCGGCCTGGTCCTTGATGATCCCGGTCATCCAGCTCGGGCAGGCGACGGTGGCGAACCGGTTGTTCTTGAAGCCCGCGTTCCAGGTGCCCTTCTCGTCGAACTGCCGCAGCTTGGCGGTGATTCCGCCGGTGGCCGCGCCGGTGGCGACCTCCCAGGCCTTCTTCACCCCGGGGCTGTTCTTGTAGTCCAACTCGCCCTTGGCGTCGGCGTACTGGACCGGCTCGCTGGAGACGACGGCGTTGAACAGCCCGCTGGCGGAGTCGTGGAAGGCGGTGCCCTCGGGCGCCTTCGCCTGGTAACTGCGCCCGGTGTCCAGGAACTTCTCCCAGCTGCCGGCCCAGAGCGCGCCGACCTGGGCGCGGTCGGTCGGCAGCCCGGCCTTGGCGAAGAGGTCCTTGTTGTAGCAGATGGCCATCGGGCCGATGTCGGTGCCGAGGCCGATCACCTTGCCGTCCGCCGTGGTGGCCTGCTTGACCTTCCAGTCCAGGTAGGCGCCGAGGTCGGCGCCGCCGGTCTTGCCGAGGTCCACCCACTTGCCCGCCAGGGTGGGCCCGGTGGCCTCGGCGATGTAGCCGACCTCGACGGCCTGGATGTCGGCCAGGCCGCTGTCCCGGGAGAGCCGCAGCTTGAGCGTGTCCCAGTACTTCTGGCCGTCGGCCACGTTGGACTCGACGATCTTGATGTTCGGGTGCAGCTTCTCGTACTCGGCGTAGAGCTTGGCGCCGGTGTCGTTGTCGTAGCCGAAGGATCCGAAGGTGCCGATCCGCAGGGTCACGGTACCGCCGCCGTCCGCCTTCGTGCTGCTGCCGCTGCTGCCGCAGCCGGCCAGCAGGGCGGTGCTCACGGCCAGGGCGGCGAACGCGGTGAGGCGTCGACGTCTGGTGGTGTTGATGCGCATTCCACTCTCCTTGTCCGGGGTGGTGCTGGGGCCGGGGTAGCGGCCCTCGGATGCATGGGAGCGCTCCCACGTCACATCCGGAAGGTTCCTTCCCCGGCTGATCCGGTGTCAAGAGATGTAACCGAATTGCGTTGAGGCGCACCGATGTTGGAAGCTCGTCGCCACTTCCTGAACGCGGAAGGGACGTGGCGGCACCGAGTTCCGGTGATCTAGGATTCGCTGCCAAGCGGGCGGGAGACCGATGGCGGCGGTGGAAGGCGGGTGGGCGGTGGGCGGACGGCAGACCGGAAGGCCGACCCTGGAGGAGGTCGCGGCCCGGGCCGGGGTCGGGCGCGGCACGGTGTCCCGGGTGATCAACGGTTCGTCGCGGGTGAGCGAACAGGCGAAGGAGGCGGTGGCCCGGGCCGTCGCGGAACTGGGCTACGTGCCGAACCGGGCGGCCCGGGCGCTGGCCGGCAGCCGGACGGACGCGGTCGCGCTGGTCGTGCCCGAGACCGAGGCGCGGCTGTTCGCGGAGCCGTACTTCCTGGACATCATCCGCGGGGTGAGCGCTGAACTCGCCACGGCGGACAAGCAGTTGCTGCTCACGCTGATCCGCGACGAGCAGGAGCGGCAGCGCTTCGAGCAGTACCTCGCGGCGCAGCGGGTGGACGGCGTGCTGCTGGTCTCCGTCCACCGGGACGACCCGCTGCCGGACCAGGTGCGCGCGCTGGGCCTGCCGGTCGTGCTCAACGGGCGCCGTTCGTCGCGGGAGCCGGTGGCGTACGTCGACTCCGACAACGTGGGAGCCGGCCGCTCGGCCGTGGCGCACCTGGCCGGGCGCGGGCGGTGCCGCATCGCCACCATCACCGGTCCGCCGGACATGGACGCCGCGCACGGGCGACTGGCCGGCTACCGTCAGGGGTTGGCGGCGGCAGGGCTGCCCGTGGACGAACACCTCGTCGCCACCGGGGACTTCACTGAGGAGGGTGGCCGCCGGGCGATGCGCGAGCTGCTGGCGCGGTGTCCCGACCTGGACGCGGTGTTCGCCGCCTCCGATCTCATGGCGGTCGGCGCCCTCGCCGTCCTGCGGGCCAGGGGCCTGGACGTTCCCGGGGACGTCGCGCTGGTGGGCGTCGACGATTCGCCGGTCGCCCGCCACCTCGACCCGCCGCTGACCAGCGTCCGCCAGCCGATCGAGGAGATGGGCCGCACGATGGCCGGGCTGCTGCTGCGGCAGATCGCCGGCGAGGACGCGGAGCCCTCGCGCCTGGTGCTGCCGACCGAGCTGGTGGTGCGACAGTCCTCCTGAGGCCCCGCGGGGCCGTCCGGCGGCGCGCCGGGCCTCAGGAGGGCCGCCGCCCGTGTGAAGCCCCCTGACCGTCCGAAGGCCCGCCGGCCTCCGGACGGTCAGGGGAGCGTGCGGTGCTACAGCGCCGGGTAGGCGTTCTTCAGCAGCTGCTGGAACTGGGCGGAGAACCACTCCCCGGCCAGCGGCGCGTCCGGCAGCGCACCCGACATGCTGTTGTTGTTCCGCGGGTTGCCGGTGTACGTCGGGTCGCACATCCGGTCGAAGCCCTTGCCGTCGTTGTTCGGGATCGCCTTGCTGGCCCCGTCCGACTCACCCGGCGGCTTCATCCAGACGTACGCGTCGATGCCCGCCGCCGGGGCCGCCTGCGGCCGCTCACCGAGGCCCGCGCCGGCCTGGTTGCACCAGTTGCCGGTCTGGAACCGCCGGTCGTTGCGGCCGCCGTCCACGTACGCGTCGACGCTCGTCTTCGGCCCGGGCCCGGACGGCCGGGCGGTGCCGCCCCAGCCGTTGCGCGAGGTGTCGATCAGCATGCCGAGCTTGGGGTCGAAGCCGATCGAGACCAGCTTGGCCCGCATCGCCTGCGCGTAGGACAGCTCGTCGACGTACCGGTTCCAGTCGACCCACTTGGACTGGCGGACGGAGGTGCCGTTGACGCTGTCGTCGATGGTGAAGTTGGTCTCCTTGAGCGCGCTGTAGTTCGCGGTGTTGACGATGAAGCCGTGCACGTTGGCGAGGGTGGAGCCCTCGGACGTCGCGGCCTGCTTGAACAGATCCGCGGACGTGCCGAAGTTGTCGTCCCAGCCGAGCCAGCCGTGGTGCCCGGCGTCGACGTAGTTGTACACGTTGGGGACGGCGCCCAGCTTCTTGAGCGCGTAGCCGACGCCGGTGATGTAGTTGCCGTTGGCCTTCATCACGTCGCAGGTGGGGGTCGCGGTGGCGCGCGGCGTGGTGTTGGTGGCCAGGTTCGGCAGCGAGTCGATCTCGACCGCGGTGACGATGCGCAGCCCCGCGTACTTCGGATCGCCGAGGATCGCCGCGATCGGGTCGATGAAGTCGGTCTTGTACCGGCCGATCTCGGTCGGGCCGAGCTCGCCGTTGGAGGCGAGCGCGGAGCAGTCCCGCCCGGGCAGGTCGTAGATCACCAGCTGGACGACGAGCTCGCCGCTGCCCTTCTGGCGCAGCGCCTCGTCGAGGTGGGCGCGCAGGCCCATCTTGCCGTTGGCGCCGGCGATGGCGGCGATCCGGTCGACCCAGATGCCGGTGGGCTGGTTGGCGACCTTGCTGCCGCCGGGCTCGGCGGCGGCGTTCGCGGACCACTCGGGGTTCACGTAGACCTTCGCGCCGGCGTACGGGTTGTCGACGCGGCTGCCGGGCGGGGTGGTGGGGGTGCCCGTGGGGGTGGCGGTGGGCGTGCTCGTGGGCGAGCTCGTGGGGGTGGCGGTGGGCGTGTCCGTGGGGGTGGGCGTCGTGGTGGCGCCGTTGCAGAGCACGCCGTTGAGCTTGAAGGCGGTGGGCACGGGGTTGGCGCCGCTGTACGAGGCGTTGAAGCCGAAGGAGGTGGAACCGCCGGTCGCCAGACTGCCGTTGTACGAGACGTTCCGCGCGGTGACGGCGGCCCCGGACTGGGTGATGGTGGAGTTCCAGCCCTGGGTGACCTGCTGGTCGCCGGCGAAGGTCCACTCCAGGGTCCAGGAGCTCAGCGGGTCACCGGTGTTGGTGACGGCGACGTTGGCGCCGAAGCCGGTGTTCCACTGGTTGGAGACCTGGTAGTCGACCCGGCAGCCGGCCGTGGCGGCGCCCGCCGAGGTGGCCAGGACGGTCGCGGTGGCGCCGGTCGCGGTGACCAGGCCGAGGGCGGCGAGCATGGCCGTTCGGTTGCTGCGCAGTCGGGTGAGGGTGGGGGCGGTGGCGCGCGTGGTGCGCGTGGTGCGGCTCATGGTGTGGGGGTCCCTTTCGGTGTCTCGGTGTCTCGGTGTCTCGGTGTCCTCGGTGTGTCTCGGTGGGCGTTCAGCGTCCGTTCAGGGCGCGGAGGTGGTCGCGCAGTCCGATGCCGAACGCGGTGGGAGTGCCGTCGTAACCGCTGATCAGGGCGGGGCCGGAGGAACAGTCCCAGGTGTTCCAGGTCCAGCCCAGGTAGGAGAGCCCGCGGTCGTCGGACCACTTCATGACGCGGTCGACGAACGCGTGCCCGCAGGTGTTCTCACCGATCTCGCCCGCCACGAGCGGGACACGGGCGGCGACCGGAGCCAGGGTGGAGGTCCAGCAGGTCTCGCCGGCACAGGAGTTGAAGTTGTACACGTGCCAGGCGGCGGCGAGTTCGCCGGACGGGTCCGAGGGGGCGTGGGCGAGCCAGCCGCTCAGGTCGTTCGAGTAGGCGATCCCGGGGACGAGCACGACGTTGCGCGAGCCGGTGGCCCGGACGGCGTCCACCAGGTCCTGCATGCCGGCCACCTCGTAGCCGATGCCCGGGCAGGTGCCGCCGTCGCGCCAGCAGGCCCAGGCCTGTTCGGTGGTGGCCGTGGCCCGGTCCGGGTAGGGCTCGTTGAACAGGTCGAAGACCACCCGGCGGTCGTCCTTGAAGGTGTTCGCCACCGAGGTCCAGAAGGCCGGGGTGTAGCGGGCGTCGGGCATCGGCTTCTGGCAGGAGGCGTGCACGTCCGAGCAGCCCGCCGACGGGCCGGTGTACTGGCCGTACGTCCAGTGGAGCTCGACCACGGGGGTCAATCCGTGCGCGAGGACGCGGGCCACCAGGGCCTTGACGGCGTCGACGTAGGCGGCGCCCCGGTACTCGGGCAGGATGTTGTCCAGGCCGAGCCAGCACTCCTCGTTGAGCGTGATGCGGACGGTGTTGGCCCGCCAGTCCGCGATGGCCTGGACGGCCGCGTCGTCCACCGGGCCGTCGAAGATCCCGTGGCCCTGGACGCACATGAACTCGCCGCCGGAGCGGTTGACGCCGAGCAGGCGACGGGTGGTGCCGCTCGGGTCGGTCAGCCGGTTGCCGCTGACGCTGAGCTCGGGCGCGCCGGCGCTGGGAGTGCCGGTCGGGGTCGCGGTCGGGGTGCCGGTCGGAGTGCCGGTCGGAGTGCCGGTCGGTGTCGGGGTCGGTGTCGGGGTCGGTGTCGGGGTCGGGGTGGTCGTGGGGGTAGGTGTGGGGGTCGAACCGCCGTTGCAGGCAAGCCCGTTGAGGGTGAAGTCGGCCGGCGCGGGGTTGCCGCCGGACCAGGAGGCGATGAGGCCGAGGGTGACGCTTTCGCCGGTCCCGAGCGATCCGTTCCAGCTCTCGTTCGCGGCCGTGACCTTGGTGCCGGACTGGGACCAGGTGCCGCCCCAGCCCTGGGTGAGGTGCTGGCCGCCGGTGAAGTCGAAGCCGAGGCTCCAACCACTGGCGGGCGCACCGTTGTTGGTGACGACGACGGAGGCCTGGAAGCCGCCGTCCCACTGGTTGACCGTGGAGTAGGCCACGGAGCAACCGGGCGGTGCTGCGGTGCCCGAGCCCGCACCCGCTGCGGCGGACACGGCGCTCACCAGGGTGAGGACCGTGCCGCCGAGCAGCGCCGTGAGACGTGGGGGGTGTCGCATGAGCGAGTCCTTGCCGCGAGGACGCGCCGCTCCCGGCGCGTCGACTGACGGAATCGCTCCCACTGGTGGGCACTGACCGTAGCGCCAACTTCCGCCAAGGAAAAGAGGAGTTACCGGGTTTTGTCGCCGAAGGTGTTCGACTCTTCACGCCTCTTGACCGGTCTATGGGCATCCCTCACAGTGGGAGCGCTCCCACTGGTTTTGAAAGTGTCCGTTCACGGCCGCACAGGGACACCCGTTCCTGTTCCGAAGACCGACGACCGAAGACCGAAGACCCAAGGCAACGGGAGGACCGTACGAAGACCTGGCGTCGTGCCCGGAGTCGCTGGTGCTCGCTCGCGGAGGGACGGGAGGTGCGCCCTCCCGTTCCTCCGCGAGCGAGTGGTCCTATTTCACCGAGCCGGCGGTGAGGCCGGAGACCACGTGCCGTTCGATGACGGCGAAGAGCACGACGACGGGCACGATGGCGACGATCGAGGCGGCGAACACGTAGTTCCACTGCACGCTGTACGCGCCGATCATGTTGTTGATGCCGACGGTGAGGGGCTGGCGGTCGGGGGAGGTGGTGAGGGTCAGGCCCATGACGAACTCGTTCCAGGCCGCGATGAAGGTGAAGATCACCGCGGTGACCACGCCCGGCAGCGCGAGCGGCAGGGTGACCCGGAACAGGGCGCCGATCCGGCCGGTCCCGTCGATCCGCGCGGCCTCCTCCAACTCGACCGGGATGGAGCCGATGTAGGCGCTGAGGATCCAGATCGCGAACGCCAGGTTGAACGCGGCGTTGGCGAACACGAGCACCCAGACCGTGTCCAGCAGGCCCAGCGTGTAGAACTCCCGGTAGAGCCCGACCTGGAGTGCGGTCGGCTGGAACATCTGCGTCACGAGCACCAGCAGCAGGAAGGCCTTGCGGCCGCGGAACCGGACCCGCGCGGTGTAGTACGCGGCCGGCAGCGCGACCAGCAGGACCAGCAGCGTGGACCCGGCGGCGACGAGCAGGGTGACCTGGAGGTTCTGCCCGAGCGTGGTG
The DNA here is from genome assembly GCF_054601375.1 of Kitasatospora sp. Ki12. Classification (NCBI taxonomy): domain Bacteria; kingdom Bacillati; phylum Actinomycetota; class Actinomycetes; order Kitasatosporales; family Streptomycetaceae; genus Kitasatospora; species Kitasatospora sp. Ki12. The sequence goes on along the minus strand of NZ_BAAIHT010000003.1, from coordinate 106,791 downwards.
TCGGTCCAGACCTCGGTGAAGGAGGACCAGTCGAAGTGGGTGGGCAGGTAGGCGTCGTCGCGCAGCTGGTCCGCCGGGCGGCCGGCGGTGACCACCATCTCCAGGTACGGGAGCAGGAAGAGCGCGGCCAGCGCCCAGGCGGTGGCGGTGAGCAGGACGGTGCGGGCGGGGAAGCGGCGGGCCGTGGCCATCAGCTCTCCTCCTCGTTCCAGCGGCTGACCTTGAGGAAGAGCAGCACCATGACGATGACGACGGCGAAGTTGACGACGGACATGGCGGCGGACTCGGCGACGTCGTAACCGCGCAGCATGTACATGAACACGGTGGTGGTGGCGGTGTCGGCGTTGGGACCGCCCTGGGTCATGCCCCAGATCACCGGGAAGGAGTTGAAGACGTTGATCAGATTGACCACCAGGGCCACCAGGAACGCCGGGCGCAGCAGCGGCAGGGTGACCTTGCGGTAGGTCTGCCAGCGGGAGGCGCCGTCGACGTTCGCCGCCTCGTACACCTCGGCCGAGACGGTCTGCAGGCCGGCGAGGAGCGTGTAGGTGGTGAACGGCAGCGAGACGAAGACGGCGACGAAGACCAGCCAGGGTTTGGCGTGCGCCGCGTCGCCGGTGAAGGCCCGGGCGTGGTCGATCAGGCCGAGGTCGAGCAGCAACCGGTTGAGGACGCCGGAGACCTGGTCGAGCATCCAGCGGAAGCCGATCGCCGTCATCAGCACGGACGCGGCCCAGGGCGCGATGAGCGCCCAGCGGGTGACCTTCCGTCCCGGGAAGTCCTGGTTGAACAGTTGCGCCAGGGCGAGCGAGACCAGCATGGTCAGGCCGACCACGACGACGGTCCACACGGCCGTCCAGGTGAGGACGGCCGGGAGCCGGGGGTCGTCGAACAGCTTGTGGTACTTGACCAGCCCGGCGGGGCCGTGGTCGGTGCCGGAGGTGTCGATCCGCCGCAGCGAGGTACGGACCATCTCGGCGGCGGGCCAGACGACCACGGCGAGGATCAGCAGGACGGCGGGCGCGAGCCAGGGCAGTGGGCCGAGCCGTTGCCACAGGGGCCGGCGGCGGACCGGGCGGGCCCGGCGGCCCGCCCGGACGGTGGTGGTGCGGTTGGACACGGTGTGACGCTTCCTGTCGGACGGGCGAGGACTGCTGGCCGGACTGCTGGCCGGACTGCTGGCCGGACTACTGGCCGGACTACTGACCGGCCTGCTGGGCGGCCTGCTGCAGGGCGTCGAGGGTCTTCCTGGGGTCGGTGAGGGCGCTGCCGATCTGGGTCTTGATCTGCGCGGAGACGGCGGGCCAGGTGGGGTCGCTGAGCGGGTAGAAGCGGGCGGTGGGCAGGACCTGGAGGAACGGCTGGAGGGCCTTCTCGTCCGGGTCGGCCTGGAGCGCGGTCAGCGCGGACTGGGTGACCGGGAGCAGGTTGTACTCCTTGGCGAACCTCACCGTGTTGTCCTTGCTGTAGGCGAAGTCGAGGAAGGCCCTGATCTGGTCCTTGTGGCCGCCCTTCTTGAAGGCCATCACCCAGTCCCCGACCCCGAGGGTGGTCTTGCCGGGGGTGTCCTTGCCGGGCATCGCGCTCCAGGTGACGTCCATGTCCTTGAGATCGGCGAGCTGCCCGGGGAACCCGTTGAGCATGCCGACCTTGCCGGAGGCGAAGTCCTTGGTGAGGTCGGTGCGGTTGACGGCGGCCGGGCTCTGTTCGGTCAGGCCCGCGTCGACCCAGCTCTTGAGCTGGGTGAAGGTGTCGACGTTGGCCTGCGAGTTGATGGCGTAGTGACCGTTGGCGTCCTGGTAGCCGCCGTGGTTCTCCAGCATCCAGATGAAGGACTCGCCCTGGGCCTCCTCCTTGCCCAGCGGGACGCCGAGCGGGATCTCCACCCCGGCCTTCTTCAGCGCGGTGGCGGCGGCGGTGATCTCGTCCCAGGTCCTGGGGGGCTTGGCCGGGTCGAGACCGGCCTTCCTGAACAGGGCGTTGTTGATCAGGAACATCCGGGCGCTGGAGACGAACGGGATGCCGTACTGGGTGCCGTCCTGCTCACCGGTCCTGGCCATCGACGGGATGAAGTCGATCGCGGTGGGGCCGGACAGCACGTCCTGGGCGGCGTAGAGCAGGCCGTTCTTGGCGAAGTCGGCGTAGCCGCCGGTCTGCAGGACGTCCGGCTGGTTGCCGTTCTGCACCATGGTCTTGACCTGGGTGTCCAGGTCGTTCCAGTTGATCACCTGCAGGTTGACCTTGATCTTCGGGTTCTGCTGCTCGAACGCCGAGATCACGCCCTGCCAGTACGCCTGGGTGGGGTGCTGTCCGTTGGAGCCGTAGTCCGCCGCGACGAACCTGATCGTCGTGGTGCCGTCGGCGGAGGAGCCGGAGCCGCTGCCGCAGGCCGACAGCGCCAGCGCGCCGGCCACGCCGACGGCCGACAGGAGGAGGAAGCGCGGGTTCATCAGGGGTACCGCCATTTCTTGGGCGCCACAGCTTGGTGGGGCGCGGCTTGGTGGGCGCGGCGCTGGGTGGGGCGCGGCGCGGGTGATCTCTGATGCGTGTTCTCTGATGCGCGTTGATGAGTGATACCGAGCGCTTCGCGCATGAATGAACGTCGGCTTGGTGGCAGTGTGCATGCTCGGGTCCGCGAGGACCAGTCGGCGTTATCGAAGCGTTGCGGTCGAGATGTCGGGATGCCGGGTGGTCGACAGAACCCTTGACGGCCGCTGCCGGTGCGCACGAAGCTGTGCCGCACGTGATTGAAGATGCTTGATCAATCGGTGATCAGATCAGATTCAATCAGATGCGGAAGAGACCCCACCATGACCAAACGCATCCTGAACCGGGCCGCGCCCCTGCTGCTCAGCGCCGCGCTGGCCGTCACCGGCTCCGTCCTCACGGCTCCCGCGGCCCGGGCGAACGACGGCGTGAACCAGGCGGCCGCCAACCACTCGTCCGTCGCCTCGCCGAACGGGCCGATCGCCGCCACCCCGCCGATGGGCTTCAACAACTGGGCCCGTACCGAGTGCCGGCCGCAGGCCCCGCTCGACGGCTCCCCGCAGAGCGGCTACTCCTTCCAGCAGTACATGGAGGACAACGCCAAGGGCCTGTCGGACGCCGGCCTGATCGCGGCCGGCTACCAGACCGTCACCGTCGACGACTGCTGGATGTACCGCAACAGCTCCGGCTACCTGCACGGCGGGCTCAACTGGGGCTCCCGGACCGACGTCCGCGACACCGCCAAGCAGCCCGGTTTCGACTACGAGCTGACTGCCTACGGCGACTACCTGCACAGCCTGGGCGCCAGGTTCGGCATCTACGAGACCTCCGGCACCCACACCTGCTCGACCGTCGCCCCGACCTCGCCCAACCTCGCCAACGGCAGCGAGTACCACGAGCAAGCCGACGCCGACTCCTTCGTCAGCTGGGGCGTCGACACGCTCAAGTACGACAACTGCGGTACCGCGGAGCCGATCCGGACCCTCGACACCCGGATGTCGAACGCGCTGGACACCGCCGTCACCGACGCCGTCAACGGCGGCAGGCCGACGCCGAACGTCACGTTCAACATCTCCGCCCCGGCCGGCCTGACCAACGGCCCGGGCAAGTTCGCCGCGATGAACTGGGTGCGCCCGCTCGGCCAGCTGTGGCGGGTCGGCCCGGACATCTTCAACGACCGGGACAACGGCGCCACCGATCCGTGGAACCAGCCGCTGGGCGTCCAGTCCTCGTACAACTTCGGCGCGTACCAGAGCTTCGACTCCACCCTGGAGCTCAGCCGCTACCAGGGCCCCGGCAACTGGAACGACGCCGACATGCTGCTGATCGGCGACAACGGCATGACCACCGCCGAGGAGCGCAGCCAGATGTCGCTGTTCTCGGCGCTCGCCGCGCCGCTGGTGATCTCCACGGACGCCCGCAAGTTCGAACCGGCCTACCTCGCCGCGCACCCGGCCGAGGCCGACCACCTGAAGGCCTCCGTCGCGATCCTCGGCAACAACGAGGTCATCGCCGTCGACCAGGACCCGCTGGGCGCCGGCGGTTACCGCGTCTCGGGTGGCGGCGCCAACGCCGACGGCACACCCGCGGTGAGCAGCGGCATCGACGTCGTGGTCAAGCCGCTCGTGGACGGCAGCCGGGCCGTGGTGGTGCTCAACAAGGGTGCCTCCGCCGCGAACTACACGCTCGACCTGAACGCCATCGGCTTCGCCCCGGCGGGCGGCGGCTTCACCGTCCGTGACCTGTGGGCGCACAGCACCAGCAGCTCGGCCGGCACCGTCGCGCTCACCGTCGGTTCGCACGACAGCGCGATGCTCAGGATCGCCCCGCCGAGCGGCGGCGGCTTCACCCCGCGCGGCCAGATCACCGTCTCGCGCAACAACTGGGGCAAGGCCTCGCTCTGCCTGGACAACTACCAGTCCCGTACGGTCGACACCGCCGTCGACGTCTACCCCTGTTCCGGCGGCTCCAACCAGCAGTGGCAGCTGAACGCCGACGGTTCGATCCGGCTCCTCCAGACCGGCACCTCCAACCTCTGCCTGACCGCGCGGAGTTCCGCCTCCACCGGTGTCATCAACGGCCAGTCGGGCCAGTGGGTCGGGGTCGCTCCCTGCGGCTCGGCGCCCGGCTACCAGAGCTGGACGTACAACCGGGACGGCAACCTCAAGCTCGCCGGCACCACCCAGTGCCTCGACGTCCACGCCGGTACGACGACGACCAACGGAACCCCGGTCGACCTCTACGGCTGCGGCGCCGCTCCCGACGCGATCCAGACCAACCAGACCTGGGCCGCTCCGTTCAGCGCCCCGCCCGGGGCTTGACCTCGGGCCGACCGGCCTGCCCGGCCCTCCCGGCCTGACCGGCCTTCCCTGCCCGCCCTTCGTGACCGTCCGTTCCCCGGCGGTCACGAAGGGCGGGATTTCTGCGCGTTCTTGCGCAATCTTGCGCGCAAGGACTATAAACGAATCAGCTTCAATCATTCGCGTGCTGCGGGCCGCCGCGAACCGCGCGAACCGCGCGAACCGCCGCGAACGCCTTCAACCCCCCTTGCAGGAGGACACCGTGACCCACGTCGCCGACGAGATCGCCAGCCAGCCGCAGTGCTGGCGCCGTGCGCTGGACCTTGCCCCGCCCGGGCTGCCCGAGCCCGGTGAGCGCGTGGCCGTGCTGGGCTGCGGAACGTCGCTGTACATCGCCCAGGCCTACGCCGCGCTGCGCGAGGGTGCGGCCCTGGGGGAGACCGACGCCTTCGCCGCCTCCGAGTTCCCCGTCGACCGCGGCTACGACCGGGTCCTGGCGATCAGCCGCTCCGGCACCACGACCGAGGTGCTCGCCGCGCTCACCCGGGCCGCCGGCACCCCGACGACGGCCCTCACCGGCGCCCCGGCCACACCGATCAGCGCCGCCGCCACCACGGTGGTCGACCTGGGGTTCGCCGACGAGAAGTCCGTCGTGCAGACCCGCTTCGCCACCACGGCCCTCGTCCTGCTGCGCGCCCACCTCGGGGCCGTCCCGGCCGATCTGCCCGAGCAGGCCGAGCGTGCCCTGCTCGACCCGCTGCCCGAAGGCGCCACCGAGGCGCTGCAGTTCACCTTCCTCGGCACCGGCTGGACGGTCGGCCTGGCCAACGAGGCCGCGCTCAAGCTCCGTGAGGCCTCCGGCAGTTGGACCGAGTCCTACCCGGCGATGGAGTACCGGCACGGTCCGATCAGCGTCAGCGGGCCCGGCGGCGTCGTGTGGTTCTTCGGCGAGCCGCCAGCGGGCCTGCTGGAGCAGGTCCTCGCGACCGGAGCCGCCGCCTCGGTCTCGCCGCTGGACCCGCTGGCCGACCTGGTCCGCGCCCAGCGCCTCGCCGTGGACCTCGCCACCGCCCGCGGCCTGGACCCCGACCGGCCGCGCAACCTGACCCGCTCGATCATCCTGACCGCATCGTGACCGGGCTAGGAGACGGCACGAACGGCGGTGTGACATGACGGTCATCGCACTCGACGTCGGCGGCACCCAGATCAAGGCGGGCGTGCTGGCCGAGGACGGCTCCCTGATCCACGGCGAGCGCCGGCTCACCCGCGCCGAACGCGGTCCGGACGCCGTCCTGGACACCGTCCTGGCCTGCGCCGTCGACCTGGCCGGGCGGTACGCGCCGACGGCGGCGGGCATCGCGGTGCCGGGCATCGTCGACGAGGCGTCGGGAACGTCCGTGTTCGCCGCCAACCTCGGCTGGCGGCAGGTGCCCGTGCGCGACTGGCTGGAGGAGGCGCTGGAACTCCCGGTCGCCTTCGGCCACGACGTCCGCGCCGGCGGGCTGGCCGAAGCCCGGCTCGGAGCGGGCCGGGGCTGTGGCTCCTTCCTGTTCGTCCCGGTCGGCACCGGCATCGCCTCGGCGATCGTGCTCGACGGAGAGGTCCTGACCGGCCGGGGCAGCGCCGGAGAGCTCGGCCACCTCACGGTGCGGCCCGAAGGGGAGCGGTGCCCCTGCGGCGGCCGCGGCTGCCTGGAGACCGTCGCCTCGGCCTCGGCCATCGCCCGCCGCTACGGCGCCGCCACCGGGGCGGTCGGCGTCAGCGCCGAGGACGTCCGACGGCGCGCCGAATCCGGTGACGCCGTCGCGGCCGCGGTGTGGCGCGAGGCCGTCGACGCACTCGCCGACGGCCTGATCGCCGCCGTCACCCTCCTCGACCCCGAGCGCATCGTCGTCGGAGGCGGCCTGGCCCGCGCCGGAGCCCCGTACTTCGACCCGCTGCGGGCCGCCCTGGCCGAACGCTCGACCTTCCGGACGGCGCCGCCGATCGTCCCGGCGGAACTCGGGCACCAGGCCGGATGCCTCGGGGCCGCCCTGCTCGCCCAGGACCTCGACGGGGCCCGGAGGCCCGCGACCAGGGCTCGGCGGAGCCACCCGATACGTCGTCAGACCGGGTACGGGGTCGACGGATGATCCTGACCGTCACGCTGAACGCCGCGCTCGACGTCACCTACCGGCTCGACCGGCTCCGCCCGCACGCGAGCAACCGGGTGCGTGAGACGGCAGCGCGGGCCGGCGGCAAGGGCGTCAACGTCTCCCGGGTCCTGCACACCCTCGGCCACGACACCGTCGTCACCGGCCTGGTCGGCGGACCGACCGGCGCGGCCCTGCGAGCGGAACTCGCCGGGGCCGGGATCGCCGATCGACTGGTCCCGATCGCGGGCGAGAGCCGCCGGACGGTGGCCGTCGTGGACGAGGAACAGGGCGACACCACCGTCCTGCTGGAACCCGGGCCGGTGGTCACCGTGGCCGAATGGGCGCTCTTCCTCGACCGGTACGACGAACTGGTCACCCGGGCCGAGGCCGTCGTGCTCTCCGGCAGCCTCCCCGGTGGCATCCCCACCGATGCCTACGCCGTCCTGATCCGTCTGGCCCGTGCCCGCCGTGTGCCCGCCCTCCTCGACGCCGACGGCGAAGCCCTGCGCGCCGCCCTCGCCGAGGCACCCGCCGTCGTCAAGCCCAACGCCCACGAGCTCGCCGCGGTCAGCGGCACCGACGATCCCCGCGCGGGTGCCGAGGCGCTGCGCGCGGCGGGCGCCCGGGCCGTGGTCGCCTCCCTCGGTCCGGCCGGACTCATCGCCTGCACGCCGCAGGGCAGTTGGGCCGCCCGCCCGCCCGAGGCGATCGCCGGCAACCCCACCGGCGCCGGTGACGCGGCGGTCGCCGCCCTCGCCCTGGGCCTGGTCGCCGGAACACCGTGGCCCGAGCGGCTAACCCAGGCCGTGGCCCTGTCCGCCGCCGCCGTCGCCGCGCCCCTGGCCGGCGACTTCGACCCCGCCGTCCACCGCCGTCTGCTCGGCCGCGTGGCCGCCGAGCACCTCCCCGCACGCACTGGAGAATCCCCATGCCCCTGACCGGCACCGGGCGGATCGTCACCGCCGCCAGCAAGGACGGACGCGGCGTCGGCGCGTTCAACGTCATCCAGCTCGAACACGCCCAGGCCATCGTCGCGGGCGCCGAGGCCGCCGGGGCACCGGTGATCCTCCAGCTCAGCGAGAACGCCGTCCGCTACCACGGCGGACTCGGCCCGATCGGCGCCGCGGTCCTCGCCGTCGCCGAGTCCGCCCGGGTGCCGGTCGCCGTCCACCTGGACCACGCCACCTCCGCGGACCTGGTCCACCAGGCCGTCGAACTGGGCTTCTCCTCGGTCATGTTCGACGCCTCCGTGCTCCCCTACGCGGAGAACGTCCGGACCACCGCCGAGGTCGTCGCCCACTGCCACGAGGCCGGGGTGTGGGTGGAGGCCGAACTCGGCGAGGTCGGCGGCAAGGACGGCGTGCACGCCCCCGGCGCCCGCACCGACCCGGCCGAGGCGGCCGCCTTCACCGCCGCGACGGGGGTCGACGCCCTCGCCGTCGCCGTCGGCACCTCACACGCCATGCTCACCCGCGACGCGGCACTCGACTTCGAGCTGATCGGCTCCCTGCGGGCCGCCGTTCCCGTCCCGCTGGTCCTGCACGGCTCCTCCGGCGTCGCCGACGAGGACCTCACCGCCGCCGTGGAGGCCGGCATGACCAAGGTCAACATCGCCACCCACCTCAACCAGGTCCTCACCACCGCCGTGCGCGAGGCGCTCACCGGCGACCCGCGCCTCGTCGACACCCGCCGCTACCTCGGAGCCGGACGCTCGGCCGTCGCCGCCGAGGTCGCCCGGCTCCTCGACGTGCTCAGGGCATCCCGCCGGGGCGGCGCCGTGCACACCTTCTGAGGGCGGTGCCCGGGCCCCGCCGTGCCCGCGGAGCTTCGCGCCCTAGGCGCGCAGGACCTCGACGCCCTGCCCGCCGAGCTGCTCGACCAGCTCGTCCGGGGCGCCCTTGTCGGTGACCAGGACCGCGATCTCGCTGGTGGCGCAGACCTGGGCGAAGGCCCGGTGGCCGAGCTTGGTGGAGTCGGCGACCACGATCACCTTCTCCGCCCGCTCGGCCATCGCCCGGTTTGCGCTGGCCTCGCCCTCGTCGTGGGCGGTGGCGCCGTACTTCGGGTCGAACGCGTTCACCCCGAGGATCGCGTAGTCCAGCGAGAGCCCCTGGAGCAGCGTGGTGGCCAGTGGCCCGGTCAGTTCGTACGAGCTGGGCCGGGCCACGCCACCGGTGACCACGGTCTTCACATAGGGCCGGACGGCCAGCTCATGGGCGATGTTGATGGCGTTGGTGACCACGGTCAGCGCGGTGCCGTGGGGGTGGTCGGCGAGGTCGGCCCGGGTGGCGAGCTCGCGGGCGACCTCCGACGTCGTCGTGCCGCCGTTCAGGCCGACCACCGCCCCCGGCCGGACCAGGCCCGCCGCGGCCCGGGCGATCCGGTGCTTCTCGTCCGCCTGACGCGCGGTCTTGTAGCGCAGCGGAAGATCGTACGCGACTCCGCTCAGCACCGCGCCACCCCGCGTGCGGGTGAGCAGCTGCTGGCGGGCCAGCTCCTCCATGTCGCGGCGGACCGTGGCCAGGGAGACGCCCAGCAGCTCCGCGGCCTCCGCGACCTCGATCCGGCCCTGCTCGCCCAGGATCTCCAGCAGCCGCGTCCACCGCTCGTGCGTGCTCATCGCCATTCCTCCGTCTCGTGCCGGGGGCGAGCGTATCGCGGCCGGACCTGGGTGATCACGTCCGGACGGTCTGCGCGCTCGGGACCGGATCGGCCCCTTCCGAGCACCGGCGATCAGGACGACGGCTCACGGCTGCGCGGGCGGCCCGCCCTCGCCCTTAGGTTCTAGGGATCGTCGCAACACCCCAGCTCAAGGGGTAGCGATGGATTTTGAGATTCGAGACCGGTCTGTGAATCAGGGCTGCCGGGCGCTGGCGGAGGAACGGCGTGCGTACCTTCAGCTCGTGGAGCAAGGCGCGAGCAACAAGGAAGCGTGTCGGATCGTTGGGATCAACTCCCGGACGGGGCGGCGGTGGCGTAACGGCCGCGCCCCGTCCGGCAGTGACGGGGGAGCACTGCCGATCACGGCTCCGCCGCCCGTCGCACTGTCTGGTCCTTCCCGCTACCTCCGGGAGGACGAGCGGATCCATATCACCGATCGGCTGCGCGAGAAGGCGACCGTGCGGGCGATCGCCGCGGAGCTGGGCCGCAGCCCGTCCACGATCAGCCGCGAGATCCGCCGCAACCGCCACCCGGGCAACGGTCAGTACCGACCGCACGCGGCCCAGGCCCGTGCGGACGCCCGCCGGCCACGGCCCAAGCCCGCCAAGATCGGGCAGAACCCGGAACTGCGGGAGTTCATCCAGCACCGCCTGGACAAGAAGTGGAGTCCGGAGCAGATCTGCCAGGCTCTGCGGGACACCTTTCCCGAGCGGCCGGAGATGCACGTGGTCCACGAGACGGTCTACCAGGCCCTCTACGTCCAAGGACGGGGCGAACTGCGCCGTGAGCTGGCCGCCGCCCTGCGCTCGGGCCGGGCCCGGCGCAAGCCGCACCGGCAGGCTGCCTGCCGCCAGCCCAGGTTCGCCACCCCGATGGTCATGATCAGCGAACGCCCGGCCGAGGCCGAGGACCGGGCGGTTCCCGGCCACTGGGAAGGCGACCTGATCATCGGCAAGGACGGCGCCTCCGCGATCGGCACGCTCGTCGAGCGGGCCACCCGCTACGTGATGCTCCTGCACCTGCCCAACGGCCGCACGGCCGAGCACGTGCGCGACGCCCTCGTCGAGACCGTCCAGACGCTGCCCGCCCATCTGGTGCGCTCGCTGACCTGGGACCAAGGCAGCGAGATGGCCGCCCACGGCTCGTTCACCGTCGCCACCGGCATCCCGGTCTACTTCTGCGACCCGGCCAGCCCCTGGCAGCGCGGCTCGAACGAGAACACCAACGGCCTGCTGCGACAGTACTTCCCCAAAGGCACCGACCTCGCGGTCCACGACCCGGAGCACCTGGCCTTCGTCGCCGCCGAACTCAACGGCCGCCCACGCAAAACGCTCGGCTGGGACACCCCAGCCGAGCGCCTGCATAAACTCATCGCAGCCTGACCAAACCGACTACGTGTTGCAACGACCGCTAGAAACCGCCGCCAGGAGCGGTCGGACCGCCGAGGACCGGCAGCAGCGCGTCGCGGAGCCGGGCGAGGTCGGCGGCCATGTCGATCGAGGGGTCGAGGAGCCACTGGAGTTGCAGGCCGTCCGTGGCGGCGAGCAGGATGCGGGCCGCCCAGTCGGCACGGTCGTCCGGTCCGGCCGGCGCGGGTTCGGTCGCGGCTCGGCCCGCCGTGGACGCGTCGGACGTCATCGCCTCGGAGGCGGACGCCTCGGCCGTGATCGCATCGGACAGGCGTTGCCGCAGGATCCGGTACCGCTCGGTGAAGAACTCGTGCGCCGGGTGCTCCGGCTCGGCGGCCGCCGCCGCCAGGTCCACGAAGAGCTTGACCAGGCCCGGCGTGGCGGCGTTGTCCGTCAGCATCTCCGGGTTCCAGAGCGCCTCACGGTCGCTGCCGTAGCGTTCGGCGGCGGCGATGTCCCGGGCTTCGAGGACGGCGGTGAGCAGGGCCTCGCGGCTGCCGAAGTGGTGCAGCACGCCCGCGTCCGTCAGCCCCGCCCGCTCGGCGATGTCCTTCACCGACACGCCCCGGGTGCCTGCCTCCGCGTAGGCCGCCAGCGCGGCATCGAGGATCAGCTGTCGTTTCGCCGCGCTCTTCGCGTAGGGGCCCCGGCGGCCGCGTGTAGTCACCCGATCACTCTAGGGCCTGTTCTTTGAAAACCTTGCTTCGCTAAGTTTTGGATCGTACGGTGGCAGGACCGGGCGGTGCCCACACACCCGCCCCGCACCCCCCATCACCAGCGCAGTGAAGGAGCCTGGCGATGTCCGATCTCCCCCTGTCAGCCCCTACGGTCGTGCTCGAAGCCACGAGGATCACCTCGGAGGCGTCACAGCCCTCGCGGATCCACCGCCTCGGGCCCGTCCTGCTCCTGGCGCACTTCGGCTGGCTGCTGCCGGCCGCCGCCGGCGCGACCCTGATCCAGGCCCTGCTCTCCCGGCTCGACGACCACGCGAAACTCGCCGACTACGCCGCCCTGAGCGGCATCGGAGCCGTGGCCGCGATGCTCGCCAACATCGTGTTCGGCACGCTCTCCGACTACACCCGCTCCCGCTTCGGCCGTCGGAACCCGTGGATCCTCGGCGGTGGCCTCGTCGCGGCCGCATCGCTCGGCGCGATGTCGCTCGCCCACGGGTTCGCCGCGCTGGTGGCGGAATGGCTGGTGTTCCAGATCGCGCTGAACGCCTTCCTCGGCCCACTGATCGCGATCCTCCCGGACCGGGTCGGCCGGGCCGACCTGGGCAAGGCGTCCTCGTACGTCGGCGCCGGCCAACTCCTCGCGCAGAGCCTCGGCGGTGTGGTGGCCGGCTTCTTCCTCGCCGTCCCTGCCTCCGGGCTGCGCTGGCTGCCGTGGACCCTCGCCGCGGCCGCCGTCCTGGTCTTCGCCCTCGCCCCCGAACGCTCCAACCGGGACCAGCCCCGGGAGCGGTTCTCCCCGGCACGCTTCCTGCGATCCCTCCTGCCACCGGCCGACGCGGACTTCGCCCGGGCCCTGGTCGGCCGTTTCCTCGGCATCCTGAGTCTGGCGATCGTGCTGCTGTACCAGCTCTACACCCTCACCGACTACCTGCACCTGGACACCCCGGCCGCCGGGCGGGCGATCGCCACGGGGGGCCTCGTCACCGCGATCGCCTCCGTCGCCGCCATCGCGGTCTCCGGCCCGCTCTCCGACCGGTGGGGACGGCGCAAGGCCCTCGTGATCGCCGCCTCGCTGATCATGGGCGCTGCGGTGCTGCCCCTGGCCCTCGCCCCGTCGCTGTGGGCGTACTACGCCTTCATGGCCGTCGGCGGTCTCGGCTACGGCGCCTACATCGCCGTCGACCAAGCCCTGATGGCCGAGGTCCTGCCCGACCACGCGCACCGCGCCAAGGACCTCGGCATCCTCAACCTCGCCAACACCGCTCCGCAGATCGCCGCCCCGCTGATCGCCCTCGCCGTCGTGCCCGCCTTCGGCTTCCGCGCGCTCTTCGCCGTCGCGGCTCTCAGCGCGGTCGCCGGAGCCCTGTGCATCGGGCCGATCCGCCGCGTGCGCTGAGCGACGCGCCACGGACCGCACGCCGCTGACCGGGCCCCAACGCCCTCCCTCGCCCCCCGAAAGGCCCTCTCATGTTCGCCAACGCCGCAGGCATGCCGTTCCCGGACGAATTCCTCTTCGGAGCCTCCACCTCCGCCCACCAGACCGAGGGCGGCAACACCAACAGCGACTGGTGGCAGCTGGAACACCGCGACGGCTCACCCGCCGAGCCCAGCGGTGACGCCGCCGACAGCTACCACCGCTGGCCCGTCGACATGGACCTGCTCGCCGAACTCGGCTTCACCGACTACCGGTTCAGCATCGAGTGGGCGCGCATCGAGCCCGCGGCGGGCCACTTCTCCCGGGCCGCCCTCGCCCACTACCGCCGCATGGTCGAGGGGGCGCTGGAACGGGGACTGCGGCCGATGGTCACCCTGCACCACTTCACCTTGCCGCGCTGGTTCGCCGAACGCGGCGGCTGGCTGGCCCCGGACGCCGCCGAGCGCTTCGCCCGCTACGTGGCCGCGACCGCCCCGGTCATCGGCGAGGGCGTGCGGCACGTGTGCACCATCAACGAACCCAACATCCTCGCCGCCCTCGGATCACCCACCGCCACCTGGGGCGAGCATCCGCCGCCCGGGCTGCCGCTGCCCGATCCGGACCTGGTCGCCGCACTCATCGAGGCCCATCGGGCCGCCGTCCTCGCGGTGAAGGCGATCTCGCCGGAGATCCAGGTCGGCTGGTCGGTGGCCAACCAGGTCTACCAAGCCGTTCCGGGGGCGGAGACCGTCGCGGACGCCTACCGCCGACCGCGCGAGGACGTCTTCCTGGAGGCCGCCCGAGCCGACGACTGGATCGGCGTCCAGGCCTACACCCGTACCCGCATCGGCCACGACGGCCCGCTCCCCGTACCCGAGGAGGCCGAACGCACCCTCACCGGTTGGGAGTTCTACCCGGGAGCGCTGGGCGAGGCGCTGCGCCACACCGCCGACGTGGTCGGCGACGTCCCGATCATCGTCACCGAGAACGGCATCGCCACCCGCGACGACGACCGCCGTGTCTCCTACGCCCGCCACGCGCTGGACGACCTGGCGCAGGCGCTCGCCGACGGCCTCGACATCCGTGGCTACCTGCACCGGAGCGCCCTCGACACCTATGAATGGGGCTCCTACCGCCCCACCTTCGGCCTGATCGCCGTCGACCCCACGACCTTCCTCCGCGTCCCCAAGCCCTCCGCCCGCTGGCTCGGCCGCATCGCGCGCCGCGGCGTCCTCCCGTGGGCCGCCCTCTGATCGGCGGCGTCCGGTGCGGTGTCGGCATGGTGTCCGGCGCAGCGTCCGGGGCCGCGGCCCGCACGGCGTCGGCACGGTGCCCGGCGCGGTGTCCGGGAAGGTACGACACGCCTGCCCTCGATGCCGCCTCCCTCCGAGCGGGGAGCGACGATCCGAGAAACCCTGAAGAGGCCCCACGTCAGATGAGGAGAGACCCGATGTCCGACGAATCCGCGGTCCAGGCCGGGGCCCCGCTCCTGCCGCCGCTGGCGCCCGCGGTCGCCGCGAACGGTGTCCGCCGCCACGAAGGCGTCACCTACGCCAGGACCCCCGGCTACCGCCCCCGCCTGCTCGACCTCCACCTGCCCGCCACCGGGGGGCCGTGGCCCGTCGTCGTCTGGATCCACGGCGGCGGCTGGGCCGACGGCGACCGCCGCTACCCGCCGCCCACCCTCCCCGCCGAACTCCTCTTCGGCTCCCTCACCGACGCGGGCCTCGCCGTGGCCACCATCGACTACCGGCACAGCCTCGAAGCCACCTTCCCCGCGCAGCTCCACGACGTCCGCGCCGCGATCCGTTACCTGCGCCACTTCGCCGACGACCTCGGCCTCGACCCGGCTCGCCTCGCCCTCTGGGGAGAGTCGGCCGGCGCCCACCTCGCCGTACTCGCCGCACTCGCCCCGCCCGTGACCACGGACGGCATCGGCCTCGACGGCCAGGAGGGCGTCACCGCCGCCGACAGCGGTTCCCTCCGCGCGGTCGTCGACTGGTACGGCCCCGCCGACCTCGTGTCGGCCGCCGCCGCGTTCCCCGCCGTCCTGGCCCTGCCCCCGATCGGCAACCCGATGACCGCCCTGATCGGCGGGGAACCCGACGAACGGCCCGAGCTGGTCCGCGCCGCCAGCCCCAGCACCTACGCGGACCACGCCGGCCCGCCCTTCCTGATCATCCACGGCACGGCGGACCAGGTCGTCCCGCACAGCCAGAGCGAACTCCTCGCGGACCTCCTCCGGCCCCACACCAGCGTCGAACTGGTCACCGTCCCCGGTGCGGACCACATCTTCGTCGGCGCCGACATCGAACCGCTGGTCGCCCGCAGCGTCGCCTTCCTCGCCGACCACCTGGTGGGCTGAGACCCGCCCGGTCCGTCAGCGCGGGGGAACCGGCGAGGTGGGGATCACCCCGGTCATGATGAGCAGGGGGACGAGGATGAAGACCGTGCCGACGAGGGACCCCAGGACCGGCGTCTTCCAGTTCACCATCCCGGCGAACACCCGGACCCGGTCCGGACGGTCCGGCGGGTAGCAGAGCACCACCTCGCTGCCCGGCGGGCAGGGCCGCGCGAGGTACACCTGTGCCTCGCGCCAGTCCCCGCCCTCCGGGTCGTGGAAGCGGACGGCTCCCCGCCAGGCGGACCGGCCCCTGCCCGCGGGCTCCCGGGAGCAGCCGAGCACACGGCCGAGGACCTTCGTACCCTTGCGGGCACGGACGTGCCCGACGGTGCTGCGTGCCGCGGCGACCAACACGCCGACGCCCGCGATCATCATCAGCCACAGTCCGCCGTTCCCGGCCATTCCCCGCCCCTGTCCTCGTTCCACGCGCAGTCGGGTCATGCTACGGCGGGCCCCCGCGGCGGGCGGACCCGCCCACCGCGGACTCAGGCGGTGCCGACTCAGGCGGTGCCGAGCGGGTTGAGCAGGGTGAAGCGCCAGCCGCCGTCGGCGCCACGGCGGGCGACGTTGGCGGTGGTGCCGGTCGGAGCGAGCCGGCCCCCGCCGGGTCCGTCGACCTCCAGGGTCCAGTCGGTGACCAGGAGGGCGGTGTCCGCGCCGACCAGGGCGAGCCGAGAGACGTTCGTCAGCCTGCCGCGGGCGGTGACGGTCCCGCCGATCTCCGCGCGCAGCGCCTCGGAGCCGGTGATCTGCTCGCCCGTGACCGTGCGCATGCCCGCGCCGGGGGCGAACAGGGCCAGCACGCCGTCGACGTCCCCGGCGTTCAGGGCGTCCTGGAACAGGACCGGCAGCTCGGCGGGATCGGTGACGACAGGAGAAACAGGAGACACGGGAGACATGTGACGGGTCCTCAATTCACGAGACGGAGGTGACCGGACCGGCCTTCCGGCGCGGCGCCCGGTGCGGGCACCGGCCGTCCGGCCGTGACTCCACGATGGCCCGGCGGCCGTCTGCCGGACGAGGTAAGGTCCGGACCTGACATGGTCGAAAATGGACAGCGGGATGTCATCGACATCGCCTACGACAACCCCGACCGGCACCACGCCGGGATCGAGGTGCTGACCTACAGCGCGCTGAAGCGGCGTCTGAAGAGCTCGGTCGCCCGCCGGCCGAGCCGTCTGGACTTCCACCAACTCATGCTGGTGCGCGGCGGCGAGGGCACCGCGATGGTCGATTTCGCCGCGCACCCGTGCACGCCCGGCACGCTTCTGCACCTGCGGCCCGGCCAGGTGCAGCGCCTGCCGACCGACGTGAACGGCCACCCCGCCGACCTCGACGCCGTCCTGCTCCTGTTCACCGGGCACTTCCCTCCGCCACTGCCCATGACCCGCGACGTGCTCGACGCCTTCGGCCCCGTCTCACGGCCACTGCCACCCGAGGAGTTCGACGCCTTCGACCGCGCCCTGACCGAACTGGCCACCGAATACCGGACGCTGCGCGACGAACGGACCACCGGTCCGGCCCCGCCCGTCGACGCGGAGCTGACCACGGCCTTGCTGCGCCAGCTCCTCGGCGCACTGCTGATCCGCATGGCGCGCCTTCCGGACCCGTCGGGCCGCCCCGCCCCGGCCACTCCCGGCTCGGCGCTCCACCTCGCCTTCCGGCGCGAGCTGGAGCGCTCCTACACGGCCACCCGCTCCGTCGAGGACTACGCCGCGCTGCTCGGCTACTCCCCGCGAACCCTGACCCGCGCCTGCCTGACCGTCACCGGCCGCACCGCCAAGCAACTCGCCGACGCCCGGGTCGCCCTGCAGGCGCAGCGGCTGCTCGCCCACACGGACCTGCCGGTGGCCGCGATCGGCCGTGCGCTCGGCTTCACCGAGGCCACCAACTTCGGCAAGTTCTTCACGCGTGAGACCGGCCGTACCCCGGGCGACTTCCGCCGCGCCCAGCGCTCGACCGGGTGAACGCGTCCGCCGACGGTTCCGGACGGCCCGGGGCCCGGGCCACGGAGGTGAACAAGCCCGGCGCCCGGGCACCGTCTGCCGGCGACAGGTGCTGCGAGCAGACGGTGAGACGTGCCGTGTTCCAGGAACCATCCAGGTCACTTGGCCGGCCGGCAGCTCTGGCAAGATCGCCGGCATGATATTTCGCCGCCTTCACCTCACCAGGAGCAAGGACCGCGGTCCGCTCGTAGGGCCGCCGTCCGGCTCGCCGGACGAGGGGACCGATGACGCGGCGGCCCCTGGAGCCGAGATCGAACTCGACGCCGACGGGCGGGTCACCCCGGAGTCGTTGGCGGCCGTCCGGGCAGACGCCGAGCGGGGCCTGCCGGTGGCGATGGCCAACTACGGGGCGGCGTTGCACGCGGAGGGTGACCAGGCCGGAGCGCTGCACTGGTACACCAGGTCCTGGGAGGCCGGGAACGTCGTCGCCGGCTTCAACCTCGGCACGCTGCACCAGACGGCCGGGAACCGGCACCAGGCCCGGCTCGTCTGGGAGCAGGTCGCCACCCGCGGCGATGTCGACGCCATGCTGGGCCTGGTCAGGCTGGCCTTCGAGCAGGACGACCGGCCGACGATCGAGCGCTGGGTGCCACGGATCTACGCCCAGGACCAGGCCTTCCCGATCACCGCGGTCGGAGTCGCCTTCGGCGAGCGCGGCTTCACCGCAGAGGCCCTCCGCGCCTTCACCATCGCCGGGGACCTGGGCGACGCGTACGCCATGGAGTACCGGGCGGAGATCCTCGAAGCCCGTGGCGAGCACGAGCAGGCCGCCGCCCTCCGGGCCCGCGCGGCCGAGGCCGAGCGCCTGTACTGACCAGGGCGGGCTCTCCGGGCCCGCCGGGAACGCCGGGAACGTCCGGGCTCTCCGGGAACGTCCGGTCAGACGGGTCAGGCTCAGCGATGGGCGGGGTCTTCTGCTGACCGCCTCCCGCCCGGGTCGGTGGGCCCGGGCGGGACGCGGTCGCCGCGATGTCGGTGAGGGCGGGCGGGTGTCACGTGGTGGTGCGTTCGTTCACGCAGAGGATGTTGCCTTCGCTGTCCTTGAACCAGGCGGCGCGCATGCCGTCGGCCTCGGCGATGCCGTTCACGGTCGTCAGGCCGGGGAAGTCGTAGTCCTCGAACGTGACGCCGCGGCTGCGTAGCGCTTCCATCTCGCTGTCGAGGTCGGCGACCTTGAAGCTGGCGAGCGTGTGGGCGGCCTGGCCGCCGCTGGGTGTCTCATAGACGCCGAACTCAGTGCTACCGCATTGGAAGGTGAGCTCCTGGGGCTTCTCGTCGGTGAGCTTCAGGCCGAGGGTGTCGGTGTAGAACGCCTTCGCGCGGGCCAGATCGGCAGCTGGGATGATGGCTATCAGGGGTGCGTCTCCAAGCATGTCCATCGCCTCCTACCACCAGGCTAGGTACGTTGGCGCGGAGCTGCCCGGGGAAGCGAGGTGCCGGACCGGGCTGGGTCCCGCGGGGCGTGCGCCCACAGGTGGGACGGTCGGCTCCGCGGTGTGTGCGGCGGGTGGCGGGGTGCTACGCGGGCGCGAGCCGCCAGAGCGAGGTGACCTCGCCGGCGCGGGCGTGGTGGAGGGGGTTCGATCGGTCGGTGGCGGTGGCCCGTGGGTGACGGGGCCTGGTGTCGAGGCGGCCGGTGACGCGCAGGCCGGCCCGGGAGACCGCGCAGAGGAGGTCGGCGCGGGTGCGCAGCCCGAGGTGTTCGGCCAGGTCGGAGAGGATGAGCCAGCCCTCGCCGCCGGGCAGCAAACGGTCGGCCAGGCCGTCGAGGAAGCCGTGGAGCATCCGGTTGTCCCGGTCGTACACGCCCTGGTCGAGGGTGGAGGCGGGCCGGCCGGGGAGCCACGGGGGATTGCAGACGACCAGGGCGGTCCGGTCGGCGCCCGGTGGGTAGAGGGTGGTACCGGCGGTCTCGATGCGGTCGGCGACACCCAGTCGGCGGGCGTTGTCGCGGGCGCAGGCGAGCGCCCTGGGGTTGGTGTCGGTGGCCAGGACCCGGCGGAGGCCGCGCCGGGCGAGGACGGCGGCGAGCACGCCGGTGCCGGTGCCGAGGTCGTGGGCGGTGGGGTGGGTGAGGGCGGCCGGTGGCAGCGGTGCCCTGGCGACGAGGTCGACGTACTCGCCGCGGACCGGGGCGAAGACCCCGTAGTGGGGGTGGATGCGGGCGCCGAGTGCGGGGACCTCGACGCCCCGGACGCGCCACTGGTGGGCGCCGATCACCCCGAGGAGCTCGCGCAGGGACACGATTCTGTTGTCAAGGAGCGGTCCGTAGGCTGCCAGACCGGCCTCGCGGACGTCGGGTGCCCGGTCGAGCCTGACGCGGTGGTCCGTGTCGAGCGGCACCAACAGCATGCCGAGGACACGCGCCTGGCGGGCGCGCTCGCGGCGGTGCCTGCGGAAGGCCTCGGCCGGGGAGTCGGGGACGGATCGGGGTCGGGGCCGCTCGGCGCGGCGGCGCATGGCGTGCAGGAGGCGGAGCGCGTCGGGGTAGGCGCCCTGCCAGAGCAGGGCGGTGCCCTCGCAGGCGAGCCGGTAGGCGGCCTCGGCGCGCAGGGAGTCGTCGGCGGCGATCAGACGGCGTGGTGGGGGCGTGCCGTTCTCGCTGTGCCAGGTGGCGGGCAGGGCGGAGAGAGCGAACGGGGCGGTGGTGATGGGCCGGTGGGTGTCGGACACCGGGGCTCCTCGTGGTCGAACGTGCGGGGGGCACGAAGAGCACTTCGACGAGGAGGTGAGCAGCAGCTGCGCCGAGCGGTGGCGTCGCCGGAACAACAGGCCGGATTACCGGAGGACGTCAGGCCGGGTGCGGCTCACGCGTCGAAGCGCGAGCCGGGGTGTCACCGAGCACGAGGCCCGGCACAGCTGCCGATGGTATGCCGCTGGTCATGGCGGGCCTCCCTTCCTGAACGCGCTGGTCCTGCACGGTTGTTCGTACGCTTTCACAGCGCGTGGTCGGTTCGCAACCGATTTATCACCGGCCCCGCGGCCGTCCGTCCCGCACGCGCTCCAGGACCCCCGCGCCGAACAGTTCGTACAGCGGAAGGGTGTCCGGCTGGACGTAGCCGATGTGGCAGGAACGGACAGGACAGCGCGAGCGCGGCCGGGCGGGCCGGCGGGGGCGGCCCGGTCCCGCAGGACTCAGGGCACGCGGGCGATCAGGACGGGCTGGAAGAACCCGGTGTCGGCGGGCAGCTTCCACTCGGTCCCGGAGAAGCCCGCCTCCACGGCGAAGGCGGTCAACTGGGCCTGGGTGATGGCCCAGTAGGTGGAGCGGTGGACGTCGACCTGCCACTGCCCGGCGTCGTCCGGCCGCATCTGGAACAGCTCCAGGTCGTACCGCTCGCCGTCCTCGTGCCACTGCCAGAGCTGGAAGACGACGGACCGTCGCCCGTCCCGTTCGGTGGTCTGCGGCGGGGTGGCGGACGGCCGGCTGCGGCGCAGCTCGTCGTACGGGCGGGTGGTGAGCAGCAGCAGGCCGCCCGGGCGCAGGACGCGGCGCATTTCGCCGAGGGCGGCCAGTACGTCCTCGGGGGTGAGGAGGTGGGGCAGCGCGTTGTCGGCGCACACGACGACGTCGAAGCGGCCGTCCGGAAAGGGCAGTTGCCGCATGTCGGCGGCCGCGGTGGCGAGGTGGAGCCCGCGCTGGACAGCCTCGACGGCGGCGCGGCCGGCGGCCACGGGGCTGAGGTCGGTACCGGTGACCCGGTGTCCGAGCCCGGCGAGCCCGATCGCCTGGGTGCCGATACCGCAGGCGCAGTCCAGTACCTCGGTGGCGCCGTCGCCGGGGCGGTCGGGGAGCCGGTCACCGGCCCGGTCATCCGTGCGGTCACGGGGCCGGTCACCGAGCCGGTCGCGGATCAGGGCGTCCAGCGCGGCGCCCTGACGGGCGACGGAGGCTTCCCAGTCGGCGTAGAGGAGGTGGTAGCCGGCCGCGAAGTCGTCGTAGAACCGGGCGATCGGGGAGCTCGTCATGCCGCTATCCTCGCGGAGCCCACGGGCGAGGGGGCGGGAATCCACCGGTCGCATCGTCGAGCCGGGCGGCCGGGCGGCCGGGCGGCCGGGCAGCCGGGCAGCCGGAAAGCCGAGAGCCGGCAGCCGGGAACCAGGAGAGCCCAGGGGAGGGCGGACGGGTGGAGCAGCCGGTCGAAATGCCCCAAGGGTCCTGGTGGGACCGGGACGTCGTCTCCTGGTTCCAGGGCGAGCTGCGACGGGCCGCCGGGCCGCCGGGCCGCCGGGAGCACGGAGCTGAGGGCCGGGCTGGTGCTGCGCCACGGGCCCGGCACGGCGCCCGCCGGCCTCCCACGCGGCACGGAATCCGGTGGCCGTACGGTGCCGCCGCCGGGATGATGCGGGCATGCGCACCTTCGAAGAGCTGATCGCCGAGGCCGAGGCCGTGTCCGTGGACGGCTGGGACTTCTCCTGGCTGGACGGCCGGGCCACCGAGGAACGCCCGTCCTGGGGCTACCAGCGGTTGCTGTCCGAGCGGCTGGCCACGGTGGCGTCGGCCCTGGACATCCAGACCGGCGGCGGCGAGGTGCTGGCCGGTGCCCTGCGGCTGGCGGAGCCGCGGGGTTGGCTCCCGCCCGTGGTGGCGGCCACCGAGTCCTGGCCGCCGAACCTCGCCCGCGCGACGCGGCTGCTCCACCCGCTGGGCGCACTGGTCGTGGCGGACCAGGACGAGCCGCCGCTGCCGTTCGCCGACGAGGCCTTCGAACTCGTCAGCAGCCGGCACCCGGTACGGGCGTGGTGGACGGAGATCGCCCGGGTGCTGCGGCCCGGCGGCAGCTACTTCGCCCAGCACGTGGGACCGGCCTCTGTGTTCGAGCTGGTCGAGTACTTCCTCGGTCCGCTGCCGGAGGCCCGGGAGGGCCGCCGCCCCGATGTCGAGAGCGCCGAGGCCCGGGAGGCGGGGCTGGAGGTGGTCGACCTGCGCTCCGAGCGGCTGCGGATGGAGTTCCGCGACATCGGCGCGGTGGTGTACTTCCTGCGCAAGGTGATCTGGATGGTCCCGGGCTTCACCGTGACCGCGCACCTCGACCGGCTGCGCGAGCTGGACGCGCGGATCCGTGCCGAGGGGCCGTTCGTGGCCCACTCGGCACGGTTCCTGATCGAGGCGCGGAAGCCGAAGCCGTAGCGGAAGCCGGAGCCGTAGCGGAAGCCGTAGCCGGAGCCGTAGCGACTGAACCGTCGAGACCCGGGGGGAGCGCCCCAGGGCACCGCAGCCGAGGCGCCGTCGCGGCCTCAGGCCTCCTGGCGGTCGATCTGGTTCTCCCGGACCAGCCAGAGCGCGAGGGCGGCGCCCACGAGACTGACCACCCCGCCGAGCAGCAGCACGATGTTGAGGCCGTCCAGGAAGCCGGCCCGGGCGGCCGCCTCGGCCGCCGCCCGGGCCGGCTCGGGGAGTGCGGCGAGTGCCTGCGGCAGGCTGCCGGAGGAGGCGGCCTCGATCAGCTCGCGCGGTCGGGCCCCCTCCGCGATCGGCGTGCCCGCCGTCAATTCGCGGACCTTGTGGGCGCCCCGGCCGACGAAGATCGCCCCCCAGACGGCGATGCCGACCGCGATGCCGACCTGCCGGAAGGTGTCGTTGATGCCCGCCGCCATGCCGCTCCTCTCCTTGGGCACCACGCTCACCGCGACGTCGGCGATCACCGGGTTGATCAGGCCGACGCCCGCGCCGCCGACCAGGAACCCGGCCAGCAGGCCGGTCCAGGTGTCCCCGGGCTGGACGTCGCCCATCAGGAGCATGCCCGCGCCGACGGCGATCAGGCCGACGCAGAGCATCAGCCGCGCCGGCACCCTGGAGAGCAGGGCCCCGGCCACCGGTGCCACGAAGAAGCTCAGCACCGTGATCGGCAGGTACCGCACGCCGGCCGCGAACGGGGAGAGCCCGAGGTAGTTCTGCAGGTACAGGGTCAGGTAGAGGAAGAGCGCGAACAGGGAGCTGGAGACCGCGAACGCGGCCAGCTGCACACCGGTGAACGCGTGCAGGCGGAACAGCCCGAGCGGCAGCATCGGCTCCGGGACACGGAGTTCGACCAGCACGAAGACGATCAGGAGGACGGCGGCGGCGGTGAACAGCCCCACGATCAGCGGGCTTCCCCAGCCCTCGGTGTTGCCCCGTACCAGGGCGAGCACCAGCAGGAACAGGCCGGTGCTGAAGGCCGCGACCCCGGCCCAGTCGATCCGGGTGGCGTTCGGGTCGCGGC
The DNA here is from genome assembly GCF_054601375.1 of Kitasatospora sp. Ki12. NCBI lineage: Bacteria > Bacillati > Actinomycetota > Actinomycetes > Kitasatosporales > Streptomycetaceae > Kitasatospora > Kitasatospora sp. Ki12. Next base: position 83,098 of record NZ_BAAIHT010000003.1, on the reverse strand, counting down.
TCTCCGCCAGCTTGAGGTAGGTGACGGCCAGGGCGGCGGCCCCGATCGGCACGTTGACGTAGAAGATCCACTCCCAGCCGAGCGAGTCCGTGAGCGCCCCGCCGATCAGTGGTCCTACGGCGACGGCCATCCCGATGGTCGCCCCGTAGATGCCCATCGCGGTGCCGCGCTCGCGGCCGGGCGGGAACTCCTGGGCGACCAGGGCGAGTGAGACCGCGAACATCACCGCGCCGCCCACCCCCTGCACGGCGCGGGAGACGTTGAGGAAGAGCGGGCTCGGCGCCAGTGCGCAGAGCAGCGAGGCGCCGGAGAAGATCACCAGCCCCGCGGCGAAGGCCCGGCGGCGCCCGAGCCGGTCGGCCAGCGAACCGGCCGTCAGCACCAGGGCGGCCAGCGAGAGGGCGTAGGCGTCGAACACCCACTGCAGGTCGGTGAAGCTCGCGCCCAGGTCCTTGCGGATGGACGGGAGGGCGACATTGACCACCGTGATGTCGAGCAGCAGCATGAACGTCGCGACCGAGACCGCGATCAGCGTCCACCACTTGCGTTGCACCGCTGTCGGTCTCCTTCGGGGGGATGGCGTACGGCCGCCGGCCGCCGGCCGCGGTTCGGCGGCGGTGCGGTCGACCGTACGCAACGCCCTCGCCCGAACCGGGGCCGACACGGCCGGACGCGCCGAGGGAGGCCCTGTCCGGCGCAGGTCCGAGGCCGGACCGGAGAGACGGCGAACCTTGCGCACTCCCTTGACGGATTAAGTTACCTTCCTTAACTTGATCCCCGCTCCCCATCTCCCGTCCTCCCCATCTCCCGTCCTCCCCATCTCCCGTCCTCCCCATCTCCCGTCCTCCCCATCTCCCGTCCTCCCCATCTCCCGTCCTCCCCATCTCCCGTCCTCCCATCTCCCGTCCTCCCCATCTCCCGTCCTCCCCATCTCCCGTCCTCCCCATCTCCCGTCCTCCCCATCTCCCGTCCTCCCCATCTCCCGTCCTCCCCGCTCCTCCCCGCTCCGCTCCGCAGCTCTTCGCTCCGCCCCCCCACACCCTGGAGCCACCTGTGTCCTCAGGACTCGCCCGGAGAATCGGCCTCTTCCAGGCCACCGCGATCAACATGAGCCAGATGTGCGGCATCGGCCCCTTCGTGACGATCCCGCTGATGGTCGCCGCGTTCGGCGGTCCGCAGGCCGTCGTCGGCTGGATCGCGGGCGCGCTGCTCGCCCTGGTCGACGGCCTGGTCTGGGCCGAACTCGGCGCCTCGCTGCCCGGGGCCGGCGGGACCTACGTCTACCTGCGGGAGGCCTTCCAGTACCGCACCGGGCGGCTGATGCCGTTCCTGTTCGTCTGGACGGCGATGCTCTTCATCCCGCTGATCATGTCCACCGGTGTGCAGGGCCTGGTGCAGTACCTGGCCTACCTGTGGCCGCACATGACGACGGGCCAGGGGGACGTCGTCGGCGTCGCGGTGCTCGCCCTGGTGGTGGTGCTGCTGTGGCGCCGGGTCGAGTCCGTCGGCGCGATCACGGTCGGCATGTGGGTGGTGATGATCGTCTCGGTCGGTGCGGTGATCCTCGCCTCCTTCACCGACTTCCACCCCTCGCTGGCCTTCGGCTGGCCCGCCCACGCCGTCGAGCTCACCCACGGCCGGTTCTGGATCGGCTTCGCCGCCGGTCTGACCATCGGCATCTACGACTACCTCGGGTACAACACCGCCTCCTACCTGGGCGCCGAGATCAGGAACCCGGGCCGGGTCATGCCGCGCGCCATCATCGTCTCGATCACCGCGATCATGGGCATCTACCTGCTGATGCAGATCGGTGTGCTCGGCGTGGTCGACTGGCGGGACATGCTCGACCCGGAGAACGTGGCCTCCAAGTCGGTCGCCTCCGCGGTGCTGGAGCGGACCTGGGGCAAGGGCGCGGCCGACGCCGTGACGGTGCTGATCCTGATCACCGCCTTCGCCTCCGTCTTCACCGGTCTGCTCGGCGGCTCCCGGGTGCCGTACGACGCCGCCCGCGACGGGATGTTCTTCCGCTCCTTCGCCAGGCTGCACCCCCGGCACGGCTTCCCGGTCCTCGGCCTGGTCGCCATGGGCGGCATCACCGCCGCGGGGTTCCTGGCCGCACGGCACCTCGGCAGCTCCGCCGAGCACCCGCCGCTGAGCATCCTGATCGCCCTGCTGACCAGCGTCATGGTGATCGTCCAGGCGCTCGCCCAGATCGCGGCCGTCACGGTGCTCCGCAGACGGCAGCCCGGCCTCGCCCGCCCGTACCGGATGGTGCTCTACCCGCTGCCGAGCGTCGTCGCGGCGATCGGCTGGCTGGTCATCTACGGCTACGCGGACAAGGCCAACGAGGGGGTTCACCCGATCGAGTGGTCGCTGGCCTGGGTCGCCCTCGGCGGCCTCGCCTACCTGGTCTGGTCGAAGGCCGAGGGCGCCTGGCCGTTCGGGCCGAAGGAGATCCGCGAGGAGTTCCTCGACGCCCAGCGCGCCGACACCGTGACCGCGGACACCGGGACGAGGTAACCCGGTGGCCGGACGGAGCGACTGCCCGGCCCGGTGAAGGACGGGCAGCCGCGGCCGCCGCCTACGCCTGGGTGACCAGGTCCAGGTAGGAGTCGTGCCAGAGGTCCTCGTCGCCGTCCGGCAGGAGCAGGACGCGGTCCGGGCGGAGGGCCGTGATGGCGTCCGGGTCGTGGGTGACCATCACGATCGCGCCCGGGTAGGTGCCGACCGCGCCGAGGACCTCGGTGCGGGAGGCCGGGTCCAGGTTGTTGGTGGGCTCGTCCAGCAGCAGGACGTTCGCTCCGGAGTGGACCAGGGCGGCCAGCGCGAGACGGGTCTTCTCGCCGCCGGAGAGGACGCCGGCGGGCTTGTCGGCGTCGTCGCCGCGGAAGAGGAACGCGCCCAGTACGTGCCGGAGTTCGCCGTCGTCGAGGCCGGGCGCGGCCTGGGCGAGGTTGTCGCGGACGCTGCGGGCCGGGTCGAGGGTGTCGTGCTCCTGGGCGAAGTATCCGAGCCGCAGCCCCGGACCGGGGACGACCCGGCCGGAGTCCGGGGTCTCGTGCCCGGCCAGGATCCGCAGCAGGGTGGTCTTGCCGGCGCCGTTGAGGCCGAGCACGACCAGTCGGCTGCCCCGGTCCACGGCCAGGTCGAGGCTGGCCAGTACCGGCCGGCCGCCGTAGGACTTGGCGAGGTCGACCGCGCCGAGCGGCATCCGGCCGCAGGAGGCGGGCTCGGGCAGCCGGATCCGGGCGGTGCGTTCGGCCTGCCGGACGGGTTCGAGCCCGGCGAGCATCCGGTCGGCGCGGCGGGCCATGCTGCGGGCGGTGGTCGCGGTGGTCGCGGTGGCGACGTTGGCCCGCATCCGGTCGGCCTGGGCGTGCAGCGAGGCGGCCTTGCGTTCGGCGTTGGCCCGCTCCCGGGTGCGGCGGCGCTCGTCGGCCGCCCGCTGGGTGAGGTAGGCCTGCCAGCCGGTGTTGTGGACGTCGATCGCGGCGCGCTGCGGGTCCAGATGGAAGACCCGGTTGACGGTCTCCGCCAGCAGTCCGAGGTCGTGGCTGATCAGCACCAGCCCGCCCCGGTGGGTGGAGAGGAAGCCGCGCAGCCAGGCGACAGAGTCGGCGTCGAGGTGGTTGGTGGGCTCGTCCAGCAGCAGGGTGCCGTGGTCGGCGAACAGGATGCGGGCCAGTTCGACGCGGCGGCGCTGACCGCCGGAGAGGGTGCCGACGGGTGCGTCCATGACCCGGGCGGGCAGCCCGAGCCCGGCGGCGACCCGGGCGGCCTCGGCCTCGGCGGCGTAGCCGCCCCGGGCTTGGAAACCGGCCTCGGCCCGCGCGTACGCGGCCATCGCCCGGCGTTCCTCCGCCGCCGATCCGGCCAGGGCCATCGTCTGCTCGGCGGCGCGCAGCGCGCGCACGGCGGCGTCCAGGCCGCGGGCGGACAGGATGCGGTCGGTGACGGTGGCGGCCGGGTCGGCGGCGCGGGAGTCCTGCGGGAGGTAGCCGACCGCTCCGGTCCGGGTGACCGTACCGGCGGCCGGCGCCAGCTGTCCGGCGAGGGTGGCGAGCAGGGTGGTCTTGCCGGCGCCGTTGCGGCCGACCAGGCCGATCCGGTCGCCGGGGGCGATGTGCAGGGTGACGTCGGACAGCAGCAGACGGGCGCCGACGCGCACGTCGACACCGAGGGTGGTGATCATGGGGTAACGCTCCGAAACGACTGGCGGACACACGGGTGGCGTGGAGGCGGGTCCGTCAGCTAGGAGATTCGGAGCGTGGACATGGGGGCCAGGGTAACGGGCGGCCGGAGCGGGCGCACACGAATTACGGGTGCACCCGCTCCGTCGCCCGGGGTCGGGGGCGGGCCAGGTCGGGCCGGGTCTGCTCGGATCAGCCGCGCAGGACGGCGCCGAGCACCGACGGCCGGAACAGCAGCGAGGGCGGCTCCACCAGGGACAGCACCTCGTGGAACGCCTTCGTGACCACCGGGTTGCGGGTGGCGCCGACCAGCACCTTGTCCAGGAAGCGGTGCTGGAGCGTGAGCAGCGCCCCGGCCGGCGCGCCGGTGGTGGTGGCGAAACGGGCGTCCTCGGCGCAGGACATCACCCACGGGTCCTTGGACGCGGCCGCGATGGCGCGCCGCGCGTCCCGGGCGGCGGCGTGCCCGATGCCGTCGTGCCGCAGCGTGGTGCGGCGCAGCGCCCGGGCGCAGAACAGGGCGACGGTGACCCCCTGGCCGTACACGGGGTTGAAGGTGCTCGCGGCGTCGCCGACCACCACCAGGCCGTCCGGGCACTCGCGCTCGTAGTGGCGCCGCACGCCCGGGCCGGGGAGGAAGCCGCGCACCTCGCCCGCCGGCTCGGCGTCCCGCAGCGCCTCGCGGAGCAGCGGGTCGCGCAGCCCGGCCAGGTGCTTGGTGAGCCCCTCCTCGCCGGGTTCCGGCTCGGCGCCGCGCATCCCGGCGAGGCTGACGATCCAGCGGTCCCCCTCGACCGGCAGCAGCACGCCCATCCGCGGCGCGTCCGGGGCCTTGGTCTGCAGGTAGACCGCCTGGGCGCCGAGGTCGACGCCGGCCGGGCGGTGGAACAGGCGCGAGGAGTACGCGACGCCCGCGTCCACCCGCTCCTCGGGTGCCGGGCGGCAGCCCAGCTCCGCCAGCCACTTCGGCACCGAGGTCGAGCGGCCCGCCGCGTCGACCACCAACTCGGCCGGGATCTCGCGCACTTCGCCGCGCTCCGGGCCGCGCTCACGCACCTTGACCCCGCGCACCACGCCGGCCGACCCGAGCAGGCCGACCACGTCGGTGCTCTCCAGGAACTCGATCGAGGGGGCGGTGCGGACCCGGTCCAGGACGAGCTTGTCCAGCACCGGCCGGGTGCAGGAGAGGAAGGACATCTCCGCCGCGTACTCGGCCATCCACCCGGCGGAACTGAGCCACCTGACCTCCGAGATGGCCACCTGGCGCGCACCCGCGGACGTCAGCTCCTGCTTGATCCCGGGCATCATCTCCTCCAGCAGCCGGTGCCCGGCCTCCAGCACCAGGTGCGCGTGCCGGCCCTGCGGCACCCCGGCCCGGAACACCGCCTCCGCCGGGTAATGGTCCCGCTCCACCACGATGATCCGGTCGGCGCGGCCTCGCAGCGCCCACGCCGCCGCCAGCCCGGCCAGCCCGCCGCCGATCACCACAGCCGTGCCCCGCCCCAGGGCCTTCTCCGAAGTTGTCATGACACGTAGCGTAGTGGCGCGCGCGGACCACCGTCACCGCTTCACGGCGCTCCACCTGGCTGAACACCGGTCCGCCCGACCACTGTTGACGCCCGCTCCGGACCGCCGTGCCGAGCACGCGCACGTACGGGCGCGCCCCGCGACCGGTCCGTGGAGCGATGCCCGCGCTAGGGACGCGTCAAGAACGGTGCCCCGTGGCGTCAAGGAGGCGTCAGGGGCGCCTCGCCGTGGGGGGTACGGCGCTAGCGTCGCGCGGCGGAAGAAACGGTTCTGCGGTCCGGGGTCGGCGGGTGCGTCCCGGGCCTCGGCGGACCGTGCCACGGGGGAAAGGGACGTACGGTCATGGCGACCTCCACAGAGCACAGGGCGAGCACGTCGACGGATGACGGCTCACCGGAGACGGCGGAACCCGCCCCGCCGAGCCCGTCGGCCCGCCTGGCGCGGGGAGTCCGCAGGCTCGGCAGCCGGGCGCACCGGACCACCCCGCGGCTGGTGCGCGGCCTCACCGCGCTGAGCCTGGCCGCCCTGCTCGGCCTCGGGGCCACCGCCACCGCCGTGCTCGTCGGGGCCCGCGACGGCACCGACACCATCGGCCACCGGGCGGCCCCGCAGGCCACCCGCGCCGCCGACCTGTACTTCGCGCTCAGCGACATGGACGCCCAGGCCGCCAACCTGCTGCTGGTCGGTGCGGATCCCGACTACACCGCGCTGCGCGAGCAGACCCTGGACACCTACGAACGACGCCGCGCCCAGGCCGACGACGACCTGCAGCAGGCCGCCCAGGCGGCGGCCGACGACCCGGCCGGACAGCGCGCCGTCCAGCTGGTGCTCGGCCGGCTCGGCAGCTACGAGGCCCTGGTGGCCCGGGCGCAGCTGCTGGAGGAACAGGCCGGGTCCCCGGCCGGGCAGCCATCGCAGGCCGCGCTGGAGACCTACCGGCAGGCCACCGACCTGCTGCGCCAGCAACTGCTGCCCGCCGCCGACCAGGTCACCGTCGCCAACGACGCCTCCGTCGAACGCGTCTACCAGCAGCAGCGCGACGACCTGGGCAGCGGCCGGTGGTGGCTGCTCGCCGTCGGCCTGCTCGCCCTCGTCGTGCTGTTCGGGCTCCAGCGCCTCCTCGCCGTGCGCTACCGCCGGGTGGTCAACCCGGCGCTGGCCGCCGTCACGCTGCTCACCGGCGCGGTCCTGGTGACCGGACTGAACCTGGTGGGCCGGGCCGAGGACCACCTGGTCACCGCCAAGCGCAACGCCTACGACTCGGTGATCGCGCTCAGCCGGGCCCGCGCCGTCGCGTACGACATGAACGCCGACGAGAGCCGCTACCTGATCGACCCGGCCCGCGCCGTCGCGTACGAGCAGGCCTTCCTGGAGCAGACCCAGGCGATCGCCCGCATCGACGGCGCAACCCTGGCGGACTACGACGCCCGGCTGGCCGACGCCGCCCGGCGGCACGGCGCCGACCACGCGGCGGTCCCCTTCGGCGGCTACCTCGGCAGCGAGCTGCGCAACGTCACCTTCGCAGGCGAGCAGGAGGCGGCCGAGCGCGTGCTGGACACCTTCCAGCAGTACCAGACGACCGACCGCAGGATCCGCGAGCTGCGCGGCGCGGGGAAGCTCAAGGAGGCGGTCACGCTCAACACCGGGCTCTCGAAGGGGCAGTCCAACTACGACTTCGAACAGCTCGGCGACGCGATCGGGGACACCATCGCGATCAACGCCACGGCGATGGACCGGGCGGTCGCCGCGACCGACGGCGATCTGGACGGCACCACGGCGGCGTTGGCGGCGGGCGCGCTGGCGGTGGCGCTCGGCCTCACCGCGGCCGGGGTGCGGCCGCGGCTGCGCGAGTACCGGTAGCCGGCCGGTCCTCGGGGGCGTCTTCAGGTCCCCGCAGGCGGGGGCTCACCCGGGTGCCGGATTGACAATCACCCTTGCCGTAGCGGCAAATGGCAGGCATGGCCGACGAAGAGTTCGAGAACGTCCTCACCACGGTGGGCCCCCGGCTGCGGGCCCTGCGCCGGGAGCGTGGCACGACGCTCGCCAAACTGGCCGCCGCGACGGGCATCTCGCTCAGCACCCTGTCCCGGCTGGAGTCCGGGCAGCGCAAGCCGACCCTGGAGCTGCTGCTGCCGCTGGCCCGGGAGTACCGGGTGCCGCTGGACGAGCTGGTCGGCGCCCCGGCCACCGGCGACCCGCGGATCCACCCGCGCCCGGTGACCAGGCACGGCCAGACGATCATCCCGCTCACCCGCCACCTCGGCGGGATGCACGCCTTCAAGCACATCGTGCCGCCGGGCCGGAACACCGAGCCCGAGCCGGAGTTGAAGGTCCACGAGGGCTACGAGTGGCTGTACGTGCTGTCCGGGCGGCTGCGGCTGGTGCTCGGATCGCGTGACCTGGTGCTGACGGCCGGCGAGGCCGCCGAGTTCGACACCCGGACCCCGCACGCCTTCGGCAACGCCGGCCCGCAGCCGGTGGAGTTCCTGAGCCTGTTCGGCCCGCAGGGCGAGCGCATGCACGTCAGGGCGCGGCCGGGAACCTCTGTTCGGTAGGTTCGTTCCTGACAGGGGGTCTTCGTCGAGACTCCCGTCGGGCCGTCGGGAGGGGCCGAGAACATGAGTGTGCAGCAGAGCGCGGAGTCCGGCGAGAGCGACGGAGCCGGGGAACGCGGCGCGGCCGGCGGCGGCCGGGCGGGCGCGGCCACCGGCACGGGACCGGCCGCGGCGTCGGGACCGGTGACGGCCACGGGTACGGTCCCGCCGGAGGGTACGGGCGGGGCCCCGGGTTCGGCCTCTGCCTCGGGTTCGGTCCCGGGTGCGGGGCGGGAGTCGGACGCGCAGGCGAAGCGTCCTCGGAAGAAGCGCCCGTTCTGGCAGGAGCTGCCGATCCTGCTGGTGATCGCCCTGCTGCTCTCGCTCGGCATCAAGACCTTCTTCGTGCAGGCGTTCTCCATCCCCTCCGGTTCGATGGAGAAGACCCTGGCGATCGGTGACCGGGTGCTGGTCGACAAGCTCACCCCGTGGTTCGGCGCCGAGCCGGAGCGCGGGGAGGTGGTGGTCTTCAAGGATCCGGGCGGCTGGCTGGAGGGCACGCCGGTGGCGGCCGACGACGACTTCATGGGCACCGTCCAGAAGGCGCTGAGCACCGTCGGCCTGATGCCCTCGGCGGACGAGAAGGACCTGATCAAGCGGGTGATCGCGGTCGGCGGGGACACCGTGCAGTGCGAGGCGGGCGGTCCGGTGAAGGTGAACGGCGTCGCCCTGGACGAGCCGTACCTGTTCCCCGGCTCGACGCCCTGCGACAACGACCCGGTCGGCACCATCACCGTGCCCAAGGGCAAGCTCTGGGTGATGGGCGACCACCGCAACAACTCGCGGGACTCCCGCTGGCACCACAACGAGACCGGCGACGGCTTCGTGCCGGTGGACAACGTGGTCGGCCGGGCGTTCGTGGTGGCCTGGCCGCTGTCGGACTGGTCCACGCTGCCGGTGCCGGACACCTTCGACAAGGTGCCGTCCGGGGCCGCCGGCTCCCCGGCCGAGGCACCGCCCGCCCCGGCGGCGCTGGCGCTGGCCGGGGTCGTGCCGGTGGCGCTGTGGCGGCGTCGGCGCTCGGCCCGCAAGGACGGCCGGGGCTGACCGGCACCGTCGTGCGGGGGCTGACCGGAGAGCGGGGCCGGCCGGAGCCGTCGTACCGGGGCTGACCGACACGTCGTACCGGGCCGGTCTCGCGGATCGACCCGACCGGCTTCTGTGGAACCCCTCCCACCGTTCTCTACACGCCTGTAGAGTCCAATGGGTGAGCTGCACCCCCGGCCGTTCCGGTCACCCCGCACCGGGTGGCCGGAGCGGCCCGGGCCGGGTCGGGAGGCGGAGCCGTGATGGAGAGTCAGTGCGGTCCCCGGCGTGCCGGGGCACCGGAGAAGGACCCGACGGTCACCATGGTCCCAATGGTTCCCACGGCCCCATCGATTCCCACAGTCCCATCGATTCCCACGGCCCCATCGGTTCACGCGGTCCCGACGGTTCCCGTGGTCCCAACGCTCCCCACCGCCCCGGCGGACCCCGCGGAGCGCGACGTCCGGTGGGTCTACCAGCCGGTCGAGGTGCACCTCGGCGACGGCACCTGGGCACTCGGCCGGATCAGCGGCTGGTGGCAGGACGCGGCCGGCCGGCCCTGGTGCCGGCTGCGGGTGGGCCGCAGCGGGCGGCCCGCGTGCTGGGAACGGTTCGACCCCGAGCGGGTGTTGCTGCTCCCGGTCTCCGGGCTCTGAGCGGCGAACCGGGATCTTTCGCCGGAACCGTTCGGCGAATCCCGTCGTCCCTGCGAGCGACCGCCGACATCCCACCTCAGCGACCGGGGACGACGTGACTTCGGAGATCTACTTCAGCAGCAACCACCGCGACCTGTGCGAGCAGCACGGCACCGGCGCGGGCTTCCAGTTCGAGTTCTACTGCTACCGCTGCTCGGACACCTGGCGCTCGCCGTTCGAGGCGTTCCGCACCGGCCAGGTGGCCGGTTGGATCGGCAAGGGCGTCAGCGCGGCCTGGAACCTCATCGGCGGCAGCGCCGGCACCATCAGCAACGCCGCCGACGGCCTGGCCGGCCACACCTGGGGCACCGCACGGGACGCCGCCTTCCAGCGTGCGATCACCAACGCCCAGACGCACTTCAACCGTTGCGCCCGGTGCACCCACTACGTCTGCGGCCGCTGCTTCAACCCGGCGCAGGGCCTCTGCTTCAGCTGCGCCCCGGACACCGCGGCCGAGGCGGTGGCGGCGCAGCACCGCGGCCTCAACGACTCGGTCACCGAGCGCGCCTACAAGGCCGGGCAGGAGTCGGGCGCCGGGTTCGACGTCAACGCGCAGCGCCAGCTGGTCTGTCCGCAGTGCCACACCGAGACGCACGGCACGCCGTTCTGCCCGGGCTGCGGGTTCCGGCTGGCGCAGGCCGTCCAGTGCACCGGCTGTCACCAGGACGTCCCGGACGGCGCCGCGTTCTGCCCGTCCTGCGGGACGAGACGCTGACCCCTCCCGGACACGTACGGCGGCGGGGCGCCCCCGGACCACCGGTCCCGGGGCGCCCCGCCGTTTCGCCGGGGGACGGGCGGTGGCTCAGCCATACGAGACGTTGGCGCAGGGGTCGTCGTCGGCCGAGCGGGCGGTGCCGCTGACGCTGGTGGGCAGCGGGGCCGGGGTGGCGCCGGCGGCCGGGGCGGCGGCGGTCGTCGGGTTGGCGGCCGCGAAGTCGTGGCCCAGGACGACGCTGACGCCGCGTCCGCCGGGCTGGACGGTCGCCCCGGGGAACAGCTTGGCGACCGCCTCGGCGGAGCCGCGCTCGCCCGCGCCGTACTCGACGACGGTGCTGCCGCGGGACTTCCCGGCCGCGTTGCCGACGGTGGTGACGGTGTAGCCGGCGCCCTTGACGGCCTCCGCGGCCTTGCCGCCGAGCCCGTTCTCGCCGGTTCCGTTGAGCACGGCGACCTTGACCTCGGCGTTCTTGGCGTCGGGGGCCTTGGCGTCGGGGGCCCTGGTCTCCGGGGCCTTGGCGTCCGGGGTCGCGGTCGGGGTGGACGTGGCCCCGGCGGCGGGGGCGCTCGCGTCCTGGCCGTCGATGGTGCGGTCGGCCTTGAGCGCGGCCCAGAGCTGGTCCACGTCGGGGTGGACCAGGGCGACCCGCGGGCCCTCGTAACGCCAGGGGGCGGTGAGGAACTTGACGTCGTGCAGGTCCACGTTCTTGAGGGACATGGCGAAGTCGAGCAGTTTGGCGGCCGAGCCGAGGCCGGGGTCGACGGTCAGCGACTTGGTGGCCGCGTCGGCGAGCGGCAGCAGGGTGGTCGGGTCCATGCCGCGGGACTTGACCTCCTTGATGAGGGAGGACAGGAAGGCCTGCTGGCGCTTGGTGCGGCCGATGTCGGAGCCGTCGCCGATGCCGTGGCGGACCCGGACGTAGTCGAGCGCGGCCTGGCCCTCCACCTTCTGCTTGCCCTTGGCGAAGAGCAGCTTGCCCTTGCGGCCCAGGTTGGGGTTGAGGTCCCCCTCGTGGATGTCGTTCGGCAGGCAGACCTCGACGCCGCCGACGGCCTTGGTCATCGAGGCGAAGCCGTTGAAGTCCACCACGATGGTGTGGTCCACGCGCAGGTTGGTCAGCTTCTCGACGGCGTTCTGGGTGCAGGCCGGGTTGCCCTGTTCGGTGTCGCCGACCGAGAAGGCGCTGTTGAACATCACGTTGCTCTGCGCCTTGGTCCACGTGCCGTTGGGCAGCTTGCACGGCGGGATGGAGACCAGGGTGTCGCGGGGTACGGAGATGCCGACGGCGTGCTTGTGGTCGGCGTAGACGTGCAGCAGGATCGCGGTGTCCGAGCGGGCGCCGCCGTCCCCGCCGCCGCCCAGGTCGTTGTTGCCGTTGCCCCGGCTGTCGGAGCCGATCAGCAGGACGTTGACCGGGGTCCGGCCCTGGGCGTCCGGGGCCGCGGCCTCCGGACGGTCCTTGCTGACGGCGTCGCCGTCGAAGGTGCTGATGTTGCTGTCGAAGCGGTAGTAGAGGGCGCCGCCGGCGAGGACCAGGAACGCGGTGCAGCCGGCCGTCGCCCAGAGCACCTTCTGCTTGGTGCTGCGTTTGGGCTTCTTCTTGGCCCGGCTCGACGGGCGGTCGCCGGTCGGGTGGTTGTCGGCCGGACGGTCGTTCGCTATGCGGCCTTCGCCCTGTCCACTCTGTTCGCCCGGTCCGGGGGCGCCCTTTCGGCCTGCCGCCCGGCGTCCGCCCGTCCGGTTCGGTGAAATCTCGGCGTCGGGGGAACCCTTGCGGCCAGACACGTCGTCATCCTCCACAGTTGCCACGGATCCCCCCGCGGGGCGGCGGGTCCGCACGGCCCGGGGCCGGAGTCGATCCGGCCGGGGCCCGTCGCTAAACTTTTACACCGCTGTAGAACTTCAGTGGAGCATACTAGGCGCGGATGAGAAAACCAGCTGGTCAGACCATGAGAAATTGCTGGGGACAGACTCACCCGCACCACTCCGAAACCGCACGAGGAGCACGATGACTCACCGGATCGCACGTTCGATAGCCGGCGCCCTGGTGGCACTGCTGGCCGCCGTCGGCCTCACCGCCGCGGCGTCGAGCGCGACGGCGGTGGCCGCACCCCGAACCCTCGCGGCCGCCGCGTCCGGCCCCGCCGCCTCCGGTCCTGCCGCACCCGCCGCACTGGCCGCGCGGCCCGCCGCCGCTTCCGAGGCCTCGTCCCTCACCCCGTCCCGCGGCGAGGCCGCGCACCTCGCGGCCAAGGGCGAGAAGAAGAAGAAGGGTTTCTTCGCCAAGCTCGGCAAGTTCCTGCTGGTCGTGGTCATCCTCGTCATCCTGCTCTTCGTGCTGCTGATCGTCGGGATCGTCTACGCGGCGAAGCGGATCTTCAGCGGCCGCCGTCGGTAGGCCGACGGACCCGCGGGTCCGGGCGGCGCCGGAACAGCCGTCCGGACCCGCACGTCCGGACCCGCGGGCCACGCGGAGCGGGCCGCCCCGGAGAGCGGTCCACCCGGGTGCGATTGGCCCTGGCCGGGGCGGGGGAGCCCGCCGAGGATGGGCGGCATGAGCGACTTCCACCAGAACCCCGGGGCGCTGCGCCCCGAGAGCCGGATCGTCCACCCGCCGCTCGCCGAGGCCGCCGGCAGCCGCCCGCTCGGCGTCCCCCTGCACCAGAGCCACCTGTTCGCGTTCGAGACCGGTGAGGCGCTCGTCCAGGCCCACGAGGGACCCGACGGGGCGTTCTTCTACAACCGCTTCGGCAACCCGACCGTCCGCTCACTGGAGGACGCCGTCGCCGACCTCGAAGGCGGCGTCGGCGCGCTCGCGGCCGCGTCCGGCATGGGCGCGATCAACTCCGTACTCCTCGCCCTGCTGCGCTCCGGTGACCACGTGATCGCCCAACGGAGCCTGTACGGCGGCACCTTCGCCCTGCTCGCCGACCTCGCCGAGCGCCGGGGCATCGAGGTCACCCACGTGAGCGGCGACGACCCGGCGGAACTCGAAGCCGCCCTGCGCCCCCACACCCGGCTGCTGCACCTGGAGACCGTCTCCAACCCCACCACCCGGGTCACCGACCTGCCCGGCCTGATCGCCGTCGCGAAGCGCGCCGGGGTGGTGAGCGTGGTCGACAACACCTTCGCGACCCCGCTGCTGTGCCGGCCGATCGAGCACGGCGCGGACATCGTGATCCACTCCGCCACCAAGTACCTGGGCGGACACTCGGACGTCCTCGCCGGGATCGCCGTCTTCGCCGACCCGGAACTGCACCGCGAGGTCTGGCGGTACTCGCTCGAACTCGGCGCCACCGTCGACCCGTTCGCCGCCTGGCTGACCCTGCGCGGCCTGCAGACCCTCGCCCTGCGGGTCCGCCGCCACTGCGACACCGCCCTCGACCTGGCCGGCCGGCTCGCCGCCCACCCCGCCGTCACCGCCGTCCACTACCCGGGCCTGCCCGGTCACCCGGACCACGAACTCGCCCGCCGGCTGCTCCCCGAAGGCCACGGCGGCGTCCTCGCCTTCGACCTCGCCGGCGGTCGCGAGGCGGCCCGCGCCTTCACCGAATCGGTGCGCCTCGCATCGCTGGCACCGTCGCTGGGCGGGGTGCACAGCCTGGTCCTGCACCCGGCGAGCACCTCCCACCGACAGCTGTCGGACGAGGAGTTGGCGGCCGTCGGGATCGGCGTCGGCATGGTGCGGATGTCGGTGGGCATCGAGCACCCGGAGGACATCTGGGCGGACGTGGACCAGGCGCTGGCGAAGGCCTGAGGCCCGCGCGGGCCCGACGGGCGAGCGCCACCGGGGGGCGCAGAGCCTCCGCGACGGCAGCGCCGTCCGTGCCGTCGGGCCCGCCAGCGCCGACAGGCCCGTCAGCGCGGCCTGGCTCGGGCCGCGAGGAGGGCGATGTCGTCCTCGGCGGCGGAGGACGGGGGCGGGACGAGGGCGTGGAGGACGGCGTCGAGGAGGTCGTCGAGGTCGCCGGTGGCGGGCAGGCAGAGGGCGGCCAGGCGGTCCAGGGAGGCGTCGATGTCCTCGCCGCGCCGCTCGACCAGGCCGTCCGTGTAGAGCAGCAGGGTCTGGCCGGGGTCGAGGGGGTGGGCGGTCTGCTCGTAGCCGCCGAGGCCGGTGCCGAGGGGCGGGCCGGTGGGGATCCGCAGGAGCTCGGTGGGCCGGTCGGGGGTGATCAGGGCGGGCGGCAGGTGGCCCGCGCTGGAGAGGGTCCAGCGGCCGCGGCCCGGGTCGGCGAGGGCGAGCAGGCAGGTCGCCGGGCGGGCGGAGTCGTCGGCGGAGATGACGGTGTCGAGCTGGCGCAGGATCCGGTGCGGGGGCAGGTCCATCCCGGCGATGTCGCGCAGCGCGGAGCGGTAGTGGCTCATGTCGACGGCGGCCTCGACGCCGTGCCCCATGACGTCGCCCATCGCGAGCAGGGTACGGCCGAACGGCAGCCGGACCGTCTCGTACCAGTCGCCGCCGACCACCGAACTGGTGCCGGAGGGCAGGTAGCGGGAGGCGAGGGCGAGGTTCTGGTGCGGGTTGCTCGGTTCGCTGAGCAGGGCCCGCTGCAGTTCGAGGGCGATGCCCTGGGAACGGCTGTAGCGGCGGGCGTTGTCGATGCCGGTGGCGGCCCGCGAGGCGAGGTCGCCGAGCAGGGCGGCCTCGTCGGCGGTGAACGGCGGGGTCGCGGCGGAACGGCCGAGGGTGAGCAGACCGACCGGGCGGCCGCGGGCGGCGAGCGGCAGGACGAGCAGGGAAGTGGTCCCGGCCGGGCAGGAGTCCTCCGGGCCGGGCTCGGCGAGCACGGCGATGCCGCCGGCGAGACTACGGGCGGCGGCCGACCCCTCCCGGTGGCGGATCGATTCGCCCGGGCGGGCCAGGTCGTCGAGCGCCGCCGTCAAGGACGGGACGGACCGGACGGCGGCCCGGTGCAGCCGCTGGGACGCCCCGCGCCCTGACCGGGCCGGCTCGGCCTCGGGCGGCAGGACGTCGACGACGGCGAGGTCGGCCAGACCCGGCACCGCGAAGGCGGCCAGCTCGGTGCAGGTGGTGCCGATGTCGAGGGTGGTGCCGATCCGCTCGGCGGCGGCGTCGAGCAGCGCCAGACGGGCGCGGGCCTGCTCCAGCTCGCGGAGCCGCTCACGGACCGGGTCGGGGTCGTCCAGGACCACGACGATCACTCCGGTGGTCCGGCCGGCGTGCCGCAGGCCCCGGTAGCGCACCCGCAGACCGGGCGGGACGGGATGCCCCGCGCCGTCCTGGCCACCGGTGGCGTGCTCGCGGTCGCGCCCGTCGGCGAGGACGCGGCGCAGCGTGGCGACGGCACCGGCGAAGGCGGTGGCCTCGGCGGCGCGGCCGAGCAGGTCGGCCCGGCGCAGGCCGGTCGCGGTGGTGAAGGCGGGGTTGAGGTACTGCCAGCGCAGCCCCTCGTCGAGCACGGCGACCCCGACCGGGGCGGCGGCCAGGACCGCGCGCAGCAGGGCGGGGTCGTCACCGCCCAGGTCGTCGCCGAGACCGCTGTCGTGGCCACCGGCGCTGTCCCCGCGGTCACCGGTGCGGCCGCCGTTGCGTTCACTGCTGCGTTCACCGCGGCGCTCGCCGCCGTGGTCACCGCCGTGGTCACCGCCGGTGATCGCACCGAGTCGCGCGGCGAGGGCCGCCGCCGTCGCCGCCAGCGACCGGGAGCCCGGTGTCGCGGGCGGGGAGCCCTCTGCTCGGTTGCCGTGCCGGAAGTGCATACGCCCATGATCACGCGCCGGGGCGCGGCACGCCCACAACTGGAGCAAACCTTGACTCGCCGGAGACGGTGTTGTAGCGGGACCGGCACGGGAGGGGGTCGGCCGCCGGGCCGCGGCCGGGTAGGTGGCGGGGTACGGGTCCGGGCACGCGGCCGGGCGTTCGGGCGGCCGGGGCGCGGGGGAGCGGCAGGGGTCCGGCGGGCGAACGGCGGATGATCACCGGTCATACTTGGGCGGCGGCGCCCGACACCGGGCACCGCCGCCCGTGCCGGACCCCGCCCGACCCCGTGCCAGACCCCGCCCGAACCCCGTGCCCGAAACGCGTGAGTACCAGTCGCGTGAGCACCAGACCGGAGGAACCGATGAGCGCCCACCAGCCGACCAGTCGCCCGGCGGCCGGGGCCCCCGCGGTGCCCTGGAACCGGCAGCGGCTGCGCAGCAACAACGAGTGGCTGCTGCTGGAGCTGCTGCGCACCGGTGGTGGCTCCTCGCGCGCCCAGCTGGCCCGGGACACCGGCCTGTCCAAGCCCACCGTCTCGGCCGCGCTGGCCGCGCTGGAGCAGGCCGGGCTGGTCCGCGAGGCCGGGCGGCTGGCCCCCGAGCGCGGCCGCACCGCGGTGCTGTACGAGGTCGACCCGACGGCCGGGTACGTGCTCGGCGTGGACATCGGCCGGGCCCGGCTGCGGGTGGCCGTCGCGGACCTCGCCGGGACGGTCGTCGCCCGCCGGGACGTGGCCAACCGCGGCCGTACGGCGAACGCCGTCGCGGACGCGGTGGTCGCCGCCGCGCACGAGGCGATCGCGGAGGCGGGCCTGGCCGCCGGCGACATCGTGCACGCCGTGATCGGCACCCCGGGCGTGTGGGACGAGGAGCGGCGCGGTGTGCGCTACGCCTCCAGCCTGCCCGGCTGGGGGAGGCCCGGGCTGTTCGACCGGATCGGGGAGGGGCTGGGGACGGCCGTCTCGGTGGCCAACGACGCCAACCTGGCCGCGCTCGGCGAGTACACCCTGGGCGCCGGGCGGGGCAGCCGGATGTTCGCCTACCTGCTGGTCGGCACCGGTCTCGGCCTGGGCGTGGTGAAGGACGGTGAGCTGCTGCTCGGGGCGCACGGCGCGCTGGGCGAGATCGGCCAGGTGCCGCTACCCGCCCGCCCCGGCGAGCCGGTGGCGACCATCGAGCAGGAGGCCGCCGCGGACGCGGTGGTGCGCGCCGCCCGGGACCACGGGGTGGAGGGGGACGGCCAGGCGCGGCAGGTGACGGCGAAGCAGGTCTTCGAACGGGCCCGGGCCGGCGAGGCCGCGGCGGTCCGGGCGGTGCACCAGGAGGCCGAGCAACTGGCCTATGCCGTAGCCGTGTTGTCCGCCGTGCTGGATCCGGACCTGGTGGTGCTCGGCGGCGGCATCGGCAGCAGCGCCGACCTGCTCCTGGAGCCGCTGGAGCAGGCCCTGCACCGGCTCGCCCCGATGCGTCCGACGCTCGCCCCGAGCCTCCTGGGCGAGGAGGCGGTGCTCCTCGGCGCGGTCGCCACGGCCCTGGAGACCGCACGCCCCGAGGTGTTCGAGCGCCGGACGGCCGGGCTGCGCTGACAGCCGGTCCGCGGGGGCCGGTCCGCGGGCCCGGGCCGACGGCGGGGGTGACGCCCGGTGGTCGTCAAGTCTCGATCCGCCGACGAGCGGGGAAACCGTGCGCGGGCCCTGCACCTGCTGCGGTGGGTCCGACGATTCGCGCGGGGCTCGCGGCGCGAATCGTCGGACACGGGCTACTGGGGGGTGGGGGCGGTCAGCGGGGTGAAGGTCTGCCGGAGGTCGACGACCGTGGTGGGGCCCTTCACCCAGGCGAGCGGGGCGTGGTGGACCTGGACCCCGGCCGGTTCGCGGAGCAGCGCCTCGCCGGCCGCGTTCTGCGGCCACTCCACCGAGCCGGTGGCGGTCCGCGCGGGGATGAGCCAGTAGTCGCCCCGGGTGTAGTCGCCGCAGGGGCGGAAGTACACCTGGACGCCGTCCTCGAGGTCGAGCCAGGCGCCCTCCTGGAGCTGCAGGGCGCCGCCGGCCAGCGGCAGGGCGTCGCGGCCGCGGGGCGCCCGGTGGTCCCAGCGGCGCAGGAAGGGGTGGCGCTCGGCCAGCCGCCCGACCTCCGGCAGCGGTTCGGCGGACAGCCGCACCCGGCGCCCCGGCAGGTCGGTCTCCTCCACCTGGAGCAGGTTCGCCGGCTCGCCCCGGCTGATGTACGCGCTGTCCGCGACCTCGACCCAGTCGCCGACCGAGAGGCTGAGCTTGTCGTCGTCGCCCAGCGAGGTGAGGTCGACCCAGACGCCCTCGATCGAGGCGACCGGCAGGACGACCGAGCCGTTCTCCCGGGACCACTTGAACGTGGCGCAGCCGTCCGCCGAGCCGCCGTGGTGGACCTCCACCCGGTACAGCTGGTTCTCCGGACCCCGGTAGCCGGCCTCGGGGTGGGCCAGGCACGGGTCCTCGCTCGCCCGCTCCGGCCGCCGGGCGCGCGCGGCCAGCAGCCCGCCCGGCCGCTCCTGCGTCTCGGCCCACGCGTCGAAGGCCTCCCGGACCCGGGACACTCCGCCGTCCGGAACGCTCAACTCCGAGGCGGGCAGGGCGAGTACCTGCCAGACGAGCTTGGCCCGGGCCGCCGTGTCGGGCATCGCCGCACCGAGCGCGACCTCGCGGATCTCCGGGTCCTCGATGGCGGTGACGCTGCGCTCCCAGACCTTCAGGTAGACCAGGAACGGGAATTCGCCGGGCAGCCGGTCGCCGTCGCGGTCCTGGTCGCGGTAGGCGTCCGGCTGGTCCCAGTACGTCCAGCCGAGCGGCGCCTCCCGGGCGTCGCTGCCATGGCTCGGGCCGGGCTCGTCGGGCACGGCGATGCCGGGCTCGGGCCGGTCGGCCTCGCACAGGATGCCGTCCACGTAGTAGCGGCCGCCGCCGATGGTGAGGTCGTCCACGTCGTGGTTGCCCGGTACGTAGCCGATCGCGAATCCGGCCGCAGCGGCCGGTCCGCCGCGGCGGCCGATCAGGTCGGCGGCGAGCGTGCGCAGCTGGTACCGCTCGATCGCGGCCTGCTCGTTGGCGTCGGCGTCGAGCTGGACCCGGCCCTGCTGGGTCAGCACCGCGGAGTAGTGCTTGCCGGGCCGGAAGGTCAGGCGCGAGAAGTCTGCGTGCACGGTTTCCCTCTCACAATCATCAGTGGCTGGCGGGTCAGGAGGCGTAGAAGATCCCGGCGTCGGTGCCGGCCGGGGTGTACTCGGCGAGCCTCGCCCGCAGGTTGTCCTCGCGCTGGGGCTGGAACAGGTCGTGGAAGGCGCCGAGTTCGGAGCGGTCCTCGGCGCCGCGGGTGATCTCCGGCGCGCACCCGGCGGCCAATTGGCCGTAGCCGGGCGTGCCGTACCGCAGGCTGGTGAACAGCGGGCGGACCCGCTCGGCCTCCAGCTCGCGCAGCCGGGCGGCCCGCGTCGGGTCCAGCTCGCCGCGCTCGACCAGCTCGGTCACCGCCGAGCGCACCAGGTCCGGCTGGCACTCGTACCGGCGCGGGGTGCGCGAGCACGGCGGGACGTAGCAGAACCGCAGGCAGCCGAGCGAGCGGCGGGCCACCCGCAGCCGCCCGGTGAACACGCAGTCCTCGGCGATCGGCACCGCGTGGGTGTGCACCTCGCCGACCACCGTGGACCGGTGGGCGTGCAGCAGCGCGTAGGCGTGCTCGCAGTCGGGCCCGGAGAGCGCCGGGCGCTCGGACCCGGTGGCGTCCAGGACGCTGTCGGAGAGGTGGATCTCCAGCGGGTCGGTGTCGACCTCGTCGCCGACGACCTGGATCGTGCCCAGGACGCTGCGCTCGATCGTCACGCAGGCGGTGGTGTGGTCCAGGACGAGGCTGGGCTCCTGCGGCGAGTGCGGTTCGCAGTGCGGCTCCAGCGACCAGCCCGGCACCAGGGTGCAGTGCCGCAGGGTGACGGAGGCCAGGGGTCCGGTGACGTTGACCCCGCGGCCGGTGATCAGCAGCCCGTCCAGGACCAGCCGCCCGCCCGGGCAGACGCCCCGGACGTTGAGCGCGTCCGGCCGGTTGCTGTACCAGTCGAGCAGCCGGATCACCGGCCGGGTACCCTCGGCGGCGCGCAGTTCGAGGCGGTCGTCGGCGGCCAGGTCGAAGTCCAGCTGTTCCTGGTAGGCGCCGCTGTGGGTGATCTCGATGACGGCGGCGCCGCCCGCGCCGCCGGACTCCTGGTCGGCGCGCCACTGCTGGTAGGCGTCGTTGATCCGCTCGTACGGCCCGCCGGGGCCGACCCGGTAGACCGCCCGGTGCCGGGCCTCCGGGCGGTCGCGCGGGTACTCCCCGCCGCCGGTGTCGTCACTGAACGCGTAGTGGTAGTCGACCCAGACACCGCGGCGCGGGGCGGAGCGGGCGCCGAAGGCGATCCGGCCGAGCAGCGGGTCGACGGCGACCTGCCCGCGCTTGGGCCGGTACGTCCAGTCGCTCAGGTCGGCCACCGTGATCTCGGCGGGCGGGACCGGCTCCTGGGCGCCGTCGCGCCAGATGGCGAAGCTCTTGCCCGGCCCGTAGTAGTCGGCCAGCCGCTCGGCGAGCTGCCGGCGCCGGATCGGGGCCGGCACGTTGTCGATCGTCGCGAGGTGGGTGGTCGACGGCTCCGGCTCCGGCTTGGTGACCAGCTGGGCGTCGTTGCCGAGGACCGAGAAGGTGAAGAGGTTCCTGGCCCGGTCGATGCAGTACGCGGGCGCCCGGGTGACCGGGTACGGCTTCAGCCGCCAGACGTACAGGGCGACACCGGCCGGCGTGTAGCCGCCCTGGCGGCGGGCGGAGGCGGCCCGGCGGACGTCGGCGGTGTGCGCCTGCCCGTCGAAGGGCCCGCCGAGCAGGTCCAGTTCGGCGCCGCGCCGCACGTCGACCAGCCGGCCCCGGCTCAGCCGCTGACGGTCGGCCGGCTCCTCGTCGGGGCGCAGCAGCCGCACCGGCTGGGTGCCGCCGAGCAGCCGGGAGAGCTCCACCGCCCGGGCCGGCCAATCGGCGACGGAGGCGGACAGCTCCTCCAGCAGGGCGAGCGTGCCCTTGCGCCGGCGGTTGGCGACGGTGTTCGCGACGTCGTGCCGCGGCGCCAGCCGGGCGGCGAGCCGGTCGCGGGCCGCGGCCCGCTCCGGGGAGGCCCCGCCGTGCAGGCCGGTGGCGAGCACCTCCTCGTAGCCGGGAAGGATCCGGTAGCCGACCAGGTCGCCGAGGTAGGCGACGGCCCAGTCGGCGGCGGTCTCCACGAACCAGTCCTGGTAGCCCTGTTCGACGCCGCCGCGGACGACGTCGACCTGCTCGGCGATGACGGCCAGCAGGGCGCGCAGCGGCTCGCCGGCCTCGGCGTCCCGCAGCCGGTGCCACTGCGGCAGCAGCTCCGCCAGCCCGTCCGGGTCACGAGTCATCGGACGACCTCCTTGAGGATCAGCGTGTCGGGCAGGTTCGGTGACAGCAGGGCGAGTTGGGCCGGGCGGATGCCGCGGAACACCGTCACCACGCGGCCGGGCGGCAGCGGCCGGGTGTCGGTGACGGACGGGTTGAGGCGCAGCAGCTCCGCGACAGAGACGCCGTTGCGGGCGGCGACCTCGGTGAGGGTCTCCGGGTCGGGGCCCCGTACCCGGTACCGCTGTTCGTCGAAGCGGGCGAGCCGGGCCGGGACGGCCGGCTGGGGCTGGGCGAGCTGCTCGGACAGGTGCTCCAGGCCCTCCGGGGTGAGGCTGCCGGGCACGCCCGTGAAGGCGTCGACCTCGACCCAGTCCACGCCGGGGACGGCCTGGGCGGCGGCGAGCACCTCGGACAGGTGGGCGCTCTGGCCGAGTTGGCGTCCGGCGTAGCCGAGCCGGTCGAGCAGGGCGCGGCGCACCGCCGGTTCGACCAGCTCCCAGGAGTGGTCCGGGTCGACCTTGACGTTCAGGGCGACGACCAGCAGGACGAGTTCGCGCAGCGCGACCTCGACCGGCAGCTTCGGGTCGCCGTAGGCGGTGAGCGAGGACCGCAGGGTGCGGATCAGGTCGGAGTCGGCGGTGAGCGGGATGTCGTCCACCCCGGCCACCGTGACGTGGACGAGCTCCCGCCTGCCGTCCGAGAGCCGGGTGGCGCTCGCGCGGCCGATGCCGGCCCGGGAGCGGGTGAAGTCCTCGTAGTCGGGCACCGAGACCAGTCGGTCCAGGGCGGTGACGGCGAGCGGGATGGTGCGCCTGGCCAGGCCCGGGCCGTCCGGTCCGGCGCCGCCGGTGGCGGGCAGCGGGTTGACGACGGCGGAGACGCCGAGCGGGCGGGTGGTGAGCTGGCTGATCCGTCCGGCGCCGACGTTGCCGCTCTCGCCGATGCCGATCCGGTAGCGGGCGCGGACGTTCTCCCGGCCGGTGGGCAGGCGCGCACCGTGCACGCCGTCGCCGAAGGTGACGGTGGTGCGCCCGTCGGTCGTGGTCGTGGTGACGTAGACCCGTTCGTCCGGGCCGCGCCCGGCGAGGCTGTCGACCTCGTGCCAGCGGACCCCGTCGACCCGGACCTCCAGGGTGCTGCGCGCGCCCCTGGGGGTGTCGGCGGCGAGCCAGGTGAGCGGCGACTGCCACAGGGTGAAGCGCTGGCCGGGGACGCCGGCGTCGCCGCTGCCGATGGCCTCGTCGCGGGTGGCGCCCTGGGTGGCGCGGACCACGTTGCCGAGGACCTGGACGGTGTCGCGCCGGTAGCGGAAGGCGAGGCGGGCGCTGAGCGTGATGCTGGTGCGGACGGTGTCCCCGGGCAGGAGCGGGTCGACGCTCTGCTCGACGCCGGCGATCATGGCGAGTTCGGTGCCCCGGACCCCGGTGGTGTTCGGGATGTCGGTCCGCTCGCCGCTGACCGCGATCAACCGGCCGGGCGTCAGCCCGTCGTAGAGCCGGGCGAGGTCGATCCGGTCGCCGCGGACCTCCTCGGTGACGGGCTCGTCGGCGAGCCGCAGCGACTCGCCGCGGGCGTAGACGGTGGCGTCCCGGATGTCCGAGAGCTGGGTGTCCTTCTCGTCCAACCACGGCTGCTGCAGGGACAGTTCGGTCACCTTGCCGGTGATGCCGAAGTCGGCGCGGGAGATCACCCGGACGTCGGTCACCCGGGTGATGACCTCGGCGAGGTCGCGGCTGCCCGGGATGCCGCCGTCGATCCCCTTGCGCGGGCGCTGGACGACCACCCAGCTGCCGGGCGCGATCTGGTCGTACACGGCGTCGAGGGCGAGGACCGTGCCGGAGACCGGCTGCAGCTTGGTGGTGAACACCACCTCGACGGCGGGCGGCGACTCGTCGGTGGCCGTGTAGCGGTGGACCCGGACGTTCAGCTCGCCGGACTCGCCGGTCTTCTCCTGGCCCGGTTCGAGCTGGTAGTCGAGCGCGGCGCCGGGCCCGCCGTCGACCTTCACATGGACGCGCCCGTCGGCCTGCGGGCGGGACACGAAGACGGTGCGCTCGGGGAGCTTGGCCAGGAACTTGGCGCTGACCCCGGCCTCCTGGTCGGGAGCGGGCACGGCGGCGCGCACCGCGGCGGCGTGCGGGTTCGGTGGCGCGGGCGGTTCGGTGGTGACCACCTTGACCTGTCCGGGCCCGAGGGTGAAGGTGTGGTCCCACGGCAGCGAGAAGGCGTTGTGCGTCAGGCTGCCGGCCTCGACGTACGTGAAGTCGGCGGTCTTCGGGACGGTGCCGGCGGTGTCGAAGCCGACCCGGACGCCGATCAGCGTGCTGCCGGAGAGCGGCCAGTCCACGTAGCGGTCGATCCGGCCGTCGTTGCCGTAGACGGGCTTGAGCGGCGCGGTGGCGCCGAACGGGGTGGCGACCACCCGCATCGCCTGGATCTCGTGCACGGCGAGCGGCGCCGTCAGGTCGACCTGCCGCCAGGCGGGGTAGAGGCCGTCGCGCAGCCGGGGGTCGAGTGCGGAGAGCAGCTGTACGCCGAGGTCCGAGCCGGGCGCGAACAGGCGCTGCGGGTCGCGGGCGAGGTCCCGGGCGCTCAGCGGGGGCCGGGTGGGGGCGGTGCGCAGCGCCGCCAGCACGGAGCCGAGTCCGCGGACGGCCGGGTCGGCGGTGCCGCTGCCGGGTGGGTTCGGCCCGGGCTTGTCGGGGGCCTGCGGCGGCTCCAGCTGGTGGGCGCGGTCGCGCAGGCGGGACAGTTCCTCGCCGAGGGCCGCGAACCAGCGGGCCACCGGCTGCTGGGAGTGCGCCAGTTCGGCGGCCTCGGCGGCGCGGGCGACCACCGGGGCGAGCCGGTCGGCGAAGTCCGCGGGGGTGCTCAGCGGGCCGGCCGGCCGGTCGAGGTCGGCGCGCAGCGGGGCCAGCACCTGGTCGTCGAAGTCCCGGAGGATCCGGCTGTGCCCGGGCCTGGGGTTCGGGGCGTTCTCGGTGACGGTGATCCAGTCCGCCAGCTCGGCGCGCAGGTCCTTGAGGGTGCGCAGGTCCCGGGGCAGCCCGATCACCGTGACGTCGTTCTCGCGGTCGAGCCGCACCTCGGGCACCAGCCGCAGCGCCCGGTGGACCGGGTCGGCGGCCTTGTCGGCGCTGAACACGAACAGCAGCCGGTCGCCCGGCTTGATGTTGTTGGCGGTGCCGGCGGCGAACAGCTCGGCCCGGCCGCCGGGGTTCAGCTGCCCGGGCGTCAGCTGGTACGGGCGGCGGCGCAGCACCGCCAGGTCGTTCCAGGCGGAGCGGGCGGCGAGGTCCTCGGCGGTCTCGAAGGACTGCGGGTCCTCGCCGGGGCCGGGGACGCTCTGGCTGCGGGCGCCGCGCGGGATGGTCACGGTCGGGTCCTCGGCGGCCCGCGGGTCGTGGTCGAGCGTGTAGGCGAGGTAGGTGTCGGCGGCGACGCCGGGCCGGGGCCGGTGCCCGACCAGCCGGCCGAGCAGGGTGAGCGAGCCCTCCTCGGTGGCGGTGCGCAGGTAGCCCTCGTTGGCGATCCGCTCGGAGTAGAAGGTGAGCACGTCGGCGAGCACGGCCCAGGAGTCCAGCAGCGCGATCGCCGGGTCGTCCGGCGTGCGGACGGTCAGGTCGCGCAGCGCCGGGTAGGCGGGGCCGGACAGCCGGGCGAGCAGGCTGTCGAGGAACTCCCCGTAGCCGCCGACCCGGTAGCCGATGGCGTCCAGCCCGGGCGGGTTGAACAGCGGGACGGGCGTCGCGGTGGCGGTGCCCGCGCAGCCGCAGGTGCACTGGCCGCTCATCGGCCACCTCCGATCACGATCGAGAGCCGGCCGTTCTCCGGCCAGTCGGGGTCGTTGTCGCAGCCGGCGATCTCCAGCGCGCCGAGCCGCAGCAGTCCGTCGGCCAGTTCGCCGTCGTCCCGCCCGAACTGCCGCCGCAGCCGGGTGACCCGGGCACTGACCACGCCCGGTACGGCGGCGGCCGCGGCCACCAGCCGGGAGACCCGCACCGGCTCGCCGAAGCCCAGCGCGTCCGGGTGGAAGAAGCCGAGCCGGCCGTCCGGCAGGGCGCGGTTGCCCAGCACCCGCCGCAACTCGGCCAGCACGTGGCCGCGTTGGTGGCCGGGGGCGGCGCACACCTCCAGTTCGAGGTCGAGCGGCACCACCAGGGCGGGGCGGACCACCAGGTCGTGGCCGATCCGGCGGTACGCCTCCAGGCCGTGTCCGACCGCTTCGAGCAGGGCGGTGTCCGCGGTGGCGTGCCCGTACGGCTCGACGGCGACGTGGACCTCCTGGACGCTGCCGGTCCAGCGGAGCTCGGCGGCGGCCCGCCGGACGCCCGGCAGGGCCGCGGCCAGCTCCGCGTAGTCGGCGGCGGTGACGGCGCGCAGCCGGGTGCGGCTCAGCGCGAGCGGGGCCGACTGCCGTACCTGGTCGAGCGGTTCGGGATCGGTGCCGCCGCTCGCGGGCATCGGGTTGCGGACCCGGAGCAGTGCGTCCTGCGGCGGTGTGACGGTGCTTCGCCCCCTCGGGTGGGGCGGCCGGTCCTGGCAGACCACCAGGTGGTTGATGGCCTCCGCGCCGACGTTGCCGGCCGTGCCGTTGCCGATCCGGTAGGCGACCCGCAACTCCGCGCCGGGCCGGGGCGGCTGGCCGTGCCGCCCGTCGCCGAAGCGCAGCGCGAGGCGGCCGTCGTCCTCCGGCTCGCCGACGAAGTGCCGGTCGCGCGGGCCGTCGGCGAGCAGGTCCCGGCGGGGCGTCCACTCCTGGCCCCCGACGGTGGCCCGGACGGCCGGCAGTGCGGCACGGGGGTCCTGGACGGCGATCCCGGACGCCGGGCCGGCCAGCGCGGGGGAGTCGGGGTCGAGCCCGGCGGCGTACCGCCCGCCCCAGCTCTGCGCCACCTCCCAGACGCCGGGCCGCCGGAGCACCCCACCGGAGCGGGCCCGGGCGGTGAGCACCTCGAGGCGGCGCAGTTTGGCGGCGAGCAGGCGGGTGCGGCGGGCCAGCAGTTCGCGCAGCCCGGCGGCGGGCCGCTCGGCGAGGTGCAGCTCCTGCACCACCCGGGCCCCGAACAGCAGGGTCAGTTCGGCGAGTTCGGCGCGGGAGAGGGGGTGGCCGCAGTCCGCGCGGTGCCACAGCTCCTCCAGCCGCTGCCGGACCCGTTCGGGGATGCCGGCGAGCAGGACGGCCTGCCGGGCGCAGACGTGGGCCCGGTCCGGTAGGCCGCCGCCTGGGTGACCGGCGCGTAGCGCAGCACCGGGCGGAAGGGCTGCGGCAGGACGGGGTAGCGGGTCTGGTCGAGCAGCGTCTCCAGCGTCGCCGCCTGGGCGTCGGCCGTGGGCGGCTCGACCACGGCCCCCTGGCCGTCCTCGCCCTCCGCGTCCGCGCCCGGGGCGAGCTGGATGCTCAGCCCGGCCCGCCGGACCGCCGCCTCGCCGAGCAGCCCGTACAGCTCGCGGACCTGGACCGGGCCGAGCTGGCGGCCGCTCCTCGTCCGGTCGAGCAGTTCGTGGATCGCCTCCGCCGCCGGGCTGCCCCCGGTGCGGTCCGCGCAGCCGCAGCCGCCCGGCCCGCAGGGCGCCACCCGGACCGGCTCCGGCGGCACCGCGAAGGTCTCCGGGGCTCCGCCGCAGAAGGTGAGCGAGCGGCCGTGGTCCACCAGGACGACGTTGCCGCGGGCGACGCTCACGTCGGCGATCGGGCCGCAGTCGCTCCCGCCGCGTGCGGACAGGCAGACCGGGAAGGAGAGGGCGTCCTCCGGCGCCCACTCGACCTCGACCACGGGCTGCTCGTACAGCTCGTCGACCAGGTGGGTGACCGAGGTGAGCCGGACGGCCTGGCGGTGCGCGGGGTCGGCGTCGGCGGCGGCGCCGGTGCGCGGGCCGAGCACCTCCTCGACGACCAGCAGGTCGCCGGGGCGCAGCGCCAGGTGCCGGGTGCGGTCCTCGGGCCGGTCGGCCTCGTGCCAGTCGTCGCGCAGGGTGGCGGAGGTCGCGCCCTTCGGCAGGACGCAGTCCTGGTCGCCCCAGGTCCAGAACCGGATGGTGTTGTGCTCGGGGTGCAGCACCAGGTCCGTTCCGCCGAGCGGCTCGAACACCTCGACCGACGCCGCCCGGGCGAGCCCGTCCAGCTGCTCGTCGGGGATCACCGTGGACAGCTCCGGGCGTTCCTGCGGGCCGAGCCGGCTGACGTCGACGGCGGCGAAGCGGAAGCCGCCGGGGTGCAGGGTGAGCGGGCGGTCCGTCGCCAGGGTGACGAACGCCCGGGCGTTGCAGCCCTCGTGCACGGCGTAGTCGATCAGCCGGACGTGCCGGCGCACCGACACCCGGCGGCGGGCGGTGTCGAGGTACGCCTCGGTGGCCACCGCGTCCTGCTGGTAGGAGAGCTGGTCAGCGGTGTAGGCGAGCAGTTCGACCAGGGTGATGCCGAGGTCGGGCAGGTGTCGCTCGGTCCAGCCGGGGGTGGTCAGGCTCATCCGGTCCAGCACGAGCCGGCGCAGACTCTCGTAGTCGCGGGCGGTGTAGTCGATGACGGCGGACGCCGGGGCGGCGGGCGGGCAGCTCTCCTCGGTACGGCAGTCGTAGGGGGAGGGGCAGTCGGCGCCGAAGGAGAACCCGGTGCTCGCGTACCTCGGGTCGAAGCCCGGGTACGGCCGGGTGCCCGGGCGGCCGTAGGCGTCCGCCTCGACCACGGTCAGCCGGTAGCGGGAGGTGTCGCCGACCCGGTCGAGGGTGACGTGCATCCGGTCGTCCAGCTCCGGGTCGTCCGCGCGCTCGATCTCGACCGCGAGGGCGCGCAGTCCGGTGATCCGGCGGCCGCCGTCGACCCGGACGTTCTCCGGGCCGAGCTCGTCCGGTGCCCGGCCGAGGAAGGTCACGGTCAGCGTGCGCCCGTCGTCCTCCGGCTCGGCGCCGTCCAGGCCCAGCAGGTGCGCCGCGCGCAGGTCGGCGCGCCGCAGCTCCGTCCCGCACTGGGCTGTTGCGGAATCGCTTGGCCCGGTCATGCCGCCACCCCGCCCTCGAACACGTCCTGCCGCTGCGTACCGGTCCGGCGGACCACGTACGCCAGCTCGACCCGTACCACGTTGTCCTCGCTCTCCACGTCGAGCGCGGCGATCTCGATCACGTCGCCGAGCCACCGTTGCAGCGCCGCCTGGACGGACAGCTGCAGGGTGGCCGCAAGCTCCGGGCTGTTCGGCGCGAAGACCAGGTCGAGCAGCCCGCAGCCGAAGTCCGGGTGCATGACCCGCTCGCCGGGGCTGGTGAACAGCAACTGCTCGATCAGGTCGCGCACATGGTCGTCGTACGCCGCCTCGGCGGTGCGCCCGCGGCTGTCGATCCGGAACGGGAACGCGAGGTCCGTCCGGGCCGGGCCGGGCGGTTGTGGGACGTTCATGGGCCCGGTGTTCATGGGCCCGGTGTTGACGCCGGTGCTCATGCCGGTGTTCGTGCCGGTGTTCGTGCCGGTGTTCACACCCCCACCGCCCGCTGCTGGACGACGGTCACGATCGGCGGCCCCTGCGGGACCTGCTCGGCGCTCTGGCACAGCCCGACGGCGGACTGCGGCAGCGCGGGGGAGCCGTTCACCCGGATCCGGGTGGACGGCACCACCCAGCGGACCGTCACGCAGGGCTGCGGCTTGCCGGCCACGTTGAACGGGCAGCCGGTGACGGTGTACTGGTCGGCCGTGCTGGTGACGGCCTGGCCGGCGACCAGCGCCCGCGCCTGGGCGGGCCGGGCCGTCACCTGGCCGCCGTGCGGGCAGGTCACCGTCGCATTGACGTGCAACAGACTTCCGGTCATGACGTTCTCCCCCGTCAGGTCACGCTCAGAGCGTCCTGGTTGATGGAAACGGTGGCGCCGACGAGCGAGATCGAGGCGCCCTGGCCGTTGCTGATCTGGATGCCCGAGTCGTTGATCACGATCGATGCCCCGCTCGGGGTGCGGAGCGTGATCCCCGTGGTCGGGTCGTCGGACAGGACGATCACCCGCCGCCCGGTGGTCTCCAGCACCTGGTTCGGCGCCCCCGGCGGGCCGGTCGTCGCCTCCACCGGGACCTCCGAGGCGGAGCCGTACCAGCAGCCCGTCCAGATCGGATAGCTCTGGTCGCCCTGCTCGAACTCCACCCACACGCCCGCCCCGACCGGCGGCACCGCGTAGTGCCCCATGCCCGGGCCGGCCACCGGGAAGCAGGGCATCGCCCAGGTCGACACGGCGTCGCCCAGCACGTCGGGCACCTGCGCCTGGATGCGGCCGATCCCGAGCGGGTCGGCGTTGTTCACCACCGTCCCCCGGAACTTGCCGAGGTAGCGGGTCGGTTCGGCCATGCGGGCAACTCCTGCTGCAATGTCGGTTAGGGGATGACGGTCGGCTGGAGGGCGATCAGGCCCTCGCGGGTCAGCGTGAAGTTCTGGGTGTACGAGCCGCGCTTGAGGTTGTGGGTGACGCTCTTGACGAAGTACAGGCCGTCGTAGGTGAGCCCGGCGCCGCGGACGCCGACCAGCTCGCGCGGCCGCAGCACGTGCCCGTACCGGACGACGTCCAACTGGCCGGAGCCGGAGACGGCGTCCGCCGACTGCATCGCCTTGGCGATGGTCTCGGCGACGGCCTGGGTGGTGTCCTTCTTGGCGGTGTCGGCGATGACCTTCTTCTTCAGCGCCGGCGCGGGCTTGAGCGCCAGCGGCGGGCGCAGGATGCTGACCTCCGGCACCGGCAGGACGGAGGACACCTTGGTCGCCGGGAGCTGGATGCGGGCCTCCGGCTCCTCGCGGGCCGTGCCGTCGAAGGCGAAGGTCAGCTGGTCGACGTTGGACAGCGCGTCCATGTTCACGTTCAGCGCGTGCTGCGGGACGCCGAGCCGGTTCTCCGGCCCCCAGTAGGCGCGGCTCATCCCGGGCACCGGGCCCGGGTCGAGGTAGAACACGTAACCGTTGGCCTTCGCCAGCTCGCTGACGTACCCGAGGTCGGTGCCCTTCTGGAAGTCGATCCGCCGGGTGGGCATCGGCGTCTGCGGCACCAGTTCGGGGACGACCAGCGGCAGGATGCCGTACTGCCCGTACTTGCCGATGATCGCGGCGACCCGGGCCGCCGGGGACATCGCCGGGAAGGGCACCCCGGCCTGCTCCTCCAGGTCCATCAGCACCGTCAGGTCCTCGCCGGTGACGGTGAGCGTGGACTGGCCGGGCTGGTTGCTGATGCCCACCTCCTGGCGGATGATCACACCGTCCATCAGCACGCTCGGCGTGCCCGTGACGGTCACCATCAGCACGACCCTGATCTTCGGGTCGAAGAAGCCGCCCGGGAGCAGCGCGGTGTTGATCAGCCCCTGCTTCGACAGGTCGAAGGCGAGCTGGAACCCACTGCGCTGCCCGGACGCCACCGTCACCTGCGCCGACAGCAGGGCGTCCGTCACCGGCTGCGGCACCGGCACCGGGATCTGCGGACCCATCAGCAGGCTGAGGTGGATCGACCCGACCGGCCCGCCCCCCGTGACGGCCGAGAGGTCAGCCATTGCCCACCCCGCCGCCCGCCCCCGGCACCGCACCGGGCAGCGCGACGGTGATCCGCCGGCCCGGCGTCGCGGTCAACTCCCGCGGATCGACCACCGGGTTGGCGTCGGCGATCCGCCACCACTGGTCGGCGCTGCCGAGGTAGCGGTTCGCGAGCAGGTCGAGGCGGTCGCCGGCGCTCACGGTGTGCTCGGCCAGCGGGGTCAGACCGTCCGCGCTCGGCAGCAGCCTCCGCCGCAGGTACGGCACCTGCCGCCCGTCCGGCGTCGTGTGCAAGGCCACCGGGACACCGTGGTACCGGCTGGTCAGCGGGTACGGCGAGGGCGCGGGCAGCCCGCCGGACGTGGAGTCGACGGTCATCAGAACCCCCCTCCGAGGCCGAGCGCACTCAGCCGGCCACCGGCCGCCGTGCCGACCAGCCGCTCCTTCTGCGCCAGATGCGCCAGGTACAGCTCCGCCCCGCGGTGCCCGGTCGGCAGATCACTGACGGTCAGGACCCGCAGGCCGATCGCGACGGCAGCCCTGATCGGATTCAGGTCGATGTCGAACGCCTCCTCGGTGATGGTGAGTTCGGTCAGCCGCACCGGCAGGATCCGCTTGCCGCCCCAGGTGAAGAGCGTCAGCGGGGCCTCGACCGGAGTGATTTCGAGAGTGCCCAGCGCGGCCAGCGCCTGATTGGCCCTCAGCTGCGCACTGGCCGGCTGCACCAGCAACTCCAGCGTCGCCAGCTGCGGATGGATCCCGTTCGGCGACGGCACGTCCAGCTGGTCGGTGGCGTCCAGCTCCGCGGTGA
The DNA here is from genome assembly GCF_054601375.1 of Kitasatospora sp. Ki12. Taxonomy (NCBI): domain Bacteria; kingdom Bacillati; phylum Actinomycetota; class Actinomycetes; order Kitasatosporales; family Streptomycetaceae; genus Kitasatospora; species Kitasatospora sp. Ki12. Next base: position 50,922 of record NZ_BAAIHT010000003.1, on the reverse strand, counting down.
ACTTCCACGTCTCCACGGCCGGCCCCTTCAGCCGCAAGGCCTCCGTCCGGTCCCCACTCCCGTCGGCCCCCGCCACCTGGGGCGCCAACGACCGCTCCAGGCTGTCCGGATTGAACTGCAGCACGATGACCCGCTGCGGCGTCCCCCGCTGCGGATCCACGATCACCAGCCCGGACCGTACGGGCTTGGGAATGTCCACCTGACTCACGTCGCTGTCATCTCCTCAAGCACGATCCGAGCGGTGTCGGCCAGCTCTTCGTCCTTCTCCTCCTGCAGAAGCTCCCCCAGCGGAGTCGCATAGGCGGGCCAAGGCTCGTACGTGATCGCCCACACCGCGTTCTTCCGGACTTCGGGCCAGTGGCTCCGCAGGGCCTGGCTGATGATCCGGAAGAATTCCTCGTCGAATTCCGACGGCGATCCCAGCCCGAGTCGCAGCACGGCGGTGGCGTAGTCACCCGGGTCCGCGTCGGGATCGACGCCCTGGACGAGTTCGGAGAGCCGCCAGGTGTTCAGCTCGGTTTCCGCGAGTTCCACGGTGCTCCGGATGACCCGCTCATCGGATCCGGTGATCATCACATAGGAGAATCCGGAGAGAAGGTCCTCGCTGTAGGTGAGGGCGATGGCGGGGCCGGCGTACCAGGCGACCTGGCGGGGCGTCCATTCCTCGTGGTCCGCGGGGATGTCGGTGCGTCGCGGCCAGCCGATCAGCGTGGCCAGTTCCTCCACGGCGGATTCGTCGACACCGTCGCGCAGAACCAGTCGCCGGCTTCGCTCGGAAATTTCATTCATCGGTCGGTCACCTCGGGGAACTACTTCAGCCCGTACAAGTGGAACATCTTTTCGCGGATCCGGCCCTTGAGTTGTTCGAGAGTGGTGATCTCTCCATTCTCGTCGGTCTTGATGTCAAGTGACTTGATCCACATCTGAATCACCAGGATTTCACGGTTGGCCAACCCCTGTACGCGGTTTCCCCGGAAAGCCTTTTCGCTCGTGTCCGCACCCGAAGCGCGCTCGGCCTCACGCTGCTTGTCGAGCTTTCTGGCATGGTCCATGGCGCCTCCCCCTTCCATCGGCAGGTACTTCAGCGCATCGGCCATGGGCATCGCCTCGCCCTGGTGGGCCGTGAGCTGGGGGAAACTGCTCTTCGGGTCGGCGTTCGGGGCGACCCCGGAGACCCGGCTGCCTTCTGCGGCCATCTGCAGCAGCATCCCGGCGTGGATGACCGACCGCTGGTTCCGGTGAACTTCCTTGGCCATGATCAGGCTGCCAAGGAATGCGGCGTCCCGCCCCACGTCGCCGCCGACCCGGTCACCGGCGGCCATCCTCTGGACCCCGGCGACCACGCGGTGGCTGTGGTTGGAGTCGTCGAGGATGCGCTCGGCGACGCCTTCCTTGAAATCGCCGTTCCGGTTGTTGCGACCCTGGTAGGGCAGGGCCTCTTCGTTCCGGCCGTTCTCGCGTTGCCGTTGGACCACAGCCCGCTGCAGACGCAGGGAGTTCTCGACCGTTCGGCGGCGCTGCTTCTCCGCCTCATCGGCGCCGGCCTCGATCCGCCTCAGTCGGGCGTTGCGCACCGTGTTCGTCTCGCGCAGCATCGTGTGCGTGACGGCGGCCGGGCCTCCGCCGGTCGCGCCTTCGAACTCGAACACGTCGCGTGCGCCCTCCTGTCCGAAGCCCAGCATGCGATCGCCGTGATGGTTCATGAACCGGGCCATCGAGGCGAAGCCGACTCCCTGCGGGACTCCGAAGCGTCGCTCGTCCGCAGTCGACTCACGGGTCTTCTCGTAGATCTGCGTCGCACCGCGCACGGTCTGCGGGTGGTTCAGGACCTCGGCGGCGACCTCGTCGAGCATGTCCAGCAGCACCCGCTCGTCCACGGTGAGCGCGCTGGTGAGCTGTACCTGCGGATTGAGGGTGGCCGTGACGGTGAAGTGCTTGTCGCCCTCGATGCCCAGGCTCGACAGCCGGTACCACGCGCGCATCGCACCGAGCATCGCCCGGAGCACCGCGCCCCGCACGCCCCGGTGGAGCAGACGTTGGATCCGCGGGCGGACACGGGCGGCGATCAGCTCCAGGCGCTGCTTCTTCGCGTCCGGGGAGTTCTCGTGGGCGCGGCGTTGGGCGCGTTGCTGTTGGCGCTTCTGGTGCCAGGCGCGCAGGCGGTCGCGTTGCTTGCGGTATCCGTCGCGGAGTTTGTGGGCGCCGTTGGTGAGGGCGCGGCCGAGCTTGCTGTTGAGGAGTTTGCGGCCGAGGGTGCGGGCGGCGACGCGGACGCGGTTGAGGGCGGCCTTGACGGTCTGGCGGGAGGAGTTGAGCGCGCGGCCGACCGCCGAGGTGGGGCGGCGGGATGCGGTGGACTTGGGGTGGGTGACCTCGCGTCGCGGGCGTCCCGGGGTGGCCGAGGGGTGGCGTTCCGCGTGCTGCACGGTGTGCCGGGCGGGGCCGGTACGGGCGGGGCGGGCGCGGCCGGCGGAGGGCGGCTTGCGCAGCGACTGGGTGGCGCGGCGCAGGCCCGCGCGGGCCTTGTTGACGGCGTTCCCGGCGGCCTTGCGGGCGCCCTTGCCGGCCTTGGCCAGACCCTTGAGGATCTTCTGGGCGATCCCCTTGAGCTTGGTGCCGACGGCTTTGCCTGCCCCCTTGAGCTTGCTGAGCAGGAAGTTGGAGATGAAGTCGAGCAGCGCGACCACGCCCGCCGCGACCGCGTCGGCGAACAGGCAGGCGGCCGAGCCGGATTTGACCGCCTTGAGGAAGGTGACGAACTTCCCGATCGCGGCGACGATCTTGCTGATGGTGTTCCACGCCGCCACCAGGCCCTGGATGATCGCCATGATCGCGCCCGCGGCCGGCACGATCAGCGACACCAGCTTCTCGACGACGATCGAGATGATCATCCCGGGCAGTGCGGCGACGATCGCCTGCCAGGCCATCCGTCCGATCTGGGCCATCGAGATGCAGCCCTTGACCAGCACGTTGACGATGGTGGAGGTCAGGCCGACCACCGACTCGACCTTCTCGTTGAACCAGGTCCGCACCGCGCTCTTGATCGCACCCCACAGGTAGTGCTGGATGCCGTCGATCGCGGCGGTGCCGAGCTTCTTCAGCCACCCGCCCGGGTCGGAGGCGATGTCGCCGATCAGGACCGCGAACTCGCCGAAGACCGCGATCGCCTTCTCGACGAAGTCGATCGCGTCCATGACGGACTTGCGGACCGCCTCGATCGCGGCCTTGAGCCCGGCCTCCAGCGCGTTCAGCAGCGCGTTCAGCCCGGCGGCCAGCAGGTCGAGCAGCTTGTTGACGGCGTTCTTGAGCTTGTCCGCCCACTCGTTGACCTTGGCGACGGCCTTGTCGCGCCACTCCTCGATCTTCTTGCGGAACTTGTCCCGCAGCTCGGGGAAGGCCGCCAGCAGCACGTCGCAGATCTTGATCAGCGCGTCCGCGAGCTTGTCGATCAGCTCGACGGCGAACTTGCGCGCCTGGTCGATCGCCCAGTTCGCGAACTTCCGGAAGCCGTCGATGATGTCGTTGATCAGGCCGCGGAAGTAGTCGAAGACCTTGGTGACCGCCTCGACCAGCGCGTCGAAGGCCGCCTTGACCTTGGACTTGACCCAGCCCCACCAGCCCTCGGACTCCTCCTTCTTGCGGTCCTTCTCCTTCTGCGCCTTCTCCTCGGCCTCCTTCCGCTTGTCCTGGATCTTCTGGTTGTCCTGCTGCTGACGGTCCCGGACGTCCTTGTCGGCCTCGGTGCGCTTCTTGCCGATCTGCCCGGTCTTGTCCTGGTGCTCGGCGTCGGCGTCCTGGTCCGCGGTGGTGGCCTTCTGGTCCTGCTCGGTGCGCCACTGCTCGCGCTCGCCCTTGACCTTCTCGGCGGCCTCGCCCCGTTCGCCGGCCTGGGCCTGGGCGTTGTCCGCCACCGCCTGGTCGACCTCGGCCTGGTTCTGCCGGCGTGCCTCGGCCTCGCCCTGCTTCTGCTTGGCCTGTTCGGAGCCCAGTCGGCCCTGGCCCTGGCCGACCGCGGCCTGGATCTGCGGGCCGCGCTCCTGCTGGGTCACGATGCCGATGCCCGGCTTGGTGTCGACCGCGCCGCCGGCCCTGGCGCCCCTGCCCTTGCCCCCGCCGCCCGGTACGGAGGCGGTGAGGGTCTCCTTCGGCACGTCCGGGTAGATCCGGTCCTCGCCCATCGGCTTGGCGGCGTCCTCCCGGCCGACGCCGAGGATCTTCGTGGAACTGTCCTTGAGCTTCGCGGTCTGCTGGTCGGTGCGCGCCGGGTCGCTCTCCCCGGTCAGTTCGACCTCGGGTGCCCGGCCGACCGTGGTGTTCAACGCCGGATCCGTCGTGGGGACGCCGTCGACCGCGCCCTGCACTTGCTGCACTTCCTGCGGCGAGACCTGGGTGCCCGCGTCGTCGGCGACGTGCGGCGCGGCGACCCGGTCGCCCGGGTTGCCGCCCTCGACCTTCTTCTGCTGGGCCTTCTGCTGCTCGCCGTCGGCGCCCTGCGGACCGACCCGCTCCAGCCGCTCCGTCACCGCCACGGCGGGCGGCGCGGCCTCGGGCGGGCCGGACTGGGTCTGCGGTGCGCCGGACGGGCGCTGGACGGTCGGCGGGGCGGCCTGCAACCGGGCGTGCTGCTCGCCGACCGTACGGTCCACCGAGCCGTCCACGCCGTCGAGGGTGGTGGCCAGCTGATCGGGCGGCAGGCTCGCGGCGGTGGCGAGCGCGCTCTGCGGGTCCTGGGCGGAGACGTCGGGCGGGGCCTGCTGCTTCTCCTGCTTGGGCGGGGCGCCCCCGGCCGCGCCACCGGCCGCGCAGCCGCCACCGGAGCCTCCGCCGTTGCCACCGGCACCGCCGTCCGGCTCCGCCTCGGTGGTGGGCTGTTGCGGGCCCGCGCAGGCGCCGCCGCCGGACTCCAGCGAGGCGTCCGGGCGGGCTGGGTGGCGAGTCCGGCGGGCGCGTCGGCCTGCTCGGCCGCCGGGCCGGTGGCGGCGTCGGCGTCGGCGTCGCGGCCGGTGTCGGGAGTGGCGCCGGGAGTGGCGGCGGGCCCGTCGGGGCCGTCGCCGCCGACCGGACCTGTCGTGCGGGGCCGCGGCGGTGAGCTCCGGGCCCGGGCCCTGCGGCTCGGGTGTGGCCCCGGGCTCGGCCTCGCGTGCCTCCTCGGCGGGGGCTTCCGGCTGCTGCGGCTCCGTCGGGGCGGGCTCGGCGGCGGCTGGTGCCGGGGTCGCGGTCGGGTTCGTGGTCGGGTCGGGGCCGATCTCCTGCTCGACCGGCTGCCCCGGCTGGAGGTCGCGGGCGCTCCGGTCCTCGGCCTCGGCGGCGGAGCTCGGCTCGGGGGCGGCCGCAGGCTGGGCCGGGTCGGGCTGGGCCTGCTCGGGAGCCGTCGGCTCCGCCTCGTCCTCGGGCCGGCTCTCCCGCTCGGCCTGCACCTGGTCGGCCTTGGTCGCGGGCGGCGCGGGGAACTCCGGTGCCTCGGCATTCGCGGAGGGCGCGCCGTCCGCGGCGACCGGGATCTGATCGGCGGTCGGCACGGCGGACACATCGAGGTCGGCCGAGGGCAGGAAGTCCCCGGGGTTGAGCTCCGGCCCGGGCTCGGCCGACTGCGACTGCCGCTCCCGGTCCGTGGCGGGGCCGTCGTGGACCTCCGCGTCCGCGCCGGGCTCCAGGCCCAACGGCCGTTCCTCGTCCGGGGTTTCGCGCTGCTGCTGGTCGCCCTCCAGCATTCCGTGCCGGGCGAGCGGGCTGTCCTCGGCCCGCGCGATCGCGTCCAGTCGCTCGGGTTTGACGGGTGCCGGCTGCGGCAGCGGCGCGGCGGCGGGCTCCTGCGGCTTCGTGCCGGCCGAAGGCTGGGCGGCGGCCTCCGCCGGACCGGCTTCGGCCGAGCCGGGTACGGAGACGGCTGCCGGCTGGGCGCCCTCCTCCGTCGTGGCGGCCTGCTCCGGCCCCGTGTCGGGGGTCGTCGCGGGGGCCTCCCCGACGGTGGGAGGCTGGGCGGCGACGGGCTGGGTTTGGGCCTGACCGGCCTCCGGCTGCGGGGTCGGTTGCGCGTCCGGCGGAGTCTGCGCGGCCTCGCCCTCCGCGGGCTTCGGCTGGTCCTCCTGCTGCTCCGGGCGCTCCTGGTCGTCCTTGCCTTCCTTGCCTTGCTTGTCGCCGTGCCCCTTGCGGCGCTTGCGCCGACGCTTCGGGTCGTCCGACTGCCGTGCCTCTTCGTCGAGTTGACGTTTCCGGTCCTGCTCGTCTCGGTCCCGCTCGTCCGTCTGCGCGCGCTCGTCGGTGGCCCGGTCGGCGGCATCGGTCACCGGCTCGGGCGTCTGCGCGCCGTCCACGTCGGCCGGGCGGTGCTCGGCGGCCTCCACCAGCTCCAGCACCCGGGTGTAGTCCGACGACGGCAGCCGGTCCTCCAGCCGGGCGAGCACGGAGGCCTGCAACTCCGGTGCGAAGCGGGCGAGTTGCAGGCGGACCCGGCCGGAGGAGTCGGTCGGGTCCCCGCGCAGCGAGCGCAGGATGCCGGCTGCCAGCCGGTCGACCAGGGTGGCCGGATCGAGCCGCTCGGTGCGGAACCGGTCGGCGTCGACGGTCGCGTAGCGGAGCCAGCCCGGCGTGGCACTCGGCGTCGCCGCCGCCGGCCGGTCCTCGCGCGCGCCGTGCTCCGCCTCCCGTTCGATCGCGTCCTGCGGCAGGCTGACCGCGCCCAGGTCGCGCCCGGCCCGCAGCGCGCCGAGCGGGTTCGGGGCCTGGACGGTGTGCAGCAGCTCATGGGTGAGCAGCCGCCTGCCGTCCTCGCCGGCCGGGCGGTACTTGCCCTCCCCGAAGAAGAGGTCCGGACCGACGGCGACGGCGTCCGCGCCGATCAGCTCGGTCAGCGCGGCGGAGTCCCGGTCGGTGTGCACCCGGACCCGGCTGAGGTCGTGCCCGAGCCGCGCCTCCAGCTCCCGCCGCAGGCCCGGGTCCAGCGGCTGGCCCGCGCCGGAGACGATCTCCTTCGGCTCGGGCGTACGGGCCTTCGGCGCCCGTGTCTTGCGCCGGGCCGCCTCCTGTGCGGCGTTCGGCCCGGAATCCCGGGCGGGAGCGTTGGTTCGGCTCATGTCCGCCCCCGCCCCCGCTCCGGCGCCCGGCTGCCGCCGGACAGCCCGGTGTGCACGGCGCGGGCGAGTGCCTCGCCGAGCCGCTGCGCCGAGGCGCCCGCGGGCAGCGGCGGCAGTCCGGAGAGCACGTCCAGCACGCGGTCGCCGTGGCCGTTGCCGTCGCCGTCGACCGCGAGCGGTACTCCGCGCGCCTCGACCAGACGGGTCAGCTCGCTCCGGAACGCCGCCGTCAGCCGGTCGTGGTCGATCCGGGCGAAGCCGTCGAGGACCAGCTCGCCGATCTCGACCTCGATCCGCCCGGCCCCGCCCGTGCCCGCGCTGCCCGTGCCCGCGATGCCCGTTCCCTCAATGCCGCTACCGCGCCCGCGCCCTGGTCCCTCGGTCAGATCCATCCGGAGACCTCCGAAGGCGTCAGCGAGCGCTCCAGCTTGAGGTACTCGGTGCGCGCGGCGGCCAGCAGGTGGCGCATCTGCATCGGGCAGTCCTCGTCGGCGGCCAGGAAGGCGGCCGACAGCGCGATGTTGCGGATGGAGCCGCCCGCCACGGTGAGCTGGGCGAGCCGCTCCGGGTCGACACCCTGGCTGGGAGTCCGCGCGGGGATGACCCGCCGCCAGATCTCGGCGCGCTCCGGCACTCCGGGGAACGGGAAGTCGGCCACGAACCTGATCCGCCGCATGAACGCGGGGTCCAGCGCCTTCTTCATGTTGGTGGTGAGCACGGCCAGGCCCCGGTAGGCCTCCATCCGCATCAGCAGGTAGCTGACCTCCAGGTTGGCGTAGCGGTCGTGGCTGTCCTTGATCTCGCTGCGCTTGCCGAACAGCGCGTCGGCCTCGTCGAACAGCAGCAGCGCGCCACCGCGTTCGGCCGCGTCGAAGACCCGCCGGAGGTTCTTCTCGGTCTCGCCGATGTACTTGCTGACGACCTGGGAGAGGTCGATGACGAACAGGTCCACGCCGAGCTGCCCGGCGACGACTTCGGCCGCCAGTGTCTTCCCGGTGCCCGACCCGCCGGCGAACAGCGCGGTCACGCCGAGGCCGCGGCGCAGCACCGACTCGAAGCCCCACTCCTGGTAGACCGTGCCGCGCCGGCGGACGTGGGCGACGATCTCGCGCAGCGTCGCGAGCTGGCGCTCCTCCAGGACCAGGTCGTCCCAGGCGGCGCGCGGCTCGACCCGCCGGCCCAGCTCTTCCAGGGACATCCGGGCTTCCACCAGTCCGGCGTTCCAGGCCAGTCGGCTGACGTCCGCACCCTCCCAGCCCTCTCCGCCGCCGCCGTCGCCCTTGGACTCGGCGGCCCGCCGGGCGGTCGCGGCGGCCGAGCGGATCACATGGCCGGGCAGCGAGAACTGCGCGGCCAGCGCGCGGAGTCCGCCCTCGGTGACCCCCGGCGCACCGTCCAGCGCCTCGGCCCAGATCCCCAGCTGCTCCTCGGGGCCGAGCGGGGGCACGGTCAGCCTGGGCCGGTCCGAGGCCCCGGCGGGCGGGGGATCGTCGCCGGACACGACCAGCGGCACCGCGAGGCCGGCGAGGAAGGCCTCCGTGCCGTTCGGGGCCTGGGGGCGCTCCCGGCCCGGCTCCCCGCTCTCCACCAGCAGCGCGGCCGGGATCAGGATCGCCTCGCGCTGCCACAGCCGGGCGAGTTGCTCGCGCTCGGCGGGCTCGGTGGGCAGGTCCTCGCGGTGCGCCGCGTAGAGGCCGAGTCCGGCGCGGTGGGCCGCTTCCGCCGCGATGTCCCAGCGGGTGCGGCGGTCGGCGCCGGTCAGCTCGGTGTGCGGCGGGCCGGACAGCTCGGCCGAGGTCCATCCCCGCGCCAGCTCGGCGGCGCACCGCTCGTGCGGGCCGGGCAGCTCGCCGGGCGGTCCCACCCGGGTGAGCAGGCCGTGCAGCCGCACGTCCAGGTACGGCACGCCGACCAGGAAGTGCAGCACCCGCTCGTCGATCCGCAGCCGGGAGGCGGTGAGCGCCGTCTCGTCGTCCAGTTCGACCAGCCGGAAGCGGCGCAGCGGGCCCACCGGGGTGAGCGCGCTCCAGTGCGGCTGGTCCAGGGCGGCGAGGGCGAGGGAGAAGGTCGGGTACGCGCGCCCAGGGTCGCCGCCCGCCGAGGCGCACCGGGCGGCGGCCGTGGGGTCGATCGCGGGGGCGGCGGCCAGCACCAGGACGTCGCGCTCGAACGGGGTGAGCCCGAAGGAGGCGGTGAGTGCGTCCAGGGCGGTGGCGGGCTGCCGGCGCCCGCCCCGGCGGGTGCCGGGGGCCGGCGGTACGGCGGGCTCGGTGGTACGGCCGGCCGCGTGCGCGTCGACCCGTTCGAGCACGGCGGCGACCGCGGCGGACAGCGACTCCCGGTGCGAGTCGTCCGCCGAGCCGTCGCGGCCCTGCCTCCGGCGCGTGCTCATCTCCAAACCCCCCGTCCTGCGGTCAGTGCGTCAGGTCCACGACCGGGCCGGTGAAGGCCCCGTCGCCGGACACCGTCAACTCGCTCGGCACGCCGTCCACCTGGATCCGGGCCAGGTACGCCGTCGGGCGGACGCCGACGACCGGCACCCGGACCTCGAACGGGTCGGTGCGCGGCAGCGGCGGCGCGGGCGCGCGGAACTGGTGGCTCGCCGCGGGCCGCCCGGCGGGCGGGTGCAACTCGTCCAGCAGCAGCAGGACTTGCTGGTCGTCCCGGAGCGGCAGGTCCAGCCGGACGTCGAGCCGGGCCGAGACCCCGGCCGGTCCGTCGCCGCGGTCCGCGGTGCCGATCGGCGCGACGATCCGCGGCTGCCGGGCGAAGGTCTGCACGTTGGACTCCACGGCGAGGTGCTCGGCGGCCGGCCGGCCGTCCAGTGCCAGCCCGTGCAGCACCTGCACCCGGAACACGCCGGGCGGCAGGTCCTCCGGTACGGCGACCACCAGGCGGTCGTCCCGGACCCCGCCCGGGTCGACCGTCACCCGGCGCTCGCCCAACTGGGCCACCACCAGGTCCGCGCGCAGGCCGGAGCCGTCCACCACCAGCTCCCGGTCCTTGGTCACCGGCCCTTCCGCGGGGGCGCCCTGGGACCCGGCGGGCCGGGAGAGCACCCGCTCGACGACCGGTCCGCGGGACGGCACGGCCCGCACGGAACGGCGCAGCACCGGCTTGCCGGCCACCGGATCGGCCTTGCCCTCCACGAAGACGGCGGTGGCCTGGTAGGCCACGGACAGCGCGTACGGCGTCTGGAACAGCGTCATCCACAGCTTGGACATCTCGTCCACGTCCATCGGCGTGGGCGTGAAGCGCACCCGCTGCGGCGAGGCGGCCAGGTCCGTCCCCACCAGGTACGGCTGGGTGGCCGCCTCCTCGATCAACTGCCGGGACAGCAGCGGCTGTTCGGTCAGCGCCCGGACGACGCAGCCGAGCAGCCGCTGGCCGACCAGCTGGGTCTCCTCGCCGTAGCAGCTGATCAGGTAGTGCAGGTCCAGGGCGGCGGCCGGCCGGGTCAGCAGGGTGCCGTCGGTCGCGCGGGTGGGCGCGTCGCGGTTGCGCAGCGAGGCGTTGGGCGTGACCTGGTAGAGGAAGACGGTGATGGTCGGGTCGGTGGGCGGCTCGGTCGGCGGCTTGCGGGTGCTGACCTCGACCGCGAACGGGATGTCGGGCGAGAGCGCCCGGCTGACGAGCAGCCGCAGCGCCTCGCTCACGGTGGCGATCGCGAGGTGGTTGCTCATGGGCCCACCCGCCCGGTCGTCTGCCCCAGCCGCCCGGTCATGTGGCCTAGCCGCCCGGTCATCTGCCCCAGCCGCTCGCTCATGAGGTCTCCCGGTCGAGGTACTTGTCCAGGTCGAGGGCCGGGCCCGGGCGGGCGGCCGCCGGCTTGCGCGGTCCGGCCGGGGTGGGCTGGGAGGCCCTGACCTCGACCCGCCCGATCTGGACCCGTACCACCCGCTCGACCGGCTGCTGCCGGCGGCGGCTCCCGGTCCCGCGCGCCTGGCCCGGGGCGGCCGCCCCGGCGGCCCGCCGTACGGACGCCGACGCGGCGGCCGGCCGGACCGCTGCGGGCGGTGCCACGGTCGGCGGCCCGGGGGCGGTCGCCCGGTGCGGTGCGGTAACGGGCGTCGGTACGACTGCCGGGCGGGCGGCCTCCCTCCGCACCGTCGGCTCGACGACCGGTGCGGCGACGGGGGTGACCGGCGGCGCGATCAGCAGCGGCCTGCGCGGCAGCGGAAGGACGGGTGCGAGGGTCGGCCGGTCCTCGCCGGCCACCGCCCGCAGCGCCCTCTCGACCGGCGCCGCGGGCGGCGCCGCCGACGGCCGGGGGAGTGGTGCGGGAGCGGGTCGCCCGCCCGAGCGGCCCGGCCCGAAGGACTCCTCGTCCACGACCGGCGGCGCCGGAGCGAGCGCGTCGGGCCGTTCGAACGGCCCCGGCAGGCGCGGGCGCACCCGTACCCCGGCCCGGTCCCCGCCCGGGCCGCCCTTCGCCACCAGGCGGTCGAAGTGGTCAGGCATCTGCACACAGCTCCAGGTAGTAGCGGCGCCGCAGCGGGCTGAGCGCCAGGATTTCCGGCTCGCTCCAGCCGTAGGCGGTCGCGAGGAGGTGGACGTCGAGCAGGGTCGACCGGGCCCAGTCGTCCAGCTCCTCCCAGAGGTAGGAGGCGATGTCCAGCTCGGCGAGGGCCTGCTCGCCGCACTCGGGGCAGCTGAGGTTCAGCCGGACGTCCGCGCAGGGGTCGGCCGCGGCGGCGGCCTCGGCCACGCGCCGCTGGACCGGTTCGGGGAGCTGCCGGGCGGCGACCGGCTCCCCGCCGTGCTCGGCGGTCAGCACGCACCGCTCCAGCACGACGGCCCTGGCCTGGCCCGCGGGGGCCTGTTCGGCGGCGGCCAGGTCGCCGGGGGTGGGCAGCCGGAAGCCGACCCGCCAGCCGTCCAGCTCCACCCGCAGCGGGCCGTCCGCCGGCCGCGCGGCACCGACCACCTGCCCGGCGTCGAAGGCGAACTCCATCTCCTCCGCGCAACTCGGGCAGCCGAGCCGCACGTTGAGCCGCTCGCCGAACAACTCAGCGCGCAGGACGAAGAGTTCGGCGTCCCGCTGGCCGAGCGGTACGGCCAGCAGCTCCTCCGTCCCGGCGCCCGGACGGGCGACGGTGTGCAGGAGCAGGGCCCGCCCGGTGCGGCCGGCCGCCAGCCCGGCCTCCCAGGCGGCCAACAGGGCTGCCTCCCCCGCGAGTTCCATCGACCGGCCGCTCAGGCCGGCTGCTGGAACGAGGGCTCTTCCGGCTCGGGCGTCTCCTCGTCCCGCTCCCAGCCCTCCACCTCGAGCTTGAGGCTCTGGATCGCCACCGCGTTGGCGTTGGCGTCCAGTTCGCCGAGCACCTGGTACTCACTCGGCCAGGCGCGGTACAGCTTGTGGGCGACCGCCACCTGCCCGGCCTCGTTGAGCACCTGGATCACCAGGTCCTTGCGGAAGTCCCGCAACGAGACCTCCGCCCCGCGGCCCGCGCCGACCATCCAGACCTTGTTGGCCCAGCGGTCGAACTCCGGGTCGTGGGTGACCCCGCGCTCCAGGGTGACCGCCTCGAAGTCGGTGCGCCCCGGCGACTTGCGCGGCGCGCTCGGATCGCCCCCGCTGCGGTGCTTCACCACCTCGGTGGTGCGCTTGAGCGGGCTGATCTTGCTGATTCCGGCGACGACCCGACCGTCCCAGACGACCAGGAACTTGAAATTCTTGTACGGATCGAACCGGTATGGATTGACGGTGAACTCGACCATGGAGATCCTAAACCTCGAACTGTCCGGCGAGCTGTTCGATCTTGACGATCACGAATTCCGCGGGCTTGAGCGGCGCGAATCCGACCACGACGTTCACCACACCGCGATTGATGTCGTCCTGCGTGGTGGTGTCCCGGTCGCACTTGACGAAATAGGCCGAGCGCGCCGACGTGCCCTGGAACGCGCCCTGCTGGAACAGCGAGTGCAGGAACGCGCCCACGTTCAGCCGGATCTGCGCCCACAGCCGCTCGTCGTTGGGCTCGAACACGACCCACTTGGTGCCGCGGTAGAGGCTCTCCTCCAGCATCAGCGCCAGGCGCCGCACCGGGACGTACTTCCACTGCGAGCTGAGCGCGTCGGCGCCCGCCATGGTCCGCGCGCCCCACGCCACCGGGCCCACCACCGGGAAGGTCCGCAGGCAGTTCACCGCGAGCGGGTTCAGCAGGCCGTTCTCCCGGTCCGTCAGCGGGACGGTCAGCGCGCGCACCCCGGGCAGCCCGGCCTCGGTGCCCGCGGGTGCCTTCCACACGCCCCGCTGGCCGTCGGTGCGCGCCATCACGCCGGCGATGGTGCCCGACGGCGGGAAGCTGCGCAGCCGGCCGGTGAGCGGGTCGACCAGCTCCAGGTGCGGGAAGTACAGCGCGGCGTGGTCGTTGCGCACCGAGTCGAAGGCCGACAGGCCCGCCCGGGCGGCGTCCAGCGTCGTCCACGCCTGCGGCGAGTCGACGATCAGGAACATCCGCTGCTCCACGCAGAGCGCCTGGGCGGCCGAGACGACCGTGACGGCCTCGTCCACGCTGGCGTAGCCGGCCAGTTCCGGCAGCACCAGCAGGTTGACGTCCGGCACGTCGCGCAGGGCCTGGATGCCGGTCTTGCCGGCCTCGCTGCCGATCAGGTCCGTCATGCCGGGGGCTCCGCCGTCCTGGCCGCCGGCGAGGGCGAGGACCGGCGGGTTGACCGAGCCCTCCAGCCCGAGGTTGTTGGCGGCCTCACCGAGGAAGCGCACCACGTCGGCCGGGTCGGTGGAGCCGGCGACGACCTGGAGCTGCCGCCCGAACACGCTCACCCGGGTGCCCGCGAAGGCCCGCTTGCCCGGGGCGTCGGGCAGGGCCCGCAGCTTGCGCTCCAGCAGCAGGGCGAGCTCGGGGACGGTGGTCGGCGCGGTGCCGTCCGCGGCGGAGTCGTAGATCTTGACGGTCCGCGAGACGCCGGCGATCTTCACCTGGATCTCGTGGGTGAGGTCCGGCAGGGTGGCCGCGAAGGGCTTGGAGACGGTGCCCACCGGGTCCGGCCGGCTCTCCGCCAGCACCTTGACCCGGACGACGCCCGAGCCGCTGTTCACCACCGTCTCGGCGAACCGGGGGCTGGCGGCCTGGACCGACAGGTCCGCGAAGGACTCCCGGACGGCGCCGGAGGTGTCGAAGACCTGGAGGTTGAAGGTCTCGGCCGGGGTCGGCGTCCGGTAGTCCACGGCGACCCGCAGCCCCCCGCCCCAGAGCCCCGGCTCGACGGCGGTGACCTGCAGGGCCGGGGTGGCGGTGGAGGTCTGCGTCGAGTTGAGCGTGACGCCCGCGGCGGCGCCGGTGCCGGCCGCCGCGACCCGGACCACGATCCCGATCGAGCCCCCGTTGAGGAAGAACTGCTGAACGGCGTAGCTGACCGGGCTCTCGCTCGCGAGTCCGCCGAAACGGCGTTCGAAGTCCGCGAAACTGGTGATGGTGACCGGTTGGTTGAGCGGACCGCGCCGGGTGGCCCCGACGAAGGCGGTCACCGAGGTGCTCACCGCGGTGATGGTACGGACGCCGCTGGGAAGCTCTTCGATGTAGACGCCCGGGTAGGTCGGTGTCGTCGGCAATTCCCCCTCCGTTCACTTCGTGCATCAAGAGACCGGTAAATGGGATCCGGATGCATTGATGGCAGGCTCAGTCTCGGATTCAGGTGACAATTCGTCAAGGCCTGAACGGGAAAGGCTAATTGTATTACTGGGCTTTTTCGGGGTTGCGGAATTGGGTATTCCGCAACCCCTGTGCGATGCCCCGTCAGCCGCCTTCGGGCAGGTTCCGGTAGTCGGGCCGGGCCGGCGTGGGGTCCGGCGCGGGGGCCGGCGCGGGGGCCGGCGGCGTCGCCGCGGGTGCGGGTGCGGGTGCGGGCTCAGGCGTCGGCGCCGGAGCCGGTGCGGGCGTGGGTGCGGGTGCGGGTGCGGACGGCGCGGGCGTGGGTGCGGCGGGCGCGGGCGTGGGCGCGGGGGTCGGCGGCTGGTAGGACGGCGGCCGGGCGGCCCCCAGGAACCAGCCCCAGCTCGCGCCGAACCGGTGCTCCAGGAACCGGAACACGGCGTAGTAGACCGTGCCGAAGCCGGTGACCAGGGCGGAGGTGACGGAGGCGTTGTCCACGTTGATGCCGAGCCGCGCGGCCTGCAGCACGAGGAACGCGACGATGTAGGGCACGCACGTGCGCCACAGGGACAGGGCGAGTTGGTACATCTGTCCTCCTCGGCCGACGTCAGCCGGCGACGGTGAAGCCGTGCGCCTGGCCGAGTCGGGTCAGCGAGTTGATGCCGGGTATGCCGTCCGCCTGCTGCCCGCTGTACCCGTACCGGCGCTGCAGCGCGGAGTAGGCGTCGATGGTCTGGGTGCCGAAGGAGCCGTCGGCCCACTTCCGGTCGAGCAGCCCCTCGGCGACGAGGGCCCGCTCCACCGTGTACACGTCGTCGGCGTGGGTGGTGGCGCCCTGGGGCGCGTCCGGGTCCTGCCGGGCCGCCGCGACCACCCGCGACTTCGACACCTCGGCCAGCGGGATCGCCCCGCCGAGCAGCCGGCGCAGCGAGGACTCGCCGGGCACGCCGTCCGCGTCCCCGCCGGAGTAGCCCAGACTGCGCTGGTAGTCGGCGTAGTTGAGGGTGTCGGCGTCGGTCCAGTCCGGTCCCGGGCCCTGGTCGTAGTGCGAGCCGAAGCCCGCCGCCACCAGCGCCTCGCCGACGACGGTGACCTGCGGACCGTGCGCGCCGTAGCCGTACGGCAGTCCGCCGACGTCCTTCCGGTACCGGGCCGGGGTCTGGTCCGGGGCCGGGTCCGGCTGGGGCGCGGGCTGCTGGGGCGGGGTGACCACCGTGCCGTCGGGGCGCGGCGCACCCGACGTCACCCAGGCGTACAGCGCCGGGCCGGGGCAGTCGGTCGAGTAGCCGTCCTGGTGCCCCTTGATCTCCGGGCCCGCCGGGCCCTGCTGCTCGCAGTACTCGATCGCGTCCCGCAGCCCGTTGAGCTGTTCCGGGGTGGGCACGGTCGAACCGGACGAGCCGACCAGCCCGCACACCGCGTAGTGCGCCTCGTTGAGCGGGACGTCGCCGTTGGCACTGTTGCGCCGGTTCAGCCCGCGGCCCTCGAACACGTGGCCGTGCTCGCAGACCACGAAGCTGTAGCCGATGTCCGACCAGCCGTCGTCGTCCATGTGCGAGGCCTGGAGGCGCCGGACGTAGGCCGGGCAGGTGTCGTGGGCGTCGAAGGTGTACTCCGTGCCGAGGTAGTGCACCTTCACCCCGGCGCGCGGACCGGCGTACGGGATCGAACCGTTGGGCTCGCGCCAGGGCCGCGCGCCCCACTGGTCCCGGTCCACCAGCTGCAGCCCCGGCCAGCCGGTCGACGGCGGCTGCGGCTGCGGGTCCGGGGTCGGTGCGGGGGGCTCGGGGGCCGGTGCCCCGACGGCGCCGGCCCACGCCCGCAACTCGTCCAGCGAGCCGTTGAACACGTCCGCGTCGAGCGGGTCGTCGCTGTACTGGTGGAAGCGCCAGGACGCCTGGATGCGCGGCGAACCCGCGGACACGTAGTCCGCTATCCACAGGAAGTCACCGGCGTTGTCGTCCGTCCGGAACCAGTAGTCCCGGTTGGTGTAGAGCCCGACCAGGCGGTCCGGGTAACGCTGCTTCACCGCCGCCAGCCACCGGTTCTTCGCCTCGGTCGCGTCGCCGTCGCCGACCGACTGCCCGTACGGCTCGAAGTCCAGCACCAGCAGCTCGCCCGCGGGCACCTGCCCCACGACCCGGCAGAAGTGCTCCACCTCACCCTCGACCGGGTTCTCCGCGTGCAGGAAGTGGTAGTGCCCGACCACCAGCCCGCGCCCCCGGGCGTCCGAGAGCTTGTCGGCGTACCCCGACTGGCCGGTGTGGCCGCCTTCGGTGGCCTTGATGAAGACGAACTCCGCGTCCCCCGGAATACCCGACTGGAAGTCGGAGACGTCATAACCCTTCGCGTATGCCATCAGGATGCTCCCCCTTTGCGCCGATGGCAGCCACGGCCGACCGGCCCCATCCCCCGGGGCCCCGACGCCGGCCAGAGCGTCATGCTCACTCCACATGAGAATTGACTGAACGTCAACTTCTTTGATTTGAAGGTGTTCTGTAGGTTCTGCGAGCCTCCTGGGGCGGCCTTTTCCACAGGCCTGTGCCACTGGCACATCCACCGGACGACACGCCGTGGCGAGGGGTGTGCGGGGGCCTGTCCGGCATCCAGGGGCCAACATGTGTCCGGCGACTGTGGAGGCGGGGGTCGGAGGTCAGGAGGTGTGCAGGGCCCTGGTGATGAGGTCCCGGGCGTCGTCGCCGTACACGGCGGACTCGTGGAGCCGGTCGAAGGCGCGGTGGAAGACCCGGACACGGTCGCCGGTGATCGTCTCGCCTCCTCGGTAGCCCTCGACCTCGACGCGGGCGCCGTCGAAGATCCCGAATCCGTCGCCGGGATAGACCGTCAGCCGGGCGCGGGCGGGGATGATGCCGAGGGTGAGGCCGGGCAACGTCAGGGCCTCCAGAAGGTGTTCGAGCTGGGCGCGCATGACCTCGGGGCCACCGATGCCGGTGAGCAGCGCCTGCTCACCGAGCAGGACGTGGAAGCTGCGCCCGCCGGCGCCGAAGTACTGGGCACGGGCGACGCGCTCGGCGGCGCCGGCCTCGATGTCCCGCGGGATGCCGTGCAGGTCGACGACCAGCCGCAGGACCTCCTCGGCGTAGGCGCGGGTCTGCAGGTTTCCCCAGACGAGATCGGGGCTGTAGCCGTGGTAGTGCGTGGTCCGCTCGACGAGCCGGCGGAACTCGGCCTGGATCGGCCCGGTTCCCTGCCGGAGAAGACCCGGCCAGTCGACGGCGGCCGGGCCGGCGGCGGTGAGGTCCGGGGTGGGGATGGTGGGGTCGGACATGCGTTTCCTCCTGGGGACACGTGAGGCCCGGTGGACGGGTCGTCCCGCCCGGCGCGTGCGTGCCCCGGGCGAAACGGCGAGCGCGGATGTCAGCGAGCTTGCCGCGACGGCTGAGCGTCGTCGGAGCCACCAGCGAGGGGGATGGCCGCGACCGGCTCCCAGGACAGCTCCCAGGCCAGATCGCCACCCGGACGCGGGAACTGCCGGAACGTCACGTCGAGCAGCTGGAGCGCGCTGAAGCGGACGGGGACGTGGCTGGGCGAGATCCCCCGCAGGGCCGTCTGCAGCGCGTCGGAGGACGCCTCGGCCCAGGCATAGCCGAGCGAGATGTGGTGCCGGCCGCCGTCGTGGAGCAGCGCGCCGGGCCCGCGGACCTCGCGGATCGCGTCGCGTACCCGCTCGCGCAGGTCGACCAGCCGCTCGTCGGGCGAAAGGTCCAGGAACGCCCCGGCCCGGTTGGCGATCGGAGACCCGGCCGTGACCTCCAGCGGGCCGGTGAAGGCCAGGTGCGTGCGCAGGGCGGCGACGAGGTCGTCGCGCTCCTCCGGGGTGATCTTGTCGGCGGTGGTGTCGGCGACCATCTCGATGGTGCAGTGCAGCGTGCCGTCGCCGAGCGGGGCGACGGGGTACGGGCTCATGGCGCCGCGGCACTCGTCGACCAGCCGGGCCAGGGGCAGATCGGCCCGCAGGTCCGGAACGGCGTAGACGTGCAGGACGCGGGCACCGTCGGGCCACGGCGCGCCCTGGAACTTCGGAACGAACTTCTCCACGATCGCTTCTCCGTCACGTCGGTGCGGCGGGCCGTGCCGCGCGGGGCGGTGCGGCTCGCCGCTGTGGTCAGGACTGGCCGAGGAACAGCTGCTGGACGGGCTCGAAGGTGTAACCGGGGACCGGTGCCGGACGCCGGCGATGGTGGCGGTGGCGCGGACCCCCGGCCGGATCCGGTGGCCGAGGTCGGAGGCGAGGCGGTCCGAGCGAGCAGCGAGTTCAGGGGTATCGGGGTGTCGGTGTCCTGGACACCGTAGCCGCACGGCATGTGGTGCCAGAAGTGGGTCCCGGCGGGAGGGCGGGTCAGTCGGCAGGAGGGAGGCCGGGCGGCTGCGACGGGCCGGGAGCCAGGCGCTCCAGCAGCCGGTCCACGCTCCCGTCGGGCCGGTAGAGCGTGCGGTACGCGTACAGGTGTCGTCCGCCGGGCAGCGTGGCGACGCCTTCCTCGACGACGATGCGGCCCTGGGTGATGGCGCGCAGCCGCAGGTCGACGTCCGCGGGCAGGACCGCCTGCTCGCCGGCGGGTGGGCGGCGGTGGCGGCCGGGCACCTCAGGCCCCGACCAGGGCACGCGGATCCGCGGCGCTCTCCCAGCCGTGGGTGGAGAAGCCCCGCGCGTCGCCGGTGAGGTAGGCGGTGAGGGCGGTGTGCGAGGTGGGGAACATCGGGGTGGGCAGCGCCCCGGTCGCCACCCAGACGACGGCGAGGTGCTTGTCCGGCTCGGTGTTCGTCAGCTCGCCGTGCCAGGACGTCGCGGCGAACACCGAGAGCAGGAACGGGCCCTTGTCGTCCCAGCCGGCCTTGACTTGGACGGTGTGGACCAGCCGCAGTTCCTCGGGGGCGACGACCAGGCCCGTCTCCTCGCGCAGTTCGCGGGCGGCGGCCTCGTCGAGCCGCTCGCCCTCCTCGACCTTGCCGCCGGGGATGGTCCAGGCGGGGATCTCGGACCAGGAGTCGTTGGCGTAGTGGATGCAGGCGACCTTGCCCGCCTTCTCGTCGTGGACGATGGCGCACACGGCCTGACGCAGGGACTGCATCGGAACTCCAACAGGTAGTGGGGGAGGGGGTGTTCACGCAATGGCGCTCGGGTGGCGCAGCAGGTCGAGCGCGGTGCGGGCGTAGCCGAGGAGGGATCCTGATCGATGGTCCTTGTCAGCTCGCGGTTCGCTGCCCGGACGGCAGGCGGACTGCCTCGGCGAGCATCGGCAGGTAGTGGCGCAGGTGGGGCGGGACCTTCAGGTCGAGTAGCTCGTCGAGGGGGGCCTGCCGCTCGGCGGGAAATTGTGAGGCGGCGGGCCGGTGGGGCTTGCCATGAAGACCTCCGGACACGGGGTGGTGTTCGAGCGCGCGGAGCCCGGCATCGGCATCCATCGCAGCAAGTACGTTTTCAGGGCGTCGAGTTGATTGGCTGCTTGGCAGTGGAGGCGACCGATGATGGTGCTGTTCGAATGCGCCGTTCAAGCGGATTTCCTCCGGGCGAGCCCGGGGCGAACGGGGACTTTTCGAGCATCCTCGCGCGCACCCCGACGGCTCCTCCAGGTGGCTGCGCAGGGCGTCCGGCAGGGTGGCGGAGCCCAGTGCGCAGGCGGCGAGAGCCCGTTCGAGTGCTGCGCCCCGGACCTGGTCGAGGCGGCGTCGGGCGCCCTCGTGGGCGAGGAGGTCGCGCAGCGCGTAGCCGTCTCGCGATTCACTCGTTCGGCTGGTCAGCCGGGCGGCGATGTTTCGGGCGGCGGGACTGTCGGGGTCGGCCGCGTCGAGGGCAGCGGGGACGTCACACGGTGGTGGCGGAGGCGAGGGCGGCGACCTGGTGGCCGTCGAGGATGCGTCGGCCGACGCCGCCCGCCACCTCGACATCACCGTCGACTAGGCCCTCTCTTTCGGATCTTGTCGGATCAGCGCACGGCGTTGGGCGCCCGGCTGGGCGTGCCGGCGGATCGTCCTCGTACTGGGTCGTACTTGGATGATTCGCCGGTGCGTCCAGGCGGGATGCCCGGCGTCGTGCGCCCGGCAAGATCCGAAAGAGAGGGCCTAGCCCCACGAACAAGGCCCGGGGCCGGAACGCACTGCGTTCCGGCCCCGGGCCTTCGTGGTAGCGGGGACAGGATTTGAACCTGCGACCTCTGGGTTATGAGCCCAGCGAGCTACCGAGCTGCTCCACCCCGCGTCGGTACGGCGACTCTACGGCAGCCATGGCGTAAGGCGAAATCAGCGGCCGGACACGCTGCACGTGCGGACGGAACAGGGGTCGCGGGGCCGGCCGAGCGGCAGGTCCTCGACCTCCGGAGTCCGAGCTCCTCGCCCTGGTAGAGGTGGACGGATCCGGGCAGGGCGAGGGTGAGCAGGGCGGCGGCGCCGCGGTCGAACCAGAACCGCAGGACGGCCTCGTGCTCGGCGCGGGCCGACTGTCTCCCGGTCCGCGGGCGATCCCGTGCAGCGCACGGCCGACGTCCGCGGCCCTCCGGGCGGCGTCGCCCCGACGGTGAGCTCGGGACCGACCGAGGAGGCGGACGAGTCGCGGGCCCGCGGGCCGTGGGACACGGTTTCGCCCTGACCCGGGCCGCAGGCGGGGGACAGGGCGAAGGGGGCCGGGTTCAGCTGCTGGTGTTGCGCCGGCGGCGGAGGGCGAAGGCGCCGCCCGCGAGCGCCAGGGCCGCGCCCGCACCGCCGATGAGCACGGGTGCCGACGAGGGAGCGTCCCCCGTCCTGCTCGCGGTGCCGTAGCCGCTGGACATGCCCGTGGTGTCGTACCCCGACCCGGGCAGCTTGTCGGCGTAGCGGGCCTTGACCAGCTTCTGGTAGCCACTCAGCGAGACCGACGACTGGCCGTTCAGGCCTTGCCGTGCCTGGTCGTTGAGCGGTTCGACCGTGGTGAGTCTCAGCCGGTACCAGCCGCGGATCTGCGGCTCGGTGAACACCAGGGTGCCCACCGTGGCCTTGCCCGCGTACGTGGCGTCGCTGTCGCCGTCGCGCACGGCCGCCAGGTGCCAGCCGCCGCCGTCAGTGGGGGCGAGCATGACGGTGGCGTTCCGTCCGTTGACCGGGGCGTTCAGCGTGGAGACCAGACGGCTCAGCTTGACCGCCTCGGCGGCGATCGGCAGGGACGTTCCCGCGACGAAGCCGGGGGTGATCTCGTTCAGGGCCAGCGGGTCGTTCACGGTGAACGCCGGGATGCCCTCGCACGGGTCGGCCTTGTCGGGGATGGGCTGCGGCGTCCCGGCCCCGTCGCCCGCCGGCAGCGGAACGCTGAGGAAGCGGCAGACGGTGGCGCGGACATCGGCCGACCTCACCAGGTCGAGGGCGGCCTGGTAGTCCGGGATGTCCGCCGGGAGCGGGTCCATGGGCGCGGCCGCACGGGCGGGGCCCGCGACGGCCAGGAGTGCGGAGGCGCTCAGCACCAGGCCGGTGGTGAGTCGGGAGAGGCGGGAGGCCGCCCTCGTGCGGGACGTGCTTGTTTCGCGCATGCCGCCTGCCTTAACGGGAGATGCCGATCCGGGAGTGGGTCCACCTGAACGAGCTGTTGCTGACGTAGTCGTTGTAGTTCCACCACGTGTAGGTGGCGGTGTCCGGCCACGGGTCGGCGACGGCGATGGTGTTGTTCGACGTGTCGAAGCCGTAGACGACGTTCATGTGGCCACCGCCGGAGGTCCACCCGATGCGGGCGGCGACGGGCCGGGCGGCTTTGACGTCGGTGTAGACCTGGTTGAACGTGGCCGCGCTGGTCAGGCCCGAGCCGGGGTGGGTCATGCCGAGGCTGTTCCAGCCCCTGGCCATGTCGTCCAGCGTGGCGGGCTGGTTGTTGCAGCCGTAGTAGGGCTGGGCGCGGTTGCAGAAGTCCGTCTGCGTACTGCCGTAGCCCTGGAACTTGGCGATCGTCAGTCCGGAGGCGACCCAGCACCACTGGGTCTTCTCCTGCTTGTACATGTTGATGGTGTCCTGCCCCGCCTCGGCGTGGGCCGGGCTCCCTGCGGCGGCGAGCAACGCCGAAGCCGTCAGTGCGACGGCCATCGCCGTGCCCGCGAACGTGGATCTGCCCATCTTCCTGCCTTCCCGCGAAGGTGCGATGCGTGCCCGGGATCTGGCAGAGCTATGGCAGCACGAATGAGCGGCATCTGACATAGTGTGTATAGAAACGGTACCCGCAAGGGTGAATAGTCATATGTACAGGGGGTCTTGCGGCGCTGACGGCCCTGTCGGCCGGAGCCCGCAGGGCGTGCTGAGCGTGCTGGGCGTGCTGGGCGTGCCGGGCCGGTCACCGCTGACCTCGTCGGCCAACTCCGGTGCACCGCAGGGGGAATCATCCGGCAGGCCGGGGTTTGGTACGGCGTGTTCCTGGCGAAATACTTCAACCATGGGCTTATCGCCGGTTGCCGGTCATCCTGCTGTCGCTGTCTTCCGTGAGCCCCGAGGCGGGCGGCCCGTCCCGGTGCTGGGTCCGCGGGTCGACGGTGAGGCGAAGCGGACCGCGGGTGTGCTGGCCGGGGTGGCGAGCCACGCCGGACCTGTCGAGCGGACCGGCGGGCTGCGGCAGGCCGCAGCGGCTGCCGGCGAGCTGGTGGCCGCGCTGTCGGCGCTGGCCCCGGCGGTGGCCGGTGAGGACGTGCCGGCGGAGTCGACCAGTCAGTCGTACTTCCGGGTCCGTGAGGTGGAGCTCTCGGATCAACAGGCCGCCCTGCACGGCGCCCTGGTCATCCACCGCGGTCTGGAAGACCTGTGCGATGCTCCGCTGTCGGGTGCCGACCTGGCCCTGGAGGTGGCCGGGCTGCGGCAGTCGGTGCTCGACCTCACCGGCGCGGCACCAAGCGCCGACGCTGACGCCGTCCCGCCGGTGACCGTCCCCGAGGCCGGCGCGGGGTCGTCGTCGGAGAGCGTGTGGAGTGCCCGGTGGCTCGTCGGGCACCAGGTCCACGTCCTGTTCAACGTCTGCGCCGCGGTCGCCGTGGCCGACGCCGCCCGCCATCTGCGGCACGGCGACGACGATGCCGCGCTGCTGCGGCTGGCGGACGCGACGGTGTACGTGCGCGGCTTCCCGGCGGCCATGACCCACGCCAGTACGATCCCGGCCGACTACTACATGGCGGCGATCCGCCACACCATGACGCCTCCGTCGACGGACGTCCCGTTGAGCGGGCGCCAGCACCGCGGATACCGGCTGTTCCGGGCGGAGATGAAGGACCTGCTGTCGGTGGTGCCCGACTCCTACGAGCAACTGGCGGCCCGTGCCCCGGAGTTGGCCGAGGCGAGGGGTGCTCTCCTGGAGGCGGACATCGTGGACGCCGAACGGCACGTCACCCTCGCGTACTCGATGGTCCATCTGCGGCGTTCCATCGCTCAGCGGACCGAGGGCCCCGACAACGCCGTCGCCGAACTGCGGCTCATGCGCCACCGCCGCGCGGCCCAGTACGCCCCCCTGATCCGGTTCGGGGACCACTACGTCGCCGACGCCGTGGCAGGCCTGCGCCACTCCTGAGTCCGCGCGCCCGCCGCCCACACCCCCGGCAGGAGACCTGATGCCCGAGACGACGCCCGACACCCACCGAAGCACTGTCGCCGCCGCCGACTGGGACCTGGGCCGGGCCGATGCCGACGCGTGCGAGCGGCTGGCCCGCACCCTGTGCACCGGAGGGCACGACCAGGTCGAC
The DNA here is from genome assembly GCF_054601375.1 of Kitasatospora sp. Ki12. NCBI lineage: Bacteria > Bacillati > Actinomycetota > Actinomycetes > Kitasatosporales > Streptomycetaceae > Kitasatospora > Kitasatospora sp. Ki12. Next base: position 26,538 of record NZ_BAAIHT010000003.1, on the reverse strand, counting down.
AGTCCCGAGTGGGTGGCACGGGCCAGGGACGCCTGGGAGGACCTCCCGCCACGACTGCGCCGTGCGGTGCGCCGGTTCCGAAGGCACTCCGGCCCGCACGGCACCATCGTGATCGGCGGCCTGCCCGTCGATCAGGCAGGCCTGCCCGCGACACCGGCCGTGCCCGGCTCGGTCCAGCGCCAGGCCACCGTCCCGGCCGCGGTTCTCACCATGGTGGCCTGCGGGCTCGGCGAACCGCTCGCCTACCTGGCCGAGAAATCCGGCGCCCTCGTGCAGGACGTCGTGCCCGTGCCCGGGCAGGAGACCTTCCACGGCAACGCCGGATCGGTGCCGCTCTCCTTCCACACCGAGAACGGCTTCCACCCCCATCCACCCGACTACGTGGTCTTCCTGTGCCTGCGCGCCGACCACGACCGGGTCGCCGGCATGCGCGTCGCCGGCCTCCGCCGAGCACTGCCGCTCCTCACCCCGGCCGGCCGACAGGCCCTGTTCGCACCCGAGTTCATCACCACACCACCACCCTCCTTCGGCCCCGGCACCGCCACGGGCGAGCCCGCTGCCGAGCCCCGACCGGTGCTGTCGGGAGCAGCCGAGGACCCCGACATCCGCATGGCCCAACTCGTCACGACCCCGCTGACCCCGCGGGCCGCCGCGGCGCTGACCGAATTCGGCCGCGCCTGCGAGGAGACCGCCCGCACCCTACGCCTGGCACCCGGCGACCTGGTCGTCATCGACAACCGGGTCACCGTCCACGGCCGCACCGCCTTCCAGCCCCGCTACGACGGAGCGGACCGCTGGCTGCAACGCACCTACGTCACCACCGACCTGCGCCGCTCCCGCGACCACCGCCCCCACGACGGCCACATACTGACCCGCTGACCGGCTGACCGGCCTGAAGCGCGGGAACCGGCCCCGTTGCCTGGGTGGTGCAGGTCAGCACCGGGAGCACCCTGTGCCACGGAAGAGTGATGCCGCGGGGTTTCGAGAGCACTCGGCTGCTCGGTCCGGGACGCTGACGGTGCCGCGCACCGGAAGCAACGGGAGAGAAGACACCATGCACGAGGCCCGCCGTCGGCCTGACCGGAGCAGCGCCGTGATTCCCGCACAGGCCACCCGACCCGGTGGCAAGGACGCGCACGTCGTGGTCGTCGGAGCAGGGTTCTCCGGTATCGGCGCCGCCATCCGGCTGCGGCAGGCAGGGGTGCGAGACGTGCTCCTTCTGGAGAAGGCGCCGCAACTCGGCGGCACGTGGCGGGAGAACACCTACCCGGGCTGCGCCTGTGACGTGCCCTCGACGCTCTACAGCTACTCGTTCACCCCGGACACCGCCTGGAGCAGGCTCTTCGCCGAGCAGCAGGAGATCCACGGCTATCTGCGGACGACGGCCGAACGGTACGGGCTCGGCGACGTACTTCGGTGCGGAGTGGACGTGCGGGGAGCCCGGTGGGATCCGGCGGCCGGGCGCTGGCTGCTGGAGACCGGCGACGGGCCCTACAGCGCCGCGGTACTGGTCCTGGCCACCGGCCCGTGGCACCTCCCGCGCCACCTCGACGTCCCCGGGATCGAGGAGTTCACCGGGCCCGTGCTCCACACCGCACGCTGGGACCGGACCGTCGACCTGACCGGGCGTCGGGTCGCCGTGGTGGGCAGCGGCGCCTCCGCCGTCCAGCTCGTCCCCGCCGTCGCGGCCCGCGCGGCGACCGTCCACGTCTTCCAACGGACGGCCCACTGGGTGCTCCCCAAACCCGACCTGCCGGTACCCGCGCCGGTCAACCGGTTCCTGGACCACGTGCCCGGTGCCCGCGGCGCCTTGCGCGCCGGGCAGTACGCGCTGCAGGAGGGCTTCGGCCTCGCCTTCCGCCACCCGCCACTCGCCCGCCTGATCGAGGCGGGAGCCCGCGCGCACCTGCGGATCGCGGTCCGCGACCGGCGGCTGCGCCAGGTGCTCACGCCGGACTACCGGTTGGGCTGCAAGCGCCTCCTGACCTCCAGCACCTTCTACCGTGCCCTGGCCCAGCCACATGTCCGCCTGCATCCCACCGCCGTGACAGCGGTACACGGGAACGAGGTCGTCGGCGCCGACGGCACCGTGGTCCAGGCCGACGTCCTCGTCACGGCCACGGGCTTTCGCATGGGTGAGCTGCCGCTGGCCCGGAGCCTGCACGGCACGAACGGCCTGACACTGCACGAAGCCTGGGACGGCGGACCGCAGGCGTACCTGGGCACCACCGTCAGCGGCTTCCCCAACCTCTTCCTCCTGCTGGGGCCCAATCTGCTCGGTGGCTCCACCTCCGCGATCACCGTTCTGGAAGCCCAACTGACCTACCTCACCGCCGCCCTGGCCCACCTCGACCACGGCGGCCACCGCGCCCTGGAGGTCCGGGCGGCCGCACAGGCCGCGCACAACACCGCGGTGCAGGAGGCGTTGCGGACCACCGTGTACAACTCCGGCGGCTGCACCAGCTACTACTTCAGCCCCGGCGGCCGGAACACCTTCGCCTGGCCGTGGTCCACCGGGCGGCTGATCCGCCGGCTGAGCCGCTTCGACCCCGATTCCTACACCTGGCACCCGGCGGTCGGGCCCGTCCCCCTGCCCGCCCCGGCACCGCCGCAACACGACGACCGTCCGGCTGCCGCGAAAGGGAAACAGCCGTGACGACCGCAATGGAGCACCGGCCGAACACCGGAAGAAGCTCCTGGCGGACGCATTTGGCGTAGGAGGCCGCAGTGGACGGCTCGAGCGTCCACTCCTGCAACGCCACCCACTCCAGCAGGAACGCACCGATCGTGAGCTTGCGGTCCTCGAGCACGTCCGTCGCCTCCGCGTTCGGCACGCACTGCAGTGCGTTCACGGCATCCTCCCGTGACCCGTAACCGCTGCGCCGCCGGGTGCTGCGTCCCTCGCCGTTCGTCGGCATGTCCACCGCGTACGCCCAGCTCCCGTGCAGTGCATCCGCCGCCGGCCGCGGGCAGCGTGCCCCGATCGGACGTCGATCCGCGCGCCGGCATCCACAGCGCCGGTGGACCCGCCCACGCTCGAACTCAGCCTCACTGGACGCCGTTGGACTCTCCCTTCACGCAAGCAACTTCCGTCTCATGACCGCCCACTCGGCAGCTGCGAGGTCGCACTGGGCAAAGGGGGGGCGAAACACACCCACAGCGCACGACACGGTGCTCACCCCGATCCGACCTGGAGCCAGGTTTGACCTTCGGCACTGGGTGGGTCTGCCCGCTTGGACCGGTCTGCAGGCCCTGGCTCCGCTGTCTGTGATGGAAGGTCAGCCTCGACACCCGTTCCGACGCTCGACATCGCCCGGATCGCGCGACTAGGCTCGCGCACAGCAGCTATTCAATTTGTTGACTATGGAGCCTGCCGTGCACCCCTTCCGCGCAGCCGTCGAGGCCGGCGACCACGACGCCATCGAGGCCCTTCTGGCAGAGGACGTCGTCTTCACCAGCCCCGTCGTCTTCAAGCCCTACCCGGGCAAGGCCATGACCGCCGCGATCCTGCGCGGTGCCGCACGGGTCCTCGAGGACTTCCAGTACGTCCGCGAGATCAACGACGGCGGCGGCCGCGACCACGCTTTCGTCTTCAAGGCCACCGTCGACGGCCGCGAGGTGCACGGCTGCGACTTCCTCCACGTCGACGAGGACGGCCTGATCGACGAGTTGACGGTGATGGTCCGGCCCCTCTCCGGCGCGCAGGCGCTCGCCGCCGCGATGGGCGCGCAGTTCGAGCGGATCACCGCCGAGGCGCTGGGCGCGTCCGAGGCATGACCGTGACCACGGGTTTCCGCCGCTACGTCGCGGTCGGCGACAGCCAGACCGAGGGCCTGGGTGACGGTGACGAGGCGGCCGGATGGCGCGGCTGGGCGGACCGGTTGGCCGAGACGATCGCCGGGGACGAACCCGGCCTGCTCTACGCCAACCTCGCCGTGCGCGGCCGACTCGCCGGCCAGGTGCGGGCCGAACAGCTCGCCCCCGCCCTCGCGCTGCGACCGGACCTGGTCACCGTGGTCGCCGGGATGAACGACCTGATGCGGCCGGGCTTCGACGCGGGCGAGGTGGTGGCGGAGCTGGACGCGATGTTCGCCGCCTTCACGGCCACCGGGGCGCGGGTGCTCACCTTCACCTTCCCCGACATCGGCCGGATCGCGCCGCTGGCCCGCGGGCTGCGACCCCGGCTCCTGGACCTCAACGCGCGCATCCGGGCCACGGCCGACCACCGCGGCGTCGCGGTCGTCGACTTCTTCCCGCACGAGGTGACGACCGATCCGCGCATGTGGAGCGCGGACCGGCTGCACGCGAGCCCGCTCGGCCACGCCGGGATCGCCGCCGCGGCGGCCGAAGCGCTCGCGCTGCCCGGCAGCGACAGCGGGTGGGCCGAGCCGCTGCCACCGCTCCCGGCAGCGGGGCTCCGTCGGCGAGCCGCCCAGGAGGCCGCCTGGATCGGCACCTTCCTCGGACCGTGGCTGACGCGCCGCCTGCGCGGGCGCTCCTCGGGCGACGGAAGGGTCGCGAAGCGCCCGGATCTGCGGCCCGTCGGGGCTCCCCGCCCGGCGTACTGAGCGGCCGCCCGCAAAGACCGTCAGACCGGCCCCTGCGCCGGCCCCCGCACGGGGGCCGGCGCGGCGGCCCGCCGGTCCAGAACGGCGAGTGCCCGCTCGCACCAGCGCTGGTTCTCGCGCTCGAACGACAGTCCGCGCATCAGCGTCAGATACGGCCCGATACGTTCGGCCGTGGCGAGGTACTCGTCCTCGAAACGCCCGTCCAGCAGCCGGGCCCGCAGGCGCTCGTAGCGGGCCACCTTGGCCTGCGCCCACACCAGCCGTTCGAGCAGCGCCGCGCGCACGGCGTCCGGGTCGCCCGCGTCCACGGCCTGCACCTGGACGAGCAGCTCGTCCCGGATCGCGGACGGCCGTGGCGGCGAGGCCGTGAACGACCGCAGCGCGGCGCGGCCCGCCTCGGTGAGCGAGAACAGCCGCTTGTTCGGCCGCCGCTCCTGCTCGACGACCCGGGCGCTGACCAGACCCTCGGCCTTCATCCGGTCCAGCTCCCGGTAGAGCTGCTGCGGTGTGGCCATCCAGAAGTTCGCCGCCGACGCGTCGAACGCCTTCGTCAGGTCGTAACCGGACGCCTCGCCCTCCAGGAGGGTCGACATGATCGCGTTGCGCAGGGCCATGCCGCCAGCCTAGCGAGCGCCACCGTGCACCGGCGACCGACGCGATTAATCAACAAGGCACATATCTCTGAGACGCCTCCCGGCATGCTCCTGGAGGGGGCCTGTCCGCGGCCCGGACCGGTGGGCGTACCTGGCTGTCGGCGCTGTTCATCGGTGTCGGTGATGCACTGCTTGGCCTGGTCGTCGTCCTGGCGAACGCGTTGGTGAAGTGATGACACGGCAGGCGCGCTGACGTCCGGCCCCGCGGGTGGCGGAGCCGGACGAACGGACGGCCGGCGTCCTCCCCGAGGCCGGCGAATCGGGGTGCGGGCCCGGACGCCGGAGGATCTTCCGGTTCCCGGGCCTGCCCGTGGACGGCGGCGGCCTGCCGTCACCGTGCTGCGGCCGTCGTCATGCCGGCCGCAGCTGCGCCGTTGCTTCCCGGCGGTGCTCCTTGCGTGACGCCTCGGCCTGTCCTGCGGTGCCCGACGGGCGGGCGAGCGCGCCGCCTGCTGGAGTGGCTGCGGGCGGACACACCGCGCACGGGCTGCGCAGCCACTCCCCGGAACCGTTCGGTCGGCGGTCACCTGACGAACGTGGCGGGCTTGGTGGCGAGGTTGACGAGGTACTCCAGGGGTCCGCGGCGGAAGAAGCGGGACCAGACCGCGGCGAACAGGACGGCGCCGGCGATGAAGCACAGCAGTGGCGTGGTGGAGGCGGCGGTGTCGCCGAGCGGCACGCTCAGTGCCATGGAGGCCACGAAGTGCCCGACGTACGCCGTCAGTGACATCGTGCCGACGGCGATGACCGGGGTCAGCAGCCGCCGGAGCCACGGCAGGCCGGTCATCGCGACCGTCGCGCCGACCAGCACGGTGATCGCGACTCCCAGGCTGCCGGCCATGTCGAACGTCGACCCGCTGTGCGGCTGGGCGAGCAACAGCATCCAGGCATCGGCGCTGTCGGCCGCTCCGGCGTCGCCACCGGACTTCAGGGCCGCCTTGCCCATCTCGGATGCGGAGTCGAGGGCCGACGAGCTGCCGGAGCCACCGGCGGCCCGGCCCGACGGCTGCTGTGCGAGGTCGTGGAGTCGGTCGGAGAAGCGGGCCAGCAGGAGGGGCACGCCGTATCCGAAGGCGATGAGCGCGGCGCCGAGTGCGGTGAGCCGTCGCCGCACGGTGACGGCGGACAGGTCGAGGCGGCCCAGTGCCATGCCGGTGACCACGTACGTCATCCAGGTGACGGTCGGGTAGAAGCCGGTGAGCAGGAGGTCCAGGACGCCGACGTCGCTGAGCTGCTTGAGCGGGTCGTAGGCGTTGACGGCCGCCTCGACGGGACCGGCCACCAGCGCCTTCAGCCCGTACTGCAGGAGCGGGGTGACCACGGCGAGGACGGCCGCGATGATCGCGAGCGTCCTGGCCGGCAGCCGGAGCAGGGGCAGGGCGAGCAGGAAGTACACGCCGTAGAAGGCGAGGATCACCACGGATCCGGCGCCGGCCGCCGCGAGCGCGGTGCCCATCGCGATCAGGACTCCGGCACGGATCGCGATGCGGGCCTTCGCCTGACGGCCCGCCAGTCCCGTCTTCGGTTCGCGGCGCCCGGCGATCAGCATCAGCGAGAACCCGGCGAGCGTCGCGAAGAGCACCGACGCGCGCCCTTCCGACAGCTGCAGCAGCCAGCCGCCGACACCGCCCACGGAGGCCGCCTGCGGACCGATGTGCACGGCGTACATGCCGAACACGGCCAGCGCGCGGGCCAGGTCCACGCCCACCAGCCGACCGGTGGACGCGGGCTTCGCCGACGGAGCGGGGTCGGGTCCGGCAGGGGCGTTCGACGGTGGCGACGTCCGCGTGGGATCCATGGGTGTCATGGCGCCAATCTCGCCGTCCGCGGCCGGTGCGGACCATCCGGCGGGTTTCCGTGCCACCCCCGCCGATCGGCCGGGCCGCCCCCGCCGTACGCCTGCCGCAGCATCGCCCGGCGGCGCCGCGGCCCACGGGAGGCCGGTCCCAGGAACCAGCCACCCGGGCGGCCGCCGGGAACGGCTGCCGCTGCTCCCGCCGACCGGCGGAGAAGCGGCGGCCATCCGGCGGGGTACCCCCGGCTCCCCGCCGGATGGGATCCGCAACCGCCCGCCGACAGGGTGGGAGCGTGTCTGCGAACCCACTCTCCCGAACCGCCCGCCCCACCGGCAGGCTGCGGCAGCGCGCCGCCGCCTCGACGGTCTGGTACCTGCGGCTGGTCGCACTGCTGAACCTGGTGGCGGTGCGGCCCTGGTCCTGCTCGCCGTGGCCTCCGGACCGCAGGGCGGCCACCACGCCGCGCCGGCCTTCCACTGGTGGCTGCTGATCGCCACCACCGTGGTGATCGTCGGCGGGAGCCGAGGGCCACCAGCGAGTGGCCCTGCTCGCCGCCCGCACCCTGGGACTCCACACGGCGCAGGACCCGCAAGTCCCCTGGCCCGCCGAGCCGCCCCGCTCCACCGCGGCGCACTACCGGGAGGACTTCCACTGGGCTCGCACGTACCTGGCGCCCTGGGTCGGCCGCCGCCTGCGCGGCGAGACCTCCGGTGACCACCTCGCTCCCAAGCGCCCCGAGCCGACCCCGGTCTGACACTGCCATCGGCACGCCGTAGGCGGCAGTGGTGAGCCGTGGCTGCTCACCCAGTTCGCGGCGGAGACGGTGACCGGTGGCAGTCGGCCCGTCGGCGGCATCCGTCCGTGACGGCACTGGACCCGTCAGCCCTGCTCGCCCCCGCGTGACTGGAGAAGGGCCTGCTCCCGGCCGAGCGGCTCAGCGCAGTGCTGCGTCGCGTCGCGTCCATCCCGCGTACCCGGGCAGGCCGGACCGGCCGGCGCGGGGATCGGCAGCACCGCCTCGGGGGTGTGGGCGTTGTGACGCTCGGCCCTGGCCTCTCATGGAATATTCGCCCATTTCTGATGGGAATCCGACAGCCCGGCTACGCACAATCCCCACACTGCCGGAGCGGCATCCCCTGGACCTCTACGGACGTCCGCCCCGTGCCCGGCGCCGGACCGCGCGGTGCCTGCTTCGGCATCGCGCGGCCGCGTGTACGGCGCGTGAGGTCAGCGAGCCGGGGTCAGCAGTTGGGTGCTGGCCAGTTCGGCGTAGAGCTCGTCCTGCTCGACGAGTTCCGCGTGGGTGCCGACGGCCCGGACCCGGCCCGCGTCCATCACCACGATCCGGTCGGCGCCGGTGACCGTGGACAGGCGGTGGGCCACGACCAGGACGGTGGTCTCCCGGGCCGCCTGCGCCACGATGTCCCGCACCGCGAGCTCGTTGACGGCGTCGAGTTGTGAGGTCGCCTCATCGAGGAGCAGCAGGCGGGGCTTGCGCAGCAGCGCGCGGGCGATGGCGACGCGCTGGCGCTCGCCGCCGGAGAGCCTGGAGCCGCGGTGCCCGACCAGGGTGTCCAGGCCGTCGGGCAGACGGGCAACGAGAGCGTCGAGCCTGGTACGGGCCAGGACGTCGGCCAGCTCCTGGTCGGAGGCGTCGGGTGCGGCGAAGAGCAGGTTCTCGCGGAGTGTGCCGGCCAGGACCGGGGCGTCCTGCTCGACGTAGCCGATGGTGGAGCGCAGCCGGGGCAGGGACCAGTCGCGGACGTCTTCGCCGTCGACCAGCACGCGTCCGCCGGTCGCGTCGTGGAAGCGTTCGAGCAGGGCGAAGACCGTGGACTTGCCCGCGCCGGACGGGCCGACGAAGGCGGTCATCCCGCCGGCCGGCACGTCGAAGGTCATCTCGTGATGGATTTCGGGCAGGTCTGGACGGTAGCGGAAGGACACGCGGTCGAAGCGGACCGACGCCGGGCCTGCGTCCGGGCGGGAAGGGGCGGGCAGGGTGAGCCGGCGCAGTTCCCGGTCTTCGGTGGCGAGCCGCTGTGCCCGGGTGATCCGGGAGATCGCGGCCGCACCCTCCTGGTACTGGGAGGCGGCGTCGACCAGCCGGGACACCGGTTCGATCAGGTAGAAGACGTACAGCAGGAAGGCGATCAGCGTGGACACCGGGATCGCCCCGGACGCGACCCGGGCCCCGCCGACCGCGAGCACCGCCAGGAACGCCAGCTCGACGGCGAGGACGTCCGCGGACTTCGCGAGTGCTTCCCACTTGGCGCCGCGCACGCCGTGATGCCAGGCCCGTTGGGCGGCGGCCGTCACCCGGGCGGTCTCCCGTTCCTCGGCGCCGGACGCCTTCACGGTGCGGTAGGCACCGAAGGCGCGTTCCAGTTCGGTGGAGATCTCGCCGACCGCCTCCTGTGAGCGTTCGGTGGCCTCGGAGATCTTCGGCATCACCAGGGCGACGGCCCCGCCGACCACGGCCACGACGCCGAGCGTCACGCCCAGCAGGACCGGGTCCAGGACGGCCATCAGCGCGACGGCCGCCACCAGGGTGACCACACCGGTGGCGCCGGAGACCAGTTCCCGGGTGGTGACGGCGCGCAGCAGCGTGGTGTCCGAGGTGACGCGGGACATCAGGTCGCCCGGCGGGATCCGGTCCACCTCCGAGATCCGCAGGCGCAGCAGCCGTCCGATCAGGCTTCGCCGGGCGGCCAGCACGACGGACTCGGCGGTGCGCTCCAGCACATAGCCGCTGAGCGCCTCGAACACCGTGCCCAGCAGCACGAGCACGGTCAGGGACAGCACGATCGCGGTGATGGCCTGGCCGGAGGAGAGCCGGTCCACCAGCGCCTTGGTGGCCAGCGGCTGCAGCAGCCCGCCGGCCGAGCCGACCAGTGCGCACAGCAGGCCGAGCGCGACGGTCCACCGGTGCGGCCGGACATAGCCGTACAGCGCCTTGAACGTCGCCCGTGCGGACAGCGGCGCGACGTCCGCGTTCGACGGGTCGGATGCGGTGTTCACAGGATTCCTCTCGATCGACGGCGTACCGGTCCAGCGTGGAGGCCCGCCGGGCCCCGGCCCATCCGGTGACCGTCCGGACCACCCCCGCCCCCTGGCTGAACCGCCCCCGCCGGGTGGCACACCCGGCCGTGCCCGTGGCCCCTGTGCGCCGGTGTGGGCGGGCACGGGATCATGGGTCGGTACGGGACGGCTCGTGAACGACGGAGGACGTGTGATCCGGGTAGTGGTGGTGGACGACGAAGCGCTGATCAGGTCGGGGTTCGGCATGATCCTCAACGCGGCGGACGACATCGAGGTGGTGGCCACCGCCGTCGGCGGACGAGCCGTCGCCACCGTCCGGGAACACCGGCCGGACGTCGTCCTGCTCGACATCCGCATGCCGGATGTGGACGGGCTCAGCGTGCTGCGGGAACTGGTCGCGCTGCCCTCGCCTCCGGTGGTGGCGATGCTCACCACCTTCGACACGGACGAGTACATCCTGGCCGCGCTGAACTCGGGGGCGGTCGGCTTCCTGCTCAAGGACACCGAGCCCGAGCACCTCGCCCCGCAGGTACGCACCCTCGCGGCGGGCGGGGTCGTCCTGTCGCCGAAGGCGTCCGAGAGCCTGCTGCGCGGCCACCCCGGCAGCGGCCCTGCCGTGGTGGACGAGGAAGCCGCACGGGTCGACCGGCTCACCGGCCGGGAACGGGAGGTGCTGGTGCTGATGGCCGAGGGGCTGTCCAACGCCGACATCGGCGCACGCATCCACCTGGGGACCGGCACGGTGAAGGACCACGTCAGCGCGATCCTCACCAAGCTCAGGGTCGGTGGGCGGGTGCAGGCCGCGCTGCTCGCCCAGCGCGCGGGCCTGCTGGCCGACGTCCCGAACGGGATGGGTGATACGCCGCGGCGCCTGTGACGTGGGGTATCGAGGCTCACTCGCGCCGTGGGGCGGCCGAGGAGCGAGGAGCCTCGTCTCCCCGGACGTCCCGGACATCACCGACCTCTTCTGCGCTCCCGGCATCCACCGCCTTCTCCGGACGGGGCCGGGCCTTGCCGCGCAGCGCGCGGGCGATGGCCAGCGAACCACCGCCGTGCAGCAGGATGCTGCCGAGGACGACGACGACCATGGCGTCGAGTGCGCTGTTGGCCGCCGGCCCGTCCGGGAGGGCGTTGAAGGCGAGCAGCCCGAACACGATCGAGGTGGTGCCGCGCGGACCGAGTGCGCCGACCATCAGCCGCTCGGCCCGGCTGAACCGGGAGCCGAGCAAGGACAGCAGGACCGGCACGATCCGCAGTACGGTGAGCGCGGCCGCGCACAGCACCAGCACCGGCCAGTCGACGCCGACGACGAACGTGAGCACCACCGCGTTGCCGAAGAAGAACCACATGACCATGGTCATCATGGCGCTGGTGTCCTCGAGCAGCTGGAAGTCCGAGCCGACCGGCACTGCGGCGCCGTGGCGCTCCGGGGCCCGCCTCACGTACCGGAAGGCGACACCGGCCACGAACGAGGCGACGAAGCCGTTGCCGTGCGCCGCGGTGGTCGAGGTGTAGGCCAGCAGCGGGACGATCAGCACCAGGATCCGGCGGGACTGGTCGGTCATCCAGTGCGCGCGCTGGGCGAGGTTCATCAGCCAGGCGAGCACCGCGCCCACCAGCGCGCCGAGCACCAGCGCCTTGACCGCGAACGGCACGGTCGTGCCCAGCGCCCCCAGCGGCGTGCGCTTCTCGGCCGTCGACCCGGCCAGCACCAGCGCGAACAGGAAGAGCGGCGACACGATGCCGTCGTTGTAACCGCTCTCCACGTTGAGCACGCTGCGCACTCGCGCGGGGATCCGCCGGTCGCGGACCAGGATCTCGGCCGGGGCGAAGTCGGTCGGGATGACGACGCAGGCGATCAGCAGCAGCACCGCGACCGGCAGATCCGGCAGCAGCAGCCCGCCGAGCAGGACCGTCGCGCCGAGACTCAGCGGCAGCGCCACCAGCAGGACCCGGGCCGCCGAGCCCGGGTCCCGGCCGAACAGCCGTCCGCCCCGCAGCTCGGTGGCGTCGACGAAGAGGAGCACGGCCAGGATGATCTCCGCCACACGCTGGGCGACCTCGGAGTTCATCGCGGCGGCGATCTCGCTGTGCGTGAACAGGCCGGTGACCACACCCGCGAGCACCAGCACCAGCGGTGCCCGTACGTGCCGGCGCTCCAGCCGCCCGGCGACGAGCGACCAGCCGGCCACCACCGCGGTGATCACGATCAGGACAGGGATCAACAAGGGAACTTCCGCTTTCGAACGGGAACAGGGGTGACACCCCCACTGCCCCGCTGGGCGAAGGGGAGTGTCCGTCGGCCTTCAGTACATGCCGGACACGGTCCAGGACGGGCGAAGGTGCGGCGGGACGCCGGTTCGTGTCGGGGGTGACCACGCCCATTCCAGCGGGCGATCCGCTCCCGGTCACTCCGCCGACAGCCGGGCACACCCCCGCCGACCGGCGGAACACCTTCGACGGGGGCGGATTCCCCTGCCGACCGGATGAGATCACCCCGCCGGGTGGCCGGAGCTGCCGTCCGGCCTCCGCTGCGACGACGCCGAAGCCTTAGGGTCGGCTCCGACGGAACACCTGCCGGAGCGGGTTGCGGACCGACTCAGCCCGGCCACACCCGGTCGACGACCCACGTCGGTCACCTCGGGTCCGTCGACCACGAGCCGGGGCCGTGGCGGCAGGAACGGATCAGAGCGAAGGCGAGGCGGCACACATGGGCAAGGAGGCGGTGACGGACCAGGAGGCGCTGGTCAGTCGGACGGGGCCGACCGAGGAGCGGCCGCAGGTGGACGCGACGGGCCGGGCCCGCGCGCTGTGGGCACGGGTGCCCGCTCCCGTCGTGGACGGCGCCCTGGTCGCGGCGGCGGGCATCGACAGCTGGCTGAACCTCACCGAGGATCCGGCGCCCCTCGACTGGGCGGTGGCCGCGCTCGCCTGCGCCGCGCTGGCACTGCGGCGCAGGTTCCCCCTCGGCGTGCTGCTGCTCACCCTGCCGATCGCCTTCACCCAGGACGACATCGCCCTCGCACCGATCGTGGCGCTGTTCACCCTCGCCGAACGCTCCCGTAACCGCCGGCTGCTCGCGTTCTGCGCCCTCGGTACCGCGCTGGCCAGCATCGTCCCGTGGTCCCTCGGCGGCCCGTTCGAGGTCAGCCGGACCTTCACCCTGGTCACGTTCGTGTACAGTCTCGCCACCGCGGCCGCCGCCGTGCTGTTCGGACAACTCCTCCAGACCCGCAGGGACCTGGAGCGGCAGATGGCCGAGACCGAGGAGGCCAGGGAGCACGAGCGGATCCTGCACGCCCAGACCGTACTCGCCCGCGAACGCGCCCAACTGGCCCGCGAGATGCACGACGTGGTCTCCCACCAGGTCAGCCTGATCGCCGTGCGCGCCGGGGCACTCCAGATGTCCACCCGGGACGAGGACGCCAAGGACGCCGCCCGCACCATCCGCTCCCTGAGCGTCACCACGCTGGACGAACTGCGCACCATGGTCAGGCTGCTGCGCGCCTCCGGAGGCCGCGACACCGAACTGACCCCCCAGCCCACCCTGGCCGACCTGCACCGGCTCGTGGACTCCAGCGGCATCGAGACCCGCCTGACCGGAGAGCTGCCGCCCGACCTCGGCGCCGCCGCCCAGCGGGCCGTGTACCGGACGGTCCAGGAAGCGCTGACCAACGCCCGCAAGCACGCCCCCGGTGCCACCGCGACCGTCGAACTCCGGCAGGACGGGACCGGCGTCGGGGTGACCGTCACCAACAGCGCGCCCGCCCGCCCCTCCCTCGCCCTGCCCAGTTCCCAGCAGGGCCTGATCGGCCTGCGCGAACGCGCCGAGATCCTGCACGGCACCCTCGAGTCCGGCCCGACGACTGAAGGCGGCTACCGGGTCAGCCTGCGTATCCCCCTCACCGCCGACAGCAGCTGAGCTCACCGGACACTCCCCGCCCACCGAGCCGGGAGCTGCGCGGCGGGCAGCTCCCGCCACCGGGCGCGGGTGCGCCCCCGGGGTGCCGACCCATCTGGACGACCACGACCTCGGTGGCTGTGCGGGAAAGGGCGCTGTTACCGGAGGGCCATGACCCACTGCGTTCGGATCCGGCAAGGAGAAGCGGAACCGCTCGGAGGGCGTACGCCGCGGTGCCTCGTCCGGGCTAGGTGGCGCGCACGGGGCCGGTGCTGCCGCGCAGGGAGACCGGCGGGGCCAGCAGGATGTTGCGGAAGGGGGTCGTGGGGTCGGCGATGCGTTCGAGCAGCAGGTCCATGGCCTGGGTGCCGATGTCCTGGGCCGGTACGTCCGCGGCGGTCAGTGGGGGGCGGAACTCCTCGGCCCAGGTGCGGCCGACGACGCCGGTGATGGAGAAATCCCCGGGCACGTTGAGGCCGGCCTCCTCCAGGCCGCGCTGGATTCCGGGTAGCGCGGCCTCGTTGATGGTCGCGATCGCGGTGACGTCGGGGTGCTCGCGCAGGAGTCGGGTGGCGCATACCAGACCGGCGGCCGCGTCGTCCCCGCACTCCAGGTCGATGCCCTGGATGCCCCGCTGGGCGAGGGCCGCGGTGAACCCGTCACGGGCCCGGTGCCCCGGCCCGTAGCCGGCTGCCATCAGTTCGACCGAGCGGTTGACCAGCGCGATGCGGGTGTGGCCCAGGTCCGCGAGGTGGTGCACGCACTGGTTGATCACGGTGGCGTAGTCGACGTCGATCCAGCACATCTCGTGGGCGCGGGCGGTGTGCCCGATGCCGACGAACGGCAGCTTGGCGTTCTGCAGCCTGCGGACCCGGGAATCCTCCAGGCGGATCTCCATCAGGATCACCCCGTCGACGCGCCCTCCGGAGAGGAGGCGCTCGAACGACCGGTCGTGGTCTCCCCCGGAGGGGGACAGCAGGACGTCCAGGTCGGCACGGGCTGCGGCTTCGACCACGCTGGCCACGAAGCCGAGCTGCATGTGGGTCAGCCGCCTGCTGGCGGGAGGGATCACCAGGCCGATGGTCCGGGTCCGGCCTTCCTTGAGCGCGCGGGCCGCGGCGTTGGGCCGATAGCCGAGCTCGTCGATGACGTCCTGGATGCGCTTGCGGGTGGCGTCCGAGACCGAGCGCTTGCCGCTGAGCGCGTAGGAGACGGTGCTCCGCGAGACGCCTGCGCGGCTGGCGATCTCCCCGATGTTCATCGCTGTCCTCATGTCGCGGCTGATAGTCGAACCGATTCGGTAGACGGTAGTGCGCTTCTCCGCGAGCCGCAAGCCGCACGGCATGGCTGCCCACGGGTGGCACGCACTCCAGCCCCCAGTCGCTCCGCGATGAAGTTCGACCGGGCTATTGACGGCCTCAGATGCCAGTCCTATGTTCCTGTCGAACCGATTCGCGCAATCGATTCGACATAGGGCCGTAACACGGAAGTCCGTAAGACCGAAGGGTTCAGTGCCATGAACAGATCCACCGGTTGGCGGCTCGCCGCCGCCTCGCTCGCTGCCGTCGTCCTCGCCTCCGCCGGCACCGCGTGCTCCTCCTCGACCGGGACGTCCGCCGCCGACGGGGGAAGCGCCTCCGCCGGCGGGACCTACACCGTCTGGGACCCGTACCCGCAGTTCGACGCCGGCTCGGCCTGGGCCAAGCTGCTGGACACCTGCGGCAGCCAGGCCGGCGTGCAGATCAAGCGGACCGCCTTCGACACCAGCGACCTGACCACCAAGGCGCTGCTCGCGGCGCAGCAGGGCAACTCGCCGGACGTGCTGATCGTCGACAATCCGGTGGTCTCGACGCTCGCCGAGGCCGGTGTGCTGACCTCGGCCAGGGAGAGCAAGGTCGACACCTCGGCGGTGTCGCCCAATCTGCTCGCGGCCGGTCAGAGCGGCGGCGAGACGTTCGGCACTCCGATCGGCGCGAACACCCTGGCGCTGTACTACAACAAGGCGGTCCTGAACGCCGCCGGCGTGGACGTCGCCTCGATCAAGGACTGGGCATCGCTGACCGCCGCCCTGACGAAGGTGAAGGCCGCGGGCAAGAAGGGCATCACCTTCTCCGGGATCGGCACCGAGGAGGGGAGCTTCCAGTTCCTCCCGTGGTTCTGGGGATCCGGTGCGCAGCTCACGCACCTGGACTCCGCCCAGGCCGCTTCCGCGCTGTCCCTGTGGACCGACTGGGTCAAGCAGGGCCTGGCCCCCAACTCGGTCATCAACAACACGCAGACCACCAGCTGGCAGGAGTTCGCCACCGGTGAGTTCGCCTTCGCGGAGAACGGCACCTGGCAGCTGGCGAACGCGAAGAAGGCCGGCTTCGAGTACGGGGTCATCCCGGTCCCCGGCATGACCGGTGGCACCGCCCCGGCCCCGACCGGTGGCGAGTTCGTCACCGTCCCGGTCCAGAAGAAGACGGCCCGCTACAGCGTCTCGGACAAGCTGGTGTCCTGTCTGACCAGCGCGGACAACTCCTACGCCACCGACGCCACGCTGTCCTACATCGCCCCCACCCCCACGGTGCAGGACAAGCAGGCCGCCGCTGACCCCGACCTGAAGGCGTGGGTCGACGCGGTCAAGGCCGCCAAGGGCCGCACCAGCGACGACCTGGGCACCAAGTACCCCAAGATCTCCGAGCAGTTGTGGACCTCGGTCCAGGCCGCGCTGACCGGCTCCAAGTCGCCGCAGGCCGCACTGTCCGCAGCGCAGTCGGCCGCTGCCCATTAGGGCGTGTCTGACAATTCCCGCCGGGCGGTCGCCGCCGGAGCACGTACCTCGCCGGCTTGTCGTCGGTCGCCGATGGCCCCCAGTCTCCGGCCGGGAGGTACCCCCACCGCATGGACTCTCCCCAGTCTCCGGCCGGGAGGTACCCCCGTCCTCCGCACCGCCGAGGGCACACACTCCAACGCCGCCCGCTGATCCGACGCGAATCGTCAGACACGCCCTAAGGCGTGTCTGACAAATGATCATCTGGCCGGTTCGCGGAGCCAGAGGATCAGGGAGGCCAGGACGACTCCAGCGCGGTAGCGGTCGGCGAGCTTGTCGAACCTGGTGGCGATCGCGCGGAACTGCTTGAGGCGGGCGAAGCATCGTTCGACCACGTTCCGATCGCGGTAGATCTCCTTGTCGAAGGCGGGCGGCCGACCGCCGAGGCGCCCGCGGCGTCGGCGATTGGCCACCTGGTCGCGGCGTTCGGGGATCGTGGCAGCGATGCCCCGACGCCGCAGCAGATGCCGGATCGCCCTGCTGGAATAGGCCTTGTCGCCCAGCACCCGCAACGGTGTCGTGCGCGGGCGGCCTGTTGCGGCTCGCGGGACGTGGATCCCGTCCAGGACCTCGGCGAACGTGGTGGCGTCGTTGACGTTGCCCGGGGTGAGCACGATCGACAGCGGCAGGCCGCGGCCGTCGACGGCGAGGTGGACCTTCGTGGTCAGCCCGCCTCGGGACCGGCCGAGGGCCTGGCGCGTCTGTGAGCGGCCCGGATCTTCCAGTTCGTCCCCGTCCGCGTCCCCTTTTTGCGGGCGCCGGCGGCGTGCTGGTGGGCCCGGTTGACCGTGGAGTCGACGGCGACGGTCCACTCCACCCGGCCCACGGCGTCGTCGCGGACCTGGACGTGCTCCAGCAGCCTCGCCCAGGTGCCGTCCGCTTCCCAGCGGGCGAACCGCTCGTAGACGGTCTGCCACGGTCCGTACCGCTCGGGCAGGTCGCGCCACGGGGCCCCGGTCCGAAGCCGCCACAGCACACCGTTGACCACCTGCCGGTGATCACGCCACGGGCGGCCACGCCCATCCACCTGCGGCAACAGGGGCTCTATCCGCTCCCACGCCGCGTCCGTCAACTCACCTCGACCTGCCACGAGATCAATTATCAGACAGGCCTTAGGAGGAAGTGACCGACCAGGGCGGGCGGGAGACGGCCATCGACGTCGGCTCGGGCCCGAGCCTGGCGGACGGCAGGAACCACAGCTACCTCCTCCAGCGCCAGGACGACGGCGCGCAGTGGGAGGTCTTCTACGACTTCAACTCGGTCGGCACGACCACCGGACAGAAGCCCGTGTCGCGGGACGCCCATGGGCACCGGATCGATGTCGGACTGGAGGTCAGCCACCCCGAGCACGTGAACGTGCCGGTCGTCGAGAACCGCCCGCAATGGATGGACGAGAACAAGGTCTGGGCACGGTTCGCTCCCGCCAACGCCGCCACGACGCTTGGCCTCGGCAAGTGCGGCGACCTCATGCCAGGCACCACCACCCCCTACACGGCACCGTACTGCTTCACCGCCCAGCAGAACCCCCAGCCGTCGGGCACCATCTCCTGGAACGTCGCCAAACCACTGACGGCCGCCGTTCCTCCCGCGCCGGTGGCACCACGGGGCCAGGCCTCCTCCGTCCCGGCCGCAGGACGGCCGAATGTCTTCAACGGCGTCGACCAGGACACGCTGCACACCTGCTTGCAGAACACCCCCGACGCCTGCCTGACCACCGTGCCCGGTCTCGCCGAATGCCTGCGAACAGCCGGGCATTGCAACACCGAGCAGACGGTCGCATCCGTACGGCGCGAACGCGACGACGTGACCTCGGCGGCCCCAGCCGCCGAACCGAGCTTTGACAGCCTCAAGCTGCGTACCGCCACCGAGTTCGGTGTGCCGGTCAGCTCCCTGAAGGTGAGCGCGGGAACCGTCGGTGACGACACCAGCGGGCGGCGCACGGCCGCACGGTGGGCCGCCGACACCCCGCTGTGGGTGATCACCTCCGACGCCCCCACCCACGGCCGGCAGCAGGCCGGCCCCAGCAGTGACGGCCTCGCCGTGGCCTACACCCAGAGCACGGGCGACATCGTCGACGCCTGCTGGGGTGCGGCATGCAGGCAGTGACACCCGGAGACCTCGACTGGGTCGTACCGCGCCACCCGCAGTCCTGACCACCCGCCCCTCACCTTGGGAGTCCCCTCCGTGAACATACCCACGCGTCGGTTCCTGCGCACCGCGGGCACCGCCGCCTCCGCCCTCCTACTGGCCGCCGCCACAGTCGCCGCCGACCCGGCCGCCGCCCAGGGACCTGGAGCCACCGGGTTCGTCCCCGCCTCCACCGTGCCCGCAGAGGAACTGGCACAGCTCGGCTCGCCCGTCCCCCTCTCCGAGTACATCACCGCGAAGCAGGGCCGCGACCTCGGTACCGCGTCCCTGCACGAGGCCTCGGCCCTCTCCGCCGACGACCCCGGCCTCGAACAGGAATGCGCCAGCCGTTCCGAAGCGGACACGCCTGCGGGCTGGGTCAAGAACCGGTTCGAAACCTGCGTACACCGCCACTACGACGTGGTGCTTCGACGGGAGGACGGCACCGACACGATCGGAAGGCTCCAATTCGACGCGTGGCTCCTCGGCTTCGCCTACGACGGACAGCGGAAGGTCGACTTCGTCGCCAGCGTGAAGGACGTCAAGGTCGCCGCCGTCTCCGGCGAGGACGCCACGAAGTGGTCGATCAACCAGGAGTTCACCCGCCTCGGCGGCCCGGTGACCGACCCCGGAAAGCAGCGACGCGACGATCTCCTCGGGTCGTGGGACACGAACCCCCTCTGGACGCTCACGTACACCTCGGCCGACAACGGCCCGCTGTTCGACCAGGGGAACGACCAGATCGTCAACACCACGGTGACCATGTCGATGAACGTCAAATCGCCCAGTGCACCCGCCCGGGCATGGCAGGAGGCCGACGCCGCCCACTCCGACGTCCGCTTCGACTACGCCGGCCCCAGCGCGGGCAAGCACAAGGGAACCGTCTTCACCGCCGCTCGGGTCGAACTCGTCATGAAGCTCTCCGACCCGCTCGTACGGCAGAGCGCTCGACACATAGCGGACGCGCAGAACAACCCCGAACGCACCTTCCCGTCGTTCAACGCCAAGACCGTCCCCGGCGCGAAGCAGCCCCTGCACCGCCTTGTCAACCGGGAGGAGCAGAAAAAGAACCGTGTTGTCGCGATCAAGACCTGCGAAGACATCTGGGGCGACTACACGAAGTCCGGACTGGAATGCGACGAGTACCCCTTCGCCTCCACCAAGGAAGGCGCGAACAAGGGGGACAAGCGCTACTCCGCACGCCTCATAGACGGCGATGACAACGGCAAGGGCGGCAACATGATCGGTGAGGTCTACTCCGTCAACCGGCTCTTGGACAACGACCCCTTCTACGTGAAGATCGTCCCGTAGCCGAACACCGACCGGAGTAGCAGGGAGACAGCAGTGCCCGTCCTCTTCGAGTTCCGTACCGAAACCTGGCCCGACAACGGCAAGATCGTCGTGTACGACTCGGACGCCACCGTTCCGAGCGACGAAGCCCTCCTCCAGAGCCGACGGGATGTGGTCGGTAGGACCGGTACGCAGATCTACATCCACAGCCTTCAAGGAACCTCCCCCGCCGAGATCCTGGTTCGGGTGTGGGACGGCCCGACACCGGCCGACATCGGTTGGGAAGCGGAGGGCGAACGCGAGGTGGACCTGGACACGCCCACAGGATGTGTGGTCATCCGCGCCTTCTCGCCCGAGATCGCCGGCTGCTTCGACCTGCCGCGCCCGGGACTCTACGAAGGACGCGTCTCCTGGAAGGGGCGCCAGGCCGCCGAGGACCAGCAGAGCAGCCTGCGCGCCCAACTTGCCACGCCTGAAGGCCAACTGAACTCGGACGCCGTCTTCGCGGCCCACCACGAGACGCTCGAAACCTACCGGATCGACCTGTGGTGGACTGCCGAGTCCGAAGACGAGGACGAGGACGAGGACGAGGACGAATAAGCACTACCTACCGTGTGTGGTGCCGCCCGTCGGCGGCACCACACACGGTCGACTTCGTGACCATGGAACTCCAGCACGGTGAGGACGAGGTCGATGTCGACATCCGCCCGCTCTGAGGTCTGCCGACCCACGATCCGGCGGGAGAAGTCGTCGCGGATCGTGGCCGGCCACCGCGCCCTCGCCGGTGGGGGTCAGCGAGATGTCGGCCGCCCACAGCCGGTTCGGGGCGTTCGCGGTGAAGTCGCGCCGCGATCCTGGTCGGTCTGCGGCCAGCGGTCCGTGTTTCCCGTTGTCCCCATCCGCTACCGAGGGCCCTGAGCGGCCGGAGGATCAGTGCCCGGTCTCCAGTGCGGCGAAGCGATCGGCGCACTCCCCGGCGAAGGAGCAGAGCCGGTCCACGAACCGCCGAATGTCCTGCGGATCCCACTCCCTGCGGGCCGGAACGTCCGCCCACTGCTGCCACAGGCCACCTTCGGCAAGGTACCGGGACGCGTGCTCGGTCCCAAGTACGGCGTCGAGGTGCAGCAACGCGCCGAGAGCGAAGCCCTGGTCGTAGTGGAGATCGAGCCGCGGCAAGTAGTGATCAAGGTACCTGCAGAGCGACTCCGCGTCCGCGCCCTCGCCGAACGTGGCAAGAGTGACGCAGTAGGCCGCGCCGGCGTAGGGCCCTTCACTGGCCAGCAGGAGCTCGCCGATCCGACTGCGGAACTCGGTCCTGTCGGCCACGACGACCAGCCAGGAGGCAGTCTTACGCTCCCGCCACCCGCCCTCGAACAGAACGGCGAGCTCAGCGGGAGTGATCTCCGTGGCAGCCTGAACCAACTCGCCCACGAACACCTCGCGCTCAGGCCCGCTCAACCGCAGCATGCCTCCACCCACCCGGAGATACCGGCGCCCGGGCGTGACGAATCGACGGATCAGGCGCATCAGCTCAGGGTCGGTGTAGTCACGTTGCACCCCGCCATCCTGGTCGACCGGCTCGTCGCCATCCCCGGCGTGGGACCGCGGACCGCACAGGTCATCCTTGCGGAGATCGGAACGGACATGGGCCCGTTCCCCACCGCGGACCACCTGGCCTCCTAAGCGAAACTCTCTCCCCGCACCCTCCAGTCCGGCCCGGTGACCACCTCCGCCGGTGCCGGCAAGGGCAACCCGTGGTTACGCGCCGCACTGGGCGAGGCCGCCGCCTCCGCCGCCCGCACCGACACCTTCCTCGGCGCGCGCTACCGCCGCCTGGTCAAATGACGGGGCCACAACCGAGCCCTGGTCGCCGTCGCCCGCTCCATCCTCGTCATCGCCTGGCACCTGATCCACGGCCCCGACACCGCCTACCAGGACCTCGGCCCCGAGTGGTACCACCGCCTCGGCGATCCCACCCGCAAGACCCGCGTCCTCGTCCGGCAACTCGAAAAGCTCGGCCACCAGGTCACCCTCACCACCCAACCCGCAACCTGAACACCCGCCACAGACCCCGCCGGACGGCTCCGCCGCCCGGCGACCATCCCTGCCCTACCGAACCCCGATCTTCCATTCAGCCAGCTTCACCAGTCTGCGGTCCCGTCAGCCGAAGGAGACGACGAATGGGCACTCCGGACCGTGCCGGTCCCCCCGGGCCTCGTAGCCCGCGATGTAGGCCTTTCCTCGCCGCACGTGGATGATGTTGCCGTCGACGGTGCATCGGTCTCCCGCGCGGAGCAGGTCCCCCAGCGGATCGGTGTCCTCGACCGGATACAGGGACCTGGCGCCCGAGTAGGTGAGGGTGACCGTGCCGTCGTCATGGTGGTGGACCGTCTCTCCCTCGAACCCGTACATCCGCAGCTCGGATACGCACAACAGCGGCTTCGACACGGCCGTTTCGATTGCTGCAGCGTAGTGCGGGAGTTCAGTACGGATGACCTCGCGGAGACGGCCGGCGAACTCGAGGGTGGCGGGGCACGCGTAGGAACAGGGCATGTACGGGACCAGGCCGTACAGGGTGTGCCGAAGGTGGGGGTTGCACAGCGGGGAAGGCACGCCCCGGGTGTTGCGCCACGCCGCGTAGTAGGTGTTGTCGGCGTTCCAGTTGTTGCGCTCGCGGAAGAAGTCCTGGCAGCACAAGGGGTAGCCGAGGGCGTCTCCGAACGTGTCATGATCGGCCCGGTGTTTGTCGACCACTTTGCCGTCGACGATCAGCGGGTACCAGCCGGAGCCGACCACCCGGTCCAGGGCAGCCTGGTCACGGGCGAGGAAGACGTGGGCTTCGGCGCCCTCGCGCAGGTCGGGCACGAACGCGGCCCGGGTCGTGGTGAGACGACCCGGGGCCATCCGGGCGATCTGAGGCGAGAGCCTGTCGAAGCAGGCGTCCACGTGGTGGACGAGGCCGAGCGTCTCGGTGAGTGCGCGCAGGGCGGGCCAGCCGTCCCGTGGGACCCACAGGTCCATGGCCGGTTTCAGCCCGTTCGCGACGGCGATGAGTGCGGGGAGCTGGGCGCCACCGCGGGTCGCTTCGGCCAGGTTCCAGTATTGGCCTGAGCGCAGCTCGCGTTCGACCGCCGCGGTCGCCGGCAGGTTCACCGGGCGGACCTGGGCGGGAGCCGTGTCCGTTGCTTCTGGCAGGTGCAGTCCCCATGCCAGGGCCTCCGCCGTCGTGCGTACGTCGTGGTCCGCGGAGAGCGGTTGCCGCCGCGCCATGAGCGCTTCGGTGTGCGTGAGGACGTACAGCGCTTCCTCGCGGCGGCCGAGATGGCGGAGCGCGTAGGCGTAGCACTGCCAAAAGTACGGGCTCCGCGGGCTGTGGTTGACACAAGCCGCGTAGCGCTCGGCGGCGGTGCGGTACTCCTCGCGCACGTACGCGAGATGGGCCGCTGCGAGGTCGAGGATCAGGCCGTCACCCGCGGCGGTGTCCGGGAGGATGCCGACGGTCTTGCCTCCGTGGAGCCGGTGCAGGTCGCGTACAGCCTCCAGCAGGGAGTCCGCCGGGTACCAGCGGTGGACGATCGCGCCCGGGGTCCAGTCCCCCGGGAGACCCAGGGCGTGCAGGGCTGTCTGGGTGGCGGCGTCGTTCTGGGCGGGCCATGTCACAGGCGCCGGGGCGGGGGACGCGGTGGCGGCCGTAGCCGGATGCCGTTCGTCCCACCGGGCACGGTGTGCGGAGCGCTCGCCGTCGATGTGACGGCGGTCGGCCACCGGGGCACGGGCAGGGCTGCCTCACATTCGTTGATCCGGTCGGTGACCGCATCGACGAACGCGGCTCCCAGCGGTGTCAGGGAAGCCGCGCCCCGCAGTTCAACCAGCCCGTCACGGACTTGGCGGACGACCCGGTAGGCGCGGTTCACGACGCTCCGCGTGTCCAGGCCGCCGGCATCTGGAGCGTCCAGGGCCACCTGGTAGAAGTCGGCGACGCTCACGAAGCTGTAGACGGCATGCAGCAGCCCGCTCAGCGGCCTGGGGTCCTCCCGCCAAGGTGAGTAGTGGGTGGCCTCACCGGTGTCGTCGGCGATGAGCGGGTCGAGCGCCAGGACGGCGTTGAGCTTCTGGTGGCCGTGTTCGTGCACCAACGCCTCCGCCGTCGCCATCGGCTCGCCCAGCGCCAGGGCGACCAGACCGGGCGCCTCGTGGAAGCTTCCGCTCACGTGCACGCGCGATGGGTCCGGAGAGATCACCGGGACGATAGCGCCTAGCCCGCCAGCGATCTCCTCGGCGAGGGGCGTGCACACCGCTGCGACGAGGTCGAGGTGGCTGTTCAGCTCGCGCTGCCAGCGCTGTGCCTCGTCGGGGCCTGGTTCCGCGTACGTAAACCGGGCCCGTCCGCCGAGCCTCAGGTCCCGGTCGAGCCAATTCAGCTCCGTGCCGCCGAGGAGCCGTGGCACATGTACGTGGCGTCCGCTCCAGGACAGGTGACCGTTGTCGACGGTCAGGGAGGTACGGGTCCAGGGGGCCGCACCCTCCAAGGCCAGTGCGGAGCCCGGCAGGCTGATCCGTCCCGCGGCGTCCGCGCGGACTTCGGCCGTGAGCCGCCCGTGACCGTGCAGGAGCAGCGCCGAGAGGGTGAACCGTGCGAACTCCCTGAGATGCGGGAGCAGATGCATCGAGGGAAAGCACTCGGGTGCTCGCCGTCCCACGAGGTTCCAGGCCACGTCCACCCAGAACGCCGCGCTCGGATGATTGAGTACCCGCCTCTGCACATCGGCGGGAACGGCCCGGATCGCCTCCAGGCTCGCCGGGAAGCCGGACTCCGCCAAGGTATCGGGGGCTCTCTCGGCGAGCAGTGCGGCGAGCCTGCGGATGCCGACCAGGGTGTGGAGGTACCTGGCCTGGAAGACTGCCCAGGTGGTTCCGGTCCAGCCTTGTGGGGTCGCCAGCGACGTGATGGTGGACCGGTCGAGCTGGGTGGCGGTCACGGTCATCCTGCTTTCCCCTCCTCGCGTCCGACCCGCCTGGGCAGGCGCTGCAAGTCCCTCCGGGCCGTGTCGGTGATCACGCGAATGAGCTTCTTGAGATCGGCGCAGTAGACGGACACGTTCCGGAACCCGTTCGCCCGTGAGTACCGGTGCGGGAAATACCCGCCGCCGCAGATGCGGACCAGCTCACATTCCTGGCAGGTATCCCCGAGGGCCCGCCACTTGTCCTGACGCTCTTGTACCGGGGGCGACTTCAGAGCGGTGTCGAAACTGTCGTCGAAGATGTTTAGACCCAACTCGCAGGCCCCCGGGTAGGTGACCTTCATCGTGTCCACTGCCTGTATCGCGCCGTTGGTCTCGACCACGATGAAATCGACGGGTTGCAGCCCCCACTCCTCGGAACTGTTCACGGCTCCCAGGTAGAGCGCGATGACGTCCCGGAACCGCCTGATCCTGACGGGCTGGGGGCGTTCGCCGTACCACATGTCGAAGATGCGGAGCAGCCAGTCCGCGTACGGGGTGGTGTCCAGCCGCTCCTTTCCCGCGGGCCGCAAGTCATGATGGCCCAGCGGTAGTAGGAAATCGATGGACGGCGGATCAAAGGAGCGGAAGTAGGAGTACGTCTCTGCGGGATCCGACTCGAGGTCGATCACGGCGAGGATCCCTCCCCATAACCCGCGAGCCCGAGGGCTGCTCAGCAGTTCGATCGACCGCTCCACCCGTGCGAAGGACGATCTGCCCGCGTGGTCCAGCCGGTGGCGGTCGTTGATCGCCTGCGGACCGTCCATGCTCAGTCCGAAGGAGACGTTCCACTCCCGGCAGAAGTCCAGGACCTCCTCGGTGTACGGGGTGCCGTTCGTCTGTCCGTTCCAGCGAATCCCGACGTCCGGTGCCGCCCGCGTCACCGTTTCGCAGAGCGCGCGCAGGTACTCCACCCCCAGCAGCAGCGGCTCTCCTCCATGGAGGGTCAGCTCCACCTCGTGCAGGTTGTGTGCCTGTGCGTGCTCGTTGATCCGGTGGCCGAGCTGTGCTGCGGTCTTCATGGACATGCGTATCGGTTGCGACCGCCACGACTGGTCGGCGTGCCGGTAGACGTAGCAGTAGTCGCAGTCGAGGTTGCAACGCGAGGCGACCTTGCAGATGAAGGAGCGGAACGGCTTGATCCCGGGTCCTGGGACCAGGTCAGACATGACCAGACCATGTACTCGAACTGTGTGAGCTGAAACTGCTGAAGGAACTGTGACTGCTGTGGTGGCTGTACTCCGGTCCCGACGCGGGGTCCCGGGTCCGCTGAACATCTCCTCCAGCACCTGGCCGAGTACCGTGCCGTCGAGCGCGTCGATCGACGAGAGATCGAACTCACGCAGTTCGAG